>NZ_BLBC01000001.1 GCF_009684755.1 Capnocytophaga felis
GTGTTGGACAATGGTAAATCTCTGATGTTGGCTCTTTCACAAGATACGAAAATCAACCGCCCTGTGGAAGCTCGTGAGCATATACGCCGATTTCACGAACTATTTTTCAATGTAGCCCCTGATAAAAAAGCCATTGAGGACAATACCAAGAGAGCGTTTTTTCTAGCAGACAAATCGGCTTTTGACTACTATAAGGATTTAAACGAAAAAGGGTTTTACCATCGGATGATTTCAGGGAATATTCAACAGCGTGTGGTTATCGATAGTATTCACTGTGATTTTGAACATTATCCATATCAGGTACAAACCTTTGCTAAGCAATTTATCACCCGTCAGAGTAATATCACCGAGCGAAGCCTTATAACGGCTTGTCGATTAGTGAACTCCGTACGTTCAGATAACAATCCGCAAGGGTTTATTATGGAGCAATTTACCGTTATCGAAAATAAAGACCTTAGAACCGTAGAACGATGATACAATACCTTTTAAAATACCGAAATAAACTCAATGACCGTATTGAGCAGTACTGCCAACAACTACCCCTAAAAACACGAAGAAACTATATCATCATCGGTTTTATAATTTATGTGTTACTGACCTTTATCGTACTGATAAAATTCAAATAACAGAGAACAAAGAACAAAGAACAAGAAACAAAAACATAAAGATATGGAAAATCATAACAATACACAGCCATCGGCTAAGCAAAAGATGAGTGTTCTTCTTACCGAAGAGGAGGAAAAACAATACGAGCAACAGAGCCAAGAAAAAGCCCTTGCTCGAAAACAGCAATACAAAAAATGGCTTGTTTTTACCCTAATGGGATTGGTATTTTTGGGGTGTATGTACCTGCTTTTTGGAGGGGATACTTCTTCCGAAAACGATCCAAAGGGTATAGATGAATTAGTGCCAGAAGCCAAAGAAAACGTATTACCCTCTGACAAGGAAATTGCCTACGAACAAGCCTTGCTCGACCAAAAACAATCTCAGCAGGAAGCTGCTTTGGGGGTGTTGTCCGATTATTGGTTGCAAAATGAGATTTCTCAAACAACACATTCACAGGCTCCTCAAAGAAAAAAAGAATCTTCCACACACAATGCCATAACTCACTCGGCACATACCTATCGGGATATTCATCACACGTTGGGCAATTTTTATCAAGACAATTCGGCTATGGAAGAAAAGCAACGCTTGGAAGAAGAAATCGAGATGCTCAAAGCTCAACTTTCTGAAAAAGAAAATCAAGACCCTCTTGATACTCAAATGGCACTGATGGAAAAATCCTATCAGATGGCATCAAAATATTTACCTCAAAATACCAATGGTACTTCTACGTTGCCTTCCGATGGACTTTCAGAGAATACAAAGGTTACTAATTCCGTGCCTACTACCGAAAAAGCCTCAGTACTTCCTGTATATACCACCGAAAATAAAGTAGTAAGTCGTTTACCTCGAAAGGAAAATGATAGCGTTTTGACACAGCATTGGCTTACGCAAAATCAACGCAACTTTGTAGGAGCAGAAAGTTTTAAACCGACGGCTACTCGTCTTAAAAACAGCATACGAGCCTGTGTACATTGGCAACAATCCATCCAAGAAAATACTCGTGTACCTTTACGACTGTTGGAACCTATTCGCGTAGCCCAAATGCTTATTCCCCAAGGGGAACTACTCACTGCCACCGCAAAAGTCAGTGGCGATAGGCTTCTTTTGGATATTCATTCATTGGAATACAAAGGTAAAGTTATTCCCATTGCTCTCACTGCCTACGATTTGGACGGACAGCAAGGTTTATATCTACCTTACACTCCCGATGCCAATGCCTTTCGGGAAATAGCCGCCTCAATGGGAAGCAACTCAGGTACTAGCTTTACGTTTAATTCTTCTGCCAAAGACCAAATTATTTCGGATATGACCAAAAGTGTTGTGCAAGGAACAAGTTCCTATCTATCCAAAAAAATCACCCGACCCGCTATAAAAGTCAAAGCAGGATATCAGGTGTTGTTAGTGGCTAAAAAATAAGATTCTAAGAGAAAAGGAGATTAGGAAGTTAGGGGATTAGAAGAAAAGGGGATTAGGAAGTTTAGAAAAATAGAATGAAAGAAAAATAAATATCAATTTAATACATTAAACACAATGAAAACACCAATGTTTTTTCTAATGGCAGTTTGTACTGCCTTATCGTACGCCCAAACGGGCAGTGAAATGTCGACTACGAATAAATCATCGACAGCTACGTTAAATACACAAGTAACGCCTTATCCATTAGAGGTTACTTATGACAAAACCACGCATTTGATTTTTCCTTCGGCAATTCGTTATGTGGATTTAGGAAGTGAGCATTTGATTGCAGACAAAGCCAAAGAAGCTGAAAATGTACTTCGGGTCAAGGCAGCGGTAACCGATTTTGAACAAAAGACCAATCTTTCAGTTATTACCGAAGATGGTGGTTTTTTCAGTTTCGAGGTGTGTTATCATCCTTCTCCGAAATTGCTTACCTTGGATTTTGCCCGAAATATTCCACAGGGCAATAGCGTTAAGTCGGATATATTGTTCTCTGACACAGGTTGGGAATCGCCTGCGGTGGCTCAAATGATTATGACTTCCATTTACAACCAAAAACGAGAATTTATAAAACATATTGGTTCGCAAAATGCAGGAATCTCGTGGCTACTGAAAGGAATGTATGTACACAACGGGAAATTGTACTTGGATATCAAGCTCAAAAACCGAAGTCGTATGCCTTTTGAGGTAGATTTTATCTCTTTTAAAATGGTTGATAAAAAAACAACCAAGCAAAGCCTTGTGCAAGAAATTTCCATAGAACCATTGCGTATGTATCAGCCTTTATTAGTGGTTAAACCCAAAAAAGATGCTCGTTGCATATATATGTTGGAAGGGTTTACCTTATCCGATGACAAAGTGCTTCGCATTGAAATCTTTGAAAAAAATGGAAGTCGTTATCAGTCGTTTTTACTTACCAATGAAGATATTAGTAAAGCACGTCCTATTGAACAGTTTCACCTAAAATTTTAATTCAATGATACGTTATTTTTTATGTATAGTATTGGCAATGAGCGGATATAATACGCTTTTTGCTCAACGATTGTTTCCTGGTCAAAAAGGATTGGAAATTGCTGTGACGTTTCCTGTAAGTGTCTTCGGAAATAACTTTTCAATGAGTGATTTTTCAGCGGGATTGGGGCTAACCATAAATGCTAAAAATGGAAACTATAAACGTGTAGCATTGGAATATAGCACAAGGTATTACACGTATAAAGAGGTAAAAATTCCTACGGAAACGTATCTTTTCGAAGGCGGGTATAGTTTTTTTCTCTTAGGCGAATCCACCCGAACTCTTGCCGTAAATGGAGGAATGTATGGACTTTTGGGTTATGAAATGGTTAATGGAGATAAACGACGACTTTATGACGGAGCGATTTTACAAAATCAAAGCCAATGGGTCTATGGTGTGGCGGGTGTAATTTCAGTAGAGACCTATCTGACCAATCATTGGGTGTTGCTTATGCAAGGTAAGTTACAAACCCTATGGAGTACTTCCTTGGAGCATTTGCGTCCCTCGGTAGGATTGGGAGTTCGTTATATGTTTTAATCTTTTAATGAATAATCAATGAAAACAAAAGTATATAAATTCGTTTTAGCAAGTCTGTTTCTGATGATAGCTACATTGCTAACCTCTTGTGAAAAAGAGCTTAATGTACAACAGAATTTTCCTTTTGAGGTAAAGGTGATGCCTGTTCCCAAATCGGTAAGTCAAGGGCAAATC
>NZ_BLBC01000002.1 GCF_009684755.1 Capnocytophaga felis
TGACAATCACTTCCATTATTCCGTATTTATTTAAGGCAAAGCTATAAACAAAATACACCTAACGGATACATTAGGCGTATTTTGGAAGTCAGGGGTCGGGGTTGGCTTTTGAAGATTATTTCAAATCCTCCAAACTCCAAGCGTGAAAATGATGCTCATACTTGGTTAATTGTGGGTGTAATTGTAGTAATTGATATACTTTTTGTTTGAGAATTTCTGTGTTGATATTGTCTTTTTTGCGTTTTATCTCTGCAAAATCAACGGTCTTTTCCAAGTCATTCACGGCTATGAAATCAATTTCCGTTTCGCCTTTCCTGTCCCAAAAGTTACCAATTTGTGTATATTGCCCCGATTCAATAGCACGTGCTTTGAAAAATTTTTCGAGCTTTTGTCCGCTAAATGTGGTGTAATCGCGTTCAATGATTTTTATGAGTTGCCCATACGCACCAATTTCAATAATGTGGCTGTATTTATAAATAAATCGAAACCAAAAAGTTAGAAAATTATCTTCCAAAGTGTATTTTACATTTTTGGTTTCACTTTTGGCAAACATCGGCGTATTTTTTCGTATCAGATTAAAATCGCGTTCCATTTTCGTCAGATAACCTCCAATTTCTTTTTTCAATAAATTTTCGATTTCACTTCTGGAATTTTTCCCTTCAGAAATAGCAGTCAAAATACTAAAGTAAATGCTGTACTCTTTACCAAATTCCTCAACAAGCAGGTTTTTCCCCTCGGAGATAAAAATGGAATTTTCATCAATCATTCCCGCAATCATTTTGCTTTTGGTTATCCAACCGTTATCCATAAAAAGTTGTACATATTTGGCAACACCACCCGTAAAACTATAAAGAGCCAACAGGTCGTCAGACTCATAATTCGGATTAAAATCCAACAAAACTTCTTTTAAAACTTCTGTTTCAAAGGCTTTGAGTTTGATAAAGTGACTGGCTCTGCCAAACAAAGGTTCTTTGTTATTTTCAAAGATTTTGTACATCAGCGAAACCACCGAACCCGAAACAATCAGATTCAACCGAGCCTTATCCTTGTTTAAATCCCAAATGTGTTGTAAGTCGCTGTAAATCGAAGGATTGATTGCTAAAAACTCCTGAAATTCATCAATAATCAAGGTGATGTTTTGCTGATGTGAGAGTCGCACTACATACTCAAAAAGCACTGAAAATGAAGTTACTTCTCCCAAGATAGGAATACCTAATTTTTGACTCAGTTCCTGCTGAAAATCAGCACACAGTAGCATTTCCGATTTTTTGGCGACAAAGAAGTACAGAAAATTGGTTTCTTTATAGGTTTGCAACAAAAGTTGGGTTTTTCCAATTCTCCTTCTGCCGGTAACTACCGTAAGTTGTGCATTTTGCTTTGATTTTTCTGCAATGGAAAGCAGTTTTGCAATTTCCTTTTCCCGATTATAAAATTTCATATCTTTATTTTTTAAGAAACAACCATTTCCGAAACACTCATTTCGGAAATACAAAGATATGATTTTATAAGTAATAACCTATTATTTATATAACAATTGTGTTGTTTTTTCGTGTCTTTTTTTGAGATGTTACCAAACTCAAAATCTACTTTTTGTTCATTTCCGAAAGAATCACTTATCCATATGGAAAACATTGTTGTTCCTTGTGAAAACGACTGATAATAAAGCCGAAATATTTTGTTGGGTAACTCATAAGTGTCATTGGGTAGTAAGGGTTCTGCATTTCCAATACGTAAATTCCCATTGCCATCAAACTGAAAATACCGAATAAAATATTGATTTTCCACATAGTTTTCAGGTGTCGTAATTTGACAACGAATTTCCACGATTTGCCCTTGACTTACCGA
>NZ_BLBC01000003.1:0-52029 GCF_009684755.1 Capnocytophaga felis
TAAAAATTCTTGGAACTTTTAATTTTCCTATTAAAAAGTTTAGACAGGTTTTTAGTGTTTTTTTAACATCCGATTTGATAAAAATTCATATTTTTGCTTTCTAAAATTCGAATTATGAACTCATTACTTACAAAAAATCCATATTTTAACACTTCTGGACTGACCTCTTCCGAAGCCAATTATGTTTGTGAACGTATCAAAGAACGCTTGAAACCAATTCAAAATTTGATTACAAACATAGCAACGCATACCTCTTCTTTGGAAGGAGAGAAATTGGATAATTTCAAAAAAATAGATAATATTGATGGAAAATTAGAAAAAATAGGAACTTTATACGCGATTTCTGCTTATTTAAGAACTGCCATCAAAGAAAAAGACAATCGTTTAAATGAAATTTCACAGAAAATATTACAAGTCCGTCAAAAAATCGAAGAAAAAGTAGAAGAAATAGACTTTGAAGCTCTTAATAAATTAAAAAATGTTACAATTGATGATTTTTTAAAAACTTTATCACTGGAAGAAGTTGTAAAATACAAATCTTGTGAAGCAAAAGCTGCACATATTGGTAAATTTATCCACAATTTTGACACTTTACGTGATGAAATCATCAAAAAAGAACTGATTTCACTCAAACAAGTGGGTGAAAAAGTATTCAAAATTGTTAATACTCCATTGTACGAAATGGAAGAATTACAAGTTTTGCAAGAAAAATTATTGGCACAACATCGTGAGTTTGAAAGTGAAGTCAATTTCTACAAAGCTAAATTTCGTGATTTTGAAAATCAGTCAAAATTGAATTATGAAAAGGAATTTTTACGACTTTCACAAGAACGACAAGAAAAAATCAATGAACTTGTAGTAAAACAAACTGCCGAACTAACCAAAATAAAAGAAGAAATTGCAAGTTTCAGAATTGTTGTTCCAAATTTATATCAGACTGAAATTCAGGAATTAATAAAAACAGAATTAAGGTTCAAGTAAAAAAAGATAGTTGACCTATAACAGACTTTTTCTGCTTGATTTGGAGTGATATAAAGTGGATTTTTCATTATTTGGTCACCTTTAGGTTTTTCGCTCTGCACCCAATTAACTGCTATTTTAGGCACGTGACCAATAGTGCCTCTTTTAATTAGCCTTTATTTTTGCCTTTGACTTTAAGGGTGTGGAGGTCTTCGTTTTAATCATTACCGTAACCTGCGACCACTTTATATCATTCACTTTTTAAAATAAAAAATCCCACCAAATTTTAAAAATTTTTGGCGGGATTAAAAAACTATCCTATTTAAATTATTTTGATTTCCCTTGATTAGCTACACTGTTAATTGCAGCTGCAATTGCTTCTTGATCTCCCAAATAATAGCTCTTAATAGGTTTTAAATCAGCATCTAACTCATAAACCAAAGGAACCCCTGTTGGAATATTCAATTTCAAGATTTCAGCCTCACTAAGCCCGTCCAAGTACTGAACTAATGAACGCAAGCTGTTTCCGTGGGCAGCGATAATTACGCTTTTTCCTTGCTTGATAGCAGGAGCTATATCACTGAACCAGAAAGGTAACATTCTGTCGTAAGTATCCTTCAAGCTCTCCCCTCCTGTTTTTTCTTCTGCAGCCAAGCTACTGTAACGACGATCGTGAGAAGGATGTCTTTTATCAGTTTCTTCAATAAGTGGAGGTTTCACATCGTACGAACGTCTCCACAAAAGCACCTGATCCTCACCGTATTTCTCAGCTGTTTCGGCTTTATTCAATCCTTGTAAAGCTCCGTAACTTTTTTCATTCAAACGCCAGCTTTTATTGGTAGGCACCCACAAATCTCCCATTTCATCTAAAGCATAGTTCAATGTTTTAATAGCTCTTTTCAAAACAGAAGTAAAAGCTACATCAAACTTAAATCCTTCTTTTTTAAGGATTCTTCCTGCTTCACGAGCTTCTTCAATTCCTTGCTCAGTTAAATCTACATCTTCCCAACCTGTAAACAAATTGAGTTTATTCCACTCGCTTAATCCGTGACGCAATAATACAATTTTGTACATATTTTTATATTTTTTTAATTATTAATTATACTCTAATTCAGGACAAATATACAACAATTATTTCATTCTTACATCAAATTTTCATTACTCTACTTGCGAATCGTAAAACGCTCTGTAATAACCATTTTTGTTAAAAAGTTCTTCGTGCGTTCCTTCTTCTACCAATTCGCCCTGATTCAGCATCAAAATACGGTCAGCATTTTTAGTAATTGATACTCGATGACTTACAATAATTACTGTTTTTTGTTTAAAAATTTCATTCAGATTATGAAGTATTTTTTCTTCCGTATCTGTATCCACAGCCGAAAGACTATCATCCAGCAAATAAATTTCAGCTTCTTTGAGCAAAGCTCGAGCAATGGAAATTCGTTGCTTCTGTCCTCCACTTAATGACACGCCACGCTCTCCCAAAACAGATTCATACTGATGTGTAAAGTCCATTATATTATGATGTACAACCGCTTTTTCTGTTGCTTCAACTATTTGTTTGTCAGTCGCTTTTGCATTCCCAAACAAAAGATTGTTTTTTATTGTATCTGAAAACAAAAATGATTCTTGCGGAACCACTGAAATGGCTTTGCGAAGGCTTTCCAAATTCAAATCTTGAATCGGTTTTTCATCAATAAAAATTTGTCCCTTGGAAGCATCATACATTCTGGAAATCAAATCAATAATTGTAGTTTTTCCACTTCCAGTTTTACCGATAATAGCTATCGTTTCACCTTTTTTGATGTTGAAAGAAATATTCTTAAGAGCCTCAATACCTGTATCTTGATACGTAAAACTCACATTTTCAAAGCGAATATTCCCTTCAATTATTTCCGGATTAGGATTTACATTCTGAATATCAGGAACTTCTGCCAGAAATTCATTAATTCGCTTTTGTGAAGCTTCTGCTTGCTGCACAATGGAACTCACCCATCCCACCATTGCAACAGGCCAAGTGAGCATCATCACGTAAATACTAAATTTAACAATCACACCAATTGAGGTAATTTCTCCTAAATAATAGAGTCTTCCGCCCATAAAAATGACAAAAATCAAGCTCAATCCTATCATCAAAATCATTGTAGGAAAAAAAATTGCTTGTATCCTTGCTAGTTTAATATTCTTTTGTCTTCCTTCTTCCGCTAAATCAGATAACTGACTATTAATCAACAATTCATCATTATGAGCTTTAATAACTCCTATCCCAGAAAATGTTTCTTGAGAGAAAGTGGATAAATTCGATAAAAATTGTTGTACCACCAAAGTTTCTTTATTAATCTTCCTACTCATCACGTAAATTAATACCGATAAAATCGGAAGCGGAATCAGAGTGTAAAGCGTTAACTCCACAGATGTGTAAAACATTAACGGAATTACACATATAAAAAGTGTTATCGTTTGAACGCTGTACATAATCGCAGGACCGGCGTACATCCGCACTTTACTAACATCTTCACTAATTCGGTTCATCAAATCACCTGTACGATTTCTCTTATAAAAAGAAAGTGAAAGTTGCTCGTATTTTAGAAAAATTTCATTTTTTAGGTCATATTCTATATATCTTGAAACATTAATTATCAATTGTCGCATAAAAAAGGTCAGAACAGCAGAAGTAATGGTCGTTCCGATAATGATAAATGAATATTTCAGCAGAAGTTGAGTTATATTTTGGTTCTCTTGCGGTGATTTTGCATATTCTTCAATAGCAATTATTGAATTTTGTACATATTCCGGCATAAATAACGAAAATATTCTGGCAATAATTGTTATAAAAATCCCTAATATCAGATGATAACGATATTTATAAAAATATTTTCGAATATGTCGTAAATTGGGCATACTTAAATTTTAAGGGGACAAAGATAACTATTTTTTACAAAAAACAGAAAAAATAAATTATTTACCGGAAGATAAAAAGTCGTCTTATTTGAATACTTATCAGCAAATTAATTCAAAAATATATCTTAAAATCAATCTATCAAAATGCAAAAAAACAATAAAAACTATGCAGAATAAGAATTAATTATTAATTTTGCGAGATTTAAAGAAAAAACGAAAAATTATTATGTTGGTATTACAAACATCTGGTGAAGTAGCAAGTGTTGTAAGTGAAACGGCTCTTGTTGAAGAAAAAACGCTTTCAGTTATGGATATGATTCTCAATGGAGGAGCTGCGAGTACTGTTATCATAGCTGTATTATTCATTATGCTGGCTGTGGCTTTGTTTATCTATTTTGAAAGACTATTTGCCATAAAATCAGCTTCTAAAGTTGATAAAAACTTTATGATGAAAATTCGTGATGGCATTTCGGCTGGTAAGTTGGACGCAGCAAGAATGTTCTGCGTTCAATCAAATACTCCTGTGGCTCGCTTAATTGAAAAAGGAATCTCTCGAATTGGTAAACCTTTGGAAGACATCAACAAAGCGATTGAAAATGCCGGAACGTTAGAAGTTTACAAACTGGAAAAAAACACAGCAATTTTAGCTACTATCGCCGGGGCTGGACCTATGATAGGATTTTTAGGCACGGTTGTTGGTATGATTATGTCATTCCACGAAATGGCTACTGCTGGCGGGCAAGCCGAAATGGGAGCTTTAGCAAACGGTATTTACACCGCAATGGCAACGACTGTGGCTGGTTTAATTGTGGGGATTATTGCTTACATTGGCTACAACCACTTGGTAGTTCGTACCGATAAAATCGTTCATCAAATGGAGGCTAACGCTGTTGAATTTTTGGATTTATTGAACGAACCTGCATAATACAACCTCCTAAAAACCAAATATTAAGATGAAAATAAGAGGTAGAAATAAAGTTAGTCCTGAGTTCAGTATGTCATCTATGACTGACATAGTGTTCTTGTTGCTTGTATTCTTTATGATTACTGCAAATAGCCCAAATGCGTTGGACTTACTTTTACCAAAGGCTAAGGGTAAATCGACTAATACACAGAATGTTTCTGTCAGCATAAATAAAGACTTAAATTACTTTATAGATAAAAAACCCATCACTATTGAAAGTTTGGAACAAGAACTTAAAATAGCATTGCAGGGAGTTGAAAAACCTACTATCATTTTGAGAGTAGAGGAAAGCGTTCCTATTGAGAAAGCTGTCACTGTGATGGATATTGCAAATCAAAATCAGTATAAAGTAATTTTGGCTGTTCGTCCAAAATAAAATGATATGAGTTTAATTGACACAGAACATAAACGTAAATCACTGGCTCTCACCTCTGTTATTATGGGGCTTGTTGTGATTCTGCTATTTTTTGCGGGGATGAGATACCTTGACCCTCCTCCTGAAAGTGGCGTGGATGTTATTTTTGGTGTTGATGTACAAGGAATGGGAGAAAGAACTCCTCCGCCAAGTGCTTCAAAACCACAACCATCTCGTTCTGAAGAAATGTCAAAACCGGAGGAAAGTACTTCTGAAAGTGCTAAAGAAAATCTTTTAGCTCAGGATAATGATGAAGAAATTGCTGTCCCGAATGAGCCAAAAAAGAAAGAAAAAAAGAAGGAAACTCCTAAAAAAGAAAAATCGGAAAAAACTCCTAATAAACAAACAACCGAAAAACCAAAAGAAGAACCAAAACCGTCAAAAGAAGCTACTGATGCCTTATCAAGCATTTTAGGAGCTGCCAATGCAAACGGAAATTCTTCCGGAGGACAAGGTGATGACAATGTTACTGGTTACAAAGGAAGTCCCGATGGTGACCCTTACGCAAGCAGTTATTACGGTTCCGGAGGTTCGGGAACCGGAGGCAAAGGCTGGGGACTTAAAGGACGTAGCATTGAGGCAGAAGGCAAAGTTCTGCAAGATTGTAACGAATCAGGTACAATAGTTGTACAAATTGAAGTTGATCGAAATGGAAATGTGGTAAAAGCAACTCCGGGCGTGAGAGGCTCTACCAGTCGTGAACCCTGTCTGTTAGAAGCTGCCCGAAAAACAGCTTTCAAACACAAATGGAATGCTGATTCAAAAGCTCCTGCACAACAAATAGGATTTATCGTAATTAACTTCAAATTAGGAGAATAATTTCTTATAAAGTGAACTAATTTTAAAATCAAGATAATTTAAGAATTCTAAAAAATGATTTCTTAAATTATCTTTTTGTTATATCAACCTTTTTAATTTAACAAAATTGAACTATCAAGAAACACTTTCGTGGATGTTTAATCGCTTACCTATGTTCCAAAATCAAGGCAGGAAAGCATTGAATCACAAATTAGATAATATTCAAGCACTTACATCCGTTTTAAATCATCCTGAAAAAAAATTTAAATCGCTACATATAGCCGGCACCAACGGAAAAGGCTCATCAAGTCATATGCTGGCTTCAGTTTTACAACAAGCGGGATATAAAGTGGGACTATACACCTCACCACACCTTAAAGATTTTCGAGAACGCATAAAAATAAATGGCACTGAAATTCCTGAAAATAACGTAATTACATTTATAAAAAAATACAAATCTTTCTTTGAAGAGAATCAGCTGTCTTTCTTTGAAATGACTGTTGGTTTGGCTTTTGATTACTTTGCAAAAGAACAAGTGGACATTGCCGTGATTGAAGTAGGATTGGGTGGCAGATTTGATTCTACAAATATTATAAATCCAGAAGTATCATTAATCACAAATATTTCGAAAGACCATATAGATATTTTAGGAAATACTTTGCCTGAAATAGCCATTGAAAAAGCAGGAATTATAAAGCAAAATACACCTGTGGTAATTAGTGAATACAATGAAGAAACAGCTCCTATATTTACAAAAAAAGCCAAAGAAGAAAATGCTCCCATAGTTTTTGCCTCTTCTATTTCAACGGATTTAAAAACTGATTTACAGGGAATTTATCAAGAAAAAAACATAAAGGGAGTTCTTGCTGTGTTGGATTTTTTACGAAATGACTTTTGGGAAATTTCCGATGATGATATTAAAATCGGGTTGTTAAATGTAGTGAAAAATACAGGCTTGAAAGGACGTTGGCAAACTCTCTGCGAAAAACCTAAAATAGTTTGTGATACAGGACACAACGAGGCTGGATTGTCGTATGTTATAAAACAAATTTCGCAGCAATCATTTGATAAACTTCACATTGTGTTGGGTTTTGCAAAAGATAAAGATGTAGAAGCAGCACTTGCTATGTTTCCTAAAGATGCAAAATACTATTTCTGTAAACCCAATATTCCACGTGGATTAGATACTCATATTTTAACTGAAATTGCAATTAAAAAAGGAATAAACGGAAAGGCTTACAATTCCGTAAAACAGGCTTTAGAAGCTGCAAAAGAAAATGCAAATTCAGAAGATTTTATCTTTGTAGGGGGAAGTACATTTGTTGTGGCAGAAATTGTTTAATTTTTTATCAACATAAAACACTAAAAACAAACCACTTACATTTTAACATAAAATTTTATCAAAAAAAGTTCAAAAAATATTTGGAACTTTACTAAAAGTTGTATTATATTTGCACCCGTAAAACAAAGGATAGGCGGGAGTAGCTCAGTTGGTAGAGCGTCAGCCTTCCAAGCTGAATGTCGCGAGTTCGAACCTCGTCTCCCGCTCAAAAAGCAACCTAAAATAGGTTGCTTTTTTTATTTTATTCAATTTATTATTTTAACATAACATATTGATTGTATTCATTAATATATACTTTATTCATCTCCAATAAATTATACAACTCTTCCAAAATATCTTTCTCCTCAAAATTTAAACGTAACAGCAACTCATTGGAAGACATATTTTGTTCTTTCAGTAAACTCAAAATTTGTTGTCTCAATTCCTTAACATCTATTTCCACTTTTCGTTTTTTTGAAATACAAACAGAGCAAATGCCACAAGGAGTTTTTTCCGTTTCGCCAAAATACCGCAATAACTGAACACTTTTGCATTCCTCCGAATTTTCAATATAACGAAACATCGCTTCCTGCAAATCAATCTTATTTTTATTGTATTCCTTCAAGTTTTTAGCAATCGCATTGATGGTACGGTCATCATCACGTGGAACTTTAAAAACTATCTCGGCATCCGTATTTTCATTCGTATATTCTATAATTTCATCTTTTTGGAGTTTTTCAAAATGAGCTATCATTTTTGCTACTTCCATTCCCGTTTTTTGAGCTATTCTTTCAATTTTTATAGGTGTGGTTTGCTCGTAAATCCCTGAAAAATTTCTCAGTAAATAAAAAACAATATCTTTTAATTCTGGCTGATTTTTCAAGTAATTAATCACTTCCGTACTTGTGGGAAGAAAACGTAACGTAATTTTATGGTGAAAATTCTGACTTAAGGAAATAACTGATAATCTGTCAAGTAAAGAAAGTGCATTGTATGTTTTTTGAAACTGCAAATTATAACGCTTGCAAAAATCAGAAAATTGAAATCGGAAAGAAATTTCTTGTCCTTCTCCGTAAGCAACCTGAAAGTAAGCATTTAATTTTGCATATAAAAATTTCAAATACGGAACGTCTATAATTTGTTCTTTAAGCTGATTTTTAGCATTTTGTAAATCCGATTCATCATAAAGTAGCACAGCGTAGGATTTTTCACCATCACGCCCCGCCCTTCCTGCTTCCTGAAAATAATCTTCAATTGTGGCGGGAATTTCCCAGTGAATCACTGTCCTTACATCAGGTTTATCAATCCCCATCCCGAAAGCGTTTGTGGCAACCATTACCTGAACGTCATTCAGTAACCACGTACTCAATTTTTTATTCTTTTCTTCGGACGAAAGCCCTCCGTGAAAAAAAGTTGCCGAAATACCCTGTTCTTGCAAGTATTCCGCCATTCGCACAGTTCCATTTCTGCTTCGAACATAAACGATAGAAGTTCCTTTATTTTTCTTCAGAATTTGCTCTAATCGCTGCCACTTACTGTCGGTTTTGAAAGTCATATAGGCAATATTAGGACGCTTTAAAGAAGTAGAAATAACCGTTGCTTTTTCGATGGTTAATTGCTGAAGAATATCTTCCTGAACCCTTACTGTTGCCGAAGCAGTCAAAGCCAACAGCGGGACTTCAGGGAACTGTTCCTTCAACCATTTACACTTCAAGTAGGCTGGACGAAAATCTTTCCCCCAATGAGAAACACAATGTGCTTCATCAATAGCTATAAGATTGACATTCATCGATTTAATAAAATTCTGAACTACTTCTTGTTGCAAACGCTCGGGCGATAAATACAGAAACTTATAATTCCCACAAATTGCATTATTGAGCAATCGTTCCAAATCCTCATACGCAATTCCTCCGGCAATGGACAAGGCTTTGATTCCTTTACTTTTTAGGTTTTCCACTTGGTCTGTCATCAAGGCTATCAAAGGAGAAACCACAATGCAAATTCCTTCCCTTACCAAAGCCGGAACCTGAAATGCAACGGATTTTCCTCCTCCAGTTGGCATTAAAGCCAAAACATCCTTTCCTTCTAAAACAGACTGTATTATAGCATCTTGCGGATAACGAAACGAATCGTATCCCCAATATTTCTTGAGTATTCCGAGAGAATTTTTCATATTTTTGTAGTCGAAAGAAGAAAAATTTATTGAGTCGTTACCTTTTTAACGATAACTTTTTCTTTGCAATTTTCAACAGTTATTTCTACTTTTTTTCCTTGCAAATCGCCTTCAATAACATAAATTTTGCAAGGAACGGCTTTTACATCACTTTTAGCAAAAAGAACATTACCTTCTGTTAAAACTTTTGTAATTTCCTCTTTAGTAGCAATAATTTCAGGAGAAATCTCCATAGTTTTGGAACGTAAATCCTTCAAAACTCTACAATTAGGAAAATAACAAAACGCTTCGGTTTCCTTCTTTTTAAAGAAAAAAGCCACAATCACAATTCCAATGGAAAGCCCAATGGAATAATATCCAATTCTTTTTAATATTGACATTTTAGATTTCTTTCATATTTTCAACAAAGGAAAAAATAATTTCTCCTAACTGTTAAATTTTTAAATGAACAATAAATTAATGGGTTTGTAAGGCAGTCCAAACCATTGATAGACAGTACTATCTGTGAGAATTCCGTGATAGAAATACAATCCGTTTCTTAAGCCTTTATCTGCGTGCAAAATATTCTCGATTCCTCCCTCCTCTCCTATTTTCAATATGAAAGGCATTAAAATATTGCTAAGAGTAAATGATGAAGTTCGGGCATATCGTGAAGCAATATTCGGAACGCAATAATGTACCACATTGTGTTTCACAAAGGTAGGATTTGCCAAAGTAGTTATTCGGCTTGTTTCAATACAACCTCCCGTATCTATGCTGGCATCAATTATCACAGAACCTTTTTTCATCAGCTGAACCATATCTTCACTAACTACAATGGGAGAACGATTCTCGCCACGCATTGCTCCAATTAATACGTTACAACGCATCAGAGCTTTTTTCAAAATCTTTGGCTGTAAGGTAGATGTGAAGACCGAACAACCCAAAGACTGTTTCAATTCTCGCAAATTTGCCAAAGAATTATCAAACACTTTTACATTCACTCCCAAACCGATTGCCGATTTCACAGCCGATTTGGTTACGTCATTCGCTCCAAGAAAAACAACTTCAATAGGCGGAACCCCTGTGATATTTCCGAAGAGAAAACCACCGCCTCCGTTTGAAGTATTGGCAATCAACTCCGAAGCGATTAACACCGAAGCAGCTCCTACAATTTCACTAACAGACTGAAGAACAGGATAATTCCCCTCTTCATCTTGAATATACTCAAAAGCTAAAGCCGTAATTTGCTTCTTTGACAAAGCTTCAAAATATTCCTTCGTTTGAGTTTTTATCTGCAAGGCAGAAATTAAAACCGATTTCGGACGGAGGTAACCTATTTCTGTTTTTGTTGGTGGTTCAACTTTCAATACGATAGGGCAAGAAAAAACTTGTTCCGTATCATACACAATTTCTGCTCCTACCTCGCTGTAATCCTTGTCGGAAAAATTGGCATTTTCTCCCGCCCCTGATTCGATAAGAATTTTATGTCCGTTTGCCACCAAAACCGCAACATCATCAGGAGCCAAACAAATACGCCTTTCCTGAAATGTACTTTCTTTCGGTAAGCCTATTTTCAAAGATATTTGTCTGTTAGACACTGCCAATCGCTCTTCTTGTGGCAAAAACTTTGAGATTGTGGATAATTTTGACATAAATTTATATTAAAAAACACAAAGATAAAAAGCAAAGCACAAAGATACAATAAAGTTTTAAAAAAATAATTAAGAATATCTAATTAACAGTCACTTATAATTAAAATTGAGTTATATTTATCATTTTAACGATTTTATAACAAATAAATTATTACTTTTGCCCCGATGATTCGGAAATTTACAAACATATTGCTGGCGATACTAATCCTGTTTTCAAATTCAGGATGGGCATTGTCGTTCCATTATTGTAAAGACGAATTAGCCTCAATTTCAATCTCTTATACAGAGATTTCGGAACAAGACAGTGATTCCTGTAGCTTAGATGGAGGATGCTGTGAAACAAAAGACGACCATTCTGATTGCTGTGATAACCAAACATTTGAATCCTCCAAGTCAGATAACACATTGGTTTCAAAGGTTTTTGAACTCAATTTGTTTTCGTTTGTCTTGTCCGAAAATTTATATAACTTCAACAATATAAGCATCTTAAAATCAAATAGAAGCATTCCTGCTTTTTATGTTGATTTAAATGCTCCTCCTCTGTACGAATTATTCTGTCAGCTTGTATTTTATGCCTAATTAATTTTTTGATAGCTAATCTCAGGCATTCTGATTTAGAATGTCTGCAAATACGTTTGTTAAAAATTAATAACATAAAACACTGATAATAAATGAATAAGCATATTTTTATAATCGGAATATTATTATTCCCTCTTTTACTTTTCTCCCAAAAATATACAACCGGAAAAGTTGTTGATGAAAACAAAGATCCCCTTTTGGGTGCGAATGTTTACTGGAAAGGAACCACTATTGGAGTTTCCACAGATGAAAATGGTAACTTTACCATAAAAAACACAGAACAAACAAACGCTCTTGTTTTCAGCTACATAGGATATAAATCCCAAACTATCAATATAAACTCAGAGTCGAATTTAACTATTCAACTACAACCAGAAAACAATCTGGAAGAAGTAGTTGTTGCACATAATCGGGCGGCTACGGTTCGTTCAAAATACCAAGTAGCTAATTTGCAGATAATGAGCAGTAAGGAATTATTAAAAGCGGCTTGTTGTAACCTTTCGGAAAGTTTTTCTACAAATCCGTCAATTGACGTAAATTTTTCTGATGCTGTTACAGGAAATAAGCAAATCAAAATGTTAGGTCTTACAAGTCCATATATTTTGATGGCTGAAGAAAATATTCCTACCATTCGAGGAGCTTCACAAGCCTACGGAATGATGTTTGTTCCCGGTACGTGGATTGAAAGTATCCAAATTACCAAAGGTACGGGAAGTGTAATAAACGGGTATGAAAGTATCTCAGGACAAATCAATTATGAAATTTTAAAACCCGCCAATGACATTCCTTTTTTCCTTAATATATTCGGCTCGCAGGATAGTCGTATGGAAATTAATGCACATTTGAATCAAAAGTTTTCCGATAAGTTAAGTTCTACACTTTTCGCCCACGGAAATATTTTGAATACAAAAAATGACCATAATAAAGACGGATTCATTGATCATCCGAAAGGTAATCAAATAAACTTATTAAATCGATGGCAATTCATTGATAGTGAGAAAGGTTGGGTTGGATTCTTGAATCTGAACTATATGAAAGACAACCGACAAGCAGGAGAAATAAAATTTAATCCTGCAACAGATAAATTTTCTAAAAATGCTTGGGGAAGTGAAATAAATTCCGAAAGAATTGGAATTGCTAATAAAGTAGGTTACGCTTTTCCTGATGAACCACACAAAAGCATCGGGTTGCAAAATGCTTTTCATTGGCACAAACAAAATTCATATTTCGGTATGAATCAATATGATATACACCAAAAAAGCTTCTATTCGAATTTAATTTACAATTCGATTATCAGCAATATGAAAAACAAATTTGCCACTGGTATTAATTTCGTGTATGATGATTTTAATGAATTAGTAACCAGCAATTTAAAAGATGATTTTTCACGTGTAGATAAATCCATAGGTGCTTTTTTTGAATACACGTATGATAATTTGGATAATTTCAGTTTGGTGGCAGGAATTCGTGCTGATAGCCATAATAACTTGG
The DNA here is from genome assembly GCF_009684755.1 of Capnocytophaga felis. Classification (GTDB taxonomy): domain Bacteria; phylum Bacteroidota; class Bacteroidia; order Flavobacteriales; family Flavobacteriaceae; genus Capnocytophaga; species Capnocytophaga felis. The sequence continues at coordinate 13,237 of NZ_BLBC01000003.1, forward strand.
GGAATTTCATAACTCCACGTTTGCACTTACGTTACAATCCTTGGAAAGATGCCGTAATCAGGGCTTCTGCAGGAAGAGGAAAACGAGCAGCTAATATTTTTGCTGAAAATCAACAGTTTTTTGCTTCAAATAGAAAGATTTCAATACTCGGAAATGGCGGGAAATTATATGGTTTGAACCCTGAAATAGCTTGGAATTACGGTGGAAGTTTTTTGCAGTCATTCAAAATATTCAACAAAAATGCAGAATTTAGCATTGATGCATACAGAACTCATTTTGAAAATCAATCAGTTATAGATTTAGATAATTCTCCACAACAAGTTTTGTTTTATGATTTGCAAGGAGAAAGTTTTGCAAATTCTTTTCAGGCAGAATTTAGCATTTCACCTCTAAAAGGTTTGGATTTAAAAACTGCCTATAAATATTATGACGTTCAAACACAATATACAACCGGAAAATTAGAAAAAACATTGACGCCCAAACATCGTTTTTTTGCGAACGTAGCGTACGAAACTTTTGAAAAAAATCATACTCATTGGAAATTTGATTTCACATTCAATTGGCTTGGAAAACAGCGACTTCCGTCAACTAAAAGCAATCCGGAGCAGTATCGTTTAAGTGATTATACTCCTTCATTTGCTACGATGAATTTTCAAATTACGAGAGCTTTTTCTCATCAATTTGAAATATACGTTGGAGGAGAAAATATCGGAAATTACAAGCAAGAAAACGGAATTCTATCTGCTAATGACCCATTTGGCACATATTTTGACAGCACGATGCTGTATGCACCTACTTTCGGGCAAATGTACTATGCAGGATTGCGTTTTAAAATAAGAAATTGGAAAAATAATTCACATAAACACTAATAAAATGAAAAAACTTTTAATTTTTATGGCAATATTTTGTTCTGTGGGACTTATTGCCGCTCAGGAAAAACCTAACAAGAATAAAAAAGCTGAATTTGCTGTTGGAGGAAACTGCGAAATGTGCAAAAAACGTATCGAAAAAGCAGCTTATTCCGTAAAAGGCGTAAAAAGTGCCGTTTGGAATGTACAAAGCGGAAATATGCAAATCACTATTGATGAGCGTAAATGTTCTGTAAAAGATGTTCAAAAAGCCATTGCTAAAATAGGTCACGATGCAGGTGAGGAACGTGCAGAAAATAAAACGTACGAGAATTTACACCACTGTTGCCTATATGATCGATTACCGGAACAAAAATAATGTTTTACTTATAACAGAAAAAAGCAAAAAATAAAGAAAAAACTCAAAAGACAAGAATCTCATTCTGAATCTTTTGAGTTTTTCTACGTTAAAAATATTCATAGAAACTTCTTTCTGATTTCAGGCTTTGGAATTGGACACTCGTTTTTTATTATTTTTTTACGATTTCTGGCAATAATATCATAAAAGAAATCGGCAAGAAATGTGGGAAATATCCAAATTAAAAAACGAAAAAAGGGAAAAGTTTTACTTATTTTCAGGAAATAATACATAGCTTGTGATTTAAAAAAGAACCTCTCTCCCACCCTGACTATCACGGTTTTATCAATCATTTCTTGTAAGTTATTCTCTTTTATGATTTGTTTTCCTTTCTCGGAAGTGCTTGATACAAATCTGAAGAAATCTTTTTTGTCCGTTTTTGCTAAAAAATAAGCCACCCGATTGCAAAAAATACAATCTCCATCAAAAATAAGAATCGGATTATTCATAACGTAAAGCTTCAACCGGGTCTAATTTTGAGGCTTTTACAGCCGGATATAATCCTGAAATTATTGAAACCACAAGTGCGATTAAAATTGCTACAAAAATTACCATCCAAGGAATTGTAAACTCAAATTCAGCCATTTTTGATATAAAATAACCCAAACTTATTCCTAAAATAATTCCGGAAATAGCTCCCAATTGGGCGATAATTATCGTTTCGGTAAAAAATTGCATCGTAATCGCCTTTCTGTGAGCTCCTAAAGCTTTTCGTATTCCGATTTCTTTAGTTCGCTCAGTTACAGAAACTAACATAATATTTAAAAGTGCAATCGAAGAGCCCAAAATAGTTATTAACCCAATTACAAAACCTGCAATGGCAATTCCTCCCGTAATATTTGCAATGCGATGCAACAAATCATCACTACGCTCTATTCCAAAATTATTTTTATCTAAAGGTCTCAAACTTCGGATGTTACGCATTATCAGGATTGCATCATCCATAACCGCGTCTATCTTTCCTTGGTCACTCACTCGTACTTTTATCTGATAATTAGGTGTTTGGGTAAGAAAAGTAGAACGTGCAATTCCCAGCGGAAGAAACACTTGTAAATCTTCATAATTTCCAAAAGTAGAACCTTTTGATTTCAAAACACCAACGATTGTGAATTTATGCCCACGAACTGAAATTACCTTCCCGATAGGGTTAATATCTTTCAAGAGAGTTTTTTGAAAATCTGCCCCTATAATGCAAACATTGATATTGTTTTGAATGTCTAAAATATTGAAATCTCGACCAGCTTCAAGTTCTAATCCTGAATTGGTTACGTAATTTTCATCAATACCAAGTACATTTACTTGCGGGTCGGTTTTTTGATTTTCATACTTAACTTCAACACCTGAGGCAGAAAAAACAGAAATGCTTGTTTTGGCAAAAGGATTGTTCAGTTCTTTTTTAAATGTTGATGCCTCTTGGTAAGTTATCAGGGGATTAACCTTCTCTTTAACACCGCTACCTTGTGCTCGTTGAGTGTATTCGTAACGAGAAATTGAGAACGTGTTAGCTCCCATTTGCGAAAAATTGCCTTCAAGCGTATTGCGTAAAGCGGTAATCACACTTAAAATTCCAACCAAAGCTGTAATTCCGATAGCTATAATCAACACAGTCAATATAGTACGTAGCAACTGACCCTTGATAGATTCAATTGCAATTTTTATATTCTCTCGGATTACAACAAATCGGATTGACATTGCGTGAGTTTTATTTTTCAAAAATAGAATAAAAATCTAAAATATAATTACAAAATTCCTTTGAAGAAAGAAAATAAGTACTTTGCCACACCGTCTTCTTTATGGTGAAATGTAAGTCCATAAGCTATTCGTTTCACTTCTTCACGAGCATTTGCGACAGCAATTCCATAACCAACCCCTTGAATCATTTCCATATCATTATAATTATCGCCAAAAGCCATCGCTTCTTTCAAACTATAATTGTATTTTTGATTCAAAAGTACGTTAATTCCGGTCAATTTTGATACTTTTACGTCTGCGACTTCAATATATGTATCTTTAGCTCGGTAAATATGCAATTTTTCAGAGAAATTTTGATTCAAATAAGCAAACATTTGTTCAATTAAAGCTTGGTCGCCCATTAGCATCAATTTATGAGCCCCAATATTTTGTTTTTTCCACTCAGCAAGAACTTCTCTATTTGGCAGAATTTCAGGTTTTGCTTTCGTATTGTTTTCCTCACGCATTGCCCAAAAATCATATTCTGGAGCATACCACAAATCATTGTGATACAAGCTTATATGAATTTTATTATTGAATTTCTGTTCGTTATACGATACTATTTTTTCAATTAATTCAAGATTTATCTCTGTTGAGTGCAAAACTTTTCCCTCGTCCAAAACTAAAGCTCCGTTATATGCTACAACCGGCAAATGAAGAGTGTCCAACATTTTTTGTAAGTAACTCATTTGCTTGGGCATACGTGAAGAAACCAACACAAAAGGAATTTTTTCCTTTACTTTTTTTACTTCTGAAATTGTCATCTCTGAAAGAGTTCTCTCACCATTCAAAAGCGTTCCATCTACATCTGAAAAAATAATTTTACAATCCATTATTAATCTTAAATCTCTTTATAATAACAAAATAATTATCTAAAAATCAATCTATTCCCAAAACATCTGTCATTGAAAATACACCTTTTTTGTTCAAAATCCACTCGGCTGCCAAAACAGCTCCCAAAGCAAAGCCTTCACGGCTGTGAGCTGTGTGTTTAATTTCAATGGTATCTACTTGACTTTCATAGGTTATGATATGAGTACCAGGCACATTTTCAATACGTTTTGACTCAATAGGTATTTCAGTTGTCCCTGCTTGTCCCAGTTTCCAAGCTGTTTTGTCTGAATTTGCAATAATTCCTTCTGCTAAGGTAATTGCCGTGCCACTTGGAGCATCTAACTTCTGGGTATGATGGATTTCTTCTATCGAAACTTCATAATTTTTTAGTGGAGCCATCAGCTTAGCTAACGTCTTATTCAAAGCAAAAAATACATTTACCCCCACACTAAAATTAGAAGCATACAAAAATGCACTTTGATGTTCCTTACAAATTTCTACTGCTTTATCATAATCTTTTAGCCAACCCGTAGTTCCCGAAATTACAGGAACTTGACTTTTAATACAACTTACAATATTGCTAAAAGCACTATCAGGCGTACTAAATTCAATCGCGACATCTGCAACAGAAATATCATAAGATGTTTGTGAATTATCTACCTTTAAAACTATTTCGTGACCTCGTTTCGTTGCTATTTTTTCAATGGTTTTCCCCATTTTTCCATATCCGAGTAAGGCTATTTTCATCTGTGAATTATTTTTTGAAATTGAGCTACAAATATACATTACTTAGCTATAAAAATCAAAAAAAGAGGTTCTTTTTAAGAAAAACCTCTTTTTGAAAAATATATTTTAAATCCTAAAAATGGAAAGTGAAACCAAAATTGAATCCTATTGATGAATAAGGCGATTTATCTTGATTTGCCACAGATACTTCATCTTCTTGCAACAAAGTGGAAAGCTTAGTTACTAAAGGTTTGGCTTTTTCTACAAGTGCTTTATGTTGTGGAGATGGAGAGGCTGATAATCTTTCCAATGTAGTATTTACATTTCCTAAAAATTCCTTTGATGAAACATTTTTACCTCCGAATGTTCCATTGAAATTATCTAATTTCAACTTATCAGGAGCAACGCTTATATTTATGTACTCACCCTCAACAAAGAAAGAAAGTTTTTCGGTAAGTTTGAATCGATACCCCAATCCTCCAATAAATCCAAAAGGCATTTTTCCGCTTGTTTTTGAAGTTACGGTTGCTTTGGCTGGCATTGAAAATGGCGTTAAATTTATATTTGTATTAATTTCTGAAGAACCACCCACTTTCGTAACACCTCCAGCACGCAAATAAATATTTTCAGTTACATTGAACACTGCCGATAATGACGCTCCAAATACACTTGATTTAGAAATTGACTCAGAAACAGGAGTTTTTGAAGTTTTAACCTCTTTTCCGTGTAAATAACCTACTGCTAATTCTGCTCCCCATCTCTTGTTAAAAAAGTATCCTCCTCTCAACTGTGTTTGGAAACCTGCTCCAAAACTTCCTTCCAAATCCGATGAAACTCCAGTCAACGCTACCTCTTCTCCAACTTTCTTTTTGTGGGCTTCAAATCCGTAGCCTCCACTTACCGAAACATAAGTTTGCCCATAAACTGTTGCTCCAAAAATCGCGGCTACAGCCAATAAAAAATTTCTCTTCATTATTTAAATGTTTATACGTTTTTGCAAACGTATAAAAAAAAACAAAATCTCCAAACAGATTTCTTAAAAAATACTTAAAAGCTCACTAATTTTTTCGGCAGGTCTGCCAATAACAGCTTTATCTCCCACAATAACTATTGGTCTTTCAATAAGTTGAGGAAAATCAACCATCGCTTGAATAATTTCCTCATCAGTTAAATTTTTATGCTTAAAGTTCTCTTTCCAAATAGTTTCATTTTTTCGAACCAAATCTAATGGAGAAATATTCAATTTTGATAAAATATCAATTATTTCTTCTTTTTTTGGAGGATTTTTCATATAATCTACAACTTCATATTCTCTTTTTGATTCGTTAAGTAAATCCAAACCGCAACGAGACTTTGAACATCTTGGATTGTGATATATTTTTATCATTTTTATAGTATTTTAAAATATTCTACGCATTAAACGCAGTTTATGTGTATAATTTCTAATTTCAGAATTAAATATTCCTATATGATCTAATTTATCAATGCGAACTTTTCCATAAGAATGAATAATTTGATTATTTCCCAACAAAATCCCCACGTGTATGATATTTCCTTCATCATCATCAAAAAATGCCAAATCGCCCGGAATGGTCTCTTCAATAAAGCTAACTAACTCTCCCTGTGTCGCTTGTCGCGAAACTTCTCTCAAAAGTGAAATTCCGTTAAGTTTATAAACCATCTGTACAAGACCCGAAGCATCTATTCCGAAAGGAGTTTTTCCTCCCCACAAATAAGGCACGTTCAAATATTCCAAAGCTGTTGCCACAACGCCCGAATGTTTTGGTTTTTGGTTCCTTATGCCTACTTTTAGAAGAAAATTATGAGTGAAATCAGCCCCCTTTGGAATTTGCAGAAAAGAATTTTCGCTATTTTTTATTGATAATTTTGTTACAAAATTGTGGGCATAACGTATCTTTTTTTTAAGAGCTTTTCTGTACTCTTTATCAGATATTTCCATAAATTGGCTATTCAAAACCCATCCTTCCGTTCCATCAAAAATCATTCGAATAAAACTCCATTCCTCCTGTTTTTCAATCACTTGTAATAAATCTCCAAACAATAATTGAGTTGTCATCTGTGCAACATCAGAAGGTTCCACTCGAATGGGAACAACACTCAAATGACATATTCCGTAAGGTGTGTATAATATTTTCATATTCATTATGTTGCAAAAATAAAAAATAAGGAACATAAATCAATATAATTCCTTATTTTTCGTTTGAAATTTTTAAAAATCAGGCAATTTGTACATTTTTTGGAAACAATTACCTATTTTCTGAATTCTTAGAAAATTATCTGTTTTTAACGTGAAAAGCCACCAGTCCATCGATTGGTTTTCGCAGAACAGTTCCTAATTTCAAATTATTTTCCGTAAGTACTTCTTTGAGAATATCTTGCAGGTAGAAAGCAATACTTCCCACGAAGTTAATCGGAACTTCATATCTGGCTTCGTATTGTGAAATCCAGTGATCTACGAATAATTGCATTCCGTTTTTGATGATATTTCTGCAATATTCGTGGTTTTTATTTTCAACGATAAATTTTGCGAATGTCGCTAAATAGCTGTTAGGATTTGGCAATTTATACAAATGATTTTTTATCACATCGGAATTCAAATCATACTGTTTTTCAAAAGTTTGAGCCAAATCTTTCGGCATTTTGTTAAAGAAATAGTCGGTTATTAAACGCTTTCCATAGAAATTTCCACTGGATTCGTCCATCAAAATATAACCTAATGAATCCACCGCCTGAACCAGTTTTTCTCCGTTCCAATAAGAGCAGTTAGCTCCCGTACCCAGAATACAAACAATGGCTTTATCGACAGGATTTGTGGTAGCGTAAACCGCAGCAAAAGTATCTTCCTTAACGTCTACTTTTGCATTTTTAAAGATAGATTTGAGCATACGTTCCACAAAATTCCACATACGCTCAGTCCCGCAACCGGCACCGTAGAAATAGATTTCCGAAACGTCATTCTTATGGTCAGAAAGTTCTTTATTGGTTGTTACACGTTCCACAAAAACCTCCTGATCAATCACTTCCGGATTAAGCCCCAATGTTTGCGTAAGGAATAGTTTTTCTCCTTGTGAGTTTAAGGCTGTCCAGTCTGCCTTTGTTGCTCCACTATCAACAATTAAAATCATATTTTACAATTTTATATTATCAGACAACTAAAAAATTAAGGCTGTCCCGATTCTTTCGGTCAGCCTTAGCATTTATTATTACAAAGAAGCAACGTGTTCTGCCAAATCAACCAATTTGTTAGAATATCCAGCTTCGTTATCGTACCAAGAAACTACTTTGAAGAAAGTGTCGCTCAATGCAATACCTGCTTTTTCATCATAGATTGAGGTATTTTTACAACCTACAAAGTCTTGAGATACAACCAGTTCGTTAGTATATCCTAAAATTCCTTTTAGTTCGCCTTCTGATGCTTTTTTCATAGCAGCGTTGATTTCAGCCAATGAAGTTGGTTTTTTAGTACGAACTGTCAAATCCACTACTGAAACGTCAGCTGTAGGTACACGGAATGCCATACCTGTTAATTTTCCGTTCAATTCAGGGATAACTTTTCCTACCGCTTTAGCAGCACCTGTTGATGAAGGGATAATGTTAATAAGTGCTGAACGACCACCTCTCCAGTCTTTTTTAGAAGGACCATCAACCGTTAATTGCGTTGCAGTTGTAGCGTGAACTGTTGTCATCAAAGCCTCTTCAATTCCGAAAGCATCGTTGATAACTTTTGCAATTGGTGCCAAACAGTTTGTAGTACAAGAAGCGTTCGATACGATGTTGTCAGTTGGTTTTACTGATTTGTGGTTAACTCCCATTACGAACATTGGAGCATCAGCTGACGGAGCAGAAATAACTACTTTTTTAGCACCTGCATTGATGTGAGCTTGAGCTTTTTCCAATGTAGTGAAAATACCTGTACACTCAGCCACTACGGTCGCTCCGATTTCGTTCCATTTAAGGTTAGCTGGGTCTTTTTCAGCCGTAATACGAACTACTTTTCCATCAACAACCAAGTTGCCGTCTTTTACCTCTACATTTCCTTTGAAAGTTCCGTGAACTGAGTCATATTTCAAAAGATAAGCGATGTATTCTACATCCTGAAGGTCATTGATTCCTACGATTTCTACGTTTGGTCTTTCATAAACCGCTCTAAAAACAAGACGTCCGATACGTCCGAATCCGTTGATTCCAATTTTTAATGTTGACATAAACTATTTTTTTATTTGTTATTAAATTATTTTTTATTCAAGTTTTATTATACAGAATTAAAACAGAAACAAAAGCTACACGCTCATAATTTCTGCTACGCGAACCAGTTCCATATCCAATTTGCTTTCGCCTTTGATAGCTTTTTCAAGAGGAGTCAAATCAATTTTATCGTTGTTAATGCCCACCATATAATTTGATTTTCCTTCCAAAAGTGTTTCAACGGCTTTCACGCCCATACGGCTGGCAAGTACGCGGTCATAGCACGACGGAGCTCCCCCACGTTGCATATGCCCCAAAATTGCCACCCGAATATCATATTCAGGATGTTTTTTCTCTACGTAGTCTTTTAGTTCAAAAATGTTTTTTCCTGTTTTATCACCTTCGGCAACCACAATAATGTTGGAAGTTTTTCCTTTGGCGTGCCCTTCTTCAATATCTTGTAACAATTCCTCAATGGGAGTGTCTTCCTCTGGAATTAAAATACGCTCGGCTCCTCCGCCAATTCCTGTATTTAAAGCGATAAAGCCTGCATCGCGTCCCATTACCTCAATGAAAAACATACGGTTGTGTGAGCTTGCTGTATCACGAATTTTGTCGATAGCCTCAACGGCTGTATTCAGAGCCGTGTCGTAGCCCAACGTATGGCTGGTTCCGTATATGTCGTTGTCGATAGTTCCCGGAATTCCCATTACGGGGAAATTGTGTTCCTCATTGAAGAGCAACGCTCCTGTAAATGAACCATCTCCACCGATAACCACAAGGGCATCTACATCATTTTTTTTAAGATTTTCGTAGGCTTTTTGGCGACCTTCTTTACTTCTGAAATCCTTAGAACGTGCCGATTTTAAGAAAGTTCCTCCTTTATTGATAGTATCGCGTACACTTCGAGCGTTGAGTTCCACAAAATCGGCTTCAATCATTCCTTGATAACCACGATACACTCCTAAAACTGCTATGTTATGATAAGCACACGTACGAACCACCGCACGAATAGCAGCATTCATCCCGGGAGCATCTCCTCCGGAGGTTAAAACAGCTATTTTCTTAATCTTTTTTTCTGACATTTATATACACATTATTTTTTTTGCGAGGTAAAATTACAATTTTTTTTTGAAATAGCTCCACTTTTTTTACTTTTTTAATCCGAATGAATATGACATCTCAGTAATCACAACACAATTAAGGAGTTAAGAGTCTTATTAAATTGTATTTTGATTTCTTTCTTTCTAAAATGAAAAATACAAATTGCAAAAATCAGAAACTTTTTTATTATCAATAACTTATATTTATGCATTTGGTTTAAAACATATTTTTATACGGAATTACTTTTCCTATTGACAAAAAAGTATTAATTTAGGCAGCTGAATTTTAAATATTGTTCATAACCGATTAAAATAATTTAATATGCAAACAAACAATTCTTCAAAAAGTTTTATAGTTCCGTTGGCGTTCATCGGGCTGATGTTCTTCTCCATTGGATTTGCTTTGGGGATTAATTCGTATCTAATTCCTGTTTTAAAAGGAACTTTAGATATTTCATCTGCAGGAAGTTATATGCTTTTGGCTGCAACTTTCATTCCGTTTTTGATTTTCGGGTATCCGGCTTCGATGCTGATAAAAAAAATCGGGTATAAAAAAACAATGGCTTTTTCATTCTTGCTTTTTGCTATTGCTTTCGGGATTTTTGCTACGGCAACTAATTTTTACATCTTTTTGGTTGCTTCTTTTGTAAGTGGAGCTGCCAACGCCTATCTGCAAGCATCGGTGAATCCTTACACAACCATTTTAGGTCCTATTGAAAGTGCCGCAAAACGCATCAGTATAATGGGTATCTGCAACAAATTAGCTTGGCCTATCGCTCCTTTGTTTTTAGCCTTCGTTATTGGAAAAAGTATTGAGGATGTAACTCCTGCTGACCTTCAATTGCCTTTCTATATCATCGTGGGGGTGTTCCTTGCGTTGGGGGTTGTTTCGCTTATGGCTCCGCTTCCTGAGGTAAAAGCAGCCGGGGAAGACGAAGATTCTGCTGAAAGTACACTTACCGACAGCAACGGAAAGAATTCAATCACTGATTTTCCGTATTTACTTTTAGGTGTTTTGGCTTTATTCTTCTATGTGGGAGTCGAAACCATCTCATTGGCAACAATGGTGGATTATGCAAAAGATATTGAAGAACACGGAGTAAAAATAGCTTCGTTATTCGGGCTTGAAATCGGGAAAGTAGCTGCATTTATTCCTTCTATCGGAATGATTATCGGGTACATCTGCGGTGCTTTATTCATCCCGAAATATATTTCACAATCAGCGGCACTTAAAATCTGCTCTTTGCTGGCTATTTTCGGCACAATAGCCGTTGGGCTTGCTCCTGCTGAATATTCAATCTACTTTATTTCATTTATGGCTTTGGGTTGCTCGCTAATGTGGCCTGCCATCTGGCCTTTGGCAATGGACGGATTGGGTAAATTCACCAAAACGGGAGCTTCTCTTTTAACTATGGCGATTGCCGGTGGAGCTGTGCTTCCGCTTATTTTCGGGTGGCTGAAAGATAGTTACGGAATGCAAAACGCTTACTGGCTTTGTCTTCCTTGTTTCGTGTTTATATTATATTATGGTATGGCAGGACACAAAGTTGGTAAAAAATAGTTCGATTTTTATATCTGCAAACGAAAAACCGATAACTTAAGGTTATCGGTTTTTTATTTTCCCCTACATATAACTAGCTTATATACCTAATTCACTTCAGATTGTTAAGTTTTAAAATCCTCCTTTGAAGAAAAAAGCCCACGAAAGAGGGATATTGGGGAAGGCGGAAGATGTTATGTTAAACGTAACATCCCCCTACCCCCTTCAAAAGGGGGAATTGTAGCAACAAATTATTTTAAGTTAGCTATAACGTGCTTAATACATCTACAAGGGTATCTATTTCTTGTTTTGTATTGAATTGAGAGAATGAAAATCTAAGTGAAGGTATCTTTAGTCGGTCTTCAGGGAGAAAAGCCGTCAGAACGTGCGAATTTTGCGTACTTCCGCTTTGACAGGCACTCCCTTTGGAACAGGCTATGCCCTTTAAATCAAGGTAAAACAACAATGTATCATTCTTCTGTTTTAAAGAAGGAAATCCCACGTTTATAATTGTATGCGTGCTTTGTCTTAAATCAGCAGATTTTCCGTTAAACAATGCGTCGGGAAATACTTCTTTTATCCTTTTAATAAAATATTGCTTCAATTCGGATAGATATAACGTATTTTCTTCCAAGTTTTTATACGACTGAACAAAAGCCTTTTCCATTGCTACGATGTTATGTAAAGGTTCCGTACCTCCTCGCATTCCCCGCTCCTGCTCTCCTCCGAATATGAATCCATTTAGGTCAATTCCCTTTTGGATATAAGCAAACCCAACGCCTTTAATTCCGTGAAATTTATGAGCCGAAGCCGCCATAAAATCTACCGAAAGTTCGTTTAAATTCAATCGAAAATGCCCGACAGACTGTACCATATCCGAATGAAAATAAGCTCCGTACAATTTGCAAAGTTCAGAAACCTTTTTCAGCGGAAGAATATTCCCTATTTCATTATTAACGTGCATTAAGCTGACTAAAACCTTCTGTCGGCTTGTTTTTTGCAAAAGCTCTTCCAAATGTTTTAAATCAACATCACCTTCTTCCGTTAAACGAACATAATGAATATCAATATGGTATTCTGTTTTTAATAATTCTGTGGTATGCAGCACCGCGTGATGCTCAATGGGCGATGTAATAATGGTTTGTACTCCCAAATCACGAACGCAACCTCGCAAAATGAGATTATTAGCCTCCGTTCCGCCTGATGTAAATATAATTTCCGATGCTTGAACTTGCAATTCTTTGGCAATATTCTTTCTCGCACTTTCAATCAATGACTTTGCAGAACGCCCAAAACTATGTGTTGATGACGGATTTCCGTAAATATCTGAAAGTGTTTGGCTTAAAACTTCCAAAACCTCAGCAAATGGCTGAGTTGTTGAAGCATTATCGAAATATATTCTATCCTTGAGGTTCATTTAAGAGCTTTATTTTACTGCAAAGATAGTAATTTGATTTATTAAAAAATAGGAAAGTACTAAAAACCAGTCTTTTTGTCAGACTGATCGTAGTCGAAGTCTATATTATCATTATAAATTTAGGCTTCAATTATATTCAATTTACTTTGAATTGTCGAGTTTTAAAATCCTCCTTTGAAGGAGGTGTCCGAAGGACGGAGGATGTTATATTAAAAGAAACATCCCCCTACCCCCTTCAAAAGGGGGAATCATAATAACAAACTATTTCAAGTTGGTTATATATTCAGCTTGACAAAAAAGACAATCGAAATAACTTCAATTATATTCCATTTACTTTGAATTATCGAGTTTTAAAATCCTCCTTTGAAGGAGGTGTCCGAAGGACGGAGGATGTTATATTAAAAAAAACATCCCCCTACCCCCTTTTAAAGGAGGAATCATAATAACAAACTATTTTAAGTTGGTTACATATTTATCCTAATAAAATTCATTTAACAGCTACTTTTTTCTATCTGCAGGGCGATTATTTTAAAAAAAATACTTAATTCTGAAAATTATTTTCTTAATTATTTTTAATTTAAAACTATTTTTTGTATCTTCGGGGCATATAAAACTATCCTTAATAAATAGTGTTTAATTTTTAAATTTATAACGATATGGCAAAAGATAACTATATTAGCATTGAATTTAGTCAAGAAGAGCTTGACAAGATGGATAATCTGCTTTCACAATTGGAAGAGATTGTAAAAGATAAGTTTATCAGTCTCACACCTGAAGAGCGTATGGAACACGCTCGCGTGGGGAACAAAACAGAAGATTGGATTTCGCGGGTAAAAATTTTTATGGGGCAATATCCTGATTTGGTACTGCAACATATTAACGTTGAGGAATTCAATCGTGATTACAAAGCACGACAAGCCTTGCTTCCGCTACTTCGCCGATTGCAAGCCATAACCAACAGAGTAGATGATACTACGCTTTTGTTGGGTAGTGATCTTCATTACAACGGAATTACATTTTACAAAGGCGTAAAAGCAATGGCACAGATCAATGCTCCTAACGCTCAAACCATTTATGATGACCTAAAAACACGATTCGCCGGGCGACCATCAATGAGAAAGAAAGATAAAGATGAATCTGCCCCGCAATAAAGGAGTAAAAACCAGCCTAAAGGGAGTTATAATGAGCTAAAGGATAGTTTTAATAAGGTTAAAGCAGTTTATAACTCGCTATCAGGTAGTTTTTAGGAGGTTAAAGGTACTTTTAATTATGAAAAAGCTAATTAAAAGTACCTTTTTTTAGATTAAAAGTAGGTTTTAGGGGATTAAAAGTAACTAAAAGATAGTTTTAAGTAGATAAAAGATAATTTTTGAGAAATACAAATAATAATTAATATGTTAGAAGTATATACAGAATCTAGTAAAATAGCAAATGCTACAAGAAAAATAAAAGATATAAGAGAATTAAATATCTTTAAAGATACATATCGTGAAAAAACTTTATATATTAAAGGTAAATATTCTATTCCATATACTCCCAATACAATTGTTGATTTATCTGGATTTATTGTTGAAGAAGAATTAGATTTTTCTGATTGCATTTGTGAAGGAGAAATTGATTTTTCTGGTACGAAATTTAAAAAATTAAATCTAAAAAATGCTGTATTTAAGGCTAAAATCACATTTCATAATTGTGAGTTTGAAAATGTATCATTTGAAAATACAAGATTTGAAAATTTGGTAGATTTTTATAAATCAACTTTTCATAATGATGTTCAATTTCTTCAAGTTGATTTTATGGACAGAGCTATTTTTTCAAATGTATCTTTTAAAGGAGAAACACAATTTAAGTATAATAAGGTCGCGAAAGATACATTTATCAGTTTTGAAAGTGCAAAATTTGAAAAAAGTTTAGATATATCACGTAGTAATTTTCATTGCAATCTCCATTTTTGGAATATTAAGATAGAAGGAGATGAAAACATTAGTCAATATACTAATTATATTAATGATTTTAGTAATGAAAAAGTAGAACCATCAGTATATGCTAAAATACGAGAGACCTATCGTATCATTAAAAATTCTTTTTATAAAGAAGATAATCGTATAGAGGGACTTGAATTTTATAAAAGAGAGATGGCAGTTTATGAGAAAGAATTAAAAGAAAAATCTTTTTGGCATAAAGATAGAATTATGTTGCTCCTTAACAAAAAATCTAATAATTACGGTACAAGTTGGTCAAGAGGGTTGCTTTTTACGGTTATAGTAGCATTTATATTCTATATTTTTATTTTAATTTCTCTCCACAATTCTCTTGAATGGGATATTTGTAATCTTGATGCTTGGGATAACTTCCTAAAACATTTTTTAGAGGTAATAAATGTAACTCGTTGGAAAGATATAGAACCTTTTGGTGTAGAATTAAATGGTTTTGCCTATCTCTCTTTATTTATAGGTCGTATTTTTATAGGGTATGGTTATTATCAAACTATTCAAGCCTTCCGCAAATATGGTAAATCTTCCTAAAAAATAGCTTTTAGGTAGTATTAATAAAAAAATCTCTGTATTAATTACAGAGATTTTTTGTTTGATGTAGTTTGTGATTAGCTTATTTTCAATTTTAACCGATTATATTTGGCAAAAAGGTAATTTCTTTCGGGTATGAGGTTTATAAAACATCTAACAAGATTTGATTTTTTACCAAATCATCAAAAGTTTCTGCTTTTCGGATAAGATGTGCTTTGTCATTGTACCAAAGTACTTCTGCCGGACGCAATCTTGAATTGTAATTGCTTGCCATAGTGTGGCAATAAGCCCCCGCATTTTTAAAGCAGAGAATATCTCCTTCTGAAATTTCGGCAATTTGTCGGTTTGAAGCAAAAGTATCTGTCTCACAGATGTATCCCACCACCGAATAAAAACGTTTTCTTCCCTCAGGGTTTGAAATATTTTCAATTTGGTGAGTTGCTCCGTAAAGCATCGGGCGTATTAAATGGTTGAAGCCTGTATCCACTCCCGCAAAAACGGTTGATGTGGTTTGTTTTACAACATTTACTTTCGCTAAGAAAAATCCTGCCTCGCTTACCAAGAATTTTCCAGGTTCAAAAGCCAAAGTTAAGTCCTTGCCATATTCTTTGCAGAACTTCAAAAATCGTGCAGAGAGCCTTTCGCCAAATTCTTCGATGTTCGTTTGTATATCTCCCTCTTTATAAGGTACTTTAAATCCGCTCCCGAAGTCAATAAAATCCAAATCCTTGAAGTGCATTGCAGTTTCAAACAGAATTTCGGCAGCATAAAGGAATACGTCAATATCCAAAATATCGCTTCCCGTGTGGATATGGATTCCGTTTATTTTCATTTTGGTATTTTCAACGATTCGCAAAATATGCGGAATTTGGTGTATGCTAATTCCGAATTTGCTATCAATATGTCCGACCGAAATATTGGCATTTCCGCCTGCCATTACGTGCGGATTAATTCGCACGCAGATAGGAATATGTGGGTATTTGCTTCCAAATTGTTCCAAAAAGGAAAGATTATCTATGTTTACCTGAACTCCCAATGCCGAAGCCTCCTCAATTTCCTCCAATGACACTCCATTAGGCGTAAAAATAATCTGTTCGGGAGCAAAACCCGCCAATAATCCTAATTTTACCTCCTGAATGGACACTGTATCCAGCCCACTGCCCAAGTTTTTTAACAATTTCAGAACAGAAATGTTAGATAATGCCTTTACAGCATAGTTTATTTGTAATTTCGGTACATTTTTAAAAGCCGAAGACAATCGCTCATATTGCGATACAATTTTATTTGCATCATAAACATACACAGGGCAACCAAATTCATCGGCTATTGCAAGTAAATCTTTCGCTTTCATATCTTTTTCCTTTTTATTTGAAGAATATTGAAACACAAAAGTAGGCTATCTTTTTGAAAAACAAATAGAAAATTAGAAATAACATATTTTTTAAACAAAATGTTTATTTTATAACAACTTTCTGTTTTGTAAAATAGATTATAAAAGATTACTTTTGCGGATATTTTTTTATTCTTTATAACCATTGGAAATGCGAGTACATTTTATATTCAGTGAAGATATTGTATTACAGAACTTAATGTCTGAACTTTCAAAAACAGAGATAGTTACATCAAAAAATGAAGAAATAACAACTGAAATTGACCTTGTAGTTGTAAGCACAGAAATTTCAGAAACTCACCCAGATGTACTAAAAGCCAGCAATTTAGGATTAAAAACCATCTTCTATCCTGAATTTATTCACGAATATTTCAAAAATAAAACCCGCGTAGTAATAACAGGAAGCAAAGGAAAGGAAAACGTTCTTGCAATGGTGCTACATACGATGAATTTTCACGATATTCCTGTTAGTTATTTCATTGAAAATCCGATAAATGGAAAACAATTTCAAGTTATTGACAATACTGAATTCGTATTGATTGAAGGCGATGAAAATTCCATATCAAATAATAATTTTCAGGCAAAATTTCTTTCCTATCAGCCTACGGTAGCTCTGATTACAGGAATTTCTTCAGAAGAAAATTCTGAAAAATACAGCAGTTTCATTGACAGCCTCACCAAAGGCGGAATTTTAATCTACAATGAGGAAGATTCTTTACTGAAAAACATAGTTGAAACTTGCGAAAACCCGATTCGTAAGCTGGAATACAAAACTCCTTGTTATGAAACAGACGGGAAATCAATATTCTTACTAACCGATGAGGGTCAACTTCTATTAAAAAATATTCAATCACAAGAAGTTATAAACGTAGAAGGAGCAAAATGGGTCTGCCAAAATATGGGCATAGACGAAGTTGATTTCTATGAAGCTATGGTTTCCTTCAACTGATTTCTTTTTCCCCAACCAAACTAAAAAAGTTACATTTTTTGTTTTCATCATTGGCATAACAATTGCAAGAGATATGTGCATATCAGTGTATAAAAATAAATAATATACTGATATACAGATATGTATTAATATAAAATAATTTTCATTTGTCAGAAATTTTTAATTACTTCTGACATAATGGCACGTATAAATAGTATAGAAATGATTATAGGAAATTTTGACAGTTTTTCGCCAGAATCCTTAGATAGTGATGCAGAATTCATCCCACTAATGACGCCCGAAGATGAGGAAGAAATACAAAATGAATCTTTGCCTCAATCCTTGCCTATTTTGCCTTTGCGAAATATGGTTTTATTTCCCGGAGTTGTAATTCCAATCACCGCAGGGCGAGATGCTTCCGTTCGGCTAATTAATGAAGCCAACGAAGGTTCAAAAACTATCGGGGTAGTTGCCCAAATCAACGAAAATATAGAATTTCCGAAAGGTAACGATATTTACCACTTGGGTACGGTGGCTCGTATTTTACGAGTTCTGAAAATGCCTGACGGAAACGTAACTATCATCATACAAGGAAAAAAACGCTTCGAAATAGATACCATTTTAGAAGAAAAACCTTACATAACAGCTACGATCAAAGAAGTAACTGAAGCAAAACCTTTGCAGGAAGATAAGGAATTTAACGCAATTATTGATTCCATAAAAGATTTGGCTATTCAAATCATCCGTGAAAATCCTAATTTGCCGTCAGAAGCTACTTTTGCCATCAAAAATATCGAAAGTAATTCGTTTTTGATAAACTTTGTTTCGTCAAATATGAATGCTTCTGTTGAAGAAAAACAAGAAATATTACAAATAAACAATCTAAAAGACAGAGCTTTAGCAGTTCTAAAATATCTGAATGTAGAACTTCAACGATTAACGCTTCGCAATGATATTCAATCAAAAGTACGTTTTGATTTGGATAAGCAACAACGTGATTATTTCTTGCAACAGCAAATGCGAACAATTCAAGAAGAGTTGGGAGGAGTTTCGTACGAAGCTGAAATAGATGAACTTAGAGCAAAAGCAAAAATAAAAAAATGGGATGCCAAAATCGGGGAACATTTTGAAAAAGAATTAAGTAAATTACAAAGAACAAATCCGCAAAGTCCCGATTATGGAATTCAGCGTAATTATCTGGAAGTCATTTTGGAACTTCCTTGGAATGAATTCTCAAAAGATAATTTCGACCTGAAACGAGCCCAACGAATTCTTGACCAAGACCATTACGGATTGGAAGAAGTCAAACGCCGAATCATAGAATATTTAGCCGTTTTGAAGCTACGTAACGATATGAAATCGCCTATTTTATGTTTTTACGGACCGCCGGGTGTTGGGAAAACTTCATTAGGAAAGTCTATCGCCAAAGCATTAAACCGAGAATACGTGCGTATGTCGCTCGGTGGTTTACGTGACGAGGCAGAAATACGCGGACATAGAAAAACTTACATCGGGGCGATGCCGGGGCGTATCTTGCAACTTCTCAAAAAAGCAAAAACGTCAAATCCTGTTTTTGTGTTAGATGAAATAGATAAATTAGGGAATCATCATTCGGGCGATCCTTCTTCAGCTATGTTAGAAGTTCTTGACCCTGAACAGAATAAGGAATTTTACGACAATTTCCTTGAAATGGGCTATGACCTATCAAAAGTGATGTTTGTTGCAACAGCCAATGATTTAGGGAGCATCCAACCGGCACTTCGTGACCGTATGGAAATCATCAATGTAACGGGATATACAATCGAGGAAAAAATTGAAATAACCAAAAGACACTTGCTTCCAAAACAAATTGAAGAACACGGATTAAAATCATCTGATATTCAATTAGGTAAAAAAGAAATAGAGCGTATCGTAGAAGGTTACACACGTGAATCAGGAGTTCGAGGACTTGAAAAACAAATAGCAAAAGTAGTTAGAAATAGAGCTAAATCCATCGCTTTGGAAGAGGATTATAACGTGAAAATTTCTCCTGATGATATAACCAAAATTTTGGGTCCCGCCCGAATGGAACGGGATAAATATGAAGATAATGGTGTTGCCGGCGTAGTTACAGGATTGGCTTGGACGAGCGTTGGTGGAGATATTCTTTTCATTGAATCCACTTTATCAAAAGGAAAAGGAACGCTTAATATAACAGGGAATTTAGGACAAGTAATGAAAGAATCTGCAACCATTGCCTTGGAGTATATTAAAGCAAATTCAGATTTTTACAATCTTGATTCTAAACTATTTGAGAATTACAACATTCACATTCACGTTCCTGAAGGAGCTACTCCAAAAGATGGACCAAGTGCGGGAATTACAATGCTTACCTCACTAATGTCTCTGTTCACTCAAAAACGTGTCAAAAAACATTTGGCAATGACCGGAGAAATTACTCTTCGGGGTAAAGTTCTTCCTGTTGGGGGAATTAAAGAGAAAATTTTGGCAGGAAAACGAGCCGGAATAAAGGAAATTATCCTCTGTAAAGAAAATGAAAAAGATATTTTGGAAATCAAGGAAGAATATCTGAAAGGGCTTACATTCCACTATGTTACCGAAATGGATGAAGTAATAAAAATTGCACTTACCGACAAGGACGTAAAAAACAAAAAGAATTTCGATAAATAACAGAAATAATAATTTGAATTTAGAAGAAAAGCATAAAACACGAAAAGAATTAAAAAAACTGGAAATAGAAAAAAGCGTCCATTATCAAATTATCAAAAATACAAAAAAATGGATGGATGATTATTATCTCGACGGAATTATTGGTTTAATTCCCATTGTTGGAGATATTGTAACTCAGTTTTTTAGCTATTCGTTTCTGTATGTGGCAGTTGTCAAGATAAAATCCTACCGACTAACTATGGCTATCTTGCTTAATTCACTGATAGACATACTTGTAGGATTGATTCCGTATGCAGGGACAGTGCTTGATTTTGTGCATCGTTCTTATAAAAATAATTTTGAACTGATTGTTGGCTTTGTAAACGATGATAAAAAAATCATTCAACAGGTCAATAAACGAGCGTTATGGACAACCATCGGAGTTGTTGCTGTACTAATATTAATCTGTTTGCTGATATGGCTTATAATAACCACTTTTTCAGGACTATACAAATGGATTTTAAATTAATAAAAAAGCCGAATATTTAAAAATATTCGGCTTTTTTATGCTTTTTCAACGAGCAAAATACAATCTCTTTCCAAAAAATTTTCACTACTGAATTAAGAGTAATGCTTTGAAATTGCCAGTTTTTTTATAACATACAAACATTCATTTAAAAAATAAAAAAGTAATTTTTTCGATAAGAATTCATTTTTTCGTAATTTTGACGCTCATTTGTGATTAATTAATTATATTTTTATATGAAAAGATTTATTTTTAGCTTATTAACTTTGTGTTTTGCCTTTTCTTCTTACGCTCAAGAGGCGACAACTGTTAAAGTTTTTGAAAATGCACTTATTAACTTTGCTGACAAAGGAGAAACTTCCTCAGGAATTATCCGCCTGCAACAAGGACGATTACTTGTTAAGAAAGTAACTGTTCCGCAATATCGTAAAGGTACAGACGTTTCGGTTTCTGTTACAATTCGCTCTAACGGAGACACTTGGGATAAATCAGGTTCGTGTTTCGTTTTCAAAAATGAAAATTTGATAAATGTCATTAATGTAGCACAAGGAACTAAAAAACTTCCTTCGGAAAGCGGACATAACAATGACTATCAAGGAATTAAATCAACTTCAACATATGATTTGCCTATTGAAGTTCTTCGCTTTATGACACCTTTTGGCGTGGGACATTACAGTGACGAATCAAAATATCCGAATATGCGTTACTACCGCCCTGTTTCTGTTCCGAAATGGGAGGACAAAGTGGTTTGGACGCAAGATGTTTCTCAATTGGAATCACTGCTCACAGGAACTTTCTATATCGGAATTTGGATTGACACTTGGACAGATAAAGGGTATCTTGCTGATGTATCTTTAACATATTCAGGCAGACCTCGTCCAAAAAAAGTGGTAACTCCTTTGATTAATACAATTTATTACGTAAACGGACAGAAAATTCCTGATCTTTTTGCAAAAACAAGTCTAAAACATACTGTAAATTTAGCAAAAGACGTCAAAAATGCCGAACTTTACTACATAACTACAGGACACGGAGGACATTCAGGGGGTGATGAATTCATAAAAATCAACAATTCTGTTTATTTTGACTCAAAAAAGGTGATTGATTTTATTCCTTGGCGTGATGATTGTGCTTCTTTCCGTCGTTTTAATCCGTCTTCTGGAGTTTGGACAAAACAAGATACGGCAATGGCTTACAATGAAAATCGGGAACGTGTAAAGAAAGTTGTTGAAGAGCGTTTGGCTTCCTCTGATTTATCCCGCTCCAATTGGTGTCCAGGTTCTTCAGTTATGCCCAAAACTGCAAAAATTGGCAACCTGAAAAAAGGTAATCATACTTTAGAAATTGTAATTCCAGCGACATCTAATACAGGCGACCAGCAAAATCATTGGTTGGTTTCGAGCTATTTAGTTTCCGACAAATAATTTTTTATCCGAAAGGCTGTGGTAAAGTTATTTTTTAGAAAATTTCATCACAGTCTTTCGTATTTTTTATGTTTTTTGCCAAAATATTGATTTTCATTCAAAAACAACAAACCCATCATTCTCTCACGGCACTAAGTTTGTTTCCATCGTGCTTAATTAAAAGATTATCAATTTTTTCTACTTGTATCCGCACCATTACTTTGTACTTTTTGTTATATTTGCCGGCAAAAACGAATTCCGAATATGCTAACGATAAAACGAAATTACAAATCAATAAGTGAAATTTTTGAAAAATATATGTCCACAACTGAATATGAGGATATTGATTTCATATTTGACTTGGTTTACTATCATCGTGCAAAATACACCAAGAAAACTCCTGTTGTCAGAATTGAAGAATTACTTTCCGAAATACGCAACGATAAAAACAAAGGAGATTTTTTGAAGCAAAAATTATACGCCACTTTCTCAAATAAAAAGAAAATCAATCTTTTAACCGATGCAGGCTTACTCAGTAGTGTTTCGTTTTTCAAGGAACTTCGCCGAAGGCTTTCACATCAGCTTATTCCCGATCAGCCTTCGCACGACAGCATACAATATGTTCTAAATCAGATATTTTATAAATCTTCCGATTCCGTTTGGTTACAATCCGTCCCGATGGAAAATTGGCACACTCTTTTTGATATACTTTCATTACCAACTTTTTATGAGGATTCAAAGGATAAAGCCACTTCCAAAGAAATTCTACTATCAATGATGATTCTTTCGCAACGAATGGGTGGATTTGCTCTTCAAACCGATGTAATGCGTATGGTTCCGGAATATTCATCACTTGAAAGTCCTTTCATTGCTATTGATGATGAACTCAACGCCATACACCGAAATATGGAAATGGCAAACAAAGCGTATTTGGATATGGAAGAACACAAACTGGACTACAAACAACTAAACATATTGTCAGAACAATGTGAAAACTTTGTGGAACAAGCTGTTAACAACACTTCAAAATATGGAATTTCTTTCAGTGTAAATCAAACACTTTTGCTTATTCGTCAACAAATACGACGAATCCGAAAACTTTACAATTTCTTGTTTATCAGCAATGAAGAAGAAAAAAAAACAAAAACGATTCAGTTTTATTTAAGTTTGGTAAAAACAAATGCCAAGAAAAATAACATTCGCAAACTGATAGATGACAGCGTTTATAACATCACTTACGAAATAACAAACTACACCGGAAAAACGGGCGAACATTACATTACTTCCGGAAGCAGGGAATATTTCAGTATGTTTAAAACGGCTTTCTGGGGAGGTGTGATTGTTGGTTTTATGTGTCTGGCAAAACTGTTCCTTTCAAAATTAGATACAAGCGAATTCATTTATGCGTTGAATTACAGCTTGAACTATGCTATCGGTTTTGTTGTTATTTACTTGGCTGGAGCTACCTTAGCGACCAAACAGCCTGCTATGACGGCTTCAACAATTGCCAAAACATTGGAAAACTTGAATACCAACGACAAAAAGAAAAAAGAAAAACAATATTCTGAATTTTCGGAGTTGTTCACAAGACTTTTCCGCTCTCAATTCATTGCCTTTGCCGGAAATGTTTTGGCAGCTTTTCCCGTGAGCTTACTGCTTATTTGGGGACTTTTTTATCTGACAGGCGGGTACAATTTAGCAGAATCAAAAAGCCATAAATTACTGGCAGAGTTAGACATACGGCAAACACCCGTTTTCCTTCATTCGTGTATTGCAGGAATATTTTTGTTCCTTTCGGGAATTATCGCAGGGAATGTGGCAAGTGTTAATAACTTTAACAATTTTTACTATCGACTTTCAGAACACCCTGTTTTGAAAAGTGTTTTAGGGAAAGAGCGTATGGTTAGAATTTCGGGCTGGATGCAGAAAAAATGGCCTGGTATCATCTCCAATATTTGGTTCGGATTCTTTATGGGGTGTACAGGAGTCATTGGCACGTTTTTAGGCTTAGATTTGGATATTCGTCACATTACTTTTGCAAGTGGAAGTTTGGCTTTAGGACTATTTGGAGTAGGCTTCAATGTTACTTTGAATATTCTCATTTGGACAATTTTAGGCATCTTCATCATAGGATTCGGAAATTTCATCGTAAGTTTTTCGCTATCCCTATTCATTGCCTTACGCTCGCGTGAAGTTCCTTTTTTTGAGTTAAAAAACTTGGCAAAATCCGTTTGGGTGCGTTTCAAACAAAATCCGATGGCTTTCTTTATTCCGATAGGAAATGGAGAAACAGAGAACCAAAAATAGAAAATCAAAAATTTTTATCTAAATAAATTAAAGCATACTCATAAAGCAATGAAATACAAAATTTTAGTATTATTTCTTATCTTTCAAAATATTTCTGCTCAGAAAATAAACCCCTTAGTAGCAAAAGACGAAAAGGAGCAACAAAAATGGGTGGAAAACACCTACAAAAATATGTCCTTAGATGAAAAAATAGGGCAATTATTTATGGTTTCTGTCTTTTCGAGCCAAATCGGTACAAAAAACACAGAATATATCAAAGAATTAATCAAAAAATATCATATAGGAGGTATCATTTTTTCAAAAGGAGGACCAAAACGTCAAGCAAAACTAACAAATGAATATCAAGCACTGTCAAAAATACCTTTATTTATGGCTATGGATGCAGAATGGGGCTTGGCAATGCGTTTGGATTCTACTTTTGCTTATCCTTGGAATATGACAATGGGAGCCGTAAAGGACAACAAACTCATTGAACGTGCCGGATTTCGCATAGGTGAACATTGCAAACAACTTGGTATGCAGTTTAATTTTGCTCCGGATATTGACATCAATACGAATCCTGCCAATCCCATTATTGGAAATCGTTCTTTCGGAGAAGACAAAGAAAATGTGGCAGCCAAAGGAATTGCATTTGCCAAGGGAATGCAATCTGCCGGTGTGTTGGGAAGTGCAAAACACTTTCCGGGACACGGAGATACTTCCAAAGATTCTCACAAAACACTTCCATTAATTAATTTTTCTTCGGAAAGGCTGAATCAGATAGAAATGTATCCATTCAAACAACTGATTGACAATGGAGTAGCAAGCGTAATGATAGGACATTTGAACATTCCTTCGCTGGAATCAAAAGCAGGGCTTCCTTCTTCCCTCTCCCATCACATAATCACGGATATTTTAAAAAGTAAAATGGGTTTTGAAGGTTTGGTTTATACCGATGCTTTGGGTATGAAAGGCGTATCGGAGTATTTGCCTGTGGGTGAGGTGGAAGTGGCAGCATTTATGGCCGGAAATGACATTTTACTGATGCCCGAAAATCTCGTTAAAGGCTTCCAAGCTATAAAAAAAGCGTATCAAGACAACAAAATTACGGAGGAACGTTTGGCATATTCCGTGAAAAAAATATTGATGGCAAAATACAAGGTAGGTTTACAAAAATTTGAACCATTAAAAACAGAAAATATTTACCAAAAATTACATACCCTTGAGGATGATTTACTTTTGGAAGAAATTTTTGAGAATGCTTTGACCGTAGCTAAAAATGATGATAAGCTACTACCTATAAAGGAATTAGACAAACAAAAAATCGCTTATATTAAATTTGGCAATGATGCCGGTTGGACATTTTACACAAATCTGCGAAAATATGCTGATGTGGCAATTATCGAACCCAAATCCACAGAACAATTACTAAAAAGCATTGAACCATACCAAACGATTATCATAGGTTTACACAAACCAAACAAAACTCCGTGGGACGCATACAAATTCACAAAAGAAGAAATTGTTCAGTTAGAAGAAATTGCCAAAAAAAAGAAAGTTATTCTTTCCGTCTTTACCCGTCCTTATGCCCTACTTGATGTGAAAAGTTTGGCAAATATTGAAAGTGTAGTGATTTCCTATCAAAATCACAAAGTTGCTCAAGAAAAAACCGCTCAGCTTATTTTCGGAGCCATCGAAGGGAAAGGTGTTTTACCCGTTTCGGCACATCCTGAACTTCCTGTAAATACGTCTGTTAGCACGCCAAAAATTGGGCGTTTATCCTACGGATTGCCTGAAAGTGTGGGGTTGAGTTCAAAAAAATTAAACTCTATTGACAGTATTGCCCAAATCGTTCTCAATAAGCGAATGGCCCCGGGAATGCAAATTTTGGTGGCAAAACAGGGAAAAATCGTATATCGAAAAAATTTCGGAACGCTTGACTATAATGAGAAAAATCCGGTGAAGGACAATTCCATTTATGACCTTGCCTCTCTTACCAAAATTTTGGTTACTCTACCCGAACTGATGAAAATATACGCACAAGAAGGATTCAACATAAACTCCTCATTTTCAGATTTACTTCCTGAATTAAAAAATACGAATAAAGGAAACTTGAAAATGATGAACGTTTTGGCTCATTACGCTCAATTTCCTTCGTGGATTCCTTTCTATCTGAAAACACTTGATACTCAAAAAAGACCTCTGAAAGAAGTTTACAGTAATATAAAAAATGACGATTTTTCAATTCAGGTAGCAAAAAATCTTTTCATAAAAAATGAATACATTAATTTTATCTATCAACAAATTGACAATTGTGACCTAATTAAAAAAAAGAAATATCTATATAGTGATTTGCCTTACTATTATTTTAAGAAATATATAGAAAAAAGGTCAAACACCTCCCTTTCAGAAGCAATTCAAAAAGATTTTTACCGAAGTATAGGAGCATATCACCTTACTTATTTTCCGTTGCAACATTTTCCTTTGGGAAATATTGCTCCTTCAGAGGTTGATAATTACTTTCGAAAACAAGAAATACGCGGTTACGTCCACGATCAGGGAGCGGCTATGCTTGGCGGTGTGGGCGGACACGCTGGGCTTTTCGGTAATGCAGATGATGTAGCGAAAATGATGCAAATGTTTTTACAAAAAGGATACTACGGCGGACAATGGTATTTACAACCACAAATTGTTAACTTATTCAATACGTGTATGTTTTGCAATGAAAACAACCGTAGAGGATTGGGATTTGACAAACCGCAAATTGATGGAGAAGGTCCCACCTGTGGATGTGTGCCAATGTCAAGTTTTGGTCATACGGGATTTACGGGAACATATGCTTGGGCTGACCCTGAAAATGAAATAGTTATAGTTTTTTTATCAAATAGAACTTTTCCTACTGCTGAAAATAACTTATTAATAAAAGAAAGCATTCGCCCTAAAATTCAGCGAATTGTTTATAATTCAATCATAACTAACTAAAGACATAAAAAAATCCCTGATATTCAGGGATTTTTTATATTATTTACGATTCTTGTGGCGGATTCATTTTAAAAGATTCCATAAATTTAGTCGTGTAATTACCAGCCAAATAATCAGGGTCATCCATCAACTGTAAATGGAATGGAATCGTAGTCTTTATACCTTCAACTACAAATTCATCCAAAGCTCGTTTCATTTTTGCTATTGCTTCTTCACGAGTTTGAGCCGTGGTAATAAGCTTTGCAATCATTGAATCATAATTAGGCGGAATTGTGTATCCGTCGTACACGTGTGTATCCAAACGTACTCCGTGTCCACCCGGTGCGTGGAATGTTGTGATTTTTCCCGGCGACGGACGAAAATCATTATAAGGATCTTCCGCATTAATACGACATTCTATGGAGTGTAATTTCGGAGTATAATTTCTTCCGGAAATAGGCACTCCCGCAGCCACCAAAATCTGCTCACGAATTAAGTCATAATCAATAACTTGCTCTGTAATGGGGTGCTCAACCTGAATACGTGTATTCATCTCCATAAAGTAGAAATTACGGTGCTTATCTACCAAAAATTCTACAGTTCCAGCACCTTCATATTTGATATATTCAGCTGCTTTTACTGCCGCCTCTCCCATTCGTTTACGCAACTCTTCTGTCATAAATGGAGATGGTGTTTCCTCTGTTAATTTTTGGTGACGACGCTGAATTGAGCAATCTCTCTCGGAAAGATGGCAAGCTTTCCCATACTGATCTCCAACTATCTGAATTTCAATATGTCTTGGTTCTTCAATAAGCTTTTCCATATACATACCGTCATTTCCAAAAGCGGCAGCAGATTCTTGTTTTGCACTTTCTAATGCTTTTTCAAGGTCTTCCTCTTTCCAAACTGCACGCATTCCGCGTCCGCCTCCTCCTGCGGTTGCTTTAAGCATCACAGGATATCCCATCTCTTTTGCTACCTTTTTGGCGTGCTCAAGTGACTCGATTAATCCGTCCGAACCCGGCACCGTAGGCACTCCCGCAGCTTTCATTGTAGCCTTAGCTGTTGCCTTATCTCCCATTTTTTCAATCATTTCAGGAGAAGCACCAATGAATTTTATGTCGTGTTCGGCACAAATTTTTGAAAATTTAGCATTTTCAGATAAAAATCCATATCCCGGATGGATTGCATCAGCATTGGTTATTTCAGCTGCAGCAATTATATTACAGATTTTCAAATATGAATCTTTACTTGCTGGAGGTCCTATACAAACAGCTTCATCAGCGAAACGAACGTGCAAACTATCCGCATCGGCTGTTGAATATACTGCCACAGACTTAATTCCCATTTCGCGACACGTACGAATGATACGCAAAGCGATTTCACCTCGGTTGGCTATTAATATTTTTTTAAACATAGGTCTGTTTAATTATAAATTCTAAATAAATCTAGTATATAATACTAATTCAAATCAAAAAATGTGATTTCTAAGCTGGTTCAACTAAGAAAAGAGGCTGGTCAAACTCAACCGGAGATGAATCATCTACCAAAACTTTCACAATTTTACCAGAGATTTCTGATTCTATCTCATTAAATAATTTCATCGCTTCGATAATACAAATCACATCACCTTTTTTAACAGTGGTACCTACCTCAACAAATAAAGGCTTGTCTGGTGCAGGACGTCTGTAAAAAGTTCCAATCATAGGAGATTTAATAGTTACATACTTACTATCATCATTTGTTGTTGCAGGTTTTGAATCTGATGTTTCAGACACTACCGTTTGAGGCACTGTTACTGCTTGTTGTACAGGCAATTGAGGCATTGTTGTCATAGGCATCTGCTGAACAAACACTTGCTCTCTGCCACTTTCTTCCGGATTTGTTTTTATGGTGATTTTGATATCTTCCATTTCAAGCTTCACTTCACTTGCCCCTGACTTTGCAACAAATTTAATCAAATTTTGAATGTCTCTTAAATCCATAATATTCGTTATTAGGTTGTTATCGTAATATATTTAATTGTTAAAAATTAGTAAGCCCATTTCAGATATATTGCTCCCCAAGTAAATCCGCCTCCGAAAGCAGCTAAAATAATATTATCACCTTTTTTGAGCTGATTTTCATAATCTTTTAAAGCCAAAGGAATGGTAGCCGACGTTGTGTTTCCGTATTTGTGAATATTTACCATAACTTTATCTTCCGTCAAACCAATTCGTTCTGCTGTAGCATCAATGATTCGTTTATTTGCTTGGTGTGGTGTTAACCATTGAACGTCTTCTTTTGTTAGTTTATTACGCTCCAAAATTTCGGCAGCAACACCTGACATTCCTGAAACGGCATACTTAAAAACCGTTCTTCCGTCTTGATATACAAAGTGTTTTTTATCTTTAATATCTTGTTCAGTTATAGGGTATACCGAACCACCCGCTTTTATGTGCAAATAGTTTCTCCCTATCCCATCGCTTCTTAAAAGTTCGTCTTGAATGCCTAAGCCCTCATAATTAGGCTCAAAGAGTGCAGCTCCGGCACCATCTCCGAATATGATACAGGTAGCTCGGTCGGTATAATCAATAATAGATGACATTTTATCTGCACCTATTAGAAGAACTTTTTTATATTTTCCTGATTCTATGTATTTTGACGCTACGGAAACCCCATACAAAAAACTTGAGCAGGCTGCCTGTAAATCAAAAGAAAATGCATTTGTAGCTCCAATTTCAGATGCTACGTAAGGTCCTGTCAATGCCACTGGCATATCGGGTGTTGCCGTAGCAAGAATTACCAAATCTATTTCCTTGGGATCTAATCCTTTTTTATTGATAAGATCTTGAGCTGCCTTAATCGCCAAATATGATGTTCCCTGAGCTTCTTCTTTTAGAATTCTTCTTTCTTTAATACCAGTGCGTGTATAAATCCATTCATCATTGGTATCTACCATTGTCTCTAACATTGCATTTGTCAATACAAAATCAGGCACATAACCTCCTATTGCTGTTATTGCAGCAGTTATTTTTGTCATAATAATGTAAAAATTGTATGATACTTATTCAAAAAGTACTGTATAAAGTCGGGCAAAAATACGCAATTATTATTTAGTTTTCTAAAAAACACCTCTTTTTATTAAACGTATTCTTCTAAAAACAATCTTTTCTCAAGAATTTTGCTCAAAAAAATATAGTAAATTCTTGTTTATAATAACTGATTTCTCAGCACCAAACGACCCGCAAAGTTATGAAAAAAACATATCATTTGCTAACAAATAATCAATTTAATTTCAAAATCCATAACTTAAACGACTCAAAAAAGAAAACCTCACAAAACATATCTGCAAGGTTTTCTTTCTTTAAAAACAATTTCAAAATAGAAAAATCTATTTATCGAATAAAATGCATCAACATTGACCAATTAGCTCAACCATAACTTTTGTATTTGTCAATTGTTCTGTGTGATGTTACTCTTTCGGAATTACCAATTTAAATCCTTTCCCGCGAAGGACAAGACTTTCTGCCCGAATTTCTTCAACATAAAGGCGATTTGTTCCGTTTGAAATCCCGAGAAAATGCTCTCCTTCCGGATAAATTTCTGCCTGAATTTCAGCGTGTTCTCCCTGAACCAAATTTCCAACAGAAGCTATCTTCAAGGCTCGTTGTATGGTATGGGATTGCGTTTGTACTTTTCCATATGGATTAACTCCCGTTGCCATCCAAACTCCCACTCCTTTGCGTTTGACTACCATTTTGGGAGTAATTTGGCGGGAAATCGTTCGTCTTGTATTGTCGTAGTAGCCAAAAATTTGCGAATCTCCACCGGATTTGGCAATTACTTTTAACTGCTTGGTTTCAACCCCTTGTGCAGAAATCCGAACAATTGCCTCTCCCTCGTAACGGGCGAACATCTCCAAAATTTTTGTGCTTCCATTCCATTTATAGAGCAAAATTCCGTCAGGGTCATCCACTTCCAATGTAGGTTCGTCGCCTCCACCGTCTATGCTCACAAACTTGCTTTCTTCGTTAGGATAAATTTGTACTATTTCCTGACTAATACTTATATCAGGAGGAATCACATTGATTTTCAAATGAGCCTTTTTGTCGTGTGAAATTACCGTTGCAAAAGTTTCTCCCTCAAACAATCCCTTGATTTTGAGCGTATCTTGATGTACCGAGGCTTGTGCCACTCTGGAATTTTCAATATTCACGGCAAACTTTTCATTTCCACCCGAAAGCAAAATATATCGCGTGGTTTGTTTATTGACCGAAACCTCACTGAGCGACTGCTCGTCCTGTCCGATTTTTATTTCGGGAATTGCATTTTGATTTTCTTTCTCGCACGAAGCAAAAAGCCCCAAAATGGCAATACTTATAATGGATTTGATTATATATTTCATAACTAACTGATTTTATTTCATTTATTATTTAACTTCCAAATCATATTCTATTTCCCATTGGCGGTCAGCAGCCTCAACTATGATGATTTTTAATTTCTGCTTCCCTTTCTGCGGAAAGCTAAATTGGTGTCCGTTGGGTTGTACTTTTTTTCCGTTTACAAAATAAGTAATTTGGGCAGAAGTATCAGCCAAATCATTGTAAAACAAATCGATAGTCTGCGGACAAGTACCATCATCATTGAGCGTACGCAGATGCGGAACACGTCTTACGTCATTGATATCGTACCGCATTGATTGAGTTGTTCCCGTAATATTATTAGTATACTCGGAAGTACTTCCTCCTTTTACGGCTCTTACTTTGAAAGTATAATTGGTTTTCGGCTCCAAATCTCGCACTAAAAACGAATTGGTTGCAGTACGTTGCGGAGCTTGTGTACCCACCACAACTTCCCATTGTAATCCGGGGTTAGCTTCCTTATCCCACGAAAGCAAGGCTTCCCGTTGGAAAGTCTGAACCTGAAAACGAGTTGGAACGGATAACTGTGTATTTCCTCCGCCTGAATCGTTTTTGTACACTAATGATACATCATCAATCAAAATGTAGCCACTCTCACTAGAACGACTCATTACAAAAGCTACTCCCATTTTGGTAACTCCAATAGGTACAGTAAGTTCCACCTCTCGTTTTTTCCATTCTGTAGCATTGGGAGTTACTTTCCCTTCAGAATCTCTTTTTATGGGATTTGAGTCATTGGCACTACCATACCAACTTATTACAAGTTCCATATTTTCACGAGTCATTGTTCCTTTATACCAATACGTCAGCAAATAAGTTGCTCCTTCTTGAACATCAATAGCCGCCGATTTGTAATTGTTATCAATCACGTAAAATTGACTTGCATTGGCATACAACTTAGGACAATATTTCCCCGAACGTGCCTGTTCATAACCGTATTTATCATTTCTAAAAAATGACCCCCACGAAAAACTCCAATTTTTAGGTTTATCATCAGAGATATATTCTTCAAACCCACCGTTAGGGATTAAATTTTGCTGTGCTTGGGCAATCCACGAAAGTCCCAAAAGCAATGTTACAAGTATTCGTTTCATATTTTATTTATTGTATTTTCTGATTGCTGTTGCTTGTTACTTCTCGATACATTTTTCTTCCGCTATCGCTACAGAAAAACACTCGAACTGACGAACTATCCTTAATTTTTTACCTTTTTATTTGTTCTATCGAAATACCAAAAGGTTTTCCTACCTGCTCGGCAATGTACTTTAAAGAGCCTTGCGTTTGAGCATTGGAGAAAAGACGGTCTTTATCCCATAATCCGTTTCCGAGTAGAAATTGTTGCAAAAGATGTTGTATTTGCTCCCGAGAATAATAAGGTCCTCCTTGCGGATTTCGGGCAAATTGCAAAGCATAAACAAGCCCATAAGCTCTTGAAATAAAAGGAAATGCGTATCCGCCTCTTTCATCTAAGTTGGCAAGGGTATTTTCTCCAATTAGTATGTTCATCGTACGTATGGCAATAGCTCGTGAGAGTTCCTCCCGAATGATGTGAAGATGTTGCTTCATATCCTCGTAGCGGTATCGTTCCAATTCGATGCGTCCTTGCACAAATGCGTTAAAAATACGCACTTCACTGTTTTTGAGCAAAGGAATACCTTCGGCACGTACCAGCGGACGTAAGAAAGTATAATATCCGTACGCCAAATCCCAATGATGCTCCAATTCGGTGTAATTTCGTCCGGGCGGAAGCACAACATCTTCGTGTTTTTTTCGAAGCGTTTCATTGTTAAGAAAACTTTCGTCAAGATGATAATTCAACGCCTTGTCCAAATAAATTGCTCCAAAAATTGCATATCTGAATGCCTCTGCCACCACGATTCCTTTTTCGTCGGCAAAAGCCAAATTCACATCACCAATGTTGTTGCCTATATAACCTGTTCGCCCTTGTCGTAGTGCCTGTCGCCGAGTGTCGGAAGGACTCTCTGTGCCATACCCTCCAATTCGGGCGGAAGTTTTGATAAAATCGGTCAAATCTTTTTGAATCGCTTCCCGATTGGCTCGATGCAATTCCGATTTGGCAACTTCTTCATTAGGCTTTAAATGGCTGTAAACCCCATCGTTATAGTACCTGAAAGCTACCTGATAATCTGCCTGATTCATTATCCTCGCTTCTTTCAAATAGCTGTTGTACAATACATCTAACGGTTCTTTAAGCAAATTGCATTCCAATAAATCCACACTGCTACTTCCATTGCGGGAGAAGCTGTATTTGTATTCGGGCGGAAGCGGTTCCAAATATGCCGATTCCACCGTTTCGCCTTTGTTACAGGCAACAAGCATTAAAAGCATTGTAAATAACGTATATCTTTGCATTTCATTTTGTTTTTACTCTTTCCTTCTTTTTAAGTGAATCATATTTTGATTTATATTTCATTTTGAAATGGCGACTTAGCTTTTGCCATAAACAAAATTAGTTTTTGAGGCATTGCCAACCACGAAGTGCCATCGTTTTTTTGTTTGGTGTGCCAAACGACTTCGCCTTGAGGATATTCCCACATTGTTACATCCGTTTCAAAGCAAAAAGGCGGAATCCACAATAATTTTATCTCACCATCGCCTTCCCAGCCTGCTTCCAAAAATAATTCTTTCACTACTGAAACATAACTTTCTGCATCTTCCAAAAACTCAGATGGAGAAACCAAAAAATGCAGATTATCAATATATTCATAACTTTCAATTCTAAAATTTCTAATTTCTTCTGGCGGATAATTTATCACCATTTTTTTATCTATCGTATAAGCCATATTTTTTCTATTTAAAACTCATATAAGAACTCCCAATAGTTTTTTATCCTCAGATTGATGTTCAACTGCCAAAATCATTTGCTTCTCTTCAAAAAAATGAAGGATAGATGTATGTTTTGGGGAAACAAATTCATTAACAATCTTTTCTTTTTGCAAAGAAAACTGCCAAATTTTGTTTTCTCCTATCAAAAATAATGATTTTTCATCTTGTGAAAGCATTATTTCAGTGAAATAATGTTCAAAATGATGTGTTTTTTGCTGTTTTTCCTCTGAAACAATTAAAATTTGACTCAAAGGTCTGAGCGTATCAGTACTCATTGCACCTGCTTTAAATTGCCCCAACTGAAAATAAAAATTGCCCCTTTTATCCTTTATACCGTTGTGAAAAGTTTGGGTTTCCAACACAGTTTCCAAGCTATTTTTCGGTAAATTATAGCGTTGTACAACTCCATTTTTTGAACTGAAAATCAAATAATTCTCCGCATTTTCTTTAATGATGTTACAGCACCAATCTTTTTTAGTAACTTTCTTTTGTAACATTTTGTTTTCCAAAAAATTAAATACTGAAATCGTTTTACCAGCATAATTCATCATCACCAAATTCCCTGTATCATCTCCTTGCATAAAAGAGGTGTATTTGGGTATGCCTTTATCAAATTTTTCTTCTATTTTCAGGAATTCTCGATTGATTTTCAGTATTTTATTATCTGTTATTGCAAAAATAAACTTGCCATCTGATGAAAAATACAGACAACGTATCATACTCCTTATCAACACATTCGCCGTTTCTTTACCTGAACTAAAAGAAACTCTACGCAGTCGCATTGAGCTATACATCGAAGTCCAGCCGTCTGCCAAGTAGAACTCATCAGGTGAAAAAGGATCGGCGGTTGGTTGTAAAATGCCAACGATGCTGTTTTTAAATGTCATTTCCCAAAGTATTTTCATATTTCTTGTGTCGAACTTAAATTAAGAAACTACGGCAAAATAATATACTCGCAATAAGGTTGCGGAATTTTGTTAGGACCTTCGCTATTTTGGTTTTGCTTTGTACCAAGAGCAGGAACTACCACCAAGCCGTCATCGGAAACCGCCGTGATACTTGCATTCACTCCCGAACCTCTGTCGCCAACTCCATTTACAGAAAGATACATCGGGAAACCGGATTTTACCTTATACGTGAACACAAATTCCTTGTCCTTTTCCATAATGAAATTCA
The DNA here is from genome assembly GCF_009684755.1 of Capnocytophaga felis. Lineage (GTDB taxonomy): Bacteria > Bacteroidota > Bacteroidia > Flavobacteriales > Flavobacteriaceae > Capnocytophaga > Capnocytophaga felis. The sequence continues at coordinate 49,154 of NZ_BLBC01000003.1, forward strand.
ACGAGTTATCAGAAGCATCGCTTCCAACGGTTTGTATCTTTTTATCCGCCGTAATGAACCGCACCACATAACGGGATTTTGTAGCGTTTCGTTCCTCTCGATACCTGCATCTGAGAGTGATTTCATATTCACGCTGATTATCAAGCGTTACCCCCGGATAACGATAATTCTGTAAAGCCTCATCGGGGTCGCACGTACGTATTCTCATATCTTCATAGACGTTTTCGGGCTTTTCGATGGGTTTAAACGGAAATAGCTTTTCGTAATCTTCCTCCGCAGGGTCGCTGTCCTTTACATTACAGGAAAAAAATCCGAGTAAACCTGCAAACAATATGTATTTTACATTTTTCATTTATCTAAAAATTTCTTTTTTTGATGTGATATTCAGTTTAATTTTAGATTTCAACTCCGTCACTTCGAGTGAATTTTATCTCCATTGCATTGCGATAAAATTTGTATCGAGAAGTGATTTCTTATATCCTAAAAAGTTCTCGATACGATTTGCTACGTTATACTTCGCAAATCACTCGAACTGACGAGTTACATTCTGCTTTACTTTTTTTATACATTCTCCATAAATGTATTTCTTTCTTTGAATCAACAATGTATTTAACTAATTATTCTATACTCTTACTTCCGTCACTTCGAGTGAATTTTATCGCAATGCAATGGAGATAAAATTTGTATCGAGAAGCGATTTCCTATATCCTAAAAAGTTCTCGATACGATTTGCTACGGCTTCGCTTCGCAAATCACTCGAACTGACAAGCTCAATTCTATCACTCTGTCAATACAAAACCTAATTTTCTTTATTAAATTTTTTCTTAGCTAAATTAGGTAAATCTTCATAATTTCCTTCTATCAATGCTTGTTTTTTCTTTTGTGACCATTTCTTAATTTTCTTTTCAAATTCAATAGCTTGATTTATATCCGTAAAAGTTGCATAGTAAACCAATTCTACGGGTAATCTGCTTGCCGTGTACGAATTAGGATACTTACCCGATTGATGCTCTTTTAACCTTTCACCCAAATTGGAAGTAACTCCCGTATAAAAAGTTTTATCCGAACATAATAAAATGTACACAAACGACTCCATATTTTATTTTACCAATTTTAAAAGTTCTTAAACCAACATCATTTATACCTACTCTCCATCACTTCGAGTGAATTTTATAGCAATGCAATGAAGATAAAATTTGTATCGAGAAGTAATTACACTTCCAAAAGTTCTCGATACGATTTGCTACGTTACACTTCGCAAATCACTCGAACTGACAAGCTACATTCTGCTTTACTTTTTTTATACATTCTCCATAAATGTATTTCTTTATTTGAATCAACAATGTATTTAACTAATTATTCTATACTCTTACTTCCGTCACTTCGAGTGAATTTTATCGCAATGTAATAGAGATAAAATTTGTATCGAGAAGCGATTTCTTATATCTTAAAAAGTTCTCGATACGATTTGCTACGCTACGCTTCGCAAATCACTCGAACTGACGAGTTACATTCTGCTTTACTTTTATTCTACCAATTTTCGCAATTCTTACATTTCTTCATCGGTAATTTCCGCCACAAAATAGGTGGGTTCGCCATCGGGATAAAGATGTTTGCTCACATACATTTCCCGTTTAAGAATCGCGTCATACACTTTCACCAATTCGCATACAAATTTATCACCCCGACGTTCAAAATCGCGAAAAATATACTTCTCCGTATAACGAAGCCCCGTGCGGAAGGTCAGCCCCTGCTCCGTTCCCACGTATCCCGAACCCAATCCGGTGCTTTCCTTGGCTATTCGCGGATTTACAAGGTCTGGTTTTTTATTGAAACGAAACAAATAGTACCGCTTTTCGATGATTTCTCTCAGAAATTGGTTATACTGAGGCGTTCCACGTGTACTACGAACAATCATATCGCTTTGAAAGAAAATACGACTTCCTTTGCGGATTACCACCTGCGGATTTTTCATCTGTTCGAAAATCTTTCGGTTTTTGTAAGATTCCGTAAGTGCATTATCGGTTGTATTGCGAGTATCTTCCCAATCAATTGGCGACTTCAATTTTTCAAAAACGACATACTCCCGAGCTGGTTCAATGTACGAAGCTGTTTTGAAAACCAAATTATTTTCAAAATCTCTTCCTGCGTACATAAAATCAGAGTTTCCTGAAAATCGGTCGTTTACCAAGTGATGAATGTAATTAAAGGTGGTGAAACTAAGCTGTGTAAAGGTGTTTTGCTTGATTTCAAACTCACTTTCTTTGGTTTCCACCATTGATTTACTGTCATAATCGGCACGCATTTGCACGGTTCCTTTATCATCAAATTTCATTAGGAAATAAAATCCGCCATAGCCGTAACGCTCACGAAACAAGGGGTCTTTTTCCAAAATTTCATCTTTGTTAGCAAACAACAGCGAATCGGTTTTCGGAAAATAAAGCACCTTCCAACCATACGGAGCTTCGGTCAGTTCTTTACGTAACGCCTTGATGTTCTGCAAATTTCTGTCAGAAGGCGATACTTCCGAAGGCTCCTCTTTCTTACAGGAAATCATTCCCACCAAAACTATCAAAAATAAATATCTTTTCATTAAAACTTAACTTTAAAATTCAATAAACATTTTCAGGTTGTGTTATAAAAAGTATGATGCTGGTTTTGATTGTCAGGCTGAGCAAAGTCAGCGAAGACTTGGAGCTGAGTATGTGCATTGAAGCCCTGTAATGATAAGGCTTCGACTACGCTCAGCCTGACAAAAACACTTCTTTTTTTAAGGGCATCATACTTTTTACATCACCTTCCATTTTCAAATCCTCAAAAAACGTCATACTATTTATTTTTTATTCCATACGGTCGCCTTTTTACTCCGTACCGAC
>NZ_BLBC01000003.1:52103-207020 GCF_009684755.1 Capnocytophaga felis
CTTTTTACTCCGTACCGACTTCTTTTTGCTTCGTACCGACATCTTTTTACTTCATACGGTCGCCTTTTTACTTCCTTTCTTTCAAAAATATCAAAAAATTATCTGTTTACAAACGATTTTATACGTTGTACACTCAAAAGCTGCATCCGTTTGAGGTTGATTTTTACTTCTTTTTTAAAATATTCCTCTACAAACGCCTGTTTTTTAAGCAATTGTTCTTTGGCTACACGAACCTCTTGCTCTTCGTCTGCCGTACCACTAATGGAAGTACCTCCGAGAGTAATGGCATCGGTAATTTCCTTAGAACTATGTGTGAGATAAGCACTTACAATTTCAGCAAAATCATCTTCGGGGGAAAGCATTGAGTGAATGGTAAAAAATCCGCGGCGATTGGCTATCGCTCCTTCGGTTAGGATAACATCGGAAGTACGTGCCACCTCACAATCAGAGCTATACAACTTTTCGTTGGTTCGGATGGATTTCCCTACGCTGAAAAACCCCAAACGTGCTTGTTGGTAATCCTGCTCGGACGAAATCACGTAAGTGAACCCTGTATTGTCTTTATCACGACTACAATCGGATATTTTTTTGATATATCTTCCGATAGGCTCTTTACTTGGAAGATCCTTGGAATCAGACACATATCCACTGCTAATCAATGCGAACTTATCCCGCTCATACGGAAGCAATTCCATCAATCGTTTGGCAAACTGATGATGTACGCTACGCATCAGCACATATACTTTTTCGTAATCCTTCGGGTCGAAATCATTGACGTTGTACAGAAACATCTCGGCGGTAGTACCCGTGTGATTCGCAAGTAGTTCCACACCGTGAGCGTCCAAATTTTTTCCGCCGTACATATAAATCTTAATCGGGTTTTTCTCCTTCATAAAATGGCTTCCTCCCACATTGTTGAGCGTATAGGTTTCGAGCCACAAAAACTTAATGGCTTCCAACATCTTTTGAACATTTTCAGCCTCAGGCGGATAGGTATAACTTCCTTTCTGAGCAGTGTTTCCGTTCCATCGATAATCCACCTCAATGCCATACGGTAGCGTGAGTTCATTGTGTATCCACGTATCCAATTCGGTGTAGTTGCGTTGCACAATATTGGCTTCCACCACACTTTGGTCGGAAAGTTTTTCTTGGGAACACCCCAACAACGCCATTGATATTACGATATATATTTTTTTCATCATATGTTTGTTATTCATTTATGTTTTCAAACGGAAAAGATATATCTTTTCCCTACAATATTATCTTGGATTGGGCTCTAACCCTCGATTGATGGCTTCGGCAGGGATTTGCAACAATTTACGCGGGTCTTCCTTTTCAAGCGGACGATATATTGCGTTTTTACTACTTCGGCTCACGGGAATGTAAAACCTGCGAATATCGAACCAACGCAACCCCTCGTGCAGAAACTCCTTCTGACGGAAATCCACAATGATTTTGATCAGTGCCAATTGTTTTAGCGTCATACCATAAAAAGGCGTGTAAGTCTCGTAATATTTACTATCTACGGTAGTGTAAGCATCTCTGGGACAGGACAAAGACGCTCCTCCGTATTTCCCTCTCCAATAGTCAAGCAGGTCGTCTATGGATTTGTCGTACTCGCGTTTCATTGCGTAGGCTTCCATTCGGTTTAGTAACACTTCATCGGTGGAAAACAGCACGTTAGTTACGTACAATCCTTTCGGACGCGTTCCCGTGCTTCCGAATAAAGACAACTCATCAAACTTGGCAATATACAATCCGTTAGTGATTACATCTTCCGACGATGAGAACAAATAGGTGGTTACAAGGTTCAGGTTTTTGCCCGCCTCTCCGCAACCGTCAATCCCTTTGGAGTAGAAAATATTGCGTACCGTAGCTCCCGTTACCCCATATTTTTCGTTGGATATGTTGCGTTGTATTCTCGACTGAGTAGCGGCAAGCAACAGATTGGCAGGGTCCTCCGTGTGGGTGTATTCTTTATAAAGCCCCTTACGATTGAATCGGATTTTTTGCTCGTAGGCTGCCCAATTGCGAAGTACCTGCTTGGGGTCGGCACCCAATACGTAATTAGCATACTCGATAACCAAATCCCATTCGCCTTTTATCAGATAAAACCTTGAAGCAAAAGCATACGCTGCTTTTTTGTTGAAGTGAAATTTCGGGTTTTTGTAATAATCATCATTAACCAACGATACGCCCAATTTCAAATCTTTCTCAATCTTTTCATATACCTCAGCAACCGTTCCGCGTTTGTAATCGACTAAGGCGTGTTTTTCGGGTTTGGTCAAATACGGAATTCCGGGGCTTTGTTGTGCTTTCTGCGTTCCGTAGGGCTCTGCCCAAATATTGACCAACATAAAATGTAAGTACGCCCGAAGCAAAAACGCCTCCCCATACAATGCCTTTACCCTTTCCGTTTTAGGGTACGAAGCCAAAAGCTCCAACGCCTTATTCGCCTGTGCGATACCTGCATAACAAGCATTCCAATAGTTCAGTGGAGTATCCAAATCTTCTTGGTCGTAATCTTCCCAAAAATACATAGCTTCGTTAAGTCGGGAATGGACGCCATTGACACGCTCCGCCACATTATCGGTTCGGGCTTCGAGAAATTCAAAATAGCTCGCCTCAGGATAAGCCCCTGCAAGCAATTCGGCGATTTTCTCCTCCGAATCAATAGCCACATTGAGCGACGAATCGGGGTCTTTTTCCAAAAAACCCTGACACGATGCCAATACCACACTTACTAATGTTATTTTTATGATTGACTTCATAGTATTGTTTTTGAATCTGTTTTATAATTCTTTATTTTATAGCTAACTTTATATAAGTTGTCGCACTCTAAAATCCTCTAAGGATATTTTTTAGACTTTACATCCCCCCTACCCCCTTTCAAAGGGGGAATTATTTCCGCCATATTCCTCCTTTGAAGGAGATGTCCGAAGAACGGAGGATGTTTGTTAACTACTACACGAAACTTTTACATCCCCGCAGCCCCCTTCAAAGGGGGAACTTTTACCGCTATGTCCTTCCTCTAAAAAAAAAGAGAATATTTAACCTTTTCATCTTCTAAAAATATCCAAAAGCAAAATTTTTTCAGTCTGATTCCCCCTTTGAAGGGGGTAGGGGGATGTCTTCCTGTTCCTTTTGTAATTCCCTAATCTTTTCTTCGAGCGATAACATAACACTAAACATATTATACTTTATCTCTTCATTGGAAAAACGAATAAATGTAACTCCATATTTTTCAATACCTCCCTGTCTTTGTGCATCTTCCAAATATCTAAAATCGTGGATATTCCCATCTACTTCAATAGCTAATCTCAATTCGTGACAATAAAAATCAACAATATATTCCAATATAGGCACTTGCCGATGAAATTCCACTCCCAACGCTTTGTTTTTTATTTGTTTCCAAAGTAAAACTTCACTCAAAGTACTGTTTTTGCGTAATATTCTCGCAAATTCTTTCAACTTTGGATTATATGGTATAATCTTATTTGTCATTTATCGTTTCATTTTTACATCCCCCTACCCCCTTCAAAGGGGGAATTATTTCCGCCATACTCCTCCTTTGAAGGAGGTGTCCGAAGGACGGAGGATGTTTTTGTTATTACCCATTACGACCAACTGTTACATCCCCCTCCCCCTTCGAAGGGGGAATTATTTCCGCCATACTCCTCCTTTGAAGGAGGTGTCCGAAGGACGGAGGATGTTTTTGTTTTTTCACATAAAACTCTTTTTTACAACTTTTGTGCTACAAACCGGATTACAGAGCCCTTCCCGTTATGAAAAAGCCCTTCCGAAAGTTCAACTTCCTCTTCTACCAACATTTCAAAGCTAAAATTATTAAAATCTGCTTTTATTTCTTCTATGGAAAACAAAGATTCCATATCCGCAGGTCCGCCTACTCTTGGGTTCTTCTTGCGATAGTCGAAATGTTTTTTGCCGAACGCCTCAAAAATAACCGTTCCTCCTTTTTTCAAAAGCTTTGCCAACTGCTTGTGATAGTCCGATTTTATATTTGGCTGAAAATGAGCGTAAATCAGTGCCATAACGTCAAAACTTTCTTCCGAAAAACCCAATGCAGGCAACTCCCCTACTTTGTAATCGATACAAACAGCATTTTCGTCAGCCAACTGCAAAGCCTTTTCTTTACCCATTTCGCTAATATCGAAAGCACTAACCTGCCAACCTTGCGTGGCGGCATACACCGCGTTTCTGCCTTCGCCTTCCGCTGCCAACAAAAGGGAAGTCGGAACGATTTTATCGATTTGTTCTTTAAAAAAACAATTCGGTTGCTTGCCATATACAAAATCTTCCATCTTGTAATGACTATTCCACTTATCTATCCAACTGTTGTTATCCATCTGTCGTTAGTTTTTATTGTTTTATCTTCGAGAAAACTCTCCGATATTATTTTCATTTAATCATAATTTTGAATGCTGCACAAAGTTTCTATGCTTTTTCCCTGTTGGAAAGCAACGAAAGGCAGTTTCTCGTCAGTTTCTGCTCGGCGGGTAGCAACGAAAGATACTTTCTCGTCAGTTTCCGCTCGGCGGGTAGCAACGAAAGACACTTTCTCGGCAGTTTCTGCTCGGCGGGAAGTTCTGAAAAGAACCTATCTGCCAAAAAACTTCCGTCAGCCATTCCGACTAAAACCCAACATTCACCGTTAGAGTAAATTGTTTGGGAGTTGGAAGCGAAACTCCGCCCGAACGATAATACTCAGGGTCTTGCCCTTTGAGGCGACTATCCGAATATATTAAAAACGGATTGGTTACCTGCCCGCGAATGTTCAACGACTTCATTTTATAGCGTTTGATGGCACTTTCAGGCACGTTGTATCCCAATGAAATGTTCTTCATACGCACGAAACTTCCGTCGGCTACTCGGTTTTGCGAATAGTTATACGTGTTGTACGCCTTCTCGATATTTTCCTGCCCGATAAGTCGGATTAAATCCTGCGAAGGAAGTGCGGGAACTTCGGTTCGCCATTCGTCGCCGGGGGCTATCCATCGGTCGTAATATTCGGTTGAAAATACATTCAAATCCGCAAAAGCAGGGTCAAACGACGGATTCAATCGGATTTTATTCCCTGCCTGCATCGTTACGAAAAACGAAAACTCCCAATTCTTATAGTTGAACGTGTTGGACAATCCTCCATTGACATTCGGCTCGATAGAACCGTGATAAATCAGATACGATTTGGAATATTGAGCATCTAAAAAGTCCGCTCCTGCAATGTTGCCATAAGCTCTGTTATTGAGCGGATACAATCCGAAGTCAAAAGTAGGCAATCCGTAATTGTTCAGTCCTTGATAATTGAACGAGAACAACGACCCTTTCGGGAAACCTACAATGTTTCCGCGTCCTGCTCCTGCCACCATATCGAACGTATTGGGAGTATTGAGCAATCGGGTGATTTTCTGATTCATATAACTTATGGTGAAGTTGGTCGTCCATTTGAAATCATCGGTCAGAATGTTTTTGGAGTTCAAAGCCAATTCCACGCCTCGCGTACGCATATCACCGAAGTTGGCGTATTTGTAATATTGCCCGCCCACGCCCGAAGTTCGGACAAGGTCTATCAAATCGAACGAATTCCGTTGATACATATCAATGGTGGCACTCAAACGATTATTAAAAAAGCCTGCATCAATCCCCAAATTCAGTTCGTACATTTTCTCCCACGTGAGGTCGCGGTTCTCCAAGTGCAAAATACGCAAGGCATTCTCGCGGTCTTTGAAGTGAAAACGATTCAGAATTACATTTTTATACACTGCATTGGAATTGATTGCCTGTTCGTTCATCTTGGCAGTAAGTCCGTAGCTGAGGCGGAAGGCAAGGGTCGAGAAATAGTTTTGGTCTTTCATAAAATCCTCTTGGTCGATGTTCCACTTTCCGCCGACATTCCACGTAGGTAACCAACGCGAACGACTGTTTTTTCCTGCCGTATTGGAACCCTCATAGTTCAGTACCGTATTGAAAATGTATTTGCCCTTGTATCCGTAAGTACCACTCAAAGAGAAAGTAAGCCCACGGTCGTAACGTTCGAGCCACGCAAAATAATCATTGCCTTCATCTATCAGCTTTTGGAAAATCAGCGGATTGGTAAATATCTGATTTCCTTTATCGTACTGAATCCCATAACCCTGAAAAGGATTGACGGTGCGGTCAGCGTAACGCATTTCGGCAAATCCGAAGGCTTTGATGTCGTGGTCGCCCAAAGATTTGTTATAATCCAACGCCAAACGTGCTTGATAGCTTTTGAGTGTAGTTTCGGTTTTGTTGAAAATTCCTCCGTGCGTAAGTCCTATTTTGGGTTGCGACAGCGGATTATCTTTATCTTTTATCAGATAGATATTTTGTTGAGCCACCCAAGGGGTTTCGTTGGCACGGAAGGCTTGTACCACGTTCGAGGGTTCTTTGATAAAATGTGCCGAACTTGTTGATGCCTGACGCGTAGAGAGCAAAGCGGTCGCTTCCAAATCTTTATTTACTTTGTAAGATGCCTCTGCTTGTATTTTGAAATCCAACAGATTGATGTCAAGGTAATTGTTTTCGTATTCACTTAAAATATTAAACGGAGCCCAATTGTTGCGATAATATTCCAATTTACCATCGGTTCCGCGTGGTCGCAAAGTTCGTGAAGTTCCCAAAGCATAGGAAAACGGATTGATGTCGAAATCTCGCTCAAACGAACCTATGGTGGTGTTTTTGCGTTGGGTAAATGTTCCCGGAGCTTTTTGGTTTCGCATATTTCCTTGTACGGAAAGCGTCGTTTTGAAATCATCGGTGATGAAAAACGTACTCTTTAAGTTGGCTGTGATACGTCGCACGCGGTCGGTAATCGTCCAACCTTTATCGTCAAACAACCCCAATGAGGCGTACGTTGTTGTATTTTTTCCTCCGCCCGAAAAGGTCAAAGTATGTTGCTGAATAGGATTTACCGTAAATAAATGTCTGAACCAATTGGTATTGATGTACTCACGTTCCTTGAAGAAGGCTTGTCGGGCTTCTTCGGTATTGGCAATGTAGTAATCACCCGTTTGCGGATTGATGGTACTAATGCCTTTATATAACTGATAATAAATTCCGCTACGTCTGCCATAAAGAGCATCACGCAGACTGAAATAGCCTTTGTTTGCCAATTCCTGATAAACGGACATTGTTTCCTGTGAATTGAGCAGGTCATAATCTCTGTAAGAAGGAATCTGACGGAAACTCTGCTCGTACGAATACGTTATTCGGTTGGGCGTATCGCGTTTGGCGGTTTTGGTAGTAACGACAATCACGCCGTTCAAAGCTCTTGCTCCATATACCGACGTTGCAGAAGCGTCTTTCAGCACCTGAATATCTTCAATATCGGCAGCGTTAAGCCCTGCAATGGCAGAACTGATAAGGGTAACGGCATCACCCGAGACCAATTGGTCGAGCGTAAGCGATACCAAATCTTCGTACACCGCTCCGTCAATGACCCACAGCGGTTGCACATTCCCGATGATGGAAGCCCCACCACGGATATTGATACGCGGAGCCGAACCGAACGTTCCCGTTACGTTTTGTATGGAAAGCCCCGCTACGCGTCCTTCGAGCATACGCGAGACGTCCGCCACACCATCCATCTTTACTTGTTCCATCTTTACCGATGCGGAAGCCCCTGTAAATACGCGGTTTTTTATCTTCTGATATCCTGTAACTACTACGGCGTCAAGTTCCTGCACGTCTTCTTTCAGTACGATATGCACTGTGGAAGAGGTAATCTTTACACGTTGGGTCTGAAACCCGATGTAGCTCACCACTAAGGTTTGTCCGTTTTCGGCTTTTGTGGTAAATTTCCCGTCGATATCGGTCGTTACGCCCACATTTCGTTCCTTTACGATGACGGTTGCCCCCAATAGCGGTACTCCTTGATTGTCCACCACAGTTCCTTTTATTTCTTGTTGTGCCATCGCCCATTGCGAGCAAAGTAAAAATATAGTGTATAATAGTTTCTTTATCATTGATTGATTCATAAATGATAACTTTTGTTGTTTGTTATTTGATATTATCGAATTTATATTATATAGCTAATTCACTTCAAATTGTCAAGTCGTAAAACTCTCCTTTGAAAGAGGAAACCTACGAAAGTGAGTATTCGTGAAAAAACTCAGAATGTCATACTAAAAAGGACATCCCCCTATCCCCCTTCAAAAGGGGGAATTATAACGACAAATTATTGCAAGTTAGCCATATGATTCTATACTCATCATTGGTTTCTTTTTCCGATTTCATAAATATTTATCAATACATTGCATTGTTCTTTCCTAAATTATTTATTTTCAATTTTTGCATTACCGCTTCTATCCATTATCATTTGATATTCACGTATTTCATCGGTGTTTTATGTCATTATCAACTGATATCTTTTCTATTCATCAATGTTTTATTTGGATATAAAATGATATTTACTTTCCTCACTCGTGTTTTATGCCATTATCAATTGATATTTGCCTGTTTCATTAGTGTTTCTATCAAAATTGAATTAGGCGAAGCCCGTTTCACCACTGAAATGCCTTTCGCAGAGTCTGCGATGAGTGATTCACCTCTGTTTTAACAAAAACCAAATCAGGCGAAGCCCATTTCATCAGTGTTTTGATAAAAATATAATCTTACATTAGTCGTTTCATCGGTGTTTCTGCCAATGTAACTTTTTATTTTTGATGTTTCACTCGTGTTTTAATCAAAATACAATTTTACATCGTTTATTTTTCGATGTTATTAACATTGTTATGCTTTCATAAAGGCATAAAGGTCGTTGTTGAAACCGTAAACCACCAAAATATCATCTTCCCGCAGGCGTGTTTGTGGGTCGGGAATGCCCTGAACATTGGTAATCGTTTTGGTTTTACCCAAAAACGAAGTCTTTTCGGATTGACTCAAAATAGTAAGAATCACAATATTATAATTGGCTCTGAAACCAACCTCCTCAATGGTTTTGCCTACAAAAATTCGGGGCGTTTTCACCTCAACAATGCTATAATTTTTATTCAACTCAAAGGAATCCACCACGCCTTTAAGGGTTAATTTCTTTGTCCAACGCTCGGCGGTTTCCTCCTCAGGGCGTACAATTTCATCAACGCCGATGGCACGAAGTATTTTTTCGTGTAAAGAATTTATCGAACGGCTAATCAAACGCTTAACTCCCAAATTTTTGAACAAAGCACTCACCAAAACGTTCGTCCCTTGGTCTTCCCCGATACCTACAATCACTACATCGGTGTTTTTTAACGGAAGGTCGGACACGGTTTGCTCATCTGTGGCATTAAGACAGATAGTATGCGAGATTTTATCCTTTAACGCCGTTACCTTTGCCATACTGGAATCCACACCAATTACTTCATTGCCTTGTTTGGTGAGCTTTTGTGCCAAAGATGCCCCAAAATTGCCTAATCCTACAATGATAAATTTCATTTTCTTGCCTTAATTAATTAATATTTCATCTCCCGGGTAACGATAGGTTAATGTTTTGGATTTTCTGAATACCGCAATGAGTATCGTAAGCATCGACACCCTGCCGACAAACATCATTCCTACCAAAACTACCTTACTTGAATCGCTGAGAAGCCCCGTGATGCCCAAACTCAGCCCCGTTGTACTATATGCCGAAAAACATTCAAAAGCAATATCCAACAATTCAATATTATTATCTAAGTCAGAAATCAAAAAAATTCCCGTTCCGATAACAATAAACGAAAGTGACATTACGGCAAAGGCTCTCCGTACCGAAATGTCGGCAATTTCCCTGCGAAACAATTCTATTTTTTTCTTCCCCTTTGCCAAACTCAAAAAATTCAGCGTACCGATGGCAAAAGTACTCGTTTTTATACCTCCTCCTGTTGAAGCCGGCGATGCCCCAACCCACATCAAAAGAATGATGAGAATAATGGACGAGAATTGCAATTGATTAAAATCAATCGTATTAAACCCCGCCGTACGAGGTGTCGTCGCCGTAAATAATGCCGTTACAAACTTGCCAATGCCACTATGTGAGGCAAATGCGGAACTATATTCTTTCAAGTAAAGGATTCCCGTACCTGCCACTATCAGTATTGAAGTAGTAATAAGATTGATTTTGCTGCTGAGTGTCAATATCCAAGGAATGTAATTGTCTCTTCCGTAAACGAAAAACAAAAAATACCTTTTTATAAGATGCTTTAAGTAACGCAGGGTGTTTATCACAATCGGGAAACCCAATCCGCCAAACACAAACAGCGTTATTACAGTAAGCTGAAAGCGATAATTGGTAACAAAGCCTGCTTCCATCATTCCGTTGGACAAGGTCGAGAAGCCTGCGTTGCAAAATGCAGAAACGGAATGGAAAATAGAGAAGTAAATACGTTCTCCCAACTGCGGAATAAGTTTTGGATTGATATTGATGAAGATTAAAAAAGCCCCGATAATCTCCACAGTAAAGGTTATGACCAATATTCGGCGTAGTGTAGTGAAAACTTCCCCAATTTTTTTAGAATCGGTAATGTCACTAAGGGCAATTTGATTCTCATAAGTGGCTCCCTCTTTGAAGAAATAGCTGAAATAACTTGCAAAGGTGAGTATTCCGAGTCCGCCTGCTTGAATGAGCAACATAATGATAGTTTGCCCAAAGCGGGTAAAATACGTACCGATATCCACCACGCTTAATCCCGTTACGCAAACGGCACTGGTAGAGGTAAATAAGGCATCTACTAACGAAATATCACCATAAGTGGAATTGGGCAACATCAAAAGAAACGTACCTACACCAATAAGACCTATAAAACTGATGATGAACAATTGGGCAGGATTCAAAACCGAACGTTTGTAACCTATTTTGGGCAGATTGGCTCCCCTGATAAGTACAAGTATCGTAGCCCATCGCATCCAATCGGAAACAACCAACGTTGTACCATCATCAATAAACTGTTCATATAAACAAATGATAATAAAAGCGATGCTTATTCCGTCAAGAAGGTCAATTCGGAAATGTCTTTCTTCACTTCTGTACAATTTGAGTGCGTGAAAGAATATGGCAATCACCAATGAAAATGTATAAAAGCCCAAAAAACAATAGTCGAGCCACAACGGAAGCGAATACCCGTAGTCGGCAATTAGTACCACCACCAAAAGAATGTGGAGGACTAAGAAAAATGTTTTTAGTTTACTTTTATTTATCGGATATTCCATTATTAACTGAAATTTCTTCTCTTCATCAATGTTTTATTTGGATATCAAATGATATTTGCTTGTCTCACTCGTGTTTTATGCCATTATCAATTGATATTTGTTTGTTTCATTAGTGTTTCTATCAAAATTGAATTAGGCGAAGCCCATTTCACTACTGAAATGCCTTTCGCAGCGTCTGCGATGAGTGATTCACCACTGTTTTGACTAAAATATAATTTTACATTATTCGTTTCATCGGTGTTTCTGCTAATGTAACTTTTTATTTTTGGTGTTTCACTCGTGTTTTGATAAAAATATAATTTTATATTAGTCGTTTCACTACTGTTTTAATCAATGTAACTTTGTATTTTTATCATTTCATCGGTGTTTTGATTTTTAAGGAATGAAACATCCCCCTTTATCCCCCTTCAAAGGGGGAATGGACAGACTTACAGAATTCCATAAATCCTTATGCATCAAAAAATAGTTAGCTAAAACACGACTAATCTTATGAAAAATCAATGAACGAAATTACATTCCTGCAAAAATCCCCCTTTGAAGGGGGCTGGGGGATGTCTCATTAAGTATGAAAGAACAAACCCTCACTTATTCGTCATCGAATTTAGATATATCTGCAAAAATCAAAAATTACTATGAACATTTTAGCACTGCCCCTATGAAAGTTCAGTGCAAAACTATTTAAAACTTAGCTATTACTCCGGAATAAATCCCAAAGGGATGACCGGGACGCAAGCCCGCCGGATGTCGCGATACCAAATAGGTTTTATTGGTGATATTCACAGCATTTACCGTTAGTGTCAAATATTTATTAATGCGTGCCTTAGCCGATGCATCAATGATAGTATGTGCAGGAACTTTGTTCCGCTCGGCAAGTACCCCTTGCCCCGGAGTGGTTCGCATATCGCCATTGTAACGCACCCCGATATTCAATTCAAACCCCTTATACTCTGCCCCGAAACCGGCATTGAAACTATGTTTGTTGATATACGGAATCTCGTCGCCCACAAACACGCGTCCCCAAGTGTTTTCCTCAAAGGAATTGAGCATTTCGGTATCCGTGTACGTGTATGAAAATTGCAGGGGCAACCTCAATTTATATCCTTTCGGAATGGGCTGAAATTGCAACATTGCTTCCGCACCTTTTACAAGAGCTTCTCCCACATCGAACTGCTCCAACGTACCGCTACCGCCCGCCGCCGCAAGGTCGCTTCCCAACATATTGCTGTATTTATTGCGGAAAAAGATGGCTTCGGCAGTTAGTTGCCCTACGGAAAGACGTGTTCCTAATTCAATATTGATGCTACTTTCCGGTTTTTGGTCCATTCCGGCACTCGGAGGCGAAAATCCTTTGTGAATTCCTGAGAAAACCGATAAAGCGGAATTAACTCGGTAATGCAATCCCAAACTCGGAATGAAAACACGTGCCGGATTGCTCACCTCACGACGAATCTTGCCCGAACGGCGTACATCGTTTTTGGTAAAGTCCTTTTTATGCAAGTGAATGTCTTCGTAACGCAATCCTGCCGATACGGTCAGTCCGCGATAGGTTAATTTCGATAAGAGATATGTAGCCAAAGCGGTTGCCGAGGTGATTCGGTTTGCTTGCGTGCCGTGAATAGCCGGTAGGAAGAGTTTCATTTTTCCGTTTTCGATGGCATAACTGTCGTCCCACTGAAAACGGTCTTCGGCATCACCGTGATAACGTAAGCCCGCCTCTACATCCATAAAAATATCGTTAATATAGAAGTGATAATCGAATTTCGTTTGTAAACCACGCGAGTAATAGCTGCGGTTGTTGGCTCGCACGATTAAGCCTTCGCCGTTATAGTCGGTTTTTCCCGTCAGAATATCGAAATAAAGGTGATTTGTTTCAGGGTCGCTCAAAACGGCATTGATGGAACGCTTTTCGGCAGAAGTAATACCCGCTTTTACATCATTAATTTTGTACCAATTACGGTGGAAGGTGTTGTAATACGCACTGGAGGTGATTTTCATTCGCGGAGAAATACTAATCAAATAAGTCGCCGCCCATTGGGTGTGTTTGGTGGTGATGTTGTCCATTTGAGAGCCAGCATACCGCAGAAAGGGAGTTTTTTTGAAATCGGCTTCGGACAAACCAAGGTAAGTTTCATCGGAATTTTCATCGGCATACCCGTACTTCAATTCAAAGGAATGGTTTACGCCTTCTTCTTTATCGGTTTTTGCCATTATTTTTGCCACAATATCATTTCGGATAAGCCCTACTTTTTGATTATCCGGCAGTTTTTTAAATCCATCGGACTGAAAACGCAGGTATTCCACCATATATCCGAAATTTTTATGACTATTCCCGAAGTTAAAATGCCCTTTAAAGGTGTGATTGGTTCCATAGGAAGTGTTCATTTTACCCGATAACTTCGTAGGAATGGGTGTCGATACCATATTGATGGCTCCACCTGTGGTAAAAGGACCGTATTGCACTTGGCTGCTTCCTTTAAGAACTTCCACTGCGTTCATTCGGGCTGCGTTTGGGAAATAATAGGCAGCAGGTGCGGAATAAGGTGCGGGAGCTGCCAAGATACCGTCTTCCATCAGCGTAATTTTCTCGCTACGTTCGGCTTTTGTTCCCCGAAGGCTGATGTTGGGTCGGAGTCCGTATCCGTCTTCTTCATAAACGTTTACTCCGGGAACGGCTTTGAGCATTCGGTTAATGTCGGTGTATCCCATCTTTTGGATTTCCGCCGGTGCAATGTAATAAGCCGAACCGGTACGATTTCGGGCTTGGAATTTATTTCCTAAAATCTGATTGGCACTGATGATAACTTCTTGTAACTCCTGAATGGAATCCTTCTTCTGCTCTTGGGTATTCTGTGCGAAAACGCTTCCAAACACAGATAAAAACAAAAAGAAACTTATCTTATAATGGTACATATTTGGTATGTCGGTTTAATTTAGATTAAATTTGCGAGTGCAAAAGTAAAATCAATTTAGAATAAAACCAAATAAATCACCTCTAAAAATTTACATTTTTACTTAAAAATTTCAAAACAATAATGTAATTATTATGAAGATTAATACTTTGTAACGAAACAAAAAATACAAATAAAATTGATTTTTTTGAAATAAAATTGCTTTTGTAGCAAAAACACATCACAAAAAAATATTTTTATTCTACTTTTTCAGAGAATCCAAAACAATTACATATTTCTGTTTTAACTAAACATTAAGAAGTAAAAGTGTTAAAAAGATTATGAGTTTTTATTTATAAATTACTGTGTTCGGAGGTCTGTACTGAAAGGTTTGTAATCTGAAATCATCGTTTTGTATGTTCGTGATTTTAAAGATATTATTTCCTTCCATAGGTATTCTGGGAAAATAACACAACGAGAATTGAAAACTCTGAAACATCAAGTAATCATTTGATATATAGAACCCAATGGCAACCTTTGAATAAACGTCTGTTTCAAAAAACGGTTTGTTTTCTTTTCCTAAAAATCCCACATCTATATTAAAAAACGGATTAAACCTAAAACCCAACCAACTAAACGGGCTATATGATTGTGTTTGTGAAGATAAAACAAGCTTTCGGGTTCCATAAACATCGCTATAAAATCCTAAAATTCCTTCTTTTTGATTAACACTAACCCTATCCTTAGGATGAGGACTTCTGTTTAATCCCATCACGAAAGAAGTTTTGAAAAATTGCCGAAAATGCCAATCACTCAAAGAAAAAAGATTGGAAAAATAGATGCTTTCTCCCTTAAAAACGCTTTGCTTTACATTATTTTGCATCAGCAAGCTTCCTGCTTCCAAATTTAGAGAATAATATCCTTTAGCTGTGTACTTTGCCAATGAAAATCCAAGCCCGAAATACGGATGTAATTTCTCATTTTTCTTTAATGTTCCCAAAGTAAGAAAAAGAGAATGACCTATGTTTACATCTTCAATATCTCCGTGCTTGAAAATATATCTATCCTGAACAAAATTTGTTTTATTCAAACTGAATTTCGACAAAAACAAATGTTCATCTGAAAAGTAATTGTCAATATTCAGAAAATCAGGAGGAGTTTCTGCATAATTTAAATTTTTATAACGTGCCGAT
The DNA here is from genome assembly GCF_009684755.1 of Capnocytophaga felis. Classification (GTDB taxonomy): domain Bacteria; phylum Bacteroidota; class Bacteroidia; order Flavobacteriales; family Flavobacteriaceae; genus Capnocytophaga; species Capnocytophaga felis. The sequence goes on from NZ_BLBC01000003.1 coordinate 67,387, forward strand.
ATGATAAAATTATTAACAGAACCAAAAGTATTTTTTTTCATCGGTATGGCATATCCTCCGTACACATCAAATATTTTCGTTCTTAAAGGCGGATGATACATACTGTCTTTCAGAAAAATATCCTCGTGATACCGATTTTCGTGATACCCGATTTTTCCCGCCCAACGTGTGTAAGGAGAATAAAAACGCCTTTCTGCAACTAAATTTTTTGAAAACAAATTTTCGTAATCTCCATAATATGAAGCAAATAAATCAATGTGTGTATTTTGAATGTTTTTAGCACGATACCCGAATCCTTTTCCGTTATCGCTAAAACCTCTGAAATACTGCCTGTACAACACGTACGCTTCGTGCCCCAACCCAAAAAGATTTTGTTCGCTAACGCGTATCCATCCTCTTTTGTCGGTCAAATCACTTGCGAAAAACATCGTCCAGCTATCCAAGGCAACAACTTGAATATCAACAGAATCAGAAACAGCAGAAATTTCCACAGGACGAATAAGCACACGCCTGATATAATTCTGTTCCCTCAAAACACGCTCCGATTCCTTTAAAAGCAACGAATCCATTGGTTTGTTTTCCGAAAAAAGAAGTTGTTTTTTAACGGTTCTCGCTCTGGTTTTTGCGTGCAATGCATTTCCGTAAATATCTATTTTTCTTTGAGGAGTTTTTGATAAATCTTTCTCATCAAATCCGAAAGGGTCTAAGGTTATGATGTCTATTTTTCGGATAATTTTCCCCTGATAACTTGCATAATTCAGGTTCGATTCTTTTTCAATTTGTTTGGAAGTCGGCGATTTTTTCGATGAATCCGAAAAGAAAGAAGCTAAATTTCTTGTTAATTTGTATTTTCTGAAATATCTCTTTACCCGATTATAAAAATCTTTATCTTTCTGAATTTCAGTAGAGTCTTTTTTAACTATATCCAAGGAATTGGTTGCCTGAGGAAACAAAAATGCCGTCCCCAGAAAGAAAATCCCTATGAAAAGATATAATTTCCGACTCATAATCGTTTGTTACTTTTTTCTTTTATTTGCAAAAAAACTCCTCAGAAGTTGCGAACATTCTTCCTCAAGTACATTTCCTTTGACTTCTGTTTTTGGGTGAAGCTTCCCTCCCATCACCGTAAATCCTCTTAATGAATCACTTGCACCATAAACTACGCGTGAAATTTGGCTCCAATACAAAGCTCCTGCACACATCGTGCAAGGCTCTAAAGTAACATAAAGTGTACAGTTTTTCAGATATTTACCTCCCAAATAACTCGACGCCATTGTAATTGCTTGCATTTCAGCGTGTGCCGTTACGTCAGTTAGGCGTTCTGTTAAATTATACGCTCTGGCAATTATTTGATTATCAGCCACAACAATTGCCCCAACAGGAATTTCATTTGCATCGAAAGCATTTTCTGCCTCCTGCAAAGCTCTTCTCATAAAATATTCATCATCAAATAATTGAAGCATAATTGAATTCTATTTTTTCATCAGATAAAAATAGCTTGATAATGTTCTTATTCTGAACAAAATCAAACTATTTTTGTAATTTGTACTTATGTGATTTTATTATTTTCCTCCCAAAAATCCGCCAAGCAAGTCACCTAATCCTCCTTTTTTATCCGATTTTCCTCCGAGCATTCCCGCAAGGTCGTCCATAACATTTCCATCTCCGTTAGAATCCAATAACGATTTTAACATTCCGCCAACGTTACTGTTATTTCCTAAAAATCCTGATAATAAATCTCCCAATCCGTTAGCCGATGAAACATTATTGTCCGAAACTTTTTTACCTAAAAAACTCATCAAAACCGGAGCCAATGATTGTAAAATCTGAACAACATTTGAAGAAGAAACTCCCGTTTTGGTGCTAATTGCATTTGCCACGGCTGACTCTTTTCCTCCCAACAAATGCCCCAAAATCCCTGCTCCATCTTTAGTAACATCGCTGCTAACGCCATCACCAAAAAGACTACCAAGATTATCCAGCAAGCTTCCGTCGTGTTTACTACTTTGCAAAGCATTCAACAATCCCGTAGCACCTTCACCTGAACTGTTGTTCTGCATTGCACCCATTAGTAAAGGTACTGCCATTTCAATCACAGAAGAAGCTTGTGAGGAAGAAACTCCCGTTTGCTTGCTAACTCCGTCGATAATTTTTTGGAGATTATCTCCACCCAAAAAGTCTAAAATTCCCGCCATTTTTATCAATTTTTAAAATTATTACCTATTTTACTTATCAAATCTATTTGAGTAATTTGATAATTTGTTCCGCCAATTCTGTGCCAATTTTACCCTGAGCCTCAACGGTTGAAGCGCCAATATGCGGAGTTAACGAAACATTAGGATGCATTAACAATCTGATTGATGGAGTTGGCTCATTTTCAAACACATCTAATCCTGCAAAACTTACCTTTCCACTTTCCAATGCCTCAAGCAGTGCTTCTTCCGAAATTACTCCACCACGAGCCGAGTTTATCACTCCCACGCCTTCCTTCATCATATCAAATTCCTCTGCGTCAATGACATACATTTCTTGTACAGGAGAATTTACTGTAATAAAATCGGATTGTTCCAAAACCGTTTCTTTTTCAATTGTTTTTATTAAAAAAGAAACTTTTCTATCATCAAAGAAAGAAAGTTCTATTTCAGCCTCTTTTACGTTAGGGTCGTATGCTATTACATTCATTCCCAATCCTATGGCTATGCGAGCCACCGCCTGACCAACTCTTCCAAAACCGATAATTCCTAAGGTTTTCCCTCGAAGTTCCGTTCCGTTAGAATATAGTTTTTTCAACTGACTAAATTGCGTATCTCCTTCCAAAGGCATATTTCTGTTAGAATCGTGCAAGAAACGTGCCCCTGAAAACAAATGTGCAAAAACCAATTCGGCTACAGAATTTGCCGACGAAGCCGGCGTATTAATCACGTGAATATTCTTGCTTTTTGCATATTCAACATCAATATTATCCACTCCAACTCCTCCACGACCAATCAATTTTAAAGAAGGGCAGGCATCAATAATATCTTTATCTACTTTTGTTGCCGAACGCACCAAAAGAATATCAATATTATTTTGATTAATATAATTTACTAATTGATTTTGAGCTACTTTTACTGTAATTACTTCAAATCCGTTTTCCTCCAGATGTTGCTTTCCCGATTCAGAAATCCCATCATTTGCAAGTATTCTCATCTTTTTTAATCCCTTTATTTTTTTATTAATAGAAAGGCAAAAATACTATTTTTCCACTAAAAAACTCATATTTTATGAGAGTTTATTTCCAAAATATTGGTATTATTTTCTAAGCCATAGACTCTTTTTTCAGAAAGTTCGAAAGAATAAAAAAGCGTATTTTTGATTAAAAATTGTAGAATTTTAATCAAAAATACGCCACTAACACTAACTTAAACTACTTCGCGATGTGTTTTACACCTCTTCTTTATTCAAAAATTTTATTCTGACTATAATCTTACCTCCAATAGTTCCATACCAGTTGTATTTACATACAATTTTTGGCAAATAGCCGGAAATAAAACTGTTTCTCCTTGTTTTACAGATAATTCTGTTTTACCGTCCGAAAGAGTTCCACTACCTTTCACACACATATAAATATGAAAAGAATCCTCCGAACCAATTTCTTTCTCAAAATTTTGTGTCAGTTTCAAATAATTTGTGATGAAATATGGGCAATCTACCATTGTATTGGTTGCATTTTCAGATTTCGTATAGCTTACCTTGAAGTCATCTTTCTTCTGATAATCAATTGCATCGAGAGCTTGCTCGGTATGAAGTTCTCGCAAATTTCCATTTTTATCTCTACGATTGAAATCATACACACGGTACGTAATATCGCTGGTTTGTTGAATTTCGGCAATAATAATTCCCCCTCCAATGGCGTGAACTTTTCCCGTATTGATAAAAAAAGTATCTCCTTCGTTTACCTTTTCATAATTCATTATATCGGTAAGCGTCCCATTATCAAGATGTTGCTGATATTCTTCTTTCGTTACGTTTTTGTTAAACCCTACAATGAGTTCCGCCCCTTTGTCAGCTTGCATCACGTACCACATTTCGGTTTTCCCAAAAGAATTGTGTCTTTTTTTCGCTAATTCGTCATTTGGGTGAACTTGTATGGACAAATCCTCACGAGCATCAATGAATTTTATCAGAATTGGAAAATCAGCTCCAAATTTTTGATAAACGTGTTTTCCAAGTAATTCATTCGGATATAAATCAATAAGTTCCTGCAATGTTTTCCCTGAAAATTCACCATTTGCAACTACTGAAATATCTCCCTTAACTGCAGAAACTTCCCAACTTTCGCCCGTAATATCACTTTCTATCGGCTTGTTAAACAATGTTTTTAGCTTTGTTCCTCCCCAAAGTCTTTCTTTAAGAATGGGATTAAATTTTATTGGATACATAAATTAATTTTTTTATAAGTAATTACTATTTTTAAATCTTAAGAAATAAAAAAACTCAAAGTTCAGTATTTTGAACCTTGAGTTTCTTACAGTTATGAAATTATTTGTAATCCGGATTTATTGAGCTTTTCTTCCGCATATTTTTTAGTTACCGTCAATTCTTTTGTGTTGGAACCGGGTAACTCAAACATCGCATCGGTTAGAATGCTTTCACAAAGCGAACGAAGCCCACGTGCCCCGAGCTTATACTCCATCGCTTTTTCTACAATAAAATCAAGTGCTTCTTCTTTTATTTCAAACTTGATTCCGTCCATTTCAAACAATTTTTTATATTGTTTAATGATGGCATTCTTAGGTTCAGTCAGAATCATTCGCAAAGTATGTTTATCAAGCGGATTCATATAAGTAAGAACCGGCAAACGCCCAATAATTTCAGGAATCAAACCAAAATCTTTTAAATCTTTCGGAATGATATATTGCATCAAGTTTTTCCTGTCAATAGCTTCACCTTTTGATGAATTATAACCTACTGCTTGCATATTTAGCCGCTTGGAAATCAATCGTTCAATACCGTCAAAAGCTCCTCCGGCAATGAAAAGAATATGTTCTGTATTTACTTCAATGTACTTTTGGTCAGGATGTTTTCTTCCTCCTTTTGGCGGAACATTCACGATAGAGCCTTCCAATAATTTTAACAATCCTTGTTGCACACCTTCGCCTGAAACATCACGAGTTATGGACGGATTATCGCTTTTTCGTGCAATTTTGTCTATTTCATCAATGAAAACAATGCCTTTTTCTGCTTTAGAAACATCATAATCAGCGGCTTGCAACAATCGTGAAAGAATGCTTTCCACATCTTCTCCCACATAGCCTGCTTCGGTTAAAACAGTAGCATCAACAATTGCTAACGGAACATTCAATAGTTTAGCTATAGTCTTGGCTACAAGCGTTTTACCGGTTCCCGTTTCGCCTACCATTATAACGTTGCTTTTCTGTATTTCTACATTATCATCAGTGTCAGGTTGTTGCAAACGTTTGTAATGATTATAAACCGCTACCGAAAGAATTTTTTTAGTAAAATCCTGACCTATAACATATTGATCAAGAAATTCCTTTATTTCTTGTGGTTTCTTTAATGTGATATCCTCATTTGAAAAATTATTGTTTTCTGTTCTGAAATTTAATTCTTCCAAAAGAATTCCGTGAGCTTGCTCAATGCAATAATTGCAAATTCTTGCATCTAATCCGTTGACGAGCAAGTCTGTTTCAGCTTCAGGACGACCACAAAATGAACAATAATTATCTTCTTGTTTTTTCGTCATTTTCTATGCTTTTCGAACAAGAACCTCGTCAATCATTCCGTACGCTTTGGCTTCCTCCGCTTTCATCCAATAATCACGTTCAGAATCTCCATATACTTTTTCAAAAGATTGTTTTGAATGCTTAGCAATGATTTCGTAAAGTTCGTTTTTGATTTTCAACATTTCTTTTAAGTTGATTTCCATATCAGTAGCTACTCCTTGAGCTCCGCCTGAGGGTTGGTGAATCATAATGCGTGCGTGTGGCAATGCCGAACGTTTTCCTTCTGCTCCTGCACACAAAAGTACCGCCCCCATCGAAGCCGCCATTCCTGTACAAATTGTTGCCACGTCGGGTTTGATGAATTGCATTGTATCATAGATTCCTAAGCCAGCGTAAACCTCTCCTCCGGGCGAATTTATATAAATTTGAATGTCTTTTGAGCTATCCAAACTTTCCAAAAATAATAACTGAGCCTGAATTATGTTTGCCATTTGTGAATGAACTTCTGTTCCCATAAAGATAATTCTATCCATCATCAATCGGGAAAAGACATCCATCTGAGTTACATTAAGTTGGCGTTCCTCCATAATATACGGAGTCATACTCGCTACAATTTTATCATAGTATAAACTATTTACACCGTGCTTTTTGATAGCATATTTTTTAAATTCGTTTTTGTAATTCATAGGTTTTATTGATTTTTATATTAGCTGAAAAGGCGTTAAACCAAATTTAACGCCTCAACAGTTATGATAGATTTAAAGCTTTTAGGCTTCTTCTGTTTTATAAACTTCTTTTATAAACTCGTCAAAAGTTACCTTTTTATCGTTTATTTTAACATTTCCTTTATAGAACTCCAATAACTTACTGAAAACAAGTTGTTTGTTAATTCGTTCTACTTCTTCTCTATTTTGCAGAATTTTACTTACGATTCCGTCAACGTATGATTCATCTTCAATAGGCATTCCGTACTGTAACATTTGGTTTTTCACGTACGTATTTGCAAAACCTTTTAGCTCTTCAAAAGTTGGATGTAATTTGTTATCATTTAATATTTTACCTTCGATAAGTTGATAACGAAGTCCTTTTTCCGAACTTTCATACTCTTTATTTGCCTCTTCCTCAGTAAGTTCTTTTTCGCCTGCCGTACGTAACCATTTTTTCAAGAATTCAGCCGGAAGGTCAAATTTCGTATTTTCAACCAAATAGTCAGTTACTTCATTCAAGAAATGTTGGTTTGACTGTTCAGTATACTGAAGTTCAGAGTTTTCCTTGATTTTTTCACGCAACTGAGCCTCTGAAGTTACTTCTCCTGCAGGGAATAGTTTATCGAAAAGTTCCTGATTAAGTTCGGCTTCTTCACGAACGTTAACCTCTTCCAAAGTGAATGTTACTTCTACGTCCAAATGGTGAGCCTCATCGTGCGAAACTTTCAAATAGTGCATCAAACTGTGAGCGTCTTCAAACAACCCTTTGGTTTTCAATTGCAATTGGTCGCCAATTTTCTTGCCAACAAATTTTTTACGATTTTTTTCGTTTACTTCTTCCAATTTGAAAGTAGCTTTGTTGTCGATATTTTTCTCTTCGTTGAAGAAAGTTCCTGTAATTTCAATATCATTTTGGTCTAAAACTTCTCCTTTTGAAATCAATTTACCGAATTGCTTACGGATGTGCTCAACTTGCTTATCAACTTGCTCATCTTCAACAGATATTTCATAGCGAGTAATTCCTTTTGTTGGTTTCAAATCCAAATCAAACGAAGGTGCCAAACCAATTTCGAACTCAAATGAAAAGTTCTCGGCATCCCAATCAAAATCTTGTTTTGCTTTAGGAAGCGGATGACCTAATATATCCAATTTTTCATCAACAAGATATTTATTTAAAGAATCTTGCAATAATTTGTTTACTTCATCAAACAATACTGCTTTTCCGTACTGTTTTTTTATCATTCCCATAGGAACGTGTCCTTTTCTGAATCCGGGAATATTTGCTGTTTTTCTGTAATTTGTAAGTACTTTCTCTACTTTATCAGCATAATCATTTTTTTCGATAGCAACCGTAATCACGGCATTCAAAGCATCAATTTGCTCTTTTGTAATATTCATTTTTTAAAATATTTATATCTAAAAATTTCAGTTTGCAAAGGTATGATTTTATATGGAAACTAAAAAATTTTTAAATTACTTTCTTACCTGCCTTTCATCATTTGTTTAATGGCTTGTTCTAAATTCTTTACAAGCCCAAAAAGATAATTAAATTGCTCCCAATAAAGATGTGTTTCTCGCATCGAAATAACTGGTAACGAATCGGTTGAAGTTTGCTGTTGCTCAACTATTTTCTGCATTTCTTCATTTAACTTTTCCAACGAAAAATCATTTTCCTTAAACTCTTCAGAAAAATTATCCGTGAATAACAGCAATGTTCTTTTCAGAAGCGAAATAAGAGAATCAATCGTTTCGTTGAATGTTTCTTTAGGGAAAGTTACTCGCTTGGATTTCAGGCGAACTCCCAAAGATGCCACAGAAGCCAAAAAAGACTGTTGAATCACGATGATTTCATAAATTGACGTATTGTCATTTTGTTTTGATTTCGGTTCTTGCAACATTCGTTGAAAAGCAGCATTTAGGTTTGAAAGTGCTAAAAAGGCTTCTTTTCGTGAAACCTTGTATGTATTTGTAATCCCCTGATTTTCATTAAAAATAATTTTCACTTGCTCAAGATAATCAATATTTGCTTGTATTGATTTTTGCACCACATCTTGATACGTTCGGGACTCCCAACTTGGCAAAAGTAAGTAATTTGCAATGAAAGCAAGCCCCACCCCAATGGCTGTGTCAAGCAACCTAGCGTGTATCACTGAATATGCATCCGGGCTAATCAAAGCAAACATAAAAATAGCCGTAATTGTAATAAAAATCGACGCATACATATAATTTTCTTGCATCAGCCCGAAAGCCATCGGCATACACAAAACCCCAAAATACAAATACAAATTTGGATAAGGAAACAGAAAAATCACCGCAAAAGCAATGACCCCACCCAAAATCGTTCCGTAAATTCGGCTTAAAGAACGTTCCTTAGTCAATCCAAAACCCGGACGCATTATCAGAAAAATTGTTAAAAGAATCCAATATGCGTTATTTATGGAAAAATAATTTCCTATGAGATAAGCAATTAGAGTAGTTACAGAAAGCCGAATGGAATGCCGAAAGAAAGATGATTTAAAAGATATATGGTCTTTCAAGCGTTTCCAAGAATAATTCTGATAACTCACAAATTTTCTGTACGTTTTTTCATCACGTTTTCCTGCATCGTAACTGTAATAATTGTCAAAAATCACACGAATTTTTTCTATCGATTTATACTGATTTTCAATATAAATATAAAAATTCCGTAGTGTAAGCGATTTTTCTTTGTCGGATTCGGTTTTGATTTGTGTTTTTAGCTCTTCATTTTTCAATTTTGCTTGTAAAAGTAAGTTTTTCAGAGAATCATCTAACTTAATTTGTTTACGAGAGCCGATATAAACCGACATTTGCTGCAATTGTTTTGAGAGTTCTTGCAGAAAATCGGCATAAATTTGCAAAACATCTTTATTTTCTGCAAACTCCTTATCAATTTTTTCATATTGAACAGGATTCGCCAATGCCAACTCAAAAATATCAACCAATTCTATGAACATTAAAAACTGACGTTGCAGATAATCCGTTTTACCTGACTTACTTCGTGAATCAAGAATTACTTCCCGCAATTTCTCATAATTTTCGTTCAGATTAGTCTGTAAATCAATCATTTTTTTAAAACCTTCGGTTCTATTTTCTGATAATAATAAATCCGAACGAACAGAAAAAAATTCTGATGTCAATAAAAAACATTTCCCTAAAAGTTGCTCGCTATACTGTCTGGATTTTATCGATAAATAGAACAAAACCAGCGATATATACCACATTCCGCTGATAAAAATATACAACAAGTACGAATAAATCCCCTTGCCCGTTTGAATGTGAGACAATGTTGAAGCGATGCAAAACAAACCTGAAAAAGCAACCATCGAAGCCCGAAATCCATAAAGTGAAATGTAGGCATTGAAAAATGTTAAAATAAAGATTGTCAGCTCAAGTAAATAAGGATACGGATAAGTTATGTTCACAAAAAAAGAACTAACCATCGCCAAAAAAGTAGCCACCAGAAGCCCGCCAATATGATGCTTTCTGTTGCCCGGAATATCACTCGGAGAAATAGCTATTATACTCAATCCCACAGGAATACCTATTTCAAGAGCATCGAAATACCAACCAACACCAATAGGAAGAAGCACGGCAACCGTTTTCAGTACACCTTTAAAAAAAGAAAAACTTTTTAGAAAAGAGATGAGTTTTAAATGCATTTTTTAACTATATTCGCCACAAAAATACAAAGTAATTCTGAAATCGTATAATTTCAGAATTTTCAGCTCATTCAAATCCAAATAATAAATATAATTTATGGATAGTGACATAAAAAAATCCACTGAAACACTTATTAATGAAGGAGTTATATTATATCCTACGGATACCGTTTGGGGATTAGGTTGCGATGCTACCAACGTTACAGCTGTTTCTAAAATTTTCGGAATAAAACAACGAAATGAAAGCAAAAGTTTGATTATTTTGGTAGATTCCGTAGAGATGTTACAAAAATATATCTCAGAAATTCCTAATTTTGTACTGAATTTCCTTAAAACAGTTCAAAATCCAACTACAATCATATATTCCAATCCGAAAAATTTGGCAAAAAATGTAATTTCATCAGAAAATACAGTCGCAATACGCTTAATTCAAGATGATTTTTGCCAGAAATTAATCCAAAACTTCGGAAAACCCATCGTTTCAACATCAGCAAACATTAGTGGAGAACCTACTCCTCATATTTTCAGTGATGTAAATTCGTATATTATAGAAAAGTGTGACTATGTTGTAAAACATCGGCAAAACGATACAGAAAAACGAAACCCCTCTCAATTGGTACGTTTTGATTCAGAAGGAAATATAGAATTTTTAAGATAAGAAAAATATATGAACAAACAGAATATCAAACAAATACGATATGACAAGGCTTATATGCGAATGGCTTTGGAATGGGCGAAACTCTCTCATTGTAAACGTAAACAAGTGGGAGCTATTATTGTGAAAGACAGAATGATTATCTCGGACGGATACAACGGAACCCCAACCGGATTTGACAATTGTTGCGAAGACGAAAACGGCGACACCAAATGGTATGTACTTCACGCAGAAGCAAATGCAATTATGAAAGTAGCTTCTTCAACTCAATCTTCACAAGGAGCAACGCTTTACATCACAATGTCACCCTGTAAAGAATGTAGCAAATTAATCCATCAATCGGGGATTAAACGTGTAGTTTACAAAGATGCCTACAAGGATGATGAAGGAATTGCATTTCTTGAAAAAGCAGGAGTTGAAATTGTGCATCTTTCGGATGTAGAATGATTACAAATCAGATGTAAAAAAAGCATTATTTTTTTACTTTAAAATAAGTTTTATATTTTTGCGGACAAATTAAAGTATTATGCCGAAAATTAAACTTTTAATTATATTTTTTCTTTTTGTTGGAGGTTTTCAAACAATTGTATCTCAAAATAACAATGGTAACAATGTAAATATGGACCCTCAGCAAATTTCTTCGATAAATCTTGATAAAATATCAGATGAACAACTCAAGACTTATTGGATAAAGGCTCAAAGTCAAGGATATACATTAGACCAACTTATTACAGCTGCCAGAATGCGAGGTATGTCAGACATACAAGCAATGAAATTAAGACAACGTATTTTGCAACTTTCAACCAGCAAAAAATCTGGTAATCAGGTTGAGGACTATTCTTTCCAAGACAAAGAGGAAGAATCTTTCGGATTTACAGGAAATGAAAACAAAGATTCTTTAACACTTCAAAATAAAAAAGATTCTATCTTCGGAATGAATTTTTTCAAAAATCCTAAAATTTCATTCACTCCAAATATGAATATGGCAACTCCTGAAAACTATCAGGTAGGACCAGGTGATGAGCTTTTAATTGAGATTTGGGGAGCTACAGAAGCTTCTTTCAAACAAAAAGTTGATACACAAGGCAATATATTCATAAATGCTATCGGGAAAATTAACGTTTCAGGGTTATCTTTTGAAGATGTTAAAACAAAAGTCAACTCGTATTTGAAACGAATTTACTCCGGTATTTCCGCACCCAATGGCAGTTATAACAAAGTTTATACGGGAGTTACCATCACTCAAGTAAGAACTGTGAAAGTGAATATAATAGGAGAAGTTACTGTTCCCGGTACGTATTCCTTAAGTGCTTTATCGACTGTTTTGAATGCTTTGTACGCTTGTGGAGGTCCAACAGAAAATGGTTCTTTCAGGGAAATTAATTTGGTTCGTAACGGACAAAAAATAGCTACTTTTGACGTTTATGAATTCTTAATTCACGGAAGCGAAAAAGGAAATTTACCTCTTAAAGATCAAGATGTTATCATAGTTCCTCCTTATTTGAATCGGGTATTAATTGAGGGAGAAGTAAAACGAAAAGGAGCCTACGAAACCAAAGAGGGAGAATCTTTGGCAAACCTAATTACTTTCTTTGGAGGTTTTACTTCCGATGCTTTTACTAACACTTTGGTTGTTGAGCGTATCAAAAATGCAAAACGAGAGGTAAAAGAAGTAGCTTTTGAGGATATTTCAAGCTTTTTAATGCAAAATGGAGATAAACTCAAAGTACACCCAATTACAAACGAATATCAAAACAGACTAAGCATCGGAGGAGCTGTTTATCAGCCAGGTACGTATGAATTTAAAGAAGGAATGACTGCTTTTGATTTGTTAAATCGGGCTAATGGAGTACGAAAAGAAGCTTCTTTAGATAGAGGATTAATATTCAGAACTTTAAATCGTGTGGATTATCAAACTATCAATTTTTCTGTGAAAGATTTAATTGAAGAAAAAAATAATATTCCTTTGATAGATAACGATAGTATTCACATTTTCTACAAAGATTCTCTTCAAATGGCTCGTTTCATTAAAGTAGAAGGAGCTGTTAATAAACCAAAAGAACTTCCCTTTATGGAAAATATGACTGTTGGGGACGTTATTGCTTTGGCAGGCGGACTTTCACAAGGGGCAGATGCTTCAACAATTGATATTTTCCGAGAAATCAATGACGGCGATTTCAGAAAATTAAGTCAAGATTTCAAAGTTTCTGCTAACAATGAACTAATACCAGCAAAAGGCGATTCCATTAAATTGCAACCTAATGATATTATATCAATTAGATATATAAAGGGTTACACTCCAATGCAAACTATTACTGTGGAGGGAGAGGTTTTGTATCCGGGAATATACAGTATTCGTAGCAAAGATGAACGCATTTCTGACCTCATTGAACGAGTGGGAGGCTTTTCGCCTTATGCCTATATCAGAGGAGCGACTCTCGTTCGTAAAAAATTAGATGAAGGTGACATCAAGCAAGAACAATTTCTTGATGAAATGATTATGGCAAGTAACATTGGAAGTGATAACAATCAAGCTTTAAAAAAGATAGAAAAAAAATCAACTGAATACCGAATCGGGATTGATTTAAAAAAGATTTTAGAAAACAAACATAGTAAATACGATTTGATTCTGAGCGAAGGAGACGTTTTGCTGATTCCTTCTGAAAAACAAACCATTGAAATTAAAGGAGAAGTTTTGGCACCGTCATTAGTACGTTACGAAAGAGGATTATCTTTAAGAGAATACGTAAACCGAGCAGGAGGTTTTTCTGACAGAGCAAAAAAACGTTCTATATACGTGATGTACGCTAACGGAGATATTAAATCAACCAATAATTCTCTTTTCTTTAAAAATTATCCGGAATTGGAACCAGGGGCTATAATCATTGTACCTTCAAAGCCTGAACGTCAACGACTTTCAACTTCTGAAACTATTGGAATTATCTCTGCAATTACAACAATGGGAGTTTTGATTTTTAATGTATTAAAAAAATAATAAATGGATAATAATCAGCATAAAAAGGAAGACGAAATAGATTTGCTTGAATTATTTCACAAATTGTGGGCTAAAAGAAAATCTATTTTAAAATTCACATTATTTTTCTTCATTTTAGGAGTAATCATCGCTTTGATTTCTCCCAAACAATATACAGCCGTTACTGTTATGATTCCTCAAACTTCTGGTGACAAAATATCTGCTGGTGGATTGGGAGGGCTTGCCGCTATGGCTGGGATTAATTTAGGCGGAAACTCAACAGAAACCATTCCTGTGAGTACCTATCCTAAAATAGTAGAAAGTATTCCTTTCAGAAAAAAACTCTTACAAACTCCATTAAAGTTCGACAATTTAAATGAAGTGATTTCCTATGAGGAATACTGTAAAAAATACGCTAAACCCGGTATCCTTAGTAATATAAAAAAATACACAATCGGGTTGCCGAGTTTGTTGTTTGGTAAGGAAGATAAAAACGAAAAGCAACTTTTTGGTAAAACGGATTCCATTTGGTCTTTGTCCGATGAGGACAAAACTATACTTGACGGTATTAGTGGTCAATTAGCAATCGATGTCAGTGAAAAAGAAGGCGTAATAGTACTTTCATATTCAATGCCCGAAGCCTTGCCAGCTGCCCAAATGCTGCAAAGTACGCAAGTATTGTTGCAGAAAACGATTACTGAGTTTAAAATTCAAAAAGCTAATGATGAACTAGAATTTATAAAACAACGGTACGAAGAAGCTAAAAGCGACTTCAAAGCAAAACAGTTTGCTTTAGCACAATTCCAAGATCAAAACAGAGACCTATCCACCTTATTACCTCAAACAAAACTAGAGCAGCTACAATCCGATTACAACATTTCTTTTAGTGTGTATTCTGAATTAGCCAAACAACTGGAAGCCAAACGAATAAAAGCAAAAGAAGAACATCCTATTTTCACGATTATTGAGCCTGTTAGTGTTCCAAACGAGCCTTCAAAGCCAAAACGAGCGACGACTGTAGCCATCTGGACTTTCCTCGGATTTGTGGCAGGAACTAGTTTCGTATTTATCAAAGATTTCATCAAAAAAATCAAGAGTAATAATATCAATAATGAGTAAAAATTGAGCAAACTTTTTCAAAAAGATAAATCTTTATTCTGATAAATAAAATATTATTGTATCTTCGCAACCTGTATGAATATTTACGACATTGAAACTATAAAATTATTGCTTGATAAACGATTGAAAATAAGCATTATCCCTCACAAAAATCCTGATGGCGATGCAATAGGAAGTTGTTTGGGTTTGTATCATTATTTAAAAACTCATAATCAAGATGTTAAGGTAGTATCTCCTAATGATTTTCCCGATTTTTTCAAGTGGCTTCCTGAGTCGGAGAATATTATCATTTATGATAATGACCCAAAAACTGCTACTGAACAAATCGAAAAATCAAAATTGATTTTTACGCTGGATTTCAATTCACTCAAGCGAGCTGATACGCTAACTCCATTATTGGAATCTTCTGAGGCTACTTTCATTATGATTGACCATCATCAAGCTCCTGAGGATTACGCAAAAATCACATTTTCTAACCCTAATGCAAGTTCCACGTGTTCAATGATTTATTCTTTCATTGACGCTATGGGAGATAAGAACGCTATAAATCAAACCATTGCTACTTGTTTATACACAGGCATTATGACCGATACCGGCAATTTTAAATATGCCTCAACCACAAGTAACACATTCAAAATAGCTTCTTTTTTGATTGAAAAAGGTGCTAATAATAGCCAAATCAACAGTAATGTATTTGAGAATAATTCCTATGACAGAATACAACTAATGAGTGTAGCTCTTAAAAATATGGTTTACCTAAAGGAACACAACACCGCTTACATTACACTGACTTCAGAGGAATTGGCTAATCATAATTGCCAAAAAGGCGATACTGATGGTTTTGTAAATTATGGTTTAACCATTAAAGATTCAAAATTGGCTGCTATTTTTATCCAAGAAAAGAACTATATAAAAATTTCTTTTCGTTCTAAAAATCAGCACGATGTAAATGCTTTTGCTCGAAAATTTTTCAATGGAGGAGGGCACATTAATGCTGCCGGAGGTAGATTTGATGGCACAATGGAAGAAGCCACTGCTTTTTTTCTGAAAGTATTACCTGAATTTCATTAATAATCGCAAAGTAAAGAAAGTATGTTAAAAAAATGTATTTTTTTGATTATAATAGCCGTTTTAGGAATAGCTTGTAGTGAAAAACAGGCTCGTCGTCCTATTTCTGTTAAAAGTGGCAATACTTTTCTAAAAGAGTCAGCGGAGAAAAACAAAAAGTTACTCAATTCTGAAGAAGCTCTCATTGACTCCATTATCAAAAAGGATACATTACACAATTTTATTGATTCACAGCACGGATTCAAGTTTTATTACACTCAGCAAAATCCTGAGGCTACTTACACAGCTCAGTTTGGAGACAAGGTAACTTACAACTACAGCATTTCCGACATCAATGGAAATGAAATTTACGAAGAATCAAAAGAAATTGATTATCAATATTTTGTTGAAAAAGAAGAACTTTTTTTAGGACTTCGGTCTGCTTTAAAAATTTTGAAAGAAGGAGAAAGTGGTGTTTTCTTTTTCCCTTCCGAAATTGCTTACGGATATCGTGGAGATAAAGATAAAATCGAAAGTAATCAGCCAATTATTGCAAAAATACGAGTAACAAAAATTGAAAAAAATAATAATACACAAGAAATAAATAATAATCAAAAAGATACAATTCAGAAATCGAATTAAATCAATCGAATTTTCAAGTAAAATTTAATTAAAAATCAATATTTTATGAAACGAATGAATGTAATTATGTTGTTATTTGCAACGGCTATTTTCTGCAGTTGTAAATCACAAAAAACTTCTAACTTAGGAGACGGATTATTTGCTGATATTCAAACCAATAAAGGCAATATCGTCATAAAACTTAATTATAAAGAAACGCCCGTTACGGTGGCAAACTTTGTAACATTGGCTGAAGGCACAAACTCTTTTGTTAAAAGTGAATTTAAAGGTAAACCTTATTACAATGGCGTAATTTTCCATCGTGTTATCAAGGATTTTATGATTCAAGGTGGTGACCCAACAGGAACAGGAATGGGCGACCCTGGTTATCGTTTTGAAGATGAATTTATTGATCACTTAAAGCACGATAAAAAAGGAATTCTTTCAATGGCAAATGCCGGTCCTGCAACCAATGGTAGCCAGTTTTTTATAACTCACGTGCCAACTCCTCATTTGGATGGCAGACATACCGTTTTCGGCGAAACTGTTGAAGGTTTGGAGGTAATTGACTCCATTGCCAATGTGGCTACTGCAGAAGCGAACAGACCTATTGAAGATGTGAAAATTAGCAAAGTATTGATTATCCGCAACGGAAAAGAAGCTGAAAAATTCAACGCTATAAAAACCATTGAAGATTATTTTGCCAATGCAGAAAAAAGAGAGAAAGAAAAAGAAAATAAAATTAAACAAGCTGTAAATTCTTTCTTAGCTCAAGTAAAAGAACAAGAGCCTAAGGCTAAAGTTCTTCCTTCTGGAGTAAAAATTTTCACTCTAAAAGAAAGTAATGGAGAAACTCCTAAACACACACAACAAGTTCTGGTAAATTATGCAGGATATCTAACTGACGGTACGTTATTTGACTCAAATGTAAAACAAGTTGAAGAAGCTTTCGGAAAATACAACATAGCTCGCGACAGAGGCAATGGATACGCTCCAATTCCTATGCAATACAGCAAATCTGCACAATTAATCCCTGGGTTTAAAGAAGCTTTACTTACTTTAAAAGTAGGAGAAAAAGCACGTGTTTTTATCCCTTCTGCCTTAGCCTACGGAGAAAGAGGAGCTCAAGGAGTTATTCCACCAAATAGCGATTTAATTTTTGATATTGAAGTTGTGGGAATCGCACAATAAAAATACAATCTTTTTGAATACAAAAACAGTGTGATTTTAGTTATCACTAAAAAATAAATTGCACTACAATAATATTTCCAAAAAAACGCTACAATGTAGCGTTTTTTCATTTTTGAACTATCTTTCACGTATCAGAACTTTGGCTAAAACATTGTATCTTTGCTAAAAATATGAAATTTTGCAATCACTTTTGAACATACGTCATTTTTACAAACCTTTTCAGCCAGTATCTCAACTCGCTGATAATGTTTCTTATACGGAATTTTTCCCCGATAAAAAACTATTGCCTTTCATCTACTGCTATTGGCAATTTAAAACAAAAACACAACTTACTGAAAACTATCAATATAGAGTGATTTCCGACGGTTGTATTGATGTCTTTTTTGAATTAGAAAATCCCGAAGAAAGTTACCTTATGGGCTTTTGTAAAAGTTATACCGAATTTCCGTTAGGTAAGCAATTTAACTATGTGGGAATTCGATTTTTACCTTCTGCTTTTCCACTAATTTTCAGACAAAATGCCAAAGAATTGAGCAATAATGACATTCGTTTGAATTTGGTTTTATCCGGTTTAGCAACATTTATTGCTCATAAATTCGACAATGTGAAAAATATGAAACAGATTAAAAATGAATTAGATAAATTCTTTCTTAAACATTTGGAAAAGGCTGATTTGAGTATGGACAACCGATTTTACAAAGCCTTGGAAATCATCTTAAAATCACAAGGTAACACACGTATAATCAAAGATTTAGATACGGGAATTAGCCCTCGTCATCTCCGCCGATTGTTTGAATTTTACATTGGCGACACTGCAAAAACTTTTAGTCAAGTAGTTCGTTTTCAGTCTTTTTTGAAGGCTAAAACTTCTAATCAAAATAATGATAATCCATCATTTTACGATATGGGTTATTACGACCAATCGCACTTTATCAAAGAATTTAAAGCTTTTTATGGAGAAACACCGAAGAAGATTTTGTAAAAATTATGCTTGAGATATAAAAAAATGTAATTTTGCAGGAAGAAACTTTCTTACTAAAATTAATGAAAACAAATGATATTAAGAAATTTAACAAATATTTACGATAATCTAAAATTGAATAAAGAAACATACTATCTATTTAATTTTGTCAAAAACAAAGTTTGTTTTGAAGTCTTATTTGATATATTCCCCACTCCTTTTCAATTACATTTTTTACAAAGAGAGAATAACTTTTCATTTCATATAGATGTTGAAGTAAATTTTAAAATAAATCTCTTTTTAGATTCTCAAACATATAGAGGGCTTTGTGAAGTTTTAGGATTATCTTTATCAAAAAATAATCCTTTTAGTACAAAATCTTTTTTTGAAGAATTCAATTTAAATATCCCCAATTAC
Source organism: Capnocytophaga felis (assembly GCF_009684755.1). Lineage (GTDB taxonomy): Bacteria > Bacteroidota > Bacteroidia > Flavobacteriales > Flavobacteriaceae > Capnocytophaga > Capnocytophaga felis. Next base: position 86,485 of record NZ_BLBC01000003.1, read on the forward strand.
CAATTCAGAAAAAAAGAAGAAAGAGAATTATTAGCATTCTATCAGAATGATATAGAAGAAGCAGATAAACTTTATTTCGACGGAGTTATAGAGTGGAATAAAATAAAAAATGGTAAAAAAGTAACTTATAAAAATCTTGAAAAAACTAGAATTCTATATCCTAAGCTCTATGACTGGTGTAAAAGAGAAAATGTGAGCATACGATACACTCACATTGAGAAAAATGATGAAAAACATTTAATAGAAGAAACAATACAGAGGATTACTGGTTAGATATGCTGAATCAGAAATATGAAACCTTATTACAAATTTTATGAAGAAATAGATGAAGATAAACTATTTAAGGGACTTTTAGCTTTTGGTTTATTTTCCGAAAAAATACCCAACTTTCTATCATCAGAAAAGTTTTTTGAGTATATAAAAACAAAAAAATTTCCATATGGTGATAAGAAACCAACAGATTATATAAGATATTCAAATATGAGGAATATCAATATTCCCCGACCTTTATCCATTCCTGATCCATTTTCGTATGCTAATCAGGTTAAAATAATAAAACAAAATTGGGTAAAAATTAAAGAGCATTTTAAAACAAAGAGTAATAACCAAAATCATAAAGTAAGCAGGATTCATATAAGAAACCTTTATGATAAGGAATCTCTATTTGAAATGAATTATAAAAACTTTGAAGACGATGGTAATCCTGAAAATAAATTATTTATAAAAAATAAATATGTTATAAATGTAGATATATCAAATTGTTTTCCAAGTATTTACAGTCATTCTATTTCTTGGGCTCTAATAGGCAAAAATATCGCTAAACAACAAAGTGGTAAAAATTTTGAAAATGAATATTTTAATCAAATTGATTTTTATACTCGTAATTTAAAATTTGGAGAAACTAATGGAATTTTAATAGGACCACATTCATCAAGTATTATTTCAGAAATAATTTTGTGTTGTATAGATTATGAGCTATGCAAATTAGGATATAAATTTTACAGAAATATTGATGATTATATTTGCTATACAAACTCTTATGCAAAAGCTGAAAAATTTATTATAGAGATAACCGAAGAGTTGAAGAAATATGAATTGTCTCTAAATAGTAAGAAAACAAAAATAACAAAACTACCTCAAGCGAGTGTTACTAATTGGGTAGCACAGCTTAATCACTATTATTTTAAGGATGAGTATCATACTATAAATGGAAAAATAGGGTTAAAATTATCAGAATTAAGAAATTTCATTGATTATTCTGTAAAAATTATGACAGAAAATGATAATAACTCTGCTATTTTAAATTATATGATAAAGATGCTCTCTAATAAGCATTTAGGAAGCAAAGCTAAGGAGTATTATATTGATAAAATTCATCATTTAGTGTTGTTGTTTCCTTATTTAGTATTAGTGTTAGAAAAAGATATTTTTGAGAAACATAATATAGGTAAAGAAAAAATTAGAGAAATATCGGAAGATTTATACGAACAAGGTAACATTCGAAAAAACCATGAAATTTGCTCCTATGTTATATATTTCTCACTAAGATATAAGTTTCGATTAAGTGATAAGATTTCAAATAAACTAAAGGAAGATTCTATAAATTCGAGTGATTGTATTTTTTTAATATTAGCATATCTTTATGATAAAAAATATCGGGATAAGAAATATTTAAAAGAATACAAAGATTTAGCAATAGAGTATTATAATGATGATTTTGGTAGATATTGGTTATTTTGTTATGAAGTTTTAACTCAGAATGAATTAAAAAATCACTATAAAGATTTAAAGAAGAATAAAGTAAGTTTTATTTTAAATGAATTTTTATGAAGAATGTCCCTTTTTTCCTATTTTAATTTCATTACTCTCCATAATTTTGCCCCAATTCAAACAAATATGAAGAAATTATTTTTAGGGATTCTTATATCTTTTGTGAGTATAAGTTGTTATAAATCAAATAAAAATTCAGAAAAAATGAAATTAAACGCAGGAATTATCACCGAAAAATTGGCAGAAACTAAAGCCTTTTATACCGAAATTTTAAACTTTGGCGTGAGCTTCGAAAACGAATTTTACCTTTTGCTCCACACACCCAACCGAGAGGCTGAAATCAGTTTTTTGCTTCCCAACCACCCGAGCCAACAGCCTATTTTTCATCAACCGTTTCAAAATAAAGGTGTTTATCTAACCATTGAAGTAGAAAATGTAGATGAAGTTTATAAGGAACTGAAAAACAAAAATATTCCGATTGAGATTGAATTACGAGACGAACCTTGGGGCGACCGCCATTTCGCCATTAAGGACCCCAACGGCATCGGAATAGACATAGTAACTTATTCAGAACCTGATAAATAAAAAAATAGAGACGCCAAATATGGCGTCTCTATACATTCGTATCAATACAAATCTAATAATCAATTGCTTATATCAAGTGATATATTTTTCTATTCCGATAAATTCTATTTTTCTTGAACTAAGATATTGTTTTTAAACAAGTTTCGTGAATTTTCAATAAAAATATTCATTGATTCTGTTGCTTTTTCATCTAAATCTTTGAAGTTTTCAGATTCATACTCCTTACACGGAAGTATTTCAAAAAGATGATGTTTACTGTTGATTTTCTGGGTTTTATTTACCCAAACCAAATGATAACCGTGGTCAATAATTTGAGTTGTTTGTCCGTCCTTGAACAATTTTATTTCCAACATCGCACCGCCATCACAAGGACTTTTTCGCTGATTTGAAACAAAATTTCCTAAAGAATATGCTACCAAACGTTCGTTATGCAAGCTTGTCATCGGGGTGTAATACATTGGTTGCAAAACGTGTGGATGCCCTCCAACAATTATATCAACTCCGTTAGAAAATAAAAAATCCGCAATTTCTTCCTGCTTTTTATTCTGTTTTTGCTGATATTCCACTCCCCAATGAATTACCACAATTAGTTTATCAAGATTTTGCTCCTTTGCCTTTTCTAAATCTAATTTAATATTCTCTAAATCAATCAAATTCACTATGGTAGGTTCAGGAATAGGCAAACCATTTGTGCCATACGTATAATTTAAAATCCCGACAGTTATTCCATTTTTTGACAAAATTAAAAGATTATTTTCATCAAAATCTTCTTGATTTCGGAAAGTTCCTGTGTGAGCTATTTCAAGCGAGTCTAAAACATCTAAAGTCCTGATTATTCCGTTTTTACCTCTATCACACGAATGATTATTTGCCGTAACGAATACATCTATTCCGCTTTCCTTGCAAGCAACTGCCAAGGCATCGGGCGACGAAAATTGTGGATATCCCTTATAAGGTTTTCCTGCCAAAGTTACCTCCAAATTAGCAATTGCAAAATCAACCTTTTCAAATAAATGTTTCACTTTTTCAAAAACAGGCTGATAATCATAGGTTTTTGTTTCAGAATTATATGCTCCGTCAATTTGCGGATTGTGCCCCATTACATCTCCCATAAACAAAAGAGACATTGTATTGCCTGATTGCTGAGCATTTATCTTGAAAACAAAGATTAATAGTAGTGAAAAAAAGATTTTTCTCATTGCAAATTTTTTCGCAAAAATAGTAAAATCTTCAATAATCAAGTATTTTACTTCTCTGCTCCTACTCTATGTAACTTTTGTTACAGAATCATTGCTTTTGATGTGTTATTTTTGCCTTTGATTAAATACAAAACACATTTTTATGGAATGGATTACACAGCCTTGGCCGTGGTACATAGGCGGACCTTTAATTGGCTTACTGATGATTTTACTGATTTTAATGGGAAAAAGTTTTGGTTTTTCTTCTAATTTCAGAACGCTTTGTTCAGCAATGGGAGCGGGTAAATCGTGCAATTTCTTCAATTTCGATTGGAAATCTCAACGTTGGAATTTATTATTTTTGGTGGGTTCAATTTTAGGAGGAACAATTGCTTTTTACTTCCTTTCTGACAATCAAGTTCCTGCAATTTCTGAACAAACCATTTCAGAACTCAAACAACTTGGTTTTGAAAGTGCTGGAACAATGTACTCACCTTCAGAGCTTTTCAATGATTTATCTGTGAAGAATATATTAATTCTGCTCATTGGCGGTATGCTTATTGGCTTCGGAACACGTTACGCCGGAGGCTGTACATCAGGACACGCCATTTCAGGATTAAGCGACCTGCAATTTGGTTCTTTGATTGCTGTAATAGGCTTCTTTATCGGAGGGCTTATAATGTCTCATTTGTTATTACCTTTAATATTTGGATAAAATGAAAAATCTGATTTACATACTTTTAGGAATTATTTTCGGTATCATAATGTACAAAACCGAAACTGCATCTTGGTTCAGAATTTATGAAATGTTTCACTTTCAATCATTTCATATGTACGGATTTATCGGAGGAGCTTTAGCTGTTGGAGTATTAGGAATTCAATACATAAAACGAACAAACGAAAAAGATTTTGACGGCAAACCTATTGTTATTCAGCCTAAAGAAAGAAAAATTGCTCGTTATTTAATTGGTGGAACTTTCTTCGGGTTAGGCTGGGCGTTAGTCGGGGCTTGTCCGGGACCAATGTTCGTATTGTTAGGAGCTGGTGTTTGGTCAATTTTGATTGCTATTGTGGGTGCCTTGATTGGAACGTATCTGTACGGAGTTTTAAAAGATAAATTACCTCATTAATTGCTACATTTTCAAGATAATATCGTAAATTTGCACAAGCAGATTTTTCTGTATTTATCTTATAAATTTTCCTTGTTGATAAGTTCAGAAAATCAGAATAAATTATTGACTAAAACAGTAACAAAATGACTTACAGAGAATTAGTTACAGAAGCTTATAATCATACCTTTGAAAAGGAATTAATTTCTGAAATAGTTGATGTCGCTCACTTTGTGGAATTTAAGGAAGACGATGTTATAATGGATATCGGGATGTACATCAAGGCGGTACCTTTAATCTTATGCGGAACCATCAAAGTTATGCGAAGAGATTTTGATATCGGTGAGTTATTGCTCTACTTTATTGAAAAAGGCAACACTTGTGCTATGACTTTGGGTTGTAGCACAGGAAACAAAAAAAGTGAAATCAGAGCCATTGCCGAAACAGACGGAATTGTAGCGATGATTCCTATTCAAAAAATGGAAGAATGGTCAGGAAAATACAGAAGTTGGCGAGCTTTTGTTTTTGAAAGTTACAACAATCGTTTTGAGGAACTACTTTCTGCCATAGATAACATTGCGTTTATGAATATGAATGAACGCCTATACAACTATCTTACAGAACGAAGCAAAATTGAAAATTCAAAAATCATTAACAAAACACACCAAGAGATTGCAGGAGAGCTAAATAGCTCACGCGTTGTTATTTCCCGACTGTTGAAAAATTTTGAAAAAGAGCAAAAAATAAAACTCAACAGAAATAGCATTGAGCTTTTATAAGATTTTACTTCTTTTCTGTGAGATACTTCCAATATCTTTTGGGAAGATGTTGTAGATGAAGTTTTTTATTTCTGCGTTCTTTAATGTTCGTGCTATTGAAATAATTCTTCCAAAGCAGTTCAAAATTATGTTCTTTTTCGTGCAAAAGATGTGAAGGATTGTGAAGGTTCATTTTCATCTGAGCATCAGGCACAAAGAAATCAATTTGTTCTAAATCATAATGAACTCCGTACGCTCTTCGAAGGTCATAAATCATCCATTTTTGAGAAGCATATCGATTTTTGAAGTGTGGAACGATAAGAGGCAAAACATCAAAATCCGGCTCAATATGAGCGTAAAACGAAGAATCTTGAAGTTGCTGAAAACGCACAAAAGCCTCCATACGATGTTTTTCTCTTCTTACGGATTTTATTATTTTGGAAATCTGCATTATATAATTATCTGCAAAATTCTGGAAAATGTTTCTCTTTTCCTGAACGAGATATTTTACTGCGTACAAAATCAATTTTTCTCGGATTTCATTTTCTGACAGAAAAACCAAAAGTAACATTTTCACAGCCGTTTTGCCTGCGTACTTTTCAATGTCTTTTACAACGCGTTCTGCCTTTTCCGAACTAGTAATCACGAAATGTTTTTCAGCAAACAAATGAGACGTAACAAGCTGATTATCTACAATATCAACATCATCATATTTGTACTCAAACACCTCAAAAACGGCAGTAAGTAATCCTTCAAAACTACCGTCATAAATCATTTGTATCATCAGAATAAACTCAATTGTTGCGAAAAATCTTTTTTATATTTTGACTGAGAATTTTTCAGAATAATTTGACGCAAATACACCGTATCCAAATGCTTTAAAAAAGGATTAGAAGTTGAAAAATCAATAAAAAATTTAGCTCTGTTTACAGCTACTCCCATTTTTTTAAGATGCTCTATTCCAATAGTTTGAAACCTTCGTGCATTAACTATTTTTTTGGCTGAAATTTGCCCTATTCCGGGTACTCTCAAAATCATTTCTAAAGGAGCTATTTGTAAATTCACCGGAAATTTATCTATATTTCTTAATGCCCAAGCCAACTTCGGGTCAATCTCTAAATCCAAAAAAGGATTGTTAGGTTCAAGAATTTCCTGTGCCTGAAATCCGTAAAAACGCATCAACCAATCGGCTTGATACAACCGATTTTCCCGAACCATTGGCACAGGTGTGGAAAGAGCCGGCAACCTATTATCCTCCGTTATTGGCACATATCCAGAATAATAAACCCGCTTCAAATTAAATTTTTTATAAAAGTAATCGGCACTTCTTATAATCTGAATATCAGTCTCTCCGGCTGCTCCAATAACAAATTGACTGCTTTGCCCTGCCGGAGCATATTTCGGAGTAGATTTGATGATTTTCTTTTCGGCTTTGTGCTTAATAATTTCGTTTTTCACGTAATCCATCGGCTTCATCATTTCCTGATGATTTTTCTCGGGAGCAAGAAGTTTCAATCCTGAAACAGTAGGAATTTCAAGGTTTATACTTAATCTATCTGCATACAAACCAGTCTCAAGAAGCAACTCTTCGGAAGCTCCCGGAATGGTTTTCAAGTGTATGTATCCGTTAAATTTGTGTGTTAATCTGAGTTCTTTCGCTACACGCACCAAACGTTCCATCGTATAATCAGGACTTTTGAAGATTCCCGAACTTAGAAACAATCCTTCAATATAATTTCTCTTATAGAAATTAATCGTTAAATTCACGACCTCTTCAACTGTGAAAGCCGCCCGCTGAATATTGTTACTTTTTCTGGAAACACAATAAATACAATCGTAAATGCAGTGATTTGTAAGTAAAATTTTCAACAAAGAAACGCATCTGCCATCTTCCGTATAAGTATGGCAAATTCCTGAAAAAGAGGAATTTCCCAATCCTCCTTTACTATTTTTTCTATTTCCTCCACTGGAAGAACAAGAAACATCATATTTCGCTGCATCGGCTAATATGGAAAGTTTTTCGTTGATTCGATCAAAATTCATAGAATAGTTTTTCAATATTATTGTTTAGGATTTATTTGCTTGTTACTCTTCAAAATATTTTACAGTAGTTTTCACATAACTTTCCAATTTCTCAGGATTTTTAAGTATTTCCAACTGATTTTCAGTGATTTTTGAAGGACGACTAAAGCTTTTGTAACAGCCATCTTTACTTATCACAATATTATGAGGAATTCCTGCTATTTGAAAAGTTTCTCTCGTTTGCCTGTCATTGGTTGAATTTAATTGAATTCCTGCAGGATTTTTTTCTGATATATATTTTTCCCACCAAGAGCGTTTCGTATCCAAAGAAACATCTATAAAAATAAGATTTTCATCATTTTTAAACATTTCCTTAATTTCTTCCAATTTTGGTTTTTCAGCCATACAAGGTCTGCACCAAGTAGCCCAAAAAGTTACATAAATTGTTTTTCCTTTAAAATCAGTTAATTGAACGTTGTTTCCATTTATGTCATTAAATGTATATTTAGGTAATTTTGTGGAAGAAGGTTCTCTAAAATCCCATAATACGCTAACGTTATGTAAATTACCCATTTCATCAACATAAAATCCTTTCTTCCTGACTATCAATGGCTGTGATAGCAAAAAATATCCAAAAATCCCAAATAAAGGAATCAAAAATAAGAAACGAATTTTGAGTGAAATTTCTTTTCGAGAAAGTAACAGAGCCAAAACGGCACATAAAATCAGTATGAAAATAAACGGAAGATAAAAAAACTTCACCGGAACAAACGCAAAAAGTCCCATCAGCAAAAAGGGAATTAAAGACAACTTCGTTCTCTGATTGACAAATCCGGCAAGATAAAATCCTACACAGGTCATCAAAATAGGAAGCCACTTTAAAGTCCTCAATTGATGTATTCCCAGCAATCTCGCTAACAAAAAAATTACTCCGAAAGCCGTTACGCATACAAAAATTCCTGATGCCAAACGCTGAATGTTTTCTGCTCTTTTCATAGTACGAAAATTTTCAGCAAAGATAATATAATTTCAAGTTCATCACAAATAAAAATACTGACAAAAAGTCATTTATTTATCCCTACAAAACGTTAAAGTCAATTTAAAATATTAATAAACAGATATTTAAAATTTATCATTCAAATTTAACCACTAATAAATCCCACACAAAACACAGACAAAATGTCACACAAATAACATCGGCACAAAAGTTGAAAATACCTCGGTGAACACAATTATTAAAATAATTTTTTAAAACTATGAATTTTAACAACTATACCATCAAATCGCAAGAAGCCGTACAAAGGGCACAACAAATTGCACAAGGATACGGACACCAAGAATTGCAAAACGAACACTTTTTCAAAGCCATTGAGGAAATTGATGAAAATGTATTGCCTTTTCTATTAAAAAAACTGAATATCAATAAGGAACAACTAAGCAATGTTTTAGAAAAAGCTCTGCAAAGTTTTCCGAAAGTAAGTGGCGGACAAATGTCGCTTTCTCGGGAGGCAAACACAATGCTCAACGAGGCGGCTAACATCGCTAAAAAAATGAACGATGAGTATGTTTCCATCGAGCATCTTATTTTAGCTATATTCAAGTCAAACAGCAAGATAGGTCAGGCTTTGAAAGACCAAGGCGTTAAAGAGAAAGACATCGAAAAAGCCATTCAGGAATTACGCAAAGGCGGAAGGGTAACTTCGGCTTCGGCGGAAGAAACCTACAATTCGCTCAATAAATACGCCAAAAATCTGAATGAATTGGCTGACAACGGAAAGCTCGACCCCGTTATCGGGCGTGATGAGGAAATCCGTCGTGTATTGCAAATCCTTTCTCGAAGAACCAAAAACAACCCGATGCTTGTAGGTGAACCCGGTGTGGGAAAAACAGCCATTGCCGAAGGATTAGCACATCGTATCGTTCAAGGAGATGTTCCTGAAAATCTGAAAGATAAAGTAATTTATTCGCTGGATATGGGGGCACTTATCGCAGGAGCAAAATACAAAGGTGAGTTTGAAGAGCGGCTGAAATCGGTAGTGAAAGAAGTTACTTCATCTGACGGAAATATCATTCTTTTCATCGATGAGATTCATACACTCGTGGGGGCAGGCGGTGGCGAAGGTGCAATGGATGCCGCCAACATCTTAAAACCTGCTTTGGCTCGGGGTGAATTGCGTGCCATCGGGGCAACTACGCTCGATGAATACCAAAAATATTTCGAGAAAGATAAAGCCTTAGAGCGTCGTTTCCAGAAAGTTATGGTAGAAGAACCCGATACGGAAAGTGCCATTTCTATTCTTCGAGGAATCAAAGAAAAATATGAAACACACCATAAAGTTCGTATTAAAGATGAGGCGATAATCGCTGCCGTAGAACTTTCAGAACGTTATATTACAAACCGATTTTTACCCGATAAAGCCATTGACTTGATGGACGAAGCCGCAGCCAAACTCCGTATGGAAATCAATTCCAAACCCGAAGAATTGGACGTTCTCGACCGAAAAATAATGCAGTTGGAAATTGAAATCGAAGCCATCAAACGTGAAAATGATGAGGACAAACTCAAAATTCTCAACGTAGATTTGGCAAATTTGAAAGAAGAACGCAACGGAATTTTCGCCAAATGGCAAAGTGAGAAATCAGTTATCGATGAGGTGCAAATTACCAAAGAAGCCATCGAAAATTATAAACTCGAAGCTGAAAAAGCCGAACGTGAAGGCGATTATGCCAAAGTAGCCGAACTCAGATACGGAAAAATTAAAGAAGCACAGGATAAACTAATTTCTTTGCAGCAAAAATTAGATGAAGCTCAAAGCAATTCGCTTATAAAAGAGGAAGTTACTTCGGAAAACATCGCAGAAGTAGTTGCTAAGTGGACAGGAATTCCCGTAACGAAAATGCTGCAAGGCGAGCGTGAAAAACTACTCCGATTGGAAAGCGAATTACACAAACGTGTTGTGGGACAGGAAGAAGCTATCCAAGCCATTTCCGATGCCATCCGCCGAAGCAAAGCAGGTTTGCAAGACCCGAAAAAACCTATCGGTTCATTCCTTTTCTTAGGGACAACTGGGGTAGGAAAAACCGAACTTGCCAAAGCTCTTGCCGAGTATCTGTTTGATGATGAGAATGCCATGACGCGTATCGATATGAGTGAATATCAGGAACGCCACGCAGTAAGCCGATTGGTAGGGGCACCTCCGGGATATGTCGGATACGATGAAGGTGGGCAACTTACCGAAGCCGTTCGTCGTCGTCCGTATTCGGTGATTTTGTTGGACGAAATCGAAAAAGCTCACCCCGACACCTTTAATATCTTACTGCAAGTTTTAGATGAAGGTCGCCTAACTGACAATAAAGGACGCACCGCCGATTTCAAAAACACCATCATTATTATGACTTCCAACATTGGTAGCCATTTAATTCAGGAAAGTTTTGAAAAACACGCCAATGACATCCAAAAAGCAACGGAAATTGCCAAAGATGAGGTTTTGCAACTATTAAAGCAAAGTGTTCGTCCTGAGTTTATTAACCGAATTGACGATATTGTGATGTTTACGCCACTCACTCGCGAAAATATCCGAAGTATTGTACGCTTGCAGTTACGTTCCATCATCAAAATGGTGGCTCGTGAGAACATTTTACTTGACGCTACTGATGAGGCAATCAATTACTTGGCAGAAAAAGGCTTCGACCCGCAGTTTGGAGCTCGTCCCGTAAAACGAACCATTCAAAAAGAAGTGCTGAACCAGCTTTCCAAAGAGATTTTAAGCGGAAAAGTACATAAAGATAGTGCCATTCTTTTAGATTCATTTGGCAATCAGTTGGTTTTTAGAAATAACTAACAGAAAATCACTAAAATGGTTAGTGTGCATAATTATTCACAATACAACTTTGTCAGAAAAATATTTCTGACAAAGTTTTTGTTTTTGATATTTCTATGCAAAGTAATTAATTGTTTTTAGGAATATTACATTAATCAAAAAACGAAAGAAAAACCTCTATAAATCAACTTCTTTATAAATAATTTTGAAATTTCGATAAAAAGATATAGCTTTGCTCGGTACTTAAAGCATAAGATATGAGTGTATTAGTTAATAAGAATTCAAAGATAATTGTTCAGGGATTTACTGGTAGTGAAGGAACTTTTCACGCAGAACAAATGATTGAGTATGGCACAAATGTAGTTGGTGGCATCACTCCGGGTAAAGGCGGTCAGCAACACTTGGGAAGACCTGTTTTCAATACGGTAAAAGAAGCCGTTACCAAAACCGGAGCCGATGTATCCATTATTTTCGTGCCGCCGGCTTTTGCTGCCGATGCCATTATGGAAGCTGCCGATGCGGGAATCAAAGTTATCATTACCATTACGGAAGGAATCCCCGTAGCAGATATGATTAAGGTAGCCAACTACATAAAAGGGAAAGATTGTCGCTTGGTAGGTCCTAACTGTCCGGGGGTAATCACTCCCGAAGAAGCCAAAGTAGGAATTATGCCGGGATTCATCTTCAAAAAAGGAAAAGTAGGCATTGTTTCAAAATCGGGAACACTGACCTACGAAGCCGCTGACCAAATCGTACGTCAGGGATTGGGAATCAGTACCGCTATTGGTATCGGAGGCGACCCGATTATTGGAACAACCACCAAAAAAGCCGTAGAGCTATTGATGGACGACCCTGAAACCGAATGTATCGTAATGATTGGAGAAATCGGAGGGCAATTGGAACCCGAAGCAGCACGCTGGATTAAAGAAGGAGGAAATAAAAAGCCCGTCGTTGGTTTTATAGCCGGCGAAACAGCTCCGAAAGGACGCACAATGGGACACGCAGGAGCCATCGTAGGAGGTACTGACGACACCGCCGAAGCAAAGAAACGCATATTAAAAGAATGTGGCATTCACGTAGTGGATTCTCCAGCAAAAATAGGTGAAAAAGTAGCCGAAGTTATCAAAACATAATTCTTTTTAAGTATGTACAAAAGCAGAATTCAGTGTAAGGAACTTCTGCTTTTATTTTTTTGTTTCACAATTACTAAAAACTTTAAATTATACATAACAAATTACTTATTTATAACACAAATGCAAACGAACGAAATACAATATTATAACAATGTATTGGAATTAATGGGAAATACACCCTTAATTTCCTTAGAAAAAATTACAAAACACCTAAAAGGACACTATTTTGCCAAAGTGGAAGCCTTCAATCCGGGGCATTCAGCAAAAGACCGTATCGCACTTTATTTAATTGACGAAGCAGAACGCAGCGGAGAGCTAAAACCCGGCGGAACTATCGTCGAAAATACCTCAGGCAATACAGGATTCAGCCTCGCGATGATTAGTGCTATCAGAGGTTATCGCTGTATTTTGGCAATCAGCGACAAATCATCGCAAGATAAAATAGATATGCTCAGGGCACTGGGTGCGGAAGTACACGTCTGTCCGGCAAGCGTTCCGGCTGATGACCCTCGCTCCTATTACAAAACTGCCGAGCGTCTTCACAAAGAAACACCCAACTCTATTTACATCAATCAGTATTTCAACGAGAAGAATATTGACGCCCACTACCACTCCACAGGAAAAGAGATTTGGGAACAAACCGCCGGCAAAGTAACGCACGTGATAGTTTGTAGCGGAACAGGCGGAACCATCTCAGGAATAGGACGCTATCTGAAAGAAAAGAACCCAAATGTAAAAGTTTTAGGAGTAGATGCCGAAGGTTCTGCCATAAAAAAATACCACGAAACCCGCGAGTTTGACCCGGCAGAGTTGCATTCTTACCAAGTAGAGGGATTGGGCAAAAATCTTATCCCTACCGCTACCGATTTCGATATTATTGACGAATTTGTTAAAGTAAACGACAAAGAAAGTGCTTTGGCAGCTCGCAAAATTACCACTGAAACGGGAATTTTCTGCGGATATACCAGCGGTTCGGCATTTGTTGCAACAGAAAAATATGCTCAGAAGGGAACTTTTGATGAAAACAGCATAGTGGTAATTCTTTTCCCTGACCACGGTTCGCGTTATATGAGCAAAATTTACAGTGACAAATGGATGAAAGCACAAGGTTTTTTGGAATAATCCTTATAACCGAATCGGGCTTTTAGCATATTTTCAAAAATAAGGAAATCACAAAGAGATTCTCATAAAATCTCTTTCAAAACAGATAAAAATCAATTCATAACAAAGCATTTTTATCAATATATTTTCTATTGAAAAATAAAATCAATAAATTTCTAAACAGAAATTGGTTGTCAGCAAACAAGAACAATGAATTTCTGTTTAGAAATTGACTAAAAAGAAAGCAAAACACCGAATTTCTGTTTAGAAATTTGCCATCAACAAACAGGAACAATAAATTTCTGTTTAGAAATTGATAAAAATAATAAGCTGTCAATTTCTGTTTGAAAACGTAACACTAACATTAAATTATACCATTATGAAAAAAGTAATTACATCTGCTCGTGTTACCGAACTTGGCGATATTGCCAACCGATTGTCAGAGCTTTACAAAAAAACAACCGCCTTACAAGATGACAATTTCCTTTCCACCCACTTTTCCGAACTGGAAAAGCAAGGCAAAGCCATTACTGCTGCCGTAAAACGCGATAGTGTGCTTTCAAAATTGAAAGAAATTGATTCACGACGTGATGATGCCGTTCGGGTACTCTCAAAACTGCTTACGGGATATGAAAACATTCCCGAACAAACGCTCAAACCGCACGGAGAGAGGCTTGCTGCGATTTTCAAAAAGTATGGTGTAGGAATCACGGACGAAAATTATTCGAGCGAATCGAACCTCATTGAATCATTATTGGCAGATTTTGCAACGGAAGAAGCAGTTGCCTCCGTGTCAGCCCTTGCGGGCGTTTCGCAAGCTCTCGATAACCTGAGAAAGGAGCAAAATGTGTTTGCCGAAGCCCGTGCCGAGTACGAAAAAGCACGCTCCGAGTGGGAAAATCAGCCCTCGGCAACTTCTCTGCGTAAACCATTGCTGGAAATTGTCAATAAAAAGATTATCCCCTACCTGATTGCGATGCAAATTGCGGACAATTCCAAATACGGGAGTTTTATTTCGGCTGCTTCAAAAATCATCGAGAGTGTCAATGACGTAATACGAGGAAGAAGCAAGAAATAACAGCAGGCAATCCGGCAAAAATCATAACGGAAATAACGTTTGACTACATTGCGGAACGTACTTTGCGTAAAGGTATTTTTCCTAAAGGGTGGCTTGTGCATAAAAGTGAAAACGATGACGATGGAAATACGCTAAAACATTGTAATCAAACATAAAGGATTCGGAGTTTTTGGCACGGTTCATTGAGTTAGCGGACAGAAATTACAATATTTGCTCTTCCACCGATGAATTTTGAGCCGAGCAATCCTGAAAAATCCAAAAAATGCACGTATCTTTGTGCCTCAAAAAAGGAGTTATTATTAAAGAAACAAAATAAAGATGAAAGATTTATTTGACAGAATAAAAAACGACAAAGGAAATATCGGACGTTGGGCTTCACACGCCGAAGGATACTATGTTTTCCCAAAATTGGAAGGCGAATTGGGACCCAGAATGCAATTTCAGGGGAAAGAAATCCTCAATTGGAGCATTAACGACTATCTGGGGTTAGCAAATCACCCCGAAATCCGTAAAGTAGATGCCGAAGCAGCAGCCGAATACGGAGCCGCCTACCCAATGGGAGCAAGAATGATGAGTGGACACACCTCAATGCACGAGGAGTTAGAAAGAAATCTGGCGGAATTTACTCACAAAGAAGCCGCCTACCTGCTTAACTTCGGATATCAGGGAATGGTTTCTATCATCGATGCGTTGGTAACCAAAAATGACGTGATTGTTTACGATGTGGACTCGCACGGTTGTATTATTGACGGGGTGCGTTTGCATTTCGGTAAGCGTTTTACCTATAAGCACAACGATGTGGAGAGTTTTGCCAAAAACATTGAACGAGCTAAAAAATTGGCGGATACCACAGGCGGAGGTATTTTAGTAATTACCGAAGGGGTCTTCGGAATGCGAGGACAACAAGGTAAACTCAAAGAAATTCTTTCATATAAAGAAAAGTACGGTTTCCGTATTTTGGTGGACGATGCTCACGGCTTCGGAACGCTCGGAAAAACAGGAGCCGGAGCCGGTGAAGAACAAGGTGTTCAAGACCAAATCGACTTGTATTTCTCTACTTTTGCCAAATCAATGGCAGGAATTGGGGCATTTGTTTCGGGAGATAAAGAAATCATTGACTACTTGAAGTACAATTTGCGTTCGCAGATGTTCGCCAAATCCCTACCGATGATTTACGTAAAAGGAGCTTTAAAACGTTTGGAGATGCTTCGCACGATGCCCGAACTGAAACAGAAACTATGGGACAATGTAAATGCTCTGCAAAACGGACTCAAATCACGCGGATTCAACATTGGTGATACCAACACTTGCGTAACGCCTGTTTTCTTGGAAGGAAGCATTCCGGAGGCGATGGCAATGGTAAATGATTTGCGTGAGAATTATCGTATTTTCCTATCTATTGTGGTGTATCCGGTAATTCCGAAGGGAATGATTCTACTGAGAATGATTCCGACCGCTTCTCACACAATGAAAGACATTGAAGAGACACTCAATGCCTTTTCGGCTATTCGCGAGAAATTAGAAAGCGGTGTCTATCGCAAACAAAACGAAGCACTTGCCCAAGAAATGGGACATATGTAACGAATTGTACGTAACAACAAATATAATGGTAATGTAAGGGGCGAATTGCGGTTCGCCCTTACTAATTGTTAAAATATCTTCACAGAAAACGAATGCTTGTAATCATTCCCACATATAACGAGATTGAAAATATTGAAGCCATCATCAGGGCGGTTTTTGAGCAATCCGAAAGGTTTCATATTTTGGTGGTTGATGACAATTCTCCTGACGGAACTTCCGAAAAAGTGCGGGAACTTCAAACTTTCTTTCCCGAAAGGCTTTTCTTAGAAGTCCGAACAGAGAAAAAAGGCTTGGGAACGGCTTATATTCACGGATTTCAGTGGGCTTTACAGCATAATTACGAATATATTTTTGAAATGGATGCCGATTTCTCGCACAATCCTGCCGATTTGCTGCGTTTATATGAGGAATGTGCCAAAAACGGAAGTGATATGGCTATCGGTTCGCGGTATATACGAGGAGTTAATGTTGTAAATTGGCCTCTTTCACGTATTTTGCTTTCGTACGGAGCGTCTTTGTACGTAAAAATCATCACAGGAATGAAAATTCACGACCCCACCGCCGGTTTTATCTGCTATTCCCGAAAAGTAATTGAAGCCATTGAACTTGACAAAGTTGAATTCGTGGGGTATGCTTTCCAAATCGAGATGAAATACAAAGCTTATCTTAAAAACTTTAAAATCACGGAAGTCCCCATCATTTTCACCGACAGAGCAAAAGGAAAATCCAAAATGAACGGAAGCATCATCAAAGAAGCCATTTGGGGAGTGATTGCTATGAAATTACGAAATATTTTTTAACTTTGCCCTCCACTTTTCCATATAAAGATGATTGAATTTATCAAAGGCAGAATCAGGAGTTTGTATTACGTGTTAGTAGGAGTTTGGTATTTAATCCGTAAGGAACCGCCAATTCTTGTGCATACCTGCGTTACCTTACTTCTCTTTTTCTTGGGATTTTATTTTGATATTTCAAGCACTGAATGGATGATTCAGATTTTGGTTTGTGGTATTGTTTTAACTGTTGAAAGCCTTAACACTGCCATTGAAAAAATTTGTGATTTTATTCATCCTGAACATCATAAAACGATAGGAACCATTAAAGACATTTCGGCAGGAGCTGTGGGCTTTGCCGTAGGTGCGGCAACTATTGTTTTGGGAGTAATTTACTATCCTTATTTCTTTTAAAAAGAAGCTATGAAAAAAATAATCGGAACATTAGGATTAAAACTATTGAGATGGAAAGTAGTTTTGGAAGGAGATACTAACGACCTGAATCGTTGTGTATTGGTAGTAGCTCCGCACACTTGCAATTTTGAATACCTGCTGGGGAATTTGGTTTATTGGAAATTTCAAAAGCCATTAAAAGTCATCATTAAAGACGCTCACACAAAGGCGTGGTATGGGTTCATCGTTAAATGGTTAGGCGGAATAGGCATCAATCGCTCACAAAGAAATAATTTGGTAAACTTTGTAACCGATTTATTCAAGAAAGATGATTTTAGCTTGGTAATAACTCCCGAAGGGACGCGCTCGTGGGTGGCAAAATGGAAGCTGGGCTTTTATCATATCGCTCTGAATGCTAAAGTTCCGTTGGTGTTAGCTACCGCCGATTTTAAAACCAAAAAAATATATATAGGAAAGAAAATCAGTGTGCAAGATTTGGAAACACGTTCCTTTGAAAGTATTATGGACGAATTGGAAACATACTACAAAGGCATCACTCCAAGGCATCCTGAAAAATGGAATCCCAAAATTTATTAGCCAATTAATTGCTTTTTTAAAAATTTATTGTACATTTGCCCCGATTTCAAAGAAATTTTTGTTTAACAAAATTAAAAACACGAAGTAAAATGCTAAATTTCAATCAAAATACCTCCGCTTATTTGCCATTCTCAGTGGCACGGCTTCGTGTTGTTGCATATTCTTAGAAAAATAGTATAAATGAAATATCCAAAACCCGAAGTCAGCAGATTTTCGGGTTTTATTTTGTTTATGACACTTCTCTTTTTTATCCGAATTGGGATAAATTATCCTTAGTAAACAAAATTCCCTGAACATCTTTTTAAAATCATTTGATAATCAAAAAGTAAGTAATGGGAAATTCATTTATGGAAAATTCTCGATTGAGAAGCCTACGAACACGAAAACGATTAGTGAGAAAGGCTTTCGAGAAATATGTTCGCCAGCAAAATAAATTATGGAGAAAACTTTGGAATCAAAAGCGAAACATTCCTTTGGTACCTCTGCCTGAACCTTATCAAAAGGGTTTTGTTCGTTTTTTTGTGCTTCGGGACGATATTGCTCGGAGTAAAAGTGCCGATTTTTTCAACCAAATTTTAGATAAAATCAATACGTATCAATATTCCGACAATCGTAAATTCTTGAAAAAGAAACGAAAACGAGGCAAAAAAATACAAGTTCCACGCGAACAAAAGTTGCGTAAAATCATCGAATGGCAATTCCCAAAATATAAAAAGTTGGAATTCAACTATAAGGAGCAAATGTATTTTGTGAAAACTGAAGAATACAATCCACATCGAAAAGTTTTTGAAACTTATTATGAATTTTGCGACCCTTGGCGATTTGTGTTGCGTGTAAAACCTTATATGATAACGCATTATCGTCCATTGGACTTGGATTTGGAGCGAGAACTTGCACAATTGGATAAACTTCTGGACAATCATAAAGTTCGTGGAATTATACAAAAGAAAATAGTTGGCAGAAACTACGGCTGGAAAGATGTTGAGAAGAAAAAAGGCAAAGAAAAATACAAATACAACGACTTAAGAAACAATAATTTATCAAAAATGAGACTTTCCGCTACCGAAATAGCCTCTATTTTTGAAGAAACTTTTTAAAAGAAATTGAAAATGAAAAAGATATATAAAGAAAAATACACTCATCTTTGGGAAAACAGCACTTGGGTGATTTGCCCTGATTGTCAGCAAAATGCTATTATTCACTATACGGGGGATTTTTTTTCAAATCACTCCATTTTGAAGTGTAATCACTGTGGTTTGGTCAAAAAAAGTGGTGATTTATTGATTTTTAACCTCATTATTAAGCTCAATTGTCCGTTTTGTGGAAATTCTATTGAAATAAAACAAGCAAATGTGAAAGAAAAACAATCTTTAATCAATATCAAATGCCGAAAATGTGATAATTTACTCTCCGTAAAGCCTCGTTATCAACCCAATTATTCAACACTTTATGCAGACAAAGTAAACGGACTGATGTGCGATAATACTTTCGGTCTGCCCTATTTCTTTCAGGAAAATGTTCGCGGGAATTTGTTTTGGGCGAAGAATGATAAACATTTGTTGGAAATAGAAAATTACATCAGTTCGGATTTGCGTCCTCGAAAAGGAATGACAATGGTAGCAAAACTCCCAACTTTTATTAAAATCAAGAAAAACAAAGAAATTGTACTTAAAATCTTAGAAAAATGGAAAAAATCATACAAATAACTTCAGGAAAAGGACCTTTGGAATGCCAATGGGTAGTGGCAAAAGTGTTAAAAATATTTTTGCAAGAAGCCAAAGAAAAAAACATACAAACCGAAATCATTTATCGGGAGGAAGGCGACGAAAATTTAACTTTAAAATCTGCCACTCTTCTTTTAAAAGGAACTGATTTACAAGATTTTTTGAAGAATTGGCTCGGCTCGGTTTGTTGGGTGGGAAAATCAACTTTTAGAAAATTTCACAAACGGTCGAACTGGTTTATTGGCGTTTTTGAGCTTTCTGCGTCGGAAAAAATGGTGTTTCGTGAAAGCGATATTTCGTTTCAAATGGTGCGTTCGCAAGGTAGTGGCGGACAAAATGTAAACAAAGTAAACTCAGCGGTTCGGGCTACGCATCAACCTTCGGGAGTGAGCGTTTTTGTGCAAGACACGCGTTCGCAATTGGAAAACAAGAAGTTAGCCATCAGCCGAATTAAGGAAAAATTACAACTTTTTGAATTAGAGAAACTCAAGCAACAGGCTCAAAATCAGTGGAACAACCACCAACAAGTAGCAAGAGGTAACGCCATTCGCACTTTTCACGAAACGGATTTCAAACGAAATTTTGTGGATAAATCTTACAAAAAAGAACGAGCAAAAAATAAAAAAATCAATTTTGATGAATAATTGTCAGTTGTTAATTAATCATCAACCATTAATTATTAAAAATTATCATCTTGTAGATACTTTGTAGACGCTCATTTCTTGGTGGCGAAAGCGTTTGTCAGTAATTTTACAAAAAAATCATTAACCATTGATAATTAACAATTAACCATTATAAAAATGTGGAAAAACAATAGAAAAAATATAGGAAAACGAGGTTCGGAAGAAGGAATTATTATTTCTGATTTGGAACACAGCGATGGAGCCAGAATAACGATAGAAAAAGGCGGATTGACTGCCCCTTTTTCGGTAACGCTGGGTGTGTACGGAGAATTTATGCACACAGATTTTTTCTCAACACAATCACAAGCAGAAACTTATCAAACAAAAGTAATGCGTGAAATAGAAAAATTATTAGTGATATTATCCGAAGAAAACCCTGACAGAGGAGCGGAATATCAAGCGATTATCAAAAACATTACAGGATAGAAAATTTAAAAATGAAAAAAGAAATCCGTAAAATCCCTAATACATTGGAAGAATGTTTGACATTGTTAGATAAAATCTTGTCAAACAAAGATAAACTGTATTTAAAAACCTTAACTGAAGATAATTTTTTGATAGAAACTCACTTCAGCTTGGGTTCAGGCATTAGAAATCAATGGTTACGGAAAGAAAACTCTCCTTTATTAGCATATTTTTATGAAATGGAAATTTCTCATTTTGATGATATATCAAGTATTATTTTAATAAGTTATTACCGAAATATTATAGGAAAACCCATTGATTTACAGGGACAATTAGAATATTATAAAGCATACTGGGAAAAAGAAAAAAATGAAAAAACTAAGAAATAAAGATAATCATAACAAAATCAGTAAATTTATCAGTTTGGTACTGCGACACAGCCCCGAAATTATCGGAATAACATTGGACAAAAATGGCTGGACAAACACTGAAACCTTAATAAAAAAACTCTATCCGAAATTTGGTATTGATTTGAGCATTCTGAAAGAAATTGTCGCTTCTGATGAAAAGCAACGATACAGTTTCTCAGCCGATTTTACCAAAATCAGAGCCAATCAAGGACATTCGGTTTCGGTAGATTTGGAGTTACTTCCGCAGAAGCCTCCCGCCATTTTGTATCACGGTACAGCTCAGCGTTTTGTACAAAGTATTTATAAACAAGGGATTCAAAAGCAAAACAGGCAATATGTACATTTGAGCAAAGATTTGGAAACCGCTCAAAAAGTAGGTCGCCGACACGGAGAAGTTTTTGTTTTTCAGATAGATACTTGCAAAATGCTAAATGAAGGGTATGTGTTTTATCTTTCGGAAAATGGTGTTTGGCTTACTGATGAAGTTCCTGCAAGATTTTTGAATCCTTACAAAAAACTTGCAGAGTGAAAATAAATTAACAAAACAAACAATGGGAAATTTAAAATTAAAAGGAAAAGATATATTAAAGTTAGGATACCCTAATAATCAATCGGTTAATATAGCGTTAGAAGTGATAAAACGCAATTTTAACGATAAAAATCAAGCGTATGTAAAATCGCTCTTAAAAGAAATTTTGGCTACCCCAAAAGCCTTTGAAAAACATCTGACTTTTGGGCAAATCGCTGAAGCCTTGCTTTCTTCCAAAAAGACAGAAAAACGCCAACTCAATGCCCAAAGAGCTGATTTTAAAATATTTGGAAACAATATTTCGGAAGAAGCTAAAAATCAACTTTACACAGCTTTAAAATTGCCAATTTCAGTAAGTGGAGCGTTGATGCCCGATGCCCATAGTGGTTATGGCTTACCCATCGGAGGCGTTTTGGCAGTGGAAAACGCGGTAATTCCGTATGGTGTGGGATTGGATATTGGTTGCCGTATGTGTTTGAGTATCTTGGATATACCTATTTCGTATCTTGATGGTGCGAAGGATAAATACGAAAAAATGCTCGTGGAACACACCAAGTTCGGGATGTATGAAACGCATAAATCACATATTGAACACGAAATTTTCGACCGAGATACTTTTGACCTTATTCCAATCCTCAAAAGGTTGAAAGGCAAAGCTATCAAGCAAATGGGAACTTCGGGTGGAGGTAATCATTTTGTGGAATTTGGAGAGGTGGAAATTCTGGAGGAAGATTCACAAATCGGATTACCGAAAGGTAAATATTTGGGCATTTTATCGCACAGTGGTTCGCGAGGTTTCGGGGCGGAAATCGCTCAATATTACGTGCGAAAAGCAATAGAACAGTGCCCATTACCTAAAGAAGCTCAGCAATTTGCGTGGCTCGACCTCAGTACGCATCTCGGTTTGGAGTATTGGACAGCGATGAACCTTGCCGGAGATTATGCTTCGGCTTGTCATTACGATATTCATCGCCGACTGATAAAAGCCATCGGTGGGCGACTCAAAGCAAGGATTGAAAATCATCATAATTTTGCTTGGAAAGAAGTTCATAACGGCAAAGAAGTTATTGTGCATCGTAAGGGGGCGACTCCCGCAGGTGAGGGAGAACTCGGCATTATTCCCGCATCAATGACAGAAAAAGGTTTTATCGTTCGAGGAAGAGGAAATACGGATTCATTGTGTTCGGCATCGCACGGTGCGGGAAGACTTCACTCACGAGCTGCGTGCAAAACACTTTTCACGCAAAGTGACATCAAAAAAGAGCTGAAAAACAAGAAAGTAACACTCATCGGAGGCAATGCCGAAGAAGCTCCAATGGCATACAAAAACATCAATGAAGTGATGAATGCCCAGACCGATTTAGTGGATATTTTAGGTCGCTTTCAACCGAGAATTGTACGGATGGACAGGTAATTTTCTAACTAAAACACAAAAAGGACGAAGTATTTTTATCTTTCGTAAGGAAAAGCAACTGATGTAGGGACTTTGAACAAAATTTTGGACAAACTTCATACTAAAACCCCACTGTATGGTGACAGACTCATACTGGTTATTAGTCTATAAATTAGTTGTTTTAACAAATATGTCATTTTCTAAAAAACAACAAAAAATAACAGCAAGTGTATTGACAATAAGTAAAAGTGCTGAGATTTTTCTGTTAAAGAATTTAACAATTCTTAAACTACATAACATCAATCAACAGAAAAAACCGACTGCTTTTCAGTCGGTTTTGTGATTTGTTTTATCGTTTCGAGTGCTTTATGAAATATAGTGAGGCAAATCATATCAAGAAAAGTTTCTTTCCAAGCTCCCGATACATTTTTTCTTCTCTTGGTTATGGAAAACACTCAAGCTTACGGTGTTGCCAACCGGAACTTTTAATACGTACTCACTCTCTGAGCCATTCCGTCCTTATCGCCACTTACACGATGTGCTCCCATAGGCATTAGTATGGAGTTGGAGCTGTCGCCTTCTTTCCATATAAGCACGTATGAAGAGGTGAAATTCTTAATTCCCTCGGGAGTAACTTCTCCCGAAATCACTACGATATTAGCATTTTTTACTTCTCTCTCCTGCCCGTACACTCGTGCATAAAGCGTAAATTTATTACCGCTTCCGGTGATGTAAACGCCCGCACCACTGAGATTAGCATCAGATGCTTTGTAATCCAAAGTGGCGTGACCGTTTTTCTGAATTGAAATTCGGTAAGTGTAATCGTTCCATTGATGTCCTTTTTTGTAATTGTCGCCCGGATATGGTTGCATCAAAATGTGAGGCGAAGACAAATAGATACCCTCAATATTTGGCGGATTGTTTCCTTCGTGAATAGCCATTCCTCCTTCTTTAAGCCGTTCAAGGTCTTCAGGTTTTATTTCGGAAAGAATGCTTTTGATTTCCACTTCTATTTCCGGAGTGTTTACGGTTCCCACATTCAGCAAAGGAAGATAAAATTCTCCTTCTGTGATAGTTGCATCTCCTGAAGTAAACTCAAATGTTCCTTTTATGGTTTTGTCGGTAATGCTTTCAATGATAAGTTTTCCTTTGGAAGAATCGAACAATTCTTTATTGGTTCGATATGATGCTTTTACTATTTTGGCTTCGTTATCAATGGAATAAGTTCCTGCTTCTTTGGGAAAATCAAAATGCTTGATGTCTATTCCGTGAATGAGTTTTTCGCCCCATCTGCCATACAGAAACAAAACTGCTTTTCCGTCCGCCTCCCCGACAGCTGCGTGATGCAAGAGGGCTTGCGTTTTGGAGCCGTTAATTTTCGCTTTGAAATAGTACCCTTCCCCCGAATTGTTGTTGTCTTTCGTACAAGAAAACGCCGTTATAATTGTCGCCAGCACAATAAACAGCCTGAAGTGATGTAATTTTTTCATATCTTTTTATTTTTTTGTTCAGGCAAATGTACGCTTTTATAAACAAAAAAGCTATTCTTTTGGGTTTTATTTAAGATATAAAAAAATAAGCCCCAATGCTTCACATCAAGACTTATTGCTAATTTATGTTTTGTGTTTTATTATTCTGCGTACTGATAATCCTTAGTTTCGTTGGCTTTGGCTTCCTGAACGTTAAGGACTTCTCCAGTTATAGCATTGGTAACGAAAACTACAATTTTAACATTGCTTAGCTTTCCGGCACTCAGCAAACTATAATTTACCTGCAAATTTTCTTTGGTTACTTCTTCATCTTTATTTACT
Organism: Capnocytophaga felis; assembly: GCF_009684755.1. GTDB lineage: Bacteria > Bacteroidota > Bacteroidia > Flavobacteriales > Flavobacteriaceae > Capnocytophaga > Capnocytophaga felis. Next base: position 111,339 of record NZ_BLBC01000003.1, read on the forward strand.
GAACCTAAATTGTTACCTTTTAAATCTCCATATACACAACGCAATACGTGATTATGAACAAAATCATTTACATAACGTCCCGAATCATTTTGCTGTGCTATTATATTATCCTCTGCGATAAACACGTGGTACTTCAAACCATCTATTTTTTGTGAAGATTTAAAAGTAACAGTAACAGTTCCGTTGTTCTCTTTCAAATCAGAAGCAATTTTTATCCCTATCGGAGAAGTTGGTTTTGCGTTTATATCCTCAATGATAGCAATATGCCCTCGGTATAAATGGGAAAGTTCCGTCTTTCTATTCAACATCAAATAAGGTAACCCTACCTCTTTCCCCTTAGAAAATTCTTTTCTGAAATAATTAAATAACGGATAACTTTGATTTATCTGCATTTTATCATTATAACCATATGTGGACAAATGAATCGCTACAGGTATAAATCTTTCTTTATATTTGTCAATGGATTGAACTCCTTGTATCATACGAGTAGCACCAGGACAAGCCGGACACCACGTTCCTGTAAAGTCTTCCACTAAAGCCTTGTAAACAAATAAACGTTTGTTTTCAGTTGTATTATTTCCTTGGTTTGAATTATTCTCCTCGTTCCCCTTTGGAGTTTCTTCTTTTGTTTCATTCCTTTTCTCTACCTCGTTTGAAGCATCATCTTTGCTACAAGAAATCACAAAAAAGGAAGTCAATACGATGGCTAAACTAAATAAAATTCTTTTTCTCATTGTTATTATAATATTTAAATGCGGGTGCAAAGGTAGTAAAAAATACAGAACGATTTTTATTTAAAACTAAAAAATAGAGCAAACGTATGAATTTACTTTTAGCAAAGATTTGCATTTGACCTACAAAAAAACGCTTTGATGTTTTTAAGCATCAAAGCGTTTTACTTATTTTATTATTGTATTTGGTGGTGTTATAAAAAGTATGATGGTGGTTCTGATTGTCAGGCTGAGCGTAGTCGAAGCCTTATCATTACAGGGCTTCGACTACGCTCAGCCTGACAAAAACACTTCTTTTTTTAAGGCATCATACTTTTTACATCACCTCCTTATATTTACCTCTTATTCTGCGTACTGATATTCCTTAGTTTCATTAGCTTTAGCTTCCTGAACGTTAAGGACTGCTTTAGTATTAGCATCGGTAACGAATACCACAATTCTCACATTATCCAGTTTTTTTGTAAGTAAGTCATACGACACGGGCAAATCCGTTTTTAATATTTCTTGCCCTTGAGTTACATTTCCTAAATCATTCCCTGAAACATTCCCATAGACTTCCCTCAGTATGCCCATATGTTGCTTATTTTGATACACTCTTCCCATATTTTGAGGTGCAATAAACTTATCTTCTACTATAAAAACATTAAACTTCAAATTATTTAGATTTTCTTTGAATTTGAAATTAACAGATACCTTTCCGTTGGTCTGACCAAGTGTAGAAGTTATTTTAATACCGATAGGCGAATGGGGTTTCTTTTTCAAAAGATGACCAAGATGTCCTTGAGCGGCTGAACTCCCATATTGCCACTGATTCCTATTCATTCTAAACCAAGGGATTAAACTTCCATCGAACTTAATAGAGTCGTGAAGCGTTCCAAAATGTTCTTCTAAATCCCATTGTTTGTTAATACCCATATGGTCTCTACTGTGTATGGCAACATCAACAAATCTATTTTTCAAAATATTTGAGGTTTTGAGTTTTTCGATAGTTTCAGCTACTCTCGGACAAACAGAACACCACGACCCCGTAAGATATTCCAAATATGCCTTATATACGAACATCTTACCGGTATTTTCTCCCTCTTCATCATTCGTTCCTGTATTATTTTCATTGGAATTAGTATCCTGATTTGAGTTGTTTTCAGTTGTATTGTTTTCTTGATTTGAATTATTCTCGTCAGAATTACCACCCTGATTAGGCGTTTCTTCCTCTTTGGAAATTTCTTCCTTTACAATTTCACTTCTTCTATCTGTTTCCTTTGAAGAATCATCTTCTTTACTACAAGAAGTTACTAAAAAAGAAGCCATTACAATGGCTAAACTTGATAAAAAACTTTTTCTCATTGTTACTATAATATTTAAATGCGGGTGCAAAGATAAAAATTAAAAGCAGATTTTAATGTATTTTCTCTATTTTTATATACCTTTGCGGGCTTTTTATTAGAAAAAATATAATAACAATGAAAATTTTAACTACACTCACAGTGGTACTTTTTAGTACTCTTGGCTTCGCACAAGCGTCGCTACCCAATGTTCAACTGAAAGATTTACAGGGAAAAACCGTAAACCTTTCCGAGTACAATTCTAGACAAAATCCCGTTATCGTGAGCTTTTGGGCTACGTGGTGTGCTCCGTGTATCAAAGAACTGAAAACATTCAGCAAACATTACAAACAGTGGCAAGATGAGTTCGGTGCAGAGCTCATCGCTGTTTCCACAGACGATGCCAAAACCAAAAATCGCGTAAAATCACAAGTGAAAGGAGCCGGATGGCAATATACCATACTTATGGACGATAACCACGAGCTGAAAAGAGCCTTAAACGTTGCCAACATTCCGTACACACTTATTTTGCACAAAGGCAAAGTGGTATTCGTGCATTCGGGTTACACGCCGGGTATCGAAACTGAAATTTATAAGAAATTACAATCTTTATCAAAATAATTATGCGTAAATATTTACTAACCTCCGGATTTTGTTTGGTTTCGGCAGTGGGTTTTTCGCAACTCCGCGTTGGTTTTGAATCAAATTCACAATACTACATCGATGACAATCAAATTAAATTAGATGAATTTGAAGCCGAAAATCGATTCCGTTCCAATAACTATCTGAAAATTGATTATCGTATCAAAAATTTTGAATTTGGGCTACAAGGCGAGTCGTACGCACCAAAAGCGTTGCTTCATTACAATCCGCAACTAAAAGATTATCATATCGGTACGGCTTTCGCTCGTTATAACAATCTTCAAAAAGGAATTGACATCACGGCAGGACATTTTTACGAGCAATTCGGGAGCGGATTGGCACTTCGTTTTTGGGAAGACCGTGCTTTGGGCATCAACAACGCCCTTTTCGGCGGACGTATCAAATGGAATCTATCGGATATTTTCCAACTAAAAGTTCTCGGCGGAAGGCAACGCATCGGTATGGGATTTGATTTTTCCAAAGGATTCATTGTGGGAAGTGATGCCGAATTGGATATAAGTCAATTACTTAAAAAAGAAGAATATACGCTTAAAGTTGGAGGTTCGTTCACGATTCGAAATGAAGATATTTCCAAAAAACAACCTTTGTCAGAGAAAAATACTTCCATTTTTGGCTTTAGAACCGATTACAGCGGAGAAAAATTCAATTTCAGCGGAGAATATTTATATAAAACCAAAGATATTCACTTCGAACAAGAAGAGTTTTTTCCTAAAATCAATCGTGCCGGTAATGCCCTGCTACTCAATATGGGATACAACAACGGCGACAATGTTGCTTTCAACCTAAACCTTCGTCGATTGGAAAATTTCAGATTTTTCTCACAACGAAATTTGGTGGACAATATTTACAATTACGGAATGATAAACTACATTCCCGCACTAACCAAACAGTATGAGCACAGCTTGCAAAACATATATGTATATCAGGCTCAACCGCAAATGGCTTACTATAGCTATCTTAAAAAGCAAGGAGAAATCGGCGGGCAGTTTGACCTCTTTTACGAAGCTCCATCCGGTTCATTTTTAGGCGGTTCAACCGGGGCAAGTTTTGCCATAAACGGCTCATATTGGGCAGGAATTAAAAACAATGTAAAAACCACCATTGTAACCGACAAATACGGTATCGAAAATGAAGAAGTAGCACTTAGCAGCCCTATTATCGGGTTCGGAGAGAAATATTATCACGACATTGCTATCGAATACCGAAAGCCTTTTTCGGATAATTTCACTACCATATTCTCTTACTTGAATCAATACTACAATAGCGAAGCCATTGTTTTTAAACCTTATCAAATAAAAGCTCATACTTTTTCTGCCGAAGGAACTTATTTTATGTCTGATACACAGTCCATTCGATTGGAAGTGCAACACCAATGGGCTAATGAAGATTTGAAAAATTGGATAGGCAATACTTTGGAATACATTCCCAATGCAAGATGGTCGTTCTTTGTAAGTGATTTGTACAATTACGGAAACGATGACAAAGACAAAAGAATTCATTATTACAACGTCGGGACGTCCTTCTCCTACAAAGCTACGCGAGTGGCTCTAAGCTACGGAAGACAACGTGGTGGCGTTTTGTGCGTAGGTGGAGTTTGCCGTATCGTACCAGAATCAGCGGGTCTTACCCTTAACATTACCACCAATTTTTAAGGTAGAAACATCGCAAAACAAAAAAGTGGAAGTTTTGAAACTTCCACTTTTTTTGCTCATACATTTTTTAGTATCCTAATATTTTCAGCATTTCTTCAACTTTTTGCTGTTCCATAAATAAATGTGTACTTATTTTTCCTTCTTCATCCTTATCAATTAAAATGATTTTTGGTTGTGGAATCAAACAGTGTTGTAGTCCGCCTACTCCACCAATAGTATCCTGATAAGCCCCCGTATTGAAAAACCCAATATATAAAGGCTTGTTTTTGTTATATTTAGGCAAGTAAATAGCGTTCATATTCTGTTCACTGTTGTAGTAATCGTCTCCGTCACAAGTAAGCCCGCCAAGTAATACACGCTCATATTCATCATACCAACGATTGATTGGAAGCAACACAAATCTTTTGTTAATAGCCCAAGAATCAGGCAATGTGGTAATGAAAGATGAATTAATCATATTCCACTTTTCACGGTCGTTTTGTTGCTTTTGGTACATAATTTCATAAATTGCTCCGCCCGCTTCTCCAACTGTAAAACTTCCAAATTCTGTAAAAATATTAGGTACAGGAACTTTTTCTTGCTCACAAGCGATTTTTATCTGACGGATAATCTCATCAACCATATAAGCATAATCGTATTCAAACGCCAAAGAACTCTTAATCGGGAATCCTCCTCCTATGTTTAGGCTATCAAGTTCAGGAGCTACTTTTTTGAGCTGAATATATACTTTCAAACATTTCAAAAGCTCGTTCCAATAGTAAGCATTGTCTTTTATTCCCGTGTTGATAAAAAAGTGTAACATCTTAAGTGTTACCTTTTTATTATCTTTGATTTCTCTGTTGTAAAACGGAACGATGTTTTTATAACCAATTCCCAAACGACTGGTATAAAACTCTGAACGCGGGTCTTCTTCTGAAGCAATGCGGATACCTATATTGTACTGTCCTTCAATCTTTTTATCAAAAAGGTTGATTTCCTCATAGTTATCAATAATCGGCATACATTTATCAAACCCGCGATTTACCAAATCGGCGATACCGTCAATATAGCCATTACGCTTGAATCCGTTGCAAATGATATAGTTATCTTTGGTAATTCGTCCTTCTTTTATTAAATTATTAATAATATCAATATCAAAGGCAGATGAAGTTTCCAAATGAATATCATTTTTCAAAGCCTCCACCATAACGTGCTTAAAATGAGAACTTTTAGTACAATAACAATAATTGTAAGTTCCTTTGTATCTGTGTTTTTTGATAGCTTTTTCAAACCAGCGTTTTGCTCGTTGAATATTTTCGGAAATCCTTGGAAGATACATAAATTTGAGTGGTGCCCCATACTGACGAACAAGCTCCATCAAATCAATGTCGTGAAAGCGAAGCTCATCTCCTTCTAATCTGAACTCTTCTTGCGGAAAATAATAAGTTTGGTCTATTAAGTCTATGTATTTGTTTTTCATTGTTTTAAATATAATTTGAAGAATAAAATAAACAATTGTTTTTCAATCATTTTTGCAAAGGAAATCAATCCTTTAAATCCTGAAAAACATTCAAATACGCAAAGGAGACAAACCTTTCATTCGGGCTTGATTTCGTTGTTTTTCAATCAAATCCGAACGAAAATAATTAAATGAGCAATCTATTTTAAAAACAGTATCAGATATGCTTATTTTTTCAAAAAATACAACGTTCATTTTAAGCTATTATTCAATTGATTGTCAATTTTCTACATAAAAATAGTGACATTACAGCACACGCGAGGCAAAATTAAATATTTTCTTCAAAAAATAAAATAAAACCCATATAAATTTTATTTTCACTAAGTTACTTGTTTTTCGAACTTGAGAGAGTATAACCCTTTGTCTTTCTACTTTTTTAAAACAAATCACACTTAAAAAAATTTTGCTTTTGCAATCATTTTTTTGTATCTTCGCATAAATCTTTAAAAAGATGAGAAAATTTCTATTCATATTCGTTTTTTTTATCTCCAATTTCGTTGTATCACAGAATGTTAAACCCGAAAAAGACTTAAAAGTAGGGCTTGTTCTCAGCGGTGGCGGTGCAAAGGGATTGGCTCACGTTGGCGTTCTGAAGGTTTTGGAAGAAGCAGGCGTACGCATTGACTACATCGGAGGGACAAGTATGGGAGCCATCGTGGGGGCAATGTACTCCGCTGGTTACTCGGCACGAGAATTGGATTCTATTTTTCAGCAATTGGACTTTAAAAAACTATTGCAAGACCAAACCTCCAGACGAGCGAAATCTCTGCACGAGAGATATTTACACGACAGATATGCTGTGGCTCTTCCGTTCAACAACTTCAAACTGGGCTTCCCTCGTTCCGTTTCAAAAGGGCAAAATTTATACAACGAATTTGTTAAATTATTGTATCCCGTGAGCGATATTTACGACTTTTCAAAGCTTCCCATTCCGTTTTTGTGTGTGGCAACGGATATCGAAACGGGCAAAGCAATGCATCTGGAAGGAGGTTTTCTGCCCAAAGCCATTATGGCAAGTGGTGCTTTTCCTTCATTGTTTGATTTGGTGGAAATTGACGGAAAATTTCTGACAGATGGCGGAATCGTAAATAATTATCCTATCGATGAAGTTAAAGCCAAAGGAATGGATATTATCATAGGAGTTGACGTCCAAAGTCCTTTATATACAAGGGAAGAACTCGCTTCCGTTTTCGGGATATTATCACAAATAAGCTCTTTCCCAATGGTAAACGATATGACCGAAAAAGCCGAGAAAACAGATATTTACATAAAACCTGACATACACGGATTCAATGTAGTTTCTTTTGACAAAGGAAATACCATCATCAAAAACGGAGAGATTGCCGGAAGACAGTTTTTAGAACGCCTAAAGAAAATCGCTTCTCTTCAAAAAAAGGAAAATTACACGAGAGAAAGAGTTGAAAAAATAGATTCTTTTTACTTAAAAAACATTCATTTTCACGGAAATAAGCACTATTCCCGAAGCTATTTAAGAGGAAAACTACACCTGAAAGAACTCGACAGAAAAATTTCTTTCAAAGAACTTGAAGAAGGAATTTCCAACTTAATGGCTACCCGAAATTTTCATTCTATCAATCATCAAATTCGGCATACGTACGAGGGCGAACACATTGATTTTGTGATAAAAGAAAATCCTGAACGCACTTTCTTGAAATTCGGATTACATTACGATAATTTATTCAAAACAGGCTTTCTGTTCAACTATACAAAGCATTACGCTCTGCAAACCGATGATTTTCTGTCGTTAGATATTGTTTTGGGAGATAATTTACGCTATCAGTTTGATTATTTTGTAGATAAGGGTTTTTATATCAGTTACGGAATTCGGTCAAAATTCAGTCAATTTGACAGAAAAATCAATCCCAGTTTAGTTGCTAATTACGATATTGAGGTTTCAAACATCAATAAATTGAACGTTGATGCAGCCGATTGGATTAACCAAGTTTATTTTCAGACACTTTTAGGCAACGGATTTGTTTTCGGATTAGGTTTGGAACATCGAAAAGTTAAAATCGAAACTGAAAACGTATTTTACTCAAAAACAAATTATAACAACTCCTCCTATCGAGAAAATTCACACTTCGGAAGCACGTACGCCTATCTGAAATATGACTCGTACAACAATGCTTTTTTCCCGACCAAAGGAATTTATTTCAACTCGGTTTTTAATTTGTATTTATTAGGAAGTGCGTACGAGAACTTCAATCAATTTTCAATGGGAAAAACAGAATTAGGTTTCGCAATTCCTTTATCTTCAAGGATTTCAACACGTTTGGATTTTAGCGGAGGATTCACTCTCGGAGGAACAAATGTGTATTCCTTGGATTTCTTTTTCGGAGGATACAACAAAAATGCTTTCAGTAATTACATTCCTTTTTACGGATATGACTTTTTAAGTTTTGGTGAAAAGAATTATTTAAAAGCTGATATTACGCTTGATATCAATCACTTCAAGCAACATCATATATTGCTTCACGCAAATTTTGCCAAGGTAGATAACAAACTCTTCGATAGCTTAAATTGGAAGTCCTACCCTGACTTTTCGGGCTATGGAATCGGTTACAGTGTTGATAGCGTCTTAGGGCCTATTGAACTGAAATGTACCTATTCTCCTGAAATTAAGAAAGCTATCTGGTTTTTCAACGTAGGTTATTGGTTTTAAAAATAATAGATGGAAAATATTTTATATTCTTTTTATTTTTCACTTTTCAATTTTAACTTTTAACTTTATATTTGCCTCTTCGTAAATAAACTTTGATTTTTATGGAATGTATCAGCGTTTTTGATATGTTAAAAATAGGTGTTGGACCCTCAAGTTCACACACATTAGGACCTTGGCGAGCTGCCGAAGCCTTTCTGAAAGAATTAAAATCGGAAAAACTACTCGATAGAACCCAAAAAGTACGTGTGGATTTGTACGGTTCTCTCTCCTTAACAGGAAAAGGACACGCAACGGATTTGGCGGTAATGTTCGGGCTTAGCGGTGCTGACCCTGAGTATGTTCCCATTGAAAGTTTAGATGTAATCATCACAGCCATAAATAAAAATCAAGAAATTTGTTTGGGTAACGAATTCATTATCAAATTCAACCCCGCGGAAGACATCGTTTTTAATCGAAATTTTTTGCCTTTTCATTCCAACGGAATTTCTTTTACTGCTTGGGGTGAAGGTTTTGAATATCAATCTACTTTCTATTCCATTGGCGGGGGATTTATTGTCAAAGAGGGAGAAGACGCTCCTATCACTGAGGACACGAAAAGATTTCCTTTCCCTATTGAAAAAGCCACTGAACTTTTAGATTACTGCCACAAAGAAGGCAAAAAAATCTCTGAAATCGTTTATCAGAATGAGAGGTCATTGCGTTCAGATGAAGAAATCCATAACGAATTGCTTCGCATTTGGAATACAATGCTTGAATGCACCTACATCGGTTGCCATACCGAAGGAATTCTTCCGGGAGGACTAAATGTACGCCGACGTGCTTACGATACTCACAAAAACCTGATTGGGGTAGTTACCTACGACAGCCCTAAAAGTTGGCTCACTTCCATCAAAAAAACCGAAATCAAATTTCGAGAAATTTTAAAATGGGTAAACTGCTTCTCTCTGGCTGTCAATGAAGTAAATGCTTCATTAGGGCGTGTGGTTACAGCTCCGACCAACGGAAGTGCAGGTGTAATTCCCGCCGTGCTTTTGTATTACTTAGTCATTGAGAATCACAATGCTACGGAGGAAGATGTAAAACAATTTTTGCTGGTTGCAGGCGAAATTGGCAGTCTGTTCAAAAAAGGAGCTACGATTTCCGCTGCAATGGGAGGATGCCAAGCCGAAATAGGCGTTTCTTCAGCAATGGCTGCCGCCGGCTTATGCGAGGTAATGGGAGGCTCACCCGAACAGGTTATGGTCGCTGCCGAAATTGCGATGGAACACCATTTAGGATTAACGTGTGACCCTATTGGAGGATTGGTGCAAGTGCCTTGTATTGAGAGAAATGCGATGGGAGCCATCAAAGCTATTAATGCTGCTGAACTGGCAATCGAAACCGACCCAAAAAATGCAAAAGTGCCTCTTGATAAGGTAATAAACACTATGTGGGAAACCGCCAAAGATATGAATTCCAAATATAAAGAAACCTCGGAAGGTGGTTTGGCTGTAGCTGTGAATATTGCGGATTGTTAATGTTATTTCTTTCTGATTTTTCAAAAAAATGTATATCAATTGTAACGGAGAACTGATTTCACTGGAAACTCCCAAAGTGATGGGAATTCTGAACGTAACACCTGATTCCTTTTTTCAGGGCAGTCGTGTTACTCAAATTGATGTTTTAAATCGGGTAGAAGAAATGCTTTCGCAAGGAGCTGATTTTATTGACATTGGCGGATATAGCTCTCGCCCCAACGCAAAAGAAGTATCACAGGAAGAAGAACTGAAAAGAGTAACTCCCATTGTGAAATCGGTGGTCAAACATTTTCCAAAAATAAAAATTTCTGTTGATACATTCCGAAGTGAAGTGGCTCGTCAGTCCCTACTTGAGGGAGCCTGTATTGTCAATGACATTTCTGGAGGAAACCTTGACAATCAAATATTTGAAGTTGTAGCAGAGTTTCAAGTACCTTATATAGCTATGCATATGATTGGGACGCCACAAACAATGCAGAGCCACACAAATTATACAAATATCATTACCGAAATGATTTATTATTTTTCTAAACTTAAAGCAAAATCTCAAAGTTTCGGTATTAATGATATTATCATTGACCCTGGTTTCGGATTTTCTAAAACATTAGACCAGAACTACGAAATATTACAGAAATTAAATCTGTTCAAAACATTGGATTGCCCTATTTTGGTTGGAGTTTCCCGTAAATCAATGCTTTACAATTTATTGAAAATCAATCAAGATGAAGCTCTTAATGCTACTTCGGTTGTAAACACTATTTCTCTGATGAAAGGTGCTAACATTCTCAGAGTGCACGATGTAAAAGAAGCCAAGCAGTGTGTCAAAATTTTTAATAAAATCGTTATCAAATGAAAAAAATTACACTTATCATATTTATATTGTTTCTAATTTCCTGCAACAAACGTGATGTTTGGCTCCCGCAAGTTCATCAATGCAATTTGATGACAGAAATCAACGATTATTCCGTAATTTATATTTTTTTTGATGAAACTACGCAAAAAGCTGACTTAAACAAAAACAATTTGATAACTTCAACTCATTGGGTTTTCAATATCGACAGACGTTTATCACTCACCGAAGCAGGAAAAAACATTGTTGAACTTCAAGAAAAAAAAGACGCCCCTAACATTCACAAAAATCCTGATTCCAGAAACTTTTTCTCGGTAGCTGATATGAACGACAAAAAATTGAAATTTCTTGAGTTTACCAAAACACATTTTTCACTTTCGAAAGATAAAAATAATACAGATAACATATTGAAAGAAAAAGATTTATCCGATTTTTCTGGCAATATTAAAAACAAAAAAATCAATATATCTGATACAATTTCAATAAGTGGAAATGTTTCCTTTCAAGATTTTATTGTATTTTTACAAAAAATTCAAGATGAAGGTATTTTTTTCAAAAATATAATTATCATTTAAAAATATAAATCCTTTGAAAATATTTGATATTTTAGATTTTACCGCAGTAGATGTAATTGATATTCTTTTAGTTACGTTATTACTTTACTACGTTTACAAATTAGCTCGTGGCACGGTTGCTATTAATATTTTTATGGGAATCGTGATTATTTATCTAATTTGGAAAATTACCGAAGCTTTGCAAATGCAATTGCTCAGCAGTATTTTGGGGCAATTCATCGGTGTGGGAGTTTTCGCTCTGATTGTGGTTTTTCAGGAAGAAATACGAAAATTTTTACTTACGATTGGTTCTACAAATATTGCCGCTCGAAACAAATTTTTTAAAGTTTTTCAGTCGTTAAAAGCTGCCAAAAGCACATCAAACCTCAATGTACAGAAGCTCATCAATGTCTGTAAAAAATTAAGTTCTTCACATACAGGAGCGTTAATTGTGTTGGAACGAAATATTCCTCTGGATTTTATAAAAAAAACAGGAGATGATGTTTATATTCAGGTTTCAGAACCTATTATTGAGAGTATTTTCTTCAAAAACAGCCCATTACACGACGGAGCCATCGTAATTAGCGGAAATTTCATCGTGGCAACTCGAGTAATTTTACCCGTTGCCGGAGAAAACCAACTTCCTAAGCACTACGGATTAAGACACAGAGCAGCTACTTCAATTTCAGAAAAAACCGATGCGAGTGCAATTGTCGTCTCCGAAGAAACAGGAAAAATTTCGTACATCAAAAATGGTAATTTCGTAACCTTCAAAAACGATGAGGAGCTCATCAAAATCATTGAAAAAGATTTGAACTAACCTTATATGAGAGAAGATTTTCTTCAATATCTTTGGAAATATGGAAAAATTCCGCAAAGTTGCACCTTAACCTCAGGAGAAAATTTATCCATTCTTTCAGTGGGAGAATGCAATCGCCTTTCAGGTCCTGACTTTTTCAATGCCCGACTACAAATCGGCGAGCAATTATGGGCAGGAAACGTTGAAATACACTTAAAATCATCATATTGGTATGCACATCGGCACGAACAGGATAAGACTTACAATAACGTAATTTTACACGTGGTTTGGGAGCACGATGTTGAAATTTTTAACAGTAACCATCAAACAATTCCTACCTTAGAGCTTAAAAATCAAATTGATATAGAAATTATAAATAAATATGAGAAACTTTTTCTGTCGAAGAATAACTTCATCAGTTGTGAAAAATACTATTCAAAAGCTGACAAAATGGTTTCTGATTCGTGGAATGAACTTTTGTTTTCGGAACGGCTAAAACACAAATCCGACTACGTAACGAAACTCTTGCTACAAACACACTCCGACTGGGAAAAAGTGCTGTTTTTGATGCTTTTAAAGAATTTTGGAGGAACTGTAAATGGCGATATTTTTCTTGAAATGGGAAAAGCCATTGACTTTTCTATTATTCGTAAAGAAAAAAACATTCCTCTTAATTTGGAAGCTCTCTTTTTTGGTCAATCAAACTTATTATCAGATAAATACGAAGATTTCTATTTTAAAAATTTATCCAAAGAATATGAATATCTAAAAAGTAAATACAATTTAAAATCCTCCGTAACAAGCGTATATTTTTCCAAGCTAAGACCGCAGAGTTTTCCTACTATCAGGCTATCGCAATTGGCTCAACTGTACGAAAAAACGGAAAGTTTATTCTCAAAAATTATTGAAATTCAGGAAATAAATGATTTAAAGAAGATTTTTTCCGTAAGTACTTCTGAATTTTGGGAGACTCACTATACCTTCGGAAAAACGTCCCCAAAAGCAAAGAAAAAAATAACTTCTTCACTTGTTGAGCTTATCTGGATAAACACCATAGTTCCTATAAAATACCTGTACTTCAAATCAATAGGCAAAGATATTTCTAAATCATTAATGATGAGCCTACAAAATATCGCACCGGAAAAAAATACTATCATAGAAAAATTCTGCACATTGGGAAAACATTCAGAATCAGCTTTTGACACTCAAATCATATTACAACAATACAAAAATTACTGTCTACCAAAACGTTGCCTTGATTGTGCTATCGGAATTTTTCTTTTGAAAGACGAACCAATCGTATGATTCTTTTGTAAATAAGTTACTAATAAATTATTTTCACAAAATCTATTGATTTCTTCCTGTACATAACGAAAATTGTTGTACCTTCGCCTAAAATTTATATGACAAGTTTCAGCATTATGAAAAAATTATTTATTGTAACACTCGCTACACTGAGTTTTGTTGCCTGCGAAAAGAAGAACGAATATATTACTGTTTCGGGGCAAATCAAAAACCATAATGGTACTAATTTTCAATTAATTGGCAGAGATATTGAACGTGATTTGAAAATTAACCCTGATGGCAGCTTTTCCGATACATTGACAAAAGCAGGATACTACACGATTTCCGGTCAATCCGGACACTATGTTCCTGTTTATCTGCCACAAGGAGGAGAAATAAACATCGTTATCGACGACCAAAATCCTCTCGAAACCAAATTTTTAGGGAAAGACACCATCGCAAGCGTCTATTTACGGGAAAAAAGTAAACTAACAAAAGAGTTACAAAATACATTTAACGATTTATTTGAAAAAAATGTTTCGAATTTCAAATCTTCCCTGAATGAAATAAACAAAAAATATGGTGAGTTCTTAAAAAATTACAAAGGGCTTCCGGAAGATTTCATCACTTTGGAAGAAAGAGCAAACAAATTCATAGATTTACATTTAAAAGTTATTTATCCTCAATTTCATTATAGCCTCACCGGAACGGAAATTAAACTTCCAGCAGAATTTGAAGCTGAAATAGCAAAAATAGACTATGACAATGCCGATGATTTCAGTATGTTTGATGAATACAAGCGACTGATTGATGAAAATTTCTTTTCAAAATTTGATTTTACAAACCCCGACTGGAATTCTGTAATTGGTTATATTCGCAGTCTGAAATCCGAAAATATCAAAAGTCATTTATCTCAGTTTCTGGTTCAAGGTATGTCGGCTGGCAATTCTTTTGAGACAAACCAAATTTTATTTGATGCCATCAAGGAATTATCCAAAAATAAGGAATTAGTTACACTTGCCGAAACAGATTTCCTAAATTTCAAAAAGTTAAGACCGGAAGCTCCTTCTCCTTCTTTTAATTTTGAGAATTTTGCAGGAGGAAAAACCTCACTTGAAAGTCTGAAAGGAAAATTGGTGTACATTGATGTTTGGGCAACTTGGTGTGTTCCTTGTCTCAACGAATTTCCTGCTCTTCAAGCACTTGAAAAAGAATATCACGGAAAAGACATCGTTTTTGTAAGCATTTCAGTGGACAAGGACAAACAGAAATGGATTGATTATCAAAAAGCAAAAAAACTTGACGGAATTCAGTTACACGCTGATTTTGAAGCAGAGGTTACTTTCTCCAAAGCATATACAATCAAAACCATTCCTCGTTTCATATTGATTGACAAAAACGGAAACATCATCAATGCCGATGCTCCAAGACCTTCCGAACCTGAAATTAAAAAACTTATAGACGATAACTTATAAATTAAAAAGAGGGCTGTTGTAGCCCTCTTTTTATTTCATTCATTTAATTACTTATAACTTTTCCGTAATTTGTTTAGCAATTCGCAATGCTTCCGTGCCTTGTTCCAATGTAACTATGGGGACAGTGTCATTTTTTATGGCATCAGCAAACTCTTCCAACTCATCTAAAATCGCATTATTGGCACTTATTTCGGGATTTTCAAAATAAATTTGTTTCTTCTTTCCTTCTGCATTTTGCAAAATCATATCAAAATCACCAGGAACCTCAGGAGCATCTTTCATCCGAACAACTTCCACTTTTTTCTCTAAAAAATCAACAGAAATGTAGGCATCTTTCTGAAAAAATCGTGATTTTCGCATATTTTTCAATGAAATTCTGCTTGCTGTCAGATTTGCTACACAACCGTTTTCAAACTCAATTCGTGCATTGGCAATATCAGGCGACTGACTGATAACCAAAGCTCCACTTGCAGAAATATGTTTCACTTTTGATTTCACTACACTCAAAATCACATCAATATCGTGAATCATCAAATCCAACACTACAGGAACATCCGTACCTCGCGGATTAAATTCAGCCAAACGATGAGCCTCTATAAACATCGGGTTGGTAATTGTCTCTTTCACAGCAAGAAACGCAGGATTGAAACGTTCCACGTGTCCTACTTGCCCTTTTACGTTGTATTTCTTTGCCAAAGCAATAATTTTCTCAGCCTCCTCAACCGTATTGGCGATTGGTTTTTCTATAAATAAATGCTTCCCCTTTGTTATAATTTTTTCTGCACACTCAAAATGATTTAAAGTTGGAGTAACAACATCCACCACATCACAAGCTGAAATTAATTCTTCAATAGAATTAAAAAGTTGATAACCAAACTCTTGACTTACTTTTTGAGCATTTTCCAAATTGGGGTCATAAAAACCTACCAATTCGTATTTCTCCGATTGATTCAATAATCGTAAATGTATTTTTCCTAAGTGCCCCGCACCCAAAACCCCAGCTTTTAATTTCATTCTTTTTACTTTTTATAAGGACAAAGATACGAAAATTGCAGAAATCTGAAAAATCTAAATTATTTTCAAAAATGTTGCAACATTATTTAATTTTTGTATCTTTGGGGGTTGCTATTAATAACCAAATAATAAACTTTGATAGACCTATGATATATAATTTTGACCAAATTAATGACCGTAGCAAAAGCGATGCCCTTAAATTAGAAGCACTTGAACCTCGTTGGGGAAGAAATGATTTACTTCCTATGTGGATTGCCGATATGGATTTCAAAACGCCTCCTTTCATCATCAATGCACTAAAAAAGCGTATGGAGTGTGAAATTTTTGGCTATACGGCAAAACCAAAAGCTTGGTATGATTCAATCGTAAATTGGCAAAAACGCCGTTTTGGCTGGGAAATTACCCCCGAAATGATTTCTTTTTCACCCGGTGTAGTTCCCGCTTTGGCTATGGCAGTACAAGCCTTCACCAATAAAGGAGATAAAGTATTAATACAACAACCTGTTTATCAACCTTTTTCACTTGTAGTAGAGAATAATGACCGAGTTTTGATAAACAGCCCGCTTGAACTCATTGATGGAAAGTATCAGATTAATTTCGATAAATTAGAAAAAGATATCAAAGGTTGCAAATTGTTCCTATTTTGCCATCCGCACAATCCGGGTGGTCGTGTTTGGACACGTGAAGAACTCAAAAAAGTAGCTCATATCTGTCACAAAAACAACGTTGTAATTGTTTCCGATGAAATTCACGCCGACCTGACTCTACCTCCACACAAACACATTCCTTTTGCAAGTGTAAGTGAGGAAGCCCGTATGAATACCATTATGTTCGGCTCTCCGAGTAAAGCCTTCAACTTAGCCGGTTTTTCAACTTCATACGCAGTTATTGAAAATCCTGAATTACGTAAAAAATTTCAAGGCTATGTAGATGGAAATATGCTTGGTGATGGAAATGTATTTGCTTTTCAAACTGTTATAGCTGCATACACAGAAGGCGAAGAATGGTTAAAACAATTATTGGCTTACATACAAGGAAACATTGATTTTCTTGTAGATTATGTACACAAACATATTCCAAGGGTAAAAACAATCGTTCCCGAGGCGTCTTACTTGGTGTTTTTAGATTTTCGAGATTTAAATCTGTGCCACAAAAGTATTGTTGATTTATGTACAGAAAAGGCTTTTCTTGCTCTAAATGATGGTGCTATGTACGGAAAAGAAGGGGAAGGTTTTATGCGTATTAATCTGGCTTGTCCAAGAAGTATAATTGAAAAAGCATTGACCCAACTTAAAAAAGCCGTTGATGACTGTGCATAAAGTTTCTATAATGCAGAAAAACTTAAACGAAGCCAAAGACATAAAATCTTTGGCTTTTTTAATCTTTTTTAAAAATAATTTATCTTTGCTATTTAAAAACTTCAAATTGTGATATTAGAAAAGTTTTCAGACTATACAAAAGAATTCAAAAATAACCTCAAAATTGCTTATCCTGTCATTTTTGGAATGTTAGGTCACGCCTTTGTAGGATTTATTGATAATGTTATGGTAGGAAAAGTAGGTGTTACGGAACTCGCTGCTGTGGCATTGGGTAATAGTGCTGTTTTTATTGCAATGTCATTCGGGATAGGTTTTTCCACCGCACTTACGCCTTTAGTTGCAAAAGCCGATGGGGAGAACAACAAAGAAGAAGCAAAATCAATTTTAAAACACGGTATTCTTCTGAATGTTGTTTTATCACTCTTTCTTTTTCTATTGTTATTGTTTGCAAAACCATTGATGTACCTGACAGGACAGCCTGAAAATGTGATAAAACTCGCCATTCCGTACACCAATTTAGTGGCTTTCTCCCTGATTCCTTTAGGATTTTTTGCTGCATTAAAACAATTTGCCGATGGGTTTTCCTTAACGAAACAGTCAATGTACGTAACCCTGACCGGAAATGTTATCAATGTAGTTCTCAATTATTTATTCATATACGGAAGTTTCGGATTTCCAAAATTGGGAATTATCGGAGCGGGAATTGGCACCTTAGCTTCACGCTTTGCAATGCCCATACTTCTGTGGTGGATGCTAAAAAATTTAAATAAAACTCGAGATTTGGTCACTGGTTTTAATTGGCGTGTTTTTGAAATACCAAAATTTAAACGAATTACTGCCTTAGGTATCCCATCAGGATTACAAATGATTTTTGAAGTAGGAATTTTCACAACTGCCATTTGGATGAGCGGAATTTTGGGAGAAAACCAACTGTCTGCCAATCAAATAGCTCTAAACTTAGCCACAATGACATTTATGGTTGCTAACGGACTGGGAATAACCGCAATGATTCGGGTAGGAAACCAATTAGGAGCAAAGAATTATTTAAATTTAAGACGTATTGGACTTTCCGTATTTTTATTGGTACTGTTCACACAATCTTTCTTTGCAATTTTATTGGCTGTTTTCAGGCATTGGCTACCTTCTTTATACTTGGATATGAACGATATCGGAAAGCTGACTAACAATACCTTAGTGATAGCTGAAGCAGCTCAGTTGTTATTGATTGCAGCCATTTTTCAAATTTCGGACGGATTGCAAGTTACGGCTTTGGGTGCCTTGCGGGGCATACAGGACGTCAAAACACCAATGTACATCACATTTGTAGCTTATTGGGTTGTAAGTTTTCCTATTTCCTATTTTTTAGGACTTAAAACCGAATTGGGAACAATGGGAATTTGGATAGGACTCCTTGCCGGACTTACCGTGGCTGCCGTTTGGCTTTTGTGGCGTTTTAACCTAATATCCAAAAGATTAATCCTCCGACAAAATAGCTTATAAAATTTTTAAAAGTAAAATATAATGCAAAAAAAAATCGGAGATTTTGAGAATCTCCGATTTTTTAGTTTATATTTATTATTTGAATTAAAAAATCCATCTTTTAAATGCCTCAATTGCAGCATAATCCGCCATACCCAAATTTCTGTAACGTTTAGCAGTTTCGCTATTTCGTGCTTCGGCACGTTGCCAAAACTCACGTAAATCATCTCCTTGAAACATTACACCATCTTTTTGAGATTGGTGGAAGAAAATCGCCTGACGTTTTTTCAATACTTGTGCCGGACTCATCGGAACAGCCATCTCAATTTCGTGAATGTCCCATTCGTGCCAAGCTCCACGGTATAACCAAACCCAACAATCTTTCATATAATCTTTTGATTTCATACGTTTTAGTGCTTCGAAAATAGCATCTAAACAAACCTTATGTGTTCCGTGTGGGTCGGCAAGGTCTCCCGCTGCATAAATCTGATGAGGTTTTACTCTTTCAATCAAATCCATAATAATTTGAATATCAGCCTCTCCTAACGGACTTTTCTTAATGGCACCTGTTTCATAGAAAGGCAGATTTAAAAAGTGTACTTGTTCATCGGGAACTCCTTCATAACGTGTTGCTGCCAATGACTCGTGACGACGTATATTCCCTTTCAACATACGCACCGGAAGAGCATCCATCTCGTTGGATTTCTTATTGTTAAGAGCATTAATAATTTCTTGAAGAACTTTCACATCTCCTCCGTTTTCTTTTAATAAATCTTTGAAAACTTCAGCAAATTTCAAAGCCTCGTGATCAGATACGGCAATGTTTCCTGAGGTTTGATAAGCAATATGCACCTCGTGTCCTTGTGATACCAATCGGTCAAAAGTTCCTCCCATTGAAATTACGTCATCATCAGGGTGCGGACTGAAAATAATAACACGTTTTTTGTGAGGATACTCACGCTCAGGACGATTTGAATCATCTGCATTTGGTTTTCCTCCCGGCCATCCTGTAATTGTATGTTGCAAACGATTGAACATCGCAATATTCAAATCATAAGCTGGTCCTGATTCAGCCAATAATTTTGACATACCGTTTTCGTTGTAATCTTTATCGGTAAGTTTCAAAATTGTCTTTCCAAGATGTTCACATAACCAAACGATGGCTTTGGCTTTCAAATCCTCGTTCCAATCACAATCGGTTACCAACCAAGGAGTTTTGATACGTGTAAGTTGAGCAGAAGCCTCTGTATCCATCACAAAAGTAGCATTGTCGTGTTCTTGCAGATAAGTTGCAGGAACTTCAGATGAAATCTCTCCTTCAATGGCTTCTTTTACGATATCGGCTTTGTTACTTCCCCAAGCCAAAAGCACAATTCTCTTAGCCTTCATCACAGTTCTTACTCCCATTGTGATGGCTTGTTCCGGTACATTTGCAATTCCGTGAAAAGCTCCTGAGGCATCGGCACGTGTGATGTGGTCTAAAGTAATGATACGAGTTCCTGAATTTCTGTGTGAACCAGGCTCATTGAAACCAACGTGCCCTGTTCTTCCAATTCCCAAAAGTTGGAAATCTATTCCTCCACATCCTTTAATCTTTTTGTCATAATTCAAACAATATTCAACCAATTTTTCCCTTGGTACCATTCCGTCAGGAATATTGATATTTTCTTTTGGAATATCAATGTGATTGAATAAATGTTCGTGCATAAAATACCAATAACTTTGTACATCATCCTTCTCCATAGGATAATATTCATCTAAGTTAAAAGTAATAACATTTTTAAAACTAAGCCCTTCCTCCTTATGCATACGCACCAATTCATCATATACTCTGACAGGAGATGAGCCTGTTGCCAAACCTAAAACACACGTTTTTCCTTCGGCTTGTTTACTTCTAATCAAATCCGCTATTTCGTGAGCCACTGCTTGAGAAGCCTCTACAGAGTCGGAAAAAATAACATTATGGATTTTCTCATAACGTGTGTCTTCAAACAATCCTGCTGGTTGATGCTGAATGGATTGTTCATTTTTTTGGATAGTTGTACTCATTTTTATTTTTTTTGGTTGTATATATGTTATCTTAAAAGCGAGGTCAAAGATACAAAATTATTTACAGATATGAATAATTAAAAACTATTTATTTTTACAAAATATTTAAGAATAATATTTGAAAGCTCTCAATCATATCAACTATGAAATATCTCTTTTTTTCAAAAATCAGTACTTATTTTTAAATAAATTATCCCCAAAACTCTTTTTTTATAATTATTTTTTTTCGTATTTTTGCAGAAAATTTTAATTGTAACAATTATTTATGAAAAAAATTATTTTATCGGCAATGATAGCTGGAATTGCTATGACTGCCTCTGCACAGGAAAAAGGGCTCAGCCAAAGTAAATTTTTTGACAATTGGCAAATAGGGGCAAACGTAGGTGGATATGTTCCTACCAAAGGCTATGACTTAATTGAAGATGTTCGTTTTAATTTCGGAGCAGAATTGAGCAAACAAATTTCTCCCGTATTCCGATTAGGTTTTGATGCAAATGCTTACCTAAATGGAAATTGGGAAGAAAGAAATCCTCTTGTTATTGAACACACAAATGTAGCTGTAATTGGTGCACTCAATTTAAACAATCTTTTTGCAGGCTACAAAGGCGAACCCCGTAAGTTTGAAGTGGAAGCCTTTGCCGGACCAGGTTGGATGCATCACTTCTTCCAAGGAGACAATAACAATTACAACACGATGACAACCAAATTTGGAGCTAACTTTATGTACAATTTTGGAGCTAACAAAGCTTGGGCTGTAAAACTCACTCCGTCGATTTTGTATCGCATCGACACGCCAAGTTCAGACGCAGCTAACAGCCTCAATATCAATACCTCTTGGACTCAAGTAAACGTTGGTATTGTATATCGTTTTAAAGGAAGTAACGGAGCACATCACTTTACCGAAATTGAAGGAAGAAATCAATCTGAAATTGACCAGTTAAATAACAATATCAATAATTTACGAAATCAAGTAAGCAGTAAAGAAGGAGAGATTAACAGTGCTCAAGAACGTATCGCTCAACTTGAAAAAGAACTGGAAGAGGCTAAAAACAAAGAACCTGAAATACAAACAATAACAAAAACAAAACAAACTTTGGAGTCTGTTATTACTTTTGGTTTAGGAAAATCAACTGTTGATGCTTCTCAATTACCTAATGTTGAGCGTATTGCAACATACTTGAAAAAATATCCGAATAGCCGTGTGGTTATCAAAGGTTTTGCTTCTCCGGAAGGAAATGAAGAAAAAAACATCGCCTTAGCTAATGCACGTGCCGAATCTGTGAAAAAAGTCCTTATCGCACGTTACAAAATTGATGCTAATCGCATTTCTGCTCAAGGAAATGGTATTGGTGATATGTTCTCAGAACCAGAGTGGAATCGTGTGAGTATCGCTACAATAGAGGAAAAATAATTTCTTCTCTATCATTAAGTTAAAGCAAATTTCAAGCCATCAAAAAATTAATTTTTTTGATGGCTTTTTCCTTTTTATTTATAATAACATTACTTTTTTTCTTTAAAATTTCCTAAAACAGAAATCTTTACAAAAGTGGTTTTTCTTAATTATTTCATAAAAAATTTGTATTTAAAAAATTTTTAAAATAGGTTTGTAAAAATAAAATTTAATTGAATATGAAAGCATATATTTTTCCCGGTCAGGGAGCTCAATTTGTAGGAATGGGACGTGATTTGTACGAAAAATCAAGTAAAGCAAAAGATTTATTTGAACAAGCAAACCAAATCTTAGGTTTTTCAATCACTGACATTATGTTTGAAGGTACTGACCAAGATTTAAAACAAACCAAAGTTACACAACCTGCTATTTTTCTTCATTCAGTCATTTTGAGTAAAGTTTTAGGAGAATCTTTTCAACCCCAAATGGTTGCGGGACATTCATTAGGTGAATTTTCTGCATTGGTTGCCAATAAAACTCTTTCTTTTGAAGACGGATTACAATTGGTGTACAAACGAGCAATGGCAATGCAAAAGGCTTGTGAATCACAACCGGGAACGATGGCTGCCGTTTTAGGCTTGGAAGATGCTGTTGTTGAAGATGTTTGTAAAAAAATCGAAGGAATTGTTACCCCTGCAAACTACAATTGTCCTGGGCAATTAGTAATTTCCGGTGAACTTAATGCCGTTGAAAAAGCTTGTGAAGCAATGAAAGAAGCTGGTGCCAAACGTGCTTTAATTTTGCCTGTGGGCGGAGCTTTTCACTCAGTTTTGATGAAACCTGCAGAGGAAGAATTAGCAAAAGCCATTGAAAGTACACACTTTAACAAACCTATTTGCCCAGTATATCAGAATGTTACTACAACAGCGGTTAATAATCCTGATGAAATCAAGAAAAACTTAATTAATCAGCTAACAGCACCCGTAAAATGGACGCAAAGTGTACAACAAATGATTCAAGATGGTGCCTCAGAATTTATTGAAGTAGGACCTGGAAAAGTGCTACAAGGTTTGGTTAAGAAAATAAATAAAGAAGCAATCGTTAGTTCTGCAGAATAAACTCATTTTCAACCCAAAATCAAAGTCAAAGTTATTGTTATCTTGCTATGACTTTGACTTTGATTTACTTAAAAATATCCTTTTTTATCAGTTGAAAAAATTTATATGAAAACAATTTTAGAAGTTACTAATTTATCTAAAAATTTTGGCAGATTCAAAGCTGTTGACAATATTTCCTTTCATATTGAAAAAGGAAATGTGTATGGTTTGCTGGGACCTAACGGAAGTGGAAAATCAACCACTTTAGGAATGATTCTTAATGTGGTAAACAAAACCTCCGGAACGTATCTGTGGTTTGGAGGAGAGGTTTCTAACCAACAGGCTCTCAAAAGAATAGGTGCAATTATTGAACGTCCTAATTTCTACCCGTATATGTCAGCTTATGAAAATTTGAAATTGGTTTGCAAAATCAAAGAAATTTCTGCTGAAAAAATCGAAAACAAGCTGAAACTCGTAGGTTTATGGGAATATAAAGACCGTAAATTCAAGGCTTTTTCGTTAGGAATGAAACAACGTTTGGCAATAGCTTCAGCTTTGCTAAATGACCCTGAAATATTAATTTTAGACGAACCCACAAACGGTCTTGACCCTCAAGGAATACACAAAATCAGAGAGTTAATACAATACATCGCTTCACAAGGGGTTACTGTACTTTTGGCTTCACATTTATTAGATGAAGTTGAAAAAGTATGCTCACACGTAATTGTTTTGCAACAGGGAAAAATGCTTTACAACGGACGGGTTGATGAGATGGTAACCAGTAACGGTTTCATTGAATTATCTTCTGAAAATAATGAAGAATTACTTCATTTTTTGAGAAATAGCTCTGATTTTAATAAAATTATTTCAGAAAATGGAATTATCAAAGTCTTTCCGAAAACAAATCTGAATGCCTCAGACTTAAATAAATTACTTTTTGAAAAAGGATTTTTTCTTTCACATTTAGTAAAACGAAAAGAAAGCCTTGAGAATCAATTCCTAAAACTAACCAACAATCAAAATTAAACATTATGGTACGATTACTACAAATTGAACTTATCAAAATATGGAGCAACAAAAGTAGCCGATTTTTAATAATTTCCTATTTCGGATTACTTATGTTACTTTTCTTATTTTCAATGGTTAAGATTGATTTTGGCGATTTTGAATTTCATTTGGCAAAACAAGGAATTTTTGATTTTCCATACATTTGGCATTTTAACACTTACATTGCCGACTATTTCAAGTTATTTCTTGCCATTGTCATCGTGTCAATGATTGCTAATGAATATAGTAATAAAACACTGAAACAGAACCTCATAGACGGATTAAGCAAAAAAGAATTTGTACTCTCAAAATTTCTTACCACCGTTTTGTTCGCCTTAATTTCAACTGTTATGGTGTTTATAATTTCAATGATTTTGGGGCTGATATATTCAAGTTTTGATGAATTAGGAATTATTTTCTCACAAATGGAATTTTTACCCGCCTACTTTTTAAAACTGGTAGGTTTTTTTAGCATTTGTTTATTTTTTGCAGTACTCACGCAAAAATCTGCTTTTTCCTTAGGATTTCTAACACTTTGGTACATTGCAGAAAGTATTATTTCGGGAATTTCTTCTTATAACGACCATAATTTAAATTTTCTTGTACGAATTCTTCCTTTGAAAACTATGGGCAACCTCATAAAAGAACCTTTTACCCGAATGTCGGGCGTACAAATAGCTGCGAATCAAGTTGGTGTGGAACTAAGTGGCGAATATGGCGTAAGCTTGATTGATGTTATGATAACTTCCATCTGGATAGGAATTTTTATTTACTTTTCGTACTTTTTAATAAAACGAAGAGATTTATAAGATAAGAAAAAGGGTCGGAAATTTGATAAATTTCCGACCCTTTTTTAATTACAAAACGTGCTTGTGGGCTCTGTAAGATGAACGAACTAAAGCTCCACTTTCAACGTGTCGGAAGCCTAACAACTCCCCTATTTCTTTATACTTAGCGAACTGATCAGGTGTAATAAATTGTTTAACAGGCAAATGCCTTTTTGATGGTTGCAAATATTGCCCGATGGTAAGTACATCCAAATTAACCGATTTCAAGTCGTGAAGCGTTTCAATAACTTCCTCTTCCGTTTCACCAAGACCGAGCATAATCCCTGATTTTGTGCGTTTTGCCCCATTATCTTTTAAATATTTCAAAACTCCCAAACTTCGGTCATACTTTGCTTGAATGCGTACTTCTCTGGTTAATCTGCGTACGGTTTCCATATTGTGAGAAATTACTTCAGGGGAAACTTCCAACATACGGTCTAAATGCCTCTCTATTCCCTGAAAATCAGGAATGAGCGTTTCTAATGTGGTTTCAGGATTCATTCTGCGGATGGCTTTAACAGTTTCTGCCCACATTATGCTTCCCATATCTTTCAAATCGTCACGGTCAACCGAAGTGATCACAGCGTGTTTGATGTTCATCAACTTAATAGAACGAGCCACCTTTTCAGGTTCTTCCCAATCCAAACTCTCAGGGCGACCTGTTTTAACGCCACAAAATCCGCAAGAACGTGTACAAATATTTCCTAAAATCATAAATGTAGCCGTACCTTCTCCCCAGCATTCTCCCATATTAGGACAACTTCCTGAGGTACAAATTGTATGAAGATTATATTTATCAACTACATTTCTGAGTTCCGTATATTTTTTTCCTGTAGGTAATTTTACTCGAATCCATTTCGGTTTGCCTTTTGGAGGAAAAACATTTTTCTCCATTGTAGCACTATCTATACTCATAATTTATTACTCTTGTAAACAATCCCCAAAAGTACAGCTTTTTTCTGAAATAACAATATTACTTACTTAACTATGTATTTAGCTCCTTTCACTGTCTTAAATTCAGCTTCTCTATCCCTTTTTTGTTTTTTAACAACACATTTTCCTTTGTAATAAACACTTTTCCCGGCAGGTAGAAATAATTTGCATTTATGTCCACTTAAAGAAACTATTTCAGCTTGTTGCAAAGAATGATTTTTCCATAAGAAACTCACTTCAAATCCGTTACGTGCTTTCATTCCTTTCATTTCCCCTTCTTTCCAATCAGGATGTGTAGGTAATGCGGGCAAAAAGCGAATCGTGTTATTTTTTCCGTGACTTTGCAACAACATTTCAGAAATTCCGGCAACTCCTCCAAAATTTCCATCAATTTGGAATGGCGGATGTGCACAGAATAAATTTGGATACGTTCCACCAAGCTGACCTCCTTTAACTTCAGGACTAACAGGTTTCAATAATTGTCTTATCAATGTAAGAGCGTGATTTCCGTCTTGCAATCTTGCCCAAAAATTGATTTTCCAAGCTCTTGACCAGCCTGTTCCTCCATCACCTCTCATTTCCAAAGTTTTTTGTGCAGCTTTAGCAAGTTCGGGCGTATCCCAAGGAGTAATTTCATCATAAGGATACAATCCGTACAAATGCGAAACGTGACGATGTGTAGGCTCAGCATCATCCCAATCGTCAAGCCACTCGTTCAAATCTCCATTTTTACCGATGGTGTTTGGTGCGGTATTTTCTATGATGTTTTTCCATTGTTTGCGTTTATCTGCATCAACATTCAAAACTTCAGATGACTCCAACACACTGGAAAACAACTCTCTAATGATTTGCATATCCATTGTTGGTCCCATACAAGTAAAGCCCGTTTGTTTTTTGCCATCTTTCAGTTCAGGTAAAATATAGGCATTTTCAGGAGAATTTGAAGGAGCTGTAACCCAATACCCTGTTTTGGGGTCTTTGATTAAAATATCCTCAAAAAACTGTGCCGCTCCTTTTAAAACAGGATAATATTCTTTCAAGAAATTAGTATCTTGTGTAAACTTGTAATGTTCCCAAATATGCTCGCAAAGCCAAGCCCCTCCTGTAAGTGTAGAACCCCAACCCGCACCTTCTCCCGGAGAGGTGAAAAACCAAGGATTACTAACCACGTGAGCCACCCAACCATTAGCATTATAATATGCTTTTGCCGTCTTTTTTCCATTAGGAATTAAATTCTTTGTAAAACGGTGCAAAGGTTCAGTTAGGTCAGATAAATTTGTAGATTCTGCCAACCAATAATTCATTTGTACATTGATATTCAGATGATAATCTCCATTCCAAGGAGTTTGGTATTCTTCTGCCCACAAACCTTGCAAGTTAGCAGGCAATAATCCTTTTCGAGATGATGATATCAATAAATATCTACCAAAATTGTAGTACAAAACAGGTAATAACGCATCTTTTTCTCCTTTGTAAAATCTTTCTAATCGTTGCAGAGTAGTCAAACCTTCAAGTTCTGCATTATTTGGCATTGCCCAACGATTACGATTAAATATTTTTTGATATTCATTTTGACTTTCTATCAAAGATTGATTAAAATTCTTCGCTGTTTTTTCAAGATATTTATTTGCTTTAGCCAAAACATCTTCATTATTGAGTTGCCCGCTTTCGTTATTGTAATTAGTTGAAGCACTTATCTTTAAAACTATTTCTTTTGCAGAAATAACTTCTATATGTGAAGTTTGTGCTTGCAAATTTCCGTCAGTGTGTAACTCAACGATAGTTCCAAATTGCATTCCTTTTTCCTCTTCATTAGGAAGCGTTCCTTTCATAATTATTTTGCCACTTTCGTAAGATACAGCAGCGTTTTCTTTCCTGAAAAGCGATATATCTAAATTCAGCGGTTTTGTCCCTGAAAATTTAATCCAAATTAAATCGTTGGCAAAATCAGCAAAAGCCTCTTGTTGAATTTGATTTCCCTCTCGCTCAAAAGAAGTCCTGGCAATTGCTTTTTCTACATCAAGAATGCGTTTGTAATTTGTTACAGCATCACTTGATTTCCAGTCAATTTTTAATTCTCCTAAAATTTGATAGCAACCATAGTGGCAATTTGCTCCTTTACCAAAACAAGTGCCTTTTCCTTTAGCAACAAAATGTTTTTGTAATATTTGCTGAGCTTCCAAATTTCTGCCTTTCAAAAGTAAATCTTGAATTTCTTTTAGGTAAGAATTTGCCTGATGATTATCTCCATCTTGATGTCCTCCCGACCAAAGAGAAATTTCGTTAAGTACAATCTTCTCAATGTCAGTTTTACCGAAAATCATCGCTCCCAAACGTCCATTGCCAATAGGAAGACTTTCAGTAAAATAATTTGCGGGCTTATCAAATACAACAGAAACGTCTTGTTTTTGAGCTTTCATACTTGTTGTAAAGCAACACAACAACAAAAAAATAAGTAAGGTTGGTTTTTCCATAGATAAAATAATTTATTCCTAAGTAAAATCCGCTAAAGACTAATTTTTCACAAAATAAATAATGAAACAAAAATCCTAAGAAACAATTTCTTAGGATTTTCGCATACTGACACATACGGTCATTATTTTTTTTATTTATTTCAACTCGAAAGTTGCTCTACGTGCAATTTGACGTGCTCTCGGAGAAGTTTTATTAACTGATGTATCCTCTCCTCTTCCTTCAGTAGAAATTCTTGAAGCATCAACACCTAAATCAACTAACAACTTCTTAACCGCTTCAGCTCTTTTGTTAGAAAGTAATTGGTTGTAATCAGTTCCACCAAGCTCATCAGCAAATCCTACAATATTAATATTTGCATTAGAATTAGATTTCAAGAACTTAGAAACAAAATCAACAGCCCAAGTTGAAGACATTTGTGGTTTTGATGAATTAAAGTCAAAATACGTACTTATATAACCTTTTCTGATTAAGTCCGCAGCCATATCTCCGTCTTCAGTCAAAGATTTTACGCTTTCTTTAGTTGCATAATTATCGTTTACATAGTTTTCAACCTCATCAGGAACACCATTTCCGTTTGCATCGTTCATTTTATTTTGCTTATTAGCAACTTCTTGCTGCAATCCTGAAACATCTCCCTCCAATGAAGCTAAACGCTCTTCAATTTTCTCGAATTTGCTTCCTTCGTGATGCCAATCAGCGTGTTTTCCGTGTTTTCCTAAAGCAATTTGCAACCCGATAGTTGCTGCAACATTAACTCCTTGAATACCTCTTCTGTCTGATTGTGAGAAAGTATCGAATGTTCTTTGTTGTCTTGCATTGAAGAAGATAGATGCATCTGCCAATAAAGTTACTCTGTTAGAGATTCGTAACTGAGGTGTCAAACCTGCTACGATGAAAGCAACTTGGTCTGCACTTGAAAGTGCGTCGCTGTTAAGCTGTCCGTATCCAACCCCTGCGTGAGCAAGCAATCCCAAATCGCTTGTCCATTCTTCAAAAGACAGAACACGCCCCACGTTCGCAACTCCTTGCAAATTAACATTCCAGAAATTCGACTCAAATTTATTGCTATTATCTCCTTCTTTGAAAGAATCATATCCTCCTCCCAAACGAAGCCCGAATTTGTTATTGAACATATAACGAACTCCCGCGTTTGCTCCCCACAAACTTGGTGTAGAAGCCGAATGCTGTGCTGAAAAAGGAGCTATAGGCTTGTTTATTCCTCCGTTGAAGTCAATTGACCACTTATTGTAATTCTCTTGAGCTTGTGCCCCAACAAAAACCAGTGAAGCCAAAGCAAAAATGTGTTTTTTCATACTATTTTTAAATTACTTTAAATTATTGATTGGGGCAAATATACATTTTTTTAACTTAAAAAAAATGTTTTAACCGTTTTTTAACGTTTTTCTTTATATTTTAATAACATTCTTTCCAAAGGAGTTATTGAACTATCAACTCCCTCTTCAAATGTTTTGAATTGCTTTTTCACTACCAAACTTTCTCCTGGTACGTGTACTTTTATTTCTACAATTTTATTTTCTTTTGAACTTGTGTTTTCTAATTTTAAATGAACATCTGCCTCTATTATTCTATCATAAAAATGATCCAACTTATCCATTTTTTTCTGAATAAAATCAACCAATTTTTGATCTACTGTAAAATCTACTGGGTGTACATAAACTTTCATAAACTAAACTTTTTAAAAGGTTTAACAATCTACTTTATTTTTCATATTTTTCCACCACTTGCCCTGGGATGTGCCTTTCCATACTGTTTTTTGAGTTCGGCTAAGCTTGTATTGGTATAAACCTGAGTCGCTGCCAAACTCGAATGCCCCAACAATTCCTTAACTGTATTCAAATCGGCACCATTATCGAGCAAATGATTTGCAAATGAATGTCTTAACACGTGCGGACTAACATCTTGCTTTGTAGTCACCGCACTAAAGTACAAATTAATTATTCTATAAACAAGCGTTGGATATATTTTTTTACCATTTTTGGCTAAAAATAAGAAATCTTTACTATTTTCATTAACTACTTCCTCTCTTTTTTTAAGATATTCTTCCAAAATAACTTCAATTTGAGGAAGCATTGGTATTAATCTTTCTTTATTTCGCTTACCCAAAACTTTAATTTGTTTCTGACTGAAATCCAAATCATTAACTTTCAATAAAATCAACTCCGAACGCCGCATTCCTGTCGCGTAAAGAACCTCTATAATAGCCTTATCTCGAATTTCTTCAAATTTGTTTTTGTTTGAAAAACAAGACAACACCTTTTCTATCTCTTTTTCTGAAAAAGGAAGTTTTATTCTTTTTTCTATCTTTAAAGGCATTATTCCTTTTTCAAACGGACTAACTTCAATTTGGTTTGTTTTCTTCAAAAACGAATAATAAGCCTTTAACGCTGATAACTTTCGGTTGATACTCCTAAACGCAATTGATTGATTTGAGAGTTCAACAATCCAACTTCTAACATCCTCATAGGAAACATTTTCTAAACTATGTTCCTTTTCACTCTCACCATAAATATTCTTCACAAACTTTGCAAAAGCTTTAAGGTCATTTTTATAAGCCTCTATCGTATGTTTTGAATATTTTTTCTCGATGGAGAGGTAATCCATAAATTCAACACACATTACTTCAACTACTTTAATTATACGATTAAATAATATCCTCCCTCACTTGGATTTTTCTGCTACGAAGATAGAAAATAGAAAAGTAATTATGCGTTAATAAATAGTTAATTTTTAGGATTTATAATTAATTTTTAAATTACATTAACGCTTTGTAATCAAAAAAATGATTTGACTTAATAAAGAAAACAACATTCTTAGCAAAAATAAATATTTTAATACTTGTCATTTGCTAATTTCCAGAAAATCAAGTAAGATGCTTTTGTAATTTCTACGATTTTCTCCCAATTAAGTCTATCACTATGGTCAGTAGGTTTGTGATAATCAGGATGTCCGTCAGTATGAAACCACACAATCGGAATTTTATGAACTGCAAATGAACCATTATCACTCCCTCCAACAGGGTTATCCCACGCTCTGTAATCCGGCTGTAAATCAAGCTTATATTTTTGAATATCTGACTTTAACCAATCTCCAAAAACAGGATGTGAAGCCGTATAAAAATACACAACGTAATTGGGCTGTTCCGGACGATTATTTCTACCAATCATATCATAGTTCAAATACGCTTTAATATGATTTCGGAAAGAACAATTATTCGTAAAATACTTAGAACCAAGCAATCCTCTTTCTTCTCCGTCCCAAAAAGCAAATATAATCGTTCGCAAAGGCTGCTCTCCTGACATCTTAAAAGCTTTTGCCAGTTGCAACACCGCCGAAACACCCGAAGCATTGTCATCCGCACCATTATATATTTGGTCCCCTTCAAGATATTTATCCATTCCCAAATGGTCATAATGAGCTCCGACGATAACATATTCATCTGTTTTTTTACCTTTTATCACCCCCAAAACATTTGCCATCTCCAAACGATAATGAGTATTGTTTTTCAAACGATTGATAACAGAATCGACCACTGTGTATCTTTTCGATTCTTTAGACTGACTATCAACTCTATACGCAGAAAAATGTTGCAAATATCCATCAGAGAAAAATGGTTCTATCCCAATTTGTCGCAATTGTGAAACAATGTAATTTCGAGCTATGCGTCCGCCCTGAAATCCTGATTCACGTCCTTCCAAAGCATCATCTGCCAAAAAATCAATATGTGCTTCTGCCGATTGTCTATTGATACTTTTCAATCCATCTTGAAGAGATTTTTGAGCGTAACCAACAGAAAAACAAAACATTAAAAATAAATAAATATATTTCATCTTTAAAACTAATTTTGGTTGTTTATTTTTTATTTTCAAATGAACTTCGCTTCTTCATCAAAAGAAAACCCGTTTAGCAAATCACTGGCTTTAATACGTTTTTTTCCAGGAATTTGCAATTCCAACAGATTAACAAAACCTTCTTTCACAGCTACATATATTTGTCTGTTTTGTATTTTTATTTTTCCGTTAGGAAGAGAATGGCTTTCTTTCTGAAAAGTGGCATCATATATTTTTATATTCATTTCTTCTCCTTTGTGAAGCAAAATCGTCCAAGCAGTTGGGTACGGACTCATTCCCCGTATCAGCCTCTCAATAGCAATTCCTTCTTTCTCCCAATTTATTCTGCAAGTTTCCTTAAAAATCTTTGGTGCTTCTGCAAAAACATCATTCATAGGCTGTTTCCTTACTTTATGATTTCCTTTTTCTATTTCATCAACAGTTTTTAACACTAATTCTGCCCCTTGTATCATTAACTTATCGTGCAGACTACCAGCGGTTTCTTTCTCCGAAATTACTGTTTCTGATTGTAGAATAATGGCTCCCGTATCTATCTTTTCATCAATAAAAAAAGTGGTAACTCCTGTTTTTTCCTCACCATTAATGATTGCCCAATTGATTGGTGCAGAGCCTCTGTAATTAGGTAATAATGAAGCGTGTAGATTAAATGTTCCGTACTTTGGCAATTGCCAGACTACCTTTGGCAACATCCGGAAAGCAACAACAATCTGTAAATCAGGGTTTAATTCTTTTAATGAATTAACAAAATCTTCATTTTTTAAATTTGTTGGCTGAAAAACAGGTATTTGATTCTTTTCGGCATATATTTTCACTGGTGAAGATTGCAATTTTTGTCCACGACCAACATTTTTATCAGGTATTGTAACAACTCCAACCACATTGTACTCATTCTCAACTAACTGTTTTAAACTTTCCAATGCAAAATCAGGAGTTCCCATAAAAATTATTCTAAGATTTTTCATTAATTATCTCTTTTAAAAAGTTTAAATTGTAAAATTTATAATTAACCTTCTGCAAAAATACTATTTTTTATGAAACTTATTATTTGTATAAGTGTTTATTTTTACTTATCTTTGCGAATAGAATCGTATAAAAATAAAGATTATGGCAATCAACGAAAAAATAAACGAAACCGCACGCATCATACAATCTTACATTTCAGAACATACTCCTGAATTTGCAGTTATCTTAGGCTCAGGGCTTAGCAAATTACAAGATGAAGTGGAGGTTATTTCTGAAATAAAATATTCACATATCCCAAATTTCCCAAAATCAACAGTATCAGGGCATACAGGAAAATTAATTTACGGAAAGATTGAAAATCGTTACGTTTTGATGATGGCTGGTAGGGTTCATTATTATGAAGGATACTCTATGCAAGAAGTTACTTTCCCTATTCGCGTATTTCACAAACTGGGTATCAAGCGATTAATTCTTTCAAATGCGTCCGGAGGAGTAAATCCGAACTTCTCAATCGGAGATATTATGATTATTCGTGACCATATTAATTTATTTCCGGAACATCCTTTGCGAGGAAAAAATTTAGACCATTTTGGCGTTCGTTTTCCTGATATGAGCAAACCTTACAACCACAGAATGATTGCCGAACTGGAGGAAATAGCAAAAAACAATAATATAAAGGTACATAAAGGTGTTTATGTTGGGCTACAGGGTCCTTCGTTTGAAACTCCCGCTGAATATGGTATGATTCGAATTTTAGGCGGAGATGCTGTAGGAATGAGTACTGTACCTGAAACGATTATCGCTCGTCACCAAAATATGGACGTTTGTGCAGTTTCTATAATCACAGACTTAGGAGGTCCGGAAATTTCACCAAATGTTTCCCACGAAGAGGTGCTAAATGCTGCAAATAAAGCTATGCCCAATGTGATTTTATTAGTAAAGAATCTTATAAAAAACTATAGATAATACATATAAAATGTTAAAAAACTCTGATGAAAGATAAAATTTCACAATCTTTCATCAGAATTTTTCTTTTTAACTTTTCCATAACACAAGGTAAATCACCTTTTTTCTATGTTTGCACCTCAGTTGATGAGATGATTAAATGATGAACAGGCTACTACTTTTACTACTACTCCCTTCTTTTTTAATTTCTTGTAAAAACACTAAAGATGAAAATCGTGCCTTTTTGAAAGGATTTTTCCCTAATGCAAAGGATTCATTAGTAGTATTGTATCATAACAATAAACCTGTTGATACGGTTTTCTTTAATGAAAACAAGAAATTCTCATTAAATTTGGAGATTAGTGAGGCTAAGTTGTATCATTTTGAGATTGATAACAACTACCAATACGTATTTTTGGAGCCAAACGATAGCTTAATTATTTCTGCTAATACACTAAATTTCCATCAAACTATATCATTTTCTGGAAGAGGTTCGGCTATTAACAGCTTTGTATCACAACAAATCAATGACTATGAGAAGGAAAACCTTACTCTAAAGAAATTCAATCTGTTGCAACCGGACAGTTATAAAAAGAAAATGGATTCCGTGTACAATGCTAAGATGCAGATGTATGACGCCCTTCTGAAAGATAATCCGAAATTATCTGAAAAAGCAAAAAATATAGCTTTGGTGAGTGCTACTTTCCCTTTGTACAAGGAAATAGAGACTTATGCGTTTGTATTTCAAAAAGATAATCGAAATCCTGTTACAAGTTTTCTTCTACCCAAAAATTTCTACGAACACAGAAAGAAAATCAATTTTAATGATAATTTTTTAGAATATTTCCGTCCTTATTATGGATATATGGTTATGTTTACCAACAACTTAGCCTTAAAAAAATTAGGATTAAAATCGGGGCGTACCGATGTAAACAGAGAAGAAGACTTTCATTTGAAGAAAATTAAAGTTATCGATAGCATTTTCCCTTCTGGAAGTATGAGAGATAACTTGTACAGAAATGCTGCTTATTCTTATGTATTTAATATTCAACACAATGGCGAATGTCAATGTTATGTTGATGAATTTAATAAATATAATGAGAATAACATACATAAATCAGAATTAGAATCTTTCTTTAAAAGTACAATCGCTTTACAAACGGGAAGTATTCCTCCTGATTTTGAAATTATTGACCTTGAAAAAAATCGTAAATCCTTATCAAAAATAGTAAAACCTGAAATTACTGTTTATTACTTTTGGTCTGTAAATCAGCCTGAAATGTCAAGTTTGATTTTCAATAGAGTTTTACAGCTACGAACATTATTTCCTGAAGCTCAATTTACCGGAATTGATGTAGGGCAAAATGTTGATGAATGGCTTAAAAAAGCTCCTTCAGTTCAAGGAATTGAGCAGTTCCACGCAACTGATTTTACAGATTTATCACGTAAATTTCTCATCAATAACATTAGTCAAACTTTTATTCTTGGTCGAGATGCTCGGATTATTACAGCTTTTGAAGGTATCTTTAGCCCCAACATAGAAAAAATTCTTCTGAATAATTAAAAGTCTTTCTAAAAAAGTGCTTGTTTTTATGTATTCTTTTGAGTATTTTTGTGCTTAAATTTTCAATTTATGCTTGTAAAAATATACGGGAGTGCTGTTTTTGGAGTAGAAGCCACCACCATCACCATTGAAGTAAATATCGACAAAGGCGTAGGTTATCATTTGGTGGGCTTGCCCGATGTTGCCATTAAAGAAAGTAGCTACCGTATTGGGGCGGCTTTACAAAACAACGGCTACAAGATTCCGGGTAAAAAGATTACTATCAATATGGCTCCTGCCGATATGCGTAAGGAAGGCTCGGCATACGATTTGAGTTTCGCTATCGGGATTTTGGCTGCTAACGGACAAGTACAAGCTAATGATTTAGAGCAATATATCATTATGGGAGAACTTTCTTTGGACGGAAGTTTACAACCCATAAAAGGAGCTTTACCCATTGCCATACAAGCACGAAAAGAAGGTTTTAAAGGCTTTATCCTACCTGCCCAAAACGCCAAAGAAGCTGCCATAGTTGATAATTTGGAAGTTTACGGAGTTGAAAATATTAAAGATGTTATTGATTTTTTCAATGGAGAAAAAACACTCGAAAAAACGGAAATCGACACCCGAAAAGAGTTCTTCAAAAACTTAGATTTCCCCGAATTTGATTTTGCCGATGTTAAGGGGCAAGAATCCATAAAACGATGTATGGAAATTGCAGCTGCAGGCGGGCATAACATTATTTTGATTGGTCCTCCGGGTTCAGGAAAAACAATGTTAGCCAAACGATTACCCAGCATTCTTCCGCCAATGACCTTGCACGAAGCCTTGGAAACCACCAAAATACATAGCGTCGTTGGGCGTATAAAAGACAGCGGACTTATGAGCAATCGTCCGTTTCGTAGTCCGCACCACACCATTTCGGATGTAGCTTTAGTAGGCGGCGGAGCTTACCCTCAACCGGGTGAAATCTCACTGGCTCATAACGGAGTGCTTTTCCTTGATGAACTCCCTGAATTTAAACGTTCGGTTTTGGAAGTGATGCGTCAGCCTTTGGAAGACAGAGAAGTAACCATATCACGAGCTAAATTTTCGGTTACATATCCGGCTTCGTTTATGTTGGTGGCAAGTATGAATCCCAGCCCCAGCGGTTATTTCAACGACCCCGACGCTCCCGTAACATCAACGCCCGCCGAAATGCAACGTTATTTAAGTAAAATTTCAGGACCTTTGTTAGACCGAATCGATATTCATATTGAGGTAAATCCTGTTCCTTTCGAGAAACTTTCTTGTGAACAAAAAGCCGAAAGTAGTAACGTTATCCGCCAGCGAGTGATTGAAGCAAGAAATATTCAAACTGAGCGATTTAAAGAATATCCAAACATTCATTACAATGCTCAAATGAATACCAAACAAATCCGAAAATATTGCAAATTAGACGAAGCTTCGTTAGAACTTCTGAAAAATGCAATGCAACGGCTGAATCTTTCTGCACGTGCTTACGACCGAATTCTAAAAGTAGCCCGAACCATTGCCGACTTGGAAAAATCTGAAAGTGTGAAACAACATCACATCGGCGAGGCAATTCAGTACCGAAGTTTGGACAGGGAAGGCTGGCTGGGATAACAATTCAAATTTTTGACTTTAATTTAAATACCCAAAAATATTATGAAAACTTATCTTTCAATAATCATTCTGGCTTTATTTTCAATATCTTGTAAATCAGATAAAGAACTAAGTTCAAGTGATGCCAAATACCTGATTTCAGCATATTTGGAAGAAAAACCCTTATACGAAACAGGAAAATTCAGCACGGACAAACAACGTCTTGAAGCAAAAAAAGATAAAGAACTCATCAAAGCTATTGAAAATCTGGTTGATGATGGCTATGTTGAAATCAACAACGAAAAAATCAGAAAAAAATGGTTTTCAAAAGATAGCGTACACATCATCGAACCCACGCTCACAAAGCTGGCATTACCTTACATTATAAGTCATAACAAAAAAACTTCAATTGTAAAGACAATCATTTACAAACTAAATGAAGAACAAATAAATATTGAAAAAAACAACGAAAAAACAGCTGTCTGTACAGTTATTTTAGACAAGGAAAAAACTCCTTTCTACCATTTTGGTAAAGACCCAAATCCAAAATTGACGTTTATCAGTCGTAAATTCAAATTGAAATATGATGAAAATTCAGGCTGGAAAATTGTAAAATAAATATGAAAAATTTAATTATTCTGACTCTTTTTCAGGCTCTTTCAAGTGTCATTTCGAGCATTTTAATTTCAAAAATGTCTTTCATTGGGCGAATTGGTATTAGCACAATGCATCGTGAATACTTGATTTTCAAAACGTGGTGGAAAACAGCTCTGTTGTTTTTTGCCGTTCAATTTATATTAATCCTGACGATGCAATTTTCAAAAAAGATAAATCAAAAATTTAAATTTTTCGTTTGTATTTTACTCATTATCATAGGAATAATAGGAACATATCTTACATATCTTGATTTTACAACCACCAGCCATAAAATGATGAAATTCAGTTTCCATTCCGGTTTCTATTTATTCTGGTTAAGTTGGTTTGTAACTTGTTTGTATTTTCTATTTTTCAAAAAATATAAGAAAGAAGAAACTCCCCTTAATCCTTTAAAAAATCTGGAACAAGAATCCATTCAAGATTAAACATTTCAAAATATTATGAAGCGACCCGCCATAGAACTTGCACAAATGGTTATTCTTGCTTGCAAAGCAAAAAACATCAAACATATTGTAATATCACCCGGTTCGAGAAATGCTCCTTTAACCATCGGATTTTCAAACGATTCCTTTTTTACGTGCTACAGTGTTGTTGATGAACGTTGTGCTGCATTTTTTGCCTTAGGAATTGCACAACAGATAAAACATCCTGTGGCGATGGTCTGCACTTCCGGTTCGGCTTTGTTGAATTACTATCCTGCTGTAAGTGAGGCTTTTTACAGTGATATTCCTTTAGTTGTAATTTCTGCTGATCGCCCTTTGGACAAAATCGATATCGGAGATGGTCAAACTATCCGTCAGCAAAATATTTTTGCCAATCACAGTGCTTATAATGCAAATTTGTCAGACAGGAAATTTAGCAATAAAAGTAATGAATATGAGCTAAATAGAGCTTTAAATACTGCCATAGAACGTCAAGCTCCCGTACATATAAACGTTCCTTTTGAAGAACCTTTGTATTTAACTACAGAAGAATCTTTTTATTTTGAAAATCAGCCTATTGAAAAAAGAAAGCCTTACATAAATCCCAAACAAAAAGCGGATTTTATTAAAAATTGGAATCAATCATCAAAGAAAATGGTTTTAGTCGGAGTTTTATCTCCTAACAGTTTGGAAAATAAATACATAAATCTTTTAGCCAATGATCCTTCCGTTTTAGTTTTAACCGAAACAACTTCAAATCTTCATAACGAAAATTTCATTCCTTATATTGATAAGTTATTGACTTTCACAGAAAAAGATGAAACCCTAAAAGAAAAATTACGCCCTGAATTATTACTTACTTTTGGAGGTTTGGTTGTTTCAAAAAAAATAAAACAATTTTTGCGTAAATTTCAGCCTAAATTTCACTATCATATTGATTTACAAAAAGGATACGATTCATATTTTTGCTTGACAAACCATTTTCAAACAGATATAAATTTCTTTTTTAATAATTTAAGTCCTGAATTGCAAAAAAACAATACAAAATACAGAAGTAAATGGCTTAAAATCAATGAAGAAATTCATAAAAAACATTTGGAATATATTTCCGAAATTCCGTATTCTGACTTGAGAATATACGAACTAATTTTCAGTAAAATCCCTAAAAATCAATTAGTTCAACTGAGTAACAGCTCCACAGTTCGTTATGCACAACTTTTTAAATCAGACCCTTCTTGGAAAATTTTTTGTAACCGAGGAACAAGCGGAATTGACGGAAGCATATCCACCGCCATTGGTGCCGCAGTAGGAAGCAAATCCGCTACTTTACTGATTACCGGAGATTTAAGTTTCTTTTATGACAGCAATGGACTTTGGAATAAATATATTCCGAAAAGTTTCCGTAT
Organism: Capnocytophaga felis; assembly: GCF_009684755.1. GTDB lineage: Bacteria > Bacteroidota > Bacteroidia > Flavobacteriales > Flavobacteriaceae > Capnocytophaga > Capnocytophaga felis. Next base: position 151,407 of record NZ_BLBC01000003.1, read on the forward strand.
CATACTGATTAACAATCAAGGAGGAGGAATTTTCAGAATTTTACCGGGGGATAAATCCGACAAAAATTTTGAAACATATTTCGAAACGCCCCACCAACTTACTGCAGAGCATCTCTGCAAAATGTACGGATGGGGCTATTCTCAGACGAATGATTTAGAGTCTCTTGAAGCTGAATTAAAAAACTTTTTTGATGATTCTGAGCATCCTAAATTATTGGAAATCAACACACCTCGATTGAAAAACGATAAAGTTTTGTTAAACTACTTTCATTTCTTGAAAAATTGATTTAGTTTTACACTTTAATTATTAAAACAAAAGTCAATATGAGTAAAAGAGACGAACTTATTGAATTGTATGCCAAAGACTTAAAAGAGAAATGTGGAGTAACTCCCGATTTAGATTTCTTAAAAAAAGTAACAATTGGTTTAGGTCCTTCAATCTACAACGCTGATGCTTCAACAGTTGCGGGTTCAGACAAAACGGAATTAGACCGTGTAAAACAAAATTTTTTGATTAAAAAACTTGGCTTAAAAGACGGTCCGGAATTGGATAGTGCTATTGAATCTGTAATCGAAACTTACGGAAAATCAAACAAGAGTAAATATCGTGCAGTTATTTACTACTTATTGGCAAAACATTTCAAAAAAGAAGGAGTTTACGAAAAGTAAAACTTAAAAATTAGAAAAGAGCTATCAAAAAGATAGCTTTTTTTGATTTATAAATTCAATTTTATGAGTATAAAAACGAAAATCGAGCAACTCAGAACAGAACTCAATCAACATAACTACAATTATTATATTTTAGATAATCCAACTATTTCCGACTATGAATTTGACCTGAAATTACAGGAATTACAGGAATTAGAGAGAAATCACCCAGAATTTTATGATGAAAACTCTCCGACGGTTCGTGTGGGCGGAACAATCACCAAAAATTTTAAGACCATTGTACACGAATTTCGGATGTATTCGCTTGATAATTCATATTCTAAAGAAGATTTGGAAGATTGGGAAAAGCGAGTTATCAAAGCTATTGGAACTGACAAAATCGCTTTCACTTGTGAATTGAAGTACGATGGAGCATCGGTGAGCTTACATTACGAAAACGGAAAATTAGTACAGGCAACCACACGTGGAGATGGTTTTCAGGGTGATGAAATTACAGCTAACGTTCGCACTATCAGAAGTGTACCTTTGCAATTACAAGGCAATTATCCTGAAAAATTTCACATACGTGGAGAAATCATTTTACCCAAAAAAGGTTTCGAACAAATGAATAAAGAACGCGTGGAAGCGGGAGATGACCCATATATGAATCCTCGAAACACCGCCAGCGGAAGCCTTAAATTACAAGACACAGCAGAAGTAGCCAAACGTCCACTGGATTGCTTGCTTTATTCTCTAATCGGAAATACTGGGATATCAACACAATACGAAGGTTTACAAAAGGCACGCGAATGGGGATTTAAGGTTCCTAAAGAATCTAAATTATGCCATTCCACTCAAGAAGTAATGGATTTTGTTAATTATTGGGATGAGCATCGTCACGATTTACCTTATGAAATTGACGGAGTGGTAGTAAAAGTAAACGACATTCAACAACAAGAAGAATTAGGATATACCTCAAAATCACCGCGTTGGGCAATCGCCTACAAATTCAAAGCCGAACAAGTAGATACCATTTTAGAAAGCATTTCCTACCAAGTAGGACGCACAGGAGCCATCACTCCGGTTGCTAACCTCAAACCTGTTTTATTAGCCGGAACCATCGTGAAAAGAGCTTCGCTACATAACGCAGACCAAATCGCAAAGTTGGATGTTCGCGTTGGAGACTCGGTGTACGTAGAAAAAGGAGGCGAAATTATCCCAAAAATTGTGGGTGTAAACCTTGAAAAACGTCCTGAAAATTCTATCCCAACTATCTATATATCAAACTGTCCGGAATGCGGAACAGATTTAATTCGCAATGATGGCGAAGCACAACACTACTGCCCTAATTCTAATACTTGTCCTCCTCAAATTACCGGAAAAATACAACATTTCATCTCCCGAAAAGCGATGGATATTGAGGGCTTGGGCGGAGAGACAGTGGAATTGCTTTTCCGAGAAGGACTTATAAAGAATTATGCGGATTTGTATGAAATTACCGTTCCGCAATTATTGCCTTTGGAACGTATGGCTGAAAAAAGTGCAGAAAATATGGTAAAAGGTATTGAAAAATCAAAAGAAATCCCGTTTGAACGTGTACTTTTTGCTCTTGGAATACGTTATGTGGGAGAAACTGTAGCAAAAAAATTAGCACGCCATTATAAAAATATTGAAAATTTACAAAAAGCTACTTTAGAAGAACTTACAAAAGTTGATGAAATCGGAAATCGTATTGCAGAAAGCGTAATTTCCTTCTTCAATAACACTCAAAATCAATTACTTATAGAGCGATTAAAACATCACGGATTACAATTTTCTCTTTCCGAAGAAAATATGCAAAATCACACCGATAAACTCAAAGGCTTAACTATCGTTGTTTCAGGAGTTTTTCAAATTTTCTCACGTGATGAACTTAAAAACTTAATCGAACAAAACGGAGGGAAAGTTGGTTCATCTATCTCATCTAAAACCAGTTATGTAATTGTGGGAGATAATATGGGACCAAGTAAAAAAGAAAAAGCTGAGAAATTAGGCATCCCGATGATTAGTGAAACCGATTTTCAGCAAATGATTGAATTGTAATAATTGTTAAACCTCTCTATTTTACATCGACCTCTTTTTTTGAGGTCGATTTTTTTATAAAACATTAAAAATCAATATAGTAATTGTATTTCTTTTAATGCAAATTGCTTAATTTCTTCGTTTTCTATTTCAACTAGAAGCTCTCCTGAAGGAAGCACTCCTCGTATAATTCCTGAAAAATCTTTTCCTTCTTTCGGTCGGAAAGCAGAAATTTTATTCAACTGAAAAAGATATTTTTCATAAACTGGATAAACTTCGGCAAATTGCACCTGTTCCAAATTTATGAACTCTTTCCGTAAATTACGAATAATGGATTTCATAATCAACTCTATATCAAACTCTTTTTGAGTTATTTTTTGAAGAGATGACGCTTTTGGCAAGCCGGAAAAGTCTGTTTGATTCACATTCAGCCCTATGCCTATGACACTTTTTTCTATATTCGTACCTCTAATTACATTTTCGATTAAAATTCCGCCTATTTTATGTTTTTCTAACAAAATATCATTAGGCCATTTTATCTTTACACTCGGAATTTGCATTTCTTCGATAGTTTGTGCAACCACAATTGCCGTAAGCATATTCAACAGAAAATATCGTTCTAATTGAAATTTTTTATGTAAAAATAAAACACTGAATGTCAAATTCTTGTATGATTCTGTCAGCCACTTGGCTCCGTACTGCCCTACTCCATTGGTTTGATTTGGAGTCCAAACGGTTAAGAAATTTGGCAAATTTTCTTCCGAATTTGCTAACTTTTTCAGATAATTATTAGTAGAATCTACCGTATCAAGCTTAATAATATTCATATTTAATTACAAAATGCGGACAAAACTAACAAAAACTACGATTAACTTTTCAACATTTTCCAGAAAATATCCTCATCTGATTTACTCACAAATTCAGTTTCTATGGGGAGATAATGAATCTCAGGCAATTGATTTTGCAAGCGTACGAAATCTTTTTCAGTAGTCAATATTCGAGGTTCTTTCTTTAATTTTTCTATTTCTGAGGAAGAAAAATTATGGTGGTCAGGAAATTCCAAATGCCTGTAATTAGCCTGATTATCATCTAAAAACTGAATTAACGGAAGAGGATTTGCAATTCCTGTAACAAGTAGAAAAGGCTTTTTTAAAAAATCCTGTAAATCAATCACTTCTTTTTGCGAATATACTTTTTCAGAATAGGAAATAGTTGCAAAAACTACCTTTTGTTTTTCGTTTTTTTGTAATTTTTTTGTAATTTCTATGCGTTTTTTTTCTGAAATATTAGTCGGAGATTTAGTAACAACAATTACATCTGCTTTTTCAGCTCTTGAAACAACGTCTCTCAAATTTCCCGTTGGAAGAAGATAATCATCTGAATATAAACTATTATAGGAAGTTAATAATACGTTTTTTTGAGCTTTTATTCTCCTATGCTGAAAAGCATCATCAAGCAAAATAATTTCAGGAGCATTTTTTAGTTTCAATAATTCTCCAACACCTCTAACTCTATCAGAATCAACTACTAAAATAATTTCAGGAAACTTTTTCCAAAATTGAAATGGCTCATCTCCCAAATCAAAAACCGTTGAATTTTTATTCGCCAAAACAAAGCCTTTCGTTTTACGTTTGTATCCACGACTAACAACTCCCACTCTTTTTTGAGATTTGAGTTTGCGTATCAGATATTCCACCATTGGAGTTTTTCCTGTACCTCCAACACTCAAATTTCCCACACAAATAATTGGAACATTGAAAGTTACAGAATTGAATATTCCATAATCAAATGCCAAATGACGCAGACGAATTACCATTCCGTATAAAATGGAAACTGGAAAAAGCAAATAACGTAAAAATTGTATCATTTTCGTTTTTGTGCAAAAGTAAAATTATTTAGAACAATAAAAACCAAAAATTAATGATTTTTTCTCAATTAATTGATTACCTTTGCCCCGTAGAAAATTATATATGAATTCATTTAAACAATTGGGGCTTAATGAGCCTATTATCAAAGCCATAGATGATATGGGCTTTGAAAACCCTTCTGAAATACAACAAAAAGCAATCCCTTCACTACTTTCTGAAGACACTGATATGGTTGCTTTAGCACAAACAGGAACTGGAAAAACGGCAGCATTCGGCTTTCCTCTTTTACAAAAAATCAACGCTGACAACCGTGAAACACAAGGACTTATTCTTTCTCCCACTCGTGAACTATGTCTGCAAATTGCCTCAGAATTAAAACTTTACTCAAAGTACATTCCTAAAATAAATGTTGTTGCAATTTATGGTGGAGCAAGTATTGAAGAACAGGCTCGTAGTGTAAAAAAAGGAGCTCAAATCATAGTTGCTACTCCCGGACGTATGCAGGATATGATTCGCAGAAATTTCGTAAACATCTCAAATATAGAATTTTGCGTATTAGATGAAGCTGACGAAATGTTAAATATGGGCTTCTACGAAGATATTACGTCAATTTTATCTCATACTCCGGAAACGAAAAACACGTGGCTTTTTTCGGCTACAATGCCTAATGAAGTAGCAAAAATTGCTCGTCAGTTTATGCATAAACCCCTGGAAATCACAATAGGAACAAGAAATCAGGCTTCCAACAGCATACGCCACGAGTTCTATATGGTAAACGGACGGCACAGATACGAGGCTCTAAAACGATTGGCTGATGCAAATCCCGATATCTTTTCTGTAGTTTTTTGTAGAACAAAGAAAGACACTCAATCTGTTGCAGAAAAACTAATCGAAGACGGTTATAACGCAGCCGCATTACACGGTGATTTGAGTCAAAACCAACGTGATTTGGTAATGAAAGCCTTCCGTGCCAAGCAAATACAGATGTTAATCGCCACAGATGTTGCTGCACGAGGAATTGACGTTGATGATATTACTCACGTTATTCACTATCAACTTCCTGATGAAATAGAAACATATACTCACCGAAGCGGACGCACCGGAAGAGCCGGAAAATCAGGAGTTTCAATGGTTATTATCCCTAAGAGTGAAGTAAAAAAAATCAAAGCCATTGAGAAAATCATTCAGCAACCTTTTGAACTGAAAAAGTTACCAAGCGGAATCGAAATCTGTGAAATACAATTATATCATTTAGCTAATAATATCAAAAATGTTACTGTAAATCAGGCAATTGAGGATTATCTACCTGCTATAAATGACGTTCTACAAGGAGTTGACAGAGAGGAACTTATCAAAAAAATGGTAGCTGTGGAATTTAACCGATTCTTCAACTATTATAAAAATTCAAAGGATTTGAACAGTTCAGAAGGAAAAGATTCTAACTCAAATAATGACGAAGTTCGATTTTTTATAAATGTAGGTGAAAGAGATGGTTATGATTGGAAAACTTTGAAAGACTTCCTAAAAGCAACTCTTGATTTAGGTAAAGACGATATTTTCAAAGTAGATGTGAAAAATAGTTTCTCTTTTTTCAACACTGAAGCAGAAAATACTGATTTAGTGATGAATACATTCAATGATTTTCAAATGGATGGTCGCTTTATCAATGTCGAAATTTCTTCAAAACAAGAAGGAAAAGAGCGAAACAGAAAAGGTCAAAGAGAAAAAAACAGAGATTCAAAAAGCAAAAAACGCAATGGAAAATCTCGTTCTGCTGAAAAACAATCTCCAAAAGGAAAAAGAGAGCAAAAAACCTCACAAGCCTTTGAAAAAGCTTTCAATAAAAGGAAAAGACGAAAATAATCAGCTATAAATGATAAAACAAAGAGTGGAGAGAAATCTTCACTCTTTTTTAATACTCTACAAAATTTGTTAAATAAAAACAAAAAGTAAAGCCATTTCCTAATTTATTTCTTTTATTTTTATACCTTTATCCTTTGATTATGTGATGAAATCATAGAACCTTAAAGTTAAAAAACATTATATGAAAAAAATACTATTTATACTAACAATTGTATTTGCTCATCTTGCAACTGCTCAAGAAACTGAAGTTCAAGGAAATGTATTTAGTGTACATACGAATAAACCAATTCCTAATGTACACATTTTAAACCTCAATAAGGTTAGAGGGACAACCACTGATAACAATGGAAATTTCAGTATTCGTGCTGCGATAAATGACACCTTGTATTTTTCTTTTTTAGGACACAAATCAATGAAAGTGCAGGTAACCAATGATATGCTCAAGTTTTCGGGTACAAAAATTGGAATGACAGAACTTGCGTACGCTTTGGAAGAAGTAGTCATAACTCCTTATAAATTAACTGGTTTCTTAGATATTGACGCAAAAAACGTTCCTATAAACGAAAACAAACGTTATAGTATTTCAGGGTTAGAAATTGGTTACGAAAGTCGAGGAAGTTCAGGTGCTGTGGGGCGTGTAATTAGTTCCATATTCAATCCTGTTGATTTACTTTATCGAACATTCGGTTCAAAAGGAAGAGAAATGCGAAAACTCCAAAAAATGCGGGAAGACAATCAATTAAGCGACCTTCTTGCCACAAGATACGACCGAGAAACATTGTTGGAACTTCTGCAAATAGACCGAAATGAACTTGAAGAAATCATTCGTTCGTGTAATTATTCTAGCGATTTTATAATGTCAGCCAATGATTTACAAATACTTGAGGCAATCAGTAGTTGTTATGAAGAATATCGAGTATTAAATCGAAAAAAGAAATAATTCAAAAATTGTCTTCTTTCTTATTCAAAAAATTTTACAAAAACACAATTTTAGATGAAAACAGCAAAAAAAATCTTTAAAATCGGAGGTATCATTCTGATTATTATCATTTTAGCAATGATAGCAATTCCTTATCTTTTCAAAGATACGATTAAAGAAAAAGCAATCGCCTCCATAAACAAAAATATAAACGCAACAGCCTCTTTGGAAGATGTTTCCGTAAGTCTGTTCAAAAACTTTCCAAGAGCATCTGTTTCTCTTGCTAACTTTCAGATTATCAACAAAGAACCTTTTGCCGGAGATACATTGTTTTCAGCCAAAGAGATGAATTTAAAACTAAGTATAACAGATTTAATTTCAGGAAATTATAATATTCTTGGTTTTGATTTGAAAGATGCTTCTGTTTTAATACATTTTAACAAAGAAGGAAGAGGAAATTACGATATTGCCATTCCTTCTGAAACCGCAACAGACAAAAACAGTGAATCAAGTGCTTTTGACTTAAAAATACAATCCTATACCGTTGAAAATATGAAGTTTACCTTCAAAGATGATGATGGAAACATACTTTTAACTCTTGATAAAATCAATCATAAAGGAAAAGGAAATTTTTCCAATGAAATTTTAGATTTGAAAACAGAAAGCACAGCAAACCTCTCTTTTTCAATGGATAAAAGCAACTTTATGAATAAGATTCCCATTTCATTAGACGCTGTTTTAGGAATTGATTTAAACCAACAAAAATACACTTTTAAGGAAAATAAAGCTGTCATTAACCGATTAGATTTGGTGTTTGACGGATTTATTCAGCTATTAGAAAACGGACAACGATACGATTTAACTTTTAATACACCTTCCTCTTCCTTTCAAAACTTTTTGGCTTTAATTCCAGAAGAATATTCAAAAAGTATTGAAAATGTGAAAACTACGGGCAACTTTACGGTTAATGGAAAAGTAAAAGGAGATTTTAACAAAGAACGTATTCCGGCTTTCGGAATTGAAATGTTTTCACAAAACGCATCACTTAAATATCCTGATTTGCCCAAAACAATCCAAAATATTAATATCGATTTGAAGGTAAATAACGAAACAGGAATTTTGAATGACACCAAAATCGACCTGAACAAATTTACAATGACCATTGACCAAGACCATTTTTCTGCCAGAGCAAAAGTCAGTAACCTTATTGAAAATCCTTATGTAGATACTGATTTAAAAGGAGTTATAAACTTAGCTAATCTTTCTAAAGCATATCCTATCTCTTTGGATAAAAAATTATCAGGAATTTTAAAAATGGATGTTTCTGCTCAATTGGATATGAATTCTGTTGAAAGACAACAATATCAAAATATAAAAAGTCAAGGAAATGCTTCATTACAGCAATTTGTATATGACGGTGAAGAATTTGTAAAACCTTTTCATATCAATGAAGCTGGATTAAATTTCAGTCCTTCGCATATTGAACTGAGTAGCTTTTCGGCAAAAACGGGTGAATCAGACATCAATCTGAAAGGAAGATTTGACAATCTCTACGGATTTCTATTCAAAAAAGAGATTTTGAAAGGAAATTTTAATATGAAATCAGATAAATTGGCTGTAAATGACTTTTTACAACCTTCATCAGCTTCAAAAAGTACAGAATCTGAAGCTAAAACCATAGAAAACACTTCGAAAGAGACTGACAAAACTTCATTAAAAGTTCCTTCTTTCTTGGATTGTACTTTTTCTGCCAGTGCCAATACCGTGATTTACGATAATTTACATCTAAAAAATGTCGCCGGAAAATTAATTATCAAAGATGAAAAAGTTTCACTTGAAAATTTGAAAACAGATATTTTTGGAGGAGAAATTGCCATAAGCGGAAATGTTTCCACTAAAGAAAACGTCCCTACTTTTGATGTTAAACTATTAATGAACAAATTGAATGTACCCGAGGCTTTCACACATATTGATATGTTAAAGAAAATAGCTCCGATTGCCAGTGTTGTTCAAGGTTTTGTAAATACAAACATCTCTGTTAGTGGAGAATTAAATGACGATTTAACTCCAAATTTGAATACCATTTCAGGAGATTTGTTGGCTTCACTTATTAATTCCAGAATTAAAAGTGAAGAATCACCTTTGCTTTCTTCCTTAGATTCACATTTTTCAGGTTTAAATTTATCTAATCTAAACTTGAACGATTTGAAAGCGTCTTTACAGTTTGAAAATGGCAGAGTAAAATTCAAACCTTTCACTCTGAAATACAAGGATGTAGCGATTAATGTAGATGGCTCACACGGCTTCGACCAAACGATGAATTATCAACTAATATTTAATGTTCCGCCTCAAATGTTAGGAAATGAAGCTAATTCTCTACTATCAAAACTAACTCCTGAGAATCAGAAGAAAATCAGTAATATTCCTGTAATTGCCTCTGTTGAAGGAACTTTTAAATCTCCTAAGGTATCAACTGATATGAAACAAGCTGTCACAAACTTAGTCTCTCAAATAGCTGAAGGTCAGATTAATAATTTAAAGAACAAAGGAACTGATGCAATAAAAAGTTTAATTTCATCAAAAACAGACTCTACAACAGCAGGAAAAGCTGGCAAAATGGTTGATGGATTAATCAATAATAAAGATAGCGTCATTAATAAAACAAAAGAAGAAGTTAAAGAGAAAGCAAAAGAAGAGGTGAAAAAAGAAGCTAAAAAACAAATAAACAACTTTTTAAAAGGATTAGGAGGTTAATAACAAAGAATAAACAATAGATTTTTTCACATATAAAAAAGCTCGAAATTAATTCGAGCTTTTTTTATTATCAACAAATTAACTTTTATTTAATAGCCTTTATAGCTGTTTCAAATTCGGCTTGTGTAGCTTCCTTCAAGTCAGATTTCAAAAACTCTATTTGATGGTCTTTCGTAATTTTTGCACTTTTTATGGCATAAGCCCATTTTCCATTACTTTCAGAAGCGAAAATTACGTGAACGTCTAAACCAATTGGCAAATAGGAATCGTCATAAACTTTTTCGGTTTCATTATACCGAGCGGTGGAAAGTCCAGGCACGTCTTTGTACGAAATATAAACCATAGAATTTTTATAATTATACTCAACAGGTATCTTAACTGTTAATGTGGTTTTTTCACGAGGGTCGCTATAAAAATAATCACAATTTACCCAGCCAAATTTATTCACGACTGTGTAGTACACTTCGTCTTTAGCCCAAACTCCGAGGGGTGGAGGTCCTTCCATTATCTCTCCTGTTTCAGGGTTTCGATATTCTTCATTGACAACTTCTTCCCAAATCAGTTCTCCCTTATCATTGAAACTTCCATACCAAAGCCCCATTTCTGGTTTTACCCCTCCTGTTAAGCTTGTAGGCACTTCAATTGTATAATTACAATAGTTGTAAGCCTCTATTTCCTGATTATCCTGAGTTAATTTTAGAAAAAAGGCTCCTCCTGTAACCAAAAATCTGGCAACATTTTCATTGGTATCCCACCCCATCGTAGCAATACCAGTGGTAAGCAATGATGCTTTGTCAAATAGTTCAATGAAATCAAACTTTACTTTTCCTTTTACAGGAGCTCCTTTAAGGGACAAACAACCTTCCGGAATATTTACTTTTACACCTTTCTTAGATGTAAACTCAATACTTCCAGTTCCGTCAACCTCAAACTCCTTTGTTTGAGTCAGTTCACTCAAAGCTGCCTTTCTTAAATTCTGAAAACTTTCGGAATTAGGCATTGCAATAACGTCGCTTTCCTTTACGTCATCATTATCTTTACAACCTACCAAAAGCAATGCAAAGATAAATAGCATACTAAAATAATTTTTTTTCTTCATTTTTATTTGTTTTTTAAATGTTAATAAAAAAATATTAAGCAAAAATTATACCGAATTTAGTTAATAAATCATAATTATTTTAAATCAAAAACAAAAAAATTGCCTCTTTTTCTTCGAGGCAATCTTTTTTATTAAAAATATGACTTAATGAACTTAATTCCTAATTGAATTTACAACTTCGGAGCTCCTGCAAGCACTTGTGCATCAGCACCTTTTTCAAATCCTTTATCTTTGAAGTTTTGTAGGAAAGCCTCAGCCAATTCTTTTGATTTGGCAGCAAATTGTGCTTTATCGTCCCAAGTATTTTCCGGATTCAAAATAGCTTGGTCAGAAACCCCTTCGCAAGATTGTGGCACTTGGAATCCGAAGATAGGAAGTGCTTTGTACTCAACTTTGTCCAAAGCACCTGTAAGAGCTGCAGTAATCAAGGCACGAGTATCTTTCAAGCTGCAACGTTTCATTTTTCCGTTGTAACCTGTATTTACTAACCATACGTTTACGCCTGATTTTTCGATTTTTTCAGCCAACATTTTTCCGTACTCAGCTGGGTGAAGTGGCATAAATGCTGCTCCGAAACAAGCTGAGAACGTTTTTTGTGGTGTAGTAATTCCTACCTCTGTTCCTGCAACTTTTGAAGTATATCCTGAAACGAACTGATAAGCAGCTTGTTCTGGTGTCAATTTAGAGATTGGAGGCAACACTCCGTAAGCATCAAACGTTAGGAAGAAAATGTTTTTAGGATTTTTTCCAATTGAGCCTGGTTGAATATTGTCAATGTGATAAATTGGGTAAGAAACACGTGTGTTTTCAGTAATTGAAGTATCTGCAAAATCTACTTCTCCATTGTGCATTACTACGTTTTCAAGGATAGCTCCTTTTTTGATAGCACCAAAAATTTCTGGTTCTTTTTCAGGTGTTAAATCTACTACTTTTGCGTAGCAACCACCTTCAAAGTTAAATACGGTGTTCTCTGGTGTCCAACCGTGCTCATCATCTCCGATTAAGTGACGGTTAGGGTCTGCAGAAAGCGTTGTTTTACCAGTTCCTGAAAGTCCGAAGAAAATCGCTGTATCGCCATTTTTACCAACGTTAGCAGAACAGTGCATTGGCATTGTATTTTTGAATACAGGAAGCACGAAGTTAAGAGCAGAGAAAATACCTTTTTTCATTTCTCCTGGGTATCCTGTTCCACCGATAAGAGCGATTTTTCTGGTAAAGTTCAAAATTGCGAAGTTTGACTGACGAGTTCCGTCAACAGCCGGATCAGCCAAGAATCCCGGAGCGTTTACTACCAACCAATCTTCTTTAAATCCTGCTACTTCGCTCTCTTCCAAACGAAGGAACATATTGTAAACGAATTGTGCACTCCAAGGAAGTTCGGCAATAGTACGAACATTTGTACGGTAGTTAGGGTCGGCACAAACATATCCGTCGTGAACGAATAATTCTTTTCCTGAAAGGTACGCCATTACTTTATCATAAAGAGCGTCAAATTTTTCTGACTCAAACGGAATGTTCACTTTTCCCCACCATACGCGGTCTTTTGTGATATCGTCTTTTACGATGAAGCGGTCTTGTGGAGAACGCCCTGTGAATTTCCCTGTTTTGATTGACAAAGCACCTGAATTAGCCTCCTCTGCTACACCTTTTGCGATGGCTTCTTTGTGTAACTCATCGGCAGAAAGTTGATAGCGTACATTTGCATTTTTGATTCCGTAATTCTCAACTGAAATTGTTTTTGATTTACTCATAATTTTGATTTTATAATTATTTATATTGTTAATTCTAAGCAATGCCTTTTTTAATTTGGCGATGTAAAAGTAAAAAAAAAACTTGAAATAAAAAATCAAATTCACATTTTTTTTATCCTAAAAATGAAAATTTAATACTTACGTAACATTAGAAAGTAAAACTAATTGTAACTCTGATTGGTATGCTTTATTCAAATTTATTAGGACAACAAAAACAACAATCAAAACACAAAAATTGTTCTATTCTCTACTTTTTTGAAAACAATTCCTCTCAAATAAGCTACCACAAGTGAAATATATTAGACTCATTTTAAGAGCAATTTGTTAATTTATTCCTATTTCAAATAACACCACAATAGAGTTAATCTAAATACATATAATTCATTTTCAACTATTTAAATTGTTTCTAAGTGTTTCTGTACATATCTTTGCAACGTAAAATAAATGAATTATTAATTAAAAAATATACAATTATGGCTATCAGATTGACAAGCGGTTGTGTAAACTGCCAAAATTTAGAAAAAGACAACATTTGCAGTGTTCACAAAACAAAAGTAGAAGCAAAATATACTTGCGATAGTTTTGATATGACTGTTGCTGCAAAAGAAGCTATCAGCTGCGGAACTTGTGTTCGTTTTAAAACTGATAAATGTGCTCACCCTCAAAAAGCTAGCTCAGAGATGTTATGTTCTTCTTGGGCACCAGAGGCAAAGGCTTAATGGTTTTTAGTTATAAAATTTTTTAGTTTAATTTTTTATCGGTAAGTGAGAATCACTTACCGATTTTTTCTTTTCTTAAAAAAACAAAAGAATAGATAAAAAAATTATCCATTCTTTTTTAAATCACTTCGGCTTTTAGTTAAGATTTGTAACGTCAAGCGTGTTTCCGATGGGCAGTAAATGTAGTTTACGATGTGAATCCGCAAATTTCTGTTTTGAAAATTCTTTATCTACTTTAATAACATCAAAAGTATCGTAATGAACTCCTAATGTGTGATATGAATCAACAAATTTAGCAGCCAACAACGCATCTTGAACGCCCATAGTGTAATTATCACCTATCGGTAGAATTGCCAAATCTACTTTATATTGATACGGAATGAGTTTCATATCTAAACACAAAGCTGTATCCCCAGACACATACACTGTAACATTTTTATTTTTTAGAAGAAATCCAGCAGGATTTCCACCGTATTTTCCATCAGGAAAAGCAGATGAATGTTCAGCCTTTGTCATTTTAACCTCCACTTCGCCGTTTTCAAATTGTTGTGTTCCTCCAATATTCATTTCATATCCGTCCAATCCCAACTCTCTGTAATATGCCATTATTTCAGGATTGGTAACAAGCTTTGCTCCTGTGTTTTTGGCTATAACCTCAGCATCTAAAATATGGTCTAAATGAGCGTGCGTGAGAAGAATATAATCTGCCTTTACGGATTTAATATCAATATGCTTCGCGAGCGGATTGCCCGAAATGAACGGATCAACGAGGAAATATTTCCCGTCAATTTCAATATTGACACAAGCGTGTCCTAAATAGGTTACTTTCATAATTATATCTTTTATTTTAAGTTAAAAATTTATCAGTTTAATTAGAAACAGCTTTCAATCCAATTATAGAACCAATAAGCGTTGAAATGAAAAATAGCCTCCAAAAAGTAGCCGGTTCTTTAAAAATAAATATCCCCACTAATACAGTCCCTACAGCTCCAATGCCTGTCCACACAGCATAAGCCGTTCCCAACGGAAGATGTTGAGAGGCTTTCATCAGCAAACTCATACTTATTATGGTACAAATGACAAATCCGCCATACCAAAAATATGCTTCTGCTCCAATACTTCCTTTTGCTTTTCCTAAACAGAAAGTAAACGCCACCTCAAACAACCCTGCAATAATCAGAAGTATCCAATTCATTTGGTTTAATTATATTTTGATAACAACCACAACTTTTGGGGTTTGACTTATATTCAAAATTACTTTTTATCTCAATGCAAATATAAACCAAGCAAACCAAATAAACAAAATTTCTTCTTACAAGCATAATCCTGAGTTTTAAATGGTTTTAAAAAAGAAAAAGCTGCCCGAAAAGTATCGAACAGCTTCTTTTACTTCTGAATTACTTAAAGTCTATGTTAATTTCCTCCATAATTTGGATTTTGCTTATCAAACCACAAACGTTGTGTGTTGAGAATTTGAGGATCATTCACACCTGATGTAAATCCTTGTTCATCAATTGCCTTTTTAGTGTTTTGGTAGTTTTTGTCATCTTCGGTTGGTGTACGTACCAAGAAGCGACGAGGAAGCACCAAATCGTTTCCAGCAGATTTTAACTCTCCCCAAGCCAAATAAGTACTATTCTTTTTAGGATATCCTGAACGACGAACTGTTGTCCAAATATCTCCTGAAGCAGCGGTAGCATAATTGATATACTGCTGAATATACACTTTCTCCAATCCGTCAGTAGTTACATTGTATGCTGGTTGCATCAGTAAATTATCTATTTCTCCTTCTTTGAGTTTAATACTTCCCGCTCGCCTGTCTGCCTCCGTTGCATATACAGGATCTTCTTCATAATAAGCCAATTGGTTATTTTTAGCAATAGCATCCATACGCTGAACTGATAAACGTACTCCCTGATTGAAATAATCTTGAGCCGATTGAGGAAGATTTGCTCCCAAAAGTTTAAACTCTGCTAAAAATAAATTTGTTTCCCCAGATGATCCCAAAACGATGTTAATGGGAGGGTAATTATCCTTCACCTCAATGACACGTCCTCCTGGTTTAGTTGGATAAGAGTAATTATAGCCCGTACGTGTATTTCTTTCTGAGTAAGAAGAAGTTGACGCGTATGTTTTTTCAACTCCTTTTAAACTGATTTTATTACGTTCTCCTTGTTTGAAATATTCATCGTAAGTGGCATCATTTGTTTTGTCGGGTGAAATAGGCACCCCCACGTAACGTACCCAAGGTTCACCTGGTGCTTTCCAGCTATCAAATGTATTGTCTGGTTTTAAATTTACGTGCTTTTTAACGTGAGGCGGAAGATCTTTTTTTGCTTCAGCAAAGGCATCAATCACCTCACTATTAAAATGATTTTTAGTGAAAATAAAACGAAGACGAGGGTCTTTATTTGCTACCATAAAATCAACGATAGGTTCCGCCGCTGAGCCTGGCTGTGTTTCGTTGCCTGTACCATAATATTTGATGCTTCGTCTGTAAACAAAATCATCAGCCAACTCATTCATATATCCCACTGGAGAATTTGCAACCTCTTCAGCTATCTTCATAGCTTTACTTAGATTTGCGTGGACTAATCGGGCTGCTATTTTCAATTTCAACAAGTTACAAAATTTAGCCCATTTTTTGTAATCACCGTTGTAAACCACGTCCTGAGCTCCCAATTGCAATTGACCACTTGTTGTCAAAAGTTCTGCAATGGCTTCATCAAGTTCTTTCAACCAAGTATCAAAAAGCTGTTCCTGACTGTCATACTCAGGAGTAAGTAAAGGAGGCGTGGTGTACGGAGCTAAAGCTGCTTGTGAATACACCAATGAACCGTATTTGTCTGTTACGCTTAATGCAGGATGAATTACAGCTGGAAAAGTAATGGCTCGTAAGGCTCTAAATTTCTCTTTCTCAGCATCAGGCATTGCATCAATTCTTGCACGAATATCACGAGCATTCGGGAATAAAGCTCCGTATAAATTATGCCCACCTGTATTTTCCATTTCATTCATTCTTAAACCATTACCTAAACCAGTAGTAGTCAATTGGCTCCACGGAAAAACATAATCAAAATTGTCATAATACCAAATGGTATAATCATCAGTGTACATTGTTTCAATTACTTTCGCCGTTGAAAAACGCAAATCTGGCTCTGAAAGGGTTGATGGATCAGTATTTTTATCAGCAAAATCTTCACGACTACACCCCACAGCCAACACAGTTGTTATTAATAATACTATTTTTTTCATTTCTTTCAATTTTAAAAATCAATTGCTACGCTGAATGTATAAGAAGCTGTATATGGTATAAAACTTCTTTCAAAAAAAGATTCTGTACTAGTTGTTCCTCTGAAACTCTCAGGGTTCAATTTATTAGGCAACGAATTATACAGATATCCAAGATTACGCAAATTTACTCCTAAATACAAATTTTTCATTTTCAACCTCTTACTCACTTCACTTGGCAAAGTATATCCTAATGATATGTTACGAAGTGCCACATAATTTACCTCGTGGAACCAATCATCATTTACCACTCCTTGTCCCCACGAATTTTTAAAGTAAGTATGTGTACTTCCGTGTGAGGGCTCTATGTATCCCTTATCCATTGCTTCTTGGTAGGTTAATCCTCCTACATCTTGAGTTGTTCCTGCCGGAGTTTGTACGTTTGTTCCAGGAGCAAAAACACCCTCAACAATTACACCATCTGAAAAGGTTTGCCCCTTTGTATCAGCGTATTGTGACGTCCAGGTAATACCTCCGTGCTGGGCATCACGAGCTTTTAATGAAGTATTTAAAAATCCGTTAGCTGTACCATATCTATTTGAGAAAGAAGCCATATATCCTCCAAAACGAGCATCTAACATCACAGATAACGAAACTCCCTTGTAAGTGAATGTATTTTTTAAAGACCCTTCAAAATCAGGCTGCATTTTCCCAATTTCCTCCACTTCACCACTTCTTTCATAATAAGCCGTTCTTCCATTATTAGTCCACTTCAAAATTGGCATTCCATTTCTCGGATCGTCAATGTTATTTCCATTAGCATCTTTGGCTTGAAATTTTTTAGGAGCACTGTCCGACATCAAAACACCGTACTCTCCTCCTTCAAAAGCCACCGAACCTATGCGGAAGTTACCATATGCTGGCGTTCCTCCCAGTATCTTGTAAGCTCCATAATCTTTATGTAAATCGGTAACTTGGGTTCTGTTTCGCCAATAATTAAAGGAAACATCCCATACAAAATTATTAGTGCGAATTGGCTTGGCATCTACCTTCAACTCAAAACCATAATTTCGTAAAGTACCGATGTTGGTAAGCAAATTCCTATATCCAGAGGCATTCGGAAGTGGAATATCCCCAATCTGGTTGGTAATATATTCGTCATAATAAGCCACATCAAAGCCCAATCGATTATTAAAAAAGCGTGCGTCAAGCCCCACCTCATAGGAATTTTTGCGTTCAGGTTTAATGCTTTTATCAACCAAAGTAGTTGAGACTTCATTCAGGTAAATATTATTTCCTCCATTCATCTCATAAGAACCGAGCGAATATCCTTTGTTTATGGAATAAGGGTCGGTGTCGCTACCCACTTGTGCCCACGAAGCTCGAAGTTTCCCGAAAGAAACCCAAGACGGAAGTCCAAGTGTTTGACTAAATACCCAAGAAGAACTAACCGATGGATAAAAGTAAGAATAATTACCTGTTCCATCAGTATAAACTAAAGCTGATGACCAGTCGTTACGCCCAGTTATATCTAAAAATAACTGGTCTTTCAATGAGAATGATGTCAAAAAATAGAGTGAATTAATCTGTTTAGTTCCAAAGACTCTACCTGCATCAGCTATAGGTGTTTTTTTCGAATTTTTCAAATAGTAACGTCCTGGAACCACCAATCCTCCATCGGTTCTTACACGAGTTTCAGACTTTTCCTGATTCCAAATTTCTCCTCCAACAACTACATAAGCCGAAAGACCTTGTGTAATGTCTTTGGTATAATCCAACGAAATTTTTCCAGTTTGGCTTACATCTCTATAATGATAAAGGGCATAATAGCCTCCTTCATTGGCATATCCGCTACCCAATTCTTTATTTTCTTGCTTTATGGTATAGTAGTTAAGATTTCCTTCCAAACGTACATTCAATCCTTTCAAAATTTCAGCAGATAATTTAACAATGGGACGAACCACATTTTCATTACGTACTTGGTTATTTTTATTGTAAGCAAACCAAATGCTTTTGCCTGGAACATACGCATAATCATCACCATAATTTGAATTTGGAAGTCCTCCGTGTTTTGCTTGCCAATACTGATTTTGTTTATATTTTTCTACATCGTACTCATTAGTCCAAGTACCATCCAAAAAATTGGCAGCCAAATCGCTTCGTGGATTTTTCCCTTCGGAAGAAGTATAAGAAACTGATGCTTCAGCTTTTAACCAAGATGCAAGATTATAAGCTCCTGAAAATAAAAGTGAATTCCGTGTAAATCCATTATTAGGGAGTACTCCTGTACGTTGGTTGTACGAATCGGAAAGATAAAAATTTCCTTTTTCGTTACCTCCGGTTAAGGAGACTGAAGTGGTGTTACTAACCCCTAAATTATATGCTTTGAGCACATTATTTTTGTACGGACGATAGGGTACTAATTTCCCATCATAGTCCACAATCATTGTATTTTCATTGAATCTGGGACCGTATCCTAATCCTTCTCTCGGATGATTCACCCGTGATGGATTTCCGTTGGCATCGTAATAAAACTGCTCGGTATCAAATCGAAAATACTGCCCGCTGGCATCAGTTTTTCCGTAGCCGATATATCCTGCCATAATTCCTTGTCCGTATTCGGTTTGTAACTCAGGAGTAGCGTACACGTGATCAACCCCTAAGGAGTGCTTTACAGACACCCCCAAGCCTTTCGCTTCCGAACCGTTTTTAGTTTCGATTAAGACCACTCCATTAATCCCACGCGAACCATAAAGGGCTGTTGCCGCAGCTCCTTTTAAAACGGAAACGCTTTTATAATCATCAGGATTTAGATTTTTTAAGATGTTACCAAAATCATTAGCGTTTGATTCCCAATCGGCACTTGCCCCAGAAGTATTATTCTCCAAAATCACGCCGTCAATGACAAAGATAGGTTGGTTATTGTTGGAATTCAATGAAGAAACACCACGTACCTGTATTTTCGCATTCCCGAACAATCCCCCATCAGAACTACCGATACTTACCCCAGCCGACTCTCCTTGCAAAGCCGATACAGGATTTACCGTATTGGTCTTGGCGAGTTCTTCACCTTTCATTTCGGTCATCGCGTACCCTAATTTTTTAGTTTCCCGCTTGATTCCCAAAGCTGTAACAACAACCTCGCCAAGTTGTTGCGCCTCTTCTTTTAGTACCACATTGATTTTTAAGGATTTACCCCCCCCCACTACTTTTTTGGTTTGGGCTTGAAAACCGATGTAGGTAAACTCAAGCACATCACCCTCCTGAAGTTGAAGGGAATAATTTCCGTCAAAATCGGTGGAAGTCCCCTTTGATGTTCCTTTCACCAAAATACTCACCCCTGGTAGTGGGCTACCTGACTCATCTGTAACAGTTCCTGTTACGGTCTTCACCTGTGCCAAGATAGGAAAACTCACTATAAACAGCACAAGTAAACATAAAACTTTCTTGCTCATACTTTATCGTTTATTAAGTTAATACTCAAAAAGTCCCACAAAAGTAAAAAATAATATTATCTTATGAAATTTTTATATTAAAATTTTATTTTCATTATGATAAAATTCAGCTTTCACAATTTTGAGGAGTTATTTTTTCTTTTCGAAGAGATATATTTTATAGTTTGGTACGGTTATTGCCCTATTCTTTTCGGAAATTTTAAATTTTACAAGATATGAAAAAAACAATTTTAACATTTTCGGTTATTTTTGCTTTGCTTATTTCGGCAAATGCATTCTCTCAGGTCAATTTTGGAGTAAAAGCAGGTGCTAACTTAGGTAAAATTGACGGTGTTGCTTACAAAGATCAATTTAAATTGGGGTATCAGTTGGGTGGATTTGTGAGTGTCGGTTTTTCAGAGAAATTTGCCCTGCAAGGCGAAATTTTATTTGACCAAACAAACACTTCCCTAAGAGATTCATATGCTTCCATTTGGAATGATAAATTCGATAAAGGGAAGAAATTAAACTATTTAAACGTTCCTATTTTGCTCAAATACAATCAAAAGGGATTTATCTCGCTACTTGCAGGTCCTCAGTTCAGTGTTTTAACAAATCGCGATGATAATTTATGGCAGAATGGGGAAAAACTTTTTAAAGGCTCTGATTTTTCCTTCCTCGCAGGAGCTGAAATTAATCTTAGTCCTTTTTTCATATACGGACGCTACGTTTGGGGCTTCTATGATATTAGCGATTTTTTAAAAGAAAAGGCTAAAACACAACAAATTCAAGTGGGAGTCGGATTGAAATTCTAATCGGTTATCTATAATTGGTAAAATCCCAGTAATGAGCTCATTACTGGGATTTCTGTTTGAAGTAATTTAGCATTTGCAATTATTCAGAAGAATAAAAGCTATATCAAATTCTACATTCTTACCTTTCTTCCTACGAATCGCTCTTGTAAATGCTGGAAAATCACGAATAAAACTGGAATTACTATCAGCCCTAAGAAAGTACCAATAAGTAATCCGCTTACAGCTCCCGTTGCCACAGAACGATTCCCAGCCGCACCAATTCCTGAGGCAAATACCAATGGCAATAGCCCTACAATAAAGGCAAATGAGGTCATCAAAATAGGTCGCAAACGTGCCATTGCCGCATTGATAGCCGAGCGAGACAAACTCTCACCGTGATGACGACGTTGTTCAGCAAACTCAATAATCAAGATGGCATTCTTTGCCAATAGCCCAACCAGCATAATGAGCGAAATCTGGAAATAAATATTATTCTCCAAGCCAAACAACCATTGTCCTAAATAAGCTCCCATTATCCCAAAGGGTAACGAGCAGATTACCCCTAAAGGAAGAATATAACTTTCATATTGTGCCGAAAGAATGAAATAGGTAAATATCAAGCTAAGTACAAAAATGATAGCTGTTTGTGAGCCCGAACCTTGTTCTTCCCGTGTAATTCCTGTATAATCAATGCTGTAATTTGCCCCAAGGCTTTCAGCTGCCACTTCCTCAACGGCACGCAAGGCATCACCCGTGCTATATCCTTCGGCGTTGGCTCCGGAAAGATTCACAGCTGTAAAAAGATTATAACGATTCAAGCTCTGAGGTCCGAAAGTTCTTTCCAAGCTCACGAATTGTGAAATTGGGGTCATTGCACCTGATGCTGTTTTCACCATCAAGCCATTTAAGTTGTTTATATCCTTTCTATCATCGGGAAGTGCCTGAACCATCACACGAAATTGCTTCCCGTACTTAGTAAAATCAGTAGCATACACACCTCCTATATAGCTTTGAAGAGAATGCAAAATAGTACTTACATTTACTCCCGACTGTACTGCACGCTCTACATTTAACGTCATCTGATATTGCGGATAATTCGCATTGAAAGAAGTTTGCACATATTGTATTTCAGGTCGTTGCATTAGATTTCCGATAAACTCCTGTGATACTCGCTCCAAATCTTTAATCTCTCCTCCTGCCCTATCAAGAAGTACTATTGAGAATCCTGAACTCATACCAAAGCCAGGAACTGCTGGTGGTTGAAAAAAGATAACGCGAGCCTCTGGAATATCTGAAATTGCTTTGAAAGCCTGCATTGTAATAGCTTGTATGGATTGATTGGGGTCTGACAGACGTTCTTCAAAAGGCTTCAAACGTAAAAAACCCATACCATAATTACTCCCCGCACCAGAAATAAAACTTCTACCTGTAATAGCTGTTACTGAACTTACTCCTGGTATCTTTCTCAGTTTTTGTTGTGCTTCTTCCATTACAGCTGCTGTACGCTCCATTGAAGCTCCTGGTATCAATTGAGCATCTATGAATAACAATCCATTATCTTCCGTAGGCACAAAACCTGATTTCATCTGACTATTAGACACATAAAATCCTGCACCAGCTAAGGCAAATAATACCAAAGTTACCCACTTATGACGTAAAAAGAAGGTAAACGTTTTTCCATATCGCTTGGTAGCAGCATCGAAAGCAATATTGAATTTATGAAAGAATTTCTGCAAGAAGGATTTATTAGCATATTCCTTATGTGAGTGGGGTTTTAGGAACAATGCACATAGCACAGGACTAAGTGTAAGGGCATTCACCGCTGAAATAGCAATAGCTACAATAAGTGTTATCCCAAATTGCTTATAAAATACACCCGTTGTTCCACCTATAAAGGTTACAGGAATGAATACTGCTGCCATTACCAGAGTTACAGAAATGATTGCTCCTGAAATCTCGTGCATTGCCTCAATAGTTGCATTTCTTGCTTTATCTCCTGTGCGTTCCATTTTAGCGTGAACAGCCTCCACCACGATAATCGCATCGTCCACCACAATACCAATAGCAAGCACCAAGGCAAAAAGTGTAAGCATATTAATTGAATAACCAAACAAATTCAAGAAGAAAAACGTACCTACAATAGATACTGGCACTGCAATAGCAGGAATAAGCGTAGAACGGAAATCCTGCAAGAAGATATAAACTACTAAAAACACTAATAAGAAGGCTTCTAAAAGCGTAGTAAGTACCTTTGATATGGAGGCTTCCAAGAACTCATTGGTATCGTAATTAATCGTATAGCTTATCCCTTCGGGAAATGTGGGTCGTGCCTTTTCCAAGTATGACTTAATATCATTAATAATATCCTGTGCATTGGAGCCTGGCGTTTGAAAAATACCCATAGATACTGCTGGGTTTCCATTATTTTTAGCAAACCCAGTATAGGAGAGGGCTCCTAACTCTATCTTTGCTACATCTTTCAATCGCAGAATTCTACCTCCATCTATCGATTTGATGACAATATTTTCATACTCGGTTACTTCATTGAACTTACCTTTATATTTGATGGTATATTCATAGATGCTTCCGCTGTTTTGCCCCAATGTACCTGCTGCGGCTTCTCTACTCTGGCTAGTGATAGCTGAGGTAACTTCGGACGGATTTAGTTTATAGGCTGAAAGTTTCTGAGGATTGAGCCATATTCGCATAGAATAATCCTTCGCTCCGAATACTGATGCATCACCTACTCCATTAATACGCTTAATGGCAGGAACTACGTTAATATTCATATAGTTCTGGATAAAGATATCATTCAGCTCTGGATTTTCTGAATAGAAAGTTAGGAACATCAATGCTCCTGAGTTTTGTTTTTGGGTGATAACTCCTGATTGCGTAACCTCCGAAGGTAATATAGCATTAGCTCGTGCAACCCTATTTTGCACATTTACCACTGCAATATCCGGATTAGTTCCCTGCTTAAAATATACAGAAATACTTGCAGAACCGCTATTGTTTGCCGTAGAGGTAATATAATCCATATTTTCTACCCCATTGATTTGTTCTTCAAGGGGAATTACCACCGATTTTAGCACCGTTTCTGCATTTGCACCCGTATAATTAGCCGAAACAGTTACCGTTACAGGAGCAATATCAGGATATTGAGATACAGGTAACGCCATTATTCCTAAAATACCTACAATAACTATCAAAATGGAAATAACCGTTGATAGTACAGGTCTGTCAATAAATTTTTTTATCATACTTTTTATTTGCTAATACATATTATTTAATCTGTGTAAGCCCTTGACCTCTCTTGGACTTACACAGAATATTTTTGGCTTATTAATTTTATACATTTAACATATAAAATCAATATCTGCCTATAATACATCACGATACAGAAGGAACATTTTCTTCCTTAGTTGATATATTTTTGTTTGCTTTAAGCTGACCTAAACGCTGTTTGTATGCATTCATCGTATCTTCCATTAACTTACTGAGCAAGGTAATAAAATTTTTGCTTTCTTCTGATGGGTGTATTACATTATTAGAAAAAGCGAAGCGAACTAACTCCTTATATAAAACGTGAGCTTCTTTACGTACCTTTTTCACATTGATTAATGGTGTTGTAGCCTGTGTTTCAGCACGCACTCCCACCAATTCCTGATATCGGGTATTGGCTTGCTTTAAAGAAGCCACAGCGTGTGATACACTCAATGCATTCAAGTGCTTAGAGATTTCAGGCTTTTCCAAATCTTTAATCAATGCATCGATAGCTTGCGACTTTTGTCGAGTAGGAAGTGATGCCACTCGCGAATAATTTTTAAACTCTTTGACAAGCACCTGCGCTGATTCCTTATGCGATTCCATAGAACTTTTCTTTGCCAATCGGAATGAAGATATTACATAGGATAGCAATTCGCTACGTTGTTTCTCCAATCGGTTAATATTTTCAGACTCTTTGCTTGAACGAGTTTGGCGAGATGCCTCCGTAAGCAAATCCAAGTTCTTTTGAATAGATGTAAACAACTCTTTCCTTACAGCTAATTTATCCAAATCATTTTCATCTATCAATCCCATTGCCCCTTTTATAAATTGGGCATATTCATCATTGTTTAATTTAACAAGATTCGGTAAAGAAATATCCATCAATACACTCATAACTTATAACTTTTTTGGGTTAAACTTTAATAAAACAAATTCAGTTTATATTTTAATGCTAAATACATTATATTATTTTCTTTCTTTGGATTATCTTTTATAGTTTTAACTTATAAAAACTAATCAATATTACAGGTTACACTCATCAAAGTCATAATAACGACCGCATCACAACAATCTTGACTTTCATAAACCATAAAAAACACCTAATTACACTAACTTTTATATTTAAAACCTAAAAGAAACTATAAAATATCAATATCACAAAAATAAAAATCAACAAGAACGACCTAAATACAATAACTTTTATATTTATTACCCGCAAGAAAGACCTCAATACACCAACTATTTTTAAACCTCATTTCCTACGCAATACAGCTATATATATTTTTAAAATTTTTACCTATTGTAATTACCGCCATCCACCACCCAAAGCCTTATAAAGGGTAATTCCATACTGCATTCGCATAAATTTGGCATTCGCAAGGGATAGTTCGGCATTCAATCGATTAACCTCAGAGGTTATCACCTCCAAATAACTTGCCATTCCGCTATTGAATAATTCTTTTGAATAATCTGTTGCCTTTTGGTAAGCCTCTGTTTCTTTTTGTTTTAGTTGTATAAACTCCTCTTGTGAGGCAAAATTTTGCATAGCGTCCGAAACTTCCTTCCCTGCCATCAATATTGTTTTCTGAAATCCTAACAATGCTATTTCTTTATTAGCTTTGCTTACTTCGTATTGTGTACGTACTTGTCGTCTGTTAAATATAGGTTGCGTAAGCCCTGCAATAAAATTAGCAAAAATAGATTTCACTGAAAACCATTGCTCTATATCGGTACTTGTAACACCTGTGCGAGCTGTTAGCGTTAGTGATGGATAAAATCCGGTACGTGCTACGTTGGTTAGCTCAAAGGCATTCATCAGGTTGTACTCTGCACGCTTTACATCGGGTCTGTTCTCGAGCAAACTGACAGGATACCCTTGTTTGAAATCGGTCGGAAACTGTTGTTCATCTAACCTTGTGCGTTCAATATCTTGCGGATTCTCCGCCAATAATATTGCTATGCTATTTTCTAACGCCCAGACAGCATTGTTTATCGTAATTAACTGCGATTGTGCATTATATAATAAGGCTTGTGTTTGTTGAACGGCTACTTCTGTGGTGATTCCCGCATCTTTAAGTGCTTGAGTAGTTTCCAATCCGGCTTGTCTGAGCTTAATGGTTTCCTGCAATATTTCACGTTGCCTGTCATACATTAGCAATTGATAATAAGCTGTTGCCAGCGTGGCTATCACTTCAGACTGAACCGCCTGATGTGCCGAAACCGTAGCCAGATACGATGCGTAACTTGCCTTATTTTGAGCGTTTAATTTCCCCCATATATCGGCTTCCCAAGAGGCATTGACTGTGATGTCCCATACGTTGTTATAGCTTCTTTCTGTCTGTAACGGATTGACATTAAGTGATGCAGTGTTACGCGTATAGCTGCCTGATGCTGAAATTGATGGCAAGAAGGCATTTCTACTCTGTTTTAAATAGGCTTGTGCCGAAGCAACATTCTGTAAAGCCACCCGAATATCTAAATTTTTGGTCAAAGCCTTGTTGATATGCTGCTGCAATACCTTATCGGTGAAAATATCTTTCCACGACACCACCGCCGAACTAAGACTATCTGCCGAAATGTTCTCACTACGAAACAATTTGCTATCCGCTACCTGTGGTCGCTCGTAGTTTTTTCGGGCTGCACACGAAGTCAGCAGGATTGTAGCTATCGTAACACCTATTATTTTAAATATGTTCATTATCAATTTATTTTATACTATAATTTCTTTTATTTACATCCCCCTGCCCCCTTCAAAGGGGGAATTTTTACTAAAAACAGCTTTTATAATGCTGCTACACTCCCCCTTTGAAAGGAGCAGAAAGATGTTTCATACATTCAATAAAAAAACTTCTGCAAAAAACAGCTTTTATAATGCTACTACACTCCCCCTTTGAAAGAGATAGGAAGATGTTTTATATATTCAATAAAAAAACTTCTGCAAAAAACAGCTTTTATAATGCTGCTACACTCCCCCTTTGAAGGGGGCAGGGGGATGTTTTATATATTCAATAAAAGAAGTTATTTTTATTTTAGTTATACGAAATTATAAATGTGTCAAACTAAAAGTTTTTTGCTTATTATCAAAAGATAGGTTGTACCTTTTTAATAATGCTATCCATTTGCACGGGTTCCGGTTTGATAACCATTCCCGAACGAAGCCCATTGATTCCTTGAACTACGATAACTTCGCCTGCTTTTAGTCCGTTTTCCACAACCATTGTATTAGCACTTCGGTTTCGTACCTTCACCACCGATTGCTTTATGGTATCTTTCTCAACTTTATATACAAAAACCAATCCTTGTTGCTCAAAGGCAGCCACTTCCGGAATAACGATTGCATCGGTGAACTCTTGCGGAATTTGTATGATTCCGCTATTTCCATTGGTCAATAAGCCATTAGGATTAGGAAATACAGCCCTAAACTGTATGCTTCCGGTAGAAGCATCGATTTGCCCTGTAACGGCTTGTATAATACCCTCTTCAGGATATGTAGCCCCGTTGGCTAAAATTAATTTCACCTTAGGGAAACTTTTGAGCTTCTCGGCTGTGGTTTTTCCCGGCACTTGTTCTAAAAAAGTTAGGTATTCTTTCTCATTCATAGAGAAATAGACATATACTTCACTCACGTCAGAAACGCTGGTAAGCATTGTATTTCCTGCCGTTACCAATGCCCCCTCTCGCAGGTTTATCGCCCCTACTACCCCACTTACAGGAGCCTTTACCGTAGCAAAATCCATATTAGATGCCACTTCACTATAAGCGGCTTGAGCTCTTTGCAAATTTGCCTTAGCAGTTTGAAGCTGTACAGGACTTACGATATTCTTTTCCACCAACGGAAGGAGCTTGTTTACCTCTACCTGAGCCGCCTCTACCGACGCCTTGGCTGCTTGTGCAGTTTGGTTAAGTGTTTGCGTTTCCAATCTGAAAAGCGGTTGTCCTTTGGTTACCGATTGCCCCTCATCAACCAACACTTGAGTAATGTATCCTGTTACTTTTGCCTGTACAGGGCTGTTTACCTTACCTTCGATATTTGCCGGATATTGAAAATAGGAGGTTGCCTGCCCTTGGCTAACTGTAATCACCGGGTACGACTTCACTCCCTGTGGTGCTGATTGTTGGGTTTGCTTGCAAGCCGTAAACAAACCAGCTACAATTATTGAAACTAATATTCTATTCATTTTTTATTATATGTTTATTAAGGATAATTATTGAACTTCTGATATTAAGATACCCAATGAACTTCTGATTTCTCTACAATTTAGATTTTTAGCACCTTAATCATAGCTTAGCCAGACTCTCTTTTAGTATTTCAGCTACTTTGTGGGTTAATTCTATATGTACTTTAAGTGTGTTGAGTATTTCGGGTTTTGTGTTTTCATTTTTAGAGAACAAATCTGCAAGCTTCTGTACTGTTTGCTGCTCAAATTCAAGCTTTTCTATTTCGGATTTTAATCTTCCCGGAAGGTACTCCGAGTTTTGAGTAAAGTATCGCTTTCGGTCATTGAACTTATTGAATTCTATCGCAAAACCTTTGTCTATCAGAGCTCGTAAATTAAGCGAAACAGACCCTTTACTCACTCCCAAAGCCTCCTGCAACTGGTCAAAAGTTACACCTTCACCACTGAAATCAAACTTCATATAAGTCAATATCTGTGCTGCAATAGGCGAAAGCCCTTTGTTCGTGTACACGTTTACCAATTGCTGAATCAGAGCTTCATCTACATTCTTTATCATTATTGTATATTTGATTCGAAAGTGCAAAAGTACACAAAAAGTTCAAACCATATTAAACAAATTAAACTTTTTGATTTCTTTAACTATACCTAAATCTATTTTCAGATATAGTTTATTGATTTAAAGAAGCATACCACAGCGTACTCATTGCCACAATACGGTAATATTTGTAACCTATAAGGATTTTGTTTAAAATATTTTTGAAGATAAAAGATATAACAATAGTAGTACAGTTATAAAATCAGGCTATTTAACATCTATCACCAAATTATCGTATGCCAAAAAGACATTTGGCGGTAGCTTTTCGGAAACTTCATCGTGAAATCCGAAAGTTTGACTTATGTGCGTAAAAAAAGTTCGTTTAGGCTTTACAATTTCTATAATTTCAAGGGCTTCTTCCAAATTCAAATGCGTGGGATGAACCTGCTCTCGTAAACAATTCAGTACCAAAACATCCAAATCGTGTAATTTGTCCAATTCATCTTGCCGAATAGTTTTTGCATCAGTAATATACGCCATATTTTGGATACGATAACCCAGTATAGGGAGATTCCCGTGCATTACTTGAATAGGTGTAATTGTTTTTCCGAAAAGGCTGAAACTTTCATCATCAATCTCATTAATGATTACCGATGGAGCTCCTAAATAACGATTTTCCGTTCTGAAGATATATTCAAATCGCCTTTTTAATTCCGATATTACGCGAGGCAAAGCGTAAATAGGCATATCTCCTTGTTGATACACAAAAGGGCGGATGTCATCAAGTCCTGTGGTATGGTCGGCGTGTTCGTGAGTAAATAAAATTGCTTCAAGATGACTAACTTTATTGGTCAACATCTGCTGCCGAAAATCAGGACCACAGTCTATGACCAAGTTAATATTTTCCCAAGAAATCATTGCAGAGGTTCGTAAACGACTGTCTTTCTTGTTTTTACTTAAACTTACCGGATGATTACTGCCTATAACCGGAATCCCTTGCGAGGTTCCTGTTCCTAAAAAAGTGATTTTCAAAGTGCTTTTTTTCGTGCAAAATTAGGATTTTACCAGATAAAAGCTTATATTTGTGAAAATTTTTTTCTGAAAAACCAAAAGTGTACTATGAGTGTCATTATCCAAGGAGATAGAGATCTTCCTATTGAAGATGTTCCTTCTACTTTAGCGAAGGCTTTGCGGATTAACTTGAATGAGAATATTTACGGAACTTTTGCCGAGATTGGGGCAGGACAAGAAACCGTGCGGCATTTTTTCAGAGCGGGTGCAGCTTCCGGAACTATTGCTAAAGCAATGAGTGCTTACGACAAAGAGGTAAGTAATGCTATCTACGGGATTGAAAAAGACGGCAGGTATGTTACCGAAAGCAGACTAAAAAAGATGCTTGATTATGAAATCAAGCTTATAGAGACTCGCTTAACCAGAAAAAATCATCCTAACAAAGTATTTTTTTCGTATGCGAATACCGTAACCACGATTGATTTTTCAAAGCGGAAAAAAGGACACGGATGGGTCGGGATACGATTTCAAACACAACCACAAGGCGAGTACAATGAAATTATCATTCATATTCGTTTTCATCAAAATGAAGCTCGAGCTCAGCAGGAAACTTTGGGAATTTTGGGAGTAAATTTAATTTATGGAGCTTTTTATAAAACCTCAAAACCTGAAAAGATATTAAAATATTTATATGACCATATTGACAAAGATTTGATTGAGATTGATATGGTTAATTTCTCCGGTCCTGATTTCAAAGATATTGATAATAGGTTAATTAGCTTACAGCTCATCAAAAACGGAATGACGGAAGCAGTAATGTTTGGTCCTGATGGGAAAAATATCCTTCCTGCGGAACAACTTTACAAGAAAAATATTCTTACTTTGAGAGGTAGTTTCAGACCCGTAACTAAGGTAAATATGGATATGTACCAAAAATCTTTGGAAATGTTTCTCAATGAAAATAAGGTAAATCCGGCACGCACTGAGGTTATTTTTGAGATTACACTTTCCAATCTTATCTCCGCAGGGGAATTGAACGAACAAGATTTTATGGACAGAGCCAGATTGTTATGTTCTTTAGGTCAGAAAGTACTGATTTCCAACTTTAAGGAATACTATCGCGTAGTTGAATACTTTTCAAATTATACCAATTCGCGAATGGGATTGGCAATGGGAGTGAGTAATTTGATTGCCATCTTTGACGAAAAATATTACCGACATTTAAGCGGTGGTATTTTAGAGGCTTTCGGAAAGTTGTTCTATCGGGATATAAAAATTTACCTATTTCCGATGAAAGACCCAAACACCGGAGAAATCATCAATAGCGAGAATTTGAAAGTTCATCCTCGTATGAAAGAATTGTACAAGTTTTTTAAATTCAACGGAAAAGTTGTAGATATCAAAGATTATGACGAAACGCATCTTAATATCTTTTCAAAAGAAATACTTTCTATGATTGAAAAAGGTGATTCGGGATGGCAAGAATTACTTCCTGAAGGAGTTGCTGAAATCATTATGAAAAAAGAATTATTCGGATATAACCAAAATATTAAACATAAAAATAAGTAACGTTATGACAAAAACAGGAAACATTTTATTAGCTTTAGTAACAGGAGTTGCTATCGGGACAGGAGTTGGAATTTTGTTCGCTCCGGATAAAGGAGAAGATACTCGCAGAAAAATCAAAAATTCTGTTGATAAAAAAACTTCCAAATTGAAAAAGGAAATGGACAAATTGGCTCGTGAAGTAAAAGGAAAATCTTCTGAAATCAAAGGTTCATTGGAGGAAAACATCGAAAGTTTGTTGGCTAAATCGGAATACAAAACTGATGAAGTTATCAAACTTTTGGACAAAAAACTAAACGATTTGAAAAAAACGGTTAAATCCTAAATTTGAATTATTAACTTATTGATTTTAAACATTATTAAACTATTTAAATTTAAAAAATTAAAATTATGGCAAAAACAGGAAATGTTTTATTGGCGTTAGTAACAGGAGTTGTTATCGGAGCTGGAGTTGGTATTTTATTTGCTCCAAACAAAGGAGAAGACACTCGCCAAAAAATTAAAGATTCAGTTGATTCAAAAACTTCCAAACTGAAAAAGAAAATGGATAAATTGGCTCGTGAAGTAAAAGGAAAATCTTCTGAAATCAAAGGTTCATTGGAGGAAAACATCGAAAGTTTGTTGGCTAAATCGGAATACAAAACTGATGAAGTTATTAAACTTTTGGATAAAAAACTAAACGATTTGAAAAAAACGGTTAAATCCTAAATTTGGATTATTAACTTATTGATTTTAAACATTATTAAACTATTTAAATTTAAAAAATTAAGATTATGGCAAAAACAGGAAATGTTTTATTAGCGTTAGTAACGGGAGCTGCTATCGGAGCTGGAGTTGGTATCTTATTCGCTCCGGACAAAGGGAAAAATACTCGTAGAAAAATCAAAGATTCTGTTGATGAAACTACATCAAAATTGAAGCACAAAATAGATGCTTTAAGCCAAGAAGTGAAAGAAAAATCTTCAGAATTTAAAGGTACTTTGGAGGATAAAGTTGAAAATTTGTTATCGAAATCAAGCCACAAGGCTGAAGACGTTATTACTGTTTTAGAAAAAAAATTAGCTGCTTTGAAAGAAGCAAACGCTAAATTACAGAAATAATTAATTTTTTCTCACAATTTTCACTGATTTTTTGAATGTGTGAGTTTTTGATTATTTCTTAATTCAGAAATATTTATTATTAAATCCGTATTTCTGACCAATTAGTGAAATCTTTGTGAGAAATAAAATACATATTTATGTCTAAAAACAGTATTAAAGAAAGCTTCAGAGAAATCTCGGCAAGAGCCGGCGAGACCTTAGACTCTAACGTATCATACTATAAGTTATTCGCTTTCAGATTTATAGCAAAATCATCGTATGATTTAATTAATATTTTTTTGTTAGGTCTGGTAAGTTTGCTCGTACTTTTTTTCCTGTCATTTGCGATGGCGTTTGCTATCGGGAGTTGGTTGAATAGTTTTGCTTTAGGTTTTCTTGCTATGGGAGTTTTTTATTCCTTGGTGGCATTAGTTGCTTTCCTTTTTAGGAAAAAACTCATAGAAAAACCTTTGCTTGGCAGACTTTCAGAAGCTTATTTTAAATCAGATGACGAAGATGATTACGAAGAATAAAAAATATCAATCATTTGAAGAGATTGAAACTGACCTTAAAATCCTGAAACTAAAAAAACAAATAGATGGATTGTATCTAAAAAATAATGTTTCGGATTTAAAAGATAGTCTTTCTGTGAAAAATATTGTTTCAAGTACATTCACAAACATAGGTTTTTCATTTCTGAATCCTAAAACAAGGTGGATGAACCTGATTGTGGATTATGCAATATATTTTTTACTAAGAAGAAAAAGATAGTAAATAATAACTTTAAAAATAATAATTTGGTGGTTTGAAAATGAAATATTTTTCAAATCATCAAATTTTCTGTATTATAAACAACGTCTAATTTTTCAATTCAAATAATGAAGCGAAGCCTCATAAAAAATCTGGATTGGTTATCCATTTTGTGCTATTTACTCTTGGTTTGTATTGGTTGGGTTGCCATTTTTTCAACAACTTACAATGAGATTAATACTACATCTCTTTTTGACATCAATCAGTTCTATGGCAAACAATTCCTTTTTATAGGACTTAGTTTTCTGCTGATTATCTTCATCTTAGCAATTGACCCGAAATTCTACGAAAATTTTTCGATAGTTTTTTATATCGTCAGTCTTGTAATACTTGCAGGTTTGTTCGTATTTGGAAAAGAAACCAACGGTGCAAAATCGTGGTATGCCATAGGTTCCGTAACAATTCAGCCAAGTGAATTTGCCAAAGTAGCCACAGCCTTATTTTTTTCCAAATATTTAAGTGATATTCACACCGATATAAGGCAAACTAAGGACTTATTCCGAGCATTATTCATACTAATTTTACCCGCTGTGCTAATTTTACTACAACCTGACGTTGGTAGTTTACTGGTTTTCTTTTCGTTAGTCTTTGTTTTGTATCGCGAGGGAATGCCTTCTTACCTGCTTTTTTATCTAAGTATTACGGCTTTAATTTTTGTTGCTACACTTAAATTCGGAAGTATTTTTGTTATCATTGCGTCTGGGTTATCAATTTGGCTTTATGCTTTTTGGCATAAAAAACGCACTAACAGAATCCCTTTTCAAAATATATTTATCTTATCATTAATATGTTTAACAACCTCATTATCAACAAAACCTATTTTTGATAACGTACTGAAACAACACCATCGAAATAGATTGAGCTTGTGGCTACGTTTAGAGCAAGACCCACAGAAAATCAGTCAAATGCGAAGAGATTTCGGGTATAACACTTATATGTCCGAATCGGCAATTACCTCAGGAGGAATTTTCGGAAAAGGATTTCTGGAAGGAACTCGAACCAAAGGAAGTTTTGTTCCCGAGCAACATACTGACTACATTTTCACCACTTTAGGAGAAGAATGGGGACTTGTTGGCACTTTAACAGTAATTGTTCTGTTTACCTTTTTGCTCTTACGGCTAATATTTCTGGCGGAAAGGCAAAAATCAAGTTTTAGCAGAATTTATGGTTATTGTGTAGTTTCCATATTATTTGTCCATTTTTGTGTAAATGTAGGAATGGTTATCGGGCTAATTCCTACTATTGGCATTCCTCTTCCATTTTTTAGTTATGGTGGTTCGGGCTTATGGGCTTTTACCATTTTACTATTCATTTTTTTACGACTTGATGCTAATAGAATTTACAATTGGTAAAGCAAAAAATTCTTTTTATTTAAATAAAAAACACACAGAATATCAAAATATTACTGATATTCTGTGTGTTATAAATAATTACATTAATTGTTAAAAAATAACTTCCATTTATTTTCCGGCAAAACTTTTGACGTCATCTTCCGAAATTTCCTTGCCTCCAAGAATTATCAAACGTTCTATCACATTGCGAAGTTCGCGAATATTTCCTGTCCAATCCTGTTTTTGCAATAATTCAATCGCTTTTTTATCGAATTTTTTAGGCGAAATTCCTTGTTCTTCTGAAATTTTTTTTGAAAAATGAGCTATTAAAAGAGGAATATCGTCACGTCTTTCATTCAAAGAAGGAACTTTGATTAAAATAACAGCAAGCCGATGATACAAATCTTCTCGAAAACGTCCTTCAGAGATTTCCTTTTTCAAATCCTTATTAGTAGCAGCAATTACACGGACATCCACATTAATATCCTTGTCGCTTCCCACACGTGAAATCTTATTTTCCTGCAAGGCTCTCAGCACTTTAGCTTGTGCGGACAAACTCATATCTCCAATTTCATCTAAAAAAATTGTTCCGTTATGAGCCGCTTCAAACTTTCCTGCACGGTCCTTAACAGCCGATGTAAACGCTCCTTTTATGTGTCCAAACAACTCACTTTCAATCAATTCAGAAGGGATTGCCGCACAATTAACCTCCACCATCGGAGCTGTGGCACGTTCACTTTTTTCGTGCAAAGCGTGTGCCACCAATTCTTTACCCGTTCCGTTTGAGCCAGTTATTAACACGCGTGCCTCCGTAGGAGCTACTTTTTCGATAATTTGGCGAATTTGTTGCAAAGCATCACTCTCACCAATCATTTCGTAATTTTTGTTTATTTTCTTTTTCAAACGCTTGTTTTCAACAACTAATTCCTTTCTGTCCAATGCATTACGAACTGTGTTTAACAAGCGATTCAAGTCCGGTGGTTTTGAAATGTAATCATAAGCTCCTAATTTCATTGTGTTTACGGCAGTTTCTAAATCTCCGTGTCCTGAAATCATCACAAACGGAATTTCCGGTTTAATTTTCTTTGTGGAAGTAAGTACTTCCATTCCATCTAATTTTGGCATTTTTATATCGCACAAAACCAAATCATAATCTTCCTTTTTGATTTTTTCCAACCCCTCCGCTCCATCGGGAGCTTCATCTACTTCGTACTCTTTGTTTTCTTCTAACAATATTTTTTTGAGTACTCTTCGGATAGCTGGCTCATCCTCAATGATTAATATTTTAGGCATATTTTCGTATTATCTATTTTTTGCGAAAGATAAAAAATTTTGAATAAATAAAGAATTAAAACAATAATTTTCTGAATTTTTATCCTTTCAACCGAATCATAAAAAAAGAAAAGCCCCAGAACAAATCGTTCAAGGGCTATCTAATTAACTATGAAAAAGTATTTATTCTTTAAATGTTCCTTTAAAATTGGTTTGATACTTTTGAAAATCTGCTTGTGATTTGATGTTTTTAAAATCATCTTTGGCAAATAATTTCAAGAACATTTCTATTTGAGTTGGTGAGAAATACCCCGTAAGTGGCTGAAGAAATTCACCTTTCTCATCAAAAAATAACATTGTTGGATACGCCTGAATTTGCAAATAATTTGCAAATGGGTGTGATGCATTTCTGCGTTCAGCTCTGGCAGGGTCATATCCTTTATTTTCAAACTTTTGACCTTTGTAATCTACCACTTCATTGCCTTCTCCATTGAATTTAACCGCATAAAAATTCTCATTGATGTAATTTGCTACATCCTTATTTTTAAAGGTTTTCTTTTCCAATTGTTGGCAAGGTCCGCACCAAACTGTGTAAACATCTACAAAAATTTTCTTAGGGTTCTTTTTCTGAGCTGCAATGGCTTCATTAAAAGTCATCCATTTTATTTCTTGAGCAGACAATAAATTTACATTTACCAAAACAAAAGCAGCAATTGCAATAATTTTCTTCATCATAATTCTAAAAATAGTTTAACAATTTAACATAGCATCTCATCATCAAAAATAATGCCACAAAATTAATTTAGTAAAATTATAAATCTATCCCATAAGCTTTAAGCTTGTTATAGAGCGTTTTACGAGTTACATTTAATAATTTTGCAGCCTCTGTTTTATTGTTTTGTGACTCTTTTAACGCACTTATGATTAGCTCTTTTTCGTTATCTTTAGTTGAAAAAGATATTTTTTCGGCGATAACATTATGTGTTTCTGAAACTATTTCTTCTGGCAAATCATCTTCCGTAATGTAATTCCCTTGAGCCAATAATGTAGCTCTTTTTATCACGTTGGAAAGCTCTCGCAAATTTCCGTTCCAAGGATACAAAAGCATTCTTTGTACTGCCTTTTCAGAAAATCCATAGATTTGTTTACGCAATTTTTGATTTGCAACTTCCAGAAAATGAGAAGCAAAAATCATCAAATCATCTTTGCGTTCCTGTAAAGAAGGTACTTTTATTGAGAACTCATTCAAACGATGATACAAATCTTCTCGGAATTGCCCTTTTTCAACAGCTGTGAGTAAATCTTCATTGGTTGCCGCCAAAACTCTTATATCTACCTCAATTTCTTTAGAACTTCCTATCGGTTTTATCCTTCTTTCTTGTAAAGCTCTCAGTAGTTGTATTTGATTCTCATAACTCAAATTTCCTACTTCATCCAGAAAAATCGTTCCTCCGTTAGCCTCTTCAAAATGTCCTTTTTTATCGCTAATTGCACCTGTAAATGAACCTTTTATATGTCCAAAAAATTCACTCGATGCAATTTCCTTAGGAATGGCTCCGCAATCCACTGCTATGAAAGGCTTGTTGGCTCTTTCACTTTTAAGATGAAT
This sequence comes from Capnocytophaga felis, assembly GCF_009684755.1. Classification (GTDB taxonomy): domain Bacteria; phylum Bacteroidota; class Bacteroidia; order Flavobacteriales; family Flavobacteriaceae; genus Capnocytophaga; species Capnocytophaga felis. Next base: position 189,206 of record NZ_BLBC01000003.1, read on the forward strand.
TGATTTTGCAACTACTTCTTTTCCGGTACCACTTTCCCCTGTGATTAAAACAGACATATCGGTAGGAGCCACCAAGCTGATGAATTCATTCAATTTCTTCGATGCAAGGCTAACACCTTCCACAAAAGAAGAATCTTTTTCAGGTAATTTCAATTCTTTCTCCTCTCTTGCCCTTGGTACAGAAGGAGTTATTATTTTTGGAGATTTTGATTTGTCTGCATTTTTGATTACATTTAGCACGTCTTCTTGTTGAAAAGGCTTTGATATATAATCAAAAGCTCCTAATTTCATTGCTTCAACAGCTGTGGAAACTTCAGCATACCCCGTCATTACAATTACAGGAATTTCAGGATATGAGGCTTTGATTTCCTTAAGTAAAATAATGCCATCACCATCAGGAAGACGCAAATCCGTGAAAACCATTTTCGTAAAAGGACTTATTTTTTTCTTGGCTTCTTCCAAAGTACCACACTCTTCCACTCTGTATCCGTTTCGTTCCAAAAAACGAGTTAACATTTTTGCAAACGTAATATCATCCTCTACCAAAAGAATAGGATTCATACTCATCAATTTATTTTAATGTGAAAAATTTGCTATAAGTTTTTGATTGGAGGCAAATATACAACTTTCAAAACAAAAAGTATGTTAAAAACGAAAAAGACTTTTTCTCACGAAAAAGTCCTTTTTCACAATGCATATAAATACTACTACTAACTCCAAATTTATTAATACTCAATCATTTAACTATTCAATAATAAAGTAAGTTTTTTTCATAAAATTCTGTCTCAATGACATTTGAATAGTTTAATAAATGATTTTTCCTAAAGTAATTGTTTTTTGATAATTTTTGTGTTCAATGAACAATCTCATCTAAACAAATGTTTCTTATAGCAATTTGTAATTTAGTTTTATAATTTTTTGTTGTAACTTATTTTGTCATATCAAAGTTACGCTCTCATTATAGAAAATAGCGTGCCATTTTTGAATCAACACAACAAAAACAACACAAGAAACTGATAATCAAAACAAAACAAAATAATTAATTATCTCAAAAAAATTACACACTGTATAAAAAAGTGTGTAAAATAATCATTTAACGTATAAACTTTACACACTTTGGATACACAATTACTTTTTTCAAACTCAAATTTAATATACTTATACAAAAAGCATCTTACAAATAAATGGTCTGATATTACCATAATTCAACATTAATTCATAATTTTGCCGATGTTTTTATTCAAGCACAATTAACAGACAACTCATAATTTAATGAATAATAGTATTTTAATTTTAGATTTTGGTTCGCAATACACACAATTAATTGCACGAAGAGTCAGAGAACTTAATATCTTCTGTGAAATTCATCCTTTTAATCATTTGCCCGAGAACTTGGATGAATTTTCAGCTGTAATTCTCTCAGGTTCACCCTATTCGGTACGAGGAGAAGACGCACTTCATCCTAATTTATCACAAATTAAAGGAAAGAAACCTCTTTTAGCGGTTTGCTACGGTGCACAATATTTAGCACATTTTAACGGAGGAAATGTAACTCCCTCAAAAATACGCGAATACGGGCGTGCCAATTTATCTTTCATTGAAAAGAGTGAACCTCTTTTTGATGGAATTTCACAAGGAAGCCAAGTTTGGATGAGTCACAGTGATACGATTAAAGAACTTCCTACTGGCGGAATTTGTTTGGCAAGTACTGCTGATGTAAAAAATGCAGCTTATAGAATTGAAGGTGAAGATACTTATGCAATTCAGTTTCATCCTGAAGTTTCACATTCTATTGATGGAAAAAAACTTTTAGAGAATTTTTTAATTAAAATTGCAAAAGTAAAACCTACTTGGACTTCGGACAATTTTGTAGAAATGACTGTTCAATCTCTAAAAGAACAGGTTGGCAACGAAAAGGTTGTTTTGGGGCTTTCAGGTGGTGTGGATTCAACCGTGGCGGCTGTTTTACTAAATAAAGCAATTGGAAATCAGCTACATTGTATCTTTGTAAATAACGGTTTACTTCGCAAAAATGAATTTCAAAATGTTTTGAAACAATACGAAGGTATGGGCTTAAACGTAAAAGGAGTTGATGCTTCGGAACGTTTTTTAAATGCCTTAGCTGGAAAATCTGACCCAGAGGAAAAACGAAAAATAATCGGACGAGTATTCATTGAAGTATTTGATGATGAATCACATAAGATAGAGGATGCGAAATGGTTAGGACAAGGAACTATTTATCCTGATGTAATTGAATCACTATCGGTAAAAGGTCCTTCTGCAACTATCAAATCTCATCACAACGTAGGCGGACTTCCTGATTTTATGAAACTTAAGGTAGTTGAACCTTTGCGTATGCTTTTCAAAGATGAAGTTCGCCGAGTGGGAAAAGCTCTTGGCATAGATGATGAATTATTGGGCAGACATCCTTTCCCGGGACCAGGTTTGGCAATCCGTATTTTAGGAGATATCACAGCTGAAAAAGTAAATATTTTACAAGAAGTTGACGCCATATTCATTAACGGACTTAAAGAACACGGATTGTACGACAAAGTATGGCAAGCAGGAGCTATCTTACTCCCTATCAACAGTGTAGGAGTAATGGGAGATGAACGTACGTATGAAAAAGTAGTTGCTTTACGTGCCGTAGAAAGTGTTGATGGAATGACTGCCGATTGGGTTGATTTGCCATACAAATTCTTACAAAAAATCTCGAACGAAATTATAAATAAAGTAAAAGGCGTAAACCGTGTAGTTTACGATATCAGCTCAAAACCACCAGCCACAATTGAATGGGAATAAGTAAATTATAAACAAAAGTGAAGAAAAAGAAACAATGTTTTTATTCTTCACTTTTCTTTTTTCTTCAAGTAAATTTTAACTTCAAAAAACTTAAAAATATGCTATTTTTTTAAGTTCATATCTTTATTTCTAATTAATATAGTATATTTGTGGTTTGGATTACTTCATTTTCCAAATTAAAAATAACACGTAAAAAATTAATTATAAACTCTTTATGAAGAATTTATTTATATTAGGATTTATTTTTTCGTTCGCAATAGGATTTGCTCAGCAACAAACTCACAATGTAAAAGAAAACGAAAACATCGAAAGTATTGCAAAAACGTACCGCGTTTCGCCTTCTGATATCATTAAGAAAAATCCGGAACTGAAAAATGGCTTAAAAAAAGATATGGTCATTTACATTCCTTCCGGAAAGGTAAAATATTATAGCACTCAAAAACCTTTAGGATTCAAATCGCATAAAGTAGAAGCTAAAGAAACTTTTTTCGGTTTGTCACAAAAATATGGCATTTCGATTGACGACCTAAAACGCTATAACTTTGACCTTTACAATAGAGGTTTGTTGGAGGGAGAAACTATTTCTATTCCTGTTTTTGAAAAAGCTTCTGCAATGATTCAGAAAGGAATTCAAGGACAGAAAAAATATGTGGTTAAACCACAAGAAACTCTTTGGAGAATATCAAAGAATCACAATATAAGCCAAGGGGAACTTGAAAAAATGAATCCCGGAGTAACTGCTGAAAATCTGCGTGAAGGACAAGAAATTTGGGTTCCTGCCTCGGAAACACACACTCCTTCTCTACCGAAAAACACTAATAGTCAAGACCTTGTTCTTTATTCAGTTGAAAAAGCAGAAGGTTTTTACAGTTTGGAACGCAAATTCGGAATTTCTGAAGCTGAAATCATCAAACTCAATCCTGAGCTAAAAGACGGGTTGAAATCTGATTCTCAAATTTGGATTCCGAGAGAAAATTTTGAGCGATACAAACAAGGAGAAGCCCTCGTTGTAGAAAGCCAGTTATTTGAAGATTCTACTCAAAAAATGATTTCCATTGCATCTCCCGAAAATGTAAAAGAAATTTCATTCATATTGCCTTTCAGAATTTCTGATGTAGTTGGCGAAACCGATAAAATGGCTACTTTGAAAGGGCGTTTGAGCGATAACAGAGTAACTCCTATCGCCACAGATTTTTACTCGGGAGCGTTGATTGCCATTGATTCACTGCAAAAAAAGGGATATAAATTCCGTGTGAATGTGTTTGATAGTGAAAAAACAGAAAAAGAAATACAAAGAATGGCTTCAAATGAAAATATCCAAAAATCACAGGTGATTATCGGACCTTTTTCTGCCAGATCTTTCAATGTGATTTCGGCTTCAATTTCAAATCCGAATGTGGCTATTTTAGCTCCGCTTTCCAATAAGAACATAGAACTAAAACCAAATGTTTACCAAACCTTACCTACGGAAACTGTTCAACAGAATAAAATGATACAATTCATCTCGCAAAAATATGTCAATGCAAATATTTTGATTTTGGCGGATTCGAACAATGCTTCTGTTCGTGAAAAATTAGAGCAAAGTTTCCCTAATGCCAAAGTAGTTACTGAAATTACTGTAAGTTCCGTTCCGAATGCGTTGGATTATTCTCGTGAAAATATTGCCATCATTCAATCTAATGAAATTGGCTTCGTTTCCAATGCAGTACGAGTTCTGCACAATGTGATGCAAAGCAAAAAAGATAATATTTCTCCAAAAATTATCTTGATGACAACTGACAAAGGAAGCGTTTACGATTCCAGTAGCTTATCTAACAATCAGTTATCTGATTTGCAATTCACATTCCCTACGTTCAATAAATATTCAGATGGAAATGACAGTTTTTCAAAAAGATATTTAAAAACATACGGAATTTTACCCAACAAATACGCCGTTCGAGGCTTCGATATTACTATGGACACTATTTTAAGATTAGGGGTTACAGGTAATCTCAACGATTCAAACAATCAATTAGGAGAAACTTCTTTTCTTGAAAACAGATTTGCTTACCTAAGAAACCCTTATCGAGGTGGAGGATATGAAAATCAAGGAGTTTATATCGTTAAATACGAAAATATGGAAATTAAAGAAGTTAAATAAGTAATAAAACTTGTTTTTTCAAAAATAATATCTAAATTTGCACCCGATTTGGAGTAACCTCTGGCGAAAGACGTGATATGTTGCCCAATGTTAACTATATAATATTTTTATTTTTTTATGGAATCTTTATTAAAGTACGTACAGGATAACTTTGTAGCAAAAAAAGATTTTCCTGAATTTTCAGCAGGAGACACTATTACAGTGTATTATGAAATTAAAGAGGGAGACAAAAAACGTACACAGTTTTTTAAAGGAGTTGTAATTCAACGCAAAGGAAGCGGAGCAACTGAAACATTTACCATTCGTAAAATGTCAGGGACAGTTGGTGTTGAGCGTATTTTCCCTTTCAATATGCCTGCTCTTCAAAAAATTGAAGTTAACAAAAGAGGAAAAGTTAGACGTGCTAGAATTTACTATTTCAGAGGACTTACAGGTAAAAAAGCCCGTATTAAAGAAATTCGATAGTATAGTCAAAAATAAGACACAAAAGAGCAAGATAATCTTGCTCTTTTTTATTTAAACAATTTGTTGAATATTAAAATCGGAAATTAGTACGAAAGAGAGATTTCATACATCAATTCTTCAGTCAGAATTTCCAAAATCATTTTACTTCCACAATTTTTAAGATTTTTTACTTATATTTGCACATATTTTTACGGTTGAACATCTAATTTATGCGTTCTACCCTATAATTTTCAAAAAAATCTTCGCAAATTTTTGTACGCAATTCTGGACATAGAAACCACCGGAGGGAAATACAACGAGGAAGGCATTATGGAAATTGCCATTTATCGTTATGACGGTCACGAAGTGGTTGATCAATTCATCTCCTTAGTTAATCCTGAAAGAGAAATACAACCTTTTGTAACAAAACTAACAGGAATTAATAATAAAATGTTACGAAATGCACCAAAATTCTATGAAATTGCCAAAAGAATTGTTGAAATCACAGAAAATTGCATCATTGTAGCACATAATGCGAGTTTTGATTATCGTGTATTGCAAACCGAATTCCGCAGATTAGGATATGAATTCTCTCGAACTTCTTTATGCACGGTAGAACTTGCCCAACAGCTCATACCGGGAAAAGAATCTTACAGCTTAGGGAAATTAACTCGTTCATTGGGAATCCCTGTAAGTGAACAACATAGGGCTTCAGGAGATGCTTTGGCTACGGTAAAACTTTTTAGATATCTTCTTGAAAAAGACTCAAAAAAGAATATCATAACTACCTCATTACGAAATGATTCACAGCAGGAAATAACATCAAGACATATCCGAATTATAGATGAGTTACCTGAACGTATTGGGGTTTATTATATGCACAATAAGGAAGGAAAAATCATTTACATCGGTAGGCATAAAAACATAAAAAAGCGTGTAAATCAGTTGTTTACCTCCCCAACCAAAAGAAATCAGTTTTTGCAGAGGAATACTTATTCAGTTACATATGAAGAAACTGGCAATGAGCTAATTACAAAATTGAAAGAAATTGAGGAAGTTCGGCAAAATAATCCTAAATTCAATCGTGGAAACAAATATAAAACAGATAATATCAATTATATTCTGACAACACATTTCAACAAAGCGGGTTATCTCTGTTTTTCAATAAAATTAATCGATACAAATGAGAATTTCATCACTACTTTTGAAACGCAACATCAGGCTCAAAACTTTCTGTATCAAATAACTGAAGAATTTCAGTTATGCCCTAAATTTCAAAATCTTTCACAAGCACGAAAAAATTGCCATAACTACACTGTAGGAAAATGCCTCGGAGCTTGCTTGGAACTTGAGCCCGTTGAAAAATACAACGAAAGGGCTTCAAAAGTGTTAAAAAAGTACGGATTTGTAAATCAGAGTATTGCAATTATTGACAAAGGTAGGAATGCCGGTGAAAAAAGCGTTATTCTTGTAATTGACGGAAATATCAAAGGATACGGTTTTTTCAATCTAAATTATCAGCTTTCACAATTGGAAATCATTGAAAACTTGATAACTCCCCTACCCAACTCCCTGATGAACAGGCATATTCTACATTCTTACTTAAGAAACCATAACGTTTTGAAAATCATAAATCTTAAACAGCAAAAATCTTTCAACAATGAATAAAAATATTTTTATTGCACTTTTTGTTATTTCGGCAATTTTGAACGTCATTTTACTTGTAACTAAAGAAAAAAATACTATTAAATCACTTCAAAAAACAGAAAGTTATTCGGAAGAATCAATTTCAGCAAATGAGAAAGAAGTTCTGATTGATTCTATCCGCAAACTAACTATAGAAAGGAGTGAATTAAAGTATTTCAACCTCGAAGACAACAACTATGCTTTGAAGTATTTTACAAAAATGGGGATAAAAAATCCGACAAAATTGATAATTTCAACACTTTTAAAGACAAACACCAATAAAAAACGACATACTTTAATTCGTTTTGAATCCAAAAACGGTTCATTTCAAATCAATAAAATTAAAATCTTAAACAATAAGTGGATTATTTGTGACTTTTCCGATGGTGAAATTTGGGGAGAATTATTGTTAAAATATCACATTAATGACGATAAAAAAGTCGAATTTACTGTAATTGATGATTTAATTTATCCGGAAGTAAGTGAATAGTTTTTTCAAAATAGAATATTTTTCCATCTTCAATATATTTGTTTTTGAAAAAATCAATCAGATAAAACAAATGAAACATTCATTTTATCTGACTGATTGACAATTTTTTGTATATAAAATGTAAAGAAATAGATAAAAAAAACTAAAAATAATTTGCAAATATTAAAAATTGTTGTACATTTGCAACCGCATAAGTGAAATAACAAGTGTAATTGGAGAGATGGCAGAGCGGTCGAATGCGGCGGTCTTGAAAACCGTTGACTGTAACAGGTCCGGGGGTTCGAATCCCTCTCTCTCCGCAATAAACGCTGAAAATCAGCAAATTATAAAACAAACACCCAATTTTACACCCAAGAATGTAAAGTTGGGTGTTTTTATTTTATTTAAGACGAATCATATTCGCTCGGAAAATAATTTGATAAAAAACAGAACAAACGAAAAAAACAACCAATTCATTTTCCGTAAGATTTCGTATCTTTGCAGTAAATAATAAATCAGGGTCTGTCATGATAATATATAATGTTTAAAAATCGTAGTATGAAAAAAAGTAGAAGAAAACGCCTTGTAATTTTGTGTATAGCTTTAGTTTGTATCATAGTTTTAGTTTTTTTATTGTTCTCTAAATCAACTTCTAATAATAGTACAAATCCACCTTTGACAGATGTTTTGACTGATAGCATTTCTCGGATAGTATCAGCTTGTCCTGGTGAAATTGGAGTGGCAATTATTATTAATAACACAGATACAGTTAAAGTTAATGATAAGAGTGTATATCCTATGATGAGTGTATTTAAGGTTCATCAGGCATTAGCTCTTTGCAATGATTTTGATAACAAAGGGATTTCACTTGATACCTTAGTAAAGATAGATAGGAATAGACTTGATTCAAAGACTTGGAGTCCTATGATGAAAGATTATTCCGAGTTGGTTATATCATTAACCGTGAGAGATTTACTTCGTTATACTATTGCTCAAAGTGATAATAATGCAAGCAATCTGATGTTTAAAGATATGGTCAATGTTGCTCAAACTGACAGTTTTATAGCCACACTTATTCCTCGTTCAAGTTTTCAGATAGCTTATACAGAAGAGGAAATGTCGGCTGACCACGATAGGGCTTACTTTAATTATACATCTCCTCTTGGTGCCGCAATGTTGATGAACCGTTTGTTTACCGAAAGTATTGTCAGTGGTGAGAAGCAAAGTTTCATTAAGAATACATTAAAAGAATGTGTGACAGGTACAGATAGAATAGTCGCTCCGCTTCTTGATAAAGAAAGGGTTTCTATTGCACATAAGACGGGTTCTGGTTATGTCAATGAAAATGGTATTCTTGCAGCTCACAATGATGTTGCCTATATATGCCTGCCTAATAATGTCTGCTATACTTTAGCGATATTTGTTAAGGATTTCAAGGGTAATGAATCACAAGCATCACAATATGTTGCGCATATATCAGAGGTCGTATATTCTTTATTAATACAAAATTCGGCAATTCCTTAAGTTGCGTTTACTTTGAAGCTTCAATGGTAAACATTATATAATTTATACAATATAAAAGCACTTCGTAACTATCAGAGTGCTTTTATATTGTCTTTTTTTTCTATTATAACTTGAATCCTCTACTTTTTCTTGGTTCTTCCGTTGGTTGTCGCAAACCTTGCCGAAGTTTCTCCCATTGCTCTTTGAACCATTCGCTTATCGGTTGCCTGTTTATGGTCAGTACAAGTTTGCTATCATCGGTCGGATTCTTCTCCACCTTGAAGATGTTGTTTTTGATTTCAAACTTTCTTCTATGTTCCTCGGAATAAATCTTGCCATTACATTGGATAGCTTCTTTCCTTGTCAAAAGACAATCTATCATATCTTTGGTAAATCCAATGACAGCGCAGAGTTTTTCCATTCTCAACATTTCTCTAAGCATCGGAAACCACTTGAATGCCTTTTCAAGCAGAGTGTTCAATCGTGATATTTCCCTGTCTTTGGCTTCAAGTTCTTGGTTGTGTATGCTCTGAAGATTGCGTATCTGTTTGCCATGTCGCTCTTGCATTTCCTGCATTTGGATTTTGAGGGTGTCAATACCTTTGTCTCGTTTGGCAATCTCTTGGTGCAAATCTTCATTAGTTCGCTCCAGCTCTTTCATCTTTCCACTTCCGAAAAGAGAACCAACTCCGCTTGCTATGGCGGTGGCTGCATTGGTGGCTGTTTTCTTTAGCTTGTCAGTGCGTATTTCTGATTTCACCTGTTTCAGTTCCTGTTCAGCAAGACCTATCTGTTCTTCTTTGTGCCGTTTTGCAGCATCCATGCGTTGCAGTTCGGCTCTCTGCTTTTCAATGATGAAATCATTTCGTTCCAAATGTTCCTTTCCGGTCTCGGATTTAGATTGCCCACGTTGCATGGAGAGGATGTCAGATGCCAAAGTCTGCATTTCCATCATATCGTCATCATTGAGCTTTTGGCTCTTGCCCGTGTCGTGGTTCATCCAGTCGAATACGATATGGGCATGATAATTCGGCTTAAACCACTTTTCACCGACTTGGAAACTCTCCCTATCCCCGGTTTTGGGTTGTCCACTAAGCCAGTGTCCCTCGTCCTTATGCAGGAAGATTTGGAGCGGTGTAATACCCCAGCGTCTCTGGCACTCCTCACCAAACTTTCGTACATCTGCCAGTGTTGTATCTGGTCTGATGAGCAATACTCCCTCACGGATTGGAGAACATCCAGCCACTTTTATAATCTTTCCATTCTTTCCCTTGCGCTCACGCTCCTTTTCCTGCATCGCTCGTCCGGTCTTTTCCTTGACCATCCGTTTGATGCTGTCATAGTGCGCCTGCAGGTCAGGACTGCCGAAGCCCGGGTTTATCCACTGCTCGTTATTGGAAGTCAGTTCGGGTACAATGTAGATTCTGGACTCGCCGATATTGCGCATGTACTCGGCAGTTCTCCGGTTATGAGCCCCGCTTGATGTCACTCTGCAGGGTTTGATATGTATGCTTGATTTTGTTGCCATATTCTTAAAATTTGATTTGGATTGTTGATGAAATCTTCTGTTGTCCGCTCATAACCGCACAGGGTTCTTAGGGGTGCAACCCATAAGCGGAGATTGCAAAGAGAGGGGCACTCTTTGCTCGGGGTTCTTAGGGGAGAAACGCCCTGAGTGGGTCATTAGGGCAAAGCCCTAATCCCCTCGGGAGAGCCCACAACTACGAAAGCGAAGCGTGTAGTTATAGTGGGCTATAACCGAAAGCCGTTTTTCTTTTTCGGTGGTTGGCTGCGCACCCCTTTTGCAGATTGAACTTGCCTGTTTCTTTCAGTCTGTTTCTGTAAGTATTCGTTCAAGTCCTTGCATCCGCTGTATGTCTGCGAAGCGTCACGGATGTATAAGTCCCTGCCGTATTCCTTATAGATTTGCTGCATGGCTTCCATTCCTGCACGGTCATTGTCAAAGAAACAGTGGATGCGCTCATAGCTTCCCAACGGATAGATTGCTTTGGAAACATTGGCTACTGAGTTCAACACCATATAATCTTGCCTGTCCAGTTCGGGATATTTCGGGCAATTCTCCAATCTCAAAGTAAGAAATGAAAGATAGTCCATAAATCCCTCAAACACATAACATGTTTCCCTCGCTGTTCCCGGCTGTTTGATATGAGAAATCTCTTTCGGTGCGATGCATCCCTTGAAATACTGGTTGCGGATTTCATACCCACCCGACACATTGGGAAAGGCGATGGCGAAATACCGTTTGCCATTATGGGTGAAGTGCGCTTCACTGCATTCTCTTTTCGCCATTGCAATGTTTATTCCCCTTTCCTGCAAATAAGCAAGCAGGGCAGGAGAAGAAAGCGGTACAATCTCCAGTTGTTGAAAACTTGGCTCGGAAGATGATTGCTTGCCAAAAGAAAAAGACACGGGGCGAATACGGGGTGTCTGTTCTTCGATTTTTTGCAAGAGGTAAGGCACATGGTCGGAACAATAAAGTTCCTGTGCCAGTGCGATGATATTCCCACCTTTGCCGAGTGCAAAATCATACCATTGGTTACGTTCTGTATTTACCTTGAACGATGCTTCCGTTTCTTCCCTTAGTGGTGACTTATACCACAGGTTTATGCCCTGTTGTTTGACGGGTGAAAATCCTAAACTGTGCAGATAATCCGCTATTTTGATTTGTTTCGCTGTCTGTATATCCATAAGACGATAGGTTTAATGATAGTTGAATTGGTTTATTTTCTCTTTTCGCCCGTACCTCTTTATGAAGTACGGTCTGTATAATCACTTCACTTTATTTTCGTATATATAGAGTACGGTAATAAAGTGAAGCGGTTTTGCCACATTTCGCAACCACTTCGCTTTATCCCTAATATATAGACCCCCGGAATAAAGTGAAGCGATTGCAAGGTGTGGGCTAATAGTGGAAGTCGGGCATGAACGTGTACTTTCTGCCGTTCTCCTGCACTATCATTCGTTTGTTCCGAAGCATGGTGATGAGCGATACCGCCTTTTTGTGGTTCAACTTTACCCCCACAGACACATAAGTCTTAATTAAGGTGTCCTCCAGTTCCTTGTAGCCATATTCCTCTTTCAGCCCGAAAACTGCTTCCAATGCGATGCGGTGCTGCTGTTCGGTGATATGCCTGTAAGGGTCGAACTTTTCCTCTTCCGGTCTTCCCGGTTTCTTGGTTTCGGGCTTGTAACCCTCCAACAGTTCAGGTATGGCATTGTCATTGATGCGAAATGAAAAAGGCTCGAAGTCCATTGCCCGTATGTGCATGGCTGAAACATTGCTTATATCTCCATTGCTCTTGTCCTTTTCCACAAGAAGGACAGTTTCAGCCTTGTTGTTCAGTTCCGTACCGATATGCCCCCTTGCGTTCTCATCGCCCTTGTTTTGGTGGAGTATCGTGTGGATATGTATCTGCCTGTCGTCCGTCCACTGCATCAGCTTTGATATGATGCGTGTCGATTCACCGGGGCTGTTGATGTCATATACCATGTCACGGATGCCGTCTATGATTACAAGCCCTATGTCAGGCGTATTGTAAATAGCCTGCTCTACAATCCTGATACGCTGTTCGGGCGTGTATTTCCTCAAAGCAAGAAATTCCAGATGCTCATTGTCCCTGTCATCTGGAAGCCCAGCCATCCGTAAAATACGTTTCATGACTTTCAGACAATGATAAGGACTTTGTTCCGTGTCCACATACAGGATTTTCCGTTTCTCTTCGGGTAGTTCCGCCACATATCTTAGCACTGTACCATTCTTCAATGCTGCCGCCACGATAGCCGACACATTGAAAGTCTTTTTGCTTTTGGCTTTGCCGATTGATGCACTGAAATTACCCAGTGTACCAATGACCGAACCTTGCACTTTTAGAATCTCAGGTGCTTTCTCATAGATTTTCGACAGGCTCAGGCGTGAGGCTTGCCAAAGGATTACGGCTTCTTCCGCCGATATTTCTTTTATATCTTTCATATAATCCATAAGTACACCTCCCGTTATTTTCGTCCTCCGGTTTTCTTTCCAGCCAGTTCAAGGGCAAGTTCCGCATCCACGATAATCTTGCGCCCTATTTGCGTAATGGCTTTGTCTATCTTTCCGCTTTTCTTTATACGGTTGGCGGTAGGCAGACTGCACCCGAACAATTTGGCAATGCCAAGTATTCCGTACACATACTTTCTTTCTGTGTCCGTAACGGGCTGTGGCTGCGCTTCCGTTTGGTTGGAAGCGTACTTGCTTAGAAATATGAACTCTTCGCCTGTCATCTGCCAGACGGGTTTTAATAATAACTCTTGAAGATTTGTCATCGTCCAATCTATTTAGTCGTTAAACAATCAGCCCTGCGCACTGGCTGTTATTTCTGTTCTCGAACGATGCAAAATTAGGTATGGCTGTAAGTGGTAAGGATGTGGATAATACAAATGGGATACTGCGCTATCTCATTAAATATCAGACAATAAAAATACCACTCAAAAATTAATTTGAGTGGTAAAAGTGGTAATTTCGTAGAATGTCAGGTTATATCACGAATTATCCGAATATGCTTTCCATTTCCTTTGCGAATTTCTGGTTGCTGTCACTCGGAAAATCGGAAACAGGTTCTTTGTATTTCGACCTGTAATAGCTCTCGTCAATATCCAACAATTTTAATATTTGGCTTCTCCATTCATCCCTGTATTGCTTGGATAGTTTCTCGCTCATCAGGAATATCAGGTAACACACCCGTATCTTTTCCCTTGCCTTGATTTTTAGTTTATTCTTGCAGGGGTACAGGTTTATATTGGCATAGAAATCCGCTATGGTAATGGCTTCGAACTGTTCCCCGACACAGGTTTCATGAATGGGCGAAAGCTGCTTCATGTCAAAATATTCATGTTGTCCCTCCGGGCTATTCTGTACTTCTTCTTGTTCGTTTTGCTTGACTGGTTCATCCTGCTGTTTTTCTTCCCTATCATTAGGAAGGTACTTTTTTAGGACTTCCATAAAAAGAAGACTTAGGCGGTAAACATTGCCGGAAAGGTTTTCTATATATTGAAAAGCCTCTTTCCTGTCTTGCTTTTGCAGTTCATAAAGTTTATCCAATTCTTTCTTTTCCTTGTCGTATTCAGCCTTGCAGCGTTCATATTCCTTTTCTGCCTGTATTTCTTCTTCGTCCGTATGCTCCCGAAAACCAATGAAATCATATCTGTGGTATGCGTCATTCAAAGGCTCGTGCAACTTGGTGGTAATCTCCAACTGGTCTTTAATTGCAGAATTATGCCTGTCTGCGTAGTGAAAACACACACGCTTTATGACGTCATCATTCAGCGGTTTTGTTTCATAAGCCCGTATATTTTTTTCTATTTCGATTTTCAGACTATTGAGAATCAATGTGTATTGTTCTTTCTGCTTGTCAAGTACCAGTTCAAGGATAGCGGCTTCAAAAGCCTTTGTATCATTGTGCTGCCTGTAAAAGTCGGTGATGAATTTCTGCTTGTCAAAAGAAAAAGCATAATTGGTTACCCAATCATTATATATTCTATTGAGTTCTCCATATTGGGGAATCAGTTTGTTTATTTCTCCTGCCATAGACTTCAATTTTGGGGATTATTGTCCTTGTCAAGGAAAGATGCCAGTTCTTCTTCCACCTCTTCCACACTTGGCAAAGCTGATTTCAAGTTTTCGGGTATAGCCTTGCTCAGTTGATAATCGCTGATGCCTATCGGTTGGTCGTAGCCTGTCAATGCGTATTGTGCTACCACCTCATCTTTTCCTTTGCACAGCAACAGCCCGATAGTCTTGTTGTCATTTTTTCCCCTCAGTTTGTCATCCACCACATTGATGTAGAAATTCAGTTGCCCTGCATACTCCGGTTTGAATGGAGTAGCTTTCAGTTCTACAACAATGTATGCGTGTAGCGGAATAGAATATAGAATCAAGTCGGCAAAGAAATCACTGTTACCTATTTGAAAATGCTTCTGCCGGGCGACAAAGGCAAAACCATTGCCCATTTCCAACAAATAACGGGTAACGTGCTTTACCAGCTGCTCTTCTATGTCCCTTTCGTCTGCCTTTTCTTTCGCTCCAGCCAAATCGAAGATGTACGGGTCTTTCAATAGGTAATTGGCAAGGTCGCTTTGTGGTGCTGGAAGTGTGGCTGTGAAATTGTTTACCTTGTTGTTGTTGATTTGTCTGTTATATAGGTTGTTTTCAATTTGCATTTTCAGCACATTGCTACTCCAGCCCATTTCTACAGCCTGTTTCATATACCAATATCCTATGCCTAACGGTAACGAACCGTTAAGTATGACCATTTGGCTTGCCCAGTTTATTTTGGCAACAGGGGATTTCAGGAAAACTTTTTCTATTTCCCTAATCTCCATCCTGTAAATGGCAGAAACTGTTTTCTCCACATCCTGAATTTGCGCAGGAACTTCCTGCGTAATTTCTAAAGATTGACAATCAGCGGATTGTATTTGCGCAGTAAGTTCCTGCGTAAATTGTCCGTTGTTCAGTTTCAATACTTCATCTGTAACATTCTGTATGCTTGGAACAGACAGCCTTGTGTCTGTATCAATGAAACTTCGTAGCACGTTCAACGGATATGACCGTGCAAATTGGCACATATAAGTAAGGTTACGCTCCGAATAACCTTTCTTTTCGGGGTAATTGAACCGGATAGCCTTTGCCAGTTGCTTGATGATTTTGCTTCCCCAGCCTTGCAAGTTCTGATGATACAGGATATAGTTGCCCATTTTCCAGTAATGGAACAGCATTTGCGCATTGGCTGCGGCAATCAGCCGGACTTGCGCCTGTTCTATTTCCGAACCGACGGCATGAACAAATGCGTCAAAGTCCGTTCTTCCTATATGATATTCTCTGTTATTTTCCATTCTAATGTTTATTGTTGTCGCAAATATAATTCAAATAGCTGATAATCTATGAAACTGATTGATACTTTTATAGTTGGTTAAACTTGTTCATGGCATTTGCCTTAATATCATCCGCTATGTCAATATAGGGTTTCATGGCTTTATAGTCACTGTGCCCCGTCCATTTCATCACGACTTGTGCCGGAATACCGAGAGCCAGCGCATTACAGATGAATGTTCTTCTTCCTGCATGGGTGGTTAATAATGCGTATTTCGGGGTGACTTCATCTATACGTTCATTTCCTTTATAATATGTTTCCCGTACAGGCTCGTTGATTTCAGCCAGTTCCCCCAGTTCTTTCAGATAATCATTCATCTTCTGATTGCTGATAACAGGCAGTGCCATGTGGTTTTCAAAATGGACTTCCTTGTATTTTTCGAGTATGGTTTTACTGTGGTCGTTCAGTTCAATTATCAGGCTGTCTGCCGTTTTGACTGTGGTAACTTCGATGTGGTCGGGTTTCACATCGCTTCTTTTCAGATTACGAACATCTGAATATCGCAGGCTTGTGAAGCAACAGAACAGAAAAACATCCCTGACACGTTCCAGATATTGTTTGTCTTTCGGTATCCGATAATCTTTCAGCCTGTTCAATTCGTCCCAAGTCAGGAATATCACCTTTTTAGAGGTGGTTTTCAATTTGGGCTTGAAAGTGTCGTATGCAATATTCTGATGATGCCCTTTCTTGAAGCTCCAGCGCAGAAACCATTTGAGGAATCCCATCTGTTTGCCGATGGTGCTGTTCCTCATATCCTTTTTGTCACGCAGGAAATTTACATACTCGTTCAAGCCGAACTCGTTGAAGTATTCAAAGGTTACATCTTCCTTGAACTCTTTGAGGTGGTTTTTCACTGCTGAGAATTTCTCGTAGGTGGATGCCGTCCAGTTATTCTGATTGCCACACTCCTTTACAAACTCATCGAATACTTCCCAAAAACTTATTTGTGTTTCTTCCTGCTGCTCTTCGCTGGTGTCTTTCATCCGCAGGTTGAACGCATCCTTTAGCTGTTGGGTGGTCGGTATGGTTTCCTGTACCTCAAACTCCTTGAACACGTTTTGAATCTCGGCATAATATTTCAGCAAGTCCGCATTGATTTCGGATGCGCTTTGTTTTAGTTTGTTGGTGCATCCGTTCTTTACCCGTTGTTTGTCGGCATCCCATTTGGCTACGTCAATCCGGTAGCCTGTTGTAAACTCGATGCGTTGGCTTGCGTATATGACACGCATACGGATGGGTACGTTCTCTACGATTGGCACACCGTTCTTTTTCCGGCTTTCCAATGCAAAAATGATGTTACGTTTGATATTCATAATTGGGTGCGTTTGAAATTCTACACCCAAATATACACCCAATATTTGGAATAGCAAAAGATATTCAGAAAGATTTAGATTTACTCTGCGCTTTAGATAGTATATGATTATCAGTGATTTGCAATTTTATGATATTTCTTGAAAGCATAGGTTCGAGAGCCTCTCTCTCCGCAATATAGATTGATAATCAATCTATTAATAACATAAAGGAACTAAAACAGGGACTAACTATAGTTCCTGTTTTTTTATTAACAAGTTCGTGATTTAAAATTAACATCACAAAAATATAAAAATAAGTATATTTGAATGTGCCTGTTTTCACCCCAAAGTGTAAAATAACATAAGGTATCACTAACCACCTACGTAAAATAACACAAGGTATCCCCGACCACCTGCGTAAAATAATACAAGGTATAATTTTATAAATATATAATTTTCAATATATTAAATTTTTTTTAGTAAATTAATGCAATTTTTATTATTAAACCTGTCTAAACTTTTTAAGAGGAAGAGGAAAAGTAAAAGTTCCAAG
>NZ_BLBC01000004.1 GCF_009684755.1 Capnocytophaga felis
TAAGAAAAACAAAAGAAAAATATAAAAATTTGTTTATCGATGTTAATGCTCGTGCTGTATTCTACGGAATTTTCTCTAAGGCACCTAAAAAGTTGGTTACAATAAAATAAGAATCATTGACAACCCCTCCGTGTTGTGTGTGAAAACAAATAGAAGTGTCTACAACAAACTATAAGCTATAAAAAACACAAATTAAATACCATGTTTTTAGTCTTTTGTACATCTCAATACATAATTCAACCCTCAAAAAACGTATATTTTATTTTAATTTTGATACTTCTCAATATATAGGTTATAAAATCATACAATAATCTTGATGTTCAAAAACAAAAAAAATAAGGAAGAAAAATATTTTCTTCCTTATAAAAAACATACGAACTATAAAATAAAAGTGTTCCTTCTTTTTCCTACTATGCAGAAGCGTTGTTATTATTTGACTTTTTACTTCTCCCGCTGATGTTGCCGTTAATCGTATTGATTATCTGTGTTACCGTGTCAGAAAAGTGCGTAAATGATTCGGGATTGACAAAAGTCGCCGATGTTAAATACGGAATCAATCCCACATTGATTTGCTTTAAGAGTTGCTTTTTAAGGTCGGCAGATTTGGGGCGTTTGCTCTGTGCTGCCATATTCTTCTCATAGGTTAAACGTCGTTGGTCGAAGTCCGCCTGAGCCGTTTTCAGTGATTCGATAGTAGGTGCGATGCCTTCCAATGCCGAAATATCTGCTTGCAGACTTTCTTCGGCAAGGTCTTTCAGAAGTGATTCAATATGAGCCGATTCTACCGAATAGCTTTCGCGGGTAATCTTCACTCCATACTTGGAAAACACAGCATACAGCCGCTCGCCCGATTTACGAAGGCTCTCCACAGGAATGTTAGCGTAACTTTTCAGATATTTATCAAGCTGGCGAACCAAGTCATCACGAACATCATCGGCTTTATCCACTTCCGAAAGGATTTTATCGCTCTTAATAGCTTGCGACAACTCTTCCGCAAGGATTTCTATCTGCCCGAACACAGGTTTTAATATGGGGTCATTAGCAAGACCTACTTCGCTTTTATAAAGCATCACTAATTGCTTGGCGGTATCTGCCATTTCAGTGATGCGAACAGAAGAATTTAAAATTTTCATATCGTACACAATTTTAAGTTTTTATTCAACTGAAACACTGCAATAATAATGCCAATTTTTATGAATATTTTAGAATTGTTTTTAAGCCGCTGTGTCATTTCGAGCAAAGTCGAGAAATAATATGAAAAAAAGGCTTCGACTTCGCTCAGCCTGACAATAACTATATAGCTAACTTTATATAATTTGTCTTTTACTTCTATTCTTTTGTCTTGAAACATAGTAAACGAATACTTGGAGTTTAGTATGTGATACCAAAAATTCAAGACTTTGGATACTCTGCTAAAAATCAATTCTCACATACTCCGCTTTCGCGGACTTTGCTAAAAATCTCCGAACTTGCTCCCTTCGGTTACTTCGAACAGCGGATATTTTTCACGCTTCATTCATTGATTTTCTTAACGCTTCGTCTCCAAGGTCGTAAACTCACTCTCAAAAATAACGACAATTTAAAGTAGATTAGCTAATAACCTTACAAAGATTTAATTGAGTTTTACACAATGTTAAATAAGTCCATAAAAAATCTGCGAAACCTAAAACACTACTGAAATGAGCTTCGCAGAGTCTGCGAAAGGAAAAACATTACTGAAACGAACATCGCAGAGTGTGCGAAGGGTAAAACATTGCTGAAACGAATATCACAGAGTTTGCGAAGGTTAAAACTCCAGTGAGATATGTATCGCAGAATCTGCGATGAGGAAATCAATGCTGTTTTAATAAAAAATGAATTTAGTGAAGCTTAAAACACTGGGGAAATGGGTTGTGTATAATTTTATTTATACTTTTGTCTTGAAACAAAAGTATCAAAAATTCAAGGCTTTGGATACTTCGCTAAAAAATAGCTGTGTTTTCTAAATTTTCCAAACTTGCTCCTTGCAGTCACTTCGAACAGTGGAAAATTCTTAACGAAAACACAACTATTTTTCTTAACGCTTCGTCTCCAATGCCGTTGGCTCACCCTTGAAGTTGGTGGTGCTTGATTTGGTGAAAGACAAAATGCTGGTGAAATGAGCTTAGTTGAATTGATTAATTCTGTTAAGTAGTTATGATGTGCCAGCTAACTTCATTACCGAATTTGCTAATCTTCTTTCTTTTTTAACTCCCGTTGTATAATATCTTTCGTCTATTCCAAAAAGTAAATTTTTCAAATCATCCTCATTACCTATACTAAACTTTTTATTCTCTTCCGAATATTCTAAATTAGGACAATATTCTTTAATATAATTATGTATTTGAAGCACCTCTTCCTGACTTAAAGTAGAAAGTATTTCGGACACTAATGCTATTCTTTGCCTGTTTGATTTATTGACTTTGCTTTTGTTAAAACCATTATGTAGTGATATGAAATCATTGTTTAAAAAAGATTTTGTTTCCTCATCAGTAGCCTCTTTATATAATTTGATAAGATTTGGAAATATATTCTTGGCATCAATTACCTTTCTAAAATACAAAGTATCTGTCGATTTTTTATAGATTGCATCTGGATTTTTTTTAAGATAATTATAGGCTCATCTTTCTTTATCTCAGGTTCTCCATTTAATGAAAACCATCTTTTGTTGATAATATTACTATATGTAAACCTTTGAAAACAAAAATAATCATCATCTTGGTATGCACAAAAATATTTTATTTTATCATATTCATTATTTCTTATTTGATGATGTTCTGCACTATTGAAATCTTGTTTTAAAAATTCGATAGCATATTCAGTTGTATTAAAATGTGTAATACCAAACCATTCTTCTTCAAAACAAATCCATACTGATTTACAGTAGATTGTGATCACATGGCACAAATATGATTTCTGAAATCGATTACAAACAATCGGTTGTATTATCTTTATTGCTCTGCTTTTTCAAGTTCTATTCGAGCTGTGAGCTCTTCTTGGTATGTGGTCATAAACTTGTTTAAGTCCATAAAAACATACCCAACCAAACGATAGAACAGATTCTTGTATTCTATCGTTTCTGTTGCAGTGAATAGAGTTTTACCACCTTCCATCGGTTCGAATGTTGCTTGCCATTCTCCTGTAAACATTTTACTATCCATCTCAAAACTGTAGAAAGAATGCGGTCTCTTCTCAAGTGTCTTAAAACGAATTGTTACACCATGGGTAGTCTCTTCCCATTCTTCAATATCCCCTTGGGTACGGATGATCTCCAAATCATCCAAAGAACTTCTATAATGCCAATCTTGATTGTTGGTCACGATAGCAAAAACGACATCAACAGGGGCATTCAAAATGCACTGTTTTGTCTCCGTTCTGATTCTCGGCAGAAGTGTTTCTATGAGCACGACAACCAATACAAGCAATAAAAGACCGCTCAATATTATGTACAACACATTCTTCACGTTCTATTTGATTATTACCCACTTTCCAGCCTTTGTAGAGCCTTCGTGCTTGATAACTCCTTCTTTAACCATCCTCCTAAGATAATAACGAATACTGTCTTCCGTTCTGTTTAACCTTTTTGCTAAATCCTTCCTTGTAACTTGCGGAAAGTTTTTTATTTCATCCAATATTTCATCCTCTATATTTCTTGGGTCTTTCTTGGGCTTTTCTTGGGTCTTTCCTGTGCTTTTCTTGGGTAGTTTCTCTTCCAAAGCCTTCTTCAAAATACTTTTTAGAAACGTTCTCAACTACTCGAAAAGCTGTAATCAATGAAAAATCAAAAGAGGCTTGCCCGTTACCGTTTTCTTCCAACTCCTTCTGAACTCGGTAGACTCCACGGCTGAATCGGTTTACATAGCCCAAGACTTTCATAGCTTCGGCAATAAAGGGATTCCGATAATCGCTCACATTGGGGAAATTGTCGGTTGCAGAAGTTCCTTTTTCATTATCATAATTTTCCTGTTATCTCCATATGTAATATCAGGTAATCTTTACCCATCTATCTTCATTTCAACTCTTTCCTCAACATAATCATATCTTTTAGTATTATCCCATTTTCGTAAATTGGCTGGGCATAATTCTCTAGAAAAAAGTTTTCTTTTATCGCATACTTCGAATAACCATTCTTCTCGTAAAATTGAATCTGTTTTGTTCCGCAATCAGCTGTGCCGACAATAATGGTTATATAACCACCTTTTCTGGCAATTTCTTCTGCTTTTTTCAGAATCCAGCTACCCAGCCCTTTCCCCTGATATGCAGGAGAGATAGCTATGTTTTTTATTTCAGTCGTTTGTTTATCTACTGGCAACAGACATATCACACCTACTATTTTTCCCTGTTGTTTTGCTATGTAAACATCTGAATAAGGAAGATACTTGTTTATAGCTGCAACTGTTTCGTCTGCTAACAGAAGTAGATTATAGGGGTAACACTTTTCTATTCTACTGAAGATAAAGTCCATTGTATTTCTTATGGTTGAAACTGATCTGCCGATTATTTTTAACTCTTTTCTTATATTGACAATAATTACGAAGATATTATTTCATTGTACTACTGAATCTCTTATAAATGAGGTTAAGGGAACAATTTAACTTTTAACTGCTTGCCCAATACTGTCAGCCGATATTTTTGCAGACTACTATTAGGTTTATTGGGGATAGTCATTTCTATAAATCCTTGTTCTAATGCAGGCTTTAAATAATTTGAACGGAAATTTTCTCTATGAGAAAGACCCAATTTTTCTTGTATCTCTTGCCTATCCATCTCCTTGCTCATTATCCTAACCAGTTCTTTAACTTGCTCGGTTACTTGCTCGGTTACTTGCTCGGTTACTTGCTCGGTTACTTGCTCGGACACTGGAAATATCATTCGTAAAAAGTTCTCTGTAAACTTGAAACATTCTTTTCCGTAACTGTTCAAAATACGTGGGACACCAGACCCTAAGTGTTCTACTAAATCTAAATCTCGAAATACGCGCATTAATTCTTTATTGCGTGGCACCGAATAGCCTTCAAAGAACTCCTTCTCTGTCATGCCTTGTGGCAAACTGCCAAATGATGTAATCTCAATTCTATCATCAAAGAACTCAAATTTAGGTGGCACTTCCGAGGTATAATCGTTATGAACAATGGCATTAATCACAGCTTCACGCAAAGCGACAGGGTTCCATAATTTTGTTTCTTTCCGTTCTTTGGGTGTGATTTTTGCCAGTGTTTTATTTTCGACTTCAATTTTATCCAATACTTGTTTGGTTGCCTTTATTAACGAACAATACCCATACTCGTTGTTTTCTGTCAAGTCAACACGATCAAATCCATTGTATTTTGCCACTTTCACAGATATTCCATTGGCATCAGCCAATAAGTATGCTACATAATTGTATTCGCCTTCTTCTGTAATCAGCTCCAAATTGGACGTAAACTGCTGATTTAGTGTTTTCCCTGATCCCTCGTAGTATATCTTAAGTTGCTCAAAAGTAAGGTTCTGGTTTGGAGACTTGATTTTGCCAATGGAGTTCCGAGTACGTTTGGCAAATAGAGATTCTATCATCTTTACGGACATTGGTTCAGCAGAAGTACCGACACGAATGAATGTGCCTCTTTCCGACATCCCAAGTTTCTTGATATAGTACGGCTTTTCCGTTCCACTTGCCAGAGTAATCTTGATCACGTTCTTTGAATCAACACCTTCTACTGAGACATCAAATAATCCCATACATGATGGCATAATGTTATTCTTCAGTCGATCTTTGATTTTGAGCATATCACCATCAATATCTGAAACGCCAACAGCTTTCCCTGTTTTGTCGATTCCAATATAAATTACGCCTCCTTCGTGATAATTCAGAAAAGCGATTGCCTCTTTTTCCAAATCATCTATAAGTTCTTGTTTGTATTCTATACGGTTGGTTTCAGAATTCATATATAATATTCGTTATTGATACAAAATCAAATATTTGAATAAACAACTAATTCAACATTGCCCAAAGTGTGAAGATAATGATGTGTGTTCCCTAAAAGCTGTAAAATATCCATAGATGCATTCGCCTTACTTAAAGCAGGTTGAACAATGTAAATATGAAATTTTGTTTCTTTTTTCCATTTCGCAGCCATTAAAACGTTCTCTAAATCTTCTTCTGTTCCTTTTATGAATCGGCTACAAATTATTCCATTTAATGATTTTTCTTTGCGTTTGAATAAATGGTCAAAGAAATCCTTTCCCTTTCTGAATTTGTATTTCCAATTCAATGATTTTTGGGCTTGCCCGCAAACATGATAGAAATTATTAATATCATTACTTACTCTCCCTCCTATAGCTCCTTTTAAGTGAAACAAATGGATTTCTATATGTGTTGGCAGGTCTTTTATACCTACAATATCTGCAATTTCTCCTTTTCCATCATCATCGTAAACAATATCAAAGTCATTTCTGATTTTGTTTATAAAGTAATACTGAATGGAATCTTGAACATATGGAGCAATGTCTTGAGATTCACGTCTCAAATTTACTCCTGCCCAATTATCTGTAATGATGTTGTCTAAAGGAATGACATCTGCTTCCATTTTTTCTTTGATATAGTTGTTTTGGAAAAGTTGAGAGCCGTCCGCGAACCAGATAGTAGGAGCAAATTCTTGTAAGAAACTTTCTATTGACTGTTGAGTTCCTCCATGGAAAACAACAGCATCGATATTCGTCCTTTTTATTATTCTGTAATAAGGAATATCTTGATTCGTGGCTCCAAGTTCTATCTCAAAAATAATTCTAACATCAGAAGTATCAAATGAGAATTGTAATGGATTTGCCACATCATCTTCGACAATATTTAATTCAGAATTTGATAAATCATACGAGTTTCCATCAATCCGTATTTCAAATCTTGTTTCTGAAAAATCATACATATCAGGGTGCCAATCAACCATTATAGGAAGAATGTTCGGTCTGGAAACAATTTTCTCTATCTTCAGGGTATTTTGAAGTACAATATTAGGATCTATATTTTCATTAGAGATTGTATCTCCAATGTTTTTACACCAACTGGCTAATTCATTCAGATTTCCCCTTAAATAAGACCATATTTTCCCACTTACAGAGCATCCAAGCGATATTTTTTCGCCTTCTTTATATCCAACTCCAAAAAAGTTGTTTTTTATTATAGTTCCTTGTTCTAAAGACTTAATCCCATCTTGTACTGCTTTTCCTATGAAGTTTTGAAATGTGACATCTTGACCAAAGCCCTTTCGTGCTCCGACATTAAACAATGTGAGCCTTTTTACATCATGAAAGACTCTAAAAACATTCATTCCTGTTATTTTACTTTTGCTGGCTTGAGTATTGAAAACCGCTTCAATTAGTTTGTCTTTAGATAAGCCTTTAATGGAAGTATTCACGAATATACGATTCACATTGGGTCGTAAATCCCAATAAACTATGATAATATCCCATTGCAGATTTTTTACCACTTCAAAATTACCCCAATCCACATTACTTATCTTGCCCAAAATAATAACCAAGGTATTATTACTGTTATCGCTATATTGATGTTCGTAAGTATCCAGATTAGATATTCCTTCTTTCCAATTTAAAGGATTCCATTCGGTACTGTTATTATTATATATTACCGTGCTCAATGCTGGACGAATGCTTTGGAATGGTATTTTTGATTTGTCAAGATGCCCGAATCTATCTAAGAAGTTTCTAAAATCTATTTCTTTTTGAGTTGCATTCTCATTCAATCGGGGTAAAATTAGATTCCAGTCAGCATTTTTGGCGTATAACTCGTCCAGTTCTTCATGAATGGGAGGATATGCAATATTAGTGATAAAACTGGCGTTCCCCAATTCACTATAGGAAGTCCTTGTGAAACGACCAATAAATTGAAGGGTAATAGGTAAACTTTGCCTTTCATCATGTATTGCAGCTATTTTTAAGTTAGGCAAGTCGAATCCTTCACCTAACATGTTTACACAAACAATAATAGAATGCTCTCCTCTTTTGATAGCCTCAATCTTTTTATCCAATCCACCAATATTTGTATAAACCATCACGGGATTGAGGTCTTCATACTGTTTGTAGTGTTCGAAAACCTCTTTTGCTCTGATTTTATCTCTACATCGAGCCATGATTATGTGATTATAACCATTAGCAATATCTTCTCTAAGTTGTTGAACGGCTCTCTCTGCTATTTTCTTATCCGCAAGTTTGCGATTATATTCCCTTATGGGCAAATAGTTTATCTGCTTATAATATCTTTGTTCCTGTGCTTTGCGAAGAGAAAAATTGAAAATTATTTTGCCTTGTAAATTCTTTCCATCATTTCTGTATGGAGTTGCCGTAAATAGAAACACTTTTTCTTTATCAAAACGGTCAATCAACTCTTTCCATGTTTGCGCTTCCGAATGATGAGCTTCGTCAACAAATAAATGAGAAAATTCTTGAGAATATAACGTTTTTGCCTCTGCTGTGCTATCCGTTAAAATATCCATTGTTGTAACTACAACATTTACTCTTGATATGAAATCGCGAAGAATTGCTATATCTGTAATACCGCTATTCATAATCCCGACAATGGGATTATGACAATCTTCATCAACGATTCCATATTCTTTAAGTAATCCGAGAGTAATGAATTTTTCTGAAATTTGTGTTCGCAATGAATCGGAAGGGACAGAAACTAATAGTTTTTTGCATTTGTTTGAAATAAGGGTTGCTAACATTGTTTCTGTTTTACCTGTCCCTGTAGGCATTACTACAATTCCTTTGTCTTCTGGATTTTGCAAATGGCTCAAAATAGAATACAAAGCTCCCATCTGGGGAGGGCGTAAACCTTTTATATTATTTGCCTCATCTTCTTGAATAAATTTGAACTTGTTTCCCCAAGAAGACAGAACTTGGGTAGGAGATAGAGTTTCAAATTTTGGATGCTTCAACCATCTTTTGACTCTTATAGTTCCTGCTTCCAAATCCTTGCTCTTTGGCTGTTTAGTTACTAATAAGATATATTCATATTGATTGAAAATATCTAAATTTTCGTTGCTCGTGAGCAGATAGTTTATACCACTAGAAGTAACCACAAATGGCTCTCTATGTAACAATTGTACATCCTCAAGAACTCCTCCTTGAGAGTAATGCTGCCAAACTTGATTACCATTTTGATTGTAAAGAAGTTTTCTTACCTTCGGTAAACTTAATGTCCCCATATCTCTGATTTTATCCTAGATTTATTTATGTTTAAAGATTAACTCTCCTGCATCCACCCCCAATATCTCCGCAATCTGGAAGAGGGTTTCGAGGCTTGGTTGGCGGCGGTTGCAGACATAGGCATTGACAATGCTGAAGCTCTTGCCAAGTTTTTCGGCAAGCCATGTTTGCTTAATTCCTTTCTCCTCAAGCACTTCTTTGATTCGATTCATGGGTTTATCCATCGCGTTCAATGTTTTTTTGATAGTGCAAAGATATGAAATGAAATAGCATAGAAAAAGGGAATGAGAAAATAAATTCTCATTCCCTTAAATCTCTTCAACTAGTACAAGAAATAAGCTTTATTTCCGTTGTTTTATGGACTCTGTCTGTTTCTGAAGTTCATTTGCTTGCGATGTGTTCAGGCAGGCTCGCTCTGTCTTTTCTGCCTGTTCTTTAACTAATCGTTCGTAAGTTTCCACTTGTTCTCGGATAAGTGCAATTTGCTGCTCGTCTCTCTGATAAGTGAAGAGCGTTTCCAAAACCATTAGCTTTTCCTGATTAGTTTCTCCATACATTTTAATGTGGCGATACATCAAATCATTATCCAATAGTTGACTATTTTGTCGCATTTGCCAGAAGTTTCCAACCAGAGAAAACAAAAGAACAAGCCCCATACTGCAAAGAGTGATAGCCGTTTTACTATTTTTAAAGTCAAGACTAAAAACATGTTCTTTGCGAATGACAGTACGACTCTCTTTGCCTATCTCATCAATTTTCGCCTCGATGGCTTGTAGAGTCTCTCTTTTCTCTGCATCCCATTCATCCCGCTTCTCAAAGGCTGTTCCCAGTCCTGTCACGATGCTCTTGGTAAGTATTTCTTCCAAGACTCTGATTTGTTCGGGAGAAAACACCTCTTGCTTTGAAAGTGTATTCATCTTCCCAAGAAGCTCTTCGATTTTACTCAAGTCGATTGTTTGTTGTTCAGATCTTCCTTCTAAGGAGAAAGCCATTTCCGTAAGACTTTGCTTCAATTCCTCAAATAGACCATATACGGCCGAGGTATCCATTCTATCTGTATTCATATACTTTTTCTTTTGTGATTAAACATTAGTGCAGTACTCTGCGTATTCTGATTTTACTTTTAGCTGCCAACTTTCGGGCTTTCAGAGCCTGAATGTATTCGGCAAGCGTTGCGTCATAATGAGGGCTATCAAAAAGTGAGAAAATGCTGAGTTGCCCAATGAGAGAATCAAGAGCATCCATCACACCTCCTGTTTCTGATGTTTTGAACTCTTGTTTTTCTGCCACTTGCAGTGCTTGATAGGCATTGTCTTTAATCTGCCTGTCAATCTTTGAGAAGCTATATTCTCTATCTACCCGGGAACCCGAAATCCGATTACCATCTTTCTCAAAAATGATGCCTTGAATCTTATCCGTATTGCCATTCATTTTGAATTCCAAGCCTATACCTGATTGCTTCAGGGTTGCTTGCAGCTGGCCCCACGTCAAACTTTGAGGAATAGCTTTTTTGAGAGCGTCGTAAATCTCATATTTGGTTTTGTCGTTCCCTTTCAGCCGTTCACGCTTGACATTCTCTTTTCCAGAAGCAATATATAATCCGTATTTCTTCGTCAGTTCCATGCAGACCTTTGTGCTACGTAGTTTTTCATTTTGATCTGAAATTCTTCGACCATAGTTATTAATACGATTGATTACTATGTGTATGTGTGGATGCTCTGTATCGTGGTGACGAGCAATAAGATACTGCGTGTTGGAGTAGCTCATTTTCTGTAAATATTCCTGTGCCACCTTGACCATAAAAGCATCCGTTAAACGCCCTTTATCTTGAGCTGAGAAATCCAAAGAGATGTGGGCTACAGGTTTCGTAATCTTGGGATTGAGCTTGCTTTGAGTAACAAAGCTTCGGATTATAGCTTCTCTATCTTTCAGACGAATACCTTCTGCCTGCAAGAGCTGGGCACGCTCTTTTTCCAAAACATAGTTTATCACCCCTCGAAATCCTCTTCCCTGAACAATCTTAGCAATCATCTTCGATTCGTTTTATGATGTTGTCCAATCTCTCAGTCATCGCAAGGTTATCTTGATAGACTCGTGCGTACCCCATAGCATTGGCTTTGTGGGCAATCTGATTGACATTATTGGCCATACCACTTAGCTGGCGAAGGTGGCTCATCAATTCGGAAGATAGTCTCTGCCTGACTATACTCGCAGCGATACAACGACAGACGTATTCACTTCGAGTAATCCCTGCAAGCCGCACTTTAGCTTTCAGAGAGTAGAACTCCTCGGTCGCCATTTTCAGTGTAACCTTATATTTCTTCTTTTCTACTGGTCGTTTGGGTGGGCGACCATTCGTATTGCGATTTTCTATTGTTTTCATTGCTGTATTTGTTTTTGATTTATGAATAGACCAACGGGATGAGTCAATCCTCGAAGAGCAAGTTTGTGTTTTGGTCAGACCAAAACACAAACTTGCTCCCCTAATAATCAAAGGGCTTGAATCCATACCCATTCATCGTTTGAGTCCTCGACTTCTCATTCTCGGAGGAGAAATGAGTTCTTGATTTTTTCGACAGAGAAAATCATTCAAGTCCTTATGCCCCTCATAAAGGATGGAGCAATCATTAACGCAAAGATTCATTCTCCGAAGCACTTCAAGCGTTTTTTTCCCTGCTGCATCGTTATCGAGATAAGCGTTAACAATGGCATATTTCGAGAGTAAGGAATGAGCCTTTTGGAGATTGTTTACAGAATTCAGTACAATCGCAGATTCAGTATTTCTGTCAGGATAAAGGGTACAAAAACTCAAGTAATCTATAAATCCTTCAAAGAGATTGACAGTGTCCGTATTTCGATCAAAGGAGGAGACACTGGAAGGAGGAAAACAACCTTTGAAATAGAGATTACGAATAGCATAACCTCCCAAGTCGTTGGGCATTCCGATAGCGTAATAAGTACGCCCTTTTACTTGATAGTGAACCTCACGACAGTACCGTTTCGCCACAGAACAATCAATCTTACGGTCTTGCAGATATCTCAGCAAATTTGGGTGAAGCAAAGAGATGGCTTTGATTATTTTCATTTCTTCTCGACTCTCTGCCTGTCGGTCAAAGTCGTTCTGCGTAAGAGGGCTAATCTCTACACAGTTGTCTAACAGTCCAATTGCTTGAGACAGCGTGCAGCCATGTAGTTTCATTACCAAATCAATTATGCTGCCACCTTCTCCGCTTCCAAAGTCATACCAGAGACTTGCTCTGTAATCAACCTTGAAACTTGGACTACTCTCTTCCCGAAAAGGACTTCTATACATTCCATAAGTCGTATACTCCTTCACTGGGTAATGGCCTTTATTAGCCAAATAATCCTTCAGAGATAAGGATTTTATATGTTCAATATTCATCATGTTTTTCTAAGTTTTAGAGATTTTCCTTACTACATGAATATGGATGGATAACTCCTTTACAGTGAAAAGAAAAAGAGTCGTAACCTGTTTTCTTGTAGTAGCATTATTTAGTGCGAGTAGTAACTCTGTTGTAAGACAGATTATAAAACCATACTACACGCTCAATCTTTTTTCATTCACTGGATTAAATCCTCTTGTAGTAAGTAGTAACTGTAATTTATCAATAGGTCAAAAGGAACTCACGAACGGATTGGAAAGACCTTTCTGATATGATAGACATACATAGGGTTACCTCCTATCCGTCGGGACTTTCGTTCAAATCCTGCTTTGCGCAGAGCTTCTCCCATTCGTTTTTCGGAGAGGTTCAGCGTAGTATATCCACGCAAATAATTCAGAACTTCCGAAGTGGTCATATAAGACTCTTCCGTAGGACTTGGTTTCTCAAAGCCTTTGAGTAACATTTCGTATTCGACTGTCTGCACATGAAAGCCTTCGCTCTCTCGGTGCAACTCTGCAATCTCAGCATCATCAAACCAGTACCGATCCCCACTTTTCCAATACCACCAAGCCTCCGAATAAACCTTATTGATATCAACCTGCTTAGCAGCTTCTATGTCAATAGCTTCTACCTCAAAAGGAAGAAACCTGCGGCTACCCGTCGGATCTGTAAGGAAGTCATTGCCATTTACCGAAGCCATAAAACTGGCTAAGTGAGGATACTCTTCGATGTACGTATCGTATGGTCTGCGATACTTAACCCGTGGAGTAGTAATGAGATTCTTCAACTCATTTTTGTCTCTTTTGTTGAGGGCTTTGAGTTGGTCGTCGATATTGATAAACAGGTATTCGGCTATAAGGGTCTGCGTATCCTTGTTTTGAGGGTCAATGGTACCTGTAAACAAATATGCTTTCAGCTCTACGGGACAAAGCAAGTCTAAGAAAGTGGTCTTGAACTTACCCTGCTCTCCAGTCAAAACCAGACAGGTGTGATTGCGACAGAACAAATCATCCATCGCATTCGCCACCACTGCAATAAGCCATTTGGTCAGATAAGTTTGCCACTTATCAGGATTCCGAACCGTTACGCACGAAGCCAAGTGAATAATCTCCGAGTCCTCTCCATCGTTCCAATTCGATAGTTTTTGGAAATACTCTTGTACAGGATTGATACGCGGGCAGAAATCACTTTCCAATATCGCTCGTATATTCTCTGCCGAGGTACTGATACCTTCTGAAGAATCCAATAGCCGTCGCATGGAGTTGATGTCGAATTTACCGAGTGGGAAGAAAGGTTCTTCTTTATTCGAGTATCGAAACTCCGTGCGACTTTTTACGGTATTGAATCGAAAGTCATAGTGCTCTCTTAGAAAGGACTCTATCCGTTCATTCTTGGATTGCTTCCCTTCTGGTCGTTCATCCATTTCTTCTTTCATCGTTGAATAGATATTAGAAATGAGAGAGCTTAGCCTTCTTTTCAGAGATAAAGAGCTTCGAGTCTTCGGCAAGTTCTCGCACCGTTTTTCTACGACCATTGGCTATCCATTCGAGCAATTCGTCCTCGAAGAAGTAGAGTTGCTTTCCATCCTTGTAGCATGGGAGTAAACGCTTACGCACAAGCGTATAAATTGTAGGCTTGGCCTTCCCGATGATTTTACACGCTTCATCTATCCCGATAGGAATACGTTTTGGAGAAATAACTGCATCTTGCCCTTTCTCGACCAATGCTTTGATCTCAGCTACTTCGTTCACTAAGTGAGCTACCGCCTTCGGTAGATTCTCAAAAGAAATTTCGTTGTTGTCCATGTCTATACTATTTTGAGTTTAACATGGCACAAATGAATAAAGTGTTTTCCCTGTGATTCAAAACACGGAGAAAACACTACAAAAACACTATGATTGGTGCGTTTTTTCTATCTCTTATAACTAAAAGATAGGATATTTGGGGAATAACGAGAGAATACCTTCCCTTCAAAAAGAAATTCAGGGAACAATCTACACTGATAAGGAGAAAATGAATATTTATCTCAACGATGTACAGAGAAGAGCTACGAACCCATCATTTTGGTACCTTTACAGTAAAAGGTATAGATATTATAACTATGGTAAAAGAAAATGCTAGAGAAAAGTTGTTGTTGCAAATTCAAGACGAAGTTTTAAAAGGGGGAATTTGTTTTGATGGTTATACTTCATTTCAATTGGAAAATGCCGACATTTCATTCTGTGCTGGCGCAGATTTAGCATGTGTAATAATGTGCCAAGCAGCAATAGAATCGTATATTAAAGAAGATGAAGCATTAGATTGTAAAAGCTTTTATGATATTATTGAGAATTGTTCGTGTTCTTCTGATTTAAAAAATAGGTTACATCACCTAAGAAAGTATCGAAACAAATGGATGCATAGGAAGGAGATTGACAGGGAAATTTCAATGGATTATGCAGAATTAGAGAGAGAAGCAATTAGTGCCTATCGTCTAACACTGGAGGTTTTCCACTATTATCCGTTCATCTAAATAAACATTTAATATCACCCAGCCCTTTCTGAATCTTGATTAGCCCTTTTTGTTCATCGTCTTTGAGGTGGCTTTTGATGGTCTCTGGTTCAACGTCTTTTAGTGCTTCGACAAAAACAAGTTTGAGGAAAAGAGCAACCTCGTCTTGTTTGCCAATACTGAAATGCTTCCAAATATTCCAGCCGAAATGATACAGATCTAAAGAAGTAAGCTTTGTGACTCTGACAGGTTGAGGGTTTTGCAAGACGTTTCCTTCTGAATAAGCTGTAATGTGTTGACATAGTTGTATCAAATCGTCATCAGAGACATAGGGGGCAAATTCATGTTGTGTATAGGAGATGGCTATCTCTAATTTCTCTTTTGATCTATCGCTTTGTTTCCGATGTTGGTTAACTCCTATCTCCTGAATGAGTTCGGGTTCTATATTCTTTTGACCCCAATCCTGCTCAACTTCTTTCTTTTTTCGAAGTGATGATGGTGAATACTTGTGAGGGAAAAACTTCTTCACAATAGCTGTGAACAAACCGTCAATCAGAAGCATTAGGGCTGAATAGAGAATGATGCCTACCCCTGTAACAATCCAGAAAATTACAGTTGCAGTAAATTCATCAACTCCAGCTGAGACAAAAACAAATCTCACAATTATACCAATTAAGGCACACGCCAGCAAGACGGATAAATAAACAATTATATATTCAAAGTACTTAGACTGCATTTTTATTCATTTTTGTGAGGTTATTCCTGACTCTTTGTCTCTATCGTATCCAATTTTATGGCTTGTGCCGCTTTGTTTTTCTTTTCATCGACCACCTTTGCATATATTTGCGTTGTCTTCACATTCGTATGTCCCAGCATCTTGCTTACGGTATAAATGTCTGTACCGCTGGCAAGTTGTAGAGTAGCGTAGGAGTGGCGGAAGCAATGAAAGCTTATGGACTTTTTGATGCCTGCAGCCTCTATCCAACGCTTTAGAGGTTTAGAAATCCATGACGGATTAGGTAAGTCTTCAAAAACCAGTTGTTCTGGCAATCTTCGTTCTCCACATAGTTGTAAGGCTTGTTCCGAAATAGGCATATACTCTACTCCTTTGGTTTTCTTCTGCGTGAAATTTAACTTGGCTTGACCATTTTCTATACTAATCTCCTTCCATCTTAATTTCTGAATATCAGAGAGACGTAATCCTGTAAGTGCAGAAAAAAGAGAAGCTCTACGTAAAATTTCATTTTCACAAGGTGTTGAGGCTAACTTGTTTAGCTCTACCATAGTCAAATATTCTCTTCGAACTTCCTTACTGGGAATTCCTTTTATTTTCGCAGATAGGCCTGTAGT
The DNA here is from genome assembly GCF_009684755.1 of Capnocytophaga felis. Lineage (GTDB taxonomy): Bacteria > Bacteroidota > Bacteroidia > Flavobacteriales > Flavobacteriaceae > Capnocytophaga > Capnocytophaga felis. The sequence continues at coordinate 16,465 of NZ_BLBC01000004.1, forward strand.
GATAATACCTTCAGTAAAGGCTTGTTTTAGTGCTGCTTTGAAAATAGAAAAGTATGTAGATGCTGTATTGTGAGATAACGTTCCTTTCTTTCCTTTGATATATGGAGCAGATAGAAGAAAGTGTTTAAAGTCTTCCGAGAATATTTTTTGCCATAATTGATAAAACTTTACCTAAAACATTGCTAAAATAAGCTTCGCAGAGTCTGCGATGAGTAAATCAACGCTGTTTTAATAAAAAATGAATTTAGTGAAGCTTAAAACACTGGGGAGATGGGTTGTGTATAATTTTATTTATACTTTTGTCTTGAAACAAAAGTATCAAACATTCAAGACTTTGGATACTTCACTAAAAAATAGCTGTGTTTTCTAAATTTTCCAAACTTGCTCCTTACAGTCGCTTCGAACAGTGGAAAATTCTTAACGAAAACACAACTATTTTTATTAACACTTCGTTTCCAATGCCGTTGACTCACTCTTGAAATTAACAGTGTTTGATTTAGTGAAATACAAAATGCTGGTGAAATGAGCTTCGCAGAGTCTGTGATAAGTGCTTCTATAATGTTTTAGTAAAAATAAAATTAGACCGAGGTTACACAGGTAAAGTAATCATCAATGAATAATATTAAAGGCTTTAAGAGTATCATAATTTATAAGTGAAAAATCTTTCTATCTTTAGATTTCTCTTTTAGAATTAGTTCTAAATTTTTTACCTGTTATAAGTCCAATATAATATTGTTCATTCAAGAAACATAGTATATCTTTACACTTCTTTTTATCGTTAGGCAACTTAATTTTATCATTTTCTATTTCAATACCTTCAAAATTGAATTTTTTTGCAGAAGAAGTTATTTTTTTTATTGTTACAGTCTGTAATAAACCACTTTTTTGAATTAATGTAATTTGTTTTTTTATAGGAGATGTACTTTGTTTTAACCAATCTTTATCTACGCTCAATAAAGAGTTGTTTGCAAATTCTTCAATCATTACTTCAGAAGCCTCTTGGAAAAAATCCATCAATGATATAATCTTATTAGCATTAGCATATGATTTAAAATAGAATTTACCATTTTCATAAATAGCATTTACCATATTTTCAACAATCAGTGCGTTTTCAGAAAATTTATTATAAGTATTGCCATCAAAAAATAATAAGTGTTTATTGGTTAGCAACTTCCTTTTATCAAAATTTTGAAAGTAATACACATCATTTTCTATCCAAAATAAAGATTTGATTTTATCATTAGATAAATCTAAATCATCTAAGCCAATACTATTAGTATTAGCTTCTCCTAGTTCATCCGAAAGTTGAAGTTCAACATAGAGAACCTCATCCTCATCTATTCTATAATTTCCGTCAAATAAAATCTCTTCTGTTTCTTGAGTTTTTATTTTTGTTGAATTACCGATAAAAACATCCCTAATATCTCCCGTAATGTCTTGTGTTAAATCTATTTTTTTGACAGCTCCATTATCTAGCAATGCAAAAAAGTTACAAATGTTACTCATAGTATTTATGATTGGTTTAAAATTACATAATCCGTTAACTGGGAATATTTAGTTATATTCTTTGTATTTTTAAGTTTCTCCTTAGAAATAATCGTATATGATACTTTTGCTTTTGTATTTATTTTATAGTAACGATATCCAAAAAAATTCAATAAAGGATTATAAAAATGTGTTTGTTTATTAATGAATATGATGATTATTATTAAAATAGAAAACCAAAAGATAGTGAATATCAAACCTTTCTTATATAACTCTACACAAGGTAAAAAATAGCTTATAAAAAAAGGTATTAAGTTTACATCCACGCTGTCTATTGAATCCACTTCTATTTTTCGAACAGTAAGCTTTTTAAAAGCTACTTTTATTATCACATAACACAATAGCAAGAATATAGGAAATAAAAATATAAGATTTATTCTATTAAACAAATCTTTCCAACTACTTATGAAAGTAATAGAGTCTCCTTGATTTATGCAATTATACATATCAACAATTCCAATTATTAACATAATTGGTGAATACGCTGTTAGTATAAATAAAATTTTTATAAAGTTTGAAAACATATTTTTTCTAAATCCTTAAAACCCCACCCAATTAGTATCAGGTGGGGCTGTATTTATTGCCCGTCCGTGCTACGGACTATTTCACTTCTTCAAAATCTACATCTTGCACGTTGTCGCCGTTTTGTTGTTGCTGACCTCCTGTGTTAGGTTGCGGTTCGCTTTGGGCCTGTTGTGCTTTGTAAAGGTCTTCGGAGGCTTGCGTCCACGCTTGGTTGATTTTGTCCAAAGCAGGCTGAATTTGTGCTACATCTTGGCTTTGGTGTGCTTTTTTAAGTTCTTCCAAAGCGGATTCAATGCCTGATTTCTTATCTGCCGGAATTTTATCCCCGAACTCTTTCAGTTGTTTTTCTGTTTGGAAAATCATACTGTCCGCCTCGTTGATTTTGTCGGCTTTTTCTTTGGCTTTTTTGTCGGCTTCGGCGTTGGCTTCGGCTTCGCGTTTCATTTTCTCGATTTCTTCCTGAGAAAGTCCTGATGATGCCTCAATACGAATGTTTTGCTCTTTGTTTGTTCCTTTGTCTTTGGCTGTTACGTTGATAATTCCGTTAGCGTCAATGTCAAAAGTTACTTCAATTTGAGGTACGCCTCGTGGTGCTGGCGGAATACCGTCCAAGTGGAAACGTCCGATGGTTTTGTTATCGTTTGCCATTGGTCTTTCACCTTGCAACACGTGGATTTCTACACTCGGCTGATTGTCGGCAGCGGTTGAAAACACTTGTGATTTCTTGGTAGGAATGGTTGTGTTGGCATCGATAAGTTTGGTCATCACACCACCCATTGTTTCAATTCCGAGTGAAAGTGGCGTTACGTCCAAAAGTAGTACGTCCTTCACATCTCCCGTTAAAACTCCTCCTTGAATAGCTGCACCGATAGCAACCACCTCATCAGGATTTACGCTCTTATTTGGTTTCTTTCCGAAGAATTTCTCAACGGCTTCCTGAACGGCAGGAATACGAGTTGAACCTCCCACCAAGATGATTTCATCAATGTCGCTTGGTTTTAATCCCGCGTTTTCAAGGGCTTTTTTACACGGTTCGATGGTTCTTCTTACCAAATCATCAATCAATTGCTCGAATTTCGCACGAGTAAGGGTACGCACCAAGTGTTTTGGTCCGGTTGCCGTAGCCGTGATGTATGGTAAGTTGATTTCGGTTTGCGTAGAAGACGAAAGCTCGATTTTAGCTTTTTCGGCAGCTTCTTTAAGTCGTTGCAACGCCATTGGGTCTTTACGCAAATCCATTTGTTCTTCTGCCTGAAACTCTTCTGCCAACCAATTGATGATTTTTTCATCTACGTCATCACCTCCAAGGTGTGTATCTCCGTCGGTTGAAAGTACCTCAAATACACCGTCACCCAATTCCAAAACGGACACGTCGTGCGTACCTCCACCGAAGTCAAACACTACGATTTTATGGTCGTTGTGGTCTTTGTCCAAACCATACGCCAAAGCTGCGGCAGTTGGTTCGTTGATGATACGGCGAACTTTAAGTCCGGCGATTTCTCCTGCTTCTTTGGTTGCCTGACGTTGTGCATCATTAAAGTATGCAGGCACGGTAATTACGGCTTCGCTTACGGTTTGTCCTAAGAAATCTTCGGCAGTTTTTTTCATTTTTTGAAGAATCATTGCTGAAATTTCCTGCGGAGTGTACAATCTTCCGTCGATATCAACACGTGGCGTATCGTTGTCGCCTTTCACCACTTTGTAAGGCACACGAGCTATTTCTTTTGATGATTCGGAGAACTTATTCCCCATAAAACGCTTAATTGAATAAACGGTTTTGTTAGGATTGGTTACAGCTTGACGTTTTGCCGTATCACCGACTTTAATCTCTCCGCCTTCCACAAATCCGATAACCGATGGCGTTGTTCTTTTTCCTTCAGCATTGGTAATTACCACAGGGTCATTACCTTCCATTACAGAAACACACGAGTTGGTGGTTCCTAAATCTATTCCAATAATCTTGCTCATATTCTTTTTTATTTTTAATTCAACATTTTTTACTTTTCGTGTTCGCTTAGCAGCCTTTCCCACCAAGCGTTTACGGCTACCTAATAGTCAATGATTATGCCAAAGGAAGAAATATGACAAAATGACAGAACCAAGAAGATTTAAACCTGTATAAAATAAAATTCAACCGACAAAATATCGTTATTAAGCTCAAAAATCTGCTATTATTTCTTATTTTTGTGCATTTAATAAATCCTTGATATTATTGTAATGGAATCTCTTAATTTTGATAAGTTACAGATTGAAAATCAGTTTGTAAATCTTCCTTTACCTAACGGAATTTCGCTTCATATCAAACGTGAGGATAAAAATCATCATTTCGTTTCGGGAAACAAACTCAGAAAATTAAAATACAACATTTTACAAGCCCAAAAAGAAGGAAAAACTCGTTTATTAACCTTCGGAGGGGCTTATTCAAATCACATTGCTGCCACTGCTGCTGCGGGCAAACTCACAGGAATGAAAACAATCGGTGTTATTCGAGGAGACGAATTGCATTCAAAAATAGAAGAAAATCCTACGTTAAGTTTTGCCCAAAATTGTGGAATGGATTTTTTGTTCGTTTCTCGTGAAAAATATCGTCTGAAACACACTAACGAATTCTTAACCGAATTAAAAAAGAATTATGATTCAAACACTTACATAGTTCCAGAAGGCGGAACGAATGAATTTGCAGTAAAAGGTTGCGAGGAAATTTTGACTCCGGAAGATGAAAATTTTGATGTAATTTGCTCGGCAGTTGGCACAGGAGGAACTATTTCAGGTTTGATAAATGCGAGTTTTTCACACCAAACCGTTTTGGGTTTTCCTGCTTTAAAGGGCGAATTTCTATCCGATGTCATAAAACGCTACACCCAAAAAACAAACTGGCAACTCATTCACGACTACAATTTTGGCGGATATGCTAAAGTATCCGATGAATTAATATCTTTTTTAAACAACTTTAACAAAAAAACAGGAATTTCCTTAGATCCCATATATACTGGTAAGATGATTTTTGCTATTTTTGCCCTCTCAAATAAAAACTTTTTTAAGCCTAATACAAAAATATTAGCCATTCATACCGGTGGCTTGCAAGGAATTCAGGGCATAAATCAAAAAAGAGCTAAAAAGCATCAACAGATTTTGAATTATGATTAAAAAATTTAGTATATTTTTACTTTCTTTGTTTATATTATCTTCCTGTTCGTCAAGATATTACAAAAACAAGAAAAATCCAAAACGGGTTACTTATCGTGGGCAAAGACCTCCAACAAACGTAATTCCGAAAAAAACAACAACTATTGCCACAAAAAAATATGACAGCTCAGAAGATGATTATCACGAAATTCCTCCTGCAATTCAGGTAACTCCTTCTGTAACACAAAAGTATATTGACGATTATAAAGAAATTGCTATGGTGGAAATGCAACGCTACAAAATTCCGGCAAGTATCACACTGGCTCAAGCAATTTTGGAAAGCGGCTCAGGACAAGGAAAATTGGCACGACACGGAAATAACCACTTCGGAATCAAATGTCATTCATCTTGGCAAGGAAAAACAATGACACACGATGATGATGAAAAAGGAGAATGTTTCCGTCGTTATAAATATGCTTTTGAATCATTTGAAGACCATTCTACTTTTTTGGTAAACCGCAACCGATATGCATTTTTGTTTGAATTAGACCCCGACGATTACGTAGGGTGGGCTCACGGTTTGAAAAAAGCTGGATACGCCACAGACCCAGGATATGCAAAAAAACTAATTCAACTCATTAAAAAACATAAATTATATGAGTACGACCAACAGGTATTAAATCCTGACAGCAAGCTTGTTAGCACACCTAAAACAAATACACCTGTGGAAACTTCAAAAGCTGAAGTTCGGGTTGTAAGTACTCCCAAACCTAAAGCAACAGAAGCCCCTAAAACTATTGAAAATCAATCTAAAACAAAATATTATATAGTAAAGGCAGGTGATACACTTTATAAAATTGCACGAGAACAACAAGTTTCCGTTCAGCAAATTATGAAACTTAATAATTTGAATGAAAAGACAAGTAACGAAATAAAAGTAGGTCAAAAATTACAATTAAACTAATATTTTGAAAATAAAAGACTTAAAAGATTACTTATTTCAAAATCTGGATTTTCTTTACTTAAAGGAGGAAATTCAGGTTTTTTATTTTATGCTGTTGGATTTTTACGGAGGATTTTCCAAAACGGACATTCTTCTCAATCCCGAAACGGAATTAGAAAAATCGTTGGAAATAAGCATTTTGAACGCTATCAGCGAGCTTAAATCTGAAAAACCTATACAATACATATTGGGTGAAACAGAGTTTTTCTCAAATCGTTTTTTTGTTGATGAAAACGTTTTGATTCCCAGACAAGAAACGGAAGAATTAGTTGATTGGATTCTTTCCGAAGTTCCTCATAATGAAGCAATAAACATTTTAGACATCGGGTGCGGAAGTGGTTGTATTTCTGTTTCTCTTGCCAAAGCCTTACCTAATGCAAATGTTACAGCTTTAGATATTTCGGAAAAAGCCATTTCAATTGCTCAAAAAAATGCAATTGAAAACAATACAAAAATTCATTTCATTCAACAAAATATTTTAGCAACGGTTTTTCTTACGGAAAAGTATGATATTATTGTTTCAAACCCTCCTTATGTGCGAGAGCTTGAGAAAAAAGAAATTCAAAATAACGTGCTAAATTATGAACCTCATTTAGCTTTATTTGTACCAGATGATAATGCGTTGATTTTTTACGAAAAAATTGCAGAATTAGCAAAAAATTCACTAACTGAAAAAGGGAAACTTTTCTTTGAAATAAATCAATATTTGGGAAATGAAATGATTGAAATGTTAAAGAAGAAAGGGTTTTCAGAAATAGAATTGCGAAATGATTTGTTACAAAACCCAAGAATGATTAAAGCTATAGTTTAAAAGTGCCTACGACTGGATTCGAACCAGCACGCCCTAAAGCACCACCCCCTCAAGATGGCGAGTCTACCAATTTCTCCACGTAGGCATCAGTAAAACTATGCTAATACAAAAAAAGTTAAGTTCTTCACTTAACCTTTTCTGTGACCTGGCTGGGGCTCGAACCCAGGACCCCAACATTAAAAGTGTTGTGCTCTACCAACTGAGCTACCAAGTCATCATTCATTTCTTGAATGCGGGTGCAAATGTATAGCTTTTTTTTTTATTTAGCAACAAAAAATTAATTATTTTTGCCTCATATTTTTATTTTTTTTTCAAACAACTAAAAAACAAAAAGTTACAAATGAAAATAATTTTATTAGGTTATATGGGAAGTGGTAAAACCACACTCGGGAAAGCCCTTGCCAAGAAAAAAAACTTCCCTTTTATTGACTTAGACAACTATATTGAAGAGAAAGAAGATGCTTCTGTAAAAGAAATTTTTGCAACAAAAGGAGAAATTTATTTCCGCAAGAAAGAAACTTTCTACTTAAATGAATTACTTCTTTCTGAAAAGGATTTTGTATTGGCTTTAGGAGGCGGAACTCCTTGTTTTGGAAATAATATGGATTTAATATCCAAAACCACGAAAAACACTTTCTATTTGAAGTATAATCCTAAATCATTAACCGAACGACTTTCTGTTGAGAAGAATGCTCGTCCGCTGATTTCTCACCTTAAAAACGAAGACTTGGAAGAGTTTATCCAAAAACATTTATTCGAGCGAAATCCGTACTATTTGCGAGCAAATCACACTATTTCTATGGATAACTTATCTGTAGAAGAAAGTTTAAAAAAAATAGACAATTTATTAAACTCCGATGAGTAATTTTCACAAAAAAAACTCAAGATATTAATACAATATCTTGAGTTTTTGCTATGAAGTTTTATTCCTGATAAATTTCTACATAAAGAAAACAATCAACAGCTGGGCTATCATAATCCGCATAAAGGTTGTTAACGGATAAACTGCTGCGTAGGTAACCGCCGGAGCGTCAGAGCCTGTAACATCGTGTGCAAAAGCCAATGCAGGAGGGTCAGTTTGTGAACCCGATAGCAAACCACAAATTTCAAGGAAATTCAGCTTAAAATAAAAACGAGCCAATAACGACACTACTATCAAAGGAATAAGCGTAATCATAACTCCCATCAGCATCCAGAAAAGTCCATCACCTTCCGATAGTGTTTTAATGAAATTCTGTCCTGCTCCCAAACCAACACTTGCAAGGAAAAGTACAATCCCTATTTCACGCACCATTAAGTTAGCACTATGCGATACGTAATGCGTTACTGAAAAACGACCTCCGTAACGGCTAATCAAAATCGCTACAATAAGCGGACCACCAGCCAAACCGAGTTTCACAGGCGATGACATTCCAGGTATATATAGCGGAATAGACCCCAAAATAACCCCAAGAACGATTCCGAAGAAAAGTTCTGCAATATGAGGATGTTGCAAACGTTTTTTAGAATTTCCAAAAACTTTTTCAATCAGCTTGATGTGTTCTTCATCTCCCACTACAGTAATGGTATCTCCAAACTGCAATTTTGTGTCTTTTGTAGGAACAAACTCAATACCGGCACGATACACACGACTTATGGTAACGCCATATTTCTCCCGAACGTTGATTTCTCCCAATTTTTTGCTGTATGCCTGTTTGTTGGTAACGTTCATTCGGCGTGAAACGATATTGGCTGCCTCTTGATCAAAGAGAGATAAACTTGCTTTCTTCCCTATTAATGTAGAGAGTCTTTCAAAATCTTTCGGGCTAGCAACCAACAACAAAATATCTTTTTCACGAAGAAAAGTATCCTTATCCACCAGCAAAACATTTCCATCTCGATACAATCGGGAAATCACAAAGTCCATTCCCAGTGTTTTTTTGATAATTGCGATATGTTTGTCGAACAAAATAGGATTCTCAACACTAACTGCTACCTTATCAACACTTGAATTGTTTTTATTAATTTTCCACTGATTAAGACGTTTTTCGGCATCCAAATTCACTTTAAAAATTGATTTTAAAATCATCATAATTAAAATGATACCCAACACCCCAAAAGGATAAGCCACTGCATACCCGTTAGATACATTTGAAAGTATGCCATCTATGGCTTCCTGTGAAACTCCTCTTGCTATTGAGATATCATCTATTGCTTGCTGAGCCGCACCCAGCCCCGGCGTGTTAGTTACTGCCCCCGACATAATTCCCACAAGTTCTGCCATACCGGTTCCTGTCAGGTAATGCAATCCCACAACAGTCAGCATACAAGTAAGCACTGATATTACGGCAAGGCTATTGAGCTTTACCCCTCCTTGTTGGAAAGAAGCAAAAAAACCGGGACCTACTTGCAACCCTATTGTATAAACAAACAAAATTAATCCGAATTCTTTTATAAAATGCTGAATGTGCCCATCAACTGTGAAACCAAAATGTGCTGCCGCAATTCCTGCAAAAAGCACACAAGCAATTCCAAATGAAATTCCCCACACCCTCACTTTACCCAAAGCTACTCCCAGAGCGATTACTATACTGTAAACAATAACGGTGTAAGCCACATTCTCGTGGTTTGAAAACAGATTTACTATCCAATCCATAATGTTAAAATTTTTAAAATTCTTCGAAACGCAAAGATAATATTTTTATTTGATTTTAAACAATGAAAATTCCTTTTTTTCAATTTCTATTAAACAAAATTACCATATTAATAATTATTCTTATTAGAATTATCATTTTGACAATTTTTAATTCATTCACTTTCAAGCGATAATTATTTTTTTTCAAGAAAAGTTTTTATTTTAAAAAAATATATGTATATTTGCACCCGCATTTGGGAAGATACTCAAGTGGCCAACGAGGGCAGACTGTAAATCTGCTGACTATGTCTTCGCAGGTTCGAATCCTGCTCTTCCCACAAAAAAAGAGATTTTCAATAATTGAAAATCTCTTTTTTTATATAGCATTTTTTATAAAAAGTGATTACTTTTGCAATACATTTAAAAATATGTTATAAAGCTATGTACAAACAACTTATCCAGCCCATTCTTTTTTCATTAGATCCCGAAAAAGCACATCACTTGACTTTCTCTTGGCTGAAATTCATTCATAAAATACCTGGAATTCCTGCAATTATTCGCTCCATATACCAAGTTGAACATCCTTCACTGGAACGAGAAGTTTTCGGGATTAAGTTTAAAAATCCTGTGGGATTGGCAGCAGGCTTGGACAAAGAAGCCAAATTATACGAAGAATTGTCAAATTTAGGATTTGGTTTCATTGAAATCGGGACAATAACTCCCAAAGGACAACCAGGAAACCCTAAAAAAAGATTATTCCGACTTAAAGCTGATAAAGCTATTATCAATCGTATGGGCTTTAATAATCAAGGAGTTGAGGAAGCCATCAAGCGATTGAAAAAAAACAAAAATGTAATTATTGGCGGAAATATCGGAAAAAATAAAATCACTCCCAACGAAGAGGCTGTGAACGATTACAGCATTTGCTTTGAAAAGCTATTCCCGTATGTAAACTATTTCGTGGTTAATGTTAGCTCGCCTAACACTCCTAATTTGAGAACTTTACAAGAAAAAGAACCTCTCACGCTTTTGCTCAACACTTTACAAAAATTAAATTCTCAGAAAGAAAAACCAAAACCTATTTTGTTAAAAATAGCTCCCGATTTGACTGACGAGCAACTTCTTGATATTATTGATATTGTAAAAGAAACCAAAATAGCAGGTGTAATTGCCACAAACACAACAATTTCACGTGAATGCTTGCAATCACCTGATAGAAACGAAAACGGAGGACTAAGCGGAAAACCCTTAACCAAACGTTCTACCGAAGTTATTCGTTTTCTGAGTAAAAAAAGCGGAAAAGCTTTCCCCATCATTGGAGTTGGAGGTATCCATTCAGTAGAAGATGCTCTTGAAAAATTGGAAGCAGGTGCATCGCTCATTCAGCTCTACACCGGATTTATTTATGAAGGTCCAAAACTTATCAAGGATATCAATAAAAAACTCATAAAAATTTAAAATAATCTCGCTTAAAAAAAATTCAAAAACTTTGGTAAGACTACAAAACTTGCCAAAGTATTTTTATTTCTTAGCTTTGCAACACTTTTTTCAATCTTTCAGTTACAAAAATGAATTTATTATCCGTAGAAAATATATCGAAATCATTTGGGGAACGTGTTTTGTTCCAAAATATTTCTTTTGGCATTAATAAAGACCAAAAAATTGCATTTGTTGCCAAAAATGGAACAGGGAAAACCACTCTTTTGAACATTATTGCAGGCAAAGACCAGCCTGACAGCGGAAAAGTAGTGTCCAGAAATGGTATTCATATTGCTTTTTTATCTCAAAATCCCGAATTTAACGAAGATTTAACCATCGAACAGACCATTTTTTCAGTTGAAAATCCTATTCTGAAAGTCATTCAAGAATATGAACACGCTTTACAAAACCCTGAAAACGAAACTGCTTACCAAAAAGCTTTTGAGAAAATGGAGTTGCACAATGCGTGGGATTTTGAAACACAGTACAAACAAATTCTTTCCCGATTAAAACTTGACAATCTGCAATTAAAAATAAAAAATCTTTCGGGAGGACAAAAAAAACGATTGGCTCTGGCAAACGTTCTCATAAGTAAACCTGATTTATTGATTTTAGACGAGCCTACTAACCATCTTGATTTAGAGATGATTGAATGGTTAGAACAATTCTTTGCCAAAGAAAACATTACCTTATTTTTAGTTACACACGACCGTTACTTTTTAGAGAGAGTTTGTAATGAAATCATAGAGTTAGACAACGGTGAACTATTCTCTTATAAAGGAAATTATTCGTATTTTTTGGAAAAGAAAGAACAACGATTAGCACAAGAACAAGCAAGCGTAGAAAAAGCCAAAAACTTATATGTTAAGGAATTAGACTGGATGAGACGCCAACCCAAAGCCCGAACTACCAAATCAAAATCTCGCATTGATGATTTCTATATAATTAAAGAACAGGCTCATAAACGCAGAAAGGAACACACAGTTCAGTTGGAAATTAATATGGAGCGTTTGGGAAGCAAAATTGTGGAATTTCATAATGTGAGTAAAAAGTTTGATGAACTTTTGATTCTCAACAAGTTTGATTACAATTTTATCCGTGGTGAACGGATTGGCATTATTGGCAAAAATGGCACAGGAAAGTCCACTTTTTTGAATCTTTTAACCCAAAAAGTACAGCCTGATAGCGGAAAAATCATTATTGGCGATACAATAAAGTTCGGATATTACACACAAGCCGGCATAGAAGTCAAAGAAGGACAGAAAGTTATCGAAGTAATTCAAAAATATGGTGAATATATTCCTTTACTTAAAGGAAGAACGCTTTCTGCAGCTCAATTATTGGAACGTTTTTTATTCGACCGCAAAAAACAATATGATTATGTTGAAAAACTCAGCGGAGGCGAGCTAAAAAGGTTGTATTTGTGTACAATTTTGATTCAGAATCCGAATTTTTTGATTTTGGACGAGCCTACTAATGATTTGGACATCGTAACGCTGAATGTTTTAGAAAATTTCTTGTTGGATTACCCGGGTTGCCTTGTGGTAGTTTCCCACGACCGTTATTTTATGGATAAAATCGTTGACCATTTGTTCGTTTTTCGAGGAAATGCCGTAATTGAAGATTTTCCCGGAAATTATACGGATTTCCGTGTGTATGAGGAAAGTACACCGCCTGCGGAAGAAACCACAGAAAAAAAAGAAACCGTTAAAAATACGTGGCGAAAAGATGGTTTGAAAGGACTTTCTTTCAACGAACAGAAAGAATTTAATCGTTTAGAAAAGGAAATTCCTTCTTTGGAAGAGAAAAAATCGAAGATTGAGGAATTATTTTCAAATGAAAACCTTTCAAATGATGAAATTCATCAAAAATCAGCTGAATTAGAACAAATAATCAACGAATTAAATCAAAAAACGGAACGTTGGTTTGAACTTTCGATAAAAATGGAGGAAAATGGAGATTAATACAATACAAAAACTTGCAAAAGAGAAGAAAGATGAAAATCAACGCTTCTTTACCAAACTAAAAAAGAAACCTCCGAAAAATCTTGATTATACGGTACAGGAAATTCACAATGAAATTACGGAAGAAACTAATTGTTTAAGCTGTGCAAATTGTTGTAAAACTACCGGACCTCTACTTACAAACATTGATATTGAACGTATTTCCAAACACTTACGGATAAAGCCCTCGGATTTTATCACCAAATATTTAAAAATTGACGAGGAAAATGATTATATTTTTCAGTTGATGCCCTGCCCTTTTTTGGCTTCGGATAATTATTGTTTAATCTACGACGTTCGCCCAAAAGCTTGTCGCGAATATCCGCATACTGACCGAAAAAAAATCTATCAAATTGCAAATTTAACTATAAAAAATACCGAAATTTGCCCTATAGCCTACAAAGTTGTAGAAAAAATGAAAGAAAAACTATGAATTGGCACACTATTTTAGTTGAATATAAGCACTTTTTGCGTCTTCAACGAGGAATGTCAAAGAATTCCGTTGTTTCTTATGGTTTGGATATTGAAAAACTCATATCTTATCTCGAAAAATATGAAATCAACGAAAATCCAAGTACTATTTCTACGGATACGTTACGTCAGTTTATCTACGATGCATCAAAAGAACTAAACACACGTTCGCAAGCACGTCTTATTTCAGCTTTGAAAAGTTTTTTCAAATTTATGACTTCAGAAAAAGGCAGAGAAGACTTCCCGATGAACCTAATTGAAAGTCCAAAAATCGGGTTAAAACTTCCCGATACACTTTCTTTAGAAGAAATTGATAAATTATTGATTTCAATAGACTTAAGCACAGAGGAAGGACACAGAAACAGAGCAATTATTGAAACTCTTTACGGTTGTGGATTACGTGTATCGGAACTCATATCGCTGCGATTATCAGATTTATTTTTTGAGGAAGATTTTATTCGAGTAATTGGAAAAGGTAACAAACAACGCCTTATTCCTATAGGAAATTTCACACAAAGACAAATTGAAAATTACATTAATCATCAACGAAAAAAACTGAAATTAGCTAAAGGACACGAAGATTTTGTTTTCCTAAATAGAAGAGGCAAGCAATTAACAAGGGCAATGATTTTCACTATTGTCAGGCAAGTTGCCGAAAACATAGGATTGAAGAAAAAGATAAGTCCGCATACATTTCGCCACTCATTTGCAACACATTTGCTTGAAAACGGAGCGAATTTGAGAGCTATTCAAACAATGTTAGGACACGAAAGTATCACAACAACAGAGATTTATGTTCACGTAGAAAATTCACACTTAAGAGAGATACTAACAAGCTTTCACCCTCGTCAAAATATGAAAAGCCCATAAGAGAGAAATTTTTTGAAAAAATTCTCTCTTATGGTAATTTTTTAAAAACGAGTGTAAAGAATTTCTACTTTATATCTTCAAAATCAAAATTTGTAAAGGAGCCACCAACTCCCACTTGTTCTTGATAAAAGGTTTTCTTAAAATCTTTCTGGTGACGTTCTGAGATAACCTCTTCTCCCTTCTCTTCAAAAACGTAGTTAGTCATTTCATTCAAAATTTCCTTAAACAACTCAAAATCTTCTTTATACAAATAAATTTTGTGCTTCTTGTAGTGGAATGACCCATCCTCGTGAGTGAATTTCTTACTTTCTGTTATTGTGAGATAGTAATCCCTTGCACGTGTGGCTCTTACATCGAAAAAATAAGTCCTTCTACCGGCTCTCAAAACTTTTGAGAAAATTTCTTCATTGTCCAAAAATTCTTTCTCTTCCATAAACCTTAGTTTTTATTAGTCTTTATATGTTAACATTGTTGGGACAAAAGTCTAAAAAAAATATCGTTCATACAACTCTTTAAAAACTTTTTTGTATTTTTTAAGAATCTTTATATCATCCCACACATAAACATCTCCCCCTTTTTGACCAAGATATTTCTGTTAAAACGACTAATATTCCCCAACTTTTCTGGATTAATTCTTAAAAATGATCTTTTTCTAACCAATCATTTCTTTTCTTAAAATTTAACTTTTTTACAATCTAATTTTTTTATTAATTTTCTTTTTTATCAGGAGGATAACAAATAATCAAAAAAAACAATCAACCTAAAATCAATTAGTTAGCCACTTCACTAATGAATTTAATACGATACATACGAAGCTCATCATCTTCATAATCTCCATCAAATTCCTTGGAAGCTACTGAAATTTTATCTGTTTCGGCTTCCATAAAATAGTCGTGAAGCTCTTCTTGCTGTTCCTCATCAAAAATTTCGTCAATATAGTAACTGATATCCAGCCTTGTACCGCTGTAAACAATCTGTTCCAATTCCTTCAAAAACTCATCCATTTCCAGACCTTTTGCTTTAGCAATATCCGGTAAAGGTAACTTTCTGTCTATGTTCTGAATGATATACAATTTCAAAGAGGAATTAGAACCTGTGGTTTTTACTATCAAATCTTCGGCACGGAGAATATCATTTTCTTCTACATATTTGCCAATTAATTCAATAAATTCACTTCCATATTTTTTAGCTTTTCCTTCTCCAACTCCGTGAACATTAGTAAGTTCGGATATTGTAATTGGATATTTCAGAGCCATATCTTCCAACGAAGGGTCTTGAAAAACAACAAACGGCGGAACTCCTTTTTTCTTTGCAACCTTTTTGCGTAAATCTTTCAACATTCCTAAAAGGACTTCATCGGCAACACCACCTCCCGAAGTATTTACATCTTCGGCATCTTCTTCATAAACGTGGTCTTCAGTCATCATAAAAGATGTAGCATTTTCGAGAAAATTTCGTCCTTTATCTGTTATAAACATCACTCCATAAGTTTCTATATCCTTACGAATCAACCCACTAACCATAACTTGACGAAGTAATGCCATCCAATATAAGTCATCTTTATCTTTACCAATACCAAAAAAAGGCTGCTCATCAATTTTATGTGATTTTATCAATGCTGTTACCTTTCCTACCAGCGTATTTACGATTTCCTTGGCTTTGAATTTCTGTTTGGTTGATAGTATGACATTCAATAACTTAACTACATCATCCTTAGCTTCTTTCTTAACCTTTGGATGCCGTACATTGTCATCCATATCAGCTCCTTCTCCATTTACTTCATCAAACTCTTCTCCAAAATAATGCAGAATAAACTTACGGCGAGAACTTGAAGTTTCGGCATAGGCAACGATATCTTGCAACAAAGCCTGACCAATTTCTTGTTCGGCAATGGGTTTACCTACCATAAACTTTTCCAATTTTTCGACGTCTTTATAGGAATAGAATGCCAGACAGTGTCCTTCACCTCCATCACGCCCTGCACGTCCGGTTTCTTGATAATAACTTTCAATACTTTTCGGAATGTCGTGGTGAATTACAAAACGCACATCGGGCTTGTCAATTCCCATACCAAAGGCAATGGTAGCAACAACCACATCAACTTCTTCCATTAGGAACATATCCTGATGCTTAGCCCGAGTTTTAGCGTCCAATCCTGCGTGATACGGAACTGCCGTTATTCCATTAACTTGCAATGTTTGAGCAAGTTCTTCTACCTTTTTTCGACTTAAACAATAAATAATCCCTGATTTCTTGCTATTTTGTTTTACAAAGCGGATAATATCTGCATCTACATTTTTTGTTTTCGGACGTACCTCATAATATAAATTAGGACGGTTAAATGAAGATTTAAAAACATTAGCATCGGACATACCCAAGTTTTTCAGAATATCTTCCTGAACTTTTGGCGTAGCTGTAGCAGTCAATGCCACTATGGGAATATCCTCTCCCAATCGGTCTATAATAGTTCGTATATTGCGGTATTCCGGACGGAAATCGTGCCCCCATTCCGAGATGCAATGTGCCTCATCTACAGCCACAAATGATATAGGAATTGTTTTCAAAAAATTAGCGTACTCATCTTTTATTAAAGATTCGGGTGCTACATATAATAGTTTTGTTTTTTTATTACTGATATCATCCATCACCTCACGAATCTCGCTTTTGGTAAGTGATGAATTTAAAACATGTGCAACGCTATCTGTTGATGAAATCCCACGCATTGCATCTACTTGATTTTTCATCAGTGCAATTAACGGAGATATTACAATAGCCGTACCTTCCAACACCAACGCAGGAAGTTGATAACATAACGATTTTCCTCCTCCTGTTGGCATAATAACAAACGTATCCTTTCCGTCAATAACGCTTTGTATAATTTCCTGCTGATGCCCCTTAAAGCTGTCAAAACCGAAGTAATGCTTCAAAGCACTTTGTAAATCATTTTTAGCCGTTTCCATCTAAATTATATCTATATTTTATCTAACTTTGCGAACATAAAAGTACAACATTTTTTTTAATTGACAATAAAAAAAGTAAAAAAATTAATGAAAACTAAAAAAATCATAGAAATCGCAAGAAAAACAATTGAAGAAGAAGCTAAAGCAATATCAAATTTAGCTGATTTTATAGATGATAATTTTATAAAATCTGTTAATTGCATACTAAATTCAAAAGGAAGAGTAGTTATTACCGGAATTGGGAAAAGTGCCATTATTGCCAGTAAAATTGTAGCGACAATGAACTCAACAGGCACTCCCGCCATTTTTATGCACGCTGCTGATGCCATTCACGGAGACTTGGGTATCATTCAAGAGGACGATATCGTAATCTGTATTTCAAAAAGCGGAAACACTCCTGAAATAAAAGTACTCGTTCCTTTATTAAAAAGAGGCAATAATAAGCTGATTGCCATTACATCAAACAAAAATTCAGTGTTAGGACAACAAGCGGATTGCGTACTGTATGCTCACGTTGAAAAAGAAGCCTGCCCGAATAATTTAGCACCGACCACAAGCACCACCGCTCAGTTAGTTTTAGGAGATGCTTTGGCGATATGCCTACTGGAAATGAAGCAATTTGGCAGTAGTGATTTTGCAAAATATCACCCCGGAGGAGCTTTGGGCAAGCGTTTATATTTAAAAGTATCGGATATTGTGGCAAATAACCAAAAACCACAAGTTTCGCCTGAAACAGACATCAAAAAAGTAATTGTGGAAATTTCGGAAAAAATGCTTGGAGCTACCGCCGTAATTGACGGACAAAATATTATTGGCGTTGTAACGGACGGAGATATCCGAAGAATGTTGAGCAAAACCGATACAATAACAGGACTCACAGCAAAAGACGTTATGACTGCAAATCCCAAAACCATTGATTCAAACACCTTTGCCATTGACGCTCTTGACGTTATGGAAACAAACAAAATCACTCAATTATTGGTAACCGAAAATAACACATATATAGGTGTGGTTCATCTACATAATTTGGTACAAGAAGGTTTGATTTAATTTCCCCAGAAAATCCCATATAATTCATCAATTTATTGTATGGGATTTTTTTACAAAATTATTGATTTTGAGAAGAATAATTTTCAACTGCTTTTTTCAAAATAGAAAGTATTTTTCGGCGAAATCTACGAGGACTAATTACTTCTATTGAATTTCCAAATCCTAAAAACAAACGTTCTAATTCAAAATTATGACGGACGTTAATTTTAAAAATCGTTCCGTTCTCCTTTTCCTCTACAATAACTTGTGAATGATGAAAAGGTTTGGTTTTCACGTAATTTGCATTAATTCTATCTACAAAAAATATAATTTCCTCTATAGGATTTCCTTCCGAAACGGTTACTCCCACAACATCTTTGAAATATTCATCAGCATTTATATTTCTGTTAATATATGGAATATCAATCACTTTCAAATCTTCTATTCGGTCTAAAGCCAATGTAAGCAACGTTGTTTTATGATAGCACACTACAAACCAACGATTGTTAAATTCTTTCAGAAATTGTGGATGTACCTCTAAAACATTAACTTCCCGAGCTTTAAAAGACTTATAATGAATTTCTAACGCTTTTTTCTGTTGTATGGCTTTATAAATAGGGTCGATATATTCCAATCCTCGTAAAAATTCGTTTTTATCCAAATGAATTATTGTGGAATTTTGGCTATCTTTCCCAAAAACAGAATCTTCCAAACGATGAATAATTCCGTTCATATCTTTGAAAAAAGAAAAATCTTTGAATTCTTTTAACAATTGTATGGCATCTCCCATCAATTTTACATCATTCTGTGATATTGGTGTATTTTTAATACTATAATTCGGGTCAGAATATCTATAATATTTATTTTCAAACACTTCAATCGGGGCGTTATATCCCATTTTATCGCTTCTCATATTTTGAATATCCAACTGAACGGTGCGTTTGCTCACCATATCATCTTTGCCTTCATACTCGTAAAGAGCCTCTGAACAAGCATCAATCAAATCCTCCAAAGTCCAGCGTCTTCCGGTATTTCGCAAACACTCATCAATGGTTTTGTATCGGATAAGTGCATTTTTATTGGTAGCCATAATTCATTGATTTTAAGATACAAAAAATATTTTTCATCATTTCTGAAACTTAAAAAAATTTATAAAAATATTTTGACCGATTCAGAAAAATCACTTTACTTCTCTTTCACAAAGAACGTAAAAAGCATATAAATACACAAATTGATTCCAAAAATTTTTCAGTGATAAATACAATCTAAAAACCTTTTATTACCAAAAATATTTGTATAATATCTATTTTTTTTTGACCTTTGTCGTATTTCAATTTAATTTACTTAGGTATTATGAAGATATTAGTATGCATAAGTAGTGTTCCTGATACTACCTCAAAAATAAATTTCACAGATGAAAATCGTAAATTCGATTCTAATGGCGTTCAATTCATTATCAACCCTAACGACGAATACGGACTTACCAAAGCAATTATTCTGAAAGAAAAACTTAAAGCTTCCATCACGCTGGTTAATGTGGGAACTGCCGAAACGGAACCCACCTTGCGAAAGGCTTTTGCCCTTGGTGCTGATGATATTATACGCGTCAATGCTGTTGCTTCTGACGGATTTTTTGTGGCTTCACAAATTGCTAAAATTGCCAAAGAAGGTAATTACAACCTGATTATCACCGGAAAAGAATCCATCGACTACAACGGAGGAATGGTAGGCGGAATGATTGCAGCCCTTTTAGATTATCCTTTTGTAAACAAATGTACGGATTTGGAAATTGATGGAAATTCCGTATCTGCCGAACGTGAAATTGATGGTGGAAAAGAAAAAATTGCTGTAAAACTTCCTGTTGTTATCGCCGGGCAAAAAGGTTTAGTACACGACAAAGATTTACGCATTCCAAATATGAGAAATCTTATGGCTGCCCGAACTAAACAAATTACTGTTGTAGAAGCTGAAAATTCAGAAAACAAAACAAAAACCATTGGTTTTGAAAAACTTCCGGCCAAGCAACCCGTAAAAATGATTTCTCCTGATAACTTAGATGAGTTAATCAACCTCCTGCATAATGAAGCAAAGGTAATATAACAATCAAAAAATTGATTTACTGAACATTAAAATCAAAAATCTCTCAAAAAAATAAGAAAATGTCAATATTAATATATGTCGATTCCGAAAATGGAAAATTGAAAAAATCTGCTTTTGAGGTGGCTTCTTACGCGAAAGCCATTGCAGACAAGCAGAGTACATCCGTCACAGCTGTTGCAATAAATGTTGATGATGTCGAAACTTTAGGAAATTATGGAGTTAATAAAGTGATACGCATCAAAGATGAAAAGTTAAATCACTTCTCCCCGAAAGCATATTCTTCTGTTTTAAAGCAAGTTGCAGAAAAAGAAAATAGCCAAACTATTATACTTAGTTCTTCCTCCAACTCAAAATCAATAGCTCCGTTTTTGGCTATTGCACTAAAAGCTGGTTATATTTCAAATGTAATCTCACTTCCTGAAAATAACGACAATTTTGCCGTAAAAAGTAATGTTTTCTCAAACAAAGCCATCAGTATAACAAAAATCACTACAACTAAAAAAGTGATTAGCTTGACCGGAAATGCTTATGGATTAAAAGAGAACCCTGTGAACACTTCCGTAGAAGATTTTTCTCCTTCGTTGGCTGAAAATGACTTCAATATTACGGTAAACAGCACCGAAAAAAATAGTGGGAAAGTTTCTTTAGATGATGCTTCTATTGTTGTTTCAGGCGGAAGAGGATTGAAAGGACCTGAAAATTGGGGAATGATTGAGGAACTGGCTGAAGTTCTGGGAGCTGCAACTGCTTGCTCAAAACCTGTTGCCGATATGGATTGGCGTCCTCACGAAGAACACGTAGGACAAACAGGAAAACCAATTGCCACCAATTTATATATCGCTATCGGAATTTCAGGAGCCATACAACACTTAGCCGGCGTGAATGCTTCAAAAGTGAAAGTTGTCATCAACACTGATGAGAACGCTCCTTTTTTCAAAGCTGCCGATTACGGTGTTGTTGGTGATGCTTTTGAAGTAGTTCCAAAGTTGATTGAAAAATTAAAAGCTTTTAAAGAATAATTAAAAACATATCAGAAACAAAAAAACTCGCAAAAAATTGCGAGTTTTTTTATTAAGTTTTTCATTTCAAACTATATTTTATAACTGTGAGCCTTTATTAAAAAGCTGTTGCATTATTTCTTTTCCTCCTGAATTAAGAACTTTTTCAGCACATTTTTTCCCGAAATTTTCAAATTCCTTCTCACTTATTCTTTCACAAATATAGACCTTTTTTCGTCCATCTAAAGAAAATAACGCTCCTTCAAAAAGAATTTCCCCTTCCTCGATTTGAGCAAATGCACCAATTGGGGCGGTACATCCTCCTTCAAGTGTTCTTAAAAATTCACGTTCTATATGTGTACAAATATCTGTATGTAAGTCATTTAATCTTGAAACTGCTTCACAAGAAAATGCATCTTCCTCATTTACAACCACAACCATTGCCCCTTGTGCCGGTGCCGGAATCATCCAATCCAAAGCAATGTGATTTTCAGGTTTTTTGTTAATTCTTTCCAAACCCGCAGCAGCAAAAATGGCTCCATTCCAATTATTTTCTTGCAATTTCTGTAATCGTGTATTTACATTTCCCCTCAAATTTTCCACCTTATGATTTGGATATTTATGCAACCATTGTGCTTTTCTTCGCAAACTTCCGGTGGCAATCGTAGCTTCTGTTTGCAGAAAATCCAAACTATTTTTATACACCAAAATATCACGTACATTAGCTCGTTTCAAAACGGCTTTTTGCACAATTCCCTTTGGTAATGAAGTTGGTACATCTTTCATACTGTGTACTGCAATATCCACTTTTCCTGTTATCATAGCCACGTCCAGAGTTTTGGTAAAAATCCCAGTAATTCCCATTTCGTACAAGGGTTTATCCAATACCAAATCACCATCGGATTTTACCGAAATTATTTCTGTTTGGTAGCCTAATTCTTCCAATTTACTTTTAACAGTATGAGCCTGCCAAAGGGCAAGCTCACTATCACGAGTTCCAATACGGATTATTTTTGTCATCTTATTGTTTTTTATCCTTCAACTACTTCTAATTGAAATACTTGTTGCATCCAATTAATACTTTCTTCTGATGCTTGCGAATCTTTTAAATGATTCACAAAGTGTGTAGTTATTTTTTGAATAATACGACTGCTAATTATTTCAGCTTGTTGTTCATTAAAATCTTGAATCTTTTTGCGTTGGAAATCCAATTCTGCTAATTTCAAACTTTCCAACTTTGATTTCAGGGCTTGAATCGTTGGTGCAAACTTCCTGTTATCAAGCCATTGGAAAAACTCAGCCTTTACTTCCTCAATAATATTCAAAGCATCAGGTACGGCTTCTTTCCTACGTTCAAGAGCTTCGTCGGTAAGTTTGGAAAGAGCGTCCATATGAATCAGAGTTACTCCTGAAACTTTCTGAACATCTTCATCTACATTTTTCGGAATAGATAAATCTAAAATAAGAATCTCTTTGTTTTCAGGAATAAGTTCCTTATATACAGTAGGTTGAGAAGCTCCGGTTGCCACTACAAGTACATCTACCTTTGCAATCTCAGGTTTCAGGTCGTCATAATTTTTTACCACCAAATCAAATTTTCCTGCCACCTGTTCGGCTTTTTCCCTTGTGCGATTAATCAGCGTAATATGCTTATTTTGAGTATGTTTAATTAAATTTTCACACGTATTTCTACCTATTTTACCCAACCCAAAAAGCAATATATTTTTGTTTGAAACATCAGGAACATTCTTCAAGATGTATTGTACCGCAGCAAAAGAAACTGAAGCAGCACCGGAAGAAAGCATCGTTTCATTCTTAATTCGCTTGCTGGCATTAATTACGCTGTTAAGAAGACGCTCCAAGAAAGAATCAGTCAGTCCTTTTTCTCTTGAAAGTGAGAAACTTTGCTTTATCTGACCTATGATTTCAAAATCACCTAATATTTGGCTATCCAATCCTGTCCCAACCAAAAATAAATGTTGCACTGCATCACGGTTTTTGAATACAAAACCTACATTTTGAAAATCATCAACCGAACCATTTGAAAATTCACAAAGTAACTGAATCAATTGAAAAGGATGCTCGGCATATCCATATAACTCAGTGCGATTGCACGTTGAGATCACTAACAGTTCTTCAATGTTTTCGCTTTTCGCCTTATCCAACAAAAGTCCCTTATTTTCAGCAGACAAACTAAATAAGCCTCGCATTGAAGCATCAGCCTTTTTGTAGCTTAACCCAATGCAATAGAAACTCTTATTCTTAGAAACATTGTATTGATTCATAAATTATTCTCCGTTTTCAAGGGCAAAAATAACAACATACAGAAAATAAAAATAACGCTAGAGGAACTTTTTTTGTCGTCTTGTGTATGTGTTTCATTTTTTTGTTTTATATTTGCATGTATCTTAATAATTATCAGAATAATATATAAAATAAACACAACAAAATATAGAATAAATCTAAATAAATTTATATGGAAAATTTGGAACTTTTATTTTCAAAAAATACCGCAGAAAGTACCCAAAGTGTGCTTATCATTGATAAAGATATTATCTTCATCAAAACGGAGAATGACACTGGCAAAAATATTGAATTCAAAAAAGATATTAATCAGAATTTTATTCAAATTCACTTCAATATCAATGGATTATCAGAATTTTTATTCAATGAAGGACATTACAAAATTCCGCTGAATAATGAACGGATGTTATTGCTTTACAACCCTCAAAAAGCACTTCCGTTACATCAAGTTACGGCTCCGAAGTCACAAATTATCTCGCTTTTAATTTCAATTCATAAATTTCATTCTTTATTTTCGAGTGAAGCCGGACATATTGACTTTTTAAGTTTGGAAAACAAAGATAAAAAATATTACAACGAGGACAAGATTTCACCTGCGATGATGGTGGTTTTGCACCAAATGTTACACGCCAATTTTCAGAAAAACCTACAGCCACTCTATATGAAAGCCAAAGTGTACGAATTGTTGGCTTTATATTTCAATCGTTCCAATGAAGCTGATATTGAGCAATGTCCGTTTCTGGCAGATGAAGAAAGTATTTCAAAGATACATAAAGCCAAGGAGATAGTTATCAGCCGCATTGCCGAGCCTCCGAGCTTGCAAGAGCTTGCCAATGAAATAGGCTTGAATATCAAAAAATTAAAAGAAGGATTCAAACAAATTTACGGCGACTCCGTTTATGCATTTTTATTTGACTACAAAATGGAAGTTGCCCGAAAAATGCTGGAAAGCAAAGATATGAATATCAACGAAGTAAGTATCAAAGTAGGATACAGCACTCCCAGTCATTTCATTGCTGCCTTCAAAAAAAAATACGGCATCACTCCGAAAAAATATATCCGAAATATCAATTAACAAAAAAGAGCCTTTAATAATAAAGGCTCTTTACTATTTTCAGATAATGATATTACTTACCTTTCAACTTACCATAAATAAGAAGAACAATAAGTGCCCCTACTACGGCAAGTACCATACTACCTAAATCAAAGCTATCTACTTTACCCCAACCTAACGCAGTACCAATAAATCCTCCTACAAAGGCTCCTACTACACCAAGTATGATGGTAATAATTATGCCTCCTCCTTGCTTACCAGGCATAATAAACTTAGCTAAAGCCCCTGCGATGAGACCAAAAATAATCCAACTAAAAATTCCCATAATGATATATTTTAAAAAATTAGACAATATCCTTACATCAAAAATCATACCAGAAATTCAATCAAATAATTATCTGCAAAAATAATTATTCATAACAAAGGTATTCTACTATATTATAAATCCGTTGAACATTTACAATAAACCACTGATTTACAATATATTCAATTAATATTAAAGATAATTTGCTATTTTTAACCGCTTTTGCTAACCACTATAATTATTTAAAGCTTCAATAATAATATCGCAACCTTCTCTGATTTCTTCCTCACTCAAAGTTAATGGCGGAGAGAGACGCACAGCACGCATTTCAAAGAGTAACCAATACACAATCAACCCTTTATCTTGACAGTAAAGTACCACGTGATTGGCAATTTCAGCTGATTTTACAATAATTGCCAACATCAATCCCTTTCCGTTAATACTCTCAATAAGTGGATGTTGCAAATATCTTCGAAATAATTTTTCTTTCTCTAATGTTTGTTCCATCAAATTAGTGGATAAAAGTTCCTGCAAAGTTGCCAATGATGCTGCCGCAATCACAGGATTTCCGCCAAAAGTGGTAATGTGTCCCAACTTCGGAGAATGAGACAGTAATTTCATCAGTTTGTGTGAAGAAACAAAAGCCCCCACCGGCATTCCGCTTGCCATTCCCTTTCCGATGGCTATAATATCCGGCACAAATCCATAATTCTGAAAACCAAATAGTTTCCCCGTCCTTCCGAATCCGGGCTGAATTTCGTCAATGATAAGCAATGCTCCCACTTCCTCACAACGTTTTTTAACTTTCAGAAGATAATCATTTTGTGGCTCAATAAATCCTGCCCCACCTTGAATACTTTCTAAAACTACACCAGCTGTACGATGCGTAATTTTCTGTATATCAACTTCATTATTAAATTCGATAAAATCTACATCAGGAATAAGTGGACGGAAAGGTTGCTTGCGTTCTTCATATCCCATCAAACTCATTGAACCTTGTGTATTTCCGTGATAAGCGTTTTTCGCCGCTATCATTTGCGTGCGTCCGGTGGCTCGTTTTGCCAATTTTACCGAACCTTCAATAGCTTCCGTTCCGGAATTTACCAAATAGGTAGTATCCAGATTTTCAGGGAGATGCTCTGCTAATAATTTGCAGAAATCCACTGCGGGTTTTTGAACATATTCTCCATAAACCATCACGTGCATATAGGTTTCTGCCTGATTTTGAATGGCTTTCACTACCTTCGGATGGCAATGCCCGAGCGTACAGGCAGAAACTCCCGCTACGAAATCAAGATATTTTTTGCCGTCGGTGGTGTAAATATAACTGCCTTTTGCGTGAGAAACTTCCAACAACATCGGCGAAGGCGACGTTTGAGCCTGATATTTTAAAAAATCGCTTTTTTGTGTCATAGATGTCTGTATTTCAAAGAGCAAAATTAGCTTTTTAATACATAATGTACAAATGAGAAAAAGATTTTTATCTATTGGAATATTTCAAATATTGAAACAAAACAAAAACAGTATTTCTTTATTAATAATTAGGTAAAATACTATATTTGTGCGTGAATAAATATCTAATATATAGTTCTATTATGAGAAATTATTCTTTATTATTTAATTCTTCTTTCTTAAAAAAGTCATAAAAACCTTCCATAAATAAATAATTGCAGTTCGGAAGCCTTATAAATAGATTTCCAAACTTCTTTTTTGTAGTTCCGAACCCACTATAATAGGGTTCAGAAGTGTATTTAACCACTTCTAAACTATATTTTATACCCTTCAGAAACCTATTTTATACCCTTCAGAAACCTATTTCATACCTCTCTGAACTGTATTTAATATCCTTTTGAACCATATTTATACCTCTCAAAAAACTATTTTATACTTTCCGAAACTCTATTTTTGTTTCCTTTATGCCCTTACAACTCGTTTTCTAATTCTAAAAATATACTTGCAATGGTAAAATTTGTTGCAGGTTGCAATTTCTTTTTTCATTTATTTTTCTACCTTTGGCGTGATAAAAAACAACTTCAATATTTATTCGATAATACCCATTCTATGGAAATTACACAGAAAAAAATAGAAGAACTCGCTCCTAATGCGGAAGCAGCTAAAAAAGGACGCGATTTAGCAAAAAAGAACAAATTTGCCAATTTGAAAATTTCGGCAGAAAAAAACTTAATTTGGGGAGAATGTGCCGGAAGCGGAAAAAATCCGTACTATTGTTCGGCAGACTATGTTGATGCCAACAACCCCGTATTTCGTTGCAATTGCCCCAGCAGGCAATTTCCCTGCAAACACGCCATCGGGTTGCTTTATTGTTATGAATCAGACGATAAAGCTTTCATCACAGCCGATATTCCTGAAGATATTCTTTCAAAACGAGAAAAAATAGAAAAAAAACAGGAAAAGAAAGCTCAAGAAAAAGAATCCATCAAGGAAAAAGCTGAAAAACCAAAAAAAATTAATAAAAATTCTTTCATTAAAAAAACAGATACGCAACTTGCAGGAATTCAGTTGGGTCAAAAAATACTGAAAGACATCGTTCAAACGGGGCTTTCTTCAGTTGATGCAAAATTCCGACGCACCTTACAATCTCAAATAAAGGAACTTGGAAACTACTACATTGGCGGAATTCAATCGGCTTTCAATAATCTTCTTTTGGAATTGGAAGAGGTTGCTAATGAAGAATATACATCTGTAGTAAATCAAATTAATTATTTATCTGCTTTATTGAAAAAATCCACGGATTACCTTAGTAAACGAAAAGAAAATCCTGACGAAAACCCTGAATTGGATTCTGCCATAGAAGAGCAAATTGGCTATGTTTGGAAACTCGTAGAATTAATGCAATATGGGCTATATGAGGAAAATGCAGAATTAGTGCAACTTTCATTCAACAGTTATGACAACGAAGCAAGGCGAGAATACGTTGATGAAGGCATCTGGCTGAACCTAAAAACAGGAAAAATATACAAAACAAAAAATTATCGTCCGTACAGAGCTGCAAAATATATCAAAGAAGATAATAGCCAGTTTGATGTGTTGCAAATCAAAGATTTATACATCTATCCCGGCGACCAAAATCCGCGTATTCGTTGGGAAAATGAAGGAGTTACGGAAAGAAAAATCACAGAAGCAGACCTTAAAACTATCATATCACTATCCGCTGAAAACTACGTTGATATGATTAAATCGGTAAAAAACACAATAAAAAATCCGCTAATGGATAAACATCCTGTGATGCTAATTTCCATAAAGAAATGTTATTTGAATGGAGAAAATTTAGTCGTTGAGGATAAAAATGGTAATAAACTAACTCTCAAGGACATTGATGACCAAAAAATATCTTCGGCAACCAATCTGAAAGCCATTTTGCCTTCAAATACGGAAGGCTTTGCCTTAACGGTTATGATGAATAATGATGTGCAAAATGGGCTACTTTCAGCACAACCAATGTCACTGATAACAAATGATAAAATCATCCGATTGCTATACTAAATCTAAAAACGAAATAATGGAAATATTATATAATTTACAACAGGAAATCAATCGATTATTCATCGCAGGAAGCAAATTCGCCAAAGGAGACCCTCGTTTACAAAAACATATCCCGACACTCAACAAGTTAGGCGAAAAAGCTCCTGTTTTTGCCAAATTAGCGAAAGATATTGAAGAACTAATTCAAGCAGACAGCCAAGAGTCGGCAGAAAAACTAATGGGAATTTCAACCCTTTTATATTCAGTGTTATACACTCAAGGACAGACCGTTGAAGCTGAGGTTACACAAAAAGAACAAGTGCCGAACGTTCCGCTTTCGCAAGTCAATACCGAATTTTCTTACTTACAACTGAAACCTGTAATTCAGGCTTTAACCACAAGTAATTCAGGTCGTTTAGAGATTCTGACAGATGCTTTTGAACGCAAAATCTTCAAAGATTCACGCACCTTTCCTTATTTGGATATTGCCTTGTCGGACAAGTATTCCGATTTATGTGATTTCATCGAGAAGGTAATTATTCCGTTTGCAGGCAAGGCAATTGTACCTTTTTTGGCGGAAGGATTCAAATATGAAGACAAAACCGAAAACGTGCGTCGTTTGCGATTGTTAAGCCGTTTTGAATACAGTGAACTTCCAACAATAATCGAGAAGATTTTTCAGGAAACGTTACCAAATCTGCAAGCCGAAGCCATTAATATCTTAAGTAATGATGTTAAAAATGAGGAATTTATAATAAATCTGACCAGTGATAAAAATAAAATTGTCAGAGGTGCGGCTTATCGTGCATTGGTAAAAATTGGTACGCATTCAAGTTTAGAGAAATTATACAATTTATACGCCAATAATAAAAACAAAACCAATCAAGCTCTTCTGGCGGAAGCTCTTTCTATCGGAAAAATTCCGTTTTTCTTCAAACAAACTTACAATTTGGTGCTAATTCACTTTGAAGAATTACTAAATATGGACAAATCCGACCAAAAAGCACTTAATAATGCTATGGATAGGTTCTGTACCGATATGGAACTATTCAAAAATAAGGATTATCCTGAGGTTTATGACTTTTTTGAGCGAATTTTTACCGATAAAACCTATGCGGAATTCATCAAAAAAGCAAAACTCCATCATTATGACGATACAATACACTCAAAAATCACTGAAGCCCTTAACACATTTGACAAACATCGTGTAGTTAATTTCTATGAACGAAATGTTGATAATCTTCCGTCAAAAAATTGGTATTATTCGGCGTGGTATAATTACTTTAGCAAAGCTGTGAATTTCTATCCGAAAGAAAAGATTTTTGATATTTTCAGTCCGCAATTTGAAAAGAGTATTTCAATGAGTAACCTCTACGGGCTTTTAACAAATAATAAAAATTTCAGTTACAACGAGTTGGAAATTTATACCGACAAAATAGACCCGAGATGGATAGAAATTTTTTCAAATCATATTAAAAATAGCAAAAAATGGGATTATTCATATCTCCAAGCTCTTTTTATTGTTAATAAAATGGAGTCTGATAAAGAGAAAGTGCGTGATTTGATTGAAATTATACTCCCAAAAGTGCCCCACGATGTGCGAATCCCATTGTATGAAGTCATAATGGAACAAAATTTCAAAGATAAATTCAAAATGATTTATGATTCCATTGAAAAAGCACCAAAAAATACTTACGTTTACGCATTTTCCAGAATAAAAGACATTGGTTTCTGGACGCAATTCCCGAGAGAATACGCTGAGAAATTCAGGAATTTGTACGAGAAAACAAAAATGGAAGTGTATAACGAAATTGCAGAAGAAATTGAAAGTCAAAAATAAATAATAAAAAAGCCAAATTAGAATTTCAAAATTTTAGTTTGGCTTTTTTCAAGATTCTTTACTTATCTATTAATAAAACATTGATTTCCTTAGAAATATCTGAAAAGAATTGAAAGAAATCCTGTTCAAAATCGGTTTCATTGTTTTGTAAGAATTGCGGAGCAAACTGCATTTTAGAGCGGAAATCAGTGCGTCTGTCCATTTGATAAAATATTTTTTCGATTCCTTGCACAGTTTGATAACTCTCCAACCAATTTTCCTTTATCATATAATAAATCAAATAATTAGCACGTTCATTAAGCAAATGTTTGTGTTCTTGTAACAACGCATAAAATTTCTCAACATACTCATTTAAAGGCATTTTTGAATATGTTTGCCAATTCTTAGCCAAAAAATAATCGTAAAAAATATCAACAATCACTCCTGAATAATGCCCAAACTCGGTAATTAATCGTTTTTTACTTCGTCTAAAAATGGGATGTTCATCTGTGAAAGTGTCTATTTTCCGATGGAGCAAAATTCCCTTTTGCATCATTTCCGGATAATGCAAATATTGCTTTCCACGAACAGTATCGGCAATAAAATTTCCTATCTTTAATAGGTCGTTATTTCCTGATAAATAAATGTGTGCTAAAAAGTTCAATTTCTCGAAGTTTATACGGGCAAAATTAAATAAAAATGTATTTTTGCAAAACGAACACACGATTTTCATAATTTTTTCATTATGCTTCGGTTTTTCCTCCTATGTATTATATTTGCAGGAAAACAAGTTCCTCTTCCTGATGAAATTGATTCAACAAACTAAAAAATAATATTTATATGTCAGATAAAAAACAAAATACATTACGACTTCCTGCCGAATTGCTATACGCTCACGAATTAGAAGCACTCAAAGCAGAAGATAAAAACGAAGAAAAACCTTTCGGGTGGCAACTTTCGCCCAAAGCGGTATTGAAATTTGTAATTGGCGGAAAAGCAAATGGCGTTGATATAACTCCCAAGTACATAGGACACAATCGCTTAGTCGAAATTGCTATCGCTACTTTGCTTACAGACCGCTCTCTTTTGCTTATCGGTGAGCCCGGAACTGCCAAATCTTGGCTTTCTGAGAACCTTACTGCTGCTATTTGTGGCGACTCCAACAAGGTAATTCAAGGAACAGCAGGAACCAGTGAAGAACACATCCGTTATTCGTGGAATTACGCGATGTTATTGGCAAACGGTCCTTCCAATGAAGCACTTATCAAAAGTCCTATTTACAGAGCGATGGAAACAGGTTCCGTAGCCCGCTTTGAAGAAATTTCACGATGTGCTTCAGAAGTTCAAGATGCTCTGATTTCAATTATGTCCGAAAAAACAATCGCAATTCCTGAACTTAGCAAAGAACTTCCTGCCCAACGCGGATTTTCTATCATTGCAACGGCAAATACACGCGACAGAGGTGTAAACGAAATGTCTTCTGCTTTAAAAAGACGTTTCAATATCATTGTGTTACCTTCTCCGGCTACGCTCGAAACCGAAGTTTCTATCGTAACCAAACGTGTTGCGGAAATCTCCAACAACTATCAACTAAAAGCCAGTTTGCCAACCAACGAAGCTATTGAAAAAATCGTTACTATCTTCCGCGAATTGAGAAAAGGGATGACTTTGGACGAAAAACAAAAATTAAAATCTCCGAGCGGTGTTATTTCCACAGCAGAAGCCATATCACTCATTACCAACAGTATGGCTTTAGCAGGAAGTTTTGGAAGTGGCTCAGTAACAGATGAAGATTTAGCATCAGGTTTGCAAGGGGCTATCGTAAAAGATGAAGACAAGGACAAACTCGTATGGAAAGAATATCTTGAAAACGTAATGAAAAAACGCGGTGCATCGTGGCGAGAACTTTATAACCAATGCTCAGAAATGAATGGGTAAAACTGCTCTCTTTTCAGAATTTTATTTTTTTTCAAAGATAATTATTTTCAATTGTAAATCATAATAAGTAATTCAATATGAATACTTTTGGAGTTCGCCATTTATCGCCCGGAGCTTCGTTTCATCTTCTGAAGTTTTTGGAAAAACACAAGCCAAAATGCATTTTGATTGAAGGTCCGTCCGATGCTACAAACCTTATCACATATATTGCCGAAAAAGGTGTAAAACCGCCCATTGCAATGCTTGGGTACACCACTGAACTGCCCATTGAAACTGTTTTGTATCCTTTTGCGAGTTATTCTCCGGAATATCAAGCCATTTGCTGGGGTACAAAAAGAAAACTTGATGTGCGTTTTATTGACTTGCCTTCGGAAATTATGCTAAAACTCCGACAGGAACGCAATCAGGAAGAGAATGATGAAAAAATCACTAATTATTATTCTTTTCACAATGGATTGTATGACCAACTCGCCAAACAATATGAAGAAACAGACTATGAAAGCTACTGGGAACGAAATTTTGAACATAATTTAAATGAAGATATTTTTCATCAGGGGTTAGGTTATCAATCTGAACAAATTCGGGAACTTGTCATAGAAAAAGAGTACGAATCCGTTCCTTATGATTTCTCCTACAATTTGATTCGGGAGTCTTATATGAAACGAGAAATTCAAAAAGCACTAACTTCATATAAACCTGAAGAAATTGTGATAATTGTTGGGGCGTACCATTTGGCAGGTATCCATAGTGATTTGCCTGCTATGACTGATGATGAGCTTAAAAAACTACCCCGAGCCACTTCCCAACTTACTCTTATGCCCTACTCCTATTTGCGTTTGAGCAGCAGAACAGGGTACGGAGCAGGCAATAAAGCTCCGTACTACTTTGAGTTGATGTGGCAAACAATGCAAAGTAATAATTTGCAGAATTTATCGGCTGTATATCTTTCAAAAGTAGCAAAAGAACTCCGAGAGAAAGGCGACAATGCTTCATCGGCGAGTGTTATTGAAGCCATCCGCTTGGCAAATGCTTTAACTGCAATGCGTGGAGGTACAATGCCTGTTCTGAAAGATTTACACGATGCTGTAATCACGTGTTTTGGTGGCGGAGAATTATCTCCTGTTGCAGAAGCTATCAACAGAGTTGATGTAGGAACAGCCATCGGAAGTCTGCCGGAGGGCATCAGTCAAACACCTGTACAAGAGAATATGAATCAGGAATTAAAACGCCTGAAACTTACTCAGTACAAATCGGCGGTAGCTCAGGAATTAACTCTTGACCTTCGTGAAAATCTGAAGGTAAAAACCAAAGAGGCTGCCTTTATCGACCTGAATCGTTCCATTTTCTTGCATCGTTTAAGAGTTTTAGGAATTCTTTTTGCACAAGAACAAAGAACATCACAAGATAGTGCTACTTGGGCTGAAAAATGGATATTACAATGGTCTCCCGAAGTAGAAATCCAAATCGTGGAAGCCAACTTAAAAGGAGAAACCATTGAAATTGCAGCAGCTTTCCACTTGAAAGAATTATTGAACGAATCTGATGATATTTCAGTTGTAGCTACCATTGTCCGACAAGCGTGTGAATGCCACCTAACAAGCTTATTTGAAAATGCTCTTAGTACGCTTCAGCGTTTACTTATTGATTCAAATAGCTTTACGGAAATTGCCAATGCCGCACACGAATTGGCTGTATTAGTGCAATATGGCAACCTTCGGCAATTTGATTTGGAACCTCTGAAACCCATCCTCCAACAATTGTTTTTAAGAGCTTCTCTTTTATTGGTAGATGCTTCATCTTGTGATGATAAAGCCTCAACAAATGTATTGCAAGCAATCAACACAATGGAATTCATTTCACAACAACAGTATGATTTAGTAGATGTTGAAACTTGGCAAAAAGAACTTTCACATCTTGCTTGGCGTGATGATTTGAATGCTCGGCTTTCAGGAGTTGCTTTCTCCATTTTGTTGGAACATAACTTAGCTTCAGAAGAAGATTGTGCTAAAGAAGTTTCTCGAAGGCTTTCCCCAGGAATTCCTGCCGATTTGGGGGCAAGTTGGTTCGAAGGGCTTTCGGGGAGAAATCGTTACGCTTTGCTCTCAAGAGTTTCGCTCTGGAAAGAACTTGACCTTTATGTTCAGCAATTAGATGATGACGAGTTTCTCCGCTCAGTAGTATTTTTACGCAGAGCTTTTGCTGACTTTGAACCTAATCAGAAAAACAGCATTGCAGAACTTCTGGGCGACCTATGGGGAACTGGTTCTGAAGCTACTGCTGAGGCTCTGCAAACTGAATTAACAGAAGACGAAACCTCAAAATTAGATGAGTTAAACGACTTCGACTTTGATTTTTAATTTTTTTGTCCTATTTTTGTACTCTAACTTTAAAAATTAAGACTATGTCATTTACATTACCTAAATTACCTTATGCTTATGATGCTTTAGAGCCTCACGTTGATGCTCGCACAATGGAAATTCATCACACCAAACATCATAATGCTTACACAACTAACTTAAATACAGCCATTGCCGGAACAAATTTGGAAGGAAAAACCATTGAGGAAATTCTTGAAAATTTGGATATGAACAATGGTGCAGTACGTAATAACGGAGGTGGTTTTTATAACCATAATTTGTTTTGGGAAGTGATGTCTCCTAATGGAGGAGGAAAGCCCTCAGGCGAATTAGCTAAAGCCATTGACAAAAAATTTGGAAGTTTTGATACCTTCAAGGAAGAGTTTACTAAAGCAGCGGCTACTCGTTTTGGTTCCGGATGGGCTTGGCTTTGTGTTCATAAAGGCGGAAAGTTAGAAATTTGTTCTACTGCAAACCAAGATAATCCGTTAATGCCTAACACAGGATGCGAAGGAAAACCAATTCTCGGATTAGACGTTTGGGAACACGCTTACTATCTAAATTATCAAAATCGTCGTCCTGATTATATTCAAGCATTTTTTAATGTAATTAATTGGGAAAAAGTAGCTGAATTATTCGCTAAATACAAATAATCAGAATAATTCATCATCAAAAAAAGCTCAAAAATCCGTAGATTTTTGAGCTTTTTGCTTTTCTATTCTTTTCTGTAAGGTTTTTCTATAATTTTACCACCTTTCCCAAAAACTTTGTGAATCAACTCTTTGAAAGTACTAAAATCAACCGAATAGGTAATCCCCGCCCCTTGCGTGTAACCAATCCTATCTAATAAATATTGTTGCCATTCATTCTCTCTGAAGAAGAATTTCGCCGTTAGATTTCCTGTTTCCGTCAAACGGAGCACAACTTCCGCATTTCCTGCCACAGCCGTCCTTGTTACACCACCGACAGGAATTCCCACTTTAGCATTTACCGAAGCCCACTCTGTAATCTGTGTAGAAAAAGTGAATCCCAACCGGTCACTATTGTTTATTTCCGAGGCACTATCTATCGTTCCTGCTTCGTATGAAACACCTAAATTTAATTTATTATCTTCATCTGAAAGCAGTTGATTGAAAAGCCCCGCAGCAGTTTCAAACAAATTGTGTGCAACCAAACGATTATCCGTATTTCGCTCACTCATAAATGAACCTTGTGCCAATAAAGAGAAGGCTTGTAATCGTTTGCGGTCTTCATCTGCCATTCTGTAATTCAATTCGGAAACCAAACTTGGGTTGCTATCCGGAAATGTGATATCAAATAGTGTTTCGGGTTGCATCAATTCTCCTTCAAGCTTGATTATCACTTGTGTAGGAATTTTTCTGTTATACTGAGACGATTCCAACAATACTGACGGATTGGCATTCAAAGTATAGGCTGCTTTCAAATCACGCAAAGTTGCCTTCAGCGGGTCACCACTCCAAGAAATAGAACCTCCGGGAAGAACCGTAAACCTTTTATCTATAATATTTTCAAATTTAAAATTGTAATAGCCTGAATATGTGATAAAGTCACCCCACATATTAAATTTTCCATTGGTATTGATTTCAATAAGAAGCGTTCCTTCCCCACGACCAACGAGATTACTACCTGTTTTCTTGTCCATAATGATTTCAACCTCAGCGTTGGGCATTACGTCCATATTAAACTTGAGTTCCAATCCCTTCACAGATTCCAAAGTGCGTTCTACCTTGATGTTTTTATTTCCCTTTTCAATAAAAGTTATGAAAGAATCATCACCAACTCCTTCTGAATCAGGAAGCGGAATTTTAAACTGAGTGCCTTCCTCTGTTTTAGCATTTACCGCTATAACAAGCTCATCTATAGCTCCTTTGATAGTTGCTTCTCCTTGTATGAATCCTGTTCCGTAGAAAAGTGCATCATCCGTATATTTTGTGTTTAAAACCAAAAATCGCTTTCCTTGAGACTTTAACGTTAAATCAAAAAACCAATCGGATAATTTACTGTGGCGTATGGAACCATCAAACAAAGCTTGAGTTTTGAAAGCTGTATCGGTAAGTGTCCAATTTTCGAGCTCAAAAGTTTGATTATTGATTTTTATCTTCGCATTATCCTGAAAATCAGCATTCAAATTCAAATACGTGATTCCCATTCCTCCTTTACGGATTGAAAGTTCTCCGTCCATCTTCGGATTTTCAATTTTTCCTTTTATATCAATCCCTCCTGAAAGCCAACCTCTTAAGTCGAATAAAATTCCTTCTGCAAACGGATTAAAAGGTGCTAAGTTAAAATCGTGAAATTTGGCTTTCAAATCCAATAAAGTTCCTTCTTTCCCGTCCAAATTTATTTTTCCTCCCATTTGGAAACCTCGCGTTTTTCCATTGACAAAATGAGCTGAAACATCGAAAGACGATAAATCATCATTCCCAAAAATGCTTGCTTCCAAATCACCATAATCGTATCCGTTCAAGCGAAAATACCGAATGAATAAATCAGATGACGGATAAAACAATTTACCTTTTTGAATCAGAGATAAATGTCCGTTCATTATTCCTCTCAAATCCAACCCTTTCATTTCGGGAGTAATTTTTTCCAAAGAAACATTGTTGGCTACAATATGAATATTTTTGTAATTGTTTTTGGTTACTATCCCACTCAGATTGATATGTTGATTACGGTGAGCCATTCTGAAATTATCAATCTTAATACTATCGGCAGTACGATTGATAATAATTTTATTTTGCTTATCGGAGTTATCTCGATTGATAAACCAAGCGTTTTCTTTAAAATTAAATAAGGATTTTTTCAACCCAATTATGGATTCCTGCTTCTCATTAAGTGTATGATAGAAATTCAATTCATAAACATCTTTTCCTGTTTCTCCTCCTTTGAATTCCGTTCGGAAAAACAGCGTATCCTTAATTGTTGCATTAATTAAGTTAAAATCATTTATGGTGTACATTCCCAAATCCACCTTTCCTACCTCAAAGAAAGCATTATAAAGCGGATTTTTATTATCAATTCGCAAATCAACATTATCTATTTGATAATCATACGCATTAATGTCAGGAGATTTTAATTGCATTTTAAAACTTCCTTCGTCGGCAACTATTTTTCCTTTTAAAATTGTGTTCTTACCAATTTTAACTTTAGGCACAAAAACCTCAACAATTTTATTGTATATATTAAAATTAAATTCAATATATTGATTGTCAGTTATTTTATAAGGTTTATAATGCGTATAAATACTTCCAAAGGCATTCTGCAGAATTTTTTTAGCTTCTGCCATTTTGAATTTTCCTTCTACTTTTCCGCTAATAATATCAGGTGAATTAATCGTGATTTTCTTTACCCCTTCCTTTGAAATTGTGGAAGTTACCTCAAAATCATTAAAAGAAAATACGTCGGCAGAATTGGTATATTGTGCATTTTTAAAGCTTATTGTACCAACAATATCATCCAGATTATTTCCCTGAATATCAAATACAATGCTTCCCTTCAGCTTTGAAATTGAATCCGATTCCATAAACTTGAGAGCGTGCAAATCTGCTACATCTATATTGGCTTGAAAATCAAATTTTGAATTATTTTTTGAAAAGTCCGCCAGACCACTAAAATTCATCTTCAGATTTATGTCATTGGCAGAAATTCTTCCGTTAAAAACCTTGTTTTTGAACTCTCCATCAACTGAAATATTTTTGTAATCATACCCATTGTAATGAAATGATTCTGCTTTTCCGTATGCTTGCATTTTTAAAGAAGCCAAGTCGAATCCGCTTCCTTTTACAGTCATATGTGCGGTTAATTTACCAAAAGAACGATCAGCAAGTAAAGCTCCAAAATCAAGCCCTTGCGTTGCTACCGTTCCCTTGTATATCATATCGTTAATATTTTCCAAATTGTCGAGCATTCCGTCAAGAGATGCATTTCCTTTGTTGGAACGTAACTCCAAATTTGCCTCCAAAGCCGAAGTTGTGTATAAAAGGTCACCGTGAACCGAAAACATTTCCAGACGTTGCACTTCAGAAGGAATATTTTGCCCTAATAATGTAGGCATTAACGTGGCCAAATCATTGTAAATAGATTCCAAATAAACGTCTTTTCCTTTCACAATAATTTTTTTCTTATCATCAAGTAAATTTTTGAAATTAAAATTCCCTTCAACAACCGTATTCTGATATGTAATTTCGCCTTCAGATACTTTCAAGTCGTTTAAAACCCCTTGTATTGATAAGTTTTTGATATTCAAAGATTTTCCTACTCCAAATCCGTTGTAAAAAGTGTTCAAATCTGTGGTTTCCAAACTTGCTTTTGAAATCTTGGCATCAAAAAGAACCTTATTTTCAAAATCATCAAAACCATCTTCAGTAGGAAACAATTTTACATATCCCTCAAGTGATGACTTATCTGTTTCAAAAAGTAAATTATCAACACTTATAAGCGAATCTGTGAAGGCAAAGTTTGTTTCTATGTTTTTAACATACAGATTTTTATCATATACAAAATTGGCTTTTTGGACATCAAAAAACACCTGTGAATCAAGAACCTTAAAATCCTTCAAATTGATATTCAGATTTTCCAGTTTAATAATGGAAGGGTCTTTTTTATTTTCGTCGGAAATGTAACAATTACTATTGGTTAGGTTAACAGATTTAGCTTCCATTATGAAACCTCCCGTACTTGGCTTGCCCGAATCAAATTTGGAAATAAACACATCCAAGTTAGAAATCGTATCTCCTTTATGGGTTTTCATATTGAAAATCAACCCATCAGCTTCAAGTTTTCCAAAATACAAATTCCCTTCAGTGAGTTGCCTGAAATTTAAAATGGAAGTCTCTAATTCTTTTGCAGCAATCAAAGTATCTTTTCTGAAATCATTGATTAACAATTGCTTGATAGCTACATTTCCGTTGATTTTTAAATGTACTTTCTCTATTTGTATATCTACGTCATAGTCATTATTAAGCCAATTTACTACCTTTTTAGCTATAAACGTCTGAGTTACAGGCAAAGCCAAAAGCAGAGCAATTACCCCCAAAATCAGGAGAGTAATCCATATAAATCGAAATACTATTTTACCAAATCTTTTGATTCTGAGCATCAAAATTTCCTTTATCAATTATGTGTTAGAGACCGCAAATTTAGATTTATTCTTCAACAGGTACAAGTTTTTTTTTAAGTATTTGCAAATCTATTGATTAAGCTATGAAATAATTCTTAATTGCAACTAAAGTGATACAACATCAAAAAACGGATGCTTCTATAGATGTAGAATTACAATTACAATCTGATCTTTAAACAATCATAAAACTTTTAACTTTATTAACATATTTCTGGGAAAACGATAAAAGTTTCTTCAATGACAAGGTTTTACCTTTTTAATAGATTTTACAAATTGCAAACCAGATATTTAGAATAATTCTAAAGAACATAATCCACTAAAAAAGCCAGATAAATAATTATTATTGACGTTAGAATTTCTTTAACTTATTGAAAAAGAAACAGACATAAATATATCTAAAAAATATTTTAAAAAATAATTGTTTTTTATTTCCATATGTCATACATTTGTAGTCCTCATTTTTTGAAGATTTGACAAAAAAGACAAGAAAAATACTTCTAAAGCAAGAAATAAATCTTTTAAAAGTCATTTCTTTTGAGAAAAGCTCAATGTATTAGAGAATAAAATTATTAATTTAAAGATGTAGATATGGTAAATTTGTTAAGAAAATCTGGACGTACAGGTACGAGATGGATTTTGCTTGCGTTGCTTACACAAGGATTTTGGACAGTCTCTGCCTCTGAAAAAATTGAGGCTCCGGCCACAGACATTCTTGTTCAACAGCAAACAAAAAAAGTTAGTGGTACTGTAACCGATGCATCCGGAGTTCCCCTACCCGGGGTTAGTGTTTTGGTAAAAGGCACAAGTGTTGGGGTGGCTACCGACTTTGACGGTAATTTTGAGATTAATGTTCCTGGGGACAAAACCGATTTGGTGTTCTCATACATCGGATTCAAAGAACAAACAATCAAAGTAAGTAAATCACAATCAGGTTTAAAAGTTGTTCTTCAAGAAGACGTTATGGAGTTAGAAGGTACTGTGGTTACAGCCTTGGGTATCAAACGTCAGGAAAAAGCCTTGAGTTACAATGTACAACAGGTAAAATCGGAAGAGCTTACCAAAGTAAAGGAGACCAACTTTGTAAACAGCCTTAATGGTAAAGTTGCCGGAGTTAACATCCAAAGAAGTGCTTCAGGGGTTGGTGGTGCTACCAAAGTTGTTATGAGGGGTTCTAAATCTCTTGATGGTAACAATGGAGTACTTTATGTAATTGATGGTGTTCCGATGTTCAACTTTCAGTCAAGAAAGGGAGGAGAAGGTAAGTTTTCTAAGCCAACTGGCGGTGAAGGTATTTCAGACATCAACCCTGAGGACATCGAAAGCATTAACGTTCTTACAGGACCATCTGCTGCAGCTCTTTATGGAAGTGAAGCAGCCAATGGTGTTATCTTGATTAACACTAAAAAGGGTAAAGATGGAAAATTAGAAGTAAATCTGTCAAGTGGTGTTGAATTTATGAACGTAGGGGTGGCTCCTAAGTTTCAAACAACATACGGAAGTAACCCAGGTTCATCTTCAAGTTGGGGTAAAAAATTAGATGCTCCATCTGATTATGACCCATTAAAATTCTTCAACGTAGGAACAAATATTAATAATTCTCTTACGCTTTCTACTGGAAATAAGCAAAATCAAACCTTTGTTTCTTTTTCTCAAACAGATGCGAAAGGGATTGTACCTAACAATGCCTACTATCGTTATAACATAGGTGCAAGAAACACTTCTTCTTTTTTAAATGACAAGTTGCATTTAGATATTAGTGCAAACTATATCCAACAAGGTGATCGTAATATGATCAATGGAGGTGGTTATTACAATCCTCTATTTGCATTATACCTAATGCCAAGAAGCTTAGATTATAGAGATTTTGAAGTGTATGAGCGCTACAATCCTTCAAGGGGAATCTATGAAAAATATAAAAATCCATACACTGATGAAAACGATAAAATAGGAAGCTTGTATGCGGAAAACCCTTATTGGATAGTAAACAGAGAGTTGTTCTTATCAAACAGAAAACGCTATATGTTCTCTGCAAGTTTAAAATATGATATTTTAGATTGGTTAAATATTTCAGGACGTGTACGTGTAGATAACTCAGAAAATACCTTGGAAGAAAAAATTTATGCAAGTACAACCATTTTGTTGGCAACCTCTGATAAAGGTAGATACTCAAATTCAAATTTAAAATATGACCAAAAATACGCTGACGTTATCTTGAGTGCTAACAGAAATTTTGGTGAAGATTTTAACTTGTCGGCTAACTTAGGGGCAAGCTATAATGACAGGTATAATCACGGTATATCAATCGGTGGAGCCTTATTATATGTACCAAACTTATTTTCGGCAAATAACTTTGACCCATCTAAATCAGGACAAGGACAAACCTATGACAGAAACAAAAACGTGGCTGCTTTTGCTAGTGCTGAGTTAGGATATAAAGGTATGTGGTACTTGTCTTTAACAGGACGTAATGACTGGTCTTCTCAATTGGTAAATTCAAAAGAACCTTCGTTTTTTTATCCTTCTGTGGGACTTTCTGGGGTAGTTTCAGAAATGGTCAAACTTCCTGAAATCATCAACTATCTAAAAGTTCGAGCTTCTTACACAGAAGTAGGTTCGCCAATTAGTAGAACAGGGCTTACCCCAGGTACCATTACTTATCAATTGACTGCGGCTGGATTACAGTCAAATTCAACATATCCTTATCCTGAGTTTAAAGCTGAAAGAACACGTTCTTGGGAGGCAGGTATGAACGCTAAATTATTTGGAGGTGCGCTAGGAATCGATTTAACACTTTATAAATCAAATACTTATAATCAATTCTTTGAACAAGAATTATCTAATTCTTCAGGGTTTACCAAATTCTTTATGCAAGCTGGTAATGTTGAGAATAGAGGGGTTGAGTTAGGCATCAACTTTGATAAAGAGATCATTAAAGATTTCAATTGGAATACCTCACTTACTTATACTAGAAACGTTAACGAAATCATAGAGCTTGTACGTGATTATAAAAATCCGTTTACGGGCGAGTTGATGAATTTCACAGAAACACGAAGAGGAGGATTTTTACTTAAAGAGGGTGGAAGTATGTCCGACGTTACCGTATCGGGAGTGCTATTAAGAGATAAAAACGGAGACTTGATAGAAAACAAATCAGGCAAATATCAAATTGATAAAACTCAAGAGATAAAAGTAGGGCGTTCAACTCCTGATTTTTCAATGGGTTGGAGAAATGCCTTTGCATACAAAAATTTTGATTTGAGTTTCTTATTCAACGGAAATTTTGGTGGAATAGTACTCTCAGGAACACAACCAATGCTTGATGCATTTGGTGTATCAGAGGCATCTGCCATAGCAAGAGATAATGGAGGGGTTGTTGTAAACGGAAAAAAATATCCTGCTCAAAAATATTTTGAAAGTATTGGAGGAGAGGAAGCTTCCTTAGGATACTACACCTACGATGCTACTAATGTTCGGTTGCAAGAAGTTTCATTGAGCTATTCCTTAGATGGTAAATGGCTTGATAACAAAATTAGAAAACTTACGTTCTCACTTACAGGAACTAACCTTTGGATGATATATAACAAAGCTCCTTTTGATCCTCAACTTACAAGTGGAACAGGAACGTATGCAGCAACTGAATTTTTCCAAATTCCAAGTATGAAAACTTATGGATTTAGCGTTAAATTACAGTTCTAAAACTATTATTAATTAAGGAATAAAATGAAGATAAAAAATATAAATAGATATAGAACCATTTTATTATCGTCTATATCGTCAATGGTTTTACTCTCATCTTGTACAAAAGATTTCGCTGAGGTAAATACAAATCAATTACTGCCTGATGCTCACCAAAAAACATTAGATGGTTTAGCATCAGGGGGGTTGTTCCCAGGATTTATCCAAAATATAATACCTACACGTGGTCCAGGACAAAGTACTGATTTGCCAAACAGATACCAAATAGCGTTCAACTTAGCAGGAGATAACTGGGCAGGATATTTTTCACCAGGTAATAGTACTTGGAATGATGCTAAAAACTACACTAACTACTATGTTATTGATGGTTGGTCAAATTACGCATTCAGTACTATGGTTGAACGAGTGATTAACCCTTTTATGGAAATTAAAGCGGCAATGCACGATGTAGAAATTGCATCCGATAAAACTTTAATATACCACAAAAAAGATTTGGCGAGTCAAAGTGTATTCTCGGTAGCCCAAATCATCAAAATAATGGGATATCACAGAACAACCGATATGTTTGGTCCTGTTCCATATTCTAAAATCGGTGCCGGAAGATTGACTG
Source organism: Capnocytophaga felis (assembly GCF_009684755.1). Taxonomy (GTDB): domain Bacteria; phylum Bacteroidota; class Bacteroidia; order Flavobacteriales; family Flavobacteriaceae; genus Capnocytophaga; species Capnocytophaga felis. The sequence continues at coordinate 60,704 of NZ_BLBC01000004.1, forward strand.
TTCCGTATGATTCACAAGAACAGGTGTATCGCTCTTTCTTTAAAGAATTAGAAGAGGCAGTTGCTACATTAAATGAATATTTAGCCTCTGGTGGAACTAAAATTTTGGCTGAATACGATCCTGTTTATCAAGGAGATACTTCTAAGTGGATTAAATTAGGAAACTCTTTGATGTTACGATTGGCTATGCGTGTACGATATGTTGATAGTTCATTGGCTACTGAGTATGCAACTAAGGCATTTAATAATTCAGGCGGGCTATTAACAAACAAAGAAGATGTAGCTAAGTTGCAAAATAACGGACGTTTCAATTATTTCAACTCTGTTCAGTTATTATGGAAGTCTTATGCAGAGGTAAAAATGGGAGCAACTATTTACTCATATCTGAAAGGATATGACGACCCTCGTATTGCGAAGTACTTTTCCAAAGGAAATTACAACGGGAAAGAGGATTATTATGCCGTTCGCTCAGGAATTACCAAACTTTCAGAACCTTTATATAAAGATTTCTCAAATCCGAACATTGAAGAAAATACTCCTACTTATTGGATGAAAGCCTCTGAGGTAAAATTTTTATTAGCAGAAGCGGCTCTATTTAACATTATTCCGGGTAATGCACAAGATTATTACAATCAAGGTATAGCTCTTTCGTTTGAAGAAAATGATTTACAAATAGGAAACTATTTAGAAGCTCAAAAACAACCTGCAAATTATGTTGACCCTAAAAATAGTGCCTATAGTATAGACGCTATAAGTAATATTACTAAAGAGTGGGGAGCTAATTATTCACAAGAAGAACATTTAGAACAGATCATTACTCAAAAATATTTGGCTATCTATCCTGATGGTCACGAAGCTTGGACAGAATGGAGAAGAACAGGCTATCCTCGTATTTTTAAAATTCCTGCTAACAACTCAAATGTAGGCACACAAGACATCAATACATCAGGAACAGATGGAGGTATGCGTCGTTTACCTTTCCCTTTGAATGAGTATCGCTTAAATAGTGATAATGTTAATGCAGCAAAAGCATTCTTAGGAGGAAGCGATAATGCAGCAACAAACGTATGGTGGGACAAAAAATCTAAACGATAATTAACTATGAAGAAATATTTATTTACATTAACAATGGCTTCATTCGCTTTATTTTCTTGTGAAAAATGGACAGAAATGGAGTCAAAAGCAGAGGACTTTGAAAATGTTGCCATAAACGATTTAACAGAAAAAAGGGACAAATTCAAATGGATTGCAGAGGCTGAAAGAACAGAAGAGAACAAGCAAGTTTTAGAGGCTTATTGGGCTCAACTTAGGGAATATAAGAAAAAAACTTGGCTTAATGGAGGTGAAGCAGTAGGGCAAAAACCTATGGTTTACTTTTGGTATTCTGGTGGTTTTTGGACATCGCAAAAAGGAGTAGCGAAAACTTGGCTACAATCAATTCCTGACTCGGTTTCTTGCATCTCTTTATGGGGAGGTCTTGGAGGGAAACGCCCTAGTGATATTACCGAGAATATGAAAAAAGACCTTGAGATTTTTCATAAAAAAGGAAGTGCTGTACTTATGTGTTGGCAAACTCCGAGTGTAGGAACAGCTCTGCCTGGTAAAAAAGATGGCAGTGTAGATGGATACCGATATTTTCGTAAAAAATATCCATTTGAAACACATTATAAAAAATGGCCTGAAATTTATGCAAGAGAGCTTTCTCGTTACATAATAGCTCTTGGCTTAGATGGTTACGATGTTGACTGGGAAACTTGTGGTGATCACGGTGCTGTAAATCCAGAAGGTACTCCTCTAATGATGCCAGATAACAATTATGAAAATATAGGGAATTTTGTTAAAGAAATGGCTAAGTATTTTGGTCCAGTTGGGGAACATCATCACGTAAAAACACAAGCTGATAGAGAGACTAATTTGAGAAATTTATTTGATGCAACGACGCAAGGTTTTGATCCAAATGAAAAAGAGTTTATTGATGAATTTAAACCTTATTTGGCAGATGACTATTACAAAAAACGTTACTACTTCTGTGCTGATGTTCCTTGTGATGTGCCTTCCATTTTTGGAGTAAATTCTCAAATCCCTATTAGCATAGAAAATAATGACTTCGCTATATATTTCGATAAGCATTTTATGCAGGATTATACAGCTAATGGAGTAAATATGTCAGGACGTCGTCCTCCAATGTTAGGTGGACCTCATTATAATTCAACAAGTGCTAACTACCAAGCAGGAAATTACAAAGTCTTAGAAAGAAAAGCTCATGATGTTAAAGCTGGAAAAGTATGGGGTATAGGTGCTTATCACGGTCAAACGGATTTTGATATAACTCACGATAACAACGAGCAATTTAAAGAGTATTTAAAAAATAATAATATCTCTCGAAAATATCTTCACTATGCTTGGACACGAGAGGCTATCCGAATTGCCGATCCAAGACCAACTTATGCAAATTACAAAGAGTTGGCCCCATATATTGTTACACCTTAAAATTAAAGTGAAATGAAAAATATTTTATCGAAAATATCTGTATTGACAATTTTGCTGGGAGTGGTAGGATGTCAAGAAAAATTAGATACCGTTTATGGAGAACATAATGCTTCTGTGTATATGAACAATTCTGGTGCTTTGATTAATATTGATAAACCCGATGATGTTGGACATACAATCATAGAGCCTCGATTATCTAAACTTACAAAAGGAAATGTACAAATTACTGTTTCAGCAATTGATTTTTTCCCAGAGTACAACGAGCAAAACGGAACAGAATACAAATCTTTACCTTACTCGGAATATGAGTTGTACGAGGTAAACAATCCTTCTAATAAATCAAACAACGGAACGTTAAACGTAACTGTAAAAGGGGGAGATTATTCTTCAAAAATTGGAGTAAGAGTTAAACCTTTAAATGATGAAAAATATCCAGCTTCGGTTCGTTATGCCATACCTTTGCGTATTAGTTCTTCAAGTGCTCGAATTCTGTCTAATAAAGATGCTATCGTATCTTTTAACAGACCTTTCAAAACATCCATTGTTAAAATACTCAAAGGAAACAATATCACTGTTACCTTTGATGAAAGTATGAAAAGAACAGAAGAGTTTACCATACAAGGTCATTTTATGTTCTTAAATTGGGACTTTATGACACACGATTGGAATCAATCACTTATTAATATGAACGGAGCAAAGGGTACCTCTAATTGGTATTATACACGTGTTAATAAAGACCATTTCCAGGTAAAGGATTTAGACTCAGATGGGGAGGCAACTCATATTAAGCAAGAAGTTAAATTAAAAACTTGGTATCAACTTTCATTTGTCTATAAAGATAATAACTTGAAAGTATATGTAAACGGAAAGCTGGCTAAAACTTTCGTTCGTCCAAGTCTTTTCCTTGATGCTGGGGCACATATTGCCATTGGAAATAGAGGTCGTATAGACTCTCGTGATTATCATATTCGTGAGGTACGTGTTTGGACAAAAGCTTTGAGTGAATCAGAGATAAATGATGGATTGTATCTGCCTGCTAATCCCGAAAAGAAAGAGTTATTGGTTTACTTACCTTTGAATAAAGAAAATAAATTCAAAGATTTGGCTAAATACAAAAACAAAGTAAGCCTTTGGAAAGATGGCTCAAAAGAGGAAGTTACAGAAGAGCAATTCGGACACGAATGGTTAGAGAATGTTAAGTTCCCTGCAGAAGGATTGGAAATACAAGAACCTTAATAAAAATAAGATGAGAACACACATTAAAAATATAATATTTACAGTTTTAGCAGGAGTATTAATCTCTTGTGAAAAAGATGGTATAACTGTTGAAAAAAATAATGACTTAAAATGGTCTATTGATAAAAAAATTGAAAATGAAGATATTCGTACACGGATAGGTTACAACCCTAATAAATCCTACATAGTAAGCGATACAAAAAAAGAGTTTTTTGTTAAATCATTAGGTAGTATATCATTACAAGAAGAGGAGTTGGTGGGACATGCAAAAGTCGTATTGACGAAAGTTCTTGATAAAGACATTAGAGTTACATTAACCTATGACGAATCTTTATATCAGGAGTTGAAAACCGTATATGTAGGATACCAGCTAGCTTCTGAACAACTTATTAAAGCTCAAAAGGAATTAGTGATCAAGGCAGGAGAAACCGAAAGTACCTTTGAATTTGTATTAAGTGTCATCCCAGAAACTAAACGATTGTTATTCCCATATAAAGTAAAAGTAGAAGGAGAAAATTCTGTGGAATTCATAGGCAAGGGATCTGATATACTAACAGTAGTTGTTTCCAGTGAAGATATTTCAGCTCAAGCAACTTGGATGATTAATCCCGTCAATTCTTCTGATAAGTTTAAAGGTATTTTTGAATCAGTTCTACAAAAGAATAAAGAAATCAAAAAAGAAACTCTTTTACCTAAAATTAAGTTTGGTGTGTTAGGAGGATACTATCGTAGTAAAGGTTTACTTTTTTATTCTAGATATGAACATTTCAATTTTGATAGAGAAGTTCAATATCCAGCGGATACAAATGTAAATGTTGAAAATCATATTCAAATAAAATTAGGAAATCCTACTAGAACTTTTACGAGATATTATTCTCACCTTACGCCATTGATAGAGTCATTTGAACAACATTCTCCTTATAAAGTTGAAAAATTAGGAGGTGGAGTATTCAAGTTTGTAAGTGTTGAAGATAATGATTTTTGGTTCATTTTTACAAAAGAGTAGTAGTTTATTTAATAAAATAAAAAGAGGCTGTCTTTTAAAAGACAGCCTCTTTTTATTTTAGCCCCAATACCTCTTCTGAAATTTAAATAGAAAGAATTAAATAAATTGAATAATTAATGTTTAATAAAAATAAAAGATTTTTTAAGTCGAGATATATGGTATTTATGTAGTTTATATGTTTTTTGATTATTATATTTGATTCCTATATCTATGTTGATTTATTTTTTTACTCCCATATTCATTTGATAAACAAACAAATGTATTTTTTTCATCAACAACTATCTAGAAAGTTAACATCTTTTACTTGTAAGCTTTACCTTTTTTCACAATCTTTTAGAGTAATACTACCTCACGATTTGCTTTTCGTAAAGGTTCGGTCATTTGTGAACTAAGCCTGTAATCACGGTCAAACTCTGCCTTATCAATCGTAGTAGGTACTGTGTCAGGGGCTTGCTCCATATTAGCTTTTACATTCTCGATAAACATAGTGACGAGGTGTTTCCTGAAATTTTAAATTTCATAACCAACTTCAAGTAAGCTAATTATCCTCCTTTCATTGTTTATTGGTAATTGTTTTATATTTTTGTTGCAGAATAAATTTTTCAAAATGATAAAACCAAATGTTTATATATTAGCCATTGAATCTTCCTGTGATGATACCTCAGCAGCAGTGCTTGAAAATGACAAAGTGCTTTCAAATGTTGTTGCAAATCAGGAAGTTCACAAACAATATGGAGGTGTTGTACCTGAATTGGCATCACGAGCTCACCTCCAAAATATCGTTCCTGTGGTGGACAATGCTCTGAAAAAATCAGGAATCTCAAAAGAACAAATTTCAGCCATAGCCTTTACCCGAGGTCCTGGACTTATGGGGTCGCTTTTGGTTGGAACTTCCTTTGCCAAATCTTTGGCGATGGGCTTGGATATTCCACTTATTGAAGTGAATCATATGCAGGCACATATTTTGGCTCATTTTATTGATGAAGGCAACCCAAAACCGCAATTTCCTTTTCTGGCAATGACCATCAGTGGCGGACACACACAGATTGTAAAGGTAAACAGTTTCTTTTCAATGGAAATTTTGGGCGAAACCCTTGATGATGCTGTGGGCGAGGCTTTTGACAAAACGGCTAAAATTCTCGGTCTGCCCTACCCTGGCGGTCCGTTAATCGACAAATACGCCAAGGAAGGCAACCCAAAAGCCTTCCCCTTTCCAAAGCCACAAACCGAAGGGCTAAATTTCAGTTTCTCAGGACTTAAAACTGGCGTCTTGTATTTCATTCAGAAGAAAACCCAAGAAAATCCAAATTTTATTACTGAAAATCTTGCAGATATTTGTGCTTCCGTACAACATACCATTGTTGAAATTCTGATGAAAAAACTACAAAAAGCCGTTAAACAAACGGACATCAAGCAAATTGCTATCGGTGGAGGCGTTTCTGCAAATTCAGGAATACGTAACGCTTTGCTCAATTTGGGAGAAAAACACGGCTGGACAACCTACATTCCTAAATTTCAGTATTGTACAGACAATGCGGCAATGATTGGCATCGTAGGATATTACAAATTCTTGGAAAACCAATTCACCGACCAGCAAACCACCGCCAAAGCAAGGCTTTCACTTGAAAATTAATTTTCTGCGAAAAATAGGGCGATTTCCAATTTCTTGAAAATCGCCCTATTTTTGAATTCGTATTCAGCTTTTACAACCGTTCTTTTTCATTTTCATCAACGCTCTTACCTTTGTATTTATTTTGGGTAGGATTAAATGTGTACCTCAAACCTATGTTAATACTCTGATTATTTCCATCTAAAAAACGTCTGTTGGTGATATAAGGATTTTGCACAACAACAGGAGCATTTGACGTATTGAAAACATCTTGTACTACCAAATATGTTTCTAAAGATTTATTAAAGAAAGTTCGCACAATAGCTATCCCAGAAAACATTGCAGATTTTTCACGATAAGTAACTGCTAAACTTCCTTTTGATTGATAATTTGCATAAATAAGCCCTAACCAATTGTCCGACAACATAAACTGATTCATCATTTCCACTGCAAAAATAGGTTCGTTAGTATAAAAAACATCTTTTCCGAATTGTTTTCCGAAGGTAACATCTAACTTAGGCATCCATTTTCCGATTTTATGTTGTACCGAAAGCATCAGTTTGAGGGCTTGAAAATCAGCATAGTTACGGATTGTTCGCTCAACAACATTCGGATTGGAAGCAAACAGCCTATAATCCTCATAATGAGCATCTTTTATAAATGAATAAATCAGTGAAGCCGAAATGCTTTTATAAGTCGCCAACAAACTGAACTCATCGTCAAGGCGGGGACGCAAATCAGGATTTCCACGATTGTACATAAATGGCGATTCGTAAGCAGCATAATCACTTAGTTCATAAAAGGCAGGTCGGCGGATTTTTTTGGTATAACTAACTGCCATTTGCGTTTTATCCCAAGGAAAAGAAAGCGACACATTAGGCAGCCAATGCCCGTAAGTTCGGCTCTTTACATTGTCTTTTACGTGATTCTGGAAGTACTCAAAATCAGCATATTCATAGCGAACTCCTGCTTTTACATTTGCTTTCCCGATAGGACGCGAAAAACTAACAAACCCTGATGAACGAAGCTCTTTATTTTCAACAAATGAAGTTGTTAGCACGTTATCGGTATAATTCTCATCGCGTGTAAGTGTGCTAAATTCAGCTCCGTAGCTCAATATTGCTTTCTTCAGTTTTTGTGTAAAAGTAGTTTTGGTATGCAGCCAATTAGCTTGAGCATCGGAATGTGTATGAACGTTTTTTTGCGAATTTGCCAACAAATTTTTCTCTAAAATATCCGAAGTGTGGTCAGAGTTTGCTATGGAATAATCTATATCGGTATGTAGTTTTAGCTTGTCAGTAAGTTGCCCCTCGTAGTATGCATTAACTTCTATTTTCTTATTTTGATTAAAACGGTCGTAATGATTAAGTCCTTTACTCAGAAGCGTTCCGTTTTGGAAAGTTTCGGTTTGCTGGTCGGTAAAAGTATGTCCCGCAAACGGACTGACATACGCCCACACGGTTGCTCCAACAGAATGTTTATCGTTAAACTCGTGATTTACGCCAAGTTTTCCGTGAATATTCTTTCCGTTGTTCTTTTGTACATCTTCTGTGCGTACTTTCCACTGATTAGAAGGCGTTTGCACGATAAGTTCCTGCCAATTATTACTACGCTTTGCTTGATGAAAACTTACATCAACACTTCCGAAAATATCCGTTTTTCCTGTACGGTAATTTAAATTTGTTCCTAAATTTTGCCAAATCCCTTTTTTAAATTCATTATTTTGATAGACACTTCCACTCAGCCCATCACCCTGCTTTTTCTTCAAAATAATACGAATGATAGCACCAATGTTATTATCGTATTCGGCTCCCGGTTGTGTTTCAAGTTCAATGCTTTGAATATCTTGTGGAGAAAGTCGGTCAATTTCACTAGTGTCATAAATCCTTCTCTTATTAATATAGAAAATAGGATTACTTTTACCAAAAACGTTATAACCGCCACCCGTATAAGAAGTAGATACTCCCGGCAAAAAGTTCAAAAGCATCTCCATTTTAGGTAAATCTTTCAAGGTGGAGCTCGCAATATCGGTAACCACAGCGGTTCCCTTTTGCTTCATAATAGGGCGAGAAACAGAAACCACCACTTCTCCTAACTCATTTACAGATTTTTCTAACGGAATAACACCAAAATCATTTGTTTTTACCGGAATTGTCTTTGTTTTGTACTCCAAATGAAGTATTTTCAGCATCAAATTACTATGTTTGGAAGAATTTACAAGCTCAAAAACACCTTCATCATCACTAATCGCTCCTTTTATAAGCGTAGAATCCGGAATTGACATCAAAATAATATTTGCATCGGAAACGACACGCTTGGTAGCGGCATCAACGAGTTTCCCTTTCAGTGTATTTTGTCCGAAACTTAAAAAGCAGAACAAAAATGTGGTAATTGTAATAAAACTTTTCATTTTAATATTGGTTAATATTTTATAAATCAGCTAATTATCTTCTATTTTAACAAGCCCATTTTCAGTCATTTTGGCACGTTTGCCACGGCTGATATTTATCCATCTTTTGGTTTGATAATCAAATACAGAAAGCTCTTCGCTGGGGCTGGTAATAACTTTTCCTTGTGGTAGGTGTAAAATCACTTCTACTCGCTGGTCTCTTATTTTAGGATTGATTCCCAGTGAGTACGTGGCAGGCATAATTATTTGGTTTCCATCTGTTTTCAAATTAAAAACAACTTGTTCGGCTTTGGCTTTGGCATCAATCAGGTTTCGCCCTCTTGATTTTTTCTTGATAATGGCATATGACTCATTTTCAGACGTTCCCTTTACGTAAAATCGGATATAATCACTTTTGGAAATCAGTTCATTATCATCTTTTAAAATTGGGCTACCAAAATTCAATATATCATACTCATAATGTCTGTAAGGTTGTTTTTCATACGATAGCGAAAGGGTGTCGGCTACCACAACAGGCACTCTTTCTTCGACAGCATTATAAGCCTGAAAATGCTTAAATGTGTCAATGGTTACAATGCTCATACCTATCACTCCGAAAAAGAAACCGAAAACATTGAACAAAATCCACGCTCTCGGAACTTTATATCCGTTCTTTGAAAATAACTTCAAACACAATATCGTCATTACCGAAACAGGAAGCATAAGCAACATAAATCCAGTCAAATACGTAACCCAAAGCTGCCAATCTCCTTCCACTATAAACGAAAGATAATCCGTTATGGTGATGATGCCCAGACTGACTCCCCAACCTGCAACACCTACTCCAAAAAGAGCCAAAAGCAAAGACAAAAGAACAAAGAGTAAAATCAGCAGCACAAAACCAATGATAATGTATAAAATCCCTTTCAAAAACCCGCGTACGATATCCCAAACACTGAAATCCGATTTTTTATACACGAATTCCGTTTTTTGCTTTGGAGTGGTTTCATCGGAAAAATCGCCTTCTGTATTATCTTCATTTTCAGAAGAATATTCTTCTTCTGATTCAAAAACGGTTTTTCTTTTATTCATTGACAGTAAGAGCGTTACGTACAGCAAAACAAGCATAAAACTAAACACCCCTTCAACAAATGGAATGGTTACCAATGTCAGCACAGCATACGCAATCCGAACGCCCGTAACGTCCCAACCGTAATGCCTACACAGCCCTCCCAAAACCCCAAAAAGTTTCCGATTTTGAAGATTTCGGGTGAGTTGCAAACCATTTCGCAATTTTATTTCCTTAATGGAAGAAATGGTATCGATGTTTACTGCTTTTCCCTGCATAGCCAATTTTTCGGCAGTAGTTTTGGCAGGCGGAATGATGAGTGCCAAAAGGGCATACATTGCCATCCACAGAAAAAACACAATCGCATATTGTCCGCCTGAGTAATAAAAGAGTTTTCCTAAAATGAAGACAGGGAACACGAACACCCAAAGATAAGCAAGACGCAACCACGTTTTTTCAATCGCCAAATAATGTCCCAATCCCGCAAAAACGCCTGCTAACAATTTGTTTTCCAAATCTCTGTATAATTTTTTATGACGGAAAAACTCCACCACTCGGTTTTGTTTTTGATTGGTATTTGATTTGGTTTCTTGCTGAAATTCTTCATCTGCATCAACATATTGCTCAGGACGACCTAAAACGCCAATCAGATAAGCAACATCTTGGCTTACAACCACTTCCCTACCCTTCATTTCGGATTTGAGCAGTTCTGCCATACGTTGTTCCACATCGTAAATAATTTCGTCAGTATCGGAAGTATTTCCGAGCGATTTGCGTACTTCATTCAAATATTTTGAAAGTTCTTGATAGGCTTTGTCTTCAATCAAAAATGAAAATCCGCCCAAACTGATATTGTGTGTCTTGTCCATAACTAAATAATTTTGTTCACCATTGTTTGTAATTCTTGCCACGATTTAACGATTTCTTGTAAGAAAATCTGTCCGCTATCGGTTAGTACGTAATACTTTCGGGGCGGTCCCGAGGTGGATTCTTTCCAATTGTAGTCGAGTAATTTTTCGTTTTTCAATCGCGTTAAAAGCGGATACAACGTTCCTTCAACTACAATCATATCAGCCGATTTCAAATCCTCAATAATGTCCGAAACATACGCCTCTTTGTTCCTGCTGATAATGGAAAGAATACACATCTCCAAGATGCCTTTACGCATCTGTGTTTTAGTTTTTTCTGTGTTTATCGTTTCCATATATAATAAGGTATTTTGTTAGGGCAAATATATAACAATAAATATTACTATGCAATACATAGTACTGTTTTTTACAACTCAATTACTAAAATAGTCCTCATAAAATACACAATATTAACTTAAAACTCTAAAAATAAAACAATTAAACTTTTAAAATCATAATTTTAGAAACTTTACGTATAAAAAGAATATGGTAAAATTTTAAAAAAATGGACGATGTTTTTAGACAAAATATAGCTAAACATTGTGCTTTTTACTGATTCTTTTGTTAAAATTAAATTAGCGACAAAACATAAAAACACTCATTATCAACAACATAACATATTAACATAATAAAATTAAATCTTTTTTTCTTGTTTGTTAAAAATATTTGTTTAGTTTTGCCCCACTAATTTTAATTTTATATCAAAGATGAAAAAGATTATTTTATCATTAGCTGCAGTTTTCGCTTTCGGAGCTGCTACTGCACAAGAGTTGGTTTCTTCTAAAGGAGAAGAATATCTTCCAAAAGAAGGTGATTGGTCATTTGGTTTCAATGCAGGAAACGCTTTGAAATTCATTGGTAACGCTTTCAACAGCAATACTAACAATGAGTTTGGTGGTTCTGCTTTCGGAAAAAATGAAACTTTCAAAGTTCCTGGATTTGATAACGGATACTCTTTCTTAGGTAAAAAAATGACAAGTGATAACACTGCTGACCGTTACACTGCCAACTTCATTTTCAACTACCAAAAACAAAAAGACGTTGATGCTACAACAGCTTTCGGACTTGCAGTAGGATACGGAAAAGAGTGGAGAAAAGGTTCTACACGTTTGCAAGGATTCTACGGAGCTGACGCTCTTTTAGGATTTGGAGTTCCTCAAAAAGATGCTTTCAGCTTTGCTCTTGGTGCTCAAGGATTTGTAGGTGCTGAGTATTTCATTTTCCCTAAAGTTGCTTTAGGAGCTCAGTATTCTTACGACTTTAGAATCGATCATAAATCAAGCAAAGATGCAGCTGGAAACAAAACAAGCGTTTTTGGTTTCAGTTTCGGAGGAGAAAACGGAATTGGAGTAGCTTCATTGTTGTTCAACGTTTACTTCTAAGATTTAAACAATACATAAAAATAAAAAGGTCGGGCAATCCGACCTTTTTTATTTTATCAATAGCTCTTTTTCAGTTTTTCATTCTACTTTTTATTACTTTTGCAAGGTAATTTTTTAAAAATGGGTATCGTTTTTCGGCAATCAGTAAAAAATATTTTTACCACTTATCTTGGCTTTGCTTTCGGAGCTATCAATACGTTGTTCTTGTTCGTATATTTTCTTTCAAAAGAAGAATACGGCTTGGTGGGGTACGTTACTTCCACAGCAACGATTTTATCTCCTTTGGTTGCTTTCGGAGTTCATAACACTTTTATCCGTTTTTATTCTTCCTACAAAGAATCTGAGGAATTATCAAAATTCAATTTTATGCTCTTTGCCCTACCCCTACTGATGATTTTACCTTTGAGTGTTGTAGGAATTTTGGCATACGAACAAATTGTAAAATGGCTTTCCGGCAAAAATGAAATTGTTGGCGATTATGTTTTTCTGATTTTCATCACTTCAATTGCAATGGCTTATTTTGAAATTTGTTATTCGTGGGCAAGAGTTCAGTTTAAAACAGTTTTCGGAAATTTTCTGAAAGAAGTTTTTCAGCGTATCGGGATTACTTTTCTTTTAATTTTCTTTTACTTTAATATTATTGATTTTAAGCATTTTATGTACGGAGTCTTCGGAATATATTTATTACGAATGATTTTTATGGCTCTTTCTGCTTTTCACATAAAACGCCCTACTTTTTACTTTGGTTTGCCAAAAAATAAAAATGAGATTTTGAAATACAGTCTTTTTAGCATTTTGTCAGGGTCGGTGGCGAGCTTGCTGATGGATATTGATAAGTTTATGATTAACCAGTATTTACCGATTTCCCAAATTGCTATTTATAATGTTGCTATTTTTACCGCAACGGTTATCGCTATACCTTATCGGGCAATGTATCAGATTGTAAGTCCGTTGGTAGCTCAGTTTCTCAACAAAAACGAAACTTCTCAACTTGATGAACTCTACAAGAAAAGTACTGTGAATATCTATTTAACAAGCGTTATTATTTTCATTTTAATTATTTCCAACGCAAAGCAATTTTACACTTTACTACCTGATAAAGAATACATTAACGGAATTTATGTATTGATTTTAATTTCCGTCGTAAAACTTTTTGATGCTTTGGTGGGGATTAACAATGCTATTTTATTCAATTCGGTATATTACAGAATGGTTTTGTATTTTGGTGTTTTTTTAACATTTTGCACTATTGTACTGAATATTTGGCTCATACCCATATACGGAATAAACGGAGCGGGATTTGCCACTCTGTGTGCTTTTTCCATTTATAATGTTTTGAAATTGTCTTTTATATATATCAAATACCGGCTGAGTCCTTTTTATAAAGAAACATTGAAAATCAGTTTATTCGGATTAATTACCGTACTTGGATTCTATTTTTGGGATTTTGATTTCAATCCAATTTGGAATATTTTATTGAAATCAAGCATCATTCTTGCTTTCTGCGGTTTTGTACTTTGGAAATTCAAACTTTCAGAAGATTTAATAATGATGCTCAACAAAATAAAAAAATAAAATTTTCTTTAGTAAAATAAAAACTTTGGCTATACAAAACGCATAGCCGAAGTTTCAAAACATTACTGATTTACAGAAAATTATCTACTATTTTTCAAATTTTCTTCTAAAAACTTATCTTGTTCCCAAAGCGTGTGTAGTACGCTTTCTTTTGCTTGATATCCGTGGCTTTCCAGTGGCAAAAGCACCATACGGACAGGAGCTCCCAAGTTTTTAAGTGCTTGGAAATAACGCTCGGTTTGGAAAGTGAATGTTCCTGAGTTATTGTCTGCCGCACCGTGGATTAGCAAGAGCGGTTTTTTCATTTTGTGGGCGTTCATAAATGGCGACATCGTGTTGTAAACTTCCGGAGCGTCCCAATAATTTCGCTGTTCTGACTGAAATCCGAAAGGTGTTAACGTACGATTATAAGCACCGCTTCGGGCAATTCCACAAACAAATAAATCAGAGTGTGTCAATAAGTTAGCGGTCATAAACGCTCCGTAAGAATGTCCTCCGACAGCCACTCGTTTGCGGTCAATATACCCTAACTTGTCCAAAGCATCAATGGCTGCCTGACCATTTGCTACCAATTGTTCAATAAAGGTATCGTTAGGTTCTTGTGAGCCTTCTCCCACAATCGGGAAAGCGGCATCGTCCAATACAGCATAACCTTTTGTAACCCAATAAATAAACGAACCGTAATACGGATAGGTAAATTCATTAGGGTTTGCTGTACTCTGTCCTGCCGTGTTCTTACTTTTGTACTCACGAGGATATGCCCAAATTAGCAGAGGCAATTTTTCTTTCTTCTTAAAATCGTAATTTTTAGGAAGATACAATGTTCCACTTAAGGCAACCCCATCTTTACGAGTGTAGTTAATCACTTCTTTATGAATTCCTTTCAAGGATTCGAACGGATTTTTAAAGAAGGTAAGTTGCGTAGTTTTTCCTTTTTTATAATTCTTCACGAAATAATTTGGATAATCGGTTGCCGATTGCAAACTAACCAACACATCTCCTTTTTTGGTGTCGAGTACCTCAATAATATCTTCTTTTTGATTTTTTAATTTTGAGGTATATAACCGATTTCTTTTCAGAGTTTTTAAATCCAATTCATCAAGGAAAGGAAACTGACCGTCTTTGGTATAGCCATCTCCCAACCAATAAGTTTTCCCGTTTTGAATTTGTAATACGTATCTGTTCCATTGATTCTTAATAGTTTGAGGAGACCCCGGATCATTGTAAACATCTTGATAATTTCGGTCAATAATAACTTTTTGAGTATTATTTTTAAAGTTTAACAATGTTGCCTTTTGGTTACGCGTATCATACCAAGTCTCATATATCAAGGCATTTTCCCCATCTCCCCAAATAACGGAACTGAAACGTTGTTTTAGTTTCATCAAAGATACGGGCAATTGCGTGAAAGGAGCTTCCCACTGAAAAATTTCGTCACGGAAGTCAGCCTGTTGGTTTTGATCGCCTCCGTCAAGTGCTTCGACGAAAAAGAGAGTGTGTGGCTTATCTGATCGCCAAGTCATAAAGCGTTTTCCTTGATACGTTGAAGAAAATCCTTTTGGCATATTTTCAATCAATGGCAAACTATTCACTTTAGCAACTTCTTGTCCCTGAGCATCATAAACCTTTGATTCTCTCGGGAATCTGTGATAAGGAACGATGTACGAAAACGGTTTTTTAAGCTCAGTTATCAGCAAATATTTTCCATCAGGAGAAAAATTTTCGGAAAGATACATTCCCGCACCTTTGAAAGAATTTTCTTCTCCATTTAGATTTATTTTTTTAAGCTCGGAAGTAACCAAAACTTCAAAATTAAACTCGTCTATTTTATTTTTTAACAAATCTTGGTACGTTCTATTTTGTGAAACTTTGCCACTTCCCACTGAAACAATAGGACCTTTTGGAACGCTTTTAGCTTCATTTTGCAACGCAGGACGATTGGCAATCAACGTTCTGACAAGCAAGTAAGAACCATCAGGAGACCAAGTGTAAGGCGTTCCAAAATTGGCATTCAATAAGGTAGAGCTCAGCTTTCTTGCCGTAGCAGTCTCTAAATCAAGTATCCATAGCTCCAAACCTTTTTCAGTTGTGTGAGTAAAGGACATTTTCTTTTCATCAGGAGAAAAACTCACGAAAGCAATTTTGGCATTTTCAGGCAAATTTTTCACTTGTTGAGCTTGTTTCGTTCCTACTTTTTGTACCTTCAAATTATTGATGTAAGTCAAACTACTTGAGGCATTTATATTCGGGTTCATACGCAAACCTCCCAAGCGGATTTCCTCTTGATTTAACTGCTCCAAACTTAAGTAGGTAGAACGATAGCTGAAAACCATCCACGTACGTTGGTTATTCATCATAACCGATGGAGCTCTTTCAAAATCAGCTAATTGCAAAATTTCTTCTGACGGTTTTTGATATGTCAGATTTTCTTGTGCTGTTAAGTAACTCATTGAAGAAACGAGCATTAATGAAATAATTTTTTTCATATCCTTGATTATTTTTTCCAATTCTTCAAAACATCAGCAGGAACACCATCTTTATGAAGCATTATAGCCGTAGTTTTGTAGGTAACGAAAGCTTTAGTCACGTACAAATATCCTTGATGGTCGTTGCTTACTCCCCACGAATTTTTCACGATGTAGTATTCTCTTCCGTTTTGGTCTTTAGCAAGCCCAACGATGTGCATTGCGTGGTCATCGGTAGTTTCATAATTATCAAATGCTTTCTGACGCATTTCTTTAGTGATATTTCTTTCTTTCATTGGAGGATTGTCGAACAATGTTTTTTGTTCTTCCATAGTCATTTCTTCCCAAAGTTTTTCAGGAACAAATGCCACACCGTTTTTCCAACTGAAATAACGCTCACTTACGTCAGAAGCCCAAGCCACTGTAAAGCCTTTTTTCAAAGCATTGTCTATAACTTTTACAAAATCAGTCATTTCAACATTATATGCTTGGTCAAAACTCCAGTTATCAGGCACAGCCATCAATACATTTTTATACTTTGGCTCGTGTTCATACGATAGCATTTCAACGTAATCGTTAGGATTGATTCCCACCACTTCTTTAGCGAAAGATTGCGGTGTATATTTCTTATTTCCAAACAAAAACGTTTGAGGAACATCTCCCAAATATGCATCAATTGCCGCTGTGAAGGCTTTTTCCCAATTTGGTGTCAAATTCTTTATATTCTTACGTTTTACCAATCCTTCCAAAAATCCTTTTAATGCTGCTTGCATTTCGGAAAAGTTATTGCGTGTAGTTCCGTAATTCAATCCGGAGTAAATATACTGAGGCACAGCACCATACTTTGCGTACATATTGATAATATCGTGCAGCTCTCCTCCATCGCCATAGTCCAAATTCCCGTGAAAACGAACGTACTGTTTTGCTTTTTCAATATAGGTATTTCGGGCAGTGTAAATTTCAGCCAAATCCACAGGTTTTTTCCCCATTCGGCTCATTTCACTCTCCAAAAAAGACGCTCCGGCATAACTCCAACACGTACCGCTACTTCCTTGGTCTTTCACTTCCATTCTCTCGAGGTTAATCACAGGAGTAAATTTAAATCCTGCTTTTTCACTCTGATTTCCAGCCACTGCGTTAATCAAATTGTCTTGTCCCGAAACTGTAAAAAAAGTTCCGAAAGCAATAAATAATGCTATTTTTTTCATTTGAAATTAAATTTATTTTTTATCCCACAAATATAGAAGATAATGTTGAAAAATTCAAAAGAATTCAAATAATAACTACATTTTAGCCTAAGCCATCACTATGAAAAATACATAATTCAAAGGAAGAAAATTCTATAAATCCGAATGCAAATGAATAAATTTGTAATAATATCGAATATATTTTTCGGTTAAAAAACATTTTATTCAAATTTTTATTTATATTTGCATTTCACATATTTTAATATAATATTTTTATGTTTAAACATTTTTTAACCCTCGAATGGAAATCTTTCACACGTTCGGCAAGCTTTGGAAGAAGCCTTGCTTTGAAGATTTTTATGGCTTTTATTGCTATTTACTTCCTAAGTGCCGCTCTACTAACAGGAATTACCATTTACCCTATTTTGAAAGAAACTTTTCCGGAACAACAACCGATACACGTTTTTAACAATTTTATTGCGATTTGGCTCTTGTGGGAATTAACAATTCGTTTTATGTTTCAATCGTTACCCGTTATGAACATCAAGCCCTTGTTAATAAATAACATACGTCGCAACAAAATCATTCACCACATACTTACAAAAACCATCTTTTCTCCTTTTAATCTGCTTGCTCCTTTGGTTTTTATTCCGTTTGGGATATGGGTAATTTTCTCGAAAGATTATTCATTCTTAACAGTTTTTTGTTGGTGGATTGCAATGTTTTCACTGGTTTTTTTCGCAAATTTCACAAATTTCATTTTGATTAAAAAATTTGGTGAAAATCTCAAAGACTTATTTCCTTACATCGGAAGCATTTTGATTCTCATTGCCTTGGAATATTTTGAGATATTTAGCACCTCGAAATTTATCGGAAAATCGTTTAATTTATTACTTGATTACCCTTTTTTGGCTGTTATCCCCTTATTGTTCCCCGTAGGAGTTTACATATTGGATTTCAATAATTTATCAAAAACTTTATATCTGGATTCCGTTCTAAAAGGAAAAACCGAGAAAGTCAATACATCAAATTTGGAATGGCTAAAACGATTTGGCAATATTGCACCCTTTTTACAGCTTGATTTGAAACTCATTTGGCGTAATAAACGCAGTAAATCTGTTTTTTGGACTTGCTTGATTTTCGTGTTTTACGGCTTACTATTCTATCCAAATCCATCTCTTCAAAATATGCAAATTCTTTATATTTTTGTTGGAATTTTCATAACAGGAATATTTTTAATTAACTTTGGGCAATTTGTACCTGCTTGGGATAGTGCATATTACTCAATGCTAATGTCACAAAACATTTCACTGAATCAATACATAAATTCAAAGGCTATGTTGTTTTATTTCTCAATCATTGTTATGTTCATCATTTCAACTCCTTATCTTTATTTTGGCAAACATATTTTCCTAATCAACTTATCTTGTGCTCTTTACAATATTGGAATCGGAGTGCCTTCTGTTCTTTTTTTAGGAGCTTATAACAAAAAACGTATTGATTTGGACAAACGTAGTTTCGGAAATTATCAAGGTACAGGAATGGCTCAGTGGATTATTTCATTACCTATATTACTCATTCCCATTGCATTATGGATTGTAGTTAATATTTTCTCTAATAACACGATTGCTTCCATAGCTTTGGCTTTAATAGGAATCATAGGCTTAGCTTTCAGAAATTATTTTATGAATATTATCGTAAAGAAATATAAATCAAGAAAATATATCACCATAAGTGGATTCAAAGAAATTCAATAAATTAGAATTAAATCAACCTTTTAATTATCATCTTTTAAAAACTTACAAAATATGATTGAAGTAAAAAATCTTAGCAAAACATACAATGGCACAACTGTACTTAACATTCCTGATTTAACTATTAAAAAGGGAGAAAGTTTTGGACTTGTTGGAAATAATGGTGCCGGAAAAACAACTTTTTTCAATTTATTACTCGACCTTATCCAACCCACAACCGGAAACATTACAAATAATGGATTTCAGGTTAGTATCAACGAAAATTGGAAACCATTTACCTCAGCATTCATTGATGAGAGCTTCCTAATCGGATACTTAACTGCAGAAGAATATTTTTATTTCATAGGAGAACTTCGTGGGCAAAATAAAGCAGATGTTGACAATCACGTCCAAAAATACAGCGATTTTTTTAACGATGAAATTTTAGGAAAACAGAAATATTTGAGAGATTTATCCAAAGGAAATCAGAAAAAAGTAGGAATAATCGCTTCTCTCATTGGCAATCCTCAAGTTATCATTCTTGATGAACCTTTCGCTAATTTAGACCCGACCACTCAAATTCGGCTAAAAAAAATCATTAAAGAACTAACTGAAAATAAAGAAACTACAATTCTGATTTCCAGCCACGATTTACTACATACCGTAGAGGTTTCAGACCGAATTGTGGTATTAAATAAGGGATTAATCGTTAAAGACATTCAAACTTCTAAAGAAACGCTCAAAGAATTGGAAGCCTTTTTCAAAATTGACTAAAAGAAAAAACACCTACAAAACAATATTGTAGGTGTTTTTTTGATATTAACTAAATAATACTATTCGTTTTCTGGCTTTTCCTCTGATTTCTCAACAGGTTTTTCAGCTGGTTTTTCAACTTTCTGAACCTCAGCAGCAACTTCAAACGGAAAATCAACAATAACCTCTCTGTGCAAACGGATAGAAGCTGTATATTTTCCTGTTCTCTTGATTGTATTACCTGCAATTGTAATAAATTTCTTATCAATCTCGTGACCTGCTTTTACTAATTCTTGTGCTAAATCAGAATTGTTGATAGACCCGAACAATTTATCTCCTGAACCTACTTTTGCAATGATTTTCATTGTCAAAGCACCTAAAGATTTAGCTACTTTTTTAGCCTCATCAACAATATGTTGCTCTTTGTAAGCTCTTTGTCTCAAGTTCTCAGCCAATACTTTCTTAGCTGATGGAGTAGCTAAAATTGCGAATCCTTGTGGTATTAAGTAATTGCGAGCGTAACCATTTTTCACTGTTACGACATCATCTTTAAAACCTAAGTTTTGTACGTCTTGTTTTAATATAATCTCCATAGTATCTACTCCTTTTTATTATTTTAATAAATCTGCTACGTAAGGCATTAATGCTAAGTGACGTGCTCTTTTCACAGCAACAGCAACTTTACGTTGATATTTCAAAGAAGTTCCTGTAAGTCTTCTTGGTAACAATTTACCTTGTTCGTTCACAAATTTCAACAAGAAATCAGCATCTTTGTAATCGATGTACTTGATTCCTGATTTTTTAAAGCGACAGTATTTTTTTTGTTTTGAAGTGTCTATGTTTAATGGAGTTAAATACTTAATTTCTCCATCTTTTTTTCCTTTTGCTTGTTGTTCGATTGACATTTCCTTACGCTTTTTTAGTGTTCAACTTTACTCTTCTTTTTTCAGCCCACGCAACAGCGTGTTTGTCCAATTTCACTGTTAAATAACGCATTACACGCTCGTCACGTCTGAATTCCAATTCAAAAGCATCAATAACTTCACCAGCTACTTTGAACTCAAACAAGTGATAGAAACCACTTTTTTTGTTTTGGATAGGGTAAGCCAATTTTTTCAAGCCCCAATTCTCTTTTGCTACAAATTCTGCTCCCCTTGCTGTAAGAAAATTTTCAAACTTTTCTACTGCTTCCTTTATCTGTTGTTCAGATAAAACGGGATTCAAAATGAAAACAGTTTCGTAATGATTCATAAGTTTATTATTATATATTAAAAATTCGAGGGGCAAAAGTAATACTTTTTTCTGAAACTACAAAGTTTTCCGTTGCTTTATCTTCTTTTTCCAAAAATCATATATTCAATAATTTCTTTTTCGTGAGGTTTTCGTTTCAATAAAAAACTATCTATCAATTCTTTATATTCTTCTTTCATTTGTTTTGAAATATTTTTGAAAGGTTTTTGAAATTGCCCCGACAAAGCTCCTTTACAAATAATAGGTAACGATTTTTCTGTAATTCCCCACTTTTCAATAAATGCCTCCAGAAAATCATAATGCACCAACTGATGTTCATCATCAACCACATCAAGATATTTTTTTACTAACGGAAAATATTTTTCGCTTTGCAATCCTAAGCCAAAAACAACATAAGAACCTGGTATACAACTTTTTTCACCTGCCTCAACATCTTCATACCATTCAAACTCTTTCATTGCTGTTTGAGCGTATTGTTCTAATTTCGGATACAATTCGGCAAATTGAAGAGCTTGAGCAAAAAATCGGTGTGTGGCAGACTTGGCAAGCCCCTTAATCGGTAAAAATTCCTTCTCTCCTTTGGACGAAAACTTGATGTAATAACTCTCTGAAAATCCTCCTTTTAGCAATTTAATCAAAAAATCAAGTGCTTTGCCATAACTATCAGCAGTTTCGTTTTTCAATTTAATTTCCACTTGTGCAAATACATCGTTAGCTTTGCATTCCAAGTCTGTATCCTTAAAATAAATGAGTGAATCGGGAAGCGTTCCTGTTCCTTTTTTGAGATACATTTGAGCTTTTACCGAACCAAAATCTTTAGCCGCACGTTGCAATTCTTTCTGAGCAAACTGAACGTAACCGTCTTTATGTTTTATTTTCAAATATGCCTGATACACATAAAGTTCCAGCTTATTTTCATCTATGTTTTCAAATGAAAAATCTTTTTTCAGTACATATTCCTTACTCCAATCATTGCCCACTACATCACAATACAGAGGTAAAAATTCCTTTTCCGACCATTCTCTTAAATTAAAAATGATACTACTTTTAAAATCGGAAAAAAGAGATTTATTCTCAGAAAGTTGCATTATTCCAAATAATTTTTCAATGATTTCTATGGCTTCACTTTCCGAATATTCCATTAAATCAAAGTTAGTTAGATGCCCGCAAAGAACCGTAATTTCACGTTCGCTTTTTACCTTTATTTTTTGTTCGAAAACCAACTCTTTAATATAATTTTTCATTACATTTTGAAGTTCTTTTTTGCGATTAGTATCTTCAAAATGGAAAGTTTCAGAATAAATTCGGTCGGCTAACAACAAAGGTTTACCGTTTACGTTCATTTTGCTTTCAAAGTTCAAAATCAATCTTAATTTATATTGAAAAAGAGGTTGATTTGTTGAATCGAAGAAAAAATGTTGCACTTTTTCCGCAATTTCTTTTGCAATAATAGCAAAATCAGCTTTAAAAACGCTATCTAATTCGGAAATTTTCAATTTATGTTCATACGAATCCCAACTAAAATCATAAAGTGAGTATTTCACTTCATTTTTTAAGACTGAAATTCGCAAATAATCAAAATATCCCTCTTGAATACGGCACTTTGAATATGGTTTTTCATCTTTATGCTCGTTTTTCTTTGCTGAAAACACAAATTTTACACCTTCAAAAATTTGTGACACGATGATTTCTTTCTGCTGTTGATTCATTTGGCTTTAATTTTTAAGATAAACTACTTTTTTGGTTTCAAAAAATTCTTCTGAAAAGAAATCGGATATTTCGTACAAATGTACATTTTTAAAAGAAGCCAATTCCTCGGTTAAATCGCCTCCTTTCAAGTACAAAATCCCATTATCCAGCGAATGTTTCGAGCTTTTCTTCACCTTTCCTTTCACCCACTTCACAAATTCAGGCATTTGTGTTACAGCTCTGCTCACAATAAAATCAAACTTTTTATCGATTTGCTCCACACGACTATTAATTGCCGTAACATTATCAATATCAAGCTCTTTACAGACCTCTTCTATCACTTTTATTTTCTTTCCGATAGAATCAACTAAAGTAAATTTTGTCTGTGGAAATAAAATTGCCAACGGAACGCCCGGAAAACCGCCTCCAGTTCCCACATCAAGAACCTCACTATCAGGAAGAAAAGGCATCACTTTTGCAATTGCCAACGAATGCAAAACGTGTCGCTCGTAAAATGAATCCATATCCTTTCTGGAAATCACATTTATTTTGGCATTCCATTGCTGATACACAGGTTTCAATTTTTCAAACTGAAGGGCTTGTTTTTCTGTTAAGTTCTTGAAATATTTATTGATAAGTTCCATTTGATTTATTTTAAAAAAGAAGAATATAAACGGCGATAAATTTGATTTTTTTGACTTTTCTCACCCAAACTATTTCTACAAAAAACTAAACGCAAAAGTATTAATTTTTTGATATGTTTTTAAGCAAATACTTTAAAAAATTACGTAGCTTTGCGACTTTAAGACTAATATTTTAAATTATGCAACAATTTTTATCCGACCGGATTAACCGTATGGAGACCTCTGCCACACTAGCTATGGCAGCAAAAACACGCGAACTAAAATCACAAGGAAAAGACATCATCGGACTAAGTTTGGGCGAACCCGACTTTAATATTCCTGATTTCATTAAAGATGCTGCTATTGAAGCCATTAACCAAAATTATAGCAAATATTCCCCTGTGGACGGATATGCCGACTTGAAAGAAGCTATTTGTGAAAAATTCAAACGTGATAACAATTTGATTTACAAACCTTCACAAATATGTGTTTCAACCGGTGCAAAACAATGCCTTGCCAATGTAGCCTCAGTAATGATTAATTCTGGTGATGAAGTAATTTTCCCCGCACCTTATTGGGTTAGTTATAAAGATATTGTAAAAATCTCAGAAGGCATTCCGGTTGAAGTACATACAACCATTGAAAATGATTTTAAAATAACTCCGGAACAACTTGAGGCAGCAATTACCCCAAAAACAAAAATGGTTTGGTTCAATTCACCTTGTAACCCAAGTGGTTCGGTGTACAGTCGGGAAGAGTTGGAAGCTTTAGCAAAGGTGCTTCAGAAATATCCCAATATTTTTATTCTTTCTGATGAAATTTATGAGCATATCAATTTTGTAGGAAATCATACAAGTTTTGCCGAAATTGACGGAATGTATGACAGAACCATCACTGTTAATGGTGTTTCAAAAGCATTTGCTATGACAGGATGGCGTATTGGTTACATTGGTGCTCCCGAATGGATTGCGAAAGCGTGTACAAAAATGCAAGGACAGGTTACCAGCGGAGCAAACTCCATTGCTCAACGAGCTACGATTGCCGCATTGAAAGCTCCTGTGAGCAAAATTCAATATATGATTGATGAATTTAAAAAACGTCGTGATTTGGTTTTGGATTTACTGAGTGATGTAAAAGGATTCAAGCTAAATGTTCCAGAAGGAGCTTTCTACGTTTTTCCTGACATTTCATATTTCTTTGGAAAAACATTACGCGGAAAAACCATCAACTCTGCCTCGGATTTTTCACTTTATCTACTGGAAGAAGCCGGAGTAGCAACCGTTACCGGCGAAGCTTTTGGCGATGATAAATGTATCCGAATTTCATACGCTGCTTCCGAAAAAGAACTTCGCGAGGCTATAAAACGAATCAAAGAAGTTTGTGTATAAGAGAAAACCTTAATAATCAGTATTATTTAAAAACAAAGAAACACTTTATTTCGGTTTTAAAAAATAAAAATGATTAAAAGTTTGTAATTTAAAAAAGTTGTGCTATATTTGCACCCGCAATAAAGCACTAAGGGTTCTTAGCTCAGCTGGTTCAGAGCATCTGCCTTACAAGCAGAGGGTCACTGGTTCGAATCCAGTAGGACCCACTTAGTCGAATTTTTTCATATCATTGGGGTTCTTAGCTCAGCTGGTT
>NZ_BLBC01000005.1 GCF_009684755.1 Capnocytophaga felis
CCGAAAGCGGGTGCAAAAGTAGTACTTTTTTCGTAAACTCCAAAAATTTTCAAAGGTTTTTTGAAAATTTATTTAATCAAATAAATATATACATTGAAAATCAAATTATTAAATAACAAGTTTTTTTTCTAAAAACTGAGGTGGATAAATCCTGAAAAAGAAAAAACTTGGAAACAATTATTTTCTTACATCATAATATATAATATCAAATCTTGCTGACTAATTAACTTTTTATACCTTTGCAAAAATTCAATTTTATGTATATCTATAATTTGACTGCTGTTGCAGAAAGAAACACCCATAATCAATGGATGGACTGGGTTAAACAAATATATATCCGTAAGGTTTATGAAACAAACAAAATTAAATCAGTGAGGATTTTTAAAATTATGAATATGGAAAACGACATAACATACGCTATCCATCACGAAACAGAATCTCCTCAAGATTTACTTGACTTCATCAAGAAAGAAATTCCTTCACTTATGCAATTAAGCACAGAGAACTTCGGCGATAAAGTACTGATGTTCGGTACGGAGCTTAAAGAAATTTCCTTATAAATAACAAATCACTTCAAAAAAACAACAAACCACTATGGAAATCGTAAAAGCCAAAAAACATTTAGGGCAACACTTCTTAAAAGACCTCAATATCGCTGAAAAAATTGCCGACACTTTATCTCTTAAAGGCTATACCAAGGTATTGGAAATAGGTCCGGGAATGGGCGTGCTTACACAGTTCCTTTTAAAGAAAGACACCGAAGTACACGTTATCGAAATCGACAAAGAATCAGTGAGTTACCTCGAAAAAAACTTCCCAACCTTACAAAAAAATATCATCAGTGGCGACTTTTTGAAGTTCGATATCCTTTCTTACTTCCGAAGTGAACCTTTTGCTGTCATTGGTAACTTTCCTTATAACATTTCTTCGCAAATTATATTCCGAACACTCGAATTACGCGACTATATTCCCGAATTCAGCGGAATGTTTCAAAAAGAAGTGGCAGAACGTATCTGCGAAAAACCCGGAAGTAAAACTTATGGCATACTATCTGTACTAACTCAAGCCTTCTACGAAGCAGAATACCTATTCACCGTATCAGAAAATGTATTCAACCCGCCACCTAAGGTAAAAAGTGGCGTACTTCGACTACAAAGGAAAGCAAATTATCATCTGGACTGCGACGAAAAAAAATTCTTTACCATCGTAAAAACAGCATTCAATCAAAGAAGAAAAACGCTTCGAAACAGCTTAAAACAATTCCTCTCTGACGAAGCAATAAAGCAAAATAAAATCTTCGACAAACGTCCCGAACAACTATTCTGGCAGGAGTTTTTATATATTACCAATTTGATAGAAGAAGGGAAGTAAGTATAAAGGATAAAGTACCAATGGAAAAGTATAAAGTACCAAGGAGAAAGTTACAAGAAACAAGAGAAAAGGATAAAGTGTAAAGAAAAAAGCATAAAGTACCAAGGGGAAAGTTACAAGAAACAAGGGAAAAGGATAAAGTATAAAGGAAAAATGATAAAAAAATACATAAAACAACATACAAACTAAACAAAAAAAGATAAAGTTTAAATGATAAAGAATAAAAACTATAAAAAATAATATACAAACTATATAAAAAATTATCCGAACCACACAAAACAACATACAAACTAAATAAAAAGGACAAAGGATAAATAAAAAAGGATAAAGAACTACATAAAACAATATACAAACTAAATAAAAAGGATAAAGGATAAAGAAAAAAGGATAAAAAACTACACAAAACAACATACAAACTAAATAAAAAGGATAAAAAACTATAAAAAACAAGTCCAAAAAACTTAAAAATAAAGCTCCGAATATAACATAACAACTCATCAGATAACAATCAAAATATTTTTCTATTTAAAAATTTGTTTTTTTCATTTGAAATAAATACATTTACACCGTATAAATTATACATTTACTTCTGAAAAAAATTATAAACCTAAAATATAAAAGATATGGCAAAACAAATGACTTTTAAACAGGAACATTACACTGCTGTAGCAGACTTTATTGCAGTAAGTTTTGAAAGAGATTTATCCGATTTCTCTCAAACATTCAAAACAATGAATGATTCTTATTTGGAAAAATTCAAACAGGCTATCGAAACAGCTAAAAATTCGGTTTCAGCAACTGAACTCAGAATGCAACAGAAAGAAACTACAAAAAATCTGTATGAAAAAGCAAAAGAACTTAGCAATATTGTTTTATTACTAAAGAAATATGCTAAAAGAGCAAACGTTGATGTATCGATGCTTCAGGAAACAGCAAACCAACTAAGGGCAAAAAACGTAGAAACGCCCATAAAAACATTACGCGATGCTCTTCCTTACCTAACAAGTGCAGCAAATAAAATGGAAGATATGCCGGATAATTTTCTGGATAAAATTCTTCCACTGATAACTTCCTTAGAAAATCTAAACACGGAACAAAACAGACTAATGAATGAAGGAAAAAAGATAAGTAACGAAAGAAAACCTATCTACAAAAACCTTTATAAATACATTAGTGAAATTGCCGACGCCGGTAAAATCATCTATAAAGACAGTTATAAAAAAAGCGAATATACCATTTCCAAAATTTTGGCACGCGTTCAAAGTAAAGTCAAAGATTTAAAAGAAAAAGAATAAAGTTTTTAAGGAAAAAAGGGACAAAAAACAAGGTACAAGTAACAAAAATCAAGTTTCAAGTTCACCAATTCCCCCTTTTAAGGTGTGAGCGAAAGCGAGGAAGTGATAAAGGGGTATGTAAGAAAAATATTTTAAGAAAAAAGTAAAAAAATACAAGATACAAGTAACAAAAATCAAGTTTCAAGTTCACCAATTCCCCCTTTTAAGGGGGTTAGGGGGATGTAAAAAAAAGAATTAAAACAAAAAAATACCCATTCTGTCAGGCTGAGCAAAGTCGAAGCCCAATAAAATATAAAAACCGTTCATTCTAATAAAAGCACTCTATGTCAACATTTAAACTCACGGACGAACTTATTGAGCAAATCGAATTACTTGTTGCCGAGAAGCGTAACAAAGAATTGGAGTCGCTACTCAATGATATGCACTACGCTGATATTGCCGAGATTATTCACGAATTGAATATCAAAGACGCAATTTATATCATACGACTGCTCGATACGGAAAAGACATCGGACGTTATCACAGAGTTAGATGAAGATTTCAGAGATAAAATCCTCGAAAATATGTCCGCAAAAGAAATTGCGGATGAGTTAATTGAGCTTGATACGGACGATGCGGTAGATATCATTTCCGAACTGCCTGAAAACAGAAAAACAGAAGTCATTTCCTATATCGAAGACGTTGAACACGCACGCGATATTGTCGATTTACTTCGCTATGATGACGATACCGCAGGGGGATTGATGGCTAAAGAGTTAGTAAAAGTCAATGAAAACTGGAATGTACTCAAATGCGTAAAAGAAATGCGTGAACAAGCCGAGTTTGTAAAGCGTGTACATTCCATTTATGTCGTTGATGATAACGATGTTCTCAAAGGAAGGCTCTCATTAAAGGATTTATTAACCACATCAACGCGTTCCAATATAAAAGATGTGTATATCCCTAAGGTAGATTACGTTTATGTTACCGATACAGCGGAAGATGTAGCCCGAATAATGGCAAAATACGACTTGGAAGCCATTCCGGTAGTCGATGAAATGAAAAGATTGGTCGGACGAATCACTATCGACGACGTAGTGGACGTTATCAAAGAAGAAGCAGAAAAAGATTATCAGTTAGCAGCCGGTATCACCCACGATGTAGAGGCTGACGATAGCATCTGGAAACTTACAAAGGCA
This sequence comes from Capnocytophaga felis, assembly GCF_009684755.1. Taxonomy (GTDB): domain Bacteria; phylum Bacteroidota; class Bacteroidia; order Flavobacteriales; family Flavobacteriaceae; genus Capnocytophaga; species Capnocytophaga felis. The sequence continues at coordinate 3,845 of NZ_BLBC01000005.1, forward strand.
CGACTACCTTGGTTACTTATCGGAATGTTCGGCGGATTAGGTGCAGCAAGCATTATCAATGGCTTTCAAGGAGCTATGGAACGCTTTCCGGTACTTTTAATCTTCATACCGCTGATTCAGGCAACGGCAGGAAACGTTGGTGTACAGTCATCGGCCATTGTGGTACAAGGATTGGCAAATGATTCCATTGATGGCGAAATATGGGGCAGATTGTTAAAAGAATTTCTTTTAGGTTTGATAAACGGATTAGCCATTGCGGGAGTTGTGATACTGGTCAGCCATTTTGCCTTCCATACCACGTATAACATCAGCCTGACCGTAGCAGTTGCGTTAGTAACCGTGATAATCAATGCGGCAGTTATCGGAACTTTTATTCCTATCTTCCTACATAAACGGGGGATTGACCCTGCGGTTGCCACAGGTCCGTTTATCACTACAAGTAATGACGTACTTGGTATCCTGATTTACTTTTCCATCGCGAAGATTGTTTTAGGTTTTTAAAGAAATGAACTTTCCAAAGTGGTTGATATTATTCCGATTGCTTTTAGCGCCAACTATTTTATTGTTAGTAAACTTTTTAAAAGACGAAGCACGGAGTATCATTGTAATATTGCTATTTTTAGGAATCTTATCAGACATTTTTGATGGCATCATTGCCCGAAAAATGAATATTTCTTCTGTAAAATTGAGGCGTTTTGACAGTCAAACCGACCTGATTTTCTGGATTTCGGCAGGTATTGCTGCGTATTGGCTCGAGAGTAAGCTGATTAAGCAATATACCATTGAAATTATTATCCTCTTTATAACAGAAGGGTTGTGTTATGCCATAAGTTTTTTCCGATTTAAGAAAGAAACTTGCACACACGCTTTTCTATCAAAGGTTTGGGGCATTTGCTTGTTAGTAGCATTTGTTTCCTTAATCGGATTCTCGCACGGAGGTTTTCCTTTACAATTAGCTATCTATTGGGGGCTTTTTTCACAACTTGATGTAATCCTAATTATGTTGTTACTTCCCAAATGGCAAAACGATGTACCCAGTGCCTACCACGCTTATCTGATTCGCAAGGGAATAGCTTTCAAAAAAAGTAAATGGCTGAACGATAATTAGCATTCTTTTTTCTTTATTTCTTTTCCTTTGTGCTTTCAGTTAAAATTCCTACTTTTGCCGTTTGAAAATCAAAACAACTACATAATAAAATGGCTAAGACCAAATATATTTTCGTAACAGGAGGCGTTTCATCTTCACTTGGAAAAGGAATCATTGCGGCATCGCTTGCCAAGTTGTTACAAGCAAGGGGCTATCGCGTTACGATTCAGAAGTTTGACCCGTATATTAATGTCGATCCCGGAACGCTCAATCCGTATGAACACGGCGAATGTTTCGTAACAGAAGACGGTGCCGAGACTGACCTTGATTTAGGGCATTACGAACGCTTTTTGAACGTACATACCTCACAGGCTAATAATGTAACCACAGGACGCATCTATCAAAGTGTTATTGAAAAGGAACGCAGAGGCGAGTTCTTAGGCAAAACCGTGCAAGTGGTGCCACATATTACCAATGAAATCAAGCAACGTATGCAGATTTTAGGACAAACCGGTGATTATGACATCGTTATAACAGAAATTGGCGGAACAGTTGGTGATATAGAATCGTTACCGTATATTGAGTCGGTAAGACAACTACTTTGGGATTTGGGAGAAAACAACGGAATTGTAATACATCTGACCTTGGTTCCGTTTTTAGCAGCCGCAGGTGAACTCAAAACCAAACCGACCCAACACAGCGTTAAAACTCTGATGGAAAGTGGTATAAAAGCAGATATTTTGGTATGCCGTACCGAACACGAACTTTCAGATGAATTACGTTATAAATTAGCTCTGTTCTGTAACGTAAAACGTGAGGCAGTAATCCAATCTATTGACGCATCAACAATTTATGATGTTCCAAATATGATGCTTTTGGAAGGTTTGGATAAAGTCGCTTTGAAAAAATTGGCTCTGCCTGATAAAAAAGAACCTGATTTGACACAATGGAACGCTTTTCTGCAACGGCATAAAAATCCTAAGAATCGAATTAAAATCGGACTTGTCGGGAAATACGTGGAATTGCAAGATTCCTACAAATCCATTTTGGAGGCATTCATCCACGCGGGAGCAGAAAATGAAGTAAAAGTAGAGGTTGAAAGCATTCATTCTGAACATCTTGACAAGGAAAATATACAAGATAAATTAGGGCATTTAGACGGTGTTTTGGTGGCTCCAGGCTTCGGAAATCGGGGCATTGAAGGCAAAATTGAAGCCATACGATTTGTGCGTGAAAACAAAATTCCGTTTTTAGGAATTTGCTTAGGAATGCAAATGGCAGTCATTGAATTTGCTCGAAACAAAGCTAATTTATTGAATGCCAATTCTACAGAAATGAATCCTGATACAGAATATCCGGTTATCAGCTTGATGGAAAACCAGAAAGAGGTTACTCACAAAGGAGGCACAATGCGTTTGGGAGCTTGGGATTGCAAATTACTAAAAAACAGCCACATATACGAAGCATACGGAAAAGAAAACATTTCAGAACGTCATCGTCATAGGTATGAATTTAACAATGAATTTAAAGACGTTTTGGAGAAAACAGGTTTGCGATGTACGGGAATTAATCCTGAAACAGGTTTAGTGGAAGTCATTGAAATTCAAGATCATCCTTGGTTTGTAGGTGTGCAATACCACCCTGAATACAAAAGTACGGTTGCCAATCCACATCCGTTGTTTGTAGCATTCGTAAAGGCGGCTTTAAAACACAAAATCAACAAGAAATAATACTATTTTATAAAAATTTCGAAGGGGAAATTGCGAGTAAATATGTTAAAAATCAAGTTTGAACACCCCATTATAGAGAGTTTGTGATTATTTTGGATTGATAGCCACTACTTAACCTACGAATACTAATTGACGAATACAAAAATAAATTTAAAATAAATGGAAGAAAAAAAAATAGACTTTAAAACCATCATCGGGTTTGTACTTATTTTCGGGTTACTGATGTGGATGATGTACAACAACCAGCCAACTCCCGAAGAATTAGCAAAACAAAAAGCTGAGAGAGAGCGTATAGAGTCAGAAAAAACAAAACAAAATAACGATACACAGGCTCAAAATACAACTACTTATACTTCAATCCCTACTGATTCAGTTGCTTTAGCTAACTACAAATCTTCATTAGGTGCATTTGCTTATTCTGCAAGCCTACCTTCTGCAAAAGATGAAGTAACTGTTTTAGAAAATAAAGATATTAAACTGACTATCAGCAATAAAGGCGGACAAATCCAAGAAGTTTTCCTAAAAGAATTTAAAACCTATGACAAAAAGCCTTTGTTTTTGATTCAAGACCAAAATGCTTCCTTCTCGCTGAATTTTACCACTTCGCAAAACCTAAATCTCAATACGAAAGACCTCTATTTTGAGCCATCAATTTCTGAAAAAGATGGGACGAAAATGGTTTCGATGAAATTAAAAACTTCTGAAAATCAGTATTTGGAGTACATCTATACCCTCCCTAAAGAAGGTTATATGCTTGACTTTTTAGTACGTTCTCAAGGCTTTTCAAATGTGCTTAACACCTCAAAATCAATTACATTAGATTGGGGATTGAAAGCCCGAAGAATGGAAAAAAGCGTTACTTATGAAAATCGTTATGCACAAATAACGTCTATGTATGAGGGAGATAAGATAAGCAGAATGAGTGAAGGAAGTGATGATAGTGAAGAAAATCAAAACGTTAGCTGGGTGGCTTTCAAGCAGCATTTATTTTCTTCCATTCTTATTTCAGATAACGCTCTTGAAAGTGGAAAATTCACTTCCAAAAATTTGGTAAAAGACGAAGGAAAAGACGTAAAATTCACTAAAGAATATCTGGCTCAGATTCCAATTACAGCAAAAGGAGGCGAACTCAACGAATCATTGCACTTTTACTTTGGTCCAAGTGATTACAACATACTAAAAAAATACGAACAATACAACTTAACGGATTTAATTCCACTGGGTTGGGGTATATTCGGTTGGCTTAACAAATGGCTGTTTATTCCTTTGTTTAATTTCCTATCTGATTATTTTTCAATAGGTTTATGTATTATTCTGATGACAATCATCGTGCGGTTGCTACTATCACCGATGGTTTATAAATCGTACATTTCACAGGCGAAAATGAAAATTTTACGTCCTGAAATCAACGAGATTAACGAAAAATACAAAGAACCGATGAAACGTCAGCAAGAAACAATGGACTTGTACAGAAAAGCTGGTGTGAATCCGCTAAGTGGTTGTATTCCTGCACTATTACAATTGCCTGTTTTCTTGGCACTTTTCAACTTTTTCCCAACAGAATTCGGTTTGCGACAAAAAGCATTTCTTTGGGCTGATGACCTTTCATCGTACGATGCGGTTTTTGAACTTCCTTTTTCAATTCCGTTCTACGGAAGCCATTTCAGTTTGTTTCCTTTCTTGGCTTCGGTTGCCATTTTGATTTACTCTCTAATGACAATGTCACAAAGTATGCAACAGCAACAACCTGGAATGCCAAATATGAAATTCTTAATTTACCTCTCTCCTATTATGATGTTATTTTTCTTTAATAACTATGCCAGCGGATTGAGTTTATATTATTTCATATCGAATTTACTTACTATTTTCATAATGTTGGCTATCAAATATTGGATTCTTGACGAGAAGAAAATCCACGCCCAAATTGAGGAAAATAAAAAGAAACCGAAGAAAGAAAGTAAGTTCCAACAAAAGATGCGTGAAATGATGGAACAAGCTGAAGCTCAGCGTAAAGCACAACAAAAGAAATAATAATAAAAATAAAAAAGGTAATTCAATATGAATTACCTTTTTTATTTCCAGAAAGGGTCAATTGTTTTTGAAACCAATGAATTTTCTATCAGAAAACCATTTAATTCGTCATTCAAACATAAATTATCAACATCATATAACAATACATCTGATTGAACAGCTAAGGCATATAATTGTTCTGTTACTGTATGTACATAAGATGCAATCGGAATTTTATAAGAATACTTCATTTTTTCCATAATTTCTGACCAAAAGGAACGCATTTTTCTTATTTCATTCATTCTTTCAAACACTTTCTCATCAAAAAATGAAACAAATCTGATTTTCGGAAGAATTTCCTTAGAAATTTGCTGAAAAAAACTTTGTAAAAACAAATATTCTGAATTACACAATAAATAAATGTAATTTATTTGATTGATATTATCAATTATTTGATTCAAATTAGAATTTTCCGTGATAATAATCGACCTTTTTGCAATATTTTCAGCATTCAACAAGTTTTCTACATCGTGAAATAATATTTCCGAATATTTTTCTTTACAAAAAATTAAATCTTTATTCCATATACATACTGACTTATATTCAGGCAATTGCAATAAATTTCCCATCGCGTGATAACCTCTCAGATAAGGAGGAAATCCCGCAATGTACTCTGTCTGTAATGTTTCTGATTTTAGTCCTATTAAACTAACATTTTGAATTGTTGAAATTATTTTTTCAGTTGCCTTTTCTCTATATTCTCCCATAATCGCTTAGCTATCAGAGGTTCTACCAATGTTTTTTGTTGTTTTTGTTTTATGAAAGGATACAATTCCCATTCATTTTTTTTTGCAAATTCCTGAAAATCAACATTAAAACTCTCAATCTGTTTTTCAAAAAATATTTGCTCTTCTTCAGCCTGTTTCTTTATCTTCTTCTGTAAGGTGTGATTTTTAATTTGCTGTAACAACCCTCCATTTTTTTCAATATTTTGGAACAAGGAAAGTGATTTTTTAGCAATTTCATAAGAAATAGCTTCAAAACTACACATTCCATTCAAAAAAGAAGCCTTTCGATTTTCAATCAATTTTTGTATTTCCTCTATACTATTTAACTCATTTTCAAGTGTGTATTTCTTATAAATTAGAGGATTTTTAGGAAGTATAAAATCTGCCCCTCCCAAAATAGCACTCTCATAAGCCAAAGCAATGTAATTTTCATTGTATTTTGATTTTAAAATGGATAATCCTCTATTGGAGGGTTCTGCAATAAAGAAAATTTTTATTTTGCTGTTAAACGCACCAAAAACACTTTCTGCAACCTGCCTGAATGCTCTCATTTTTGAAGTTTCAAACATAAAACCATCTCCTACCGCAACTTTAAAGCATATATTTAATTCATTGATAATAAAATCATTATGTATACATTTAAAATATTCCATCGCCTGAGAAATTCCATAAGCAATCTGTTGAATCATACTTGCTCCTGCATTCTGATACAATGTTGTATCTGCAAAGATCATCGGATTTTTATTGGAAATTCCGCATATAAAATTTTCAAAATCAGCATATTGATTTTGAAACCATCTTCCGTTTTTCAAAAAATTATAAATAGAATCATTGCAAAGGAAAATTTTCCGATTACAATTTTTTATTAATTCATTTACCTTTTGAAGAAATGGCAGTTCTAACAACTGAATATCAATAAAATAAATTCCGTTTTCAGGCAATTTGGTGAAGAATTCAATCCAGTTGTTTTTTTCAAAATGTAATGTTATAAAAAAATAATTAACTTTTTTGGAAAGCCAGAAATTAATTCGCTTAAGTGTTTGTTCCACATTCGAACAATATAAAGAAATCATCGCTTGTGATTCTGCACTTACTTCATAGGTAAATTGTTTATTTTCAGAAGCATAAAAAGGAAGTAAGGAAATTCCTTCGTTTGACTTATAAACCAATAAATCGTTATAATCAGCTCCTTGCAACTCAAATTGTACTCGCTGCTTCCACTGTTTAACCGTTGTTTTTGGAGATTGTTTAAAATACATTTCTGACATAAAAAAATAAGATTCCAAAGTTATGAAAATTATTTCATTTTTGGAATCTTAAACAGAGATGATTAGCACTCAAATTACAAAATTTGAGTTTTGAGAAAAAATAATGTCCTATCTCCCGATAGGTTTAATTAACGGACGTATATCATTTATATTTATAATAAAATACATATCCATATAGTCGTTGTTATTATATTTGTCAATATTACTGTTGAACATATTAACATTAATATCAGTTGCTTGCATAAATGAAAAATCGCCTCCTACCATTGTAGTTTCTAAAAGAAAAGGTCTCTTTTTACCTGAATTGGCGTAATACCCCAAATAAACGTGTCCAGGCTGAAAAACCATAAAAGCCTCTACTCCAATCTTTCTCAAAGCACTACAAAGAAAAACCGTTCCGTCGGCACAATTAGCTTGCATATTGTTCATTACCTCGTCAGCAAAACGAATGTACTGGCTTGCAACATTTGGGTTGGAGGAGTTATTACTTGTATCAGTTATGCTGCTGTACTTGACTCCCTTAGCCCGTAAAGTAAGAAACATTGCTCGTACTTGATTTATGACATTTATAGCAATTTCATTCGAATTTCCTCCTTGATAACCCGTAAAAGCCTTCAAATCAGTTGTATTTAGAACATCTTTTAGAAAAACATCCACTATTGGGCTATCCTCGTTCACATATGCCCCCATAAAGTGGAACAAAGGATAAACTTTTCCGTCTAACTTTGCGACCAACACACATTCATTGATGGAAGTATAACGAACCTTTACATCCTTGCTTCCCAATTTGTCGCCTGCCGTGTTTCTGCAAAGGAAAGTAACATCGGCATATCCCGGTTGTTTCATTTGCTTCAAAGCCTCATATTTCCATTTGATTTTGGGCGAAAAACTGTTAATCCCCTGAGATACTTTTTGTGTTACTTCCGTTTTATAATTCAGAACTGTTTCTTCAATGGTAACCTCAATAACTCCCTCCTCTTCTGCCTCAAAATCAATATAGAAAAAATCAATAGCCTGATTTGTTTGCCTCTCCACCTCAGCTAGTCCGAAAATAGCTGAAATATAAATGGTGTTTTTTAAATCTGACTGAAACCGCACATCAAAACTCCCTTTAACCGAAGAGCCTTCATCCTTGTTTTCACTTGAACACCCCATCAGCACTATTCCCAACAAAAGTAAAATAGCTTTTTTCATAAATTCTGTTTTTTTTCCGATTCAATTTTATGTTTTCTTTATAATGAATATTGCCCAAACAAATACACAAACAATATTCATTAAAACCCCATTCATTGAAACCAGAATCAAGATTTATTTTAACAGAAATCTACAAACTAAGTTTATTGTTTATAATGAACAAACACAATTCGGGTTTCAGTGACTTGCTACCAATTTCATTTCTGTAAGTTATTTTTACAGTACAAATGTATGTTTAATTCTCTCAACAATCAATCCCCTTTTTTAGGGATATTGAATGTTAATAATTATTAATTTTTCTTATTGTTTTAACAAAACTTTATCTTCTCCAAACCAAATGCCCATCACAGGGAATTCCTCGTGAACTTCCGTTTCTGGTAAGGGAAATGGCTCCGCTGTTTTTATCATCAAGATTGTAGAGCTTTCCGTCGGCGGGAATTATTGAAATATAACCGTATTTACCTCCCACAGCACCTACCCAAGAGCCGTCAGGATAATCGTGGTCGCTCCACGCCATACCGCGAGAACCCCGCGAAGTAAACGCAATGTAGTTCCCATCAGGAGAGAACGTCGGAAAACCTTCGCCGTCCCAACTCGCCCAATCGTAGGTGGTACTATTGGTAATTTGTTTGCGGTTGCTCCCATCGATGTCGCACAGCCACAAATGTTTGTCCTTATAATATACAAACTTCGTTCCTTGCGGATTTACTCTGTAAGAGCCTCCACCATCGGCAGAACATACCTTTTGATACGTTTTATATCCATCAGCAGGGCTCATCTTGTAAACCGAATTGCCTACCTGTACATATAATATATTATCCAACGTCCAAACGGGTTTTCCCCAATCGTTATACCCTGCGGGAGGATCGCAACGACCTACTTCTTTATCCTTATCCGCTTCGATGATAATCGTAGGCATATCCGAATATCCTTGTCCTTCTAATGCAATGTACTTCTCATTGGGAGAAATAAAGGCTTTGAGGGGACGTACATCACCCCATTCGTACTCAAAATCGTGGATATTCTTACCGTCGGTTCGTACTTCTTGTTGTGTTACTGGGTCTTTAATATCCCTATACACAATGCGTTTGTGATTAAAACCCTTTACATCAAGGGTAAACAACACCTTTGAAGTATCCCACGACACGTCATACGTTTGTAAAACTTGTGTCAAACTTACTTTTGCTACATCCTCCGTATATTTGTTATCCGTTAAATTATATACAGATACACCGTCTGTAAATTGTATGAATAGATTTCCTTTCAGATTTTGTACTTCTGCACTATGTTCGCTTTCCTTTCCGCAAGATGACAGAAAAGCAAACACTACCATACTAAGTGATAAAACTATTTTTTTCATTCTACTTAACTTTAAGTTATTATGAATTATTCTTATTTACTTACTTCTTCCCTTTGTTGATTTAAAGAAAATATCTTTTTTCCTTCTTTCTTAAACAGAAGCGATTACAACCCATATTCGTTTCTATGATTCTCCCTTTTAATTTCGTGTGAAATAAAATTTAATATTCCCCGATTGGGCAGGATAGTCCAGCATTAAAGATTGATTATTGTCTCTTAACTCTATAGGAAGTTTATATTTTTGACCGTTTGCTTCATAATAATAAGTATCGCCCTGTTTAGACCATTTATATTGCTCTTGTGCTGACTTGCATTCATTGGTTTTCGGATTAGGAAGATACAACGTAAATAGTACGGTGGTAGCATCAACTTTCAGATTCGTATCCTTAACACAAGGTTTGTCAGTTACTTCAACCGTTGCCGAAGCATCTTGAATAACACGAACTCTCCAATTGCCTATAAGTGGGTCAGTTGATGTATTGCCACTATCTGCCGTAACTTTTGTGTAGATGGCGATTTCCTCTTTTCCGGTTCTGCTTTGGTTTGCGGGAGTAACAATGCTTAGTTTGCCCTCTTTAACAGAAAAAGTATTAACGATTTTCCCTTGTTCATTGCTAAATATAATTTGATTTCCTGACACTTGATAGGTATATTTTACTATCTCCGACTTACAACTTCCGTCGGCTTGCAAGTCAGAATGATGAAAAATCAGTTCGTTATTCTCACGAAAATCCTGTTTCCATTGGCGTTCACAATTATTTGGTACATTCGCCTGTCCGTCCCTCACGAGCGATTCCAATTGCCACATTCCCAATAGTTCGGAAATATCCGTACTTGTTTTTCCGTCGTCTTTGCCACAAGCAGTAAACAATAATACCGCTCCCATAAAAAATAAAATTCTTCTCATTTTGATTGTGTTTTTAATAGTTAATACTTTATCCAAACGTTAGTTTCTAATACTTCCAAATGGATTTTTATTACTTAAAATACTTGGTTCTTGGTTATTGGAAACTTATTTGCTTACTCCTGCGATTGTTTACATCCCCCCGCCCCTTCAAAGGGGGAGTTGATGTAGCAAATAAACCAATAAAAAATGTTTTTTCCCTCCTTAAAATACTTGTTACTTGGTTCTTGAAAGCTTGTTTGCTTATTCTTACGATTATTTACATCCCCCCGCCCCCTTCAAAGGGGGAATTTGTGTAGTGAATAAACCAATAAAAAATAATTTTATTATATCGAAACACTTAGTACTTGATTCTTCAAAAAATTTTCTACACTCTTCCCCCTTTGAAGAAAGTTAAGGAGATATTTTCATTCTATTAAAAATACCTTTGTTACTTAGTTCTTTAAAACTTACATAGACCCTTCGACTACGCTCAGGGTGACAAAATAGAAGTTTTTCACTCTCTCTGTCAGGCTGAGCGAAGTCGAAGCCTTTTTGTTTCATTTTTCAACTATTTGACATCTCCCCTGCTTCTTTCAAAACAAACCCTTCGACTACGCTCAGGGTGACAAACAAAACTTTTTTGTAACTTGAAAATACTTGCTACTTGGTTCTTAAAAACTTGTTTACTTACTCGAGCGATTATTTACATCCCCCCAGCCCCCTTCAAAGGGGGAGTTTGTGTAGTGAATAAACCAATAAAAGTGATTTTTCTTGACTTAAATACCTTGTTATTTGGTTCTTGAAAAACTTTTTTAAAACCGTTCAACTACGCTCAGGGTGACAAACCGAAATTTTTTGTAACTTGAAATATTTGTTACTTGATTCTTGAAAACTTGTTTACTTACTCGAGCGATTATTTACATCCCCCCAGCCCCCTTCAAAGGGGGAGTTAATGTAGCGAATAAACCAATAAAAAAGGATTTTTTCTTGCTTAAAATACTTGTTACTTGTACCTTGAAAACTTTTTTACCGCTACCTCCAAATCATATTACTAAAATAACCCGCTACGTAGAATCCGCTACTATCTTTAATCATTACGGCTCCGCTGGTGGGGTCTTTCAAATCATAGAGTTTGTTATTGTCAGGAATGATAAATACATATCCGTACGCCCCACCAACTACAGTAACGTGAGGCAAACGCGGTTGTAAAGGGTCGTAATCTGTCCACATACGACCTATTGTAGGCGAACCCACAAAGGCAATATACCGCCCATCGGGAGAAAATACAGGTTGATACTCTCCGTCCACCTTAGAAAGTCCTGAGGGTGGACTGGTCGTTATCTGTTGCAACCCGCTTCCATCAAGATTTTGTATCCATAAATGCTTTTTGTAACGGAAAGCAACTCGTGTTCCCTGTGGGTTTACAGCTACATAACCCGCCCCATTACCATCATTGATATTCAAAACCTGTTCTACTTTCTTTCCATAACCTTCTTTCCAACGGTACAACATCCCTCTGATGGCAAAAAATAATTCATTGTTATGTGTCCAAACGGGTGTAGATTGATAGTCTAAATCTTCTTTGGTGGTGTAAAACTCAGCCAGAAGTTTCCCCGTTTGCGTATCAAACAGGAGCACCCCTCTGTCTTCCCAATAATTACCATCTACGGCGATATATCTTTTATTAGGAGAAACCCGTATCGCAGCTTCATGGTAGAATTGTCCCTCAGAACTTTGTCCGTTATATTGATATTTGAAACCAAATATATTCCCCTCGGAAGGTATTCCATTGGGGTCGGAAATGGTGCTGTACCACGTATATTTCCCTTCAAAAGGTCGCATAATGAAAGTTTGCTTATCTTGATAGGTGTCAAAAGTACGGCTTGTACCTATCGACAATGCAATTTCCTTACTTCCATACGAAAAATCATAGCCCGTAACCCCTGGTCCTCTGTCTGTGTTGGTTACTTTAACGAGTTTTCCTGTTTTAAAATCGTATGAACGAATGCCGTCAGTAGCAAAATCAATATATAATGTACCCGGAAATTTTCCTGTTGCTCCTGCTCCTCCACCGTCGCCCTCTTTAGAGCAAGATGAAAACGCACCCCATACTATTGAAAGGGTCAAAAATTGTGTGATAAATCTTCTTTTCATATCTATTTTTGTTTTGTTATTAAACTTTTTTACTTACTTAAACCATTATTTACATCCCCCTGCCCCCTTCAAAGGGGGAGTTGGTGTAGTGAATAAATCCATAAAAAATTATTTTTTTCCTCCTTAAAATACTTGTTACTTGGTTTTTGGAAAATTGTATAAACCCTTCGACTACGCTCAGGGTGACAAACTGAACTTTTTTTCTTACTTAAAATACTTGTTACTTGATTCTTGAAAACTTTTTTACTGATAACTTCTCTATTTTTTAGTATCGTCATCTTTCTTTTTAGCTCTTGTACTACGGCTTGCCATAGTTGCAGAAAGTCTGTCAATCAGAACATTGATGCGTGAAGTAAGTTGAATAATTTCATTTGAAGGTTTCAACACATTCAATGCGTTCAGATGGTTTACAATGTTACGATATACTTCATCGATTTCTTTGCGTACTGACTTCAACGGACGTGTACCTGCCTTTGATGAAGCCTTCTCATCACGACGTGTTCGGTACACTTCCATAAAGTTCTGATTTGCTTTTTCAAACCAATCGACCCACCGCACTGTACCGACAAGCTCAGAAGCCTTTTTGTACTTTTCGCTTCGCATATCCTGAATGAAGTTTACCGTTTTGCTGTGCTGACTTTCATAGCTTTCCGATATGAAATAACCATATGATTTAATCAATATCAGTAGCAAATCGGCTGCTTCTTTTTCTTCTTTCACAGGACTATACTTGGCGGAATTCACACAAGCCAACAGCCCGCGATAGTAATTACCACTTTCCTTGTCTAACATAGAAAGTGTTTTAGTATGGCTACTTTTTGCCGTACGTTCAAAAGCCCTATTTTCTTCTTCTACCAAAAGAGAAAATTGCTCCAATAATTTTGCTAATTCATCAATATTAGCTTGTTCCAATACTAATTTTAATTCAGATATAAATCCGAAATGTTCGTGATTTTGCAAGGCTTGTATTTTTAGCCCCTTTACTTTGTTGTTCATCTTAAAAAATTTTATTTGGTTATTACTAAAACTATTTTTTGTAGTAAAAATAAGTTAAACTACACTAAAATCGCCACATAAATAATGCCAAACATCTTTTTTAAAACATAAATATATATTAAATTATTTTTTGTTTCCTCTAACGGATATTTACATCTCTCTGTCTCCCTTTCAAAGGAAAAACCGGTGTAATGAATAATCTTTTAAAAACTTTTTTATATTGATGCTCACTCTTAAAGAGAGACGAGAGATGTTTTTATCCTAATCAAAAATACTTATTACTTGGTTTTTAAAAACTTGTATAGACCCTTCGACTACGCTCAGGGTGACAAAATAAAAGTTTTTCACTCTCTCTGTCAGGCTGAGCGAAGTCGAAGCCTTTTTGATTCATCTTTCAACTATTTGACATCCCCCCTGCCCCCTTCAAAGGGGGAGTTGGTGTAACGAATAAACCCATAAAAAATGATTTTTTATTACTTAAAATACTTGTTACTTAGTTCTTGAAAAATTTTCTATCCACATTTCACTTTTCAAGGGAGTTAGGGGGATGTTCTCATTCTACTAAAAACGACTTGTTACTTAATTCTTGAAAACTTGCTTACTTACTCCTTCGATTATTTACATCCCCCCTGCCCCCTTCAAAGGGGGAGTTGGTATAACGAATAAACCCATAAAAAATGATTTTTTATTCCTTAAAATACTTGATTCTTGGTTCTTCAAAATTTTTCTACACCCATTCCCCCTTTCAAGGGGGTTAGGGGAATGTTCTCATTCTACTAAAAACGACTTGTTACTTAGTTTTTGAAAACTTGCTTACTTACTCCAACGGTTATTTACATCCCCTTGCCCCCTTCAAAGAGGGAGTTGGTGTAGTGAATAAACCCAGAAAAAATAATTTTTTATTCCTTAAAATACTTGATTCTTGGTTCTTCAAAATTTTTCTACACCCATTCCCCCTTTGAAGGGGGTTAGGGGGATGTTCTCATTCTACTAAAAATGACTTGTTACTTGATTCTTGAAAACTTATTTCTTCCTTTCTCTTTAAGGTCGCCATACTAAATGACCATCGCAGGGGATACCGGCAGCACCTTCAGGATTCTTCAAATAGATAGCTCCACTGTTCTTATCATCAAGATTGCGTAATTTTCCGTCTGCGGGAATGATACACAGATAGCCGAATCGACTTCCGGTTACATTTACATCAAGGTCGGCATCTGTCCAACCTGCTCCCGTAGTTCCTGTTGTGGTAAAAACGATATGTTTTCCATCGGGCGAAAATGCCGGACGAGCATCTCCCTTATAGTTCGTTCTTCTGGAAATATCATAGGTGGTAATTTGTCGCATATCACTTCCATCTGAATTGCACATCCATAAGAAATAATCCTTACGGAAAACAAACTTCGAACCATCAGGACTTACTGTCAAATAATTGCCACCATTAAGATTAGAAATTATTTGCTGTGCCTCAGCATATTCTCCATCGGGTGCACATTTCCAAACACTATTCCCAATACGGAAATACAATACATTCTGAGCATCCCATACGGGTTTCTCGTGATAGTCCAAGGATTCTTTCGGATTTGTCCACTCACGTATTATACTTCCTTTATCATTTACGATAACAATCGGCATCTTTGCCCAACGTTGCGGCTCGAGTGCAAAATATTTTTCATTGGGAGCTATTACAGGTTGCGTATCACCAATTTTATCCCACTCGATAGTTACATTAAACAGATTCTTATCATCATCAATTTTTGCCATATCCTCTCCTCCATCACGAAGTACAAAACGTTGCACATCAGAGTCCCAAGTTTCCGACGCTATCATATATTTTTTTCCGTCCCACGAAACATCAAATCCTTTCTTAGTAGAACTTGACCCTATCAGAAATACCGACCTATCATAACTCCCCGTAGAAGGTGTATATTTCCCTACTTTACCTGCAAATTGCCAATGTATCGTTCCTGAAATATGACTTCCTGAAGGATTTCCTCCCTCTCCGTTATCTTTAGTACACGATAGCATCAACAGACTGAATATATACAATACTATCATAGCTCTATTTTTCATACTATATTTTATTTTAAATTTATTTTTTTTCAGATAACATACATTCGTTAGAAATCATAAAAAATAATTTTTATACTTTTCTACTTATAGTTGCTATTTAGAAAAAAATATTTTTACATATATCAACCATATGTAGAAGTCTATAAAAATATTTTTTTACTACTTCAACCTATTGTTTCTTGATTCTCCAAAAATTTATTTCTTTTTTCTACTCATTGATTGTTTGAGTATTGAAATCTTTTTGATTTGTTCTTTAAGATGAAGTTTCTTTATTCCTTTTGGAAATAGGTGTATCCATCTACCACGATGGTAGCATCATCACCTTTTTTGGAAGGTCTCCCATAGAAGAAACTATGAGTAGTTGTTGAGCCGTCGCTATAACGAAGGGTTAAAGTACCGTCGGAAATGGTATAAGTACCTACATACTTCTGTCCGGAATAGCCTCCGCTTCCTATTCCACTTCCCGATGTTTGGGTGAAAGCAGTTTTATCATTCGAGAAATTGCCTTTACCATCAAAATACAGGTAGCCACTCACTCCCGATGCCGAAAAATTACCCGCAGCATCAAGTACGGCAATGTTTTGGAACTTATATCCGCTGGGTGGAATCTGGTTCACAAATTCTACTTTGAACATAAAGTAAGTGCCATCGGCTAACATAGTACTGTAATTATCCATATATGTATAGTACGATTTGCTGCCGGATTTATGTGTAGTGGTAAGTTTATTACCTTGAATGGTGTAATTACCGTCTACTCGTGTTTTCCAATCCCTCTTGCGAAGTCCTTCAGTATATGTTCCGTCATCTCGCAGATAGATGGCGAGGTCATATCTGTTTGCTCCAAGAAACCAAATACCTGCATACACGCCTGTTCCGGGTTTGGTAGCGTTAGTACCTCCTGTATTATTCGTTGAAGATTTTTTTTCTTTTTTGAAAACCATATCGAAGGCATCAGCACCAACTCCGTAGGTAAATTGCAACGTAGTGTTATTGTCAGTAAATTGCATCGGGAACTCTATTTCTTGCCCTTTTTGAGTGATGTAATATTTTCCGTTTCGTTTTGTCCAACTCCCCGATTCGGTAACTTCTTTACAATCAGAGGAAGTTGGCGAATTCGGAGCAGATAAAAACAAATCAAAATTTGTTTCACCAACGGTGAGTTTCGTATTCTTAAAACAAGGAAAATCAGGTTTTGTAACATCAATAACCTGCCCTGTTTTAACAATGGCTTTGAGATTCCAAACTCCTTGGAAAGGTTCGTTTGCTTCGCTGTCTTTTCCGCAAGAAATAAAGCAAATTACTGCTAAAAGCAGTCTAATTTTGTGATTGAGTTTTTTCATTTTTCCTAAGTTTTTTAAGTTTCTCTTTTTACAATTTTAAAAAACGATGTGTTTTTTCAGAAAATTTTCTTGAAAAACAAGCGTTCTCAATGTGATTTTACACAGCTTAACAATCAGCCTTGTTATTATTTTTTATCAACAGGACAAAATTAGTGTTTGCTAACTTACGTGTCAATCCCCTTTTTTAGGGATTTTTCGCATTATTTTTTTATTTTTGCTTTTAATTCTCTACATTTATGCCGTAAAACAAAAAAACAATCACTTTGCTAAAACACATCAAAATACTGATTTTAAGCATATTAATTGGATTTTCAAAAATATATGCACAAGATACTGCCAAGTTACGTCAGACTGCAAATGATGCTTCTTCTGGTAGGGAAAAATTTTACGTGTTAATGGAGCTTGTAAATCTTTTGTCGGAAACCGATACCACCCAAGCACTAAAAGTACTTCGTGAGGAAGCTTTCCCCTTAACCAAAGGTGAACCCTATTTGGAAGGAATTTATTACTTTAACAAAGCGGGGGTTTATTTTGACCATAATCACCAAAAAAGCCAAAAATTTTATCAAAAAGCCAACGATTATCTCAAATGGTACAACACTTCGGAAGCTTACCGATACCGTGCGAGGTTATGGCATAATTACGGAGTTTTGGAACAATACAACGGCAGAGAACATAATCTGTTGGATATCACGCTAAAATATTGTATCCCATATGCAGAAAAATCTGGTGATTCCGACCTTCTGATGGAATATTTTACAGATATTGGTATGCTTTTAAGTAACAATAAGGAATACGACAGAGCTTTGGAATACTACCAAAAATCTCTTGCACAGGCTCAAAAAGAAAATAAGGAAAATGAGGCTCTTCTTTGGACTTACTTGAATATGTTTGATGTCTATCTGAAAAAGAAAGATGAAACTGATATTTCCAACTTGTACAACAAAACCGTATCACTTTGGAAACAATATCCGAAAAGTAAACTCACAGGCTTTGTTTACCTCAATGAAGCACGTTATTTTGCCGCTATCGGTAAAACAGAAGAAGCTTTGGAAAGCATAAATAAAGGACTTGAGTTCGCATCAAAAAATAATGTTCCGTGGGATCAGAATTCTTTGGAATACGAAAAAGTTCGCATTCTTAGAGCATTAAACCGCTTTACTGAGGCAAAGCAAAACATACAGAAACTTCTTAAAACTTCTATTAACAAAAGAATCAAAAACAATCAATTAAATTTAATCTACTACCTTGCTCACTTGGAAGCAAATCTTGACAACTACCAAAGTGCGTATGACTTAATGGTAAAACACAGTTCCCTCAAAGACAGTATTGTTGAAGAAAAGAACAAGAGAATGTTTGCCGATATGGAATTACAATATCGTACTGCCGAAAAAGAAAAAGCCATCTTGCAGCTCGAAAATAAAAACAAACTCAATCAAATATTGCTTTTCTTTGGAATTTCTATCTTAGGAATCGTGGTAGCTTGGACAGTGTACGCTCGGAATGTTCGTCAAAGACGCAGAAAAAAAGATTTTATGCTTCGTAAACAACAGCAAGAAATTGAAATCACACACGCTCTTATGGAGGGCGAACAACAAGAACGTAACCGATTAGCCCGCGAATTACACGATGGATTGGGAGGACGCATCACAGGAATTAAAATGAACGTGGAAACTCTATCACAAAATAGTGAGCAGAAAGAAAAATTACAAAAAATTGTCAAGCAATTGGATATTGCAATTGTTGAATTACGAAATACAGCTCATAACTTAGACCCTTCCTCCTTGCAAAAGTACGGATTACAAACCGCCATTACCGACTTCTGCCAGTACTTACAATGCGAAAAACATCATATCAAACTCTATACAAACGGATTATCTGACCTCCACAACAAAAAATGGCAATTATCCGTTTACCGAATTGTGCAGGAACTATTGACAAATGCCGTAAAACACGCCCAAGCCTCTGAAATACAACTACAAGTTACCTTTAAGGACAGACTTCTGTTGATTGAAGTGGAAGACAATGGAAAAGGCTTCGACCCAAAAAGTGTTTCAAGAAATATGGGACTAAACAATATCGAAACCCGCGTAAGCTATCTGGGAGGAAAAATGGAAATATACTCCGAAGAAGGAGCCGGAACAACCATCAATATCGAATGTAAAATATAAAAACTTATGATAAAAATTATTATTTGTGATGACCATCCCATAATCAATGAAGGGCTACAAAGCTTCATTGCTTCACATCCGCAAATGGAAGTGGTTGCCACTGCTTCAAACATCAAACAACTTGATGAGGTCTTAAAAAATGTTATTGCTGATATTCTGCTACTTGACATCCATCTTCCTGACGGAAAAGCCTCTGAAATGTGTTTGAATATCAAGCAAAATTATCCCAATATAAAAATATTAGGACTTAGCAATGTTGATGACCCTTTCATTATTCAACAAATGATAAATGACGGTGCCTCAGGTTATTTGCTAAAAAGTAGCCCAATGGCTGAAATTGAGGAAGCTATTCTTCATATCTATAACGGAAACACTTACTTAAGCGAACAAATCATCAATCTTTTGATGCCTTCTGAAAGTAATTCGGAAGAAATTCCCATTATTACCCGACGCGAACGAGAGGTTCTAAAATATCTTTCCGAAGGGCTTTCATCTGCACAAATAGCTGACAAAATGAATATCAGCCCATTAACAGTTGATTCGCATCGTAAAAACCTAATGCAAAAATTCAATGTAAACAAAACCGTAAATTTATTGCAAAAAGCCAAAGGACTTATTTAATTTGAAATACTTCAAGAAACAAACAACCTTTCCAACAATGGTTATTGCCCTGTGCGTATTGCCTCCACAGGGTCTAACCTTGAAGCACTCAGTGCCGGAATAATACCTGATATTAAACCCACTGCAAACGAAACGCCCAACCCAATGATAATATTTCCTGCCGAAAGTACAAACGTAAATTCATCTACTACGCTTGATGCCACGGAAGTTCCAATCCATACAAAAAGCAGTCCGAAAAAGCCCCCAATGAGTGCCAACAATACGGCTTCAAATAAAAACTGAAATAGTATGAATTGCTTTTTTGCTCCCAATGATTTTTGTATCCCAATAAGACTTGTTCTTTCCCGAACGCTGACAAACATTATATTAGCAATCCCGAAACCGCCCACCAAAATGGAAAATCCACCAATAATCCACCCTACCAAATTCATCATACCGATAGTTTCGTCAATCATATCAGTAAAAGTGGACATCTTGTTGATGAAAAAATTATTAATTTCTTCGGGTTTCAAGCCTCTGTATCTTCTAAAACGCTGTACAAGAATATCTTCAAACTCTTGCATATTAACTCCTTTTTTAGGTTTTATGGCAATTCCGCTGGGAACTCCTTGTGTTCCTGTATTCATAAAGCTTCGTACAAATGTTGATAATATAAAAAGCTTATCATCACTTTCTGACATTGGTCCATATTTTTTAAGAACGCCAATTACCATCATTTTCTTTCCAAAATAACGCACGTGCTTTCCGATAGGATCTTCATCTTCAAAAAGTTGCTTAGCAATCTGATGCCCTAAAACAATGACTGGAGCTCCCACATTTGATTCAGATTCACTCATCAAGCGTCCGTATTCAACTTTAATATCCTCAATTTCTGATATTTCTGAAGTAGCAGCACTTGCAGGAACATTTTCAATGGTTTTTCCTTCATATTTTATGGAAGAAGTTACTCCAAAAA
This sequence comes from Capnocytophaga felis, assembly GCF_009684755.1. Lineage (GTDB taxonomy): Bacteria > Bacteroidota > Bacteroidia > Flavobacteriales > Flavobacteriaceae > Capnocytophaga > Capnocytophaga felis. The sequence continues at coordinate 24,474 of NZ_BLBC01000005.1, forward strand.
TCACATAAGATATAGCTTCCAGATTGGGAATTTCTTTTTTCAAATATTCATACTCCTGATATGTAACCTGTGGAAAATTAAGCCGTTGCCAACGAGGAACATCTGTAGGTCCAAATGAAAACTTCGATATGTACATAGAGTTTTTATCTAATCCCGACAAATTTTCTTGTATACTTCTATTTAGTGAATCAACTGCCGACAATACCGAAATAATGGAAAAAATTCCCACCGTAACGCCCAACAACGACAAAAATGTACGAAGTTTATTATCCCATAATGACTTTATGGCAAAATTGAAACTTTCTTTTAGCAATTGCAGATATATAAACATAATTTTCAGAAATAGACTTTATTATCCGTAGGAAAAACGTTACTTTTGTAGCTTCAAATATAAGACTTTTTTTAATGAAACTCACAAAACAAGCCAAATCCGCTTTAATTTCTGTTTTCGACAAAACAGGATTGGAACCTATTATTCACAAAATGAATAGTTTAGGAATCACTATTTACTCCACGGGAGGAACTGAATCTTTCATCAAAAGTTTGGGAATTGACGTTATCCCGGTGGAAACCGTCACCGAATACCCTTCTATTTTTGGTGGACGAGTAAAAACCTTACATCCCAAGATTTTTGGAGGAATTTTGAACAGACAGGACAACGACAGTGATGTTGCTGAAATGATTCAATATGCTATTCCTCAGTTAGATATCATCATCGTTGATTTATATCCTTTTGAAAAAACTGTTGCAAGTGGTGCAGTAGAAAGCGATATTATTGAAAAAATCGACATTGGAGGAATATCATTAATACGTGCCGCGGCAAAAAACTTTAAAGATGTTTTATGTGTTTCTTCTGTAGAGCAATATCCTGATTTACTGGACATTTTGGTAAACTCACAAGGTAAAACTACTTTGGAACAACGCAAAAACTTTGCTGCTAAAGCATTCCAAATTTCTTCACACTATGATACGGCTATTTTCAACTATTTCAACCAAACAGAAGAAATAACCACATTGAAAATCAGTGAAAATAAAGGTCAAATACTAAGATACGGAGAGAACCCTCACCAAAAAGGATATTTCTACGGAAATTTTGATGATTTATTTGAAAAATTACACGGAAAAGAACTTTCGTACAATAATTTATTAGACGTTGATGCCGCTGTAAGTCTCATTTCAGAATTCAAACACGATGACCCTACATTTGCCATCCTAAAACACAATAATGCCTGCGGAGTTGCCACTCGAAAAAACATTCAGGAGGCTTATGCAGCAGCTTTGGCAGGTGACCCCGTTTCTGCTTTCGGTGGCATCTTAATTTCAAATACAAAAATTGATTCAGCGACAGCAAATGATATCAATTCTTTATTTTTTGAAGTAATTATTGCTCCAACATATAGTGATGAAGCTTTAGAAATACTAAAAGAAAAGAAAAATCGTATTATTTTAGTGCAAAAAAACATCAATTTGCCTGAAACTTCTATCAGAAGTTGTTTGAATGGATATTTGGTTCAAGATAAAGACCTAAAAACGGATACAATAGAAGATATTGCGTATGCTACTACCGAAAGACCAAGTGAAGAAGCTCTTGAAGATTTGTTTTTCGCTTCAAAAATTTGCAAGCATACCAAATCAAACACCATTGTTTTAGCTAAAAACAAACAGCTTTTAGCAAGTGGAACCGGGCAAACAAGTCGTGTTGATGCTTTACGACAAGCTATTGAAAAAGCTCAATCTTTCAAATTTGACTTAAACGATGCTGTTATGGCAAGCGATGCTTTCTTCCCATTCCCTGATTGTGTGGAAATAGCTGACAAAGCAGGAATTACATCGGTTATTCAGCCGGGAGGTTCTATTAAAGACCAATTAACCATCGATTACTGTAATGAACATAAAATGGCTATGGTGATTACAGGAACAAGACATTTCAAACATTAATTTTTTGAGAAATATAAAAAAAAGCCCGATGTTTTTTACATCGGGCTTTTTTAATTCTATCAATCTCTTTAAAAAATTTTACTTTTTCTTTGCTTGACTCATTTTAGCGGCTAAAATAACTGCATTTCGTGCATTTACCATAGTCCCCGCTGAAGATAATTCAGAGAAATCTACTTTTTTCTTATTATCAGCTTCTCCTACATATACTTGAAGTTTAGGGCTAACTCCTGACTGCATAATCACTTTCTTAACTTGTGAAGCTGTTAAATTTGGGAAGTAAGAACGAATCAAAGCTGCCAAACCTGCCACTTCAGGAGAAGCCATTGATGTTCCTTGTAAAAATTTATAACTATTTCCCGGTGCAGTAGCCCATATTTTTACTCCGGGAGCAAACACATCTACATTTCTTTTTCCATAATTTGAAAATGAAGCAATTAGTTTGTCATTAAATTGATAATTTAAAGCTCCTACTGTCAGGAAGTTATCTGAGATTTCTTTTCCTTCTACCTCATCATTTGGATATGTTTCCTCTACATCAATATTTTTACTATCATTTCCTGCTGCATTTACAATTAACACATCTTTTGAAGCTGCATATTTAATCGCTTCATAAACTTTATCTTTGTGAGGAGAAAATCCTTTTCCGAAACTTGTATTAATCACTTTTGCTCCATTATCTGCCGCATAACGAATCGCTAAAGCAATATCCTTATCGTATTCATCTCCATCAGGAACAGCTCTTACTGCCATAATAGCAATATTATCAGCAACTCCGTCCATTCCTACATTATTTCCGCGTTGAGCCCCAATGATACCCGCTACGTGAGTTCCGTGCAATGAACCATCCAAATCAGGACCAATTACATTATTATTTCCGTATCCTATCTTGCTGAAATCATTCTCATCATCTTTTAAGATGTCTCTACGAGGATTAAATTCCAAATTCAAATAATTATTCAATTTTGAAGTGTAATGCTCAAGAACTCCTTTTAATTCTTCTTTAAGAGCTTCTGAATCTTCCACGCGGCTAAGCAATTGCTGCATAAATTCAACATACTGAGCCATCATATTATCCGTGGTTTGGATTTTTGACACATCATCTGATGTATATTTATCTTTTTTGAGCTCTTTTTTCAAAGCATCATCTGCAGATAACGCCATTTGATTAAGCTGTTCGAAGTATTCTTTTTCAGCAAAAGCTTCTTCGTATTGTTTTTCGTATTCAGTCTTAGCTCTTTGATAATCAGGATTGCTCTTATCTCCAGACTTGTAAATACGCGTAAGTTCCATATTTTCGTGATTGATATCTCCTAAGAAATTCCAACCGTGAATATCATCTACATACCCATTCTTATCATCATCAATGTTATTGTTAGGAATTTCATTAGGATTTACCCAAATAACATTCTTCAAATCCTCGTGATTGATATCAATTCCCGAATCAATAACTCCCACGATAACTTTATTGCTTGTTTTTACACCTTTCAATAAGTCATACGCTCCTTGCAGACCGATTCCCGGAAAAGAAGTAAGGTCTTGATGAGGCCAAACTTTCAATTGCTCGTCAGAAATTTTTTCTGCTTGCTTTGGCAACATATCTGGCAAAACATCTGGGCTTGCCGATGCAATTTTTGACAACGGACTGGCACAACCTACCAATACAGCTCCTGAAATTGCTAATAAAAATGGTTTTCTAATATTCATTTGTAATATATTTATACGATTTAACCTAAAAAACAACTGGTGCAAAGGTAAATAATTTTAAATAAAGCACAAAAGAAGAACACATTTTTATTCCTCTCTTTTGCAAAAATGGCACAACTATTGATTGTAACAATATTGTAAAGTACCATAATTATTAAAATTAACTGATTATGAAACGATTATTATTTTTTAGTTCTGCTATTATTCTATTTTTAAGCAGTTGTTCCGTTCGTAATGAATATGATGATGACCAGCTCACATTACACGAATTTTTGCATTCCTACGACCTGTGGTATGTAAATGTTGATGCTACACGCGGAAACGACCGAATTCCGTTTTTGCAGAAAGCCTTTACCATAACTTTTGACGGAAATACACTACTGGCAAACAACAACTTAGTAGGAATCGGCTCTGTTGGAAGAGGTTACGGACGAGTTATAGGAAATTTTTTCACTTCTAATACGCACCTAACGTTTCACCACGACAGAGATGGCTCTTACCGTTTTAAAGTTGTACAAGTTTCTCAAAATCAAATAGATTTGTATGATATAGATTCCAATTCGGTTTATAGATTGGAAGGACATTACAAACGCAACTTCAACTACGACAGATTATTCTTTGAAAATATGCGCTATTTTCTGCAAGAATACAATTTTTGGGAAAAAACATACACTAGCAGAGAAGGTGCAGCAAATCCGTTTGACAATGAAAATTTTATCAGATTCTATAGCCTCAACGGAGATTATTTTTTTGAAACAAGAGAGCATCCAAATCATACAACGCCACTTTTTCGAGGGCTATACTCTATTGAAAATGTACGAAATGCTAATGATGTGAAAATATTGAATCTGAATTACAGAGATGAAACCGAAAGCTTTGAAGTTCGTATTTTAAACGACCGTGAAATAGAGCTTTATCACCTCAATTCACGAACAACATATCGCTTCAGAGGAGTACAAAATATCATTTACAAAAAGTTACAAGGATAAATAAAAAAGGGGATAGTTTTTTAGCTATCCCCTTTTTATTACTCTAAACTTATAATTATAAACTCACTTCTCCTGTTGGCTTGGTGTTCTTCTGGCGTACATTGTACTCCGTTAGAACAGTGGTTCGTTAATTGTGTTTCTCCGTAACCTTTTCCTGTGATTCTGCTTGCATCGATGCCGTTATCAATAATCCATTTTACAGTCGATTTTGCTCTTCTGTCAGACAAAGCTAAGTTATAACTATCTGAACCTCTACTATCTGTATGCGAACGAACATTTATCTTCATATTCGGATATTCTTTCATAACTTCCAAGATTTTGGCTAACTGTACCGAAGCATCATAACGAATATTCGATTTATCAAAATCAAAGTAAATATTTTCTATCTTGAATACTTTCGCCAAATCATCTCCTTCAGTTACTTTTATAACTCTTGGTTTCAATAAGATTTCGTAGTGGATTTCTTTTCCTTTGCCTTTCATTTCTACTTTTACCTCAGCCGTTTCATAACCTTCTTTTTCTCCTTTCAAATAGAAATGTGAATCTTGGCAATTTATAAATTCTTCTCCAAAGGCAAATCCTCCTTCTAGGTCACTCGATTCTGTTTTTAGCAAATCCATCTTTTTGCCTGACAATGAAACCATTGCTCCAGAGATAATTTCCATCGTTTCTGAATTCTTAACCACTCCTTTCAAAATTTTGTTACACGTGAAATTCAAAGGAATACGTTCGTAAAATCCGTAAATATCGTCTTTTCCTTTTCCTCCGGCACGATTCGAAGTTAAGAAACCTATCTTTGATTCTTTGTCTATCACGAAACAAAAATCATCATCTACGCTATTTCCCGGCTCTCCAATATTTATAACTTTTGAAGTAGTTCCGTTATCGTACAATTTTACAGCAAAAATGTCCAATCCTCCCAATCCTGGATAACCATCTGAAGAATAATACAATACATTATCTTTTGAAATAAAAGGGAAAGATTCTCTTCCGTTTGTGTTTATGACGCTTCCTAAATTCTCAGGCTTTCCATAACCGTTTTTCAATATTTCTACACGAAATATGTCAGAACTTCCTAATGTTCCCGGCATATTAGACGCAAAGTACAAATATTTTTCATCTGGGCTTAATGCAGGGTGAGCTACGCTGTACGTATTGCTATTGAATGGCATTTCAACAACATTGCCCCAATTTCCGTTACTGTCTTTGGTTGCTCGTAATATTTTCAGTAAGATGGTATTTTCTGAATCCATTCTTACCTTTTTGTCTACATAATTGTTTCGAGTGAAATATACCGTATTGCCATCTTTTGTAAATACAGCTGTTGATTCGTTGAATTTTGTATTAACTTTTGACGAAAACAGTGTCTTTTTCGATAACCTAATGCTATCACGATTTGCCTCGTACAAGTCATAGAAACTATCACCTGTCCATTTTGAAACAGGCTTAATCAGGCTTGTGTTACTTCCTGCAAAAATTACTTTATCTCCATAAAAAGCCGTTCCGTACTCGGAATGCTCTGTATTTATGCCCGTTTGAAGTAACTCAAAACGATTGGAGTTCTCCTTTATTTCCTCTCTATAATCTTTATGCTCTTCAAACAATACAGCACGAGTGTCATTCGCTCCAGTAATTTCCACAAACTTGTTCATCATTTGGTCTGACTCGGTATATTTACCCAATGATTTTAAGGACAATGCGTATCTGTAATAGTATTCAGGTTGCACTTTGTACTCCTTATTTTCAAAAAGTTTCTCATACCAAGTAGAAGCTTTATCATACTCAGCATTGAAGTAATATGAATCTCCGAGCCTTTCGAGTAACTCCTGATTTACAAATCCTTTTTTTGCAATATTTTCATAGACCTTAATAGCATCTATGTAGGCGTAATTTTTATACATCTCATTGGCTTTTTGCATTTGCTTTTCTTGTGAAAAAACCAACAAGACATTGCTAAACAACGCCATTGCAAGTATGTATATTTTGTGATTCTTCATTTTTATGGTTTTTAAAATAAATTAGATTGATGAAAATTTCCTTAGAAGAACCTTGGAGAAATCACTTTTCTGTATGCTTTCACCAGTTCGTAACGCAAGAATATTTCGTGTGAACCAGAATTATATCTTGACAATTCTGTGGTTTCGAAATCATATCCATAACCGATAAACCATCGGTCATTTATTTGGAAACCAGCCATAGCACTTACTGCAGCCGACCATCTCCAAGCAGCACCTAAAACAAACTTTTCGTTGAACATAAAATTTGCCGAAACATCCAGTTGGAATGGAGCTCCGTAAGACACCTTACTAAGTACTGCAGGTTTAAATTTTGTATTTCTTGTTAAATCAAATACATATCCTCCTATCAAGTAATAATGTTGAGTGTTTTTCAGAACAGAAACCTCTTTGTTTCTCTCATTTCTTCTGTAAACTTCTGTTTCTAAAAGATTTGGTACAGAAAAACCTAAATAATGTTTGTCAGAATACCAAAAAAGCCCTGCCCCTATATTAGGTCTGAAAATTGTGTTATCTCCGGTGAAACTATAGTCTAAACCATCATACAAATGTAATTTATTGACATCCAGTTGATAAAATCCTGCTGAGCCTTTCAGACCAAAAGCCAATTTTGAATTTTCAAAATTCAATGTGTATGAAAAATCTACCAAAATAGTATTATCTTGCTGAGGACCAATTGATTCGTGAAACAACGAAACTCCCAATCCCACATTTTTATCTCTTATAGGCGTGTGGTAACTCAATGTTGCTGTTTTCGGGGCACCTTCCAAACCTACCCATTGTGTTCTGAACAATCCAAAGAAACTCCCTACATCTCTTGAGCCTGCATACCCTGGGTTAAACATCATTGTGTTATACATATACTGTGTATATTGCGATTCTTGTTGAGCAAAAACCCCTGTACATAGCATTAACATCAACATTAAAAAAACACTACTTTTTCTCATTATATAATATATTTATATGTTTATTGTCCTATTTTTATAATTTTCCTATCTATTTCTATAACTTCTTGAAAACCCGAGCGATTTTTTATATTAACACTCGAGTTTTCAATATTTTGATTTATTTTTTGATATATAACCAACTTCCTTTTTTCTTGGTTTGATTGTTTTTATCTACATACTCTATTATGTAATAGTACGTTCCTTGTGGCAATTTCTCCGGAGCTTCTATGGTAACCCTTCCGTTCGATAATCCTCTGAAGACTTTCGTTGTATTATTATACCCGTGAGCTTCAAAAACTTTCACTCCCCAACGGTTGTAAATTCTTACCGTATTGTTTGGATATGCCTCAATTCCCTTGATGTAGAATATATCATTTGAACCATCATCATTGATTGAAATAGCATTGTAAGGAACTATATCTCCTCCAGCTACAACTTCTATTGTTACTGTTGCATTTGAACAATTACCTGCCGCATCACAAAGCTCATATACAAACATATCTGTGCCAACAAAACCTGGATTTGGAGTGTACGTAATAGTGTCGTCAGATGGGTCATCTGGTGTTCCGCCATCATTTACTTGTACAGTACCTCTTGACGGATCAGTCACAACGGCAACTCTTCCTGTTGTTGGGATATTTTCATCGTTATCCAAAATATTCACTGTTACAGGAGTATTTATTTCAGTGGTTGCAGAATCATCATTCGCTTTCGGAACATCCAAAACAACTACCGTCACGTTTGCCTCATTACTACAATTTGTCGCATTAGCATTTTCACAGATTGTGTAAGTAAGTGTATAGGTTCCCGCTGGCGTATTTGGCAATACCACAACCGTTCCGTTAGAAACATCAATATAGATGTTTGTATTCGGTGTAGTAGGATTTGAAATAGTAACAGTTCCTAAAGTAGCCGGAGCTCCTCCAATCGTGTCATTCACTAATACAGAAGTAGTTACAGTTCCTCCTACAGCTGTGTATATCGGGAATGATGTATAATCATCATCGTTTGCTACAATTGGTAAGGCTGCTACCTCTACCGTAGCTGTGGCTGTATCACAATTTGTTGGATTCAGTTTCTCACAAATACGATATACAATAGTATAAGTACCCGCTGGTGTATCTGTCGGAACATTAATATCTCCGGTAGTTACATCCAATGTTGGAATATTTGCACTACCATTGATTGGCGATGCAGGCGTAACCTGTGTAATATTAACATTTGCAATCGTTGCAGGATTTGTTCCTAACACATCTAAACCATTACCATTATCCGAAAGAACATTACCTGCTTTTCCGCCCGTGTTACCAGATACGGCAGGGAAGTTATCATCCTTAGCGTCTATCGGCTCTTCAGTCACAACTATGGTAACCTCAGCACTTTCACAATTTGTCGGATTCAATTTCTCACAGATAGTATAAGTTATGGTATATGTACCTGCCGGCGTATTTGGTGCGATGGTAATAGTTCCGTCTGCGTTTGGTGTTAAACCTGTCGGAATGGTAGTTCCCCACGTCAAATTTACTTGTGTTGGATTCAATGGATTTCCGTTAAGTGTATCATTTGTCAAAACACTTGATGTATTCCCGCCGTTAAGTCCATTGATTGGTGTTCCGCTGAAATCATCAGGATTTGCTACCAAAGTTTCTGAAGTTACCACGACAGTTGCTGTAGCAGTATCACAGTTAGTCGGATTCAATTTCTCACAGATAGTATATACGATGGTATAAGTACCTGCCGGAGTACCCGCCGGAACATCAACCTCGCCAGTCGCATCCAACTTCGGAACATTCGGATTCCCGTTAATCGGTGATGCGGGTGTAACTTCAGCAATATTAACATTTGTAACAGTTGCAGGGTTTGCCCCTAACATATCCGTTCCATTGCCATTATTTGAGAGAACATTACCCGCTTTTCCGCCCGTGTTGCCAGATACAGCAGGGAAGTTATCGTCTTTAGCGTCTATAGGTTGAGATGCTACCGCAATTACCACATTCGCTGTATCACAAATATTAGATTTTGTACAAACCTGATAAGTAATCGTGTAAATTCCTGCCGGAGTACCTGCCGGAACACTCACATTACCTGTTATTGGTTCAAGTATTGGAACGTTCGCACTTCCTCCTATTGGTGTTGCTTGAGTAGTTACAGTGATAGTGACCTCTGAAATTGGAATATTTGGCACACCATTAAGAATGTCATTAGTCAATACATTTACAACACTTGGATTTCCCGTTACTCCATCTACCGGAGAGCCACTCATATCATCATCGTTTGCCTCAATTGTGCTAACAACAACTGTAACAGTAGCAGTATCGCAATTATTCGCAGGATTTCCTGATTCACAAATTCTATACACTATTGTATAAGTGCCTGCAGGTGTACCAGCTGGGACATTTACATTTCCTGTTGTTACATCTATCTTTGGTACATTTGCGTTTCCGTTAATTGATGTTGCTGGTGTCACTTCTGAAATACTAACATTGGTAGTAGTTACCGGAGTACCATTCAAAGTATCTTGACCATTACCGCTATTGTCTAAAACATTTCCTGCTGTACTTTGTACATTTCCATTTACCGTTGGGAACACGTCGTCATTAGCTACAATAGGGATACAAACCTCAGTAGTAATTTCTACAGGAGTTCTTTCTATACTCTCACAGCCTGATACTAAATTATCGCGAAGGGCCACATAATAAGTCCTTGCGGACAAAGGTGTATTTTGAGCCAATTGAGTACCTCCTGTTGGGTTATCATACCAAGCTAGTGGTGCATTTTCGTTTATCAAAATATTCAAATCTGCGATAGTATGATTACTGCAAAATACTGTATTTACTGAAGTTTTTATTGTTGCCTTAGGAACAACAAGTTTCAACGGCACTATTGCTTCTGTAATGATCTTTTTCATATCACAATTGGCAGGAGTTGGAGTTGTTCCAGAACATACAGATGTTGGGTTATGAACAATGTAATATAATTGTGCTTTTATCTCATCGGTTATAGGACAATTATGTATCTTAGTAGCAACTATTGGTAATGCGTTAATCTCCAATACTCCATTTATTGGTATTGCATCTACAAGTGTAAATATATATGTATTAGTTAGCACATCTGTACTATAATAAACTAAACTATTATTTGAAGCTACTTCGATGTCCTTCGTATTCAATATTTCCCAACCTATAGGTAAGTTAATTGACAATTTAGTATCTCCACCTGCATTAATAATATCCTGATTAAAAGGAAGATTTCCTTTATTTGTAATTTTCAAGGTATATGTTCCTTTAGCATTACCTGTAACATTAGAATCTGAAAAGGCAATCAATGCTTCTGCTTTATCTATAGTTACTATTGGCAAATTAGTTGTATCCCCTGCTATTATCAAACGATAACTAGTAAGGGTTGATGGTTCATGAATATCTTCTCCACAATAATTTTTCCCTCTGGATATGAAGCTAATGTGTTGATTAGAACTAAAGGAACAATCATCTGTGGTTCTTAATTTTAATCTAAAACGAATTTTCTCACCTGTAGCAAGATTAGTATTTGGCAAATTAATTATTATACTTGTAGTACCAACTGTAACGTAACTATCATCAAGAGGAATTGTTGTTGACACAGTTCCTGTTTTATACTCATTAGAATACATTGCACTTCCTGGAACAAAAGTAAGTCCTGAAGTTTCTCCTAAAGGAATTGTAATTTGTATATCTTTAACTATTCCTTTACCTGAGTTGTTTATTTCAATGTCGTAATCTAACACCTCACACAAACTTGGACGATAATCTGCTGGTGGTTGTGAGATAAGCCTAGACTGCAAGTCTCCTTCTAATTTAGAAAATGTTACCGTATAAGTTTGTGCTGGGCAATGTGGAGTGGAAAGTGAGCTAGGATACCCCTTACAAGAATGTCCAAGTAATATATTTTTCTCTCCTGTACCACAATCCGGAATATCTGCCGTTACCACATAAAACTTGGTAGTAAGTGGATTTATATCCCCTAATTGGAATATGCCATTCACCTGATTTAATGGATTACCAACCAAACTGTTACCTGTAGCATCACTTGCTTGCTGAACAGACGTTATATTCATATCTGTAGAGCCAAACCACACGTTAGGAAAAGTATGAAATATTGATGAATTTTCAGTTTTGATTACCCAACGTACCACATTTGTATCAGAAGTTGATACGGGTGTAGCTATAGTAGTATTCAACTTATCATTATCAATGTCATAAGTTATCGCCTTTACACTTGTTTTGATATTCACTTCATTGGTATAGGTATTGTTAGGAGGATACGCATCTCTACCAGTTCCTTCTAAAACCGCATACGCCTCATAAGTTTCAGTAGCTCCAGAATTACAATTTTTGGAAACAATCGGTGTTATACGCAACCAAAAACCTTCATCTAAATTTAAAGTTGTCATAGCTGCATTATAATCAGATGGATCATATCCATTTCCTCTTGCGTGGCTTGCTATAAGAAGTTTCATCAAGACTTCTTCGAGGTTAAGTGTATGCATCATTCCACTTACCGGAGTATCTAAAGTTACCTTATAATAGCCATAGTCCGAACGCAATTGCCCAGACAACAGAATATAGAAGCCTTTTAAATCTAGACCTTCAGGTACAATCGATACTAGTTGCTTTGGCTTAATAAACTGTCTATTTTCACGAGGAAAAACCTGATTACTTGTAGTGGCTTCATTTATCGAAATATTAAGTCTGTAAAAAGGTGCCGAACTTATGATAGAATTGTTGGAGCCATCAGGGATTTTATCACAAGCTGTAAGGCGTGTATTAGGTGATTTACTATTATTTTCATAAAAAGAAAAACGAGATACTGCAAAAAGTCCATTAGCCAACCCCAGCGGCCCACAAGAATAAGGCAAATTATTATGACGTAAATGAAAATCTGTAATAAACTGCTTTGTTCCTATATTATCTCCTGAATGGTTAAAATTATTTGGAATAATTTGAAAGGAAACTTGTAATTTATATCCATCTGCCAAATGAGTTATTGTCGCAGGTAAACCATTAGCGTGAAGGGTTTCCATTGTAAAATCTAAAGTTACAGTCTGTGTTCCTGAAACTTTTAAAGGTAAATTTGTAATTGTATAAGTTTGTATCTCTGTATCAATAATTAACTGACCACTATTAGGAGTTACAATTGCATTTAGTGAAGATAAACTTCCTGGAATAGTATTATACATTCCATTGGGAACAGTCACTTCAAAACGTCCCTCTGTCCAGTTTGTGATAGTTCCTGATTTTACTGTCCCTTTTTGTGATATGATAACTTTATCATTCGTATGAAAAGCCGATAAATTAGTACCTTCTGTGTCTTCAGTAATTTTAGTTAGTGGGTAAGCAGGTAATCCTTTATTATCACGATCGTGAAGCTTTGTATTGGCTACATATCCAAAACTATCAGGGTGGCGTTGTACTTTAGCCAACCCTCTCATTAAGCCCTGATCACAACCTTCAGCACAGCCAACAGGTGATAAATTAGTACGAATACACTGAGTATCTATACCTTTAATTCCAGAATTACAACTATTTACTCTGTTCGTCTGCATATATAATTCATACCAAGCGGGATCGGAGCAAGTATAAGTAGCATCAAAAGTTAGTACTGAACCATTTGCGGAAAAGTTACCAGAAAAGTTACCTCCTTTATCTTTTGGCCCGTAAGTAAAACGCAAACGATATTCATTAGCTACATCCGATATTATTTCAGGTAGAAAAAATGTTCCATCTACCTGCATTAATTTGATGGTTTCTTTTCTGATTGTCATCGATGGAGCAAATCGAAACACAATTTCAAAGTAGTCTCCGTTAGCTACAGAAGTATTACTATGACTTAACTGTGAAAAACGAAACCTTCCCTTATATATATCTTTGGGGTCTGAACTAATCATACTCGCCCCAATATTACCTCCTTCTAGGCGAAGACCTTGTGCACCAATTAAAGTTCCGTTAGGAACAGTAAAATTCTTTGTCCCTGAACAAACATTAGCATTGCTATAGGTGTATAATCTATTTATACCACCATATAAAAAGCCCGACCTTTTATCCCCACAATTAGTTCCTGTTACATATGAATTATTTCGAGTTTTAAATCGTAAATAAAGAGTTTGCCCTTGTGCAATAGAACTTATTGGAAGATACACTCTATTTTTTTTACCCGTTGTTCCAAAAACATCTCCTAAGTTAGAATCCCAAACAGTAGAATTATTTGAAGGAGTTATTGATGTCAACGCTCCTGTAAAACCAATATTATCAGAAATTTCATAACTATTATCCACAAAGTAGGTCGAACCTGTAAGTTTTCCATCTATTGAGGTCAAAAGCTCAAGTACTAGATCCTTAGCCCCTGCTGTACCTTTATTTTCTATTTTTAAGTAATGTGTAATATCACTATCAAAACAATAGGCTCCTACATTAGTCTCAGTTGTTGTTAATTCAGTTCCGTCAGACTTAACAACAGTTATTACAACATTCGGCACCTTAGTTCTGTCTATAGTTACAGTTGGGTTTGCTGTTGCATTGCTCAACTCTGGGTAGGTACACTCTTTTGGAGTACAGCCATAGGAAGCCTTATATGAACTAGTGAGTTCTGAACAGGCATTTACTTTTACGGTCTGTTTAATAGAAACACTAGCTCCAGACAAAAGCGTCCCATCAGAAAATTGGTATACTCCTTTTTCTGTTTCTTCTACTTTCCATCCCGTATTACCTGTAAGATCAGAAGATACAATCTCTAATCCTGTTCCTATAGTAGTGCTTACCGTAAAACTTTGAATAGTTCCGTATCCATTGTTATTTACTCTAATGGTTCTCTCAATAACATCACCAGCAGCAACATTAGAAGACTGAGGAGTAACAGTTGTCACTAAAGCAGCGTACTTCACATTAATCCCTTGTCCTTCTCCTGCTCCAAAAATTCCTCCATTTAAAAGATAACCTATTTTAGGCTTCTTATCTGCTGAAAGACTTGCCGTTGCTATTGCTCCACAATTTACTCTAGCCTTAAATGAAATTTTCATATCAGAGGCGGTAGTTGTAGCAGGTATATCCAACTTAATAACTAACTTTCGTGTAGACGAATCATATGAAACAAAGCTAGCTGTTCCTATATTATTAGTAGTAATTGCCGAGCCACTTTCGTATTCAAAATCAACAGGAAGCGTTACTTCCAAATTAATATTCTGATGTGCTGATGTTCCTGTACGAACAGTAACTGTATAAGTTGATGCCTCCCCACAAGCAGAAGGAGCTGGCATATTATCTATTGCTGATAATAGCTGAGGATTTTGAGGATTCTGAGCATAAATAGTCCCCATTCCTAAGCAAAAAGCAATCAAAATCACAAATTGCATTATTTTCATATTCATATAATTAAATACTTTTTTCATAATGAGCTTTTTAATATAAGTGCATTGAAGGGCAAATATATCAATTAATCAAACAAAACAAACTGCAACACAATATTTTATGATTAAATTAACAGTGTTTATTAAATTTATTCTACACGTAGTAAATGTTTTATTAGCAACTTTCGATGATATAATAAATCTAAATAATAGCTTTTATAAAGCGGAGTTAAAACTTCATATTATTGAGTTTTAACTCCGCTTAATCGTTCAAGCTCCTGAAACATTTTAATATAATAAATTAGCTACCAAAGAAATACACAATTTATTTAAAAACTCTCGGACCTAAGAATATTGTTTTTTCAGATTCTATTTTGTTTCCATTACTGTAAACATCTAATATGAGTTTTGTTTTTTCTTCTTCCAGAGAAGACTCTTGTATCTTAATAAACAAAGTTCCTTCTGCCATTCCTTGTTTTGGAACAAAAATAGATGTTTTTCCTACCAAAATTACTTCAGCATTCAGTGAGTCAGCCACTTTTATGGTAACATTATCAAAATCTCGCGTGGTTTTGTTAATTATCTTATATGTGTATATATTACTAATAATTCCGCCTTCTTCGTGACTGTACAATTGCCCAGGAACACGCAACACATTTGCCTGAACATCAGTTCGTAAGAACAACATTCCTATTAATATCCCTACAAGAATTGTAAGTACAGCGGTGTATCCTTTCATCCTTAAATCAAACTTGAAAGGAGCTTTCTTGGCGATATTTTCCTCACTTGCGAATCGTATCAATCCTCGTTTGAAACCTGTTTTATCCATTATTTCATCGCAAGCATCAATACAAGCTGTGCAATTCACACATTCCAACTGTGTCCCATTTCGAATATCAATCCCTGTGGGACAAACGTGTACACATTGCGAACAGTCTATACAATCTCCGTGACCAAGCTCTTCCCGATTCTCATTTTTACGAAACTTTTTACGCCCCTTCTCACCTTCACCACGCACATAGTCATAAGCAACAATTACGGAACGATTGTCCAAAAGTACCCCTTGCAAACGCCCATACGGACAAGCAATGATACACACTTGCTCTCTGAACCAAGCAAATATAAAATAGAAAACACAGGTAAAAATGAACAATGCTACAAACGTACTTAAATGATTTAGAGGTCCTTCAATAATGTAAGTAAGAAGAATATCAGAACCTATCAAATAAGCCAAAAATATGTTTGCCACCAAGAAAGAAATAAAAAAGAAAATTGCCCATTTCAACAGACGTTTGCGAATTTTTTCTGCATTCCAAGGCTGCTTGTTTAATCGCATTTGTGCTCCTCTGTCGCCATCAATCCAATACTCAATTCTGCGGAAAACCATTTCCATAAATATGGTTTGCGGACAAATCCAACCACAAAAAATACGCCCAAAAACAACAGTAAACAAGGAAAGAAAAACAATTCCTATAATCATAGAAACCACAAACAAATAGAAATCCTGTGGCCAAAAAGGCAAACCAAAAATATTAAACTTACGGTCGAGTACATTAAAAAGTAGAAACTGATTTCCGTTAATTTTTATAAAAGGACTCGCAAAAAGAATAAGCAAAAGGAGATAACTCACATATTTTCTATAACGATAATACCTGCCCGAAGGCTTTTTGGGATACACCCAAGCTCTTTTCCCTTCTTCATCAATGGTTCCTATTGAATCACGAAATACGTCTTTACCTTGCTGTGCCATAATAACTTTGATTTTGAAAAATAAAAGAGGTTAGGGAAACGTGAAAGCATAGCAGCAAAGCTACCCAATGCCAATTTCTCTAACCTCTACCACTAACATTTAAGATATGACCTTTTATTCTTCTGTGTATAAATCTCCCTCAGCCGCTTTCGGATTGGCAGGAGTTGTTCCTTTTAAGGTTTTGATATAACTTGCCACTTGAGCAATTTGTTCTGGTTTTAGTGAAGTTTTCCAAGCTACCATTCCTTTCCCGTCTCTACCACCTTCGGAAATAGTATTAAAAATCTTGTTGATACTTCCTCCCAAAATCCAATAATCATCGGTTAAGTTAGGACCAATACCTCCTCCTCCGTCCATAGCGTGACAAGCCACACAATTTGTTTGGAAGATTTTTTTGCCGGCTTCAATATCTGAAGCGTCTGTGAGCAATTTCACGTTATCTGCATTTAGCAAACTCGGATTATTTTTTCTGTATTCAGCAATTTCTATTTTCGCTTGTGCTACATCTCTATCATATTCTTCAACCTGATTATAATCCTTAATCACTTCAAATCGAACAAGATACACAATCATAAAAACTATCGTAGCATAGAACAGATACACCCACCAAGTAGGCAAGGTATTGTCAAGCTCCTTGATACCATCGTGTTCGTGTTCCAATATGATTTCACTCTCACGTTCAATCGGAACTTGATTTACCATACTTGCGTAGAAGCGTTTCCAAAGCGAGCCTTCCTCTGCAAGCCCTGGCTTAGGTTTGATTCCGTAAGTTAGATTTTCTACTCCTCTCAAAACTACTTCCGTAAAAATCAAGACAAAAAGCAGAAAAACTAAAAGCATTTGTATTTGAGAATATTTGGCGATAGCACATTCCCCCTTACCTCCATACAGAAGTTCCAATACAAGAGCCACAACACCAACAATGGTTATTACTCGTAAAAATGGTATTAAATTTCTTTTCATAATAAGGTATTATTTTTCGTCATCGTCATCAAAAGGAATATTGTTCATCTTATCAATAGACTCCTTTTTGTATCCAAAAACCCACCAAAAGAGAGCCACGAAAAAGACAAAGAATATCAAAAGGGACACAATGGGAAATATCTCATACCCTTCTGATGATGCCATTATTTCCTTAATAGACTTAATCATTGTTGTTATTCAGCGTTTGCAGTTTTAATTTTAATATCCGTACCCAATCGTTGCAAATAAGCAATAAGTGCCACAATTTCACGATCTTTCATTGGGACAAACTCCTTACCTTCTTTCTCTGCTCTTGATTTGGAAGCCTCGTACTGTTTCACAAAATCAGGGTCGTTATACAGATTTTTCTCGATTTTCTGAGCCTGTTCTTCCATTGATTTGTGAGCATTAACTATATCTTCCTCTGTGTAAGGAACCCCCAATTTAGCCAATCCACGCATTTTAGCTTCAATGTTGCTTCTATCGTGTTTATCTCTTGTAAGCCAAGGATATGCAGGCATTATACTTCCGGGTGAAGTACTTGTTGGGTCATACATATGGTTGAAATGCCAGTTGTCAGAATATTTTCCTCCCAAGCGAAGCAAATCAGGACCAGTACGTTTACTTCCCCATAAGAACGGACGGTCATATACAAACTCACCTGCCTTTGCAAACTCTCCGTAACGTTCCACCTCGCTTCGGAATGGACGTATCATTTGACTATGACAAGACACACAACCTTCACGAATGTATAAATCACGTCCTTCTAATTCAAGCGGTGTATAAGGCTTCACACTTGAAATTGTAGGAATGTTTGATTTTACGAAAATAGTCGGTACAATTTGAACAATACCTCCAATCAAAATAGCTACTGTAGCCCAAATTGTCATTTGAACAGGCTTTCTTTCCAACCAAGTGTGTAACGTTTCTCCTTGTAATCTTCCACTGCTGATTGTTGACAAAGCAGGAGCCTGAGCCAATTCATCTTCCAACTTAGGAGCTGTTTGCAATGTTTTTATAACGTTATAAACCCCTGCAAGAACCCCAATTAAATAAAGCGTTCCTCCAACAGCACGCAAGGCATACATTGGCATAATTTGCGTTACCGTTTCCAAGAAGTTTCCGTATGTTAAAGTTCCATCCGGATTAAATTGTTTCCACAATGAAGCTTGCGTAAATCCTGCCACATAAAGTGGTAAGGCGTAGAACACAATCCCTAATGTACCTATCCAGAAATGGAAGTTCGCTAATCTCATCGAGTAAAGGTTTGTCTTCCACATTTTAGGCACGATATAGTAAATCATACCAAAAGCAAGGAATCCGTTCCAAGCCAATGCACCAACGTGTACGTGAGCAATAATCCAATCGGTGAAGTGGGCAATTGCATTTACGTTTTTAAGTGAAAGCATCGGTCCTTCAAAAGTTGCCATACCATATCCTGTAATGGCTACAACCATAAACTTCAATGTAGGACTTTCACGAACCGTATCCCAAGCTCCGCGAAGAGTTAACAATCCGTTAATCATACCTCCCCAAGAAGGAGCTACCAACATCACAGAGAAAACCACACCTAAGTTTTGAGCCCATTCAGGTAAAGCCGTATATAATAAGTGGTGTGGACCTGCCCAAATATAGATAAAAATCAAACTCCAAAAGTGGATGATTGACAATCGGTAAGAATATACCGGACGGTTTGCCGCCTTCGGAACAAAATAATACATCAATCCCAAAAACGGTGTCGTTAAGAAGAAAGCAACCGCATTGTGTCCGTACCACCATTGCACCAAAGCATCTTGAACTCCTGCATAAACAGAATACGATTTGAACATCGTAACAGGAAGCTCTAAGTTATTGAAAATGTGAAGCACTGCAACCGTAACAAAGGTAGCTAAATAGAACCAAATAGCCACGTAAATATGACGCTGTCTTCTTCTGAGAAGTGTTCCTATCATATTCACCCCAAAAGCAACCCACACCAAAGCAATCATTATGTCAATTGGCCATTCCAGTTCGGCATACTCTTTGGAAGTAGTGTAACCCAACGGAAGTGTTATGGCTGCGGCAAGGATAATAAGTTGCCAACCCCAGAAGTTAAAATTACTCAAAAAATCACTAAACATACGAGCTTTCAAAAGTCGCTGTAGTGAATAGTAAACCCCCGCAAAAATAGCATTCCCCACAAAAGCAAAAATTACAGCATTTGTATGCAATGGGCGAAGGCGTCCGAAACTCAACCAAGGAATTTCGTTAGACATTGTCGGAAACAAGAATAAATAGGCTAACCATAGCCCTACTACCATCCCTATAACTCCCCAAAAAAGGGTTGCAAAGAGGAATTTCCGTACAATTTTGTTGTCATAGTAAAATTGTTGCTTCTCCATTATTTATTAAATTAATTATTCAGTTAGTTTTTCTTCCTTAATTGTATTCTCTGTTTTTTCATCAACAAGCTCATCTTCAAAAAGCATTCGTATTGCAGGTGTATGACTATCATCGTATTGCCCCTTTCTCACTGCCATTATGAACAAGAAAAAAAACAACAAAGCCACTACAATACTTATACTAATCAACATATATATCACGCTCATCTCAGAATGGTTTATGTATGAATGTGGCAAAAGTACACAATCTTAATCAGTTAAAAAAATGACATTTATCATTTTTCCCTATTTTGAATGAATCTAAAGTTTTCCAAACAAACAGAAAAAAATCAATAAACTAAGAAACAAATAGTTATATCGTTAAAAAAAGTAAAAAAATTCTTCATTTTTTAGGATAACTTTTAATAATCATCATAATTTCTCTTACAAATAAATAGAATTTACAAGCAAAAATAACCTCAATAAATACGAGGTTTGTAGTTAATTCACTTTAAATTTTCAAGTCTTAAAATCTTTCTTTGAAGAAGATATCCGAGGGATGGAGAATGTTTATTAAGAGTTCATATCCCTACTCTTCCCTTTTATTAAGGAGAAATTGTAACGAGAAATTATTTTATATTAGCTATAGAAGCAAGCTACTAAAATTTTCTGTTTCAATACGAAAACAAAAAAGCCCAAAAACTAAATATAAAATTCAGATTTTTGAGCTTAATCTTAAAAATTATTTTCTAATCTTCAATCATATACAAATTTATCCTTTATAAAAAGGCAGTTTCACCACCGTTGCAGGAACTCTATTTTTACGAATTTGGATAAAAATTTCACTTCCCGGTTTAGAAAGCTCGGTAGGAACATATCCCAAACCAATTCCTTTTCCAAGTGAAGGAGCCATCGTTCCGCTTGTAACATTTCCAATTACATTTCCTTCAGCATCAACGATTTCATATCCGTGGCGCGGAATAGCTTTTTCCTGCATCTCAAAACCAACCAACTTTTTGCTAACACCGTTTTCCTTGTCAGATTTGATTACATCACAACTTACAAAATCTTTTGTGAATTTGGTTATCCAGCCCAATCCTGCAGAAATCGGAGAAGTTGTATCATCAATATCATTTCCATACAAGCAGAAGCCCATTTCCAAACGAAGCGTATCGCGAGCTGCCAACCCGATAGGTTTTATCCCGAAAGGCTCTCCCACTCTGAAAACTTCATCCCAAACGTGTTTTATATGTTCGTTTTTAACATAAATTTCAACTCCTCCACTACCTGTATATCCTGTTGCAGAGATAATTACATCTTTCACTCCGGCGAAATCACCAATTACAAAATGATAATTTTTTATTTCAGACAAATTCACAGGCGTAAGCGACTGAATGGCTTCCAAGGATTTAGGTCCCTGAATTGCCAACAACGAATACTGGTCGGAAACATTTTCCATTTCCACTCCCCAAGTATTGTGTTTGCTAATCCAATCCCAATCTTTTTCAATATTGGAAGCATTGACAACCAACAAGTAATGTTCATCTGCAATTTTATATACGATAAGGTCGTCAACAATTCCTCCTTTATCATTTGGCAAATAACTGTACTGTGCTCTTCCATCGTACAATGCCGTTGCATCATTTGAACTTACTTTCTGAATCAAATCCAAAGCGTGTTTGCCTTTGAGAATAAACTCTCCCATATGGCTTACGTCAAAAACTCCTACACCATTGCGTACGGTTTCGTGCTCTACGTTAACCCCCTCATACTGAACAGGCATATTATAACCCGCAAAAGGAACCATTTTTGCTCCCAATGCAATATGAACATCGGTTAAAGCTGTGTTTTTCATATATTTATATTTAAAATTTTGTTATACTTACTTTCTTGATACATTAAGGCTGTTTCTTAACCCCCAATAAGCCGTATGACGGAGACACAATGGCTTATCTACAAGCCCTACCTTCCTCATATAACGGCTTACAGATGCTTAAACATCGCCAACAGGCAGTAAAACCATCAACCTATAAGTTCTCAATTAACACTTATCAATACTTATGCAACCATAGGCAGGCGATAAATCATCACCAATAGGCAATGAACAAACACATTTAAGTTGCTAATAATCAAACATAGGCTTTATTAGAACACTTACAGAAATGTTTTGTGAATATTGTTATTATCGAATTGAAAATTTCTTTTCACTTTCGTCATATCGCTTCTTACACTCGTAATAAATCTGCACGGCTTCTTCCAAATTTCCCCAACCATTTACAGCTACTTTTTTCTTTTCCAAATCTTTATATACTTGAAAAAAATGTTCAATTTCCATAATCAAGTGCGGATTCACATCGTCTAACGTATTGAGTTTGCTCCAAACAGGATCAGAAACTGGCACGCAAATCATCTTCTCATCAGGTCCTTTCTCATCTGCCATATGGAAAACCCCAAGTGGCTTTACCTCCATCACACAACCGGGAAAAGTTGGCTCGGAAACTAATACCAATACGTCTAACGGGTCAGAGTCCAACGCTAAGGTTTCAGGTACAAAACCATAATCGGCAGGATACATCATTGAAGAGAAAATCATTCGGTCATATCTGATTTTTTTTAAATCAAAATCATATTCGTACTTATTTCGGCTTCCTTTTGGAATTTCGATTAACACATCGAAAGATAATTGTTCTTTTTTAGACATATTATTTAATATTTTTAACAGTCGCAAAAATAAATAAATAATTTGGAAAGTTAAATAAGAAACCTTCTAAAATTCAAACTTTCTTTAGAAAAAATGTAATTTTCGGCGGATTATCAACCTAAAGCTCTCGTTTGTGGTCATTAGCCCAGTATCTAAAACGAAACAACATATATTTCAAAACGAAAAACTTCTTGCTTTAAACTAAATTTTTTTGAAAAACCTCTTTCAAATAAAAATAAAAGTTTTATTTTTGCCGAACTTTTAAAGAAAAAGATATGGCAGTTTACAGAAAGAGAAACGACAGACCTAATAGAAAAAAGAAAACAGAGGAGTTGGAAGAGTCCCAAGAAGAGTTGCTTCATCAAGAAATCACTACTGCGGAAGTGTTTGATACACTTGACGAAGGAGCTTCAAAAACAGAGGCTTGGGTTCAGAAAAATCAAAAAACCATCATCGGAACATTGATTGCAGTAGCCGTGGTTGGTTTGGGCTATTTGCTCTATCAGCAGTTTGTGTCAATCCCAAAAGAAAAAGAAGGTGCCAACGAATTATTTTTTGCACAAGAATTTTTTGACCAAGCTTTAAATGCTACTGATGATAAAGTTAAAGATTCTCTATTCACTGTTTCATTAAAAGGAGGAAACGGAAAGTACGGATTCTTGGAAATCATTGAAAATTACAGCGGAACAAAAGCTGCAAATTTAGCGAATTATTCAGCTGGAATGGCTTATATGAACCAAGGAAACTACGAAAAAGCCATTGAACACTTGAAAAAGTTCAATTCTCCTGATGAAATTTTAGGAGCTTTAGCTTTGGGGAACATTGGTGATGCATACTCACAACAAAAAAACAATGCCGAAGCTCTGAATTATTACAAAAAGGCTTTCGAACATAGCAAAAATGAATTTACAACACCTATTTATTTGAAAAAAGCGGGAATTACTGCTATGTTGCAAAACAACAATCAGGAAGCTAACAAATACTTTGAACGCATCAAAGATGAATATCCAACCTCAGAAGAGGCAAGAACTGTTGATATTCTCATTGGGAAGATAAACAACTAAAATACATTTTTCATAATACGCAAAAAGCACCTGCTGTCTTTGGGATTTATTCTAAGGCAGCAGGTGTAAATATTTAAAACATAATCAAATATGGCTACAGAAAACAAAAATTTATCACAATACGACAAAAGTACAATTCCTAATGTAAAATCATTTCGTTTTGGAATTGTAACCTCTGAGTGGAATGAGCAAGTTACTTTTGGATTAAAAAAAGGAGCTATCGAAACTTTAAAAGACTGTGGAGCAGAAGATAAGAATATAATCTGCTGGGAAGTTCCCGGAAGTTTTGAACTTATCCACGGAAGCAAAAAAATGATTGACACACAAAATGTTGATGCAGTAATTGCCATTGGTTGTGTGATTCAGGGTGAAACGCGTCATTTTGATTTTGTGTGTCAAGGAGTTACACAAGGAATCGCCCAATTGAACGCAACGAAAGATGTCCCTGTTATTTTTTGTATTCTGACAGACAATAACTTACAACAATCTTTGGACAGAAGCGGAGGAAAACACGGAAATAAAGGAGTTGAAGCTGCTATCGCTGCCATTAAAATGGTTACTCTTTAATTCATTGACTTATAAAAAGTTGAAGAGCATTTGTTAAATGCTCTTCAACTGAATAAAATATGTAACTACCATTCAATCTTCCTTGAAACATACATCACCAAAGCCAAAATCAAAAACAAACCAACACTTCCTACCAATAAAGCGTAAACTTTCCAACTGAATAATAACATAAATAAATCCATAAAGAGCTGACAAAGAAACTACTATAAACATCGGAAATTTTCTGTTTTTCAAAATTGAAATTGAATACAACCCTATAAGCAAAACTACCATTACCGAAGCCATTAAATAAGCCTTTGAAAAACTGCTATGTTCAGTAATAGAAATCAGTAATGTGTAGAACATCGTTAATGCTAAGCCTATCATCGTATATTGAAAAATATGAATTTTTATCTTACTGATTGTCTGTATCAAAAAGAAAATCAAAAACGTAAGTCCTATAACTAAAAATCTGTATTTGGCGGCTCTTTCATTCTGCTGATATTCATCAACAGGAATCACGAAATCTACTTCAAAAGCATACTTTCCAATATCGGGCAAAGAACCAAAAGTTTGTTGTGAAAAGGGTCGGTTGATATGCAAAATCTTCCAATCAGCTGAAAATCCGTCATTTTTAATATCTTTCTTAAACGGAAGAAAATTTCCACTAAAACTCGGATCTTTCCAATCAGATTTTATTGTGCTTTCTGTAACTTTTCCGATAGGAACAATCCCAATTTTGGAACTTCCGTCATACGTTATTGAAAAACTAAAATTTCCGTTTTCGAAATGGTCTTTTGCATTGAAAAACGGCGTTTCAAGTGACGAAACTGCTCTGTAACCGTTATTTTCACTATAATAACTGTAATCTTCATTAGCCTGAGCCTCATAAATTGGTTCGAAAACGTATTCTTTACCAGAAAAAAGCATTTTAACACTGTTTTTAATACTTGAAAGATTGGTTGTTCGGATAAGAATCGTGGCTTTTTCCCACTTAATGTCCGCATCGGAGACATATTTTGAAGAAAAATCGGGCTGAATGTACCTTCCTGAAAAATCCATCTGAGAGGTAAACACCACCGATTCGTAATTGTTTCGCTTCTTGATTTCGGTTTGTACTTTCGACGTGTTTTTGAGTTCCTCCGGAAAGAAAAAAGCATAATGTTGCTCCGGAATTCTTTCAATAACCGATTTACCCGTTTTTTTGTCATAAACCTCACTTTGTACGTATGTTACGTACGGGATTTTCAAAATAGGACCATAGAAAAACACCTCATTTCCCCATTTTGAATTGATTTCCCGAATTACCTCTGATTGCCGAACAGCTCTTTCATTGATTAATCCCTTTACCAAAAATAAAGGAATAAGCAAAAATAGTGTTAATGCTCCAATCATTATCAAACGCGTCGTGTTTGAATTCAATAAATTAGCTAAAAATGATTTTTGATTTGTCTCCATAAAAATGATTTAATTAATTGTTTTTATTCACTAAAAAGTACTTTGTATTTCAAAGTTTTATTATAAAAAAATATTTCAAAAAGAAATCAAAACTTTGTATTTTCCTGATTTATAATTTTTTCCAAAGCATCTAAATGTTCTTTGAAAGCCTTTCTACCCTTTTCGGTAACTTTGTAACTTGTGTTGGTCTTACGCCCGATAAACTTTTTCTCAACTATTATATATTCCTCGCTTTCAAGAGCTTTTGTATGGCTTGCAAGATTTCCGTCGGTAATATTGAGTAATTCCTTAAGTGTATTAAAATCAGCACTTTCATTGACCATCAATACGGACATTATCCCCAACCTTACCCGATTATCAAAAGCCTTGTTTATATTTTGAAGAATATTTTTCACTATTCTGGTTATTAAAAATTTAGTCTTTAATATTATCTATATGTTTATCAGATAAATATGCTTCTGCAAACTCAATAATTCCCTCTTTCTCTAACTGATTTAATTTCTTTAAAATTGGTTGATAGGAGGCTTCTGAAGGAATGTTCATCACAAAATAAATTTGATTAACGCCCTCACTTTCAGCACCAAGTTTTGAAAACTCACCTCTTATGGTTTCCTTATTTGCTTTCTCGTCAATTAAAACCACCTGAATTGTTGAATTTCCCGAACGATTTATTACTTTTCGATATGTAATAAATTCCTCATTTTCATCATATTCAGCTAAAACAATATCTCCCAAAGAAAAATCAGCTCCATAAAAAGGAATGTTATCTATTTTATACCATCTTTGTTGCTCATTCACAGCTTCTGCCCAAAGAGTTTCCACAACCACCTTTTCGAGTAAGTTGCTATAATAACGAACCAAGATTTTTTCTAATTTCTTTTCCATAAATATCTGTTATTCAATATTCTTTTGAAATTCCTGATTCGTACTTAAAGTACATTACAGAACCATAAGAATGTGACATACTCCAAAACCTATTGTCCAAAATTCCAAACCGTAACCCGAAAATTCAACTGACAAAAGCCCCAAAATAATTTCGGTAATTCCTAAATAACGCACATCACGAAATGTATATTTACTTACATTCACACAAGCTAAACCATAGAAAATGAGCGTCATAGGGGCTAATAATCCGTAGTATTGATTTCTTAAAAGCAACAAAATCAACACGCCTCCGGTAACCATCGGAATGGCAAAATTCAAAAAAGCACGCTTTGAAGTAGCGTTAATGAGCGTTTCTCCTTTTTGTTTTGCTTTTCTGTGTGACAAAATATAAGCTGTTACAACAGATAGTAACAAAACCGCAAAGGCTATTCCCAAAATAACCTTAAAAGTACGACTTTCCAATATAACATATTGATTATAAGTATAATGATTTTCTAAAAGTAAATGCACGAAATAAGCTCCAACCAAAGCATACACCCCAGCTAAAACTCCAGAAAGCCCACTAAGTGACAGAAATTGAGTAGATTTCTGCATTATTTGCCTAATATCTTGTAAATCTTGAAGATAATTTCTGTTTTCCATTTTTAAAAGCACTTTGAAATGCAAAGCAAATGAATATTTTTGATATTGCCAAATTTTCCGACATTTTTTCGTATCTTTGAAAACTATTTTTTAAATCATTTTTGATATGAAAAAGTTACTCTTCTTACTGATTTTCATTGTTTTAACATCTTGTAACCAGCAAATTAAAGAATCTGATTTACAATACCTGAATGGATATTGGGAAATCGAAAAAGTGGTCACGGCAGACAAAAACGTAAAAGAATATAAGGTAAATACCACGTATGATTATATCGAAATTAAAGATTTTGAAGGTTTCCGAAAGAAAGTGTATCCGCAGTTAATGGGAAATTTTCAAACCAACGATGATAGCGAAATGTTTAAAATTATTAAAGAAAACGGAATTTTCAAAATGAATTATGAAAATGGAGAAAATCATTGGACAGAAATTTTGGAATCCGTAAATGAAACTTCCTTTGTTGTAAAAAATGAAGCTAACATCATCTATCATTATAAAAAAGTAAAGAATTAGACTTTAAAACAAAAATTCATTATACGAAACTTATGGAAGGAAACACTCAATTATTATCTTCCGTTATAAAACAATTAATCAAGCAAAATCGTTTGGAATACGGGCTTCATAAAGTAGAAGTACAAGAAATTTGGAGCCGATTAATGGGCAGTGCCATCATTAAATACACCACATCAGTTGAACTCAAAGGAGATGTACTTTATGTGCAATTGTCCTCTCCTGCCCTTTGCCAAGAGTTGGGATACGGAAAAGAAAAAATCGTAGCTCTCATCAATGAGGAATTAGGAGAAGAAATCGTAAAAAAATTACATCTTACAAGCTAAATTTTCTAAAAAAACAAAAAATGATTCGATTTGCAATAAAAAATGATGCTGATTTTGTAGCTCCTCTGATGTTTCAAGCAATGGAGGAAATTGTTTTCAAGCTTATTGGGAAAGAAGATAAAATTGAAGCAATTTCTTTCTTAAAAACGCTTTTTTTGGAAGAAAGAAATCAATATTCTCATAAAAATACAATTGTTTTTGAAGAAAATAACCAAGTTATTGGCTCTTTAGTTTTTTATGATGGTGCCAATTTACACGAACTTAGAGAACCTGTTCTGACATTATCTGAGCAAATTTCCGGAAGAAAAATCTTTGTGGAAGACGAAACCTCGGAAGGAGAAATTTATATTGACACGGTAAGCGTAAGCCCTCAAGGAAAAGGCATTGGTTCACAATTAATTACTTTTCTGCAAGAGTATGTTTCTAAAAACAAACTTGGAAAAATAGGGTTACTTGTTGATGAAAACAACCCGAAAGCCGAAAGACTATACACCCGCTTAGGATTTGTTTATGTTAATAATCAGCCTCTTGCAGGAGGAAACTATAAGCATTTGGTTTTTGATGTACTGTGAAAAAGTTGGAGAAAATAGTAAAAGGGTTAGAAATTTGGAAAGATTGGAAAGAAAATTATAAAAAATTTGTACCTCGTTTTTATAGAATAGACTACAACTAACCCCTAATTAGGATAATGATTTGTGGAAAACTATATGATTTAAGAGTGTAATTAATTATTGTTTGATAATGGAAGAAATAGATAAGTTTAAAAAACTACTTGAATATTTTGTTTCCCATTTAGAATGGTGTCAAAATGAAGATGTTAATTTTATAGGTTATGAGAAATATATCAAAAATCTTTTCGAAAAAAATGAATTTCGGAAAGCTGGGCAGGGATACGATGGCGATAAAATACAGTTACAGATAGAAGAATGGGAAAACTATTCAATTGGCAAAATATGTATTAATATATCAGCATATACAAGAAATAAGTACATTTCAGAATTTTGTTATTTGAATTGGTTAGGAACAGGCATAAATATTTGTGCAAGATGGGAAGATTCAAAAATAAAATCGCTTTACCTGACTGAATACCGTGATTTGAAAGGTAGTAAACAAAGAACAAATCTAGGAGTTGAATATTCTCTTTCGGAATTGAAACTATTTGAAGAAGGCATCACCTCTCAACTTGAAACTTTTTTTGATAAATACAAAAATTATTTTATACAATTTAAACAAATGAACAATATCCAGAAAACTCTCAACCTCCTCAAATATAAAAAACAAATCATTCTGCAAGGTCCTCCGGGAACGGGAAAAACAAGAGAAGCCAAACAAATAGCAAAAGAATTACTAAAACTAAAGAAAGAGGAAGATTTCAAAAACAATGACCAGTTCCAAATCATACAATTTCACCCAAGTTATTCATATGAGGATTTTGTGCGTGGGATTATTGCGAAACCTAACTCAAATGGAGATGGAATAACCTATGAAGCGGAGAATAAAATTTTGGCTAAGTTTGCCAAAAAAGCGTTGGATTGTTTAAGTTATTATCAAGAAGAATCAAAAAGAAATGATTTAGCAGATAAGTTTATTATTTATTTAAAGGATAGTTTCAATAATAAGAGCAAAGTTCCGATAAGTAAAAATTTTACTTTCACAAAGTTGGAAGAAAATCACGAAAAAATAACGGTATCGTACAATTATCATAAGAATGGCAAGGATAATTTGAAACAAATATTAGATTTCAAGAAAGTTGTTTTAGAGATTATACAAAATAACTTTGAAGGAAAATATTTTGGAGATGAAGGATATTGGAATGATTGGATATGTTATCTAAAGCAATATGCGATGGAGCAAATACCATTCGTCCTTATCATCGATGAAATCAACCGTGCCAATCTTTCCTCGGTTTTGGGAGAGCTGATTTACGCTTTGGAATATCGTGGCGAGGCAGTGGATTCGATGTACGCAGTTGATGGAAGTAATAAAATCATACTTCCGCCGAATCTCTACATTATTGGGACAATGAACACCGCTGACCGCAGTGTGGGGCATATTGATTATGCTATTAGAAGGCGTTTTGCTTTTGTAGATATTTTACCGAAAGATTTGTCAGAGGAAGTGGAAAGTTTTAACAGCGATTTGTTCTACAAAGTTGCCAGTTTGTTTGATAATCATTTATCACAAGAATTCAAAAAAGAGGAAGTTCAATTAGGACACTCGTATTTCATTACGGAAAATATTGATATACAGACCCGTTTGGAATACGAAATCAAACCTATTTTGCGTGAATATGTAAAAGATGGTGTTTTAAAGGAATCGGCTAGTGATGAGATAGAAAAACTTTAATGTATAATAATGAAAATCCTTTTAAAAGAACATTATTCGGTTAAAATTTATAAGGAAAAACAAGGTTTAGATAAAGATGAATATTCTTTGTCTCTGGATTCTTTTGCTCTTTTGGAAAAACACCAACCAAGAAAAATTTTTAAAGGAATTTCACCCTTTTTATTTCATAAAAAAGAGAATTGCTATCACTTACAAGCTAATTATTACATCGGGGCAGATTGGTTGATAGAGGGAGAGAAATTTATACAAGTTGAGCCGAAAATTAATCAAAAACATATTGAAAATTTTGAAAAAAATGTAGATTCAGAAGAAAAAGTATCTATAAATGAGGATGATGAAGTAAAGGAAATTAACTTTGTAAAAATGTTGCTTGATGTCTATGCTTCTTCTATACCCACACACCACACCACTGATTTAGTCAATATTTTTTGGAATGAAAAACTGATACCTATCAAGCAGAAGCAGGATACTTTAACGCCTTTTTTGGTGGTTCAATTTTTGGGGATTCTGAAAAATATTGTAAGAAAAGGCTTGAAAAAATCGTATTACAAGGTCAGAGAAAATCTGAATAATCGTGTAAAAGGTAAAATTTTAGTCGGTACGCACATCAAACAAAATGTATTGAAAAACCGATTCACTAAAACTTTTTGCGAGTACCAAGTTTTTGGCGAAGATAATTTTGAAAATCAATTTTTGAAAAAAGTTTTTCAGTTTTGTATTTATTATATAGAGAATTTCAAAGACTTTCCCAATAAAACAGAGGTCAATCAAATCATTGGTTATTGTCATCCTGCTTTTGAATTGATTTCTACAGATATTGAGCAAAGTGAATTAAAAAACATTAAACATAATCCTTTTTTTAAGGAATATAAAGAAGCCATACAAATAGGAAAATTAATCTTAAAACGATTTTCTTATAACATCTCAAAGGCAACACAACAGGAGCAGATAGAAATCCCGCCATTTTGGATAGATATGCCTAAACTTTTTGAGTTGTATGTGTATAAAAAGTTGTTGGAAAATAGAGATTTATATTCCGAAATTCATTATCAATTTGCTACTTATGGAAATCAATTAGATTTTCTGATTTGCAATGGCGAAAAATCCTTAATTATTGATACCAAATACAAACTAAAATATGATTACGGACATATTCACGAAGATATTCGTCAGGTTTCGGGTTATGCTCGTTTGAAAAAAGTACGCGAAAAAATAGGACTCTCAGAACAAGATGACAAAAATATCAACTGTCTGATTATTTACCCCAAAATAGTAGAGGCTAACAAGAACTTATGTTGGGAGGAATTTTTAAAAGAAGAGAATGAGATAAAATCCTATTACAAAATTTTTAAATTGGGTATAAAATTACCTACGAATGAAAACAAAATATTTTAATTCGAAAATATAAACTAAATAAAAAGAATGCAATTCTCCATACAATCTGACTTTCAGCCTACTGGCGACCAACCTCAAGCCATCAAGCAACTTACCCAAAGTATCGAAAAAGGGGAAAAATATCAAGTTTTGCTCGGTGTTACGGGGTCGGGAAAGACTTTTACCGTGGCTAATGTGGTGCAAAATGTGCAACGTCCTACCTTGGTGTTGGCTCACAACAAAACCCTTGCTGCTCAGTTATATAGCGAGTTTAAAGCGTTTTTCCCGAACAATGCAGTAGAATATTTCGTGTCGTATTACGATTATTACCAACCCGAAGCCTACATTCCCACCACAGGAACGTACATCGAAAAAGACCTTTCCATCAATGAAGAAATCGAAAAATTACGGCTTAGTGCCACTTCTTCCTTGCTTTCGGGGCGACGCGATGTGTTGGTCGTAGCTTCCGTTTCGTGTTTGTATGGTATCGGGAATCCCGTTGAATTTCAGAAGAATGTAATTACCATAAAGCGAGGCGAGGTACTTCCACGAACTAAATTTATGCATCGGTTGGTGCAAAGTTTGTACGCCCGAACCACCGCCGATTTCATTCACGGGAATTTCCGAGTGAAAGGCGATGTGGTGGACGTTTACCCCGGCTATTCCGATACGCCTTTCCGCATTCATTTCTTTGGAGATGAAATCGAAGAAATTGAAGTTTTCGACCCGCAAACTAACAAAGTATTAGAACGTTACGATAGTTTGAATATCTATCCTGCCAATATGTTCGTAACCTCGCCCGATGTGTTACAAAAAGCCATTTGGAACATTCAGCAAGATTTAACCAAACAGGTGGAATATTTTAAAGAAATCGGTAAACATCTGGAAGCTAAACGATTGGAAGAACGCACCAACTTCGATTTGGAGATGATTCGCGAGTTGGGATATTGCTCAGGCATTGAGAATTATTCCCGTTATTTGGATGGAAGAGAACCCGGTTCACGTCCGTTTTGCCTATTGGATTATTTTCCTGATGATTTTCTGATGGTTATCGACGAAAGCCACGTAACTGTTCCGCAGGTGCACGCAATGTACGGGGGCGACCGCAGTCGGAAAGAAAATTTGGTAGAATACGGTTTTCGTTTGCCTGCTGCTTTGGATAACCGTCCGCTGAAATTTGAAGAATTTGAAGCCCTTCAAAATCAAGTGATTTACGTAAGTGCCACGCCCGCCGATTATGAGCTTCAAAAAACACAAGGGGTTTATGTTGAGCAGATTATTCGCCCAACAGGATTGCTTGACCCTGAAATAGAAATACGCCCGAGCGAAAATCAAATTGACGATTTGGCAGAAGAAATTCAACTTCGGGTAGAAAAAGACGAACGTATTTTGGTAACGACTCTCACCAAACGAATGGCGGAAGAGCTCACCAAATATCTCACCAAAATCGGGGTGCGTTGCCGATACATTCACAGCGATGTGGATACCCTTGAACGTGTGGAAATTATGCAAGATTTGCGTCGTGGATTGTTTGACGTTTTGGTCGGGGTAAATTTGCTTCGTGAAGGCTTGGATTTACCCGAAGTTTCGCTCGTTGCCATTTTAGATGCTGATAAAGAGGGCTTTTTGCGTTCTACAAGGTCGCTAACTCAAACGGTGGGGCGAGCTGCCCGAAACGTAAACGGAAAAGCCATTATGTATGCCGATAAAATCACGCAAAGTATGCAGGCTACCATTGATGACACGAATTATCGACGTGAAAAACAAATGAATTACAACCTACGTAATGGAATCACACCCAAGCCGTTGAATAAAAAAATAGAGAATACACTCAGTAAAAGCCCAATTACCGAGTTTCATTACGATCCATCGTTTAAAAAAGAAAAAGAAACACAAACGGAGCTTCTTTCGCAAAAGGAAATTGAGAAAAAAATCCGAGAAACCCGCAAACTTATGGAAACTGCCGCCAAAGAACTCGATTTTGTCAAAGCAGCCCAATATCGAGACGAAATAAAGCAATTGGAGGAAATGAAAAAATAATTTCTTGTTATCAACAATACTTCCGTGTATTTTTATAATGAGAATGTTAATTTTTTATGCTTAGTAATTGACTTTTCAACTTTTTTATATCTTTGCCCCGTTAATTTTTCAATTTATTTGTAATGATAAAGAAATTTTTATTTTCGGTTGCGATTTTTTCTACTTTTGCAATCAGTGCTCAACAATCCTTTTCTGGGATAAATACAAGCCAATATGGTGCTATGTACAAAGGAACAACCAATCCCGCGAATTTTGTTGACGGAATGAACAGGTTTGCAATCAATGTTGTTTCAATTGACGCCTCTTTTGGAAACAACAAAATGGGATTGAATCTTGATTTAAAGAAAAGTTTTAATGATTTCACATCGCAAGCCTCTTCACACAATGATATCAACGCTGATGTAAACTTGGACGTGTTGGGACCTTCTTTTTATTTCCACGTAGGACGAAAAAATGCTTTTGCCTTTACCTCAAGAGCACGTGTTTTTATGGATGCACGAGGCATTGACGCTAAAGTACTTGAGTCTTTCTTTTTGAATTCAAACGACTTAAACCTTTCTCCTGCAGGATATTCTTTCAATCTTGACAAGCAAAGTATTTCTGCCAATGCTTTCTCTGAATTTGCTTTTTCTTGGGCAAGATTATTAGCCAAAACGAGCAATCATTCCTTAAAAGCGGGTATTACTGCAAAATTTGTCAGAGGGGCAATCAGCACGTATGCCGGTTTTTCGGAAGTAAGCGGAAATATTAAGGCAAATTTGATTGAAAACAACAATGATGCTATTGTAAATATAAACGTTCAAGGGAATCAAAATGCTGAGTTTTTACTTTCAAACGGAGGCATCAATATAACCAAAGAACCTAAATTCAATGACATTTTAAAATCTCAAACTTCTGCTTTAGGATTTGACTTTGGCTTCGTTTATGAATATCGCAAAGAAGGTTGCCCAAGTTGCACTACAACTCCTTATGATTTAAAACTTGGATTCTCTTTTACTGATATCGGTCGTTTGAAATATTCCGCTACTGATGATTCTCAAAAATATTCTTTGAATGTAGGAAGTCATAACATTAATTTATCTGATATTCAAAAAAGTATGGATGAAAGCCTTTTTGTTTCAAAAACATCTTTAAAAGGCACTTCAATTACCTCTTCATTACCAACATCACTCAGATTAAATGCTGATGTACGCATCACAGGACCTATTTTTGTAGATGTATCTGCAAATTTCAACATTACCAATACCAGCAAAGTTTACAACACTTCATATGCAAGCGGGTTTGTAATAACTCCACGAGTGGAATGGAAATACGTTGGATTTTATCTTCCTATGTCAAGTGCTATCGGAATGGGAACGAATGTGGGAACAGCCGTTCGTTTAGGTCCTCTTTTTGTTGGTTCAAGAAGTATTGTTAGTAATTTAATTTCTAAAAACGCAAAAGAATTGAACTTTTTTGGCGGACTTCAATTTGAAATTTAATATTTAGAAAATCATATTTTTTTTGAAAAACAATGTACTGAAATAGTACATTGTTTTTTTATTAATAATCTTCTTTCATAATTTCTGCTAATCAAAATCTTGATTATTTGAATAAAAAAATTACCTTTGTAAATATTTATTTTTTTTGAAAAATGAAACACTTAATATACTTATTATTAATCTTTATTGGCTTTCCGGCATCGGTTTTTTCACAAGATGATTCTGATGACGGAATGATTCAAACGAAAACTGAGAAAAAGGAAAAAAAAGGACGAGGACAGAAATATTTAGAAGACCAATTTTACGTTGGGCTAACGTATGATTATTTGATTTCTGATGCGAGCAAAGTTGTCCAGCATAGTCTTTCCAGAGGAATACACGCTGGTTTTCAGAAAGATTTACCAATGAATCAACGTCGGAACATAGGTATTGCTTTAGGCGTGGGATATTCTTACGATTTGGTTTACAGCAACATTTTTCGCGAAAATACTTCTGATTTATATCACATCGTAAGTAGTTTAAATGATTTGAATATCAACAAAAATTATTTTGAAACACACACGCTTGAATTCCCAATTGAATTCCGTTGGCGGACATCAACTGCTGAAAATCACAAATTTTGGCGAATTTACACGGGAATGAGGCTGGGATATGTTTTTGGTGCGAGAAGCCTTTACAAGCGAGACGATATTACCATTTACTTCAATAACTCAGACCTCAATAAAGATTGGCATTTTAAGGTTTATTCAGCTTTCGGATACAACACTTGGAATTTTTTCATACAGTATAATCTGTCTTCCATTCTCAAAAATGCTAAGTTGGAGAACAATGCTTCTCTAAGGTCTTCTCTCTTACAAATGGGACTGATTTTCTATATTTTATAATTTCTTGAGAGTTTAGCTATGGCAGAAAATATTACACGTTGGCGATTAATTCTTGGGCAAGATGCAAGAACTTTAGAAAATGTCTCTTTAAGTGAGCAACAATCCATAATGGATTCTGCCTTATCTGCTATTTATGACGGAGATACAACAAAAAATAACGGAAGTAGAAAAGCGGGTTTAGGTTCTTCTGCTCCAAATTTAGCCAAATGGCTTACCGACGTACGCACTTTCTTTCCACAAGATGTAGTTAGTATAATTCAATCCGATGCCATTGAGCGTAAAGGGCTTACAAAACTTTTATTTGAACCTGAAACTCTTAAAAGTATAAAACCTGACATCTCAATGGTAGGGACTTTAATGGCTTTGAAAGGTCAAATTCCTGAAAAATCAAAAGAAGCTGCACGTCAATTGGTTAAAGAAGTAGTCGATGAAATTATGAAACGAATGGAGCAGGATTTGCGTCGTGCCGTGACAGGAGCTTTAAACAAGAAGGCTCATTCTCCCATTGCTAACTTCGCCTCTACTGATTGGAAAAGAACCATTAACCGAAATCTGAAAAATTACGACACAAAAACCAAACGGCTAATTCCTGAAAAATTTTACTTTTTTGAACGTAGCCAAAAGCAAAAAAATTGGACTGTTATTTTAGATATTGATCAAAGCGGTTCGATGTGTGATTCAATTATTTACTCATCAGTAATGGGGTCTATCTTTGCAAGTATGCCCGCATTGGACACACACGTAGTCGCTTTTGATACGCAAGTTACAGACCTTACCGAACTTTGCAAACAAGACCCTGTGGATATGCTTTTTGGAGTGCAACTCGGGGGAGGAACGGATATCAACAAATCCGTTGCATATTGCCAATCGCTGATTGAAAATCCGAGAAAAACAATGTTTATCCTAATTTCGGATTTATACGAAGGTGGCGTAAGAGCAGGATTGCTCCGACGGCTTTCACAAATGCACGAAGATGGAGTAAAAGTGATTGTTTTACTTGCCCTTTCCGATAGTGGGAAACCCGATTATGATGAGAAATTAGGAAAAGAAATTAGTAAATTAGGAATTGCTTGTTTCGCTTGCACTCCTGATAAATTACCCGAACTGGTTGAAGCCTCCTTGAAAGGTCACGACTTGAAAAAATTTGAAACGTCCTCAAAACAACAAATATAATCAAAAAAGACTTCTGAGTTTCAGAAGTCTTTTTAAATTTTTTACAAAGATTTTTCTTAAATTCCTATCTCCACTTGGAATCGTAAATACCACTCCTTTTTAGAATTATCAAACAGAGTTTTATTGGTTCTGGTAATTTCCATTTGAGCTTTAAATGCGTGTTCCCAAATGTATTTAGTAATTCCTAATGAAACTTGATTTTGTTTAGGCATTATGTGTTTCAAATCGTTAATTGGAGTAAGATATGAATATCGAGAAGCAATTTCCCAATTACTTGGAAAAGCATAACTTAACTGAGCATCAAATCCACGCCCGACTTCCACAAATGACTTTGCACTCAAATCAACTAAAGGATTATTTGCTGTACGTTGCATATATGATGCCATAGCAGCCCAGCCGTTGTACTTCATCAACCCGTCAACTAACACTGATTGTAAATTTCTGGTTTGGTCATTCACTAATGTATTTCCGTTTTGCCCCTGAGTTTTTGTAGCATTGTGGTTATAATGATATGTTGCACCAAAATAAAGTTTTGGCGTTTCCTCTCTTAAAATATCTCCTTCAAAATACTCTCCTCCTTTTTTAAATTTCCCCAAAGAAAGCACCTCAAAACGAGCTGTATAGGCAAGTCCTGTACTCTTTCCTACAAAATCCCTTCCTTCTCCCGTGGTCACGGCAGTTTTGAAATTATAAGAAAATTTATCGTTATATTGTTTTAAATAATGAACCTGAAAACCAAAATCTCTATCTATGTTAAAGGTTGCGTTGTTGATAGAACGGTCTGTAAGTTGCAACGCCCCAGATGAATTGATTCGCTGACGATTCCCTGGCAATTTTGTTTGTCCAAAACTCAACAACCAGTTTTTGTTAGGTTTATAAAAAACAATCGCATCACGAATGATATGATTTCCGTTTACATCACGGGGAGCAAAAGAGAGCTGTATCGTATAACCAAACTTTGGATCTGCAACAAAACCTTCAAATCGTAATCGTAATCTCCGAATATAAGCCTCATAGCCTACTTCATCATTTTTGTCTGTAACCACACTGAAACGATTCTGCATCCTAAAACGAATATTCATCTGAAATAAACTATCAGGAGCCGTTATCCCTACTCCTTTTTTAAAATCATAGTAAGGTGTCAGCTGCTCTTTATCTTCGTTTACTGCTTTCTGTGCAAACAAAATTGGGGAACTTACCATCAATAAACAAAAAAATAATCTCTTCATCTCATTACATTTTTTAATTTTGCGAAGATAACAAAAATAAATCTTATTAATCAACTAAGTTTATGTTATTAGAAAACAAAAGTTTATTTTTTATAAGCATAATTTCTAAATCAAGAAAATCATTTGTATAACATTTATAAAAAAATCAAAAAACAATAACATAAAACGTTAAAATACATTTTTCAATAAAAAAGTAACCACAAAAAATTGTTTTGTAATCATTTTTTATATACATTTGCATTATAATTATTCTTCTTCTTAAAAGAAAAATATAAAATCATTTATTTAACAAATAATTTGATTATAACAAAAAATCTTTTAGAAAAGAATTTTTATAACTGCATAAGAGAGATGATTATATTTTTGTTGATTTTGAGACTGACTGATTTTTCAGCGGTCTCTTTTTTTGATTCTTCTTGAATTAAACATCAATTCCATTTCATAAAACAAAAACGATATAAAAAAACAAGGTTCGAAAAAACATATTTCGAACCTTATTTTTTTCTTCTATTTTAACTGTTAGGCTTCTCCTTTTAATCCAAATAGAGGAATTGAGTGATGTGGATTCTCATCAATTATCCCGTTAGCTTTTTCAAATCGCTGTATGTTTTCGGACAACGCATTTAATAAGCGTTTTGCGTGTTGTGGTGTTAAAATAACCCGACTACGTACTTTCGCTTTCGGAATTCCAGGCATAACACTCACAAAATCAATAACAAATTCACTCATTGAATGATTGATAATTGCCAAATTTGAGTATATCCCGTCAGCAACTTTTTCATCAAGTTCAATACTCAACTGTCCTTCATTTTCTTTCAAATCACTCATAATCTATTTTGATTTTTTCTTTTCGGCAGCTTCCATTTCTGCTTTTGAACCTACAAGAATTTTTTCATAACGTTTCAAACCTGTTCCTGCAGGAATTCTATGTCCTACAATCACATTTTCTTTCAATCCGTCAAGTGTATCTACTTTTCCGCTTACGGCTGCTTCGTTCAATACTTTTGTAGTTTCTTGGAAAGATGCGGCTGAAATGAACGATTTAGTTTGTAACGATGCTCTTGTAATACCTTGTAATACAGGCGTAGCTGTCGCAGGAATAATATCACGAGCAACTACCAAATTCTTATCAGCACGTTTAAGTAGTGAGTTTTCATCACGCAACTGACGGAGAGAAACAATTTGTCCTGCTTTTAAATTCTCCGAATCACCTTCATCTTCCACTATCTTTTTGCCGAATAATTTATCGTTCTCTTCGATAAAATCATCTTTATGAACAAGCTGACCTTCAAGGAATAACGTATCTCCTGGATCTTGGATTTCAACTTTACGCATCATTTGACGAACGATTACCTCAAAATGTTTGTCGTTAATTTTCACCCCTTGCAAACGATATACTTCTTGTACCTCATTCACCAAATACTGTTGAACAGCCGAAGGTCCTTTAATTTTCAAAATATCGTCAGGAGTTACAGAACCGTCTGAAAGTGGTTTTCCGGCACGCACATAGTCGTTTTCTTGAACCAAAATTTGGCTTGATAACTTCACTAAATATTTACGCTCTTCACCCAAACGAGATGTAACGATAACCTCTTTATTTCCACGTTTGATTTTTCCGAAAGAAACTACCCCATCAATTTCAGAAACGATTGCAGGATTTGAAGGATTACGAGCTTCGAAAAGTTCTGTAACTCGAGGTAAACCTCCTGTAATATCCCCTGATTTTGCGGAATTACGCGGAATTTTCACCAATACTTTTCCTTCCTCAATTTTGCTTCCGTTCTCCACCATAATATGGGCACCAACCGGTAAAGTGTACGAACGTAACACCTCGTCATTTTTATCCAAAATCAATAATGTTGGAACCAATTTTTTATTACGCGATTCCACAATTACCTTCTCTTGGAAGCCTGTTTGTTCGTCAATTTCAATTTGATAAGTTACCCCTTGTTCAATGCCTTCGTAAGCGATTTTTCCTGAAAACTCAGAAATAATAACTGCATTATACGGATCCCATTGGAAAAGCAAAGTTCCTTTGGTAACTTCTTGTTTATCTTTTACAAAGATACTCGCACCATACGGAATATCGTGTGTTTGTAACACCATACCCGTAGTTGGGTCAACTACTTTCAATTCAGAAGAACGAACCACTACACTAATCGGATTTCCTTCGTTATCTTTACCTTTTACTGCACGTAAATCTTCAATTTCAAGAATACCGTTAAAGCGAGCTTCTGCTTTATTCTCCTCAGAAACGTTACCCGCAACCCCTCCGGCGTGGAACGTACGAAGTGTAAGCTGTGTACCTGGCTCACCGATAGATTGTGCTGCCACAACACCCACTGCTTCACCTGTTTGTACCATTCTTCCAGTAGAAAGATTTCTTCCATAACATTTCGCACAAATTCCGTGTTTAGCCTCACAAGTAAGAGCAGAACGTACTTCCACCATTTCAATAGGAGCTTCGTTGATTTTAGCAACTATTTTTTCAGTGATTTCCTCCCCTGACTTAACAAGTAATTCTTCCGTAAGAGGATTATAAACATCGTGAAGTGAAACACGTCCTAAGATACGCTCTCCAAGAGTTTCAACTACTTCCTCGTTTTTCTTCAATGCACGAACTTCCACACCGCGTAGCGTTCCACAATCCTCTGTATTAATAATAACGTCTTGTGAAACATCTACCAAACGACGCGTTAAGTATCCGGCATCGGCAGTTTTCAAAGCGGTATCGGCAAGACCTTTACGAGCACCGTGCGTTGAAATGAAGTACTCCAAGATTGACAAACCTTCTTTAAAGTTCGACAAGATTGGGTTTTCGATAATTTCCCCCCCTCCTACTGTCGATTTTTTCGGCTTTGCCATCAAACCACGCATACCTGTAAGCTGGCGAATCTGCTCTTTTGAACCCCTCGCTCCGGAATCCAACATCATATACACAGAGTTGAATCCTTGTTGGTCGTTACTGATTCGCTTCATTGCCAACTCAGTAAGTTGAGCATTGGTTGATGTCCAAACATCAATTACCTGATTATAACGCTCGTTATTGGTAATAAGCCCCATATTATAGTTCATCATAATTCCGTCAACCAAACCGTTTGCCTCAGCAATCATATCGGCTTTTTCTTGCGGAATGATGATATCACCTAAACTGAATGACAATCCTCCTTGGAAAGCGAATTTGTATCCCATATTTTTAATCTTATCCAAGAAATCTGCCGTAACAGGAATACTTGTAGATTTCAAAATATGACCAATAATATCACGCAATGATTTTTTAGTTAATACCTCGTTGATATAACCGGCTTCTGCGGGAACCACTTCGTTGAAAAGCACTCTACCCGTAGTGGTTTCCAATACTTTATAAACTTTATTTCCTTCCTCGTCCAAATCTCTTACTCGGACTTTAATAAAGGCATTCAAGCTAAGTTTTTTCTCGTTGTAGGCGATATTTACCTCTTCTGCTGAATAGAAAGTCATTCCTTCCCCTTTAATTGGATATTCAGGTGTAGAACGTCTTCCTTTTGTCATATAATAAAGCCCCAAAACCATATCTTGTGAAGGTACGGTAATTGGCGAACCATTGGCAGGATTCAGGATATTATGCGATGCCAACATCAAAAGTTGAGCTTCCAAAATAGCTTCCGGACCTAATGGCAAGTGTACCGCCATTTGGTCACCGTCAAAGTCCGCATTAAACGCCGTACATACCAACGGGTGCAACTGAATTGCTTTACCCTCAATTAGTTTAGGTTGAAAGGCTTGAATACCCAAACGGTGCAATGTGGGGGCACGGTTCAGAAGCACTGGATGTCCTTTAATTACATTCTCCAAGATATCCCAAACCACAGGTTCTTTTTTGTCAATAATCTTCTTAGCGGATTTAACCGTTTTTACGATTCCTCTTTCAATTAACTTACGGATAACGAAAGGTTTATAAAGCTCCGCAGCCATATTTTTAGGAAGACCACACTCGTACAATTTGAGTTCAGGACCTACAACGATTACCGAACGAGCCGAGTAGTCCACACGTTTTCCGAGCAAGTTCTGACGGAAACGCCCTTGTTTTCCTTTTAATGAATCGGAAAGCGATTTAAGCGGACGATTTGATTCTGTTTTAACTGCCGATGACTTACGTGTATTGTCAAACAATGAATCTACTGATTCTTGTAACATACGTTTTTCGTTACGCAAAATCACCTCTGGTGCTTTGATTTCCATCAAACGTTTCAAACGATTGTTACGGATAATTACCCGGCGATACAAATCATTCAAATCAGAAGTTGCGAAACGCCCACCATCTAACGGCACTAACGGACGTAATTCAGGCGGAATCACAGGAATCACTTTCATTATCATCCATTCCGGTTTGTTTTCACGATTGTTTTTCGCCTCACGGAAAGCTTCAACCACTTGTAAGCGTTTCAAAGCTTCTGTTTTACGTTGCTTAGAACTTTCGTTATTCGCCTTATGACGCAAATCATAAGAAAGTTCATCCAAATCCAATCGTTGGAGCAAATCTAACAAACATTCTGCTCCCATTTTTGCCACAAACTTGTTGGGGTCAGTATCTTCTAAATACTGATTCTCAACAGGAAGCGACTCCATTATGTTAAGATACTCTTCTTCTGTAAGAAAATCTAATGGTTGGATATCTTCTCCATCAGGTCCTTTTGCTATACCCGGTTGGATAACTACATAACGCTCGTAGTAAATAATCATATCCAACTTTTTAGATGGCAAGCCCAACAAATATCCAATTTTATTAGGCAACGAGCGGAAATACCAAATATGAGCAATTGGCACTACTAAATTGATATGTCCTACCCTATCACGACGTACTTTTTTCTCTGTTACTTCAACACCACATCTATCACAAACAATCCCCTTGTAACGAATACGTTTGTATTTTCCGCAAGCACACTCGTAATCCTTCACAGGACCAAAAATACGCTCACAAAACAAACCATCTCGCTCGGGTTTGTGAGTACGATAATTGATGGTCTCGGGTTTGATAACCTCCCCACGAGAAGCCGCTAAAATTGACTCTGGCGAAGCCAATCCGATAGAAATTTTATCGAATTTTGAAACAGTTGTATTTTTATCTCTTGCCATACTATATGGTTGTAAAAATTTTTATTTTTATTTCTTAGACCGAAAATTTATTTTCTAATTTTCTTCTTTAAATTCTTGTGTTACCTCTTCCCAATATTCAAAATCAATGGGTTGGTTGTTGTAAAAAGCGACGAAAATAGGCGTTGTCTCTTCAGCTGTATCCCAATAACTTCGGAAATGTTGAAAATCTTTTTCTGTATGTAAGCGTACTTCCAATACAAATTTTCCTCCCATTTCTGCCATTTGGATATAATCTTCTGAAGATTCATCGTCATAAAGTACTACGAAATCTTCTTCGTAAATCCCTTCCTGCAAAAATTCTTGCAATGCCTCTAATGAAATCTCTTCACTGCTACGATACTGTGTATTAATTCGTTTCATCATTTAATTTTCATACAAATAGAAAATAACTATTGCATTTTCAACCAAATTACATAAGAAATCAAGTTAATAACTCATCTCGAACCTTTTTCGGAAGCCCTTTCACGACCAAATCATACGAATTCAAAATCCACTTTTTAAGCAAATTATCAGAAATTTTCCCGTTAATTTGAACACTATTCCAATGTTTTTTATTCATATGCCAACCTGCTGTAACTTCTGCATATTGTTCACGAAGCTCAACAGCTTCTTCAGGGTCACACTTGAGATTTATAAACTCATATTTTGTGATGTTTACCAAGCAAAACATTTTTCC
This sequence comes from Capnocytophaga felis, assembly GCF_009684755.1. Lineage (GTDB taxonomy): Bacteria > Bacteroidota > Bacteroidia > Flavobacteriales > Flavobacteriaceae > Capnocytophaga > Capnocytophaga felis. The sequence continues at coordinate 68,987 of NZ_BLBC01000005.1, forward strand.
CTTGACTGAAAACACTAAAACTTCATCGTCAAAAGGAAAACCTTCTTCTGAAGCTTTAAACGACAGACAAAATTCACGTAATTCTTCGATATTCATCACAAATCGAGATTATTTTATGGAAATTTCACAATAAATTCAACTTTGCCAAAGCCAAAAACTCTGGCAAAGTTTCTAATTTAAATTCCTTATTCCTCCAAACGAATATCCAATCCGAGACCTTTAAGCTCGTGCATCAATACGTTGAATGATTCCGGCAATCCCGGTTCAGGCATCGCCTCACCTTTCACGATAGCTTCGTAAGTTTTTGCTCTTCCGATAACGTCGTCTGACTTAACGGTCAAGATTTCACGAAGCGTACTTGAAGCCCCGTAAGCCTCCAAAGCCCAAACCTCCATCTCTCCGAAACGCTGACCTCCAAACTGAGCCTTACCTCCGAGTGGTTGTTGCGTAATAAGTGAGTAAGGTCCGATAGAACGTGCGTGCATTTTGTCGTCAATCATATGCCCAAGTTTAATCATATAAATAACTCCGACAGTCGCTGGTTGGTCGAAACGCTCACCGGTTCCTCCATCGTACAAATACGTATGACCGAATCGCGGAATTCCTGCCTTGTCCGTAAGCTCATTGATTTGTTCCAATGACGCTCCATCAAAGATTGGAGTAGCATATTTTTGTCCTAATTTCTGACCTGCCCAACCCAATACAGTTTCGTAAATCTGACCGATGTTCATACGCGAAGGTACCCCAAGCGGATTAAGTACAATATCCACAGGTGTTCCATCTTCCAAGAAAGGCATATCCTCATCACGAACAATTCGGGCAACGATACCTTTATTTCCGTGACGACCTGCCATCTTATCACCTACTTTCAGTTTACGTTTTTTGGCAATATACACTTTTGCAAGTTTCAAAATTCCTGCAGGTAGCTCATCACCTACTGAGATTGTAAATTTCTCACGACGTAACGCTCCTTGCAAGTCATTCAACTTGATTTTATAATTGTGTAATAAATCATCAATCAAAGCGTTAGTTTCCTTTTCGTCTGTCCAACCACCTGACACCAAATGAGCGTAATCCTCAATTGAATCAAGCATTTTAACAGTGAACTTTCTTCCTTTTGCGATGATTTCTTCACCCAAGTCATTCAAAACTCCTTGTGAAGTTTTTCCGTCAACCAAGGTGAATAACTTTTTCACTAATTTATCCTTAAGAGACTGGAAGTTAGAATTAAAATTAGCTTCAACAACTGCTATATCTTCTTTATCCTTACCTCTTTTTCTCTTATCTTTAACTACTCTTGAGAATAGTTTTTTATCAATAACCACCCCGTAAAGTGAAGGAGAAGCTTTCAGAGAAGCATCTTTCACATCTCCGGCTTTATCTCCGAATATCGCACGAAGTAATTTCTCTTCTGGCGTTGGGTCAGACTCTCCTTTTGGTGTAATTTTACCTATTAGAATATCCCCAGGGCGAATCTCGGCTCCGATACGAATCATACCATTTTCGTCCAAATCTTTAGTAGCTTCCTCAGAAACGTTCGGAATATCATTGGTAAGCTCCTCAGCTCCTAACTTGGTATCACGAACCTCCAAAGAGTACTCATCAATATGGATAGATGTAAAGATGTCCTCACGAACTACACGTTCTGAAATCACAATAGCATCCTCAAAGTTATACCCTTTCCAAGGCATAAATGCTACCTTCATATTACGACCTAAAGCCAATTCGCCTTGCTCAGTGGCATACCCTTCACAAAGAACCTGTCCTTTAATAACTCGGTCGCCTTTGCGTACAATTGGCTTCAAGTTGATACAAGTTCCTTGATTCGTTTTTTGGAATTTAATCAGATTGTAAACGGTTTCGTCTTCGTCAAAGCTCACTAATTTCTGATTTTCAGTACGGTCGTATGTAATTACAATTTTCTCTGCATCAACATATTCTACTGTTCCGTCTCCTTCCGCATTCATCAAAACACGTGAATCAGAAGCAACTCTGCGTTCAAGCCCAGTTCCTACAATTGGTGATTCAGGCTTTAACAAAGGTACCGCCTGACGCATCATATTTGAGCCCATCAAAGCACGGTTAGCGTCATCGTGCTCCAAGAAAGGAATTAATGATGCTGAAATTGAAGCAATTTGGTTTGGAGCTACGTCGATAAATTCAACCTGATTTGGCTCAATTACAGGAAAATCTCCATCTTCTTTAACAACTACTCTCTCTTCTGTTATGTTTCCTTCTGTATCTAAACTGATATTTGCCATACCAATTTTCAAACCTTCTTCTTCTTCAGCACTCAAATAGGTCATATCTTTCAAATCTACCTTACCATTAGTTACTTTATGATAAGGCGTTTCAATGAATCCCATTCCGTTTACCTTCGAGAATACTGCCAAAGATGAAATCAAACCGATATTCGGACCCTCCGGAGTTTCAATCGGACATAAACGACCATAATGTGTATAGTGAACGTCTCGCACCTCAAAGCCTGCACGCTCACGCGAAAGACCTCCTGGTCCTAAAGCTGATAATCTTCGTTTGTGGGTAATCTCAGCAAGCGGATTGGTTTGATCCATAAACTGAGAAAGCTGATTTGTTCCGAAGAATGAATTAATTACAGATGAAAGCGTTTTTGCATTAATCAAGTCAATTGGGGTAAACACCTCATTATCACGCACATTCATACGCTCACGAATAGTACGTGCCATACGAGAAAGTCCCACTCCAAATTGTGCAGAAAGTTGCTCCCCTACCGTACGCACACGTCTGTTTGACAAGTGGTCAATATCATCAACTTCTGCTTTTGAATTGATAAGTTCAATCAAGTATTTAACAATTGTAATGATATCTTCTTTTGTTAAAACTTGTTTATCTTCCGGAATGTCAATTCCTAATTTTTTATTGATTCTATAACGCCCTACATCTCCTAAATTGTAACGTTGGTCAGAGAAGAATAATTTATCAATAATACCACGAGCTGTTTCCTCATCGGGTGGTTCAGCATTACGCAACTGACGATAAATGTGTTCTACTGCTTCTTTTTCAGAGTTTGTAGGGTCTTTTTGTAGGGTGTTATGAATAATTGTATAATCCGTTGCTTGGCTATCCTCTTTATGCAAAAGAATAGTTTTCACATCGGCTTCTAAAATTTCTTCAATATTGTCTTTATCAAGAACTGTGTCCCTATCAAGAATAATCTCATTACGCTCAATAGACACCACTTCTCCTGTATCTTCATCAACGAAGTCCTCGTGCCAAGTGTTCAACACACGAGCAGCTAAACGGCGACCAATATATTTTTTCAAACCTGTTTTAGAAACTTTGATTTCTTCTGCCAAATCAAATATTTCCAAAATATCCTTATCACGCTCAAAACCAATTGCACGGAAAAGTGTAGTTACAGGTAATTTTTTCTTTCTGTCAATGTAGGCATACATCACATTATTGATGTCTGTAGCGAACTCAATCCACGACCCTTTGAAAGGAATAATTCTTGCGGAATATAATTTTGTCCCATTTGCGTGAAACGATTGCCCGAAGAATACTCCTGGGGAACGGTGTAATTGTGACACTATTACACGCTCAGCACCATTGATAACAAAAGTACCACTAGCTGTCATATAAGGCATTGTCCCTAAGTATACATCTTGTACAATAGTTTCAAAATCTTCGTGTTCAGGGTCAGTGCAGTATAATTTCAATCTTGCTTTCAAGGGAACGCTGTAGGTAAGCCCTCTTTCAATACATTCTTGAATTGTGTAACGTGGCGGATCAATGAAATAGTCTAAAAATTCAAGTACGAACTGATTACGTGTATCCGTTATAGGAAAGTTTTCCTTGAATGTATTGTATAAGCCTTCATTGCCTCTTTCTTCTGATTTCGTTTCCAACTGGAAAAAATCTTGAAACGATTTAATCTGAATATCCAAAAAATCAGGATAATCTGGCGTGTGTTTTACCGAAGCAAAATTGATTCTTGCAGTTTGATTTGTTGACATTTACTTCTGTTTTTAAATTTTAAATCATTCCCTAAAGAATGTATTTTATGCTTTATTCTTTTAAAACGCAAAGCACTTGCAAAATGTGTTACGTTTTTATCTAACAATGTACATTTTAGAAAATTAATGTAGATTTTTCTAAAAATGTTACCGAATATCTTGAAGTTTTTATAAAAAACTTATAACCTATATTGTAAGCGAACAACAAATGATATTCTATTTATCTAAAACGATAGGTTAGTTTATCGTAAATTTTCTCAATCTTCTCAACGTTCAAAAGTACTAAATTTATAAATTATCTTACATTAAAGATATAAATCCCTAAAAATCAAAAAGATAAAAATAACCCAATACTTAATAATCATCTGAACAATAAGCTTTTAGATATAATATGCAAAATGGTTTAGGCCTATTCCTACACAAGAAAAGACCTAAACCTTATATGTTAAGCAATGTAAAATTATTTCAATTCTACTTCAGCTCCAGCTTCTTCTAAAGATTTTTTAAGACCTTCAGCCTCATCTTTAGATACTGCTTCTTTAATTTTTGAAGGAGCACCGTCAACTACTTCTTTTGCTTCTTTAAGTCCAAGACCAGTTAACTCTTTTACCAATTTAACTACAGCTAATTTGTTAGCTCCTGCTGATTTCAAGAATACGTCAAATTCTGTTTTCTCAGCTGCTGCCTCTCCACCTGCTGCAGGTCCTGCTGCTACTGCTACTGCTGCAGCAGCTGGCTCAATTCCGTACTCATCTTTCAAAATTTGAGCAAGCTCATTTACTTCTTTAACTGTTAAGTTTACTAATTGTTCTGCGAAATTTTTTAAATCTGCCATTTTTCTATCGTTTTTTTAAATTTGTTATAATTATAATTTGTGCGTTTCTTTATACTATTTTTCTGATAAGGTTTTGATGATTCCTGCCAATTTTCCTCCTCCTGATTTAAGAGCAGAAATAACGTTTTTAGCAGGCGATTGCAACAATCCGATGATATCTCCAATAACTTCTTCTTTTGATTTTATAGAAGATAATGCCTCCAATTGATTTGCTCCAATAAAAATAGCTTCTTCAATAAAAGCTCCTTTTAAAACCAACTTATCTGATTTTTTTCTGAACTCTTTAATCAATTTTGCAGGAGCATTTCCTACCTCTGAAAACATCAAAGTGCTATTGCCTTTAAGAACTGATGGTAATTCACCAAACTCTTTATCAGAAGCCTCCATTGCTTTAGCCAACAATGAATTTTTTACAACTGCTAATTTGATATTAGCCTTAAAACAAGCTCTACGCAAGTTTGTTGTTTCTTCTGCATTTAACCCTGTTAGGTCAGTTACATAAATAATATTATTTTCAGTTAACTGTGCAGTCAAATTTTCTATTACTAATGATTTTTCTTCTCTTGTCATAATTTCTTTTTTTAACTACAAATTAAACTGACTTAGTATCAACAGGTACACTAGGACTCATTGTTGTTGAAATATAGATAGATTTCACATAAGTTCCTTTAGCAGCTGTAGGTTTCAATTTTATTAACGTTTGAATTAATTCACTTGCATTCTCAACAATTTTATCTGCTGTAAATGAAATTTTTCCTATTGCAGCGTGAACAATCCCTGTTTTATCAACACGAAAATCAATTTTACCTGATTTTACCTCTTGAACAGCTTTACCTATTTCCATCGTTACAGTACCTGTTTTAGGGTTAGGCATTAATCCACGCGGACCTAAAACACGTCCTAACGGTCCTAATTTCCCCATAACACTTGGCATTGTAACGATAACGTCTACATCTGTCCAACCATCTTTAATTTTTTGTAGATATTCATCTAGCCCTACGTAGTCTGCACCTGCAGCTTTTGCTTCAGCCTCTTTATCAGGAGTAACCAACGCAAGAACTTTCACATCTTTTCCTGTCCCGTGAGGAAGTGTCACAACCCCTCTTACCATTTGATTGGCTTTACGAGGATCAACTCCTAAACGCACCGCGATATCCACAGAGGCATCAAACTTTGTATAAGTGATTTCTTTCAATAATGCAGAAGCCTCAGTCAATGAGTACAATTTATTGTAGTCAACCTTAGATAAAGCCTCTTTGTGTTTCTTTGTCAATTTTGCCATAATTTCTCAGATTAAAAAGGTTTATCTCCAGTTATTGTTATTCCCATTGAGCGTGCTGTACCAGCAACCATACTCATTGCAGATTCAATTGTAAATGCATTCAAATCAGGCATTTTATCTTCTGCAATCGCTTTCACTTGGTCCCAAGTGATACTTGCTACCTTTTTACGGTTAGGCTGACCAGATCCACCTTTAGCCTTAGCGGCTTCCAATAGCTGAACTGCAGTAGGTGCGGTTTTAACTACAAAATCAAATGATTTGTCTTTATAAACTGTGATAACAACAGGAACAACTTTCCCTTGTTTGTCCTGTGTACGAGCATTAAACTGTTTACAGAACTCCATAATGTTAACACCGGCAGCACCTAAAGCGGGTCCAATTGGTGGCGATGGATTCGCTTGACCTCCCCGAGCTTGTAGCTTAACTACTTTACTAATTTCTTTTGCCATTGTTTGTTATTAATAATTAATTTTATTTACTAAAAAAGGAAAGTCAAAAATCCTAATTTCTACATTTCTAAGGACTTCCGACTTTCAGTACCTTTAATATTTTATACTTTTTCAACCTGCATATAGCTCAACTCTAATGGTGTTTTTCTTCCAAAAATCTTAACCATTACTTCTAGCTTACGTTTCTCTTCATTAACTTTTTCTACAGAACCATTGAATCCATTAAAAGGTCCATCGACAACTCTCACAGTTTCCCCAACTACAAAAGGAATAGCCATTACCTCTACATTTTCAGAAAGCTCATCGACCTGTCCTAACATCCGATTTACGTCTGATTTACGTAACGGAAGAGGATCTCCTCCCTTTGTTTCACTTAAAAATCCAACAACTCCAGGTATTGATTTGACAATGTGTATAACCTCTCCTACCAGATTTGCCTTTACCATTACATATCCAGGCATATGTACTCTTTCCTTGTTTATTTTCTTTCCATTGCGAATTTGAACAATTTTCTCTGTAGGCACCAAAACCTCCTCTACATAGTCAGCATAACCCAAACGAGATGTTTCACTTTCTATGTAGTTCTTTACTTTATTTTCTTGTCCTGTAACAGCCTTAACGACATACCATTTCTTTTCTAATACTACTGACATTTTACTACACTGTTACTTTTTTTACTTCATAAAGTTAAAATACAGAGCCATTACCCACTCAAAAAAAGAATCCATACCCCATATGAGAAGCGAGAATAAAATTGAAAACACAACAACGATAACCATTTCACGCTGAGCATCAGCCAATGCTGGCCAAGTAACGTGGTTTTTCAATTCTTCGTAAGATTCCTTAATATAGTTAATCATCACCTTATCATTTTTGCACGGGTGGAGGGATTCGAACCCCCATCAACGGTTTTGGAGACCGCTATTCTACCCTTGAACTACACCCGTTTTTCACAAAGAAGTTTTGAGAAATATCTCAAAACTTCTCTATTTTTCATTTATATCAATTTTCTTATTATTGATTAGTCAAGAATTTCAGTTACCTGACCAGCACCCACTGTTCTACCTCCTTCACGGATAGCGAAACGAAGACCTACACTAAGTGCAATTGGTTGCAACAACTCAACTGTAATAGTCAAGTTATCACCAGGCATAACCATCTCAACTCCTTCTGGTAAAGAAATTGTTCCCGTTACGTCAGTTGTACGAACATAGAATTGAGGACGATATTTATCTTTAAATGGAGTGTGACGTCCACCTTCTTCTTTACTCAAGATATACACCTCAGCTTTAAATTTAGCATGCGGTTTAACAGAACCTGGTTTACAAATAACCATACCACGTTTGATATCTTTTTTATCAATACCACGAAGCAACAAACCTACGTTATCTCCAGCCTCTCCGCGATCTAGAATTTTACGGAACATTTCAACCCCAGTGATAGTAGAAGTCAATTTCTCAGCTCCCATACCGATGATTTCAACAGGCTCACCTGTTTTAGCAACACCAGTTTCGATACGCCCTGTAGCAACAGTTCCACGACCTGTAATAGTAAACACATCTTCGATTGGCATCAAGAATGGCTTGTCAATATCACGTGTTGGCAACTCAATCCAATTATCAACAGCATCCATCAACTTCATTACAGTTTCAACCCATTTAGGCTCTCCGTTCAATGCACCTAAAGCAGATCCTTGAACAATAGGACCATTATCACCGTCATAATCATAAGAACTCAAAAGCTCTCTCATCTCAAGCTCAACAAGCTCCAACAACTCTGGATCATCAACCATATCCACTTTATTCATAAACACAACAATACGTGGAATACCTACTTGACGACCCAAAAGGATATGCTCACGAGTTTGTGGCATCGGACCATCTGTAGCAGCAACTACAAGAATCGCACCATCCATCTGAGCAGCACCAGTAATCATATTTTTAACGTAATCCGCGTGACCAGGACAGTCAACGTGTGCATAGTGACGAGTTGCTGTTTGGTATTCTACGTGAGATGTATTAATTGTAATACCTCTTTCTTTCTCCTCAGGAGCATTATCAATTGAATCAAAACTTCTTTGCTCTGAAAGACCAGCATCAGCCAATACTTTAGTAATAGCAGCAGTCAAAGTTGTTTTACCGTGATCCACGTGTCCAATAGTACCAATATTCAAGTGGGGTTTGGAACGATCAAATGTTTCTTTTGCCATTTTAAATAAATTTTTAAATCTTAGTTATATAAATATAGTGTTTAATGTGTGCAAACCAAGAGCCAATGACGAGATTTGAACTCGTGACCTCTTCCTTACCAAGGAAGCGCTCTACCCCTGAGCTACACCGGCTTTTATTTCACAAAGCCTTCATTGAGCGGGAGACGAGGTTCGAACTCGCGACATTCAGCTTGGAAGGCTGACGCTCTACCAACTGAGCTACTCCCGCATTAATTTAGTGTGGGAAGAGCAGGATTCGAACCTGCGAAGACATAGTCAGCAGATTTACAGTCTGCCCTCGTTGGCCGCTTGAGTATCTTCCCAATAACTTAAAAACAATATATATTATGAACTTTTGAGCCGATAGAGGGATTCGAACCCACGACCCCGAGATTACAAATCACGTGCTCTGGCCAACTGAGCTATATCGGCAAAACATTAAAATCAAGATTAACAACAACCTTATTTGTAACGGAGTGCAAATGTATAGATATATTTTTACATAGCAAAAAAAATCAACACTTTTTTTAAATATTTTTACTACAACTAAAAATAAAAATCTGTTTTTCAACAAATTAAAAAAACAACAACTTCTCATTTATAGACTTACAAAACTCAACATTATTATATCTAAATCATTTCAGATGACATTTTTTTCTAACTTAAAAACAAACTACAAAACTCAAATGCAAAAATCACTCAATTTTTAGATTCTAAACTTTTTTCGTAATTTAGCCCTCAATTTTTCTATAATTTTTTATATTATGCTAAACATTAAAGACTTTTTCAATTTTAAACTTGTATTTTTTGTGTTTTGTTTGTCTTTCATTACAAACATAAACGCACAAATCCAGAAAACAGAGCCTCCTTTTTGGTGGGCAGATATGAAAAATCCTGAATTGCAAATTATGCTTTACGGAAAAGACATAGCCCACTATTCGGTAGAAAGCGAACTTCCCATTGTAAATGTAATTAAAACTGAAAATCCAAATTACATTTTCCTTACTGTTGACACAAAGAATAAAAACGAAGGAACATACAAAATCAGTTTAGTGCAACAGAAAAGGAAGGCAAAAACAATCAATTATGAACTAAAAAAACGACGTGAAGGCTCTGCTCTTCGTAAGGGATTTGACAGTTCAGATGTGATATACCTGTTAATGCCCGACAGATTTGCCAATGGGAACACAAACAACGATTCGCATAAGAATCTCAATGAGAAAGCAAACAGAAACTTGCCCGGAGGAAGGCACGGAGGCGACATTCAAGGCATCATCAAGCAGTTAGATTACATAAAATCCTTAGGGGCTACCGCCATTTGGAGTACGCCAATGTGCGAAGACAACGATGAAACTTATTCCTACCATACTTACGGACAAAGTGACGTATATAACATTGATGCACGATACGGAAACAACCAAGAGTATAAACAACTTGCCCAAGAAATGCACAAAAGAGGAATGAAACTCATCAAAGATTATGTTACGAACCACTGGGGTTGGAAACATTGGATGATAAACGACCTACCCACATACGATTGGATTCATCAGTTTCCGGGATATGCCCAAAGTAACTACCGAATGAGTACACAGATGGATAAAAACACTTCCGAGATAGATAAAAAGTACTGTGTGGACGGCTGGTTTGTACAATCTATGCCTGATTTAAACCAAAACAATCCGTTAGTTTTGAAATACCTGACACAAAATGCCATTTGGTGGATAGAATATGCCGACTTGGACGGACTTAGAGTCGATACGTATTCATACAATGACAAAGAGGGCATCGCAAAATGGACAAAAGCGATTATGGACGAGTATCCTAACTTCAATATTGTTGGAGAGGTGTGGCTACACGACCAAGCACAAATATCATATTGGCAAAAGGACAGCCCAATCAGTGCAATTCAAAGCTATAATACACACTTACCGTCTGTTATGGACTTCACACTACACGATGCCATCGGAGAGGCTTTCAAAGCAGCTCCTTCGTGGGATAAAGGAATGATTCAGGTGTATGATAATTTCGTAAATGACTTCCTTTACAAAGACATCAATAACGTTTTAATCTTTGCGGAAAACCACGACACTTCCCGAATAAACGAAATCTATCAAAAGGTAGAAGATTATAAGCTAATAATGACTCTTTTAGCTACCGCACGGGGCATTCCGCAGTTATATTACGGAAGCGAAATAGGAATGCGAGGCGATAAAAGCAAAGGTGATGCCTACATCAGACAAGATTTCCCGGGAGGCTGGAATGAGGACAAGCAAAATGCTTTCAATCCGGCAGAAAGAACCCAACAACAAAAGGAATATTTTGACTTTACCGCAAAATTATTCAATTGGAGAAAAGAAAAACCTGTAATACATTACGGAAAAACAAAACAGTATCTTCCCAATAATGAAGTATATGTATATTTCAGATATAATCAATCCGAATCTGTTATGGTGATAATCAATAAAAACGAAGAACAACAAAATATTGACCTTAATCGCTTTGCAGAAAGCCTAAAAGGATTCACAAAAGGAAAAGATATCATCTCCGGAAAAGAATTTCAACTTCAAAAATCATTACAAATTGCAGGAAAAACTTCAATGGTGATTGAATTAAAATAGAATCGTATCTATAACATTCAAAAAATAAGACAATATAACAATCTTCAACCTGATTTTATATTGTCTTATTTTATTTTCAACCAAAAACAATTCCTTTTATATGAAATATTTATACAATATCACTTTGATATTTAAAAATAATTTTTATATTTGCCCTTATTAAAACATAACAAAAAGATTTTTAAACAGATACACTTCAATTTAAAAGAAAAGTATTTATATTATTAACAAAATAATTACATAAAAATACAATTGAAACAGAAAATAAAAGAAATACAAAAGAAAAAAACATAAAAACATTGCATAAAAACACAAAAACAACCATTAAAAATAATTTTTCAATTACAAGAAATAGAAAAACAATTAGAAATAATCAAAATACAACACTATAAAATACAAAAACAATTAAGAGCAACACAAATAATTAAAAAATAATCAAAAATCAAGCAAGATATTTAGAAGAGAAAGCAGTAATTACACAAAAACAACAACAATAATTCAAAAATCAAATAGTAATAATATAAAATCAACAGAATATGAAGGGAAGACGAATTTCAGAATTACTATATCTTGAGAAATACAGATTAGTATTCGCAAATTACGAGGAAATGTCAGAATTAAAATCTGAATTGGAAGAATACGGCTATGATTCTGACCGTATGAATGAAGGAAAACAGCTTTATGTAAAAGCTCAAAATCTCTATGATAAAAACACACAAGAAACATCAGAGGCAAAGGAAGCCTATGCTATTTTTGAACAAGCCTTTGAACAGCTTGTGAAAGCATATGGAAAACACAGGAAAGCATCAAAAGTAGCCTTGATGCACAAATCTGAAGTATGGGAAACATTTTCTATCAAAGGAGAAACACCAAGAGCGTATCTTCCGTTTATAAAAGGAGCGAAGATATTCTACAATCAAGCTATCACGCATCAGGAAGCACGTCCGCTACTTGAAAGATTCAAAATCACGGAAGCCATTGCACAACAGCAGCTGTCAGCCATTGAAAATGTGGTTTCTTTAAGAGCCAAGTATGAGAAATTATCCGGAGAAAGCCAGCAGGCTACACAAGATAAGAACAAAGCTTTTGCCGAGATAGATAAATGGATACGAGAGTTTTATGCAGTTGCTAAAATTGCCTTAGAAGACAAACCACAACTACTTGAAGGCATCGGATTACAAATGCGAAGTCAATAATAACAATCGTTTTTTAACTATCTGAAACTTATAATACTTTATCAGACTTCAAAGATATAACAATAAAACCTATAAAAGTTTTATTTCCCTTTGAAGTTTGATAAAGTTTGTTTTAAATTTATTAAATTACATCAACAAAAGATTAAATAAAAGAGAGAAAATAACAAAAAATATGTCGCAACAGAAAACCAACTTTTTTGATACACAGGTACTCGGGCATCCAGCAGGATTGTTCGTATTATTTTTTACCGAAATGTGGGAACGTTTTTCCTTTTACGGGATGCGGGTACTTTTGGTAAACTTCCTAACAATGGCTCTCATTGGCTATAACCCCGGTTGGGAGTGGACAACAGAGAATGCAGGAGCATTATTCGGAACGTACGTAATGCTTTTGTATCTCACACCCATTGTGGGAGGCACCATAGCCGATAAATTCATAGGCTACCGATGGGCAATAGTTATCGGAGCTATCATTATGACACTGGGACACGCTGCAATGGCTCTCGAAACCGAGTTTTGGCTTTACGTAGGGCTGGGATTGTTAGTAATCGGGACGGGCTTTTTCAAACCAAATATGACTTCCATCATTTCACATATGTATAAAGACCTTCCGGAAAAGAAAGACGGAGCATACACCATCTTTTATATGGGAGTAAACGCGGGGGCTTTCTTCGGAATGATGCTTTGCGGATATATGGCAGAAAAAGTAGGATGGAGCTGGGGATTTGGTTTAGCGGGAGTATTTATGCTCATCGGTACGCTTCAATTTTGGTTGGCACGTCCGCTTTTTGGCACAATCGGTGATGTTCCGTCAAAAAACAAGCAAGAAACTAACAAAGTAACTCAAAATAAATCTATCTCCGATGAAGATAAACCCAATCCCTTTACATTATTGGATAAAATATTGATTGGAGTGGCAGTCATCATCGGTTTAGGGTACGCCATCAACGACCCATTATCACGCATCGGGGGAATTGATTTGTTTTCCTTTTTAGAAACAAGCAACATCAAAGGACAATATATCGCCGTTATCTTCGGATTAATTGTTTTCTTCTTTGTTATTATCTCAAGGCTTGCCCGATATACAAAAATCGTGCGTGAGCGTATGATAACCGTCATCATTTTTGCTTTCTTCACCGTATTTTTCTGGCTTTCCTTCGAGCAAGGAGCTTCTTCCTTGATTCTTTTTGCAAGAGACAACGTCCAAAGAGAGCTTTTAGATAATCAAGCAATCATTTTCAACATTGTAAATGCATTACTCACGGTTATTCCATTGGCTTTAATCAGTTATGTATTGATTATCTTAGCCAAAAAGACTTTCTCCAAGATATTAGCATCAAACATCGTCCTGCTTATTTGCTTCGGGCTTGTATGGGTAATTGTAGGTTGGATGTTGCAACGCGATTTCAAAACGGTAGCGTACAATGTAAGCTATGAAGCATTTGAAGTATATGAAAGTGATGGCAAAAACATCAAAATAAAAGAAGACGGAAACTATGCGGTAAAGCATATCCCCCTCAATATTGATAACAACATTACTTTTACAGAAGAAAACCGCATCGAAAAAACAGAAAAATTATTCAAAATAACAGAAACCAATGCTGAGGGAAAAACCATCGTAAAATATCTTCCTTACAGCGAGAGCAAAACGCCAAAAGAAAGTTTTGAAATTGTCGAAAATACCATTCAAACTATTGCTTTACCCCGTATGGACAACAAAACAGGAAAGCAAGCAACCGACAAAAAGGGAAATAAACTTTTCGACTTCTATGTGCCGGGCAAAAACAATGGTCTTTCTGTTGTAAGTAAAGAAACAATTATTGGCGAAGGGGATTATCATTTCAGCAAAGGAGAAGAAATTCTTATTTTAACCAAAGATAATAAGTTCTCCTCCTTCGGGTATGCCGATATGAAGAAAGCGGCGTGGGCAAAACAGCGTGCGGAAGAACTAAACGCCAGTAATGGACTCATAAGAGCCGTCGTGAAAGAAGAAAGAGCCAATTGGGTAGAGATTACCACCTCTTGGTTTTCCATTCTCAACTCATTTTTTATCATCGCATTGGCAAATGTTTTCTCCCGCTTCTGGGATAGTCGTTACAACCCTCCTGCGGCAGTGAAATACGGACTGGGGCTTATCATAATGGCCGTTGGTTTTGGTTTGCTCGCCTTTGGGGCACACGGGGTAGGCTCCGGAGTGAAGGTAAGTATGCTTTGGCTGGTCGTTGCGTATCTTTTTCATACAATGGGAGAGCTTTGTATGGCACCGGTGGGCTTATCTTACGTATCGAAGCTCGTTCCTGCCCGAATGATAGCCTTTATGTTCGGAATGTGGTACTTAGCAATTGCCATCGGGAACAAATTAGCAGCCATATTGGGCGGGCAGATTGAAAACATTACCGAAAAATACAATTTATCCACATTTTTCCTGATATTCACCATCGTGCCTATCATTGCAGGGTTGCTTATTATCTTCATCAGTCCGTTAGTTAAGAAATTAATGCATGGAGTGAAATAAAGTAAACCGAAGCGAACGTATTTATTTACCCAAACGGAAAGAAACTCATACAGAACAAGTTATTTCGCTTTATTTTATCTGAAGATTGTATCTAAAACTCTTTTATATCGATTAAATAATTCTTAAAGCTGAAAATTTTTATTTATAAACTGTCAGGAAATATAAGAAAACACGACTAAGTACATATACAAATATTATTAAATTTATGCGTAAAATTATTTTTTCTACTCTTGCAACCACAATAATGGTTTGCGAAACAAGTTTTGGTCAAGGATGCAGCGATGCAGGTTTTTGTACAATTAATAATGTAAAACCCGTAAACTTCTGGGAACGAGTTGAGCCTGTTAAAAATCAAATTAAGGCAGGATTTTTCTTTGGAAAGGGAGATAATTCCGTAAATGTTTGGGGAAATTATTTGGAATACAATCGGCAAGTTTCGGATGTATTTAGTTTTGATGCCAAAGTAACATCTATTGCTCAAAACGGGAACGGAATTCGTTCTTTCGGGCTTTCAGATATATTAATTTCAGGTAATTATCAAATTAATGAAAGATTGGGCTTTACATTAGGGACAAAAATTCCTCTTTCCGATGGCAATAAAAAGCAAGAAGGACTGTCATTACCTATGGATTATCAACCCAGTTTAGGAACACTTGATGCTATTATGGCTTTGAGCTATCAAATTAACAAATTGCATCTTGTTTTTGCTTGGCAACAGCCTATTTTACAAAACAAGAATGAATTTTTGGCTGAAATACAAACAAATAACCTTTTAAAGAAGTTTCAATCTACTCGAAATTATGAGCGGGCAGGCGATATTCTTTTACGGGCTTCCTATCCGATTGCAATAACAGACAAATTCAAGCTAACGCCAAGCATTTTGCCTATTTATCATTTAACAAATGACCGTTTTACGGATATTTCAGGTATCAAACAAAGCATTGAAGGTTCAAAAGGATTAACCTTAAACGGAAATATTTATTTGGATTATCAAATTAATGCAAAAAATAGTCTTCAACTTAATGCAGGAATGCCTTTTATAACACGAAAAGCACGTCCCGACGGACTAACAAGGCATTTTGTAGCTAATTTGGAATACAGAATCCGATTTTAACATTGTAGCAATTCAGATGTATTTCATTTTTGAGAAATAATACTTACTTTTGCACTATAATCAGCAGCATAAAAGCATATGAATAACCAAAAATATAATAGTTTGGTAGTTTTAGGCAAGTTTTTATCACAATTTGCTTCTTTTCCGTATGTAAAAGATGAAAATTTAGCACCAAACAATGATATTTACTTTAAAAAATTTGAAGAAATTTTGGTTTTGGCAGAACAGCAAAACGGTTGGTTTACACCTGAAAACCTGCAATTTGCTTGTAAGTCGTGGGCGAAGGCTCTGAGAGAAGAAAACATCCGTAAGTGGCTTGAAAAATATGATTTGGAGAACGTTTCACCAAAAAAGGTCGCTATTATTATGGCTGGTAACATTCCGTTGGTGGGTTTTCACGACTTTTTATCGGTGCTGGTTTCAGGACATAAAGCTATCGTAAAGCTATCGTCAGAAGACAAAATATTATTGCCTTTCATCGCTGATTATTTGCAACATATTGAGCCTGCTTGGCAAGAGCAATTCATCTTTACTGACGAACGAATAACAGATTTCGATGCAGTCATTGCCACAGGAAGTAACAATACGGCACGTTATTTTGAATATTATTTCGGAAAAAAGCCTCATATCATTCGTAGAAACCGAAATTCCGTAGCAGTACTCACAGGAAAGGAAACTGAAAAAGAACTTTTTGAACTCGGAAAGGATATTTTTACTTATTTTGGGCTGGGTTGCCGAAGTGTTTCAAAACTTTTTGTACCTCAGAACTATGATTTTGACCGTTTTTTCAAATCGATTTACCCTTTCAAGGATATTATTAATGGTCAGAAGTATGCCAATAACTATGATTACAATAAGGCAGTTTATCTGATGAGTTTGTTTAAACTTCGAGAGAATGGTTTTTTGGTTCTGAAAGAAGACGCAAGCTATGCCTCACCTATTGCAACTCTTTTCTATGAATACTATGACAGTTCGGAAGGTTTGAAAGAGAAACTTCAAGCTGACCGGGATAAAATACAGTGTGTTGTGGCAAAGGACTTTATAGAAAACGAGATTCCCTTTGGTCAAACACAAGCTCCACAGCTTTGGGATTATGCTGACGGAATAGACACTGTTACATTCCTAACAAATTTGTAACAAAAAAAACATACATTTTGCACTACGTCAGGAAATAATTTAAGACTTTTGCAAAGAATTCACACACAAACAGAAGCCCTCAACCAGCTATCTGTTTGTTTTTTACCTAATATAATGAAAAAACACAATTTTAGTGCAGGACCTTCTATTCTGCCACAATCTGTTTTTGAAAAGGCTTCAAAGGCAGTTCTTAATTTTGAAGATTCAGGCTTATCTATCCTCGAAATTTCACACAGAAGTAAAGAATTTCTCAATGTAATTGAAAAGGCACGTACTTTGGCATTGCAAACGGCAGGTTTGGATGATTCTTACGAGGCTTTGTTTCTTCACGGAGGAGCAAGCACGCAATTTTTATCGGTTCCGTATAATTTACTGAAGAAAAAAGCAGCTTACATCGATACGGGAACGTGGTCGAGCAAGGCTCTGAACGAAGCCCAACTCTTTGGCAATGTAGCAATCATAGCTTCCTCAAAAGCAGACGGATATAAATACATTCCTAAAGACTTTAATATTCCTCCCGATGCGGATTATTTGCATATCACAACCAATAACACCATTTACGGAACTCAATTTCACGATATTCCGAATACTAACATTCCGCTGGTTGCCGATATGAGTTCCGATATTTTTTCAAGAGACATTGATTATTCCAAATTCAGCCTCATTTATGCTGGTTCACAGAAGAATTTAGGTGCTTCGGGCAGTACAATGGTACTTGTGAAAAAGGATATTTTGGGAAAAGTTTCTCGGAAAATCCCTTCGATTTTAGATTATCAGAATCAGATACAAAGCGAAAGTATGTTCAATACCCCCACTACCTTTTCCGTTTATGTAAACTTGTTGGTTTTGCAATGGATTCAGGAGCAGGGAGGCATAAAAAATATTGAAAAACGCAACAAAGCCAAAGCCGAGCTTCTTTACAATGAAATCGACCGCAACCCGCTTGTGGAAGGATATGCCGCAAAGCAGGATCGCTCACTAATGAACGTTTCCTTCTTTTTGAAAGACCCTTCAATGCAGGAAAAATTTGATACCCTTTGGAAAAATGCCAATATTAGCGGACTTAAAGGACATCGAAACCTTGGCGGATACCGAGCATCCATCTACAATGCTATGCCCATCGAAAGCGTGCAAGTATTGGTTGATGTTCTGCAAGAATTCGAGAAAAACAGCTGATAGTGATAGGGTTTCATTCTCGCTCTCATTTAGTCCTCTACCCTACTTTCTCAGCTTTGAATTATTATGGCTTTGTAAAATCGGGTGCAAATATATACGCATTACTCACGAAAATATAAACAATACTCGTATATTTGCATACTTAATACGTATAAAAACATTCGAAATATGAATAACATTGGATTGAATATACGCAAGATACGAGAACAGAAAGGATTTTCGCAAGAATATGTAGCCAATGAACTTAATATTAGTCAGGCTTCATACGCACGGCTGGAAAACGAAGAAACCAAAATAACGGTGGAGCGACTATCACAAATTGCTAAAATTTTAGATACTGAAATTACCGATTTCTTTAACAAAGACAAACTCAACATTCAATCACAGACCTACAATGCCGAGGCATACGGTAACGGATACGTACAAAACTTGGTAATTGAGAATAAGGACACTTTAAACAAGTTGGTAGAATCTTATCAGGAGCGAATCAAAGAGAAAGACAAGCAAATCGATTTTCTCAAATCCCTTTTGCAGCAGTTCAAAAAACATCATTAACAATACATTACGAGTTTTAAGCATTCGGGGTGAAATACCTTTATGCTCCTGCATCATACACAATATTACAAACGGGCTTTCCGATGTCGGGAAGCCTGTTTTTATTGTCTGCAACACGTTTTTCAGCTCATAATGAATCTTCATAAACATCGTACGCCTCATATAAAGCATCAAAAAATCGCATCACTTCTTTTAAAATTTTACCCGTTATATTTCAATTATTTAAAAAAATTTTGTTCCTTTGCAAAGAACAACGATAATAATCCTTTTTATCATCAGGAAGATGCTTCGGAAGGTAATTTTTATCGTAAATATAATTTTATAAATCCTTAAATATGTATGATTATGAGCATACACAACTTAAACAATTTTCACCTATCAGAAGAGCAGATGACTGCAATTAACGATGCACTTACAGCTCTTGAAAAGGCAATGGAGCCACTTAATGTGAACCTTACGCCTGAAGACCGCAACAAATACGGACGCGTTAATGAGCAGAACAAACTACTCATCAACAAAACGTATGACTACGCCGTAAACCGACCTGAACTTCGGTCGCCAGACGTGGATTGGGACGAGTTTTTCCGTGATTACAAAAGCAGAAATTTCTTGGAAGGCATCATTTCAAAACTCAACAGCCTTAGCACGCGTGCCATAAATTCCAAAACCTATCACGATTACGATAATTATCAAGATGTATTGGAAGATTACGCCTATACTTCCTATCGTGTGAAATCAAAAAAAGTAGGTTATGAGGAAAAACACCGTGAGCAAAAGCAATTTTTTGCCAAAACAAAGCGTAACGCAATCAAACCGGAAGAACCAAAAACAACTTGAAGTCTTTTAAAATTTAGTTTTTCATTTTGAAGCCTTTGTCATAATCTTGTATTCTGGCAAAGGTTTTTTTTGGAAGATATACCAGAATATCTTGGAGGTCATCTGGAACACCTTCGAGGTCATCTGAACCTCCTCAAAGACCCTTCGGAGCATCAAAAAGGTCATAATTATGACCTCAGAGGTCATCCGAAGCATTAAAAAGGTCATAATTATAACCTCAGAGGTCATCCAGAGCATCAAAAAGGTCATCCGAAGCATCAAAAAGGTCATAATTAGCATTAAAAAGGTTATCTGAAATATTAAAATAATATTTCATAACTATGTAAAGGCGAATAGTAATTCGCCCCTACTATATTCAAACATCAAAAAAATTACTCTGAAAATATTTACATAACTGCTAAAATCAGCTATAATATCCCAAATAATAAATAAATATCATACATTTGTAACTTCAATAGAAATTTTCATTTAAAGCATCTTTTTTTCAAACTCAATACGATAATAAAAAGTTAAACACTAAAACAGCGTGCTATGAAATATATTTCGTTTTTTACCGCACTGATTTTTGTTTTTTCTTGCTCATCAAAGCAGGAAGAAATGCAAACACAACAGATTGTTTATACTGATTTTGTAAATCCGCTAATGGGGACGGATTCTAAATTTGAGCTTTCCAACGGAAATACCTACCCTGCCATTGCCGTGCCGTGGGGAATGAATTTCTGGACACCGCAGACCAACAAAATGGGTGATGGTTGGGCGTATCAATATCAGGCAAATAAAATCAGAGGATTTAAACAAACACATCAGCCCAGCCCGTGGATTAATGACTACGGAGCTTTTGCCTTAATGCCCGTTACAGGCGAGCTTAAAATTGAAGAAAACCAGCGTGCTTCGTGGTTTTCGCACAAGGCAGAAGAGGTAAAACCACATTATTATAAGGTGTATCTGGCTGATTATGACACTACGGTGGAAATTACACCGACAAACAGAGCTGCCCAATTCCGTTTTACCTTTCCGAAAGCCGAAAAATCATACGTTTTGCTTGATGCGTACTTCAAGGGCTCAATGGTGAAGATTTTACCCGACCAACGGAAGATTGTCGGATATGCCCGAAACCATAACGGAGGTGTTCCAGAGAATTTCCATAACTATTTTGTACTTGAATTCGATAAAGATTTTGAACTTTATAATACGTGGGGTGATGGCTGGAAGCTATCGGATAACGCAGAGAATCAAGGCGAACACGTGGGGGCTGTGATTGGTTTTGCTACCAAACGAGGCGAACAAGTAAACGTAAAAGTGGCTTCTTCTTTTATCAGTCCAGAGCAAGCCCAGCTGAATTTGAAAAATGAAATCGGCTCGGATAATTTTGAGCAAACCAAAGAAAAAGCCTTCAACATTTGGGAAAAAGAACTTTCTAAAATTTCGGTAGAAGATAGCAATATTGATAATATCCGTACGTTTTATTCTTGTTTGTATCGCGTACTTTTGTTCCCTCGTACGTTTTATGAAATTGACTCTCAGGGAGAAATCGTGCATTATAGTCCTTATAACGGAAAGGTAGAGAAAGGTTATATGTTTACCGATAATGGTTTTTGGGATACGTTCCGTGCCGTGTTTCCTTTCTTTAATTTGATGTATCCTGAAATGAATAAACAGTTTATGAAAGGACTTGTTAATACGTATCAAGAATCGGGTTGGTTACCCGAGTGGGCAAGTCCGGGACATCGTGATTGTATGATTGGCTCTAATTCAGCTCCTATTATTGCTGATGCGTATCTGAAAGGAAATATCGATGACAAAGACGCTGAAATTTTACTTGAAGCAATGCTTAAAAATGCTACTCAGAATGCAGGCAGACCTGTAAAATCCGTAGGAAGAGAGGGAGTGGATTATTACAACAAACTGGGGTATGTACCTTACAACGTAGGAATTAATGAAAACGTGGCTCGCACGCTTGAATATGCCTATGCCGATTTTGCGATTTATAAAATGGCTGAAAAGATGAACCGAAAATATATTGTAGAGCTTTATAAAAAGAAAGCCCAAAACTACCGCAATGTTTTCGATAAGGAAACGGGCTGGATGCGTGGACGTAATGAAGATGGCACGTTTCAATCGCCTTTCAATCCGCTGAAATGGGGTGATGCCTTTACGGAAGGAAATAGTTTGCATTACACTTGGTCGGTTTTCCACGATGTTGAAGGGCTTATCGAACTTATGGGCGGGAAGGAAAAATTTGAACAAAAGCTTGATGAAGTCTTTCAAATGCCTCCTTTGTTTGATGATTCGTATTACGGATTTACAATACACGAAATCCGCGAAATGCAAATTATGAATATGGGTAATTACGCACACGGAAATCAGCCTATTCAGCATTTAATATATCTATATAATTATGTAAATAAACCTGAAAAAGTACGTGAACGATTACATCAGGTTATGAGTAAGCTCTACGCCCCTACCCCTGATGGTTATTGTGGTGATGAAGACAACGGACAGACTTCGGCTTGGTATGTGTTTAGTGCTTTGGGCTTTTATCCGGTAACTCCTGTTACGGATAATTATGTTTTGGGTTATCCGCTTTTTGATAAAGTAACGATGCAACTCCCAGCCGATAAAAAGTTTGTTATCACCAAAGGTAGAAATCATCTCGAAGATAATAAAAATGATTCGGAGAATGCTTCGGAGAGTGAAAAAGGTAGTTCGGTATATCTTAACGGAAAAAGAATAGATGGTTTTAATCTTCCGTTTGATGCTTTCAGGGATAACGGAACTTTAGAGTTTGATTAAAAATATAATGCGATAAAAAATGAATTTATGAGAATAATAATTTTTATTTGTTTGCTTCTTTCAGGTTTTCAGCTTGCTGCTCAACAGGAAATAACTATTGAAGCCAAAAGTAATCAGGATAATTCCGTAGATTTTTTATATACCAAAAGAAATGCTACCTCTTACACCTTAATTTTGAAATTCTCAAATGTGGGTAACTCGTACGATACCCCGGCTTCTCATTACGTATTAAAAAACAATTCAGGTAAGTTATTCACAATGAGACCTACTAATAAAGAGCAAGGCATCAGTTTTTCATATTCTTACAGATACACACAAGGTGCTTTTCAGCCTCAAAAGATTGATAAATCTTTTCCGTATTTATTGCCTTTTGCTAAAGGAAAAGAAGTTTATGTGAGCGAATCAACATATGTGCTTGAAAGATATATGAATCGCCCTGCTCCAAAAGACTGGAAAGCCTATGCCTTTGACGGACAAGCTTTGGATAGTGTTTTTGCCATTCGTAAAGGAGTTGTAATCTTTGTTGAACAAGATAAAGACATCAATCACAATGCTTCTTATACTTCCGAGAAAAATATGATAGTTGTAGAGCATCAAGATGGTTCTTTTGCTGAATACAAAGGCTTTAGAAAGAATGGAATTAATGTAAAAGTAGGTACCACTGTTCTTCCGAATGATTATTTAGGTGGTTTAATACAAGTAGAAGCTCCTGAAAAGCATCTTAGTTTGGTAATTTACTATCTTTCGGCACTTTCAGAGGGTGAAAAAACCACAGAATACAGTTATATTACGCCTAATTTCCTTACCGAAGACGGAATAGTTCCTTTAATAAGCGGAAAAACCTACAAAACAGTTATCAACACTGAAGTTTTGACCAGAGAAATGACCAGAAAAGAAAAGAAAAAATACAAATAATAGCTTTTCATAAAATCGAGAAGACTTGGGCATATCTTTCGGAAACTTGTTTTAGAAACTCAAACCATAAAGATTTTATAAAAAACTATCAAAATCATCTCCATTACGTTATTTTGGCAGTTTTTGATGTTTTGTTACATCCTTATATCTATTTTTTAGCTTTCGGGTTTTAACTTTCAACTTTTTCTCTATCTTTGCAAAAAAACTGTAATAAGGTAAATGTCAGAAAACACCATCACTCCGTACAAAAACTCCTCCAAGGGAAAGAAACAACAGGTAGCACAAATGTTTGACTCCATATCAGGCACTTACGACGGGCTTAACCGAGTAATTTCATTGGGTTCGGACATCAAATGGCGAAAATTCGTTGTTGAAAAAGTGGCTGAAATTGCTCCTAAAAGAGTTCTTGATGTGGCTACAGGCACGGGCGATTTGGCAATTGCTCTGAGTGAAATTAACGGACTGAACATTGTTGGGCTTGACATTTCCGAAGGAATGCTATCGGTAGGACGAGAGAAAATTCAGAAGAAAAATCTTTCTGACCGTATTGAATTGGTTTCGGGCGATAGTGAAAATTTGCCTTTTGCCGATAATTATTTTGATGCTGTAACCGTAGCTTTTGGTGTGCGAAACTTTGAAAACTTGGAAAAAGGGCTTTCGGAGATTTATCGAGTTATTCGCCCCGGTGGCAGACTGGTTGTTTTGGAGACTTCCGTGCCTGAAAAGTTTCCTTTCCGTCAAGGATATTTTGCTTACACCAAATTTATTATGCCTTTAATTGGTAAAGTTTTCTCGAAAGACCGTTCGGCATATACTTATCTATCTAAATCGGCTTCGGCTTTTCCTTACGGAAAAAAATTCAAAGCTATTTTGGATAAAATCGGATATGCTCAAACCAAATATTACCCAAAAACTTTGGGCGGAGTGGCTACCATTTATGTGGCAAACAAACCTAACACAATTTAAGATGAAAAAAATTTGTATTTTTTCCTTTTTTATCGTCTCCTTTATCGGGAGTTTTTCTGTTTGGGGACAGCGAAGAGGTCCGCTTATGAATTTGGAACATTTCGACGAGAAACCGTTACAATGGGGTTACTATTTCGGCGGAAATATGTTTGATTTCAAATTCGATTACAATGATTTAGACTATGGAACTCCCACAATACGTGAAGTCAGAACCGTTAAAAACTGGGGTTTTAATGTAGGGTTATCAGGCTCAATGCGACTTATGAAATATCTTGACCTTCGGCTTGAACCCGGTTTGGTTTATAACAAACGTGACCTCTATTTTCCCGGTATGAATGAAAAGAGAGATTATCTGCGTAATGTAAGATCTACTTATATTTATATCCCTTTGCTGGTAAAATTTAGTTCGGAGCGTTGGCATAATGTTAAGCCTTATCTTACTGCAGGAGCTTCAATGGCTATCAATTTAAGTAGTAATTACAACCTGAATATCGATAATTACGAGCGTATTTTCCGCACACAAAGAAGCGTTTTCTTCTATGAAATGGGAATAGGATTGGATATTTACACGCCTTTTTTCCGTCTTTCTCCTTCAATAAGAGGCTTATTTTCAATAAATAACGAACTTATTCCTGATGATAATGCTTCAAGCCCTTGGACAGGAAATTTAAGCAAAATAAAATCACGAGGTTTTTTGATTAATCTCACTTTTGAATAATCCTTACAGAATAATAAAAAGAGTAATAATTATGAAAAAAATCATAACTTTTGCATTGTTGTTGAGTGCTTATGTTGGTTTCTCACAGAATTACAGATACCCGATGGCAAGCCCAAGGCAAGTAATTTCTCAACAGTTTTCCGTAACGAAAATATCTGTTGACTATGGGCGACCAAGCGTTCGCGGACGGAAAATTTTTGGCGAATTAGTACCTTACGGAAAAATTTGGCGGGTGGGAGCCAATGAGGCTACGAATATTACCTTTGAGCAAAGTGTTTTGTTTGGTGGTAAACCCACAAAATTAGGTAGATACGCTATCTTCATTACTCCGGAAGAACACGAATGGACTGTAGTTTTGAACTATGATGCAGATGCCTGGGGGGCTTACAGTTATGACCCGAATGAAAATGCTATCGAAATTAAAGTTCCTGTTCAAATTCAAAAAGAATTGCAAGAATCATTGGAAATTTCCTTTGAAAGCATTAGTGAAACAAAGATTAATTTAGTCATTCGATGGGAATATTTAAAAGCCGAAATCCCCATTGAAGTTGATAATGTAGAAAATATTAATAAGATTATTGAACACCTAAAAGAAATCAAGCAAGTAGAGCGTGATATGGGAGTATAAGCAAAAAAGGATTGAACTTAAAAATTCAATCCTTTTTTACATACGTTTCAAATGTAAAGTCGTATAAGTGTTTTTCGTTTTTGGATACATTTTGTGAAGATACCAATCTCCAATTATTTTCGGGAATTAGCGGAAAAAAGGCATCAGCATCATCAAACGTAGCGTGTACACGTGTCAATTCAATTTTATCGGCAATATCTAATGCCAAATGATAAATTTCCCCGCCTCCTATTATGTACGGACTCTCATCTGTTTCCATTGCTTTCTTTATTGCTTCAGCAAGAGAAGACACCACGATGCAACCTTCTGCGGCATAATCTGTTTGTCGTGTAATTATAATGTGCGTTCTGTCAGGCAATAATTTAGGAAAAGTTTCAAATGTTTTTCTTCCCATTATGATGCAATGCCCTGTGGTTAAAGCTTTAAAGCGTTTAAAATCCTCAGGAAGATGCCATAGTAATTCTCCATTTTTTCCTAAAGCATTATTCTCAGAAGCTGCAGCAATCAGTGTTATCATTGATTTTGAATATCTTGCGGTTTAATAACTACATTCGTTTGCTCTTTCAGCAATTCTTGCTGTGCTTTTTCTCTTTCCTTTTGAAGTTCTTTCTCAACGCTGGCTTCCATTTTCAGAATTTTCTTCTGCTGCAAATCCACCAAACGCTGACGTTCTTTTCTTTCCCATTCTTTCCCCATAAAACGCTCTATCACAAATACATTTATGACGTGCAATAGGAAAAGAAATGTCCAGACAAGAATTCCCCAAATGTACCAGTTATATGTTGTATCAGAATAGAGTAACTTATTGATTACCACCATAAAAATACATCCCAAAACGAATACCCACAGATGCAAAAACAAAAGTTTTTTTTGTTTTATTCTTCTCTGAGCATTCTCAAATAACTCATATTGAGCCGGTTCCATTGTTTTTTTATTTTCTTGCATTATATCTCAGTTTAGTTTATAGTGCCAAAAGTACGATTTTTATCGTTACTCCCAAAATATTTTAACCTGCATTTTCAAATTCTTCCAAAACACTGTAAACCAAATGTGTAGGAAGACCAATAACATTATTATAAGAACCTTCAATAGCTGTAACTCCCACATAACCAATCCATTCCTGAATACCATAGGCTCCAGCCTTGTCATAAGGTTTGTATTCTTTCAAATAAAAATCTATTTCTCTGTCTGTAAACGTTTTAAAAGTTACTTTTGTAACACAATTGACTAACTTCTGCTCTTTCGATGTAGTGAAACAAACTGACGTAATCACCTCGTGCTGCTTACCCGATAGCGATTTGAGCATTTCAAATCCATCGTCATAATCTTTGGGCTTCCCAAGAGCTTTGCCCTCGTGCCAAACAATAGTATCCGAAGTAATCAAAACGTCATTTTCCTTCAATGTACCATAAAACGGCTCGGCTTTTTTCTTGGACAGATAATCCGTAATTTGTTCTCTCTGTAAACTATTAGGATAGGTTTCGTCAATGGGTTTGAGAATTACTTCATAATCAAAATGTAATTCCTTGAAAAACTGTTGCCTTCGAGGTGATGCTGATGCCAAAATTATTTTCTTCATACATTATTTATTTACAATCTGTTACTCCGGATATGCTATCCGAATGTGATAAATATTGGTTAGTTTATTTTTCAAAACCTTTTTTATGGTTTCAATTTGTTTGAGTGTTATATCCGCATCCATAAACTGATTGTCATCCAATTGTTTTTTAATGATTTTTTCCACAAATTCATCAAGCATTTCATAGGTTGGATTTTTCAGGCTCTTGGTAGCAGCTTCTACTGAATCTGCCATCATTAAAATTGCAGTTTCTTTCGAAAAAGGCAGAGGACCCGGATAACGAAAATCTTCTTCCTTACAATTCGGATTTACCTCCAATTCTTTTCGATAGAAATAATATGTCAAACTCGTTCCGTGATGTGTGCGAATGAAATCAATAATTCGTTGAGGCAACTTATTTTTACGTGCAAGCTCAATGCCGTCAGTAACGTGTTTTATTATGATTTTTGCACTTTGCAAAGGAGTTAGCGAATCGTGAGGATTAGCACTTGTTTTCTGATTTTCAATAAAATAAACCGGATTCAACATTTTCCCTATATCGTGATACAAGGCTCCCACTCTTACCAATAAGGCATTCGCACCGATTTCGGAAGCAGCCGCCTCTGCCAAATTAGCCACCTGCATTGAATGTTGAAACGTTCCGGGAGCTTTTTCCGAAAGTTCTCGAAGTAATTTAGAATTGGTATCGCTCAATTCCAAAAGTGAAACGTCAGAAACCAATCCGAAACTTTTCTCGTAAATATATGTAAATGGTTGAGAGAAAAGCATTCCCACCCCATTCAGGAAAAAAAGTGTGAACAATGAAATATTTAATCCGGAAATTGTTCCTTCCGTAATTGCGTGAAATGCAATATAAATGATAAAATAAGCTCCTGTAATCAAAGCCGCTGACACAAAACTATTCAATCGATAATGTAAATCTCTCGGAGCAATGATGATAGCCAAAACCGCAACTACCTGAATAAAAACAAATTGAAAGCTATTCGGAACAATAAATCCTATTATCAAAATCGTAGCTATAAAAACGAAAATAACCGTCCTTAAATCAAAAAAAGATTTGAGAATTAAAGCCATCATACCAACAGGAACGATGTAAATATACTGAGGAAAAGTCCTTGTGATAATTCCTACAAATGCAATTATTGTGAGCATATTAAGCAGAATAACAGTTATTTTTACATTGCTTTTATAGATGCTTTTTTCGTAAATTTTCAAATACAATCCTATAACCAAAAGAACTATGCTTACCAAAACGTAATATCCTGTTAATGACCACACGTAATTTTTATGATTCCACGTTTCCTCCTCATATTCAGACTGTAAGGACGACAATGTATTAAAACGCTCACCTTCAACCATTTCTCCTCTGGCAATAATGAGTTGTCCTTTTTTCACCCAGCCTCGCGTATAAACAATTTCTTTCAGATTTTCTTCAAGTGTTTTTTTAGTAAAATTTTGCTCTATTGATATGTCCGGTTGCAAAATTTCAAAAAACAAATCATAATATTTCTTCCTATATTTATTGTAAGGATATTCGGCAAAATATTTTGTGATTTCTGAATTTAATTCATTTAATTTCAGTATTTTACTTACCGAAACTTCACAAAATTCATTACTGTGCCGAATAAGATTTATTTCCCCTTTGCCAATGTTTTCCATTGAAAGTATTACTCCATCTTGATAAATCTTTTTCAAAAATTCCTCTGCTTTTGCAAGTAGTTCTTGTTTTTTCTGCTCGGGAACATCGTTAAAGTAAGTTTCTTTTTTATTATTGAAATTAGACGTAACAAACTGATAAACAGACGTATCTTTCACATAATAAACGATTGAATTTTTCTTTATCTCTTCTTTTTCTGCCTCAATTTGTTCTGCAGTTTTTTTCAAAGAAAAATCAAACGGAGCGTAAAGCGTTTCGTGTTGCCACAATTTCCCCTTTTGGAATTCATACTTAAATTTTGCCTTTTTAGGAAATACTTGAACTATAAGAATTAAAGCCACCAAAAAAGCTATCAACTTGAAAACCAAAGATTCTCTCAAATATAAAGAATACCGAAATTTTTTCATTATCAAAATCAGTTTATGAAGCACAATACTTTAATTTACAAATGTACGGAAAATATTTAAACCTCAATCGTTTGTAAAAAGCCGAAAAAATAATTATTTTTGCTTCAAACCTTTCAATACTGAAAAGATTTTTTGCTAAGAATGTCTATTTCAATACAAAACATTTCCGAATTGAAGCTCACTAAAAATTTTAGTGTAGAAAACTATTGCATTTTTGCTTTTCGCGGAAATGGGAGTTTTCTGGTTGATTTTGTGGAATATAAATATTCTGGCAATACGTTATTATTTCTTTCCCCTTTCCAAAATTTTCAGAAAAGCGAAGGAAAAATGGAAAAAATAAGTCTGCTTCAATTTCACGGCGATTTCTATTGCATTGAATACCATAAAAAAGAAGTAGCCTGTAATGGATTGTTATTCAACAACATATTTTTAATTCCTCATATTGAAGTTTCTGAAAAATGCTTTGAAGAAATTTTGCATATTTTCTCTCGTATTGAAAACGAATTACTGTCTGAATCCGTTTATTCTCAGGCCATTCTTAAGTCGTATTTGCAACTTATTTTGGCTCTTTCAAGCAAAGAAAAAAGTAATATTTTAGAAAAAACAGAACAAAACATTGCACATAACTTGGCTCTGAATTTCCAAAAATCATTAGAAAAGCATTTTTTAACCGAACGCAGCATACAATTCTATGCAGACCAAGCACGTTTATCTCCTGATGCTTTCAGCAAGAAAATCAAACAATTATTAGGAAAATCTCCAACGAAATTAATTCAGGAAAGGGTAATTTTAGAAGCTAAAAAACAGCTACATTTGACATACAAAACCATCAAAGAAATTGCCTTTGATATGAACTTCAAAGATGAATTCTATTTTAGCCGATTTTTCAAAAAAGCTGTGGGAAAATCTCCAAAATTTTTCAGAGAAAGTGTAGGGATTTCAATCGTTGCAAAATAATCTATGTTATATCCTTTTTTGTCCATTTAATTATCAATCAAATAATTATTACCTTTGCAACCGAAAAATACAAAATAGCACATCATATTATAACATTCTAAAAATCAGAAACAATGGAAAAATTACTTACATTTTTAGCGGATAGCCAGCGTACATTTGTAAATTTCATCCGAGTAGCGATTTTCATCGTAATGGCTTGGATTGGTGGTTTAAAAGCTTTTCAATATGAAGCTGACGGGATTGTTCCTTTCGTAATTAACAGCCCTTTTATGAGTTTTTTCTACAATAATACAGGAAAAACAGCCATAAATGACAAAGGAGATACCGTTGCCGAATATACACTACACAAAAACCCAGAAGGCAAAATGGTTGCAAAGAACATTGAATGGCACAAACAAAATGGAACTTACTGGTTTTCATACGGATTGGGAACAGTTATTTGCCTCATCGGATTACTCGTTTTATTAGGAATTTGGTCGCCAAAAATTGGTGTTATCGGAGGGCTTCTTACCTTTGGTATGTCAATAGTAACTCTTTCATTTTTAATTACAACACCAGAGGTTTATGTTCCTAACTTAGGAGGAGATATGCCTACACCTAATTTCGGATTTCCGTACCTTTCGGGAGCAGGACGTTTGGTATTGAAGGATATCATTATGTCTGCCGGAGGTTTGATTGCAGCTTCTGAAGCGGCACAACGTTTACTTAAAAGAAGAAATAATTAATACTACTCTAACAAATATAATAAATAAGCCGTTTCAGTTTGAAACGGCTTATTTGTTTTGTACCAATTAAAAAAGATAAAAATGAAATGTTTTTATCAGTAAGACGATTAAAACCATAAAATGTTACAAGCTTTAAAATATTTTTTTTGCTTCTTTCTTGTAAATAACTATTAATCAGTAAGTAATATATAAAAATTATCTCGAAATATTTGCTCCACTTGCTGAACCAATTCCAACGACAGAATCATACAAAGATCCGGGGGCACGATAATATATCAGAATCAAATAGTTATTTTCCGTTTGCTGAAAATTTCCGCTTACTTCGTTAAAATTCACTTCATTTTTATCTTTTGTAGCAAATTTATAGTTATAAAATCCTTGTTTTAAAAGTACTTTCCCTTGAAAAATTCCGTTTTTCTCATTATACGTCAGTTTGTAAGTATCTGAAATCTCATAATTTGAGAATTTTCCGTAAACATAAACTTCCTTTGAATTATAATTTGGTTTTCCTTCCAAAGCGAAATGAACCCAAACATAATCCGACTCATTATCAGGATTTGCCCCATTAATCGTATTTACCAAAAAATCACCGTTAATATCAGGATAATAGGTATAAACTCGATTCGCACGGCTTTCATTTCCAAACAGATAATGCTCAAACAACTCATTTTGTTCTATCCGAAAAATTCCGGCAGAGGCAACTCGTAAATCCTTACTGTCAAAATTCAAAAACTCATTTCCTCCCCAGAAAGCACTTTCCGAATCATATCTGTAAATCAATTCATTTCCCATCACGTACTGAGGCTTCAATTTGGTTATTGCGTTGTCCCATCGATAGTTCTGTAAAATAGCAACCTGTACCGTAGATTTCGGGTCTTGCAAACGGATATCTTTCTCTTTCACAGAAAATTGAACTACTTGTTTGGTGTCAAAAAATTGCAAATCACGGGAACGCTTCACTTCAGCCAAAACACCTACTAACGGATTGTAAACTACAAATCTGCGAGAAAAGATTTCCTCTCCATAACTATCTGTTATTGAAAGCAAATAATTTCCTGTTAGTGTTATTTTAGTCAACTCATTCGGGAAAGTTAAACGATAATGCGAATATATTTGTAATGTGGCATAAGAACTGCTCTCCGACTGGAAAGATTGTTCATCTAATCCTTTGATATACTCACTTTTAAGCAATGTAGAAGGCGACCAATCGGCGTTGCAATGCGTAATTTTATAATAATAAACTTCTTCCGTACCTCGCAAATCATCAAATTGTAAGGTAAACGACTCATTGATACGCACCAACGGAAACTGCCCCCTTTCGTTTTCTGATGTTTTGAAAATAATTGTTTTGATATATTCAGGCGGATTTTTCTCTGTCAAAACTTGAGAATTCAAATTTATAGAAAGAAATACAAATATGAAATACAGTAATTGTTTCATAAAATCGGTTTTTAAAAAATCAAATGTAGTAAAAAAATGATGTAAACAAAAATTTTTATCTTTGTGTTCTCTTAATTTTATATTTTAATTTAAAGAAATGAAGTATCTTATTAAAAACAAATTGATAATAATAGGTGTTTTCTTGGGAGCTATTGCCGGATATATGTACTATTATTACGTTGGTTGTGTATCAGGAACTTGTGCTATTACTTCCAATCCGTTGAATAGTACGCTTTACGGAGCTGTTATGGGCGGATTACTACTGAGCATTCTTTTTCCAACGAAGAAAAACACAAAAATTCTGAAAGAAATCGCTCCAAAAGCCGTGATTATTGATGTTAGAACTCCGTCTGAATTTCAATCGGGGCATTTTGAAAATTCTGTAAATATTCCCTTAGACGAAATTCCAAACAGAATAGCTGAAATCAAGGCATTTAACAAGCCTGTTATTTGTTGTTGCCGTTCAGGAATCAGAAGCCAAAAAGCGACAAAACTTCTACAAAATCAAGGCTTTGAATGTTACAACGGAGGTTCGTGGCAAGAGGTAAAGGATTTGTATTAAGTGTTTTTATAATTATTGTCAGTTAGCAAATGTAAATTTAGTTCTCACTACATATAGTAAAAATTTATATCTTTGCACCGCTAACTTTCAATCACATTTATGACAAATTCAGGGAAAATAGAATTGATGGCTCCTGCCGGAAACTTTGAATCGTTGCAAGCAGCTATTGATAACGGTGCCGATTCGGTGTATTTTGGCGTTGACCAACTCAATATGCGTGCCAGAGCCAGTATCAACTTTACGATTGACGATTTGGACGAAATCGCACGCCGTTGCCACCCAAAAGGTATCCGTACCTATCTTACTTTAAACACAATCATATACGACCACGACCTTTCCATCATAAAAACCTTGCTCGATGCTGCCAAAAAAGCAAATCTGACTGCAGTCATCGCTATGGACCAAGCAGTAATTGCATACGCCCGTCAAATCGGAATGGAAGTACATATTTCCACCCAAATCAATATCACAAATATTG
Source organism: Capnocytophaga felis (assembly GCF_009684755.1). GTDB lineage: Bacteria > Bacteroidota > Bacteroidia > Flavobacteriales > Flavobacteriaceae > Capnocytophaga > Capnocytophaga felis. Next base: position 102,730 of record NZ_BLBC01000005.1, read on the forward strand.
AAACGGTGCGTTTTTATGCAATGTTTGCCGATACAATGGTAATGAGTCGCGAGCTGAGCTTACGTCAGGTAAAGAAAATCGCCGAACAGATTCAGCGTGAGCAAATAAAAGGTCCTTCAGGGAATTTGGTAGAAATAGAAATTTTCGGTCACGGAGCGTTGTGTATGGCAGTTTCCGGAAAGTGTTATTTGAGTTTGCATTCGCACAATTCATCGGCAAATCGGGGGGCGTGCAAACAAAATTGCCGAAAAAAATACACCGTTATCGATCAAGAAAGCGGTTTTGAAATCGAAATTGATAACGAATATATGATGTCGCCCAAAGATTTATGTACCATTGACTTTCTCGACCAAGTGATTGACGCAGGAGCCAAAGTACTCAAAATTGAAGGACGCGGAAGAGCCCCCGAATACGTGGCGACCGTCATAAAAACCTATCGTGAAGCCATCGATGCGTATTACGAGGAGACATATTCAAAAGAAAAGGTCGGAAAATGGATGGAAGCCCTTTCAACCGTTTACAACAGAGGCTTTTGGAGCGGATATTATCTCGGGCAAAAATTAGGTGAATGGAGCGAGAATCCGGGGTCAAACGCTACACAGAAAAAGGTGTATGTAGGGCAAGGAAAGCACTATTTTCCAAAATCGGGGATTGCGGAATTTCTCATCGAAGCCTTTGACATCAAAGTAGGTGATAAACTGCTCATTACAGGTCCTACCACGGGCGTGCAGGAGTTCGTTTTGGAAAATATGATGGTCAATGACGTACCTGCCCAAAAAGCTACCAAAGGCGATTCTTGCACCATCAAAACCGATTTCAGAATTCGTCTGTCGGATAAATTATATAAGATTGTAGCTACGGAGTTTGCGAAGTAGGAACATTATCACATCAGAAACGAAAAAAAGTGTAAAATGGATTTCGTCGTAATATGAAAAATAACAATAGGATAATAACATACAGCCTTTTAGCCTATATCAATAATAATAGTAGTGATATTAAAAGTTCGTTAGATATTTTTGTACCTCTAATAAAAAGAGTTCTTTCTCAATTGAAGATAGAAGGTATTAGTAGAGGCGGGAATATTACAGAAATAAAAGAAATTGCAGACAAGGAATATGGCTTAGATTTTCCTGTATCTGTATTGACAAGAATTTTAAATACAATTAAAAAAGAAATCAATACAGAGGAGGAAGAAAAAATAATCATTCATAATGATGGAAGTTTTGATATTAGAAAATATACTTTTAATGAATATGAAGATATTATTTCTGAGCAAAAAAGAAGAATAGATGATGTTGAAACTTTGTTTAAGGAATTTAAGCAAAATCAAACAATAGAGGATTTTGATACAGATACAATTTTTGAATTTATTGAAAAAAATAAATATAACCTTTCAAAATATCTGTCTGACAAAACTAATCCCAATCAAAAAGATTTTACTTTAGAAGCTCAATTTATATTGTTTTTTAAAGAGTCAAAAGAAATATATGAGACTATAAAAGATATCTATTTAGGTTCTATATTATCTTGTTATATAGAATATAAACCAGAGATAATAGCTAATAACAAACAAGTTGAGCTATTATTAGATACTAATTTTATAGTAGGTTTGTTAGATTTAAACACAGAAGAGTCTACTCATACTTGTAGAACGCTTTTAAATATTGCTAATAAGAATAAATATGTGGTTTCTATATTACCAAGAACTATTCAAGAGACAAAAAATTTATTAAAAAATAAAGCAGATGACTTCAACACTTCATATCTTCGAAAGAAAGTAAATCCAGAAGATGTTTTTAATGCTTGTGAAAGACGCAATCTAACTAAAACTGATTTAGAAAAAATAATAGATAATATTGAAAAAGAGTTAAGTTTTTATGGTATTAACCTTATAAAAACATCTTTTGCGGAAGTTGTTATCAGGAATACAGAAGAGTTTAAAAAATTTAAAAAGATTAGGTGGGATGTAGAAATTAGTGCTCTTCACGATGCAGAAGCCATTCTGTATGTTAAGAAAAAAAGAGGGAGGAATATAACAAAGTTTGAAGAAGTAAATTGTTGGTTTGTTAATAATGCTTTCTCCAATTCGACTTATTCTTTCAATTCTAATAAGGGTATTCAACCTGAGATGATAAAAGCAGATGATTTATTGAATATTCTTTGGCTAAGTAATCCTTCTATGACAAAAGATTTTTCTTCAAATGATTTAGGAAATATAGGATTGTCATCTTCCATTTCTCTAACTTTGGGTAGAAATCTGCCAAGAACACGAGTACTAAAAGAATTTGATGATAATCTTTGTAAATATGCACAAGATAATATTTCTGATGAAGATGTAAGTAATATTGCCAAAAGGATAACAAGTAAAAGACTTTCAAATTCTGAAATAGAAGATATAAATAATTTAGCTCAGCAAGAGGATAAATCAGCCTACTTCAATAGATTGAATGCAATTTCTGATAAGCAAAAAGAAGAGGATAAAAAATTAAAAGATACATTTAGTAGAGTAGCAACAAGATTTATTGAGGAAACTAAAAAAGCTATTGAAGTTAGAAAAGGATATGAGTCTAAAAGTGATGATTTACAACAAGAATTAGATAAAAAAGATACAAAGATTAAAAGATTAAAAGAACAAATAGAAGAAGATTTGAAAGATTATGAAGTAAAAAAATGGCAGAAAAAATCTCAAAATGTTTTTTTGATAGCTCTTATAATATCGATTATCATATATTTTATAATTCTACTGTATTGTAGTGAATGGGATTTAAAAGAAATTTCAAAAACTTGGAAAGAGAATGAGTTTTTAGCTTGGATATGTACTGGTATTTTAGTTTTTATCAATTTATATTTTGGATACAGATGGAATCAAACTTGTACTCCTACTCAAATAGAAGCATATAAAAGAAATATCAAATTATCTAAAGATTTGAATATTTAGATAAATCTATATCTTTATCGTCGTAAAAAAGATACTAAACCCTTCGGAGCGTTCAAATAACCCAATGTAACACTAAAATATAGTCCGAAGCAGTAAAATAAGTTAATGTAACACTAAAACAAGTAAAAGCATCACTAAAAAGCCTTCCGAATTATTAAAATAACAACGGGAGACACTAAAACATAAAAAGAATTCAAAGAATAGGAAAATAATCACCAGAAAAGTATAATATAGAAAAAAAATAAACAACTCTGTCAGGCTGAGCGAAATCGAAGCCTCGTAATTATAGAGCTTCGACTTCGCTCAACTTGACAAAGAAAACTTGACACAAAAAAACATCATCATACTTTTATAACACGATTTAAAGATAAATAAACAATGGTAATAGTAACCTTACAACGCGACAAGTGCATAGGGTGTAATTATTGCGTGGAGATGGCTCCCGAGCAGTTCCAAATGTCCAAAAAAGACGGAAAAAGTGTTTTGCTTCGCTCCACCGAAAAGAAAGGCTTTTTTACGCTCAAATCACACGACGATAGCATTTTAGAGCCCTGCCAAGCCGCACAAAAAGCGTGTCCCGTTAAAATTATTTCTACTAAGGAAATATAATATAATGCATTTTAAAACTTTATAAAAAATACTAACAATGAAAAAGTTTTTGTTTTTAATTTTCGCAATTGCATCATTTTCACAGATGCAGGCTCAATACATCGGAGTTAGAGCCGGATACAATTATGCTACTTTGAGTGGAGAAACTACTGCAGGCTCTTCTGTTCGTAACAATCACGGAATTTATGCCGGAGTAACGTTGGAATTCCCGCTTTCAAGATTTTTTTCTTTCCAAACCGAAGCTACATATTCTCGGGTAGGAGCAAAACTCAGTTCGGAAAGTTTGGGAAGTGCACATTTGACTTTGGATTATTTGTGTGCTCCTGCTTTGGCTAAAATTAACATATACGAAGGACTGAGCCTTCACACAGGACCTCAGTTTAATTTTCTAATCAATAATAATGATTTTTCCTTCGAGAAGGACGAAGTTTTCACCGCCGTTAGCCATAAAGCTGTGGATTCTTTTGATATGTCGTTAGTGGTTGGAGTTAATTACAGAACGAGTTTCGGATGGTGTTTCGAAGCACGGTTTAACCAAGGTTTGACAAACATTCTTGAATCAGAGGAAAGTTCACTAACAGATACTGGATTTAGTCCTAATTATAATTTCAAAAATACGGTTCTTTCCATTGGAGTGGGCTACGTTTTTTAATAATGTAATTTAAGATGATTGATAAGAATTTCGATACGCTTCACAAAACACTAAAAATCAACTCGATACATTTTGTCTTCGGTTTTCTTTTCGTTATGTTAGCATCTTGCTCAAAATCAAAAATTGAAAGAAATCCGTATTTGGGCGAAGTTCGTTTTTCTTATACAATAAACATTGATTTGCCGGCTTACAATGCTTTGAAGTATCCGCAAAATACAATTTACATTCCGAATATCGGGATTAAAGGTGTTTTTGTAACCAATCAGGGGAACAACAGGTTTGTAGCTTGGGAAGCCGCCTGCCCTAACAGAAATCCGTTGCAATGTGAAAGACTAAAATGTGCCTCCAAAAGTGGTAATGATTTTATTGCGTGTGAAACCGATACCAAATCCTATATTTTTGTAGTTTGCCCCTGTGACAAAACTGTTTACAATTTGGTGAACGGCAGTATTATAAAAACGAACAATTCCAAGCAACAATATCCACTGTTGAACTACAATATTTCAATAGCGGGAAATACCTTAATCGTTAGTAATTAAACACTTATTATCCAACATAACGTATGATTTCAAATCGGTTTGAAGATAAAAAATCCGTAAATCTGCTCATAATCTTCTTTGCATTATTTGCCGGATTTTGTTTGTATGATTTTTTTATTTTTGAAGATGTATGGAATCCGAGTAATTTGCTAATGAGAACGGGTTCTTTCTTAGTTTTGTTTGTGTCAATATTTTTCCTGAATGTAATTGGTCAATGGAACGAACTAACAGAAAATAACGCATATTCAATTTTCTTTTTCAGTTTTTTTACAACCATTTTCCCTGATGTTTACAATCATTTTTCTCTTTGTCTTTCCAATTTACTCGTTACAATGGCTATTTGGAGGATTATGACCTTAAAAACAGAGGAAAATATCCCTCAAAAGATTTTTGATGCTTCTTTTTTGATTGTTTGTGCGGGATTACTTCATATTTGGGCATTTATTTTCTTATTAAATATCTGGATATCACTACTTTTTTACGGTTCAAAAAAGAGAAAGTACTGGTTAATCCCATTTTCAGCAATTTTTTGCATAGGAATTTTACTTTCTACCGGACTGTTGTTGTTAAACACTCCGTTTAACTTACCGGAAATCAATAAACTATGGTCGCCCGATTATAAAAAAATGATGCACTTACCAACTCTTATTGCATTGGTAATTACATCAATTATGCTTTTTGTTTCAATTATTGTTTACTTCTTCAAAAGTTACTACCACAGAGGAAGTAGTCAAGTAATCATACAATTTCTCCTTGTTGGATTAGCGGTCGTTTTTCTCTCAAAAGAAATTATTTTCATTTTTGCACCTCTCTCCGTTTTATTTGCTCTTTATATCGAAAATATAGGACGAACTTGGATAAAGGAAAGCATTCTATGGCTATTTTTAATCATTCCGTTGGTTATTTTATTGCTGCATTTTGTCTCCAAAAGCCAAATCGCCGGCATCTCCCAAACCTGGAATAATATATCCTTTCTCATTTAATTTAGGGTCAATGGTTGCTATCCATAAATGTGTATCTACAGGAAATTTATCTTTCAGATAATCAACACCTTCCTCCGCACCAATTACTGCAAACAAATGAATCTCCTTGGGCTTGCCCAGCGGTTCAAGAGCCTCATATACATTAACGAAGGAACGCCCCGTTGCCAACATCGGGTCAGCTAAAAACAAAATCTTATCCTTTAAGGAGGGAGAAGCCAGATATTCCACTAAAATATCAAATTCCGTTTCAGAAGTGTGCTTACGATACGCCGAAATAAACGCATTGTCCGCCCCATCGAAAAAATTCATCAAACCTTGATGCAAAGCCAACCCCGCTCTTAATATGGAACAAATAACCACTTTATCTTCCGGAAGTTGCATCTGTTTTTCACCTAATGGAGTGGTAACGGTTCGTTTTTCAAAATGAAGTGTTTTACTCATTTCGTAACACAAAATTTCACCAATACGTTCCAAATTTCTGCGAAAACGCATACGGTCGGTTTGAATATTTACATCTCGCAATTCTGCTACAAAACGATTTAATATGGAAGGGGTTTCCCCTAAGTGATGCACAATCATATTTTTGATTTTTGTATTTGCAAAACTACAAAAAACTTTTCATTTTTCATTTTCCAATTTTCACTTTAATGGTTATTTTTGCAGAGATTATGAAACACAAAGTCTATATATCATTAGGAAGTAACATTGGGGAGAGAAAATCTTATTTACAATCTGCTGTAAATACTATAAATCAACGCATTGGAAAAGTTATTAAAATTTCTCCAATTTACGAAACACCGGCTTGGGGTTTCACAAGTAGTAATTTTTACAATGCTTGTTTAGTTGCTGAAACCTCTCTTTCTCCCGAAGAAACGCTTCAAAAACTCTTAGTTATCGAAAAAGAATTAGGGAGAATCAGAAATACAAACGCAAAAGGCTATCAACCACGCTGCATTGATTTGGATATTCTCTTTTTTGATGATAAAATTATAAAAACAGAAAATTTACAAATTCCACATCCTCAGATTGAAAACCGAAAGTTTGTTTTGTTTCCTCTGGCAGATATTGCTCCTGAAAAAAAACATCCGATACTAAAAAAAAACATTCAGGAATTGCTTAAAAACAGCCCTGATGTCTCTGAAATCACCAAAATTGATGAGAAAATTGACCTGAAACCAAAAAATTCACCTTTCAGACGATATAATTACATCGCCATCGAGGGAAATATCGGTTCGGGAAAAACTACACTATCTACCAAAATAGCGGAGGATTTCGATGCAAGACTTATATTGGAACGCTTTTCCGACAATCCGTTTTTGCCAAAATTTTACGAAAATCCCAAACAATACGGCTTCACGCTTGAAATGTCATTCCTAACCGAGCGTTATCAACAAATGTCCGAACAATTAACTCAAACCAATCTTTTTCAACCATTTATCGTTTCAGATTATGATATTTTTAAATCTCTGATATTCTCACAGGTAACTCTAACTGAGGATGAGTTCGCTTTGTATCGCAAGCTGTTTTATATCTTGTACAATCAAATCATAAAACCCGATTTGTACATTTTTCTGTACCAAAACACCGACAGATTGATTGAAAACATCAAAAAAAGAGGAAGGGAATACGAAAAAAATATCTCAAAAGAATATTTAAATCAGATTCATCACGGATATTTGGATTTTATCCAGAAAAATAATGATATTCGTTCCTTAATTATTGATGTTACCGAGTTGGATTTTGTAAAAAATCAATCTGATTATGAGTTTATCATCGAAAAAATAAGTAATTTTTCCAGCGAAACGCCTCAAAAATGATACCTATACTATCTACCAAAACATTAACAACACAACAGAAAAGCAAACTATTTGAGAATGGCTTTTCTCTTACGGAATTTGATTTTATTCAAATACATTTTGTTGATTTTAAGCTGGATAATTTAGGAGATTTGCTACTTTTCACCAGCCAAAATGCCGTAAAAAGTGTTTTAAAACACCCAAAAGCAAATGTTTTAAAATCAATTCCTTGCATTTGCGTAGGAGAAAAAACTGCTAAGCTTCTATCAGAAAACAACTGGAAAATAATTCATTATGAAGCATATGCAAGTAATTTGGGCGATTATATAAATCAAAATTGCTTGAAAAACAGAATTACTTTCTTCTCGGGGAATTTACGTCGTGATGTTCTTCCCAATATATTGAAAAAAAACAAAATAGAACATAGCGAAATACAAGTTTACAAAACCGTTTTACATTCGGAAAGAATAGATTTTCCGCAAAAAGCGATTTTGTTTTTCAGTCCGTCGGGAATTCAAAGTTTTTTGCAAAAAAACTATTTTTCTGATGAAATTATTTTCTGTATAGGCAAAACAACAGCAAATGAAGCCTTAAAACACACAAAAAATTACATCGTTTCAGAAAACACCACTATTGAAAGCCTTATAGAATGCGTAATCGCCTATTTTCTTGAAAAAACTCACTGATTTTTCAACAAAAATAAAAAAAGCTGCCTAAAAAGACAGCTTTTTCTCATATCAAATCCATTTTTATTTAAAAAGTACAGCTGCGACCGTTACTAAACTCGTCTGGTCAATTAAAATAGCACTTCCGGTTTCACGAAGCTCTTTATAACTATCGTACGCCAACGGAGCCGACGTTTTTAGTTTCACGGTAACTACCTCGTTTAATGAAACTGACGTTACGTCACTAAACTTTTCAAGTGTATTTACATCGATTCGCTCTTTAACTTCTTTTACAATTGCGTTTACCACACGCGTATTATGTTGCAACAGATAGCGTCCGCCAACATTCATCGGACGTTCATCCATCCAGCAAATCGTAGCTTCCATTTCGTTAGAAACTTTTATCAGATTATCCTCTTTGGCAATTAACGACCCTCGGCTGATATCCACGTCTTCTTCTAAGTGAATTACAGCACTTTGAGGAGCATAAATTTCTTCTACTTCTTTGTTTGCTACTTCAACTGCGGAAACAGTAGCCTCAATTTCAGAAGGATATATTTTCACTTTGTCGCCTTTACGAAAAACACCGCTCTCTACTTTTCCGGCATAGCCTCTGTAATCGTGATATTCTTCCGTTTGCGGACGAAGCACCAACTGCACAGGAAAACGAGCATTGGTCAAATTCACAGACGATTGTAATTCAACGGTTTCCAGCCTTTCTAACAACGAATCTCCATCGTACCAATTCATTTGGGTTGATTTCTCCACAATATTATCGCCTTTCAAAGCACTAATTGGGATAAATTCAACATTTTTAAGTTCGAGAGCGTTTGCAACTTTCTGATATTCGGTTTTAATTTCCTCAAATCTTTCACGAGAAAAATCAACCAAATCCATTTTGTTAATCGCTACCAATACGTGCGGAATATTCAAAAGCGATGCAATGATGGAGTGACGTTTGGTTTGCTCAATCACCCCGTTTCTGGCATCAATTAAAATGATTATCAAATCTGCATTTGAAGCTCCCGTAACCATATTTCGGGTGTACTGAATGTGTCCCGGAGCATCGGCGATGATAAATTTTCGTTTTGGTGTTGAGAAATATTTATAAGCGACATCAATGGTAATACCTTGCTCTCGTTCAGCCCGAAGTCCGTCGGTAAGCAATGCTAAATCTACGCTTCCGTCTTCACGATTTTTGGAGCTGCGTTCCAATGCCTCCATTTGGTCGATTAAAATATTTTTACTGTCATACAGAAGTCGCCCGATGAGTGTACTTTTCCCATCATCTACACTTCCTGCGGTTAAAAATCGTAATATGTCCATTTATTTTTAACGATTTAATTGTTTTATGTTTTATCTTCCTTCTGTTTTTATTCTGTCAGAAGAAAAAAATTTATTTTCTAATTAAAAATACCCGTTCTTTTTTCTGTCTTCCATTGCGGCTTCGGAAATGCGGTCGTCAATACGGGTTTCGCCGCGCTCGCTGGTTCGGGTGGCGGTAATTTCGTTGATAATATCATCAATATGATAGGCTTCCGATTCCACCGCTGCGGTGCAAGTCATATCCCCAACGGTGCGATAACGGACTTTTTTGGTCATAATCACATCATTTTCATCAATTTGAATATGTGGCGATACCGCTATGAGCTGTCCGTTGTGGTCAATCACTTCGCGTTCGTGCGAGAAATAAACGCTCGGCAATTCAATCTTTTCACGGCGGATATAATTCCACACATCAAGCTCCGTCCAGTTGCTTATTGGGAACACACGAACATTTTCGCCTTTGTGGATTTTCCCGTTGTAAGTGTGCCACAATTCGGGGCGTTGCAGTTTGGGGTCCCAACCTCCGAAGTCATCACGAACGGAAAAAATTCGTTCTTTGGCACGGGCTTTTTCTTCATCGCGTCTTGCTCCTCCGATACAAGCGTCAAACTCAAATTCTTCAATCGTGTCCAAAAGCGTATAGGATTGCAACGCATTTCGGCTGGCGAATTTGCCTTTGGGTTCGGTAAGTCCTTTGGCTTTGATGGTATCTTCCACCTTGCAGACAATGAGTCGTTCGCCGAGTTTTTTTACCAAATTATCACGGAAATCCAACGCTTCTTGGAAATTATGCCCCGTATCAATATGCACCAACGGAAACGGAAACTTACACGGACGAAACGCCTTCAACGCCAAATGTACCAACACGATAGAATCCTTTCCGCCACTGAAAAGTAATGCAGGTTTTTCAAACTGACCGCCTACTTCGCGAAATATATGTATGGCTTCCGCCTCTAATTGCTCTAAATAATCCATAATCAGAATGTTCAATGTTAAAATTCACAAATCAATTTTCTTCTTTCAAATTTTTTTTGCGTCAGAAAACTTTGGCAAAGATACTACTAAAAAGCGAGATTTTAATCGTTTACGGCAAAATAAAGTTTTCAGACGAAGATAAAACAAATTAAAATTTTATGATTTTGCTAACATTTTAACTCAATTATATTTTTTTCATTTGCAACAATCTTTTATTTATAACAAATCTAAATAATTTTATCAAAAATAAAACTATGCCAAAAGTAACTCCTAAACTTTTTAAAATACTCAACGACAAACAAGTAGAAGAAGTTCTTACACGCTTATATAAAGAAACCTTAGCACAAAACGGAAAAATTCTTTGGCACTTTTTACCCAAAATATTTCAACTTTTAGGCAAAGGGATTGATTGGAAAACCGAAAACGAATCTTTTTACGACGGCAAATACATTCCGATACACCCGCACCAAGGTACATTTTTGTATATGCAGGCTCGTGCCTTAAACGCTAAAAGTATTTTGGAATTTGGCACTTCGTACGGAATTTCCACCATTTACTTGGCAAAGGCAGCCAAAGAAAACGGCGGTAAGGTAATCACTACCGAATATCTTCCTGAAAAAGTAAAAAAAGCCAAAGAAAATATCGCCCAAGCAGGGCTTTCCCCTTATGTAGAAATCCTTGAAGGAGATGCCAGAGAAACGCTCAAACAAGTAAATACCACCTACGATTTTGTGCTGCTTGACGGCTGGCCTAACTTGGTATTTCCTATATTTAAACTGATACAAAATCAACTGAAAAAAGGGGCGGTAATTGCGGTAGATGACGTACAAGGATTTGCCCCTTCTATGCAAGATTATTTGGACTTTGTACGTAATCCGTCAAACGGTTTTCTTTCAACAACTGTTTATCCTAAAAAAGCAATGGAATTTTCTATTGTATTATAAATCAACAAAAAAGAGGATATTTCTGTCAGGCTGAGCGTAGTCGAAGCCTTATCATTATAAGGCTTCGACTACGCTCAGCCTGACAATCAGAACCACCATCATACTTTTTATAACACGACCAAATTAGAAAAACATTTTCCAACAAAATTTTATCAATTCACTTAATTGAAAAAAATCACTTCTTAATTCTAATTCTCATATACTGACGTTCCTCGTTGTAATTCCCTTCTTCGTCCCAAAACTTTACCCGATGGTTCACCGGAATATAAAAACAATTATCACTACCCCAAAAGGCATTATCAGCATTCCAATTGTAAGCCATCCAATTTTTAAAACCTGCCAGAAGAATCTGTTTGATTTGTAAATGATTATCAATAACGTACAGACACAAATCGCTATTCAAATCATAAGGACTTGTAAATATACAAATTATATGCCTTTTATCAGGGGAAATATACGGAAAATCTGCAAATGAAATTTCCTTTCCTGTTTTTTTATCAACAAATCTATAATCATAGGCTTCCCAATAACTGCCCGAAATCACAAACTGATTCATAAATTCAATCTGTCCTTCATACTTGAATATCTGCTGATTATCCATATCCGTATTGGGATTTACATCCTTGAAAACAACAACAGAATCCAAGCACGGCAAAGCAATTGTATTATTTTTTTTGACAATCGTCAACGTATCACGTAAAAGAAAATCAACAGCCGATGTCTTCGCTTTTTCATATGAAGATTTATCAACAAATTCAAAGCTGACAAGCGTATCCAATGCAACGGAAGTCTCAAAAAATTCTACCCCATCTTCTTCATTCTTCCCGAGATATTGAAGCATACTCAAATCGGAATCAATAAGCGAAATTTGACTCAAACCACCTACTTTCTCCTTTAGCACATAAGCATAACTCCCTGTATCAGAATTTATTACTTTATAAAAATCGCCCTCTTCGCCCTCAATTTCCAACAAATAACCATATTCCAAATATTCTTGGTCTTTGGCATTTTCACTCGGATTTTCCTTAAAATGAGCTCCTTGTCGGTCAATAACATATTTTTTTATTTTTGAAACATTGTTCTTTTCATATTCGGGAATTGTATCTGTGGATTTTTTGGAGGTTTCACTTTCAGAAGGAGCATTTTTATTTTCAAAATACTGACAACCAACTAAAAGAAACAATATCAATGGTACAATAATTCTTCTCATATTTTTCTCTGTTGAAGGCTGAAAATTTATTTTGTGGAATGCAATCCGCATTCTTTTTTGCTTTTATCTTCCCACCACCAACGACCGGCACGAAAATCTTCACCTTCTTTAATGGCACGCGTACAAGGCTGGCAACCAATGCTAATAAAACCTTTATCGTGCAGCGGATTGTAAGGAACACCTTTGGCACGCAAAAAGTCCAAAACTTCGGTGGTTTTCCAATGTAAAATCGGGTGGAACTTGATAATTTGGTTCACTTCGTCCCACTCCACTTGTGGCATTTGCTCCCGATTTGGGGATTGTTCTGCCCGAAGCCCCGTAATCCATACTTTATTTCCTGACAAAGCTCTTTTCAAGGGTTCAACCTTCCGAATGTAACAGCATTCTTTACGAAGTTCAGCAGAATTATAAAAGGCATTTATCCCGTTGGTTTTCACATAGTTTTCAATTGATTCTGACTCAGGATAATACGGAATTGTGATGGCTTGATAGCTCATATCGGTTTTGTCCCACGTGGAATACGTTTCGGGAAACATTCGTCCCGTATCAAGAGTAAAAATTTTTATCGGAATATTGTTAGCTCGTATAAAATGCGTAATTACCTGATCTTCCATACCAAAGCTGGTAGAAAAAACAACCTTATCAGGAAAAAAAGAAGCCAAAAACCGTAACGATTCTATTTCATCTTTCCCAAAAAGTTGCTGTTGAAGTAGTTCTGCTTGTCCGCTCATTTTAAATTTTTTTAGAGAGCAAAAATATTGATTATTTTTCAAATAAAAAATTGTTTGAAACCTACGAATCTTCAAAGTTCCAAACAATTATTTTCATTCCAAATAACCTATTTAATATTTCAAATATTTTTTAATTTTCTCAAGAGGAATTTTCAACTCAAAAATTCCTTCAGCATAAGGTGCAACCTCATAAGGATTGTAATACAACACTAAATATCCACCCACAATTCCCACACTTTCAGGAAAGTGAAACTTATCATCTTCAAACCAAAATCCTTTTTCATTCAGGCTATCTACCGAGATATTTTGTTCCTCCTTGAAGTGATTTTCAGCAATTTTAAGCACTTCCGAAAAATCTGTAAACAAATCCTCTCTTTCTATTATCTCCCCATTGGAAATATCGAAATTCAAAAACACTTTTGACTCAATCCCTTGAGCACCACCTACATATGAATACCGATTTGAAACCACCGAAAGCATTTTCTCATTTTGAAAAGAAATGCTATCACTTAAAATCAACTCATAAGCGGAAATATTCGGGAAATGCTGATGCAAATTATTATAATCCTTCATAAAAGATTCCAAACTTTCCTCAATGGTCATATCTGTATTTTTCAAGGAATCAATTTGGTTGCTCAGTAAAAAGTTAACCACCTGCGATTCAATTTCCCTATTAAAGTTTTCTGCAAACTTGTTGGGTCTTTTGCAAATTAAATAATTCAAGTTTATTGAAGGACAGTCTTCTTCACAGTTTTCCGGACTTTTTTCGATTATTTTTTCAGTAAATTTAGGTTTGTCGGAACAAGCCACAGTGAAAATTAAAAGAAAAACAAGTAAAAGTTTTCTCATAGTATTGTTATTTTAACGTAGATTTTCAAGAAGTTACTTTTTGAGCATAAATATTTCTGCAAACCATCGATGAAAGTGTAACTTCCTTATTATTAACCAAAACAACCATTGAATTATCAAATTTCTCCTTGCTAAGAACTGTTATCTCATCTCCCAAAGCAATTGAAACTTTGTTCAAATAAAGTAAAAACTCTTTTGAAGTATTTTTTACCGCAACACAAATCCCTGTTTCATTTTCCTCAAATTCGCTGAGCAATATTTTAATTGTTTTTTCAAAGATACCTTCTTTATTTGGGATTGGGTCTCCGTGCGGATCGGTTTCAGGAAATCCTAAAAAGGCATCCAAACGCTCAATCAATTTTTCGGACTCGATATGCTCCAATTCCTCAGCAATTTCGTGTACTTCATCCCACGAGAAATTCAATTTTTCTACCAAAAACACTTCCCACAAACGATGTTTTCGCACAATTGAAATCGCTTTTTTTCTCCCTAAAGAAGTTAATGTAACTCCCTGATATCTAACATAATTAATAAGTTTTTTATCAGAAAGTTTTTTAAGCATATCTGTTACAGAGGAAGCCTTCGTGTTCATCACCTCTGCAATGGCGTTAGTGTTTACCTCCTCTTCTGCTTCATTAAAAAGATGAAAAATTGTTTTCAGGTAATTTTCTTCAGATAAAGTCATTTATAATTTGTTTGTATAAACAAAGAATCCGTCCATAGGTTTGCTCTAATCAGATAAAACCACACGGACGGTTTCCCTCCTTATTAACCTAATCTATTCGTTTTCCAGTTCTGTAAACAAAGCTTTTAACTCAGTAGCATCGTGCGGCTTCATTTTTCCGGCGAGCACCAAACTAAGTTGTCTTCGGCGTAATGCTCCCTCGTAACGTACTTTTTCAAGTTCAGTTTCCGGCTGAATTTCAGGAATTTTCACAGGACGACCATTTTCATCAACCGCAACAAAAGTATAAATTGCTTCATTTGCTTTAACTCTTTCCCCCGTGACGTGGTCTTCAACCCAAACATCTAAATACACTTCCATCGAAGTGGAAAAAGCCCTTGAAATTGAAGCCTCTACAGTTACAATGCTTCCTAATTGAATACTGTGATTGAAAGCAACATGATTTACCGAAGCTGTTACTGCCAAATGATGAGAATGCCTTTGAGCTGCAATACTTGCCGCTCTATCCATACGCGCCAAAAGCTCGCCACCAAACATATGGTGCAGGTGATTCGTTTCTCCTGTTAGCACCAAATCAGTTAAAATAGTGCGTGAATCAGATGGTGTTTTTTTCTGCATATAGTATCAATTACGGATTAACTAAAATCCAGCCACCATCTAATTTTTTCTGTTCTTTCGCTTCTTTTACTTCTTTTTTCAAAGCCTCCGCTTCTGCCATATTATCAAATCCGGCATAACTTACTTGGTAAAGTCCTTTTGCATTTTTCCCTATTACAGAAGCATTCTTGTATCCCAATTTTCTGAGTTGTTCCACTCTTGTACGTGCATTTTTCTCTTCTTTGAAAGCCCCTGCAATAACTTGGAATTTTTTATTCTTAGTAGAAGAAGTCTCTTTTACAGTTGCCGGAGCTACTTCCTTCTTAATCTCTTTTTTAACTTCTTTCACAACCTCTTTGGGTGTAACAACCTCTTTTTTAACCTCTTTAACTTCAGATTTAACAACTTCTGTTGTTTGAGGAGACATCGTTTCCTGACTTGCTTCAGCTTTTGATTTTGAAAGTTCTTTTACCTTTACTGCATTTAGTGAAATTGTAGGCAATGTCAAAGGAATTGTAAAAGTGGCTTCACTCAATTTTTGTTGCACTTGTTCCTCAATTTGGCTTTCGGTAATAGTTATTTCATTTTGAGGCTCGTCTGTAATTATATCCTCCCCAAAAAGTTTAAACGCACCAAAAGCAAGTAGCCCCAATCCAACAATTGCAATTGCGGTATATGCCAAAAACGGACGCTTTTTAGCTCTTTTCGGTTCTTCTTTTCGCTGGCGATTTACAAAAGTATTTTCTGTTTTTGCTTCTTTTTCAACGGGCAAATCCAAAGTTGGGGTAATCTGTTTTTCAACAGGTTTAATAACTTCCTCTACCTCAGCAATTTCGTGAGGAACAAAAGCCGACATCCCGAATGAATCTGTAAGATAATTAACATCTTCAAACACCTCAAAAGCAAGTCTTCCTTCTGGCGTTTGCCTCAAAACACCAATATTATTAAGTGTAAGATTTTCACCTTGTTGTAAAATCTTCTTCCAACCTTCAACAGTCAGATTAACATAATCTTCAACCAGATTATAATCAACCCCTGAAGTTTCAGAAATATATTTAATCAATAATCCGTCATTTGAGTGCAAACTCGCATTGAAAGTTAGCTCACGTTTCGGCGGAACAAAAGTTTTATCCTCAAATAATCTTGCCGATTTTCTGTTGGAAATAAATGCTCCAAACTTCGGAATTATCACACATTGATGCTTATAAAGTAGCTCTTCAATATATTCATTAAGATCTTTCATAACTACATAAATTTTAAGTTACTATAAATTAAGTCCATAACCAATGGAAAGTCAAAGGTATATATTTTTTTTATCTCCAACAAATTTATTTTTAAAATAAAAATATAAAACACTAAATATCAATAAGTTAAAAAACTAATTTAACTTAGATTTATCCATTACAGTGACCTCGCCAAGAATCGAACTTGGATCAAAAGTTTAGGAAACTTCTATTCTATCCGTTGAACTACGAGGCCTTTTACCTTAAATTCGAACGACAAAAATAATCTTTTTTTTTGAAAGTTTTAAGATTTCTTGAACTTTTCCGTAAATATATTTTCCTTAATTTTGCAAGTCGGCACGAAACATATTATATTTCAATCTTTTTAAACCTTTATAAATTTATTTTCAATACTATGAAACACCTTTTTTCAGTTTTTTTCACAGTATTTTCTCTTACTCTTTCTGCACAAGAAACACTTCCGCTTTCAATTCGCCAAAAAGCAGAATTGAAGGAGAAATCGTGGGTAAAAGAAACTCCTTTTGAAAAAATTCACACCGCTGATATTGGCAACAAAATCAACACTTTTAGTGTGAATATTTATAATGCCAATGAAGTTGTTATCGCTCCAAATTCAGGTGGACTTTGGCACAGCCAAAATGGTGGAGAAACTTTCGAGTTTATTTTTGAAAACCAACCTACGCAACAAATCAATGCCTTAGCCATAGATTGGAAAACGGGAGTAATTTGGGTAGGAACACCTTACGGATTATTTGCCTCTCTTGACAAAGGTAAAACGTGGGAATTCAAAGGGTTAGCTTCTTCACAAAATATAAGTTCCATCACAATTAATCCTAAAAACACAGAGGAAGTTGTAGTGGGAGTACTTGGAAATCAGTACAATGCAGATGAAAAAAGAGGAATTTTCAAAACCAATGACGGAGGGAAAACTTGGCAACACAAACTCTTCATCGGAACACGTGCCGGCGTCCGACAGATTGTAGCAACTAATAACAGTAATACTCTTTTTGCTTCTGTTTGGCACTCTGAAAATTCATACTGGGAATCAAAACCTTATGGTGATTTGAGTTGCATATACAAAAGTAATAATGGAGGCGAGAGTTGGAGTAAAATCACACAATCCAATGGCTTTTTAAATGGAAATTTCGTTGGAAAAATAGGTTTGGCTGTTTACGACCAAAACAATATTTATGCCGTTGTGGATAATCGCTCTGCAAAAACAAGAAATTCTGCATCAAAAAGTGTGGATAAAACGACCAAAATTCACCTTTCTGACCGCGATTTTGAAACTATGAGCAAGTCCGATTTTTTGAATTTAGATAACAACCAACTCGATGCTTTCCTGCACAACATAGGTTTGAACGAAAAATATACGGCTGTAAATCTAAAAAATATGATTTCCGCAGAAATTACCTCTCCTTCAAGACTTTTTTCTTTCTTAGGAGTTAAACATCAAGAAGTTGTGGGAGCAGAAATTTATTTTAGTAATGATGGCGGAACTTCTTGGAAGAAAACACATTCAGCTCCACTAAACGACACTTTTTATCAAAATGGAGACGATTTTGCGAGCATTACGGTGAATCCAACAAATAAAAATCATATATTTATTGGTGGTTTTCCTCTTTTAGAATCAGTTGATGGGGGAAAATCTTGGAGAAACAAACATTCTATTTCTCTTCAAAACGGATTTTATAAAATTCATTATCAATCGAATACTCTTTTTGCTACGACCAAAAATGGTTTCTCAATTTCATACGATAATGGTAAAAATTGGTCTTTAAAAAATGCTCCCCAATCAATGTCTTTTGACAAGATTGTGTACGATAAAAACAAAAACACCTTTTATTTGGCAGGGGAACAAGGTATTTTGATGAAAAATAACTCACAATGGAATAAAATTCTGTCTCAATCACAGATTATTTCAGGGAATAAATTATATGTTGGAGCAGAAAATGGCAGTTTTTATGACTTTGACAACAATAAAAACGTACTAACTCCACTGGGTTCAATGTATTTTTCAGAAAATAAAGCTCCTTTACGATTTGGAAAGCTAACTCCCTTGCTAATTTCGCCTCAAAACAGTGATATTTTATATGCAGGAAGCAATAAATTACACATTTCAATGGACAAAGGGAAAAATTGGCGTACCATTTCTGAAGATTTGACTAATGGCGATAAAAAAGGAAACAAACCTTATGGAACTATCTCTTCCATCGCTGAATCTCCTTTCCTTTTTGGATTGATTTACACAGGAAGCGATGATGGAATGATTCAGGTTTCAAACAATGGGGGCGTTTCTTGGCAAATGATTTACAATGCATTCCCTAAACCATTAAATGTAAATAATTTAGTCGCTTCAAGGCACAATCGAAATCGAGTTATTGCCACCCTTAAAAGCACCGATGAAAATAACCGTGAGCCTTTCATATTTTTAAGCAATGATTTGGGTAAAACTTGGACTGAAATTCGTTCCGATTTACCTGAAAGTAGCATCAATGTTATTAAGGAAGACCCTAAAAATGAACAGATTTTATACGTAGGAACTAACAATGGACTTTATGTTTCTTTCAATTTGGGAGAAAGCTGGCATCCTTTTGCTAAAAATTTGCCAGAAACAGGAATTTTAGATATTTTCGTAGATGAAAATAATGGCGAAATGCTTGTTTCCACTGAAGGAAGTGGTGTTTACAAAACCTCTGTTGACATTCTGCAAGACCTTCGTGCCGCAATCATAGCACAAGATTTTTATCCGTTGCAGGAGAAAGTTCGTGTTCCGCATTCACCACTTTGGGGAAACACGTGGAATGAATGGGAAAAACCAAACACTCCGGAAATTCTTTTTTACGGATTTGCAGCTAAAGAAGGCTTATCTGTAAGTGTAAAAATAATGAAAGGAAAAGCAACGTTACAATCTTTCACGTACAAAACCAACAAAGGATTCAACTATATTCCTTATGACTTAACTATCTCAGATGTAGGAAAATTAATGTATGAGAAAAGTTTACAAAGACTGATTCTGACTGCTTCTGTTGATAAAAAATATTATCTCCCGAAAGGAAAATACAAAGTGGTTTTCAATATTGGAGATGGCTTTGAGGAAGAAAGGGAGCTTGAAATTTACTAATTAAAAAAGGCAGGATTAATCAAATTAATCTTGCCTTTTTATTTTTATTTGAATATTTCGTTTGCTACTTCGTTAATCAAATATTCTTTTTGCTCTCCGGTTTGCATATTTTTCAGGACAAAACTTTCCTTTTCACATTCCGATTCGCCAATTAAAACCACAAAAGGAATGTTTCGCTTATCGGCATACGCCATTTGTTTCTTCATTTTTGCCGATTCAGGATATAATTCCGTTTTTTTTCCTAAAGAACGTAGTTTTTGAATGAGTTTTAAGCTTTGCAAGGCTTCTTTTTCTCCAAAATTGATACAAAGTACATCCAAAGTATCTCCAATTTCTTGCGGAAACAGATTTAATTCCTCCATCACGAGGCAAATACGGTCTAACCCGAAAGAAATTCCCACACCGCTAATGCCTTTAAGCCCAAAAATACTGGTAAGGTCATCGTATCGACCGCCTCCACCAATAGAACCCATCGCAATTCCCTCAGGAGCAGCCACTTCAAAAATAGCTCCTGTGTAGTAATTTAATCCACGGGCAAGCGTTACGTCCAAATCCAGAATAGCAGTTTGTAACGATAATTGTGTAATGGCTTTTTCAATAAACTCCAATTCTTCGATGCCTTTTCTGCCTGTTTCAGAGTCTTTTAGAATCTCTTTCAGAAGATGTATTTTCTCAGAAAAACTACCACCGAGACTAAAAATCGGATTTATTTTTTCAATCGCCTGATTAGAAATTCCTTTGGAAAGCATTTCTTTCACAACACCTTCCTTCCCGATTTTATCCAATTTATCCAAAGCTACCGTAAAATCAATCAATTTTTCGCTTTCGCCGATGACCTCAGCAAAACCACTTAATATTTTTCGATTATTGATTTTTATGGTTACTCCTATCAAATTCAGCGAAGTAAAAACAGAATCATATAACTGTACAAACTCTACTTCCTGCCACAGACTGTTGCTGCCCACCACATCGGCATCACATTGGTAAAACTCACGGAAACGCCCCTTTTGCGGACGGTCAGCACGCCAAACAGGTTGAATTTGAAACCGCTTAAACGGAAACGTAATATCATTCTGATGCTGAACCACATACCGAGCGAAAGGTACCGTAAGGTCATATCGCAATGCCTTTTCACAAATCTGCGGAGTGAGCTTACCCACGTTTTTGGTTTCCCAATCGGTTGAATTCACTTTTTCAGCAAAATTCCCAGAATTTAAAATTTTGAAAATCAGACGATCACCTTCCTCTCCATATTTTCCCATTAGCGTTTCGTAATTTTCAAAACTCGGAGTTTCAATGGGTTGGAAGCCAAATTTCACAAATTCGGTTCGTATTTTATCTATGATGTAATTGCGTTTTGCCAATTCCGTAGGGGAAAAATCCCGCGTTCCTTTGGATAGGCTGGGTTTTTGTATTGCCATAAATTCCTTATCTTAACAAACAGGCGGCAAAGGTAAGAATTTAATTTGAAAAGCTCCGAATTGGTTAATTTTTCATTACCTTTGCCGAGATTTAACAAATTCATTTTATACAACCAAACACATATTATTTATGCGTAAATTGACATTATGCTTCTCAGCATTGCTTATGTTATTCTCTGTAAATGAAGTAAATGCACAGCTTTTTGGAAAATCCAAGAAAAAAGCCCAAGCCGAGGCTGAAGCCAAGAAAAAAGCCGAAGCGGCTAAACCCAAAGGATTTGATGCCGTAATCCCAAAAACGGCAAAAACCACACAAGGACTATTCACCGTCCACAAAGTAAACGACAAGTATTTCTACCAAATTCCTGATTCTTTATTGGGTAAAGAAATGCTGATGGTTACCCGTATTTCCAAAACGGCAACAGGCATCGGATTTGGAGGGGAAGAGGCTAACAATCAGGTAATTCGATGGGAAAAGAAAGATAAAAAAATATTGGTAAGAATGGTGTCGCACAGCATCATTGCCAGCGACAGTCTGCCGATTTATGAGGCGGTTATCAACTCGAATGTAGAGCCTATTTTGGCAAGTTTCGATATTAAAACACGAGGGAAAGACAGCATTTCATCGGTTATTGAAGTCAATGAACTTTTCGATAAAGACACCAAACCTTTCGGACTTTCAGAACGTTACCGAAAACAATATAAAGTCGGAGGTATAGACCCAAAACGAAGTTTTATCGACCGTATTAAAACTTTTCCTAAAAACATTGAAGTGCGTAGCATCAAAACCTACAATGCCGCTGAACCACCTGCTCATACCAGTCGTATTGCGGGAATTATCACGGTGGAAATCAATAATTCAATGATTTTGCTTCCTGAAAAACCGATGAAACGCCGATATTTCGATGAGCGTGTAGGCTGGTTTACCACTCGCCAAACGGATTATGGGCTTCCCGTTCAAAAAACAAAATCTGTCTCATACCTCGACCGTTGGCGATTGGAAGTAAAAGACGAAGACATCGAAAAATTCAAACGTGGCGAATTGGTTGAACCCAAAAAACCTATCGTTTATTATATTGACCGAGCTACCCCAAAAGAATGGGCTCCATACATAAAACAAGGTATCGAAGACTGGCAAAAAGCCTTTGAAGCTGCGGGATTCAAAAATGCCATCATCGCCAAAGACCCGCCTACAAAAGAAGAAGACCCCGATTGGGACCCAGACGATATGCGATATTCAGTGGTGCGTTACTTGGCTTCGCCCATTCCTAACGCTAACGGTCCGCACATCAGCGACCCACGCACAGGAGAAATCCTAAATGCCAACATCAATTGGTATCACAATGTAATGACCTTGCTTCGCAATTGGTTTTTTGTTCAAACGGCAGCCATCAACCCCGAAGCTCAAAAAGCTGCATTCAAAACTGAAATTATGGGACGTTTGATTCGGTTTGTGTCTTCACACGAAGTTGGTCATACCCTCGGATTGCCTCACAATATGGGAAGTAGCCACGCCTATCCTGTGGATTCCTTGCGTTCGGCTTCGTTCACCAAAAAACACGGAACGGCTCCTTCCATTATGGATTACGCCCGATTCAACTATATCGCTCAACCTGAAGACAAAGGCGTAGCTCTGATGCCTGAAATCGGGATTTATGACAAATATGCCATCGCTTGGGGATATCGCCCTATTTTGGACAAATCTGCCGAAGAGGAAAAAGAAATACTCAGTCAGTGGATTTTAAAACACGCTGGCGACCCGCTTTATCGCTTCGGACATCAACAAATGGGACATATTGTTGACCCAAGTTCACAGTCGGAAGATTTGGGAGATGACACTATGAAAGCAAGTACATACGGAATTGCCAACCTAAAACGCATCGTTCCGAATTTGATAAAATGGACAACCAAAGAAGGTGAAACTTACGAAGACTTAAAAGACCTTTACGGACAAGTTTTGGGGCAATATCGCTTGTACATCGGACACGTTGCCGCCAATGTAGGAGGTGTTTATGAGTATTACAAAACCACTGACCAACCCGGAGAAGTGTACGTTTACGTTCCGAAAGACATCCAAAAAAGAGCGGTTCAATTCCTTAATAAAGAAGTATTTAAAACTCCTTCTTGGCTTATTGATGCTTCCATTGTCAAACGCATTGAATATGCGGGGACTTTGGAGCGTATCAAAAACATACAAGCCGTTGGTTTATCACATTTACTCGACATTGCCCGACTACATCGAGTAATTGAGAATGAAGCCATTAACGGAGAAAAAGCCTATAAAGTTACCGAGCTGATGGGCGATATTCGTAAAGGTGTGTGGACAGAACTTACAACCGGAGCAAAAATAGATGCCTATCGCAGAAACTTGCAACGTTCGCACGTGGAAATTTTAGGAAAAATATTACTGGAAACCAAACCATTAGCTCCTGTTCCTCCGAGCCCTTATTTCAAAGGAACCAATGCCAATCCGCATACCTCTGACATTAAGGCTGCCGTTCGTGCCGAACTTTCACAAATCCGCACAATGGCTCGCTCGGCATCTTCGGCAGATGTTATGACCAAAAATCATCTGAAAGACATCGTTGCCCGTATCGATAAGTTGTTCGAAACGAAATAACAGCACGTAATTTTTCTAAAAAGGAATTATTAATTTGTATTAATTCAGATTAATAATTCCTTTTTTTATTTTTTTCTGACAAAAAATAATTTTTTCTCATTTCAAAATGGTATATTTGCATCCTTTAGAAGCATTTAATTTAAAATATCAATCTCCAAAATAATCATAATAAATAGAGAAACTTATGGAAAATAAAAAGTATTCCAGCAGAGAAAATTCAAATTCACAACGCACCAATAACTACAAGAAAAAAACTTATTCAAGCAACTTCAAAAAGGAATACAATAATAATTCCTCTGAGAATTCTGACTACAAACCAAAATCAAACAACTTCAGAAAAAACAATAACAATCGATTTTCTTCTGAAAAAACAGAAACAAATTCTTACAAAAAAACATATAATCCTAATTTTAAAGAAGATTCAGGACGAAAAAAGACTTATAATCCTAATTTCAAAAAGAATAATGATTATAAAAAACCTTTTGTTAAGAAAAATTACAACAACAATTACGAAAGTGAAGCTCCAACGCCTGTAAATGCAGAAATTCGATTGAATAAATTCATCGCAGATGCTGGAATTTGTTCTCGAAGAAATGCCGATATTTATATCTCATCAGGAAATGTTGAAGTAAACGGAGAGGTAATGACAACGTTGGGATATCGTGTAAAACCTACGGATATTGTAAAATTTGACGGAAAAGTAATTACTTCCGAGAAAAAAGAGTACATCTTGCTAAACAAACCCAAAGGTTTCATCACCACCACAAACGATGAAAAAGGACGAAAAACAGTTATGGATTTGGTAGCAAATGCTACAACGGCTCGTATCTTGCCTGTTGGGCGTTTGGACAGACCAACAACCGGACTTCTGCTACTTACAAATGATGGTGAATTAACCAAAAAATTAACACATCCAACTCACGGAGTACGAAAAATATATCACGTTGTACTTGACAGAAAGCTGGATTATAAGGATTTTATAAAAATCGAAGAAGGAATTGAGCTTGAAGACGGATTTATCCAAGTTGATGAAATTAGCTATGTGAACGACAAACCTAAAAATGAAATCGGGGTAAAAATTCACAGTGGAAGAAACCGCATCGTACGCCGTATTTTTGAGCATTTGGGTTACAATGTTGAAAAATTAGACCGTGTTGTTTTTGCAGGATTAACAAAAAAAGACCTTCCTCGAGGACATTGGAGAAGACTAACTCAACAAGAAATCATAAATTTGAAAAACATAAAATAACAACGAACTGCCTGAATGGCAGTTCGTTGTTTATAAATTCATATACCAAGCATATTTCTTGTAATAAGAAGATAATACTAAACTCGGTTCTTTCAAAAAAACATAAGTTGTTAATCCTGAATGGGCATTAATCTCTAACTGTTTGGCAAACTTGGGAGTATGTGCTTTGTAAAGAATCAATTTTTCTAAAATTTTTCTGATATTTTGAAGCTGGATTGTGTTTCTTTCATCAAGTTTTTCTAAGTAATCATAAAAATCGTAAAAAATGGGATTTTTGGAGCGATCAAATCGTTGAATTTTTTGTTCCTTAATAAAATCAACAGATTGTTTTTCAAAAATCTGAAAATTTTTAACCGCTTGTGCTAACTCATCAAAAAAACAATTTTCAGTAACGCTAATCGTTGCCGAACGATACATTCCTTTTTTATTATTGTAGAAATCATAAAAATATGTTGCCCAATGTATTGGTGTTTTGCTGTCATCAAAGAACATAGATGTAAGTGATTGATACGGAAATCCCGTTTGCAAAATTTCTGCTGATGAAGCAATGAAATATTTTGACTTTTTACGTAACTCATACAAAACCTCAACAGAAGCCATAAAACAAGCATCAAAAATAATGGTGTCAAAACCATTATCAGGAAGCACTTCAGAAAGATCAAAAATACTCATTTCGTGTCCTTTATCTTTCCCAAATGATTTTG
Source organism: Capnocytophaga felis (assembly GCF_009684755.1). GTDB lineage: Bacteria > Bacteroidota > Bacteroidia > Flavobacteriales > Flavobacteriaceae > Capnocytophaga > Capnocytophaga felis. The sequence continues at coordinate 128,591 of NZ_BLBC01000005.1, forward strand.
AAGGAACACTAAAATCCTGTTCTAAATCAAACTTTTGCGGAAGCCAACCCGTTCCGTGTGACCATAAAATAAGCGTGTATTTATCTGAAGGAAATTGCAATTTTATATCGGTAAGTATTTTCTTCATCACCTCCTTGTCGGAAGACTGAAAATCAGTTAAATGAGGCAAAATTTTAATATTTTCAGTTGCTTCGATTTTGAAAACAGAAGGGCGTTTATCACGAATGTAATCAGGAGTATCAAGCACTACTACAAAATTTCCGTCAAATGAATCTTTCCATTGATTTTCAATATCCTGAATATTTTTTTCAGCGTACAGATATAAATCATTATCTGCCATTGCATACAAAATAACCGTATGTTTTTTATACGGAAAAATAGTTTCGGGCTTTTCTATATCCAATTCATCCTCAGAACAAGCAACCAATAGCAAAATAAAAAACAGAGACAAAAACTTTGGATATGACATATTCTTAAAAAATATAATCCCTCAAAATAGTTATTTTTTTGAGGGATTTTTTGAACTTAGAAAAATTTTGATTTAAAACCAATCCCAATCAAAGGGACTACATATTGATAATCCTTAATTTTACCATCAGGTAATTCGTGAGAATCAAAATAATAACTCACTCCTAAACTCACAAAAGGCTTAATTTTGTTGGTTGACAAGGTATTGATATAACATTGAAGTCCTGCTTTTCCTCTGAAAAAAATCCAGTCGGGATTGGATTTTGTAGAAGGATTTAAATCGCAAATACCAAGAGTTACATCTGCCCTAAGCGAAATAACATCATTTGTGCACAAGAGAGTATTGGTATTGATGCCTAAGCCAACAGAAATCCCTTTATGTTTTGCTTTGAGTTCATCTCTGAAAACCATATACGAAACCGGAAACACTACTCCTATCCTAAATTTTTCAGAAAATTCATATCCTCCAATAAAATCTGCATCCATAGCCGTCATCGCACTCTTGTCTTTACTGAAATTAGAGCCAAAACTGATTTCTATACTTTCATAGAACCCTTTTTGTGCGATTACTTCCAATGACAGAAAGGTAAGTAAAAAAAAGCATATTTTTTTCATAAACTATCTTCTATTAAAACAATATCCCAAACGAGGTAATCCTGCCTTCAAAAGTCCGGTACCTACAACCGCTCCAACCCCTGTATAATAAGACACCCCACCAACAACGGTCCCAACGATTCCAAATGCACAAGTGTTAACAATGCTGTTCCATTGCTTTTTTATCCATCGCCAAGCTCTTCCAAAAAATTTGGTTTCGACTTGTCCTGTTAAAAGTGTTTGAACATCTTCATATACTGAAAGCTGCGTAATTAACCGAGCATTAGATATTGATAAGTAAACGATTATATCTCTTTTTTCATCTTTTAAAAGTGTCTGATTTGTCAAAATTTCTTCAATAAACAAATCTTTTTCTTTATCATAAAGAGATAAAACCTGCTCTGGCAGGGCATCATCGGAAATTGTATCTCCTAATCTTATTAATCTTTCTGAAAAGAGTTTTATGTATTTTTGAAGTGTCTCTACTGAGGTGGTATTTTCAAACTCTTGATAGATACCACTTGACTTGAAAGCCACTCCATTCTCTTTAATTCTATCATTAATTTGATCAATTGTTACAACATCACCCTCTTCCTTTAACTCCTCAACACTTTGTAACATCAACTGATGTTGTGCTTTGTTTGAAACTTCAATTTGTTTGAGTAAATCACTACTTAATAAATTCTCAATGGTATTTACTTCGTTTTGAACATTCTGTTCTTCTGTTTTACTACAAGCCAATACAACGATACTTATTGTGAATAATGTCAATCCCTTAATTTTTTTCTCATTTTTAGTTATTTTTAAAAATTAACTTATTTTTTATTCAAATATTTAAAGCACAAACATACAAAAGTTTTTTATATTTACAAACAATCTAAATAAAAATATAAAAAGCACATCATCAACTAAATAAAAACACACAACTTATAAATAACAAAAAGATTATCCCCATAACACTATCTATAAAAAATAATAATTTTCACTCAAAATAGAAAACACATTATACCTCCCTTTGTCTTTTCGCTTCAAAAATTAAAACCGCAGCAGCCACAGATACATTCATTGAATCAATAACACCTTCCATCGGAATAATGATATTCTGGTGAGAATTTTGCAGCCATTCATCTGTAAGTCCCTCATCTTCTGTCCCAACAACAATCGCCGAAGCCTCTTTAAATGATACTTCCGTGTAAGGCTTTGAAGCTGAAAGAGCTGCACAAAATATCTTTATATTTTTCTCTTTCAAAAAAGAAATGATTTCAGAGGTTGTTCCCATTGCCACCGAAGTTGTGAAAAGACATCCAACACTTGAGCGAATTATGTTGGGATTGTATAAATCTGTTTTAGGATTGGCTATCAAAACAGCATCAATACCAGCTGCATCGGCAGTACGCAACAAAGCTCCTATGTTTCCGGGCTTTTCAGGAGCCTCCGCCACCAAAACAAGAGGATTATTACCCTTAAAATCAACATCTTTCAATAAATGGGATTTCGTTTCTGCAACAGCAATAATCCCTTCCGTTGATGAACGATAGGTCAATTTTTCATACACGTCTTTTGAGATACAGATAGTTTGGATTTCTTTATTTCCTGTTGGCAATAAGCGTTTTACCTTCTCTTCCGAGAAAATTTCTTTTTGAAACAATACAGTTTCCAAAATATAATTTCCTTGAATTGCCAACCGTATTTCACGTTCCCCTTCAATGACAAAGACACCTTCTTTTTTTCTGTTTCGGGATTTTTCCCTAAGCAAAATCAATCGTTTAATAAACGGATTCTGAACACTTGTAATTTCTTTCATCTTCTGTTAAAATTCGAATTGCAAATTTATAAAATATCTTGTCAGTAAATTTATTTTCAGTACGAAAACAAAAAAACGGCAGCCTCAACGCTACCGTTCTCCTCAAGTTATGAATAAAATCAATACTATCTACTTTCTATGTAAGCCACACATTCCATCAATTCTGGCTTATTTTTGGTATAGGCATCTAACCAAACTTTCAACTCCTCTACCTCATAAGGCAGCAACCTATCTGTTGCTTTTGTAAGTTCCTTACGAAATAATCCTGGGTCAAAACTTACCTTTGATAAAATCATTTTAGTGTACTCAATCATAGGTCTTTTCATAATAATTTTTCTTTTTGTTTCTCTATAGCAAAGATAAGAAATAAAAGCGAAAGAATATGATAAAGATTCGTTAATTTTTAGTTAATCAATAGAATTAATCTAAATTAACATCAAATAACATACGAGCCTGAATTCCTTCTTGTTGAGAAAGATTTTGAATCTTTTGGTACATTTCATAAGCCTCTTTACCCATTTCTTTTTGCAATGTATTTACCTTTATAGAAGTCGGATATTCCTGAAACATCTCTTTTAGGCTCGTTTTAAAAATTGGATATGATTCTATTTTATAAGATTCTAAAGCATTTTCTTTTGCTACGAAAGACAAAACATCATTTAGCGTTCCTATTTCGTCCACCAAACCAATTTGTAAAGCTTCTCTCCCGCTCCACACACGTCCTTGAGCAATTTCATTTACCTGTTCTACAGACATATTACGACCTTTTGCAACTCTATTGAGAAATACGTCATAAATATTCTCTACCGACTCTCTGGCTTCTTTAATAAAACTTTCAGTTGGCTTTTCGAACAAACTATATTCCATTGAATTAGAATGCGTTGTAACTTGTTCTGCATTAACCCCCAACTTTTCTGACAATTTGTTTACATTAGGATACGCTCCGAAAATTCCGATAGAACCTGTGATGGTACCTTCTTCGGCAAAAATTCTATCAGCGTTACAAGCAATGTAATATCCGCCCGAAGCAGCGTAATTAGCCATTGAAACATATACTTTTTTATGTTTTTTAGCAATTTCTATCTCCCTGTGAATCAACTCTGAAGCCAACGCACTGCCTCCGGGAGAATTTACCCGCAACACGATAGCTTTAACGTTTTTATCCTCAGTGGCTTTTCTTAAAGATTTTATAATGGTTTCATCTCCTATGACGCCTGGTTTTCCCGTTCCATATATAATATTTCCTTCGGCATAAATCACAGCAATTTTGTCTTTTATCTTCTTTAAACTAACTTTATTTGCCACACTTTCAGCATATTCTTCAATATTAATAAAATTCACATCATTAATTTCTGAAGACTGCGTTTTGTCACATAAAATTTGTTCAAATTCATCTTTAAAAATCACCCCATCAATCAAATTATTTTCCATTGCTAACTGAGGAGTTCTTGCATCTAAATTATTAGCTATTTGATTTAATTTTTCAATTGGAATATTTCTATCTTTTGAAATATCTTCCACGATGACACTCCACATCGAATTCAGTAATGTTGTGATTTGCAGGCGATTTTCTTCACTCATTTTATTATCAAGAAACGGTTCTACTGCACTTTTGTATTTTCCGTGACGAATGACTTCCATCGTTACGCCTGTTTTTTCCTGAATATCTTTAAAGAATAGTACTTCTGAAGATAACCCTCTGAAATTCAAATATCCAAGCGGATTTAAAAAAATACCATCTGCTACAGTTTGAAGATAATAATCCTTTTGAGGAATTATATCATTATACGCCAAAACGAACTTTCCTGAAGTTTTAAAATCTTGCAAAGCCGCACGCAATTCCTGTACGAATACAAGTCCGCCTATATTTCCGGGACTTTTAATGGAAATTCCCTCTATTCGGTCATCGGTTTTGGCATTTTCAATGGCTTGTAAAATGAAATTCATTCCGTTGAATTCTTCTATCGTATAATCAAAATCCTCAATATGAACACGTTCGGCATAATCTTTCAAAGGTGTTTTAAAATCTAATTCCAAAACAGAATTTTTTTTCACAACGACATTCGTATCATTTGCTCCTAAAGAAGAAACCATCATTGAAATAAAAATCAGAAACAATACAAAAAATATCCCAATGGATATAAAAAAGCCCAAAACGGCAGCCAATACATTTTTCAGAAAATTCATAACTTCAAATAAATTAAATTTTATATCAATACCATCAGTTGAAAATTGATAGCTCGCAAATATAATATTTTTTATCAGCTTTTTGTATTTTTTTGAAATTTACAAGTAAAATTACCTTTCTTTCCAAAAAAGAAGGCTACCCAAAGGCAGCCCTCAGTTAAATTTATTTGTAAATGATTCTTTTACAAAACACTGTTCAAATCTTTGTTTACTTCCCTTACTGCTGCTGCACTTTCTTGGAATTTAGCTTTTTCAGCATCGTTTAATTTAATTTCAACGATTTTTTCAACTCCATTTCTACCAACAATTACAGGAACTCCCAAACAAATGTCGCTTTGCCCATACTCGCCCTCAAGAACTACCGAACAAGGGAACATTTTTTTCTGGTCACACGCAATTGCCTGAACCAAAGCAGAAACTGCTGCCCCCGGAGCATACCAAGCCGAAGTTCCCAATAATTTTGTTAAAGTAGCTCCGCCTACTTTGGTTTCTTGAGTTACATTTGCCAATTTATCTTCACATAAAAATTCTGAAACAGGCACTCCGTTTCGTGTAGCCAAACGAGTTAAAGGAAGCATTCCTGTATCGCTATGAGCGGCAATTACCATACCATCAACATCTGAAAGTGGGCATTCCAACGCTTCAGCCAAACGATATTTAAATCGGGCACTATCCAAAGCTCCTCCCATTCCAATAATACGATTTTTAGGTAGGTTTGTAGCTTTTCTAACCAAATATGTCATTGTGTCCATCGGATTACTCACCACAATCACAATCACGTTAGGCGAATACTTCACCAATTGTTCCACAACTGATTTTACAATATTGGCATTAGTTCCGATAAGTTCCTCACGAGTCATTCCGGGTTTACGTGGAATACCTGAAGTGATAACTGCCACATCACTTCCTGCTGTTTTTGAATAATCGTTTGTTACCCCTACAATTCGTGTGTCAAATCCGTTAAGTGGAGCTGTTTGCATCAAATCCATTGCTTTACCCTCAGCAAAACCTTCTTTGATGTCCACTAAAACTACTTCTGATGCAAAATTCTTAATTGCAATGTACTCGGCACAACTTGCACCTACGGCTCCTGCACCTACCACTGTTACTTTCATATTTTATATATTTTATTATGTTATATCCTTTTTCCGAGCATCAAAGGTACGATTTTTTGACAAATAAAGCAACGAATAACCATTATTTTTTTGTCTGTGTACGGAAATTTTCCCTATTCCAACACCTTACGCATTGCATTGGCTTTTACGAGGCATTCTTCGTATTCTTTTTCGGCAATGGCTTCGGCGGTGATGGCACTTCCTACCGAAAAAGAAAGGTACTCATTTTCAGAATTATACAAAATACTACGAATAACCACATTAAAATCAAAATCCGCATTCGGCGTGAAATAACCCACTGCCCCACTGTACACGCCACGCTTAGTAGCTTCCAGATTTTCAATTATTTGCATTGCCGAAATTTTCGGAGCCCCCGTCATACTTCCCATCGGGAAGGTGGAACGAATCACATCAACAGAATGCGTTCCTTCTTTCAATTTTACTTCAATAGTTGAAATTAACTGATGTACTTGCTTGAAAGTGTAGGGTTTACATAATTCCGTAACTTTTACGCTTCCCTTTTCGGCATAAAGTGATAAATCATTGCGAACCAAATCCACAATCATCACATTTTCAGAACGTTCCTTCGGATTTTGCTCCAATTCCAAACAGAGTTTTTTGTCTTCTTCCTGATTATCAGAACGCCTTGCCGTTCCTTTAATTGGCTGAGAGACAACCACATTCTCTTTTCTTCGTAAATAACGCTCCGGAGATGCGGACAAAACATATTTCTCGTCAAACTTCAAAAAAACGGCAAAGGGAGGTGCTGAAATATCATTCAAATTTTCATAAACTGCAAGAGGCTCAATTTCAATATTTTCAATATAAAATTCCTGACAGAAATTAGCTTCATAAATGTCGCCTCGGGCAATGTGTTTTTGCATTTTTCCGACCTGTTTCACGTAATTCTCTTTTGAAATTCGTGCAGACACCGGATTTTTTTGCGAAAACGCTACCTTTTTTGAAGTTGATATTGCTAAAAAGTTACAAACTTGCTGAAAATCATCATCAATTTCTTGAGAAACGTTTTCCAAATAGCTGAAAATAAGCGAATCTTCTCGAAAAAAAATTATTTTTTCGGGTTGAAAAAAATAAAGTTCAGGAAATTGTAATCCGTCATAATTACTTGATTGCAAATCTTCAACATCATTCTTTAAATCATACGACAAATAACCAAAAATATAGTCATTTGTAACATCAACAAACGATTTCAACGCATCAAAAGCACCTTTTGATTCATATTTTTTTAATATTTTATGCGGATAAAACGCCAAAACGGCTTCAAATCGGCGATATTTGTCCGGATATTGGTTCGAATCCAGCCAAATCATCTCGGTTTGTAAGGAATTTGCCCAAAATAAGGCTTTCTTTTTTATATTTTTCAGAGACTCTATCTTAAACTTCTTTTCGATACGCATTTTTTTTTAAGATTTTGCTTTTCTTGCCGAACTTTAATATTTCTCACCGTATATCTGTTTGAAATTACATATTGACAATGAGATTCTTAAAATCACTACGCAAAAATACATATTTTTTTGATTCTTTACATTTATTTCTATATTTGCGAAGTTTTCAAGCCAAACTTATTGATAATATGAAGAAATTAACCTTTTTTGTTCTATTTTTCGCAACCTTTACATCTTTTTCTCAAATAAAAGGCAAAGTTACCGATAAAAATAACCAGCCTATTCCGTTTGTGAACATCTATCAGGAAAATGGAACCATCGGAACGACAACCAACGAAAAAGGCGACTACCTTTTAAGTACGCAAAACAAAAAATTAACACTCGTTTTTCAGTCCTTAGGATACAAAACAGAAAAGAAACAGCTTGATATTGAAAACTTTCCTCACGAATTAAACATAATTCTTACCGAAGAAAGTTTCCAACTTAGTGAAGTGATTGTCAGCAATAAAGACAATCCTGCAAATGCTATCATCCGCAATGCGATAAAAAATCGAACCAAAAATAGCGAAAAAACCGACCAATTCGAAGCCGACTTTTATTCCAAAGGTTTCCTGCGAATGAAAAACGTTCCTAAAAAGATTTTAGGGCAAGAGGTGGGCGATTTGGGCGGAAGTTTGGATTCTACCCGCTCGGGAATTGTGTATCAGTCGGAAACCATTTCAAAAGTTAAGTTTCAGAAACCCAACAAAGTAAAGGAACACATCATCGCTTCAAAAGTGGCAGGTAACAGTAACGGATTCAGTTTCAACACCGCAGCCGAAGCTAATTTTGATTTCTATGACGAATATCTGAATTTTGAAACCCAAACGATCTCCCCCATTGCGAATGCAGCTTTTACTTATTACAGATACGAACTGGAAAGCACATTTTATGACGATAAAGGGCGTTTAATCAACAAGATAAAATTATTTCCAAAGCGAGACAAAGAACCTGTTTTTGAAGGTTACATCTACATTGTGGAAGATTCTTGGGCGATTTACGGCGTGGACGTCATTATCAAAGGCTATCGTATTCAAAATCCTGCAATTAAGGAACTTCATTTGGTGCAGAATTTCAGGTACAATGAAAAAGAAAAAATCTGGCATAAAAACCTGCAAACCATTGATTTGAAAGCGAAAGTATTTATGATTGAATTAGAAGGAATTTTCTCGTACGTTTATAGTAATTATCTTTTTAAAGACGCTTTTGATAAAAAAGAATTTAGAGGAGAAATTCGAAGTTTTTCGGACAATGCCAATAAAAAAGACAGCCTATTTTGGGAAAAATTCCGCCAAATTCCGCTTACCGAGGAAGAAACAAAAAATTACATCAAAAAAGACAGTATTGAGTTGGTGCGTTCGTCGGACAAATACATTGATTCCGTAGAAACTAAACGCAATAAATTCAGCGTTTGGGACATCTTTACAGGATATAATTACAGAAAAAAATCCAAAGGTATTTATTTCTCTTACAACGGATTGGCTGACCCGATGAGTGTCGGCTTTAACACCGTACAAGGTTGGTTTATCGGTAGTGGTTTTTCTTTTTACAAATCCAATAAAGAAACCTTCGCTTCAACCAATATTTACACAGATTTGCAGTACGGTTTTGCCGAAAATCGCCTGCGTATCACAGGCGGAATTACCCGACAGTTCAACCGAATCAACAATGCAAAACTTCGGATTTCGGGAGGTGTACAAGCTCAGCAATTCAATAAAGAAAATCCGATTTCAGGAGCGGTAGATGCTTCTGCCTCCTTGTATTTCAAGGATAATTATATGAAATTATACAATAATGAATTCCTAAACATTTCGTACGGACAGGACATTTCAAACAATATCAATCTTTCGGGAATTTTCTCCTTCAGCCAGCGTAAACCTTTGTTTAACAATACGGATTATACTTGGTCGAAAAAAGACAAACCTTACACTTCCAACAATCCGTTATTGCCGTATGATTATGAGCAAAGTTTTGAAAAACATTATGTTGCAAAATTTTCCGTAAATGCTGATTTTTACATCAACCGTACTTATACTTCTTTACCCAAACGACGTATTTATGATTACGACAACCCGTATCCGTCGTTTCATTTGAACTTCACTAATGCATTTAGTGCCAGTCAGAAAGCCTTGCAATATCAGCATCTGGAAGGGCGAATAAAATATACGCCCTCTTTTGATAATAAAGGAAATCTTCACATCAATATGCGAGGTGGTGCGTTTTTTAATGCTAAAGGCATCAGCTTTATTGATTATAAACATTTTAACGGAAATCAAACACACGTGCAGTTGGAAGAAAATCCGAATAATTCGTTTTACTTATTGCCTTATTATTCGCATTCTACAAACAAAAATTATTTGGAAACGCATATCCGGCATCGTTTTAATGGTTACATTTCAAATAAAATTCCACTTTTTAACAAATTACAATGGCATTTTACCACCGGATTTCATCAAATCAATCGGCAAAATTCAAAACCTTACCAAGAGTTTACCTTCGGTTTGGAAAATATCGGTTGGGGAATGGTACGTTTTCTTCGGGTGGAATACGTCCGAGCTTATCAAGGCGGATTCAAACGTGATGGGGTAATGTTTGGACTGAGGTTTTAAATTGAAATTAATTTTATTACTTTTGCCTCGTTTTTCATAATTTCATCAATGAACTTAAAATATATTCTATTGTTTTCAACTATTTTTTCATTTTTTCAATCACTTTTCGGACAAAATAAACCTCTTACGGATGTTGAAGTTTTCAGAAAGAATCCTTCCGAAGTGATTTCATTTGACGATGCTCAAAAGTCAGCTGAAAAAATCATACATTTTCTCTTGCAAGAAAAACGAATTCCAGGAGCGTCCGTTACTATTACTAAACAAAATCACGTAATTTGGCAAAAAGGATACGGATATGCAGACATTGAAAAGAAAAAAACTATTGACCCGCAAAACACTCTCTTCCGAATAGCAAGTGTTTCCAAACCGCTTTCCGCTGTGGCTCTGGCTCGCCTGCAAGAAAAAAAGGAATTTGATTGGAATACATCACTTTATGAATATGTTCCCGACTTTCCTAAAAAACCTTTTGATTTCACCATCAAACAATTAGCAGGACATTTGGTAGGCATTCGAAGTTATAAAGGAAATGAAATTTTCAGCAATAAACCAATGTCTATTGAAGAAGGGATTGGTATGTTCAAAAATGACATCTTGGAATTTGCTCCCGGAACGAAATATTTATATAGTAGCTTCAACTGGAATTTGGTTTCTTTGGCTATGGAACGTTGCCTAAACAAAAAATTCGAAGATATTGTTTCGGATGAAGTTTTACTTCCTCTACAAATGCAAAATACTTTTGCTGACAAAGGAAAAATAATTCAAAATCAAGCTATTCCTTATTCTCGAACGAAGAAAGGTTTTCAGCCAGCAACCAAAGTACATAATTACTACAAACTTGCAGGCGGAGGGTTTCTTTCTACCTCAAATGATGTTGCCAAATTGGGAAATGTTGCTATCTGTCACGATTTTCTTTCTCAGGAGATTGAAAATGAAATGTTAACGACATTATGTACCGATGATGACAGAGAAACAGGATATAGTATTGGTTGGCAATCCAGTAAGGATTGGAACGGTCGCCCTTATTACGGACATATCGGTAATGGTGTAGGTGGATATGCTTGGTTTTATGTTTATCCGCAAGAGCAGGTAGTAATTTCTATGCTTTTCAACACTTCTAATCCTCAGATTGACATCTATTTACAACGCATAACCGATTTTATTTTGGAAGGAGCCGAATATCTGGATTTTGGATATTAAATTCAAAATTATTCATTTTAATTTAAGAATAAATAAATTGAAAAAATTTCTTGATCCAAATAAATTAACTAAAAAGTAATTCCAAATTAGAAATTTTTGAAAAATAAGATTAGATACAAGTTCACCACTAAAAGTAAAAATACTTTTTTTATCATAAAACATAAGTAAAATATGTTAAATATATGTATAATTTATAATTTTAGCACAGTTATTGCGTATTCTTTACTAAAATTTAAATTATGCAAATTAAAAATATATTATTAACGGGAGCTTCCGGAACCGTAGGTTACGAAGTTTTAAAGCAACTTATTGAAAAAAAGTATTACAAAGTAAAGGTTTTTGATATTAAAACACCACAAACAGAAAAGAAATTTGCCCGTTTACCACAGAATTTTGAAATCATATACGGAGATATTTCTAATACTCAAGATGTTGTAAAAGCCACACAAAATGTTGATGCCGTAATTCACTTGGCAGCTATTATCCCTCCGCTCGCTGACGATAATCCGAAACTCGCTGAACGCGTGAATGTTAAAGGAACCGAAAATCTTATTAAAGCTTTGGAACAAAATTCTCCACAAGCATTTTTTATGTATAGTTCCTCTATTTCGGTTTACGGTGACCGAGTTAAAACTCCTTATATCACCGTAAATGACCCCTTGACGCCAAGCGAAGGTGATGAGTATGCCATCACAAAAATTCAATCCGAGAAAATAGTTCAAAACTCCAAATTATCTTGGACAATCTTCCGATTAGCAGCAATTATGGGAAATCATAAAATATCAAAACTAATGTTCCATATGCCTTTGAACACAGCTATGGAAATCGCTACACCCAGTGATACTGCACGAGCATTTGTAAATGGTTTGGAACATCAAGCTGAACTTAACACAAAGATTTTCAATCTGGGAGGAGGTTCGCAATGCCGGACAACTTATGAAGATTTTCTGCAAAAATCTTTTAATATTTTCGGACTTGGAAACTTAAATTTTCCGGATAAAGCCTTTGCCGAAAAGAATTTTCACTGTGGTTACTATGTCGATGGCGATGACTTGGAAAATATCGTAAAATTCAGAAGAGATGATTTAGATGATTATTTTAAAATGGTTGCCAACAAAGTAAATCCTTTTATTAAATTCCTTACAAAAGTCTTTAAATCAATTATAAAAAAACAACTTCTGAGAAAATCAGAACCTTACGAAGCTTTCAAAGAAGCAAACCAAAAACTTATAAAACGATTTTTTAACTCTTAAAAACAATTGAATTATGAAGAAAACACTTACTTATTTATTTGTTACTCCTTTACTTTTCTTTTACTGTGAATTATCAGCTCAAAGCAATCTTACAGTAAATTTGGACAATTTAAAAACGAATACTGGCTTTGTGGAAATCGGATTATTTAACAAAGAAAAAGGATTTCTGAAAGAAAATCAACATTTTAGAAAAAAACGAGTGAAAGTAACAAAAAAACAAATATCCTATACTTTTACAGATATTCCTGATGGAGATTATGCCATTGCTGTATATCACGATGAAAATGCTAATGGAATAACCGATAAAAACTTTTGGGGTATTCCTCAAGAACGTTACGGATTTTCCAATAATTTTCGTCCGAAAATTTCTGCTCCAACATTTGAACAAGTAAAATTTTCTGTAAACGGAAACGAAAACATTGATATATCTCTGATTTAGAAAATGTTTTTAATATTACACGAGTTTATCTTTCATAAAAAACGCTCAAAAAATTATTTTTTGAGCGTTTTAATTATTTTATGACTTTCTATTTTATCTTTTTTAACCAATTTCGCATATCTACTTCTTTGGCAATGGCAACTCGCAGTTGTGAAATTGGAATACGGATTTGCTCCATCGTGTCGCGATGACGCAAGGTAACAGTTTGGTCTTCTTTGGTTTGATGGTCAACGGTTACACAGAAAGGCGTTCCGGCTGCATCTTGACGGCGATAGCGACGCCCAACAGCATCTTTTTCGTCATAAGCCACATTGAAATCAAACTTCAATTCCTCTATAATCTCACGAGCAATTTCAGGAAGTCCGTCTTTTTTAAGTAGTGGAAGCACAGCCACTTTTGTCGGTGCTAACACAAAAGGCAAACGAAGTACCGTACGTGTGTCGCCTCCCTCCAAAGTCTCTTCCTGCAAAGCATTTGAAAACACTGCCAAAAACATACGGTCTAACCCGATGGAAGTTTCCAATACATACGGAACGTAGCTTTTATTTTCCTCAGGGTCAAAATATTGCAATTTCTTTCCAGAATATTTTTCGTGATTACCCAAGTCGAAATCCGTGCGTGAGTGAATTCCTTCCAATTCTTTGAAACCAAATGGAAATTTGAATTCGATATCGCAAGCGGCATCGGCATAATGAGCCAATTTTTCGTGGTCGTGGAAACGATAATTGTTATCGCCCATTCCTAATGACAAATGCCATTTTAAACGGTTTTCTTTCCAGTATTCGTACCATTCTTTTTGAGTTCCGGGCTTGATAAAAAATTGCATTTCCATCTGCTCAAATTCTCGCATACGGAAAATAAACTGACGTGCAACTATCTCATTACGAAATGCTTTTCCGGTTTGAGCAATTCCGAACGGGATTTTCATTCGTCCTGTTTTTTGCACGTTTGAGAAGTTTACAAAAATCCCCTGTGCCGTTTCGGGGCGAAGGTACAAATCCATTGCTGTATCGGCAGTTGCTCCGAGTTTTGTTCCGAACATCAGGTTGAATTGCTTCACATCTGTCCAGTTTTTTGAACCCGATTCAGGGCAGGCAATTTCCAACTCTTCAATCAAAGCTTTAACGTCTGCTAAATCTTCATTTTCAAGTGATTTTGCCAAACGTTTCAAGATGGTTTCTGCTTGGTTTTTATATTCAAGCACACGTGCATTCGTGCTTACAAATTGCTCTTTATCAAAGGCTTCCCCGAAGCGTTTTTCTGCCTTTGCAATTTCTTTCTCAATTTTTGCTTCAATTTTGGCTACATAATCCTCCACCAACACATCGGCACGATAACGTTTTTTAGAATCTTTGTTATCAATAAGCGGGTCGTTAAAAGCATCAACGTGCCCCGAAGCCTTCCACGTAGTGGGATGCATAAAAATAGCCGCATCAATCCCAACAATGTTTTCATTCATCTGAACCATTGCTTTCCACCAATATTCGCGAATGTTTTTTTTGAGTTCCACTCCGTTTTGTCCGTAATCGTAAACGGCACTAAGCCCGTCATAAATTTCGCTCGACTGGAAAATATAACCGTACTCCTTAGCGTGAGAAATTACTTTCTTGAAAAAATCTTCTTGATTTACCATAGTTTTTTAGTTGAAATCACAAATGAACACAAAAAATCTTTAATATAAATTCTTTTTATTCACTTATTTAGCTTATTTTAATAATTAAAAATATCAATTTACCTTGTGAAAGTATACCTATCAATACTTTTACCAAAAATTTAACGCACAAACATAGTAAATAATTTCAAAAAAACATATTTTTGCCCTGAAAATAAATCTGATTTTATGATTTTTAGGGATTTACTTTCCGTGATATTACCTGACTACTGTATGGGGTGTGGTTGTATCTTGAATGATAAGGAATCTTTTCTGTGTATCTCTTGCAGAGGAAAACTTCCTGAAACACAGATGCATTTACAAAAAGAAAATCGAATAACAAAACGGCTTTACGGACAATGCGATTTATTCTGTGCCACTTCACTTTTTTATTTTCATAAAGATAGCGTAGTACAACATTTAATCCATCAATTGAAATACAAAGGCAAGGAGGAAATCGGAAATTGGTTGGGAAATTGGTTGGGCGAAAAAATAAAAACAGTGCAAGATTTCCAAAAAACAGACATTGTAATTCCCGTTCCTTTACATAAAAATAAGTTAAAAAAACGGGGATATAACCAAGTTGCTCTTTTTGGAAAATGTTTGGCTCGAATTTTGCAAGCGGAATACATTGATGACGTACTGATAAAAGTAAAAACGAATACCACACAAACCCAAAAGGATTTATGGTCACGTTTTGCTGATAGTAAAGATATTTTTTCAATCCAAAATGGAGATAAAATAAAAGGAAAAAATGTTCTGCTTGTTGATGATTTGATTACTACCGGAGCAACTATCGAAAGTTGTTATAATCAATTAATTAAAATAGAAAATGTAAGGGTAGGTTTAGCGACTATGGCTTATTCTTTATTACATAATTAAACCTTTTGGGAAAAACAAAGTCCAATAGGAGATGATTAGTAAATTTAATATTAACTTTAATTTTTAAAAAATGAAGAACACTTTAAAATTAATGGCAGTTGCATTTTCAATGTTTGCGTTTAGTGCAAATGTTCAGGCTGCAAGCTTCGACCAAGAAGTACAAATCGTACAAGAAAAAGACGGAGTAAAACAAGAAAAGAAATCTTGTTGCAAAAAAGACGGCAAGAAAAAATGCGACAAAAGCGAGAAATCTTGCTCAAAAGAAGGAAAAGAAAAAAAATCTTGCTGCAAGAAGAACAAAGAACAAAAGAAATAATTCTTTTGTTTGATTCAGATTCATAAAAATCTCGGCATAAAATAGCTGAGATTTTTTTATTGTCCAAATATCACCCACTTTCAATTTTCGCAGCCATAACCAACATAATTTTGCTAAAAAGTTTTGCGATTGAATTTTAATTCTTACCTTTGCGAGAAATTAACAAATTAATGACAAGCAATAACACATATTTCCGCTTTTATTATTTTTACTTTTATTCATAAAATAAAAGCGGAGACTTTGTGTACATAAAAATAGCATAGTAAATAAATTTAGTATTAAACAATGGAAAAAGTCTCGGTAATACGAGGCTTTTTCTTTTTAATAACCACTTCGTATGACGCAAACAATAGCAATTCAAGGAATTCAGGGGTCATTTCACTATCAAGCTGCAAAGGAATACTTCGGGCAGGCAACTAACGTATTAGAATGTTCCTCATTTGACAAAGTGGCTCAGTCAATCGTACAAGAAAAATCCCAATGGGGAGTTATGGCTTTAGAAAATAGCATTGCAGGTTCTATCTTACCGAATTATGCTCTTATCGACCAATTAGGTCTGTTTATCATTGGAGAACATTATATTGACATACAACAAAACCTAATGGCTCTACCTCATCAGAAAATCGAGGAAATTAAAGAAGTCCATTCCCACCCTATGGCGTTATTGCAATGCAAACAGTTCTTTCAAAGTTATCCCCATATAAAATTGGTAGAAGACTCTGACACTGCATCATCGGCAAAACGCATTTACGACAACCAACTTCAAGGAATTGGAGCTATCGCCTCAAAAGCAGCGGCAGAAACTTATCAACTGCAAATACTGGCACACAGCATACAAACAATGAAGGTAAACGCTACCCGATTCGTAGTGTTGCAAAAAGCTGAAAACACAATCATCGACAAACAGGCA
Organism: Capnocytophaga felis; assembly: GCF_009684755.1. Lineage (GTDB taxonomy): Bacteria > Bacteroidota > Bacteroidia > Flavobacteriales > Flavobacteriaceae > Capnocytophaga > Capnocytophaga felis. The sequence continues at coordinate 145,461 of NZ_BLBC01000005.1, forward strand.
AACAAAGCCTCCATTAAATTTCAAGTACATCATAAAAGGGGAAGCCTCGCCACTGTGCTGAATGTCATCAGTGATTGTAAGATAAATATGACTAAAATACAATCACTTCCCATAATTGAAACTCCTTGGAAATATGCTTTTTTCGTGGACATTATCTTTGAGAAGTACGAGGATTTTGAAAAAGCTCACAAATTATTGTCCATTATGGCGGAAGATTTTAAAGTATTAGGCATTTACAAAAATAAATTATCATAAACGTTCACTTATTTTAATAACTTTTTATATATGAAAACAGCTGTCATCATAGGATTAGGACTCATAGGAGGCTCTATGGCTCTGGAATTACGAAAACGATGCGGATACGAAATATGGGGAATAGACACCAATCCCAACAATGTACAAAAAGCATTGGAATTAGGTATCATCAACAAAGAAACCGACTATAACCACATTGCCAAAGCAGACGTAGCCATCATAGCCGTTCCCGTAAACATCATACCGAAAGTGCTAAAAAAAACGCTTGACCACGCAGGCAAACAAACCGTAGTTATGGATATGGGTTCTGTCAAGGAACATATTTGCCAAAGTGTATCTGACCATCCCAATCGAGGGAATTTCATAGCATCACATCCTATGGCAGGAACCGAGTTTTCAGGTCCTGAAGCAGCCATTTACAACCTGTTCGACAATAAAGTGATGGTATTTTGTGAAACGGAAAAGAGCAACAACAAGCTATTGGAGATAGCTTCCGACATAGTAAAAGCATTGCGTATGCGATTGAAAACAATGTCGCCAAAAGACCACGACCGACACGTAGCTTATGTTTCCCACTTATCACACGTAAGCTCCTTTATGCTCGGGAAAACCGTATTAGAAATCGAAAAAGATGAGCAAAACATATTTGATTTGGCAAGCACAGGATTTGCCTCTACTGTAAGGCTTGCCAAAAGTGATGCCGATATGTGGTGTCCCATATTCTTGGAAAACAAAGAAAACGTGTTAAAATCACTCGATGAGTACATAAAAAACTTAAACGAATTCAGAATTATGATACAAAATCACGAGGAAAAAGAAATACGAACCACTATCAAAGAAATCAATCACATCAGAAAAGTTTTACGCAGCTGATAAAACGCTTATAAACTTTCTGCAGAAAAAAATTTGACAACATATCATTTACACAAAGCAGACAACACAACAAATAGTTTTATGACTTTATAGATATACAATACCAAACTTATCGTATAGCTTCATAACATCATAATTAAAATATATTAAACATATTGATAAGGTTTATAACACAACAAATAAAAATTGTATAGCTAACAGAATAGGTTTATAATTTTACAAACATCGAAATACAAACATAAATAATACACTTGTAACTATACACATAAAAAGTACTGAAACAAATATATAGGTTTGTAAGTTATAAATAAAAAACTTTATAAAAATTACATTTACTAACAGATTTTAAAAATAAAACAAATCAATAAAAAATAACGCTCATTGAATATAAAATCAAAATTATAAAAAAATTAACAAAAACTTAGCACTTACATTACAATAATTATTATTACATTTGCTTCGTATAATAATTTTTTAATATAAAAGTCAGCAAAAATGAAAAAAATCATCGAAATCAAAGCCATCAACTTAGAGAAGTTGAACGTTGCAGAGTATGCTCAATTTATTGAAAGGGTTATCAATCTTGTTACAAAAGCAACTCCGGAGAAATTATTTATTGAAAAAACTCTTTTTTCTGACTTACAAAAAAAGTTGGAAATCCTAACGGAAATCATCGGGCAGACTTATGCAAGTCAGGAGACAAAGAAACTTGCCGACATCGACAAGGAACGTAACAAATTAGCCGTGTTCTTACTATCTTCTTTCCGATTGGAAAAAAATAATATTGAAGAAAACCGAAAAGAATCCGCTACAATCCTTTACGATGTTAGTAAAAACTACAAAGGCTTGCAATATCTTCCCGTACGGCAAAAGACACAGTTCATCAGTGCAATGCTTAACGACCTAATGAAACGTGAAAACAACACACATATTGATGTATTGGGACTCTCAAAAACAGTAACTGCTTTAGAGGCTAAAAACCAAGAATATCAAAAGTTATCGGAAGGAAGGTCAGAAAGCCAACTTGCCAACACATTTGTTAGTTTCAAACAGATTAAAAAAGAAACAAATGCCATATATAGAGACCTGACAAAATATGCCTTTGCAGGAAATTTATTGCACGAAAGCCCAGAAAGTTTAAATTTTATGAACTTAATGAATAAATTGATAACAGATACTATGAATGCCAATAAAAAACGTTTGTCGTCATCTTCCGCAAATAAAAACAATATGCTACCGAAAGAAGACAAAAACATATCCGACATTCGTTAAACAACAAACATTTTAAGAAAAATAAGCATCATATTACATCTGTTGGTAATTTTTACCGAATAAAATCATCACAAATAACATAAGTAACAGAAAAAACATATGTCGAACAACCTACAAATAACAACGGAGAATAAAAAATGGTTACACGATTTGCAGCTTTCACATCCTTTAGTGATTGCAGGACCGTGTAGTGCCGAAACAGAAGAACAAGTTCTGAAAATTGCACATCAGTTAAAGGAAACCGAAGTTAGTTACTTCCGGGCAGGCATCTGGAAACCTCGCACCCGTCCCGGTATGTTTGAAGGTGTAGGGGCATTGGGTTTGAAATGGTTACAACGTGTTAAGGAGGAAACAGGTATGAAGCTTGCCACCGAAGTTGCCAACAAAGACCACGTAAGGCTGGCATTGGAACACGATATTGATATGTTATGGATTGGTGCACGTTCTACCGTCAGCCCGTTTATCATTCAGGATATTGCCGATGAACTTAGAAACACGGAAAAGATTGTGCTTATAAAAAATCCGGTAAATCCTGACCTGCCACTCTGGATAGGAGCCATCGAACGCCTATTAATGGCAGGAGTTAAGAATATCGGCGTGATTCACAGAGGTTTTTCATCCTATGAAAAAACGAAATACCGCAATCTTCCTGAGTGGCAAATTGTCATCGAACTGCAAAATAAGTTTCCTGAGCTGGTTCTTATCTGCGACCCTTCGCACATAACAGGCAAACGGGATATGATTTTTGACGTATCGCAAACTGCTCTTGACCTAAACTTTGACGGACTGATGATAGAAACACATATAACTCCGGAACAAGCGTGGAGTGATGCTGCTCAACAAGTTACCCCTGAATCCCTCATACAGATAATGAAACACTTGCGGGTAAGAAAGCAGACCACCTCCGAAGAAGATTATCAAAGCAGATTGGGAGAGCTACGTTCTAAAATTGATATTATTGATGAGCAACTGCTTAATATGCTGAAAAAACGAATGAGTTTGTCTGACAACATCGGAGAGTTGAAGAGAGAAAAGAATGTGGCAGTGCTTCAAAACTCACGTTGGCACGCAATTTTGGGAAAAATGATTCTTGAAGGTCAGCAACGCGGACTAAGTGAAGAATTCATAACGCACATCTTTAAGGCTATCCATCAGGAATCTATCAACCGACAGGAAAAAATCCTCAATGGTTAATAACTAAAACCTATTTTAATTACAAACAAAATACCAAGCCATATCGTTTATAAAGAAATTGCCTATGATTTTCCCAATCATAGGCAATTTAATATAAATATGATATATAAAATAACAAATCAGCTTCCTCTTTCAATAAGCCGAAGTATATCCCCAAAGATACCGCGTGCCGTAACGGCAGCTCCGGCTCCCGCCCCTTGAATAACGATGGGGTTATTTCCGTAAGATTCCGTATAGATTTCAAAAATGGAATCAGCTCCCTTGACCTGACCTAACGCACTATCCTTAGGGACGGAAACTAATTTCACATCAAGTTTTGAAGTTTCAGTACTTTTCAAGTCTCCGTGAAGGTCGCCTATGTATCTAAGTACGTGATTGGGGGCTTGTTGTTCCTTAATCTTTCGGTATTCATCATCAAATTCATTCAATCTTGCCAAAAAGTCCTCAACGGTTCCTTCCTGCAGGTGTTTCGGAATCAAATTCTGTACGGATATTTGCTCGAACTCATTCTCCAAATCCAATTCACGGGCAAGGATTAGCAATTTTCTGCCTACGTCATTTCCGCAAAGGTCTTCACGAGGGTCAGGCTCCGTATATCCGTTATCGATAGCCGTACGCAATACCTCACTGAAAGGAACATCACTATCCGAAAAGTTATTAAACAAATAGCTCAGTGTACCGGAAAAAATTCCTTTAATGCGTGTAATGTTTTCTCCCGAAAGATGCAATAACTTGATAGTATCAATCAGCGGAAGCCCTGCACCTACATTCGTTTCATAAAGATACTGTTTTTGATTATTTTTGAGTACTTTCCGAAGTTTTTTATAGAAGCCGTATGAAACTGTATTGGCTATTTTGTTAGCAGATACCAAATCAAAACCATTTTCTATCAACTGAATATAATTTTCGATAAAAGTTTTGCTTGCCGTTGCATCTACTGCGATTAAATTTTCAAGATGATGTTTTTTAGTGAACGTAATCAAATCTTCCAAAGTGTAAGGCGTGCTTAATTTTTCAAAACTTTCATATTCATTTTCGGTAACCCCTTTCGGATTGAGCAGGACTTTATTGGAATTGGCTACAGCAACAATTCTAAGGCTTATGTTCTTTCGGGTTAAAATGTCATCTTTAGCTTCAAACAGTTGCTTTATAAGTGTACCTCCTACCGTTCCCCTTCCGAAAATGACCAGATTCACTCGTTTTGAAATTGAGAATATTTCCCCGTGAATGACATTTAAAGCTTTTTGAAGTTGGTGATTATGCACAACGACGCTCACATTATTGCCCGTAACTGCATTATTAATTAAAAGAGGAATCACTTGATTGCGAATTAGTGCATTATACGGCTTATGGAACGTAGCCATATCTTGCCCTACGATGGAAATCACACCTACATTCTTCACAATAGATACTTCACTAACGTCTTTCGTATAGAAATCGGACTCAAATTCTTCTTCCAAAGCTGTTTTCGCCAATTCTGCGTCCTGATTTGATACCAAAAAACCTATCCCTCTTTCAGATGACCCTTGAGAAATGATACTCACACTGATGTTCCGATGTGCCAAAGCCTTGAAAATACGGGCATCAACTCCTACCTTACCAAGTAGTCCCCTGCCTTCAAGGATTATCAAAGCATTTCCCTCCAGAACCGACAGGGAACGAATACCTTCTTCACTTACTTGCGAATGAATTAGTGTACCTGCATCATTGGCATTGAATGTATTGAGAATACGTAAGGGTATGTTTTTAGCTATAAGCGGAATGATAGTCTTAGCGTGCAATATGGTAGCTCCGAAATTTGCAAGTTCGTTCGCTTCCTGATAGGATAAGTGTCTGATAATCTCAGCCTCTGCCACCCAATCCGGATTGGCGGTATAAATTCCGTTCACGTGGGTGAAATTTTGCAATTCTTCAGCATTTAAAAAGTTGGCAAACAATGCCGCAGAGTAATTGCTCCCATTACGACCCAATGTAGTGGTTTCCCCTTTCTCTGTCGAGGCAATAAAACCCGTAATAACCGCTACCGTTCCTTTTGGCAACCGACTAAAAAAGTTTTGAGTCCTTTGCTCGGATATGTTTTCCTTAACTTGTGCATTTCCGAAATGGTCATCACTTATAAGGAGTTCCCTGCTATCCACAAAAACCGAGCGGATTTTTCTGTTTTCCAGCAAATGTGTTATCAATTTTGCCGAAATGATTTCTCCTTGTGCCAAAATTTGATCTTTTATCTTATTGCTGTAATCTCCCAGCAAGGACACGCCTTCAAAGAGCTTTTCAAGCAGTGCAAACTCCTGAGGAAAATCCAATGAATATGCCCGTTGATATTCTTTAAAGTTCTCAAGAAAGGGAATATAAGATTCTCCCAAAGCGGCTTTTTCCAATATCTCAAGCAGGTCATCGGTAGTGTTCCCTCTTGCCGACACCACCAATGTAATGTCTTCTCCCTGACTAATTTTTTGCTCTACGATGTTCAGTACTGTGTCAAGCCCTTTACCATTGGCTAATGACCTACCTCCGAATTTTAATATTTTCATTTGTTTTGATTGCTAAATTATTTCTCTCAAAATACTGTCTAACTGTTGATATTCTATCAGGAAAGCATCGTGTCCGTGTACGGAATCTATTTCGTGATAGGTAACTTTCTTTCCCATTTGTTGCAAAATGTGGTATGTTTCCCGATTCTCCTCAGGCACGAAGTACAAGTCGGAATTTGTTCCGATGATGTGAATTTGTGTTTTAACCTCACTCATTGCACTTTCAAAGGAAGTTCTTCCTTGTGAAACATCAATCGATTTTACCAGCTGGTTCATCAATCGGTATGCTGTTAATGAAAATCGTTTTTCCAGCTTATCACCGTGATGAAAAAGCCACGTCTCTACATTATGAAGCGGAGCTTTATCTGTATTTATACTACGCTCAAACTTTATTTTAAACGACTTGGGAGAACGATAACACAGCATCGCGTGCATACGGGCATCGTGCAACGGATTAGAAGAGTTCTCCAGAATTTGTTCCTGAATAAGACTGTTTGCTATAATCCAATCCGATGACTTCCAATCGGTAGCTACAGCTATGAAATGTTGGAACAAATCAGGTGCGAGAGCCACCATCTCCCAAGCAATCCCCCCTCCTACCGAATTACCGACAAGTGCAAAGCCTTTTTCTACTCCCAAATAGCTCAATCCCATCAAAAAAAGCCGAGCTACATCACGAGCTACCCATTCCTTAGGGTTTTCGATACGAAACGTGTTCTGATACCCATTGCCCGGAATGTCAAAAGTTAATACAGTATATCGTTCCGTATCAATAGGTTTTCCTACTCCGACAGCCTCATTCCACCAACCATTTTCACCCGTTACCTGCGAATTTCCCGTAAGTGCGTGATTAATCACCACTAAGGGTACCGTACCCAACTCAGGTCCAAAAACTTGATATTGCAGGGGCAACTTTGGATATTTTCTTCCCGAAAATGTTTCAAAATTTAGTATTTCTATGTAAGGTTTAAGGTTCACGATTGGAAAAATTGATAGATTAAAATTGTAAAAGTCGATGCTTAAAATCAATTGCTAATAACTAATTACTTTGAAAAGCAGCTTTTAAATCAGCTTTCAAATCCTCGATGTCTTCCAAGCCAACCGACAAACGGATTAAATCAGGAGTTACGCCCGTCAATCTCTGTGATTCCTCGCTAAGTTGCTGATGTGTGGTACTTGCAGGGTGAATTATAAGCGATTTGGTATCCCCTAAATTTGCCAAAAGTGAGATGATTTTAACGCTGTCCACTACTTTTTTAGCACCTTCATACCCCGATTTCAGCCCGAAGGTAAGTAATCCGCTTTGTCCTTTAGGAAGATATTTTTCTACGAGCTTTTTATTTGTCTTATTCAGTGCAGGATAATTTACCCAAGCCACTTCGGGTTGTTCAGAAAGCCATTCTGCCAGAGCCAGTGCGTTCTCACTGTGTTTTTTCACCCTGATTTCAAGTGTTTCTAAGCTTTGAAGTATTTGAAAAGCATTAAACGGACTGAGTGCCGCTCCCAAATCACGAAGCCCTTCTATGCGGACTTTGGCAATGAACGCCAAGTTACCCAATGCCTCGTGCAGTACCAATCCGTGGTATCCTACAGAAGGCTCTGTAAATTCGGGGAACTTTCCGCTACTCCAATCGAAATTTCCTCCGTCAATAATAGCCCCGCCCAAAGAGGTTCCGTTGCCTCCAATGTATTTCGTTAAAGAATGAATTACGATGTTGGCTCCGTGTTTAATCGGGTTAAGCAAAGCCGGAGATGCTACCGTATTATCAGCAATAAGAGGGATATTGTGCTTTTTAGCTACCTCAGCAATTGCTTCAATGTCAAGGACGTCCAATTTCGGGTTACCCAATGTTTCTATAAAGATACATTTTGTATTCTCCTGAATTGCTTTATCGAAGTTATTAGCGTCTGTCGGCTCAACAAAAGTGGTGGTAATGCCCAATCGAGGTAGCGTAACGTTTAACAGATTATAAGTTCCTCCGTACAAACTGTTGGACGAAACGATATGGTCGCCAGTACGCAACAAAGTTAGGAATGTAGTGGAAAGTGCTGCCGTTCCGGAGGCTGCAACTACCGCCCCAACACCTCCTTCCAAAGCCGCCAAACGCTGTTCTAAAACATCATTAGTAGGGTTGTTCAATCGGGTGTAAATGTATCCACTCTCCGAAAGATTGAAGCGGGCAGCCGCCTGATTGCTATCCTCAAAAACATACGAAACAGTTTGATAAATCGGGATAGCTCTGTTTCCGCCGTGTTGTTTAGCGTCGTATCCCGCGTGTAATGCTTGTGTGGCTGGTTTAAATTTACTCATAATACTTAATGCGATTTTAAAATTATTTTCTGTTACATTGATTATTCTTTATATAAAAAAGAAAAGTTTTCTACACTTAAATATATAAATAAAATTATTTTCTTTATTTATATTCAAAACAAATTTATTTTTATTACAAATACAGAGCAAAGGTAGAAATATTTTTATTAAAAACAAATTTTTCTATTATTTTTTAACCATAAAATATTTATTTCCATCAAAACAAAATAAACAAAAAAACTTTTCCACCCAAAACACAATATCCACAAAACAATCCTATCACTCATTTCAATTAATTTTTTAGCGTATCTTTGCATTCATATTTATTTTTTTATGGAAAAGAATTATCCGATGTTGGCTAAAACTTTCTTTGGTTTTGAAGATATCTTAGCCACTGAATTACAGAAATTAGGAGCTGCAAATGTGCAAAAAGGCGTACGAAGTGTATCATTTGAAGGAGATAAAGGGTTTATGTACAAAGCCAACCTCTGCCTACGAACTGCATTAAAAATCCTCAAACCGATTCATAAATTCACTATTCGCAACGAGAAGGATTATTATCAAAAACTATATGATTTCCATTGGGAAAAATATTTTGATGTAAAACAAACTTTTGCCATTTCTGTTACCTTGCAAACAGAACTATTCAACCATTCACAATATGTAGCTTTGCGTGCCAAAGATGCCATCGTGGACAGATTCAGAAATAAAATAGGAAAACGCCCTAATGTAGACACATTACATCCTGATTTACAATTACATATCCATATACAAAAAAATGAAGTCATCGTTTCTTTAGATAGCTCAGGAGCGTCATTGCACCACAGAGGATATCGTTCAGTTACTAATATTGCTCCTATTAATGAGGTACTTGCGGCTGGCATTTTGCTGCTTAGTGGTTGGAACGGTCAGTCTGACTTTCTTGACCCAATGTGCGGAAGTGGAACGTTTCTCATTGAAGCTGCGATGATTGCGTGCAACATTCCTGCAAATATCCACCGAAGAGAATTTGCTTTTGAAAAATGGAATGATTATGACGCAGATTTATTTGAACTCATTTTTGATAGCTGTTTGAAAAAAACTCGTGAATTTCACCACTCCATTATAGGATATGACAAAGCTCCGTCGGCAGTTGCTAAGGCTAAAGAGAATTTGAAGAACGCAAATCTTTCGGAATATATTGAAATACAGCAGAAAAATTTCTTCGAAAGCGAGAAAGAAAACAAAAACGCTCCTTTGCATATCGTTTTCAATCCGCCATATAACGAACGTTTACAGATTGATATTCCAAAATTCTATGAATCTATCGGTAACACATTGAAAAACAATTATCCGAATACTGACGCTTGGTTTATCACCTCCAATTTGGAAGCATTGAAATATGTGGGTTTGCGTCCGTCACGAAAAATCAAATTATTCAACGGGAAATTAGAAAGCCGATTGCTCAACTATAAAATGTACGAAGGAAGCAAAAAAGGAAAATACAACGAATAAAAGAAAAAGAACTTTCGGAATCCTGAAAAATAATTTTCAGGATTCCTTTTTTTTAATTACTTTCGCAGGGTAAAGTTTTTAAAAATGAAGAAATTAATACCTCATTTCGTAGCTATCGGGCTATTTATTGTCATTTCATTAGCCTTCTTTTATCCTGTTTTACAAGGAAAAGCCATTTTTCAGAGCGACATTGTACAATACACGGGAATGGCAAAGGAACGCAATGATTTTCGAGCATCCGAAAAAAAAGAATCATATTGGACGAATAGTGCCTTTGGCGGTATGCCCACATATCAGCTTGGAGCCAATTATCCGTACGACTTCATAAAAAAAGTAGATAAAGCTATTCGTTTTTTGCCTCGTCCTGCTGATTATCTATTTCTTTATTTTATAGGTTTTTACATCTTATTATTGACATTAAAAATTGATACCAGAACTGCGTTTTTAGGAGCTGTGGCGTTTGGCTTTTCTACCTACTTGATTATCATTCTGGGAGTGGGACATAATGCTAAAGCACACGCAATAGGTTACTTTGCCCCAATTTTAGCCGGCATTCTATTGGTTTTCAACAAAAAATATTTCTGGGGAGGATTACTTACTGCCCTTGCCTTGGCTTTGGAAATCAATGCCAACCACTTCCAAATGACGTACTATCTGATGCTTTTGGTTTTTATTTTAGGCGGATTTATGTTATATAAATCCCTAAAAAACAAAACCATACCTCACTTTCTAAAAGCAAAAGCTGTACTTTTGGGAGCGGTAGTTTTAGGCTTGCTTTCCAACGCTACTTCTCTGTTGGCTACACAGGAATACACCAAATGGAGTACACGAGGAAAATCTGAACTGACAATAACCCCAGAAGGAACTCCAAAAACAAACAACGGATTATCAAAAGAATACATTACAGAATACAGCTACGGAATCGCGGAATCACTGAACTTAATTGTCCCAAGGTTATTTGGTGGCTCCAATAGTGAAACTCTGGGAGAAAGCTCAAATACATATCAATTTTTGATAAAACAAGGGGCTCAGCCTTCACAAGCCCTTGATTTTGCCAACGCCTTGCCTACTTATTGGGGTAACCAGCCCATAGTTGCAGCTCCTGCTTACATTGGGGCTGTGATTTTTTTCTTATTTGTTTTATCTTTATTTTTAGTTAAGGGACATATAAAGCATTGGTTGTTAATTGGAAGCATTATGGCTTTGCTATTATCGTGGGGAAAAAATCTTAATTTCTTAACCGATTTTATGATAGATTATTTCCCTCTGTATGATAAATTCCGTGCTGTCTCCTCCATTCAGGTTATTTTGGAACTATGCGTCCCGATTTTGGCAATGTTAGGTTTGTACCAATTTACGAAAAATAGTCCGGAAGAAAACAAAAAACCTCTATTCTATTCGTTATGTATCTCTTTGGGAATCTTATTGTTTCTATTCCTAATAAAAGGATTTTTTGACTTTACGGCTGCAACGGATTCACTCTACGAAAAATACTATGGCAAGGAAGTTGTGGCAATGATTATGGAAGACCGCAAATCTATTTATACATCAGACCTCCTCAGGACAATTTTCTTTGTATTATTGACTACTTTGGCGTTATTTTTATTCCAAAATTCCAAAATTCCAAAATGGGGAATGCAGCTTGCGTTGTTATTGCTTATCATTCTGGATTTGGGAGGAGTTGCAAACCGATACGTAAATAGTTCCGATTTCGTTCAAGCTCGCCAAATGCTTCAACCTTTTCAAGTTACACAAGCAGACAGCCAAATACTTGAAGATGAATCCTATTTCCGTGTATATGAACCCGAAGTAGGAATTAACGGAGCAAGAACGTCTTATTTCCATCATTCTATCGGAGGATATCACGCCGCAAAACCCAAAAGACTACAAGAACTTTTCGAATACCAAATTTCCAAAGGAAATATGGAAATTCTTAATATGCTCAATGTCAAATACGTATTACTCAGAGACGAAAAAGGGCAATTGCGTCCGATGCAAAATGAAGATGCTTTAGGAAATGCTTGGTTTGTAAATCAAATAAAAACTGTAAAAACCAATGATGAAGTAATGGCAAACCTTACCAAATTCAATCCTAAAAAGGAGGCAGTTCTTCTGAGTGATGACATCTTAAAAAGCGGATTTTCAGCAAAAAATGAATTCATAACGGATAGCACTGCAACCATTACGTTAAAAAGCTACCAACCAAACAGATTAGTTTATGAAAGCAATAACCAACAGGCAGGATTTGCCGTTTTCTCAGAAATGCACTATCCTCACGGCTGGAAAACAACCATTGACGGCGAAGAAAAAGAACACTACCGCGTGAATTATCTGTTGCGAGGAATGACCATTCCAGCAGGAAAACACACAATTGTTTTTGAATTTGAACCTGAGGTGGTTACAACGGGAAGTAAAATTGCTTTGGCAGGAAATATCCTTCTTGTTTTATTACTTTTAGGAGGCATTTTTTGGGAAATTAAAGACAGAAAAAAATTGCAAAAATAAACAACAATCAATAAGTTAAATGAAACGTAATGGGCTTATTGACCTACTCAAAGGGGTGGCTATTTTTTTGGTAGTTATGGGACACGCAGTACAATGGCTTTCCGGCTACGATACCTCAAACCGATTATTCATAGCCATCTACTCGTTTCATATGCCATTGTTTATGTTTTTGTCAGGATTTGTTTCTTTCAATTCAGAAAGAAAAGTAAAACTCGGCAAGCGATTTCAAGTACTTGTTATTCCGTTTTTTGCGTGTTTTTTGGTTCGTGAATTGATTTACAAATATCCGTATCACTTATCTACATTTATTGATGATTTTCAACTACTTTTGTTCGACCCCTCAACTGGAAGATGGTTTCTGTGGATATTATTTTTTCTTTGTCTCTTATTATTTATAGCACTGAAAATAAGTAGAAATAACGAAGAATTGATTTTAATTGGAATGATTTTGTCATTAGCCCTTATTACGGGAATTTTCTTTACTTCAAAACCTTTTTATGGTCTGCCCGAACTGACTTGGTACTTGCTGTTTTTTACCTTAGGATATTTGATAAATAAACATCAACAAATTTTGTCAAAATATATAAACATTGCAGGATTGGTTAGTGTTTTTGCTTTTCCTTTGCTTGTTTCACTAATAAAAACATCAGGAAAAAATACTTTTCTGGAAGAAACTTCGTTTACTGAAACCACAAAAAATATACTATACGCACTTCATACATACGCTGTTGCCATTATAGGGATTTTTACTTTTTATTTCATTTTTGACAAATTGAATAGATTCAGTTTTAAAATCAAAAATTATTTCATCTATTTGGGAAAACTATCTCTGGAAATTTATGTAACTCATTATTATTTTTACTTTTTAATAAAGTATTTTGAATCATCACAATATTTATACTTAAATGTACTTCTGTTTACGACATTAGCTATCTGCGGAAGTATTTTAGTTCAGTATTTTTTGAAAAAAAGTCCTCTACTTGCAAGAGTTTTATACGGAAAATTTTAAAAAATAAAAGAGCAGACATTAAAAACATCTGCTCTTCCTACATTAGTTAAAGTTTATTATTTCTTCTTTTTAAATATCAAATTTATCAAAAATAAGATAACAATAGCTCCGATGGCTCCTGTCAAGATAGAACCAACCCAACCTTCTCCAAGTGAGATATTGAACACACTTCCTAAAAGCCAAGAACCTACTCCAACTACCCAAAATACCAACGATGATATTCCCGATAAGTCCTAATCCACTACCTTTATAGATAGTTCCTCCCAACCATCCTGCGATGGCTCCAATAATAAGTGTTGCAATAATATCCATAAATTTTTATTTTTTTAATTAACTTCTACAAAAATAGAAAAAATATTTCAAATAAGCAAATTTTATTGCAAAAAAATCATTTTAAAAGAAACTCATCAACTCATAAACAAAAAGGATTTAAGGAATTAAAACACTAATAATCACATTGTTTTAAAACCTAAAATCCTTTTAAATTTTATAATTTACAGTTACAAAAGGAATTACATTTTTTTCAATCCTTTTAGTTCATTTTTATCAGTCACTTCAATGATGCTAATTGCATATCCACCGGCAGGAACAGAAGTCAGATTTAATTTCGTTTTTGATGTAACAATTCCTTTTCTGATAGTGTACGCCTGCGGATTCGTTTTATAATCAGCATCGTGAGCATCGCTATAAATGGTTGCAATATACTGTTTTTTTGCATCTAAGAAATCTAATTTGATTTTTGAATTAAAACGCTCATAACCAGCCACATTCCCGACAAACCAATTATTAGTACCTTTTGCTTTTCGAGCAACAGTTATGTATTGCCCCGGTTCAGCCTCCAAATAAATACTTTTATCCCAATCTACCGCAACATCTTTGATGAATTGGAAAGCATCCAAAAAGCGTTCGTAATTTTCTGGCAAATCGGCTGCCATTTGCAAAGGGCTGTACATTGTAAGATATAGAGCCAACTGATTACACAAAGTAGCATTTACGTGTGAATGATTTTCAGGATTTAACTTACTGATTTGCATTTCAAAAATTCCGGGAGTGTAGTCCATAGGTCCTCCCATCAGGCGGGTAAACGGCAAAATAATAGTGTGATTGGGTTTGCTTCCTCCAAAAGCCTGAAATTCTGTTCCACGAGCTGATTCTTGTGCCAACAAATTAGGATATGTTCTATGCAAACCCGTCATATGAACCGATTCGTGAGCATTAACCATAATTTTATATTCTGCAGCTTTTTTGATAGCATATAAATAATGGTTTACCATCCACTGCCCATAATGATGCTCCCCACGCGGAATAATATCACCCACATAACCGCTCTTTACCGCGTTATAACCGTTATCCACCATAAATTGATACGCTTTATCCAGATGACGCTCATAATTTCGGATAGAACTTGAAGTTTCGTGATGCATTTGCAATCTCATATTTTTACTACGAGCATATTCGTTTAACATTTTCACATCAAAATCAGGATAAGGAGTTACAAAATCAAACACATAATCCTTTGATTTTCCGAACCAATCTTCCCAACCAACATTCCAGCCTTCTACAAGTAATTGGTCAAATCCGTGTTTTGAAGCAAAATCAATGTATCGTTTTACGTTTTCGTTATTCGCTGCGTGCTTCCCATTGGGTGTTAATTTTGAAAAATCAGTAACTCCAAGTTGAACGCTTGGCACATCTGCATACGCCCAAGAACTTTTTCCGGTAATCATTTCCCACCAAACTCCCATATATTTAACAGGCTTTATCCACGATGTATCTTCAATGGCACAAGGGTCATTCAAATTCAAAATAAGCTTAGAAGCCAATATTTTACGAGCATCGTCGCTTACCACAACCGTTCTCCAAGGCGATTTGGAAGGAGCTTGAATATATCCTTTATTTCCTTGAGCATCAGGCGTAAGCCAAGTTTGGAACACAAAATTAGAATCATCTAAATCTAAATTCATCGCCGAATAATCAATCAACGCAGCTTCGTGAATATTGATGTACAATTTCTCTTTATTTGATTTTAGCATCAATGGAGTTTGCACACCTGTTTCAGAAAATACCTTTTGTGAAGCGTTTGAAGTTACCGCAGTTTTATGTAATTCTCTGATTTCCGATAATTTAGAAGTAGTGTAGTCATATTCCTGTGTATCGTAATCACCAGCCAACCAAAAAGCTGTTAAATCTTCCGCCATCGCAAACTGCGTTTTTTCTTCTTTAATAACAAAATAAATCAGATTTTTTTGTTCGGGAAACTCATAACGGAAACCTAATCCATCATTAAACAAACGGAAACGAACAACTAACTTTCTATCCGTAATCTCCTGTAATAAAGAAACTTCTAACTCGTTGTAATGGTTGCGAATTTGTTTTTCCTCACCCCAAATAGGTTCCCAAGTTTCATCAAAAGTGGAAGTATTACTTGAAACCAATTTGAAATTATCGTACAAAGAATTTTCGGCATTTTTATTATTTCTGTGAATCTCTGTACCAAATTCCATTTTATTTTCGCCCTTCAGTTCCAATCCCAAAAAACTTGGCTTGATAACTTGCTTTCCTTTGTAATTGAGTGAATACTGTGGTTTTCCTCCCTGAACAGAAAAATTCAAAGCTAAATTCCCATCAGGAGATTTCAAAGATTGTTGTGCATTAATTGACATACTTGCAATTAATGCCAAAATAATGGATAATTTTTTCATAAATATTATTTTTTTTGATATATTTCTCTTACAATTCTCAAAAATATGAGAAAATTTCTTTTTTCAGAAAGAAGAAAATAAAACTAATTCCATTTCAAACTTTCCATAATTCGACGAACATCTTTCTCCAAATAATTGCTAGCTGGCTGAATGGAATCGTAATTTGGCGTCACTTTAAAATAAACCGAACCCGAAATGAAATTTGAAATGCTATCCGTTGCATAAAACTGAGCTTGAGAGGCTGCGTTTCCGTAAACCTGATAGAACATTCCATAAACTCGAGTAGTGTCGTTCACAAAAACGGTTGAGGCAATATTGTCCGCCTTAATGGTGTGGTCATACGTAAATTTTTGTGCATCACGCAACAAATTGCGAATATTGTTATCTACTTTCTTGTAAGACAGATAAATAGTAGCTTTCATTTTAGGATATTCAATATCTAAATCACAAGACTTTCCTTTTTGTTTTATATCCGAAAGCGAATTTACATCAAATGTAAACGAACAATCAGAATTACTGGAATACTTCTTGTACTGAGCTTGTGGATATTCCAAACGAAGAGCTGCCTTCGGTTTTGGAAAAGTTTCTCCTCCGCAAGAAGTAAAAAATAAAACACTAAATATCAATAATATAAATACAGTATTCTTCATTTTTCAGAAAGAGACAAAAATTATTTATCCGTTCTACGAACCCGAATTTGTTTAATTCGTTTTTTATCAAAAGCTTCCACCGTGAAAATGTAGTTGACAAAGTAAATCGGGACGTTTTTCTGCGGAAAATTCCCTGAAACTTCCAGTAAAAATCCTGCCAAAGTTTCTGCCTCTCCACGCTTTTCTTCAAAAATAGCTTCATCTTCATCGGTTAATTGAAGAATTCTGTAAAAATCCTTCAAGGTGGTTTTTCCTTCAAAAACGAAAGTATTATTATCTATTTTTGAATATGTAACATCCTCATCATCAAACTCATCGTTAATATTTCCTACGATTTCTTCAATGATGTCCTCCAAAGTTATAATACCGCAAGTTCCGCCATACTCGTCAACAACTACAGCCAAGTGTATTTTCTTCTCTTGAAATTCGCTTAGCAAATCGTCCAATTTTTTATTTTCCGGAACGAAAAATGCTTTTCTTTTTACACTATTCCAATCAAAATCAGCTTTTTCCAAATGAGGAAGCAAATCTTTAATGTAAATAATTCCGGTGATATTATCCAAACTTTCTCTGTACACAGGAATACGAGAATAGCCAATTTTCACAATTTCTGCAAGCACTTCTTGATAAGAAAGTTCTTCATTCAAGGCGAAAATATCTATGCGAGGCACCATAACTTCCCGAGTTTCCGTATTTCCGAACGAAACGATGCTTTCCAATATCTTTTTCTCTTCGTGTGTTGTATCTTCTGAAGATGTAAGCTCCAGAGCTTGAGATAATTGACCTACAGAAAAATTTGTTGTTTTCTTGCCAAATCGCTTTTGAATCCAGTTTGTAAAATTCTTCATCGGGATGCTCAATGGAGTCAAAATCACGTCCAACACGTAAAGAGGATAAGCCACCTTGTTTGCAAACGAAATATTATTGCGGTTAGCATATATTTTAGGTAAAATTTCTCCGCAAAGCAAAATCATAAACGTAACAAGCCCCACATCCAGAATAGCTCTAATCAACTCACTTTCAATCTTTCCAAAAATAAAATCCCCTAAATCTACGAAAAGAAGCACAATTGAAATATTAACCAAATTATTGGCTATCAATATAGTAGCTAACAGTTTTTTAGGATTGGAAAGTAGTTTTACAATGATTTTTCCTGAAGGAGAGTTTCCTTCTTTGGCTGTATTTACTTCCGTTGGAGAAAGTGAAAAAAGTGCTACTTCTGAACCTGAAATCAAGGCAGAACAATACAGAAGAACCAGAAAGACAGCAAATTGCAAAATAATCGAAACATTTGGCATATCAAATAGCAAAACAATCCGATTAAAGTTCATCAAAAAAGTCGAAAATAAATTAAGGGGAGGCTCTAAGTCCAAATTCGTATAAATTAGTTAAACAATATTGAGCTTGATTCATCATTTTTCAAGCAAAAATCAAAAATGTGATTTAAAAAGGCATACCGTTATCCTCTTTGTTTAAATTGCCTTCAGCAGGAGGATTTTGTCCTTCTCTTTTATTTGGCAATAGATTCATATCAGTAACATAAACTTCTGTTGCATAACGCATTGAACCATCTTCTGCTTGCCATTGGCGAGTTTTTAATCTGCCCTCAACATAAATCAAATCACCTTTAGTTGTATATTTTTCGATAACTTCAGCCAATTTATTTCGCACAACAATTGTATGCCAATCCGTTTCAACAACCTTTTCATTGGTAGCCTTATTCACATATTCCTCGTTGGTAGCCAGAGGGAAACGCCCAATGCAGTTCCCGCCTTCAAAATACGTCAATTTGATATTGTCTCCCAAACGACCGATAAGCATTACTTTATTTAACGTTCCATTCATAATAAACAAGGTTTTAATTTTCTCCAAAAATAGAATTTATTTTTCTAAAACCAAAATTCTTTAATGAAATTTGCTGTCAATACGGAAACAGGATAAGAGGTAACCTCCTTAATATCAACAGGATTACTCAAAATATCCTCAATTTCAACTATCCAAAATCGCGTGTATATATGTTGATGCGATAATTTATGCACAATAGATTTTTCATTAAACAGATAAATATCTGAAAATAAGTCAAATTCCTTTTTCACTCTATCGGTTATTTCTGTTTGTGAAAGCTCATTTTCCGATTCAAGAAGAGGAAATTCGTAAAGTCCTTGCCAAATATCTTTCTGAAACCTTTTATTCAATGAGGTAAACCCTTTGTTATCAATAAAAACCAAATAGTTAAAAAATCTTTTTTTGATTTTTATTTTTCCATTTTTTCTTGGTAATTCATTTACTTTTTGCAGAGATTTTGCCAAACATTTATCGGAAAACATACAAGATTGACAATCAGGAGATTGAGGCTTACATTGAGTTGCTCCAAAATCCATTAATGCCTGATTGTAAGTTCCTGCATCTTTTTCGTATAACAAACTGTTTGCCAATTCTTTAAAATAAGAAATTCCTTCAGAAGTATTAATAGGAATTTCAATATTAAATACACGAGCCAAAACACGATACACATTTCCATCTACAACCGCACAAGGTTCTGAATAACAGATAGAAGCAATCGCACTTGCTGTGTAATCCCCAATGCCTTTTAATTTAATCAGTTCCTTGTACGATTTTGGAAAAACTCCATCAAATTCAAATGCAATTTTTTTGGCTGTGTGATGTAGGTTTTTAGCTCGGGAATAATATCCCAATCCTTGCCACAATTTCATAACCTGCTCTTGCTCAGCATTTGCCAATTCAAAAACAGAAGGGAAATTTTCAACAAATCGTTCATAATACGGAAGTCCTTGAATTACACGAGTTTGCTGCAAAATAATTTCAGATAACCAAATTTTGTAAGGTTCTTTCGTTTTACGCCAAGGTAAATCTCTTCGTTGGCTTTGATACCACTCAATAAGCTGATTTTTAAAAAATTGGTTGTCCAAAATAATCTAAATATAAGATACTGAAAAACAAAAATAAAAGCCAAAATTAAAAACTTCGGCTTTTTGATTTTTTTTCGATTTTAATTAATTGCTATTCTTCTTTCTTTTCTATCGCAGTAGAATCATTTTTAGTTTCCTCTTTCGAAGCATTTTTAAACTCCTTGATACCACTACCCAATCCTTTCATAAGCTCAGGAATCTTTTTCCCTCCAAAAAGAATTAAAAGGGCAACAATAATCAAGATAATTTCAGGAGCTCCTAATTTACCAATAAACAAGGGTATATTTGTCAAAGCCATAATATTCAGTTTTTATCTTTTGAAAGGCAAATATATAAATTTTATTTCTGAAAAAATGAAAATTAATATTTTTAATTACATCTTAAAACACAAATAACTGACTTCAAGAAACATACAAATAAACTACTTAACAAAATTCATTGATATTACAAATGGTTTACCTTCAATACTTACCGTTTGTTCCCAAATCATTGTTCTTTCGGAAAGATGAGTTAACTGTAACGTAACACCTTTATTTGTTTCGGATTGGTATTCTTCATTCGTAGGTTTAAGCATAAATTCATAATATCCGGAAGTTCCTATTTTTCGTTGAATGACAAAAACAAAATTTCGTTCCCCAGTTGAGCAATCTTCTTTGGTTATATTGTATGTTCCGCGATTGTTGTTCGGAGTAAATTCCCAAGTGCTTCCTTCAAAACATTCCTTAGAAGTGTCGTTTAGCAAAGTAATTTCGAACTTACCTCTCTGATTATGAGTAATTGACTCCAGCATCCACTTCCCGTCAATAATTTTGTTTGATACACTGGACTTACTCGGTTTCGGATTTGAAACAACAGAAAAACCTGCACAAGACGCTAATACTGAAGCAAATAGTAAAAATATAAATCTTTTCATCTTAAATTCTACAAAAAATATGTCAATTGCAAAGCTACAATATAGTTTCAAGAAAAGCTTCTAATTAACTAAATATTAACAGAACTAATTCTTCCTAAAACTGGAAATATATAAAAGGTTGTGCTCCACTGGAAGCCGTTGCATAAACAATCCAAAAGACAAACGCCACAATTAAAGCCTTTACCAAAAGAGGCATTTTTCCAAAGAAAACTTTTAACTTTTCGTTCAAACTTTGCGGGAAGAAGTGCCATACGAAGCCTATAAACAAAAGTAAAAATACATTTCTGTAACCTTCTGCGATTACCAACCATTGGTGCCAATCAAAAGTAAGATTTCCTATGTTATTAATCACATCCATCGCAACTCCAAAATCCTTTGAACGGAAAAATATCCAACAAAAAGCCACGAAATGAAATGTTACAAAAGTGAAAAATATTCTTGAAAACCAATTAGTTTTCTTTTTACCGATTGAGTTTTTATTCGGGAAAAATTCAACAAATGTTTTGTGAGTAGCCAGTGCCAATCCGTGTAAAGCTCCCCAAACAATAAAACGCAAGCTCGCTCCGTGCCACAAACCTCCAAGCAACATTGTAGTCATCTGATTAAAATTAGAATACACCGTTTTTTTCTTGTTTCTGGAAATCAGCAAAGTAAGGATAAAAACAAAAACACTCGCTCCTGCAATAATCAGCGGAATTTTACTATGTTTAAGTTGTGAAAATCCCCATATCAAGGTAGAACCGAAAAACAAAACCGGGAAAAAATATCCCCAAAAGGTGCCTTTTCTGTTTCCTCCTACCGAAATGTACAAATAATCTTTCAGCCAAGCAGAAAGTGAAATATGCCACCTACGCCAAAATTCTGTGATGTTTTGCGATTGATACGGCGTTCGGAAGTTGGTCGGTAACGTGAACCCCATCAGCAAAGCCAAACCTATTGCCATATCGGAATATCCTGAAAAATCACAATAAATCTGCAACGAATAACCATAAACAGCCATTAAATTTTCAAATGAAGTATAGCTATTGGGAGACTCAAAAACCCTATCAACAAAGTTTAACGAAATATAATCTGAAATTACTGCCTTTTTGAGTAAACCTCCGATGATGAGAAATAAAGCCAAAGAG
Source organism: Capnocytophaga felis (assembly GCF_009684755.1). Classification (GTDB taxonomy): domain Bacteria; phylum Bacteroidota; class Bacteroidia; order Flavobacteriales; family Flavobacteriaceae; genus Capnocytophaga; species Capnocytophaga felis. The sequence goes on from NZ_BLBC01000005.1 coordinate 167,230, forward strand.
GTTTCTTGCCTTGTAAGTTCTATCTTTTTGTAAATCTGAGGAATAAATTCTTTTGCCCGTACAATTGGTCCCGCAACAAGTTGAGGAAAAAAACACACAAAGAATGTGAAATCCAAAAACGATTTTGCCGGTTCAATTTCCCGACGATAGACATCAATCGTGTAACTCATCGTTTGGAAAGTATAAAACGAAATTCCTATCGGAAGAATAATATCCTGAAAAGCCAAACTTCCTTCAAATAAGTTGTTAAAACTATCTATCAGGAAATTTGTATATTTAAAGTATCCTAACAATCCAAGGTTAGCCAACATACTAAGTACCAGAAAGGTTTTACGCTTCCTCGTATCATCGCTTTTATGAATTTGTCCTGCAAAAAAGTAATCTAATATAGATGATATTACTAATAAAACGAAATAATTTCCACCTGCTTTATAGTAGAAAAATAACGAAAATAAAATAACATAAACCGTACGGAAATGCGAATGTTTTTTCGTTATGATATACACCAAATAGAAAACCAAAAACATTCCCAGAAACAAACCACTATTAAAAAGTAATGGATTATTTGAGTCATAAATAAACCAACTTTTTACTTGCTCAGAAGTAAAATTCAAATGTTCAAAAAACCAATTTTGTAGATTTGTTATATTCAATGTTTTTAGTTCGTTTTATCTATTATTTACACTAATAATCAGTTAGTTTGCTATTTTTGAATTTTCATAATTATTCATTAAGGACTCAAAAAAAAGCGTTCCCTGCTCTTCATAACCATTTCTGGTGTAATGAATTCTGTCTTTGGCTATTAGGTTAAGATTTATCAATCGTTCCATTGAATCTTCCCCCCCAACAGCCTGATACAAATCAAAAACAGCATAATTCTTTGACACAGAATTATTTATCAAAACACTTGCATATTCCTTAAGCAATGGATTCGGATTTTGTTTTTTCAGAAGTGATGGCGGAGGCGATGTTAAAATCATTGGAGATTGCCCATAATTAGCTCGAATCAAATCTATAAAACGCTCTGTTTGAGTATAAAACTCCGAAGCAGATAACTTCCCAAAACTTTCATTCGTTCCTAAAGAAATAATGATTAAGTCTGGTTCTAAAGCCTTTAACTGTTCAAAAAACAATTGGGATTTATTATAATCTGAAATGTGAGCTCCGTTTACACCAATATTGTGATAAATTACTCCGCATTGGTCATTTTCCAAAACAATACCATTTAGCACAAAATTGTTACTTTTAGGATTGGGAGTCAAATAAATCTTATCTGAAATATCCAAATTTTCATACATATAATAGCTAAACAACGACGGAGTAGTATTATTCAAAATATTAAAATTTGAAAAATCCACAGGCTTAGATTCCATTTGAGAAGTAGGAATTTTCAAAGTTTGACCAACTCTTATCGTATTGTTTTTCAACTTATTATTGGACTGAATTTTTGATACTGTTGTTTTGTATTTTCTGGATATAGCATAAAGGGTTTCGCCTTTTTTAACCTTGTGAGAAATTGATTTAGGTTGAGTAGGCTTAAGGCATATTGCTCCTTTATTGGTTGCCAATTCAAACATTCTTTGATTGGCTGGAGTAATGATTTTCAGTCTATTGAAACTATAATCCTTATTTTTTAGCTCCAATTCAATTAAAAAATTACTTTTTTGCGTTGTGAAAGAATATCCTGAAAGCCCCACATCACCAAATTTTCTAATTTCAGTTATTTTTTTATTCTCCCAAGGCACATTTGACGAAAAACGAACGTTACGACCGCCATTAGTACGCATCAACGAATAAGGAAAAACAAAGCCCAATCCTGCATTCCCAAACTGTTGCTGAAATCTTTGCCGTATCAGATTTGTCATCGCATCTGCTTGAATATGAGAATCTCCGATGTGTACAATATTTAATTTACGGTCATTAAATGCCTCTAAAGCTGCAAGTTTTTCAAAAAAAGGTTTTAACGTTTCAAAATTATAGAAATTTCGATTTTCCAAAGGAGAACGAAGCGTATCTTTCTCCATAAAATCCTCATCAAGTAACGCTAACTGATGATAGGACATATCCGTTTGAATTGTATTAGATTCAACAGAATCAACCTGTGTAAACGTATCTGCCTCCGTGTAAAAAACTTTACAAAAAACTCTGAAATACAGAGATATAGTTACAATTAGTAAAGCTATTGAGCTAATTATTTTTATACTTTTTATACCTATATTCATCTTTGTGTTTTTAATTGAAAAACAACTCCTTTAATTCAAGAATTGTTTCATAGCAATTTTTATTCCACTATTTCAATTTCTTTTTCTTCCGGAACTAAAATACTATCCGCCTTTATCTCAATTGTGTCCTTTAACATAATTGAATCTTTCCTAATTTTTATAGTATCGATTTTTTCTTCAAATTCTTCTATAACTAATTCATTTTTAATATTTTTCGATTGTTTAATTTCTTTAAAGTGCTGATATTTCTCCATTAATTCGTTGTAAATCAGTTGAGCTACTTTTTTGGAACCTCGTGCATTGAAATGCGTGTAATCTTTGGTTGCCAATGAAGGTTCTGCTCCAACCCATTTCACCATTGAACCCTTTCCGCCCATAAGTTCATACAAATTGATAAACCCTGATTGAGTTTCTTCAGCATATTTTTGTTGTGCTTCAACTAACGGAACAACAGCCAAATCGGTTTTCATTTCCGTTTCATATTTGGTTGATTTATCGGCAGAAGAGATAATCAACACGGAAGCTTTTGGGAAGCAAGCCTTAATTTGATTCACTACCTTGCTCATTCCTTTTGCATACCAAGAATAATCTAATTTTCCGTAATTCAACACATTAGCCCCAAAATGAAGCACTATCAAATCATAGTTCCCCAAATGTTTCTCAAATTCTTGCATTAAAGAAGCGTTTAAGAGCGATAAAGGCAATCCTGAATTTCCTCTACTCGAAAAATTATCAATATGCACCCCTTTCCCATTGCTTGAATTAATTCCATAAAAAGGAATAGAATCTGCTCCTATAAACCTAATTTTTAATCCTTTAACGTTATTATCAGAAAGCTTTAGTGCATTAAGTTTCTTACCTGTAATAAGAGGTTTTACTACTTTGGTTGTATCTCCACTATACGAAATTTCAACAGAAGCGTTCTTATTTTCCGAATTCCCATAAAATAACACGGGCGAATAAATTTCGGTAATATGTTTTTGCAACGAAGCTTTATACTCAAGCCAAGCCACTCCAATTGAGTCTTTTACAAATGAGACCCTTCCGCTTACTCCAAAAGGACGCTTAGGATTTTTCACATTTACAAAAGATTGCGTTCTCCAATTGTTAGAGTAAGAATGCCTAACGCTGCCTCTTGTAGCCGCCGATTCGGACGTAATCGACACAAAGCCAACACCTAACCCTCCATAAATATCTTGAAAAAGTTGTCGTAAATCTTGTACAATAAGGTCTCCATCTGTCATAGAATCTCCAAAATAACCAATGCGGACGCTTCCTTTACCTGACTCCTCAAGCTCTTGAAGTTTTTTGAAGAATGTACCGAGATAATCTCCATTTTCAGCAAAAGTCAGAGTATCTGGAATTTGCTCCTCAATCTCTTCAACTTTCTCAGAGTCAGATATTGCTTCAAGCATTAAGCTATCAACAATTACATTTTCTGTAAGGTTTGAGGTTTCAGGAAAAATCCGTTTGGGTAATACATCTTTGAACCCTATGAAGAATAGTGCTGCAAATAAAATTATCAAAAAAGCTTGTATAAAATAGGATTTGTTCACCTAAATATATTAAGATTATTTTTTGGGGTGCAAAAGTAATCATTTCTGCGAATTGTGCAATAAAATTCGTTATATACTTTTAAGCTGCTTATCTGTCTGAAATATCGTTAATTTCGAGATTTTACAAAAATAAAATTCAAAAACCATTATTTTTAAAAACCTGAAAATAAAAACATTAAGTTTAAAATATTTTTAATTCAAAAAAAATAAACACTAATTTATTCTGAGGTAAGAAAAATACCATATCTTTGCCGAATATTCTTTCAGATAAATCTAATATGGGAATGATAATCAACTACATTATTATCACAATTTATTGTTTGGCATTGCTTCTTATTTTTTTGTACAGCCTTTCAATGTTGAATTTGCTTTACAACTACCTAAAACACAGAAGGCAAAATAACGAAGCTCCTAAGTTTAATTTGCTCGACCCCAGAGAAATTCCTTATGTTACTATTCAATTACCTCTTTACAACGAAAAGTACGTGGTAAAGCGTTTGTTGGAAAACATTGCAAAGTTGGAATATCCGAAAAACAAATTAGAAATTCAGGTTTTGGACGATTCCACAGATGAATCCGTTGTTGAAACAGCCAAAATCATCCAGAATTTGCAAAAAACAGGTTTGGATATCCAACATATTCGCAGAGAAGACCGTAAAGGATTCAAAGCAGGAGCTTTAAAAGAAGGTACTGCCATTGCAAAAGGTGATTTTATTGCTATTTTTGATGCAGATTTTATGCCTCAGCCTGATTGGCTCAAAAAAACAGTGATTTATTTCAAAGACCCTGAAATCGGTGTAGTTCAGACCCGCTGGGGGCATTTGAATCGAGATTATTCCATTCTGACAAAAATACAGGCACTTGCTTTAGATGTTCACTTTACTTTGGAACAAGTTGGACGTAGTTCAAAAGGGCATTTCATCAACTTCAACGGAACTGCGGGCATTTGGCGTAAAGAATGTATTTATGACGCAGGGAATTGGGAAGGTGATACTTTAACCGAAGATTTGGACTTGAGTTACCGAGCTCAACTTAAAAACTGGAAATTCAAATACTTAGAAGACGTTGAAACTCCTGCGGAATTACCCGTGGTAATTTCGGCAGCACGCTCACAGCAATTCCGTTGGAATAAAGGTGGAGCCGAAAATTTTAGAAAATCAGTATCAAGAGTGCTTTCTGCAAAGAATATCAGCTGGAAAACAAAATTCCACGGAGTGATGCACCTTCTAAATAGTTCAATGTTTTTATGGGTTTTTATTGTTTCAGTATTAAGCGTACCAATGCTTTACATCAAAAACACTTATGGGCATATCGGCTGGGTTTTCGAGGTTACGAGCTTCTTTATCATAAGTACAGTTATTTTATTTATCTGTTATTGGGTAACTTACAAGAACTTACAAGGCAAAACCTTCGATGATTTTCTTGATTATGTAAAATTATTTTTCACATTCTTTTCAGTGGCTTTGGGATTTTCTTTTCATAATACGATTGCCGTTTTGGAAGGTCATACAGGTAAAAAAAGTGAATTTGTACGTACCCCGAAATTCAATATCAGTGCCTTGTCTGATAGTTGGAAAAACAATAAATACATCAACACGAAACTTTCCCCAAATATGATTTTTGAGTTTATGCTGATGGTTTATTTCATTTTTGGGCTTTATAGTGCCGTTCGGCTGAATGATTTCGGGATGTTTCCTTTTCATTGTATGCTAACTTTAGGATTTGGTTTTGTATTCTTTAAATCATTAACCTCAAAAGCGTAAGTTTATAAAAATTTTCTTTCATATTTTTCAAAAAAGATGTTTTTTGGCAGAAAATGTTTCACTTCACGAAACATTTTTTTGTGTTATTTAATTCGTAAAAAACTAAATGGAAGTATTGGTAATCGACAATTACGACAGTTTTGTTTTCAATTTGGTTCATTATTTAGAAGAATTGGATTGCAGAGTAATTGTAAAACGCAATGACCAAGTTACATTAGATGAGGTTGATAATTTTCACAAAATATTGCTTTCTCCGGGACCCGGCGTTCCAGATGAAGCAGGATTAATGAAACAAATTATTAAAAAATTTGCTCCTACAAAGAGTGTTCTGGGCGTGTGTTTAGGACAGCAAGCCATTGGCGAAGTTTTTGGAGGTAAACTCACTAATCTTGAAAAAGTTCACCACGGTGTATCAACCCCCATTACGATTGTTGAAGACGATATTCTTTTTAAAAATATGCCAAAGAAATTTGAAGTGGGTCGTTACCATTCGTGGGTGGTACAAAATCCGCTGCCTGAAGATTTGATAATCACTTCCGTAGATGAAAACGGAGAAATTATGTCTCTCCGCCATAGAAAATACGATGTGCGAGGTGTACAATACCATCCTGAATCAGTTTTAACTCCTCTTGGAAAAACAATATTAAAAAATTGGATAAATATTTGATTGACAATACTTATTCTGACAAATAATTATTGTCATTTTGATAAAAATCCTTACGTTTCAAAGAAATTACTTTCTGGACATTGGAAATTAAAAAGAAATAAGGTAATATTGTAAAATAATTAACACATTCAATACCAATTTATGGAAACAAATGACACATTCAATTTAAACTTTGGGCAACCTTCTGATTTTAAAAAGCCTATAGGAACAACCTTAATTTATGTTTTAGCAGTTTTAGGAGCTGTTTTTTCTCTTTGTTGCTGTGTAGGGACTATTCCTTCCATCATAGCTGTTGTAATTGCATCAAACAAAGTAAGTCAGTATCAACAAAATCCTTCTGCCTATATAGGATATGACGACCTTAAAACAGCCAGAATAATAGCTTTTATTGCATTGGGTATTAATCTTTTGATGTTTGTGTGGATACTTTACAGCCTTTTCACAACAGATTGGAGTGAAATTATGTTAGAATACGAAGAGATTTTACGAAATGCTCAAAATCAATAAAAAATTCGGTTTATATTTAAAAAAGAAGCCTTGAAAATTAATTTTCAAGGCTTTATTTTTTAGCTAAACAATTTAGAAACTTCCTGATTTACAAACTCCAAGAAAAGTTCATCTTCTTTAGTGAAAGGATTTAATGTATGTGAATCAATATCAATTTGTCCGATATTTATTCCATTAACAAACAGAGGTACAACAATCTCGGACTTTACAGTAATACTGCACGCAATGTAATTATCTTGAGCTTTCACATCAGGAACTACAAAATTTTGATTTGAAACGGCTACTTGTCCGCAAATGCCTTTGCCAAAAGGAATTACTGTATGGTCAGTCGGTTCACCTGCAAAAGCCCCTAAGTGCAAGGTTTTGTTTTCGTGATTGGCAAAATAAAACCCAACCCAATTGTAGTGAGAAACTTCTGATTGAAGCAAATCACAAATTTTTTGCATTTTTGTATCTCTTGAATCTGCTTTATTATTGCAAATAGAAACAATTTTTGGTTCTAAATCTTTAAATATACTCATCTTTTCTGTAAAATTATCCGCAAAAATAATAAAAAAGATAATAATAATTGATATTTTGTATATCCCATAATATATAATATCTTTGTAGCTTTGAATGGATGGCATTCAATTTTTCGAATTACTGAACAAAAAGTGAATAAAAATTTAAACCCAAATAAAGAGAATTATTCTGCTCAAGAGCTTGATATAGAAAGAGCTTTGCGTCCGCTGTCATTTGATGACTTTGCCGGACAGGAAGCTGTTTTGGAAAATCTGAAAATATTTGTAAAAGCTGCAAATATGCGTGGCGAAGCCCTTGACCACACGCTTTTTCACGGACCTCCCGGATTAGGAAAAACGACGCTTGCCCATATTTTAGCAAACGAATTAGGAGTTGGTATCAAAATAACCTCCGGCCCTGTACTTGACAAACCCGGTGATTTAGCTGGTTTACTTACTAATTTACAAGAACGCGATGTACTGTTTATTGATGAAATTCATCGGTTAAGCCCTGTGGTTGAGGAATATCTATATTCGGCAATGGAGGATTATAAAATAGATATAATGATTGAATCAGGACCTAATGCAAGAACGGTTCAAATCAATCTAAATCCGTTTACATTAATTGGTGCCACAACTCGTTCAGGACTGCTAACTGCACCAATGCGAGCGAGATTTGGCATTCAAAGTCGTCTGCAATATTATTCAACAGAATTACTTGCCGATATTGTGCAGAGAAGTGCTTCTATTTTAAAAGTTCCTATTTCAATGGAAGCCGCCATAGAACTTGCCAGTCGCAGCCGAGGAACTCCTCGTATTGCCAACGCTCTGTTACGACGAATCCGGGATTTTGCACAAATCAAAGGAGATGGAAAAATTGACATAAAAATCACACAATTTGGATTAAAAGCCCTCAATGTGGACGCACACGGATTGGACGAAATGGATAATAAAATTCTGGCAACGCTCATTGACAAATTCAAAGGTGGGCCTGTGGGGATTACCACTCTCGCCACGGCTGTTTCCGAAAGTGCCGAAACCATCGAAGAAGTTTATGAACCTTTCCTAATTCAAGAAGGATTCATCGTAAGAACACCACGCGGAAGAGAGGTTACTGAATTAGCTTACAAACATTTAGGAAAAATAAATCCAAACACACAAGGGACACTGTTTTAATTTGACAATAAATTAAAAACTATTTTAAATCAAACGAATAGCAAACCTGTATGAAAATACACATAAAATATTTCCTCTTATTATTCTTGTTGCTCCCTGCATTGATGATAGGACAAGAACATAATGATAACCCCAAAAAAGGGGGAATCACTTTTAAATCAATGCGTCCCAAAAAGAAAAAAGACAGCATTACTTTTACGGCAAATAATTATAAGACAATATCTTATCTACGTGATACAACAGCCATTGACACCTCGCTTACTATCCAGAAATTCTACAAAAGTAATGCTTGGGAAAAAGATATGTTTGGAAAAATGCCTTTTTCAAATATGGGGCAACCTTACAATGTTATGGAATATGATTTCCAAAATTTGGATTATCTTTCTTCAATGGGAGCAGAAGCTAAAAAACAACTTTATCTGACTCCTGAAGAGGTTAAATATTACCTATTACCCACGCCCTTAACTGACATTACTTACAAAACAGGAATGGAGCAAGGACAAATGGTAAACGTTTTATTTTCAGTAAATTTAAAGCCAACTCTAAATATTTTTGTAGGATATAAAGGGCTTCGTTCATTAGGAAAATACCAACGAATTTTGGCAAGTAACGGAAATCTGAGATTAGGGCTTTCCTATGTTTCTCCAAATAAAAAATACACTCTTTTTGCTCATTACGCAGGTCACGACATCGAAAGTCAAGAAAACGGAGGAATTACTTCCGTAGAGCAATTTGAATCAGGAGACAAGCAATTCAAAAACAGAGCCGTAATAGACGTTTTCCTTCCTGATGCTGAAAATTTACGTGAAAGTAAACGTTATTTCTTTCAACACGATTACGCTTTTTTGCCAAACAAGGATTCACTGGCTTCATACAAACAAATTCGCTTTCGTCATAGATTTTTATATGAAACGGAATATTATAAATTCAATCAAAATAATGTAAATCAACACTTTGGAGAAGCCTTCGTTACAAAAGAAATCAGTGACCGAATGCAACTTCAAAAAATGATTAACACGGTAGGAGCCGAACTTGAACTGCCCTACTTGGGAAGAACTTTTGTATACGGAAATGCTTATTTCTACAATTATTTTTTCCGAAATGCTTTTTATGTTTCGGGTGAATTACAACGACACCAAATCAAAGGCACAGACCTGAGTTTAGCTCTCCAATGGAATAAAAAAGTAGGCGATTTTTCAATTGATGCGGAAGGAGAACAAACTTTTATCGGAAAAATAACCGGAACAAAATTAAACGGAAAACTATCCTACAACTTTAACGAAAAAAACGGCATCTTGGCTGGGGTTAGCTTGCATTCTTCCTTACCAAATTTCAATTTTTTGCTTTACCAAAGTGACTACAAAAATTACAACTGGAACAATTACAACAGCTTTGACAAAGAGCAAGTTCAGACGATTTTCGGGGAGTTGAAAACGCAATGGGGAAACGCAACAGCAAGTATTTCAAATATAAAAAATTACACATTTTTTCAGGTTCAAAATCCTGTTGCTGAGGACAAAAGAGCACAATCGCTTCCTTCACAATATTCAGGAAATATTCAGTATTTGAAGCTCAAGCTGCAAAAAGAATTTGCTTTAGGGAAATTCCGATTGGATAATACTTTACTTTTCCAGCGTGTGGCACAAGATAATCAGCAAATATTAAATGTTCCTACCGTTGTTACACGAAATACATTTTATTTCGCATCGGATTTGTTCAACAAAGCGATGTATTTGCAAACGGGCATTGGTTTCAATTATTTCACAAAATATTATTCGAACCGATACAATCCGTTATTAGCTGAATTTGAAGTACAAAACACACAAAAAACGGGAGGATTTCCTATGTTTGACTTCTTCTTAAATGCAAAAGTGCGAACTATGCGGATATTTTTCTCAATAGAACATTTTAATCCGTTTATAATGGATACAATATTTGGTAAACAATATTACAATTATTATTCTGCACCTCAGCAACCTTATCGTGATTTAATTTTACGATTAGGCATTTCTTGGAATTTATTCTCTTAAAAATTAAAAAAATGAACAAAAAAATTCTTTTTAAAGATTTAGGCAATAAAGATTATAAAGAAACTTGGGATTATCAAGAATCTCTTTTTCAATCAATTATAGAAACAAAACAAAAAAACAGAGCTGAAAACGCACAATTACCAACATCTAATTATTTTCTTTTTGTAGAACATCCACACGTGTACACTTTGGGAAAAAGTGGCGATATTTCCAATCTGTTAATTGACGAAAAAACACTTGAAAAAAAAGGTGCGAAGTTTTATAAAATCAACAGAGGAGGCGATATTACGTACCACGGTCCGGGACAAATTGTTGGTTACCCGATTCTGGATTTGGATAATTTCTTCACCGATATTCACAAATATCTTCGTTTTTTAGAAGAAACTATCATCTTAACGCTAAAAGATTATGGCATAGAAGCCACTCGTAGTCAAGGAGAAACAGGTGTTTGGATTGATGTAGGCACACCTTTCGCAAGAAAAATTTGTGCGATGGGAGTACGAAGTTCACGCTGGGTTACAATGCACGGATTTGCTTTCAATATCAATGCCGATTTAGGTTATTTTGACAATATTATTCCGTGTGGAATTCGTGGTAAAGCCGTAACTTCACTCAATGTAGAGCTCGGAAAGAGAAAAATTCCAGTTGACGAAGTGAAAGAAAAAATCATCAAACATTTTCAAAAACTATTTGAAGCTGAATTTGTCAATCTACAAGATTAATCAACCTCCTCATAATCAATATAATCCCCCACTTTCTTTTTTGATTGTGGGTTCTTTGATTGAGCATTGTTATCATTTATTGTCTGACTTTCCTTAGTCCTTTGTTGATACTGATTTTGAGCTTGCTGAAATTGTTGTCCGAATTTTTGCTCTACTTTCTTTAAAAAATATCGCATTAAATACGGAATAAGAATTCGCATAAACACACGCAATCCTATGATAACCAAAAGAATAACAAATAAAGTTTTTATAAATCCTGAAAGAGAAGCTTCTGTAATCATTTTTTGTAAGTTTCGGGCAAAAATATAAAAATAATCAATAATGGGCAATTTATAAAATTATTCTCCTAAACACAAACATCTAAAAAAACCATTTTTCAATTGAAAATTAATATTTTATATACTTTCACTTCTTCTTTTTGCAGTAAAAAGTATTGTTTTTTAAACAGATAAGAGTATATTTGCAGTTTGGAAGAAGAGAAATAATTTGAAAAACATTGTATCTTTTAATTAATTGTTATATCTCTTTCTCACTCAAATTTCTTTTAATATGAATCGCCTTTTTATCACATTGTTAATCATTATATTACCTCTTTCAGTACGAGGACAATATACTGATATTATCAATTCAAACTTGCCCGGAAATTCGCAAAGTGCCTATTCAGTAGGCGGACGTGTTTTGCAGTTTGAAGGAGGATTATGGTTTGAACAACGCAATCATAAAAAAATATTTACCGACAGAACCATTTTGGGGGTGAATTACTCCGTAAGGTATGGCTTGTTATCCGAAAGATTAGAAGTAATGCTCAATGGTACAGCCGCTTATGACAACGTACATTACTACCGATTCATTGATGAACGAACCAATAATTTTGGATTTGTGAATAACACCATAGGAGCTAAATATCTGATTTACACACCTAATACAGATGATAAACCTAATATTTACAGCTGGAAAGCAAATAATTCTTTCCATTGGAGAAAATTAATTCCTGCTGTGGGAATTTACGCCGGTATGAATTTTTTGCCAAACAAACGTTATTTTTATGAAGAAGTTGATAAACTTTCGCCCAAAGTGGTTGTTTCACTTCAAAGTCAGCCTTCATCGCGGGTAGTTTTGGTAGGAAACTTAATTGCAAACCGTTTTTTGAGTAAATATCCCGAACTGGGCTACATTTTAACACTGACACATAATTTGGATAATGGCAGATTCAGCATTTTTGTGGAGTCAGAAGGCATTCAAAGTGGCTATTACAGTGATCAAATCACTCGGTTAGGAGGAGCTTACTTATTCACAAAAGATATTCAAGTAAATGTGGATTTGGGAGCAAGCTGGAAAAATACTCCTTCTCGATATTCTGCTTTGCTTGGTTTTTCGTATCGCATTGATAATCACAAAAAATTTGTCAAATCACAACAAGAAGAAAAATTAAAACCCACCAAAATAAAAAGACAAAAGAAACCGAAAAAAGACAGAAAAAAATGGCTGATATTTTAGTAAAAGAAGTATTCTCAAAGGAAGATTTAAAACAATTCGTAAAATTCCCTTTCTCTCTATACAAAAATCATCCGTATTGGGTTCCGCCACTTATCAATGAGGAATTGGTTTCTTTCGATAAAACAAAAAATCCTGCTTTTGAAAACGCAGAGGCTTTTTTTTATCTGGCTTACAACAAAAAAAATGAAATTGTTGGTCGTGTTGCTGCCATCATAAACCAATACGATATTCGCCAAAATGTTTTTAAAATACGCTTTGGATGGCTGGATATGATTGATGATGTAAATGTTACAAAAGCCTTACTAGATAAAGTTTCAGAAAAAGGCAGAGAACACCAACTAAAGTATATGGAAGGACCTATGGGCTTTTCAAATATGGATAAGGTAGGCGTTATGACAGAGGGTTACGACCATATAGCCAGCACAGTAACTTGGTACAACCTTCCGTATTACAAAGAGCATTTGGAACAATTAGGATTGGTTAAAGAAAAGGGCTACATCGAAACATATTTTCTCTTAAGTAGTGTGAATGCCGAATTGTTCCGAAAAACTGCTGAAGCAATCCGAAAACGCTATCAAGTACGCCTCGTGCCTGCAAACACAAAAGAAGAAGTTTTAAAACACGTAGATGCAATGTTTGATTTGTACAACGAAAGTTACTCCAAACTATCATCGTATGTACCTGTTAGCGAACGACAAAAAGATTATTTTAAAAAGAAATTTATTCCACTTATAAATCCTGAATACATTCGTTTTGTTGAGAATAAAGATGGAAAGCTAATCTGTTTTGCTGTTGTTCTCCCCTCTTTCGCAAAAGCTCTACAAAAAGCCAAAGGCAGTTTATTTCCTTTAGGATTTTGGCATTTGTTAAAAGCCAAACAAAAACACGATATGGTAGAATTTCTGCTAATTGGGGTAGCTCCGGAATATCAAAGCAAAGGAATTCCCGCACTGCTTTTTGATTATTATCATCCTGTTTTCAAGAAAAAGGGCATTAGCAAATGTATAATAACTCCTGAATTGGAAGATAATTTGGCTATTCAACAACTTTGGAAAAGTTTCAATCCTGTGATTTACGCAAAACGTGCCACTTATAAAAAAGACATTTAATAATCAACCTATTACACAATATTTTACTTAAAACAATGAATTATATTTTACCCTTTCTGTCAATCGTTTTCGGATTTGCTACTGTGCTTATTTTCAAACCGAAAAATCAAAGAAATATAAAATTGTTGCTGGCTTTCAGTGGGGCTTTTTTACTTGCAATGACTGTTTTTACGCTTATTCCCGAAGTTTTTCACTCATTGGAACACGCTCACGACCACGAACATTGTAGTCACGATGGTGGCTCAAGCAAAGAAATTGGCGTATGGATTGTTGTTGGGATTTTACTCCAAATAGTATTGGAATTTTTCTCGCGTGGAGCAGAACACGGACATATGCATCATCCACATTCTGAGCTTAAAAACACATTTCCCTGGTCATTGTTTATCAGTTTGAGCATTCACTCCATCTTGGAAGGTTTTCCACTACACCATCATCACAATATGGTTTATGGAATTTTCATACATCACTTACCTATCGCAATGGTACTCACTATTTTCTTTTTGGATTCGGGAATTGGATTCAAAAAAACTTTTATTTTCTTGATACTGTTCGCTTTAATGACTCCTTTTGGAACATTATTAGCAGAATTCATTCCTCAATTAGGAAATTATCACATTCAAATATCAGCTATCGTAATCGGAATTTTCCTACACATTTCATCAGTTATTTTATTTGAAACATCTGAAAATCACAAATTTAACCACATTAAACTTGCAACAATTATTTTAGGTTTCGTGGCTGCCTACTTTACGTAATTGATTGTAGAAAATCTATTTTGTATCTTAACTTTTTTTCTTAATTTTGCAACCATCTCAAAGGGGTGCTACGCTTGTGGCTGAGATTATACCCATTGAACTTGGGCTGGTAATGCAGTCAAAGGAAACAAAGTCAGAATAATAGTTGGCTTGTTTTTGCTTTTTGGGTAGCAAAAACAGGCTTTTTTATTAATTCCATAAATAATTACCTCTTTTATTTTGTAAAAAATTCATTTTACTGATGAAAAAATTATTTTTTATGGGAGCGATGAGCCTTGTGAGTTCGGCTTATGCTCAAAACATCGAATCAGCAAAAGATTCTATTGAAAAACCAATTCAGCTGGAAGAAGTATTGGTTTCGGCAGTTCGGGCGAAAAAAGATTTACCCGTAACATTTTCAAATCTTTCAAAAACAGACATCAAAAAAAGAAACGCAGGGCAACAAATTCCGTTATTGGTGGAAATGCTCCCTAATGTGGTTTCGGTCTCGGAAGACGGAACAGGTTTCGGGGCTACGCGGCTTTTTGTTAGAGGAAGTGATTCGGAACGCACCAATGTAACCATTAACGGAATTGCGTACAACGACTCTGAATCGCACGGAAGTTTCTGGTACAACTTGTCCGATTTTGCTTCATCGGCAGAGAGTATTCAAATTCAGCGAGGTGTCGGAACTTCCACCAACGGAGCAGGAGCTTTTGGGGCAAGTTTGAATATTTTAACCGATGCCGTTTCTGAAAATCCGTATGCTGAAATTTCCAATTTCTACGGAAGTTACAACACGCACAAACATATGGTAAAGGCTTCCACAGGAAAACTAAACGACCGATTTGAACTCGCCGCAAGGTTTTCAAAAGTAAATTCGGACGGCTATCGCGACAGAGCTTCCTCTGGTTTGCAATCGTATTTTTTGCAAGGGGCTTATGCTCATAAAAACACTTTAATAAAAGCGTTGCTCTTCGGCGGAAAAGAAAAAACACAACTCACTTGGATTGGGATTGATGAGCAAACCCTTAAAACAAACCGAAAATTCAACCCCGCAGGAGCGTATAAAGATGCCGATAAAAATCAGCATTTTTACGATAATGAAACCGATAATTATCAGCAAAATCACGCTCAATTGCATTGGGTGGAAAAATGGAATACGAATTGGACAACCAATCTGGCACTCCATTACACCAAAGGCGAGGGCTATTGGGAAATGTACGAAACTTGGGGCGGAGAAAGTTTTGACAAACATCAAATCACACGTTATGCGTTGGATAATGATTTCTACGGAGCTACACTTTCTTCTTCTTACAAAAAAGAAAATATTGATGTAATTTTCGGAGGTTCGTTCAATAAATATGACGGGTTGCATTACGACGAAAGAGCGTGGTCGGAAGAAGCCGCAAAACCTTATCAGGAAATCATCGACAAAGATTGGGGCTATAAAAAAGACGGAGCGTTTTTTGCAAAAGCAACTTGGCAACTTGCCCCGAAATGGAGTTTGTTCGGTGATGTTCAGTACCGATATGTAGCTTATGACGCTGAAAAATACAAAGCCGATGATACTTTTAACTTTTTCAATCCGAAAGTAGGAATTAGTTTTTCGCTTGATGAAAATAATCAGCTTTATTTTTCGTATGCCAAAGCAACTCGCGAACCCAATCGTGCCGATTACAAAGCTAATCATAAAGATTACAAAAAGGCTTTGAAAACCGACAAAACAGCGACTTTGAAAAAGCCAAAAGCCGAAAAGTTAAACGATTTTGAGTTGGGTTGGCGATTCAACACTTCCAAAGTGAAAATCAACACAAACTTGTATTATATGCTCTACAAAGACCAATTGGTACTCACTGGGCGTTTGAACGATAAAGGTTATCCAATTCGTGATAATAGTGGCGATAGTTATCGAGCAGGGATTGAAGTAGATGCGGTTGTGTTACTTTCCGACAAGTGGATTTGGCGACCTAATGTAGCATTCAGCAAAAATAAAAATGTGAATTTTCATCTTCAAAAAGGAAGTGAATTGGTCAATTTAGGAAACACAAACATTTCATTTTCACCAGAATGGGTAGCAGGAAATGTGGTTACTTTTATTCCTATTAAAAATTTTCAAGTCTCGTTAATTTCTAAATTCGTTAGCGAACAATATATGAGCAACACGGACGAAGAGGCTTCCAAACTGAAGTCGTATTTTGTAAATAATTTAAGTTTATCGTATGAAATTCAACCTAAGAAAGTATGTAAATCTGTTGTTTTTTCGGTAATGGCAAATAATATTTTGAACAATAAATACGTTGCTTACGGAACTTTTGAAAAAGGGAAAGCGGCATACTTTCCACAAGCAGAAGCAAACTTTTTAGCAGGAATAACTTTTTCATTCTAAAGATTATATAAATTTTCAGATAAAAAACATCTTCATTTAAGAAGATGTTTTTTATTTTGTTCATTTTGAAAACAAACTCAAAGTACAAAAAATAAAGAAAAATCAGTTGCGTTTTAAAAATCATTTCAAAAAAACAAAAAAGCATCAGACAGCAAACTTCATTGAAAAAATTTTAAAAAGAACATAGTTTACATTCTTTTTTTTCAAAGTTTGAAAGTTATTTCATAATTTTATAGAATAAAAAACCACACTTAGCCATTTAAAATTTGTTTATTCAAGTTATTTTGGTAATTTTGCTCCTTTCATTTGATTTTATTGTAATTATGAGGTATTTTTTCATTTTCGCATTTCTGGGAGTGGCTATGCTCTCAAACGGAATTTATTCGCAAACAAATCGGGTAATTTCCGGGAAGGTTATCTCCGACGAGGACAAACAACCCTTGCCTGGAGCAGCTGTATCGGTTCCTTCAAAAAGCCAAGCTCAACAAACCAAAGAGAAAGACGTAATTGTAAGTCTCAGTTTGGGAACGGTTACCGATTTTGATGGGCATTTTTCATTAAAAATACCTGATGATGTTACGCAATTCTCTGTCAGCTTTTTAGGTTACAAAACAAAGGTTGTTAATATTCTCCCTAAAAAAGATTATTATGAAATTGCACTAACGGAAGAGTACAATGAGTTGGAGGGAGTTATCGTAACGGGATACCAAAAAATTGAGGCTCGCAGGCTTACGGCTTCGGTTACCAAACTGGAAACCAAAGACATCATACAAGCCGGAGTTTCAAGTATTGACCAGCTTTTAAGCGGACAGGTTGCCGGTATGCAGACAAACATCGCTTCGGGGTCGCCCGGTGAAATTTCAAAAATTCGTATTCGAGGAACGGCTTCTTTGCAGGGGACGCAAGACCCGCTTTGGGTTATTGACGGGCTTCCGTTAGATGACAACATCGCCCCTGATTTAAGTTCAGGTATCGGTCAGGTTGATGACGCCATTGATGCTTTGCGTTCGTATTCCATAGCCGGAATCAATCCCGAAGACATCGAAAATGTAACCATTCTTAAAGATGCCGCCGCCACAGCAATTTACGGAGCAAGAGCAGCAAACGGAGTGATTGTAGTTACCACCAAAAAAGGTAAGAAAGGCGAAATGAACGTAAATGTTTCGGCAAATACTTTTATAGGATTTCGTCCTGATTTTAAAAGACTTAATCTGATGAATTCTTCTGAGAAAGTAGATTTTGAGCTGGCAATGGCTCGGCGTGCCGATTTAACTTATCACCCCGAATCGGGAGAGGTGTATCGCATTCTAAATCAAGCTGGAGAATACTCAAATTATCAAAACACGGGAATTATTTCCGCAGAAACTCAGTCCAAAATCGACGCCTTGAGAAACAATCACACGCAATGGGATAAAATATTGTTCAGCGATTCGTTTAACTCGCAATATACGGCAAGTATTTCCGGAGGAAGCGACGATATAAACTATTATTTTTCATTGGGTTACTTCGATGAAAAGGGAACAACCACAGGCACCGGATTTAATCGGTTTACCATCACAACGAACAACTCGTTTAAGATTTCTGATAAACTTAAAATAAACACTTCTATTTTAGGTTCGCAATCACAACGCGATTCGTATGTTTCTGATTCAGGATATTTTACCAATCCGCTATACTATTCAAGACGAGTAAATCCGTACTTAACTCCGTACAATCAGGACGGAAGTTTTAATTACGACAGAGAAGTTGGTATTGACTCACGAACTGAGAATATTTTGTTTAACTTCTTGGAGGAAAGACAAAATACCTCGAACAAATTGAAAAATCTGTCGTTAAAAGCCGTGTTCGATTTGGAATACAAACTGGTGAAAAACCTGACTTTCCTCTCTCAAATTGGGTTGCAGGTAGATAGGGATATTGCGGAAAAGTACGCCAAATGGGAAAGTTACTTTGCCCGTAACAGAAAGCGTATGTCACGTTACGGTTCGCCCACAGATCCGAGTTATTATTTGCAGGAAGGCGACATCATTTACAGAGACAACAGTCAGTTCTTCCAATACAATTGGAAAAATACCCTTCAATACAACTTCAAAATCAATGAGCGAAATGAGTTTGATTTGCTCGTAGGTTCCGAGCTTCGCAGAAATCTCGGGGAAACCACTTACGAGAAAATATTCGGGTACAATCCTCAAACCTTAACGCATCAAACCATAGACAAGGAAGGAGCCCCCGAGTTGTACGACGAGTTTAAAATACCGCCACGAGTTGATAAGGAAAATGCGTACGCTTCTTTCTTCGGAACGGCTTCTTATACCTATAACAATCGTTATACGTTCTTCGGAAGTATTCGTTATGACGGCTCGAACCTTTTCGGAGTAGACCCTAAATATAAGTACTTGCCTCTATGGGCAATATCAGGAGCTTGGACAGTTTCGGAAGAAGATTTTTTAAGAAACAACAAATATATTTCATATCTGAAATTGCGTGCCTCATACGGATTGCAAGGAAATATCGACCGTTCAACATCGCCTTTCATTTTGGGAGATTACCGAACGACCAATCTGTCGGCAAACAACGTAACCTCAATAAAAGTTGCCTTACCTCCTAATGACAAGTTGCGTTGGGAAACCACTCATAACTATGATTTTGGAGTTGATTTGTCCTTATTTAATAACCGAGTTCGTTTCAGTGGGGAGTTTTATAAGCGAATCAGTAAAGATTTGCTTGGCAAACGAACTCTACCATACGAAACAGGTTTTTCCAGCTCCATAGTAAATTGGGCTCAAATCACCAACAAAGGATTTGGAATAACGCTCACCACACAGAACATAAAAACAAAAGATTTTAATTGGACTACCAGCTTCGTTTTCTCTAAAAATACGAATAACGTAGATAAAGTAGATGTAGATGTTAATACTTTTTCGCCTTCATTGCAAGGTTATCCGGTCAATGCAATGTTTGTTTTCAAAACCAACGGATTGGACAACAACGGATTACCTTTGTTTGTAGACAAGCAAGGAAACAGCCACTCGGCAAAGGATTTCTTCAAAATGGTTAAAAATCCAGCAAATGGTTTTGTTTCAACATCTTACAACAAAAAAGAACTTTTGGATTTATTGCAATACGCAGGAAACAAAGACCCTGAATTTACAGGCGGATTTACCAACGTTTTCAAATACAAAAATATTGACCTGACTATCAACGGGCATCTCGTTTTCAAACAAATGATGCGAAGAACCCCTTCTTATGAGATTGTTAATTTACAACGAGGTCCTAATATGTCAAGAGATGTGCTAAATGCTTGGACACCAGAAAACACCAACACTTTGCTACCGCGTATTATCGGACCAACTACCGTAAATGAATTGGATTATGAGGCTTTCAAAGGAATTCAGGAATTTCCATACGTTTATCAAAGTTTGGATATTTGGGCAAAGGAAATGACTTACTTCAGAGTATCAAGCGTTCGTTTAGGATATTCTTTGGATAGCGAGGTAACCAAAAAAATTGGGTTATCATCAATGCGTTTCAGTTTGGAAGGACGTAATTTATTCGTTATCAGCAATGATTACACAGGCTTCTTCAATCCTGAAACCTACGGAAACATCTATGTACAACCCATACCCACTTCTGTTGCGTTTGGGGTGAATGTTACTTTTTAATATGATTAAATTTTGATTGAAATGAAAAAAATATATATCTTACTGGCTGTAACCACAATTTTTGCAAGTTGCGACAAATTTCTGGACGTTACTCCCAAAGGGCGTGTCATACCCCAAACTACTGAAGATTTCAGATATCTTCTCAACCGAGGATATCACGAATTTCCAAACTACAAATCAACCTTGTTTTTGCGTACCGATAACATAACGCTCAACGAATCGGACAAGGAAGACAACCAAATTCTGAATATGTATTCGTGGGGTGAAGTGCCAACTACTTTTGACAATTCGCCTTACGCTCCGCCTTATCAGATGTTTTACCAAACCATTTTTTACACCAACGAAGTGATTAACACAGGAGGCGAAAAAATGCCCGCTTCCGATGAGAAAAGCCAAATTTTGGCAGAGGCTCACGCCCTGAGAGCTTATGCCTACTTCGGATTGGTAAATATGTATGCCAAACACTATGACAAGACTACCGCAAATACCGATAAGGCTATTCCGTTGGTTTTGAAAACAGATTTGGAGCAACCTTTCCCTCGGGCAACCACAGAACAAGTTTATGACTTGATTTTGAAGGATATGACACAAGCCGAAGCAATGATGAAGGTTGAAAAACAGAAACCAAACAGCAATTACGCCTTTTCAAAAGTAGCCTTATATGCCTTTTTCTCACGCGTTTATCTGTATATGGGCGAATGGGAAAAGTCATTGGAATACACCAATAAGGCTTTGGCGTTGCAATCCAATCTTCAAGATTTGTCAACATTAGGATACGATATTTATGATGCGACGACTGTTTTCTATTATCAAAGAAATTCAGAAGAAATGATAATGGCTTTGGACAGACCCGCTATGGGAGAAGAAAACACCGCATACATAACTGATGATTTCTTGAATTATTTTGACCCTACACAGGACAGAAAAACGACTCATTTTCAATCTCCTGATTCAAAAATTACCGATTTGAGAATGGTCATTTCGGTTGATCCGGATTATTCTGCTGATTATTCAAAAGAATGTCCCGACCCAAGGGATTTTACCTGCCCGATGGCTCATTACAAATATCGCATCAAAAAACAAGGACTTTCAAGATGTTCTTTCCGAACCGGAGAGTTATATCTAACAAAAGCTGAACTACTTACACGTTTAAAAAGAGAAGATGAAGCAAAAGCTACTTTTTTGATGCTACTCAAAAAACGACACAAAGCAACAGCAACTTTGGAAACCGAAATTGGAGCTCTTGCAGGAGATGCCTTATTACAACGAATTTTAAACGACCGAAATATAGAACTCTTCGCCGAAGGAAATCGGTGGTTTGACCTTCGCAGAAATCAACAAAAGCAAATCGTTCATAAATACAAAGATCGCACTTACACCCTGAATACGAACGACATACGCTATACTATTTCGTTCCCTGAAAGCATCGTAAAAGAAAATCCTTTATTGGCAGAATAAGGATTTATACATAACAATAAAAAATTAATTGACACCATTATGAAGAAATTATTCATTTTATCATTCGCAATGTTGAGTTTTGTTGCTTGTAAAAAACAAAGTGAGCACATTATTCTATCAGGAAAAATAGCCAATTACGACGGTTCGCCCATTCAAATCACAGGAGGAACAAACCTACAACAAAGTTTGAAAGTAAACCAAGACGGAAGTTTTTCTGACACCCTGAACGTTCAGCCTAATTATTACACACTTTTTAACACTACCGGACTCTACGTTCCGTTGTATTTGCAAAAAGGAGACCACGTGATTGTTAATATCGACCTTGGCAAACAGCCCGTTTCAGTTGAATTTCAAGGAAAAGACACCCTTATCACCGGTTACTTGCAAAGAAAGACAGCTCTGACCAGAGAACTTCAACAAGGATTTATGGAGCTTTTCCAAAAAGACACTGAAAACTTCAAGAAAGATGTTGAAGAAATCGACAGAAGATATAAAGAGTTTTTGAATAACTCAAAAGGATTGCCCAAAGATTTCGTTGCATTGGAGGAAAAAGCAAACAAATACCTTAATTTGCAGTTGAAATCCATATACCCAAAAGCTCACTCACGTTTTTCCGATTCGCAAATCGAATTACCAAAAGAATTTGCCGATGAATTGGCGGCTCTTGATTATGACAACAGTACTGATTTCGAGTCTTTTCCGGAATACCGACAACTTGTTTCAGAAAATTTCTATTCCAAAATAAATCGGGAAAATCCGGATTGGGATATGCTTGTCAATCACATACGTGGCTTGAAATCTGAAAACATCAAAGGACTTTTGGCACACACTTTTATCGAAGGATTATCTGTTTCTAATGATTCCAAAACCAACGAGCAACTTTTAAGTTGGATAAAAGAATTTGTTAAAGACGAAAATGCTATCAAACGGGCTCAAATGCGTTATGAAAGTTTTGAAAAACTAAAACCCGGTAATCCTTCACCTGCCTTTGAACTTGACAATTTTGCAGGAGGAAAAACATCACTTGAAAGTTTCAAAGGAAAGCTTGTTTATATTGATGTTTGGGCAACTTGGTGCGTTCCTTGTTTGAAAGAAATTCCAAAATTGCAGGAACTTGAAAATGAATATCACGGAAAAGACATCGTTTTCGTTAGCATTTCCATAGACCAAGACAAACAAAAATGGACTAATTACCAAACAGCCAATAAACTCACGGGAGTTCAGTTACATTCAGATATGAGCGTTACGGACAATTTCGCTAATCTGTATGATATTCAGTCAATTCCGCGTTTTATTCTGATTGATAAAGAAGGAAACATCATCGATGCTAATGCTCCACGTCCTTCCGCTTCATCTATCAAAGAATTGATAAACAAACATTTGTAAAAATAAAACGAAAAGTTCGTTTGGGTTTCTTCAAATAAATTCGGAAACTTGAACACGAACAAAGAGCTAAAGGTTGTGCGTAAAATATTTGTTCATATAACAGATATTAAAAATCAACAATCAGGCTGTGTAAAAAATCAGACAAACTTAAAGTTGTACTTTATTTTTGTCTGATTTTTGTTTTTTTTCAAGAAAAACATTGTCAGAAGGTTGATGATTAACAGCCAAATTTCTCCATAAATCAAATACTAAAAAATAATTTCGTGTCCTTAAACTATTTAGTTTATGATACATTAGCATTATTCACTTTATATTCTTACCTTTGCCTAATTATATCTTTTTTAAATTTAGTCTATATGAAGAGAATTATGAAACCTATTGCATTGGCTTTCTTAGGAACAATGCTTTTTCAGGGTAGTGTTCAGGCATTCGCTTTAAACGAAACAAGCAGACAGGCTTTTTATGTAAAAGACTCATTGTCATTGGATAAGCCTCTGCCTTTCGATGATGAAGTGAAGACAGGCACACTCCCCAACGGATTCCGATATTTTATCCGTAAAAACGTAGAACCCAAAAACCGCGTTACGATGTATTTGGCGTTAAAAGTTGGGTCTATTTTAGAAACGGACGCTCAGCACGGATTGGCTCACTTTATGGAACATATGAACTTTAACGGCTCTAAGCATTTTCCTAAAAATGAATTAGTTAACTACTTACAAAAAGCTGGTGTACGTTTTGGAGCTGACCTGAATGCCTATACCGGATTTGACCAAACGGTGTATCAGCTTCCCATTGCTTCGGACGACCCCGAATTGCTCAAAAACGGATTGCAAGTAATGCGTGATTGGGCTCAAGACGCATCGCTTACCAGTGAAGAAATCGACAAAGAAAGAGGCGTTATCTTAGAAGAAATGCGAGGAGGAAGAGGTGCCCAGCAACGTATGCGCGACCAATACTTCCCGATGTTATTAAACAACTCGCTATATGCCAAGCGTTTGCCTATCGGAACGAAAGAGATTGTTTCCAACTTTCCACACGAAGAACTCCGTAAGTTCCACAAAGATTGGTACAGACCCGATTTACAGGCTCTTATCATAGTAGGAGACATTGATGCCGAATACATAGAAAAGGAAGTTAAACGATTGTTTTCTGATATGAGAACAGTTGCTAATCCGCCTAAAAGACAGATATATACCGTTCCTTTGTTAAACAAAAATCAGTTCAAAGCCGTAACTGACCCTGAAACAACAGGAACATCTGTTCAGATAATCATAAAACTTCCCGGAAAAAAAATAAAAACTATAGGCGATTATCGTGAATATCTGCTTAAATCGGTGTACAGACAAATGTTAAATGGACGTTTGGGAGAACTCCGCCAATCTGCTGACACACCGTTCCTTTCGGCAAATGTAAGTATCGGTGAATTCATCGGAGGATTAGACACCTACTCCGCATCTGTTACTGCCAAACCGGGTGAATTGGAAAGAGGCTTCAAGGCTTTGGTACGTGAGTTAGAAAGAGTTCAAAAACACGGATTTACAAAAACGGAATTTGACCGAATCATTACCGTAATTAACAAAGCCAACGAAAATGCTTATATTGAACGTAATAAAACGGCATCAGATGAATACGTGGAGCGTTATTTGAGCTACTTTTTAGATGAAATGCCCGCTATGAGCGACGAAGACAGTTATCAGCTTACCAAAAAATTGCTTCCCACACTTACTTTGGAAGAAGTGGAAGCCATCACCAAAACGCATTACGTCGATATAAATCGTGATATTCTGATAACAGCTCCTGAGAAAGAAAAAAATTCTCTTCCTACTGAAAACCAAATAAATACTTGGTTTTCTCAAGTAGAAGGAGAAAATATTGCTGCCTATGAGGACAAAGTTTCTGAGCTACCTTTGCTTGCAAAACAGCCTCAAAAAGGCGGAAGCATAGTTTCAAGTAAAGACCTTATAGCGGTTGGAGCTAAAGAATTGACCCTAAGCAATGGAGTAAAAGTAGTTTTAAAACCTACTACTTTCAAAAACGACGAGATACTAATTACTTCATTTAGTCCGGGAGGAACTTCATTGTACAGCGATGAAGATTATTTTTCGGCATCGTACGCCAATTCTTTGGTAAGTGCCAGCGGAGTAGGTCAGCTCAATGCCATCGAATTAGGGAAATATATGACGGGCAAAAACGTATCAATCAACGTATCGGTGGGAGAAGACAGCGAAGGAATTTCGGGATATTCTGACAAAGAAGGGCTAAAAACAGCTTTTGAGTTAATCTACGGATATTTCACCGAACCTCGCATTGATGATGATGTTTTCCAAAGCACTATCGCTCGAAGTATTTCCTCACTTGCCAATCAGGAAAACGACCCTAATTTCATTTTCCGAAGAGATATATTGAAACTTTTGTACAAAGGAAATGTAAGAAGAACTCCTATCACTGAAGCAAATATCAGAAAAATCAATAAAGAGCGAGCTTTGAGCATTTACAAAGACCGATTCGCCGATGCCTCTGACTTTACTTTCGTGATTACCGGTTCTTTCACTGAGGAAGAAATCAAACCTTATTTAGAAGGATATTTAGCTGCCTTGCCAAGCCTAAAACGTAAAGAAAAAGCCAAAGATTTAGGGCTTTACGGACCTAAAAAAGGATTGAAACACACCACGTACAAAGGCAAAGAACAAAAAGCATTTGTTTCTCTTTCTTATCGAGGAGATTACAAATACAACGAGGTTGAAAACATCAATATGAATGCGTTGGAAAGCGTATTGACTATCAAACTTTTGGAACGATTAAGAGAACAAGAAGGAGGAGTTTATGGCGTGAGAGCAAGCTCAGGACTTTCAAAATATCCGAAAGCAAGATACAGTTTCCAAGTGAACTTCGGAACGGGTGCTGAAAAATATCAATCTTTGATTAAATCAACTTTGGAGGAAATTGAAAAAATCAAAAAGAATGGTCCTTCACAAGGAGATGTGGATAAATTCAAAATAGAGCAAAAACGTCAATTGGAGTTCGTTATAAAAGACAACTCTTTTTGGAGTAGCTATATTGCAAGATGTTATCAATACAAAGAGCCTTTGGTAACACCCGAACAAAAAATGAAAAGTTTGGATAAGGTTACGCCAAAATCAGTTCAGAAAGTAGCAAATAAATACTTGAAAAACTCTCAATTATTTGAGTTTGTTTTACTTCCTGACCAAGCACAATAATCTAAATAAAAAAACTCCGTTTGCATTCAAACGGAGTTTTTTTTATTATTTACATTACATCCAATAGTTGGAATTTTCTTGTTGCTCAGCCGATTCTCTTAAAATTTGTTTGATTTCATCAGTTGATTTCTTGAAGTAATCAGCTAAATCTTGCACAAAACGCTCATAATCACCATCATTACCAGAAGAAGGTTCTGTCAAAACGTGTACGGGAAGTAATTGGTCAAAATCAGTTCCGCTTCTGACTAACAAGTCATCAGAAGGTGCGTTGAACGGAAAAGTACCTTTATTTTTGTTGTTGCCAACGTATTTCGTACCTCTCTGAACGTGAAGCAAACGCACTCGCATATCAAACTTCGCATAAGCTACATTGGGCGTAAAATATCCTTTCAATCCCAAAGCATCATTAGTTAGTTCTGACCTTTTAGTACTATTTCTTTTGTCAATATACTGCCCCACCATAACATTCTCAGGATTCGTATCGCGATACGCATAACTCAATAATTCAGAAGTTTCTGTTGAAGTTTGATTTGTTTTAGTGTTCAAATATTCTTTAACAGTAAAAAAATGCTGATGAATCGGGAGCATCTCCGATGTTGTAAACTCGTGATTCATTCGTTCTCCTTTAGCATTGTAATACACAATTTCCATTGCGTACTGCCCTCCTGCAATCATCAAGATAGGCTCTTCACCTTTTTCCAAAACTTTCCCGTCTTTGTTTTTCCGTACGATGTTGGTTCCGTCAGTTTCAAAGGTAAAAACTTGCGTTGGGTACAGCAAATTTTCAGGATTAGCGTGAAAAGAATCACCGTGCAAATGCCCTCTGCGGATGGTGAAAGTTACTTTGCTCCAGTCATCGTGTCCTTTATCTTCTTTTTCGTTTGACGGAGTTGGAGCATCTTTTGTACAACTGATTATAAAAAGCCCCATTACAGCCAATACAGCCGTTTTTAGTTTGTGTAAAAATATGTTATTCATAAGTTTTAATTTTTGAACTAATTATTTCTTTATATTTTTATAAAAATCATTTGGATAGTTAAATGCTATTTCAACATTATACGTTTTATCATCATAATCGTATTTCACTACAACTGTTGGAGTGTTTTTAGCTTTTGAACTATTTTCTGCCCAAGGAGTAGGATTGTTTGTCCATTCTATCTGTCCGTCAGCTTCAATATTCGGATTATCCATTGATTGTATAAAATCAGCATAGTCATCTCGCTCAACAAAATATGGAGGTAAATCATTTCTTTTACGAATATATTTATACGCCTTTTTAGATGGCTGCAAAGCATTGAAACGTACGTGGAAATAATCAAAAACTTTTTTGAATTCCGTACTTGTTACTTTGTTGCCTGCCTCATCTACCGGAACTATTTCAAAAGAAGCAACGCCATCGTACAATTCATACGGACGCTTATCCAAATCAGCAACATTCTGAAAGTTAGCTTTCACCTTATATCTTTTAAAGGGAGCGTCTTTTGCTTCTGCTATAAAAGTCAATTCGGTAATATCCTCATCATCGTCTTCTGTTTCATCTTCGTTTTTCTCAAAAGAAACCTTATCTGTTTTTAATTGATTGATAAGTTCCATTTTGGGTTTTCCGATAAAACCATTCAGAATATTCAATTGTAATACATTGAGCGGATGTGTCGTAGAATCAAAAGTGAATTCGGGTTCTGTTTGAGGTTTTGTTTCTTCAGGATTTGGTTTGTTTTCATCAGAATTATCCTTTGTACAACCTACAAAAGCAATAAAAAGTACTGCCAAAAAACTTAATTTAAGTGTGTTTTTCATTCGTTTATAAAATTATTTTAATGTGTTATATAATTATTTCTTATCAAAATGTCCCTCGTACGAGAATTTTTTTCCTTTTTGGTCAGTGATAGTTACAAAAAAGTGATAATGACCATTGGCAAGCGATGATACATCAATATTTTTATCCAAGTCATAAGAAGTTTGCCCCACTAAATCATCATCGGTGTAAGTATGTTCAATATTTTTCACTTTTACGTGAATACTTGCCAATTTGTTAAGTGCAGAAACCTTTGCTTTTACATTCAGCATATTATTTTCATATGAATTGCTTCTTTGGGTAGCCATCGGTAAGGAAGGGTCGCGTTCAATGGTTAAAGTATCTTCTACAATGGTTTTATTTCCTTTTGCATCGGTTACGATGATAAGTACATCATACGTTCCTTCTTTTGCCTTTTTAGGAATGTCATAATGTTGATGCAAATTCGCTTCTTTATTTCCTGCAAATCCTTTTGTATAAGTAATGTCTACAAACCAAGAGATACCCGATTCTTTCGGAGTGATTTGCACTCGAACACTTTTTATGGTTTCCTCTGCTGTAATATATGCTTCCAGATGTAAATCACTTTCCGGATGAGCTTTTTTACTGTTTTGGTAACCTATTTCAAGGTCTTCCACTTTTGGTTTTCGTATGATGATTTCTTCTATTTTGTTATCATCATCTTTATTACAGCTTGTTACTACTGCCTGCAAAAGCACCACAGCAAGCACAACAAATAGGTGTTTTATTTTATTTATATTCATATTTTCTTTTTGTTTAATAAATGATTACTGTTGTTTATATTGTCCAAAATAATAAAGTCCTTGAACTTTGAAAACAGTAAGAGTATCTCCCGCAAGATATCCTATTTCTGAAATTCCTGTATCTTTAAATCGAAAAGCACAATTGTTAATAAGCTCTATATTCCTATCAGGTGTGATAGCGTTTGCATCTACTCCCGAACCATAATGCGTACCTTTCTCATCAAATTTGTAATGAAAAACAGGACGGAATGGTTCTCCGAATTTGTATTCTTCACCTTTGAAAACCTTTCCGGCTAATTGATTTTCCTGCGGAACAGATAGCAAACTCGCCGTAGCAGGATATTCCATTTTCAAAGCTCTATAATAAGCCGAAGTTACTTGTTTCTTATCATTCAAAGCAAATTTCGCAATCCGATAGTTAGCTTCATTTTTCACCTCGAAAGTAAGAGTATCTTTCGTCATAGTATAATTACCGATAAATTCCTGTGACGAATTTAAAAATACGGCTTTCCCTTTCTCCAAGAATTTTATCAAATACACCGATTTATTTTTACTACCGAGCGTACCTGCTATAAAATATTCTGTGATATCAAACTCTTTTGTCAAGTCAGGTTTCGGAAGTTCTTCTTTTTTTGTTTCTTCTTTTGTACAAGCTGCCATAATGCTTAATACAAGTGTCAGAAATCCTAATCTAAATATATTTTTCATTGTTTTGTAAGTTTAAAATTTGAATTTGAATGGTTGGTTCATATTCCTTTGAACACAAACCAACCATTATAATGGATTATGTAATTATCTTCTTTATTGACGTTTCCCCCGTATAGGAATTTCTCTTCTTTTTAGTCTATTATCATAACTAAAAGAAAGCAATCACCGTTAGCAAGCAATAACACGCCAACATCTTTCTTGAAATCATACGAGGTCTTCAATTCAGATAGCATTTTTTATGCTTCTGAAATCACGATAATTTGAAGTAATTGGTTTGTAACCTAAATATCTTTAATGTCATCGTTATTACATATATACAGGACTTGCTCCCGGTCCGTGCGGATCAACTTCCAAAATAATATCTTCATCAGCCTCGATATCATCTTCTGTAACTCCGAATTCTTTTGCTGCCTCTCCGATATATCCGTTACTTCCTCGTTCCGTGTAAATATGAACGGGAACCATAACATCTGTCTCTTTTTGTGCAGAAGCAGGCAATTCATTAAAGGCACGTGTTTTTCCTCCTACTAATTTTGGATTGGCATCGTTGAAATGTACCAAAACAATTCTCAAATTGAAATTAATGTGCGATACTTCCGGTTCAAAAACACCTTTAAGTCCCACAGGGTCTTGTACATCACGCAAATTAGGGCTTTTTGGTTTATAATCTTCCGATTCAGGTTGCGTATCACGATATACAAATGACAATACCTTATCCGCTTGCGGAAGTTGCTTATCGGCAGGTGCATTTACATTTTTGGTAATTTCCTCAACCAAAAAGAAATGTTGATGATTTCCCGTAGCAAATTGCTCGTTTATTCTATTACCTTGAGCATCGTAATATACAATTTTGATTCCGTAAAGTGATGTTCCTACTTGGCTGCCTTTTACACGAGCCTGCCAACGAAGAGGTTTATTTTCTTCTGAACCAACTATTTTTCCTTCTTTGTTTTCAAAGACAAACTTTTGTACGGGTTTCAAATACTTCACTTCAGGTATTTCGGGGTTTCCGTGAAAATATCCGCTTGTTGCGGTAACTCTTCCGTGTGAATGTCCTTCTATGAAAGCAATTTCCATTTTATGCCACTTTACGGCGGAAGGTGTTTCTTTGGCTGCTACAACTGTAAGTGATTCTTTATGTTCTTTCGTTCTGCCTAAATTATCCGTTACTTGGATTGAAACAACATACTTTCCTATTTTGGCTGTTTGCGGAACATCAAAATGACTATGAATATCTCCTGATGCTTTTCCTACCAAATTCGGGTAATCCTGATTTACTTCAAAAGAAGATGTCCCTTCTTCTGATTTAATCATTACTTTTACTTCTTTAAAAGCAACTGCTGCCTTTACTTTTGCCTCAATGTGCAAATCTTGTCCGGCAGACACTTCTTTTGAATTCCCCTCTCCTATCTCTACCGCTTCAATGCTCGGTTCAGGTAATATCTCTTTTTCGTCCTTATCACAAGCGATAAAAACAGTGGTAAACAATGCTACTAAAAGTGTAGCTTTTACCATTTTATATAAATTATTCATCTTTTAATCTGTTTTATGTTATTATTTATCTAATTATTGATTTGTTATTTGAACCGGAAGAATCAAGTTAATATCCGATGCAAAAAAGTTAGTATAAGGAAGCACGTTGTATTTACGCACCTCTCCGTTTTCAAGTTTATTAGCCGACAAGAAATGAGCCAACGTAACGCGAATATCATACGCACTTGTCGGAGCATCTTTCGCAACGCTAAAAATACCTTTCAGCCCTACCGGGTCTTCTGCCGTCGGATTTGTTTTATCCCAAGAACGTTGTCGCAAACGTGCTCCGGCATTCAAGTATCCTGTTTCGGGGTCTGTATCTTGATATTTATAAGTAACGATTTTATCCATCTCTTCCGGTTTTAATCTCTTAAATCTTCCGCCATCTTGCTTTCCTAACAAGAAAAAATGCTGATGGATTGGTGCCATTTCCGCAGTAACATATTCATAATTCATACGCTCTCCTTTAACATTATAATACACCAATTCTAAAAAATAATTCTTTCCTGCTTGCCACGCAACGGGTTCGTTACTTTGCCGAGTAGGCGTCCCTTCTACACTTACAAAGTCAAGAACTTGCTTTTGTTCTGTTTCTAATTCCGTAAAAGTTAATGTAACTCTACTCCACTCTTCGTGACCTTTATCCAACTTCTCGTTAGTAGGAACGGGAGCATCTTTTGTACAACTAACCAATAAGAATAGTAAAACAAAACTACTTCTAAAAAATAAATTTATCATTTAATATTATTTTTCTTTGTTATTAAATCATTTTTACTGTTTTTCAGCTTAAAAACACTATTTTACAGACAGAAAAACATCTTATCCATATAAAAACCTCTTTTTTCTATGTGGTAAACAATCAAATCTATCTGTGAAATTGTTCATCCCTAAAGGGAAACTACTCATCCCTGACGGGAAATTGCTCATCCCTAAAGGGAAACTACTCATCCCTAAAGGGAAATCACTCATCCCTAATGGAAAATCGTTCATCCCTAAAGGGAAACTACTCATCCCTGATAGAAAATTGTTTATCCCTGATAAAAAAATGTATTTTTTATGTTGAACGGATTTTTGTTTGGGTGAACGCAATTCACCTCTACATTGCACGACGTTTATTCCACATTGAATATTTTGTGATTTGGGCGAATGCAAGTCGCCCCTACATTGCACGACGGTTATTCCACATTGAATATTATGTGATTTGGGCGAATGCAATTCGCCCCTACATTGTGCGTTTCCATTCCACATTATTTATCATTCATTCCACATTGTTCATTGATAATTATTCATTGCTCATTAAAAATCCCTTCTTCCTAAAAAGAATATACTACTCGCAACTGAATGTTCCTACCTAAATCGTGTGCATAGTAACGAAAACGATTCGTGTACTCTTTATACAATTTATTAAAAACATTTTCCGCCGAAATATGCACTGCTATCTGCTGCTTCCCGAAAGGTAATTTTCCTCCCAAACTAACATCAAACAAGTGATAGGCATCAGGCGTATCATTTACCAATTCTTGCTCAGGATTAAAACGAGTTTGCTTTGCCACAAAACGATGTTTCGCCGAGAAATAAATACCTCGCCAACTTCCCATTTGAGGCAATTCAAACGAAATTTCATTTGAAATACGCTCCGAAGGAATAAACGGAAAGTATTTTCTCGTTTTCAACTCGTTAGCATATACTACCGAAGCCTGCAAACCATATCGCCAATTGGGCAAAAAAGCATAACTTAACTGCATATCAGCTCCCCTGAAAAAGGCATCAGCTTGGGCATACCGAAAAATAGGATACACCCCTGAAAAAAGAGTTTTCGTTTCCCCCGTAGGAGCATCAAAAATGTAATTCTTAATTAGCTGAGCAAAAAAGTCAGCCATAAAAGACCATTTTTCAGCTTGATACTTTACCGAGTTAATCCACTTAACCCCCGTTTCAGATTGCAGATTCTTATCTCCAATATCATACGTCCCTGCTCCGTGATGCAACCCGTTACTGTAAAGTTCGCTCACGTGTGGGGAACGCCACGCAACTCCCAAGTTAGATGTAACAGACCATTTCTCACTTATCCGATAACTTCCGCCAAGTGAATACGTGAGGTTGTGAAACGTATGATTGCCTCCGTAACGTTGCGAAAAGGAATCGTAACCATCGGCATTGAGAGTTTTATAATCATACCGAATCCCGCCTTCTGCCTCCCAATCTCCGCCATCATACTTCTGAATGGCGAAAGCTCCGTAACCGAAAGAAGCAAAATTCGGAATCACCGGAACAACTCCCGTACCCGGTGTATTATAATTCACCTGATGTAAAGAACTTGCCCCGAGTTGTGATTTCCATTGCCTGTAATGATTCTCCCAAGAAACATCTAATGAATGTGTTGAAAGATTCATATGCAAAGCCGGAATACGAGTTCGGTCTAATCGGCGAACGTTAAATTCTTTACGGATATCGTCCTGATAAGCATACTGAACCGTTAATTTACCTGCGGAAGGAAATCGGGCAAATCCCTTAACCTTTAACAGATGATGCGTAACCTCTTGCTTAGGTGCCTCAATCTGATAGGAAAAAGGATATATCGTTAGCGGACGTCCGATTTCAAATCGGGCAAGTAAATCGTCCAAGTTCCCGATATGCGAACCGTAAAAAATACCTGTTTCGTTATAATATCTGCTATAAAAAGCCTCTACGCCCCATCGTTCTTTTTCCACTCCGGTTGCGACAGAAAAGTTCCGTTCTTGCTGAGCGGTATTATTCAAATGATAATCGGCAGTCTGTACATCTCCGGAACGTTTCCCACTTGCCTGCACTCGCCACGCCCATTGCGGAAGGTTTGGCACAGCTGTTTCGAGCTTCAAGGAAGTTGTCATCTTTCGTCCGTTAGATGCAAACGAAGGCGATACTTCTCCGTGTAAAGCATCTCCATACGGAAGTTTCTCCGGAGAAAGTAGCACCACGCCTCCGAGAGCATCGGAACCATATCGGACAGCTTCCGCACCTTTCACCACAGCAATGCGATGTGCTACGGAAGGGTCGATTTCAGGTGCGTGGTCTGCTCCCCATTGTTGTCCTTCTTGCCGAACTTCATTATTAAGTATCAGAATGCGATTGCTATGTAGCCCGTGAATGACCGGTTTTGCGATAGTAGCCCCGGTTTGTATCATCGAAACTCCCCTAACTGTCGCCAGCAATTGGGCTAATGATTCTCCTGATTTTCGTTGTAAGTCATCTTTATCTACAACTTGCATCACCGTATTCCGATGTGTAGTTTCTTGTCGGGAAGCTACCACAATTTCCGAGAGTTCATTCACACTTTCGGTCATAGTTATCACATAAGGTAACGCACTTGCGGGAACTTTGATTCGTGATTGAAAATCCTGAAATCCCAAATAGCTAACCTTTAACGGATATGTACCGGATTTTAAGTTAGCTATCGCAACATTTCCCTGAACATCCGAAATATAATGCTTACCTAAGAAATGAATTACGGCACCTGCGAGCGGTTGTTTGCTTTCATCTTCAATTTTCAGCCGAAGTGATTCTTGCCCATAGGAAAGTGCTCCGCAGAAAATCAGCAGATAGAAAATGTTTTTCATAGAAAGAAATGAATTGTTTTTAGCAATGAAACGTTTAAAAACAGACGAATTATCCTTTACCCGAACTTAGAAATACTATTTCCTACATCCGAAATTAAATTTTTCATTTCAGAAATTGAATTTTTTATCTCCGGCATTCGTTGCCCAAGCTTAGAAATATTATTTTCTATATCGGAAATTGAATTTTCTACATAAGGAATCGAATTTCCTATCTCCGGCATTCGTTGCCCGAGCTTCGGAATACAATTTCCTACCTCAGAAATTGAAAAATCCATCTTGGACACACCTCTCCCGAGACAGAAATTTTAAAAATCCACCCTAAGCAAAGGTGAAATCATCTTGTTTTTTACGATTTCATTGTGTTTTTAATCATAAAATGTATTATTAGCTTCATTGGCAAGGTTATATTGCCGCAAAGCCTAATGTAGTGAAGTGTTCCGCAGGTGGTGCACGCGAAGGGGTATAAATCTCAACCCGATGTACAGGTTGATATACGTTGAAGAATGTTATCTTGGCTTCGCTTCCATAAATTTTATAAGCGAAGTAAGGTTGCGTAAAAAACGAGTGAAGTTGGAAGAAAATACAATCGTGTGGATGCTCGTGCGTATCTGATAAATGTGCTTTATGCTCACATTGCTTTCCTGTGGCGTGTGTACATTCTTCCTCCGCCGAATGATGATAATGATGTTCGTGAAAGAACTCACCAATCGGGAAAGCTACTTTCAGCATACTTACAAGCAGGCAGAAAGCAAAAAAATGTATATGTGCCCTTCGGAATTTCAAAAAATTTATTTTTCTATATTGTCTAAAACTTCATCTATGTATTTTTCAGGAATTTGAAAGTGAGTCAGCTCCCACTTCACACGTGCAAAAGTCTTACTTTTTAATTTTGTAACAAATAATTGTTGATATTTTTTAGTAGCTGCATTGTCGTTTTTGTTCTCGTGATATTTTTTCAGAAAGAAATAAATCCAAAGACTGTTGGAAAAATCCTCCATCGGATTGATATGAGACGTATCGTATTTTTCAGCTGATTGAAAATGTTCAACAGCTTCCTTTTCTCTCCCTAAATATATTAAAGACAACGCCTTATACAGATACAAGTTCATCGCTTCTGAATCGGCTTCCCAGTTTTGTTCCAAAAAAGGTTTTAGTCCATTATCATAATGCATGATGGCAGAGGCATATTCTTTTTTCTTAAAGAAAATATTTCCGATATGGTTGTGAGCCATCGGAATGGGACTCCAAGGAGTTGAATCCAAATTTTGAAGAATAACTTCTGCTAAGGCAAAAGCTTTGTCAAAGTTCCCTACTTCAGTAAGCACCTTAATATAATAAGCAAGCGTGATACTTTGGTAAAAAACGCCTCCTTCACCAAAATTTGTAAAATCAAAAAAGAGCGGTTCTGTCTTCTCCAATCGGGAAAGTACGTATCTAACCGCCTCAATATCGGATAAATCAACCAGTTGTGCTTCGGTACCCACTTCAATAACCTCATCACTGAAAGGCACTATAACTTCGTCCTCATCACCAATATAAGAACTGCATTCCTCTTTATATTTTTTCTTTCTTACCACTTTATTGAGTTTCTCTTACGAAAATCGGATTGACAAAGGTATAGAAATATATTCATTCTTCCAAAAATAAAAAAGCCCGACAAAATTTTGTCAGACTTTTCTCAAGCGAAATAATATCTTAAATTAAACGTTTATTTTACTTTTTCAACAATAGCTTTGAAAGCCTCTGGGTGATTCATTGCTAAATCAGCCAAAACTTTACGGTTGAGTTCAATATTGTTTGCTTTGAGTTTGCCCATAAACTGAGAGTAAGACAATCCGTGAAGTCTTGCTCCGGCGTTGATACGCACAATCCAAAGTGCACGGAATGTTCTCTTTTTGTTACGGCGGTCTCTGTAAGCATACTGCATTGCTTTTTCAACAGCATTCTTGGCTACCGTCCAAACGTTTTTTCTGCGACCAAAGAAACCTTTGGCTTGCTTCATTATTTTTTTTCTACGAGCTCTGCGAGCTACTGAGTTTACTGATCTTGGCATAAATTTTTAAATTTTTGTAGTAGGTGGTCTTGTTATTATTTTTTTGACACTTCTTTACCCACTCCACGGTTATTAAATTCCCTTTGGGGCTAAAAATATCTCTACTTTGAAATACCCCTGCATCACGTTTCTCAGGATTATTTCAACCCTAATTGTCTTTTGATGCTTGCTTCATCATTGGCGTGAACCAATGTAGTGTGTGTTAATTTTAGCTTACGTTTTGTTGATTTTTTAGTCAAAATATGACTTTTGTAAGCGTGTTTTCTTTTAATTTTACCGGAGCCCGTAACCTGAAAACGCTTTTTCGCTCCCGACTTAGTTTTAATTTTTGGCATTTTGCTTCTGATTTTTTAGATATTATTTCGCTTTTTCGTTTGTTACTATCTGCAAAAACGGCTGCAAATATACGAATTATTTCTTTTTAGACAAGGGTGCTATAAACATTGTCATTCTTTTTCCTTCCAACTTAGGCATTTGCTCTACTTTACCAAATTCCTCTAAATCAGTCGCTAAACGTAACAACAAAATTTCTCCTTGATCTTTATAGATGATAGACCTTCCCTTAAAAAACACATAGGCTTTCAATTTTGAACCTTCCTTCAAGAATTTCTCTCCGTGTTTTTTCTTGAATTCATAATCGTGTTCGTCGGTTTGAGGTCCGAAACGAATCTCCTTGATAACCACCTTAGTAGCCTTCGCCTTGATTTCCTTTTCACGTTTCTTTTGTTCGTAAAGGAATTTTTTGTAATCAATTACCTTACAAACAGGAGGGGTCGCATTTGGCGAAATTTCTACCAAATCCAACTCTAATTCTTCTGCAATTTCTAATGCTTTACGAGTAGGATACACGCCCATCTCGACGTTATCCCCGACCAAACGCACCTCTGGCACACGAATATCTCTATTGATTCGGTGAGGTTGTTTGTCTTCTCTGCCCGGAGTGTTAATTTTCTTGCTGATGACTATTTTAATTTTTAATTACTAACTTTTTTGGAGTTTAAATCTTTGAAAAAGAACAAATACCAATATTTTTTGACCTAATTTTCGAACCAAAAAAACATTGAATTTCTTCAACTCAAAAACTTAAAATTTAAAGATGATGTAAAAAGTATGATGCCTTAAAAAAGAGGATATTTCTGTCAGGCTGAGCGAAGTCGAAGCCTTGTAATAATGAGGCTTCGACTTCGCTCAGCCTGACAATCGAAACTATCATCATACTTTTTACAACACGACTTAAAATTTTATTGACCTTTAAACTTTTTTACGCTGCTATCAATTTCTTTTTGAACGATTTTTACAAACTCTTCCACAGAAAGCGTTCCTAAACTTTCACCTCCGTGTTTTCTAACGGAAATCGTTCCGTCTTTTTCTTCGTTTTCACCGACAATCAGCATAAACGGAATTTTCTGCGTTTCTGCCTCACGAATTTTCTTACCTATAGTTTCGTTACGATTGTCAATCAGTGTGCGAATGTCGGAATTTTCTAGCAAATTCAAAACTTTTTTAGCATAATTTTCATACTTTTCGCTCAATGACAAAATAATAGCTTGTTCAGGCATTAACCAAAGCGGGAAGTTCCCAGCTGTATGTTCCAACAAAATTGCTACGAAACGCTCCATACTTCCGAAGGGAGCCCGATGAATCATCACAGGCCTATGCAATTCATTATCAGACCCTTTATACCACAAATCGAAGCGTTCAGGCAAGTTATAATCCACCTGAATGGTTCCAAGTTGCCAACTTCTGCCCAAGGCATCTTTTACCATAAAGTCCAATTTTGGTCCGTAAAAGGCTGCCTCTCCGGTTTCTATCACATAATTCAAGCCTTTTTCTTTGGCGGCGTTGATAATTGCCTGTTCGGCTTTTTGCCAATTTTCATCCGAACCGATGTATTTTGTCGGATTTTCAGGGTCTCGCAATGAAACTTGTGCTGTAAAATTCTCAAAACCAAGTGATCCGAATACATAAAGTACCAAATCAATTACATTTTTAAATTCTTCATCCAATTGCTCAGGAGTACAGAAAATATGAGCATCGTCCTGAGTGAAGCAACGAACACGCGTAAGCCCGTGTAACTCACCACTTTGCTCGTAACGATACACCGTACCAAACTCAGCAAAACGTTTTGGCAAATCACGATAACTCCAAGGTTTTGAATTATAAATTTCACAGTGATGAGGACAGTTCATCGGCTTCAACAAATACTCCTCACCTTCATTAGGAGTAGCAATAGGCTGAAAACTATCTTTCCCGTACTTTTCCCAATGCCCTGAAGTTACGTACAAATCTTTATGCCCAATATGTGGAGACACAACTTGCTCATAACCAGCTTGTTTTTGTGCTTTTCGTAAGAATTGCTCCAAACGCTCACGAAGTGCAGCTCCTTTCGGTAGCCAAAGTGGCAAGCCCTGTCCTACTTTATTTGAGAAAGTGAACAACTCCAATTCTTTACCTAACTTTCTGTGGTCACGCTTCTTAGCTTCCTCCAAAAGTGCTAAATATTCGGTCAAATCTTTCTGTTTTGGAAAAGAAATTCCGTAAACGCGAGTGAGCTGTTTGTTTTTTTCATCTCCTCGCCAATACGCCCCTGCAATGCTGAGGATTTTCACGGCTTTTACAAAACCTGTATTAGGAATATGTCCGCCGCGACAAAGGTCGCTAAAAGTAGAATGATCACAAAATGTAATTGAACCATCTTCCAGATTTTCAATCAATTCCGTTTTATATGGATTTTCTTTATAAAGTTCCAATGCGTCTTTTTTGCTTACGGAACGCATTGAAAAAGTATGCTTCCCTTTGGCGATTTCAAGCATTTTTTTCTCAATTTCCGGAATATCTTTTTCCGAAAAACTATACTTCCCAAAATCAACATCATAATAGAAGCCGTTATCAATGGCTGGACCTATTGTCAATTTAATACCGGGATATGTTTCCTCCAAAGCCTGAGCCAAAATATGAGCCGACGAATGCCAAAAAACTTTCTTCCCTTCAATATCATTCCACGTATATAAAACTAAACTTCCGTCAGTAGTCAAAGGAGTCGTCGTTTCAATCGTTTTACCATCGTAACTTGCTGATAATACATTTCTTGCCAACCCTTCACTGATGCTCAAAGCAACCTCATAAGGTGTTGTTCCTTGTGCAAACTCTTTGACTGAACCGTCTGGTAGTGTAATCTTAATCATATATATGTTTTTTGAAACGGCAAATGTATTAAAATTAAATCAATTTTTTGATGTTTTTCGGAAAGAAATTTAGAATACCTCTCTGAAAACTTGAAGAATAAGTTTTACCTATCTTCAACTTCTTCTTTTTTCTTTTCCTTTCTGTACAAAGGAATTAAATAGGACAAACTATAATTATACGTAGCCCCAAATCTGCTTCCTTCTCTAACACGATTAAATCCTGGAATCCAATAATTTGGAAAATCACCTTGTGTATTCACAACCAAAAATCCTAAGCGAACACTCGCCCCTGCAAAGAAATTTTTCAAAAGCTCAACCTTCATCCCTAAAACAAGCTCTAACCAATGTGCAGTTCGCCCATCGTAAACCCTAAGCCAGTCAGGATTTTTTCCAACAACATTTTCTGTCCAATATTGATTATCCTTATGAATTGTGTAAGAATTAAGCTCTTGAGAAAAAAGTGAAAAACCATATCTTCCTCCTAAGTAAATCATATTCTCCATTCCGTACCAATTCCCATAAGTATTATAATCCACCCCAAAACGAATAAACTGACCTTTTGTTTTATATGAAAAATAATCTTCTTGGGTGCTTTTTTGCTCCATTCCAAGCTCTGCCCCAATATAATATTTATAGTTAATACGATAATCTCCCACAAATTCAATTCCAGAATAATCCTTATCAAGAAAAGACCGAATGGGCTTACTAATATCCATCCCCACCCTCAATCCATAACGTTGTTTGTAAGTAGGCTTTTCTATCTTATTTTCTTCTGTAACCTCCTGAGATAAAACAGATTGAATAAACAACAAATTAATGATAAAGATGTATTTGAGCACTTGATTCATTTTTTACGTTTGTATTTTTAACATTAACTGATTTTATCCAAGAGTCATTTGAATTTTCCACCGAAGTTTTAAGTGTATTATAAACTATTCTGAACCCGCAAGCCTTGCTAACAAATTCTTCTTCAATACCATAAGTAAAAGTTACCGTTGCTACATTTCCTGAAGTAATGGTACTTGATGCCGTATCGTAAACAGCATCGCTAACCATAACGAAAGTTGTACTTAAGGCCTCTATTTTCAAAGGTAGAACGATAGAATCTGTTGTAGCATTTGTTAAAATCAAATTACTGTCCTTTCCGTAAACAATCATATTATTTACAGGTTTTACACTTGAAACATCATTAGCATCGTGAAAACGAACAACTAAACGTGGTGTATTTACAGGACGATCACATAAATCATCTGATTCACAAGCCCCAAAAATCATCAGCATTAATACCAGCACAATAATTGGTAATATAAATCGTTCAAAAATTCTCATTTTTCTTATTTTAAGGGGGTAAAGGTAAGAATTAATTAACAAAAAGAAAAAACTTATCTACGTATAAAACAAAAAAGCCGTTTCCTAAAAAGAAACGGCTAAAATTATTAAAATGAAGAAATGTTATTTTTTCTTTTTTGCTCCTTTTTCTGCTTTTGCAGCCTCTTGTGCAGCTTTCATTGCAGCACGTGAGATTCTCACTTGACAAACAACGGTGTTGTCCGGATGCATAATTTTATAATTTTCTTGTGGTAATTTTGTAACATATAATTTGTTACCCATTTCCATTCCTGAAATATCAACTGTAACAAAATCAGGTAATTTTGCAGGAAGAGCTTTTACTTTCAGCTTGCGATTAACAATACGCAAGATTCCACCAGCCATAACTCCCGGAGAAGTTCCAGTGATTTTGATTGGCACTTCAATTGTGATTTCTTTATCATCGTGCAATTGATAGAAATCAACGTGAATGATTTTGTCAGAAACTGGGTCAAACTGAATGTCTTGCAAAATAGCTGTATATGACTTTCCTCCTAATTCAATCGCAGCAGTGTACACGTTTGGAGTGTAAACAATGCTTTTGAAAGCTGCTTCTGGTGCTGAAAAATGCAGAACACTGTCTCCTCCGTATAACACGCAAGGTACCTGTCCAGCATTACGTAAGGCTTTGCTTGCTGCTTTGCCCACGCTTTCTCTTTGAGATCCTTTGATTGTAATTGATTGCATATAAAAATTATTTAATTATTTACTTTTCTAAATTCTATTATAAAAATTTCAAAATTCTAAATTCATAAAACCTTTATAAAGATTTTTTACATTATAAATTTTGAACTTATTGATGTATTTTCGTGTACCCTGTGCATCACTTCCGCAAACAAATCTGCACAACTAAGCACTTTTATTTTTTCAGATTCTCTTTTCAACGGGATAGAATCCGTAACGATAAGCTCTTCCAAATGTGAACTTTCGATACGTTCGTAAGCACCTCCACTTAGGATTGCGTGAGTTGTTACCGCTCGGACACTCAATGCTCCTCTTTCTTTCATTAACTCAGCAGCTTTTACCAAAGTACCTGCTGTATCCACCATATCATCTACCAAAACTACATTTCTGCCTTCCACTTCGCCTATCAACTCCATAGTTTCAATCACGTTAGCCTGTTTTCGTTGCTTGTAGCAAACTACAACCTCACTATTCAAATATTTAGAATACGCGTATGCCCTCTTTGAGCCTCCCATATCTGGCGAAGCCATACACAATTTCTCAAGACCTAAACTTTGAAGATAAGGCAAGAAAATGGTTGAGGCATACAAGTGATCAACCGGACGTTCAAAAAAACCTTGAATTTGGTCAGCGTGCAAATCCATTGTGATAATCCGTGTAGCTCCAGCCGACTCCAAAAGATTTGCTACTAACTTTGCAGCAATCGGCACTCTTGGTTTGTCTTTTCTGTCCTGACGAGCCCAACCAAAATAAGGCATCACTGCTGTGATATGACGTGCTGAAGCTCTTTTAGCAGCATCCAACATCAACAACATTTCCATTAAGTTTTCACAACTAGGATTAGTTGAACCAATAATAAAAACCCTTGCCCCACGCACAGACTCCTCAAAAGAAGGCTGAAACTCTCCATCACTAAAACGCGAAATTTTGACCTCCCCCAAATGAGTTCCGTACTTCTTCGCAATTTTCTTTGCCAACTCAACACTTTGTGTACAAGCAAAAATTTTTGATTCTGGTACTATATATGCCATAATATATTAAGGTGTATGATTGATTTATCTTCGCTTTGCGGGTGCAAATTTATGAATTAAAAAATAATTTTTTGTATTTTTCTCTACTTTTTTTTGCATATAAAAAAAACTTATGTATCTTTGCACCCGAAATAATGAAGGAGATGCCTGAGTGGCGGAATTGGTAGACGCGCACGACTCAAACTCGTGTTCTTCGGAGTGAGGGTTCGATTCCCTCCTCAGGTACAACAAAATCCCTTGATAATCAATGATTATTAAGGGATTCTTATTTTAAATTAACTTTCCGAATAAATCCTTTACACAAAAGATTTTGGGTTTTCATACAAAAGGCATATTTTTGTAACCCACACAAAAAGCTTAAAACATTATGAAATTAAAACACGCATTCCTTATCATTTTAGTAATTCTGATTATTGACCAATGGAGTAAAATCTATATCAAAACGAACTTCGTATTAAATGAAAAGATAGAAGTTTTCAGTTGGTTTCAGATACTATTCATTGAAAATGAAGGAGCTGCGTGGGGAACAAAAATCCCCGGACAGTACGGAAAACTTTTTCTGACACTTTTCAGAATTGTTGCTGTTTTTGGGATTGGATATTGGCTTTTTGATTCAATTAAAAAGAAACAACCTAATATTTTAATTGCTTCAATCGCTTTAATCTTAGCCGGAGCTTTGGGTAATATTATTGACTCTGTTTTCTACGGAGTTATTTTTGACCATAGTTACGGAAATGTAGCAACTCTCTTTTCGGACAATCCTTACGGGACATTACTTCACGGAAAGGTTGTTGATATGTTTTATTTCCCATTGATAGACACTCAATTACCTAATTGGTTTCCTTTTTGGGGA
Organism: Capnocytophaga felis; assembly: GCF_009684755.1. Taxonomy (GTDB): domain Bacteria; phylum Bacteroidota; class Bacteroidia; order Flavobacteriales; family Flavobacteriaceae; genus Capnocytophaga; species Capnocytophaga felis. The sequence goes on from NZ_BLBC01000005.1 coordinate 211,396, forward strand.
GGTGAAAGATTCCGATTTTTTGAACCGGTTTTCAATGTGGCAGACTCGGCTATATCAGTTGCCGTAGGCTTACTGATTATCTTCCACAAAAAAGCGTTTCCTAAAAAATAATTTAATTTACTTTTTCTTGAATCAAAACTTAAAAATTTCAAGCGGAGTAACACAATAGTTCAACGGAATATCGGATTCAAACACATCTTCAATTTTCTCTTCCGGAGAAAAAAAAGATAATCCTATCTTGAGAGAATTTGAACGACACTCGCAAAGAAATCGGTCATAATATCCTCCACCATACCCTATTCTGTTGCCTTTTTTGTCGTAAGCAAGCAAAGGAATGAAAATCACGTCTATTTCGGAAGGAGAAACCTTAAATCCGTTTTGTGGCTCCACTATGCCCCAACTATTTTTCTTCAAAATAGTTTGTTCTGTCAGTAAAAAATGATTTAATGATTTCTCTTCTTTATTCATTTTTGGCAAAACGATATTTTTATCTTTTCCATAAAGAATATTCAAGATATATTCCGTATTTACCTCGTGCATTTTCTGTATTGGAAGAAAAATATGATACGTTCCGAAATCCCAAATGGGCATTTTAAGCAATTGATTAGCTATTTGCAGGCTTTTTTCATCAAGTTCTTCTTGAGAGATTTCAGTCCGCAATTGCATATAATGATTTCGAAGTTCTTTTTTATTCATTTTGATATTAAAAGATTAGGATTTCTTTTATTTTTTCCCGATTTCCATTGTATATATTTAAGTCTATCTTTACTTTCGAACCTGGAGTAATTCCATTCTCAGTAAATTGCCAGATTTTCCAAGAATAAAGAGATGTTGGAACAGGAACATTATTATAATTTGCTATCCAAAGAGGGTATTTTTTAAATTTTCCGTATAAATAATCCTCATAAAAGCTGATATACGTGTATATAATTGGTTTTACTCCGTATTTTTTTTCAACAATATCCAACCATATTTGAATATCCTCTAAATATTGCTGCTTTGTTTTATGCTTTGGAAGTTTTTCCACATCCAAAATCGGAAGAAAATCCCCCTTTTCAAGATTTACAACCTTAATGTAAGAATTTGCTTGCAGAATAGGGTCTTCATCGGGACGATAATAATGATAAGCACCACGTATCAATTTGTACTTTTTTGCTTTTTTCCAAAAATAAGGAAAATTTTTATCAGCTGTATTGTTGCCCATTGTGGCTCGAAATATCGCAAACTCCAACTGAATTGCTCCTTTATTCAAATGAAGACTATCCCAAACTATATCCTCTTTCTCCTGATAGTGAGACAAGTCAATGCCAAAAATTTTATCCTTATGCCTATTTATTATTTGTTCAATTCGTTGCTTTTCGTATATTGTATTTTTCTTTTTTGAAGATATCTTATTTATAATTTTCTGATAATGTGCAGGATAATGATGCCTAACATAAAAAACTCCTCCTACCGATGCTCCAAGTAATAACAAAAAAAACAGTAGAAAAACATTCCTCAAGGAACTTTTCTTTTTCCGTTGGGCAGACATTTTTCTTCTCTTTTTCATTGAGTTTATATTAAAATTTTATTAAGTAAACCTTGCAAATATATAAATAAAAACAAAAAAAAGAAAAGAGGTTAATTATTTAACCTCTTTTCTTTCAATTTTACTTTTCGTAGCGAAGACGGGATTTGAACCCGTGACCTTTGGGTTATGAATCCAACGCTCTAACCACCTGAGCTACCTCGCCATAACTTACCCTTAAAGGTTTGCGGGTGCAAAGGTAATATTTTTTTTTGTTCTACCAAATTTTCAGGATACTTTTATTGTTTTCTTGCACATAAAAATTCAGAAAGAATTATGTTAAGGAGCCAAACGTTCTAACTTCCAATCGTAATCTTTTGTGAGGGTATAACGAAGTCGGTCGTGTAGGCGATTAGGACGTCCTTGCCAAAATTCAATAGATTGTGGGCACACCAAAAATCCGCCCCAGTGTTCCGGTCGAGGCACTTCATCTGTGTATATTCCCTCTAATTTTTGTAATTCATTTTCTAAAAATTCCCTCGACTCAATTACCTCACTTTGCGGAGAGACCAACGCCCCGAGCTTGCTTCCCAACGGGCGAGACTCAAAATAGCCGTCCGAAAGATTTTCTGCCAATTTCTCTGCTACTCCTTTGATAATCACTTGTCGTTCCATACTTGCCCAAAAAAATGACAGACAAACATTCGGGTTCTGAGCAATTGCTCTGCCTTTCTCACTCAAATAATTTGTATAGAAAATAAATCCTTCGTAAGTATATTTTTTTAAGAGAACAACTCTGGTTTTTGGAAAGCCGTCCAACCCAATGGTAGAAACAGACATTGCGTTAGTTTCCTCAACTCCGCCGTTTTCCTCCACTTCATAAAACCAAGTCTGAAATAATTGTATCGGATTATCAGGAACGTTTGCTTCCAATAATTCCTGTTTCTCGTAACTTTTTCGGTATTTGCTTAAATCTTCTTGCATTGTTAGTATTCATTAATTATGAAAAACAAATTTCTTTCCGTCTTCGCTCAAAAATGTATTTGGGAAAACTTCTTGTGCTTCATTTAAAAATAATTTTTTATCGGAATATCTTGACGAATAATGCCCCAAAATAAGCGTTTCCGCATCGGCATTTTTGGCGGTTAATCCCGCTTGAAAAGCTGTAGAATGCATCGTTTTGACTGCCAAATCATTATGTTGCTTTAAAAATGTAGATTCGTGATAAACCACTCTTGTACCTTGAATTTCCTTAGCAAGCGACTCAAAATACAGCGTATCACTGCAATAGGCATAACTTTGCGGACGAATCGGGTCGAAACTCAAAATTTCATTCGGGATAATTTCGCCATTTTCCAATTCAATATCTTTTCCGTTTTTTATATTTTGATAATCACAGATTTGTACTCCATAATTTTGAATAGCATCTACATTCAAACGGCGTTCGATTTGTTTTTCTTGAAATAAAAATCCGTTCGTGTAAACACGATGTTTCAAAGGAATGGTTCGTACTTGCACCTTTTCATCGTCCAATAATATTTGCGAAACACCCGACTCTAATTCGTGAAAATGTATGTAAAAAGACGACCACGCCCCGCCCAATTTCAGCAATAGCAAAATAGCTTCTTTGGTTCCTTTGGGTGCGTAAATATGCAAATCGGTTTCTCTGCCCAAAAGCTGAAAAGTAGAAATCAGCCCCGGAAGACCGAAAAAATGGTCGCCGTGCAGATGTGATATAAAAATGTGTTTGATACGTGAAAATTTAACGTTGGCGTTACGCAAAGCCATCTGTGAACCTTCCCCACAATCAATCAAAAACAGATGCCCTCGCATTTCCAAAACTTGCGAAGACGGACGAGCATTTGCCCGAGGCGTGGCACTATGACAACCTAAGATAGTCAGTTCCATCACACCCCCAAATCTCGTTGAATTTCTTCCATTTCAATAATATCGTAAGCTTCTTGTAATGTAGGGGTTACGTTTACTTCATTGGGAATATCTCCGTACGTAATTTCATCATTTACAATAACAATCGACTTTTTATTCGTTTTATTATGAAACTTTGAAATCTCAACAAAAGGTTTTAAATCTTTGTTTTCCAAATCTTTAATCGATAATAAATCCAATATCAAATGAAACGATTTTAAATTTTCATCGTTTTTGAAATTGGCAACAAATTCCAGAATTTCTGATTTTGATATTTTTAAAATTTTTATGTCTTTACTCATAATTACATATCGTTATTACTGGTTTATTTTTGAAGCGAGCAAATAAATTACTGCCATTCGGATTGCTACACCATTTTCTACCTGTTGAAGAATTACCGATTGCTCACAATCAGCCACTTCGCTGGTAATTTCAACACCTCGATTTATGGGACCGGGGTGCATTACAACAATTTCTTTTGGTAATGAGTTTAGAATTTCTTTGGTCAGCCCGTACTGTTGAACATACTCACGTGTGGAAGGGAAATAGCTGATATCCAAGCGTTCGTTTTGTATCCGAAGCATATTGGCTACATCACACCATTCCAAGGCTTTACGCAAATCGGTTTCTACGCCAACTCCTAATTCGTGTATGTATTTGGGAATAAGAGTTTTTGGCCCGCAAACCTTTACTTGTGCACCCTGCAATTGCAAAGCAAAAATATTGGATAAAGCCACTCGCGAATGCAATATATCACCCACAATCACCACTTTTTTGCCTGCCACATCGCCCAATTTTTCCCGAATGGAATACGAATCCAACAAGGCTTGTGTGGGATGCTCGTGAGCTCCGTCGCCCGCATTTATGATAGAAGCCTTTACGTGTTTGGACAAAAACACTCCTGCCCCCGGATTGGGGTGCCGCATTACCACCATATCCACTTTCATAGCCAAAATATTATTCACCGTATCGATAAGGGTTTCGCCCTTAGCCACAGACGATTGCGATGCCGAAAAATTTATAATATCCGCAGAAAGCCGTTTTTCAGCCAGTTCAAAGGATAATTTGGTTCGGGTACTGTTCTCAAAGAACAGATTGGCGATGGTAATATCACGCAACGAAGGCACTTTTTTTATCGGGCGGTTGATGACTTCTTTGAAGTGGTCGGCGGTTTCAAAGATGAGTTGTATATCTTTTTCTGTCAGGTATTTAATTCCTAATAGGTGGTTTACACTAAGTTCGCTCATTATTATATTGCTTTAATGCGGTTATTTTACAATTTATGTTCTCGGATATATACGGCGTCTTCTCCGTCCTTTTCTTTCCAATGTACGATTACTTTTTCTTGATTAAAGGCATCTACCTGTTGTCCTTTATAATCGGGTTGAATGGGTAAGTGCCTGCTAAAACGCCTATCGATAAGCACCAGAAGTTCTATCTCGGCAGGACGCCCAAATGACTGTATTGCAGTGAGTGCCGCACGAATACTTCTTCCGGTGTGGAGCACATCATCAATAAAAACCACCCGTTTGTTTTCAACAATGAAATCAATTTTGGTAGTATTGGCTTCCAACGGTTTACTTCCCCTTCGGAAATCATCACGGAAGAAAGTAATATCCAACAATCCGAGCGAAATATTCGCAATACGGTACTTATCTTGAAGTAAAGCCACCAAACGCTGAGCTAAAAACGTTCCGCGAGGCTGAATACCGATGATAACCGTTTCAGTGAAATCTTTATGGTTTTCAATCAGTTGGCAAGCCAAACGATTCAGAGTAATGTTCATCTCCTTCTCGGAAAGTAGCTGCTTCTTATATATAAATTCTGTATTCATCGTTTTATGTTATAAATGAAAAGGCAAAAATAATGAATTATTTCGGGTGATTTTTCATCAGAAAGTCAAATTTTGTAAATTACGCTGAGCATCGACGTTGCCCTGCCCAGCCGATTTCTCGAAGTACTGCTTTGCAACAGCTTTCTCTCCCAACATATAATGGCACGAGGCTCTGAAATTGAGCATTACTGCATCGGGTTGGAAGCCTAACGATTCCATACGAGCAAAATCGGCAATAGCTTTTTGATGTTCCTGCGTGTAATAGTACGAAATTCCTCTCAGACGAAGAGCTTCGATATGTGCAGGGACATTGTTCAGGAATTGTGTAAAATACTCCGCTGCTTTTTTATAATTCTTCTGTTGATAGTATTGAGCTCCCTCATTAAATACAGAGCCATACTTCTCTACATTGATGCGAGATGTTATTTTCATTCTGTTATCCGCAATGGTTTTATCATTAGGCAGATACACAAAGGCGGTGTCCAGCGTTATTTTAGCATCGTTTATAAGTCCGTTTTTCTCCTGCAGATACGCTAAAGCATTCCACGCTTGTGGTTCATTGCGGTTTGCTCTTTTTCCGTCCCTGTCCACATCTACGTGGAAGGAGTTCTTTAAAATTTGTTTCCACTTTTTAGGTTGTACTTCGTTGATAGTATCTTTATTCAAGTTTAAGAAAGTTTTCCAAAGTGCTATGGATTCTTTTTCTCTTCCCATATTATTTAGAGAAAACGTTTCCAGATTTATATTTCCGAAAAAGTTAGGCTTAATTGCTCGTGCCTTATTTGCATACTTATAAATACTATCATAATTTTTATTTTCTTCCATAAAATAGGACACTGCCATAAAATATTCAGGACGTCCGTCCCAAGGATGGTATGTTATAGATGACAAAATAGCTCGTGCCTCTTTGAATTTCTTTTCATCGATTAAGTAACGGGCTTTTTCTACATCTACAGGCTCTGCTACGGCTGTTAAATTGGGAACTTTGGGATAATTTTCAATTAAAAATGCTGATGTAGATTTTGTTTTGCGAATGTTTTGCTGTTCTTCCTTTACCATACGCTGTATTTTTGACGATTCAAAGTACATTTTCTGTATTATAACATTCATTCCGCATATTATAATAACAATTATGCCTACTATTCCGGATATTACTAATCCTTTTTTATGTAGTTCGGTATTTATTTTTCGTACTTCGGATATTTTTTTATCTTTTTTACTACTTATTTTTTGCACTTCAGATACTTTTTCATCTGTTTCGCTACTTATTTTTTGTAGTTCAGATATTTTTTTCTCTTCTTTGAAGTACAAAACAGCCAATGCTACTCCTATTCCGACGAATAACGCAAATAAAGACTGTATTTCGGGGCGGTCTTGCGGAAAATTGAAAAACGCATCGAACGAATAGGCAAATAAACCGAGTAGTGGCAATAATAACCAAGCCTCTTCGTCTTTATTTTTACGTCGATAGGTCGATTTCCAGAAATAATATGCCATAAACAGAAAGATACTGATGAAAGCCAGTCCGGCTATGATACCCGTTTCGGCAGTTATCTCCAAGAAATCGTTATGTGTTTTATACATATAGATATAATGCGGGCTATATGAGTTTTCGTGTTCCAAATATCGGACTTTCCAGTTGCCAATCCCCACACCTAATAGCGGGTCATTAGGAATCATCTCAAAAAATGTAGTAGTCCAAGCCGTTTTTCGGAGGTTATTGCTAATATTTTCCGTATCACCAATGGTAGAGAGACGAGCTGTGAAACTTGTACTTTCTCTCAGGTGCTTAGGATACATATTCCCTTGCACAAATGAGAAAATACCGAAAGTAATTGCGACAAAAAGCACGTGTAATCCCACATTTGGTAATACTTTTTTTCTTTTTAGGAAGAAATAATCCACAATTCCGTAGATAATCAATGCAAAAAGCATCACAAACGTAGCAATATAGAAGGCACGCGTACTCATAAAGAAGATAGAAAGCGTACCCAGCAAAATACCCGCCGCACCTACGTACTTTAACGCTCCTTTTCTGATATAAAATAGCCAGATAGCGAACGGAATTTTAATAAACATTGCCGATGAAAGAATGTTTTTGTTGGAATATGACGATTTAATATCTCCATCTGTTCCAATTCCTTTGATGATTTTTCCAATTCCTTCAAAAGTTTTCAAAGCATCATAGAATAATAGCAAAGTCATTGCCACAGCAAGCGAAGTTACCGCCTTAGGATTGTAAATCACCAAAGCAGATACCATCCACGCAGCCGAAAATGCCGTAAACACCTTAAAGAAATGCAGAATACCTTCCTCTACATTGATGACTTTCACAAAAGAAAGCAAAGCACAGATAAGCATTACGCTATATGCAATACCGATTTTGTTGGTAAAGAACCCAAACAGAGCATTCTGTTTCTTACGAAAGTCTTTTACGAAGAATAATAAACCGGTTACGACCAAATTCAGTATGGCAAACATATAAAATTTCGGAGCATTCGAGTCAAATGCCATCCAATTGGGCGTAAGTACCGTAATATATCCGTAAGCAATGAGTAAAACGTTCACTAATAAGTTAGTCGTTGTATTTTCATTAGTGGTTGCCATTGCAGATGTTACAGTTGGATTCTTTTTTGCTGTACTATTTTTATTTTTTGACTTCATACGTATTAATTTTTTTACTGTCAGCAATCAGTTTTTGGCAGTTGGCTATTTGTTTTTAGTGGTTTTATTCTTCTTTGGGCAAGAACACTTCTGCCATCATACAGCGGGCACTTCCTCCGCCGCACGTTTCGATAGTTTCTAAATCCGAATGTAATATTTTGCAATGCTTTTCTATTTTTTTGATTTGCTCCGAAGTCAAACTGCGATACGCCGCACCGCTCATCACAAGATATGCTTCATCTTTGCCTTGTACTTGTAACATATTTCCTGCAAACTGATGCATTTGTGCTTCACTAATAGTAATAATTTCCTTACCGTCTTCCTTTAAATGCGTGGTTACGTTCTTTTGTTCCTTTTTATCTTCAATAGTATCTAAACAAATGATGGCAAATGTTTCACCTACCGACATCATCACGTTGGTATGGTAAATGAGTTTCGAAGTGCCGTCCACTTTTTGATATGCTTTAAAAATTACGGGCGTGTACTCAAAATCTTCACAAAACTCGATAAACAATTCTTCATCAGCACGAGGCGATAAAGCACAGTATGCCTTTCGGTTTACGCGGTCAAGAATCATTGAGCCTGTTCCCTCTAAAAATACATCGTCATTCTCGGCTTCGGTGTAGTCGTACACATTTTCGATGACGTACCCTTTCTCTTCGAGCAAGTCCAACACGTCTTCTCTACGTTCCCTCCTACGATTTTCAGCGAACATCGGATATAAGGCTACGTTCCCCGTTTGATGGAAACTAATCCAATTGTTTGGAAATACGGAGTCGGGTGTATTTTGTTCGTACTTATCCTCAATTATGATGACATTCACACCTATGTTTTTCAACTTCTGTGCAAATTCATCAAACTCCTGTTGTGCTTTTTTATTGATTTCTTCATTTTTTAAGTCCAACTGCTCTTGAAAATAGTTGTTCACAGCAGTTTCTTCGTTCATACGAAACCTAACCGGACGAATCATTAGTATGGAATCAGTTATCTGTCTTTTCATTTGATATTTCTTTTATTTTTTATGATAGATTTTTATTTTTTCTTTATGGTAATTAGTTTATTATTTTTAAAGATGAATTTAGGGCTTCGACTTCGCTCAGCCTGACAAACACTTCTCTTAATTAGACAAGCATTTTGCTATATTTGATAAACACTTAGTTTAACTTAAAAGCTAATTCTGATTATTTAAGTAAGAAAATGAGCATTATTATGACTCCTGTGATTGTCCCTGCATATACTCCTTTCCAAAAATTGGATAGTTTTTGATTGTTTTTTGTCATTTCTTTTATTTTTTTATTACTATGATTTTTATTTTCTTCAAAAGGAAGATTAAGGCTTCGACTTCGCTCAGCCTGACAAGTACTTTGCTTAATTTAATAAGAAATCCTATTCTGTTTTTATATTTTACTCTTAATAGAATATAGACAACTTATATTAAATTGTCGAGTTCTAAAATCCTCCTTTGAAGGAGGTGTCCGAAGGACGGAGGATGTTATATCAAAAACCACATTCCCCTACCCCTTTTTGAAAGAGAGGAATTTAAGGCTTCGACTTCGCTCAGCCTGACAAACACTTCGTTCAATCTGACAAGTACTCCACTCAATTTGACAAACACTTCGCTCAATTGGACAGAAAAATTTTATTCTTTCTTTCCTCCTACTTCGCTTAAATGGCTTGCTTTCTACTCCCGAATAAGCGGTAAGGTAGAGCATCGGAGCAGTCCCTCTTGTTTTGAGATTTCATAATAGGGAATTTCTTCTACTGTGAAGCCATTATCTCGCAACCAGTTATTCAGACGTGTAAATTTCCGTTCGGAAACTACCACATCGGGAGCAATTGAGAAAATATTGCTATACATATGATACATTTCGTCTCTTGTAATGTGAAATAGATTCTCTTTTCCGAAAAGTTCGAGCAAATATACGTAATCCGACTCTTCACGGAAGCCACTTTTGTAAATAATTCCTTTATTTTTACCCACAGGTTGGAAACAACAGTCCAAATGCAGGGCATTATCCCTCGCTTCCAAGTTAGATTTCACCAAATCAAACTCTTTCACGATTTTATTCGGGAATAAATCCTTGATAAATTGTACACCTTGCATATTAGTTCGGGCGGTGATGTAGTTTTTATAATCACTTCCTTTATAAGTTCCGATGAAAATATGGTCATTCCAAGGCATTACGTCCCCACCTTCGATATGCACCTCATCAGGAGGAATAACTACTTTCGATTTTTCGATTTTATTTACAATATATTCGATAGCTTGATATTCATTTTCTCTATCCGGTAATATATTTGCTTTAATGAAGATGTCATCTATCACAAAACCAATATCACGTGTAAAGATTTGGTTACAATTTTCGATAATTTCGGGTCGATATACCGTAACTCCGTACTTTTCCAGCACAGTTTTGAAGGCTTCCATTTCGGCAACCATATCTTTTTCGACAGGATACGTCCCTGCTTTGATATGCTCTAACGATTTTGGGTCATACGCCTCTTCGATTGTTGGGGTACGCCCATTACTTTGAGCCGTACCGAGTATAACCGCCTTTAATCGGTTTGTTTCATTGGTAATATGTACTCTTAACATAGTATTTTTGTTTTTATTTTTGATGATTTTTATCTTATATTACTTGGTTTGTTGATTATTTCACCTCAAACAGATTTATTTTTATCGTCTTTGGAATATATTTTTTAGATTATGTGTGTTGTTTTTTATTATTCTTTATTTATTTTTAGTTTTCACTACATTTTTTATGTAGCACATATCTTATTTTTTAATTTTATAATATTATTTTATTGAGTTTAAACCTTGTTTTATTTAGTTTATATATTTTTTTGTTTAGTTTGATTCTTATTTTACTTAGTTTGCATCTTATTTTTTGCTTTACGATACTTTTTTATTAAAATTCTTTGATTATTATATCAGGTAAGCTCCTATTTTTGACGTATTAGTTCTATTTTCTTTCCGATAGCTTTATTTTTTTATTTAAAAAGAAAAAAGCCCCGAACAAAACGAGGCTTTTATTGAAGAAATTGCAACTATCTTTTGTTAATATCGACAAATTTTCGTTCAGTTTGCCCAACATAAATCTGTCTTGGTCTTCCGATAGGTTCATTCCCTTGACGCATTTCTTTCCATTGTGCAATCCAGCCCGGTAAACGCCCAATAGCAAACAAAACGGTGAACATTTCTACGTGCATTCCTAACGCACGATAGATAATTCCCGAATAAAAATCAACATTCGGATACAAATTTCTTGATTTAAAGTACTCATCTTCCAAAGCTACCTTCTCTAAATGCTTAGCAATGTCGAATATTGGGTCGTCAATGCCTAATGAATGTAAAACTTCGTCGGCAGCTTGCTTGATAATTTTGGCACGCGGGTCAAAATTCTTGTACACACGATGCCCGAAGCCCATAAGCCGGAATGGATCGTCTTTATCTTTTGCTTTGTTGATGTATTTTTCCACATCGCCTCCGTCGGCTTTGATTTCCTCTAACATCTCTACAACTGCCTGATTTGCACCACCGTGAAGCGGCCCCCAAAGTGCCGAAACCCCCGAAGAAATCGTTGCAAACAGACCTGCGTGCGATGACCCCACCAAACGAACCGTTGATGTAGAGCAGTTTTGCTCGTGGTCGCCGTGTAAAATAAGTAGTTTGTTAAGTGCACTCACCACTTTCGGATTCATTTTGTATTTCTCGGTAGGAATTGAGAAAGTCATTTGCAAAATATTTTCAATGTATCCCAATTCATTGTTGTAATAATTAAGCGGAAGCCCCTCACGCTTACGATACACCCAAGAGGAAAGCACCGGAATTTTCGCAATTACCTTACAAACAGATTCATACACATCTTTTTCACAGGAAACATCCACCGATTTCGGATTGAAGGCAGTAAGGGCACTGGTAAGCGAAGCCAAGATTCCCATAGGATGAGCCGTTTTAGGAAATCCGTCCAAAATACTTTTCATTTCTTCGTGAACCAATGTATATTTGTGAATGGTTTTGATGAATTTATCATATTCGGCTTTAGTGGGTAATTCACCGAAAACCAGCAAGTAAGCTACTTCTAAAAAATGGGCTTTTTCGGCTAATTCTTCAATGTTGTAACCTCTGTATCGTAAAATCCCTTTTTCTCCGTCTAAAAATGTGATGGAACTTTTACAAGCCCCCGTATTCTTATAACCTGAATCTAAAGTAATTAAGCCTGTTAAAGCACGAAGTTTGTCAATATCTACCCCCTTTTCATTTTCAGTTCCCACAACGATAGGGAACTCATATTCTTTTCCTTCAAATGTTAGTTTTACTGTTTCCGACATAGTGTTATAGTTTATTAGAAATGTTTTAAACGTTGCTAATATATAGTTTTTTTTTCAAAATTCAATTCTTTTTATGAAGTTTTTTCAAAATAGAAAAACGAAATCACATTAATTCACTGAAAATCAAAAACAAACTTTGTTTCCAATTTTAAAACTTTCAAAAGATTTATCAATAATTCTCATCAGATCTATCACTTGTTCAATTGGTACAGGATTTGGCTTTCCGTAGATAATTGATTCATACAAATCGTCATAAAAATTCATATAATTTCCGTTTTGAGCTATTGTCTCCTTTCGAAACTCAAGTGTATGTAAAATTCCGTTAGGGAGATTTATTTCGGGAAGCCATTTCCCTTTTGTCGGTTCAACTCCTTTTGAAAGTTCATTTTCCTGAGCATCAAATCTCTGCTGCAAAAAACTTCCTTTATCTCCGTGCAAGATATATTCCCATTGTTTTTCCTTTGCCATTGTTGAAGATTTTAGCCGCACCCGAAGTTCATTTTCATAGAACAAAATCAACTCAAAATAATCGTTGGTTTGTGTTTTCTCCCGAAAAAAGCCCAAATCGGCAAAAATTGATTTTGGCATTCCGAACAATTGCAGTGCTTGGTCAATCAAATGAGCTCCCAAATCGTGTAAAGCTCCTGAACCTTCGGACATTTCCTTGTGGACTTTCCCACTAATTTCCGTACGAAAGCGGTCAAAACGAATTTCTACTTCTTTTAAATTTCCTAAAACGTTACTTTGTACAATTTCTTTTACTTTCAGAAAATCTCCATCATATCTTCTGTTCTGATAAACACTTAAAAAACAATTATTTATCTTTGATAATTGATAAAGTTCTTCGGCTTCCAAAGCACTGACTGTGAATGGTTTTTCCACCAAAACATTTTTACCGAGATTTAATGACTTTTTTGTATAATCAAAATGAGTTTGTACAGGCGTATTTACAACGATTAAATCAATAGAATCATCAGTAAGTAGTTCACTAAAAGAACGATATAGTTTTGATTCAGGATACTTTACCCGAGAATCATTTTTATGACGTTCCACAATAGCAGCCAAATTAAAATTGGGATTATTGGCAATGAAAGGAGCGTGAAACAGCTGTCCGCTCATTCCGAAAGATGCTAATCCTACATTGATTATTTTTTGCATTGAACTTTGAAAAAAATTAATTGATAATGGTTAATTGTACCGCCAAACCTTCATTCGAGCGAACGTTAAAAACTGTATCGTCCTCAAAAATAAGATATTGCCCTTTAATCCCCGTCAAAATTCCTTCATACGTAGGAGTTTTAAGCAGATTCAATGTTTTTACTTGTGTGGGATATTTTTTTACAGGAAAATGTATCTGAATTTCGTCTGTATTTTCTAAAACGTAGGGTTTGGCTTCTTCCGGAATAAGAGGCGACAATTCTTTTTTAATCTCCTTTAAATCAACATCTTCTACAGAATTAGTAAGCATTTTTCGCCAATTGGTTTTATCCGAAATATGCTGTTTTAATGCTACTTCCGTGATTCCTGCCAAATACCGATTGGGAAGTTCGGCTACAATCAGAGCTTCGTGAGCCCCTTGATCTATCCATCGTGTGGGGACTTGTGATTTTCGGGTTACGCCTACTTTTACATTGCTTGAGTTTGCCAAATAAACGTAATGAGGCTGCAACTGCATTTGCTTTTCGTAATTCAAATCGCGTTCTTCAATGTTTAAATGTGCCTTGCTAAGTTCTGGGTGCATTATCCAATCGGCTGTTTGGGGGATTTCAAAGAAACATTTTTTACAAAATCCTTGACGGAAAATCGGTTGATTGCTACCACAATTCAAACATTGAAAATGAGAGAACGATAAGTTTATTTTTCTGTTAATCAATTCATTAACAACCAAGAAATCGTCCTGAAACTGCAAATAGTAACGAACAGGCTCAGCTATCTCTGTGAGCATTTTTTGTAACACGCCTTGAAACATATTTAATTTTTTTTTAACTTTACCCGATTTTAATAAAAAGTGGTTATCTGTAATTACAGACAATAAATTTTTTCCAAAAGTAATAAAAAAATGCCATTAGCACTATTTAATTCTATAACTTCGTGGTTTTTAAAGAGGCGTATCGACCAAATTGAGCAATTTGTAAACAATCCGCACCAAACTCAGGAACGTGTTTTATCGGAATTATTAAATTCTGCAAAAGACACTGAAATTGGAAAAAAATACGGCTTTTCAGAGATTGAGAATTACGAGCAATTTTCAAGAAATGTTCCTTTGACAACCTATGAAGAATTTGAACCGTTTGTTGAGAGGGCGAGAAAAGGAGAACGTAATATTTTTTGGAATACTCCCATTAAATGGTTTGCAAAAAGTAGTGGAACCACCAACGCAAAAAGTAAATTTATTCCCGTTAGTGATGAGGCTTTACAGAATTGTCATTATAAATCGGGAAAAGATATGCTTTGCTTGTATTTGAATAACAACGAAAACTCTAATTTATTCAAAGGAAAGAGCTTAAGACTCGGAGGAAGTAAAGAACTTTACGAAGAAAATGGAACGTTCTTCGGGGATTTATCAGCTATTTTGATAGAAAATTTACCTTTCTGGGCAGAATTCAGTTGTACTCCAAGCAATAAAGTCTCTTTGATGAGTGAATGGGAGAGCAAGTTGGCAGCCATTGTAAAGGAAGCCCGAAGTGAAAACGTTACGAGTATGGCAGGAGTTCCTTCCTGGATGCTGGTTTTACTAAATCGCATTTTGGAAGAAACAAAAAAGGAAAATTTACTGGAAATATGGAAAAATTTAGAGGTTTATTTTCACGGAGGAGTTAGTTTTGTTCCGTACAAAGAGCAATATCGAAAAATCATTCCTTCGGATAGTTTCAGATATTACGAAATATACAATGCTTCGGAGGGATTCTTTGGTATTCAGGATAGAAATAATTCCGATGAGTTGCTTTTGATGCTGGATTACGGGATTTTCTATGAATTCATTCCGATGGAAACTTTCGGAACCAATCAGCAAAAAATCATTCCGTTATCAGAAGTTGAACCCGATAAAAACTATGCAATGGTAATTACCACAAATGCAGGACTTTGGCGTTATTTGATTGGTGATACTGTTCGCTTCACTTCCGTTTCTCCGTATCGTATTAAAATTACAGGACGAACAAAACATTTCATCAATGTATTTGGGGAAGAACTTATTATCGAAAATACGGAAAAAGGTCTGGAAAAAGCTTGTAAATTAACCGGAAGTGAAATAATTGACTACACGGTAGCACCTATTTTTATGCAGGACAAACTCAAAGGCGGACACGAATGGATTATTGAGTTCAGTAAGTTACCGAGCAACATTGAAAAATTTACCGAAATTTTGGACGAAGAATTGAAAAAACTAAACTCCGATTATGAAGCAAAACGTTACAACAATATGACTTTAAACATACCAAAGGTGCATATCGCTCGCGAAAATTTATTTCATAATTGGCTGAAAAACAAAGACAAACTTGGCGGACAAAATAAGGTACCAAGGCTGTCAAATAATCGTCAGTACATTGAAGAATTACTTCTTCTTCAATCAATAAACTAAAGAGTTATTATGAACGGAGTTGTCTATAAATCTACGGGAAGTTGGTACATTGTTAAGGCATCTGATGGTCTTTTTTATCAATGTCGCATAAAGGGGAAATTCCGCATCAAAGGAATCAAGAATACGAATCCTGTGGCTGTTGGTGACTCTGTAAGTTTTGAACTTGAAGAATCGGGTAATGGTGTAATTCAAGAAATTCACGAACGAAAAAATTATATTATCCGCAAATCGGTAAATCTTTCTAAACAAACACATATTATAGCATCAAATGTTGATGTCGCTTTTTTGGTCGTTACGCTTAACAATCCACCTACTTTCACCACTTTTATTGACCGTTTTTTAGTTACTGCGGAAGCATATCACATTCCGGTGATTATTCTGTTCAATAAAATTGACTCCTACAACGAGGAAGAATTGATTGAAATAAAGTATTTGGCTTCAATATATCGCAAAATCGGTTACGAATGTTTAGGAATTTCAGCCATCAGTGGTAAAAATATTGACAAAGTAATTGATTTGATGAAAAATAAAACTTGTGTCATATCCGGACATTCCGGTGTTGGAAAAACAACTTTGATAAACGCCATAGCACCCAATTTAAACCTAAAAACCAAAGAAATTTCAGAACAACATCAACAAGGACAACACACAACAACCTTTGCCGAAATGTTTAACCTTGACTTCGGAGCAAGAATAATTGACACTCCCGGCATAAAAGGCTTTGGAATTGTGGAAATCGAAAATGAAGAATTAGGAGACTTTTTTCCGGAGTTTTTCGCTTTAAAATCAGAATGTAAATTTAATAATTGCCTACACATTGATGAACCTGATTGTGCCGTAAAAGAAGCCTTAGAAAAAGATGAAATTGCGTGGTCACGTTACAAAAGTTATTTGCAAATATTAAAAGGAGAAGACGAAAATTACCGAATTGGTGAAAAATAAAATAAAACACAAAAGAACTGATTTACAACGAATTAATAAATTAAAAATCTTAAAATTTTATCTTTTAGAGGCAATATATTTTTATTACCAAAAAAAAGTAATAAATTTGCCCGCAATAACTATCATACACGCACTATAATGAAACAGAAAAATTTAACAAAAAAACTGATGATTGCTTTATTAGGGGCAGTCTTGTTTGTGGGTTGTTCAAAAAACGAAAGCGAGAATGTGCAAGAGCAAGATGCTTCAAAAATAACTGCACGCAGTGCCGAACAACAATCTATTGAAACTACAATAGCGAATTTTTACGATTGTCTTAAAAAACTGAAATACAGCGGTTTTTCTGATTTTTTCTACGACAATTTCTTTTTAACTTCAGCAACTACAGAAGACAAGACTTGGTACGGATTTTTGGATAGCAAATTCAGAAGCCAATACGTAGTTGGCAGTTTCCGTTATGAGGCTGTTTTAGGAACTTACAATTGGAATAATAACACAAAAATGTGGGATAGAGTTACTGACAACAGAAATGTCACTCTTAATTTTCCTGCATTCAACACCTCAGCTTCCAATAATGCTACATTGGTTCTTGAAGATTACACAAGTATTAATATCGGAAAAAATAGTTTACCTACAAAAGGTAAAGCTACAATAACTGTTGATAATAAGAAAATAATTGAGATTGACATCCGTAAAATTGAATACGGGCTAATCCCTACTCTTATAAACAGTGCTGAAATTGCAATTTACGGCAATCCTTTCACTACAGTTATCAATTTGGAGAAAAAAGGTCTTGTGTACAACCTAACTTCAAACACAACAGCTCCTAATGGATGCACAACAACTGTAAAAGGAGTTATAAACTTAATCAACAATTCTAACATTTCTACTGACAATGTAGATTTCAAAACAGTAGCTTTTGACAACTTCAAAGATTTGGAATTTAAAATAAATTTTGAAAATTTGGAGATTAAAGTAAATGCTGACATTGCTGGACTTAAAGCTCTAAACAAAGATGTTTATTCTGTTGAGGATATGAACAATTTTGTAAATGTAGATGTAATAAGCTCTGGAAAAAAAGTTGCTGATTTGAAATACAATGAAGATAGCAACGGAAAATACGATCCGGATGTAGTTTTCCTTGATGGAACAACAAACAAAGCTGAATCTTATTTCTCTTACTTCTCTAAAAAAGTAAAACACGTTTTCAGAGTAGTTTTCGGATTGGAAAAATAATAGATTTTCTCAGATAATAAAAAAGCTGACTTTTTTGAAAGTCAGCTTTTTTATTTTATAACCATTTTTTAAAGAAGTTTAATCAATAACTTTAACCAATTCAACATCAAAAATAAGAGGAGCATTGGGCGGAATGATTCCTCCGGCACCTCGGCTTCCGTAAGCTAAATCGGATGGAATTACAAAACGAGCTTTATCTCCTTCACAAAGCAATAAAATTCCTTCATCCCAACCTTCAATCACCTGCCCTACACCTACGGTAAAGTTTAGTGGTTGGTTTCGGCGGTAAGAAGAATCAAAAACTGTTTTATCAAGTAGCATTCCTGTATAGTGAACTGCAACCTCATTTCCTGTTTCGGCTTTTACTCCATTGCCTTTGCTGGTTATCTTATAAAACAATCCACTTTCTGTTTTCTCAAACCCCTCAGTTTCAGAAGCCAATGCTTGCTCTGCTTTTTTACGAGCTTCAGCCAAACGTTTTTCTTTTTCAGCGTTAAAATTTTGAAAAGCTTGTAGTGCATCCCATTTTTCAGCTTCCTCACCTACCCTAATTATATTAACTTCCTCAATTTTATCTCCTTGAGCAATGCTATCTACTACATTTTGCCCTTCAATCACTTCTCCAAAAACTGTATGTTTCCCATCTAACCAAGGCGTTGGAACGTGTGTTATAAAGAATTGACTTCCGTTAGTCCCAGGACCAGCATTAGCCATAGACAAAACACCTGGTTTATTGTGTTTTAAATCCGAAACAAACTCATCATCAAACTGATAACCAGGATTTCCCGTACCTGTACCCAGCGGACAACCTCCCTGAATCATAAAATCAGAAATTATACGATGAAACTTTAATCCGTTGTAATAAGGCTCTCCAAGAGGCTTGCTACTATTTTTTTGTTTTCCTTCCGCTAATGCAACAAAATTTCCTACCGTTCCGGGAGTTTTATCATACGTTAGCCTAACCAAAATTTCGCCTTTGGTTGTTTTAAATTTTGCATAAATTCCGTTTTGCATTTCTTTTGTTTTTAAAATATCTCTGCAAAAATAACGAAGATTTAAAGAAAGAACAAATAAATTATTTTCTTTGAGAATCAATGACTGAAAAATGTTTTATATCTTTGCCAAAAGAATAACTTTATTTCAAAAAGAATCACAAAAAAATGCACTTTTTGCCTGAAAAAATAGAAAATTACGCAACACAACATTCTGAAAACGAACCCGAATTACTGCAAGAATTATCTCGTCGCACACATTTAAACGTGCTACAACCACGAATGCTAAGTGGTCATTTTCAAGGACGTATATTAAGTTTACTATCAAAAATTATTCAGCCGAAAACTATTTTGGAAATCGGAACATATACAGGATATGCCACACTTTGCTTGGCAGAAGGTTTGCAAAAAGATGGAATTTTACATACAATCGATATAAAAGAAGAATTACAGGATTTACAAAGAGAATTTTTTGACCGAAGCGGAAAAGGAGAACAAATTATCCAACATTTAGGACAGGCAATTGACATTATTCCTAAATTGGAAATGACTTTTGATTTGGTTTTCATCGATGCCGACAAGCAAAATTATGCCAATTATTTCGATTTAGTCATCGAAAAGATGAATTCTGGTGGAATAATTCTCTCAGATAATGTGCTTTGGAGCGGAAAAGTGGTAGAAGAAGTCAAATCAAACGACAAACAAACCAAAGCTCTGTTGGCCTACAATCAAAAATTAAAAGAAGATTCACGTATAGAAACTGTACTTTTGCCTATCCGCGACGGATTAACCGTATCACGAGTGATTTAAACGAATCTTATTTTTCGATTTTTGTTTCGAAAGATTACTTTATTCAAATTATTTTCCATACTTTTGTTTCTTACGAAATAAAAATAACATAAATATGTCCAAAAAAGCAACTATTATTTATACGAAAACAGATGAAGCTCCTTTTTTGGCAACGCACTCTTTGTTGCCTATCATTCAGCGATTTACAAAATCATCTGGAATTGATATTCAATTAAAAGACATTTCATTAGCTGGTCGTATTTTGGCTAATTTTTCTGATTTTCTAAAGAAAGAACAACAGGTGGAAGATGCCTTAACCGAATTGGGTAAATTAGCAACTCAGCCTGAAGCCAATATCATTAAACTTCCTAATATCAGTGCTTCTGTTCCTCAATTAGTATCAGCCATAAAAGAATTACAATCAAAAGGTTACGACCTCCCTGATTACCCCGAAGAACCCAAAACGGAAGCCGAAAAACTCATCAAGGCTCGTTACGACAAAGTTAAAGGAAGTGCTGTAAACCCCGTACTTCGTGAAGGAAATTCAGACCGAAGAGCTCCGAAAGCCGTAAAAAATTACGCTAAAAAACATCCACACAGTATGGGAGCTTGGTCAAAAGATTCGCAAACACAAGTCGCCACAATGTCGGAAGGAGATTTCTATCATAGTGAGAAATCCGTTATAATGGAGAAGCCTGATAATGTTAAAATTGAATTAACGACAACTTCGGGCGAAAAAATTGTTCTGAAAGAAAAGACCGTTTTGCAACAAGGCGAAATCATCGATGCGGCAGTAATGAGCAAAAAAGCCTTGCTTGAATTCCTAAAAGAACAAGTGCAATTAGCTAAGGATAAAGGAGTTTTGTTCTCACTTCATATGAAAGCCACAATGATGAAGGTTTCTGACCCCATCATTTTCGGACACGCTGTACGTACTTTCTTTACTGATGTTTTTGAAAAACACGCTGATACATTCAAAAAAATAGGAGTAGATGCCAATAACGGATTTGGAGATATCCTTGCAAAAATTGCTAATTTAGAGACTTCGGAAAAAGAAAAAATAGAAAAAGACATTGAAACAGCTTTGGAAAATGCTCCCGCTTTGGCGATGGTAAATTCTGACAAAGGAATCACTAACTTGCACGTTCCGAGTGATGTAATCATTGACGCCTCAATGCCTGCGATGATTCGTAACTCAGGAAAAATGTGGAATGCAAAAGGAGAAACACAAGATACTTTGGCTGTAATTCCAGATAGTAGCTATGCTGGTGTATATAAGGAAGTTATCAAATTTTGCAAAGAAAACGGAGCTTTTGATCCTACCACAATGGGAACAGTTCCGAATGTTGGTTTAATGGCTCAAAAAGCAGAAGAATACGGCTCACACGACAAAACTTTTGAAATCCCACAAAATGGCGTAGTAAACGTTATCGGAGAAGATGGAACTGTGTATTTATCTCATAATGTAGAAGTTGGAGACATTTGGCGTATGTGCCAAGTAAAAGACGCTCCTGTTCAAGATTGGGTTAAATTAGCTGTTTCAAGAGCCAAAGCAACACAAACACCTGCTATTTTTTGGTTAGATGAAAAACGTGCTCACGATGCCGAACTTATTAAAAAAGTAACAAAATATTTGGCTAATTACGACACAAACGGATTGGAAATCAAAATTCTTCCACCGGAAGAAGCGACACTTTTCACTCTAAAACGTTTGGTAAAAGGCGAAGACACTATTTCAGTTACAGGAAATGTCTTGCGTGATTATCTAACAGATTTATTTCCTATTTTGGAACTGGGTACAAGTGCTAAAATGCTTTCTATTGTGCCACTTATGAACGGAGGCGGATTGTTTGAAACGGGTGCCGGAGGTTCTGCTCCAAAACACGTTGAGCAATTTTTGGGAGAAAATTATTTGCGTTGGGATTCACTTGGAGAGTTTTTAGCTTTGGAAGTGTCACTCGAACATTTAGCAAACACTTTTAACAACAAAAAAGCTCTCGTTTTAGCCAATACGCTTGGCGAAGCTACTGAAAAAGTTTTAGAAAACGATAAATCTCCACAACGAAAATTAGGTCAGTTGGACAATCGCGGAAGCCATTTTTACTTAGCACTTTATTGGGCAGAAGCTTTAGCTTCACAAACGAAAGATGCTGATTTGGCAAAAGAATTCACCCTGATAGCTAAGCAATTAAAAGAGAATGAAACACGTATCGTTTCAGAACTTGCCGAAGTACAAGGAAAAACCATAACTATAAACGGTTATTACTTCCCTGATGAACAGAAAACATTTGCAGCAATGCGACCAAGTGATACTTTTAATAGAATTCTTTTTTCATAAAAAACTGAAAAACGCTCCGAGAGGAGCGTTTTTCTTACCAAAAAAAGGACTTTCTTCAAACAGAAAGTCCTTTTCTCACAATGCATATAAATACTACTACTAACTCCTAATTATCTTTTTTCAACAAATTTCCATCTTTGTCAAAATAAGTAACAAAACCTTCTGAGTTGCTATCCACAGCCTCGATTTTGTACTCTTCTTTTGCATTTACATACGCTTTTTTGATAGTTGCTCCATCGTAAGTTTTCTCGAAGGCTTCAACCACAGCTACTGGCAGTTTATCCTTTTCAATTTCTGTAAACTCTTCTTCTTGAACAGACACTACAGCTGCTCTTTCTGTGTTTACATCACTCTTCTGTGCGAAGGCCGTCATACTCCCTAACGCCAATACGCTTAAAAACAAAGTTTTTTTCATAAGTTTTAATTTTTAATTTAAGTAATTGTTTTTTTCTGCTTAGTAAAGATTTTAATTGTAATTTAGTTTTTTCTAATTTTTTGTTTTAACAATCAATTGACTGTAATGAGTAATTTTTTTCTAATTTTTTGTTTTTTGTACTAATCTTATTTATACCAATCTTATGCTATTACTTGCTTATTCTTAAAATTTTTTTAAACTTTTCGTAAGTCTTCCCTACAATTGCAAACATATTTCTTTGTCTGACAACTTTTTCTGAAGATTTACTTTCTTCTTGAAAAATCATTTCCATTATACCATCATAAATCACTATTGGATTCACATTTGATAGTTTATTTAATCCTGATGATGTTATATTCTGTGTTGTCATAATACCTGAATTTTTGCTTGCATTATCTATATTGAAAAAAGCGTACCAAATCCGTACTACTTTCAAAACAATTTCATAAAAAACTGTATATCAATACAAAAAGAAGGAATGAAATTTTAAAAACATCTTTTACACACTGAAGAAATATGTGTAATTTACACAAAAAGCATATAATTTTTACACACATCAGGTGTGTATTTTTTGAACTTTACAAAAAAAAGAAAGGCTATCTCCCCGACAGCCTATTCTCTAATAATTTAATTAAAATCTAATATAGCATGAAAAAAACTTAGTTCTGGAACTCCCGTCCCATTATAAACTAACGAGTGCTAAATTACTACGATAGAATAAAACACGCAACAACTTTAACCTTTCATTAACTAAAATCAGACATCAAAACAAATAAAAACACTAATAATCAACAACTTAAATGGATTAAACAAAAAAATACTTTTTTAACTTTTTTTCTCTACTAATTCCAGTTCGGACAGAGCAACAGAAGTGGTAAACATACCATAATTTACTAAGGCTTTATCTTTTTCAATTTTGTCGATACTTCCCACACTTCTGCTATCTTTAATTCGCACACGATCACCAACTTTCAAAGCTCGTTGCATTTTTTCTTTAGCAACTTTTTCTTGTTTTAGTTTTTCTTTTTTCTCGGCTTTTTTCTGTATGCGGATGGCTTCCATTTCTTTATGAACTTCCTCTTCTGTTTTCTTTTTTTGTTCCTTCTGTTTGTGCTTTTCTAATTTTGAAATTTGCTTTCGTTTAGCATTTTCAGCTTCTATAATTCGCAAAATATCAGAAACTAACGCACGTTTTTTACCATCATAAAAATAACGCTCGGCAACCTCATCAATTTTATTTCCTAAATAAATCATTCGTTGATTTTGGTCGTACAATTCTTGATAATTTACCAATTTGGATTTTACTTTTTCGTTCAATTCCTCCAAACGTTTGGCTTCTTCTCGGGCTTTTATTTCTTCATCTTTCAGATTTTCAGTAGTTTTTTCCATTTTACTGCGTTCTTTCTGCAACTTGGCGATGGTAGCATCAAAACGTACTTTTCCTTTTTCAATTTTTTTCTTAGCCCGATTTATCAACCCGAACGGAATTCCATTTTTTTGTGCCACCTCAAAAGTAAATGAACTACCTGCCTCACCTACAATAAGTTTGTAGATAGGTTCTAACGTTTTGTCATTGAACAACATATTTGCATTGGTAGCGTGCGGAAGTTCATTGGCGAGTATCTTCAAATTAGCGTAATGTGTTGTAATTACGCCAAATGCCTTCCGATGGTAAAATTCTTCAAGAAATACTTCTGCCAAAGCTCCACCCAATTCAGGATCACTTCCCGTTCCGAATTCATCAATCAGAAACAAAGTTTCGGCATTGCATTTCTTCAAAAAATAATTCATATTTTTCAACCGATAGCTATATGTACTCAAATGATTTTCAATGGATTGATTATCTCCAATATCGGTTAATATCCTACTGAACAAACACATTTTTGACCGATGATGTACAGGAACAAGCATCGCACTTTGTAGCATTAGTTGCAATAACCCTATGGTTTTCAATGTAATACTTTTCCCCCCCGCATTGGGACCTGAAATGACAATAATTCGAGATTGATCAGAAAGTTGAATATTTTGCGGATAAGTAGGCTTTCCTTTTGTTTGATTATTCAGATACAGTAACGGGTGATACGCTTCTTTCAAATCCAAAACTCGCTCATCGGTAATTTCAGGAAGTAACGCATTCATACTCAAAGCATATTTTGCTTTTCCATAAATAATATCTATTGCCGTAACATAACTTTGATAATCTCTGAATAGCGACACAAATTCGCTCAAAAACGCAGTAAGCTGCTTTAAAATTCGCTGAATTTCTTCCTTTTCATCATAAAGTAAATTAGTGAGCTCACGAGAATACATTTCGGTTTGCTTCGGCTCAATGTACACGATACTTCCTGTTTTTGAGCTTCCTAACACTGTTCCGTGTACCTTTCGGCGATGCATCGCTTTAACAGCAAGCACACGGCGATTTTCTACCACGGTTTCACGGATATCATCTAAGTAATCTGAAGCATTGTATTCCGCCAATGCTCTGTTAAAGCTTTCGTTGATTTTACCTTTTAACTGACTGATTTCCTTACGAATATTAACCAAAGTAGGAGATGCTTCATTTTTGATTTCTCCAAACTTATCAATTATTTTTTCAATAGCTTCTACAATTTCAGTAGTATGCTCAATGCTTTCCGAAGTTTGATGTAATACTGGATATAATTCTTTAAACTTACGGAAGAAAAGAATGTGTGTATTTACCGTTTGCGACAAAGTATAAAGCCTTCGAATACCTGCAATTTCAAGCGTAGTATTTTCAATCTGAAGGAGTTTTATCTCTGCCGTTACTTTTTCACAGCTGTGAGCGGGAATTACGTTATTATTCTGAAAAGAAGACAGATATTCATTGGTTTGTTGCAAAGCGAAAAGTAATGTTTCTTTATCCTCAAAAGGCTTGACTCGCAAGGCATACTTTTTCCCCAATTCGGTTTGGCATATTTCAGAAATTTGGTGTAATACTGTACCAAATTCTAAATCTTCAAGTGTTTTCGAATGAATCATTTATAATAATGTAAATTTGAAAATTTTATATTTCAAAAATTAATCTTTACTTTTGAACTTTAATTTGCAAAAATATTAAAAAAATGGAAGTAAACATTCATCCCTCTTGGAAAGCTCATTTATCAACGGAATTTGAAAAAGATTATTTTCAAAAATTAGTCACCTTCGTAAAAAATGAATATGCTCAAGGGGTTTGCTACCCAAAGGGAAGTCAAATATTTTCAGCCTTTGAACACTGTCCTTTTGAAAATGTAAAAGTGGTAATAATAGGGCAAGACCCATATCACGGTGTAAATCAAGCAAATGGACTTTGTTTTTCCGTACAAGACGGCATTGAACATCCGCCTTCACTCATTAATATTTTCAAGGAAATTGAACAAGATTTGGGCATTCCTTATCCGATTAGCGGAAATTTAGAACGATGGGCTTCACAAGGTGTTTTACTTTTGAATGCTACACTGACGGTTCGTGCAAATCAAGCAGGAAGCCATCAAAATCAGGGCTGGGAAACGTTTACCGATTCGGTTATTCGTGTGGTTTCAGAAAAAAGCAATCAGGTAGTATTTTTGCTTTGGGGCGGATATGCAAAGAAGAAATCTGCTTTAATTGACGCTTCCAAACACTGTATTTTAACCTCCGGACACCCATCACCACTAAGTGCCAATCGAGGATATTGGTTTGGGAATAAACACTTTAGCAAAGCTAATGATTTTTTGACCTCTGTAGGAAAATCCCCAATTCAATGGTAAAATAAAAGGTCGCCTATTTAAGCGACCTTTTCGTTCTTTTGTAATGGTTATTATTCAGAATATTTATTAACTTTTCCTTGAGCTTTTATCAACTTAAGACGCAAGTTATTGATATCCTGTTCTTTTTTAAGAATTTTACCTTTATACTTAGCCTCATCATTTGGAGAAAGATTTCCTTTAGCCTGCTTCACATTATATTTGTTTTGCTCGCGAGCCAATTCGTTTTCTTTCTTCTTGATTTGAGTTTCTATTTTTAAAACCTCTTGCTTAGCCTTAGCCAAATTTTGTTTATTTTTTTCAGCGGTTTTTCTGGCTTTCTCCTCAGCCTTTCTCGCTTTTTCCTCGGCTTTTTTAGCTTTTTGTTCCGCTTTTTCAGCTTGCTTTTTAGCCTTTTCATCTGCTTTTCTGGCTTTTTCCTCAGCTTTCAAAGCCTTCTCTTTTTCTTTTTGAGCCTTTTGTTCAGCTTTTAATTTCTCTTTTTCAGCCTTTAACTCAGCTTCAGTTTTAGTAGCAGGCAACACTGTGGTTAGTGTATCCTTCGGGATTGTTGTATCTTCTTGAGCAAAAGATATTTGCACCAAAAACAACGTGATAATAAATGTGTAAAATTTCATTTTCATCTATTTATATTTAAATTACTTGGCACAAATATAGCAAATAAAACATACCAAATAATAATATCACAAAATTTTAAGAATTCCATTATCGGCGAATCAAAAAAAACAGCAATTCAACTTCATTTAAGTTATTTATTTGAAACAAGTTACGACAAACCCTTCATAAACGCGACATTTCTAAATTTGCATTTATTTAACAATTCTACTATTTAGCTTTTTTTAGAAAACTTGTGTTCTAAAGAATAATTCACTATCTTTGGCGTAATTTATTCATTTTTTTTCAGGTTTATGAAAACACTTATCAAAAACGCATATATAGTTAACGAGAATCAGATTTTTAAAGGCGACCTATTAATCAATGGGAATCGCATAGAAAAAATTGG
The DNA here is from genome assembly GCF_009684755.1 of Capnocytophaga felis. Classification (GTDB taxonomy): domain Bacteria; phylum Bacteroidota; class Bacteroidia; order Flavobacteriales; family Flavobacteriaceae; genus Capnocytophaga; species Capnocytophaga felis. The sequence continues at coordinate 238,700 of NZ_BLBC01000005.1, forward strand.
TTCTGAAATTTCTGCCGAAAATAATTACAAAATTATCGACGTTAACGGGAAATATTTACTCCCCGGTGTGATTGATGACCAAGTGCATTTCCGCGAACCTGGACTCACACACAAAGCTAACATCGCTACGGAAAGTGCAGCAGCTGTGGCAGGTGGTGTAACAACATTTTTTGAGCAACCTAACACCATTCCGCAGACTACAACCATTGAATTATTGGAAGAAAAATTTGCCATTGCTTCCAAAACGTCTTTTGCAAATTATTCATTCTTTCTTGGCGGAACGAACGATAACTTAGAACAACTCAAGCGGTTAGACCGTAATGCTTGCGTCGGTATAAAACTTTTTTTAGGTTCTTCAACGGGAAATATGTTAGTAGATGACGAAAAAATCATTGAAAATATTTTTTCAAATATTGACTTGGTTATCGCTACTCATTGTGAAGATGAACAAACCATTCGCAAAAATACGGAATTGTACACACAACGTTATGGTGAACGCATTCCGATAGAAAAACATCCGCTTATCCGAAGCCACGAAGCTTGTTTTCTTTCTTCATCAAAAGCCATTCGTTTAGCAGAAAAAACAGGGGCAAGACTACACGTTTTTCATCTCTCCACAGCTCAAGAAACAGAACTTTTCAGAAATGACATTCCTCTGAAAAACAAAAAAATAACAGCTGAAGTATGTGTACATCACTTATGGTTTTCCGATGAAGATTATGCAAAAAAAGGAAGCCTCATTAAGTGGAATCCTGCCGTAAAAACTGCAAACGACCGCTCTTCTTTATGGAAAGCCTTGTTAGATGACAGATTGGACGTGATTGCCACCGACCACGCCCCCCACACACTTGAGGAAAAACACAATGACATTTATTCAAAAATTCCTTCAGGAGGTCCGTTGGTACAACATTCTCTCGTAGCTATGCTTGAAAATGCCCGAAATGGAAAAATTTCCATTGAAAAAATCGTAGAAAAAATGTGCCACAATCCCGCCATTTTGTTTGAAGTAAAAGACCGAGGATTTATTCGTGAGGGATACTTTGCCGACTTGGTTTTGGTCGATTTGAATAGCCCTTGGCAAGTACGCAAAGAAAATATTTTATACAAATGCGGTTGGTCACCTTTTGAGGGCGATACGTTTCATTCAAAAATAATTGCTACCTTTGTCGGCGGAAATTTAGTTTATGAAAACGGAAAAGTAAATCCAATTCCGCAAGGAATGCGAATCACTTTCAATCGCTAACCTTTATGAAATTAAAGTATTTTCACATCATACTTGCACTTTTATTAACATCGTGCGGAGAAAATATAATCTCCAAGCCAGAAAAATTGCTTTCTGAAACGGAAATGGAGAGTTTAATGTACGATTTAGCTGTATTTGACGCCATAAAAAGTGTAGATTATCAACTAATGGATACCGTTAACTTCAATGTTGATGAAGTTATTTATAAAAAACACGGAATAGACAGTCTTTCTTTTGTAGAAAATATGATTTACTACGCTTCTTTCCCTAAAAAATATGATAGTATCATAAAACGTGTAGATGTACGACTGCAGAAAGAACGCGACGAATTTTCTAAAAAATCGCACCAAACAGAGAAAATCCCTTCTGATGATGAAATTCCGATTATTGACTCATTGGAAAGTATCAACCCCATAAATTAAATAAAACATTGGAATCCAAACTATTGCAAGAAGCATTCTTATCTTGGGTATTCCCGCTTTTTCTTTTCATTTTTGTGATAATTGCTCTTCTGAAAGCCGCTTATCCGCATCATTTTTCAGAATATCTAAAACTTCCTTTCAATAACAAATATATTATCATTTATGAGAAGAAAGAACGGAAAGTACAGCTTTTCACAGTAATTTCATTTTTTTTACAATGGTTTTCGCTGAGTTTGTTTTTCTACATTTGGGGACAATTTTTTGATATAAGTCTTTCTCCAAGTACGGGATTTCTGTTTTTGGATATAGCTTTTACTATTTTGTGTTTTTTATCGGCTAAGTTATTGTTTCAAAAATGGATAAGCTATTTATTTGAACTAAAAGGATTTAGCAAGATTTATATTTTTAGCCGAATTGCCTATTCCAGTTATGCTTCAGTTTTGATAATCACATTGTTATTTTTTCTGATGTACTCAACTTCATTACATAAAATTTACTTTTACACACTTCTGACAACACTACTAATTATCAACATTTTAAGCTGGATTAACATAATTAAAATGAATCAAAAATCAATAAAACCCTACATTGTTTATTTTATTTTGTATCTTTGCACCTTTGAAATAGCACCTTACGTATTTTTAATCTATAAAAGTGATTTTTTATAGAAATTAATTTGCTTTATTCATATCTTTTATAGGATATAATTAAGCTTAGACGAACAATAGAACAATTTTATGAAAGTAAAAACAATTTTAGTTTCACAACCGGAACCTAAAATGGAAGGTTCACCTTACGCTCAAATTATTGAAAATCAAAAAGTCAAAATAGATTTTATTCCTTTTATCAAGGTTGAGGGAATGACTGCCAAAGACATTCGTATGCAGAAAATCGATTTGACAAAATTCTCTGCTATCATTTTAACCAGCAGAAAATCAGTAGATCATTATTTCAGAATTGCGGAGGAAATGCGTTTTAAAGTTCCTGACACAATGAAATACTTTTGCCAATCCGAAACTATTGCATTCTATCTGCAAAAATACATAACTTACAGAAAAAGAAAAATATACGTAGGCAAAAAAGAATTTTCGGACTTGTTGCCTATACTAAAAAAATACAAAGACGAAAATTTCCTATTCCCTGGTTCGGACATACAAAAGCCCGAAATTACAAAAGCATTAAACGACCTGAAAATCAAGTGGGAAAGAGCTACTTTTTATAAAACTGTTCATTGTGATTTATCAGGAATAAAAGATTTTAAATATGACATCTTGGCTTTTTTCAGCCCGGCAGGAATTGAGTCTTTATTCAAAAACTTCCCTGATTTCAGCCAAAAAAAGACACGAATTGCTGTGTACGGCGATTCCACATTAAAAGCGGCAGAAGAAGCCGGGCTTGTTATCGATATAAAAGCTCCGTCGCCTGAAACTCCGTCTATGACAATGGCTCTGGAACAATACATCAGCAAGGTAAACGGAAAAAAATAGCTTAAAACTTTTACATACAATCAATTAATCCCAAATGCATAAACCAAAAAAGTTATGTGTTTGGGATTTACTTTTATATCTGTCTGCTAAAATTATAGACAAGTTAAATGCTAAGCAAAACAAAGCCAATCTCTTTCGGTAGTTGGCAAAAAATTTTAAACCCCTCTTCCCTTTTTATCGGCTGGTGATTTGCAAGAAAAAACTACTTCAAAACATTTTTTTCAAATCATCTCGTTTACAAATTCTTCTTATCAAATTATCGGCAATTTATTTTAAATGTTTTTTAAATCTGCTTTTGTAAAAAATAACTTTCTTAAAATTAATCCTCACAAAAAATACTATTTTCATCTCGAAACAAAACAAAAACACATTACCACAACAAAATACATCTAACAAACAGCAAAATATCGTCATTTTACTGATAATAATTCAGGTAGAGATAAACGTATGATTTAGAATTTTTCTTTCGAGCTTATTGAAATTGTCATCTTTGTAATAACAATTCTTACAGCTACATTTTGAAAGAAGGACGATATTAACGGGCTATAACCTTCCTTTTTTAAATTTATAAAAGTAAGTCGACAAATTTTCATTTGAAAAATAATCTTTCAATTTGATGAAAAATGAAACATCGACTTGTAAATAAATCGAGAATTTCCAAAAAAGAAATAAATCTTCATATTTTTATCATCAGATAATACGAAAAACACTTTTTTATTTAATAACAATTTGTAAATTTGTGGCATTATAATTCATAAATTTATTTGATATGAAAAGAAGTATCACCGCACTTTTAGCTGTTATTTTGCTCCAAGCGTGCGAAAAAAAAGCACCTGATTACGTCGTTCTTTCAGGAAAATTTGCCAAACCACAAGGCGAAAAGATTACTGTAAAAAGCCACGACTTTGAAAAAGAAATTGCCATCAATGCCGATGGGTCATTTTCTGACACATTGCATATTGCACACAATGGTATGTACAGAATAGGTCGTAAAAATATTTATCTGCACAAAGGCAAAAACGTATCCTTCAGCACAGATAATGAGACGATGGAACCTATTACATACACGGGCGATTTGGCTGTGGAAAACAATTACCTTGCCGATAAAGACAAAACAACAGGTGAGGAATTAAGAGCTTTGGGAAAACATCTGTACTCATTTGAGGAGACCGAATTTCTCAACAAAGTGAACGAGCTTACAAATAAGCAAAAGGAAATGCTTAACGCAATTACGCCTTCTGTTGCTGATTTTAAAGAAAACGAGTTAAAAAACATCAACTACGGAAAAGATTACTGGCTTGCGAACTACGAATTTTATCACGGATATTTTATCAAAAATAACGACTTTAAAGTTTCTGATAATTTCCCTAAAGTAACAACAACTGATTTTGACAACGAGGCTGATTTTAATTTTTCACCAAGATATGCCGAGCTTGCAATGTCAAAATTTGAAAAAAACGTCTCTGATGAGTACGAAAAGAAAACCGAAGGAGTTGCTGAAGGAGAAATGAGCGATGAAGACTCTGAAAAAATATACAGAGACCTTATCATTGAGAATTTCAAAAAAATAAAAAGCAGAAACATCAAAAACAGCATCGCATCATCTCAAATAATGAGTGGCGGCATTCCTGATGCAAAAACTTTGGACTTTTTCTATAATGATTTGCTTAGCAATGTTTCAAACGAGGATTTCAAAAAAGTTCTTAACGAACGCTACAACAAAATCAAATCCTTAGAAGCCGGCAACCCGTCTCCTTCTTTCAACTTTGAAAATCATAAAGGGGGAACTACTTCGCTTGAGGATTTTAAAGGAAAAGTAGTTTATGTGGACGTTTGGGCTACGTGGTGTGGTCCTTGCATTGGTGAAATTCCTCATTTAAAAGAGCTTGAAAAACAATATCACGGAAAAAACATTGAATTCGTGAGCATCTCGGTTGATGAAAAAAGAAATTACGAAAAATGGAAACAATTTGTTACTGACCAAGGTTTGGTAGGTACGCAACTTATTGCAGATAATGATTGGAAATCTGATTTCGTAACAAATTACCTTATTTCAGGTATTCCGCGTTTTATTTTGATTGACACCGAAGGAAAAATCGTTAGTGCAGATGCTCCAAGACCGTCAAACAAAAAAATCGTTGAGCTTTTCACTCAATTAGGATTGTAATTCCAACAATTCTTCTTGAAAAAAAATAAAACTTACAATTTTGTAAAACAAAGATTCAAATAATTTGTTATTTACATAAAAAATCAAGCTAAGTAGCATTCATAATTATGATCCACTTAGCTTGATTTCTTTTTTTAAATACATTTACTTTTTTACAGCTTGTTTCCTATCTATTCCGAAGAGTCAGGTTTTTGTTTGGAACGACTTGAAATTAAAGAATCCTCAATAAGTTTGTTAAGCACCGTAACAAAAGTAGTTGCCTCTTCTGACGGAATTGCAATGCTTTGCGATTGAGCTCTCAAAGCAATTTCATCATAAATAAGATTGGTTTCTTTACGAATCTTTTTCGTACTTCCCGTTTCTTTGGAAGATTGCACAAAAGTTCGGTCGCCCAATTGTTCTTCAAAGTTTTCGTTCAAAGTTTTAAGATGTTCCAATGTTGCAGTAAGCCCTAATGTGGTGATGTCTTTCGCATTTTTTTCTATGGCAAGGTCGCTTAATAAGGCACGAATAGCAACTGATTCTTCTTTGTATCCCATTGAAGGCACATTCTTGTAATTTTTAGTTGCTTCATATAGGCTTTCGGCAGCTTCTTTGCGTTTAACGATGTATGACTTGCGTTCGTTACGAATATTTGCCAACACATATCTGACAATGTTATCACGTTCTTTATCCAGCTTCAGTAACTCTTTGGTTTGTTGTTCGGAACGGTTTTCGTACGCTTTTTCTGTTAGAATTTTGATATTTTCCTGCAATCTTTGAAATAATTTTTCGCTTATTTGCAGTTTTTCCAGCGTAGCGGTTCTAACTAACTTTTCCACTTCAATCATAAAGTGTAAATACTGTGCATTATTCAACCTTGTTAAATAAATGTTTTTGATTTTTACTAATTTTTCCATATCGATTAAGTTTATAATTATGTAATTTACATACAGCAAAAAACGAGCCATTTCAAGATTTATTTTGTTAATTGACAATATTTTAAGAATTACACGTCTGCCTAAAACATAATTTTATGAAATTCAAATTAGGAATGTTTGCAATCCTTTATTAAAATATTTTTTTATACTAAGATTGCAGAGCGTCTGTCATTAAAAAAAGTTTTTGAAACAAGATTACAGACAATCCTCTTTAAAAAAGTTTTTTTTTATGCAAGATTGCAAAGCGTCTTTCTTCAAAAATTTTTATTTACGGAAGATTGCAAACAATCCGACTTAAAAAATTTATTTTTTACAAGTTTTGCAAACACACACAAATCAATTTACTTTTTTGCTATAAACATCTGTAGAATCGATATTTTTAAAAAATAAAACATTGTAAATCATTGATAAGCTAAAGCAAATAATTTTATTTATCAATGCTTTTTTCGTATTTTAGCACCAAAATTTTAGTATGCAATCTTCATCTTCTTATACCATTTATAATGCTTCTGCGGGTTCCGGGAAGACGTACAGTCTTGCCAAATCATACTTGAAAATCATCTTATCGAGCAAAAATCCTGATTTATTCAGAAATTTATTGGCGATAACCTTCACAAACAAGGCTGTTTTTGAAATGAAAAACAGAATTATAGAATATCTCACACTATTTTCAGATGAAAAAAGCCTTTCTGAACCCGATGCAATGTTTGAAGAACTTTGTAAAGAGCTGAAACTTGCACCAATGGAGCTGAAAATGCGTTCGGAAGACGTACTTAAACACATTCTGCACAATTATGCTTCTTTTAATATCAGTACCATCGACGGTTTTAATCACCAACTAATTCGCAGCTTTGCTTTTGATTTGCACCTGAATCAATTTTTTGAAGTTCAGTTAGATGCCAAAACATTATTGCAACGTGCAGTTGATAACTTACTAAATCTGGCAGGAACTGATGATGAATTAACAAATTTACTTACAGAATTTTCAAACGATAAGATAAAAGAAGATAAAAACTGGGATATTGCCGGAGAACTTTTTCGAGTAGCTGGTATGCTTACTAATGAAAATCATCATTGGGAACTCAGCAATTTAAAGAAGAAAGATTTAGAAGATTTCAAAGCCTTAAAAAAGAATTTATTCAAGAAAAAAAATGAATCGGTTGCAACAATAAAAGAAACAGCCGCTTCATTTTTAAATCTGTTAGATGAAAATAATTTGGATAAATCTGCTTTTAAAGGCAGTTACGTATATAATTTTTTTGAAAAACTTAATGAAAATCCGGAACGAGAACTTCCTTGGGGAGCTGCCTGGCAAGAAAAATTAGCCACAGAACCTTTATACGCCAAAACTAATGCAAAATTTTTGGATACAGATTTAATTGACAGCCTTCAGCCACAGATTTTCTCTTATTTTTTATCTGTTAAGGAAGCCTTTGGTCTGTTTAACTTCTCAAAAAATGCACTTCGATTTGTTGTGCCTTTAGCCTTGCTCAATCGTATTCAAAATGAAATAGAACTCATAAAAGACGAAGAAAATATTTTACCGATTTGGGAATTTAATGAGGTTATTTCCGGCGAAATCGCTTCTCAGCCTGTTCCGTTCATATACGAACGCATCGGTGAACGTTACAGGCATTATTTCATTGACGAGTTTCAAGATACTTCCGTTTTGCAATGGAAAAACCTTATTCCGCTTATTTTAAATGCCGTGCAAAGTGAAAGCATCGCAAAACAAAAAGGAAGTTTATTGTTGGTGGGAGATGCGAAACAATCCATCTACCGATGGCGTGGCGGAAAGGCAGAACAATTTATGAGCTTATATTCCAATGAAGAAAATCCTTTTTTCATCAAAGGGCAAACCATAAATTTGGAAGATAATTACCGAAGCCTTGAAACTATTATCAATTTCAACAATCATTTCTTTAGTTTCATTGCAAACAAGTTTCAATCGGAAAAATACAGAGAGTTGTACTTAAATGCAATGCAGAATTATCCTGAAACAAAACGAAATAAACTTTTGCCGGAAGGATATTTAAGCATTCAGTTTGTAGATTTGAAAGCAACCGACCCGGCAGAAGATTTTGAAGAAAATACCTCTGACGAAAGTAGTATTTTTGATATTTTCACCGAAAGAGAAATAACGTACTGCAACGCAATTTTTGAAACAATCAATCACGCCAACAAATCGGGAGCAGAAGATAAAGATATTACCATTTTGGTTCGCACAAACAGAGAAGGCTCTGCGGTTGCTTCTTTCTTGTCTTCAAAAGGAAAGAATATCATTTCTCCTGATTCATTATTGCTCAAGAACATCGTTTCCATACAATTTTTAATCTCGTTGTTGCATTTATTGCATAATAAAAATAGTCAGGAACTTAAGGTTAAGATGCTTTTTGAGTATGCAGGACTTAAAAGCATTGAGCAGGTGCATAATTTCATTACAAAATATATGAATGAGCCTGTTGAAACTTTTTTTGCCGACCATAATTTTTCTGCAAATGAGTTTCATTCACATTCCTTGTATGAAGGAGTTACTTTGCTTATAAATTGTTTTGATTTATCAAGAAAATCAGATGCTTACCTCACGCATTTTCTGGATTTGATATTTGATTTCAAAAATACACACAAGGGTGGATTATCGGAATTCTTAACATTTTGGGAAGAAGAGAAAGAAAAGTTAAGCATAAGTCTGCCGGAAGGTTTGAATGCGATTACCATAATGACCGTTCATAAAAGTAAAGGTTTGTCGGCTCCCGTTATTATTTATGCTTTCGCAGATAGTAAACTCATCGAATCGCGTAACGAAACAATTTGGTATCCTGTTTCAAAGAAAGATTTCAGCGGATTTGATACTCTTTTGGTAGAAACAAATAAATCTCTTGTAAATTTCGAGCCGAAAGCAGAAGAAATTATTCGTCAGCATCACGAGCAACATTTATTAGACCAAATTAACGTTCTTTACGTGGCGATGACACGTCCGGAATCTTTTTTATATGTAATCACATCTTTACCAAAAACTGCTGAAAAGAAAAACACAGAATCCGATACAAAATCTGAAACATACGGTTCTCTTTTTAAAAGTTTTATCGAAGAGAAAGGACAATGGAATGATGATTACTTAAAATACGAATTCGGAAGTCCTGTTTTTCCTGTGAAGGACAAAAAACAAACATCAGCCACAGAAAGATTGATTTATTTTCAAAAAGGTTGGGCAACGCCTAATTATAAAATTGCTACAGGAGCTTCACTGCTTTGGGATACTTCCCGAAAAGAATCTATTGAGAAAGGAAACTTAATGCACGAGCTTCTTGCAAAAGTTGTTTATCAATCTGATTTGGAACCCGTCCTAAAAAATGCTTTGGCAGAAGGTCTGCTCACCGATGAGCAGTATAAAATTGTTCTGCAACAACTTTTAAAATTAATACAAGATGAAAAAATTAGTGCATTCTTTTCTGAAAATTATACGTACTTCATTGAAAAAGAATTCATTGATAAATCAGGAAAATTCTTCCGCCCTGACCGAATTGCATTCAATCCGATAAACAAACAAGCTGTAATTATTGATTATAAAACAGGAAAACCCAACGAAAAGCATCATTTACAAATGCAAACCTACGCCAACATCCTTTCCGATTTAGGCTGGGAGGTTATCGGCAAATATTTAATTTATTTAGATGAAGATAAAATAGTAAAGAGTTAAAAATGAGATATTTTTTCTCATCACTTTTCTTTTATTTGAGTTTAATGACTATCTTTGCACCCGCTGAATTTTTTTTTCATTAAAATCAATATATGCTGAACGTACACGATTTATCTGTTTCATTTCAGGGAGAGTTTTTGTTTGAAAATGTCGCTTTTATGCTTAATGCGGGCGACCGCGTGGGACTCATCGGAAAAAACGGAGCCGGAAAATCTACAATGTTGAAACTCTTGGCAAAGGAACTCAAACCCGACTCAGGAACTATTGCCACAGATAAGGAGGTAAACATCGGTTTTTTAAAGCAAGATATTGATTTTGAAAACGGAAGAACTATTTTGGAAGAAGCCTACCAAGCTTTTCAGGAAATAAAATGTTTGGAAAACCAAATGGACGAAATCCATAGTGAAATGGAACTCCGAACAGATTACGAAAGCGAATCGTATCATAATTTAATTGATAAACTCAGCGAAATTACACATCGTTACGATATTATCGGAGGCTATCAATATCAAGGAAATACGGAAAAAGTATTGCTCGGACTTGGTTTTCAACGTTCAGATTTTCAAAAACAAACTGATACTTTTTCAGGAGGTTGGCGAATGCGAATTGAACTGGCAAAATTACTTCTGCAAAACAATGATATTCTGTTACTTGACGAACCTACCAACCATTTGGACATTGAATCCATCATTTGGCTGGAACAATTTTTAACAACATATGCAGGAGCTGTGGTTATCGTATCGCACGATAAAATGTTTTTGGATAATGTAACGAACAGAACCATTGAAATTTCTGTTGGAAAAATTTACGATTACCCCAAACCTTATTCCAAATTTTTGGAGCTTCGTCAGGAAATTCGTGAACAGCAATTGGCTTCACAGAAAAATCAAGAAAAGAAAATTCAGCAAACAGAAAAACTCATTGAAAAATTTCGAGCAAAAGCAACAAAAGCTTCAATGGCTCAATCACTTATCAAAAAATTAGACAAAATAGAACGCATTGAAGTTGATGAGGAAGACAATGCCGTGATGAACGTTCGTTTTCCCGTTTCGGTTACTCCGGGCAAAGTAGTTTTGGAAATCGAAAACGCCTACAAAAGTTATGGAGAAAAGGAAGTTTTGCAAAACATTAATTTACTGATAGAAAGAGGAAGCAAAATTGCTTTTGTAGGACAAAACGGACAAGGAAAAACAACATTAGCCAAAATGATTATCGGTGAAATTCCTTTTGAAGGAAACATCAAATTGGGGCACAATGTTCAGTTAGGTTATTTCGCTCAAAATCAAGCAACATATTTGGATGGAGAGATGAGCGTAGTTGATACAATGTTCCACGCAGCTAATGACAGTAACCGAATGAATATCAGGGACATTTTAGGTTCTTTTTTATTTCGGGGCGACGATGTGGAAAAAAAAGTAAAAGTACTTTCAGGAGGGGAACGCAATCGCTTGGCTTTGGCTAAAATGTTACTTTCGGACTTTAACGTTCTGGTAATGGACGAGCCTACTAACCATTTGGATATCAAATCAAAAAATGTTCTGAAAAAAGCACTACAAAACTTTGAAGGAACACTCATTATCGTTTCCCACGACCGTGATTTTCTACAAGGATTAACAAACAAAGTGTACGAATTCAAAAATAAAAACATCAAAGAATATTTGGGCGACATTGATTTTTATTTGGAACAGAGAGCCGCTGAAAATTTCCGAGAGATTGAACAAAATAAAGACATCTCCCCAGAGGTAAAAAACGTGGAAAAGAAAGAAAAACTGTCTTTCGAGCAACAAAAACAACAGAAAACAATACAAAACAAGATTAACAAAATTGAAAATCTGATTACCGACGTTGAAAACGAATTGGAACAAATGAATCTCCAAATGGGGCAAGAAGTCCAAAATGATGATTTTTATAAAAGTTATGAGTTAAAGAAAAAAGAATTAGAGAAATTAATGCTGGAATGGGAAGAATTAATGGGATAATTCATTATTCATTAATGCGGATTACTCAAAAACAATTGCTTCTACCTTGTTTAGGGTTTGGGCGTTGTACAAATTCCTTACAAACACCTTATATTCTTTTCCATCCATCAAAAATTTTGTAAATAACTAAAAAAATGTACCTTCGCAGTTTCAAAAATTAGAAAAAAGAATGAATCCTAAGAAAATAGCCATCTTCTTTATTGGTGTGTTGTTGGCACTTTTTGCAGTTACTTTCCTAAGCGGGCAATATAAAACCTCGCAAGGTGCTGTTAAGGAAGGGATTGTATTGGGAAACACAATGATAAAATACCCGACATCCGATATTTTATTAAAGGATAACTCTCCCAAAAACTCGAAAGCCAATCAAATTATTGAGGAAGTTACAAAAAAGAAACAGGAAAAAGAGAAAACTCCTCCGGCGAAAACAGATTCGATTGCTTCTTCCAATGAAAAGGAAAATTTCACGTTAGAGAACGATTTGGAAGGAAAGATTTACTATCCGGAAAACGCTACGGAATTTATATCTCAATTAAAAGAAAAGCTGCAACAACCTAATTGCCAAATTATTCATTACGGAGACTCTCAGATAGAAGGCGACCGCATTACCGTATATGTCCGCAATCGTTTTCAAGCTCTCTTTGGAGGTGGCGGACCCGGATTTATCCCCATTAAAGTTGCATATACTCAAAATAGTGTAAACATTCAGGCAAGTTCTAATTGGCTCAGATATGCGTCATTTGACCGATTCAAAAGGAAAAAAGTCCCACATCAAAAGTATGGTCTTTATGCCACGCTTTCACGTTTCACGGATTATAATCCTTCTGACACCATCACCGTGAAAAAAGCCTCTTTTACCGTTAAACCTTCCTCAACGGCTTATAATCGTTTGCGGAAGTTTACGAAATTCGGATTACACTACGGGAATTGTTCCCGCCCCACAAAGATAACCGTCTATCAAGATGGAAAACTTTTAAAAGAAGATTTCTTGAAAACAGATGGCAATTATCACAACTTCAAACTGGATTTCAACCAAACTCCGAAGGAAATCAAAGTGGAACTCGAAGGCGTTACAAGCCCCGACTTCTACGGCATCACGCTCGATGAGGCAAAAGGCGTACGTATGGATAATGTTGCGATGCGAGGCGAAGCGGGAAGGATTTTCACAAGGCTTAATCACGAAAACTTCCGACAAATGTCTGTTGAACGAAAGCCCGACATCTTCATTTTTCAGTTCGGAGGGAACACCGTACCATATATCTCACAAGAAAAACAAATTACCGATTACGTCCGTTCGTTAATGCAGAACATCAAATGGGTAAAACGAAGCAACCCCAATGCCAGCGTGATTGTCATAGGTCCGGGCGATATGTCCACTTCCGAAAACGGAAAGATGATTACTTATCCCTTTCTAATCAAGCTCAATGAGGAAATGAAAAATCAATGCGTCAAACACGGCGTTGCTTTCTGGAGCATTTACGAAGCAATGGGAGGCGAAAACTCAATGGTAGCTTGGGTGGAAAAAGGAATGGCTGCCTCTGACTATGTGCATTTAAAACCAAAAGGAACGCAAATCATCTCAGAATTATTCTTCCAGCATCTGCATAACGATATAATGGCAATTAAATAAGTATGGATTTTCTTACAAATTTCTTTTCTTTTGATGAAAAAAGTCCGTTGAATTTTGTCCGAATTGATTTTTGGATATTCTTTGCTATTGTATATACTGTATTTGCTTTCATTTATCCAAGAAAACGTCTTAGGAATCTTTTCCTGCTCTTTGCGAGTATTTATTTTTATTACAAGGCAAGCGGATTGTTTATCCTTCTGCTTCTTTTCAGTACCATTACAGATTTCCTTTTAGGAAATTATATTTACCAACAAACGCAGCAACATAAACGAAAGATTGCGGTAACTGTCAGCGTCATTATTAATCTAAGCGTTTTGGCTTATTTTAAATATGCTTACTTTTTTACAGATACCTACAACGCTCTTTTTAATGGAAATCATCAGGTGTTTAATTACTTGGCGTATTGGGCAAACGGATTTGATTCGCAGGGATATTTCCGAGCGGATACGATTATTCTCCCGGTTGGTATTTCATTTTACACATTCCAGACGATAAGTTACACGGTTGATATTTATCGTAGAAAAACAGCTCCGCTTAAATCCATTCTTGATTTTGGATTTTACGTAAGCTTTTTTCCACAATTAGTTGCCGGTCCGATAGTTCGTGCAGAGAATTTTGTACCTCAAATCATCAAAAAAACTGAAGTTACAACCAAAGCCTTCAACAAAGGAACCTTTATGATTCTGAAAGGACTTATAAAGAAGATGATTTTTGCCGATTTCATAGCGATGCATTTCTTAGACCAAGTCTTCGATAATCCGGCTATGTTCTCCGGATTCTCCAACGTGATGGCTTTAATCGGTTACTCTCTGCAAATTTACGGAGACTTTGCCGGCTACACCGATATCGCTATCGGCTTGGCTTTGCTTATGGGCTTTGAGCTTCCTATCAACTTCAACTCACCTTACAAAGCTATCAACTGCGGCGATTTCTGGAAACGCTGGCACATTTCTCTTTCCACTTGGCTGAAAGATTATCTTTACATTCCTTTGGGAGGCAACCGCAGCAGTTCGGTCGGGACGGTCATCATCTCGTTAATCTTTATCGTAGGAGTTGTCATTGCCGCCAATAACCTTTACTTCACGCTTTTGGTGGGACTCATTCTCATCGTCGTTTCGGGATTGATGTACATAAGCCGAAGCATAGAACGCCACGTGGTTACCAACATCAACATAATGCTAACGATGCTCATCGGGGGGCTTTGGCACGGTGCCTCGTGGAAGTTCGTTATCTGGGGAGGATTAAACGGAGTGGGAATTCTCGTTTACAAGTATTGGAGAAAGATAAGTCCTTATGAAAAATCCTCACATTGGCTTGCCACAGCTTGGAAAATACTTTTCACTTTTGCATTCATTACCTTCACACGAATTTTCTTTCGTGGCAAAGATATGGAATCTATCGCCCAATGGTTCGACCAAGTGAATAATAATATGGGATGGGATTCCGCTTGGAAAGTACTGGTACACTATCAAGATGTTTTCTTTGTTATGCTTATCGGATACATCGCCCATTGGCTTCCTCAGCGATGGAAAGATGAAGTAGAGCATATCTTTTCCGAAAGTCATCTCGCCGTAAAAGGAGCTATTGCCATCGTTGTGGTTATCATTTGTTACCAAGCCTATTCGGCAGATTTACATCCTTTTATCTACTTTCAGTTTTAAGTTGTCATTCTGAAAAAACAATAGGAAATGCTCCTTATTGTTTCAGTCGATATAGAAAAAAGAAAAATCCAAGATTATAATTCCTTCATAATCTTGGATTTTTAATGTTTTCAGATTGACCATTAACTATCTCTTATCATCTATTCCGTATTTACGCCATAAAGATTGTTCGTAATCAATTTTTATACGTTTTCGCATCTTGGACGAACGTTCATCCATATCTTTCATCTTTTGTTTGGATTCTTCGGTCTTCTTTTTCAGTTCAGCCTTTAAACTTTCTTGCTCACTATTGAGGCGTTCCACTTCATTTCGTAAGTTTTCCAACTCGTTAATAGCTTCTTCTGTAATTCCCGCAGGTAGGGAATCTTTTGATTCTCTTAATCCGTCAATCAGCACTTTAAGTTGTGCCATTTTTTCAGCATACGATTTCGGCATAACAAATAATTTTAATGATTATACAATAAATTTAAATAACTTTCTATATATTCAAGATAACTTTCTTTAAAAATCATCTTTCCTTAAGCTTTTTCTATCTTTCCCATTCTTTAGTAAATATTTCCTAATACATAATCCATCTCTCCCAAAGCATTTCTTATCTTTCCCATCACTCGGGAAAGCTTCCCCAAGACTTAGTCAATATATTTTTCACTATATTCTATATTGAAAATAGTATTTTATATCAATTCCTGATAATATTTCTCCAATATTTTTACATCTTTACCCCTGATTTCAGACCTTTCATCATTTTTTTCATTATATTTCAGCCATTTTCTATATAAATCAAGAAATATTTTATGTCCGTCTTCAGTTAAATCATTATTGTTAAAGTGAAATTTTAAAATTCTATTCTCTCCATCAACCCAGTTTATCTTCAATAATCCTTTGTCATAACAGAAACGAAGGAAAGTAATATGACTATCATATATATGCTTAATTACATCAGGATAGTTTTGATAACTATGAAAATAAGATGAAATATCTGCAACAAATTCCTTATTAAAATACATATCATCATAAACAGCCAACACTATTTCTTTCAGTTTTTCTGTATTTTCAAGGTTTTCTATCTCAACAAGATTGTAATATGCCCACCCAAACGGATTAACAGGAACTGCATCAGGCATTATTTTCTTGAATTTATCAAAAACAGGAGCATACATCACATAGAATTTCTCTTTGTAAACCACGCCTACACGTTTGCCGTTTACATTGGCGATATATTCCTCAAAGATGGGCTCTAAGGAAAAATTAATTATTCCTTTGCATTGTTTTTCCAAATATTTGGCAAATTTCTTCGTGGTCATAACTTTTAGGTTTTTACTATTTTTAGTATTGACTATGATTTAGGAACTATCGATAGGCAAATTTATAAAATAAAAAAAACATTCGCTAATCAATTAACTTATAATTAACTAATTAACGAATGTTATTTTTATATCTCTTACGAAATAAGGAATAAGGATTAAAACAAAAGTCAGTTTCTTTAGTAAGAGAGAAATGTTTCCCGTTTTCTAATCACTAATTACTAAAGATTATTCACTAACTACTAATTGCTAATCCCTCTTACCCATTTTGTAATGCTTCTTTTAAGAAAGTCCGGTAATAACGCCATTATCATCAATATCCATTCCTTCGGCAGCGGGAACGCTTGGCAAGCCCGGCATACGCATCGTATCTCCCAAAATAGGAATGACAAAACCTGCACCCGAAGCAAACTCGAACTCGCGTACCGTTACTTCAAAACCGGTAGGACGTGCCAACTTCTTGTCATCATCACTTAATGATTTTGGCGTTTTTACCATACAGACAGGCATCTTGTCGAAACCAAGTTTGTTAATGTTTTTCAGCTGGGTACGAGCCTTTGAAGTATAATTCACGCTACTTGCTCCGTAAATTTCTTTGGCAATCGTTTCGATTTTCTCTTCAATGGAAATGGCGTGGTCATACAACGGTTTGAAGTTGCTTTCTCCACTTTCGGCAATTTCTACCACAGCTTGGGCAAGCTCTTTTGTTCCTTCGCCACCTTGTGCAAATCCTTTGGAAACGATGGCTTTAACGCCTTTTTGCTGACACACTTCCTGAATGAACTTGATTTCTTCTTCGCTATCATTGGGGAAATTATTGATTGCCACGACAGCCTTCAAGCCGAACTTCTGCACGTTTTCGATGTGCTTTTCTAAATTCCCGATGCCCTTTTTCACCTTTTCGAGGCTTGGGATATTGTATTCCTCCTTCACGGCACCTCCGTGGTGACGCAATGCACGCACTGTGGCAACGATTACCGCAGCGTTGGGGGCAATTCCCGCAGAAACGCACTTAATGTCCAAGAACTTTTCAGCCCCTAAATCGGCTCCGAAACCGGCTTCCGTAATGGTGTATTCACTGAGCGACATTCCCATCTTCGTTGCCAAAACTGTGTTCGTCCCTTGTGCGATGCTGGCGAAAGGTCCGCCGTGTAAAATGGCAGGATTATTCTCCAAAGTCTGAACTAAATTGGGCTTGATGGCATCTTTCAAGAGCAAAGCCATCGCTCCCACTACATTTAAATCACGAGCGAAAACGGGGGAACCATCGAATTTCTTTCCGACGTAAATGTTTCCGATACGGCGTTTCAAGTCCGAGAAGTTTTCTGACAGACAAAGGATTGCCATAATCTCGGAAGCGGGCGTGATGTTGAATCCGTCCTCTCGGGGAATGCCGTTTGCACTTCCGCCAAGCCCGATAACGATTTGGCGTAGAGCACGGTCGTTCATATCCATCACGCGTTTCCAAACAACGGTGCGTGGGTCAATCCCGATGGAATGCGTTTTGCTTTGGATGTTGTTATCGATAACAGCGGCAAGCAGGTTATTGGCTTTTTCAATAGCAGAAAAGTCTCCGGTGAAGTGTAAATTGATGTCCTCCATCGGAACTACTTGCGAGTAGCCTCCGCCCGCGGCTCCGCCTTTAATCCCGAAAACAGGACCTAAGCTGGGTTCGCGTAAAACCGCCACGGCTTGCTTCCCGATTTTGTTGAGCCCTTCGGTAAGCCCGATACTTACGGTTGTTTTACCTTCTCCCGCAGGTGTGGGCGTGATGGCGGTAACTAAAATCAGTTTGTTTTTCTTGATTTTCTCCTTGTCGATGAGCGTGAGCGGCAATTTAGCTTTGTATTTGCCGTATTGCTCCAAATCGTCTTCGTTGATGTTCAGTTTTTTGGCAACGTCTTTAATGTGTTGCATCTTCGCATTTTGTGCGATTTCTAAATCGGTTGGAAAACTCATATATCTTATCTTTTAAGTGATTTTAAATTAAAAAACGGTATAATCTGAGTTCCAAAGGTACAGATATTTTTTTTAGAAAACAATCTAAAATACAAAACGTTTTTAAATGTTAAGCTTTCCGAGTTGATTCAATCCCGATAAAGCAACGTTATATTCATCTATGATTTCCTGAAAAACCTCCGAAACAGGTTGTATTTTATCAATCACAGAAGCAATCTGACCGATTTCAAGCTCGCCTTCCGTCAAATCACCTTCAAACATTCCTTTTTTAGTGCGTCCTTTTCCTAAAAGTTTCTTGATATTCTCAGCGGAAGCCTCTCCCTTGCGATAAAGTTCCAAAACTTGTTCATAAAACGGATTCTTCAACAAACGAACGGGAGCTAATTCTTTCAAAGTAAGAATTGTATCTCCTTCGTCTGCCTCCAAAACACGTTGTTTGAAATTGATATGGGAAGAAGCCTCATCGGTTGCAACAAAACGAGAACCAATTTGCACCCCGTCGGCTCCGAGAGCCATTGCAGCAAGCATTCCCCTACCCGTGCCAATACCTCCCGCAGCAATAAGCGGAACGTTACTATGCCGTTTCACCGAAGGAATAAGTGTCATAGTTGTGGTCTCCTCACGTCCGTTATGTCCTCCGGCTTCAAATCCTTCCGCCACGATGGCATCAACACCTGCATTTTGAGCTTTCAATGCAAATTTTGAACTACTTACCACGTGTGCAACTTTTATTCCTTCTTTTTGAAGTACCGATGTCCAAATTTCAGGATTTCCTGCCGAAGTAAAAACAATTTTCACCCCTTCCTCAATAATGATTTCCATCAATTTATCGATGTCAGGATACATAATCGGGATGTTTACCCCGAAAGATTTGTCGGTTGCTTTTCTACATTTTTGGATGTGTTCCCGAAGTATTTCCGGATACATTGAACCCGCTCCAAGCAATCCCAAACCTCCAGCATTACTAACCGCTGACACCAATCGCCAGCCACTCGCCCAAACCATTCCTCCTTGAATAATAGGATATTTTATGTTGAAAATTTCTGTTACTCTTGTTTTCATTTTTCTAAAAATAAAGCCCAAAACCTGAAGTGTATTACTTCAAGTATTGAGCTTTCAATTAATTTTATTCTCTTATAAATTACTACTTTTTCAAATAATTCATCACATTATCATAAATACGTTTTTCAATGTTTGAAATATTGGCTTTAACAAATTTTTCTCCCATTATATTTTCATAAAGTTCAATGTAACGTTCTGATACAGTGTTTATATATTCATTACTCATTTCAGGAACTTGTTGTCCTTCTTTTCCTTGAAATCCGTTGGAAATAAGCCACTGACGAACAAATTCTTTTGAAAGCTGTCTTTGTGGTTCACCTTTTCGCTGACGCTCCTCGTAGCCTTCTTTATAAAAATATCGGGAAGAATCGGGGGTGTGAATCTCGTCAATCAATACAATTTTTCCATCTTTTGTTTTTCCGAATTCGTATTTGGTATCAACCAAAATAAGCCCTCGTTTAGCTGCAATTTCTGTTCCTCGTGCAAAAAGTGCGTATGTGTATTTTTCCAAAACTTCATAATCCTCAGCACTCACAATTCCTTTTGCGATGATATCTTCCTTTGAAATGTCTTCATCGTGTTGCCCACAATCAGCTTTGGTAGCAGGTGTGATAATCGGATGTGGAAAAACATCATTTTCTTTCATTCCTTCAGGAAGAGACACACCGCAAAGTTTTCGCTTTCCAGCTTGGTACTCACGTGCTGCGTGCCCTGCCAAGTAACCTCGGATTACCATTTCCACTTTGAACGGTTCACACAGATGTCCTATTGCCACATTGGGATCGGGAGTTGCGATAAGCCAATTGGGGACAATATCCTCAGTTTGTTGCATAAACTTGGTTGCTATCTGATTTAAAATCTGACCTTTATACGGAATTCCCTTAGGCATAATCACATCAAAAGCCGAAAGGCGGTCAGTAGCAATCATCACTAAAAGGTCATTTTCAAGATGATAAACCTCGCGCACTTTTCCTTTATACACTGACTTTTGACCAGGAAAACTAAAATTGGTAGCTGTAATTGTATTACTCATAATATTTGAAGATTCAACTAATTTAAATATTTGATTGTTAGAGTCAAAGAAAATTATTCTTCAGTATGCAAAATTAGAAAATTAAGTTGAAAAGGCAAAAAAAAAACAACCAATAACGGCTGTTGTACTTTATATTTTGCTTTTTCAAGGATTTGGAAATTTGCAATCTAATTTATGTATTTACTCAACTCTAAGGAAATTATATCACTATCGTGAAAGCCTTCTCCTCGCCAAACGAGTTCTCTTTTGTTATAAATGATAAGTGTAGGCAACCCGTTCACTTTCAGCGCCTTTGTAAGTTCTTTATTTTTATCTACATCTATTTTAACAACTTTCACACGATTACCCATTATTGAAAGAATCTCTCTCAAAACGGCATTCATATGCATTGAAGCCTCGTGCCAATCTGCAAAAAAACAAATAAGAACGGGAGTATTTACATCAATTACGTCACCAAATTTTTCCATAGATTTTTTCCTCAATTAAAACAGGACAAATATACAACTTTTGATAACAAATATCATTTTTTTAATAAAATTTTATGTTTTCCAATCAATTTTATAAGTTTTATCTCATTAACAAATAAAAAATCATTGGCACAATAATTCATTCTGAACTCAGTTAGAGAAATCACCATAAAACACTAATAATAAAAACATTAAGAAAAATTTCTTTACTAAGAAGACCTTAAAAATTTTTCATCAATAAAAATTTAACAATGCTAAAAAGCATAAAATTTTGACCAACCAATTATTTTTTTTCGTAGGTTTGCCAATGCGTATAAACTAAAAAAATCACGATTATGCGAAAAGTACTACACATTATAGGGAACAAAAATGCTTCTGAAGTACTAAAAAAAATGGATACAAATTCAGAAGTAATTACTTGGAATGAAATGCTTTGCGAAGGAAGAACTTCTACAGATGTTGGTAGTGAGAATTTTTGGAAAAATCGTTACAATTTCTTCAAAAATGAGTACAAAACCGGAAAATCTTCTTTTATTGAGAGTGTACTGAAAGAATATCGGAATTTATGCAATCAAAAAACACAAGATGAAGCAGTTTTGTGGTTTGATGAAAGCTTACAAAGCCAAATAAATATGATTGCCATAATGAGTTGGTTAAAAAAATACCGAAAAAACATACAAATCTCGTGGATAAATCACACAAATAGCAAACCAACACAAAAAGAACTGAAAACAAAATACGAAAATCGGGTTTTCTTCAACCAAGATGACGTTGAATATGCTGATTATATTTGGCAACTTTATTGTAGTGAATCTCCTTTACAATTAGAAAATTACATCAAAAACACACAAACCAATCTTACGGCACTTCCTTCAATTCTTGAAATTCATTTGAAAAGATTTCCTTCCGTAAAAAACGGTCTGAATATCATTGAAAACGAAACACTTAAAAAATCTATTGACTTTAAAGGAGATAAAAATTTATTCATCAACCATTTGGTTAAAATTCAGCCTAACTTTGGTTACTCTGCAATGCAATATGAAGGAATTATAGAAAAACTTAAACCTTTGTTTTCTTCATTAAATCCTCTAAAAATCAATCTTCAAGGAGAGAGCGTTTTGAAAAACGAAACAAATATGTATTCCGTTTTACGCAACGAAAATGAATACTTAGGAGGTAGTTTAAAATATAATTTCTTATATTACGACACGTCGAATAAAATCCTGAAATTATAGCCTATTTATCTCAAAATCAAATAACATCATTAATACAACAAAATATGATTCGAGAGTCTGAATTGATTTTAAATCCTGACGGAAGCATTTATCATCTGAATTTAAAACCCGAACAAGTAGCAACGACCATCATTTTGGTTGGCGACCAGAATAGAGTGGCACGCATTAGTTCTCATTTTGATACAATTGAACATCAAGTACAAAAAAGAGAATTCTGCACACATACAGGAACTTACAAAGGAAAACGCCTAACGGTGATTTCTACGGGAATTGGTCCTGATAATATTGACATCGTTATCAACGAATTAGATGCACTTTTCAATATTGATTTAGAAACGCGACAACCTAAGAAAGAACTTACTTCGTTGAATTTCATCCGTTTTGGAACTTCGGGCTCATTACAGGCTGATATTCCGGTTGATAGCTTTGTACTTTCGTCTCACGGATTGGGAATGGACAATATGCTACACTCATATTGTGATATTCATCAGGTTACAGAAAAAGAAATTGAAGATGCTTTCATAAAACACACTAATTGGAACGAACATAAAGGGCGTCCGTACATTGTGGCTTGTGGCGAAACATTGAAGAAAAAACTACTCACTTCTGAAGTTTTTGAAGGTATTACAGGAACGGCTCCCGGTTTTTATGGTCCGCAGGGACGTGTACTTCGGTTGGCTGTACAAGATTCTGAATTGAATGACAAACTACACAATTTCAAACATAATAACTTCAGAATGACAAATTTAGAAATGGAAACTTCCGCAATTTACGGCTTATCAAAGTTGTTAGGACATCAAGCGGTTTCCCTAAATGTAATCATCGCCAATCGAACTAACGGAACTTTCACTAAAGATACTAAACAAGCAGTTGAAAAATTAATTGTTTTCGGATTGAACCAAATAGCTAAAAACGTATAAAAATGTCGGCGATTCCATTGACTGGTCAGGAACTACACAACTTGGCAATGAATATTGTAGGAACAGCTTTACGCGATGAGTTACATTGGGAATTTCTTCTGGTAAACAGCCAATTAAAGAAAGATCCGCAGTTTGTTTGTGTGGATAAAAAAAATCAGAAACATTTCATCATTGTGCGGGCTATTCCTTACGGAGATGACCCCGATGCATACGACCCCGCTCTGATGCAAATTGTCAAGAAACACGCTCAAACGCACAATGCTAAAGCTTATTTTGCTGGTGTGGGACTTACCAATATTGAGAATGAGGAATTTCCCATTTACAAAAACAAACCTTATCAAGTGAATTTCAAAGGACTTTTAGAAATTTTTTAATGAAAACATCTATTTTTGGAATAAAAAAAATACTTTTCTTTGTAATTCTGACTGTTTTACTTTCTTGCACTTCAAAAAAAGACAAAACACTTATTATCAAAGGAGAAGCACAAGGAAGCACGTACGGAATTAAATACATTTCCAACAGCGACGAAAATCTAAAGCCCGCCATTGATTCCATTTTGGAAGTTATTGATATGTCAATGTCCACCTATCGTCCTGAATCGATTATTTCAAAGATTAATCAGGGTGAAAAAGTAAAAATAGACTCGCATTTTGAAAAAGTTTTCCTGGCTTCTCAAAAAATATGGCAAGAAAGCGAAGGATTATTCGACCCTACGGTAGGAATACTGGTAAACGCTTGGGGATTCGGGAAGAACAAAACTCAAAACAAGCTTTCTCAAAAAGAAATCGACAGCCTGAAAAACTTTGTAGGTTTTCACAAAGTGAGATTAACCGAAGAAAAATACATTGAGAAAGAAAATCCTGCCATCTTCTTTGATTTCAATGCCATTGCCCAAGGATACACCGTAGATGTAATCGCCGATTTTCTAAAAGCCAAAAACATTCACAATTTTATCGTGGAAGTTGGCGGAGAATTATTCCTCAGTGGCAAAAACACCATCGAAAATAAAAAATGGACTATCGGCATTGAAGACCCTACCCTCCCTTCAGAAAAAAGAGACCTGATTACTACCGTGAAATTTGAAAACCAAGGACTGGCAACCTCAGGAAACTATCGAAAAATATGGACTGACAGCCTGACGGGCGAAAAATTCGTGCATTCCATCAACCCTAAAACCGGACTGGCAAAACAAAGCAACTTATTAAGTGCCACAGTAATAACAAGCTCGGCTATGTATGCAGACGGCTACGCTACAATGTTTATGGTGCTGGGGTTGGAAAAAACAAAGTCCTTTTTAGAGCATCACCCCGAACTAAACGTGCTGTTGGTTTACAACGAAAACAATAAGGTCAAAACATTTATGACAAAAGGATTTCAAGAACTAAACGATTAAATCTCAGCCCAAAATATCCTCAATCAAAAATGAAAATCGGTATCATAGGAGCGATGGAGCTCGAAATAAACACGTTAAAGAAAGAATTAAACGATATTAAAACCACCACAATCGGTTCGTTTGCGTTTCACGAGGGGAAAATACACGGCGTATCCGTTGTAGTGCTTCTTTCGGGAATAGGAAAGGTAAGTGCTTCTGTGGGAACAACTTTACTCATTGAACACTTCCACCCTGATATGATTATCAATACCGGAACTGCAGGCGGATTGGGAACATCTTCCGTTCACGATATTATTTTGGCAAACGAGGTTCGCCATCACGATGTTGATGTTACCGCATTCGGATATGAAATCGGGCAACAAGCACAGATGCCAGCCGCATACTTTCCTGACGATAAATGGTTTCAGTTAGCCAAATCCGTAGCCGAAAAACACAGTAATCAATTACATTGCGGACTGGTAGTAAGCGGAGATTCCTTTATTTCCGACCCCAAACGCCTACAACAAATTGAAAATACCTTCCCCGAAGCCAAAGCAGTTGAAATGGAAGCTGCAGCCATCGCACAGACTTGCTATTTGCTAAAAACTCCGTTTATTATGCTTCGAGCCATTTCCGATAAAGCCGGCGAAGGGAATGCCTCTTCCTACGAAAAGTTCGTTGTTGAAGCCGGAAAACTTTCTGCGGAAATAAACATTGATATCATCAAAAACATAGGAAATTAATTGCTCAAAATCATACGATTGAAGAAATCTTCTGTCGAGAAACAATCATTACCAATAAAATAAACAAAAACCTACTTCCAATCTTAAGAAGTAGGTTTTATTTTACTATTTTCCTTTTTGAGAAAAAATGATTTCTTTTTAGTTTGCCTTATTCCTACTTGAAAAAATCTTCTCTTGTAAATGTAAAAGGTAAAACATTTTATGATAAAGTAAATATATTTTTATTTAACCATACAAAATCATTTTCAAGATTGATTTATATAAAAATTAAATTTTTTCTATACCCGTCACTCCGAGTGATTTGTGCAACAAAGTGGAACAAATCGTATCGAGGAGTAATAGTTCTCAATACACATTTTATCTATATTTCACTTTAATAAAATATAATCTAAAATAGATATTTTTAATTCTCATTATCCCAAATTATTTTTTAAACACAGTGAAACAAATCGATTTAGGATTAATAGTTCTCGATACACATTTTATCTGCGTGCACTTCGATAAAATGCACTCGAACTGACGATAATCAAAAACATTCAAACTTAAATAATATAAAAAAGCCTTAATAAGTGATGTGAAATGATTAAATAAAAATCATATACCTAAAATTCACTTATTAAAGCCTTTAAAAGAATTAGATAAAATCAAATTTCGATTTAAAATAGATTCTTTTATTATGATTCGGGCTTATTTTTATCCTTTTTTGAGGTCATTTTAGCAGCATTACGCCGAGCTATGATTGTATCTGCAAAGTATTTACGTCCGTTATTAATAACCCCGAGTGCTTTTGTGAAGAAATCATCATTACGGATACGAGCCAAAATAAAAGTATAGTCCGCTAAATCTTTATAAATATTGGTAAGCTCTTTTCTAAGCTCTTTCACATTGTAAGATGGTTTTTGTATTGCTTTGGAAGAGCGAATAGAAAATACTTCATTAAATTTTCTATTAGCTTCAGCCAGATTTGCAACAAATTTACCCAAAGATAATTCCTTAACAGCTTCCTTATATTCTTCATTTTGCAATCGCTCGGTGAGATTTGACAAACGATAAGTAGCTTGTTCATATCCGTCATTTTCTACGTTCTTATATTCTGAAAGAAGCAAACTAACGGTTGCAAAAGCATCTTTTTCTTTTTGATTGTTTGAATACTTATAAGCATTTGTAGCCGAACGAAGTGATTTAAGCAAATTATCTCTTTCTTTATCGGCTTTTTTAATTTTATAGGACTCTTCGCTACCTCTAACTTGGTCAATAGCTTCATCAAAGGTAGGTTTTTTGGTTTTGATAAGCTCAAACAATCGTTTGAAATCCTCATCTGTTTCCAAATCCAATCCCGATTTTTCAAAATCCTCAAAAAAACGCACTAATAATTGGGCAAATTCCGTATTCTTTAATCCGGAAAGATGAATGGTTGTCAATTTAAGATTTTTCATAGTTATATATTTTTTTAAAAAGTAAGTTTTTTAGTTGAATTATTGTCATCTCACATCAAGAAACAAACAATAATAATTATGAAAATATATTTTTAAGATGATTTATAATCTTTACTATAATTTTGATAATAATTATGATTAAAAATAAGATGAAAAATATCTAAAACAAGTCATATCAAGTTGAGAAACCAGAAACTGAATCTATTTTACAATTTCTCAAATCGAGAAATCACAAATGTATTTCAGTTTACAAAATCTCATACTGAAAAAATATATTTTTATTTCTTTTTACCTTTTCTCAGATTGAGATTTCATCAATCAAATTTATTTTATCATTTCTCAATCCGAGAAAATGATTTTATATTTCATTTCTGCTATTTTTATAACAAGAAATAGTCTTTTGAAGTTTTGTACGCTATTTTCTGTTTCGTGAAGATGATTTTTAAAGTTGTATTGTATCTTTTTTGATATAAATCTTTGCCAAATGCGTTTTGGCAAAGATTTATTTATTTGCAAACTGACTAACCTAAAAATGGATAGCGGTAATCCACAGGCGGAACAAAAGTTTCTTTAATCAATCGAGGTGAAACCCAACGCAATAAGTTCTGAGCTGAACCTGCTTTGTCATTTGTCCCCGAAGCACGAGCTCCACCAAAAGGCTGCTGCCCTACCACAGCTCCGGTTGGCTTGTCATTAATATAGAAGTTCCCCGCCGCATTTTCCAACGCCTTTATTGCTTGACTAAGAGCGTATCTGTCTTGCGAGAAAACAGCACCTGTAAGTGCATATTCCGAAGTTTCATCTACTAATTTGAGTGTTTTTTCCCATTTGTTATCGTCATATACATATACTGTTACCACCGGACCGAAAAGCTCCGTTTCCATAGTTGTATATTTCGGATTTGTAGTTACAATAACCGTAGGTTCAATAAAATATCCTTCCGATTTATCATAACCGCCCCCAACAAAAATCTCGGCATCGGTGTCTTTTTTTGCTTGGTCGATATATTTTGCCAATTTATCAAAGGAATTTTCATTGATTACCGCAGTAATGAAATTTTCCATATTCTCCGGAGTTCCCATCTTGAAAGAAAGTACATCTTCTTTCACAAAATTTAAAATTTCATCGGCTTTCGATTTGGGAAGATATACCCTTGATGCTGCCGAACATTTTTGTCCTTGAAACTCGAATGCTCCGCGTGTGATTGCCGTTGCTACTTGCTTGGAAATAGCCGACGGATGTGCTACGATGAAATCTTTTCCTCCGGTTTCGCCTACAATTTTTGGATAGGTCTTATAATTGTGAATGTTATTGCCTATTTTTTTCCAAATATCTTGAAAAACACCTGTTGACCCGGTGAAATGAATTCCGGCGAAATCAGGGCTGGCAAGAAGCGTTTCGGTAATCATTGCAGCGTCGCCATTGATGAAGTTGATTACCCCATCAGGAAGTCCGGCTTCTTTGAAAATTTGCATAATTACGTTTGCCGAAAATACTTGGGCGTTACTTGGTTTCCAGACAACTACGTTCCCCATTAGGGCAGCACTTGCCGGAAGATTACCTGAAATTGCCGTAAAGTTAAACGGCGTAACTGCATAAACGAATCCTTCCAACGGACGATATTCCACCCGATTCCAAACGCCATCTGTGGAGATAGGTTGGTCATTGTAGATATTCGTCATAAATTCCACGTTAAAACGAAGGAAATCAATCAATTCACAAGCCGAGTCGATTTCAGCCTGATGTACGGTTTTTGATTGAGCAATCATAGTTGCGGCATTGATTTTTGCTCGGTAAGGTCCCGCGATGAGTTCGGCTGCTTTCAAAAAGATAGAAGCCCGCTCTTGCCAAGAAAGAGCCGCCCATTTTTTGCGAGCCTCCAACGCAGTTGCGATTGCCTTCTCCACGTGTTGTTTCTCCGCAAGATGATATGTACCTACCACGTGTTTATGATTGTGCGGGGCAGTCATATTTTTGGTTTTACCGGTTCTGATTTGTTCCGCTCCAATATACAGAGGAACATCTATAGTACTATTCCATAACTCTTTATACGCTTTGAGAACAGCCTCTCGTTCGGGCGTTCCCTTCGCATATGATTTTACCGGCTCATTTACGGCTTTCGGCACTTTAAAAAATCCTTTTCCCATTGTAATTAATTATTTAAGTTTGATGATACAACGCAAAAGCTATAAACATTTTCTTTTACGTTACTATTTGTTTCGGCTAAGTTAAGAAAAAAACGCGAACTGCAAAAAAAAGAAACCATTCTTTTTTAATTTGTTAGTTTTTAGCTCTTTCAAAAGCGAGCTTAATCCTAAGAAAAATCAATGTAGAAATTTCAAAATATTTTTTCCTTCTTCATCTTTTTTCAAATAAAAAACCGATTTCACTTTGGTTCATTCCCAAAATAAATAGTAATTTTGCAGAAAAATTTTTGTGAAAACGAATCCCATTCTTCAAAAAATTTCTGAGAATACATCATACATTCAATTACTTTCAAAAATAGAAAAAGGCGAACGCTGTTTAACTATTAATCATTTGGCAGGAGCTTCGTTATCCTTTATCATTGCCAATCTTTATCAAAACACAAACCGAAATTTGTTCGTGATGCTTTCCGATAAAGAAGAAGCAGCTTATTTTTTGAACGATTTGGAAAGTTTGTTAGGCGATGAAAACGTAATTTTCTTCCCCGACAGTTACCGACGCCCGTATCAAATTGAGGACACGGATAACGCCAATGTGTTGCTTCGTGCCGAAGTGTTAAACAGATTAGGCTCACAGCAAACGCCCTTGATTGTAGTGAGTTATCCCGAAGCTCTTTTTGAGAAAGTAATCACACGCAAACAACTCGAAAAGAACACATTAAAAATCAAAAAAGGAGATGTTCTGCCCCTGGATTTTCTCAACGAAATGCTTTTCACATACAATTTTAACCGAACCGATTTCGTTACCGAACCCGGAGAATTTTCCGTACGTGGCGGTATTGTGGACGTGTTTTCATTCTCCAATAACGAGCCTTACCGTATTGAATTATTCGGAAATGAAGTTGAAAGCCTCCGAACCTTTGACGTGGAAACTCAGCTTTCTACACGGCAGCTTTCTCAAATTACTATCATTCCGAATGTGGAAAATAAAGAGAGTGAAGAAGTCCGCCAGTCATTTCTCGAATATATCTCAAAAGAAACGCTTTTCATAGGCAAAGATATTGACGCTTTTCAGGCAAAGATTGACCGTTTATTTCAAAAAGCAGTCGATATTTACGATAAAATGTCAAAAGAAGTCAAACATCTTGCTCCGGAAATGCTTTTTTGCCAAAGTTCAACCCTAACCGAGCAGATAAAAACCTTCCAAAGTTTATTTTCAGGGGCAAATTCATTGTTTCCGTCCGAAATCATCACATTCAGAACCAGTCCGCAACCCGCTTTTAACAAACAGTTTGAGCTTCTCATCGCTTATTTGAACGAAAAGCACGAAGAAGGTTTCACTAACTATATTATTTGTTCCACCGAGCAACAAGCCAAACGTTTTGACGATATCTTTAAGGAAATGGAACAAAAAGTATATTATCAGACCGCCATTTTATCGCTCCACAGCGGTTTTGTGGATTCGGGCAATAAAATCAACGTCTTTACCGACCATCAGATTTTTGAACGATATCATAAATTTCACCTGAAAAACGGATATGCCAAAAAGCAAGCCATTACGCTCAAAGAACTTACTCAACTCACTGTTGGCGACTACGTTACACACATCGACCACGGCATCGGGAAATTCGCCGGCTTGCAAAAAATTGAAGTAGAGGGCAAAATGCAAGAAGCCATCAAACTCATTTATGGCGACCGCGATGTACTTTTTGTAAGCATCCATTCCCTACACAAAATCACCAAGTACAACGGCAAAGACGGCAAACCACCAAAGATTTACAAATTGGGTTCGGGAGCGTGGAAAGCCTTGAAACAGAAGACTAAAGCCAAAGTAAAAGAAATCGCCTTTAACCTCATTCAGCTTTACGCCAAGCGGAAGGAAGCCAGCGGTTTTGCCTTTGCTCACGACAGTTATATGCAAAACGAATTGGAAGCATCGTTTCTGTACGAAGACACGCCCGACCAAAGCAAAGCTACTGCCGAAGTAAAAGCCGATATGGAAAGTCAAAAACCGATGGATAGGCTCGTATGTGGCGATGTTGGTTTCGGAAAGACGGAAGTTGCCATTCGGGCTGCCTTCAAAGCAGTTGATAACGGCAAACAAGTAGCTGTGCTTGTGCCGACTACCATTTTGGCATTTCAACACTATCAGACATTTAGCAACCGAATGAAAGATTTCCCCGTTCGGATTGATTACTTAAATCGTTTCCGCACAGCGAAAGAGAAAAAAAATATTTTGGAGGAACTTGCCAAAGGTTCGCTTGATATCATCATCGGAACGCATCAAATTGTAAACGAAAACGTTAAATACAAAGATTTAGGACTTCTAATTGTTGATGAGGAACAAAAATTTGGTGTGGGCGTGAAAGACAAACTCAAAATATTGAAAGAAAACCTTGACGTTCTGACGCTTACCGCAACGCCAATTCCGCGTACGTTGCAATTCAGCCTGATGGCAGCCAGAGATTTATCGGTCATTAACACGCCTCCGCCAAACCGTTACCCGATTGACAGTCAGGTTATCCATTTTAATGAAGAAATTATCCGCGATGCCGTTTTGTACGAAATTCAACGAGGCGGACAAGTATTTTTCATCAACAATCGGGTTGAAAATATCCGTGAAGTAGCGGGAATGTTGCAAAGGCTCGTCCCCGATGCCAAAATTGCTGTCGGACACGGACAAATGGACGGCAAAAAGCTCGAAGAAACGATGCTCGCCTTTATGGACGGAGCTTATGACGTGTTGGTAGCTACAACTATTATCGAAAGTGGTTTGGACGTGCCTAACGCCAATACGATTTTCATCAATAACGCTCATAATTTTGGTTTGTCTGACCTGCATCAAATACGTGGACGTGTAGGACGAAGCAACAAAAAAGCGTTTTGTTATTTTATCACACCTCCGTTTGTGGCAATGTCGGACGATGCCCGAAAACGCATACAAGCCATTGCTCAATTTTCCGATTTGGGAAGTGGTTTTAACATCGCGATGAAGGATTTGGAAATACGCGGGGCGGGCGACCTTCTCGGTGGCGAACAAAGCGGATTCATCAACGAAATCGGGTTTGAAACCTATCAGAAAATTCTGCAAGAAGCCATCGTAGAACTGAAAGAAAACGAATTTTCCGACTTGTATCAAACCAAAGAAGAAGACAAATCGTACCTAAGTGATACGCATATCGACAGTGATTTTGAACTTTTGTTCCCCGACACATACATAAACCGAGTTGCCGAACGCTTAAACCTTTATAATGAACTGAGTAACATCACTTCGGAAACCGATTTATTAACTTACGAAACGAATCTGATTGACCGCTTCGGGCAACTGCCTTCGCAAGCCGTTGATTTACTCAATAGCGTACGCCTAAAATGGATTGCGACCAAAATGGGCATCGAAAAGTTAGTGATGAAAAACGGAAAAATGACAGGCTATTTTATTTCCGACCAACAAAGTCCGTTTTACCAAAGTCCACGTTTTCATAAGGTATTGCAATTCGTACAACACTTCCCCGACCGATGCAAAATGCAGGAAAAAGAAACCCGCAACGGGCTTAGGTTGTTGTTAATCTTTGAGCGAATTACTTCGGTAGATAAAGCCTTAAATATTATGCAATTACTTGAAAAGTAAAAACTCTATTGATTCGTGATAAAACTTCAAAAAAATAATTAGTTTGTTAAAAAATTGCTTTTTACATATTTCTGTTTTAACTTTGCAAACCAGAGAATATTAAAGAATTTGCAATGAGTAATATCAGCAATTTGGTGGAGTTACTTGAGGAAAAGGCGACTTCTTTGAAAGGGAAAGTAGATAAATTAAAATCTGAAAACCAGAAACTTATCCAAACTATTGAAACACTAACTCAGGAAAAAAAAATTTTAGAGAAAGAAGTTTTGGTTTGGAAAGAAAAAAACGAAGCCGCAAAAATCGCAAATAGTATTCTTGGCAGTAATGAGAATAAAACAAAAGCAAAATTAAAAATAAACGCTTTAATTCGGGAAATTGACGCTTGCATCGCTCAACTTTCAAAATAAAATTCAAAAATGGATAATACCTTGAAAATAAAGCTTTCCATCGCTGATAGAGTTTATCCATTGGTCATAGAACCACAGCAGGAAGAGGGATTCAGAAAGGCTGCGAAGGAAATTAATGAAATGATTCATAATTTTGAACGAAACTATGAATTGAAAGATAAAAGAGATGCTTTGGCTATGTGTACCATCGTTTTAGCTACACAAATTGAACAAGCTAAAATTGATGAAAGTAATCAAGATTTAACAATTAAAGAAAAATTAGAAAATATTAATAAAATGATAGATTCTATCATTTAAACAAAATAAGTTCTTTAGAATAGCAAAATTACTGCCTACATTGATTGCACTTTTTGGTAAACTCAACATTTACAACTTAATAAAGGGTAAGTGGAGTTGTTAAAGCGAGCCGTCCCAGAACGGATACTTGACCAACTCAGTAGCCCTAAACCTGTTTTAGGAGTTTACAAAACTCTTATCAATGTAGGCTTTTTTTATATATAATTTTATTAACAAATGACGACACTTATATTAGGAATTGTAGTTGCAACCATTTTCGGATTAGTTATTGGGTTTGCAATCGCAAAAGTTTTAGAAAAGAAAAACGCCTCGAAAATCATCACGAATGCTCAAACAGAAGCAAGTACACTGCTAAAAGACGCAAAAAATGAGGCAGAAAACATCAAAAAAGATAAGATTTTACAAGCAAAAGAGAAATTTTTGGAATTGAAGTCTGAACACGAAAAAGTAATTGCGAGTAAAGACAAAAAAATGGCGGAAGCCGAAAAACGTATTCGTGATAAAGAATCACAAGTTTCCAACGAATTAGCTCAAAACAAGCGTCTTAAAGAAGATTTAGAAAACAAAAACAAAGAAGCTGACCAACGCCTACAAAACATTGATAAAAAGCAAGAGGAAATTGAGCGTTTACATAAAAATCAAGTAAAACAATTAGAGCTAATCTCTGGACTTTCAGCAGAGGAAGCAAAAACACAGCTCACAGATTCACTAAAAAGTGAAGCACAGGCTGATGCAATGGCTTACATTCAAAGTACCATTGAAGAGGCTAAATTAACCGCCCGACAAGAAGCTAAAAAGATAATTATCAACACAATACAAAGAATAGGAACAGAAGAAGCGATTGACAATTGTGTTTCTGTTTTCAACTTGGAGTCCGACGACATCAAAGGGCGTATCATTGGGCGTGAAGGGCGAAACATTCGTGCTTTGGAAGCTGCTACCGGAGTTGAAATTATTGTAGATGACACTCCTGAAGCAATTATTTTATCTTGCTTTGATGCTGTTCGCAGAGAAATTGCAAGGCTTTCATTGCATAAACTGGTTACGGACGGACGTATCCATCCTGCTCGTATTGAAGAGGTTGTAGAAAAAACGACCAAACAAATCGAAGATGAAATCGTAGAAATCGGTAAACGTACCGTAATTGATTTAGGAATTCACGGACTGCATCCGGAATTGGTCAAATGCGTTGGACGTATGAAATATCGTTCTTCGTATGGTCAAAATTTGCTCCAGCATTCACGTGAAGTTTCAAAATTATGCGGATTAATGGCAGCTGAATTAGGGTTAAACGTAAAATTAGCAAAACGTGCGGGATTACTGCACGACATCGGGAAAGTGCCACAAGTTGAAACTGAAGTACCTCACGCAATATTAGGTATGGAATGGGCAGAAAAATTCGGGGAAAAACCTGAAGTTTGCAACGCTATTGGAGCTCACCACGATGAGATTGAAATGACCTCACTCCTCTCGCCTATTGTGCAAGTTTGCGACGCCATCAGCGGAGCTAGACCTGGAGCCAGACGCCAAGTGTTAGATTCATACATTCAGCGTTTAAAAGACTTGGAAGATGCAGCTTTTTCTTTCCAAGGAGTTAAAAAAGCCTATGCTATTCAAGCAGGTCGTGAGTTACGTGTAATCGTTGAAAGTGAAAAAGTTAGTGACGATAAAGCTGCTGAACTTTCATTCAATCTTTCACAAAAAATACAAACGGATATGACCTATCCGGGACAAGTTAAGATTACGGTTATTCGAGAAACAAGAGCCGTGAACATAGCAAAATAAATTTTGTTTTCATAGTTGAATGATGAAAAACAGCCCTAATTTTTAAAATATATTGGGCTGTTTTTTTTATTTTGTATTTAATTTATCCACGATGGCTTGAGCTATTAAATATCCTCCTGTCCACGCATTTTGGAAATTGAATCCTCCTGTAATGGCATCAACATCAATAACTTCTCCTGCCAAGTACAAATCTTTTAATAATTTACTTTCAAAAGTTTTAAAATTGATTTCAGATAGAGAAACTCCTCCTGCAATAACAAATTCTTCCTTAAAAGTTGATTTTCCCTCTATTTTGAATTGAGAAGATGTCAGTGCCTGTGCCAAATGACGAATTTGAGCCTTACTTACCTCTGACCAAAGTTCGTTTGGGTTCACCCCTCCCTTTTCTAACAATCTATTCCACAACCGTTTAGGAAGATTAAATATGCTCGTGTTTTGTAACATTTTTCGAGGTTGATTTTGTTTTATCTTCTGTAATAAAGAAATGACTTCTTCCGTATGAATTTCTTCTGAGTCATTAACCAGCCAATTTACCTCCAAGATGCACTGATAATTTCTTTCTGCCAAAATCCTTGCTCCCCACGCTGAAAGTTTTAATACGGCAGGACCACTAAATCCCCAATGAGTAATTAGCAAAGGGGCTATACTTTTAATTTTCAAGGACTTCCCTTCATTATCTCGAAGCATAACTTGCGACATAACTGCAATTCCCGCCAAATCTTTTATAAATAAGTCCGAGGTGTTAAATGTAAACAAAGAGGGAACCGGAGGCACAATGGTATGTCCCAATTCTGCTAATAATTTCCAAATTTTCGGATTGCTTCCGGTAGTTATAACCAATTTTTTGGTAAAGAAAGTTCGGGCGTTTGTTGATACTTCCCAACCGTTTTCCGACCGGAAAAACCGAGTTACATTTTGGGAGGTTAATAATTCTATTTTAAATTGTTTTGATAGTCGTATGAAGCAATCAATAATTGTTTGTGAGCTGTTTGAAGCAGGAAAAATGCGTCCGTCAGGTTCTGTCTTTAAATGTACGCCTCTGTTTTCAAACCACTCTATTGTATCGCCACACATAAATCGATGGAATGGGCTTAGCAGCTCCTTCTCTCCTCTCGGGTAGTTTTTTACTAAGTTTTGAGGAATAAACTCGGCGTGGGTTAAATTGCAACGTCCCCCTCCTGAAATTTTTACTTTGGTAAGTACATCTTTTCCTTTCTCAATGATACCTATTCTTAAAAGAGGATTTTTCTCAGCACAATTAATTGCTGTAAAAAAACCTGCTGCACCACCTCCGATGATTAACACATCAAACATAAATCAAAAAATTTAAAGCTCAAAATCCAAAAATTTCTTTGAGTTTTGAGCTTGTATTATATCGTAAAATATTACTTTCTATGGATATGGAGCCAAGATGACTTCCAAACCGTTAATTTCTTCCGTAATAGGGATTTGACAGCCTAACCTGCTGTTTTCTTTCACGTGATATGCCTCAAAAAGCATCGCCTCTTCTTCATCAGATTTCTCAGGTAGAGGCACATCATTTTGTACATAACACTGACACG
The DNA here is from genome assembly GCF_009684755.1 of Capnocytophaga felis. GTDB lineage: Bacteria > Bacteroidota > Bacteroidia > Flavobacteriales > Flavobacteriaceae > Capnocytophaga > Capnocytophaga felis. Next base: position 275,257 of record NZ_BLBC01000005.1, read on the forward strand.
AAGCACACATTGCCATACCGCCACAAACGCCAATTTCCCCATCTTGAGCAATTTCGTAGGCTTTCATTACTTCCATCAGGTTCATATTCATATCTGTGGGAGCTTTCAACTCGTACAGTACACCATCACGATCCGTTATTTTCAGGCTAATATCATTCATTTTTAATAGTATTCAATTTTTCGGATTCTAATTTTAGAAGGAGTTCCATTTTCGTAAAGTACAGCTTCTTTCCAATTCCCTTTTTTGTCGAAAGAATATTTGTACTGATGGTCAAATTCCGGAGTTCTGTGGAGTTCCAGCAAACCGTTTTCACTGAATATTTTTTTCGAAATTACACCTGTTTTGCTTTTTATGGTTTCCACCTTACCGGAAGGTTTGTAAAGAATGGTCATTTCCAAGTAAACATCAGGGTTGTCCTCGGCTGAGCAAACTGTACGTACGAGCTTTCCGTTTTTATCGTATTCATAAGAGCAGACCGTTTCTTCGTTTTCTTGGTTTACAAATTTAGCTTTAACCAATTTATTTTGTCTATTGTACTGATTTTCTGTACGTAAGAACACCTGACGCTCAGGAAAAGACTCCTCCGAGAAAGTAACCTTTCTGTGCTTGTTATACTTGAATGTTTCGTTTTTCGTATATTCAATACGAGGTTGATTCTCCAAATCAACAGTTTGATTTTCAGCGTCGTGAAACTGTTCTTCAGAAAATATAGGTTTACCTGTTTTCTTGCTTTTTCCTATGCAATTTCCTAAATCATCATAGGTAAAAACAACCGTTTTTAGCAACTGACTTCCCTCGTGTTCTTCAATCTGCACCAAACGTTTTTTCTCATCATAGGTGTACTGCTTATTAACGACAAAATTTCCGTCAGAAACGTTGAAATTAGTTTGGCTTTTAACCAACTTTCCTGTAGAATCATACAGAAACTCAACTTTTCCGAAAGGATTCCCTTCTGCATAATAACTAACTGAATTCGTGTTCTTTCCTGTTCTGTCAAATTCGTATGAAACGTTAGTTTTTGTGTACTTTGATTCGTTTTTCTCAATGTTCCAATCTTCAACAAAAGGATAGATATTATATCTTTTCCCATCGATGGTTCTCTTTCCCTTCGGATTCGCCTCCAAAAAATAGGAAAAATCTTCAATTTTTTTAACTTTTCCTTTGATTGACAATCTTTTAGGACTTATTGTATCTGTTTGAGCTTGTAGCGTAGTTATACTTATTGTGAACAGTAGGAATAAGTAAAATTTATTTATTTCTCTCATCATCATTAATCTTTCGTTAGTACTCTATATGCTTTTTAAATATCTCATTCTATTGATTTTACCACAGCTTTTTCAGCTTCCTTACGGCTTCCGTCAAAACCATCAACTCCCGCTACTGTTGTATATTTCAGAACATATTTTTTTCCCGGATTTAACCGATTGTAAATGCTTTGACACATCAATGTTGCTTCGTGAAATCCGCAAAGAATTAATTTCAATTTGCCCGGATATGTATTAATATCTCCGATGGCGTAAATTCCTTCTATATTTGTCTGATAGTCAAGTGCATTATTCACTTTAATTGCATTCTTTTCAATTTCAAGCCCCCAATCGGCGATGGGTCCTAATTTCGGCGTAAGCCCAAACAATGGAATGAAATAGTCTGTTTCTACTTCTTGTCGAACTCCCTCTTTTTCTAAAATGAGTGATTCTACCTTTCCATTTCCTTTTATTTCAATAACTTCACAAGGAGTAATCAGATTGATTTTTCCTTCATTTTTAAGTTCTTTTACTTTTTCTACGGAATCCAAAGCTCCACGAAATTCGTTTCGACGATGAACCAAAGTTACTGATTTCGCTATATTTGCAAGATAAATACTCCAATCCAAAGCTGAATCTCCTCCCCCTGCAATTACCACACGTTTTCCTGCGTATTGCTCCGGATTTCTTACAAAATACTCAACTCCTTTTTCTTCATAATCAGCAATATTCTGAAGTTCAGGTTTTCGTGGCTCAAATGTACCCAATCCGCCTGCGATGGCTACTGCTTTTCCTTTGATTTGAGTACCTTTATTGGTTGTTACGATAAAGGTGCCATCATCAAGTTTGTCTATATGCTCGGCGGTTTCCGAAAGCGTAAATTCAGGTTGAAATTGTTTGATTTGTTCCATCAAATTATCAACGAGTTCTCCTGCTCCCACGCTTGGGTATCCCGGAATATCAAAAATCGGTTTTTTAGGATATAATTCAGCCAATTGCCCTCCGGGTTGTGGTAATGTATCAATCAGATGGCATTTTAATCTGAGTAATCCCGCCTCAAAAACGGCAAAAAGCCCCGTGGGACCTGCTCCTATGATTATAATATCTGTTTCTTTCATTCTTTTATATTTAAAAACAATCAATTATAGCTCAATTCTTTATTGAAAATACATCAAAAAGCAGAAAAAACTTTCTTTATCTTTTCACACAAAGATAGATTTTTAAAATTGAATATAATTCAAGGAAAGAAATTTGTAATTTTTTGTGATACACAATCACTTTTTGCAGAACTGCTCACAGTAGTAAATTAAAGACAATAATTTTGATTCTCGGTTTTGGCGATTTTGTCCCAAAAGTTCATCTGATTCTCCTCCCTTACAACATTACTTTCCCAAAAATCTGTTTGTTTTTCTTTTCAATGTATAATAAACTTGCCTCTTTTCCTTTTCGTCATTAAACTTTCATTAACAAAGTTGTTCCTCTACGTCATTTTTTTAAGACAATCACTTTATTTCTAATAAAAAATCGTCGCAAAGATATACAATTCACTCAGTATATATCAAAAGATATTGTTAAATATAACTTCACAAAAATTCATTTTCACCATTTTTAACAAAACTCATCAATATATTTACATATTTTTTAGAAAACATTTGCATAGAAAAGATTCCCTATAGCTTTTATAGGCTCATATAGCTTTGAATTTAGAAGTGTTTCTTCCGGTATCCACTTTGTTATTTGCCACGTTTTCTCAAGAACCAAAAACAATGTCCCTGCAATAACGGCTATCTTTAAAACTCCGAAAATTCCTCCTGCAAGTCGATTTAAAAATCCCAAAGATACCGATTCTGCCAGCGTGGTAAGGAATTTAGCCAATAGCATCACAGCTAACATAATCAATATCAATGTAAAGGCAAACGAAAGGGCTTCTGTTGTAGATTTATCCAACGAAAAATATTGATTCAAAATTCCGGCTATGTAAAACGAAAAGTGAATTGCCCCATAGATGCCCAAAATGATAGCAAGCAGTGAAGCCAGCTCAACAATCACTCCTCTCCAAAGACCTCGAATTAAGCCAAATCCTAAAAAAATCAGCAATATGACATCTACTGTATTCATCCCTATTTTATCATTAAAAAACAAGAATATGATAATTCGGACATCATAAAACAATTTTCCAAATTATCATATTTATAACAATATCAGATTAATATCCCTCACCTTTTCCTCCTGTTACAATGGCAATTCCGTTAGAAGTCCCAATGCGTTCTACTCCCAAATCAATGTATTGTTTTGCAGTTTGAAAATCACGAACGCCACCGGAAGCTTTTATTTTTGCATTCCCATTTACAGCTTCTTTCATAAGTTGGACATCGGAAATAGTTGCTCCGCCTGAGCCAAATCCGGTGGAAGTTTTTACAAAATCAGCACCTGCTTTTACTGAAAGCTCACAAGCCAAACGTTTTTCATCGTCAGTCAAATAACAAGTTTCTAAAATGACTTTCAACACTTTATTCCCACAAGCTTTTTTAATAAGAGCTATTTCCTCACGCACTTTCTCAACCTCGCCCGATTGCAACCAACCTACATTGATTACCATATCAATTTCGTCAGCTCCATCGGCAATAGCTCGTTCAGTTTCAAACACTTTTGCAGCCGTACTCATTGCCCCAAGCGGAAAACCGACAACACTACATACCTTTATTTCTGTTCCTTTCAGAAATTCTTTTGCGTAAGACACATATCCGCTATTTACACAAACGGAAAAAAAATCATACTTCACGGCTTCTGCACAAAGGTTTTCAATTTCGGAAACAGTAGCCGTAGCTTTCAAAAGTGTGTGGTCGATATATTTATTAAGTTTCATAATTTGTGATATATTTTTCGATAATAAATAAAACTCTGCAAAGTTACAATTTATTACTTTTTGGACAAGTGTTTTTAACGAGAAACGAGAGTTATCACATTAGTTAATTTGAGAACTCTCGTTGTAATATCGAATGTAATATATTTCAAAAAATCTATCAAAGAAGCAGAATTTCTTTTTCTAATCCTTTATTATTGAGATTTTTTTTGATTATTCCTATTGATGGAGTCTGCTTTTCTTCTCTTTAAAAATTCGTTGTATTCTTTTCTTGAAATAGAATCCCGCTTTCTACCCTCTTTCATCATTTGTTCAAATTCTTCAAGAGAAGATATAACAATAGCGTTCTTTTTGTCTGCCTCCGTAGCATCGAAGAAATGTATGCTACTTTCATCAACACCATTGCTAATTAAGATGTTACGAATTCTTTCCTTTGTAGCTTCTTTATCTTTCTGCTTAGTAGGGGTTTCTTCCTTATTATTACAACCTATTAAGGTGAATAATGAGATGCATAAATAAAAAAATATTTTTTTCATATTTGTGAAGTTTTAGATTATAGAAGAAATAACCTGAACCTGCTTTTATTATGAAGGATTTAATGTGTGATTCAGTTAAAAGATACTCTAAGTAAGTATGTCTTCAAAAGATAATTGGTGCTGTTTCATAGGCTCAAAGTATTTGTGAAAAGATTAATTCCTCACCTACAAAAATACGGATATTTTATCTGACAATCAAAGTAATTTAACTTCTCATTAACTTTTAGATGTTTGAAATTTAGAGAATTGTTTCCTTATGTGCGAGTGCCTCTGTTAAACAACGAGGGCGTTCGCATTGATTAATGCGAACGCCTCCTGATGTAAAACGTATTTATATTTTACCTGCGTTTTCTTTTTGATTTTTTGGATGAAGACGCATTTTTCTTCGGATGGACGAGCTTCATCTCATCAATGAGGCGTTTGGCTCCGGCGTATTTGTCAATGATGAACAATACGTAGCGAATATCCACCATAATATTACGACAGATTTCAGGGTCGTAATGAATATCGCTCATTGTGCCTTCCCACACGCGGTCGAAGTTTAAACCGATAAGGTTTCCGTGTGCATCGATGGCAGGGCTTCCCGAATTTCCGCCTGTGGTGTGGTTCGTAGCAATGAAACAAACAGGCATTTTGCCGTTTTTGTCAGCGTAAGCTCCAAAATCTTTCTTCTCATACAAGTCACGTAATTTCTGCGGAACGTCAAATTCGTAGTCGCCAGGAACGTATTTTTCCATCACGCCTTCCAAATAGGTTACAGGGCTGTAATACACGGCATCGGCAGGAGCGTACCCTTTTACTTTTCCGTAAGTAACACGCAATGTACTATTTGCATCAGGGAAAATTCTATCCTCAGGTTTTGAAAACTCTAAAATGGCTTTCATATACGTACGTTGCAAAGCCTCAATATCCGCATTCAAACGCCCATAGGTTGGAGCAACCTCTTTAGCAAAACTATTTATCAACTCGGAAACAAACTGCATACCTACATCGTTTTTAATAAGTTCGGCAAACGTTTCGGGTGAAGCTGCCAGTAGTTTTTCCACGCCCGCTTCGGTAGCTAATAATGAATTTTCATAAAGATTTTCCGCCAGCGTTTTTGCGTTGAAGTTTTGCAAATTTTCTGTCAGAAATTGTTTCGGCATATTTTCAGCATAGAACACCACGGCTTTTTCAAACACATCTTTATCCACGGCTTTTTCATAATCTTTGAATACGCCTTTGAAGGTTGATTGCAAGTTTTTCTTTCTGTCATTAAAAGATTGCTCGCCACGACTTTGCAGAATGTTTTGTAATTGCCAAATGCGATAGCCGTTGGTAAGCAAATCAATGTTTCGCAACATAAATTCACTGAATAAATCATTCGCTAAAGCGTACGGCTCAACTTCTTTATATTTTTTAGAAAAGTCCGAAAGCAAATGCCCGTATTCTGCTTGTTTTCCACCCTTTTGAACGTTGCTTTTGAAACGCTCTTCCTGCTTTTGCTTTAATGCCACTGCATCGGATTTTTTCAGTCCCTGACTTTCGCCAATCCATTTTTTCCAATAGTTTGCCACGCGGGCGTATTTGGAAGCATATTTAATCTTAATGGCTTGGTCTTTACGCATATATCCGTCCTGTACTTTTAGTACCACATCACGAATCCCGATTTTAGCAGGATTCAAAACCTCAACGATTTGCTGTACGGCAACCGCCGGAAGGTATTCTTGCGTACGCCCCGGATATCCGAAAACCATCGTAAAGTCGTCTTGCGAAATTCCGTCTAACGAAATTGGGAAATAATGCTTGGGCGTGTAAGGTACGTTGTCTTTGGAATACTCGGCAGGACGATTATTTTTGTCGGCATAGATGCGGAAAAGAGCAAAGTCTCCCGTATGTCGTGGCCATACCCAATTATCTGTATCTGAGCCAAATTTTCCGATGGAAGACGGCGGAGTTCCCACCAAACGCACATCTTTGAAGTTTTCCACCACGAACAAAATATATTGGTTTCCGTTGTAAAAAGCTCGTACGCGGTTTTCCTGCCACGCTTCTTTGGGTGAATTTTTCACCAACTCAGCAATGTTTTTTTCAATGATTTTGGCTTTTTCGTCCTCAGCTGCAACACCTTCTGTGCTTTTTAATACGGCAGAAGTAACGTCCTCAATACGAACGATAAACGTTGCAGTTACACCAGGATTAGGCAACTCTTCTTCCAGCGTTTTTGCCCAAAAGCCGTGAGCCAAATAATCGTTTTCCACAGAGGAATGCGACTGAATTTCGCCATATCCGCAGTGATGATTGGTAAGGAGCAATCCTTTTGGAGAAATGACTTCGGAAGTACAACCCCCGTCAAAGTGCGGTACGGCATCTTTCAAAGAGGAATGATTGACGCTGTAAATATCGGCAGCCGACATTTTCATTCCCAACGATTGCATTTCTTTTTCGTTCATTCCTTCCAAAAGCGAAGGAATCCACATTCCGCCCTGTTGCCCGTAAAGCGAAACCGAGCAGAGTAAAAGTAAAAGTTTTACGTATTTCATCATTTGTATCGTCATTGATTTATTTTTTATATTTTTCAGTATGAACAGGTTACCCATACCTGTAATTAAGTACAAAAAGCTACTTTTTCCCTCGCCGATTGATGGTTACATTGGCATCATCAATTACTTGTGAAACCACCTTTGCGAAGTTAGCGTAAGTACTTTCTTCCTGTAAAGCAGCCAGATAACTAATCAATTTTGCATTGATAAGCCCCAATAAAGGTTTTTTCAGTGCTGTTGCCGACTCGTCGAATTCTTGTTCGGAAAGGGATTTTTCGTACGCCATTCGCTCGGTATGAAAAGCCGTTTGACGGGTGCGAAGCTCCTCTATCGTATCGGATACTCCCAAAAGTTTTCCGATAGCTTCCTGCAATTCGGCAGCGGAAAAATCTCGTAAAAGCGATTCGATATGTGCCGATTCACTCGAATAGTTTTCACGTGTGATTTTCGTCCCATAACGCTCAAAAACAGCATATAGTTTTTCGGCATTTTCACGGATTTCAGGCGAACGCATCGAGCGATACCCCAGCAATATGTTACTTAAATTCATAATCGTTTCGTCACGCAGATTGTCCGCTTCTTCCAATTTGGAAACGGCAACTTCTTTTTTGATAGCCACCGAAAGTGCCGTAGCCTGTGTATCAATTTTCGTAAACAGATTTTTCAAAAAAGCATCTGTTTGTAAATCATTTTCCTGATGAAAAAGCCCTACCAAACGATGAGCTATATCTGCCAATTCGGAAACACGTACTATTGTTAATAATCGTTTCATTGTATATAAATTTTGAGTAATTCGACTTATGATTTTTGGTGGTGTTGTAAAAAGTATGATGGTAGTTCTGATGGTAATTCTGATTGTCAGGCTGAGCGAAGTCGAAACCCTGTAATGATAAGGCTTCGACTTCGCTCAGCCTGACAAAAAAATTTCTTTTTTAAGACATCATACTTTTTACATCACCTCCTGATTTTTTAGTCATTAACAGCTTCACCTTGCAGAAGCTAACGACTAAAAAGTTATTTACATCTTCTTTCTGAAGAAACCTTTAACTAAATGATTGCATTTTTCTGCAATCCTTAGGTAATTATGACTAAATAGTTACCACTCCAAACAACGCAAGCAGAGGTTTGACTATTTAGTTACGACATTATTTTACCCGATTGATGCCTTATTCTGTTTTGTTTTTAGAGACTTCCATCACGGGAACTAATCCTTCCGAAGGCATATAAATTATCTGCGGAAGATTGCCTTTGTCTGCCAATTTTTCGAGCGTTCGGATAAATAAATACTGATTATACACCGAGTTAAGCGTTCCGTTTTCGATTTTCATTGCCTCTGCCATACCTCTTGCTCTCTCAATTTCGGCTTGAGCGTTAAGTTTTTCGGCTTCCAATCGAGCTTTGGCTTCTTCGATAAGAATTTTTCGGTTTTGTTCGGCTTTTGCCATTTCGGCTTTTCCTGCCATTTCTTGTTGCCATACGTTATAGATTGGCAAACCAAACATCATCACTACAATAATGATAACCACCACAGAGACTGTGCCTACAATTGCTGAAATTGGTAATTTTGATTTCATAGAATTTACTAAAAATTAGGTCTTAAATTGTATTTCAAATAGAATTTTTCGATAATATCAATAACTTCATCTGCCGTATCAACAATTTTGAAAAGGAACATATCCTCAGGAGAAATGTTTTGGAATTCCTCTAAAAGTGTTTTTTGGCACCAATCAATTAATCCTTGCCAGAATTCACTTCCCACCAAAATAATTGGGAATTTATCAATCTTTTGCGTTTGGATAAGTGTGATGGCTTCAAAAAGCTCGTCCATCGTTCCAAACCCACCAGGCATCACAACAAACGCCTGTGAATATTTGACAAACATTACTTTACGAGCAAAAAAGTAATCGAAGTTTAAATTTTTATCTCTGTCAATATACGGATTATCGTGTTGCTCGAAAGGCAAATCGATATTCAGCCCAACTGACGAACCATTCCCCTGACGGGCTCCTTTATTTCCGGCTTCCATAATACCGGGTCCGCCTCCTGTAATTACACCAAAGCCCGATTCCACGATTTTTTCTGAAATTTCCACAGCCAGATTATAATATTTGCTATCGGGTTTGGTACGTGCCGAGCCAAAAATTGACACACACGGACCTATTTCACTTAGCTTTTCATAACCTTTTACAAAATCACCCATTATCTTAAACATCGACCAAGAGTCGTTAGCCTTAATTTCATTCCAAACTTTAGAATGTTGTTTTTTATTCATATTTTATATTTTTTAGTTTTATTTTATCGTTTAAAGAAATCATATCCTATTTTGAAACTCAATGAAAAAGCACCTCCTTTGCTATTGGGATTTTTCCCGAGTGTTTGCGAATATCCATATCCAACGTTAAATTCATAATTGAAATTTCTGGCAAAGCTACGACGAATACCGAAAGTGGGCATTATGCTAATAGAGTTATAATCATTGGATAAATCATTATAATTGGAGATGATAAACCAATTAGGGAAATATTCAGCACGAAGTGAAAAATAGTTTCCGCTATTATTTTTGATGTTTTTTCCTTTTTTCACACGACGATTTAATCCGTAATACCATTTACCTTCAAGTGAAGCAGCAGGAATTAGCAAAAAGCCTGTCTTTTCATACATTGTTCCTGTCCAAAAACCTCCGTGTAAGCTCAATTGCGAACGCAAAGCGACCGCATCAGAAAGCTTATGTTCATTGTAAACATTTGCTCCGAATAACCCGGCTTGAACACCTATAAGATCTTTTTCAACACTTGCATTTTGAGCCTGAACTATGCCAAATCCTACTAAAATAAAAACAATAACTGTAAATCTTTTCATAAAAAAATTAGAATTTAAAAAGGCAAATATATAAAAAACGACTTATAAAACACCTTTGTTAGCTTTGCTTTTTAGGAATTATTTAAAATTTAAAATCGAAACTTCGCTTTAAGTAGCATTTTGTAACTAAACAAAGGTTATAATTCGGCTAATCCTACTCTTAAAACAAACGAATTTCACTTTAGTCAAGGAAGTTAAGAAAATCCTTTTTTAAAAAATCTTTAAAAGATATTTTTATTATTGCTCAGAAAGTATTACTTTCGCCGACTAAATTAACAATACTAAAAATTAGATAACGAAAGATGGCAGTTCTTGAAAAAATTAGAAACCGTACAGTATTCCTCATCGTAATTATCGGGTTGGCATTATTTGCTTTTGTAATTTCTGACTTCATTGGTTCGGGAAGGTTCAGCAATTCGCACCCTACAGAAGTAGGAACCGTTAACGGAGAAGATGTTTCCATTGATGCTTTCCGCTACCAAGTAGAAGCTACTATTCAAAATTCAAACGGACAAGCAAGCACCATTGAAGCCGCGAAATATGTTTGGGAACAGAACGTTCGTAACATTCTTTTAAAACAACAATTTGAAAAATTAGGTTTGAGTGTTGAAAAAGACCAAATCATTTCAATTCTATCAAAAAGCCCATTAGCTCAAAATCAAGAATTTGCAAATGAGTTTGGTGTTTTTGACCCCTCAAAATTCATCAGCTACTTAGCTACCCTGAAAGCAAGCAATCCGCAAGCTTATCAACAATGGAAAATGCAGGAAGAAGCTCTTATTGAAGGAGCAAAACAACAAATGTACTTTAGTCTGATTCGTGGAGGATTAGGAGTTACTAATGCCGAAGCAGAAATTGCTTACCATCAAGAGCAAGATAAAACTGACATCAAGTTTGTTGCCCTGCAATATAGCTCAATTCCTGACAGCACAATTACCGTAAGCGACAGTGAAATAAAATCATACATCAACAAACACGAAAAACAATTCAAGCAAGAAGCTTTCCGCAACATCCAATACATCGTTGTAAACGAAAAAGCTTCAGAGGCTGATATTCAAGAAAGTAAAGAGACTTTAAATAAACTACTTTCTCCTGAAATTGTTTTCAACAGCCAAACCAATTCAAATGACACAATTGCAGGTTTTGCAAAAACAATTAATATTCGTGAGTTTGTAGATAAGCATTCTGATACTCCTTATGATTCTTTGTTTGTAACAAAAAATCAATTGCCTATTGGCTATGCCGACACTCTGTTTACACTTCCTGTAGGAAAAGTTTTCGGACCATATGAAGACGGAGGTAGCCTAAAACTATCACGTATGCTTGCCAAAGAAACTAACGGAGCTGTAAAAGCAAGTCATATTTTGATTCCTTACACAGGAAGCCAAGCTGCAAATCAGAACGTTACTCGCACCAAAGAGGAAGCACAAGCTAAGGCCAAAGAAATATTAGCCCTTGCACAAGCTCCCAATGCTGATTTTGCTGCATTAGCAAGAGAAAATTCCGAAGAGCCCGGAGCTGCTTATAGTAGTGGTGATTTAGGATTCTTCACGAAAGGAAGAATGGTTAAGCCTTTTGAAGAATTTGTTTTCTCAAATCCAACAGGGCATATCGGCATAGTTGAAACAGACTTTGGCGTTCATATTGTAAAAATTACAGAAAAAACCGATGCCGTTCAAATTGCAACCATCACACGCAAAATTGAGCCTTCGGAAGCTACATTAAATGAGTTATTCTCAAAGGTTTCAAAATTTGAAATCGACGCTTTGGCTGATGCTAAAAACTTTGGAGAAGTTGCAAAAAAATCGGATTTATCTGTACTTCGTGCGGATAATCTTAAACAAAATGATGAATATATCATCGGTTTGGGAAATAATCGTGCCATTGTGCAATGGGTCTTCCAGAAAGAGAGCAAAGTTGGTGATATTCGTAAATTTACATCAGGAGGAAACTACATTGTTGCTCAACTTACCAAAAAAGGCGAAAAAGGAATTAGCTCAGTTCAGGACGCTGCTCCTTTTGTAAAACCAATCTTAATCCGTCAGAAAAAAGCTGAAATCCTTGCAGGAAAAGCTAAAGGAAGTTCATTGGATGCCATCGCTTCTGCAAACAAAGGTGAAGTGAAAACAGCTACGGGATTATCAATGAACAACCCTACAATCATCGGTGAAGGACGCGAGCCAAAAGTTGTAGGTACGGCTTTCGCTTTGAAACAAGGTCAGATTTCAAAACCAATTGAAGGAGAAAATGGAGTGTACGTAATTGAGGTAACTTCTACCGCAAAAGCTCCTGCTATTGATAGCTATAACTCATACGTAAAAACATTAGAAGGACTGAAATTAGGGCGTGCTTCAGAAGAAGTTTTGAATGCTCTTAAAAATTCGGCTGAGATAAAAGAAAGTCTTAGTTTGTTCTACTAAGAAAAAACACAAAAAATAGAGAAGGAAGGCATTGACCTTCCTTTTTTATTTTTCATAAGCATCATATCTTATTAATTAAAATATATTACATTTGCCTCCCCAAAAATAATTATCAAAAACAAATCTCTGATGAAAATCATATCTTACAATGTAAATGGTGTACGTGCCGCAATGACCAAAGGACTCATAGAGTGGTTAAAAAGTGCCAATCCTGATGTACTTTGCTTACAAGAAATCAAAGCTTTAGAATCACAAATTGAAAAAACAGCCTTTGAAGAGTTGGGCTATAAATATCAATACTGGCATAGTGCTGAAAAAAAAGGATATAGCGGAGTTGCAATACTATCAAAAATTAAACCCAATCACGTTGAGATAGGAAGCGGCATTAATTATATGGATATTGAAGGACGCATACTCCGTGCCGATTTTGAAACAGTTTCCGTGATGAGCCTTTACTTACCATCAGGAACAAATATTGACCGATTAGATTTCAAGCTAACCTTTATGGCTGATTTTCAAAAGTATATTGATTCATTAAAGAAATCATACCCAAATTTAATCATATGCGGAGATTACAACATATGTCATAAAGCCATTGATATTCACGATCCTATAAGAAATGCGAATGTTTCTGGTTTTCTGCCCGTAGAACGTGAATGGCTGGACAATTTTATGAAAAGTGGATTCATTGACAGCTTTCGTCATTTCAACAAAGAACCTCACAATTACTCGTGGTGGAGCTATCGAGCCAATGCCCGAAACAATAACAAAGGGTGGCGTATTGATTACAACTTAGTAGCACAACCTCTCGAAAACCGACTGCAACGTGCTTTGATTCTTCCTGAAGCAAAACACAGCGACCACTGCCCCATTTTGGTAGAAATCGAGGATTAATTTTTTGCAAATAAGTCAGATAAAACTGAGAAATAACTCAATTCTATCTGACTTTTCTTTGAAATTATTGTAAGTTTTTTGCTTCAATGCTCAAAGTAGTATGAGGAACAGCAAGCAAACGTCGTTTATCAATCAATTTACCTGTTACTCTGCAAACTCCATAAGTTTTATTCTCTATTCGGATGAGTGCGTTTTTCAAGTCACGAATAAACTTCTCTTGACGGATTGCCAAAGTTGTGTTTTCTTCTTTACTTGTCACTTTTGAACCTTCCTCAAAAGCCTTAAAAGTAGGCGAAGTATCTTCTGTCCCATTTGTTGCACTATTCATATATGCACTTTTGAGAAGTTCCAAATCTGCTTGAGCTTTTTTAATTTTTTCTTCGATAAGAGCCTTAAACTCCTCTAATTCCTTATCGGAATATCGAACTCTAACGTTTTCTTCCATAATTATTTCTTTTTGTGTCGTTAAACATTTTTGATATGTTTTCCCAATTTCAGAAAAATAATACTCCAAATCAAAACCGCTGGAATCAAAAAAATCAGAAAATGTACCGATTTCGCATAAACAAAAGCCCCAACAACACTCCGGTCAAAAAACTACCAAACACCAAATCTAAAAGTGTTTTTTGGTAATCAACAAATTCCCAATTTTCAAGTCTTTCAATAATTTTTTGTTTAAATTTAAAAATACAATCAAATTGATTTTTAAAAGAAAACTTACCCTACACTCATTTTACGCCTTCTCCACTATAATTTTCGTTGTAACACCATCAAATTCAATCAGTTCGCTTGAAAGGTTTTCCACAAAGAAAAGTTCATTGGTAAGCGTTTCATTTTTAATATATTGCAAATTCGCCGAAACGGCTTCTTCCAAGGCTTTATCACTTTGCAAACGAATATTGATTTTATCCGTAATTTCAAAACCGCTGTCCTTACGGATATTTTGAATTCGGTTTACCAACTCACGAGCAATTCCCTCTTTTTTAAGTTCATCCGTGATGTGAATATCCAATGCCACCAACAAACCTCCGGAACTTGCCACCAGCCAACCTTCAATGTCTTGCGTTGTGATTTCGACATCTTCAATGCTTAAAGGTACGTCTTTTTCTGCTAATTTCACAATAATTTCACCATTTTTTTCAATGGTTTGAATATCTTCTTGCGTAAACTGCTGAATGGCAGCAACAACCAATTTCATATCCTTACCATAACGAGGACCTAAGGTTTTGAAATTCGGCTTAATTTGCTTCACCAAAACGCCTGATGCATCTTCCAAAAGCTCGATTTCTTTTACGTTTACTTCCGATTTGATAAGGTCGGCAACTGCCTCAATTTCGGCTTTTTCCACTTCACTCATAATCGGAATCATTATTTTTTGCAACGGCTGACGCACCTTTATCATTTCCTTTTTACGAAGTGAAAGCACCAATGACGAAATGTTTTGAGCCTTTTCCATTTTGCTTTCCAACTCCTTGTTGATAAGCAATGTATTAGCTTTCGGAAATTCGGTAAGATGCACACTTTCAACGGATTCCCACCCAGTTCCTGCCATCAAATCTCTGTACAATTTATCAGCATAGAACGGAGCTACGGGAGCCATCAATTTGGCAACATTCACAAGGCAAGCGTACAGCGTTTGATATGCCGAAATCTTGTCCGCCTCGTATTCGCCTTTCCAAAAACGACGACGCGACAAACGTACGTACCAATTGCTCAAATGCTCTTGCACGAAATCCGAAATCAAACGAGTGGCACGCGTAGGCTCATACTCGGCAAACGCTTCATCAACTTTTTGGATAAGCGTGTGTAATTCTGACAGAATCCAGCGGTCAATTTCAGGACGTTCCGCCAACGGAATTTCATCTTCTTGGTGAGTAAATCCGTCCGTGTTGGCATACAAAGCAAAGAACGAGTATGTATTGTAAAGCGTTCCGAAGAATTTACGTCTCACTTCGGCAACTCCTTCTAAATCAAATTTTAAGTTATCCCACGGATTGGCATTGGAAATCATATACCAGCGAGTGGCATCGGCTCCGTATTCTTCCAAAGTGGTGAACGGATCGATGGCATTTCCTAAACGTTTGGACATTTTTTGTCCGTTTTTATCTAATACTAATCCGTTGGAAACCACATTTTTGTATGAAATTCCATCGAAAACCAATCCAGCAATGGCGTGTAAAGTATAGAACCAACCGCGTGTTTGATCAACTCCTTCGGCAATGAAATCGGCTGTTTTCCAAGTATTTTCCACCATTTCTTTGTTTTCGAACGGATAGTGCCATTGTGCGTACGGCATCGCTCCCGAATCGAACCAAACGTCAATCAAATCACTTTCACGTTTCATCGGTTTGCCCGAAGCTGAAACCAAAACGATTTTATCTACTACATTTTTATGCAGGTCAATTTTCTCGTAATTTTCATCGGACATATTTCCTACTTGAAAATCGGCAAACGTATCTTCGCTCATCAATCCTGCGGCGATAGACTTCTGAATTTCAGCCTTTAACTCTTCCACAGAACCAATGATAATTTCTTCTTTTTTGTCTTCGGTACGCCAAATCGGAAGCGGAATTCCCCAATAACGGGAACGCGACAAATTCCAATCGTTGGCATTCTGTAACCAATTTCCGAAACGCCCTTCGCCGGTGGCTTTCGGTTTCCAATTGATGTTTTTATTCAGCTCAAAAAGGCGGTCTTTTACATCGGTAATTTTGATAAACCACGAATCAAGCGGATAGTACAACACGGGCTTATCAGTACGCCAACAATGCGGATAGCTGTGGACGTATTTTTCAACCTTAAATGCCTTATTTTCAGTTTTTAACAGAATCACCAATTCCACATCCCAATTTTTTTCGGGAGCTTCATTAGGATTATCATAATATTCGTTTTTGATATATTTTCCGCCGAAAATTTCAGGAACATTTTCACCCTTTACGAATTTCCCTTGCAAATCTACCAATGGCACAAGGTTATCATTTTCATCTTTGATGAGCATTGGCGGGATTCCGTTTTCTTTTGCCACACGAGCGTCATCAGCACCAAAAGTAGGAGCGATATGTACAATTCCGGTTCCGTCTTCGGTGGTTACGAAGTCGCCTGTAATCACGCGGAACGCATTTTCAGGATTTTCAGCAGGTAAAAACCACGGAATCAGTTGCTCGTAGGTAGTTCCTTCCAAATCCGAGCCTTTAAATTCGGCTATGATTTGATACGGAATTTTGGCGTGTTTCATTTCGCTGGTTTGCACAATCGCCACATTGATAATATCCAGAGCGTCTTCTCTATCAGGGATTTCGTTGTATTTTTGCTCGATTCGGTTAAATATTTCAGAATTTTCGCCTTCGGCAAATTTGCTTCCGAATTGTTTTGATACTAAATCTTTTGCTAAAATCACATAAATCGGCTCGTAAGTGTATTGATTAAAAGTTTTAACCAACACATAATCAATGTTTTTACCCACAGCCAAAGCCGTATTTGACGGAAGTGTCCAAGGAGTTGTCGTCCAAGCCAACACAAACACATTTCTACCTAAATCTTTGAATTGATTTACAAGCTGATATGAAAAAGTTTTCACACGGAATTGAGCCACAATCGTAGTATCGGAAACATCACGGTAGCACCCTGGCTGATTGAGTTCGTGCGATGAAAGTCCCGTCCCCGCTTTTGGGGAATAAGGCTGAATGGTGTAGCCTTTGTACAGAAGTCCTTGGTCGTAAATCTGTTTGAGAAGCCACCACACCGACTCCATATATTTGGATTTGTAGGTAATATACGGATTTTCCATATCTACCCAATAGCCCATTTTTTCGGTAAGGTCGTTCCAAATGTTGGTATAACGCATTACGGCTTCTTTACAAGCCTTGTTGTAGTCTTCCACCGAAATTTTCTTCCCGATATCTTCTTTGGTGATGCCCAATTCTTTTTCCACGCCAAGCTCCACAGGAAGTCCGTGCGTGTCCCAGCCTGCTTTTCGGTTTACCAGAAATCCTTTTTGAGTTTTATAACGACAGAAAATATCCTTAATGGCACGTGCCATCACGTGGTGAATACCCGGAAGCCCATTGGCTGACGGCGGTCCTTCAAAAAACACAAAAGACTCCTCACCCTCACGCGTTTTGATGCTTTTTTCAAATATATTTTCTTCCTTCCAAAAGGCTAAAATTTCTTCCGCCACTTTGGATAAATCCAAGTTTTTGTACTCTTTAAATTTCATTTTCTTCTAACTTCTAATTCACTGTAATTGAACAATCTCCCTTTTTTCAAAGAATCGAGATTATTTTAAGAGTGCGAATTTAATAAAAAATACTTTATGAAATGTTTTTAAATAACTTTTTTTGAATCGAACAAAAATTAAAAACCTGAAATTGACTTTTTTAAATCAACTTCAGGCTTTCCCACCAATGAAAAATTAATGCTATTTTTTAAGTTCTAT
The DNA here is from genome assembly GCF_009684755.1 of Capnocytophaga felis. Lineage (GTDB taxonomy): Bacteria > Bacteroidota > Bacteroidia > Flavobacteriales > Flavobacteriaceae > Capnocytophaga > Capnocytophaga felis. Next base: position 293,031 of record NZ_BLBC01000005.1, read on the forward strand.
TTTATCAAATCCGGTGTACTTACGCAACACTTCCGGAATTACGATAGCATCTTCGGTTTGATAATTTTCCAAAATTCCGGCTAAAACGCGAGGCAACGCCAATGAACTTCCGTTAAGGGTATGAGCCAGTTTATTTTTTCCGTCGGCATCTTTGTAACGCAATTTTAATCGATTAGCTTGATAAGTCTCAAAGTTAGATACCGAACTGATTTCCAACCACTTTTGTTGAGCCGTAGAATAAACTTCAAAATCATAGGTCAATGCCGAAGTAAAACCTAAATCACCTCCGCAAAGCCGTAAAATACGATATGGTAATTTTAGTTCGTTCAAAATGGATTTTACGTGTTCTACCATCGTATCCAGTGCTTTATACGAATTATCAGGGTGTTCCACACGCACAATTTCCACTTTATCAAACTGATGCAAACGATTTAACCCGCGTACGTGAGCTCCATAACTGCCTGCTTCTCTGCGGAAACAAGGTGTGTACGCCGTACAACAAATCGGGAAATCACTTTCTGAAAGTAGCGTATCTCTGAAAAAGTTAGTTACAGGTACTTCGGCAGTGGGTATCAGATATAAATCGTCTAACCCTACGTGATACATTTGCCCCTCTTTATCAGGAAGTTGCCCGGTTCCAAAACCTGAAGCTTCATTCACAACGTGTGGCACTTGAAATTCTTGATAGCCTGCTTCTGTATTTTTATCTAAAAAATAAGTGATTAAAGCACGTTGCAACTTAGCTCCTTTTCCTTTATATACCGGAAATCCGGCACCGGTAATTTTCACTCCTAACTCAAAATCAATGATGTCATATTTTTTGGCTAACTCCCAATGAGGCAAAGCATTTTCGCTCAAATTTGGAACTTCACCGGCTTCAAAAACTACCTCATTATCCGTTTCGGATGTCCCAAAAGGAACTAAATCATTAGGAATATTCGGGATACGATATAGCAATCCGTTTAAATTCTCCGAAATTTCAGCTAATAAATCGGATAGATTTTTTGATTTACTTTTTAACTCTGCTGTTTTCTCTTTCAAAGCATTAGCCTCAGATGCTTTCCCTGATTTAAACAACTCTCCAATTTCTTTAGAAATGACGTTAGATTCTGCCAAAACACTATCCAATTCAGCCTGTGTAGCCCTTCGCTTCTCATCCAACTCAACAACTTCATCAATGATATGTAAATCTTTGAAATTTCGTTTTTTAAGTCCGCTTAAAACCTTTTCTTTATTTTCTCTAACAAAAGTAAGTTGCAACATATTGCCTATATTTTATTTGTTTTGAATCACAAAAGTACAACAATATTTTACAAAGGCAAAAAATATATCATAATGCTATGTTCTTTTGCAGTAAAGAAAACACCTTTTACATTTATATATGCACTAAAAATTTTTAATAAGGAAATCCATTTTACAGTGCAATTGTGAACAAAACCATAAATTTTCAATTCAACCCCATCTTTTTCACAGGGCATTCATTGCAATTTATTATATTATTTTTACATTTGCCCCTATAAAAACACACACTTATGCCTAATTTAAGATTTAATGCTTTAAAAGAAGTCGGTTCAAGAAAACCAGTAGTAATAACAGAAAAAGGAAAACGTTCCGAACTTTTCGGAAAAAATGTGTTCAACGAAGAGGCTATGCGTAGGTATATGACCAGTGAAGCCTTTGAAAGCGTGATGAACTCAATTCATTACGGAATAAAAATTGATCGCAAAGTGGCTGACCAAGTAGCTGCTGCAATGCGTGATTGGGCAATTTCAAAAGGAGCAACACATTACACACATTGGTTTCAACCATTAACAGGAACAACTGCTGAAAAACACGATGCTTTTTTTGAACCTGTAGGAAGAGACAAAGCCATTGAAAAATTTGGTGGCGGGCAATTGGTTCAGCAAGAATCGGACGCATCAAGTTTCCCGAATGGAGGAATCCGAAACACTTTTGAAGCTCGTGGTTATACTGCTTGGGACCCAACTTCTCCGCCTTTCGTTTATGGAACAACTCTTTGTATTCCAACGATTTTCATTTCATACACAGGAGAAGCTCTCGACAATAAAACTCCTCTACTAAAAGCAATGACTGCCATTGACCAAGCCGCAACAGAAGTAGCTAAATATTTCGATAAAAATGTAACGAAAGTAACTCCTACTTTGGGTTGGGAGCAGGAATACTTTTTAGTAGATAAAGCCTTAGCAAATACACGCCCCGACCTCGTACTTGCCGGACGTACACTTTTAGGACAACAAGCTGCCAAAGGGCAACAACTGGACGACCATTATTTCGGTTCAATTCCTGACCGCGTACTGAGCTATATGCGTGATTTAGAGCACGAATGCTTGCTTTTGGGAATCCCTGCAAAAACAAGACATAATGAAGTTGCTCCCAATCAGTTTGAATTGGCTCCCATCTTTGAAGAAGCCAACTTAGCTGTTGACCAAAATTCATTATTGATGGACGTTATGAACAAAGTTGCTGAACGTCACGACTTTGTAGTTCTTTTCCACGAAAAACCTTTTGCCGGCGTAAATGGTTCAGGTAAGCACAATAACTGGTCATTAGCCACTGATACCGGCGTAAATTTGCTCGCTCCAGGGAAAACTCCAATGAAAAATTTACAGTTTTTGACCTTTTTCATCTGTACGATAAAAGCCGTTTGTGAATATGAAGAATTACTCAGAGCTTCAGTGGCTTCGGCAAGTAATGACCATCGTTTGGGAGCAAATGAAGCTCCTCCTGCTATTGTTTCCGTCTTTATTGGCGAACAACTAACCAAAGTTTTAGATGAATTGGAAGATGTTTCTAAAGGAAAACTTTCTCCAGAAGAAAAAACAGAACTAAAACTCAACGTTGTAGGAAAAATTCCTGATTTATTTTTGGATAATACCGACAGAAACCGAACGTCATCATTTGCCTTTACCGGAAATAAATTTGAATTTCGTGCCGTAGGTTCCAAAGCAAACTGTGGAAAACCAATGGCAGTCATAAATACAATTGTTGCCAAACAACTTATCGAATTTAAAAAAGAAGTAGATTATTTAATTGAAAATAAAGGACTTAAAAAAGACGAAGCGATTTTCAATGCGTTGCGTGAATACATCAAACAATCGAAAAAAATTCGTTTTGAAGGCGACGGATACAGCGAAGCCTGGGAAAAAGAAGCCGCAGAAAGAGGATTAAGCAATAATAAAACCACTCCTGAAGCCCTGAAGGCCAATATTTCGGAAAAAGCCATCGCTCTGTTTGAAGAAATGAAAGTAATGAGCCGAGTTGAGATTGAAGCTCGCTATGAAATTGAATTGGAAGAATACAAAAAAAACATTCAAATCGAAGGTCGCTTAATAGGAGATATTGCTCGAAATCACGTAGTTCCAACCGCAGTGAGATATCAAAATACACTTATTGAAAACGTGAAGGGCTTAAAGGAAATCTTCGGAAATGATTATCAAGGAGTTGCCGATGAACAAATAGAGCTAATCAAACGCATTTCAAATCATATTAAAATGATTCACAGTAAAGTAGATGCTATGATTGAAGCCCGAAAACAGGCAAACAAACTAACAACCGCAGAGGAAAAAGCCAATGCTTATTGTAATAAAGTAAAACCTTATTTTGATGAGATTCGTTATCATTGTGATAAATTGGAAACAATGGTAGATGACGAGCTTTGGACACTAACAAAATATCGTGAGTTGTTATTTACGAACTAAAATTCCTCTTTCTGAACAAAAAAGCACTTTTTCTCAAAAGTGCTTTTTTTCATTTATCTTTTAAAAAATTATTTTTTTTTCTTACATTTATTTGCATTCCTAAATCTTTCCCAAATCCGGATATACTTTTGCCTCTGTAAACAAATAAATATTTTTATTATATGAGAACATTCAAAAAAATCGGGACATTATTAGTTGCTTTATTTAGCGTAACTTTTGCATCTGCACAAAATGATAAATTCATATCCTTCAATCAATTACCAGCAAAAGCACAATCTTTTATTAAAGAACATTTTTCAGAAGGAGACATTGCTTCTGTTTGGGTGGACGCTGATTATTTATCGAAAAAAGAATACACAGTTATTTTCAATGATGGTTCGGAAGTGGAGTTTTACTCAAATGGAGATTGGGAAGAAGTTAAATCAAGAACAAATGAAATTCCTGCCAAAATTATCCCTGCTGGAATAGCTCAATACGTACAGAAAAATTTCCCAAATACTTTTGTGAAAGAAATAAAAAAACGTAAAAACGGATATGAGATAGAACTTTCTAATGGACTTGATTTAGATTTCAACCGTGCTGGAAAATTCTTAAGAATTGATGATTAAATCTTAAACATTTGAAAGTTATGAAAAAAAATATATTGTACATATTTGCCTTGGTATCGTTTTTGGTTTCTTGCGGTGGAAGTGATGATAAAGTAGTAGGAATCAATGACGTTCCTAACGTAGGACAAGCGTTTATCAGCAAACATTTTTCCGGGCTGAAAGTTTCTCAGACTGTAAAAGACAATGATGGAAGCTATGACGTTCGTTTTACAAACGGAACAGAGGTTGATTTTGATGCACAAGGAAACTGGACAAGCGTAAGTGCCGCTGATGGACAAACACTTGCCGACACGTCGTTCATTCCCAACGCAATCACTTCATACATAGCCCAAAACTATCCAAAAAATGGCATCAATAGTATTGAAAAAACGGTAACCGGCTATGAAGTAGAGCTTGTAGGCTTGGCTCAAGAACTAACTTTTGACAAAAACGGAAATTTTACCGGACTTAAAAAATAATAGAAAACTAAAATTAAAAAAATTAAATCTTACATAATTATGAGAAAACTTTTTTCAAAATTGGCTATTGTTGCTCTTGCAACGTCTCTGATGGCTTTTTCTTGCGACAAGGATGATGTAATCCCTTACAATAACTTGCCAGCTACGGCACAGTCATTCGTTAGCAAATATTTCAGCAATGCTAATGTTGTCAGAACAGAAAATGAGAGCAATGGAACGTACTCTGTTGATTTATCCAACGGAGTGGAAGTTGACTTTGATGCAAATGGAAATTGGACTAAAGTTGATGCACGTGACGGACAGAATTTATCTGCTTTAGTTACTTCAATGGAGTTCATTCCTCAAAGCATCATTACCCACGTAACAAAAACATATCCTAACAATGCCATCAACAGCATTGAGAAGAAAAGAACAGGTTACGAGGTGGAACTTGTAGGAATCAAAGATGATATCCATTTTGATGCTAACGGACAGCCTATCGGAGCAAACAATAACAACGGAGGAAACGGAAGTACCGGAACAAGCAACACTACCATTATAGGAACTGTTCCTCAAGTGGTTCAAACAAATGCCAATAATTTCTTGGCTGCTTATTTCTCTTCGATTGCGGTTATCAAAATTGAAGTAGAATCTAACAAAGTAGATTATGACTTGGCTAATGGCGTTGATATTGATTTTGACTTAAATGGTAATTGGATTAATGTTGATGCTCGCGACGGACAAGCTTTATCAAACACAGCTTTTATTCCTCAAAGTATTCTTAATCACTTAAAAACAATTTATCCTAACAATGCTATCAATGGGATTGAAAAAACTGTTACAGGTTATGAAGTAGAGCTTGTAGGAATCAAAAATGATGTTCATTTCGATGCTAACGGACAGCCTATCGGAGCAAACAATAACAACGGAGGAAATGGAAATGCTGGAATAGGAAACACAACCATCATAGGAACAGTTCCTCAAGTGGTTCAAACAAATGCTAATAATTTCTTAGCTACTTATTTCCCTTCGATTGCTGTGAAAAAAATTGAAGTAGAATCTAACAAAGTAGAATACGACTTGGCTAATGGCGTTGATATTGATTTTGACTTAAATGGCAATTGGATTAATGTTGATGCTCCTGACAGACAATCCATTCCAACAGGATTCATTCCTGCTGCAATAACAAGATATGTACAAGCAAACTACTCAAGATACGCTTTCAACAGCATTGAGAAGAAAGCTACTTCCTATGAAGTAGAGCTTGTAGGCTTCAAAAGAGATTTGATTTTCGATTTAAATGGTAATTTCGTCAGATTAGACTAACAGAAGTAACAATAAAAACCCTCAAAATTTGAGGGTTTTTTATTTTTAATCTATCTTTTCGATTTTATCAAAAAACTCAACAAAAAAGCTACAACCGAAACCGCAAGCCCCGTTACAAACACGTAAACGCCTGCATTTTCATTAAATGTATCTTTCAAGAAAGCAGTGGTTAGTGTTCCCACTAAACCTCCAACTCCCCAACCCGTCAGCATTTTTCCATACATCTTAGCCATTTTGGCTTTTCCAAATTCATCTTTAACAAGAGAAGGTAATATCCCAAAACCTCCTCCGTAACAGAGAAGTACTAAGCAAACCAATTCGGAAAACAAAATCACATTCTGAGAAAAAATCAGCAAAATGAAACATCCTATTTCAAACCCGATGAGCATTCTGAAAGTGTTGATACGCCCTATTTTATCCGACAAACTTGCCCAAACAAGGCGTCCAATTCCGTTAAAAAATGCACTTACAGCAATTAAAGTTGCCCCCGCTTGCATTAAAGATTCTTTATCAACCTGTCTTTCTTTTTGAATAAGCTCCTGAAGAAGAGGTGATTGAAAAGATAAAAAAATCATTCCTACGATAATGTTCAATGTAAAAATCAACCATATCAGAATCGTTTTTTTACTCGAACTTTCTGACTCAGGAATTTCTTTCTCCGCACAAACCACTTCAGTTTGAGGAGGAAACTTTAAAAACATTCCCAATAAAGGAATCACCGCTAAAAACAAAATTCCTGAATATCGAAAACTCAAAGCCACATTTTGTTCCGTTAGTTCAAAAAAAAGCGGAGCTAATATTTTGGACATCATAAAAGCTCCCAATCCGAAACCCATCACCACCATTCCTGTTGCCAACCCTTGATTTTTATTGAACCATCGGCTAACCACAGCAACCGGAGTTACATACGCAAGTCCCAAGCCACATCCTCCTATCAGTCCAAAACAAAGATAAAACAGCCATAAATTTACACTTTCCAAAGCATACGAAGCTAAAATATACCCCAATCCGAATAAAATTCCTCCTGCGATTGTCAGTTTCTGTGGCTTATAAACTCCCAATTTTCGTCCTGCCCAAGAAGCCGTAATTCCTAATGTCAAAATTGTTAAGCTAAACGCCATTGTGGTCTCGGTATTGTTCCAGTTTGTGTTTTCCATTATTGGAACTTGAAAAAAACTCCAAGCATAAACTGTGCCTAAAAACAAATGGATTAATGTTCCTACAATCGCTGTTTTCCAAGAGTTTGACATCGTGTTATTTTTTTATTTATTAAAAAAAACAAACCACGAACTGAATTTTCAATTCGTGGCTTTTATTATTCTTATTTATGTTATTCTGACTACAAAATAATTTTTCTTACCTCTTTGAAGCAAAACAAACTGATTGTTTATCAAATCTTTTTCTGTAACTGTGTAATCTTCCGATACTTTTTCTTTATTTACTGAAATTGAATTTTCTTTCAATGCCCTGCGAGCCTCGGAATTACTTTTTATAAATTCAGTTTTAGCAGAAAGTATGGCTATCATATCCAATCCTTTTTCGATATCTGCACGAGAAAGCTCAGCTTGAGGAACTCCATCGAAAACATCAAGAAAAGTCTGTTCATCCAATTTTTTCAAGTCATCTGATGTTGAATTTCCAAACAAAATTTTCGATGCTTGAATTGCCTTTTCCAATTCTTCTTTTCCGTGAACCAAAACTGTAATTTCCTCAGCCAGCTTACTTTGCAACACTCGTAAATGAGGAGCTTGTTTATGTTCTGCTGTCAAACGTTCAATTTCTTCTTTGGGAAGCATCGTGAAGATTTTAATATATCGCTCAGCGTCCTCATCGGAAGTATTTATCCAATATTGATAAAACTTATACGGCGATGTTTTCTTCGGGTCGAGCCAAATATTTCCGCCTTCGGATTTCCCGAATTTTGTTCCGTCTGCTTTAGTGATAAGCGGGCAAGTCATTGCAAAAGCTTTCCCTCCTGCAATTCTGCGAATCATTTCAGTTCCCGTGGTGATATTTCCCCATTGGTCAGAACCTCCCATTTGAAGCGTGCAGTTTTTCTCTCGGAAAAGATGCAAAAAGTCATAACCTTGAATCAATTGATATGAGAATTCAGTAAACGACATTCCGTCCGTATTTTCATTCGGGTCGAAACGTTTTTTCACAGAATCCTTCGCCATCATATAATTCACTGTAATATGTTTGCCAATATCACGAATAAAGGACAAAAATGAGAAATTTTTCATCCAATCGTAATTATTCACAAGCTCTGCTTTATTAGGTTCTTTACTTTCAAAATCCAAGAATTTAGCTAATTGTTTTTTGATTCCTTCGATGTTGTGAGCCAAAACTTCTTCTGTGAGCAAGTTTCTTTCAACTGATTTTCCGGAAGGGTCGCCTATCATTCCTGTGGCTCCTCCAACCAAAGCGTAAGGTTTATGCCCACAGTTTTGGAAATGCCTGAGAATCATCACTCCCACCAGATGTCCAATATGTAATGAATCGGCTGTGGGGTCAATCCCAACATACGCTGAACGAATTCCTTCCAATAAATGTTGCTCTGTTTCAGGCATTATATCCTGAATCATTCCTCTCCAACGAAGTTCTTCTACAAAGTTTTTCATTGTAACCATTTTTTATAAACAATTGGCAAAAATAATAAAAAAACTGACAACCTACTTTCTACTCATATAATTTTGTAAAATCAAAGTTGCACTAATTTCGTCGATTAGGGCTTTATTTTGGCGTTGTTTTTTCTTCAATCCGCTATCAATCATCGATTGGAATGCCATTTTAGAAGTAAATCGTTCATCTTCACGAACGATTGTTATTTCAGGAAATTCTTTCTCAAGAAGTTCTATTTTTTTTTGAATTTCCATCTCAATATCAGAAGATTCATTATTCATTCGTTTAGGTTGCCCCACAACTATTTCTGTTACATTTTCTTCAGAGATGTATTTTTTCAGAAAAACAATCAATTCCGTTGTTGCAACCGTAGTCAGCCCTGAGGCAATAATACGCAACGGGTCTGTTACAGCAATTCCACAACGCTTACTTCCATAATCTATCGCTAAAATTCGAGACATAACAACTTCTATTTAAAAAACTTAAAATCAGCAAATTATTTCAACTCCTTCATTTCATATACACTTACCCGATTTTTGGTCAGCCCAAAAACAACCCAAATAGATTTATCCAAATCAACATCCATATCCATCGGAGAAACTCCTTCTAAAGGAAAATCTTGCATAAGTTTTCCTTGCTCATTCCACAAGTAAACTTTCTGATTTTGAACATCGTTTGCCGAAACATAATTCACACCTCGCACCCGAAAAAGTTTCTGTTTATCATATCTTGCATCGGGAATCTGAATTTTTACACTTCCTATTGATAATGTATTTCCTGAAAGAAACGATGTTGTATATTGATTTCCAATCAGATAATGATTTCTATCCCAATTCCTTTCCGTTTTAACTATATTTCCGTTTAAGTCTATGCGAGTGAGGTTTCCGTCTTGGGTTGAAAACAAAAATCGATTATCAAAAAATAATGGCGGATTATTTGAAAAATCGTATTTTCCCTGAATCGGTATGCGAATTTCACCATTGCGATGCAGAACGTTAAACTTCCCATTATCAGACAGATAAACTAAAAAATCTTTATCTCCTGCTCGGTAATGTTTCGGAGTAAACAGCGGAGCTGCATCGGTATTCTTCCTTAAAAAGCCGCCTACAACATTGCCTTTTTTATCCAACATATGTAATATTTTCCCTTCTGCAAAGAGGAATCTGTATTCTCTATTCTTATCATAATCAAACACTTCAAGCGGAGTTATTTTACCTTTATATTTTTTAGGAAAAGGAGCCACATTGTTTCCATTTCTGTCCACCACCCAAATAGAATGTTCCGTTGTAAAAGCCATCTGTAAAAAGCCATTTTTAAACAAATCTACCTGATAAATAGGACTTTGTATCTTACCATCTAACCTCTTTTTCCACAACAAACTCCCATTGTTTCCAATCAGATAGAGGTCATAGTTTTCATCTTGAACAGCAATTTCTCTGCGTTTTGTCCTGTGATTGAGCAATATGGCAGGAGGAGTAATCATATCTGCGTCCAATGCAAATTGAAAACGTTCTTTAATCTTATCTGTAATAGAAGTTTTTGTTTGTTTTTTACTCACAAAATTAAACATATAATACTCATTCTGACAAGTTTGCTGAAAAACAGCCCAACGATAATTTTGAGCAATTTGAGGATATTTCTCACGAAATTCACTGCTATTGTACAAATTTGCAACACGTGTCAAACTCATATTTGAGGCTGTGTTTTTTTCTAACAATTCGTACGATTTATTTTCAGAAAGCGTATTTTTTCGTTCAATATCGTTCATAACCGAGCTAAGAACTTCTTTTGTTTTTGAAAAAACCAAATAATCATTGTGTACAGAAACATATTTCGGTTTAAAATTAGGTTCAAAAACGCCGAAAAAGTCCAATGAAGAATCTTTATTTAACTCATAAACAGGAAATTCTCTTTGTGGTTCTTCAGATAAAATGGGCAGTTGTAGTAAAGTTTCATCTACATCAAAAGACGAAGCAGCCGCAAATTTTCCGTCAATAGTTTGTGCAAAAACCAATCCGTTGAGTGTTTTTTGGAAAGAAGCACTAACCGAATCAGGAAGAAATATTTTTCCTGCATCTTCAAAGGAATAAGAAGTCATTCCTAAAATGTGCGAAGGTACTATTTCGGCAGGATTGCTTTCGTGAGGTTTTGCCTCCAATAACACATCTGCTTTGTAATCGTTTTGAGCAACTGCCATTCCGCTGAATCTCAAATCGTTTTCCTCCAAAAACAAATCCAATGCAAGCCAATATTTGAATGGTTTTGTAATATCAGTTTTGAAAAAAGGAGAAAAAAACTGATTCGCTTGCTCTTTCTGCATAAATAAATTGGCACTGCAATCAGTTGTGGCAATCTTTTGAAGTTGCTCCAAGACAGCTTGTTTTTCAGACTTTTCCTGAGCTTCAACTTCCGTTTTAAAAAATGAATCAATTTCTGACGAATTACTAATTATCAATCTGTTATCTACAACCGTGTAATACCATTCTTTGCCAAATTGTGATTGTTTTTGGATTGTTGTGTTTGCATTTTTCCAAATGCTCAGTGTATCCGATTCTTCTTTTTTAGTGATGGCGAAAAAATTTTTATAAGCGGTAAAAGCAACCCATATATTATGGTCTGTAGGAAGACTTCTTAACAATTTTGTTTCGTAAGAACGTAATGGTTTAGGATTGTTTTCTTTCCAAAATTCGTTGTTTTCAATAGCACTTAAAAAATTATTTTTGTGATTAACCCGATAGATAACTTGTGTATTTTCAGGAAATAACAGTACGTCGCCCTTAACAGAATTTCCTTTTTTGTTGCAGGCAACCAGTCCTAAGACGAAAAATAATATTTTTATAAAAACACGATTCACTTACTCAATCTCATTGCAAAAATATGTTTTTTTTTAAAATCTTGCAATTGATAAGCCTATAAGCTCCTCAAATATGCAATATTCTCAATTAAAATTCACTTTTTCTGATTTTAAGTATCAAAATTCGCATTACTTTTTTGAAAGAAAATTATTATTTTTTATTTTTGCTCTAAATTTTTCAAATATCATCAAATTTATGAGAACTTATTTTTATTTGTTAATGGCATTTTTTCCCTTTTTAGGATTCGGGCAAAATACCGATATTTTTGTTATACTCCCTAATCAATTTGAATTTCAAAAGAAAGCAGATGATTTTCAATTAAATAGCTTAACAAAATTTCTTCTTGAAAAAGAAAATTTCAAAGTCTTTTTTGAAAATGAAACGCCTGAGGAAATCACACAAAATCCTTGTAACTATTTAAAAGCAAATATTTTAAATACATCAGGAATGTTCATTACAAAACTTCAATTAACCCTAACTGATTGTAAAGGAAAACAAGTTTTTGTTTCTGAAATAGGAAAAAGCAGGGAGAAAGAATTTAAAAAAGCTTATCAAGAAGCCCTTCGAGATGCTTTTTCTGCAGGAAACAAATTGGCTACTTTTAAGCAAAATCACAAACACGAAACTCCTACTCTATCAATTTCTTCCGCAAAAACCATAACTGAAAGCAAGATGGAATCTAAATCTAATGACGTAACAATGTTGTATGCTCAGCCCAACAACTTAGGCTTCCAGTTAATTGATAACACTCCGAAAATAATTCTGAAAATAAAACAAACTTCTTTGCCTAATGTTTATCTCGCAGAAGACGAATACGGCAATCACGGTATATTCTACAAAACTGAAAATCAATATATTTTTGAATTCATTAAAGACGAAAAACTACAACAAAAAGCATTAAACGTTAAGTTCTAAACCCCGAAAAATATTTTTTAAATTTTTATGTACAGCAAAGCAGAAGCAAAAAAATTGCGTGAAGATTTCTGGATTTCTTTTGGTAAATCTTTCCCTCGCAAATGGGTGCTATACAACACTAAAATAAAAGATTTTAGCTTTAAATTCTATTTTGACACAAAAAAAGCCATCGTATCTTTAGACATTGAAGACAACATATTAAGTAACAGAATTTTATATTACGAAAAACTAATTTCTTTAAAAAGTATTCTTCTTGAAGAATATCTACCTGATGCCATATTTGAGGATTGTTATTTTTTGGATAACAAGAAGGAAATCAGCCGCATTTACGTACAAAAAGAAAACGTAAACATTCACAATAAGGATACTTGGCGAGAAACGATGGAGTTTTTATATGAGAAAATGTCCAAATTTGAAGAATTTTGGTATGAATATGAAGATGTTATAAAAGAAGATTTTTAACAAACTAATTTACAATATATTACCATCTCCTCAAAATCAAAAATAGAAAATTATTTCATTCATAAAAAACGCTTAAGGTAGAAATTCGTTTGGAAATTATGTATCTTTGCGGGCTATAATGAAAAATATTTCAGATATGCAGAATTTACAAGAAATACTAAAACAACATACACAAAAGGCAGTTGAGCAAATTTTTGGCGTTCAACTTGAAAACGTTGAATTACAGCAAACTAAAAAAGAATTTGAAGGCGATGTTACGGTTGTGATTTTCCCAATGTTACGTCAGATTAAGGGAAATCCGGAGCAAATCGGGCAGCAAATCGGGACTTTTTTACAAGAAAATGTGGCAGAAGTCAGCGGATTCAACGTAGTAAAAGGATTTTTAAATTTAGTAATTTCTGATTCGTATTACATTGATTTTCTGAAAAATATAGAGAAAGAAAGCCGTTTTGGATTGGCTCAGCCGAATTCCAAAAAAACGATAATGGTCGAATATTCTTCACCCAACACCAACAAACCGTTACATTTGGGGCATATCCGCAATAATTTGTTGGGATATTCGGTAGCTGAAATCTTAAAAGCAGCCGGACATAAAGTATATAAAACTCAGATAATCAACGATAGAGGGATTCACATCTGTAAATCAATGATTGCTTGGCAGAAGTTTGGCAATGGCGAAACGCCTGAAAATTCGGGATTAAAAGGCGACAAACTTGTCGGGAATTATTACGTAGCTTTTGACAAAGCGTATAAATCTGAAATAGAGCAACTTATTTCCGAAGGAAAAACCAAAGAAGAAGCTGAAAAACAAGCCCCCATATTTTTGGAAGCCCAAGAAATGCTCCGAAAATGGGAAGCCGGCGACGAGCAAGTTATTTCGCTTTGGAAAACAATGAATCAATGGGTTTACGACGGATTTTCAACTACTTACAAAAACTTAGGCGTTGATTTCGATTCGTATTATTACGAAAGCAACACATATCTGTTAGGAAAAGACATCGTTGAGGAAGGCTTGCAGAAAGGCGTTTTTTTCAAGAAGGAAGACGGGTCGGTTTGGTGCGATTTAACCGCCGACGGATTGGATGAGAAATTAGTACTTCGCTCCGACGGAACTTCCGTGTATATGACCCAAGATATTGGTACGGCAATTCAGCGAGTTAAGGACTATCCCGATGTAAAAGGAATGGTATATACCGTTGGAAATGAGCAAGATTATCATTTTAAAGTTTTGTTTTTAATTCTGAAAAAATTAGGCTACGATTGGGCCGAAAACCTGTATCATTTAAGCTACGGAATGGTGGATTTGCCGAGCGGAAAAATGAAAAGCCGCGAAGGAACGGTGGTCGATGCTGACGATTTAATTGTCGAAATGGAGCAAACTGCTGAGGAAATTTCGCAAGAATTAGGAAAATTAGACGGGTACGATGAAAATCAGAAAAGGAAATTATATCACACCATCGGTTTGGGAGCTTTGAAATACTACATTTTGAAAGTTGACCCGAAAAAACGCATTCTTTTTGACCCAAAAGAATCGATTGATTTCCAAGGAAATACTGGTCCGTTTGTGCAATACACTTATGCTCGAATAAAATCTATCTTACGCAAATACAATGAAATAGGAGTTTCAAAATCAGATAGTGAATTGATTTCAGAACTACATCCAAAGGAGAAAACCTTACTTAAAAATATGGGACTTTTCCCCGAAGTGGTGCAAAATGCAGCAGACTCATATAGCCCTGCAATCATCGCCAATTATGTATATGATTTGGTAAAAGATTTCAATTCTTTCTATCAAAATGTATCCATTTTAGGAGAAGAAAATGAAGCAAAAAGAGAGTTTCGGGTGTCGCTTTGTAAAAAAATAAGTGAGATTATTGCTTCTGCTTTTGCTATGTTGGGCATACAAGTTCCTGAAAGAATGTAGAATACTTTTCAGGAAGAAAAATATTTTACAAAAAGGAAGAAAAATATTTGCCAAGTAAAAAAATGTTTTTATCTTTGCACTCGCAATACGATAAGGATTGCATTTAATAAAAACATTTTATGCGAAAATAGCTCAGCTGGTAGAGCGCAACCTTGCCAAGGTTGAGGTCGCGGGTTCGAACCCCGTTTTTCGCTCTTTTTTGTGCCAGCAAAAAAGGCTCGGATGGTGGAATCGGTAGACACGCTGGACTTAAAATCCAGTGGGCAGCAATGCCTGTGCGGGTTCAAGTCCCGCTCCGAGTACACGAAAAAATCGTAATACTTTTATAATAAAAGTGTTGCGATTTTTTTATTTCCATTTTTCCCAACATTTTCCCAACAATTCGGAAAAAGTCATTTTGTCAGGTGTTTTTTTGGGGTGGTTTGAGGGGTCTTTTTTGGACTTTCCGTATTAGATATATTAGATAATTCCCGAAGTAAAATATTTTGCTTCTGTATGGTGGGTGGTATTGAATATTATTGAAAGTTCAAACGCAAAGGTTTTTAAGACTTACCACTACGTTACTTTTTTAATGTAATCTGCTCAATGTTTTTTTTTGTGCTTTTATTTTTTGTATCCGCACTTTAAGACTGATAAACAAAAACTTAAATAAAAAACGCCCCGATAAAGGGACATTTAAAGGTTTTTGTTGCGGTTCTTTTCATATTTTCAGTTTTAGAAACATTGCAAAGGTTCAAAAAAAACTCTTTTTATCGGTTTTTTATGCAATTTGTGCATTTTCAGAAATAAAAAAGGGACTGAATTAGCCCCCTTTGATTTACTGATACATTAGCCCGAACTTCAACCCCAACGCCTCTGCAATACTGATAAAGGTTGATAATTGCATATCGGTTTCTCCACGTTCAAGGCTTGCGATGTATTCCCGTTTTTTGCCTATCTTTTCGGCTAATTCTCTTTGTGTTATTTTCAGTTGTTTGCGTTCCTCTTTCAGAAGTTCAGCAAAATACCACGCCTTTGCTTTGGCGGTAAACTCCTTGCGGGTGGGTGTCCCCTCCTCCCCGTATTTTTGAGTTAATAACTGGTCGGCGGTGGGTAATTTTGCTATTTTGTCCCAGTTCAATTTTGTGCGGGCTATCTTATTCATTGTCGTGTGTATATTTTTGTTTTTTATCACGAATGTAAAAGTAAAAATAACCCACCACCGCAACCACTGATATATAAATCATCATATAAATTGCTCCACTCATATCTATTTTCGTTTTTTAGGTTTATTTTTTTGCGTTTTCTCTTCTTTTGGGTCTTTCACAAGTAACAGACCAAAAATAAGTAGTATAGTTGTTGTTATGCTTGCGGTTATGTACAGTTCCAAACCTTCAACCTCTGTAAAAATATCCGAAACTATAACCGCCGTAACTACATACTTCACTATATCAAGTAATAATTTTCCTAATTCTTTTCTCATTGATTAAAACTAAAAAATTATCATTTTGCAAAGGTAAGGTATTTATGTCAAACTAACAATGAAAAATGTAGTTTTTTTCTTACTTTCAATAGTCGGTAATTTTTCGACAATTTTAGGTTATCGGTTGGTTTTTACTTGGTTTTTGATTGCTTGCTTTTTGTCTTTTGGGGGGCGGTAAAGTAGTAACTGATGGGGTTTTTCATAATTTTATGGAATACCAAAAACTTTAAACATCGAATTTAAGGCGGTTTTTAGGTGTTTTTTTTTAACTTTATTTGTGTTTAAGTAGGTTTGTATATCTGATGTGTTTTTGTGCGGTTTTTACCTGTTAAAAATCATTTTCTAAGGGTCAATGTTTAAAACCCAATGTTAGGGGCTGTTTTTTCGGGGTTTCTTTGCTTCGGGTGGGTGTTTATAACCTCAACGGCAAAAACACAAAAAAACGCCCTTTGTGTTCGTTTGGAGGCGTTTTGTAGAGTTTTACTCTTTTTTGAGTGAAACTTTGTTTTTGGTTCTTGAAATTTCAAAACAACTCAAGTTGGTTTTTGAAATATTTCTGCAAAGGCGGTTTTTTCGACTTTTTGCCTCTGTTCGGGTTGTTGTATAAATTCCGGACTTGCTTACACAAGTGCATTATGATATTTTTTTCCCGAACGGGTTTATAACCTGTTCGAGGCAAAAGGTACGAACAAAGCAAAATATATCTTTCGGGGTCGTGTTCTTTCAAATACAAAAAAGTTGCCGTCCGGATGTACTTCGCCCCCTCATTTTCGTGGGTCAATTCAACCCCCGTAACAGGACAAGTTTTTTTCACTTTTTCAACCCCGTTTTTTGGCAAATTTTCTACCTCGTTTTTTTTGCTTTCTTTGTCCTCAAAAATCAATGTTTTTTTATCCCTTTTTTCTTCATCTTCCAAACTCATTTTTTCAGAACTTAAAACTTCCATTTTTTCAAGGTCTAAATTTTCGATGTTACAATCTTCCCGTTTACTTAAAGGGTAATTTTGTAACATAACCCCATTTTTGTTTGTATTTTCAGGGTCGGTAATTTTGTAACATTTCGGAGTGATTTTATTGTTAAAAATCGCCTCTTTTTCGTGGTGCATTTTTCGTATAATTTGCCCCTTTTGATTGTCCGAAAAAGTCGTGTTTAATTCCTCTAAAAACTCCTTTGCTCGTTGTACTTGTACACGGGTCATTTTTTGCCAAAATGCGGGGTTTCGCAGTTCGTTTAATCGTATCAAATCTTTTTCCGTAAGTTCGTTTGCCCGCAGTGAATTATCAATATTAACCACTTTTTCAAATTCCGATGTAAGTACTTCAAAGGCTTTTTCCAGGTTGTCAGTGCTGAGGTCTGCCAGTGTGTGTATGGGTACTCCTGCGTTATGCAGTTTTTGCATTTTTATTACTTTAACCTCAACCCTTACCACTTCATCATATAACCCATACTGTTTGCCTTTGTTGTATAGTTTCAAATAGTATTGACTATATCCGAACTCGAAGTAATTGCGTCCGTGTTTGATAGTTGGGGCAAAGTTATTGCGGTGTGCTTGAATGCCTTGCAAAAAATCAAAAGCACTAAACGGAATAACATTGTTTAGTCCTATTTCAATATTTTGAAGCACGCAACCGCCCGCCTGGACATTCAATAACTTGCAAAGGTGTTTAATAACATTCTCTACTTCCGAAAGTGTAAAACGGTCTCCGTTGAAGCCGTTGTACTTTGCCGTCCACTCAGGACGTGTATTTCCGATAAGTTCGTTATGTAGTTTATGAATACTACCTTTGAGGATAAAACCCCCATTATAGGGCTTTAATCGCATATTGTGGTATTTGTACACTTCTTTCACTACTTCGCCCGTATATGGGTCGGTTTCCTGCTCCACGTATAGGAATGCTCCACTTGTCAAAATCCGATGCAGTTTGTCGTTATCGGGGTATGATACGGATATTTTTATAAAATCTACCATATTTTCAAGGTTTTAACTTTAAACTACTGCAAACCGAAGTATCTTTTTATTTCGACTGAAATCATAGCAATTGCTAACGTTACGTCCATCGGGTAATAATTCGGATACTCTACTATTGCTAATTTGGTGCGGTCGGTATTGAATACAAAAAATAACAACGTATGTTTTTTGTAACGTCCGTAATGGTCTTTGCTCGATATATCCCCGTAATATATTTGCGGGTGTGCGGTTCTGAAAAGCCCCGTCAGTACTTCGCCCCATTTGGCACGTGTGCCGTCGGGTTTGCGGGGTGCGGGTTTGTACCAAAAGGCAACATTTTCCGACTTGTTGAAATTTCGTTGTACGGATATATTAGCAAAGTCCAAAATGTACCGACTATTTGCGGTTTGGTGTATCTTTTCAAAGTGCGTTACTTCTTTGTACTTGTCTGATGTTTCGATTTTGGCAAACTGATGTATGTTTGCTCCGTTTAATGTTTCCATATTGATATGTTTTTAATGTTTACTATTTGAGGTTCAACGTTTAAGGTTTGAAACTTTAAACTTTATACTTTTTTCCGTATCTTTGCCACGTTCGTACGCACAAAAACTTTTCTAAAACACTTGGGGGCTTTTGCCCTCTTTTTTTATGTTTTGCTGTATCCCCCAATAACTTTTAATAACTGACTTTCGGAGGTTATCAATTTTTGTTCAATGGCTTGCGTTACAAACTTTTCAATATCTGAAATTCGTTGTAGTTGCGTGCGGGTTGCGGTGTCTCTTATGCCTTTTTCGTGCCGTCCGAATACGTTATTATTGATTTCACGGCTGTATAAAGCATAATTAGGCTCATTGATAATCGTTGCAATGGCTCTATTCATCGGGGCAAATTCCGACCCCGCCAATATGCGGTTAAAAATAAGGCTGTCGGTTAGCCAAATTACCACCTTTGCATAAATCAAAGGGTTTAATTCCATTGCTAAAAGCACCCATATATAAGGGTCGGCGTAGGTAGATTTGTTTTCGCCCCGCCCTGTGGTTTTCCAAACTCCTAAACCTTTCAATGTTTTTATAACACCCTATTTTTCAATGAATTGCATAAAACTGATTATATTCATTTTTATGACACCTCTCTCATTTAAAAGATGATATACCCTTTCTTGAAAAGGTTTGGTTTTTACTATATCTTCTACCTGTCTATTAGACCACCCGTACTCAAATCTTGCAGTTTGATAGGCTTTCATCAGGTCGGTAACGGATAGGCTTTGTCCGTTCTTTGTATTTTGCTTGATAATCACGCCGAATAAATTGCGGTCGGCACTTTTCATTACTACGTTTGTTTTCATAATTCATTAGTTTTTGAGTTCAATAACGGCGTTTTCTACCTCGTGGCGTTTGTAATATACCCGCCCGCCAATTCCGTATGATTTTAGTATGCCTTTGCGTGTCCAATTGTTCAGGGTGGTAAGGTTCACGCCTAACAAGTTAGCCACTTCACGGCGGGTTAAATACTCCGTTGGGGCTTTGGGCTGAAAATGTTTTTTGAGTTCGTTGATTTGAGTTTGTACCACTTCTGAAAATTGTTCTTTGAGTTCTTGCGGTGTGATTTGAATAAATTGTATTGCTTCCATAAAAAAATTATTTGTTTATGGTGCAAATAGAAATTAGGTAAAAATTAGGTAGTACCTAAAAAAGTGAATAACGAATAAAACGGATACAAAAAAGACTTCCAAAAGTTGGGTACTTCTGAAAGTCTTATGCAGTAAAGTTTTGATAATAAGTTATTTTTTAACCTCGTAGCCTATTGAAATTAACTTTTGTTGGACTTTTTGAACAAGCCCTTTATTTTCATAAGGGTTGTTTCGTTGCCCTGCGTTTGGGCTAAACATTGGGTTTAAATATGATTGTAACGTTTTTTGTTTAATTCCCAAAATACCACTTAACGCCGTTGCCATTGCGTTGGTTGAGGTATTAAACGGGGCTTTGCTTTTCAAAAAGTCAATAACCCCCAATTCATTAAGTAAAATTAGTTTTTCTTTGGGTTCGGTATCTTCCGAAAAGTCAGGCTGCAGTTCGGAATTATTCGTTTGCTCCGTAAAATTAGGGAGTAATTGATGTTCAGGAACAACGGGGGCAGGTTGCGGTTCAAAATTCGTTTTAACTGATATTAGTTTTTCTAATAGATTATAATAATTAATTTCAAAAATTTCATTACCTATGAATTTTACCTCACTCATAGTACGAATTTTGCACTCCAATTCTGTTAAATCAAATCTTTCCCCATACTTGTCACTTATATCTCCTGAAACCACTGATACTACACTTGCTATTCCTTGATTTTCTATATCCGCCGCCTTTTGAATGTATGTGTAAAAATCTTTAACTTCTGTTTGACTACCATAATAAAAATCTTCTTTTTCAGGGTCGAAATCCTCGATGGCAATAGGAATGGCAAAATCATTGCAATACATTGTAATTTCTTGATTTTTACATTTTTTCAATTCTTCAAAAAAATAGTATATAAAATATTCCTGCATTATGCGAATTTCATCTTTCAAACTTTGAATAAGGTCTATTACCATTTCTTGGTCATAGTTGTTTGTATATTCTTTTGCTATTTTCGTTATTTCATATGCAGTCAAAATGTATTCTGTATTCAACTTATTGAAAATTTCCATACCTCAACTTTTCTAAAACATTATTATTTTCAAAGGGTTTACTCTTAACTTATTGGTTTTCACGTCCTATGTTTACCATAGGGCGGGTTTTTAAGGGGTTTCCGTAACAGAAACCCCGTTAATGTTGCATTTATGTAGTCATTTACTCTTTCATTTATACGAAATGCCGTTTTTGTATAAACATGGTTACGCAATGGTTACGCAATACCTCAACCCTCAACAATCTTTATAATACGTTCGATGGTTTGCCTTACGTTATCCGCAATCAGGTCAATAAAGGGGCGTTTGTCGTTCTCTACTTGGGCGGTTTCCAAAGCACTGTAATACTTCAAACGGCTTTCCGTGTCGCCTTTGAGTATCGCAATAGGATAACCCGACCGCAACAGTATCAAATTCATTAAAAGCCTCGAAGTGCGTCCGTTGCCGTCAATAAATGGGTGTATGGTTACTAATCGTTCGTGCATTTCGGAGGCTAACTCGATAGGGTGTAAAGTGTCTTTGTTGAGGTCGTACCACTGCATAAGTTTTTCCATTTCCAACGGCACGGCAAAGGGTTGCGGGGGTACGTGCTTTGCTCCTGAAATCAATACGAGTACACTTCTATAACGTCCTGCGTTGCGGTCGTTTATGCCTTTCAAAATAAGGGCGTGTATTTCCGTTATCAGGCGTTCGGTTATCGGTTCGTTACCCTTTGCAATATCTTTGATAAATGCTATTGCGTGGGTGTGGTTTATTGCTTCTAAATGTTCGTTTAGGGTTTTGCCTCCAACGGTCAAACCTTTTTCAATGACAAGGGCGGTTTCCTGGAGGGTTAAAGTGTTACCTTCAATCTTATTGCTTTCGTAAGTATATTCTATTTCAAGGGCTTTTACAACTTTTTCACTTTGTAAGGCTCGCAACTCATTAAGGCGGTTTTTAAGGTTGTCTATTTCGATATATTTACTCATAACTATTTAATATTTAATTTATTCAGTTCTTGTATTAGTTCGGGTTTGGAGGTTAGGAAATCGACCATTTGGAGGGCGGTTTCGGCTTCGTTCTTTCCGATGTATTTTAGTAGCATTGCTTCGGTAGAATGCCCCGTAATGTTCTTAATTATCGTAGTGGGTAACTTTCCGTATAGGTTGGTAGCAAACGACCGCCTACATACGTGCGAGGTTATAAACTCGTATTTTGGTAGGGTTACTTTTACGGTTCGTTTGTTGCCTTTGTCTTCATAATTCCCTTTATCGTCTTTCTCTATTGGGTTTCCGTTCCGGTCAATCAGTACCGACCTTGTGTGTGTCGTTGGAGTATTGATGCCCGCCAACTTGCATACTTCTTTGATATATTCGTTAAGCCGTTGAATGCTTACGGGGTGTGGCATTCCTGTTTTTTTGATTTCCAATATTTCGGAATTAAGCCCCTCAATGATTGGTACAATGACTATTTTACCCGTCTTTTGTTGTCGTATGGTAACGGCGGGCGTGCCGTTGTCCAAATAAGCATAGTCGGAATGGTCTATTTTTAAAAGGTCGTTTCCTCGTTGCCCTAAGTGGCAACCCAATAACAACCACTTGCGGGCGTTGTGAAGTTGCAAACTTGTTATTTTACAGTCTCTTATCTGTTGAAGTTCCTGAGGGTTGAGGTATATGGGTAATTCTTTTTCGGGCGTGCCTTTGGCTAACTTCGGAAGTTGCGGGCTTGTCTCAATACCTAATGTTTTTGCCTCGTTGCAAACGGCTTTGAGGTTGTCCATTAGTTTGAGTGCGTAACTATCTTTATGCTGTCTATCATTCATTAACCAATCCAAAAAAAGGCGTTCAAACTTTAAATCAATATCCTTTGCCTTGTAATGCTTTCGGGTTTTGGTTTGATAGGTTGTAAAAATGGTTTTTAATGTTTGATATGATTTAACCCTACTTTGTGAAAGTCCCAACGTACCCCGCCCGTTTTTGCGTGTGGGTGCAGTTTGTATGATGTAGTCGATAAGGTCAAGGATAAATGCACTTTGCCCGTTGTTAGGGTCGTCTATTCGTTTAAAAAAAATATCTATTTGCGTTTGTAACCAATCGGCGTTAATCGGGTCGCCTTGTTGCTGGGCTTGGTTTAGACTGTTTTCAATGAATAGTTTTAAAGTGCTGAGGTCGGTTGCGAGGTTTTTATTTTCGGGGCTTGTGGGTTTGGGTTCTTTCTTTTTGGCACTCCATTGGTCGGGGTTAATAAGAAATCCCGTTTTTTTGATGTAGTCTTTTCCACGTTGAACACTCAAACGTACGTATATGGTTGCAGGGTTGGTCTTACTTTTGACCAAAAATGTAACGGACGGCATAATATTACTTTTCTAAAACGATACAAAAGTAATAGTTCCTATTGAACTTGTCAAGTTCTCAAAAATCTTTCCCAACATTTTCCCAACATTTTTTGTTTTTCTTTCAACTCTATTGTATTATTTTGTATTATTTGTAACAATTCATTTCAGCACAACAAATTGAATTACAGAATAATAATACTGATTTTAAAGAGAATACGAAAAAGGTCAAAATATGGGTGTCTTGTCCCGCTCCGAGTACGTCAAAAAATCGTAATACTTTTATAATGAAAGTGTTGCGATTTTTTTATTTTTAAACCACTTATAATCAATAACTTTATTAAATTATTTTTCTCATTAGGAAATTCTAAAAAGATACTAATCGCTTTCCATTATTTTTCAAAAGTTTCAAAAAAGATAAACGCAAAAAATCAATTCTTTTCAAAATTTATTTTCAACAATATTTGGAGTTTTAATATATTTTATTACTTTTGTCACTCAGAAAATTCAAAAAATGACAAGAATATTTTTTTACAATATTATTAGCCTTATTATTATCAATAGTACCTATTGATGCGAGGCTTTATATCTGTAAATGAAATAAAAAAACCTGCATCAAATAAACCGATGCAGGTTTTTTTATTTTTAAAAATTTGATTTAGAAATCATCATTAAAATATGGAATTAAACAAATACAGTAAGCAAGTTACACAAGACGACACGCAACCCGCAGCACAAGCAATGCTACACGCCTTAGGGCTGACCGATGACGACCTAAAAAAACCGTTAGTAGGCATCGCAAGTACGGGTTATGAGGGAAATCCCTGCAATATGCATCTAAATAATTTAGCTTTGAAAATTAAGGAGGGCGTACAGCAATCCGGTTCAGTGGGGTTGATTTTTAACACCATAGGAGTTTCGGACGGAATTTCAATGGGCACCTACGGAATGCGTTACTCGTTGGTCTCGAGAGATATTATTGCCGATTCGGTTGAAACGGTAATGCAGGCAATGTGTTACGATGCCTTGGTTACTGTGGTGGGTTGCGACAAAAATATGCCCGGAGCTTTGATGGCAATGCTCAGACTGAATCGTCCTTCCATATTGGTTTATGGCGGAACTATCGCCGCGGGTTGTCATAATGGCAAAAAGTTAGACGTTGTCTCTGCTTTTGAGGCTTGGGGACAGAAAGTTGCAGGCACTATCGACGAAAACGAATACCGAGAAGTCATCCATAAGGCGTGTCCGGGTGAAGGAGCTTGTGGCGGAATGTACACGGCCAACACAATGGCATCGGCAATTGAAGCTTTGGGAATGAGTCTGCCTTACAATTCTTCAACGCCTGCCTCGGGCGATGCTAAAAAGCAGGAATGCCTCAAAGTAGGTAAAACACTACGCTATCTGCAAGAAAACGACATCAAACCTTCCGACATTGTTACTAAAAAATCCATCGAAAACGCTTTCCGATTAGTCGTAGCCTTGGGTGGTTCTACCAATGCGGTGCTACATTTTTTAGCCATTGCAAAGGCAGCTCAAATTCCGCTGACCATCAACGACTTCGCACAATGGAGCGAGCAAACTCCTTTCATAGCCGACCTTAAACCAAGTGGAAAATACGTTATGGAGGATTTGCACTACATTGGCGGAATTCCTGCCGTGATGAAATATCTGCTCGAAAAAGGATTTTTACACGGTGATTGCCTGACAGTTACCGGAAAAACCATAGCCGAAAATCTTGCCGAAGTTCCATCACTTTCTGAAAATCAAGATATTATTCATCCAATCGAAAAACCGATAAAGCAAACGGGGCACATCCGCATATTGTACGGAAATTTAGCCACCGAAGGAGCTGTGGCAAAAATCACGGGTAAAGAAGGACTTTCCTTCACGGGCAAGGCCAAAGTTTACGAAGGCGAATTCCTTGCTAATGAAGGAATTGCCAAAGGCGAAGTAACCGAAGGAACAGTCGTGGTGATTTGTTATGAAGGTCCGAAAGGAGGTCCCGGAATGCCCGAAATGTTAAAACCCACTTCTGCTATTATGGGAGCAGGTTTAGGTAAAAAAGTGGCACTCATCACTGACGGACGTTTTTCAGGCGGTTCACACGGGTTTGTAGTGGGGCATATTTCGCCCGAAGCACAAAACGGAGGAAACATTGCATTGGTACAAGATGGTGATTTGATTACCATTGATGCGGTAAAAAATACCATTGACGTACATCTTACCGAAGAAGAATTAGCCCAAAGGCGAGCTCATTTCGTTCCTAAACCACTAAAAGATACTGCCAAGCGAGGCGTGCTTTACAAATATGCCCGTACGGTGAGTTCTGCCTCGCAAGGTTGTGTTACTGATGAATTCTAAATTAAAACTGTAAAACAATGACTTACATCACTGAAATAAAAAATATTCTATCACAGGCAAGGCAACGAGCTTATGCAGCTATCAACTCGGCAATGGTTGAAGCCTATTGGCAAATTGGCAGACGAATTGTGCAAGAAGAACAAAATGGTGAAAACCGAGCCGAATACGGAAAAGAAATTATCAAAACCATCTCGGAGGAACTTACCCGAGAATTTGGAAAGGGATATAGCAAGAGAACGCTGTGGGAAATCAGGCAATTCTATCTGTATTTCCCCGACGAACAAAAAGTGCGAACACTGTTCGCACAATTGAGTTGGTCTCATTTTCAGCGTGTTTTAAAAGTTTCTAACGAAAAAGCACGAATGTACTACCTGAGCGAAGCTGCCGAAAATATGTGGTCTGTACGAACCCTCGACAGAAACATTTCTACCTTATATTATGATAGATTGTTGGCGAGTTCCAATAAAACGGAAGTACAAGAGGAAATGCAAAACAGCACAAAACATCTTCAATTTGAGGAATTTATAAAAAGCCCGACAGTATTGGAATTTTTGAAACTTCCGGTAGGAAAAAGTTATACCGAAATGGAGTTAGAAAAAGCCTTGATTGATGATTTACAAGAATTTATGTTGGAACTCGGTAAAGGTTTTGCTTTTGTAGCCCGCCAACAACATATAAAAACCGAAACTTCCGATTTTTATATCGATTTAGTATTTTACAATTACATTCTGAAATGTTTTGTTATTGTAGAATTGAAAACCAACAAATTAACACATCAGGATATTGGTCAGTTGGATATGTATGTCAGAATGTATGACGATTTGAAAAGACAAGAAAACGATAACCCAACCATAGGGCTTTTACTTTGTACAGAAACCGATGGTGTGGTGGCAAGATATTCTGTTTTACATCAAAATCCACAGTTATTTGCCACAAAATATGTTCACTATTTACCAACAGAAGAGGAATTAGTCAGGGAAATAACACAACAAAAATGGTTTTTTGAACAGAAAAACGCAAAATAGAATCAAAATTAAAACGTAAAATATGATGACAGGAGCAGAAGTTTTAATCAAATGTTTATTAGCCGAAGGGGTCGATTTGGCTTTCGGATATCCGGGCGGTGCCATAATGCCCGTTTATGACGAACTTTACAAATACCAAAATCAGTTGAGGCACATTCTCACTCGCCACGAGCAAGGAGCTATTCACGCAGCACAAGGTTACGCTCGTGCTACGGGAAGAGTTGGGGTGGTTTTCGCAACTTCCGGACCGGGAGCTACCAATATCATCACCGGAATTGCCGATGCCCAAATCGATTCCACGCCATTGGTGTGTATTACCGGACAGGTCGCCAAACACTTATTAGGAACCGATGCCTTCCAAGAAACGGACATCATCGGGATTTCAACGCCCGTAACCAAGTGGAATTATCAAATCACCGAAGTAGAAGAAATACCTGAGGTAATTGCCAAAGCCTTCCATATAGCTCGTTCCGGAAGACCCGGACCGGTACTTATCGACATTGTAAAAAGTGCTCAGTTTGACCAAGTTGCTCATTTCAACTATAAAAAATGTAACGGAATAAGAAGCTACAAACCTATTCCTGAAATTGACCCAACTAAAATTGAAGAAGCAGCACGAATCATCAATAAAGCACAAAAACCGTATGTAATTTTCGGACAAGGAATCATTTTAGGTCAAGCTGAAAATGAATTGAAAACCTTTTTGGAAAAGGCAGATATTCCGGCAGCGACAACTATTTTGGGACTCTCAGCCTTGCCTACCAATCACCCGAATTACGTCGGGATGGTGGGAATGCACGGTAATTATGCTCCGAATATGCTTACTAATGCCTGCGATGTGCTTATCGCTCTCGGAATGCGTTTTGACGACCGTGTTACAGGCGATTTGAATAGATATGCCAAACAAGCGAAAATCATACATTTTGATATTGACCCTGCCGAAATAGACAAAAACGTAAAAACCGATGTTGCCGTTTTGGCAGATGTAAAAGAAGCCTTGCAGAAAATCATTCCTTTAATTGAAGAGAAAAAATATACACATTGGCGAGATGAATTTAAAAAATACGATAAAGAAGAATATGAAACAGTCATCAAAAACGAATTGTATCCTGAAAAAGAAGGACTTACAATGGGAGAAGTACTCAAATTGATAAACAAACATTCAGAAGAAGAAGCTGTTATCGTTTCGGATGTGGGGCAACATCAAATGATGGCTTGTCGTTATGCCAAATTCAAAAACACTCGTAGTAAAATCACTTCGGGAGGTTTGGGAACGATGGGTTTTGCCTTGCCGGCGGCTATCGGGGCAAAAGTTGGAGTTCCTCAAAAACAAGTAGTTGCAATCATCGGCGATGGCGGTTTTCAGATGACCATTCAGGAACTCGGTACGATATTCCAATCGCAAATCTCCGTGAAAATAGTGGTTTTAAACAACGAATTTTTAGGAATGGTTCGTCAGTGGCAAGAGCTATTTTTTGACCGTCGTTATGCTTCCACCGAAATGGTAAATCCTGATTTTATTAAAATTGCAGAAGGCTATCACATTGAGTCGCGATTGGTTACCCAACGGAAAGATTTGGAAGAGGCGGTCAAAGAAATGCTTGCCTCCGACAAGGCGTATTTCTTGGAAGTTCGTGTCGAAAAAGAAAACAACGTTTTTCCGATGGTGCCTACAGGGGCTTCGGTTTCGGAAGTACGATTGCGATAAAAAATCAATGAACAATGAACAACGAACAAAGTTTCGGTCGTGTTATAAAAAGTATGATGGTAGTTCTGATTGTCAGGCTGAGCGAAGTCGAAGCCCTGTAATGATAAGGCTTCGACTTCGCTCAGCCTGACAAAAACACGTGTTTTATAAGACATCATACTTTTTACATCACCAAAGTTTCAAATAAATAATGAAACTAAACTTTAAACATTGAACCTGAAACTCTAAACCTCAAACGTAAAAATGTAAAATATGGAACAAAAAACATATACCATCACTATATATTCGGAAAATCAACTCGGACTGCTCAACAGAGTAACGGGAATTTTCCTCAGAAGACACATTGATATGGAAAGCATTAACGTATCGAAATCCGAAATCGACAATGTTTTCCGAATGATTATCGTAACCCACACCACACAAAAATGGGTAGAACATATTGTAAAACAGATTGAAAAACAAATCGAAATCATAAAGGTATTTTACCACACCGATGAAGAAATCATCTCGCTGGAAAATTCACTTTTCAAAATGTCGCCCACATCACTTTTTGACGAACAAGCTCCCGTACAAACTATCATTCAGCGAAATAACGCGACCATAGCGGCAGTTTATAAGGATTTTTATGTCATATCGAAAACAGGTACGCGAGAGAGCATCGAACAGCTTTACAAAGAACTCAAACCTTACGGAATAATGCAATTTTCGGGCTCGGCTCGTATTGCCGTTTCCAAAGCAGAGATGAACGTATCGCCCTTGCTCAACAAATATGAAGTAGATAACCAAAAATAGTAGAGATAATTCAAAAAGTATGATGTGAGAAAAACAGTTTTTTCAAGAGTAAGTTTACGACCTTGGAGACGAAGCGTTAAGAAAATCAATGAATGAAGCGTAGAAAATATCCACTGTTCGAAGCGACCGAAGAGAGCAAGTTTGGAGATTTTCAGCGAAAATGAATTGATTTTTAGCGGAGTATCCAAAGTCTTGAATTTTTGGTTCTTTTGTTTCAAGACAAAAGAACAGAAGTAAAGGGCAAATTATATAAAGTTAGCTATATCTTCATATTTTTAAGAACACAATCCATATAAATCTTTAAATTAAATCAGAACAAAAAATGAAAAATTATTTTAATACATTGAATTTCAGAGAGAAGTTAGCACAATTAGGCGTTTGCGAACTATTACAGAAAAATGATTTCAGCCAAGGAGGGGAAGCACTAAAAGGGAAGAAAATCGTAATTGTAGGAGCTGGTGCTCAGGGACTTAACCAAGGATTAAATATGCGTGATTCGGGTTTGGACGTTTCCTACGCTTTGCGTGAGTGTGCCATTGCCCAAAAACGCCCTTCGTACACCAACACAACAGCCAACGGCTTCAAGGTAGGCACTTTTGAGGAGCTTATTCCCACAGCGGATTTGGTGTGTAATTTGACTCCCGACAAACAACATACTTCCGTGATTAACAACATTATGCCTTTGATGAAGCAGGGAGCAACGCTCTCGTACTCACACGGATTTAACATTGTAGAAGAAGGCATCGAAATACGCAAAGATATTACCGTAATTATGATCGCTCCCAAGTCGCCGGGTTCGGAAGTTCGCGAAGAATACAAAAGAGGATTTGGCGTACCAACTTTAATTGCTGTTCATCCTGAAAATGACCCCGAAGGCAAAGGTTTCGAGTGGGCAAAAGCCTACGCCGTGGCTTTGGGTAGCCACACTGCGGGCGTGCTTCGTTCATCGTTCGTTGCCGAAGTAAAATCTGACCTTATGGGCGAACAAACAATGCTCTGCGGATTGCTTCAAACGGGTTCTGTGCTGGCTTTCAACAAGATGAAACGAGAAGGAATTACTCCCGAGTATGCTTCAAAACTGATTCAATACGGCTGGGAAACCATCACCGAAGCTCTGAAACACGGCGGAATTACCCATATGATGAATCGCTTGTCGAATCCTGCCAAAATTAGAGCTTTTGCCATAGCCGAAGAACTTAAACAAATGATGCGTCCGCTTTTTGAAAAACATATGGACGATATTTTGAGCGGGCATTTTTCAAAAACGATGATGGAAGATTGGGCAAATGACGATAAAAATCTCCTTTTGTGGCGTAACCAAACCGCTCAAACCGATTTCGAGCAAACGCCTGCCACCGCAAAAACCATTGAGGAACAGACGTATTTTGACCACGGAACGCTTTTGGTTGCCATCGTAAAGGCGGGAGTAGAATTAGCTTTTGAGGTGATGACCGAATCAGGAGTGAAGGAAGAATCAGCTTATTACGAATCGCTCCACGAACTACCGCTTATAGCCAATACCGTTGCACGCAAAAAATTGTACGAAATGAACAAAACCATTTCCGACACTGCTGAATACGGGAATTATCTCTTTGATAATGCGTGTCGTCCGTTACTTTCCGATTATATCAATACGTTGGAAAAGGAAATCATCGGTCGCGATTTTTCAGCGTCCAATAAAGTGGATAATTCGGAATTGATAGCCATAAACAAAGCTCTGCAAAACCATCCGATAGAAATCATCGGAGAGCGTTTGCGCGCTTATATGACGGATATGAAACGGATAAAATAGTAACTTTTATCAAATGATATTCTTGATTTTAAGTTTTTTAAAACATAAAATTAGGGGAAGTGCTGCAAAAAGTATAATACTTTTAACAAAGAGAGTATTTCTGTCAGGCTGAGCGAAGTCGAAGCCTTATCATTACAGGGCTTCGACTTCGTTCAGCCTGACAATCAGAACTTCCATCATACTTTTTATAACACGACCAAATTAGGAAAATAATCTATAAACAAAATGGAAAATATGGAAGTAACGACATACATACCACAAGTTCAAGAAGTACAAAAAGCAATGTTGCGGATAAAATCCGTGATAACCACTACGCCACTTTCGCAGAGTATGCGACTCAGCAAATTATTTGAAGCTGAGGTCTTTCTGAAAAGAGAAGATTTACAGCAGGTTCGTTCCTATAAAATACGAGGAGCTTACAACAAAATCAGTTCTTTATCGGAAACCGACAAGCAGAAAGGCATCGTCTGTGCAAGTGCCGGAAATCACGCACAAGGAGTGGCGCTTTCCTGCCGAATGTTGGGCATCAAATGCGATATTTATATGCCCGTAACCACCCCACAGCAGAAGATAGAACAAGTGCAAATGTTTGGAGAAGAGAATGTTAATATCATTCTGCAAGGCGACACCTTTGACGATTCAAACTATGCAGCGATACAATTTGCCAAAGAAAACGAAAAGACTTTCGTGCCTCCCTTCGATGATGAAAAAGTCATTGAAGGACAGTCAACTATCGGGCTGGAAATATTAGATCAAGCTAAAAACTCAGTAGATTATGTGTTTGTTCCCATAGGTGGTGGCGGACTTTCGGCGGGGCTTTCGGCAATGTTTAAAACTCTTTCGCCCCAAACGAAAATCATCGGGGTTGAGCCTTTGGGAGCTCCGTCAATGCAAGAAGCCTTAAAGGCAGGAAAACCTGTAGAACTCACTGAAATTGACAAGTTTGTAGATGGAGCATCGGTTAAAAAAGTTGGGGATTTGAATTTTGCAATTTGCCGACAATTTCTTGATGATATCGTATTAGTACCCGAAGGCAAGGTTTGCCAAACCATTTTGGATTTATACAACCGTGATGCCATTGTGGTGGAACCTGCCGGAGCGTTGGCTATTTCAGCTTTGGATTTTTATAAAGAGAAAATCAAAGGTAAAAATGTGGTTTGTGTTATCAGCGGAAGCAATAACGACATTACCCGAACGGCAGAAATTAAAGAACGTGCCTTGCTTTACGCCAATTTGAAGCATTATTTTATCGTGCGTTTTCCGCAACGTGCCGGTGCATTGAAAGAATTTGTGGCAGAAATACTCGGTAAAACCGATGATATTACTTATTTTGAATATTCCAAAAAGCATAATCGTGAAAACGGACCTGCCGTGGTGGGTATCGAACTAAAACACGAATCCGACCTAAAACCTCTTATCGACCGAATGAAAAAACACAATTTCTACGGCGATTACCTTAACAACAAACCTGATTTGTTTCAGTTTTTGGTATGATAAAAAAGGCTATCCTAAACGATAGCCTTTTTCTTTTTCAATACAGAATTTCTATTTTTTTAAACTATTTTCGTACTCAAAATATTTTTCTTTGTTCTTTTTAATTTGCACTAAACGATAATTTTCAGTTGCGATGACGAAGTTAGTAAACTTATGATTTGTTTGAATTTCTTGTAGTTTTTCAATAATGCTTTCTGCTGTATTTCGATTTTGAAGTCCGTGAACAACGAGCCAAGTTTCATCAGAATTATAAATATCTTCTGACACAGAAATTTTATCTGAAATCGTAGCCAACTTCTCAACAAGCTGAACTCTGATTTCTTGCCGATTTTCCGCAGAAGTACCGGCGATAACCACCTTCCAAGACTTTGTTTTTTCATCAGAAACAAACTCTTCCTTCTCTGTATTACTTAATTTTTCCAGTAATTCTTTAGCTAGCTTACTTTCCTCTGTTTCAGGATAATTCATCGTAATTTGCTCAAGTACTTGACGATACGACTCAATCCCATACAAGCGGGCAACGGCATCAGCCTTCAACATTTCCAATTTAGGAGCGACAGCCGTTTCGTGAAAAGAAAGCCTATTCTCTTCCAAACGATGCAATGTTTCTGCAATTTTTCCACTTTCAAATTCAGCGGTAAGGGCTTCTAAAAGTTCCTGAGCTTTTTGGTCTTTCTGTTGTTGCGAAGATATGTTCCCCTTCAAAATGCTTGCATAATCCGATTCCGGAAATTTATTAAGCAATTGATTCTTAAAATCTTCCGATTTTGAATTATCCGAATCAATATAATTTTTGTACAATTCATACAGTGCGGCTACTTCCAGATTAGCATCAGGATTAACTTTCAATAATTTCTCCAAACGATTGATTGCTAATTCATCATCACCAAATTTAGACCTATACAGAACTCCTAATTGATACAAAGCCTGATTTCTATCTTTTTCCAATCGTATTATTTCCTCTTCTGATTTTGGTAACTTTTCGATGAAAAATTCAGCTGTTAAAGAATTTCTGTCAGAAATATTCTCTTCATTTTCAGTAACTTCTGAAGATTGTACAACTACATTTTTTTCTTTTGAAGACCAACGCCAATTGTCCTCCAAAGCACGATTTCCCCAATATTGCTGAAATTGTTGTTTTCCGTAAGCTATCGCCATTGGATTGTAAAAATAAAACTTTCCTCCTTGTTGTTCAGGCATATTTTGAACATAAAAACCTGAACCTAAGTCATTTGATGAGGACACAAGTTGTTTTTGTTCTACTGCTTTTTGCAGAGAATCAATATGCTTTTGAAAGAAATTTAATTGTTCTTCTTTTGGTAATTTCGCGATTCTTATGATGCTATCGTTTTGTTTTACAGTATATTCCAGTTCCGTAATTTTAGCTAAATTTTCTTTTTTTCGTTCAATATAAAGACGCTCAAAGGTATGTTCCGGAATGTAAGCCAAAGTACTGTCCAGGTGATGATACGCTCCCGTATAATCTTTCTGCTCAAAGAAAATTTCTGCCAATCGTTCGTGTGTTTTTGCTTTAAGAGGATTATTTTCTTTGTTATTTTTCAAAGATTTACGATAGAAATCGGCAGCAGTTGCCTTGCTGTTTTCCTCAATAAGTGAAGCGTGTGTGAAGTAGAGAACATCTAATAAATCTTTATGTTCATAGCGTTTTTCTAATTTTGTCAAATATTTCAAATATTCACTTTTCTCTTCGGGCGAAAAATCTTTATTACGAGCTTTTCCTGCTTGGGCTTCCATCCACAATTTTCGTGAAATTTTCCAATTCAAACCAATCACTTTTTCATAAGCAACCACTGCCGAATCTCGTTGTTTTTGCTTCTCATAAAGTTGAGCAGCAATGAAATAATATCTTCCTCTGAGGAGATTATTTTTAGTGTATTTTCCTGCCAGATAAAGAGCTTCAGCCGCATTAGGATACATTTCCTGATTAATGTATGCTTGCCCTAATGTTGCATAGGCTTCTGCTTTGTCATTCTTGCGTAATTTTTCAACAGATAGCAATTCGTGAAGTTTTTCTATTGCGATTTTATCTTTCCCTAACCGAAGGTTTGTTTTTTGAGTCCAAATCGCGGCTTCAGGGATACGCTCACTTTTTCCGTAGTTTGTAAGTAGATGATTAAAAGCCTCTAAGGCAGGAAGAAAGCGTTCGTTGTAGTAACGAGCTTTTCCTAACAGTACGTACGCATCATCAATTTTATAATTTCGCTGAACTCCCTTAAAAACCATTGAATGCAACTGAATTGTTTTGATAGCTTTTTCCTCTGCTCGTTCAAAATTCGGATTTTCAATACCATCTAATTGAATTTTTCCTGACATTTTGATAGGCTCCACAGGCAGAATCTCACTGAAATTATCCTGATATTGTTCTTGAAGCTCCTTCAAGCCTAAATCAAAAGCCTCTTCTCCATTGAAAAGTACATTGTATTTCGTAACGATGGGTTGCATTTGTCGGTTGTAATACGTGTTTGCATTAGGAGTACACCCAAAAATAAACAACTGAATTACAAAGACTAAAGTAAAATATTGTGTATATTTTTTCATTTTTCGTTTTTATGAAAATCTCTTATCAAGCTACGAAATTACTGTTTTTCTTTTGAAAAAAAAAGACTTTTAATTTTTTATTAGGAAATGAAGTTACTGGCATTCCCAAACAAAATCTTCTACTTTTGAGTTCATTTCAGGACGAAACTCATAATGCCACCACTCGGAATAAATTGATTTGAAATTATGCTTATGCAAAATATCTTTCAACAACTTCCGATTTTTCAGCACTTCTTCTGGCAAATTTGTGTAAGTATGATGAGCTTCTTTTCCAAAGAAATCAAAAGGAGTTCCCATATCCAGCTCATTTCCATTTACATCGACCAGAGTTACATCCACCGCAGCTCCTCGATTGTGTTTTGAACCTTTTGCGGGATTCGCCACGTAATGTGTTCCTGGCAAAATTGTCCACATTTTTTTCTGTACCGAAAGTGGACGATAACAATCAAATAATTTGAGCCGAAAACCCAAAGATTTAAACTCCTCATTTGCAGCAACTAAAGCCTCTGCTGTGGCTTTACGCAAATAACATTCAGGACAATCATACACGGCTTGATTCAAAAAATTATCTTCTGTAGCATACTTGATGTCTAAAATAAAATCACTTGACAGACTTTTGATATTCACAAAATCGCTGTGAGGCGACTCAATTTTTTCTTCTTCAGAAATAATATTTTCATTATCAGAAATTTCTGTTAAAGAAATATTTTCTGACTCAGGCATTTTTTCTGCTTCAATCGCATCTGTTTTTGTTTTTGAAGAATTATTTTTACAAGATAGAAACAATATAAGAAATACAAAAAAAAGGAAATTTTTCATTTTTAAAGTCTTTATTTTCAGAAAAATATGAGATTCTGTTCGTATTATTGTAACATCATTTGAGCTTTTTTGAGTCCTTCAATGAAAATGTCTATTTCCTCGAAAGTATTATAGACCGCAAAGCTCACTCGAACGGTTCCCGGAATGTTGTAAAACTCCATAATGGGTTGTGCACAATGATGCCCCGTTCTGACAGCAATTCCTAATTTATCCAAAATCGTGCCTACATCATACGGATGTATTCCTTTCAAATTGAATGAAATAACTGCTGTTCGTTTGGAAAGGTCGTCGTTTCCGTAAATTTCAATTCCATCAATCATTTTTAGCTTTTGGGTGGCATATTCCAACAATTTGTGCTCATAATTTGCTATATTTTCAATTCCAAGTTCGTGAATATAATCTATCGCACTCCCGAAAGCAATTCCTCCGCAAATATTAGGCGTTCCTGCTTCAAATTTATGTGGCAAATCGGCATAAGTAGAGCCTTCAAACTTAACCTCTTTAATCATTTCTCCCCCACCTTGATACGGAGGAAGTTTGCTTAATAATTCTTCCTTACCATAAAGAGCTCCCACTCCTGTAGTACCATACATTTTATGAGCAGATACGACATAAAAATCAACATCAAGAGCCTGAACATCAGTTTGAATATGTGGAGCAGATTGAGCTCCGTCTACCAATACCACAGCACCTTTTTCGTGAGCTTTTTTAATGATAATTTCAATAGGATGAATATTCCCTAACGCATTGGAAACGTGCTGTACACATACTAATTTTGTTCGATTACTCAATAATTTATTAAATGCTTCAAGGTCTAAAATGCCTTTTTTATCCATCGGAATGACTTTCAAAGTTGCTCCGCTTCTCTCACAAGTAAACTGCCACGGAACAATATTGCTGTGATGCTCCGATGCCGAAACAATAATCTCATCTCCTTCTTTCAAAATTAAAGCATATCCATTGGCTACCAAATTGATAGCTTGTGTAGCTCCGGAAGTAAAAATAATTTCAGATGACTTTTTTGCATTGAAATGCTTTTGCAATTTGATGCGAGCCTTTTCATAAGCATCAGTTGCTTCTTGACTAAGAGTATGCACTCCCCGATGAATATTAGCATTCAAAAAAGAATAGTAATGCACAACGCTATCTATCACTTGCACAGGAGTTTGTGAAGTAGCCGCATTATCAAAATATATTAGAGGTTTACCATTTACTTTGCGTTCCAATATAGGAAAATCTTTTCGGATATCTTGAATAGATTTCATCAATACATAATTTTAAATTCTATCAAAAGCAAAAGTATTTATTTTTTGTGATATTTATAATCGAATTGAAAATAAAATGTAACTTTGTGGCTTAGTCTGATTTTGAAAAACACGTATTTTCAGGCTTTTATTAATTTCTATCAAAAATGATTTTCAAAATATAGCTGATAATTAATTTTTTAACAAAGATGCCATTATTTTATTTACAACCCATATCAGATTCAATCGCTTCGCAAGTATACAAACAACAACAGATTGGTTTTCAGATAAAAAAACATCTTATGGAAGATGGATTACCTGATTTGGAAGGAGTAAAAGTCGCTTTTTTCTGCATTGAAAGTCCAACCCGAAAAATGACAGATTTTCGGAAAAAATTGTATTCACTTTATATGGGAAATTGGAATTTTACAATGGCAGATTTAGGAAATTTGATAGAAAGCCCATCGGAAAAAGACACATATTTCGCTATAAAAGAGATGGTTAGTCATCTTACAAAAAAAGGAATTACCTCAATTGTAGTCGGAGGAGAACAACACCTAACGTATGCTTTGTACCGAAGTTTTGACGATTTGGAGCAAATGGTAAATTTGGTAAGCGTTGATGCCAAATTTGATTTCAACGATGAGGAAGAACTATTTTCCGAAAATTCTTATTTTAGTAGAATTTTAACCGAAACTCCAAATAACTTATTTGATTTCACCAATTTAGGATATCAATCGTACTATGTAGCACAGGAAGAGTTAGATTTGCTTGACAAAATGTGTTTTGATGCTCACCGATTAGGAAATGTGGTGAACGACCTCCCGTCAATAGAACCTGCAACACGTGATGCAGACCTTGTAAGCGTGGATATGACAAGCGTTCAGGCTCGTGATATTAATAGTGAAACGGGCTATGTAAATGGCTTTTCGAATCGTGAAATTTGTACCATTTCTCGTTATGTAGGCATTAGTAACAACGTGCAAGTTTACGGAATTTTTGATATTCCACAAACAGAATTAGCCTCAGAATTAGTAGCTGAAATGATTTGGTACTTCAATGAAGGATACAACTTCAGAATCAAAGAATTACCCATTGTAAATGACGACAATTACACAAAATATATCGTCCCGATTGATGATGTTCAAATTGAATTTTTCAAAAGCAATGCCACTGGACGTTGGTGGATGAAACCCGGAAGCGATAAATTTTCAGGACATCAGAATCATTTACCTTTGGGATTAATGCCTTGCAATCAAAAAGAATATGTCGAGGCTACTCAAGGAATTATTCCCGAAAGATGGTGGAAATCTTACAGAAAATCAATGCAATAGAAAAAATCTTTAACTTTCCTCACTTTTCAATCGGACGGTGAATGTACTTCCCTCCCCTTCTTTGGAAGTCAGGGAAATTGTTCCGTTGTAGGACGAAACGATGCTTTTTACCATTGCAAGCCCCAAACCACTTCCCGTAGATTTTGTAGTAAATTTGGGTTCAAAAATTTTGTCCATATTTTCGGCAGAAATACCAACTCCGTTATCACTTACGGATAATTCAACAAAATTATTTGATTTGCTTAAAGAAACCAAAATATTTCTATCAAACTGACCTTCAGTAGCTTGTAAAGCATTTTTCACTAAATTAGTTACAACACGCCCCATTTGGTCTTTATCAAACAAAACAATGATTTCTTTTTCTTCACAATTAAACGTAATATACTTAGAATCAAAAATATCCAGCGTTCGTTTAACAATCGGGATGATATTAAAGTATTCATCATTTTTGTCCGGCATATTGGTTAGAGCGGAAAAAGCAGTTGATATATTACTCAGAATATCAATCTGTTGAATCATTGATTCACAAAATTCGTTTACTTCTTCACTATTTTCGGGTTGCTTTCCGAATTTCCGTTGAAAGCTTTGTAGTGAAAGCCGCATTGGAGTAAGTGGATTTTTAATTTCGTGAGCCACTTGCTTTGCCATATCTCGCCACGCTTGTTCTCGTTCCGACTTGGCTAACAGCACTTTACTATTTTCAATTTCGTCAATCATACTATTATAAGCTCCTACTAACTGCCCTATTTCGGTGCTTGGTGATTTTAGTATAATTTTTTCATTTCGTTCCAAAAGCCGAGTTCGTTCAAGTCTTTTCTCTATGGTTTTCAATGACTTAGTTATGTAAGAAGAAATAAAATATGCCAAAATCAATGCCAAAACCAACAACGAAAAATACACCATAGAAAGATTATACAAAGACCCTTCCAAAGCCCTTTCGTTAAATGTATCATTCTCAAAATAAGGAATGTTTAAGATGGCTATTGGCTTGAATTGCAAGTCATTCACATAACCATAGGAAGTTTGGTAACCTCTGCCCTCCAATTCTTTATGTTCCGAAAAACGCTTATCAATATCCGTTGCGAGTTTCTGTAAAATATCCTTTGAAATTTTCAAAGTGTCTTTATTATCGCCAAGTACCGCACGCGAACTTTTCAGAAGATTTCCGTTCAAGTCGTATAAATCAAAATTTACATTTAAAATATTGGCAATATTATATATCGATTCCCTGAAAATCAATGAAATATATGAAGTTTCAACCGGATATGTAGTCTGTGAAAGAACATAGTGAATTTGTGTTTTTATTTGGCTTTCTTTGTCTATCAACCGCTCATCGTGATACTCAACCGCCTGCTTTTGATATTGAAGAATCATTACCACAGCAATCGTAGCGAAAGCAATCAATATCAAAAAGGTCATACTCAAGAAGATACGTAACCGAAGCGAATTTTTCTTAAACATAGCCAATCCCTCACATTTTCACTCCGAAACTACTTTTTAGGAGCCATCACAAAAGCAGCCGGATATACTTTTTTTACTTCAACTAAATGTTTTTCAGCCTCAAGACGAGTTCTGAAACTTCCAATTCGGATTTTGTAATTTGGAGTTTCAAAAATTAACTGAGAAGGATATTGTTTTAACTGTTCCTTGACCTTTGCCAAAGCCTCGTTAGCTCCTGCGATGTTTCCGTTATAAATTTGTATCTGATAAGCACTTTCATTCTTAGCAACTTCTTTTTTTAGTTCCATCAATTCAGAAATATTATTTTCCTGATTAATAGTTACTTGCGAATACAACGAAGAAACCATAAACGAAAAAATAAATCCTAAAACAATTTGCAAACGAACCATAAATTTTCTTTGTTTTGATGAATAGAAGGCAAAAATAATGATTTTAAGGCAAAAGACAAATTATTTTCTCATTAATACAATTTGCTATGCAAGAAAGGATTAGAGAAACAACAACTTCTTGAAAAATGAAAAAATCTCTACGAAAAAAATTCCATAGAGATTTTACCTTTAAAAACAATTAAAAGTATTATGAACTTACTTTTTCACTGCAATACACTCGAAATCCGTAAATTCCGATTATCAGAAAACACAACAACGGAAGCACAAAAGAGACATTCACAGCCGCAAAATTTCCAATTCTTTCCAAATCAATAATACTCCCTTGCAAAGGAGGCATTAACGCTCCTCCCACAATAGCCATAACCAAGCCCGCAGCTCCCAATCCGGTGTCTTTACCTGTTTTTTCAAGAGCTAAACCGTAAATCGTAGGGAACATCAGTGACATAAATCCTGATGTGAGAATTAGGCAATATAAGCCTAACATTCCATCAATAAAAATAACACCTAAAATAGAAACAAACCCTCCAACGGCAAAAAGAGTAAGCATCATAGAAGCTTTTACATATTTCATTAAAAATGTGCTGACAAAGCGAGAGGAAAGAAAAATTGCCATTGCCAATATATTGTACCGCTGTGCAGTAGCTTTACTAAGCCCAATATTTTCTGCGTATTGAATGATAAACGTCCAACACATAATTTGAGCTGCCACATAAAAAACTTGTGCAACAACGCCTTCACGATAAATTTTATTTTTAGCTAACCGTTTTAAACTGCCTGAAAAGTCGAGTTTTTCTTTGATATTCCCTTGTGTTCGAGGCATTTTAGTCAAAGCAATGATAATGAATATCAGCAGAACAAAACCTCCGAGAAGGATATATGGCTGACTGATAATACCCAAATCGTGCGTTTTTATGGTAAGTTTTTCAGCTTCTGGCAGTTGTGAGAAGATGAGATTTCCTGCTGTGTCTCTTTTGTCCGATTCTAAGTTAGAAAGTACAAAGTTTGATGCCACGAACATTCCCAATAAAGACCCCATTGGGTTGAATGCCTGAGCCAAATTAAGCCTTCGGGTGGCAGTGATTTCGCTTCCCATTGAGAGAATGTAAGGATTCGCCGTAGTTTCCAAAAAGGCAAGACCGAAAGTCAAAATATAAAGTGAGATTAGGAAAAATGAAAATTCTTGCCATTGTGCTGCAGGATAAAATAGCAATGCCCCTACCGCATAGAGTAACAACCCCAGCAAGATGCCCTTTTTGTAGCTGTACTTCTGTGCAAAAATGGCAGCAGGAATTGCCATTGTTCCGTAGCCTCCATAAAAGGCAAACTGAACTAAAGCGGCTTTGCTAACAGGAATTTCCATCACGGTCTGAAAAGCTGCCACCATAGGGTTGGTAATGTCATTGGCAAATCCCCAAAGAGCAAATAAACTCGTTATTAGTACAAAGGGGAGTATGTACTTTTTTTCTAATATTTTTGGTTTCATTTGGTTGGTTTTATTTTATATGCCGTAAAATTACATTTTTTTAAAGAATTTTCAAAGAGAAAACTTTCGGAATTAATCAAAATTCTTTTAAGAATTGTAAACAGGCTTCAATAGGCTCCACAGAGATAATTCTCAGTTAATAAAACATTAACACAAACATTAGAAATTAACCGCTTGAACATATTGAGATGATTTAAAGTTTCTGTACGGTATAATAACAACGAATCAAAGCATTTCGAAAAGATTCTTTTTTAAGTATAGCGTTCTTCAGATTTTCAATACAAAAAGGGGATTAGCTTTTGCTAATCCCCTTTTTGTATCAATAAAAATCTATTTGCTAAAAAATTAATTATTACCAACCTGGGTTTTGTTTCAGTTTTGGATTTAATGTTATCTGATCTGTAGGAATAGGCAATAAGTAGTCTCTACCTAATTTAAATTGATACCCAGAAGGTAGCGTTTTTTGGTAAGGATCTATATATCCATCCGCATCTTCTAATAAAGCATTGTAGATTTGTTGAGTGAAATCTGCATTAATGAAAGACTGAAACTGAGATTTTTTAGCTCCCTTAGGCTTCCAGCCTACGATAAGTTCGTCGGCAGCAGCCCATCTCCAAATATCGTCGTGTCGATATCCTTCGATAGCTAATTCTACACGACGCTCACGACGCACTTCATTTATAA
This sequence comes from Capnocytophaga felis, assembly GCF_009684755.1. Classification (GTDB taxonomy): domain Bacteria; phylum Bacteroidota; class Bacteroidia; order Flavobacteriales; family Flavobacteriaceae; genus Capnocytophaga; species Capnocytophaga felis. The sequence continues at coordinate 335,421 of NZ_BLBC01000005.1, forward strand.
TGGGAGAAAGTGTTGGGAACTGCCAATTAGTATCCTTGTCAATGGCATTCAAATTTAAATCAGGCATCCCTACACGTTTTCTTAATTTGTTGATAGTGTTATCAACATCTGATTGGGTAATTGTCCCCAGTTCAGCTTTGGCTTCTGCACTTATCAATAAGGCTTCTGCATAACGGAAATAAATATAACCCACTGAACCTTTTCCTATTTCTTGTTGCGTTTGATCTGTATTATGCCCTTTGTATAATTGATACCCTGTTACGCATTTATCTTCATTAGGTCCATAAAAAGCAGGATATTTAAACTTATTGGGAGGAGTCGAATTGTGTGTGATAAAATGCTTATCATCATTCACTTGCATTGTTTGGTTTAAACGAGGGTCTCTGTTAGTTACTACATTAACCAAATTCATATCTCCCTTATAAAGGTTGCTACTTGAAATGGGCTTACCATCTGTACAAAGATAGCTATCTATCAAACTTTTGGTAAATCCTTTTCCAAGTCCGAGTCGTGAATATCTTGACCAAAAAGTATAAAGCCCATCAGAAGGACTATATTTTCGCCAAAGCATAACTTCTTTACTTGATGTATAATCTGTTTGATTAAACAATAACCAATATCCATTTTCTACTCCCACATTATCAAGCGAATAAGCCCCTGAATTAATAACAGCATCGGCGGCATCGGCAGCCAACTTCAAGAAGTCAGAACCATCTTTGCCTGCTACACCAAAAACGGTACCTGCATGGTATTTCTCCCAAGTTCCTTCATATAAAGCTATACGAGCTTTTAACAACTGTGCAATTTCTTTGTTAATACGAAAAGCTTCACCTTCAGCTTTGGTAGGAAGATATTCGATAGCTTTGTTTAAATCTGCTATAATTTTATGAGCTATTTCATAACGAGACTCCCTTTCCTTATAAAGTTCATCTTTATCTTGAGTGGTTAGTGCTTTTTCGTACCAAGGCAAATCACCATATTTTTTCAACATAGAAAAATAAAGCATTGATTTAAAAAAATAAGCTTCACCTACATATTTTTTATAACTATCAAAATTCACAGTAGCTTTTTGATAGTTCCCTAAAAAATAGTTTACATTTCGGATACTACCCCAACTCCAATTACCATCACTCGCAGGAAGAGTTCGCTCTCCGTTAAGAATATCTCGGTCATAATCTACTTTAATCATATTATCACTACCTTCGTCAGCGTCCTTAGTATAAGGACCAACGGAAAAATACGTCTGAATATCACTTGGTAAATAATTATTATAAAAATTATTCACATACAAACGCATATCATTAGCAGATTTCCAAAAATCAGCATCACTAATATGATCTTTGGGGGTTTCATCTAACTGGCAGGCAGAAAAAACACCGAATACTGCACTCAACATCATTATTTTACATATATTTTTCATTTCAAATTCTTTTAAGCTATTAAAATTCTAAGTTAAGTCCAACAGAGTAAGTTCGTTGAAGTGGATAAATCTTTGCATCGTTGATAGATAACTCCGGATCCAATACCGAATGTTTTTTCATTGGTGAATATGTATATAAATTATCTACTCCTATAAACAATCTAAATTTACTCATTTTCAATTTTTCTATTACCTCATTAGGTAAAGAATATCCTATTTGTAAGTTTTTAATACGCAAATAACTTGCATCTTGCAAATATTTGGTTTGCACTTGAGTATTTTTATCCATATTACCATCCATATAAAACTTAGGAAAATATCCATCAGGAGTATTGGGTGTCCAACGGTCCTCTAAATGTATTGTAAAAGGAGAACTCTGCCACTCACTACCCGTAATTCCCCAAAAGTAGTTACTTCCTACCCAAGCATCACGCTTACCAACACCTTGTAAGAAAATACTAAAATCAAAATTTTTATATCTACCATCTAACAAAAGACTATAATTATAACGTGGTGTATTATTTCCTATGACTCTCTTATCACCTGAGTCATCAAGAGTGTTTTGTCCCCAATCAATTTTTCCATCACCATTGAGGTCTTTGTATTTTATATCGCCTGCACCCCAATTTTTACGTATTTTGCTTTGATCAGGAGAAGTAGCTACATCAGCTGCATCTGTAAAATAACGATCTGTTTCATAACCCCATATATCTCCCATTTTTTGTCCCACATACCAAGTGTTTATAAATTTTTTTTCATTGGGATATTCGGTAACAATTCCTTGATAATCACTCAATACAAATTTTGCTCCATAAGTAAAATCTTCACCAATTCTATCTCTCCAATTTAAAGTAAGCTCCCAACCATCAGTACGGAAACCAACACTATTGGTCTGTGGTACACCCGTTCCTAATGTATTAGGAAGCAAAGCAGCGGGACCTATGTAATCTTTTACGTTTTTACGATACCAATCAAACTCAACTGACAAACGATTTTTGAATAAAGAAGCATCAAAACCAAAATCAATTGTATTGGTAGTAACCCAAGTAAGCGTAGGATCAACCAATCCTGGAAGCGTTATATATGCTTCACGCCCACCTGCAAAAAGGTAATTACTTCCAGAAGGAGATCTGGTTCCCAAATCAGGATAAAAAGGATATGTTCTCTTATACCAGTTATTTTCATAAATTGAAAGTGATTGATCGCCCAAACTTCCGTAAGAACCTCTAATTTTCAAAGAGGTAACGATATCACTTTCTGGCCAGAAGCTTTCTCTATGGACATTCCAACCAGCAGAAAAACCAGGATAAAAACGCCAACGACTATCTGCCAAAAATTTAGACGAGCCATCATAGCGACCTACTATTTCTAATAAATAACGATCATCATAACTATAATTGACACGCCCAAAAATTCCTGCACTTACCAAATGACGAATTTCATCAGATATCGAAGGAGAAGCCCCGTAAGTAAGACTTAACGATGGAAAAGAATCGGAATACAAATTATTATTAGCAGCAGATGCTCCTAAAAAAGAAGAGCGTTCTCCCACGAAACCAACCAGTAATTTAAAATCGTGTTTACTCAAACTAAAATCATAATTAGCAAAAGCATTAAAAGTATGGTCTTCCCTTCGTTCGAAATAACGACTGAAAGAGTTGATAGAGGTATGTTCCATAGCTCTTTTCTGTCCATCAGGAAGCGTTTCGTAAATAGTCCCCCAATGATTAAAGTTATTACCAAAAGATCCAGTATAAGTGTAGTTGACCGTTGTAGAAAATCCCTTGAAAGGTTTGAGAATAATCTCTCCTGTCAGAGTTGGTTTATCCCAAATTTCCTCAAAGCGACTATTCTCCATATAAGGAATATTACTGTGTTGTGAATATTCTCCATTAGGTAAGTAAAGAGGCACTGTTGGAAATTTTCTAGGAATTTGGTGAAACCAGTTATTTCCAGTTAAATTTCCACCTCGATTAGGACGATCAAAATTTTCACGAGCATATGCCAAACGCACTCCAAAAGTAAGCCAACTAGTAGCATCGGTCGTGATGTTAGTCCTCAGATTATAACGTGTAAAGGTATCTTTTCCATAACGGAAAAGTCCATCTTTTTTATTTACTCCTATCCCTACATAATATGTTGTTGCTTCAGTACCGCCATTTACACTCATCGTATGTTGTGAAGATAATGAAATGTCTTTTAATAAGATTTTAAACCAATCATTATTGGCATTGGCCCCCATCCACTCACTCCATTTGTTTTCACCTGGCTGCTTAACAGTTTCATAAGGGAATGTGCCTGCTTGATAGGCTTTAACTCGATCAATAACTTCATCTGTAAAAAGAGGGGAACGACCCGCATTGGCAGCAGCTTCATTATAGAAATTAGCAAAATCAAGAGAGTTCAGCATTTTAGGAACTCCAATAGGTTGAGCATACCCAAAATTATTGGAATAAGAAAAAGTCGTTTTTGTTCCCTTACGTCCTTGTTTTGTTTTGATGATGATTACACCGTTAGGTGCAGAAGAACCATATACAGCTGCTGCTGCTGCATCTTTTACAACGGAAATACTTTCCACATCATTTGGGTTAATTGTATTGAGATCACCGCCTTGCACTCCATCAATTACAACAAGTGGACCATCAGTTCGCCCAAGTCCTGTGTATCCGCGAATATTTATGTTTTTGTTAGCGTTAGGTTCTCCTCCCCCTGTTCCTGTAGTTATATTCAAATTACCAACAGCCCCTTGAAGTCCTTCAGAGAGTTTTGTAATAGGACGGTCAGAGAGAACTTTGGCATCAACAGTAGCCACTGCCCCTGTTAAGTTTTCTTTTTTCTGTGTTCCGTACCCAACCACTACCACATCATCGAGTTGTTGGGCGTCTTCTTTTAGTAAGAAGTTGATAATTAATGATTTACCCCCCCCCGTTACTTTTTTGGTTTGGGTTTGAAAGCCAATGAACGAGACTTCGAGTACATCGCCTTGTTTGGCTTGGATTTCATAGTTTCCATCGAAATCGGAACTCACTCCGCTTGTAGTCCCTTTTACCACGATGCTAGCACCAGGCAGCGGACTGTTGTTTTCATCGGTAACCTTTCCAGTTACCTTTACCTGTGCTGACAGTGGCAACGCCAAGAGCATCAGCACAAATGTTGCAAATAATTGTTTAAACATACTTTGGTTATTTTAAAAATTGTTGTTAATATAGTTCTATAATATTGATTCACTCTCTCAAAATGTTAAAAATAGATATTTTCACAAACATTTTTTACATTAAATTTTTAAATAATTATGATTTAATTCACTTATCACTATCAACTCTAAAAAATTTGAAAACCAAATAATTTTAAAATTGCACAAATCTACAAAAACAAAATCTATTTTTCAAAAAATTTAACACTTAATTCTTCCGAAATATTTTTAAATACAATCTATTACTTTCGAATTACTTTTCCTATATCCGATTTTATTTTAAGGTTTTGCCTTTAACAACAAGAAAACCCATTGAATATCAAAAAATAAAAAACCTTATCAAAGCTTTTTCACTCTGACAAGGTTTCGTATTTCATCTATTTATATAGCGCTCCGTAAGTTTGGCAGGCACGATAGTCCGAACCTTCTTTGTCCATTCCAAAGCCACTCCACGCTGACGGACGGAAAATATCTTTATCGGCAATATTATGCATCTGAATCGGGATACGAAGCATTGACGCCAAAGTGATTAAATCCGCACCGATGTGTCCGTAGCAGATAGCTCCGTGATTTGCTCCCCAATACGCCATTACAGAATACACATCTTTAAAGTTATCCTTAGCAGGGTCTAAACGAGGAACAAACCAAGTTGTAGGCCACGTTTGGTTGGTGCGTTCATCAAGTACTTTATGAATTTCATCAGGAATATCCACCGTCCAGCCTTCGGCAATTTGCAACACAGGTCCAATTCCTTTTATCAAATTGAGTCGGCACATCGTTACCGGCATCTCTCCAACGGTTTTAAACTGTGATGAGTAGCCCCCTCCACGGAAATATTCGTGGTCAGCTTGAGGCCAAAGTGTATTTTCCAAGCAAGCCTGAACATCTTTCTCTGTTACTTCCCAATAAGGTTTCATTGTATTTTTACCTTCAGAAGTAAGCATTCTGCCCGTTGCATCTAATGTAGTTGAACCTGAATTGATAAGGTGAATAATCCCGTCTTTGGCTTTTCCTGTTAGTTTTTTACCCGTTACGCGTTCCACCGACTCAGGACTCCAATAAGTACGAACATCTGAGAATATTTGTGCCGTTCCGGTTAATAAATGTCCGAAAAGCATTGAAATCCCATTAAGACAATCATTTTCTGTTGCTACCACAAAAGCCTGACGGATGCCATTCCAATCGAAAGACGAATTGAGAATAGCCTCTGCAAAATCACCATTTGGTAAATAATCCGTCCATTGGCGTTGTCCTTGGAAACCTGAAACAATGGCATTTCGTCCGTGTGATTCCTCTCCGAAGCCCATTTCTTTCAATTTAGGATTACCAATCATCATATCACGAATAATAATGGTCATTTTCACAACCATTTCCCATTCGTATTCCTTACGTTTATTATCAATTTTGTTGTGAGGTTTGTTAATATCGATACCTTCTTTGCAATGTTTTTTTGTCCATTCCATTGCTTTTTTGTATTCCTCTTGGTCGAAAATCCCTTCATCAATACGACGTAAAATTTCAATCATATCAACAAACTCTGTTCGGATTCCGAAATAATCTTGCAGGAAATGAATATCCACCATTGAACCTGCAATTCCCATTGAAGAATATCCAAGTGACAGATACGATTTTCCTTTCATATACGCCACGGCAATTCCCGCTTTGGCAAACCGAAGAATTTTTTCCTGTACGTCTTCGGGAATGGAAGTATCGTTTGCATCTTGTACTTCGTGCCCGTAAATCCCGAATGCAGGCAATCCTTTTTGAGAATAACCCGCCAATGCAGCAGCAAGATACACAGCTCCAGGACGTTCCGTTCCGTTGAAGCCCCAAACAGCTTTCGGGATAAGTGGGTCAGTATCCATAACTTCTGTCCCGTAACACCAGCAAGGCGTTACAGTTAGCGACACGCCCACGCCTTCCCGTTGAAATTTATCGGCACACATTGCAGCCTCAGCAACGCCCCCTATGGTAGTATCAGCAATGACGCATTCCACTTTTTGCCCATTTGGGAAACGTAAATTCTCTTCAATAAGTTTGGCAGCAGCCTGTGCCATTTTCATTGTTTGTACTTCAAGTGATTCACGTACACCACGCTCACGCCCGTCAATCACCGGACGGATTCCAATTTTGGGCAAACGCCCTATTAATCGTTCTTTCATATTATCAAGTATATTTTTTATTGTTATCTCATTACTAATCTATTTTGCAGCCCGATAATAGCGTACCCAATCCACATACATACGCACAGGTTGGGTAAAGTGAGGTACAGCTCCTACCCAACTACCCCCAAGTTGCATATCTATCAGCAAATAAAAAGGTTTCCCAAAAGGGAATTGCTCTTCATTCCCCTCAATGCGGGGATATGCGAAAGTGAAATGCTCATTAATGTAAAACCGCAATTGGTCAGGATAAATTTCCACAGCATAAACGTTATACGTATCAGGATAAATGGGAGCCGTGCCGTAATGTGGCGGATTGTCCTTATGAGTTTGTGTATATTGGGTATGCACAGTTTGATAAGCAAAGGCATCAAAATTAAGTCGTTCCATAATATCAATTTCACCTCCGTGAGGCCACTTCCCTTCTTTAGGAAGCATCCAAATGGCAGGCCAAGCACCTTGCAAGGCTTCTAATTTACAGCGAATTTCAAGCCTTCCGTATTCAAAATATTTTCCGTGTTTGGTATATACGCCTCCCGTAACATACTCTGACGAATCGCTAACATCAATATCATTGGGCTTTCCTAAAAGAATGAGATTACCATCTTTTATTTCAAAGAGCGATTCGTGCAGACTCATCGTATTATTCCAATCCGATGTTCCACGCGGAATTTTAGACCAAACTCCTGTTGCAAAAATATCTTTTCTGTCGAAATCATCTTCCCAAACAAGTTTCCAATTATTGGGATGGACAAATGCCTGCTTAGAAACGGAGCACGAAACACTTAATATCAAAACTAATGGTAATAACAGTGCCTTTCTCATTTATCTTTTAGCTTATTTTAAATCGTTGGTTATCTCTGCAATTATTAAACTATATGGAAATACAATCTTTAGATGATGTAACCAGCCCTCAACTACTAAAAAGTATTTTGAGGATAAAAAATGTTACTCTCCTTTATAGTTTGTTGAGCTTCTTTTATAGATTTAAAAAATCCTGCTGAAGTAAACACATAGAAAGATGCCCCGAGAACGGTAGTTTCTTTCTGTTCAATAACTTTAACAGGAACACCACAAATATCGGCACGAATTTGATTCCACAAAGCATTTTTTGAACCTCCTCCTACACAAATGATAGATTCAGCTTTAAAATCACCTGCTTTTTCAACAGAATTCAAAGCCCCTTTCAATTTGAAAGCTAAGGCTTCCAATGCTGCTCGGTAAATATGCCCGCGAGTAGTATGCAAAGTGAGTCCTTCGATACTTCCGCCAGAAGCACCTTGTGTAGCGTAAAAATCAGGATTTAGTTTCACTCCTTCAGCTCCTTGAGGAATTTGTGAGGCTTCGCGAATCATTGTTTCATAACACTCTGAACCAGATAAACTTCCGTAGAAATTTCGTTTTATCCACTCAAGCATTCCCGAAGCAATATAATTAACTCCGATGTTATATTTCCCTTTTTCGGCATCAAATTCAGTAGTAATTCCTAAATCTAACTCACGAGGAGTAGAAGTGGCTTTTTCACTTCGAGTCATCAAAATTTCCCAAGTACCCGAACTCAATACAGGTTGGTTAATATCCGCTCCTGACCCAATGATAGCAAACTGCGTGTCGTGTCCGGCGAGATACACCGGAGTTCCCTCAGGAAGCCCAGTTTCTTTTGAAGCAGAAGAAGTTACCTTTCCTACCACATCTCCCGAGGCTCCTATTTTCCCAAAAATATTCGGAGAAATCTGCAACTTTTCAAAAATCTTTTCTGAAAAATTTTGACTTGCCACATTGGTTAGCATTGAAGTTCCCATCATTGTATTGTCGTTACACTTAGCTCCCGTAAGTCTCATATTCAGAAGCGAAGGCATAAATAGAAATACTTCGGCTTGGTCAATTATTTCAGGACGATTTTCCTTGAACCAAATCAGCTTATTTATGGTATTGAAGTTATACGGAAACACTCCCGATTCAGTATATAACTCATCTACTGAAAGATACTTAGTTATATTATCCAAAATGGGTATTGTTCTGGGACATTGCCACGATATGACGGGATATAATAATTTTCCTTCTGCATCAACAAAAGCCCCATCAACGCCGAAAGTAGTGGTAGTTACTCCTACAATACGATTAGAATCAATTTGGCTTGTTACTGATTTACAAGCTCGAAGCAGCTTGTTCCAGATGGCATCGAAATCCCAAATCCGCCCTTCGGGGAAATTAGGATCCGTCTCCGTTTGGTTCGGGTAGGACTGCAAGGCTTCGATTTCACCCTGCATATTAATCGCCACTACCCGAACGTTAGTTGCTCCACAATCAAAAATGATAGCTAACGGATTCATCAATTAATTTTAATTTTGGTTGTTGGTAATTTGGTTTGGTTATGAAAAAGTTCCTTTTTCGGTAATTATTTCTTTAAAAAATTTACTTCTAATTCATTTAATTGCTCATCACTCATTCCTTGAGGTTCAAAGCCGGCTGCCCAAGCCATCAATAACATTTTGGCTCCTTTGTTGGCAACATCCAAAAAGTCAAAAGCTTTTACAACATCTTCACCTGTAGCAAGAGCTCCGTGTTTTTCCCATAAAATAACATCGTGATTTTTAAGACCTTCGATAGTAATATCAGCTAAAGCCTCCGTTCCGGACAAAGCGTACGGACAGCAATGAACTCCATTGGGAACAAACACGCGTATTTCAGGACAAAGTTTCCAAAGTGAATGATTGAATTTGGCTTCATCTTGGAAAAGCTGATGATGACTTAGCACGATTAATTCAATGGTATGTGTATGTAAAACAGCCTTGTAGGTAGGTTTAAATTTCTGATTAAAGCAGTGAATCTTTATGTGTGAAATTAATTCGCTTGTTGGTGCAAAAGGCTTGCTTTTTCCTCCCCAGATAATTGCATATCCTGAAGCAGAACCATTAACGTGAATGATGCAAGACGCCTCCTCAATGTTATTAATAAGCGAACGCAAGTAGCAGCCTGTTCCTGTTATGAAATACGTTTGGTTAGCAGCCTCTAAAGGAAGTTGCCTGCACGAAACATAACTGGTTAAATAATCAAAATCGGATGGAGAGAAATGCTCTGTCAGGTTTATTGAAATGTTTCCTGCATTGCGTTCAGCCCATTCGCGTTGCCACAAATATTGTGCTACTTCACTTACTTTAGCTATCTCTTTTTGTACAGATTTAGGTAGTTGATGTGTCTCCATTAAAGTATATTTTGAATTATGGAACAAAATTATTCAAAACTAATTGATTGAAAAATGAATAATTTTTGTATTTTTGTATCTGTTTTAAACATTTTTTCAAAATGGGAAAGGAAAATTTGACTCAACGTGGCGACCCTTCAAAAGTGGAACAGGTTTTTACCTCTGTCCGATTGAAGCTATGGTGCTGCCGATATTGGCAATTAAGAAAATGGGACACAACAGATATGGCTTTTCCTTATTGGAGAATTTATTGGAATAAAAATTACGGCGGAATCATTGGTTATGACCAAAAAGAGTACGTAATGTCTCCCGATACGCTTTATATCATTTCACCTAACACACCTTATTTTTCGTGTTTCTTCTCAAAGAAAAAGGGAAACATATATGATGAGGAAGTTGAGGGCAAACGTGTAGATGAAGACGAAAATGAGCAGCTCATTGCGATGCATTCATTATTACATTTATATATCCATTTTAACCTTGGAATCCCGTTTGATTATGTTAAGGAAGGAATTTACACCATTGAATTAAGTCCTTTTCAAAAAGAAAAATTAGAGAATTTAACCCAAAACCTCAAAAAGGGAAATATTTTTGATTTTTCTGCCACAATGTATCTTCAATCACTTATTTTTGAATTTATTTCATTGTTAGACAAATCATTATGGAATTCCGCTCGGATGGATAATCGGGTTCTTACCGTAATACGTTATATTGACCGCAACATTGCTCAAAATCACACCAACGAGCATTTGGCTTCGCTCGTGCATATGGCAACAAACTCATTTGCAAGGCTTTTTCACGATGTGATGAAAACTCCGTTGCAACTTTTCATCAAACAAAGAAAAATCAATAATGCGTGCGGGCTTTTTGACCATAATGACATTTCCATTGAAGAAGTCGCACACCAGTTAGGTTTTGCCGACAGATACCATTTTTCCCGAATTTTCAAACAAATCAGAGGCGTTTCCCCGGGAGAATATTGCAAAACAAGGAAACCTATCTTTTAAAATTGTACGAGATAGCGTAAAAAGCTTATATTTGCCAAAAAAAATTAGAAAATGCAGTGGATTTTAGCCATAATAGGTTATTTATTTTTCAAGCTCCCCGGAGCTGTTATGGGTTTCATTTTAGGTCTTTTCCTTAAGAATTCCCAAATTAATATTGGTGGTTCTACTTTTCGCCCTACTTTCCAAAATCATCAAAATCAGAGTGCAAGCCCTGCTGATTTTGAAGTTAACTTACTGTCATTATGCTCCTTAGTAATAAAAGCAAACGGACAGGTAAGCCAAGCCGAATTGGATTTTGTACGCATACGTTTTGTAGAGATGTACGGAAAAGAACGTGCCAATGCTGTTTTTCGCACTTTTAACGAGCTTGTAAAAGGTCGGGAAATTTCTGCCTTCAGAGTAAGTACTTATTTGAAGACGAGAACTCCTTACGAAACACGTTTGCAAATCATTCATTTTCTATTTGGTATCGCAAAAGCAGACGGAATTGTAAGCGATTCTGAAATTCAACAAATACACGAAATAGCTCGCTATTTTCAAATTTCATACAGTGATTTTGAAAGCATTAAAGCAATGTTCGTTCATAATCAAACTGAAAGTATTCGTGACGCATATACAATCCTGGAAATCAACAGAAATGCTTCCAATGCCGAAGTAAAAAAAGCATACCGCGAAATGGCTAAAAAATATCATCCTGACAGAGTGATAACACAAGATGAAGCTATTAAAAAAGGTGCTGAAGAAAAGTTCAAACAAGTGCAGAAAGCCTATGAACAAATATTGAAAGAAAGAGGAATCTAATCCAATAAAAAATGGCAAGCTACCTACATCGCACCGCTACAACCACATACCTTTGCTGTGTTCCCACCCTGGAGGATTTTGTAGGAGCTGGTCGTGTAGGACTTGCCGGTGCAAATATACATACTTTTATTTAGTAAGCAAGTTTTTTTTAAGAAAAAAGTGTATATTTGTAGGTCGAAAATTTCTTCTTCAGAAGAAAAAAGCTCAAAATAAGAATTGATTTACAGCATTTTGATGCAAAAAAAATAATAACAAAATTTTAAACATTCATCTTATGGCAACAAATAGAACACTTACGATGATTAAGCCCGATGCCGTTGAAAGCGGAAATATTGGAGCTATTCTCAATCAAATTACCGAAGCCGGATTCAAAATTAAAGCAATGAAGCTCACACAATTAACACGTCGTGATGCGGAAAATTTTTATGCAATCCACAAAGAACGTCCATTTTTTGAAACCTTAGTTACTTTTATGACAAGAGGTCCTATCGTGGCTGCAGTTCTTGAAAAAGAAAATGCTGTAGCAGATTTCAGAAAATTAATCGGTTCAACAAATCCTGCCGAAGCCGCCGAAGGTACCATCCGCAAAAAATACGCAACATCTGTTACTGAAAATGCCGTTCACGGCTCGGATAGCGATGAAAATGCCGAAATAGAAAGTAATTTCCACTTTTCAGGAAGAGAAATTTTTTAAAAAAGCCCGATTCAGGCTTTAAATCATAAATATAAATGAACGAAGTAGATTATTTAAAAAATAAAATCAGAGACATACAAAATTTCCCAAAGGAAGGCGTTGTTTTTAAGGACATTACACCAATTCTATCAGACCCAGAGGCGATGAACAAAGCTATGGATTTGTTCTTGAAGCATCTTGGAAATGTGAAAATTGACAAAGTTGTAGGGATGGAAAGCCGTGGTTTTTTCTTCGGAACACTGCTCGCTCAACGATTAAACGCCGGATTTGTACCCGTTCGCAAGCCGGGAAAACTTCCGTTTGAAACACTCGCTCAAACTTACGATTTGGAGTACGGTCAAGACCAACTTGAAATCCACTCCGATTCCATCAAAAAGGGAGAAAACGTACTCATACACGATGATGTTTTGGCAACGGGAGGCACTGCGGAAGCTGCTGTTAAATTGGTTGAAAAACTCGGCGGAAATATCGTACAATTAAATTTTCTGATAGAATTAACATTTCTTGATGGCATAAAAAAACTGAAAAATCACGATGTTTTCAGCATTTTGAAATATTAAAAAACTTATTTATTGAAATATTAATCATTAATTGTTTATGACAGAATTACGTAAAAAGATAGAAAATGCTTGGGAAAATCGTGAACTTCTGCAAGAAGAAGACACACAAGAAGCCATCCGAGAAGTTGTCAATCTGCTGGATAGTGGCGAGTTACGTGTAGCCAAACCTACCGAAAACGGCTGGCAAGTGAACGAATGGGTAAAAAAAGCCGTAGTACTTTATTTCCCTATCCAAAAAATGGAAACCCTTGAAGCTGGCATTTTTGAATATCACGACAAAATACCTTTGAAGAGAAACTACGAAGCAAAAGGCATCCGTGTAGTTCCCAATGCGGTTGCACGTCACGGAGCATATATTTCAAAGGGAGTTATCCTAATGCCGAGTTATGTAAACATTGGTGCATATGTAGATGAAGGCACAATGGTGGACACGTGGGCTACTGTAGGTAGTTGTGCTCAAATTGGCAAAAATGTGCATTTGAGTGGTGGTGTTGGTATTGGTGGCGTTCTGGAACCATTGCAAGCCTCACCTGTGATTATTGAAGACGGAGCCTTTATTGGGTCGCGTTGTATTGTGGTTGAGGGCGTTCGTGTTGAAAAAGAAGCTGTTCTGGGGGCTAATGTGGTACTTACTGCCTCAACCAAAATCATTGACGTTACAGGAGAAACCCCAGTAGAATTAAAAGGTTACGTACCTGAGCGTTCGGTAGTTATACCGGGAAGCTACACCAAAAAATTCCCTGCCGGAGAATTTCAAGTACCTTGTGCTTTAATTATCGGGAAAAGAAAAGCATCTACCGATAAAAAAACATCTTTAAATGATGCCTTACGAGAATACAGCGTATCGGTATAAAAACAAAAACCTCCCCGAAAAGGGAGGTTTTTTTATGTTTTAAGTAATTCTTATTTTTTGAATTTAGCATATTTGCTTTTGAACTTGTCGATACGTCCGGCAGTATCAATAAGTTTTGATTTTCCTGTGTAGTAAGGGTGTGAAGTTCTTGAAATCTCCAATTTCACTAATGGGTACTCAACTCCGTCAACTACAATAGTTTCTTTCGTATCAATGGTGGACTTTGTAATGAAGATGTCCTCGTTTGACATATCCTTAAAAGCTACCAATCTGTAAGACTCTGGATGTATTCCTTTTTTCATTGCAATGTATATTTTTTATCTTCTTAAATTTTTCAAGGGGCAAAGGTAGTGATATTTATTTAATTAACAATACTTTTTTCAAAAAAATCAACTCAATGTTGTAATTTCAGCCGAAATTTCCTTTTATTTATCATCACTTTTTCTCTATTAAACCTCAAATTATTTTGATAACACTGTTAAAATCATTGATTTCTCACTTTTTCAAAAGCAAAATTACAACATAAATAGAAAAGAATCTCTTTCTAATTTTTTTAAAACAGAATTAATTTTTATCTTTCGTGCAATCTGTTTTCTGACAAATTTCTTGCTTTTACATTATAAGTCAATCGTATTTTTTACTTACCTTTGCGAGCCTTTTTCCAAAAACATATTTTTCACAAACCCAAAACAATGTTAAATATTTGGAATTGACGCGGTTTTGATTTAACTTTGTAGAACTACGTTCTGCTCTTTTAAATGATAAATACTTAAAAAATTTATTTAATATGTATCGAATATTTTATTTTTGTTTAATGATGCTTTTGTCGGCTCCTGTTTTTTCGCAGTCCGTTGTAGAAGGAACAGTTGTTGATTATCAGACAAAAGAGGTTCTGCAAAATGTCAAAATTGTTGTAGAGGAAACTTCAATTGAAAGTTTTACGGATAGCAACGGATATTTTTCCATACAACTTGCTGAAGGTAGTTACGTTTTTCGTTTTTCACTTAATGGATTTAACGAAATGCGAATGCCGATAAACGCTTCCAGCCCCAAAATTACCATTTCAAAAATTTATTTGGAGCCTGATTTGGCACGAGAAGCCGAGCAACTTGTTGTTATATCCGAAACTGAATTGGAAGATGACGAAAGTGGAGCTGATATGATTTCGGGCTTGCTGCAAAGCTCTCAGGATATTTTTATGAGACGTGCGGCTTATGATTTTAGTTCTGTTTTTTTCAAACCAAGAGGCTATGATTCTAAAGATGTTACAGTGCTTATCAACGGAATCCCGATGAATCGTGTTGAAAACGGAAGAGCACAATGGGCTAACTGGGGAGGATTAAACGATGTTACCAGAAATCAGGAACTTAGCCAAGGAATTAACAAATCGGATTACACTTTCGGGGGGATGTCGGGTTCAAATTACATCAATGTTCGTCCGTCACTGAATCGCACGGGTCTTCGTTTTTCTACCTCTGCAGGAAACCGAAGCTATGTAGGAAGAATTATGGCTACTTACAATTCCGGAATTCAATCTAACGGACTGGCTTACAGTTTGTCCGCATCGCGTCGTTGGGCTGCAAACGGAAGCTGGGTTGATGGAACGCTTTACAATGCCTATTCTTTCTTTGGAGCTTTGGAGTATCAATTTAATAACCATCACAGTATCAATGCTATCGGAATGTTTTCACCCATTCGCAGAGGAAAAACTTCTCCGCTAACTCGCGAAGTGATTGACTTGGTCGGATATCAGTACAATCCTTATTGGGGAAAACAAGGTGGCGATATCCGAAATTCAAGAAATAGAATCGTTTCCGAGCCTATTTTTGTTTTGTCGTACAATTATAACAAGGACAATACTCGCTTGAATATTGATTTGGGTTACCAATTCGGAAAGATTGGAAATACGCGACTTAGCTACGCAAACGCTCAAAATCCTGAGCCAAACTACTACAAAAATTTGCCAAGTTATTACATCAATCAAGAATCGGGAGCAAATTGGAATTTGGCAAATCTACAAAAGGAATATTTCTTGAATAATTCGCAATTAAACTGGAATTCAATCTATTACGCAAACAGTAACACAACTAACGGACGAAGTGCTTTCATCATAAGCAACGATGTGAATGACGAACGTACTTTCACGGGAAACATCAACTTTTCTACGCCAATTCACGAGAAAATAAAATGGACCTCGGGCATTGTTTACCGAAATATTTCTTCTGAAAATTATGCTGAAGTTGATGATTTGTTAGGAGGCTCGCATTTTATGAATTATGATTACTTCGCCAACAAGCCTTATGACGCAAATGACACTGATTTTCAGAAAAAAGTAGGTGATAAATGGAGTTATTTTTACGGATTGAAAAGCAACGTAGGCGAGTTTTTCACACAATTGGAATTCAATTTCAAAAAATTAGAACTTTTTGTGGCTGGTCGTTACCACTATACTGATTATCAACGTGAAGGAAAATTTAATTATCCTCTTTTCGCTGATTCTTACGGAAAAAGTACTAAACAAACCTTTAATGGCGTGAGTACCAAAGCAGGACTTACCTATGCCCTTACTGGTCGTCACGTATTTCAGTTAAACACAGGATACCTGAACACTCCGCAATCAGTGCGAAATACATTCGCTAATATACGAAATTCCAACAGATTACTTCCGAATTTAAAAAACGAAACAGCCTATACTGTTGACGGAAGCTATATTTTGAGAATGCCTTACTTCAAATCACGATTAACAGGTTATTTCACTCATATTGAGAATACTTCGGAAACGAATTTCTTCTTTACCGAGACCACATTAACTGATGAAATATCAAGTGATTTTGTATCTCAAACGGTTGATAACATCAAAAAAAGACATTTTGGTTTGGAGTTTGGGGCAGAAGCTCAAATTATTCCCACTTTAAAATTAACAGCAGTTGCGGCAATCGGTCAGCACACTTATGTAAACAACCCGAAAATGTACGTTTCTTCAGGAGAAATTGGTGTGGTTGAAATAGACCAAGTGCACTTGAAAAACTATCGCGTACCAAGTGGCCCGCAGCAAGCGTATTCCTTAGGTTTGGAATATCGCGACCCAAAATATTGGTGGGTGGGAGCAACAGCGAATTTGTTAGCTCGAAATTACATTTCTCTTTCTGCTATCAATCGCACCAGAAACTTTTTTATTGACCCTGACACGAAAAATTATTTCACCAATATTGATGAAACTCTTGCTCGTAACTTACTAAAACAAGAACGCTTGGATGATGTCTTTTTACTAAACATCGTAGGTGGAAAATCGTGGAGAGTGAAGAAAACTTATATCAGCCTGATTGCCAGCATAAACAATGTTCTTGGAAAAGAATTTGTTTCGGGCGGATTTGAACAATCTCGTACTGCCAATTACGGCGATATGGTTCGGGATAATGCCAATGGCGTGCCTTCGTTTGGTCCGCGTTATTTTGTAGGTTACGGACGAACATATATGGTCAATTTGGCTGTAAGTATGTAATAACTAAAATATTTTTTGAATTATTGAGTAATTTAATCAGATAAGATTATGAAACTGAAAAATCTAATTTCAATTTATGGTGTACTTTTACTTTCAACTATCGGGATTATTTCCTGCGTAAAAGACACTGATTACGAGCTTCCAAACTTGGAAGACTTAAAAAAAGACATTCCTTCTTTTGACGGAAACATAGTAACTTTTGCTCAAGCAACGGCTTCTGCAACCACAAATGTAACTCCTTACACAAGCAATGATGCCATTGAAGGATATGTAGTTTCGAGCGATGAGGGTGGAAATTTCTACAAGAAAATTTATATCCAAAATGCAGACAAAACGGCAGGGGTTTCGGTATCCATCAATAAAAGTGGATTGTACACAGAATTTCCTGTGGGAGCTAAAGTTCAAATCCGTTTGAAGGGACTAACCACACAAATCAATAACGGAGGTTTAGAAATAGGATATGACATTTACACCAGCGGAAGCGGTAGGAAAAGTGTAGGACAAATGGCTGAAGCTATCTATAAAAAACACATTTACAATCTGCAAGAACCTCTAAAAACAAGAGCTGAGCTTACAAAATCGGATACTTCAATTGACGTTTTGAAAACAAATGCAAATGTAAATCAATTAATTACATTAAAAAATGTTTCATTTGAGAGCAATGCTTCCGGAAAAACCTATCATATAGTTGCCAACGACAAGCAAAACGGAACCAATTACAATCTGATTGATGCCAATGGTAAAACTATCACATTCAGAACCAGTAAGTATGCAAAATTCATTAATGAAACCGTAGCTTCAGGTCTTTTGGACGTAACGGGAGTTTTAACAAAATTCGGTTCTACATATCAATTTATGATAAATAATCCTAAGGAAGATATTATCTCTGTTGGTGGTGGAAGTAATTCTGAAACAACTACGGTTACCGAGTTAGAAGACTCAAAAGCAACTTCTTCCGATTATGCAGTAGGAAAAAAAGTAAAACTTCACGGAAAAATTGTTATTGATAAAAACAAACCTCATTTCAGATTATCGGACGGAACAATGATTCAAATTTTTGCTTCAAGTGCTGTTTTTAAAAATCTTTCGGAAGAAGTAAAAAATAAACTAAAACTTGAAGGACAAGAAATCACAGTAACCGGAACTTTTAAAGATTACACCAATCCTAAAACAAATGCTACCATAAAAGAAATCGTTTACGAAAAAGAAGCCGATTTAGTTTTTGGAGCTACACCAGACAACAATGACGGTGGCAACTCCGGAGGAACGAACTCACAAGGAAATACTTTTGATTTTGAAAATCTTACAACAACTGGAAGCAACTCAAATAAGTACACCAACACGGGAAATTTAACGGTAGGCAACGTAACAATTAGCTATAAAGCCCGTTTGGATATGGATAAATTTGCTATCAACGGAAAAGGATTGATGTTGCACAATAAAGATAATCCTTATATTAAAATAACTTTTTCAAAAGGAGTTAAAATACTAAAATTCAAGTATAAAGCAGCCTACAACTCTAAAGAAAGAAAGTTAGTCATATATGAAGGTGATGAAACGAGTAATAAAAAGCTAAGTGAAGTTTCAATACCAAAAGACGGCTCAGGCACTCATACTATGAATATTAATAAAAACGGAAGTGTTACAATAACTATTAAATCTACTCAGGGACAGGTTGTTATCGACGACTTCGAATGGACTGAATAAAAAAACTAAGTACACAAAAGGAGGCTCAAAAGTCTCCTTTTTTTATTTAATCAATTCATTTTGCTTTTAAACATAAATATGATACTTTTGCACGCCTTAATTTTAATTTTTTACGTATAAAAAAAAGCATAATTGCATTTTTTATCGGGTGTGTAAGTTTCTTTTCTGCATTTGCCCAAACAAAACAAGTAAGCCCTGAGCGATATACTGCTCATAACAAAGGTAAATTTTTCGTCTATTGGGGAGGAAACAGAGGATATTACAGCAAGTCAGACATTCAGTTCAAAGGCAGTGATTACAACTTTACTCTCCGTGATGTTTCTGCTATTGACAGACCCAAAGGATGGCACATTGACTACATCAATCCTTTACGAATGACCATTCCTCAAACAAATGCGAGAATAGGATATTTCATTAGTGATGACTATTCCGTTTCGGCAGGAGTTGACCATATGAAATACGTGATGAAACAAGACCAAACCGTCAAAATAAATGGTTACATTAGCGGAAGCGGAACTCCTCACGACGGAACATACAACAATGAAGATAAAGTACTTACTGAAGACTTTCTAACTTTTGAACATACCGATGGATTAAATTATGTTACAATAGAATTTTCACGAGTTGACGATATTTCAAGATTATTTGGTATCAGAAATACGGACACATTTCAAGTTAATTTAACCGAAGGATTAGGCACCGGAGTTCTTTATCCGCGTTCAAATACAAAACTACTTAATAAGGAACGTTACGATGAATTTCATATTGCCGGCTATGGTTTGAGTGCTAAAGCAGGGCTTCATTTGGTTTTCTTCAAGCATTTCTTGCTTGTTGGCGAACTTAAAGGCGGATACATCAATATGTATGATATTCGTACGACCAACAATATTGCTGATAAAGCAAACCAAAAATTCTTCTTTTTTGAAACTATCTTAGGAATAGGCGGAATTTTTCGCTTCTAGTTTTCTAAATAAAAAAGCCTTTGAACTGATTTTCAAAGGCTTTTTTATTTCTATTGTTTGAAATTTTAAATTGGTTTTACAATTTCCAAAAACCATTCTTTTACAGCACCTTCCAAATGTGGAGCTAATTTTTCCTGACAAGTTTTGTGATAATTATTCAACCATTGTTTTTCTTCTTCAGAAAGTAATTTCACATTGATTGAATTAGTCATAAACGGACAAAGAGTTAAGGTTTCAAAATTATAGAATGTTCCAAATTCATTGCTTTCCACCTCACGCAC
This sequence comes from Capnocytophaga felis, assembly GCF_009684755.1. Taxonomy (GTDB): domain Bacteria; phylum Bacteroidota; class Bacteroidia; order Flavobacteriales; family Flavobacteriaceae; genus Capnocytophaga; species Capnocytophaga felis. Next base: position 355,768 of record NZ_BLBC01000005.1, read on the forward strand.
AGCGATTAAATTTTCGTGACGTATGCCATATTTATTCTCCAGATAAAAACCCGGTTCATCTGAGCAAACCATTCCCACCAGCAATTCTTGCGGATTCATATCTTTTCGGATGTTTTGAGGTCCTTCGTGTACATTCATAAAACTACCTACGCCGTGCCCCGTACCGTGTCCGTAATCCTTTTTATTTTTCCATAAAGACATACGTGCAAAGGCGTCTAATTGCACGCCTTTAGTTCCTTTAGGAAACTGAACCATAGCAAGTTGAATCATTCCTTTCAACACCAATGTACAATCATCAATAAATTCTTGTGAAACCCTACCAAGCGGAATAGTACGTGTGATGTCTGTCGTTCCTTCCAAATATTGCCCTCCTGAATCCACCAAAATACTTCCTTCTGCAAAAACTTCTTTACTTCCTTCTTTAGGTGCAGAATAATGTACAATTGCTCCATTTCCTTGATAACCAACAATACTTCCGAAACTTTCTCCCACAAAATTCTTTCCTTCAGTACGAAAATCGCGTAACTTCTTGCCTATGCTGTATTCCGTCATTGGCTCCTTACCCACCTGATGTGTAAGCCAATACAAAAATTTTACCATTGCTACACCATCACGCACCATTACCGTTCTGAAGCCTTCTAACTCTGTTTCATTTTTAGTTGCTTTCATCAAATTTCCGGGAGCCGGAGCCTGCACCAAAGTATTTTCTCCTTGCAGAACATTGAAAATCTCTTGATTGGAATTAGGAGAAATTAATATTTTTTGATTTTTTATCTCTGCCAAATATTTGAAAAAATCATCATATTCTTTTATTGTTACATTTGCTGATTTTAAGTGGTTTTCTACTTCATTATTCACTTTTGTTTTATCCACAAACAAAACAGCCTCTTTTTCGGATAACACAACATATCCTAAGAAAACCGGATTATAAGCCACATCACTTCCCCTGAGATTTAAAGTCCACGCCACATCATCGAGAGCTGTAATTATATGCAAATCAGTATTCTTTTCTGCCATTTTCTTACGAATAGACATTAGCTTATCTGCTACTGATTGCCCCGCCCATTTGTCAGGATGTACAAAAATAGGATTAATCGCTTCTTTATTTCTGTTTGTCCAAATTTGCTTCAACAATGGATTATTTACGAGTTTTATATTGCTGGTTTTCAAAGCCTTTTCTAACTTTTCCCAAGCCAAATGCGATGTTGCCAAAGCATTCAAAGCCACCGTAGCTCCTTTTGGAAGTTCTGCAATAAGCCATTCGGTATAGTCGGGCGTTCCTTCCACTCCCTCTTTGAATAAATTGATGCCTGAGCCTTTTAATTCAATAGGAGCTTGTACAAAGTAACGCGAATCTGTCCAAAGTCCGGCTTTATCCTTAGTTATGACCACAAAACCCGCTGAACCCGTAAAGCCTGAAATCCAAACTCGTTCTTGCCACTCTGCCGGCAAATATTCACTCAAATGCGGGTCAGCACTAAAAACTACAAATGCATCAATATTTTCAGCTTGCATTTGCTTTCTTAAAAGAGATATTTTTTCTGGTGTATTCATTGTGTAAATTGTTGTAGTTTATTTTTTGAATATTAATAATTGGTTCTGACAAAGGTAATAAATTATTTTTCACTTTTCGAGCCGTTTTTGTTTTTTATTTCAATAAATACAAAATGCTCCGAATTGATAAAAAACCAAAAAAGGCTCTGCGATTGCTCGCAAAGCCTTTTTATAATCTTTTAAAGAGGAGTTCCTGCTTTTGTTTTAAAACGATATTCCAAATAAGAATATGCGTCACGTGGCATAATCTGAATCCATCGTTTGTATTTTAAGAACCATTTAAAACGAATGGAATTCCAACCTTTAGTTAAATATGCCGCAATAAAAGGATGTGCATTAAGCACTATTCTTCCTTTGTAAGTTCCCTCTTTAATAATGCCTTCAAGTTCTGTATTAATTTTATCAATCAGAACAATAGGTGCTTCTACTTCACCTTCTTTACTTGGATTTTCTTCTTTAGTTTTGATGTTTAGTTCTTGGCGTACCCGCTGACGTGTAATCTGAATCAGCCCGAATTTACTCGGAGGCAACACCTTGTGTTTTGCTCTGTCTTCTCCCATTTCTTTACGGAGATGATCAAAAAGAATTCTTCGATTATCCGTATTTGACATATCGATGAAATCCACCACGATAATCCCTCCCATATCTCTCAACCTGAGTTGCCTTGCAATCTCTGTGGCGGCGATCAAATTTACAGCCAAAGCTGTGGACTCTTGGTCGTTAGCCTTATTTGAATGATTTCCACTGTTTACGTCAATAACGTGCAGAGCCTCTGTGTGTTCTATAACCAAATAGGCTCCTTTTGTCATTGAAACAGTGCGTCCGAAGGCTGTTTTTATTTGTCGCTCAATATGGAATTTTTCAAAAATTGGAACCGACGAGCGGTAATGTTTAACGATATTTTCCTTACCTGGTGCAATATTCTGAACATATTTTACAACCTGTTCATACAATAGGTCATTATCTACGTGAATCCCGGTGAAAGTGTCATTGAACATATCACGGAGAATAGCTCCCGTTCGGTTAATTTCACTCATCACCTTCGACGGAAACACCGCCTTATGTATTTTCCTACACATCAAAACCCAACGTTCGAATAAAACTTGCAAGTCTTTGTCTAGTTCTGCAACTTTCTTACCTTCTGCAACAGTGCGAACAATTACCCCAAATCCTTTGGGTTTTATGCTCTGCAGAAGTCGTCGAAGTCTCTCTTTCTCAGCTTTGCTTTCTATTTTTTGAGAGATGGAAATTCTGTCCGAAAAAGGAACCAAAACCAAATATCTTCCTGCGATGGATAGTTCCGAACTTATCCTCGGACCTTTGGTCGATATTGGTTCTTTCACAATTTGGACTAAAATAGGCTGATTTGCCTTCAAAACATCAACCACACTGCCATCTTTGTTGATGTCCGGTTCCAAGGGGAAATCTTTCAAAGAATAATCTTTTTGTTTCCCTGAAATTACCTGCTTCACAAATTTTAGCAATGAGGCAAGTTGAGGACCCAAATCGTGATAATGCAAAAAAGCATCTTTTTCGTGACCTACATCTACAAAAGCGGCATTAAGCCCCTGAATAGGTTTACGTATCTTGGCAAGCATAATATCACCTACTCCCAATCCGTTTGAACCTTCTTCTTTGTGAAGCTCTATCAGCCTTCCTTCTTTCAATAAAGCAAAATCTACATAAGAGGAACCAGAACGAATGATTAATTCTTTATTCACTCTTTTTTGGATTTTTGTTAAACACTATTTAACTGATTGTGAACACTTTTTATTCACATCAGTTTTTTTTCAAAGAACATTTCTCAAAAAGAAGAAAAAAGTAGTTAAAAACTACTTTTTCTTCTTATGGCGATTAGCTCTCGCTCTTTTTTTACGTTTATGATTCGCTACTTTATGTCTTTTTCTTTTTTTTCCGCTTGGCATAGCTTATATTTTTTTTAATTATTTCTTTTTACTTGATTTTACTTTAACTTTTGTTTTTACTCCATCAACAAATACTTTTGCCGGTTTAAAAGCAGGAATGTTGTGTGCAGGAATTTTCAATGTTGTATTTTTAGAAATGTTTCTTCCTGTTTTCTCTGCTCTTGTTTTGATGATGAAGCTACCAAAACCTCTTAAATACACGTTGTTACCACTTTCCAAAGAAGCTTTTACTTCTTCCATAAAATTTTCTACTGTTGCTTGAACGTCATTTTTATCAAGACCTAACTTATCAGCGATCTTTGATACGATTTCTGCTTTTGTCATTTTATATATTTTTTTTTATATTAATATTTTTAAATAAAATCGGAGTGCAAAGATACAAATTAATTATTTAAAAAACACAAGGTTAGCATTTTTTTTTCATTTAACCCCTCATTTTTAGCAGTTTTAAACAAAATTGCATCACAAAAAATTAATTATCAACAACTTAAAAACATCGTTTAAACATCAAAAATTGCTTCCCTTAATCGCCTTTTTTCTGAATTATCACATTCTCCACATCTTTCCAAAAGTTAGGATACGATTTTGAAACCACCTCAGAATCAGAAATTATGACATTCGTTTTAAGCATCAGCGGAGCAAAAGCCATCGCCATACGATGATCATTGTAAGTTTCAACAGATACATTTTTATTAATTGTTCCTCCCGATTTTAAAAACAAATCCTTGTCAGAAACTTCTATATTCGCACCCAATTTCCTCAATTCGGTTTTTAAAGCCTCCAATCGGTCAGTCTCTTTGATTTTCAGCGTATGAAGCCCCGTAAGTTCGCAACCTATCCCCAGTCCGAAGCAAGTTACAGCGATGGTTTGAGCTATATCGGGTGCATTTCTCAAATCATACTTAAAAACTACATTTTCAACCGATTGAATCTTTCGAATTACGATTTCATTATCAGAAAAAATGGTTTCCACACCAAAAAAAGTATAAACTTCTGATAAAATACTGTCTCCCTGAAAACTATGTTCCTTATAACTGCTTAATTTTAAACAAGTTCCCACTGCTGACAAAGCCACAAAAGAATACCAATACGAAGCAGAACTCCAATCCGACTCCACAGTAATTTCCTTTTTATGAAGATTCTTTAACGGTCGTACATATATTGTATTCCCCTCAAAATCAGAACTTACGCCAATTTCAGAAAGTAAAGCCAATGTCATTTTGATATAAGGGGCTGAAGTTACTTCTCCTATCAAATTAATTTTCAAACCTTTGTAAAGCGATGGTGCAATCAGTAACAAAGCCGAAATATATTGACTGCTTACATCAGCAGACATACACACCTCACTGACTTTCAATTCTTTTCCTTTTATATATAATGGTGGGCAGCCCTCATTTTCCAAATATGAAATTTCTGCTCCCAAATCTTGAAGAGCTTGTACCAAAATGTGAATCGGGCGTTGTTTCATTCGGGTTGAACCTGTCAAAATCACCTCTTTTCCCCTTTGGGAAGCGAAAAATGCGGTTAAAAAACGCATCGCAGTCCCTGCGTGATGAATGTCAATTTTGCCAGCCTGCTTTAGAAGTGCTTTTTTCATTACTTCAGAATCATCTGAATCAGAAGCGTTTTTTATAACAATCTCAGGATAAATAGCTTGCAACAACAACAAACGATTCGTTTCGGATTTTGAACCCGAAATTTCAATTTTCTTTCCCGAAATTAATTCAGACTTTAGTAGTTTTTTATCCATAATTTGCTTCAATTCATCACAAAAATAAAAAATACCTGAAAAACAACAAAATATATTATTATTCTTCAGGTAATTTATAAAATTTATATCCTAAATTAAAATCGATAACCAACAGCCAAAGCTCCCCTACCTATGAAAGGAGTATAATCGTTAGAAGCTGAACGTGGAATACGTCCCAACCCAGAACTCAACTCAAAACTAAATCGATTTCTTATCCATTTTACCCCGAGGCTTAAACCGAAAGCTATATTTGTTTCTTTCTGTCTTCTTGAGCGGTATGCTCCCGGATAGTCATCTACAAAATAATCCCTATTAAGAAACGTCGTAAAGACTTCGCCAAAGAAGCCCGACACGGGTTTCTTACCAAAATAATATCTTCCGAAGGCAGTTACATTATAGTTCATTCCTGAGTCTAAATCGGAATCTTTGTATGTAAAAATTAAAGAAGAACCTCCTATTGAACAGTCATAATTCAAGGTACGTTCGTATGAAAACTCCACTCCTTCAAAAAGTAAGAAAAGAGCATTCAACTTAAGTTCATTCCTTTTAAATTCCGGGTTTAACTCTCCTGAAGTTTCCTGCGAGTACATCACTAAAGAAGAAATTAGTAGTAGAAAAATAATACATTTTTTCATAAATAAAATTTCTGTTAAAATTAGTAGTGCAAAAATATTAATTTAAAGCCAAAAACAAAATTCTTTACCTTCTATTAAATTATTTTTCCTCCTGAAAGCTACCTAAAAACTCGGATATTACTTCGTCTTGCCTTTACCGCCTACTTTATTGAATTTGTACGAGAAACTAAGCATAAAATATTGTTTGAGCATCAGTTTTTGCGAATCTTCCACGTAATCTTGGGTGATAGTTCGCCAAGCATCTACGGTTTGGTTGAGTAAATCGAAGACTTTAAGTTGTAAGGTGGCTTTTTCGCCTAAAAACTTATATCCCAAACTCATATTCCAATACAAATATGATTTTCTAAAGCCTTTACCCATATATGGATGGTGCGAGAATTCAATATCGTTTCCAAAAACCACATTTTTAGGCACATATGTCGTAATTTTTAAATAGGCACGTTGCTCTGAATAATTTTGGTCCTTAAATATATCCAAATTATAAGTTGCTTTTTTAAATAAAGGCAAATAACTCAAATTCAAATCTATTTTTTCATCGTAATTATACTCCAAACCTACGGATGGTGATATACTGTAATTAGTTATGGCATAACGAGTTCCGTTGCTAAAGAGGTTATTTTTACCAATATTACCGAAAAACCTCAATTGATATCCGATTTTGTTTTTATCCAGCTTATACGATTTGTTAAATTTGCCGTTTCCGTGAATAGAAAAATCGCCATCAATGTTGGTATAAGTCGTTTTTCGAGTTAAATCATCGTTAGTCAGAGTTACAGAAGTAATTTTATCCTTCTGAAAATCAGCACTAAAATAAAGAAATATTCCCGAACGAGTCTCCCAATTGTAATTACTTAAATTTATTTGAAAGAAATTCGAAAAAGTAGGTTTCAAATCCGGATTTCCGGTAAAGGTATGCAACGGATTATTCACATTTTCAATGGGTTGTAATTGACTTACGCTCGGCACACGAGTATTAGTGTTGTAATTGAAGCTAAGGGTTGATCCTTTTTTTATTTCGTAATTCACCCGAAATCGAAAATCAGAATTTCGGAACGTTTTATCCAGCTCCAAATCCCGAATAAAATCCTGATTTTCAAGTCTATTGTAAACTATTCCCACATCGCCATTGAAACGAAATTTCCCTGTACTCCATTCAAATCCCAATTCGGGTTTATGCCGAGTGTTTTCCGTCAGAAAGTCGGAACTGAGTTCCGTATTAAAATCAACATAATTTCCGTTTGTATCTGCATCATAGGTGTTTACGTTATTTTTAGCATCGGTTTTAGACAAATTATATCCTGCCCGCAATAAAAAATCTTTAAAAAGCGGATAACGAAGAGTTGCCCGAAGATAATAATGATCGCTTCGATTATCGGTATCTTGGTGTTGATCGCGGATTTGCGTGGAAGGATGGCTTCCGAAAATTTCGCGTTTGTTGTACAATTCTTGTTCTCTTTCTGAACGGCTGTTAGTGTTTGCCAAAGAAACGCCCCACGAACCTTTTGTCCCTTTAAAACGCCGATTGAAAGAAACCCGATTCTCAAAATTCACATTATGATTGTGCGAATTGCTTTTGGAAAGACTTTGATTTACAGGGTTTCTGTTACTGTCGTACGAGGCTTCTTCGCTTTTGTTATGGCTGTTATTTCTGCTTATGGAAATTCGCGGATGCACCGAAATTTGTGTCAGCGAATCGATTTCGTATTCCAGTCCACCTCGCAGATGGTGCGAATCTCCCCACGCATTGCCCCATCGTTCGTTACGTGAAAAATAATGGCGGTCGGGCAGTGTGGTTTCACGGTCGCTACGCGAATGGCTTTCGTTATCGTTGTACGTGTAGAAATAGTTGGCGTCTGCTTTCAGGTCTTTACCATACTCATCTACATAACTAGCTCCTGCAGTGTGTGATTGGTTAAAACCGTCTCCACCAGCCGCAAAATTTATTCCATCAGCCAATATAGCTCCATTTGAAAAAGAAAGGCTTTGTATATTACCCATCATTCCAAAAACTTCATCAAATTCAAAACCTAAAGCATTGATATTATTGGAACTGCCCAATACCGAAACGCGGGTTTTGTCTTTAAAATAGTTCCCGAAACCGTTGATTTCGTAGCGGTCTTTGTTGCCGTAACCCACCGTTGCTCGCCCGAAATAGCCTTTGTTTTTGTCTTCTTTCAGAACGATATTTATCGATTTATTGTTTGGGTCGCCTTCTTCTTTGGTGAATTTCTGTTCTTTGGTTTTGGTGTCGCTTACTTGAATTTTCTTGACGATGTCTTTGGTAAGATTTTTTGTAGCGATTTTGGGGTCATCAAAAAAAGGTTTTCCGTTGACCAAAATTTCATTTACGGGCGTTCCGTTTACCGTGATATTTCCTTTAGCATCAACTTCCACGCCGGGCAGGTTTTTAAGCAATTCTTCCACCGTAGCATCGGGGCGGAGTTTGAAGGCATCGGCATTAAATTCAAGCGTATCTTTCTTTACAGTAATAGGAATGGCTTCGGAAAGTACCTCTACGGCTTCCAATTCTTCGGCTTGCGTTTCCATCGAAATAACTCCCAAATCCAATATTGATTTCGAAGTGGTTATACGCTTTTTGTAGGGAGCATTCCCGATATGGGTGATAAATAAATCCAATTCGGGTTCTTGGTTTTTGGCTTTCAGAGTGAAAACGCCTTTATTATCACAAATAGTGTAATTCACAAGGGAAGAATCTTTTACCGATTTCAAAAACACCGTGGCGGCTTCGAGCGGTTTTTCGGTAGTTTTATCATAGACTTTCCCGGTAACGGTAAACTGCTGAGAGAAAACAGAAAAGCTTACCAATAGCCATAATAGTAGTGCGTAATTCTTATTCATTTTGGTTTACAGGTTGATTATTTCTAAAAATTAATTGATATATTTTACTTAAAGACAATTAGAAAGAGAAAAAACTACATCAATAATATTTTTTTATATTTTCTTCATTAATTTTATCAATTCTCTCAAAATGAGGATTTAAGTGCGTACGCATTGCTTCTCTGAACGATTGTGGTGTGCCGTTTTTGAGTTCTTCCACCAAATCCAGATGTGTAACCAATTGATTTATCTTATTCAAATTAGAAATTTCTTTCGCTTGCGAATCGTGAACGTACTGAAAAACAGGAAGTAATATTTCGTGAAACCGTAACAATGTTTGGTTGCCTGCCATTTTATAAAGTGTACTGTGAAAAGCAAATTCATCTTCTAACGAAAAATAATTATCAACATATTCATAATTTGCTCGTTTTGCCAATGTTTCCAATTCTTGAACCTGCTCATCAGTTTTTCGAGCAAAAACGAAATCCACCATACCGATTTCAAACATCAATCGAAATTCAAAAAGGTCTTGTAGTGTATTCTCATCCAACATTTTGGAGTTGAGCGTTTTTTGAATGTTAAAAATCAAATCGGGTTCTTTCAAAATCATTCCCCGATGTTTTTTTGATTCAACAAGCCCCATAGTACGCATTCGCACCAAGGCTTCCCGAATAGCTGTTCGGCTCACTCCCAACCAATTAGCAAATTCTATCTCTTTTGGCAGTGAATCGCCCGGTTTTAGATTATTTTCCCTGATATAATCAACAATACGTTGTTCAATTCGGTCAACCAACGTTATGCTTTCCAGCGGTTCCAATTTTATCTTCATAATCAAAATACAAAAAGAATAATATTTATCAATTTAATAGTTTAACGTGTTAATTTTAAAGAATTACTAATTTTTTTCTTATTTTTGCCTTGTTTGAAAATCGTTTTCACATCAGAAAAAACGGCAAGGCTAAATTAATATTTTCTTTCTGAAAAGCAAATTTTCTGAGGAAAAACGAATCATAATTTTATGCTGACAACAAAATTTATATTTACCTTTTATGAAATACAGCGAACTTTACAAGAAAACATTATTGGAAGACGTCATTCCGTTTTGGGAAAAACATTCGTTGGACAAGCAATACGGCGGTTATTTCACTTGTCTTGACCAAAAAGGAAACGTTTTTGACACCGACAAATTCATCTGGTTACAAGGGCGACAAGCGTGGATGTTCGCCGTGCTTTACAACCAAGTGGAAAAAAATCCGAAATGGCTCGAAATTTCCAAATCGGGAGTCGAATTTTTGCGAAAAAACGCAATGGATGCCGACGGGAATTTTTATTTCTCGTTAACCCGCGAAGGGAAACCTTTGGTACAGCCTTATAACATCTTTTCGGATTGTTTCGCCGCAATGGCATTCAGCCAATATGCAAAGGCTTCGGGCGATGAAACCTACAAAAAGCTGGCTATCAACACATATCATAATATTCTTAAAAAACAAAACAATCCAAAGGGAAAATACGAAAAAACAACGGGCGTTCGTCCGCTCAAAGGTTTTTCGCTTCCTATGATTTTGTCGAATTTGGTTTTAGAATTGGAAAACGTTCTTCCGGAAGAAGAAATAAACCGAACTATCGATTTCAGCATCAACGAGGTGATGAATGTGTTTTTAGATGCCGAAACAGGAATTATTTTTGAAAACGTCCGACCCGACGGAAGCAAGGAAGACAGTTTTAACGGACGCCTACTCAACCCCGGACACGGCATTGAGGCAATGTGGTTTATGATTGACATTGCGGTTCGCAGAGGCAACGCTCCTCTTATCGAACAAGCTACGCAAACCATTCTTAACATACTCAATTACAGCTGGGACGACACTCATCAAGGTATTTTCTATTTTATGGATGCCAAAGCAAATCCGCCGCAACAACTCGAATGGGACCAAAAACTTTGGTGGGTACATCTGGAAACGCTCGTCGCCCTATCCAAAGCTTATCTGAACACCCAAAACGCCGAAATTTGGGAGTGGTATGAGCTGGTTCACGAGTATGCGTGGTCGCACTTCGCCGACCCTGAGCACGGTGAATGGTTCGGATACCTAAATCGGGAAGGAAAACCCCTACTGACACTCAAAGGAGGCAAATGGAAAGGCTGTTTCCACGTTCCGCGTGCAATGTTCCAATGCTGGAAAACCTTTGAACAGATGGGAAAATAAGAAAACAATAATTAATAGTTATCAATTAGTGATTAGTTGTTAGTTAATAGAGGAGCAAACATTTAAAAAAGAATTTTGGAGAGATAAATAATATTCTGTTGAGTGTAAAATACGCTCCGTCGAGTGTGAAATATACGGAAGTGACGCAAAAGTATGATACCTTTAAAAAGAAAGTGTCTTTGTCAGGCTGAGCGAAGTCGAAGCCTTGTAATAATAAGGCTTCGACTTCGCTCAGCCTGACAATCGGAACTTTTATCATACTTTTTAGCACGACCAAATACGCTCCGTTGAGACAATAACAATGAAAAATCAACTCATAAATCAACAAAAGAAAGAAAAAAAGCAAACAAAGGAAAGCAAAAATAACAAAGATACAGCCGTAATTCACCAATAATAAATCTTTGTAATCCGTAGTTTGACAACTATTAATTACCAATAGGAAATAAACATTGAAAAATAATAACATCAATACAAATGAAAAAACATATTTTATGCCTTGTGGCAATGATTTTTATGGCAAGTGCCTGTAAAAGCTCTTTGATGACATCATCAATTTCGATGGAAGTAACACAACCTGAAATGCCGTTGCAAACAAATCGGGATAATATCTTGGCAAAAGCCATAATCCGTTGTGAAAAACCTGTTTCGATAAACAAAATCGCTTTCGGTTTGAAATCGGAAACCAATTCTTTCGACTTAAATGAAATCGAAATCTATATCACCAATAAAAATGAGTTTAAAAACGGAACTTCATTCGGGAAAACAAATCAAATCAAAAGCAAAAACACCTTCAACGGAAATTATTCTTCCAATGAAAAGATGTTTTATGTGTGGGTAGTGGCAAAAACAGTTGCCAATCCGAATCTTTTAAATAAAATAAAGGTTACCCAAATGGAAGTGAATTTGGAAAATTCGCACAAAATCATCACGAAAGACATCAAAAATCCGGCACAGCGTTTTGCAGTGACCGTTCGGGACAAAAAACAAGATGGCATTGAGTGCTATCGTATTCCCGGACTGGCAACGACCAACAAAGGTACGCTCATCGCCGTGTATGACAATCGTTATAACAATTGTAAAGACTTGCAGGAAGACGTAAACGTAGGAATGAGCCGCAGCACCGATGGCGGACAAACGTGGGAGCCGATGAAGGAAATTATGGATTTGGGCGAATGGGGCGGATTGTCAAATCAGCTTAACGGAATTGGCGACCCTGCCGTATTGGTCGATAAAACCACAGGCACCATTTGGGTAGCGGCACTTTGGCTACACGGGCACGACAAAGACAAAATGGCGTGGTGGGCTTCTCGTCCCGGAATGACGCCTCACGAAACCGGTCAGCTGATGCTCGTAAAAAGTGAAGACGATGGCGTTACGTGGAGCGAACCCATCAGCATCACTCCGCAAACCAAAGACCCGAAATGGTATCTTTTCTTTAATGGTCCCGGCAGCGGAATTACTCTTAAAGACGGAAAAATAATGTTCGCAGCACAATACAAAGACGAAAATCAAGTGCCGCATTCTACCTTAATATACAGTGAAGACCACGGAAAAACGTGGCACTGCGGAACGGGAGCCAAATCGCACACCACCGAAGCCCAAGTAGTTGAACTTTCTGACGGAAGCATTATGCTCAATATGCGTGACGACCGCAACCGCCAAAACTACAAATTATCCGATGCCTTTCACGGACGTTCGGTTGCCATCACCCACGATTTGGGGAAAACTTGGGTGGAACATAATACATCGCGTACAGTTTTGACAGAACCCAATTGTATGGCAAGCATCATTTCGTTTGATAAAAACGGAAAGAAATATTTATTTTTCTCGAATCCGGCAGATGCTGGCAAACGCATTAACATTACCATCAAAGCCAGCAATGACGACGGCAACACGTGGGATAAACTCCCTCAAATAAAACTTTACAGCAATGAAAACTTCGGATACTCTTGTATGTCAATCATTGATGATAAATACATCGGAATCTTGTTCGAAGGGGCGGGTGATTTGCTTTTCCAAAAAATCCCGATTGAAGAATTAATCAACCGCTAAATAATTGTTATATAAATTGTTAAAAAAAATGCTTTCTGTACAACAATTTTACAGAAAGCATTTTTTATCTTTTTAACAATATTAATATTTTGTCATTTTATTTTTTTGATTTAGCTTTGCAGCCCGATTGTGCATTATACTACAATCCAAAAATGACTAACTCAACCAAGATAACTACATATTTACTTTGTATATTCTTCCTTTTTGGAACGCAGTTACTATCTGCTCAGTGCGGTACTGGAAAGCAGGTGCGTGGTGGCGTTGTTACGCCTTATTGGAGAGGAGAAGGTCAAAATGATCCAGGAGTGCCTATTCCCGATATGTCATCAGGGCAATATGCTTTGGTAAAAGTTATAAAAGGAGTTCAGTACGAGATAAATGCGTATTGGATAACAATATGTCGCGACAGCGGAGGAGAGCACTCTATTGATGAGAGTAATTGGTCTTCTGCTTACACAAGATTCACGGCAGAAGTTTCTGGGCAAGTACGCGTATATTACACTGGTGGGAAAAGCGGTGTGCGAATAAAAATAATCGGAGGAGCAAACAATATTGACGCTCAAAATTCATATCACCCTCAGAGTAACCGATGGAGAACACATTTTTACAGAGAAATAGATAATTTCACCAATTATTTGGGGTATAAAGACTATAACAGCCATTCATTTCACGAACATAAAGACCCAAACGGTGACTCTACCCCCATAGATATTTATTCGCAAGGAAATATAAGAGCGGGTATTCTTCGGTATTTTTCGGCACGTTCCTTTATGCAAAATATACAATATAAAGGATTTTATTATGTAAGATTAGGTGCTGATGACGGAACACGTCTTTTTATAAATGACGAAAAGGTGTATGACCGATGGAATCCTACCGGAGATTATTCCGTTAAAAATCAAGCCATAAAACTCACCGGGAATGACCTTCTCAAATATGAATATTTCAACAATAACATACCACTGCAATATGTTTTTGAGATAAGCCCTACCGATAAAATCATCGAAAATAAAACATTAACATCATCCAACGGAACGAAAATTTGTATGGGCAAAAACACCACCCTTGATGGTGATGGCTTCGCTACAGCTTTGCCCAATACCTTTACCAATCCAGTCTATCAGTGGTACTATGCTACAAGCCCTACGGGAGTTAAACACCCTATCGGAGGCAACACAAAATACTATGAGGTCAATACCAACACCTCCCCTTTTAATCAAGCAGGTAGTTATTATTTTTTCCGAGAGGCAAGAATAACTATCAACAACATAGGTGTTGTCCCTAAAACGGAAAGCATTATGTCTGATTTTATAAAAATAGATGTACTAAAACAGCTAACCGCTAAGGCGAAACCTAATAAAAAATCATTTTGTCAAAGAGATGATAATGCTAAAATCATAGTAACAGTAAATAACGGTAGTGGTGGGCAACCTCCTTTTACTTTTAATTATACAATTGATGGTGTTACGCAACCGCCAATTCATAGCAATAATCATATTTTTGAAATCCCCATCAACACCTCCCAAGCAGGAACGTTTGAATATAAGTATATTTCTATTACTGACGGTAATAACTGTATAACTAAACTACATTCAATTGATCCAATTACAATTAACCCCTTACCCACTGCTGATTTTTCAGGACAAAACACTACTTTGTGTTTAAATACTCCTGAGACACGAATTCCGTGGGTTACCTTTACAGGAGAACTTCCCTTTACCGTAAGAATAAGAGGCACCAAAACAGGAGGGAGTTCCTCAGAAAAAGAGATAACACTGGAAGATAATGAAAATCGTTTAACAATAGAGCATAACCCCAACGACGAGGGAGAATTTACTTACGAACTTTTATGGGTCAGAGATAATAACGGCTGTAAAACGTTGTTTTCCAATAAAAAGATAATGGTTAATGTAGAAAAACCATCCATAACAACTCCTCAAGACATTACTTGGTGTCTGCCGGAAATCACGCAAGCTATTTACCAAAGTAATGGTGATGTGAATATCTCAGAGAATGCATACACATTAGTAAGAGGTTCCAAGGATTTGGACGTAACCATAAACCCCGTGCCTTGTTGCCCAAACCCTGTATTAAAATGGACAATCAATAACGATTTAAGCAACGTACGAACCGGACAACCCTCTGCTTTTGCAGGTACTATTTCTTTTGAAAACAATACCGCCACCGATAAAATTTACACCATTTATTATTGGTTGGAATGCAACGGACAAAGTTATAGCCACCAAACTACACGACAGGTACGGATTACCCCTCGCCCCGTTATTGAGTTTGAATGATTTTGAGAAGTGATGTAAAAAAGTATGATGTCGAAAAACAAGTAATTTTTGTCAGGCTGAGCGAAGTCGAAGCCTCATCACTAAAAGGCTTCGACTTCGCTCAGCCTAACAATCAGAATTTTATAATACAAGTAGTTTTTAACGTAAACAATTAAATACAAGATATTCATTTTTAAATTTTTATAATTATGAGAAAGTTAATTTTTAGTATGGCTTTTGCCATCATATCGGTAGGTGTTTATGCACAGGGAGCACCTGCTAACAAAGCTGTAAAGGGGACTGCTCCTACACAAAATGTTACTTGTACAGACAACGCTCAAAATCCTATTGTTGGTAAAAGATACACCTACACTATTAATGGTCCAGAGGGAAAATATCATTTTTTTGCAACAGATAACGGCACTTTCATTGATAATGGTGCCTTAGCAACCTCAGGGGCGTACACGGAAGGCAACGGACAGATAAACGTGGGAGCAGGTAGTTATAACAATGCGAATTCAGAGGAAAAAAGCATTGACATCACTTGGACTAATGCAGCTGCTTCAACTTCTTATTTAGTGGTAAACCATAGCCCAAAAACTGGTTGTACAACAACAAATAACTTAAAGGTACTAAAAATCCAACCTAAAAATGCGTTTTTTATAGAATTACGCAATATGGATAAAGATAAACAAACACAGGCATTAAGTACAACAAGTAATGTTGATGTTTGCTTAGGACAAATTAAATCTGCCGTATTAACAGGCGACCAAATTGCATATGACTATGGGCAACAATCTCTTTTCTACGAGTTTATTGCCGTAAATTACGATAAAACTTTTACTCCCCAAATAAAAATAGAAGGACTTCAAGAAGGACAAACAGCTACTTTGAAATGGGGCTATTCAAAGGAAAACATATCAACAGAATTAAGTAATACAATAACGCATACTGGAAACACCATTACACTGCCTCAAATTACGGCGGAAGAAACTGCTACCCCTTCCGAAGGCGTTTCCATTTATTTAGAATTGGCTATCAAAAACGGAAAAGTAGAAGGTACTAATGACCAACAAATAACCTTATCCGCAGACGCAACCACAAGTAGCAATATTAAAGACGTTAAAACCGACTGTACAGAAGAAGACGAGTTTGCTGACAAGGCTATCCAAACCCTAAAAGCAAGAGCTACTATTACAGGAAATGGTTTAAATTTTATGCCTTCACAACCATAAAAACAAAAATAATTGTACAAATTTCTCAAACATATCTTATTTAGCGTTTGCTTTATGGCGAGCGTGGTTACCTTTTCACAAACCGCTAAGGTAAGTGAAATAACCACACTTTCCGTATTACCTAAAACTGGCTATGGATATGTTTGGGAATTATACGATTCATCGGTTGATTTCGCCAAAACTGCTGGTAATTGTCCACCCTCAAAAGCTGTTTTCATAGGCGAAAATAACAGCCCACAAGTACAAGTACAATGGCTCGAAGCAGGAACCTATTACTACAAAGTAAGCGTCAACGATGGGTGTTCTACCAATACCAAAATAGGAATTATTACCATTACCGGTGAGATTACCCCACCTAAAATACAAATTACGTACGATTGCCATAAAGGCACTGCCCAATTAGAAGCATCAGAATACACAGGAACTTTGCTTTGGAGTACAGGCGAAACTACCCAATCCATTGAGGTTGATACTCATAACATTCCTAAGGGAAATACTATGCCATATTGGGTTCAGCAAAGCGTTAATGGTGTGCAAAGCTCACGTACTGAAGTAAGTATCGAACGAAATACCAAGCCTAATTCGCCCGACACCTCAAACTTCCCTACTCGAATTTACATTGGGGAATCGGTGAGTTTGGCAGGAGTTAGCTGCGGTGAAGACCAAGTGCAATGGTTTACCGACGCGGCTCTTACTCAAGAAATTACGACTTCCGAAATCAATCCTACCCAAAACACGATTTATTACGTGGTTTGTAAAACCGATAAAGGTTGCCAAAGCGAGGCAATAACTCTTCTTTTAGAAGTGATAATCAAAGCACCTTGCGATGACCTATTTGAGAATATGTTTATACCAAATGGATTCTCTCCAAACAACGATGGCGTTAATGACACTTGGGAAGTTGAAGACCTCAAAAAATACTACATAAATTGTAACCAGAAAAATACCGTCCGTATCTTTAACCGTTGGGGAGCAAAAGTGTATGAAAAAGAAAATTATATGTTGGATGATCAACGTTTCCAAGGATTTTCTCAACACGAAAGAACCGTAAGCAAAAAACCATTACCTAACGGCACTTACTTCTTTATAATTACCTTTGAAGACGGAAAACAAAAATCAGGATATCTCTATATGAGAAAAGATACTGAATTTGACCTATAATCAATCTTTTTTCCAAAGTTTTTGTATTTTCGCGATTTCGTTTAATTATTACAGAAATTAAGCTTAATAAATGTTAACTCAATTACGTTTACACTTCATCGTTTTTTTATGGGGATTTACAGCTATTTTAGGAAAATTAATTTCCTTAGAAGCAAATCACCTTGTGTGGCACAGAATGTTATTAACTTCCTGTTTTTTGATTGCTTTTGTAAGTATCTTTCAAAAAAGAAACATCTTCATAAATAAATCACTGGCTATCAAACTCATTGGTGTTGGCTGCTTGATGGCTATCCATTGGCTATTCTTTTTCCATTCCATAAAAGTTTCAAATGTATCCATTACGCTGGCTTGTATTTCCACTGCCACACTGTTTGTTGCACTTATTGAGCCTTTGGTGTTCCGAAGACGTATTGACTGGTCTGAAATTGTGTTGGGCGTTATCATAACCGTTTGTATGTTGCTTATTTTTAAGACAGAAATTCGCTACAAAGAGGGGATTTTTTACGGAATTTTGTGTGCTGCCTTCGGAGCATTATTTAGTGTTTTTAACGGAAAATTACACGGACAAACATCTTCGGGAAATATCATTACATATGAAATTTTTGGCGGTTTTTTGGTTCTTACCATTTATTTTCTATTTACAGGAGATTTAAACGGAATTTCAGAAATCTCATCAAATGATTTTTGGTGGGTTTTGCTTCTGGCAAGTGTTTTCACTGCCTATCCGATGTTTGAATCCATTCGTTTGATGCGTTATATTTCGCCCTTTACTTTGGTTTTGGCGGTAAATCTGGAACCCGTTTACGGAATTGTTTTCGCTTATCTCATCTTTGGCGAATCAGAGCATATGAATCCCATTTTTTATGTGGCTTCTGCCGTGATGATTTTGGCTATTGCCCTCAACGGAATTATTAAAGCAAGGCGAAAATAATCAAACAACTGAGCTCAAACATCTGACTACAAACAACATAACACTTATTGAAATAAAATCTACGAATTTCTCACTTAAAAATATTATCTTTCCAAAGTGGATTTTCCTGATAAATTTCTTTGCTTTTCTTGGGAACGATTATAATTCCTTTGTAGCCTATTGTTCGTGTTATTTCGGGAGGTGTTGTGGCATCCAAACGCATTTCAAGTAATGAAGAACAATCTCGGAAGGCTTCCAATCCAATTTTTGTAACAGTAGAAGGAATTTTTATGGTTTTCAAGGAAGAACATCCATAAAACGACTGAACCCCAACAACTTGAGTTTGCTTTGACAATTTCACTGAAGTCAAACTTTTACAGTCATAAAAAGCCTTATCACCAATGTCAGTTATCAAATCAGGAATATTTATTCTTTTTAAATTCAAGCAATTAGCAAACGCGAAAGCACCTATATGACTCAATAATTTGGGCAATTTTACTTCTTCCAAACTTACACATTCATTAAAAGCTCCGAAGAGTATGTCTGTAACAGTACGAGGAAGCGTTATATGCGTGATACTTTGGCATTTACGAAATGCGTGCATTCCTATTTTTTCTAATTTCTCAGGGAAAGTTATCGTTTTCAAACGATGACAATCCAAAAATGTATCGTTTTTAATTTGCGTCAGATACTTCGGGAGAATTACTGATTCCAACCGAGAACAACCGTAAAAAGCACTTACCCCAAGATACTTTACAGAATCAGGCAAACGAATATCTTTCAACGACTTACATTGCTCAAAAGCATCATTACCCACATATTCCACTGTCTCTGAAATTTTCACAGAAACAAGTGATTCACAGAAAGCGAAAGCACTCGCACCTATATGAGTTACACCTATTGGTATTTCAATGGATTTAAGGCTCTTACACTCATAAAATGCTCTATGTGGAATCTCTGAAATTTTGTCCGAAATTACCACATTTTTCAAGTTGAAACATTCCGCAAACACGCCTTTTCCTAATGAAGTAACGGACTTTGGAAGTTTCATATTTTCTATATTATAACAGGACTTGAAAGCTTCATCTTCAATAACTTGTAACGATTCCGCAAACTTTACAGAAGTTAAATTCAAGCAGGAATCAAATGCGTTCTTTCCTATTCGGATAACTGAATCAGGAATATCTACCGAAGCCAAATTAGTGCAATTGAAAAAAGCTTTGTCCTCAATAATTTCTACCGTATTAGGAATTACAATATATTGTAAGCGATTACAATCTTTAAACACCTCTTTTTCAATCACTTTTACAAAATAAGGAATTGTTACTTTTCCATCAGCAGGAATTTTTTGAAAATCACAACCTTTAAGAATATTGTTCTCAATATGAAAAAGTCCCGAATTTTGCTGTGCTGTAATGCTATTAACAAACAGCATAAACAAAAAAATCAGAGGCGTTTTAAATCTGTAGTTTATATACACTTTCATTAAAATAGAAACTATTTAGCAGTTTGATTATCAGACTCATTTGCTTTCATTTTTGCTTCCAATTCTGCCTGAAATTCCTCTATAACCGGCTTCATTGTACTCTCGGGCAGATCGGCAATGCGGATATACATCAAACCGTCAATCGCATTATTAAACATTGGGTCCACATTAAAAGCAATTACTTTAGCATTTTGTTTAATATACTTCTTAATCAAAACCGGCAAGCGTAAATTTCCGGGTTCTAATTCATCAATAATTTTATCAAATTTATTGAGATCAGCTTGAGTTTCATCAAAGATAAAATCCTTATCCGCATCTTTTATTTTTACTTTAAACTCTTTCTTAGGACGCACATACTGAGCTATATATGGGTCGTAAAAGTTTGATTTCATAAACTCAATCATCAAGGATTTTGAAAAGTTGGAAAATTGATTGCTTATACTCACTCCTCCCAACAAATAATGATGTTCAGGGTAACGTAACGTAGTGTGTGCTATCCCTTTCCATAAAAGGAATAACGGCATTGGTTTTTGCTGATATTCAGGAATGATAAACGCTCTTCCCATTTCAATGGTTTTACTCATCATATCGTATAACTCAGGCTCAAAACGAAACAAATCGTGCGTATAAAAACCATCAATGCCATATTTCGGAAAAATTTCGGCTCCCAATCCCATACGGTAAGCACCGGCAACTCTCTTAGCCTCCGCATCCCACAGAAATAAATGATGATAATACTCATCAAATGAATCCAAATCAATCGAAGCGTTTGTTCCTTCACCTACCTCCCGAAAAGTTATTTCGCGAAGTCTTCCGATTTCTTTTATTATGTTGGGAATATCTTTACACGGAGCCAAAAAAACTTCATAATTATTTGCTTTTAGCAAACGATGCCCTTTTTGCGTAATTGATTCTATTTCCTTCTCTATGAGTTCAGTCCCTACAGGTTGTATAATTTCTTGAGGAGTTTTTGGAGCTTTACTTGCCTTTAAAACAGTTGCCAGAGGAATAAATTTTTTGTCCTGTTCAAATGTGTTTGCCAAGATATATGTCTTCTTACGCAAAAATTCCGTGTATGATTCAATATCTTGATATTCTTCTTGCACGCTCAAAGATATTGGCTTTCCTATACGAATATAAATCACTCTTTTTCTTTGCGTTAGCAATTCCGATGGCAATTTTGCCGTACGTAATGTATCGCTGATTTTGGATAGTGTATAAAACAGTTTGCTGTTTTGAGCGTGAAAATAAATAGGGATGATGGGGACTTGTGCCTTTTTGGCAAGCTTCATCGCTGCTTCTTCCCAAGGTTTATCAACCACAAGTTTGCCTTCCCTGCTAACAGAAACCTCTCCTGCAGGAAAAAGTCCCAAAGGCATTCCTTCCTGTAAATGTCTGATAGTTTGCTTAAATCCCATAACACTCGACTTTGCATCTTTGTGATTTTCAAACGGATTGACGGGCATTACGTACGGAGCCAAAGGTTCAATACGTTGCAATAAAAAGTTCGCCATAATCTTGAAATCGGGACGTTTTTCCAAAAGCAACTTCAATAATAATATTCCGTCAATTCCTCCCAACGGATGATTGGATATTGTGATAAAAGCTCCTTCCTTAGGAATGTTTCGTAAATCTTCTTCCGGAATTTGAAACTGAATTTCAAATTCGTCTAAAATGGTATTTAAAAAATCAAGCCCCTGCAAGTGTCTGTTTCTGTTATAAATAGCATTAAGTTTTGAAAGTCGAAGTAATTTCATCAATACCCAGCCTCCAAAAGTTCCCATAAAGCCATATTTATCAAGCTTTATAGCCTTAGCCACCTCTTTCGCACTTACAAGCCCCATATTTTTGAATATTATTATATTTTATTAACAATTTCACAAGCTACAAAGGTAGAGAATTTAATTTTAAAAATAAAAAGTTTTACCTTCAGTGGATTAATTCTCTTAATGATATCAAAAACAAAATACTGATTATAAGATGTTTAAAAAAATTACAATCAAAATTATTTTAAATTGATTTTTTAGGTGTCTTGACTTTTTTACATAAAACTTATCAAAAAGAATTAACAACTCATTATATTTATTATTTTTGCAAATTGAAAAAGTTTTATCAAGAATTCATTCTGTCTTTGATATTTTTCATTGTATAATAAAAAATAAATTCATTAAGAATATGTGTGAAACTCGACATAATTGGACAAAAGACGAAATTATTGCTATTTACAAAAAACCCCTGATGGATTTGCTTTATGAAGCAGCCACAGTACATCGTAAACATCACGACCCCAACATTGTACAGGTATCAACCTTGCTTTCAATAAAAACAGGCGGATGCTCCGAAGATTGCGGATATTGCCCACAAGCAGCCCGCTACCATACAGGAGTAGAAGTTGAAGAAATGATGAGCGTTTCACACGTAAAAGCACAAGCCTTACGAGCAAAATCTTCCGGAGCTTCACGAGTATGTATGGGTGCCGCTTGGCGTAACGTGAAAGACGGACCAGAATTTGACCAAGTCTTGGAAATGGTACGTACCATCAACAAATTAAATATGGAAGTTTGTTGTACTTTAGGAATGATTACTGAAAACCAAGCAAAAAGACTTTCCGAAGCCGGCTTGTATGCCTATAATCACAACTTGGACACATCGGAAGAATATTACAAAGAAGTAATCTCGACAAGAGGTTATGAAGACCGACTACAAACCATTGAAAACGTGCGAAAAACAAACATCACAGTATGTAGCGGAGGAATCATCGGTATGGGGGAATCCTTGGAAGACCGTGCCGGAATGCTTGTGGCTTTGTCATCACTTAATCCTCAACCTGAATCTGTTCCGATAAATGCTTTGGTTGCTGTGGAAGGAACACCGATGGAAGACCAAAAGCCTGTGGAAATTTGGGATATGGTACGAATGATTGCTACCACACGAATCGTAATGCCTGAAACTCAGGTACGCCTTTCAGCAGGAAGAACGCAAATGAGCAGAGAAGGACAAGCAATGTGTTTCTTTGCGGGAGCTAATTCTATCTTCGCTGGAGACAAGCTATTAACAACTCCTAACCCTAACATCAATGAAGATATGATGATGTTTGAAATGTTAGGAATGCGTCCGCAAAAGCCTTTTGAAAAACACGCACAACCTACAACGGTTGAAGCTGAAGATTCACAATACACCGATTTAGGTGAAAATCCGAAATGGACACGCCCCGCACACAAAATAGAACGTAACGAAAACAAACGAAAAACAAGAATTAAAGAGTAGAAAAACTCCCATTCATTTGATTGTAAAAAAGGTAGAGAAATTTTGAACCTTTCAATCTTTCTTTTTTCCGAGTTTTTTTATAAAATAACTTGTTATTTATCTCAAAACATATTACTTTTGCACATCTTTTAAGATTAAGTCTGATGAGTTTACAAACAAAAGTAATGGATGCTTTGAAAGAAGCAATGAAGGCTAAGGACAGTGTAGCTCTGGAATCATTACGAGCTATTAAATCAGCTATTTTATTAGCCAAAACAGAAGCGGGAGCCTCTGAAGAACTTTCAGAAACAGAAGAATTAAAAATTCTGCAAAAGTTAGTAAAACAGAGAAATGACAGTGCTGCTTTGTACACCTCACAAGGACGTAATGACTTGGCAGAACCCGAATTGGCACAAGCTGCTGTTATTGAGAAGTTCTTACCGAAACAACTTTCCGAACAGGAAATCATTGCAGAAATTTCTGCAATTATATCAAGTGTTGGGGCTTCGGGAATGAAAGATATGGGCAAAGTTATGGGAGTTGCCACGCAGAAATTAGCAGGAAAAGCTGACGGAAAACTCATTTCAACTGTTGTAAAAAATTTATTGTCATAGCATACTATTTTAGGAGGCCGCGTAGTTCAACTGGATAGAATATCAGATTTCGGCTCTGAGGGTTAGGGGTTCGAATCCTCTCGCGGTCACAAGAATGTAACTCACTTCCACTGAAAGAGTTACAGTAATTTATAAGTGAAAAATTTCGTTTGTAATTATTTGTTACCAGCAAGGTAAACGGCAAGGTAAAATAATTACAGATATGACCACAAAAACTATTGACGGGTGTAGCTATTCCGAATTTTGGGTACCCCCTCCGAATTGGCAAAAAGCCACTAAAAAAGACTTAGAGAAAGATTGGTACGTTCAATGTGCCTTTTTTGACCCTCGTTTCCAAAAAAAGTATCCCAAAGGGTTTCCATACCGAAAGAGAGTGAACAAGCCTAAAACCATTGAAAAGCGTAAGGCTGTTATTTCCTTTCTACTAAAAAAACTCCCCAAGCAACTTAATGAGGGATTTAATCCTATTCTAAAAAAATATCCTTGTGTTCAAAAAGAGGGACTTCATCCTGATTTACCCTTTATTGAAGCATTCAAAAGAGCTTTATCTCAAAAAAAAGCAATAAAAGACACCTCTATGATATTAGTTGTGCCGTCAATCGCATTCAAAAAGCATCGGAAGCTCTTGAAATGCAAAACATCAAAATAAAAGATTTAAAAAGGGTTGATTTAAAAAAAATGCTTGACTGGCTACAATTGCCCGATAAATATTATAATAAGTTCGTCATCTATGTTTCATCCTTATATCGTGAACTTATTGAATATGAATGCTGCGAAAGTAATGTTACAAGAGATGTTTATCCAAAGAAAGTAATTAAAGCTCCACGTTTAATTCTCGAAAAATCCGAGTTAGACACAATTAAAGTCTATTTGAAAGAAAATCATCCTAATTTTTATCGATATATGATGATTTTTCTGTATTCTGGAGTTTCATTATTTGTATTTTCAGCAAAAATATTTTGTATTACTACAATACACGTAAAATGAAAGAAAGAGTTATTTACAAGTTATTGATAAATAAAAAAGTGCATTTTTAAAAATTATAACTTAATTCATTTTCAATGTTTTGTGTTTGAAATTAAATAAATAATAGAATATAAATTTGTATATGTTTTTTATGTTATGTATCTTTGTGCCAAATATATTGTGATTATTCTAATTGAAATGAACCTATGAATAAAGTAGCAAAAAGAAAACAAAATGATAAAACAACTTTCTTGCTACCCAAAAAAAACTTTTGGATTGGTGTAGGAAGTGTGTTGAATATTTTTGGTGTATACTTCACCTACAATTATTCCAAAACTACTGAACAAGCAGACAAAAAAGCTATTACTTGTGATTGGACAATGGTTGGAAATGATTTTAAAAAAGTTTTAAACATCAGGTAATGGACAAAGAAGCCTCTAAGCAAGAACTTCAAAGATTAGATGAGGAAGTTATCAGTGTAAATCCGTCACTAAAAAACATTAATCCTAAAAAACGTCAGGAGTTATTACAAGCATATATGGGCGTTGTGTCCGTAACAAAGATGCATTCAGGACCTCTTCCAGATGTAGAAACACTTAAAGGATATGATGAAATTATCCCTAATGGCGGTGAAAGACTTATGCAACAAGTAGAAAAGCAAGGCAATCATCGCCGAAAAATAGAAAGTAAGGTTGTCAATTGGAATAACTTTCAAAGTCTTTTAGGACAGGTTTTTGGTTTGCTTATTGCTGGGGGTGTATTATTTGCCTCATACGACCTTGCTATGAAAGGACACGAATCGGTAGCGAAAGTTTTGGGAAGTACAACAATTATAGGTTTAGCTGGAATCTTTGTTTATGGAAAGAAAAAACAAAGAGAAGATTTTTAAAAAAATCCCTACAATGTTATAGGGATTGTGTTTTTTAGATTATTGTTTTTTAACCTTTATTCGGGTTGCTGATTTTTCCCCTGTCATACGCATATCCAGCGTCGCTTCTGTTTTAGAAAAATCAAGGACTTCATATTTTAAATATTCTTGTCCTTGAATGTAACAAGTTATCGTTCTCCCTGAAGTCTTGTAAGTACCAGTTCCTGTCCCAAAATAACCTTCTCCGGAATACGTCCCGTCGCTATTAAATGTTGCATACGTTGGCTTGAATATTCTTTCCGCAATTTCGGAAGTTATGTCAAACATTCCTCCGTTTTCCTGCTGAATGTGAGTAATTCTCCATTTTCCGTACAAGTCATTTAAAGGAAAAGGTGTACTTTGGTTATCTTCTTTTTTTGAACATCCAACAGCTACAATAGTGGCAAATAGTAGTAAAATTACTTTCTTCATCTTTAAAAAATCAATTGAGTTAATAATGATGCAAAAATAGTAAAAAATTACGGTTGCAACCCTTGTTAACGGAAATTATCACTTGCATCCAAAATTTTCGTACCTTTGCTTTCTATGGATACAGTCAAAACTTACACCGTTGAAGAAGCAAAGCGAAAATTAGAAGCTTTTTGTGCTTATCAAGAACGTTATCACAAAGAAGTAATTGATAAGCTCCAAAAAATGCGTATGATTCCTATTGCCATTGATGAAATTGTAGTGCATTTAATCCAAAATAATTTTTTAAATGAAGAACGTTTTGCCAAAAGCTTTGCCCGAGGGAAATTCAGATACAAAAAGTGGGGACGTATCCGCATCCAACGAGAACTGAAACATCGAGGGCTTTCAGCTTATATCATCCAATCAGCTTTAAAAGAGATTGATGATGAGGAATATATCTCAGTTTTTGACGCTTTGGCAGAGAAAAAACAAACTGAAATAAAGGAAAAAAATACTTATAAAACAAAACGTAAACTTGCTGATTATCTGCTCTATCGTGGATGGGAATCGGATTTGGTTTATGACAAAATAAATGAATTGTATGATTAACCCTACTCAACCAATCTCTTACTGAAACGCTATGGAAAATTTGAGAAACCAAACTGTACAAATACTTGAAGAATACGGATTTAGCAATGTATGGGCTATTGTAGTACAATCTGTTATCACATTTGCCATCATATTGGCTATGGCTTGGTTAATAGACAAGCTGGCAACCTTTATTATGAGGCGAACCGTGCCAAAATTAGTTGGACACACTGCCACTCAATGGGACGATATCTTTATGGAGAACTTGGTTTTTGCTAAATTTGCACATTTCTTACCCGGACTTTTAGTTCTTTCTTCATACAATGTTATCGCCTCTGAATCATTACGATGGCTTATTCAAACCTTGATAAGCACCTATTTCATTGTAGTTTTAATATTATTCCTAAATGCCGTACTAAACGCTATAGAACAACTTTATATTCACATAAAAGGCACAGAAATAGCTATCAAAATATATATCCAGCTTGCAAAAGTCATACTTTACTCATTAGGAGCGGTTGCCATCATTTCCATTTTTGCAAATAAAAAATTTTATTGATATCCTTACAGGGTTAGGGGCAATGATTACCATTTTGTTAATCGTTTACAAAGATATGATTATGGGATTTGTTGCTGGCATTCAGCTATCTGCAAATAAAATGCTTTTCGTTGGTGACTGGATAGCATCTCCAAAAGACGGAGCTGATGGAACTGTAATTGATATTGGGCTGACCACCGTGAAAGTCCAAAATTGGGACAGAACCATAACTACAATTCCTACCTACAAACTCACTTCCGAATCATTCACAAACTGGCGAGGAATGGAACTATCGGGAGGAAGGCGAATTAAAAGACACGTTAACGTTGATATTGAATCAATTCACTTTCTGTCCGAACAAGAAATCGAAACTTTCAAAAAAATACGATTAATTTCAGATTATATTGAAGAAAAAGTAAAAATAATCCGTGAAGTAAATGCTAATGAAACGGAACATTTCAACCAAAGACGACTCACAAATATTGGAACTTTTCGGAAATATGTGGAAAATTATCTTCGAGAATCAGGCTTTGTAAATTTAGATATGATGTTTGTTGTCAGACAATTACAACCGACAGAAAAAGGAATCCCGATTGAAGTTTATATGTTCTCCAAAGTTAAAGAATTTGCTATTTATGAACAGATACAGGCGGATATTTTTGACCATATTCTTGCTATTGTACCGACTTTCAATCTGAGATTGTTTCAAGAACCTTCCGGACATAATTTCTCTAAATATGGAGAAGTACGAGAAGAAAAATGAACGATTTAATCAATTGATTTTATATTATTTTTCTCTTTTTGGAACATCTAACGTAAAAGAAAATTCGGAACCTACCCCATAAACACTATCTACGAAAACTTTTTGTTTATGGGCTTCAATGATGTGCTTTACGATGGAAAGCCCCAAACCTGAACCACCTTCTTTGCGACTTCCACTTTTGTCAACTCGGTAAAAGCGTTCAAACAAGCGAGAAAGATTTTCTTCAATGACACCTTCACCGTTATCCATAACTCGAACGATTATTTTTCCTTTTGGCAAACTTTCAATGCTGACTTCCGTCGTTCCGTTATATTTTCCGTATTTTATAGAATTAACTATCAAATTTGCAACCACTTGCTGTATTCGCTCACGATCAGCATAAACATACATCGGAGGATATTTCTTATCGAAAATAAGTGATATTTCCCTTTTGGTGGCTTGCATCTCAAACATTTCAAACACATTCTGAATCAATTCAATAATATCAAATTCTTCAAAATCAAGATTTAATTTCCCTGTTTCTAATTTTGAAATCATTTCAAGGTCCTTAACCACATAAATTAATCGTTCAACTCCCTTTGCCGCACGCGAAAGGTACTTTTTACGAACAGATTTATCTTCTATTGCCCCATCTAAAAGCGTTAAAATGTAACTTTGCACCGTAAAAAGTGGCGTATTTAACTCGTGTGAAATATTCCCAATATATTCTTTTCGATATTTCTCTTGGTCTTTAAGCGTCTCAATTTCAAGTTTTTTCCGACGTGCAAATCTGTTTATTTCTTTACTTAAAGAAGCGACATCTGCAGTAATGGGCTTATTTCCAACACCGGAACTTTCCAGAAGAGAAACATCTTGGTATATTCTCTTAATCCGTTTGTACATAAATTTTTCTACACGATACTGCAGTATGAAAAAACAAACTACATACAAAGCTAAAGCATAAGGAATTACAATCCAAAAAGGGATATTTTCAAATATAAAAATCACAATCCCGAGCAAAAAGCCGGAAAAAATCGTAACAAAGAAAGAAGACCTTAACGCAAACCGATATGATTTTTTCAATTTCCACATATTCTAAAAAAGACAGGGGATTAGTCAAAAGAGCTAATCCCCAATTTTAAAATTCCATTTATTATGCTACAAACTTGTAACCCACGCCTTTAACCGTTTTGAAGTAATCATCTCCTATCTTCTCTCTCAGCTTACGGATGTGAACATCAATGGTTCTGTCTCCAACAACAACTTCACTGCCCCAAACTTTATCTAAAATGTCCTCTCGCTTAAAGACTTTCCCCGGCTGTGAAGCTAATAACCATAAAAGTTCAAATTCTTTACGTGGCAGAACCATTTCTTCACCTTTATAAGTTACTTTGTACTCATCCCTATCAATAATGAGATTATTCATTTTCAGGATTGAACCATTTTCTTCATCGGTATTAAAGCGACGCAGCAAAGCTTTCACCTTACTTACAAGTACTTTAGGCTTTATCGGTTTTGTTATATAATCATCAGCTCCTGCTTCAAAACCAGCAAGTTGAGAATAATCTTCACCTCTGGCTGTCAAAAAAGCTATTACTGTTTTTGACAATTCAGGTTGCTTTCGGATAAGTTCACAAGCCTCAATTCCGTCCATTTCCGGCATCATCACATCCATAATAATGAGATGAGGCTGCTCTTTCTCCGCTTTTTTAATGGCTTCCAATCCATTTTTTGCTGTAAATACACGAAAACCTTCCCGTTCCAAATTGTATCCTACAATTTCCAGAACATCGGGTTCATCATCAACCAACAAAATCTTCAAACTCTTCATAATATCCTTCTAAAAATTGGCAATCTACAACAAAACCATAAGCTTTTTCTTTACTTCCGTTTAGATGAAGTTATTTTAACCAAAATAATCATCTAACATAGTTCCAAACTCTGCCTTGCAACGATAAAGTAGTGCCCGTGTTATACCCAAATTTGAGTGTTCACGTTCAAGTGCAGTAACTGAGAAGAATTTACCTAAGGCTGAAACCATAATAATAAACACTATTTTATTAGTTTCAATGATAATATCATCAATTTCCAAATTCGCCTCTGCATTACTATCAACCACCTTTTTTACTTGGTTCAAAATGGTCAAATGAAACGCAGACCCACTTTCAATATTTTCTGCCAACGGATTATCTTCAGCTTGTGCCTTAGACAATGTAGTCCCGTCAGAAACACTCAAAATACCATAGAACAAGAAACCCGGCATATTATCCTTCATTTCCCGACAATGGTCATCCAACATTTTTTGTAATTCTAGTGCATTCATCTTTAATCAATTTTTCGGCAAAAATAGAAACTTTTTTTACTCAAAAAATTAAAAATGACATTTTTTTGATTTTACTTTGATTTTTTACTCAAACCAAATAAATACTTCACTCCGGCAAATATCTGAAGTCCTTGAACAGGATAATACGCCCAACGATTATAACTATTTGATGTCAAATTATTTGCTTTTGCAAAAATCATCCACTTTTTGTTGATTGTATAATCTGCGTGAAGATTTAGGTCAAAATATCCTTCGAGCTTCAATTTCCCCGGCGGAGTTAGTATAGAAGAAACATAATCCTTCTCATATCGGTCTCCTACATAAAACAAATCTACTCCTGCAAATAGTCCGTCCATAATTTTTACGTCTGTAAATAAAGAAACTCTTGTTCGAGGTAAATTCCACGCTTCTTCCTGATTTTTAGTTGAATACCCGTTAATTTTTCCTTCCAAATCAAAGAAAAACACATCGTTTATATTACCACCTATTTCTGCTGCAAATCCGAATTCTTTTACCTCATCATACACCAATTTAAACGAATTATTATGTTGATAAGCTAATGTTAGTGAGGCTGTCCCCGCTTCCGAATTGCTTGTAAACAAAGGAAGATTTTCATATTGCTTATAAATTCCTTGCAATTTGTAATATAATCCTGTTGCTAATTCTCCTTTGATAGACGCAGAAATATCCACATTAACATTTGTAGGATTAATCACTTGTGTTGGAGCTAAATACGGATTCACTTTCGTTAATTTCTCAAATGTGTTTTGCTGAAACATCCCCCGAATAGCTCCGTGCAAAATTGTACTTCCTCCTGAAAATTTGTACAAAACTTCCACATCAGGAAAAGCTTTAAAATTGCTTTCCTGTGTTGGGTTGGCTCCCGCATAAGCTATCGTTGCTCCTAATTTTAACTCCAATTCATTAGTAGTAAAATGATATGACGGATTTGCAGCCATCAACAGCCATTTGTTTTTTTGTTCAACAGCCGTTAAATATCCTCTTTCAAAAGTTCCCGAGTAATAATCCAAAAGAAGATTCAAGTGAATTTTATGTTCCCCCTTACTGATAGGAACTTGAAGTGACGGAGCTAATCTGAAGTTCATTTCACTGGTATTAAATTTATCAGAAAGCCCTCTAAATGAAACATCTACACCCTCAAAATAGGAATCAGGAAGTTTCAAATATCCGCCCAATCCGTAATCAATATATACTTGCTTTAGGCTTGTTAGCTGCTTGATTTGTTCATCTGTATAAAAATCCTTTTGTATACCATACCAATTGTGAGCACGTCTTCCGAAATCGGCATTAACACCCCAATATACGTCCTTATCCAAATAGTCGTAACGCACCTCGCCTTTGGTTTTTGCGTACTCATTATCCAGAATCACATCTTTCACTTCTCCGTTGGAAGACAAGTGATTAAACAGAAAAGCCAAATTACTTTCATCCGTAACAGGTAAATTGACAGAAGCATCACCGTACAACGTATTCAAATTTCCAAAAGCTCCCCCAACGTATGAATCAGGATAATATTCTCTTTTGATAGTTTTTTTCATCGTCGTAGCCTTTCCTTTTTCGGGTACAAAGGTAGAAGCCACCGGAATGGAATAAATCGAATATGTTATCTGCTTC
This sequence comes from Capnocytophaga felis, assembly GCF_009684755.1. Classification (GTDB taxonomy): domain Bacteria; phylum Bacteroidota; class Bacteroidia; order Flavobacteriales; family Flavobacteriaceae; genus Capnocytophaga; species Capnocytophaga felis. The sequence continues at coordinate 387,764 of NZ_BLBC01000005.1, forward strand.
TTTGTCAAGGATAAAGAATCTTTTTTGATGTTTGCATCTTCCCTTTTTTTATAAGCATCTGCAATGGTTGGTGCATACGATTTCACCACATCAATCACCTTTGTTGTCAAACTATCTTTCTTGCTTTGTGCAATTGACACAGAAGAACACATTAAAAAAGTGATTAACAAAACTTTAAATTGAAATATATTTTTATTCATCATCGTCATTTTTTGGTTACGAAATTACATTTTAACTGAGGAATTACTTTTCGCAGCTTCGGCTTTTACTATTTCAAGCTCTTTTTTAGCTTCGGTAACCACATCAGGATAATCTTTAAAATTATTAATCACACTTTCAAGAATATACGTAGCTTGATACGAATCTTTCAATCCGTAGAAATTTTTTGCCATTACCACCAATCCTTTGGCTGCAAACTCTTTATAACCTCCGTAGTCTTTTGCCAATTTCTGAATAACTTCATTTGATTCTTTAAATTTTCCATCTTTGTGTTTAAAGTATGCATCGTAGTACATTGCCTCGGCAGCCAAACTTCCTGTGGCTGTTTTACCCACTTCCTGATAGGCTTTTCTGGCTTCATTTTCGTTTCCTAACTGAATATGCGAACGAGCCAACACATTGTAGGCATCGTTTTTAATGCGTGTATCTATTGTTTTCTCCATCAATACTTTATTAGCATATTCAATGGCTTTGTCATAAAGCTTTTCGTTATAACAAACACGCATTAAGTTGGATTGTGCATATACTTTATTTTGAGCAATGGTAGCCGTTTTCTCCAATTCTTCCAGATAAGGTTTGGCTTTCAAATAACTTCCTGCATCTAATAGAATTTGTGTGAGCTTCGTTAATGATTGTTCCGTAAACTCATTAGCACCACTTTTGATTACGTTTTCATACAACGAAACTGCCTTCGATTTTTGATTTGAAGCATAATACAATTGAGCTAAATAAAACTGTGCATTTGTATGACGCATCCCGTTAGGAAACTCTTTGATATATTTTTCAAACCCTGCAATTGCTTCTTTTTCATTTTGTTGTATGTATTGACGCTCAGCAGCTTCATACGTTGCACTTTCCAACTCCAAATCCGAAACCTCTACATAACCAAGCCCTTTTGCCCAAGAAGCATACTCGCTCACTTTCCCCATATCAATGTAAATCAGCTTGGCTGTTGCTACTGCTTGTGCCGATTCATTCGTTTTAGGATAATCTTTGGCGATGGTTTTGAAAACTTGCAATGCATTCTGGTTTTGGTTTTTGTTATAATACACCAATCCTTCACGCAACATTGCACGAGGCACAAAATTATTACCTTTATATTCTGTTTGAATTTGTTTGTAATATTGTACGCCTTTCGCTGTATTTCCTTCCGAAACATACGTGTTTCCTAACTCAAACAAAGCATTAGGACGAAGATTTGAGTTTTTGTACTTTTTGATGAATTTCTCCAATTCCTCTATTTTTTTCGAAGTTCTGTCAACAAAACCATAACTTATTGCCTTTTGGTAAGCCGCATAATCCTCGTCTGATGTGTTACTTGCGATGAGTTTGTTGTATCTTTCCATTGCAGGCCAATACTTCCCTTCAACAAAATAAGAATCCGCCAAACGCAACAAGGCATCATTTGCCCAAGCATTTGACTTTGGCTTTTCTTTCAAATATCTTTCAAAATTTTCAATCGCCGATTTATAATCTTTCAAATTGAAATCAGCATACGCCAAACTGTAATAAATGTTTTTATATTCACTTGTTTTTGAAGAATTTGGCTTACTTAAAAATTGCGTATAATATTTTTTAGCATTTTGAAAATCTTTCAACAGATATGATGTTTCTCCTAACCAATATAAAGCTCTTACTGAAATACTTGCATCTGAACTTTCGGTAGATTTCTGTAAATATTTGAGTGCCTCTTCATATTGAAGTTCATTGAATAATTCCAAACCTCTGTAAAAAGACACCTTTCTGTAAACCTCTTGGTCTTTGGGGTCTGTTGATTTTTCTAACAAATTAATAGCCGCCTGATAATTTCCTGATGAAATATACGAATCAATCAACAACGACTGAATTTCTTCTTTTTTATCATTAGGATATGCTTTTGAATACGAGAGCAATACGGAAGGAACACTCTCATACGGATTACCAATTTCATAGCTTAGTCGAGCATAATTCAAATGTGCATCTTTTTTAATTTGAGCATCAAAATTCATTTGGTACGCATTACGGAAAGCATTTAAAGCTTGTTGTTTTTGCCCTGTATTCAAATAACATTCAGCCAAATGATAATATGCATTCTGAGCTACTGCATCATTTCCACTTATGATTTGGTTAAACTGCTCAATGGCGTTTGTATAATCTTTATTTTTATAATACGCATATCCTAAATAGTAAAAGTCTGTATTTGAGAACTTTCCTCTTTTACCTTTGTATTCTTTCAAATAAGGAATTGCTTGGCTGTATTTTTCTAAATTAAAATAGCTCTCCCCTATAATTTTATTGAGTTCGGAAAGTTCCTGTGCGTTTTTATTTTTATCCTTTTGTTTAAGTCCTTCACGGATAGCCTCTTCAAAAAGTCCTTGTTTAAATTTCATATTTGCCTGAAAATAGGAAACATTTTTATCCAGACTTTCATCTGCCTGCACTTTTTCAAAATAACTTTCCGCTTTTTTGTAATCATCTGAATCATAAGCAATATAACCCAAATAATAGTTAGCATCTGCTCCAAATTGCTTTGAGTTTTTCACCAGATTAAAATATTTTTCGGACTCCTTTCGGTTTCCTCCCGCAAAAAGAGCATATCCTTTTTGGAAATAAAATTTGGTGCGTTCCTCACTGCTGACACTTGCATCATTCACTTGCTTATACCACCCCAAAGCCTCCTTGTAATTCCCTTTCTGAAAGTAATAATCTGCCATTCGCAAAAAGGCTCCGGAACTCAGTGGAGATTCAGGATGTTGTTCAATAAACTTCTTCATCAATACATCGGCTCCCGTTTCGCCCAAAATAGCCGCAATTGAAGCAACATAGTACTGAGATTTTATTCGTTTTTCTACATCAAGTGAAGTCGTTTGCTCCGTTCTGAACAAATGTTGTGCAGGTTTGTAAATTTTCCTATTATACAAAGACATCGCCTTCTCAAAATTAGCAGAAGAATTTGTATAAATTTCTGTTTCTTGCCCAAGTAAAATTTGAGCAAAGAACAAGAAAAAAGAGATTGAAAAAATTGTTTGTTTCATAAAGAAATGTTTTTAACGCCCAAATTTATGGATTTTTGTTTTGTAAACCAATTTTTGACATCTGTATTTAGAATCATAAGAAAGATTCCTTCCAAAGCCAACAACCAATAAAACAGTAACTATCAGACACTTACAAAACAATTCATAAAGAAGTTAAAAAAACGCTAAATATTTTATTTTCATCATTATAGAAAAACAAAAGAGGTCACCCTTGAGGTGACCTCTTTCATTCTCATCTAAATTTCTTTATCTGATAAAATTATTTTACTAGGTTGATTTCAACACGACGGTTCAAAGCTCTTCCTTTTGCATTTTTGTTGCTTGCAATTGGTTTCTCAACACCATATCCTTTTGCAGATAAACGAGTGTCAGAAACACCTCTTTGAACTAAGTAAAGTCTTACTGAATCAGCTCTTTCTTGTGAAAGTGTAAGGTTTTTAGCTTTGTTTCCTGTGCTATCAGTATGTCCTTCGATAGTAAATTTAGAATTAGGATACTGATTCAACACGCTAACGATTTGCTCTAACACAGCAGCTGATTGAGGTTTGATTGAAGCCTTACCTGTATCAAACAAGATAGTTTTAGCATACTCGTTCAAAGTTTTTTGTACCTCTTCAGTAACCTCAGGGCAACCTTTGTTAGAAGCCGGACCAGCTACTTCAGGACACTCATCATCTTTGTCAAGAACACCATCACCATCTGTATCTGGCCAAGGGCATCCTGCATTTTCTTTTGGACCAGCTACTTCAGGACATTTATCATCTTTATCAGCAACACCGTCACCGTCTGTATCAGGGCATCCGTTAAGTTCTTTCGGACCAGCTACTTCAGGGCAAGCATCGTCTTTATCAGCGATTCCGTCACCGTCTGTATCAGGGCATCCGTTAAATTCTTTCAAACCTGCTTCCTCTGGGCAAGCATCGTTTTTGTCAGCGATTCCGTCACCGTCTGTATCAGGACATCCGTTGAATTCTTTCAAACCAGGAACTTCTGGACACTCATCGTCTTTATCGAAAACACCATCTCCGTCAGTATCTTTACCACCAAATTTGATAGCTACACCTACTGAATGTTGGAAGAAATCTTGTTTCTTCTCATCTTTTTGGAAAGCAGAGTTGAACGCAGTTTGTAAGTTCAAACCGATATTTTCTGTAAACCAGAAGTTTAATCCTCCACCTCCTAAGGCTCTGAATTTTCCTTCATCTTCGATAGCTGCATATCCTCCACCTAATTGTAGATATGGATCGAACCATCTTGCACCTGTCCAAAGAGAATTTAAGTGATATTTAGCTCTTAAATCAACTCCCCAGAAAGATTGATCTACTTTAGCTACATCTTTAGTGTACCCATAGCCTTTTTCAATTTTGTTTAAAGACCCTGAAAGTTCAGCAGAGAAACCGCTTCCGATGTATCTACCTACAGAAAGGCGAGAAACAGCTGGAAGAATGTTAAGGTCGCTAGGCCCTGCCCAGTCTTTCATAAACTCACCAAACTCGTCACTTGGTGTGCGGACGTCAACAGAGTTAACTCCAAATCCTATTTTCCAAGGATTATTTGCATCCTGTGCATAAGCTCCAACTGTAAGAGCCGAAGCCAAAGCAATAAAAGTTACTTTGATTTTCTTCATACTTAAAAATGAATTTTGATTACTACTTTATTTTTGCGACAAATATAAATATTATTTTAATATATTTACAAAATCTCTTTCTTTTTTTTTATTTTTTTAACTTCACTTAATAACCCCCAACTCCTTTCCTACTTCGGTAAACGCCTGTATTGCCTTGTCTAAGTGCTGTTTAGAATGTGCTGCTGACAGCTGAACACGAATGCGTGCCTTATTTTTGGGAACAACCGGATAAAAGAACCCTATAACATAAATACCTTTTTCAAGAAGTTTATCCGCCATTATCTGCGACACTTTGGCATCATAGAGCATTACTGGAACTATGGCACTGTCTCCCTCAATAATATCAAAACCAGCGGCTTTCATTCCTTTTTTGAAATACTCGGCATTCCACTCTAATTTATCACGAAGTGAAGTATCTTTCGATATCAAATCAAAAACCTTTATCGAAGCTCCAACAATTGCCGGTGCTAACGAATTGGAAAACAAATACGGGCGTGAACGTTGTCGCAACATTTCAATAATTTCTTTTTTCCCTGTCGTATAACCTCCCATTGCTCCTCCTAATGCTTTCCCCAAAGTACCCGTAATGATATCCACACGTCCCATTACTTTTTTGGCTTCGAACGTTCCTTTTCCTGTTGCCCCGATAAAACCCGCTGCGTGGCACTCATCTACCATTACCAAAGCGTCGTATTTTTCTGCCAAATCACAGATTTTATCAAGTGGAGCGACTAATCCGTCCATTGAAAAAACACCATCTGTAACAATGATTTTAAAACGAACTCCGGTAGCATTAGCCTCTTTTAATTTGGCTTCCAAATCTGCCATATCGCCATTCTCATAACGGAAACGTTTAGCTTTACACAAACGAACTCCATCAATAATTGAGGCGTGATTCAACGAATCGGAAATGATAGCGTCTTCATCTGTAAACAAAGGTTCAAAAACCCCTCCATTGGCATCAAAAGCTGCCGCGTATAATATGGTATCTTCCGTCCCGTAAAAATCGGCAATTTTTTTCTCTAATTCCTTATGAATATTCTGCGTTCCACAAATGAAACGCACTGATGACATTCCAAATCCGTGTGTATCCAACGCATCTTTGGCTGCTTGTATTACTTCCGGATGAGCAGAAAGCCCCAAATAGTTGTTTGCACAAAAATTCAATACTTCTTCTCCTGAAGAAATCTTAATTTCTGCCCCTTGCTTTGAGGTAATGATTCTTTCTCTTTTATAAAGTCCTGCTTCTTTAATAGCCTCTAATTCAGCTTGTAAATGTTGTTTTATTTTTCCATACATAACGCTAAATTCAATTTTGGTTGTTTTTGAAAGTACAAATGTAATTAATTTACTTCGTAACTTCAAAAAAATAGTGTTTTTTAACTTGATTTTCTGTATCAAAATATAAATTTCTACCTTAATTTGTAAATATTTATAGCAAAAAACGACGTGGATTTGAAAATAAATTTTAACCTTCCGGTGATTCTTCTTACCTTTGAGGCTTGAATTTTACTTTCCTTTGAGAATTTGAAAAGAAACATCAAACCACAAAACATCTTCTTACTAATATGACATTCAACGACATACTTGGATACGATTCTATAAAAAAGCACTTGAAAGACAGCGTGGAAGCCAAACGAATTCCGCACGCACAGCTTTTTGTGGGGAATGAAGGATGCGGAACACTACCAATGGCTATTGCCTACGCCTCTTACATCTTATGTGAGGATAATGATTCCTGCCTGACTAAATGTAATAACCTGTCCCACCCTGATTTACATTTCGTTTTCCCCACAGCCATTACCGCAAAAGTAAAAAAAGACCCAATTAGTTCGTTATTTTTGGATGAATGGAGAAAATTCATCAAGGAACAACCCTACGGAAGCCTCTTTGATTGGTATTTACAACTCGGAATTGAGAACAAACAAGGAAATATTGGAGTAAATGAAGCAAAAGATATCACCTCAAAACTATCATTAAAGGCTTTCGAGGGCGGATACAAAGTAATGATTATCTGGATGGCAGAGAAAATGAATATCGAATCTTCCAATAAATTACTGAAATTATTAGAAGAGCCTCCTCAGCAAACCATCTTTCTGTTAATTACTGAAGATGAGGCTTCTATCCTGGACACTATTCGTTCGCGTTGTCAAATTCTACGATTTCCTCCTTTAAGCGAAAATGCTATAAAACAAGGACTTATCCGGAAAGGAATTTCCGAAGGAGATGCAACCAAATTAGCTGTTCGGGCTCAAGGAAATTTCAACAAAGCGTTGCGTTTTTTTGAAGAAGCGGAAGAAGAGAATGTTTTTGAAAAGTGGTTCATCACTTGGGTTCGTTCCGCTTACAGAGCCAAAGGAAATAAATCTTCTATTCACGGATTATTGCAATGGAGCGAGGAAATTGCAGCAACAGGACGCGAAAAACAAAAACAATTCTTGATGTACTGCATCGAAGTTTTTCGTCAAGCATTGTTACTGAACTATAATTCAGGAAGTTTGGTATATTCCGAATTTAAAGACCCTACATTTGACCTGAAAAAGTTTGCTCCGTTTGTTCACGGAAATAACATACAACAAATACACGAACAGCTGGAAGAAGCTCTCTTTCATATTGAACGCAACGGAAATGCAAAAATTATTTTTACCGATTTATCCATAAAATTAACTCGATTGTTGCACACAAAATAAATTGATTTTTATGGATTTCGCCTTGCTTTTCGTATTTCTGTTTCTGATTATAACATTTGGATATAGTGCTTTTGAAAAAATCATAAACTTCAAAGAATCAGTAATTTATTACAGAAATTATCTTTCAAAAACTTTTTTAAAGAAGTACATCACTCCGATTCTATTTTTTGTCATTGTAGCCGAAGTAATTTCTACGATTTTATTTTTAATCGGGATATTTGAAGTGTTTAGTTTAAAATCAATTTATTATGGCTTCTACGGACTTGTTATTGCGTCCTCAACATTGCTTTGTTTTCTGTTTGGGCAACGTTTAGCAAAAGATTACGACGGAGCCAGAGGAATAGCTATTTATTTCATTATCTGCCTAATAGGATTTTTAATTTGTTAAAAACTATTTATTTTGACTTAGCATCTGCTTCCAATTCTTGAAGAATCGTGTTTCTAACATCTTCCTTTAGTGCATTTTTATCTCTGAAAGTGAGTCCGTTTGTTTGTACAAATGGATGTATTTTCACACGCATCTTCCCCGGACTTCCGGCAAAAAAACGGAAAGGATAAAGCCTTTTGTTATCAAAAAAGGTCATCGGAACAATAGGAATCTGAAAATCAATAGCCAAGCTAAAAGCTCCGTCTTTGAATTTATCCAATATTACAGATTCATCTGGCACACCTCCTTCAGGGAAAATACAGATACTCAGCCCTGAATTAAGTCGTTTTTTAGCAGAAGCATACACTTGTTTCCGGCTTTCTGCATTTGACCTATCCACCAAAATAGCAAATCTCTTGTAAAAATAACCAAAAACGGGAGTTCGGGCAAGTTCTTTCTTCCCCACAAAAACAAATGGATTTTTACTACAAACGTACATCAACATTACATCCGTCACGCTGGTGTGATTTGCGATCAACACATAGCTTCCATCTTTATCAATCGATTGATTTTTACACACTTCAGGATAGAAACCCATTCCGTAAAGAATCGGTTTTGCCCAAAGATTGCGAGCCACCCAATAAAATTGCGGATACCATTTTTCTCGCAATGTAAAAACGAACAAAACGGGAGACAGCAGTAGTATAACGATGGTTACCAGCACGTAAAACCATATTTTCCAGAAAAACCAAAAAACGTATTTCATTTACTTTGAAAAATATGATTTTTTAAAGCTCTTTTCTGAGTCTTGCCACGGGAATATCCAGCTGTTCACGATATTTCGCCACGGTTCTGCGAGCAATCGGATAGCCCTCATCTTTAAGAAGTTGAGCCAGCTCATCATCAGGATACGGTTTACCTTTATCTTCGGTGGCAATGATTTTTTGTAGAATTTGTTTTATTTCGTGTGTTGAAACATCCTCACCTTGGTCGTTTTTCATCGATTCGGAGAAGAAATCTTTAATCAACTTCGTTCCGTAAGGCGTTGTAACATATTTGCTGCTTGCCACACGAGAAATCGTAGAAATATCCATTCCCACTTTATCAGCTATATCCTTCAAAATCAAAGGTTTTATTTTCAATTCATCTCCTGTTAGGAAATATTCACGTTGATGTTCCATAATGGCTCCCATCGTAACCAAAAGCGTTTGTTGGCGTTGCTTGATGGCATCAATAAACCACTTGGCAGAATCAAGTTTCTGTTTTATAAAAAAGACGGCTTCTTTTTGCGAAGCACTTTTCTCTTTTGACCTTTTGTACGTATCCAACATTGTGGAATATTCCCTCGACACGTGTAATTCGGGAGCATTTCTGCCATTGAGGCTGAGTTCCAACTCATTGTCAGCAACCCGAATTGTAAAATCAGGAATGATTTGTTCCACCTGCACGCTACTTCCCGAGTACGAACTTCCCGGCTTGGGATTAAGTTTCTCTATTTCTTGTATAGCCTCTTTGAGTTCATCTTCTGACACAGAAAATTTTTGTTGCAATTTCGCATAATGTTTCTTTGAAAATTGCTCAAACCCTTTCTCTATAATTTCAATAGCCAAATTTATTGCAGAAGTTGCTTTTTTTCGTTGCAATTGAACCAACAAACATTCTTGCAAATCAAAAGCACCTACTCCGGCAGGGTCTAACTTGAAAATAACTTGCTCACGAATTTGTTTTACCTTATCTTCCTCTGTATAAATATTTTGAGTAAAAGCCAAATCATCCGTTAAATCTTGAATTGTTCGGCGAATGTAACCGCTATCATCAATACTACCAACTAAAAATTCAGCAATAAAATAATCTTCGTCCGAAAGTGTAAATGTATTCAACTGATTTAAAAGCGATTGATGAAATGAAACCTCAGCACTAAACGGAATTTCTTTTTCTTCATCGTCATCACTATAATTATTTGCTTGTAATCGATACTCGGGAATTTCATCATCACTGAGGTATTCATCAATATTAATATCCTCCATATCAATCACTTCACTATCGTTATATTCGTCTGTGGAATTGTCAAATTCATCTGCAAACTCATCGAATTCATCTTCCTCACGCCCCGATTCCAAAGCTGGATTTTCTTCCAATTCTTGCTTAATACGCTGTTCAAAAGCCAACGTAGGCAACTGCACCAATTTCATTAATTGAATTTGTTGAGGCGAAAGTTTTTGTGAAAGTTTGAGTTGTAAATTTTGTTTTAACATTTGCTAATAACTGAATTATGTTGGCAAAAATACATAAAAAAGAAGAAAGTGACAAAAAATGAAATTGGTCATTTGATTGTTTTTTGAAACAATAAAAAAACGAGAAACCCAAATCTGCTTTGGATTTCTCGTTTAAAAAATCAAAAACTATCTTTCAAATTCAATTACTTCAACATTTTTGATTTCTCCTCCATCAATTTCAAAACGAATCATCGTTCGGACAGTTTGCCAACCGTGTTTGCCAACGGCTCCCGGATTCAAATGCAGTAGCTGAAATTTCCTGTCATACATTATTTTTAATATATGCGAATGCCCCGAAATAAAAATTTTAGGCGTTTTTGAAATAATTTCTTTTTTAGCCAAAGAAGTATATTTGTCAGGATATCCGCCAATGTGAATCATCAAAACCTCAACTCCCTCACAACAAAACCTGTTAACTTCCGGAAATTTACTCCTTATTTCTGCCCCGTCAATGTTGCCATATACTCCCCTAACCGGCTTTATTTTCTCAAGAGCCTCAACTACTTCCATAGAACCGAAATCACCACAATGCCAAATTTCATCAACTTGTTTGGCATAATTCAAAATTTTATCATCTATGTAAGAATGCGTATCTGAAAGAAGGAGAATTTTCATACAAAATAAAATCGTTGGGAAATTTGTAATATTTTTTCAGTTGTTAATTATCAAAACCAAAACAGATAAGCTATTATCGATAAGAATATCACACTCAATATATTAAGCACTAATCCTGCTTTTACCATATCTTTTTGCCCTACCATTCCTGTTCCGTATGCGATTGCATTTGGGGGAGTTGCAACAGGTAACATAAAAGCACAGGAAGCTCCCATACCAATAAGCAAAGAAAGCCCTAACGGATTCATATTCAAGGCTTCGGCAATTGAAACAAAAATAGGTACTAACAAAGCTGCACTGGCGGTGTTTGAGGTAAATTCCGTAAGGAAAATTATGAATGTAGCCACGAGCAACCCAATTAAGAAAAAATGCTTGCCTTCTACAAGAAATACAACGGCATCTACCATTGCTTTATTAGCTCCTGAATTGGTCAAGATAGCACTCAATGTAAGTCCTCCACCGAAAAGCATCAAAACTCCCCAATCGGTATTTTCTTGTATTTGTTTCCAACTCACAACTCCTGAAAGGCAAACCAATACCGAAGCTGCTATCGCCACAACGGCATCAAAAGAACCTATTTTATCAATCCCTAAAAGCACTGAAATTGAATTATTTAAATATTCTCCCAAAATCCAGCAAATAGCTGTTACCGCAAAAATAGCAATAGTAATGTATTGTTTTTTATTTAGCTTTTCTACTTGCGTATTTGAATCTATTTTGATATTTAATTTCGGCTTGAAAATGAAATACATAGCAAGTAAAAACAAAGGCATCAATCCGGCCACTGCAGGAATTCCGTATTTCAACCAATCTGAAAACGTCAAATTCAACTGCGAAGCTACAATGGCGTTGGGTGGTGAACCTACTAAAGTCCCCATTCCACCAATGCTGGAGCTGTATGCAATCCCCAGAATAACAAACATATAAGTTCCTTTATTGGAGTCATAATCTAAATTCTTGAGCATTCCAATTCCAAGCGGAATCATCATCGCTGCAGTTGCCGTATTGCTAATCCCCATTGAAAGCAAAACCGTAACAGAAAGCAACAACAGAATTGCTACTGTAAAATTTCCTCGAGCTAATGAAATTACTCTATTGGCTATGTATTGGTCTAACTTCTGGACGCTCAAAGCTGTTGCAATGGCAAAACCTCCAAAAAATAGAAAAATGGTAGGATTGGCAAACGCCTGCAATGCCGGTTTGGTTTGTTCAAGACCAAAAAAGATTGCCAAAACAGGAATTAACAATGCCGTAACCGTAATATGAATCACTTCCGTAAGCCATAAAATCGCAACTAACGACAACAATGCCAGACCTTTATTTACCTTTTCTTCATAAGGAAGAAAATAATTGAGCAACAACGCCAAAACTATTGCAAATACAATAATTACTGTTTTTCGAGCTTTCATTCGCATAACAAAAAATTTGAAAAAATTATCCCTACAAAGTTAAATAAAAATTTTCTTCTTACATCTCATATTATTCGTTTTTTTTGCATTTTGTAAAGAAAATTCAGCCTAAAGATTAAAATTTAACAATTAAAATGTACCTTTGCAAAAAGTAAAAAAATAATAACCTTTTATTTCATTTTTTTAAACATTTAAAACATAAATGAAAATAGCCGTAGTAGGAACAGGATATGTAGGTTTAGTTTCAGGCACTTGCTTTGCCGAAGTAGGAAATCACGTAACCTGTGTTGACATCAATTCAGAAAAAATCGACAAATTAAAAAAAGGAATTATCCCCATTTATGAACCCGGACTTGAAGCAATGGTTACACGTAATGTAGCAAGCAAGAATTTAGCTTTTACAACGAACTTGCCTCAAGCCATTGAAGATGTTGAAATTGTGTTCATCGCAGTAGGAACTCCTATGGGAGATGATGGCTCGGCAGATTTACAATATGTGCTTTCCGTTGCCAAATCAATCGGCGAATCAATGCAAAAACAATTAATTATTGTAAACAAATCCACCGTTCCCGTAGGGACAGTTGATAAGATAAAAAACACCATTTCAGAAGCCTTGCAAAAAAGAAATGTTTCCATCAAATTTGATGTAGTTTCAAATCCTGAATTCTTAAAAGAAGGAAAGGCTATTCAAGATTTTATGAAGCCTGACCGCGTGGTAATCGGTGCAGAAAGTGAATATGCTTTGCGTAAAATGAAAAGCCTTTATTCTTCATTTTTTATGCAACACGAACGCTTCATAACAATGGACGTTCGTTCTGCCGAAATGACGAAATACGCCTCTAACGCAATGCTTGCCACCAAAATTTCATTTATGAATGAAATAGCCAATATTTGCGAGCGAGTAGGAGCCGATGTAAACAAAGTGCGTTTGGGAGTGGGTTCGGATTCACGCATCGGTTATAGCTTCATCTATCCGGGTTGTGGCTACGGAGGGTCTTGTTTCCCTAAAGATGTTTTGGCTCTGAAAAAACTATCGGAAGAGGTTGGCTACAATGCCGAACTTATCACATCTGTGGACAATGTAAATAACAGACAGAAATACATCATTGCACAGAAAATCATCAAAAAATATGGCAATGATTTATCCGACAGAACTTTCGCTATTTGGGGACTTTCTTTCAAGCCCGAAACCGACGATATGCGTGAAGCTCCCGCGATTTACATCATCAAGGAACTCATAAAACACGGAGCAAAAATCAGAGCTTACGACCCGAAAGCAATCAACGAGGCAAAGGCTTGTTATTTGAAAGATTTGCCTAACATTTCGTATTTTGAAAGCAAATATGAAGCTTTGAAAGGAGCCGACGCAATGCTTCTTCTCACCGAATGGAAAGAGTTCCGTTCACCCGACTTTGATGAAATCGCCAAACTTCTGAAAGAAAAAATCATTTTTGACGGACGAAATCAATACAATTCATTTGATTTGCCAAGTAGAGGTTTTGAATATATTCAGATTGGTTGTGAATTGAGAAAAATGTAATTCAGAAGTAGATTATTAACAAAACTACAACAAAATTAACAGTCAAAATAATTCCTTTTTGAGAAAAAATGAACAATAACGATTGTCAATCAGTATTAAAAACAAAAATATTAGTTACCGGAGGAGCGGGATTTGTAGGCTCTAATTTATGTGAATCTTTAGTCAAAAACCCTAATAATGAGGTATTTTCACTTGATAATTATTTCACCGGAAGTCGCGAAAATCACATTAAAGGTGTAACATATATTGAAGGAAGTACAGAATATATCTTTGAATTGATTACCTTTGCACCCGATTTGGTTTATCATTTGGGAGAATACTCACGTGTGGAGCAAAGTTTCGAAGACATTGACAAAGTTCTTTTATTCAACAAAATAGGAACGTCAAAAGTATTGGAATTCTGCCGAAGACACAAGTGTAAACTGGTTTATGCAGGCAGTAGCACAAAATTTGGAGATGGTGGCATCGGAAGAAATCAAAGCCCATATGCTTGGTCAAAAGCCTCTAATACTGAATTAATTAAGAATTACGGCGAATGGTACGGATTGAAATATGCCATTGTATATTTTTACAACGTGTACGGCAAGCGAGAAATCAGTGAAGGAAAATACGCCACTCTTATTGCCCTATTTTCAGAAAAAATGAAAAAAGGAGAACCTTTAACAGTGGTTTCGCCCGGAACGCAACAAAGGAATTTCACACACATTGACGATATTGTTGAGGGCTTGCTGTTGGTTGGAGAAAAAGGTTTTGGAGACGAGTTTGGCATTGGAAATTCAGAAACTTACACCGTGTTAGAAATTGCGGAAATGTTCGGCGGAAAAATAGAAATGCTTCCGGCACGCAAAGGCAACCGAATGACCTCCGAAGTAATCACCGAAAAAACCGAAGCTTTAGGATGGAAAGCAAAAAAGTGCGTGAGGGATTATATCAAGAAGATAGTTGAAAATATTGATATTTAAAAGCTACTCCCTATAGTAAAAGTAAAAGAGTACATTTTTTTGAATCCACTAACAAAAGATAAGTACAAAAAGCAAATTTTTAGAAGAGTCAAAAAACTTATGATAAATATTGAGTCATTTATAGCAAAACACGTAACAAAACGGACCGAAAGTATGTTCAAGCAAGATATTGTTGAGCATTCGGAAGAACTACGGCAAAAGATTACTGCAAAAACAGTTTTGGTAATTGGAGGAGCTGGTTCCATAGGGAGTTCTTTTATCAAAGCTTTGTTGCCTTTCAAGCCCAGTTCTTTGGTCGTAGTTGACATCAACGAAAACGGACTTACAGAACTTACTCGTGAGCTACGAAGTACTAACCAATGGACTTTACCAGAGGATTATATAACGTATCCAATGAGTTATGCTGACAGTGTTTTTACCAAGATGTTTATTTACCGTGGCGGTTTTGATATTGTGGCTAATTTTTCGGCTCACAAACACGTACGCAGCGAAAAAGATAAATTTTCAGTAGAAGCCCTTCTTAAAAATAATGTTATTAACGCCAAAATATTATTGGATTTATTAGAGAAATATCCACCTAAGCATTTTTTCTGTGTTTCAACCGATAAAGCGGCAAATCCCGTCAATATTATGGGAGGGAGCAAAAAAATAATGGAAGATATGATTATGGCATATTCTGACAAGTTTCCCGTGACTACAGCTCGTTTTGCTAACGTTGCTTTTTCAAACGGATCGTTGCCAGCAGGATTTTTGGAACGTATAGCCAAAGAACAACCTATTTCCGCTCCGAGTGATGTTACAAGGTATTTTGTTTCTCCTCAGGAAAGCGGACAAATTTGTCTGATGGCGTGTATACTCGGAAAAACGGGACAGATTTACTTCCCCAAACTCAAAAAAGAGCAAGTAATGACCTTCTCAGAAATTGCAGCACTACTTCTAAAAGAAATGGGGTATACAGTAGAAGAGTGCCAAAGTGAGGAAGAAGCCTTAGAAAAAGCAAAAAAATTACCAAAAAACGCTAAAAAATATCCAGTATATTTTTCAAAAAGTGATACAACGGGTGAAAAACCTTACGAAGAATTTTTTACCGAAGGCGAAAATGTACAAATGGATAATTATAAGTCATTAGGTGTAATTAATATATATGGTACAAAAGGAAAAAATGAGGTTGAGAGCTTAATCTATACCTTAAATAATCTTTTTGATAATCCAAAAACAGAAAAATCGGATATTACACAAGCGATGAAAGATTTTTTGGTGAATTTTGACCATCAGGAGACTGGTAAATATTTAGATTCTAAAATGTAAAATTCAGAACACAACACATAGTAAACGTTAAGGTACTTATGAATAGCAAAAAACCAAATATAGTGTTAGTAGGTGGTGGTGGACATTGTTTATCAGTTATTGATGTTATTGAGCAACAAAACAAATATAAAATAAAAGGTATATTAGATAATATTTCTCAGAGAGATGTTTTAGGATATCCCGTATTAGGAGGTGATGATTTAATTCCCGTATTATCTGACGATAATACATTCTTTTTAATAACAGTTGGACAAATAAAGTTGTTCACCATCAGAGAAAAGATAGCAAACTTTTTAAAGGCAAATAAAGTGAAATTAGCAACGGTGATTTCTCCTATGGCATATGTGTCTAAACACGCTGTGATCGAAGAAGGAACAGTAGTAATGCACGGAGCTATAATTAATGCAGGGGTTCATATAGGGAGGCATTGCATTATCAACACTAAGGCCAACATTGAACACGGTGTGCAAATTGAAGATTTTTGCCATATCTCCACTTGTAGCGTTGTAAATGGGGATAGTGTCATTTGTAGGGGGACGTTTGTGGGGAGTAATGCAACTATTTCAAATGGGATTAAAGTTATGGCGAATAGTGTCATTAGTGCAGGAAATTTTATAAAAAGATGAACAAAATACTAATTATAGCAGAGGTAGGAGTTAACCACAACGGTGATATTAAGAAAGCTAAAAAACTTGTTGATATTGCCTTCGAGGCTGGCGTGGACTATGTCAAATTCCAAACATTTAAAGCTGAAAAATTAGTAACAAAATCTACCCAACGAGCTGATTATCAAGACAAAAACACAGGAGACAATGATTCTCAGTTTGAAATGCTCAAAAAGTTGGAGCTATCAGAAAATATGCATAATGAATTGATTGCATACTGTAACCAAAAAGGCATTCAGTTTTTATCTACGGGTTTTGATTCAGAATCATTAGAATTATTACGTAAATTAGGTATAAAAATTGCCAAAATCCCTTCAGGAGAACTCACAAACTTACCATATTTACGCAAATCAGCTCAGCTTTTTGAAGAAGTTATTCTTTCTACAGGAATGGCTGATATACAGGAAATTAAAAATGCTGTAAGCGTGTTGATTAAAAACGGAATAGCAAAGGATAAAATTACTGTATTGCACTGTAACACGGAATATCCTACTCCAATGGAAGATGTAAATTTAAAGGCAATGTTACATATCCAAAACGAATTGAGAGTAAAAGTAGGTTATTCCGATCATACATTAGGTATTGAAGTACCTGTGGCTGCGGTTGCTTTGGGGGCAACAGTCATCGAAAAACATTTCACGTTGGATAAAAATCTGCCCGGACCTGATCATAAAGCATCATTGGAACCCAATGAATTAAAAGCGATGGTTGAGGCGATTCGTAACATTGAAAAGGCAGTTGGCGGTTCGGGAGTGAAAGAGCCTTCCCCTTCCGAAATAAAAAACAAACCTATTGCTCGAAAAAGCATTGTAGCAATTAAATACATCAAAAAAGGAGAAGTATTTACAGAGGAAAATATTTCAGTAAAACGCCCTGGAACAGGAATTTCACCTATGTTATGGGATTCTGCTTTGGGACAGAAGGCTGTACGAGATTTTCAGGAAGATGAATTGATTGAATTATGAGAAAGATTTGTGTAGTTACAGGAACACGTGCGGAATTTGGCTTGCTACGTCCGCTATTGGAACTCATCAAGAATGATTCAGAGTTACAATTGCAATTAGTAGCTACAGGTATGCATCTTTCTCTCGAATTTGGTTATACCATTGATGAAATTACAAAATCGGGATTTGAAGTTGATAAACAGGTAGAGTGCATCTTATCATCTGATTCATCAATAGGAATTTCAAAATCAATAGGTTTAGCGATAATCGGATTCGCTGATGTCTATCGAGATTTGACACCCGATTTGGTAGTAGTTTTAGGAGACAGAACCGAAATTTTGGCAGCAGTAATTGCAGCTTCAATGGCAAATATACCCATCGCCCACATCCACGGAGGAGAAACAACAGAGGGAGCATATGACGAAGCTATTCGTCATAGCATAACTAAGTTTAGTCATTTGCATCTTACTTCGACAGAAGTTTATCGAAAGCGAGTAATACAATTGGGAGAACACCCTGACACTGTTTTTAATGTAGGGGCTATTGGATTGGATTCTATTAAGAATTTAAACCTTCTAAGTAAAGAGGAATTTGAAAAATCTATTAATTTTCAATTAAAAGAGAAAAATATATTGGTTACATATCATCCCGTAACACTCGAAAAAGAAAGCCTAACAGAAACTTTTGAAAATATATTGAACATCTTGGATAAATTACCAGAAGTGGGTATTATTTTCACTCACGCCAATTCCGATAAAAACGGACGTATAATTAACAAAATGATAACTGATTATGTAACCAACAACAGAAACAAAGCAGTAGAATTTAAGTCATTAGGACAATTGCGGTATCTATCAGCTTTGCAATATGTAGATGCTGTTGTGGGTAACTCGTCAAGCGGCATTTTGGAAGTTCCGGTATTTGGTGTCCCCACAATTAACATTGGAGATAGGCAAAAAGGACGAGTGAGCAACGAAAGTGTCATCCATACAAATGGTAGTGCTGAACAAATATACCAAGCTATTGAAATGGCTTTTAGTAATGACTTCAAACAAAAAATAAAACATCAACCACAATTGTATGGGGAAGGCAATGCCGCTGAACAAATAATTAGCATAATTAGAAAAAATAAAAAGATAAACTTGAAGAAGTCTTTTTATGATGTTAATTTTAAATACTAAACGGATGAAAAACATATTAATCAACGAAAACAGTACTTTAGTTGAAGGACTCAAAAAATTGAACAAAATCAAGCATTTGAGTAGGTTAATTCTGTTTGTCGTAGATAATGAAGGACGAGTTTTAGGTTCAGTAACTGATGGAGACATCCGAAGGTCAATAGCTTACAACCAAAATTTAGAAAAACCTCTTGGACAAATATGTAACAGAGAATTTAAACATTTGACCAAGAATGGAAAATACCAAAGTTTTGAAGAATTCCGTAAGGCAGACATTAAAATCTTGCCTGTTTTGGACGAAAGCGGTAAAATGGTAGATTTGGTAGATTTAGCCAAAACACACGCAAAGCTTCCTTTGGAAGCCATGGTTATGGCAGGTGGACGTGGAAAACGGCTCAGCCCACTGACAGACACTGTACCCAAACCGATGTTGCCTTTGGGAGGAAAACCAATAATTGAACATAATATAGATAGGCTTATTTCTTTTGGTATAAGAAAAATATACATTTCTGTAAAATATTTAGGGAATCAAATTGTTGATTATTTTGGAAACGGAAGTTCTAAGGGTATTGAAATTGAATATGTTTGGGAGGATAAACCCTTGGGAACAGCAGGAGCTTTGGCTCTGATAGAAAATTTAACCTCCGAACATGTTTTGCTGATGAATAGCGACCTATTCACCAATGTGAATTTTGAATCACTATATTTAAAACTTATTCAGGAAAATGCCGATATGTCGGTGGCTTCCACTGAGTATAAGGTAGATGTACCTTATGCCGTTTTTGAAACTGATGGAAATAAAGTATTGAATTTCAAAGAAAAACCAAGTTTTATATATTATTCAAATGCAGGAATTTACATTTTGAAAAAAACTCTTATTGAGAAAATAAAAAAAGGAGAATACTGCGATATTACTGATGTTATGGAACAATTAGTCAATGAGGGAGGAAAATTAGTGTATGACCCCATCATCGGATATTGGGTAGATATAGGTAAGCCTGTGGACTATTATCAAGCCCAAGAATTTGTAAAACATTTATAAATATATTATGTACAACGGAAAGAGAATATTAGCAATTATCCCTGCTCGTGGAGGTAGTAAAGGACTTCCTGGTAAAAATATAAAACCATTATGTGGGAAGCCCCTCATAGGTTGGTCAATTGAGCAAGCACAAGCAAGTAAGTATGTAGATGAAATATTTGTGTCAACTGACAGCCGTGAAATAGCCGACGTGGCCGAAAGTTTTGGAGTTTTGATACCTTTCTTGCGTCCAAAAGAATTAGCATCAGACACCTCTCCCTCTTCCGAATTCATAATCCATACCATTGAATACTACCAGAAAAAGAACAATAATTTTGATTATATATTACTGGTAGAACCTACTTCTCCTTTAAGGGATACACAAGATATCGACAAGTGCATAGAAATGTTACTCAACCACTCTTATGCAAAAAGCATTGTAGGAATTTCTAAAATAGAGGCTTGTCATCCTGCTTTTTTGGTTAAGATATCCGAAGAAGGACTTTTGAAATCTTATGTAAATCAAATGAAAACCCTACGAAGACAAGATATTGACGATTTGTATTTCTTTGAAGGATCTTTGTATTTGTCAAGTATAGAGTATTATATGCAAGAAAAGACTTTTTACCACGAATTGACATTACCTTATTTGATGCCAAAATATAAGTCTTTTGAGGTAGATGATTTGTTAGATTTTCAGATTATTGAAAGAATCATGGAATTAAAAATTAAAAACAAAATAAACTGATGAATTATAGTGAGCGTTTAAATGATGTGATTCCAGGGGGATGTCACACATATAGCCGAGGTGATGATCAGTACCCTTCAAATGCACCGCAAATTTTTGAAAAAGGGAAGGGAGCTTATCTTTACACTCCTAAAGGAGAAAAGTTTTTGGATTATGGAATGGCTTTAAGAGCTGTTACTTTAGGCTACGGTGAGGAAAACGTTGCTAATGCAGCTATTGAGCAAATTTGGAAAGGTAATAATCTTACTCGGGCTTCTTTAGTAGAGTTAGAAGCTGCCGAAGCCTTTGTTGATTTAATTCCTTCCATTGATATGGTTAAATTTGCTAAGAACGGCTCCACGGTAACTTCAGCAGCCATAAAGATGGCAAGGGCTTATACAGGAAGAAAGTATATCGTTCGTTGTTTCGACCATCCTTTCTTTTCGTATGATGATTGGTTTATCGGAGATACACCTTTAACGCGTGGAATACCCCAAGAGCATTATGCTTTGACATTGAACTTTAAGTATAATGATATTACATCGCTCAAGGGTTTGTTCGAAAAATATCCCAATCAAATTGCGGGAGTTATACTTGAACCTGCGACCTCTTCACATCCAATAGATAATTTTTTACATAAAGTAAAAGAATTATGTCATAAAAATGGGGCTTTATTCATTCTTGATGAAATGATAACTGGTTTCCGTTGGCATTTGCAAGGAGCACAGGTTTATTATGATGTTGATCCTGATTTGTGTACCTTCGGAAAGGGAATGGCGAATGGATTCTCTGTAGCAGCACTTGCGGGAAAACGTGAGTTTATGAGGATAGGAGGAATTAAGGAAGAAGGATCTGAAAGAGTTTTCCTAACCTCTACTACGCATGGAGCAGAAATGTGTGGGCTTGGAGCATTGATACGAACTATTCAATTCTATAAAGAAAATAATGTTGTTGAACATATGTGGAATTATGGAAGAAAACTCATACGAGGAATGAATGAAATAGCTAAAGAGTTTAGTATTAGCGAATGCTTTGAAGTGGGAGGAATAGAATGTTCCCCAAATTATATAACTAGAGACGCTAACAAAAATATTTCTCTTGCTTTTAGAACGTTATTTTCTCAAGAAATGATTAGAAATGGAGTCTTGATGCCTTGGATTGCAGTTTCGTATTCACACACTGACGTTGAATTAGAAAAAACACTTGAAGTAACTCGAGAAGCATTGAAGGTGTACTCAAAAGCATTGAATGATGGCGTAGAAAAACATTTGCAAGGAGCTGTTATAAAACCTGTATTTAGAAAGTACAATTAATGAAAGTTAGCTTAATATCACTCAACCAGAGTTGGGAAAATAAGTCGGAAAATCAAAGCAAAATCCTTGACGTTTTTGAATTGATTTTTCGACTGAAGAAACAGCATGTTGATTTGGTTATTTTCCCTGAAATGACCCTAACAGGATTTACAATGAATAGTAATGTTGTTAAGGAACGACTGCCAGATTCTCAAACAATTGAATTTTTCAAAAAATGTGCTTTGGATTATCAAACAAACATTGCATTCGGAGTTGTTATAGAAAGGGAGCAAAAGGCAATGAATTGTTTAATTGTTGTTAGTTCAAAAGGAGAAATATTAGCTAACTACGCAAAAATACACCCATTTTCATACGCCAATGAAAATGAGCATTATGTGAGTGGCAACGATTTGGTTTCTTGCCAAATTCAAGAAATTCCAATAGGTTTGACTATTTGTTACGACTTGCGTTTTCCTGAACTGTACCAAGGGTTATCAAAGAAAAATAAAGTAATTATCAACATAGCCAATTGGCCTGAACGTAGGGTAACACACTGGAACACGTTGCTTAATGCACGAGCGATAGAAAACCAAGTTTTTATGATTGGGGTCAATCGAATTGGGCGAGATGCAAATGGGCTGACTTACAAAAAATCGAGTCAGATATTTTCTCCCATAGGAGAGGAACTCAAAGGAGAAAGTTTGTCGGAACAAATTGACATATATGATATAAGTATATCTGAAGTAGATAGGTATCGACAAGATTTTCCCGTGAAAAATGATAGAAAAATAGAATTGTATAAAAATATATTATGAGTAAATTGCTTGATGGAAAAGTAATTGTAGTTACAGGGGGAGCGGGACTCTTGGGGCGTGATTTTTGTAAGTCGATTGCTAACAATGGAGGCGTTGCCATTATGGCAGAGTATAATCTTGAATTAGCTGAAAAAGTTAAAGTAGAAATCGGCTCTGAAGATATTTTTATCGAAAAAATAAACATTACGGATAAGAACTCAATTGAGCAACTTATTGGCAATGTTTCTGCCAAATTTGGAAAAATAGACGGACTTGTTAATAGTGCTTATCCTCGGAATAAAAATTATGGAGGGCATTTCTTTGACGTCAATTATGATGATTTCTGTGAAAATGTTGGAATGAATTTGGGAGGATATTTTTTGACCTCACAATGTTTTGCCAAGTTTTTCTATGAGCAAGGATACGGAAATATTATTAATATTTCCTCAATTTATGGAGTAATTGCTCCTCGATTTGAAATTTATAACAATACCCCAATGACAACTCCTGTGGAATACGCTGCCATTAAATCGGGTTTACTGCACCTGACCAAATATATGGCAAAATATTTTAAGGGTAAGAACATTCGGGTTAATGCTATTTCCCTTGGAGGATTAGAGGATAAACAACCTCAAAGTTTTTTAAAAGCCTATGGTAACTTATGCTTAAACAAAGGAATGCTTAATGCTAAGGATGTTTCAGGAACGTTAGTCTATCTGCTTTCTGATCTTTCAGAATTTGTTAATGGGCAAAATATTGTTGTAGATGATGGTTTTACATTGTGAAGAGAATTTTTGTTTGGTAAAAGTAAATAAAAAATATGAAAATAGGTATTATAGGGGCTGGTCAGCTAGGAAGTAGGCACCTGCAAGGAGTTAAAATTGCGGAGGAAACTATAAACATAGATGTTGTAGATCCCAGTGAAGAATCTTTGAGAATAGCGAAACAAAGGTACGAAGAAATTCCTGAGAATAATTTTCTAAAAAAGGTATGCTATTTAAATAGCATCTCTCAAATGAGTGGTGAGTTAGATTTGGTCATTATTGCGACTAGCTCAAAAAACAGACTTTCAGTAATTAAAGATTTGCTTTCAAGCAAGAAAGTAAAGAATATGATTTTAGAAAAGGTTTTATTTCAAACCAAAGAAGAGTATTATGAGGCTGAAAAACTTTTTGAAAAATACGCTATAAATGTTTGGGTTAATTGTCCACGTAGGATGTTTAGCTATTATAAAAACATTAAGGATAGTATTCAAAATGACAAAATAATTTTTCAGGTTGTTGGAGGAGATTGGGGGTTAGGATGCAACGGGATTCATTTCATTGATTGTTTAGCTTATCTTTCAGGACAAAGAGAAATTACAATTACTACAAATGGACTTGATAACAAAATACATTCAAGCAAACGGGAGGGCTATTACGAGTTTTCGGGAACTCTAACTGGGAAAACAGAAAGAGGGGACGTTCTTGTACTTAGTTCACTAGAAAAAATGAATGAAGCACCCATTGTGACCATTCTATCAGGTAGTAATAAATTTATAATTGACGAAATAAATAGAAAAATGATTTTGTCCTCTACTGGTAATTTGGAAATCCAAGAAATTGAAGTGCCTTTTCAAAGTCAACTCACAGGTAGAATTATAAAAGATTTGATTAACAATGAAATTGAATTAACATCATATAAAGAATCAATGGAACTACATTTGCCTTTCGTTAAATCACTATTAGAGTTTTATAATGATACTACGGGAGAGGAAGGTAATAGTTGTCCAATCACATAAAAAAATAACAATGGAAAAAATTTGGTTGATAGGAACTGGAAATATTGCAGTTGATTATGCAAAAGTTTTAAAAGGATTAAACATTGATTATATTGCCATAGGTAGGGGAAGAGAAAATGTAAGAAAATTTGAATTAGCCACTGAACACACTGTAATAGAGGGAGGAATTGAAAATTATATAGCGTTAGAGCCCGAAAAACCATCTCACGCTATCGTAGCGGTCAATGTTGAAGCATTAGCAGCAACAACTGAGATTCTTTTGAATTTTGGAATTAAGAACATACTACTCGAAAAACCAGGCATTTGTACTCCAAATGAGATAGATAAATTAGTAGATCTGACAAAAAAAATGGATGCTAATGTTTTGTTGGCATATAACCGCAGATTTTATGCTTCGATATTCAAAGCAGAAGAGATGATAAAAAATGATGGAGGAATAACCTCTCTTATTTTTGAATTTACCGAGTGGGGACACGAAATCGAAAAATTGTATGATGGGGGAAAAAGATTTAACTATTGGTTTTTGGGTAACTCATCACATGTTGTCGATTTAGCTTTCTTCTTAGCAGGAAAACCAACCTCAATGTCCTCTTTTCAAAAAGGGGGAACTAATTGGCACCCAAAAGGAGCCATTTATTCTGGGGCAGGTATGACAGATAAAGAAGTACTATTCTCATATCACGCCAATTGGAATTCGCCAGGAAGATGGTTTGTTGAGATTTGTACTCCCAAACATAGGCTGTATTTTAAACCTATGGAAACTTTACAAATACAAAATATAGGCTCAGTGGCTGTAAATCCAGTAGAAATAGACGATCTTTTAGATAAAAAATACAAGCCAGGACTTTATTTACAAACTAAAGCATTTTTAGAAAACGACCTGTCACGGTTTTATTCAGTAGAAGACCAGAAAAAAATGATAGAAGATGTATATCTAAAAATATGTAAATATCATTAATTAATTATGGCAAAAAAAATAGTAGTATGTGTAGGAGACTCTACTTCGTTACCTGGACATACTAATACATTTGAAGATACGTGGTTTTACAAATTAAGTGAGTCCTTTGATAATTTAAGATTTGTCAGTATTTTTAGAAGAGCTATAACTACTGATATTTTGGTTACGGAAGGAGGGGGAGACAAGGTTGATAATCTACCTAAAGGAGCCGATTGTTTAGAGTTTTACAATCCAAATATTGTTGTCCTACAATTGGGAATTGTAGATTGCGCCCCACGTTTGCTAACAAATTTCGATAAGATTATAATTAAGTTGTTACCCCAAAATAAGTATCAGTTTTATTTAAGACTCGTTAAAAAATTTAGAACAAGGAAAAAAACAAATACCCGTGTAAAAAAAGATAAATTCCAGGATAATATTGAAAATTATTTATCAAGGTGTCAGATCAATGGTGTAGAAAAAGTATTTTTTATATCAATACCTTACCCTGACTGTAGACTAGTTGAAAAAAATGCTATGATAGAAGGGAATGTAGAAACATATAATAAGATAATAGATCAAGTATCAAAAAAATATAGTTTTGTTGAGATTATCGATGTTTTAGATGCCAGGAAATATAACTACCCAATTTATGAAGATGGATATCATCCTAATGCAGAAGGCAACGTGTTGGTATACGAAAAATTAAAAAAGGCGTTTATGGATGTATTTTAAAAATATAATAGTTTTGTCGAAAATAGTAAAAAATACAATAATTTATGCATTAGGCAGGATTTTGCCACAGGCGGTAAATTTTGTGTTGCTACCATTCTATACCGATTATTTGTCGCCTACGGAATATGGTATAGTAGAGTCAATGCTTGTTTTATGCGCTGTTTTGTCTATTATCTTTTCGATGGGGACAGAACGTTCTATGTTTAGAGTATATTATGATTATCGTAATGAAGAGGAAAAGAAAAAATTTGTTGGTAATACCGCTATTATGATAGCAGTTAATGCGACTTTTTTCCTGATATTGGCTTTTTTGTTGGGTAGTTTTATTTCTAGAATATATTCCGAAATACCATTTAACCCATATTTTGTATATGCAATTACAATTTCCTATGTTACTGCCTTTGCATATGTTCCGCAAACGTTGCTTCAGGTACAAGAAGATGCGATGAGTTTTTTTATCGTTTCGGTTGCCTCTTTCTTGGCTGAAATAGGATTTATCGTTTACTTTGTGATTTTGGAAAAACAAGGAGCCGAAGGTTTGTTAAAAGGAAAATTGATAGGTCATTTTATTATGTTACCCGTATATATTTACATAACAAAGAAAAAATCTATTTTTAGTATTGACAGAACTATTATTCGTAATATTTTGCTTTTTTCATTGCCAATGCTACCTTCGTTATTAATGTCTTGGGTAATGAATATGTCGAATCGGATTTTTATAGAAAACTATTTTACCTTAGAAGAGGTTGGATTATTTTCGGTGGCATTCAAGATCAGTAGTGTGGCAACGATTTTATTAGGAGCAATGTTTACCGCTTATAATCCGATGTTTTACCGCTTAGCAAGTGAGGGGGCTAAACATAAGATACAAAAAAACAATAACATGTTGGTTTTGGTTATTTTCAGTGTAGGGATTTTTACAACACTTTTTGCAAAGGATGTGATACTGATTTTAAATGAACGCTACTATGTTTCTGTGAACTACGTTCCTATGTTGGTGTTGTCTGTGATATTGAATTTTTTGGCAGGAATTTTCAGTTTGATGATTTATCAGAATAAACGCTCGGACACAATGATGTGGATTTATGTTTTTAGTGCAATTATTAATCTTTTATCGAATTGGCTTTTAGTATCTCAATACGGAGCGTATGGCGCTTCATGGGCAACAGTGGTAACGGCGCTCATCGTACTTATTGTATCCATAGTTTATGCAAAAAAAAATTACTATATTCCGTTAAGATACAATAATTTGTTAATCCTATCAGTAATAACTATAGGGGTAAGTTATTTCAGTAGTGTCATGGAAACCTCGTGGCATTTGTTCGGAATAAAAATAATTCTTTTAATGATGGGGTTAGGATATTTTTGCTATAAAAAATGGAGATTAAAATTTTGAAAAAAATGAAAGATAAGTTGATGATTTTTTTATTGAAACTGAAAATACATAAAATATTTTTTGTCTTATATGAATACTTGCCTTTTTTGCTGAAGCTGAAAAAGTATCAGCTTGAAAGTGGACAAAAAATTAATTTCATTTCGCAGGGTGGATATACTTTGCATCTATTGGGAGATTTGAAAAAATTCAAAATAGACGCGACAAGTCATTTAAAGTCAGATACTCTTATTGAATGTTCAGGTGGAGTTGAAATTGGGGCATATTTTCACACCGGAAGAGGGTTGACTATTTTTTCAACAAACCACAATTACGAGTCTAACAGTAGTATCCCCTATGATGAAGAAGATATAATAAAATCAGTAACTATAAAAGATTTTGTATGGATAGGTTCTAACGTAACTATTGTTCCAGGTGTAACCATCGGAGAGGGGGCAGTTGTAGGAGCGGGATCTGTAGTAACCAAGAATATTCCTGATTGTGCTGTTGTAGGTGGTAACCCCGCTAAAATTTTGAAATACAGAAATAAAGATTTATTTTATGAACTTAAAAAACAAGGAAAGTTTTACTAGCAAAGACACATACGATATTTTAATTTTTGTGCAAGCTCCCGCCGATTTACGGTACGCACTTTCCATTTGCGAGAAAAATGAAGGTAAACAGATTTTACTATGCGTAGTTAATGTTCAGTCGGTTTATAGGTTTGTGAAAGAATTATCCATTCAAAATACCGAAGTTATTTTTATTGAGTATATATATTTTAGCTCTTGGAAAATCTGGAATTTTCATAGAAAACGAAAAGAATTCAATTTAATATATAAGCAAATAGATCGCTTATCTTTTAATGATGTCTATTTTTTCTCAAGGATAGATGATTGGATTACTTGTGGTATTGTAGGGAGATTAACTAAGAAAACTCAAGCTAATTTTTATTATTACAAACATTATGATGACCTTGGACTCGTAAAAATGAGCAGGTTATCATTTGCATATTGGAGGTATTTTTGGATTCGAAAAATCGTGTCTAACATTACTAGTGTTTATTTTGTATCTAGATATTTTGGAAAGGCGCTTGAATTTGCTTTTTGGAAATATTCAGTGAAAGAAATTGATCAAAGCAAAGAGCAAATTAATGTTAGTAAAAAGTATTTATATAAAATACCTAAAAAGGGTAATACAACGGTGATATTTTTTGTGTCGCAAGAAGATATAGATTTTATTACTGAAAAATCTAACAACAAACTTAAAAATTTTCTAAACAAAGCACAGACATCGGATTGGTTTATATGCCTAAAAGGGCATCCACGTATTGGGAATCCAGAAACAATAAGGTCTTTTTTTCATTTTGTGGTGCCAAATTATGTACCTTCCGAATTTTTAGATTATAACGACGTTGACATAGTTTTAGGGGTGGGAAGTGCTGCTGTAGTATATCCCATAAACACAAATGTCAGTGTAAAAGCTTTTTCAATAGTTAAAGATTTAGAATTTAAAAATCCCGAACAAAAGGATTCATATATAAAATATTTAGATGAATTCACCGATAACAAGATACAATATATCTCCTTGATTGAATTAGGAAATATGTTAAAAGGAAATTAATAATGCAAAAGCCTGCCATTTCTGTCATTACTGTTTCGTTTAATGCAGTAGAAACAATTGAGAAAACAATACTTTCTGTAATTCATCAAAATTACAACAATGTTGAATACATCATCATTGATGGAGGAAGTACCGATGGTACAGTTGATATTATCAAAAAATACGAAGATAAAATTGCCTATTGGGTTAGTGAACCAGATAAGGGAATTTATGATGCTATGAATAAAGGTATAAACAAAGTGACTGGGGAATGGATAAACTTTATGAATGCAGGAGATGAATTTTACAACAATGATGTTTTGAATAAATTTTTCACAGCAAATAATCTAAAAGAAGTTGATGTAATATACGGAAATATGATTGTTCTTTTTCCTAAAAAGACCTCTTTAAAAAAACCTTTACCAATAAATCATCTAGAGAAAGGAATGCCTTTTTGTCACCAAAGTACTTTCATTAAAAGCAACCTCCACAAAAAGCATTTGTTCAACACAACTTATAAAATATGTGCTGATTATAAATTCTTTTTTGATATATATAATAAAGGTGCAAAGTTCAAATACAAAGACGTCATTGTGTCAAAATTTCTGTATGGGGGACTATCATCATCTTCTGCCTTAGATTTGTTGATAGAAGAAAGACATATTTCAGGAAAAAAACATAACAGATATTTTCTCAACAAGTTCTTGAAAGAATTATTGTTGGGTCGGTTTTATGAAATTTACAGAAAATACATATAATGATATATTTCATTTTATATTTATACTTTTTTTATCTCTCTGTTATTCAGTTAATTTATAAGCAAGCATTTAAAATTATAACAATTTTCTCAATGCTATTACTTATATTTTTGGCAGGCATTAGAGTCAATACAGGAATAGACTATCTTGCTTATTTAGATATTTGGAAAGCAATATCTCCTATTTCTAGGACCTCTACTTTTCAAATGATTGCAGTAGAGCCTGGATTTGTTTTTCTTGTTTCATTTATAAAATTGTTCACAGCAAAATCCCTCTATTTTTTCCTTGTTTGTGCTTTTTTATCTATTTTCCCAGTGTACTTAGGATTAAAAAAAATGGATATAAAATATATGTTTATATCATTTTTTATTTATCTGTTGGTATTTTACCTTACCTATCCTTTTAATGGTATGCGACAGGGAATAGCAATGGGTATTTTCATCTTTTCTTTACCTTTCATTTTTAAAAAGAAGTTATTTTATGTAATTTTATTGAGCACCGTTGCTGGTCTAGTTCATTTGACAGGTTTTCTTATAATTATAGCCTATCTGGTAACTATATATAAAATAAATATAAAGCAGTTCTTTTTAGTAGGTTTTTTGCTTTCTATGGTATGTCTCAAATTGGACTTATTAGGAAAGCTTTTATTTGATGTTTTGGGTGTTAGTAATGTCTATATGACACTTTTTTCTGAATCGACCTCAATGTTTCAAATAACAACAAGGGTATTGCTATCGTTTGTCTTGTATTATTTTGGAAAAATGATTAAAAATCCTGTCTTCGACAAATTATTTATTATGTACTTGGTAGGTTTTTTTATTTATATCTCTCTTTTTCAATATAATTTGTTAGCAACACGATTTAATATGTTTTTTAGGCTGTTAGAAATTATTTTAGTACCAATGTTACTTGAAAAAACAAAAAACGTCGAAACCAGATTAACTCTATTATTTATTTTCTTAATTCCTTCAACATATTCTTTCTATACGTTTCTTCTCGTTGAAGAAAACAAATACCATTATGAACTTAATTTTTAGCTTATGAAAGCAAGTAAAAAATACAAAACAACAGTTATTATCCCTATATACAAAGCCGAAGTTTTCATTGAAAGATGTTTAAATTCAGTATTTGATCAGGATTTAGACGATGTTGAATACATTATGATAAATGACTGTACTCCTGATAAAAGCTTTGAAATTGCCAAGCAAAAAGCTAATAAGTCTGAAAGAAAAGACGACATAAAATTCATTGAAAACGAAACTAACTTAGGCGTTGGCAAAACTCGAAGAAAGGGAATGCTCGCTGCTTCTGGAAAATATGTCATACAAATAGACTCAGATGATTGGATAGAACCTAATATGTTAAGTACTTTGTACAAAAAAGCTGAAGAAGAAAAAAGCGATGTAGTTACTTGTGATTATTACATTAGTTTTTTAAATGGTAAAAAAAAATACCGAAAAGAAGAGTATAAAACAGATATCAGCCATAACATAAAAGGTATTATGCTAGGGCGAGTTCATCCAAGTTTATGCAACACTTTGATACGTCGGGAATTTTATTTGAAAAATGATTTAATGCCCACAGGTAAGGTTAATTTGGGAGAAGATTTTGAAACAATGTTCAAAGTTTTTCTGACTACAAACAAGGTCTCATATGTTCCACAAGCTTTTCTTCATTATACTCAATACAATACAAATTCTATCACCAAAACAATGAATCAATCATACATTGATGATACAATTCGTTCAATTGAAATATTTGAGGAGATATTGAAGCCAGCACAGAACGAATATACAGAAGAATTTCGAACTATGCTTGTTTTTTGGAAAAAAATGTTTACTTTAGACGAAAAATATACGCATTACTTCTATGAAATTCACCCTGAAGCTAATAAATTTAAGTATGTATTTAGTAGTAATAATTATGGTCTTTTACAGAAAATAACAATAAGTTTTATGCTTATTCGAATGCCTTTTATTACAAGAGTGATTTACAAAACATACCGCTGGATAAAAACAAAATATTAAATTTTACAAAAATGAAAAATAATTTAGTATCAATAATAACCCCAATGTATAATGGTGCAAAATATGTAGGCAAAACCATCGAATCAGTATTAGCACAGACATATTCAAATTGGGAAATGATTATTGTCGATGATGGCTCAAAAGACAACTCAGCAGACATAGTTGTAGAATACACTAAAAGAGATAGCAGAATAAAACTTTTAAAGCAGGAGAATGCAGGTTCAGCAACAGCCCGAAATAATGCCCTAAGCAATGCACAAGGGCAATATATCTGTTTTTTAGATGCAGATGATTTGCTGGAACCTAATTTTTTTATGAAACAAATAGCTTTTTTAAAACAAAAAAATGCAGCCTTAGTATTTGCTTCTTACAAGCGAATTGATGAAAATGATAATGAAAAATTAAAACCTTTTATCGTTCCTAAATCAGTAACTTATAATGAATTGTTAAAAACTTGTTCGATATCCTGCTTAACGGCATTATATGACAGAGAAAAAGTAGGAGACTTTTTTTTCAAAGAAGAATTAAAAAGCCTTCGAGATGATTTTGTTTTTTGGCTTCAAATATTAAAAAAAATAAATGTTGCTTACGGAAATCAAGAAGTATTAGCCTCTTATCGAGTTTTTGCAAGCAGTACCACGGGTAATAAGAAAAAGGTTATAAAACCTCAATTCCTCGTGTATTACAAAGTAGAAAAATTAGGTTTTTTTAAAAGTTTATACTACCTAACTCATTGGGCAATCAATGGTTTTTTAAAATACAATAAATAGAGAAATATGGATTTAATCGTAGGAGCGGGTATTTCAGGAATTGCATATGCAACTTTCACTAACAATGATTATTTGATGATTGACAAAGACCAAGAAATTGGTGGATATTGCAAAACCATTAAAAGAAATGGATATGTATGGGATTATTCTGGACATTTTTTTCATTTCAGAGACGAAAAATTAAAAGAATTAGTCTGTAAACACATAGAACCAGATACTCTCAAAACAGTAAAAAAAGTAACAAAAATATACTACAAGGGTGAATACATTGATTTTCCTTTTCAAAAAAACATTCATCAACTTGACAAACAAGAGTTCATAGAATGTTTATACGACCTATTTAATACCGAAAGTATTCAAGTAAAAACATTTAAAGATATGGTATATGCCAATTTAGGCAAAAGTATATCCGATAAATTTTTAATTCCATACAACGAAAAACTGTACGCCTGCGATTTAAATCACCTAGACGCAGAGGCTATGGGACGATTTTTCCCAAAAGCAAACAAAGAAGAAATTATTTTAAATTTTAAAAAAGAAAATAATAGTTCTTACAATGATTATTTTGTTTATTCATCACAAGGTGCAATAGAATACGTCAAATCTTTGTTCAGAAATGTTGATGAAAATAAGGTTTTCTTGAACGAAGAATTACAAAACATTGATATAATTAATAAAGTAGCATATACTAATAAAAGAGAAATTCATTTTGATAGGCTTATCTCAACAATGCCTTTTCCAAAATTACTTGAACTATGTAATATTCCTTTTGATAAATCTGCCTTTACTTGGAATAAAGTAATGGTATTTAACTTGGGATTTGATAAAAAAGGAAAAGACGAAGAAAGTAGCTGGGTGTATGTTCCCGATAAAGATATTTGTTTTTATCGTTTAGGGTATTATGATAATATCATAAAGTCAGATAGAATGTCTTTATACGTGGAGCTTGGTTTTCCGAAAGACGCTGATATTGGAAACACAGAAGATGTTTTAGCTAAAGTACTTTCTGACTTAAAGAAAATAGGTGTTGTTACTGATGAACAATTGGTGGATTACCACAGTGTAGTGATGAATCCAGCCTATGTGCATATTAATCAAAAAAGTGTACAAATGGTTAAGGATTTCAAAAAACAATTAGCCCAACATAATATATATTCCATTGGTCGTTATGGCAGTTGGACTTATTGTTCCATTGAAGACAACATCATTGAAGCAATAGAATTGTGTCAAGAAAATGAAAGTGAGTCAAAATTAGCATAATAATACAAATTCTAAAAAGCCACAGTTATTGAAAATGTATGAATAGAAAAAAAATATTTGTTTCAGGATGCTACGATATGTTACATTCAGGGCACGTTGCTTTTTTTGAAGAAGCATCACAGTTGGGAGATTTGTATGTAGGCATTGGTTCAGATAAAACCATTCAAGAACTCAAAGCCAGAAAAACCATCAATCCAGAACAAGAACGTTTGTATATGGTAAAAGCATTACGGTTTGTAAAAGATGCTTGGGTCAATTCAGGTTCAGGGATTTTGGATTTTAAAGAGGATATGATACAACTAAAACCAGATATCCTTTTTGTTAATGAAGATGGACATTCGCCAGCTAAGGAAGCTTTGTGCAAAGAGTTAGGAGTGGAATACTACGTAAGCAAGCGAATT
This sequence comes from Capnocytophaga felis, assembly GCF_009684755.1. Classification (GTDB taxonomy): domain Bacteria; phylum Bacteroidota; class Bacteroidia; order Flavobacteriales; family Flavobacteriaceae; genus Capnocytophaga; species Capnocytophaga felis. The sequence goes on from NZ_BLBC01000005.1 coordinate 422,054, forward strand.
CCGCACGGAAATTTGCCTGCTCGTAGCACAACGGCTTTACGTAAGGAATGTCTTATTCCCTATCGGATTGATTTGGCTGGTGGCTGGCTTGATCAGCCGACAGTGTCTAAATTCTGTGCAGGTCCTGTCATAACTATTTGTATTGAACCGGATTATGATTTTAATGACCGTAGTGGGATGTCAACAAGCACACGCAAAAAAGCTATTGAGCTTTGGCATACTGATATTCCCGAAGGAGACAAAGAGCATTTAGCTAAGGTTTTGTTTTCCTACGAAAATTTTCCAGGAGAAGATTACATCAGTGGCTCGCAAGATGCACTTGGAATAGTACTTCCGGGACTTAACTATTATTGGTATGAAGGAGGTTTTTGGCCAGAAAAAATTGAGAAAAATTTATCAAGTGACTTGCTTTCTTGGATAGAACGACATTTGTACTTATTGCCTTTACAGCCTCGACATAGTGGTCTTCACGTAACAGAAGGAGCGAATGTTACACCCGAAAAAGTAAAAAAACTATCCGAGGCGGCACAACAATTCTGGGTATCCTTACTTCAAAAAGATTTAAAAGCCACAGGAAAAGCGATGACCTCTTCTTTTGATGCACAAGTTGCTTTATATCCTAATATGTTAAATGATGAAATTCGCAAGGAAATTGCCTCTTTACCAGAAACAGTAGTTGGTTATAAACTTAGTGGTGCAGGAGGAGGAGGTTATTTGGTGGTTTTGTCGGATATTCCTATTGAAAAGGCATTAAAAATTAGAATAAGAAGACAATAAATTTATGAAACGATTTGGACAAGTTATTAAAATAAAACCTGAAAAATTGGCTTATTATCGGGAATTGCACGCCAATCCGTGGAAATCCGTTTTGGATAAAATCCGCGAATGTAATATTCGAAATTATTCCATTTTTTTATTAAATGATGAGCTTCTTTTTGCTTATTTTGAATATATTGGCGACAATTTTGAAGAAGATATGCAAAAAATGGCTGCCGACCCCGAAACACAACGTTGGTGGGCAGAGACTGATCCTTGCCAGCAACCTTTGGAGCTTAAAGAAGGAGAATGGTGGCACACAATGGAACAAATTTTTTACACGAAATAAATTAATATTATGAAAGGAATCATTCTCGCAGGAGGCTCAGGGACAAGGCTTTATCCTATTACAAAAGGTATTTCAAAGCAACTATTACCCATTTATGACAAACCGATGATTTATTATCCGCTTTCGGTGTTGATGTTAGCGGGTATTCGGGAGATTTTGGTCATTTCCACTCCACAGGATTTACCTGGTTTTCAACGTCTTTTAGGCAACGGGAGCGATTACGGAATTTCAATTAGTTATGCCGAACAACCCTCGCCCGACGGACTGGCACAAGCTTTTATTATCGGAGAGCAATTCATTGGAAATGACGATGTTTGCTTGGTTCTGGGCGACAACATTTTTTACGGACAAAGCTTTACCAAAATGCTTCTACAATCCGTTGAAACTGCTGAAAAAGAGCGTAAAGCAACCGTTTTCGGCTATTGGGTAAAAGACCCTGAACGATATGGAGTCGCCGAATTCGATTCGGAAGGAAACGTACTTTCCATCGAAGAAAAACCCGAAAAACCCAAATCACATTATGCTGTCGTTGGGCTGTATTTCTATCCTAATAAAGTCGTGAACATTGCCAAACATATAAAGCCTTCGGCACGTGGAGAATTGGAAATCACCACTGTAAATCAAGAGTTTTTAAAAGATAACGAACTGAAAGTCCAACTATTAGGACGAGGTTTTGCTTGGCTCGATACAGGCACACACGACTCGCTGTCTGAAGCCTCCAATTTCGTGGAAACTATCGAAAAACGTCAAGGGCTTAAAATTTCTTGTTTAGAAGAAATCGCTTATAAAAAAGGCTGGATTTCCGCCGAAAAAATACAAGAATTAGCCCAACCAATGCTCAAAAACCAATACGGGCAATATCTGATTGATTTATTGAAATAAAATTTTGTTGCCTTTTAGTAAGTTACAAAATTCCTCTGCCAATGTAGTCAAGCTAAAAAGAGCTTTGGTAGATAAGGATATTTGGTAGTGGTGTAAAAAGTATGATACTCTAAAAAAGAGTATATTTCTGTCAGGCTGAGCGAAGTCGAAGCCTTGTAATAATAGGGCTTCGACTTCGCTCAGCCTGACAATCGAAACTATCATCATACTTTCTATAACACGACCGGATATTTTAGATGATATTGCCGGGAAACTTACTTTCCAAGACCCGCTGTATCGAGAATGGTTAAAAAGACATTATTTCAAAATAAAATATTGATTATAAACAGTTTATGAACATAACACAAACAGAAATAAAAGACGTCATTATCATCGAACCGAAAATTTTTGGCGACGAGCGAGGATATTTCTTTGAGTCGTTTTCACAGCAAAAATTTATGGAACAGATTTGTAATACTACTTTCGTGCAGGATAACGAATCAAAATCACGATACGGAGTTTTACGCGGACTTCATTTCCAAAAACCGCCTTTTTGTCAGTCAAAATTAGTGCGTGTGGTAGTCGGAAAGGTCTTAGACGTTGCGGTCGATATTCGCAAAGGCTCACCTACTTTCGGAAAGCACGTTGCCGTTGAACTTTCTGCTGAAAATAAGCGACAATTGTTCGTCCCCAGAGGATTTGCTCACGGATTTGCAGTTCTCAGTGATGAAGTCATTTTTCAATATAAATGCGACAATTATTACAATCCCGAACACGAAGGGAGCATATCGTGGAACGACCCCGAATTGCAAATTGACTGGAAAATCCCTCACGATGACATTATCCTTTCTGAAAAAGACAAAGAAAGTCCGCTTTTGAAAGACGCTTATCACTTCAATTTTAATATGAACCTATATGAAATCGAGTGATTTTACTACTAAAATACTCCATTTGTTCAATCTGATAGCAATTTTAGTTATCACTAACGAAATATTGATGATAAAACCTGACTATTTCGGCTCGTTTTCAATCGGAATGGGGCTTGCGGGAATTGGATTGTCTCTATTAGTATTCGTTTCAAAGAAAAAATGGCTTGAAGCAGGCTATCATCTGTTGTTTGCTGTTTTCTTCGGTGTGAATTTCCTCACGTTTCCTATGGGAATCGCATTCGCACTTACGGGAGGAATACGTCTGACAATCATCATCTTATTTACAATATATTTACCGCTGTTATTACTGCTTATCTTCAACGGGAGGCAAGCAATTCTGCGAATTAGAAATCACTCGACAAAATTTTAGTCTCACCTATGAAAAATATTTTAATAACAGGGGCAAACGGACAATTAGGCTCTGAAATTCAAAATAGAAACATAAAAAACAACGTAGGAAATTATTTCTATACAGATGCTTCGGAGTTAAATATTACCGACAAAAGAGCCGTTTCCGATTTCGTAAAGAAAAACAACATTCAAATCATCATAAATTGTGCGGCATACACCAATGTGGATAAAGCCGAAGACGATGCTGAAACCGCCGATTTAATAAACCACATTGCGGTGCGTAATCTCGCTGAAATTTGCAAAGAAAACAACATCGTACTTATCCATATATCAACAGATTATGTTTTCGGAGGCGACAAAAACACACCTTACACCGAAACTGACCCTACCAAAGCCTTAGGCGTTTACGGAAGAACTAAATTAGACGGCGAAAAAGCCATTCGCAATGCTGATATTGACCATCTTATTATCCGAACTTCGTGGTTGTATTCACTTTCCTTTGGGAATAATTTCGTCAAAACCATTCAGCGACTCAGTTGCGAACGGAATGAACTAAAAGTAGTTTTCGACCAAGTTGGAACGCCTACGAATGCTCGTGATTTAGCCGAATTTATCATTTATGTCATTGAGAAAGATTTATACAGAGGCAAACGCGAGGTGTATCACTTCTCGAATGAAGGCGTATGTTCGTGGTATGACTTTGCAATCGAAATCGTTCGTATGTCGGGAAGCAGTTGCATTGTAAAACCTTGTTTGTCAAACGAATTTCCGAGCAAAGTGAAACGTCCGAGTTATTCCGTTTTGGACAAATCAAAGCTGAAAAAAGATTTTAATTATACCATTTCACACTGGAAAGAAGCGTTAAAAAAAGGATAAAAGATAAAGTACAAAGGATAAAGTGAAAAGTATAAACCTACAAAACCGGCTGTTTGAATTTTCTATTTCAGTTATTCACGAAGTCAGAAAACTTCCTATCAATACCGAATACAAATTGATTGCCTATCAACTGATAAGAGCAGCAACTTCAGTAGGAGCTAATTATGAAGAATCACAAGGAGCTGTCTCTCAAGCCGATTTTACCAATAAAATCGGAATATGTTTGAAAGAAATCAGAGAAACGAATTATTGGATACGAATACTTATCAGAATTTATGACAATAATAGCAATTGGAAAGATTTGGAACAAGAAAGCAAAGAGTTGATGAATATTATAGGTGCAATTCATTCAAAAATGAGAAAAAAATAAACTTAGCTTTTTTATCCTTTACACTTTATCCTTTATCCTTAACAAAATAATTTACATCAAATGAAAAAAAACATTTTAATAACAGGAGGAGTCGGATTTATAGGCTCGCACGTGGTTCGATTGTTTGTAAACAAATATCCTGAATACCACATCATTAATTTGGACTTGCTGACGTACGCCGGCAATCTGGAAAACCTAAAAGACGTAGAAAAATCACCCAACTACGAGTTTGTAAAGGCTGATATCTGCGACTTTCAGGCGATGAAACAACTCATCGAGCGTAAAAACATCACCGGAATCATTCACTTGGCAGCAGAAAGCCACGTGGACAGAAGCATTAAAGATCCTTTCACCTTTGCCAAAACCAACGTTATGGGTACGCTATCTCTCTTGCAGGCAGCACGCGAGGTTTGGAACGATAATTGGAACGGAAAGCTCTTCTACCACGTCTCCACCGATGAGGTGTACGGTGCTTTGCAGATGGACAATACGCTTTTTACTGAAAATACGAAATACGACCCGCATTCGCCCTATTCGGCATCGAAAGCCTCGTCCGACCACTTCGTTCGAGCCTATCAAGACACGTACGGACTTCCGACTGTTATTTCCAACTGCTCCAACAACTACGGAAGCTATCAGTTTCCCGAGAAATTAATCCCCCTATTCATCAATAACATTCGCAATAATAAGCCCCTACCCGTTTACGGCAAAGGCGAAAACGTGCGAGATTGGCTCTTCGTTGAAGACCACGCCAGAGCAATTGACGTGATATTCCACAAGGGTAAAATTGGCGACACGTATAACATCGGGGGCTTTAACGAGTGGAAAAACATCGACTTGATACGCGTCATCATCAAGGAAGTGGATAAGCAGCTGGGTCGCCCCGCAGGAACCTCTGAAAAACTCATTACGTTTGTTACTGACCGGGCAGGACACGACCTTCGCTATGCTATCGACGCCACAAAAATTAAAAATGAACTCGGATGGGAGCCTTCCTTACAGTTCGAAGAAGGAATTCGCCGTACCGTAGCTTGGTATCTGCAAAATCAAGAATGGTTAGATACTATCACAAGTGGCGACTACCAAAAATATTATGACCAGATGTACAAAAACCGATAGGGTAATATTTTTCAGACTGAAATACTATCCGAAAACACTTTTACAACACCAAAATGTCAAGCTGAGCGAAGTCGAAGTTTTTACTTGCAAGGCTTCGACTATGCTCAGCCTGACAAAAGAGTACATAGCTATCAAGTCAAATAATAATAAGTAACATCCCCCTACCCCCTTAAAAGGGGGAATAAAAAAACTACTACTGATGTACAAATCTTATATAATTTAAAAATATAAATCTCAAATCCCCCTTTTAAGGGGGCAGGGGGATGTAAAACAATTATTATAAAAAAGAAAAACTATTGAATTTATATAAATTAGTTATAGCAATAAAAAAAGCGACAACTTTCCAAACGGAATTAATGTCGCTTTTTTATTTTAATACATTTTTCAGACTGAAATACTATCTGAAAACACTTTGACAATACCAGAGTGTCAAGCTGAGCGAAGTCGAAGCTTTTACTTGCAAGGCTTCGACTCCGCTCAGCCTGACAAAATAGTACATAGCTATCAAGTCAAATAATAATATCAAAAAAATACAGAAAGCGACAACTTTCCAAACGGAATGAATGTCGCTTTTTATTTTAATACAATTTTCAAACTGAAATACTATCTGAAAACATTTTTATAATACCAGAATGTCAAGCTGAGCGAAGTCGAAGCTTTTACTCACAAGGCTTCGACTACGCTCAGCCTGACAAAACAGTACATATGTATCAAGTCAAATAAATAATAAGTAACATCCCCCTACCCCCTTGAAAGGGGGAATAAAAAACTATTACTGACGTACAAATCTTATATAATTTAAAAATATAAATCTCAAATTCCCCTTTTAAGGGGGCAGGGGGATGTAAAACAATTATTATAAAAAAGAAAAAACTATTGAATTTATATAAATTGGTTATAGCAATAAAAAAAGCGACAACTTTCCAAACGGAATGCTTGTCGATTTTTTGTTTTATGATATGTTTCTTAATGAATTTTAGGTAGAAAAGTAAATTAAATTCTTACGGTAGGCTGTCAAGAGCTTCGATTTAGATACAAATCCTATGTAAACACCTTCTTTTACTACGGGCAAATTCCACGCATTGGTCTTTTGAAATTTATCCATTATGTCAGCCATCTTGTCTTTCTCCAATCGGATTATACCAGGAGGGGATTGCATCACGTCTTTCACCTTTACAGTTTGATATAACTCTTGTTTGAACATTATTGTACGAATGTTATCCAGCAGAATGATACCCTCAAACATTTTTGTCTCCGAGTGAATTACAGGAAATACATTTCTGTTCGATTTTATCACTGCGTTATGTATCAACTCTCCTAAAGTCATATCCGCCGTAACAGGAATAAGATTTTTTTCAATAACCGAATCAATATTCATCAGCGTGAGAATTTTCTGGTCTTTATCGTGCGTGATGAGATTACCCTCCTGAGCCAACTGTTTCGTATAAAGCGAATGTTTTATATAATATTTAGACAGAGCGAATGAAACAGAAGCTACAATCATCAGCGGGATAAACAGCGTATATCCTCCCGTAAGTTCTGCTATGAGGAAGATAGCCGTCAGTGGTGCGTGCAATACCCCCGCTACAAGTCCTGCCATTGCCACTAAGGTAAAACTTGCCAACGGTAACGAGTGTCCGAACAACCCAAACTGATTGGCGACTCTTGCAAACAGATTTCCAAGTATGCCACCCGTAAAAAGAGCCGGAGAAAATACCCCTCCTATTCCGCCTGCTCCTACCGTAGTTGCCATTGCTACCACTTTGAAAAGAACTAATCCCGTCATCATCACAATAATAGACCACGCATTTTCGGCTTCCCAATTAAAAGCATTCCGAAGCACGTCTTTCGGATTTCCACTAATGAGCGTATTCATAACCTCAAACCCTTCTCCATAAAGCGGAGGTATAAAAAAGATAAGAAGCCCCAACATCAATCCGCCGAAGAACAAACGCTTCATATAGGAGTCCATTTTATCAAAATAGGATAAAATCTGCTGATATATCGTACAGAAATAGATTGAAATTAAGCCTGTCAATCCCCCCAAAAGTATGTAATAAGGTACATCTTTTAGTGTAAACTCTCCGTCTAAGTTAATCGGAATCAGAATTTCATTTCCCAAGAAAAAATATGAGGTCAAAACAGCCAGCAAAGATGAAGAAATTAGCGGAAGTAATGATACTAAAGTTAAATCCAAACTAAAAACCTCAATGGCAAAGATTATGGCAGCTACGGGAGCTTTAAACATTGCCGCCATTGTAGCAGAACAAGCACAAGCAATGAGTAACATACGTTCCGATTGATTAATGTGAAACAATTTACTTAAATAAGAACTGAAACTTGCTCCGGAAATTACCATAGGACCTTCCAAACCTGCCGACCCGCCGAAACCTACTGTGAATGGAGCTGTAATAAGGCTTGCATACATCTGTTTGGAAGGGATTAGTCCTTTCAGTCGTGAAATGGCATATAATGTATATGGAATTCCAGGTTCGGGACGTTTTTTAATGATGTATTTTATAATGAAATATACTATCAAAAAGCCTATCGTAGGGAAAAAAAAGTAGAAAGCCGTATGATATGATGCTACCAAACCATTTTGAAGCAGATATTGAATCAGTGAAGTGAGTTTTTTGATAAAAACTGCCATAATTCCTGAAACCATACCTATTATAGCACACAAAATCAATATGAATTGATGATTAGTAAGGTGTTTGGATTTCCAAATTAAAAATTTTACTATTTTTTTCTTTCTAACTTTCATAAAATCGAAAAATAAAGTAGTATTACATCAGGTTTTATCTTGATTATATAAAAAATATCTGCTCGTCAGTTCGAGTGAATTTTAGTGTAGCAAAGCGAAAGTAAAATTCGTATCGAGAACTAAATGAAAACTTCTCGATACGATTTGCTCCACTGCGTTTATGCAAATCACTCGAAGTGACAGCAAGCTATAAAATCGTTTTTATCAAGAACATTCAAAATATGTTTACTCGTCAGTTCGAGTGAATTTTAGTGTAGCAAAGCGAAAGTAAAATTCGTATCGAGAACTAAATAATAAACTTCTTGATACGATTTGCTCCACTGCGTTCACGCAAATCACTCGAAGTGACAGCAAGCTATAAAACTATTTTCCCAAGAACATTCAAAAAATATCTGCTCGTCAGTTCGAGTGAATTTTAGTGTAGCAAAGCGAAAGTAAAAATCATATCGAGAACTAAATGAAAACTTCTCGATACGATTTGCTCCACTGCGTTCCCGCAAATCATTCGAAGTAACAACAAGCTATAAAATCACTTTTACCGCAACAAAATTACAATATATCTTCCATTATTAGTATAATATTATTGTAATCCGAGTAAATTTTATACGTACATTAAACAAAAAGAGCCAAAGTCTTTTAAAAAATAAGACCTCAACTCCTTTTCTTATCTGAATTCATTTATCAAGTTATTAAACTAACACGCTTTTTATTGCAATCTATGCAACTTCAGGAAGTGTTTTCTTGTTCTTTCTTGATTTAATTTGCGTTTTATGATAATTAAGCAATTCTTGCAGCTCGTTAATTAGTGGTTTGTAATCTTTATCCTCGTATTCCGATACACAGAAATCAATAGCCACAAAAAGTTTATTCAATTCCTTATCTGCCTGTTGCCTGATTGCTTTTGCATTTACTTCGGGTATACCGGCAATTTCAGAAGTACGAGAGCGGAAAAGTCTTTCAAAATCCTCATTGGCTTTCTTTAATCGGTTGAGTAAATCCGTAAGATGCAACTGAGAAAGTGCCTTTTTAATAGCTTCATCTGCTTCCATCTCAGCAATTAACTGGTTTGTTTTCTCTGTTTGCGAGGTATTATTTTCCTTAACAATGCCTTTTCCATACTTTGACAGCCACAAATGAAGTACTTTCGCATTATCGGAGTAAGGCGAAATCCCTAATTGTTTGAAATTATTCACCAAATTGAAAATAACTATCGTTATTTTATCCCGCAACTTATTCGCCGCAGCTATTTCAGTTGTAAAACCACTTGCTTTTTCCTGAATTTTGATTTTTTCCAATTCCGGTTGAAGTAGTGCAACCCTGTCATACGCCTTTTTCAAAGCTAATTCTTCCAGATTGTGCTTTGCAACAATCTCCAAAATACGTTCTACAACTAACGGATACTCGCTATTCCTTAGTTTTGAGAAACTGAAAATTAGTTTTGTTGTTTTCATACGTGTTTTCTTTTTAAGAATCAAATATGCCTCAAAGATAATTCACTTTTTTGTAAATAACAAATTATTTAACAATCATTTAGTAACTTTCTTGAATGATTTTGTTCGGATTGAAATTTGCAAAAGATTGTTTTTTACATTTAGGTTGAATTTACATCTGTCAAAAGAAAAGTTTTCTCGGAATTATTTTTCGCACAGCAGAAAAACTTTTCTCTGATAGTTTTCCATTCGGATTTTTTAAAAAAAACTTTTTGCTGATAACTTTCTATTTAGATTTACACAAGAAAACTTTTTGCTGATAACTTTCTGTTTGGATTTTGTTAAGAAAAGCACTCCGATTCTTACTTTCCAAACAGATTTTCATTTTCGGAAACATTTTACAGATGTAATCGAAATAATTTCTTATAATCATATGTATTATATTCTTCCAATAAGGATAAAAACCTATTTTCAAAAAATTATTATCACAGTTATAATTTTCTATTATCTTAAAAAAACTAATTTGTAAGCAGTACGCATTTTGATTTCAAGCAAACAAAGAAAATTTTTCTGTCAAGGGAATTTAGCTATCTTATAAATATCTCCTTCACCGAGTTGTTTTAAAATGGTAAGGCATCAGAAAAAAGTTTGCTTCCTCTTAAAAAAATTTGACCTTACATCTCTGCAAGGTCAAAATCAAAAAAAAGTTGTTTAACTTAAAAATTTACAACAATACCGTCTCCCCGAATATTGCTTCCAAAAAAAACATAAAAAAGTTTATGAGATATATTAAAACAACAATAATCATAAGGATTCCTACAAACTTATAATGTGATTTTAAAGCAGAAAAACTCTCCGAAAAAGCTTGATCATCTGTAAGAGTCAAAGCGTTTTTCATCTTTATCGAAAAATTGTACAGATATCTTATTGGAAAGAAGTAAATGAAAGCAATTATGAAGCTCATTAATCCTACAGGAACTAAATAAATCGTAAGCAAACCGAATGAATGAAATACCCCTATAACAAGTGTAAAAATACCTACCAAACATAAAAATCCAATCCCTACAAAGCCTACGATAGCCAGAAACTTCGCCCATTTTGCTGTTTCTGAAAGAATATCTTTAATAAACGGCGTAACTTCTAACTTTTTATTATCGCCCCAAGATGAATTTAATTGATTTTCCATATATGTACGCTTTAAATTATTTTTCGAACTCCTTTAATGTGCTTATGATAATGTCAATACATTCTTTTAACTGGCTTTCGCTCATTACCAAAGGTGGTGCAAAACGAATAATATTACCGTGTGTAGGCTTTGCCAGCAGTCCTTTATCTCGCATACGCAAACAAATGTTCCACGCCGTGTCGCTTTCTTCCGTATCGTTGATAACTACCGCATTCAACAGTCCCTTTCCGCGTACCAGCGATGCAATATTTGAGTTTTTGATATACTCTCCGATTTCCCTACGGAAGATTTCACCCAATTTTTGAGCATTTTCGGCTAAGTTTTCGTCTTCGGCAACTTGTAAGGCTTCAATCGCAACGGCAGCCGCTACGGGATTCCCTCCGAAGGTGCTTCCGTGTTGTCCCGGCTTAATCACCTCCATAATATGGCTGTCGGCAAGTACGGCACTTACCGGATAAGCCCCACCACTGAGTGCTTTACCCAGAACCAACATATCGGGCTTTACATTTTCGTGGTCAACAGCCAGACGCTTTCCGGTGCGGGCAATTCCTGTTTGTACCTCATCGGCGATAAACAGTACGTTGTGTTTTTCACAGAGTTTTTTTGCTCCGCTGAGGAATCCGTCTGACGGAACATACACACCTGCTTCTCCTTGAATGGGTTCCACTAAAAATCCGGCTACGTTCGGGTTTTCTGCCAATGTTTTCTCCAATGCTTTGAGGTCGTCATACGGAATGGTAATAAATCCGGGGGTGTATGGTCCGAAATTTTTTCGAGCATTCTTATCCGACGAAAACGAAACCACTGTGGTAGTTCTCCCGTGGAAATTCTGCTCACAAACTATGATGATGGCTTGGCTTTCAGGCACACCTTTGCTCTCGTACGCCCATTTTCGGCATATTTTAATGGCAGTTTCAACCGCCTCTGCCCCCGTGTTCATTGGCAACATTCGGTCAAAGCCGAAGTATTCCGTTATATATTTTTCGTAAACTCCTAATTTGTCATTATAGAAGGCTCGCGATGTGAGCGTAAGCGTCTGGGCTTGTTTTGTCATCGCTCCGATAATTCTGGGATGACAGTGCCCCTGATTTACAGCCGAGTAAGCCGACAAGAAGTCAAAATACTTTTTTCCTTCCAAATCCCACACGTAAACTCCTTCGCCTTTACTCAAAACCACAGGAAGTGGATGATAATTATGTGCTCCGTGTTTGTCCTCAAGCTCCATTGCTTGTTTAGATGATAATCCTTCTATTGTCATATATATTTTTGTTTAGAAAATAGTTATTAAAAGTTCCGCAATATACAAAATAATTTGTTTTATACAAATAAAATGCTACCGATAAGGACTTTCTGTATCTAATTTATCCAACTGAACCAAAACATTGCCTATTTTTTCCGTAATGTACTTAAAATAACGCTCTCCTTTTTCGGCGGTGGCAAGTTTGGGGTCGCCAATGCCCGTATCAGCCGTAACTTTACTCCACTGACGCTCTGCCCACATCCAACCTTGCGTGAATTCGGTTATTTTATGCTTTTTTTCGGCTCCATTTCCGGCTTTTGCTATCGGAAGCACCAAATCAGGACGCAAATACATCAACAGACTGGTTTCCATCTCATCGGCGTGGTCTCCTACGTTATCAAAATAGTTTTTCTTCTCCGGATTTTGAAACCAATTGCATAGTGAAATATACATTTTGGGGAATTTTAGCCCTAATTCACGAACAATCGGTTTGAAATCATTCCCTCCGTGGCTGTTGAGAATCACCAATTTGTAAATCCCTTGCCGGTTGAGTGTTTCAACAATATCTGTCAGTAAGATAAGCTCTGTGCTGGGATTGATGTTGATGTCAAGCGTAATGTCCGCCTGCCCTGTGTTTACTCCAAAAGGAATAGCCGGCAGAACAATCACCTTGCTGCCTTGTTCCCAAGCAATGCGAGCCGCTTCGGCAGCAATACACTCCGATTCAATAACATCAGTAGCATACGGAAGATGATAATTATGAGCTTCGGTAGCTCCCCACGGAAGTATGGCAACGGAAAATTGCGTTTCTTGAATTGCTTTCCAATTGGTTTCAGCTAAAATGTAAGGTCGCATATATAACTTTAATTTTGATTGAGCTACAAAGGTATAAAAAATTTGAAAATGTTTTTGTAATTTTGTCGGGTTTAATAATTTGAAAATTCACAGAAATATGGCAAGAATACTAACAGGCATACAAAGTACAGGAACTCCGCATTTGGGAAACATTTTGGGGGCTATCCTTCCGGCAATGCAAATGGCACAAGACCCTAAAAACGAATCCTTTTTATTCATCGCGGATATGCACTCGCTCACACAAATCAAAAACGGAGAAGAACTTCGCTCCAACACTTACAGCGTGGCTGCCACGTGGCTCGCCTTCGGGTTAGATACCGAAAAAGTGGTTTTCTACCGCCAAAGTGATGTTCCGCAAACTACCGAACTTTCGTGGTACTTGAGTTGCTTTTTCCCGTATCAGCGTCTTACCCTTGCCCATTCGTTCAAAGATAAAGCAGACCGTCTCGAAGACGTCAATGCAGGGCTTTTCACTTACCCAATGCTGATGGCAGCCGATATTTTACTCTATGATGCTGAGATAGTTCCCGTTGGAAAAGACCAATTGCAACACTTGGAAATTACCAGAGATGTCGCTTCGCGTTTTAATCATCAAATGGGAGAAACTTTCGTGCTTCCGCAAGCGAAAATCGAGGAAAGAATTATGATAATCCCCGGAACAGACGGCGAAAAGATGAGCAAATCGCGTAACAATTTTATCAATATTTTCCTTCCAGAGAAACAACTTCGGAAGCAAGTGATGAATATCCAAACCGATAGCACACCGCTTGAAGCTCCGAAAAACCCCGACGCCTGCAACGTGTTCGCTTTATACCGATTGATGGCTTCAGAGGAGCAAGCCGAGCAAATGCGAGCCAATTATTTGGGGGGGAACTACGGCTACGGACACGCCAAACAAGCCCTTTACGAACTCTTGCTTGAAAAATTTGCCGAACCGCGTCAAAAGTTCAACTATTATATGGACAACCTCGATGAGTTGGAGAAAATATTGCAAGAAGGAGCTGCCAAAGCTCAAAAAACAGCCAACGAAGTCCTGAAAAGAGTACGCCAAAAAGTAGGATATTAACCAAAAAAATAACGATATGCATCAAATAACCACTGTTTGGAAAGGCGATATGCTCTTCTCGTCGAACAATCCGGGAGGAGAAATTTTAATTGATGCCGGAATAGAAAACGGCGGAAAAGGACAAGGACTCCGCCCCAAGGCGTTAATGCTTTCTGCTTTGGCAGGATGCTCGGGCTTGGACATAGCATCACTCATACGAAAAATGAAATTAGAAGTCGATGAGTTCAAAATTGAAACCTTTGGCGAACTAACGGAAGGACATCCGCAAGTGTATCACACTGTGCGAGTGGAATATCACTTTTCGGGTACCAATCTTAATGAGGAAAAACTGAAAAGAACCGTAGATTTGTCCGTTGAAAAATATTGTGGCGTTATGCAGATGTTCAAACAGTTTGCAAAAATAGAAACGAAAGTCTTTTTTCACAAAAAGTAATCCGAAAAGTTCACTAATCCTTAACAATATGATTCATCATTGGATATTTAAGCCCCAACCACCATCAGAAATCGTAAAAAAGCTTCAGAAGGAACTAAACCTCAGCGAAATTCCTGCCACTTTGCTGGCCCAGCGAGGCATTTTCGATTTTGAACAGGCAAAAACCTTCTTTCGTCCGTCACTTTCTGACTTGCACAATCCGTTTTTGATGAAAGATATGGAAAAAGCAGTGCAAAGAGTGTTACGAGCCTTTGAAAAACAGGAAAAAATTCTTATTTATGGCGATTATGATGTGGACGGAACCACTGCCGTTTCGCTTATGTATTTGTACTTAAAGCAGTTTACGCACAAACTCGCCGCCTATATCCCCGACCGATACACCGAAGGCTACGGCGTTTCCTTTCAAGGAGTTGATTATGCCTCAGAAAACGGATTTTCGCTCATCATCGCTTTGGATTGTGGCATAAAAGACATCGAAAAGGTACAATACGCCAGCGAAAAAGGCATTGATTTCATCATTTGCGACCATCATCGCCCTTCACAAGTGATTCCCAAAGCAATAGCTGTCTTAAATCCCAAGCAAACCGACTGTAATTATCCATACAAAGAGCTTTGCGGATGTGGCGTAGGCTTCAAATTAGTACAAGCGATAAACAAAACACTAAAAAACCCATTCGAACAGATACAACCCTTGTTGGATTTGGTTGCAGTTGCCATAGGAGCTGACATTGTTCCTGTAACGGGGGAAAATCGGGTAATGTTACATTACGGTTTAGAAATACTGAACAAAAATCCGTCGGTAGGGCTTACCGTTTTATTGGGAATGGAAGGGAAACCGGTTCAAATGATGGATATTGTTTTCGGATTGGCTCCCAAAATCAATTCAGCTGGAAGAATTGAACACGGAATGTTTGCTGTCAAACTTCTAACAGAAAGTTCTTATAGCCAAGCTATTGCCAAAGCCAAGCAGATTGAAACCTTTAACGGTGAGCGTAAAGAATTGGATGCCACCATTGAGCAAGAGGCACTAAATCAGATACAAGCCAATGGGGAAGAAGAAAAATCGGCTACTGTGGTATATGCTCCGCATTGGCATAAGGGCGTTATTGGTATTGTTGCTTCCCGACTGATTGAAACTTACTATCGCCCAACGGTAGTTTTTACAAAAAGTGGTGAAAAATATGCTGCATCGGCTCGTTCCGTGCAAGGATTTGATATTTATGAGGCTTTGGAGCAATGTAGTGAACACATTGAACAGTTCGGAGGACACAAATATGCCGCCGGACTGACCATTCTTCCCGAAAAATATTCACTTTTTAAACAAAAATTTGAAGAAGTGATTGCCAAAACCCTTCCTAAGGAATTAAAATCACCTAAAATCACCATTGATACCAAACTTCCGCTGGAAAAAATCAATCAAAAAATGTTCAACATTTTAAAACAATTCGAGCCTTTTGGTCCGCAGAATATGCCTCCGATATTTTATGCCAAAAACGTGATTGATACAGGCTTTGCAAAGCAAATCGGGAAAGATAATAGCCATCTGCGACTTACTTTAAAGGATTTCAACGGTAAAAATTTCTTTCCTGCAGTAGGATTTAATTTAGGACATAAGCTGGAGCTCGTAAAATCGGGCAAACCTTTTGAAATTGTTTATTCCATCGAAGAAAACCATTGGAATGGAAACACTTCCCTGCAACTTAAAGTGAGGGATATTCGGTGAAATAAAAAACAGGCAATAGAAAACTACTGCCTGCCTTTTTGATAATTTCGTATTAATACACCTCACAAACGGGCGTATATTGCAATCCAAAGGTATCTGCCACAGCTTTGTAAACTACTTTTCCTTGAACAACATTCAAGCCTTCTTCAAGTCCTTTATCGTCCTGACAAGCTTGTTTCCAGCCTTTGTTGGCAAGTTCAATAGCGTATGGCAAAGTAGCGTTGGTCAATGCCAATGTAGAGGTGTACGGCACAGCTCCCGGAATGTTCGCCACACAGTAATGCAGAATGCCATCAACTTCGTAAACCGGCTCACTATGTGTAGTTACTCTTGATGTTTCAAAACAACCTCCTTGGTCGATAGCTACGTCCACCAATACAGAACCTTTTTTCATCAGTTTGAGCATTTCTCTGGTAAGAAGATGAGGAGCCTTTGCCCCCGGAATCAGTACGGCACCGATAATCAAATCACACGAAGGTAATTCATTTTGAATGTTGTAAGTTGAAGCAAACAAAGTATCAATATTTTTTGGAAGGATGGTATCTAGAACTCGTAATCTTGGTAATGAAATATCTGCAATGACTACATCAGCCCCCAATCCGGCAGCCATAATTGCGGCATTATAACCTACAATCCCGCCTCCAAGCACTAACACTTTTGCCGGCTTCACTCCAGGTACTCCTCCCATCAGTACTCCTCTTCCTCCTTGAGGTTTTTCCAAGAATCGGGCTCCTTGCTGGGCAGCCATACGCCCCGCAACTTCCGACATTGGAGTCAATAAAGGAAGCGAATTGTAAGCAGTAACCGTTTCGTAAGCCAAACAAACAGCTTTTCGCTTTATCATCGCGTGCGTTAGAGCTTCTTCCGAAGCAAAATGAAAATACGTGAAAACCAACTGATTTTCACGCACCAATTCATATTCAGAAGCAATAGGTTCTTTCACTTTATATATCATATCAGCTGTTGCATAAACTTCCTCAATTGTTGGTAAAATAATTGCACCAGCTTTTACGTACTCCTCATCGGAGAAACCACTTCCCTGCCCTGCTGTTTTTTGAACATAGACAGTATGACCGTTTTTAACTAATTCGCTCACACCACTTGGTGTAGCTCCAACACGGTTTTCGTTGTTTTTAATTTCTTTTGGAATTCCTATTTTCATTGTTTTTTTATTTAAAATTATCTATTTTGATGTGCTAAAGTTATGAAAACACATTGAAAAATACAAAAAACAATGATATTTTTTTATCTTTAAAGTTAAACCCTTCCCTTTAAAGCGTTGAATACCCACGCAATAGCAAAAAAACCAATCCCTACGGCAGCAAAGCCAAACCCAGCAATATCATCATATCGGAAGGCTCCCAAGGCTATAAGTCCTACTCCCACAACTATCATTATAAGCGTGGCATATCCTAAAACGGTATTTTTATTCATCGACATAATCTTTCTTTTTAAAAATATTGTATTTTTCTTTCCGTAACAACCTTTTCAACCTCATAAATACGCTCAGTGCGTTGCGTCCAGTTGCCTTTTGAATCATATTTATAGGAGAAAATTTTCTGTCCATAAAGCTGATTCCCTTCTCCGTAGTAATTTTCTTCTATGATATTATTTTTATCGTCATAAACATACTTTAAAAGCACTTTCTTTCCTTGCTTGTCCTCAAACCTTTTCTCCGAAACGTTGTTTTTAGCATCATAAATAATTTCTTGCCTTAGTAAAAAAGCACCGTCAGCAGTTAAGGACAACTCATTGATTTTGTTTCCTTTTTCGTCATACGAAGCAACTTGCTTTCCAGTGAGTTTTCCTGATGCATCATATCCTAAAACCTCCTCTTTCTGAACCTCAGCTTCGTAAGTGTAGTTTAAAACTTCTTCAATTTGATTTTTTTCATTCAGAATTTCGACTTTCGTCAAGTGGTTTTTATCATCATAAAAATATCGCCAGCTTGCAGAAGTTTTCCCTTCATTTGTAAATCTTCTACCAGAAATTTTAAATCCTTGATTGTTGTATTTTTCTTGTGTATTGAAGTTTGACAGAGATTCCTTTTTACCTTCACTGCCAACATAGCGATACGCAATGCTTTCCACAAATTTTACTTTTCCTTTCAGATTTTCCTTTTGCCAATCTGTTTTGAGATTTTGTCCAAAAGCAATCGTTGAAATTAGAAAAACTAAAAATATTCTCATTTGATGATATATAAAAAACGTTTGTAACTGTTTTTACTTTATTTACTGATTACCAAAATAGTTTCCTTTACTTTTTGAGCTGTTTCCCGTGCTTTGGAAATATTTTCGTCAATAATAGTAACGTGTCCCATCTTTCGGAAAGGTCTCGTCTCTCGTTTTCCGTAAATATGTGGTGTAACGCCGTCCATAGCCATAATTTTTTCAATATTCTTATAAACTACGTTACCTTTATAGCCTTCTGCTCCAACCAAATTCACCATAACTCCAGCTACTTTGCTATCAGTTCTGCCCAATGGAAGATTCAAAATAGCACGCAAATGTTGTTCAAACTGGCTTGTGTAGGAAGCTTCAATGCTGTAATGACCCGAATTGTGAGGACGCGGAGCCACTTCATTGACCAAAATTTCATCATCTTGAGTTTGAAACATTTCCACAGCCAAAAGACCCGTAATTTTGAGAGCATCAGCCACTTGAAGAGCTACTTTCCGAGCCTTTTCAGCTACTTCGTTCGCAATCCGAGCCGGGCAAATCACATATTCAACCTGATTGGCTTCAGGATGGAATTCCATTTCTACAACAGGATATGTTTTTATCTCTCCTTTCGGGTTGCGAGCCACTATTACAGCCAATTCATTTTTGAAAGGAATCATCACTTCAGCAATACATTCTGTATCAGCAATGTTCGCTAAATCTTCCGTTGTACGGACAACCTTTACTCCATTTCCATCGTAACCAAAACGAGTACTTTTCCAAACAAAAGGAAACTGAACTTTGCCTTCTGTAACTGCCTGATTTAATTCTTCTTTCGAAGCAAAAGTTTCGAAACTTGCTGTCGGGATGTTGTTTTTTTTATAAAATTTTTTCTGAAATCCTTTATTTTGAATGATTCTCAAACTCTCTGCTGAAGGATATACTTTTATCCCCTCTTTCTCTAACTGCTCAAGAGCATCAACATTCACATTTTCAATTTCAATGGTAAGAACATCCACATTTTTACCGAATTTGTAAACCGCTTCATAATCATTCAAATCCCCTTGAAAGAACTCATTACAAGCCAAACGACTCGGAGCATCGGCACTGGAATCTAGCACGTGCGTTTTAATATCATACTTTCGGGTTTCGGAAAGTAGCATCTTACCCAATTGCCCTCCTCCTAATATGCCCAAAGTAAAATCTGATGAAAAGTAATTCATTTTAAATTAATTGCAAAGTAATTCTGAATAAAAAATAAGAAAGATACTTCATTAAATTGTAATAGTTCTGCCTATTTCAAGCAACAAAAGCTCCTTTCCTTTGGCTTTAAAACTGCGTTTTGCCAATTCGTGGTCAAGCTTAATGTAGCTGAAAGTGTCGTAGTTTACGCCCAGCACCCTATTACATTTTACAAAATCAGAAGCCATAACAGCGTCTTCTATGTCCATTGTGAAGTTACCACCGATTGGCAACACAGCAAAATCTATCTTATGACGCACCGGAATAAGCTGCATATCAAAGTGTAACGCCGTATTTCCGGCTATGTAAACAGTTTTTTCAGGTGTTTTCAAAACAAAACCTCCCGCACAACCTCCCGTTTTTCCGTCAGGAAATGTTGAAGAATGCAAAGCTTGTACAAATTTCAAATGCCCAAACGGAAAATCAAACGAACCGCCCAAATTCATAGGATGTCCATCAAATCCCAAATTGTAATAATTTTCAACTATTTCAAAGTTTGAAATAATTTTTGCTCTGGTTCTGCTTGCGATGGCTTCAACATCCATTGTATGATCTTGATGAGCATTGGTTATCAGGATGTAATCAGCTTTTATTTGATCAACGTTAATGTGTTTTGCGAAAGGGTTTCCTGAAATGAAGGGGTCAACCAAAAGATTTATATCCTCTGTTTTTATTCCAATACAAGAATGTCCGTAAAAAGTTATTTCCATAGTATTTTTAACATCTATGAGATAAAAGTAAATGTATTTGAGTGATTAAATATAAAATATCAAGTTAAAATATCTTTGCTGGCGAAATTACAAAATTTGTGCAATGAAAAACAATATTGTTAAAAAAAAAGTACTCAATGCCACAATTTTCAGTTCTTTGTCCAAATCTTTTAAGTTTTTATTCCGCTTAACAGACAGTAAATGAATCACCAACGGAAAAAAAGCTATCATATAAAGCAACTGCCAACGCACCTGAAAGTTCAAAATCGAAAAAGCCATCATACACAACATAGCCAAAACTACCAAATAATAATGGTAATATTTAGCCAAATCAATTCCCATTTTTACCACCAACGTATTCTTGCCTACAGCCTTATCATTTTCATAATCACGCATATTATTAAGATTCAGAACAGCAACACTTAACAGCCCAACTGCCGTAGCGGGTAAAAATATTTTCCAATTCAACTGATGCACATACAAAAAATACGAACCAACCACACTTACCAATCCAAAGAAAATAAAGACAAACACATCTCCCAATCCTCTGTAACCATAAGCTGATTTTCCCACCGTGTATTTGATTGCTGCCACCACACAAAGCACTCCTAAAAGAAAGAAAATCAGCGTATATAAAAGATTTTCCTCTCCAAAGGAAACATAAATCAATGCAATTGCTGAAAGTACTGACAACAAAGCCGTTACCACAACGACAAACTTCATTTGTTTCCGAGTTACTTTTCCACTTTGTAAAGCCCTCTCAGGACCAACACGATTTTCGTTATCCGTACCCTTTACTCCATCACCATAATCATTTGCAAAATTAGAAAGTACCTGAAAAAGAATCGTTGTTAAAAGTGCCAACAAAAAAATTTCCTGCCGGAAATAACCCACACGAAACGCCAAAGCACTCCCCATAATAATCCCCGAAACAGAAAGAGGCAATGTCCGCAATCGAGCGGCTTTTATATATGTTCGTAGTTTCATTTATTTCTTAATTAAAGTTGAAATTTTACTATTCTTTATCTTTCTTCTGCCAGAATAACTTTTGCTCAAAAACACTTGATTCACAAAATTCCAAAGCCATCTTAATCACTCAACCATAAGAAAATCAGCAATTTCAACCTCTCCTACATTTCATTCTTTTGATATTGCAAAAGTAGAAAATATAAACGAATAAAAAAATTCATTTTTACCCTCAAAAGAAATAAATCTATAAAATTTCACTAATTTTAACACCCAAAAATTAAAAATTAATAAAACAAACAAATATATCTTCCTAAAAAATCAATTAATTTAGAAGAAACATTTTAAAAAACTTAAAATCAACCCAATAATACATTTTCAAAATTTTAACATTACAGAGGATTATAATTCCCAAATGTTAATTCTATTTTCAAATTTATTTTTTTTTCATATTTTTGTCCGATAAATACAGAGAAATTATGTCTTGGTTTAAAAGAACAGCAAAAGGAATACAGACCTCTACTGAGGAAAAGAAAGATATACCCAAAGGATTATGGTACAAGTCCCCAAGCGGAAACATTGTTGATAATGAAGCACTTGAAACCAATTACTTTGTAAGCCCTGAAGATGATTACCACGTAAGGATAGGAAGTAAAGAATACTTTCAAATTCTGTTTGACAACAACGAATTCAAAGAACTTGATGCCAATTTATCTTCCAAAGACCCTCTGGAATTCGTTGATACAAAATCATATGCAACACGCCTAAAAGAAGCTGAACAAAAAACGGGATTAAAAGATGCCGTTCGTACTGCTGTCGGCAAATCAAAAGGGGAAAAGATTGTAATTGCTTGTATGGATTTTGCTTTCATCGGTGGCTCAATGGGAAGCGTGGTAGGCGAGAAAATTTCGCGAGCAATCGAATACGCCATCAAACACAAATTACCTTTCCTAATGATTTCAAAATCAGGAGGAGCCAGAATGATGGAAGCAGCACTTTCGTTAATGCAAATGGCTAAAACTTCTGTAAAGTTAGCCCAGTTAGACGAAGCTAAATTGCCTTATATCTCACTTTGTACCGACCCCACCACTGGAGGAACAACTGCCTCGTACGCAATGCTTGGTGATATCAACATTGCCGAGCCCGGAGCGTTAATTGGCTTTGCAGGTCCGCGAGTAGTAAAAGATACCACAGGACAAGATTTACCAGAAGGATTCCAAACTGCGGAATTCGTTTTGGAACACGGCTTTTTAGATTTTATTGTGAATCGTAAACAACTGAAAGATAAGGTAAATCTGTATATTGATTTGGTAATGAATCGCCCAATACGATAAAAAAGAAAAATAAATGAACAACAAAAATTTTGTTTCTTGGAAAGCACCGAGCAATATTGCTTTGGTCAAATATTGGGGAAAACTTGAAGGGCAAATTCCGGCGAATCCTTCCATCAGCTTTACACTAACAACCTGTTATACAGAAACTTCAGTTCATTTAAAAAAATTAGAGAATCCTTCTGATGATTTTCAGTTCGATTTCTTTTTTGAAAAACAACCCAAACCATCTTTTCACCCGAAAATAGTTACCTTTTTCAATCGGATTTACAAATATTTGCCTTTTTTGAAAGACTATCGGTTCGAGATTTACTCGGAAAATTCTTTCCCCCACAGCAGCGGAATCGCTTCTTCGGCGAGTGCTATGGCGGCATTATCGGTGTGTTTGATGCAGATTGAAAAACAATTGAATCCGAACATTTCAGAAAAAGATTTTTGGCAAAAAGCCTCATTTTTAGCACGATTAGGCTCAGGAAGTGCTTGCCGAAGCGTACAAGGAAGCGTTGTTGTTTGGGGAGAACATCAATCTATTCCGAACAGTTCCAATTTTTACGGAATAACGTATCCGTTTGAAATTCACGATATTTTTAAAAATTATCAAGATACGGTTTTACTTATTGATAAAGGGCAAAAACAGGTGAGCAGTTCTGTTGGGCACGATTTGATGCACAACCATCCTTTTGCCGAAAAACGCTTCGAGCAGGCTCACACAAATATTGACCACCTTATCAGTGCTTTTGCTCAGGGAGATTTGGAACAATTCATCGAAGTTATTGAAAGTGAAGCACTAACCCTACACGCAATGATGATGACCAGCCTTCCGTATTTTATACTAATGAAGCCCAACACTTTGGAAGTCATTCAACGCATTTGGAAGTTCCGCCAAGAAACCAAAACTCCCGTTTGCTTTACGTTAGATGCAGGAGCCAACGTACACGTTTTGTACCCCGATTCGTACAAAAATGAGGTTTTGCAATTTATTAAAGATGAATTGATTGCATTTTGTGAAAACAATCAGTATATTTGCGACCGATTAAACTCAAACTACTAAATCTGAATATGAAAAGACCTCTGTTTTACTCAAAAATATTGCTTTTCGGAGAATATGGTATCATCAAGGATTCCAAAGGGTTAGCCATACCGTATAATTTTTACAACGGAGCTTTGAAAATGCCTGACCAAATGCGTGAAGACAAAAAAGATGAAGCCGAAAAATCAAATCAGGCTTTGGCTAAATTTGCTCTCCATTTGGAAAAATTATCCTCAGAAAATCCTGAAATTGTTAGTTTTGACATCAAACAACTAAAGAAAGATATCAAAGATGGAATGTTTTTTGACAGTAGCATTCCTCAAGGGTATGGCGTGGGAAGTAGCGGGGCGTTGGTAGCAGCCATTTACGACCAAT
Source organism: Capnocytophaga felis (assembly GCF_009684755.1). Classification (GTDB taxonomy): domain Bacteria; phylum Bacteroidota; class Bacteroidia; order Flavobacteriales; family Flavobacteriaceae; genus Capnocytophaga; species Capnocytophaga felis. The sequence goes on from NZ_BLBC01000005.1 coordinate 446,175, forward strand.
ATGCACATAATAAAATCACGGTTTTGGAAAACTTAACCCGAGAGAAGCTTTTGCAATTGAAGAATATTTTCGGAAAAATGGAAAGCTTTTTCCACGGAACTTCCTCAGGATTAGACCCTTTGAACAGTTATTTAAGTCTGCCGATACTCATCAATTCCAAAGACAATATTGAAGCCACCGGAATTCCTTCACAAGCCGTAAACGGTAAAGGAGCCGTGTTTTTGCTTGACAGCGGTGTTGTGGGAGAAACTGCTCCGATGGTTAGAATTTTTATGGAAAATATGAAGAATGAGGCTTTCCAAAGTATGTTAAAAACGCAATTCATCAAGTACACAGATGCTTGTATTGATGACTTCCTGAAAGGAAATGTTAAATCACTCTTCAAAAATGTAAAAAAACTTTCCAAAGTGGTTTTGAATAACTTCAAACCAATGATTCCGGCTGAGTTTCATACACTTTGGAAAAAAGGTATTGACACAGGAGATTACTTCCTAAAACTTTGTGGTTCAGGAGGTGGAGGCTACATTTTAGGATTCACCGAAGACTTGGAAAAGGCAAAGAAAACATTATCCGGACACAAAATAGAAGTGGTTTACCAGTTTTAAAATATTAAAAATCTCTGAATAGGATTATTCAGAGATTTTCTTTTTATGTTTATTCTTCCAAAGTTAATTTTAATTTATCAGCGTAATACAAAATCACATTTTTGTCAAAATACGGTTCTTCATCTATCCGCCCGAGGAATTTCATTCCTGTTTTTTTCAAGATAATACTTTCGGAAGATTCATTTTCCTTCCCGCTGAAAATAATTCCGTAAACAGACAAATTCCTTTGTTTTAGAGCCTCATAAGTAAGCAAGGTATGATTAATACTCCCTAAATAATGCCGAGAAACTATGATAATTTTATCCGAAGGCAAAATCAAATCAGCTATAGTATCCGTCTGATTTATAGGAACCAAAAGCCCTCCTGCCCCTTCTATAACCAATTGATTATCAGTATCGGGACGTTTTATTTTTTTTATGTCAATTGAAATGCCGTCCAATTCAGCAGAAAGATGCGGACTCGCAGGCGTATTTAAAGCGTAAGAACTACTATGAAAAACTGTTTTGTTATTGGAAATCAACCTACTAACTTTGTATGTATCTGAATTTTCCAAATCTCCTGCTTGGATAGGTTTCCAATAATCGGCGTGCAAGGCTTCAGTAATGATAGCGGAAACAATTGTTTTTCCCACATCGGTTGATATTCCTGTAATGAAATAAGTATTCTTCATCGATTAAATATTTTGTGTAAGAAACTGATTATAAAAAACATCGAAAAAATTTGAAATTTCTTCTTCTGTGTTAAAACTATGCAGACATATTCGCAATCGTTCTTGCCCTTTCGGAACCGTTGGCGAAAGAATCGGAATCACGCCAAAACCTTCTTTTTGAATATTTTGAGCTATTCTTTTCACAAAATCATTTCCAGACAAAACAACTGCTTGTATCGCCGAATCGGACGAGATGAATGGATATTTTTCTGATGTTTTTTCGTGAAATTCTTTAATTTTTCTTTTAAAAAAAGTAATGTTTTGATGCAATAAGCCAATAGATTTTGTAGTCTGTAACTGCCTATAACCCGCTAAAATTGTAGCAACATTATGAGGTGACATTGCAGTAGTGTATATAAATGAACGAGCAAAATTTATCAAATAATCTCTCAAAATTTCACTTCCCAAAACTGACGCTCCGTGGCATCCCAATGCTTTGCCATAAGTAACAATTCTGGCAAAAATATCATTTTCCAATCCCAAATTTTGCACCAATCCGCAGCCTTGATTTCCGAAAACTCCCAATGCGTGTGCTTCATCAACAATCAGGAAAGCATTATATTCTTTCACTAATTCATTCATTTTCAACAAATCAGGAGAATCACCATCCATAGAAAAAACGGATTCTGTAACAACAAATACAGAATTTTCACCATTTGAGAATCTTTCCAGCATTTTTTTCAAATCTTCCAAATCATTATGCCTAAATTTGTAAGATTTAGCCAAACTCATTGAAATACCATCACGAATTGAAGCGTGAATGTAATTATCATACAAAACTACATCTCCACGTTGCGGAACGCAGGAAAAAAAACCTACATTGGCGTCATATCCTGAATTAAAAAGCAATGCAGAAGCTGAATTATGAAACTTTTTTATTTCATTTTCTGCCATTTCAAATAATGGAAAATTTCCAGAAATCAAACGTGAACCCGTAGCTCCGTGCTGAAAATCGGTAGTAGATAAAATACGTTCCACTTCAATTTTTATTTCCTCCGACTTTGAAAATCCTATGTAATCATTCGAACAAAAATCAACCTGAAATTGATTGATTTTCAGCATTCGGAAAGCATTTTTTTCTTTTCTCTCAGCAAGTTTTCGAATTATATGTTTAGGAATTCTGTTCATTTTAATTATTTATCATAACTGATTATCAAAACTTTTCGAGTTTTTTCTGTAACTCTAAAGCGATTATCCAAACGTTTCCCAACCACCCAAACAACATCACTACCAGAGCAAAGCAGCCATTGCTGTTCTTTCTCAAAAATAGAATATTTTTCGTCTTTAAAAAACTTAGTTAATTTCTTTTTCTGATTCATTCCAAAAGGATAGAAAAAATCTCCTTCCTGTTTATGTCGCAATAACATTGGAAATTTTAGCAAATCGGCATTAATAAAAATTTTCTCTTCATCAAACACATCAACCCCTTTATTATCAATCACTTGAAATTTCAATGAAATAGGTGAATTTATTTCAGTTGTCTCTTTATTTATCTCGTATATTTTTTCAATATTTTCTAGTTTTTCCTTTAAAATGAGGAAATTTCTATCTTTTAAAAGAATATGCGTAGTCGAAAAAAGTTTTTTCCCGGTTTCTGCTTCCAAAATTTGCCTTAAATCTCGGATATTATTAAAGTTATACGGATATAACAACTTGTACAACACAAAATCGGATTGATAATTTCGTTTTAACGATTCAATATTAATTTTAATCTGACTTTCCTCCTCTATAAAGCACTCTTTCCTAATATTTTCAACAAAAAAATCAATAAAATGAGCAGATTGAGTAAGAAAGAGCTGTGTTCTTTCAAAATTTTTAAGAAAGGTAGGATGTATTTCCTTCAAAAAAGGAACAATATTATGCCGAATTTTATTTCTAACATATTTATCACTCGCATTAGAGCTATCTTCTCGCCATAAAAGTTGATTTTTTTGGGCGAATTGAAGAATTTCTTCCCGAGAAAATGGCAACAACGGACGAATAATTTTTCCATTTCTCTGCGGAATCCCCAATAAGCCATCTAATCCCGTTCCTCTGGAAAGATTTATAATAAAGGTCTCTATGTTGTCATCAGCGTGATGGGCGGTGGCTATGAAATCGCATTCATTCTCCAAGGCGACCTCTTCAAACCAATCATAACGTAATTTACGAGCTGCAAGTTGTGTATTCAACTGATTTTCAGAAGAAAATTTTTGAGTATCAAAACGTTTAGCAAAAGTTTTTACGTTCAGTCCCTTTCCAAATTCTTTTACAAGAGCCTCATCTTCATTGCTTTCATCATCTCGCAACTGAAAATTACAATGCCCCAAAACAATTTCAATCTTCAACTGATGCAGTAAATAAGCAAGCACAACACTATCCACTCCGCCACTAATAGCAACCAAAATTCGCTTATTTTCAAGATTAAATACTCTTTCAATATGTTCTCTGAAGCGATTTTCCATAAATTACTATGCTATAATTGCTTTTGCGGTTGTTTTAAAGTTCCTTTTTATCCTAAAACTACCAGTTGAACCGTATTTTGAAGCACTTGTTTCAGCAAAACTTCTTTATTTGATTCAATTTCTTTAATAGATTGTTCTGTTGCGTGACGAACTGTGTACAAATCTACATTTTCAAATACAGAAACTTTGAATCTTGCTTTCAATTTCTCCAATAAATCCGAAAGAGTATCAAACTTATTATCAACACAAACCGAAAAACTAATAGCCGAGTTCTGAATCACACTTACTTTCATTTTCGCATCGTGCAGGAGCTTGAAAATATAGCTAATATTTTCCTCAACAATGAAAGAAAAATCAAGCGATGATAACGAAATTAAAACTTGTCCTTTTTTCAAAATAAAGCAGGAAACTTTAGGCTCCAACTCTGTTACATTACAAACCGAACTTCCTGATGATGTAGGATTTATAAATGATTTCACAAATAAAGGAATTTCCTTACGTTGCAATGGTTGAAGCGTTTTTGGATGAATCACCGAAGCTCCATAAAAAGCAAGCTCAATGGCTTCTGTATAAGGAATTTTATGTAATAATTCTGTTTTTTCAAAGTAGCGAGGGTCTGCGTTAAGCACTCCGGGAACGTCTTTCCAAATGGTTACGCTTTCGGCATCCAAACAATACGCAAAAATGGCTGCTGTATAATCCGAACCTTCTCTGCCTAAAGTTGTTGTAAAAAAATTAGAATCACTTCCCATAAAACCTTGAGTTATATTCAAAAGCGATTTATTTACATTATTTACAATATTCTCCTGCGTATCCTCCCAATTAACGGCTGCATCACGGAAGTTACTGTCGGTTTTTATCAAATTTCGAACGTCAAGCCACGTGTTTTTGATTCCACAATCATTCAAATATTGGCTAATAATTGTAGTTGAAATCAATTCGCCGAAACTAACTACTTGGTCATACACAAAACTGTGTTTCGGAGATTTATTCCGCTCCAAAAAAGATATCAATTCAGCAAACAAACCATCTACTTTCCAATAAACCGGATGATTTTCGTTAGAAAATAAATCACGAATAATCTCATAATGAAAATTTTTAACGACATCGATGCTTTCCTGAAAGTTTTTCTTCTCAAAATAATTACGAACAACTACTTCTAAAGCGTTTGTGGTTTTCCCCATCGCTGAAATTATAATCAATGTATCGGAATGCCCAACCATTTCCAATATTCTTGCTACATTTTTTACACCTTCGGCATCTTTTACCGATGCCCCGCCAAATTTGAATATTCTCATAATTGATAAAAGCTAAACATAAAATTTAAGAAATTCATTTTCTTGAGATTATTTCCTAAACAATATCATTTTCAGAATTACAAAAGTATGCAAAATTCTTTTTCATATATCTATTTTAATAAAAAATGTTCATCAACAATTCTCTCTTAAACAGTTTTAAAATACAGATTAATTATAATCATTCAAAAAAATACCATAATTTTGTGGTTTACAAAAAATTATCTGTAAATTATAAATTCTGTGTAAAATGAAAAAAAAGATTATTATTGTAGCTCTTGTATTCGGATTGACATCTATAATTTTAGGAGCTTTTGGTGCGCATTCGCTAAAGAAACATCTTACTGAAGAAGCTCTTTCTAGTTTTGAAGTGGGAGTTCGCTACCAAATGTATCACGCTTTGTTCTTATTACTTTTATCAAATTTGGACAACATTTCGGAAAAAATCAGAAAAGCAACTTTTATATCGGTAGTTTTTGGAGTTCTATTTTTCTCAGGTTCTATTTACCTACTTTCCACAGAAAGTATAACTTCCATAAATATTAGGTCATTTGCTTTGATAACACCTTTAGGGGGATTACTTTTGATGCTGGGATGGGCATTTTTATTAATTGAATTTTTAAAGAAGAAATAAATTCACTTAGAAATCTGACTATCTAACAAAAAAACCATAGTTTTTAACTATGGTTTTTTATTTTCTTCTATTTTTTCAATCTAATCCTAATAATGGAAATGTTTACTTTCCTCAATAAGCGGATGACGTTTTGGAAGTAACGGAGCCTTTGTAAGAGCCGTAAAAACTACAAAAATAAACAACCCTAAGAAAAGTAGCACCGATGAAATTTCAGTAATTCCGATACTCCATTGATCCCCTACCGTAGCAGGCATAATCATAACATAAAAGTCAATATAATGACCTATCAAAATTATAACACCTGACGCAAATACTAACCAACTAATGCGTTTGTAATCCGTATTAATCAATACCAATAATGGGAATATGAAATTAAGCAACAACATACCAAAAAATAGCGGAGCATAATCTCTAATCCGAGCTACATAGTAAACCGTCTCTTCAGAAATATTTGAATACCAAATCAATAAAAACTGAGAAAACCACAAATACGTCCAGAAAATTGAAATACCAAACATAAATTTTGCCAAATCGTGCAGATGGCTACTATTTACATATTCCAAATACCCTCTACTTTTTAAATAGATAGTAATTAAAGCAATAACTGTAATTCCTGAAACGAAGAAACTCGAAAACACATACCATCCAAACAATGTACTAAACCAATGCGGATCAACACTCATAATCCAATCCCAAGACATCATCGATTCTGTAACCAAGAAAAACACTAAAAATCCGGCAGATATTTTAAAGTTTTTCACAAAATTGCTGTCATCGGTAGCCGTATCTTGTGCAATAGAAAACTTTCTGGAAAAATGGCGGTACAAAACCCAACCAAACATATAAAATGCAGCACGTCCTAAAAAGAAAGGTACATTCAAATAACCTTGTTTTCCTTGTAACAACGTATCGTGAGCAACTACACTTTCATCCATCCAGACAAAAAGGTGATTCAAATGCATTCCTGAAAGTACCAATAGCGTAAAAACTACCAGCACACCCGGAAATAAATAAGCCGTAATTGCTTCCATAACACGGAAAAGTACTGGCGACCAACCCGCTTGAGCTGCTCTGTTGATAGCGTAAAAAGCCAATACCCCTAAAGAAATCAACATAAAAAAGAGTGCTGCAACATACACCGCTGCCCAAGGCTTATTATGCAACATATGTAGCACGTGCTCGTCTTCGGCAGTATGCGGAACTGTTAAAAAACCAACAACAACTCCTATAATCCCGATAACCATAAGAATTATAGAGGTAATTTTTAATTTATTTGAAAATGTGTACATAATCTAAATATCTTTCTTTTAGGGAATTATTTTACTAGCTCGTCACGTAGTTTTTCTACATACAAAGCCACTTGCCAACGCTCTTTCTCATTAATTTGTGAAGCATACGAACCCATTGCATTTAATCCATAGTAAATCACGTGATAAATACCTCCTTGTGTGATAACTCGATTTTTATCTGCATAACTTGGAACTCCCGCAAATTTTCCTCGCTCTACTAAGATGCCTTTTCCGTCACCTTTCTCTCCGTGACAAACAGCACAATAAATATCGTATAACGCTTTTCCTGCCTCAGTATTTGACGCAACATTCAAAGAATCAGCAAATAAAGGATTCTTCAATTCTTCTTTTGCGAGAAGTAAACCTGCCGGTGTATCAGGATATTCGTAAGGTTGCCACCCGCGTTTGATGCTTCCCAAAACAGGCAATTGAGCTTGCATACTATCTTTAAAGGCACCCGATTGCTGATATGTCTCATACCCAACACTTTCATACATATTGGGCATAAACTGATAGTTCGGCTCACGTTTGTTAAAGCAAGATACTAAAAGTAAAGATACACTGCTGAATAAAGCTACTTTCACTATATTTTTCATATCTCCTATTTTTCTGCTATTTTAATTTCAACAGCTCCTGTTTCTTTCAAAAGTGTTGTTACTTCTCCAATATTATTCTCCATTACAGGAACTTCCATTAAAAAATGGTCATCGGTAGTTCGCACGTCCGGATTTTCAGCTTGCTTAAAAGGCCATAGTTTACTTCTCATATAAAAAGTAATAACCATAAGGTGAGCAGCAAAAAACACTGTCATCTCGAACATTACAGGCACAAAAGCAGGCATATTCTGCAAGAAAGTCATACTTGGCTTTCCACCGATATCTTGTGGCCAGTCTTCAATCATAATGTAATTAACCATCAAAGTTGCTACCGTAAGCCCTATACACCCATAAATGAATGCTGCAATGGCAATACGTGTAGGCTTTAATCCCATAGCCTTATCCAATCCGTGAACGGGAAAAGGAGTATATATCTCTGCAATATGATGATTCTTTGCACGGACTTTTTTTACTGCAGCCATCAGAATATCATCATCGTTATATAATGCTTGTATTACTTTCTTACTCATTGTGGTCGTGATTAGGATTATTATCTCTTAATTTTTTATATTTCTCTCCTGATGATTTCAAGATTGATTTCACTTCCGCTTGTGCAATTACAGGGAATGTACGTGCATACAACAAGAATAACACAAAGAAGAATCCGATTGTTCCGATGTAAATTCCTATATCAACAAACGTTGGTGAGAACATTGTCCAAGAAGAAGGAAGATAATCTCTGTGAAGTGATGTAACGATAATTACGAACCGCTCAAACCACATTCCCACGTTTACCACTAAAGAAATGATAAATGAGAACATAATGCTTCTGCGTAGTTTTTTGAACCACATAAATTGAGGTGAGAACACATTACAAGTCATCATCATCCAATATGCCCAAGCGTAAGGACCTGTTGCACGGTTCAAGAAAGCATATTGCTCATACTCAACACCTGAATACCAAGCCACAAACAACTCTGTGATATAGGCACATCCTACGATAGAACCCGTAATCATAATTACGATGTTCATAAGTTCAATATGCTGAATGGTAATATAATCCTCAAAATTACATACCTTTCTCATAATAATCAAAAGTGTGTTTACCATCGCAAACCCTGAGAAAATCGCCCCCGCAACGAAGTAAGGTGGGAAAATGGTCGTATGCCAACCCGGAATTACGGATGTAGCAAAGTCAAATGATACGATAGTGTGTACCGAAAGTACCAAAGGCGTTGCCAAACCTGCAAGAACAAGTGAAACTTCTTCAAAACGTTGCCAATCTTTTGCACGTCCACTCCAGCCAAAACTTACCAAACTATAAATTTTCTTTTGGAAAGGCTTCACAGCTCTGTCTCGAAGCATTGCGAAATCAGGAAGAAGTCCTGTCCACCAGAACACTAACGACACAGAAAGATATGTTGAAATCGCAAATACGTCCCATAATAGAGGAGAGTTAAAGTTTACCCACAACGAACCGAATTGATTCGGGATAGGCATAACCCAATATCCCAGCCAAGGGCGTCCCATATGGATAAGCGGAAACAAACCGGCTTGAACAACTGAGAAGATTGTCATAGCCTCAGCCGAACGGTTAATTGCCATTCTCCATTTTTGTCGGAATAATAAAAGTACGGCAGAAATTAACGTTCCTGCGTGACCAATACCAACCCACCAAACGAAGTTAGTAATATCCCAAGCCCAACCGACTGTTTTATTTAACCCCCAAGTACCAATACCTTCCGATATAGTGTAAATCATACAACCCAACCCCCAAAGAAAAGCGACCAATGAGATGGAAAACACCGTCCACCACATTTTGTTGGCTTTTCCTTCCACAGGACGAGCAATATCAACCGTAACATCGTGATAGGACTTGTCGCCCGTCACTAAGGGTTTTCGTATAGGTGCTTCGTAATGCGATGCCATATTTTGTTTTTAAATATTAAAAAAATTAAACTTTTTATTATAAAGATTCCTTAAAATGTAGATCATTTTTCTTTATTATCTACAAATTCCACTTTTTTGTTGAGTCCTTCTATTTTTTTCTGAACTTTTTCAATCTTTCTCTCAAGTTTCTGCATTTTTCTATTGCTCTTTGCTAAACTTCGATTTCTTTTTTCTGCTCTCTTTAAAGCCCTTCTTGCCTGTTTAGCATCTTTAGCAGAAGAAGAACCTGCTTCTGCAGAAGTAAAATCAGATGTTTTCTTATCTGCCTTAGAATTCACTTTCTCTACTTCAGATTTTAAACTTTCATTCTCTATGCGTTCTTTCTCAAGTTCTATTTTCAGGCTGTTAAGTTCTGTATTCAACGCTAAAATTTCTTCTTTAGCTTTCAAACGTCGTAACTCGGGTGACTTAGTACCTCCACAAGAAACCAACGCTCCTAAAATTAATATAAAAATATATTTCTTCATATTTTGCCTCAACTAAACTTCTTGCGTATTTCTAACCTTAACTTGATAAACGACGTTCGGTCTTGTTCCAATATGCTCCAACAAATGATAAGCTCTGTCATCTGCAACTAACTTGGCAATTTCACTGTTTTTCTCATTGATATCCCCAAACACCATAGCTCCAGTACCACAAGCTGCCGAGCAAGCACAAGCATTATTAAACTCACCCTCACGTACTTCACGTCCTTCATTTTTAGCTTTAAGGATAACTGCTTGTGTCTGTTGAATACAGAAAGAACATTTTTCCATTACCCCACGCGAACGAACAACCACATCCGGATTAAGCACCATTTTACCCAAGTCGTTATTCATATGGAAGTCAAACTCGTCATTATTATTGTACAAGAACCAGTTGAAACGACGTACTTTATATGGACAGTTATTTGCACAATAACGTGTTCCTACGCAACGGTTATAAGCCATATGGTTTTGACCTTGACGACCGTGTGAAGTTGCCGCTACCGGACAAACTGTTTCACAAGGTGCATTATTACAATGCTGACACATAACCGGTTGGAATGCCACCTGCGGATTCTCGGAAGCAACTTCCATTTCTCCGTAAGTAGAAAGGGCAGCACTCAATCCTTTAATGCCTTCCTTCGTTTTCAAATCTCCTACAAAAGTATCATCTGAAGAATAATAACGATCAATACGTAACCAATGCATATCTCTTGAACGACGCACTTCTTCTTTTCCTACTACAGGTACGTTATTTTCTGCGTGACAAGCAATCACACAAGCTCCACAACCTGTACAAGCATTAAGGTCAATCGACAAGTTAAAATGATGCCCTGATGAGCGATCAAAAGATTCCCAAAGTGAAACACTTGAAGCTAACACCTCTTTGTGATCCAATGAAACAACTGGTTTTTTATTCCACTGTTCAGCCGGTTTTGAATTGAATTCTTCAAGAGTGGTTTCTTTCAAAATGTCGCCACGTCCCATCAAGGTATTATGTAACTGAATGCAAGCAAACTCGTGTGTTCCATCTGCTTTTGTCAGGCTCTCAACATTTTGTACATTATCGAAGTTATGATAAAGCGGATAAGCATTTACACCTACCTGCATTTCTTTTTTCATACCTTCTACCCTACCATAACCAAATGCCAAACCTATTGAACCTTTAGCCTGACCAGGCTGAATAAGCACAGGAGCTGTTAAACTAACTCCATTTACGGTAACCTTAACATAATTTCCATCTAAAGCACCTGTGGCTACGTGCCAGTTTTTAATGCCTAATTGCTTAGCATCAGCCGCTGACATTGTGATGTAATTATCCCAAGTAGTTCTGGTAATCGGGTCAGGAAGTTCTTGCAACCAAGGGTTATTGGCTTGTTGTCCATCACCAATCCCTGTTTTAGAATATAATGTTAATTCAAAGCCGTTAGAAGTTGCTTTCGATAAACTTTGAATCGCATCATTAACAGATACTTCTAACGAAGAAAGTGTATTATTTAACTCTTCTTTCACGAAAGAACCATCGTGTAATGCTTGATTCCATTTTGCTAAGCCGAGAATATCTGTTGCCCAATTTTCCTTTATGAAATCATAATATGTTTTTTCAGAGCCAGACCACTTCAACAATGCATCTTGCAACTGACGAGTATCAAACAACGGACGAATAGTAGGCTGAGTCAATGCGTAATGACCTCTTTTTAACTCTACATCGCCCCAAGACTCCAAATAGTGTGGTGTAGCAGCAATATAATTTGTCTTGATAGCAGTTTCATCGGCTTTCATTGAAAAAGAAACTGAAAAATCTACTTTCTCCAAAGCCTTCGCAAACTCATCTGCGTTAGATAGTGTATATAATGGGTTCAGATTGTTGATTATCAAGACACCTACATTTCCATTATTCATATCGGAAATAAGTTGTCTCAACTCTGAAACATTTCCTTTTCGTGTTAAAATAGCAGTTTGAGGATTGAAAGCCTCACTTTCTAATTTCTCATTGATATCCAGTACCAATAACTGAGCGTTTTCATCCTGAATTCCTGTTACCACAACAGCTTTTTTACCTGCTTTCTTTACTTGAGCAACTGCTTTCTTCACAGTTTCTTCAACATTTTCAGGAAGATTTCCACTCACAGAAACGCCATTTAAGTAACCGTAAAATTTAGCCAAAGCTACTTTCTGTTGCGATGGAGTAACCGGAACTCGTTTATCAGCATTAGCTCCCGACAAGGTCATATTTGCCTCAAACTGAATGTGTCGTGACATTTTCCCTTTCACAGGAATACGCCCTTTAGCGTATCCTCCCTCAAAACCTCCACCTTGCCAATCAGCTATGAAATCCGCACCAAATGAAACGATTACATCAGCCTTAGCAAAATCGTAATCTGCCATCGCACGCACACCGTATTTTTTAGCAAATGCCGTTAATGTAGCTTCTTCCGAAATAGCATCATACTCAACTAATTTCAAAGTAGGAAACTTCTCCTTCAATCCTTCTATAAGTTTATATGAAGAAGGGCTTGCCAGTGTATGACTTAAAATCACTATTTGTTTTCCATTTTGTGCAGCCTTTTCCAAAGCTTTCACTGCTTGCGAATCCAAATCAGCCCAAGAAACAGAAGCTCCACCCTTGACCATAGGATTTTTCACCCTAAGATTATCATATAATCCTAATACAGAAGCCATTACTCTGGCATTTACATCAGAGTGTGTTTGAGCCTCACGATTATGTTCTATCAAAATTGGACGTCCTTCACGGGTTTTCACAAGAATACTTGCAAAATCAAAACCATCGGCAATGGTTGTAGCATAATAATCAGCTACTCCGGGACGAATTTGCTCAGGAAGAACCACATAAGGAACTGCCTTATGAACAGGACCTTCACAAGCAGCCAACGTGGCAGCAGCCGTAGTAAAACCTACATATTTTAAGAAATCACGGCGTGAAGTTGATGACGATTCAAGAGTTGCCTTATCGCCCAAAAACTCATCAACAGGTATTTCTTCTACAAACTCATTCTGTTTCAGTGTATCAAATACCGAATTTTCATTAAGTTCTTCTACACTTTTCCAGTATTTTTTGTTTGATGCCATAGTTATAATCTGAATATTAACTCTTTAAAATAATAATTGTAAATTAGTAGTGACATTTACCACATTCCAAACCACCTAACTGAGCAATGGTAAGCTTTTCAACATTAAGTTTCTTAGCAAGTTCTGCGTGAACCTCTTTGTAGTTTTGGTAGTATCCGTTTTCGGTATTGACTTCCGTTTTTCTGTGGCAATCCACACACCAACCCATTGTAAGGGGTGCGTGCTGATGAACGATTTCCATTTCTTCAACCTTTCCGTGGCACTGCTGGCATTCCAAACCTGCAACCGTTACGTGTTGTGAGTGATTGAAGTACGCGAAGTCAGGTAAATTGTGAATACGAACCCAACGAACCGGTTTAGTCTTTCCTGTATAGGTAAACGTTTTTTCGTCCCACCCTACCGCGTCATATAACTTTTTAATTTCATTGGTATAAAACTCACGTGTATAGCCATTTGCCAAATCTTCAGCACCTTTGTATTCTGAAATCGTTTCGTGACAATTCATACACACATTCAGGGACGGAATTCCTGCTGTTTTTGACACGCGTGCAGCCGAGTGACAGAATTTACAATCAATTTGATTATCTCCCGCGTGGATTTTATGCGAATAATGAATAGGCTGAATAGGCTCATATCCTTGATTAACATCAATCTGCATTAAATATCCAAAAATAGCGTACGTTGAGCCAAACAATAATACCAAAACAGTTGTTATCACTAAAAACGGATTGTCTGCAAATGCTTTTGACAATAGTCCTTCTTTACGTTTTGCAAATTCTTCTGCTGAAATATCCCCATTTGCTATAACTCTTGAAGCATTTCCTAATGCGAATAAAACAACAAACAACGCTATTAAAAGCACTGTAACTCCTAAAATAGCAGTAACATACGTCACTGATCTTTCTCTTGCCACCTCTGGATCTTCCACAATAATTTGCGGAACTTCCTCTTCAGGAACTTCTTGTACAGCCGGAGGATTTGCCGTATATGCCAGAATGTCTTCTATATCTTGATGAGAAAGAATTCCTTCATAAGGAGCCATCGGAACTTGATTAAATTCCTCAAAAATAGCCTTTGCATCTGCATCACCCGAAGCTATCAATGCTGCACTATTGTTAATCCATTTATGAAGCCATTCGTTCGTTCTTCTCTCAGTTACACCTCCCAATGCAGGACCAACAGCACGTTTATCCAACTGGTGACAAGCCATACAGTTGGTTTTAAACAAAGTCTCCCCTTTTACAGGATCTCCTTTAGCTGCATCTTCCTGAGCCAAAACTGAAGTTGAAAACAACAACATCAGCAAAAAGCTAAAAATACTGAAATTTAACAATTTATGGTTTTTAACCTTTTTCATATTAAAGTATGTTATCTACTATTTTCTATTGAACTCTCTGACAATCTCATCTATTCAAGTGACAAAAATAGAACATCTCAGGAATATACAAAAAAACTTATTTCTTTTCAAGTTAATTTATATGAATTCTAAATAAATAACGTTCCACATCAATTAAAACAGTTGATTTTACAATCTTCAAATCACTACTGATTTTGTTACTAAAAATTAAAGCTAAACTCAACATTTTGCTGCCACTCTCTTTTGCTTTCTTAATGAATTTTTCTGAGTTCCTGAATAATTACTTCGGGGTTGGCACGCTCTTTATAATTTGGATTTACGAAAGCATAACGTATTTTTCCTTTTTTATCAATAATATATGTAGCAGGAACAGGTAATTCTGAAGAATTAGTCCCATTTCGGCTACTCAAATGCAAAGCTTGTTCATAACGTTGTGCCGTTTTATCATCCAATTTAAAAACGACACCATATAACCTTGCCACTTCATTATTTAAATCTGTAAGCACCTCAAATTCAAGTTTGTTCTTTTCTTGAGTTGAAAGACTGTGATCGGGCAGTTCAGGAGTTAAAGCTACTAAATTAGTATTCAGCGATTTAAACTCAGGTAATTTTTCCTGTAATTGACTTAAAGCTACATTGCAATACGGGCACCAACCTCCTCTGTACCAAGTAATAACTACATTTCCTTTTTCCAATAACGAATACAAAGTAACATCTTCTCCTTTAGCATTTTTTAAAGTAAAGTCGACAGCTTTATCCCCCACTTTCAACGCTTTGGACACGTCTTGTGCTTGTAAAGTAACTGATAATAAAAGGAAAAATCCTAAAAACATTTTTTTTACTCTCATTTGTACTATATATTTAAAAAAATTAATTCATTAAACTTGTAAAACTCCTAAATTAAACGGCTTTTCGATAGGAGCGTGATTAGCAGCTTCAATACCTATCGAAATCCATTTGCGGGTTTCAAGCGGATCGATAACGGCATCTGTCCACAATCGGGCAGCGGCGTAATAAGGCGAAATCTGCTCATCGTACTTCGATTTTATCTTATCGTACAACTCTTGTTCTTTTTCTTTGGTAATTTCTTGTCCTTTGCTTTTAAGTGAAGCGGTTTCGATTTGCAACAACACTTTTGCGGCTTGAGCTCCACCCATCACGGCAATATTCCCACTATGCCACGAAACGATTAAACGCGGGTCATACGCCTTCCCGCACATTGCGTAATTACCTGCTCCATAAGAATTTCCCACTACAATCGTGAACTTCGGAACTACCGAATTTGCCACAGCATTTACCATTTTAGCTCCGTCTTTAATAATGCCTCCGTGTTCGGATTTTGAGCCTACCATAAAGCCTGTAACGTCTTGCAGAAATACCAACGGAATTTTTTTCTGATTGCAATTGGCAATAAATCGGGTTGCTTTATCGGCACTATCGGAATAAATTACTCCTCCAAACTGCATTTCTCCCTTCTTGGTTTTCAATACTTTACGTTGATTAGCGACTATCCCCACCGCCCAGCCATCAATTCGGGCGTATCCGGTGATGAGTGTTTGTCCGTAGCCTGCTTTGTATTCATCAAACTCGGAATTGTCCACCAAACGAAGAATAATTTCCATCATATCAAATTGTTCTGCTCTTGATTTAGGCAGAATTCCGTAAATTTCTTCGGGGTTTTTCAGCGGTTTTTGAGCTTCAACACGATTGAATCCTGCTTTTTCATACGTCCCGATTTTCGCCATCGTTCGTTTGATTCTGTCTAAAGCATCTTTGTCGTCTTTGGCTTTAAAATCAGTTACTCCACTGATTTCACAATGTGTAGTTGCTCCACCAAGCAATTCATTATCAACATCTTCACCAATTGCAGCTTTTACCAAATAGCTTCCTGCCAGAAAGATGCTTCCTGTTTTGTCTACAATCAGAGCCTCATCGCTCATAAT
Source organism: Capnocytophaga felis (assembly GCF_009684755.1). Classification (GTDB taxonomy): domain Bacteria; phylum Bacteroidota; class Bacteroidia; order Flavobacteriales; family Flavobacteriaceae; genus Capnocytophaga; species Capnocytophaga felis. The sequence goes on from NZ_BLBC01000005.1 coordinate 462,551, forward strand.
GGGCAAATACGCCCCTCCGGCAACGCAACTTCCCATAACGGCAGCGATTTGCGTGATTCCCATACTGCTCATTATCGCATTGTTACGAAAAATTTTACCGAAATGCTCCTTGTCTGGAAAAATTTCGTCCTGCATTGGCAAATACACGCCCGCACTGTCCACCAAATAAATGATAGGCAAGCGATTTTCGATGGCAATTTCCTGAGCTCGAATATTTTTCTTGCCCGTAATAGGAAACCAAGCTCCCGCCTTTACAGTCGCATCATTAGCCACCACAACACATTGTTTCCCTGAAACATAGCCAATTACAACCACAACACCAGCAGATGGACAGCCACCGTGTTCGGGATACATTCCTTCGCCAGCAAACGCCCCAATTTCGATATATTCTTTGTCTTTATCTAAAAGATATTCAATGCGTTCACGAGCCGAAAGTTTACCTTGACTGTGTAATTTCTCAAGACGCTTTTTGCCTCCGCCCTCCTTCACTTTGGCTAATCTTCGACGTAATTCACTCAGCTCAAGTTTGTTAAAATCTTCATTGATATTAAATTGAACATTCATAAATCCTTATTTTCAATTTTTCGGGCGAAAATACAAAGAAAGATTTAAACAGCCGAAAAAGGTAAGTGAAATCTGCCGATAATACTCAATATTGCAAAAAAAGAAGTTTCTAAAAAGTTGAGATTTCATCAATGCTATATGTCACACATTTTGTTTATTAGATAATTTTGCATAGTTTTGCCCCACAAATTAATTTTTTAAAATCTAAATAAATAGCAAATGAAAAAAAGAATTATTACATTATTTTCTATTTTGATAATTACTCCCTGTACATTCTTTGCAACTACTTCCTGCACATTTGAAGACATTTTTGATCATGTCACAGAAGAACAAAAGAAGCTTGATAAAGGCAAAAACAATGATGGGGGAGAAATTCGAGAAGAAAACTATGATTTTGTAATTACTCCTCAAAATGTAACAGGGGATTTTAGAAAATTCTTTCAGAGCATTGCGGATAAACACTCAAACATTCTGATTAAGGACGGCACATATGACATTGAACTAGTAAACGGCGATGGGGTAAAACCAAAAGATGGGAGTACTATCACTTTCGAAAAAAATGCTAAAATAAAGGTAAAACCAAACAATCTATCTTTTTACAACGTAATAGACTTAAGCGGAAAGAAAAACATCACTATCAAGAACCCAAATCTGGAAGGGGACAAATACACCCACTTAGGTTCCACAGGCCAATGGGGACACGGCATAAACATAGTTGATTGTAGCAACATTACCATACACAATGCTTATGCAACCAAGTTTTGGGGAGATGGTATTTATATGAGGAATTGTGAAAACATCAAAATTCATAATGCCAACCTTCCGGACAATAGAAGACAGGGGATATCCATAACTTCCGGACATAATATAGAAATACACAACTTAATTGCAGAAAGCACAGGAGGGCATGATCCGGGATACGGAATAGATATAGAGCCTAATTGGAATAGGGACAACGTAACCAAGTTACGCATATACAAACCTATACTCAGAAATAACGGCAAGGGAGTTTCGTCCTATACAGCAGGATTTTCATTTTCTGCCCATATGTCTCATCTAATTCATCCTCAGGACACCAGGCTCGTAGATGCCAACTACGATATTGAGATTTTTGATCCGGTTTTTGAAGGAGATGCACTTATAGTGTCGGCTCCCACGAACTATGTGAAAGGATCAATAAAGATTCATAATCCTACATTTTATAGATCAAAAAAGAGTGCCGTGTACATCAACAACCATCAATCCGACTTCTTCAAAACTGAAATAATCAATCCAAAATTCATTGATTGTGTTGAAGCCCCTGCAAATAGGCATTCCGTTTACCTAGCCCCCATTACTATAACTTGTTTTAAACATTTAAGCCATAGGGATGTAGGCAACAGAAACATAACGATAATGAACCCCGTATTTGAAGCAAGTAGCAAAGCCAAATACAAGGTGGCAGCTATCAGAAATAGTACAACAAATTTCTTTAAAGATGATTTAAAAAATGTAACAATAACAAATGTATTATCAAAAGGTTATGAAATCCCTTTTTTCAACTATACCGGTTCTCCTTCTACCAACTCTCACCCCCACTCAAGTTTTTCTTTGACCTTTAGTGAAAAAGGAGAACTTCCGAGTCTGCCTCTAACTTATGGCAATACCGTTTCAAAAATGTTTGACGGAGGTGCAATAAACTACACTTTAAACAATTCCCAATCAACTATCTATTTGGATAACGACATTCCTATTTCTAATTTTGAATTTTACTATACAAATAATTCTAAGGATAAATCTCCATTAAAGATATTATTTGGAACGAAAAAGCAACCCTCCAAAGCTTACATAGCCAAATTATACAATAAAGGCAGGTTGAACGGCATCGAAATTCCGTATGGAGGCTATATAAAAATGACAAAAAGTTATGTTGACAACGAAGGTATCCAACATTGGACTGTAACCAAAGCGTCAGATAATGTAAGAGGAATTAACTAAAACATTTACCGTTATCCAAAGGAGAGGAATAACAAAACCACACTATCCTTTTTGTTATTTTTTTCCTAAAAAAATATGTTACCATAACAAAAATAAAAAAAATATGTACATTTGTGCTTAATTTATTAGCCCTTTTATTTTGAGGGAAAAATTAAAAATTATGTGCCGTATGAATACAATTAGATAATGTCATCAGCTAGGCATATTTATGGCAATAAATTATTTTAGAATATCAATTTCACAAAAAAGATAAAAAATATTATATGTATGAACAGAGCTTTAATTAGTTTTTCTTTTGATGATGCCAGAGGAGACAACACAACCGCATTTGACAACATACTGATTCCAAGAAATATACCAGCAACCCTTAATGTTACAACCGGATATATTGACGGCACCGCACCTAAGGAACGATTCCCTCACTATGGAAAACCAATGCTGGCTTGCGATGTTGTTCGCTTCAACAAAGAAAACGGTTTTGAAATAGCTCTTCACGGAGACAAGCACTTAAACACTGAGGAGGACATTAGTGCTTCTTACGACAAAGTAATTGAATGGCTAAACTTACCTACAAACACAACCATAGGTTTTGCCAGTCCGAATTCCGGGCTGAATATAGAAAATTTCAAAAAGTCAAAAAAAGATCTTTTCACAAAAAAGATTAGCTATGTAAGAACCTCTCTGCGAATACAGCGGATGAGATTCTTACGAACTTTTTTTCGCAAACTTGGACGATTTTGGCATCTTCCAATCTTTTATAAATGGGCATATCAAGATACCATTATGAAGGAGTGTAACGACCGTGTAATCTACTCCGTTCCTATTGTTAATGATGTTACTTGGAAACAGGTCGCTTCCTTAGTAGATGAATGTGTACGACAAAAGGGAGCTTTGACATTAATGTTTCATAGTATTGATGAAGATTCAGATAGTTGGAGTTGGAGTAATGAGAAATTTGTCAAATTGTGCGATTATTTGGTAGAATTACGAGAAAAAGGAGACATTGAACTATGCACAACAGCTCATATTTTTGAAACCATAAGAAACAGGAGAAACTAAACACATAATAACACGTAAAAAATGTTTTCAAACAAATTAAAAAACAAAAAAATATTAGTAACCGGTGGAGCAGGCTTCATCGGTTCCAATCTATCTGAAAAACTCTTGGAATTAGGTGCTGTAGTTACCGTTTTGGATAATTTTGCCACAGGACACAGACACAACATAGAGCCTTTTTTGTCAAATAAAAACTTCACCCTAATTGAAGGCGACATCCGCGATTTAGACACTTGCAGAAAAGCCTGCGAAGGACAGGAGTTCGTTCTGCATCAGGCAGCTTTGGGTTCCGTTCCTCGCTCCATCAACGATCCGATTACCAGCAACGATGTCAATGTGGGTGGTTTTCTTAATATGCTTGTAGCAGCGAGAGATGCCGGTGTAAAACGCTTGGTCTATGCTGCAAGTTCTTCCACTTACGGCGATTCCAAATCACTGCCAAAAGTGGAAGATGTAATCGGAAAACCACTTTCTCCATATGCAATTACAAAATACGTCAACGAACTATACGCCGATGTTTTCAAAAGAACTTATGACTTTGACACCATCGGACTGAGATATTTTAATGTATTTGGAAGAAGACAAGACCCAAGCGGAGCGTATGCCGCAGTAATTCCGAAATTTGTGATTCAGCTGATGAATTACCAATCGCCTACGATTAACGGAGACGGAACCTACTCGCGCGACTTTACTTACATCGACAACGTCATTCAAATGAACATTTTGGCAATGACTTCGGAAAATCCCGATGCCGTAAATCAAGTGTATAATACCGCGGTGGGAGACAGAACCACAATCAAGGATATGGCAGAATTATTGAGGGAATTTCTTGCACAGTATGACCCGAAAATTGCCGAAGTAGAAATCCTGAATGGGCCTAACCGATTGGGCGATGTACCGCACTCGTTGGCTTCCATTGAAAAAGCACAGAAAAATTTGGGTTATCAGCCTACTCACAAATTCGCAGAAGGACTGAAAGAGGCTGTGGATTGGTATTGGAAAAATTTAAAATAGAAAAAAATATTCATAAAAATACATTCATTAATAAACAAAAAATGAAACACAAAATAGCAGTTATCGGTTTGGGTTACGTTGGATTACCTTTGGCAAGACTTTTTGCCACAAAATATCCGGTAGTGGGATTTGACATTAACAAAGAAAGAGTAGAAAAATTAAACACCGGTCACGACGATACGTTGGAGGTTTCTGACGAATTACTACAATCGGCTTTGGTTAAAGAAAATCCGTTTAAAACCAACTCAAATGGGTTGCTTTGCTCTGCCGAATTGAAAGACATTGAAGATGCTAACATCTACGTAATTACCGTACCTACTCCGGTGGACAAAAATAACCGACCTGTACTAACACCTTTGGTGAAAGCCAGCGAAACTGTTGGAAAAGTTCTGAAAAAAGGAGATATTGTAGTTTATGAATCAACCGTTTATCCGGGAGCTACCGAGGAAGATTGTATCCCAGTGGTGGAAAAAACTTCGGGAATGAAATACAATGTAGATTTCTTTGCAGGTTATTCTCCTGAAAGAATTAATCCGGGAGACAAGGAGCATACTGTAGAAAAGATTTTAAAAGTTACTTCAGGATCTACACCAGAAATCGGAAAAGTAGTAGATGAAGTTTACAAATCGGTAATTACTGCTGGCACACACTTGGCTCCGACCATAAAAGTGGCTGAGGCGGCTAAAGTAATTGAAAATTCACAACGAGACATCAACATTGCTTTCGTTAATGAGTTGGCAAAAATCTTCAATTTGATGGATATCGATACCCACGCGGTATTAGCTGCGGCTGGCACGAAGTGGAACTTCTTACCTTTCAAACCAGGCTTAGTGGGCGGACATTGCATCGGCGTTGACCCTTTCTATTTGGCTCAAAAAGCACAAGAATACGGCTATCACCCCGAAATTATTTTAGCGGGAAGAAGACTAAACGATTCGATGGGCAAATATGTAGCTGAGCAAGTCGTAAAAGCGATGATTAAAAAGAACATCAATGTAAACGGAGCTGAAGTACTGATGTTAGGAGTTACTTTCAAGGAAAATTGCCCTGACGTACGCAACACAAAAATTGTAGATGTGATTGCTGCTTTGGAAGATTTTGGCGTAAAAGTAACCATTTTCGACCCTTGGGCAAATCCGGAGGAAGTACAACACGAATATGGCGTTGAAAGTACACAAAAGCTACCTTCTGCAAAATTTGATGCCGTAGTTCTTGGCGTAGCTCATAAAGAGTTCCAGAATCTTAATATAGAAAATTTGAAAAAAGAAAATGGGGTGGTATATGACGTGAAAGGAATATTAAAAAAAGTTGATGGAAGGTTGTAATTTCTAAAATAAGGTGCGTTGTTAAAAAAATATTTGAATAAGCTGAAAAGCTCTAATGGAAAGGTATTATTAGAAAATTTCATTTCCCTATCTGCATTGCAGTTAGCGGGAATACTTCTTCCGTTGATAACATTACCCTATGTCTTAAGGACAATTGGGTTTGACAAATATGGTTTAATAGTTTTTTCAGCTTCATTAGTCACCTATTTCACGTCCTTAACTGACTTTAGTTTTCAGGTAACAGCAACCCGAGATGTTGCTGTTTTTAGGAATAGTCCAAAGAAATTAGACATCATATATAGTAAAGTACTTATTATTAAGGTATTTTTTTTACTAATTTCTTGGGGAATTATTGGAACTATTGTTTGTTTAGTACCTTCTTTTTATGAGTATTGGTACATTTATTTATATACAGGAATATCTCTGTTAGGACAAGTTCTTTTTCCTGAATGGTTTTTTCAAGGAATTGAAAAAATGCGATACATTACATATCTAAATTTGGGAATAAAATTGTTCTTTACACTCTGTATTTTCCTATTCATAAAAAAGGAAAGTGATTATTGGATATATCCATTACTACAAAGTATGGGATTTATCGGTGCGGGAATTGTAGGGCAGTACTTACTAGTGACAAAATACAATCTCAAATTTGTAAGAGTTTCATTCAAATCACTTATAAGTACAGTTAAGAGTAACACCTCTATATTCATAAGCAGGTTTGTGCCTACTCTATACCTTAATACTACTGTGTTTACATTAGGTTTTTTTGTAGATAAAGCTTCTTTAGGAGTATTTAATTCCATACGATCTATCAACACAATGCAATATTCTATTTTGGGATCACTAACAACTGCTTTTTTCCCTTTTATTGTCAGAGAAAAGCACAGATTCAATCTTTTCCTAAAGATTGCAATCGTCCTAGTCTTATCAATGATAGTAGGAAGCGTTATTGCCAAACCATTGATATATTGGTACATAAATTTGCAATCAAGTGAATATGATTTTATGTATTATATATTGCTCGTAGGATTGTTTTATATTTGCATTGAAAGAATATTTTCAACCAACTTTCTATTGCCTCTTAGAAAGGATAAAGAGGCAATGAAAATTACACTTATCGCATCAATAATTGGTTTTTTAATGCTGTATCCTCTTATCAAATATTTTGGTATAAACGGAGGAGCCATTGTAATTTCAACTAGCCAAACGATTATGGGATTAGGAAGTTTTTTTTATTATTTAAAATTTAAAAAATAAATAAGATGGTAAGGAAAATTGCTCATAAAATTTTATTTCTGTATAGGTCGTTTGTAACCTTTATAGCTTGGAAAAAAAGACATAAAATAGTATTCTCTCAAAAAGGTTTCAAGCGAAATAAATTGAGCGTAGAAGAAAAAGAAGAATATGTTAAATTTTGGAAAAAGTTAGGGATAAAGGTAAAAACGGATACCGTAGAACTAACAAAGTCCTTAACAGGAGTTTACAATAAATTAATTGTTCCTGAAGAGGTCTATAGCCTAAAAATCGAACCCTTCTTTAACCCCAGGAGAGAAGTTGTTTTTTTGGAAAATAAAAATATATACAATAAATGGTTTGGCAGTGGTATTTTTCCTATTGATTATTTTCATAAAATAGGTGGTAAATTTTACACTTCTAATTTTGAAATAATTGATAACATTGAAAAGCATATCAATTTAACGAAAATATCATTTCCTTTGGTTTATAAACCGAGTTGTGACTCATATGGGGGTGTAGGAGTTTGCTTCGTCAATAACCATAAGGAATTGCTTTCATTGTTAGATAAGTATCCTAATTTTGTAGTTCAAGAAAAGATTGTTCAAAGCGATTTAATTAATGTCATCAACACGGGTAGCATTAACACGGTGAGAGTGTGCTTACTAAGAAGACCTTCAAATGGAGAAGTGGTTGTTTTAAACACCTCTATTAGAATGGGTAAAGACGGTAGCTTAGACAATGAAACTGCGGGAGGGATTGTTTGTAACATCAAGGAAGGAGGGGCTTTTAATAAATATGCGGTGGACAAGTATGCCAATAAGTTTTTCTCACATCCAAATTCAAAATTTGTTTTTGAAGGTCAAAATTTACCTAACTACAATGAACTATTAAGCGTCTCAAAATCCATTGCGGCAAAGATTGTAGGAGCTAATTTATCTAGCCTAGATATGTGCTTAGACAATAAAAATCAATGGAGATGTATAGAAGTTAACATTTTGGGACAGACGATACGTTTCGCTCAATATGCAGGAGAACCATTTTTCGGAAAGTACACAGAAGAGGTTTTAAGAGAAATTCACCTATAAATAAGCTCGTTACATAAAGCCAAAATATAGTTTTAACAAAAAATAACATACTAATGAAAACAGTAGGATTTTCAATTAGTCCGAAAAAAATGAAAAAAGGAGATGTTTAATTCCTTCTGATATAAAAAACAAGTCCAAAATCTTTATAGAGAAAGGTTACGATAATGTTTTGGGATATTCAGATAAGAGTTACCAAAAGGAAGGCGTGAATGTTGTTTCTCAAAATGAAGTTTTAAACAAAGACACCAATATGTGATGGGAGAGACAGGTGACACTGCTTATTTAGGCAACCTAAAAAGCCAAACCATGTACAGATGGATACATGTCATACAAAACAGAAATGTTACAGACATTTTAATTAATAACACAACCTATGCTTGGAAAGACATGTTTGAAGATAGCGACATACTTTTTGGAAAAACAACGAAATAGCAGGTGAGGAGGTAGCTATCATTCACACGTACACTCTTCACAAATTATTTCCTTATGACACAAAAGTTGCCATCATTTCGAAGGGAAATATTGAATAGGATGTTCTAATAATTCTGATCTCATTAATATTAATATACTTATACGAGCGGAATTTTATCACAAATAATCATATAACGAAAAAATAAAAAATACAATGAAAATAGCAATCATTGGTTCCGGAAATGCAGGATGTGCACACGCATTTAAATTAAGTGAATCCGGGCATACGGTAAATTTGATAAAAACTTCAAACTCGCTACACGAAGAAAATTTTGATAAAATTGTAAAACAAGAGGGAATTTTCGGGATTGACAATACACAAGGAGGGCAAAAAACATTTCAAAGATTAAATCTTATCACTCGTGATATAGAAAAAGGACTAAAGGAAGTTGATTTGGTTTTTGTTCTAAGCCAAAGTCTATATCATCCAAAAGTAGCAAAACAGATTACACCTTTCATAGACAGAAATACTACAAAAGTTTTATTTTGTGTTCCGGGTAATTTAGGCTCACTTTTCTTTAAAAAAGAATTAGGCGAAACGAATATCATTTTTGCCGAAGGCGAATCCACTCCCTACGATGCTCGCATTATTGAACCGGGTGTTGTAAATATTTTATTCAAAAATGTACGTAATGCTGTTGCTTTTTTACCAAATTCAAAACGTACAGAAGGAATGAAATATATCTCTCAACTTGTGGATTCTTATGGTGATTTTAGAACGAACATCATAGAATCAGCCTTACATAACCCTAACTTGGTGGTTCATACCATCGGAGTCATTATGTCTGCTAACAGAATTGAGCGAATGAAAGGCGAATTTTGGATGTATAAAGAGTCTTTTACTCCTTCAATTTGGAACCTGATACATCAATTAGACAAAGAAAAAAACGATGTTATCGAAAAATTCTCAGGGAAAGCGATTTCTTATTTAGACGCTTGCAAGTATCGTAATGAAAAAGATTTAAACCAAGACTCATTAAAAGTATTTCAATCATACGCTGAAAAGGGAGGACCAAAAGGACCTGACAGCTTAGATACCCGTTATCTTCACGAAGATGTTATCGTTGGTTTGGGATTATTATCTATGTTAGGAAAAGAATGTGGCGTAAATACACCGGTAACGGATTCTTTAATTACTATAGCTTCATACTTGGTAAATAAAGATTTTCATTCTTTAAAAAGAAGTAAAAAAGATTTTGGTATTGATAATTTGAATTTTACAGAGTTCAAAAATCTTGTAAACAACTTGTAAACTATGAAACTTGCTGACCGAATCAAACAAACAGGATTGTATCATAAATTTCTCCAAACAAATTTTGCTAAAAATTTTTATCTGAAAAGGGGAGTAATTTTAGATGCTGAAAAAATAGAAAAAAGAATAAACGAGGCCCCTGCAATAATATTAAAGAATCCGCCTGCAAAAAAAATAAAAGTAGGTATCGTAAAGGACGGCGTGATAAATATTGAAGGCTATGCTCACCGCAACAGTTCGTGGATTTTTTATGAAAAATTCCTAAAAAACAATCAGATTGATTATCAGTTTTATGATATATACAGACACGACTGGCTTGAAGTAGCCTCTGAGCTTGATATCATTATGTGGCATACTTATTCTTCGCCAAGTGATATGTACATCGCCGAGTCGAAAATTTATGTGTTGGAGAAAGTATTAGGAAAAACTTGCTTCCCTTCTTTTCACGAAGTGTGGCAATACGAAGACAAAAACAGAGCCACTTATTTGTATAAGGCTTTAAATCTGCCTTTAATTCCAACCGTTATTTCAAACTCAAAAACCGATGCTTTATCATTAGCAAGAAAGCTAAGCTTTCCTATGATTTATAAAACTTATATAGGTTCTAGTTCAAGAGGAGTTGTTAAAGTGAATACATTTTCCAAAGCTAAGAGTATTATTAACAAAATTTTCTCACACAAAGGACTTGAAACCATTTATCCATATTTCAGACAAAAAGACACCATACTATTTCAGGAATTCATCCCTGATGCCGGATATGATTTACGAATAATGATGATTGGCAATAAGGCTTTTGGATACTACAGATATCCTAAAAAAAATGATTTTAAAGCCTCAGGAGCCGGAATATATGAGAAAAAAGAAATCCCGAAAGAAGCATTAAAAATTGCTCTGGATATAAAGACTAAATTAAATTCAAGATTAATGGGTGTTGACCTACTTTTCTGTAATAAAAGTAATCAATATAGAATAATTGAAACGTCTTTATTTAACCAAATTGATACACCTGAACAGCTGGTAATCAACGGAGTACCTGGATATTATGATTTGAGTACAAATGAGTTTAAATTTAAATCAGGGAAATTTTGGATACACGAACTAGTAATGGAATATGTTATCGAAGAATATTCTTATGCTTCCAAATAAGAAATCATTTTATTTTTATAACGATATACGACAACATTCACATTTAGCAGTATATACTACAAAAAGAGAAAATGGAAGACAGTCACAACATATCAAATTCTAAAATTTTTTCAAGCTTTTTATGGGTTTTGATTGAAAAATTTGGGTATAGTGGCATTAATTTATTTAGTACACTTGTTTTGGCAAGGCTCTTAACTCCATACGAGTTTGGTTTGGTAGGAGCCGTAGCCATTATCATATCCATATCCAATATGATTGTGGAATCAGGTATGGGTGCGGCATTGGTTAGTAAGAAAAATCCGAAACCTGTGGACTATAACACGGTGTTTACCTTCAATTTGTTTATGAGTATTTTACTATGCACAATAATCTTTTTCTCTGCCCCTTATATTGCTGAATATTTTGGTAGTCCGATATTGAAGAATCTTGTGAGAGTTTTATCTATCACTCTGTTTTTCAATGCTCTTACTACGATACAAAGGATAATACTGATTAAGAACTTACTTTTCAAGAAGCAGTCTTTTATATCAATCCTATCTCTTACTATATCTGTAACTTTCGCAATTTTTGCAGCCTATAATGGTTGGGGAGTATGGGCGATTGTAATCAATTTGGTTTTGTATTCAGTTTTGTTTTCCATAGCTATATTTTTCACAATAAGATATATTCCAAAATTACAATTTTCACTCACTTCCTTCAAGGAATTACTAAACTTTGGTGGTCCCATCATATTATCATCAGCTATTCAAGTGGGTTATAACGACATCGTGTCATCCATTATTGCTAAAGTTTATAATTTGCAAACAACAGGATTTTATGTTCAATCGGAGAAGTTAATAAATTTCCCGACATATATTTTTCGTTCCTTGTTTGATGTGGCAGCCTTTCCGATTCTATCGAAAACAAACAACAAGAGAGAATTTAAAAGTATCTGCTCTCGGATTAATCGGAATATCTATTTCATAGCTTTTCCACTTCTATTGGTTATCCCCTTTTATTCAAAAGAAATCATATCTATTGTTTTAGGCAGGCAATGGGTTGGTGCAAGTGATATTTTTACAATTTTGAGCATTGGTGTTGTTGCCTCATTGATAAACATTGCAATATTTAGTGTTTTGAAATCATCAGGAGAAGTTAAGGCACTGCTAAGTATTGGCACTACGAAAGCCATCATAGGTCTTTCCGTATTGGCCTGTACCATACTTTTTCCCATAGAAATATTGCTATATGGAATTATCTTTACAAATTTGATTACTTCATTTATGGCGATTTATTACGTAGATCAAACCACGCTTTATAGTGCCAAACATCAACTCAAGGACATTACTATACCATTAGTTATTGCTACTATTGCTAATATATTGGCATTCACAATAGTAAAAACATTAGGTACAAACAATGAAAAAATCAACTTATTAGTACACATCATATTAATGTTGTTCATTTTTGTAATCCAATGTTTAATATTTAACATTCAAGAGCTATGGCTTGCTGTGCAAAAAATTAAAACACTGTTAAAAAATTACCTAACACGATGAGAATCATTATATCAATCATTTGTTTAATCGCTATCGGTTGTTGCATAGGATTTAACGAAAATCAGAACTATGAACACATTACATTTCTCCCATTTTTTCTGTTGATTTTCACCATATTGGGGAAATGGGCGTTTCCAAAGATGAAAGAAAGTATCGTTTACTATGCCTTTTACTTTCAAGCTGTTATCAGGTATTGTATCATTCCGATGGGAGTATCTTTAGGTGATTCTATTGGAGTTGGGAGAAATTCTTTTAACGGAACCACAGCCATTTTCATTATGGGATTTGAGCTGTTGGCTATTTTCCTTCTGTTTATGCATCAAAATTCAAAACAACAAAATAAAAATTCTCAAAATGTAATCTTGATTTCAAAAAACTATTGGATATATCTGTTTGCTGGTGCAATGTTTTTGGTAATTGCATCATCAGGATTTCTCAATAAAGTGAATTTTCTTTGGGATTTTGCCAATTATGTTGAAAAGTACGAAGGAACGGGTGAAGAAGTAGAATTTGATAGTATTGGGGGCGTGCTTTTTGGTCCTTTTAGGATTATTTTATTATTGATTTTTGCCAGTTTCATTTTGGGCTCAAAAAAGTTAAGGCAGTTCCAAAAGCTTTTTTTGTTGGTTTTATTAATGGGAGGGATGTCCTCTTTCATTGTTGGAGCAAGCCGGTTGAGTATCCTTCTTTTTATTTTACCTTTCTACCTAACCTTAAATACAATCCTAGATAAACGCTCAAAAAAAATTGTGGGAGCAAGTTTATTGAGTTTGATGGTGCCTGTATTACTATTTGCGTCCTTGGCAAAATTTACCAGAGGCGACAATGTAGCCTCTACAGAAAGTATCCTAAACGCAAGTAGTTTGAATGCCTATTTTGCCGGACCGGGAAATATAGCCGTTGGGGTTGATACCTTTGAAAAACAAGAAAATAAAACGTACTTGCCATCACTTTTTAATGACCTCTTACAAAACATTCCTTTATTGTCAAAAATAACAGATGACACTTACAAAACAAATATGGCTTTCAATAAAGAAATTTTTGGTCATTCTTTATGGCAAACTCAAATAGTTCCTTTAAGTATTTCGGGACTATTCCATTTTAATATTTATGGAGTCGGATTCTATGCTGTTTTATGTTTATTTTTATCGCTACAACTTGAAAGAAAAGCCAAACAAGAAGAGTACCTCCCGTATAAGTATGCTTTCTACAGTTTGTCCATAACGCTTTCAATGATTTTTATGCTAAATATAGGTTCAATGATGGCTTCTATTTTCCGAACTCTTATTTTTGTATATTTGCCCTTTGCTGTAATGAGATTTTTAAACAAAATAAAATAATCCACCACGAATGAAAATAATATTCTTAGAAGTTACCCAAAATTTTGGCGGAGCACAAAAAAGCACTATTGAGTTAGCCAAGCGTCTTAAAACGTTAGGACACCAAGTTTTGATTGTCGACCTTTGGGGATGCTCTCAATCTTTCATTGATGCTCTCAATAAAGCTCATTTGCAATGGATTATATTATCTCCTAGAAAAGAGCCTTTTATCATAGCCAATAGCTCAAAAGTTAAATATATCAAAAATATTATCAACTATTTTTTTCTCCAAAAAGAATACAGAGCTCTTTTTGATAAAGTCACCAATGAATTTCAACCCAATGTGGTAGTTACACACAACACCAAAGCACTAAGCTTGGCAAACCCAAAAGCATCGTATAAAATAGATTTCTTTGCAAGAACGTGGTTTGATTTCAGAAGCATCCCCTACCTGACAAAAAAAAAATTAAAAACATACAAACCTCGATTTTTAACAGTTTCACAAGCTACACGACAAGCCATATTTACCGGTGGAATTGCGGAATTGAAGGATATAAAAGTACTGACAAGCGTTGCAGAAGACAAAGTTTTTGAATCTTACACTCCTAATTATAAAAAATTTAACGAAACAAATCCAATAAAAATTTTATTCTCAGGAGGGTTCTTAAAAACCAAAGGACAACATACTTGCATTGCTGTTGCAAAAAAACTAAAGGACAATAAAATTCCTTTCAAGATGACTCTTACGGGAATCATCTATAAAGGAGAAATATCCAAAAGATACCATCATTTCATCTCTAAATTAATATCTAAATATGAATTGGAAGAACAGGTAAAAATCGTTTTGTCTCCTCCAAACATAATGGAATATTTCAAAAATACTGACATATTGATACATCCCTCTTGGACAGAAGGACTTCCTCGTGTCGGCTTGGAGGCATTAACATTTGGAAAACCTATCATAGCGAATCCTGTAGGAGGAGTTACCGACATTGTGATACATAACTTCACCGGGTTTATCACAGATTTTAATGCCGTTGAGCAATATGTAGAATATATCACGCGTTATGTTGAAAATCCTGAACTATATAAACTACACAGTATGACAGCAAGGCAATTGATAAAACAAAACTACTTAGACGCAAATCAGTTTGAAAGCATTGAGAAAATCTATCCTTCAAATAAGTAGATTGACGGCTATAGCCTTTCATCAAAGCATCTTAATGAATAAAAATCATCGAATTACAATTATTTTTCACCATATTCTCCAAAAGAGAGATTCCTTTATATCCATAGAACAAACATATTCTCACAAGGGAAAATTGTTTTGACCATTGATGGATTTTAATTAAAAAGAAATTAAAAATTAACAACAAAGTCCTTTTTCAAACTCACCTTTGTATAAAACGTTATCAAATTTTACTGTTATGAAAATAATTTTTCTAGAAGTTTCTCAAAACTTTGGTGGGGCACAAAAAAGCACTATTGAGTTAGCAAAGCGACTCAAAGTTTTAGGACATCAGGTGTTAATTGTTGACCTTTGGGGATGCTCAAAATCCTTTATTAGTGCCGTCCGTACAGCTGAGTTAAAATTAAACATATTATCACATAGAGAAGAACCTTTTATCATAGATCACAGTTCAAAAATTAAACTTTTAAAAAATATTATTTTATATTTTTTCCTCGAACGGAAATATAAACGTATATTTGCCAAGTTGGCTGATGATTTTCTGCCCGATATTGTTGTTACTCATAACATAAAAGCATTAAGCTTATTAAATCCAAAGGCTCGTTACAAAATAGATTTTTTCGCAAGGGGTTGGTTTGATTATAGAAGCATCTCCTCATTTAGCAAAAAAAGAATAAGAAAATATAATCCCAGATTTTTGGCAGTTTCTCAAGCAACAAGGCAGGCTCTATTTAGTGGAGGAATTGCAAAGTTAGAAAATATAAAGGTTTTAACAAGTGTCATTGAAAGCAAGGTTTTTGATGCATACCAACCAAATTGCAACGGAGTTGGAACAACCAAACCTATCAACATTTTATTTTCAGGAGGCTTTTTAAATACCAAAGGACAACATTCTTGTATTGCTATTGCAAAGAAATTAAGACAAGAGAGCATTCCTTTTAAAATGACCCTTACAGGAATCATTTACAAAGGAGGAACATCTGAGGAATATTATTATCATATATTGAAGCTGATTTCTGAAAATAACTTGGAAGATTCAGTAGAGATTGCTTTAAACCCTCCTAACATAATGGATTATTTTAGGAACACTGATGTACTTATACATCCCTCTCACACAGAAGGACTTCCTCGCGTAGGACTGGAAGCTTTGGCTTTCGGAAAACCAGTAATCGCAAATCCTGTTGGAGGTATAACAGATATAGTCATCCACAATCTCACAGGATTTATCACTGACTTTAACGCAGAAGAACAGTATGTTGAATATATCAAACAATATATTGAAAACCCTGAAATTTATGCTTTACATAGCAGAGCAGCAAGGCAGTTAATAAAACAAAACTATTTAGATAATAATCAATTTGAAAATATAAAAAAAATTTATCCGATATGAGCAAAAATATTATGATAACAATAGCGATTCCTTTTTATAATGCAGAACAATTCCTGAGTGCATCTATAGAATCTGTTATTGCTCAGACGTACACTGATTGGAAATTACTTTTAGTGAATGATGGTTCCACTGACAATTCGTTGGACATAGCCAACAGGTATGCTCAAAAAGATGATAGAATAGAAGTAATCTCCGATGGAGAAAATAAAAATTTAGGATTTCGACTAAATCAAATTATAAATCTGGTTGATACCAAATATCTCGCTCGAATGGACGCAGACGATATCATACACCCCGAACGGATTGCAAAACAAATGAGAATTTTGGAAACCGACCCTTCAATTGATGTCTTAGGCACAAACGCCTACATAATTGATGAAAACGATAATGTTATTGCCTTAAGACATAAATTTAGCGACCCAAACAAACTTCGAAAAGTAAATGGCTTTATTCACGCAACTATCGTTGCCAAAACGGAGTGGTTTAAAAATAATCCTTATGATGTGCAAGCCGTAAGGATAGAAGATACGGAACTGTGGTATCGCACCTCAGGAAAATACAACTTTGTAATGCTTTGTGACCCTCTGTACTTTTATAGAGATATCGGAAATAATTATTATAAAAAGTACTTTTTAGCAAATACCTGCAAGGAATATATCCTGTCAAAATATCAGAATAACTCTTTTTGGAAACGCTTTTTTTTATCTAACATCATAAAGGGAAACATTTACAAATTGTTCAATTTACTCGGATTGGAACAAACTTTGGTAAACAGAAGAAATGAAGTCGTATATAGGGAAAAAATTCATATGAATAAATATATGAAAAACGTCTAATATTTCGAACAACTTTATTCTATTGATAACCTTACTCATTTCTGTAATTATTAAGAATTATACGATAAATCAAAATGAAGCATAAACTTTTCCGCACTTCTACGGTTCCCGTTTCATTAGACGTACTTTTGAAAGGACAATTAAGTTTTCTAAACCAACATTTCAATATTACCGCTATCTCAGGAAATGGGCGTAGTTTAGAAAATGTGCAAAATAGAGAGAAAGTAAAAGTCTACCCCATAACAATGCAACGACACATTTCCCCAATAAAAGACTTTGTTTCTCTCATAAAATTGTTTTTGTATTTCAGGAAAGAAAAACCTACAATTGTCCATTCTATTACTCCAAAAGCAGGGCTACTTACAATGTTGGCAGGAAAACTGGCTGGTGTACCCATCAGAATGCACACATTTACAGGCTTAATTTTTCCTACCAAAACAGGTCTTATGCAAAAGCTCTTAATCCAAATGGATAGAGTTTTGTGCTGGGCTGCAACCAATATATACCCTGAAGGGCAGGGAGTCAAAAATGATTTAATAAAATACAAAATTACTTCCAAACCATTAAAAGTTATCGCAAATGGAAATGTTAATGGTATTGATTTAGAATATTTCTCTTCCTCCCAAGTTTCAGAAGAACAACAAAAAGAATTAAAGCAACTATTAGGAATAAAGCCAAATGATTTTGTTTTTATATTCGTTGGGAGACTGGTTGGCGACAAAGGAGTTAACGAATTAGTTGAAGCTTTTTCTTCTCTAAACATTGACAATGTAAAACTTTTGTTAGTTGGTCCTATGGAGAAAGAGTTAGACCCTCTAAAAGAAAAAACTTTACACGAAATCGAAAAAAATCATTCTATCATATCAGTTGGTTACCAAAAAGATGTTCGTCCTTATTTTGCGATTTCAGATTGTTTGGCTTTCCCAAGTTATCGGGAAGGCTTTCCCAACGTAGTAATGCAAGCAGGAGCGATGGGATTACCGAGTATTGTAACAAATATTAACGGGTGTAATGAAATTATCATCGAAGGAGAAAACGGAACAATCATTCCGGCAAAAAATGTGGAAGAATTAAAAAAGCAAATGGAATCTCTATCCACCGACAAAGTACGTTACAACAAATTAAAGGAGAATAGCAAAAAAATGATTGCCAATCGCTACGAACAATCAGTGGTTTGGGAAGCTCTTTTGGAAGAGTACAAAAAATTAACAGCTCTTCATAACACGGAATAAACTTTGATTACTATTTACTCACATATTCACACTTATGAAACTATCTATTATCATTCCTGTATATAATACTGAAAAATATCTTGAAGATTGTGTATCAAGCCTTTTTGACCAACATATCCCTCAAGGTGATTTTGAGATTATTCTTATTAATGATGGCTCAACAGACGGCAGCTTACAAATTTGCAATCAATTATCTGAAAAACACGAAAACATCTGTGTCATAGACCAAGAAAACAAAGGACAAAGTGTTGCTCGGAATGTGGGATTAAAACAAGCAAAGGGCAAGTATATTTACTTCATCGACTCTGATGATTATTTGAATTCAGGATATTTAGGAGATTTTTTAAAAATCATAGATGATAATAATTTAGATTTTTTAGGATTTCAATTATACCACACATCTGAAAGATACACTCCCTATATCAAAACAGAAGTACTGAAAATTGAGGTTGAGGGTGATGGTATGAATATCATCGACAATCACAATTATTATAACGGGTCTTGTTGGTTCATTTTTGAAAAAGCTATCGCTGAAAATCTCTCTTTTGAAGAAGGACGAGTGTGTGAAGATGTCATATTTACAACAGAATTACTATTAAAAGTAAAGAAAGGAAGAGTTTATAAAAATCGTATTTATGGGTATTTCACAAACAATGATTCAACAATTAAAACCAAGAATCCTGAACGTTTAAGAAAGATAAACAACGATATGTTTTATACCTCTGAACGACTCGGTGAAATTATATGTAAAGCTAACTTTGAAAAAAATCCAAAAGCCTTTTCGCGTTTGAAAGCTCGGCAAGAATCATACGTTTACTTTGCTATCGTTCGATTTATCAGAAGTAAAAGAAAATACTCTGAATTAGCTACTATTTTACTTAACTTAGAAAAGGGCAGATTTCCGGCATATCCCATTCATAATTTCAAAGGATATAACAAAAGAGATAAATTATTGATAAAATGTTTCAATAATAGATTACTTTTGCAAACCATTATTAACATTAATCACATTTTAGGACTTATTAAATAAAAAAATTTCAACTACTACTTTTACATTCACAATGAACAATATTCTTATTACCTCTGCCGGACAACGAGTTTCTTTAGTGAAAGCTTTCCAAAAAGAGATAAAAAAACTAAATCCGAAAAACAAAGTATATACGGTTGATTTGAATCCCGTATTGGCTCCCGCGTGTATTGTCTCCGATGGATACAAACAAGTTGAAAAAGTTACTGACAGCCAATACATTGATAATTTGCTAAAAATCTGCTTGGAATGGAATATCAAAATAATTATCCCCACCATTGATACGGAACTTTATATCTTGTCAAAAAACAAGGAATTATTTATAAATCACAGAATTACACCCGTAATTTCATCATTAGATTTCATAAAAAAATGCAGGGACAAACGCGAAATCAATCAATTTTTTATCAATAACAGAATTAATATTCCAAAAATTATTGACAAAAATAATCCACAATTTCCTCTATTTGTAAAACCTTATGATGGCTCAGCCAGTAAAGGCTCATTTCTAATCAACAATGCTTCGGAACTTACAGAACATTACTTGAATGACCCGAAATTAATATTTATGGAGTACATCGACCGAACATTGTATGAAGAATTCACCATTGATGCTTATTATGACAAACACAATACATTAAAGTGCTTAGTTCCTCGTAAAAGAATTTTTGTTCGTGCGGGAGAAATCAGCAAAGGCGTTACCCGAAAAAATGAACTCATCAATTTCATTAAAGACAGATTAGGCAAAATTGACGGAGCCGTTGGTTGCCTTACAATGCAATTCTTTTTCAATCCTGAAACCAAACACGTTATTGGCATCGAAATTAACCCACGATTTGGAGGCGGTTATCCCCTAAGCTATTTGGCGGGTGCTAATTTCCCTAAGTTCATTATTGACGAATACATTTTAAACAAAGAAGTCCAACCTTTTGATAATTGGGAAGATAATTTATTAATGCTTCGTTATGATAATGAAGTTTTAGTACGCAATTATGAGGAATAAATATGTCATTTTTGATTTAGACGATACGCTGATTTATGAAATAGACTTCTTAAAATCAGCATATAAAGAGATTGCTCAGTTTGTATCCAATTCCGAAAATTACAAGCCTCTTCACAACAAAATGCTTGAAATTTATCATCAAGGAGAGGATACATTTTCTTTTTTAACGAACAAATTTCCACATCTTACCAAGGAAAAGTTGTTGGAAATATACAGAAATCATTTTCCTAATCTGAAATTAAGTGAAGACGTCAAATCTATTTTAAATTTCTGCAAATCAAAAAATTACAAATTAGGATTGATTACCGACGGACGTTCAGTAACTCAAAGGAACAAGCTCAAAGCCTTGGACATTGAAAATATTTTTGACAAAATTATTATTTCAGAAGAATTTGGCTCTACCAAACCAAACCGGAGAAATTTCACAACCTTTCAAGAAGAAGACATTGATAAATATTTCTATATTGCGGACAATCCCAAAAAGGATTTTATAATTCCTAATAAGTTGAATTGGACATCCGTATGTCTACTTGATAGAGGCTGGAATATCCACCCTCAAAATTTCAATCTCGAAGAGGATTTCCTTCCAAAGTATAGGATTGAAAACCTAACAAATCTAATCGACATAATAATGTGAAAAATATCATAAAATTGATTTTCACGCTAACCTGTATTAAATAATTTTCTACCTTTGCAGGAAATTTGATTTAGCTCAAATTACTACAAAAACTAACTGAAAGAAAAGCAAATATACTTTCTACCAACCATATGAAAAACGTTCGATATTACCTCTATTGGGGGATAGATTATCTAACAGGAGGAAGCAAGAGAAAACACTATAATGAGATTGCAAAAATTTATAATCAAAAAGGAGATTATGAAGCAATCAAAGCTAAAAGGCTAAGTGAAATTTTGACTTATGCTTGTAAAAAAACATCTTTTTATAAGAGTTTTAATCCTAATAACCTAAAAAGTTTCCCTATAATAAGCAAAAAGGACGTTAACGAAAATTATGATAGTTTTTTCTCTGAAGATTATGCCGATAAAAAAGATTCTCTTCGAGTAATGACAACGAGTGGTTCTACAGGAATCACTTTCAGAATATATCAAAATCCCGAAAAGGTTTTGAGAAACAAAATGGACATATTGTTTTTCTACCATATTGCTAATTATGATATCGGGGACAGAATGTATTCCCTACGAATATGGACGAATATCAATCGTAAAAATTGGTTTTCGTTATTTAAGGAAAATTTCAGAATGTATGATACTTCTAATTTAAGTAAAGAAGGCATTCTTTCTCTTGAAAAAATAATGAAACAAGACAAAGGTGTTAAAGTGTTATCAGGCTATGCTTCTTCTTTTGCGGAATTAGTAAATAATATGGATAAAAAAAGCCGTTCAGGAGCAAAAAAATGGAAAATAAAATCCATAATATCAATGGCTGAAGAATTGCTTTTACACACTAAAAAGGAATTAATTGACATATTCAAATGCCCTGTCGTTTCCCGTTACTCTAATCAAGAAATGGGAATGTTTGCTCAACAACCTGCCTCCGGAGAGGATTATTTCTTAACCAATGAAGCGAGTTATCATTTTGAATTTCTAAAATTAGACAGCGATGAGGAGGCACAAGAAGATGAACTTGCACGCATTGTAATCACGGATTTATTCAACAAAGCTGTGCCTTTGATTCGTTATGAAACTGGAGATTTGTGTACATTTGGAATAAAAAACAACAGAAAATACATCAAAACAATACAAGGAAGAGCCAATGACCTCTTAAAAAATAATAATGGAGAATTATTACCTCCTTATCTTATAATATATGTCCTATGGCACTTTAAGAGCATCGTTCAATTTCAATTGATACAAGAAAATTTACATCTGGTACATCTGAAATTAGTACATAAGTTTGAAAATAAAAATGAAATCTTCAAACAAATTGAAAACAGGTTACTTGATGTTTTTGGAAATCAAACAACTATAAAAATAGAAGAAGTTTCTGAAATTCCTGTGGAAAAAACCGGAAAAAGAAAGTTCATAATTTCAAAAGTTTGACAAAATAAAATTACAATATGTATAAAAATTATATAAAACGTTTAATTGATTTCTTTGCAGCATTATTCGGACTGATTCTTCTATCTCCAATATTCATCATAGTAATGATTGGATTGTTCTTTGCCAATCAAGGTAAGCCTTTTTTCTTTCAAAAAAGACCGGGTTTAAACAATCGAATATTTGAGATTATCAAATTCAAAACAATGAATGACAAAAAAGACCAAAACGGAAAGTTACTTCCTGATGTTGAAAGACTTACCACAATAGGTTCTTTTGTAAGAAAAACATCTTTAGATGAAATACCTCAATTGATTAACGTTTTAAAAGGAGATATGTCGCTAATAGGTCCTAGACCCCTTTTGGTGAAATATTTACCCTATTATACTGAAAGAGAAAAACTAAGACACACTGTAAGACCTGGCATTACGGGACTTGCACAAGTGAACGGGAGAAACAATGTTAGCTGGGATGACAAGTTGGAAATGGATGTAAAATATGTTGAAGAAATTTCTTTCGTCAATGACTTGAAAATACTACTAAAAACAATACAAAATGTTGTTTCTCAAAAAGATATAATCGTAGCTAGTTGTGAAAGTAATGATTTAGATATTTTGAGAAGCAGTCAAAATAATAATACTTAAAACACAATGATATGAATATTCTTTTCACTTGTGCAGGACGAAGAAACTACCTCATTAACTACTTTAAAGAGGCTTTACAGGGTATGGGAAAAGTCTTTGCTACTGATAAGCAACCAAACGCTCCCGCATTGGTTGATGCTGATGTAGCGATTCAGGTTCCGAACATATATGACAAAAATTACATCCCAACAATAATTGATATCGTAAAAAAACACAGCATTAAAGCCATTATTTCTTTGAATGACTTGGAATTACCTATACTTTCCGCAAAAAAGGACAAGATAGAAAAATATGGCACAAAGGTAATTGTTTCCAATGAGAATGTTATCGACATTTCATTTGACAAATGGGAAACTGTAAAATTCTTAAATAAAATCGGGCTAAAATCTCCAAAAACTTTTATATCACTGGTCGAAGTTAAAAAAGCTATTCAAGAGGGAAAATTAAATTTTCCTTTAGTGTTAAAACCCAGATGGGGCAGTGCTTCTGTAGGTATTGATTTTATAGAATCTGTTGAAGAATTAGATTTAGCTTATCGGTTGCAAATGATTCGTTTGAAAAGAAGTATTCTTGCGGAAATAATCAGTGAAAAATGTCTTAGCAGTGCCATTATCATTCAAGAAAAAGTATCAGGAACAGAATATGGAATGGACGTTTTGAATGATTTTGACGGAAACTATGTGGATACGTTTGTTCGTGAGAAATTATCTATGAGAGCTGGCGAAACAGATAAAGCCATTTCTGTAATAGATGAAAAATTTAATCGTATTGGGAAAATCATAGGAGAAAATCTCAAGCACATAGGGAATTTAGATTGTGATGTTTTTGAAAGCAATGGAGAGTTATATGTTTTGGAATTGAACCCACGTTTCGGGGGAGGTTATCCTTTCTCACACGAAGCAGGGATTAATACAGCTGCAATTTATATCGAATGGCTAAAAGGAAAGAATGACATTTCGCAATTTTGCAATTATAAAGAAGGTGTAATGTTTTCTAAATGTGATAGATTATTGAACATAAACCCAAAGCACAAAATCCCATAGACATATAATCGGCTTTCAAAAAACAAGCCTTTTAAGAATTAAATTATAAAAAAACTAAAAGAGAGATGATTTTATATGGAGCAAGTGGGCACGCAAAGGTGATTATTGACATTCTACTCAAAAACGGTGTAGAAGTGAATAGAATACTTGACGATAGTCCCAAAAATATTGAAATTTTCAACATTCCTGTCGAAAAAGCTTTCCTTTCAAAAGAAGACAGTAGTGAGAAAATGATAATTTCAATAGGAAGTAACGAAATTAGAAAAAGCATATCAGAAAAATATACTTTTGATTACCAAACAGCTATCCACCCTACGGCTGTTATTTCTGATTTCTCAAAAATCGGAGAAGGAACAGTTGTAATGGCGAATGCAGTAATCAATTCAAGCTCTGAAATAGGCAAACATTGTATTATCAACACGAGTGCTGTGGTGGAACACGAGTGTAAAATATCAGATTTTGTACACATCTCTCCAAATGCTTCATTAGCAGGAAATGTTGAAGTGGGAGAAGGAACACACATAGGTATTGGAGCTTGTGTAATTCAGGGAGTAAAAATAGGAAAATGGGCTATTGTAGGAGCAGGTGCTGTAATAATTAGAGATGTCCCTGATTTTACAACGGTCGTAGGAAATCCAGGAAGAATAATAAAAATAAAAGAATAAAAATGAATTCAAAAGTATGGTTATCATCCCCTCATATGGGAGGAGGTGAACTTAAGTATATCCACGAAGCATTTGATCAAAATTGGGTTGCTCCACTTGGTCCTAACGTAAATGGATTTGAAGAGGATTTAGAAAAATATTTGGGGCAGAATGTGAAAGTAGCTGCACTGTCTGCCGGAACTGCGGCTTTGCATTTGGCTTTGGTCGCTCTTGACATAAAATCAGGAGACGAGGTTATCTGTCAGAGTTTTACTTTTTCAGCCTCAGCGAATCCTATTGTTTATCAAGGAGCTACACCTATTTTTGTTGACAGTGAACCACAAACTTGGAACATCTGTCCACAAGCGTTGGAAGATGCAATAAAAGCTCGTATAGCAAAAGGGAAAAAACCAAAAGCCATCATTGTTGTGCATCTTTACGGAATGCCGGCAAAAATGGACGAAATACTTCAAATAGCAAACCGATATGAAATCCCTGTAGTTGAGGATGCTGCAGAGGCTTTAGGAAGTACTTTTAAGGGACAAAAATGTGGTACTTTTGGCGAAATGTCAGTACTTAGCTTTAATGGTAATAAAATCATAACTACCTCAGGAGGAGGGGCTTTAGTTTGTAAAAAAGCTGAACAAAAGGAAAAAGTTGTGTTTCTTTCAACTCAAGCGAGAGACAACGCACCTCATTACCAACACTCTCACATTGGATACAATTACCGAATGAGCAACATAACAGCTGGAATTGGTCGTGGACAAATGGAAGTACTTGATGAAAGAATCGCTCAAAGACGCCAAAACCACTTTTTCTATCAAGAATTATTCAAAAATTTTGATGGAATAACTCTGTTTACGGAACCGAATTCTGACTTCTTCTCAAATCATTGGCTTTCTGCAATCACAATTGACAGCCAAAAAACAGGATTTGACAGAGAAGACTTGCGATTGAAATTCCTTGAGGATAATATTGAAACTCGTCCGCTTTGGAAACCGATGCATCTGCAACCTGTATTTGCTAACGCTCCTTACTACGGAGGAAATGTTTCTGAAACTCTGTTTGATAAAGGACTTTGTCTTCCTTCCGGTTCTAATATGACTAGTGAAGATAGAGAACGAATCGTGAAAATTTTTTCTAAATAATTTACAAAAATATAAATATTACTATCTAACTTAATTGTCGAACTTTCGCACAAGTATTCCTTGTGGAGTAAAATAATGATTGATAATGAATAAAAGAACATACAATGAGCGTAATACCATTGACCTCTCAACTCTAAGATACCTACCCAGATGGATTGTTCTGATTATTGACATTTGCCTATCTATTTTTTCTCTGTTCATTTCCTTTTATCTTTTAAATGGACTGGAGGTAAAAGATAATGACAATCTACTTCTTTACCAGAAGTACCTGTTAATCATTGGAGTAAATATCATTTTTATGTTGGTGTTTCGTACCTATTCCGGTATTATTCGCCACTCTACATTTACTGATTTGATTAAAATCCTATTAGCTAACATCTGCACGGTATTTATACTTTGGCTCTTTAACATAGCTAATATTATTGCTGTGGGAGACAAGCTGTTACTGAACATTCCTTTAATACTTTATTTTGCTATTTCATTCGTGTTGATGTCTTTCTTCCGATTGTTCGTTAAAGAAATTTTTGAGCAATTGAAAGAATTCCGAAGAAGTGCATTGAAAAAACGTATTCTTATCTTGGGAATTGATGAGGAATCCATATCAATGGCAAAAGCGATTATGGGCAACCCGAAACTACCTTATGATGTGGCCGGTTTCTTGACTCAAAGAACTGACTCCAACCACGCTGTACTTTTAGGCAAAACCATCTACAGTAAAGATAAACTTATGAAATATCGTAAGGAATATCTGAACATACACGGGGTGCTTATCAATAAAAATAATTTTTCCAAAGAAGAATTAAACCAATGGGTAAACTTCTTCTTGGAGAGAGGATTGATGATTCTTAAAACTCCATCATTGCAAAAGCTGCGTCCTGATGAAAATATCAAAATTCACCAAGTACAAATTGAGGACTTACTCAACAGAAAGCCTATTGTAATCCAAAACGATGAGGTTAAAAAACGTCACTTCCAGAAAAATGTATTGGTTACAGGAGGTGCCGGTTCCATCGGAAGTGAAATTGTTCGTCAAGTAGCTTCATTCAATCCATCGTTAATCGTGGTTTTAGACCAAGCCGAAACACCATTATACGATATTGAGCTTGAAATGAGAGAAAAGTTCCCCAATACTAATTTTAAATTTGTTTTGGCGGATATTTCCAACAAAGAGCGAATAGAGAGTGTATTTATGGAATATAACTTTTCTATGGTTTACCACGCTGCTGCCTACAAGCACGTGCCTTTGATAGAAGAAAACCCACACGAAGCTATTTTGGTAAACATCCAAGGAAGTAAGAACTTAGCATTACTATCAAGCAAGTATAAAATAAACCGATTTGTGATGGTTTCCACAGACAAGGCGGTAAACCCAACTAACGTTATGGGAGCTTCCAAAAGGGCTGCAGAGCTTTTCGTACAAGCACTTCAGAATGAAGAAGGTAACACAACCAAATTCATCACAACGCGTTTCGGAAACGTGTTAGGTTCTAACGGTTCTGTAATTCCTCATTTTAGAAAACAGATAGAAAAAGGCGGTCCTGTTACCATTACACACCCCGATATTGTTCGCTACTTTATGACTATTCCTGAAGCTTGCGAACTGGTTCTTCAAGCAGGAACTATGGGTAAAGGAGGAGAAATCTTCGTATTTGATATGGGAGAACCTGTTAAAATCTTGAACTTGGCTACCCGAATGATTAAACTATCTGGATACGAGCCAAATGTAGATATAAAAATTGTTTACACAGGTTTAAGACCGGGTGAGAAACTTTATGAAGAACTTTTAAGTGATGATACGAGAACGCTTCCTACTCACCACGAAAAGATAATGGTTTCCAAAGACCCAACAATGCCTTTTAATGAAATTGATGCCTTATCGGATAAAATCAGTGCGGCTGCTAAGTTAGGCGATAAGATTGAAGTAGTTCGTATCTTGAAAGAAATTGTTAAGGAATTTAAGAGTAATAATTCAATTTTCGAGATTTTAGACCGAAACAACGAGCAAAGCAAAAAAATTTCATAAATATAAAACAAAAAAACGTTGCGAACCCTTATGTGTTTGCAACGTTTTTTCTTTCAGACGAATAAAATCTCATCCTCTGTCAGTAATTCTTCACCTCGAAAACGCAGCAGCACTTGTGCTACTGTTACCGTGTCTTTTTCACAATAAGTAACAATACGGTCGATATCTTTCTCATTATAATACACATCTCGAACTTGGCTTCCATCAATATCATCTTTCGGCGAAGGAATCCCCAAAACGTGTGTTAATAACTTCAATGAAGTAAAATGCTTATAATCACCAAACTTCCACATTTCTAACGTATCCAAGTGTGGAACTTCCCAAGGTTTTTTCCCGAACAATTGCATTTTTTGAGGAACACGTATCTTATTGATTATCATACGTCTTGTAATATACGGAAAATCAAACTCCTTGCCATTATGTGCACAAAGTAATTTATTGGGGCGAGAAAAATGCTGGTCTATAAGTTGAGAAAATCCCTTTAAAATCTTTATTTCATCACCAAAAAAGGAAGTAACTCTAAAGGTGCGTTGTTCGTTTCGGAAAGAAAAATAACCAACTGATATACAAACAATTTTACCAAACTCTGCCCAAATTCCGGCTCGTTCATAAAATTCTTCGGCAGTAAAGTCATCTTTTCGTTGATACTTTGTTTTTTCTTCCCACAATTCTTGTTCAATTTGTGAAAGTTCCTCATAATCTTCAAAAAGAGGAACTGTTTCAATATCCAGAAAAAGAATATCCTCTAAATTGATTTTATTGAGCATTATTTTCTAACATTTTATAAGTTTCATCAATATATCCGTAGATGTCCTCAGTAAAAGGGTCTCCTCCCTCCTCTTCTATTCCTTTCAAATGCCCAAGTCTGGCAATCATTATGTTATCTTCTGGCTGAACGATAACGTATTGCCCTAAATGTCCCCGCATCATAAAAAACTTTCTGCCATTATGGGTTAAAAGCCACATTCCGTAACCATATTCCGGACTTTCAGGAAATCGCGACTGAATTGATTTAGCTACAAAGACAGAATCCAAAACCTGTCGTCCGTTCCATTTTCCATAGTTATGATAAAGTTTGCCAAGTCGGGCAAAATCACGGGCATTAGAAGCTATGCAACAGTAGGCTTTTTCCATTCCATTCGTATCACTATCAACCTGCCAAAGAGCATCGCTTTCCGCCCCTAATGGCTTCCAAATCGATTCTGACAAATAATCGGAAAGTGTTTTACTTGTGGCTTTCTCAAGTATCATTGCCAATAACTGTGTATTTCCACTTTGATACACATATTTTTTTCCCGGCTCTTCAATAATTTTCACTCGTTGCATCACCTCTCTCAAATCCGTATCAAAATAAGCCTGCGTGGTAATTGAAAACGGACTGTAATACGACTCATCCCAATCAGAACCTGAAGCCATTGAAGCCAAATCACCCACAGTAAGTTTTGATGCCAATCCTTCCGAAAATTCAGGGAGAAATTCCGCCACAGGTTGGTTTAAACTTTTAATATATCCGTCAAGAATAGCCTTTCCGAGCAAAGCAGAAACATACGACTTCGCCATAGAGAATGAATTACTTTTCGATTTTTCAGAATATCCATCGAAATACTGTTCGTGCCAAATACTGTCATTTTTAAAGATAAGAAAAGCTACGGATTTATATTTTTCGTGCAAACGCTCCAAATCTTTTGTAGGCTTTACTCTGTTGTAGCTTTTGTGCAATGCCCAAGGTTGGGATTCTGTTCCTTTACTGACAGTTCTATTATCAAACTTCTCGTAATCAGACAAAAAAGCCGTTTTATGTCCCGAACCATAAATAATACAAACAGCCTTAATAATATATCCGTATCCGCTTGCATACATTCCCGCTACCACCAGTAAAAGCAGAATAACCAATCCTATGAAAATTTTCTTTACGTATTTCATAACTTCACGAATCAAAAAATATCTTTCCAAAAATACAAATATTATTTCAAAAATCAATCTTTTATGAAGTTTTCGCAACTTTAACTTCTAAATACACTCTTGAAGATATTCATAAAATTGATCGCAGTACTTGGCGTCAATTTCTTCCAAACATTGTAAAAAAATCAGAGGGCTATTAAAAACCGAATGAACAACACGCTTGAAGCCCAGTTTACTCTTCGATTTTTCAGAAGTTTCCAAGTATTCAATTGTCAGGAAATTATATGTTAAACAAAATTTTGTAAGGCATTGGATTTCTTTATCCAAACCGTGCAACTGCGAAAGATTTTGATATGCTTTCTTTTCTTGTTCAAATCGGGCAACATTATTGATTTTCCCCCGTAAAAAATCACGAGCATATTGCAAATCGGTATGAAAAATTTCCTTCTCAGAAGAAGGTAACACAACATAGGACACAAAATCCAAACAAACTTCAACAAATTTTGGATAGGTAAGTTTTGTGATGTAATTTTCTTGCTTAATTTTTTTATAAATTAGTGTACTCTTCCATTCTGTGTTTCTCTCTTTTGCCATAAAATTTGTATATAAAACAGAAAAGCTACCTTTTTAAGTTGGTAGCCTTTCTTCAAGAAATATTTATACTTTCGTGATATTACATCATTCCTGGCATTCCGCCACCCATCGGAGGCATTCCTGCTCCTTTTTCTTCTTTGATATCAACCAAAGCACATTCAGTAGTCAAAATCATTCCTGCCACTGAAGCTGCATTTTCCAAAGCTACACGTGTAACTTTCTTAGGGTCAATGATTCCTGCTTTAAACATATCAATATACTGACCAGTTTTAGCATTGTAACCAAACGTATCACGTGCTGCATCTTGTACACGAGCCACTACAACAGAACCTTCCACACCTGCATTTTCAACGATAGTGCGTAGAGGAGCTTCCAATGCTTTTGCAACAATTTGAACTCCTGTTGCTTCATCGGCGTTTACAGGTTTAATTTTCGCTAAAACAGGTTTGGTACGGATAAGTGCAATCCCTCCTCCGGCAACAATTCCTTCTTCAACAGCAGCACGAGTTGCGTGAAGAGCATCATCAACACGGTCTTTTTTCTCTTTCATTTCCACTTCCGAAGCAGCTCCTACGTAAAGAACCGCCACACCACCTGACAATTTCGCCAAACGCTCTTGCAGTTTCTCACGGTCATAATCAGAGGTTGTCACTTCAATTTGAGCCTTAATTTGGTTTACACGTGCTTGAATTTGCTCAGCATCGCCTGCTCCATTTACAATTGTAGTGTTATCTTTGTCGATAGAAACTTTTTCAGCTGTACCCAACATTTCGATAGTGGCATTTTCAAGCGTAAAGCCACGCTCTTCAGCGATTACAGTTCCACCTGTCAAAATGGCAATATCTTCCAACATTGCTTTTCTTCTGTCACCAAATCCTGGAGCTTTTACAGCAGCAATGCGAAGCGTTCCACGTAATTTATTGACAACCAAAGTAGCTAATGCCTCTCCGTCAATATCTTCCGCAATGATTAATAACGGTTTACCTGATTGGGCAACTGGCTCTAACACAGGCAATAAATCTTTCATTGTGGAAATTTTCTTATCGTAAAGTAAAATATACGGACGGTCTAACTCAGCAACCATTTTTTCTGAATCGGTTACAAAATATGGAGAAAGATATCCTCTGTCAAATTGCATTCCCTCCACTACATCTACATAAGTGTCAGTACCTTTAGCTTCTTCAACAGTGATAACACCTTCTTTTCCTACTTTTTCGAAAGCAGCTGCAATCAATTCACCGATAGTATCGTCATTATTTGCTGAAATTGAAGCTACTTGACGGATTTTTTCAGAAGAAGAACCTACTTCTTTGGCTTGTTTTGCTAAATTTTCAACAATTTTGCTAACAGCTTTATCAATTCCTCGTTTTAAATCCATCGGATTTGCACCAGCCGCTACGTTTTTCAAGCCTTCCTTAACGATAGCTTGAGCCAAAACGGTCGCTGTGGTTGTTCCGTCACCAGCCAAATCATTGGTTTTTGAAGCAACTTCTTTTACCATTTGAGCTCCCATATTTTCAAGAGCGTCTTCTAATTCAACCTCTTTTGCAACGGTTACACCATCTTTGGTAATATGAGGAGAGCCAAATGATTTACTGATAATTACGTTACGTCCTTTGGGTCCTAAAGTTACTTTTACTGCGTTTGCTAACGCATCAACACCACGCTTTAAACCTTCGCGTGCTTCTATATCAAATTTAATTTCTTTTGCCATTTTTTATTTCTTTGCTTTTAGCGGTTAGCTTTTGGTCATTAGCTTTCCGCAGATTATTTTATTAATTTATTACGTAATGATACTAATTGTTTTTTGATTAAGATTAAGTCATTATTCAAGATTTCAAAATTATCTTGGCTGATGTAACCCAAATCCTTTGCTAATAATAATTGATTTTCAGCTTCATTTGATGAACCAAGAGCAATGTTGATAAAATTTGCGAATTCTTTTTCGGAAACTCTGCCCGCTCCTTCCGATATGTTATACGAAATGGATGCAAAAGCTCTTCTTATTTGTGAAGTGAGTCCAAAAATTTCTTCTTTTGGAAAGTTTTTAGTTACTTGATAAATATTTAAAACCAAGCTGTGGCTTAAACTGCCAAACTACAAATTTTTTGAAATCTCTCATTTTATTTTGGTTCTTGCTAATAGCTAAAAGCCAACAGCTAACAGCAATGTTTAAATTACTGCCAAAACATCATTCTCTCTCATAATGAGATAATCCCTTCCTTCTAATTTAAGTTCGGTTCCTGCATATTTTCCGTAAAGAACTACATCTCCAACTTTCAAAGTAATCGGATTGTCTTTTGTTCCCGCACCTACGGCAACTACAGTTCCTTTTTGTGGTTTTTCTTTTGCAGTATCAGGAATGATAATACCCGATGCCGTAGTAGTCTCAGCTACTGCAGGCTCTATTAATACTCTGTCAGCCAAAGGCTTAATTTTCACTTTTGCCATATTTTATGTCTTTATTAAATTTATAATTCAGTTTCAAAAACTTGATAAACCAATTAAGAAGTTATCTAAAAAACTTCTTTTATATTTTTTCATTCAAACAATTCAGAAAGTATGCCAAATAAAGAAAACTGACATTATGTCACACTTCATTTCTAAACAAAAATTGAGAATTGACAATCCCTCGATACTCAATTCTCAATTTTTTAATCCTAATTTCTCAGTTATTATTGTGCTGTATTTGAAGTTGTTCCTGGTTGTTGTGCTCCGTTTGTAGAAGCCGGTGTATTCAAAATGTTATTTTGCACAGGAGCTCCTCCATCTAATAATTTTGAATCAGAACCCGTTGTTGCACTTGATTGCAATAACGTATTAGCCACCAAAATCAACACTGCCAAAAGAGTTGCAAACGTCCAAGTGCTACGCTCCAAAAAGTCTCCTGTCTTTTTAACTCCTCCTACGACTTGCGTATTTCCGCCAAAAGAAGAAGAAAGTCCTCCTCCTTTAGGATTTTGAACCATAATAACCAATGCAAGGAGCAAGCATACTACCACAATAAGGATTAAAAAAATGTTGAATGTTGTCATTTAAATAAATTATTTTTGTTGTTGTAAATTTTTAATTTCTTGTATTTGGGATGCAAAGTAAGCACTTTTTTCTGGATTTTTCAAAATTAATATTTCATAAGCTTGAATTGCCTGCTTGTATTTTTTCTGATTTACGTAAACCTGGGCCAATGTTTCGGTCATTAACTGGCGTGGGTCAGTCTTAACTTCGTTTGCCAAATTCACGTTTGAAGAATAATCTTTCGTGGGTTCAATCTTAGGGTTTGTCTCCAGAAATTTATCTATCAAATGGAATTTTTTAGCTACATTATCATCCTTATATTCAGAAGATTGCACTTCTTTATCCTCTGAAATATTTTTCAACCACTCCGAGATAGAATCCACTTTATTACCCAAAACAGCACCTTCTTTTTCTGCTGCCTTTTCAGGAACTAAGTCATTCATTTCTTCCTTATAAACGAGGATAGACTCTATATCTCCTTGGCGAATAAATTTTTCTGAAAAAATATCTTCATCAAAAATAGATTTTGGCACTTGAGGCGTTGTAAATGTTTCCGAAGATTGATAATTCACGCTAACAACTTCGGTATTTTCTTTCGCTTCCTGTCGTTGTACCGCTTTTTTTATCTCGTTCAAATCCTGCTTTAACGCCGAAACATCAGGCACAACAGCTTTGGAATGTATGAATTCATACAAAACCGAACGATCCAAAACGTGAACCGCAGCAAGCTTTAAAGCCTTATTGTAACGATAATTCCCCTCAGAATGAAGCACCTTAAGTTGTAACACACGAGCAGCCTGAAAATAAGGATATTCCTTCACGATATGATCTAATTCGTGTGCTTGTTCTTCCCCAATTGCGTAAGGATTCTTTAATATTTCAACAAACTCTTTTACTGTCATTCTTTTACCAATCAGCCAACGATGCGTTAAAAATATCTTGAGTAATTCGTTCAAAAATTTCAGGGATTGCCGTGCCTTTCACCGAACTCAACTGGGAAGACCCGGGATAATCATAATAAAAAGAAAAACGTTTTTCAAAGTCCTTATTTTCTTCTACATTATTAGTAAAACGTACATTCACAGCTATTGTAAGCCGGTTCTGAGCAGCCGTTTGCTGTGCTGTTGCCGTCATTGGAGCAATGTTAAACTCCACTATTTCACCTTCATACACCAAATCTCCGTTTCTATCGGTTAAAGAAAGATTCGTTTGATTATTAATCAAATCTTGCAATGCAATGGTAAAATCCCTATCTAAACCCGGCTCCACTAAAGCGGCATCATTACGAAAAAAGTTCACCTGAAATGTTTTTGCTTCTCCTGTGCTTCCTCCCGTAAAGTTATAAACACCACAACCTGTTATCATTACAAGTATTAACAAAAAATAAAATCTCTTCATAAAAGCCCAAAAATAAGTTTCGCAAGGTAGTTATTTTTTTTGAAACTACAAAATTCCTGAAAATAACTTTGTCATTTGAAAAAAAAAGCTTACTTTTGCACCCAATTTTAACATTTTAAACAACAAGCTATGTATGCAATTGTAGAGATAGCAGGGCAACAATTTAAAGTTTCAAAAGACCAAAAAGTGTTTGTTCATCGTTTGCAAAATGAAGAAGGAGAGAAAGTTGCGTTCAACAATGTTCTTCTTTTGGATAACAACGGTGCAATCACCATAGGCGCCCCAGCTATAGACGGAGCTTCAGTTGAAGCCAAAGTGGTAAAACATCTTAAAGGAGACAAAGTCATTGTTTTCAAAAAGAAAAGACGTAAAGGATACAAAGTTAAAAATGGTCACAGACAATATTTAACAGAAATCCTTATTGAAAACATCATCGCATCAGGAGCTGCAAAACCAGCAAAAACTGAGAAAAAAGAAGAAAAACCTTCGACAAAGTCAGGAAAAGCTGACGATTTGAAAAAAATTGAAGGAATTGGACCAAAAGCATCAGAGGCTCTTGTAGCTGCTGGTGTGGACACGTTTGCTAAATTAGCCAAAAAATCAGCAGACGAAATCAAAACCATTCTGACAGAAGCAAGTTCAACATTGGCTCACTTAGATCCTCAAACTTGGGCTGCACAAGCTCAATTAGCCGCTGACGGTAAATGGGATGAGTTGAAAAAATGGCAAGACGAGCTTAATGGTGGTATTGTAAAATAATTTTAAAACTTAAAAATTAAAGAAAATGGCTCACAAGAAAGGTGTCGGTAGTTCGAAGAACGGAAGAGAATCTCACTCAAAACGATTGGGAGTGAAAATTTACGGTGGACAAGCTGCTGTTGCAGGTAATATCATCGTAAGACAAAGAGGAACTCAACATAATGCAGGTGAAAACGTGTACATAGGTAAAGACCATACACTACACGCAAAAATTGACGGTGTTGTTAAGTTCGAGAAAAAGAAAAATAATAAATCGTATGTTTCAGTAGTTCCTTTTGAAGCATAATTATTATTTGAAAATAACATCAAAAGGCTTGGGTAAAATTTCTCCAAGCCTTTTTTGTTTTTCGTACCTTAGCAAACTACTCTGGCAAGTAGATGATATCTCCGTTTTCCAATTGGTAAGCCGTCCCGATGCGTTTGCCACGCTTTTGAGAATCACCATTGGTATTTGAAGGTACGTATTTATTAATTTTTTTTCCTTCTCTGGTAATGATTTCCATATTATCCTTACCCGGATTTTTAACAATAGTAAAATCCTCATTGGTAAACATTTCCGTCATATTCATATTCATTACCATCGCAACCATCAATGCCACAGCAAAAACCATTGCCACATCAAAAAGATTGACCACAACACTCAGCGGGTCGCTTTCTTCCTTACTACTCAACAGAAGAGATATTCGTTTTTTGGACTTCATTGGTCAATTTTTTGATTACGAACTTGTGAAATATAATATAGGTTATTTGATTCTTGCGTGTACCATCTTTGCTTAATTTGTTGTGTAACAAGCCCCACCATACTAATGACCAATCCCACAACAGTTGTAGCAAATACAATCTGCATATTATAAGCCATACCTGAAATGTCTCCCGATGACAGCCCCACCAAAGCAGGACTCATCGCAATAAGCGTTCCGATAAGTCCCAGCACAGGACCTATCTTCGCTAAAAGTTTCGAAGCAGCGATGTCCTTATCAGCATCAATTTCAAAATTGGTAATAAGATACTCAGCATAAGCGATGTCGGGTTTATGTAACAGCATATCTCTCAAATATTTTATGTACAGCGAATTATCTCTCTCAGGGAGTATTTCCTTGATGCTTTCTACGGTATCGGGAGAGCTGTTTTTAATGGTTTCATTCAATAATTTGTCATTCTTTTGCTTGTTGATAAACCGATTGTAGGAACTTCCCACCATCAGCAAAGATTTTACAAATAGGTACAATAACACAATAATATCGGGTATGAGTAAGCTATTGGCTACCCAGAATAATATTTTAGAAATGGTTTCCATCTTCCTTTATGTATTGATTATTTCTTTTTATTATTACACTTTTTTCAGGTTTTTCCGATTGCGAAAATATTTCCATTTAATTCGGTTTACGACAAATCCGATTGCAAAAACAACAATGAAAAGCAAAAATGTAAACAAATGTTCTTTGTAATTTACAGACTGATTTTTAGGAACATACACAATATTTCCGTTAGCCGTACTTATCAGTCCCAATCCCGTAACCAACAGGCTTGCTAAAAACAACATCTCCAAACGAATGTCTTTTTCAGGCAACAGCCATCGTACAAAATAACTCATTATAAAAATCCCCAAAGTTACTCCCAAAGCTATCAGAACGGCAAGTATGAAAAAGTCGATACCCGTAAAGTAAAACATCGATTGTGCTGTAACATAAAACACCATCGGGAAGATTAACAATCCCGAATAAGCCTTCAGCATTGCAAAGCGTTTGCTTTTCTGAGGAATGTACAAGTCTTTAAGCGAAAGAAAGCAAAAACCTATGTACAACATTGACTCTATTGTTACTATTACGGCGATTGTGCTAAGAATGTGTGTATCCTCAAGCCACCATTTCAACTCGGTTTGCGATTGCTCAGTAGCGATGGGATATACATACATTACAAAAAGACCAACAAGTACGGAAAAAAGCAAACGATATTTGGCTTGCCAAAAGCTGATTTTCAACACAGTATTCAGAACAATGCCTGCCAATAAAATAGAAATGAGAACCTCCATTACAATTATTACATTTGTTTGTAAATCAAATAACTATTTTTAACCCTTTTGCTTGTCTTACGGATTTTTTGTCAGCGTTTGTCTTCCAATCAAAGAATTATAAAACAAAGCAATCTCATTCATTTTTATCGGCTTCGTTTTCTTATTCTGACAAAAATAACAATCGCGACAAATACAGCAACAACGCCAATGCCTATCCAAAGCCCGTCAAGTATTACTTTTTCTTTCTCTTGTGATAACTCTTCCTTGCGTAACACTTTACTGTCTTTGCGTTCTGTATCGGTTGAGCTGTTCTTGGCTTCTGCAATTCTCTGACGATACGTGGCAGCTTGCTGCGGAGAAACTTGTTTTTCTATATATTCCTGCAACTTAGCATTATTACCGCTGAATCCGGAAGGTTCCAATCCAAAACGCTCTACAAACTGCAAATGTAAATCGGTCAAGGCTTTAAGCTGACTGTCAGTAGCTTTCCAAAGTCCTTTACGAACGGTTTCTATCATTACTGCCGTAATTTCCTGCATTGCAGCCGGATTTTCTCTTTCAAAGAAAGTTCGTATGCCTAAGTTCTCTTTATCAAGAACATACAAATCGTGTACTTGATTCCAAAAAGCATCATCAATCACTTCAGGACGAGTAGCCTCCCAACCAAAAGCGTTGGTTACCAATTCCGTAATTCCTTCAGCACTGGTTTTACCTCCTTTCAAAACATCTTTAACATATTTTGGATTGAAAATCGTTGCCCGCGACTCAACTCCCACAGCTTCTTTAAGTTCCTGCATACGCATACGATTGTGGTTGCGATAATCCGCTAAATAAGCATCAGGGTCTTTGCCGGTAACTTTTTTAATTGCCGTGTTCATTCCTCCCATAAACTCAAAAACGTGGTCGAGGCTCAAAGCTCCCCAAACATTGCTTTGTCGAGGTTGTATAAGCACATCGGTATTTTGTAAGGAAGCCTCAAACAGAGCTGCTCTATGTTCACCCCACTCTTTTTCAAGACCATAAACCGCCCCCATATTGTTGATATACACTTGGGCAATGTCATTTTGTGTTTCCCATTTATCTCCTGAAAGCATCAAATCTTTGGTTCCTGTGCTGTAACCACCTCCAAGCCCTCCGAAAATGCGTTGTTTTGAGAGTTCACGAGCTTCTTTGGGCGAAATTCCTTTATCGACAAGTGTTTTTTCTATATCTTGGTTTCCTTTATTGATATAATTTTCATATTCTTCATCATCGGAAGCCGAAGATGCCAATTCAATGGCTCGCGTGAGCAAGAACAATCGTGAGGCTGCCAAATCGCGGAATTGCCCCGAAGTTTGCACCACTATATCGATACGAGGTCGGTTAAGTTTTTCTGACGGAATAAGCTGAAGGTCAGTAATTCTACCAAAACTATCACGCATAGGCTCCACGCCCAACATATACAATGCTTGAGCAATTGACACGCCTTCAGTTTCAATAAATTCACTGCTCCAAAAAGTATAGGCTATCTTCTGCGGATATTTACCGTGTTGTTTGAAATAGGTATCTATGGTATTTTGTGCCAAAGCGACTCCTCTGTCCCAAGCTACTTCGGTGGGCGTGATTTCTGCATTGATGGAATACAAATTACGTCCTGTGGGTATGGAACGCGGATTGGCAATAAGGTCTCCTCCCGATGAAGGTGCTACATATCCACCTTTCATTGCATTAAAAAGCGTTTGCATCTCCAAATCAGGACTTTCCTGCAAAGCTTTCCGATATTTGACAATATTGTTAATGGTTTTGTCAATTTCAACAATAGCCCTTGCCCGTTCTTTTTCAGCTTTTGTGTAAACAGGCTTTTTACCCTTTTGTGGCATTCCTCCCATATTTGTCATAGAAGGCATTTTATTTTTTACACTATCCGGAATAGATGATTTTTTGCCTGTAAAATCCCCTTTTGATTGGTTTTCTTTATCAGGTTTTCCTTGAGAGGTTATTTTTTCATCGTTTTTTTTGTCCGAACTACCCGATGAATCCATCACAAAAGGCATTCGCATTGGAGTAAGCATTTGTTTTGATTTTTCAATTTCTTCCACAGAAATTTTGGCAAATGAAGCTGTTAATTCAGAAGAAGTTTCCTTCCCTGCCAAAATCTGACGAATTAATTGCTTAGCAGGATTCAAATATTTCTGCGTAAAAAAAACTTGACTTTTAAGTTCTTTATCCGATACTTTTCCTTCTTGCTTATCAAGAGCTGCCAAGCTATACGCAATGGGATCAGCTCCCATAGCCAATACGGTAGAAAGCATCTGGTCGGTCGTATATGGTTCTCCTGTAATGTAAAGCGTTCCGTTGATTTTCTCGGTGGAAATCTCCTCAGCGAAATTATCCAACTTCATTATATCTTCCTCACTGTATGGAACTGAACGAATGCTATCCAGACGCAAATCACGATGCAAGCCCATATCAACCGCAACTTTTTTTACCAACAAAGAAGCCTCTCTTTTCTGGTTATCAGGAGCTTTCAGATAGTTGCGAATATAATCTTGTAATCTGTTAAAAGTATTACGCATATCCGTTTCCTCAAAAGCAGGCGTCAGATACGACAGTGTTGTGGCATACGAACGCCGTTTCGCCATCATACTCTCTCCGATATTTGCAATGGTGTAATAATAGAAATGCGGTATGGCTCCCACCAAAGCATCACTCCAATCATCGCTACACAATGCAACTTGCTTTCCGGGCGTAAACTCAAGGCTTCCGTGTGTACCGAAATGCAACAAGGCATCGGCTTTAAAAGTATTCCGAACCCAAAAATAACTTCCCAAATAAGCGTGTGTGGGCGGTTCTTCAACTCCGTGAGCCATTGTAAAATCATCTTCTCCCAAAGCAACAGCAGGCTGAGGCAATATTACCACATTGCCAAATGTGATTTGAGCTACCGCCAGATAATCTTTCCCGTTTTGATTTACTGACATATATCCGCCTTCGGGAGCTCCGTAAGTGTTAATCACATTGTCATAAGCTGATTTTGTCAAAGATTTTTCCATCCATTGTTTGTACTGAGAAGTTTCAACAAGTGCAGGATTACCTTCTTTGATGAATTTATCAAACACACCAAAGGCTTTATCAGGAATAACGCTACCGCTTCTGTCCAATAACGCTTCAAATTCTCTCACATTTTCAGGAAGATTTTCTACTTTGAAACCTTCCGCTTTCATACGTTTGAGCAAATTATAAAGCGATGCCCCTGCTTCCAAACCCTGTCCTGCCAAAGCGTGCGAACCTATACCTTTAAAATAATAAATCGCCACCTTTTTTTCAGAAGTTGGGATATGTTTTAATTGGATGAAATTCTGCACAATTTGGGTAAACTTATCAAGCCGATTCGGAATGGTTTTGAAAGCGAAAAATCCCTTGTCGTTCTTTTCCTGAGCGATAATTACGTGCGGATAGATGGCTCCGTCAAGCTCTGGCATCACTATGGTCTGCCCCATAAATCCTCCGAACATTCCCATTTTGTCTTTAAGCCAATCTTCTTCCAATTGCAATATCGAAATCGGGGCAAAAATAGGGATGTTCCTCTGCTTCAAATATTCAACAAATACATCTCCGTTCATCATAGAAAGCCTTCCGTGCGGAAAATAAACAACCGCATCAGGATTAATTTCTTGCAAAAATTCCAGCCTCTTATCGAAAGAAAAAATAGGATATACATTATTTCCTTGGCTTTCAAACGAACGTATGACATTATCAATATATTCCCGATTACCGCCAAAAGGAGAATGTATTCCAGAAATTATGGCAATTTTCGGAGCGTTTTCCTTGTAACAATTATTTTCTTTTAAATATTTTTCAAATGAAGAAACATCAGGAAAATCCACATTTTCATCAATGTGAAAAAGCACATCTTTTTTGCTTACGGAAGGAGCTTCGGGCGTTGTAACGAACAGCTTTTTCTTGTCTATCGACTGACGGACGTATCTCCCTAAATTCTGATAATTTTTCTTATCTCCGCTATCCAAATAATCCGTTATATTTTTAAGATGCAACGAATCCAAACTGCTTATTTTATTTTCAGGCGATGTAACCACAAAAAAATGTGTGGGTACTTTCTGCGATATTTCAATGAATTTACTTCGTTGTTCTTCATTGATTTTCAAACCCATAGCCCAAGTCAGGATAAAATCATAATTTTTGAGTTTGTCCATTTCGTCAACCGAAACGGCTTCGTAAGTGATAAAATCATCTGTATTGGACAGAGCGATGTTTGATGCCTGAAACGACGGAAAATTCACCAAAGCAATACGAGTGGGTGCCACCCATTTTTTCCAGCCAAAAATCCCTATCGCTACCAACAGCAACAATACAAAACTGAGTAAAAAGATTTTTTTAGTTTTCATATTAATATATTTTCTTGATTATCTGATTTTCAACCTAATAAAGCGACCATCTCAGCCCAACAAAATACGTCCTCCCTGGCGAAATACTCGAATAAAAACTTGTCGTTTTGGTGGTATAATCAAATAAGTTGTTTATTCCTGCATTGAGCGTCAAATAGTACGGTAATCGTATGGAGGTTTGCAGTCGCCATATTGTGTAACCTTCGTAAGGAATATAAAATTCTTGGTCATCATTGTCAAGCCCGAATAATTCGGAAGAGCTAACGTGTTTTCCGCTCAGGATAACATTGGGAATGTATTTCACGTCCGGTTTTGGTATATATTCTGCTTTGAAAGTAAATGTGTGTGGTCGGTTAGTGGATTTTCTTTTCTCGGCATTGTAGTAAGAATATGAACCTTTGATTCGGAAAGATTTACTCAATCGATATGTTGCCGAAAGCTCTGACCCTATAATGCGGGTTTTACCGTCAAAGTTGGTATATTGAATTGTGTCTCGGGAATTGTTCCAATCATTATCAATTTTATCTTTCATCACGGAAACTTGCGTCATTGCGGTTACGTTCCATTTTTTCGTGTTGTAATCCACTGAAAAATTGATATTGTTGTTACTTTCGGGTTTTAGTTTTTTATTTCCCATTATCTGAAAACCTCCTCCCCACGGATGAAACCA
This sequence comes from Capnocytophaga felis, assembly GCF_009684755.1. Classification (GTDB taxonomy): domain Bacteria; phylum Bacteroidota; class Bacteroidia; order Flavobacteriales; family Flavobacteriaceae; genus Capnocytophaga; species Capnocytophaga felis. The sequence goes on from NZ_BLBC01000005.1 coordinate 505,508, forward strand.
ATTGGTATACAACTCCTTAAGTGTAGGCGAACGAAATCCGGTAGAGTAGCCCAGCCTAAAAGTTAAATCGTTTACTTTGTACATTCCCGAAAGACGATACGTGAAATGCTCCTTAAAGAAAGAATGATAGTCCATACGAATCCCTGTAACTAACGTAAAACTCGGGCTCAAAACCCAATCTTGCTGTGCAAACAAAGTGTAATTCTTGGCACTTTCGGTAGTTTCTGTTCCTTTGCTGTTAAATCGGAAACTGAGCAATTTATCCATAAAAACCTCACTACCAGCAACAAATGTATGCTTTTTATTTATGATTTGATTGTATTGAGCCGCAACTCGCCAAATGATATTTTCGTAATTTTTCTCTCTTTCATTGAGTAGTCTGTAGTAATTAGATTTATTATATTGGTCAAAAGCCCCTGACAAACTGAGCGTTTTGTTTTCGCCAAAAGAAAAATCCGTTTTTGCCCCCATTGTGTAATTGTGATAATGGTCTCGCACTTTTTCGGCTGCTTGCGTTCCGCTATTTCTTTCACTAAAGTAGTAACTTGGCGTAAGTTCAAGACTCATTTTCTGCGGAATAATATTGAATTTCAGCTTCGGAGAGGCACCGTAATTGGTAAATCCGGCTACGTTCATTTGAGATAATTCTGTTTCCTTGACAGTTCCGTCAGCATAAATTCTTTGCAAAGGGCTTGTATCTGTCAGCATATAAGGCTCTCGCTGTTTGTAAAAAGAAGCCACGCCCAAACTTCCCCAATTTTGCCTTGTCCCTAACGAAAGATTAATTTTATGGTCTTGATTTGTATCATAAAGATAACTTGCCGTGATATCAATTGGGTTTTGTGCGTCTTTGGTAATGATATTTATAACTCCTCCCAAGGCATTTGAGCCGTACAAAGACGATGAAGCTCCTTTAATAATTTCAATTCGTTCAATATTATCAAGGTCAATACGGTCATAATCAACATTATCGAATGTTTCGCCAGCCATTCGCTCTCCGTTCATCAGGAAAAGAACGTACTTCCCGCCAAATCCCATCATATTAATGTTAGGCATTCCGCCGTGATAAGTAAAATTAATTCCTGAAAATTCGGTTTCCAAAAAGTTCTGAAAATCAGTTGCCTGCGATTTTCTGATTTCCTCAGAAGTAATTACCTGAACCGTAATAGGAACATTTTTAAGGTTTTTAGGCGTACGAGTAGCGGTAACGATAACCTCTTCAATTTCAATATCTTTATCTCTGCAAATGGCAAGGGTTAGCGTGTTTGTTTTTTCTGTCAGACGAATTGCAGTAAAAGTTCCCTTAAAGCCATCTTTAGTTAAGTAAAGAATGTACTTGCCTTTGGGCATATTATGAAAAATAAAGTTTCCGTCTTTATCAGAAAAGACTTGTTTTTCAATGCCTTGTATTTCTACGGAAGCATTTGAAATACTTTTATTTGTTTGGCAGTCAATTATTTTTCCTGAAATAGAATATTGCCCAAACAAATTGGCAATAAATAAAGAAAATAGAAATGATAAATAAACTCGTTTCATTGTATTAGCTATAAATTGTAAGGGCGGAAAAATGCTCCCACCCTTACGCAGACTCTTATCTCATAATTTTGAGTTAGAATTTCCCGTCTTGGCTTGTTATGTACTTGAATGTCAAATATCCCGGTTTCGATTTCTCGTTGTAAAAATCAGTAACTTGGATTTTTACGAATTTTCCCTTGGCTGTTTTCAGCACGTACACCCATTTGGTAGGAGCGTACACACTTGGCCAAGTATTCATATTTTTAGGAGAAAGGCTTATATGCCCCGTTTTTGATTCAAACCCGCCTGACATTAAGGAAGAAAACGTGCCTTTTTTGGTGGTCGGCGGATAGCCATACATCATATCTCCTTCCGTATCTTTTACGTATCCTTCTGAAGGAGCTTCTTTTACAGCATCAAATTCTTTGCTTTCAGCCCTTACTACTTCTGCTTTTCCACCTCCGGACTCGCCTCCGTTGGTTTTTACGTAAAATTCAGAAAAAGCAATATCCCAATCGGTGCTTTCTTTCGGATTTGTAACCTCAATCTTTTCTCCTTTCTCAAAAGAGAAATACACCCAATCTTTAGATGTGGTAACATCCAAATTTTTCACCTCCTTGGCTTCTGCAGTTGGTTTTTCGTCATCTTTTTTGATTTCATCTTTTTTACAAGACATTAATACTCCGGCTGCTACCAAAATAGCTGTAATAAAAATTCTTTTCATTGCATTATCATTTTATGATTAAAATTTCCCATTAGTACTGTATTTATATTTAAATGTCAAGAATCCGGACTTATCAGTTTTACTATGGTTATATCCTGTAAGCTGAATTTTAGCAAACTTCCCATCAGCAGTTTTAACTACATATACCCATTTTGTAATTTCTTGTTTTGGAGTTGTTTCCGGCGGAGTGGGCGGAGCATAATTCCACCAACCTTTTGATTCTTTAACCATTACAGTTCCTGTGATAGCAGTATTTACTGAAATAGAAACGGATTCTTGCCCCGGTCGTGGAGAGCTTGTTACCTCTGTATCTGCCACATAACCGTCTGCCGGCGATTCTTTCACCGAATCAAATTCCTTATTGTTTGTATTTATGACTCCTGCTTGCCCTTTACCTGAAGTTCCTCCGTTGGTTTTGACATTATAACGACTGAAAGCGATGTCCCACGAAAGGTCTGTTGCAGGTTCAGTAACAGAAACTTCTTTTCCTTGTGAAAAAGAAAAATACACCCAAGCACCTGTTTTACTTGCATCTAAGTCGCTAATTTCCTTGTAACCTTTATCTATAACTGGTGGTTCCGGGCTATTATCTTCTTTTTTACAAGCCCCTAATACTAACGCTCCTACCAAAAGAGCGGATAAAATACCTCTATTCATACAATATAAAATTTAAAATAACAGATGCAAAAGTATTATTTTTATTTAGAATAAACAAAAATAATAAACATTTTTTTCTGAACAGAACTTAACCCCCTATTAACATTCTTGTCCTTCTAACTTTTTTATATATTTTTTTCGAATCATTTTTTATTTTTAGAATAATATTTTATACCTTTGAAGCCCATTTGTGTCACATTAAATTAATGTTTTGAAATTATGAAAAAGCAACTTGAAAAAGAATTACAGGAATTAGCACAAAATATCATCTCGACAAAGGACAATTTAGATTTACCCGAATTAAAAAAAGAACTTGAGAAGTTACTTGAAAAGGTGTCTATTTTAAATTTTGTAGAGAAATATTACAATTCTGTTGGTTCATCAGAAGATCGTTTACAATACACAATGAAAAAGGTTGCAGATTTCATCGAAGAGGAACAAGATGAAAATGACATCTTTAACCTTCCTGTAGAAACCACTAAGGTTCAGAAAATTGTTCTGTCTCAAACGGAAAAAACTCCTTCTAAAAATGAAGAAAGTCAGGTAGCAAAAACAAACCATACCTCTGCCGAATCACATAAAACATCTGCTTACAAGGCATATCAGGATATTGTTCAAAAAGCACATACTCACCAAGAGATAGAGAAACAACACACTCATAACGAGCATCTTGCTGAAGAACAAAGTAAAACAACAGAAACAAAGCAAGTAACGCAAAAGCAGTCTTTAGAAGATTTCATTTCTCAAACGCAACATCCTGTGTTTGAGAAAAAAGAGGAAAACGAACCTGCAAAAACTCCATCTTTAAATGACCGCCTCGGAAAAACTGCTCAAATTGGATTAAACGATAGGCTTGCATTTATCCGTCAATTATTCTTCGGAAGCGAAAGCGAATATAACACTGTGGTTCAACACATTAATGACCTTCAAAGTGTAGAAGAAATCGCCCTCTACATAGAGCAAGAAATAAAACCTATCTACAACCATTGGAGAGGAAAAGAAGATTATGAAGAACGATTTTTAGGTTTAATGCTTAAGCGATTTGAAATTTAATGGGTAAACTTTACCTTATCCCCACTCCTATTGGAAATCTGGAAGACATCACTCTCAGAGCTTTACGAGTTCTAAAAGAAGTTGATTTTATCTTGGCAGAAGATACCCGAACAAGCAGTAAACTTCTGAAACATTACGAAATTTTCACCCCGATGCAAAGTTATCATATGCATAATGAGCATCAAGTAGTTGGGCATTGGGTACAACGAATCAAAAACGGAGAAAACGTGGGTTTAATCACAGATGCAGGAACTCCCGCCATTTCCGACCCCGGTTTTTTGCTTGTTAGGGAATGTGTTGAACAAGGAGTTGAAGTAGAATGCCTTCCGGGAGCTACAGCTTTTGTACCGGCATTGGTTAATAGTGCTTTGCCCAATGACCGTTTTGTTTTTGAAGGCTTTCTGCCGGATAAAAAAGGGAGACAAACTCGCTTATCTTTACTTACTGACGAGAAAAAAACGATGATTTTTTACGTTTCTCCCCACAAGCTAATCAAAACTATTTCGGACTTTATTCACATTTTCGGAAAGGAGAGAAGAGCTTCTATTTCTCGGGAAATCACTAAATTACACGAAGAAACACAACGAGGAACTCTTGAAGAATTATTACAGTATTATGAAAAAAAGGCTCCAAAAGGAGAAATTGTGATGATTGTTGAAGGAAAAACAACAAAGGAAAAAAGAGAAATTTCAAAAGAGTAATCTCCTCAAAAAACATTCTCAAATTGATTTTATGACAAAAATTCTTTGCATAGAAACCTCTGGTATAAACTGTTCCGTAGCAATTTCGGAAGAAAATTCTCTTCTGGCTGAAAAAGCTGAAAACAAAGGAAAATTCACACACGCGGAAAGCCTGCACGTTTTCATAAATGAAGTCCTTGATTTAGCAAACATTTCTATCAATGAACTTGACGCTATTGCCGTGAGTGGCGGACCTGGTTCTTACACAGGTTTGCGAATTGGAGTTTCAACGGCTAAAGGCTTGTGTTTTGCTTTAAACAAACCGTTAATTGCCATTTCTACACTTCAAATCTTAGCATCACAAATAACAGAGAATGAATTCATTATCCCGATGTTAGATGCTCGGCGTATGGAAGTGTACAGTGCAGTTTTCGATAAGAGTTTCAACGAAATTGAGAAAACCGAAGCTAAAATTTTAGACGAAAATAGTTACACGGAATGGCTTTCCAAAGGAAAAGTAGTTTTTTTAGGCGATGGAGTGGATAAATTCTCAGAGATTTGTCGTCATCCAAATGCTTTTTTTGTTAAAAATGCTTATCCTCAAGCAAAAGATATGATTCCACACGCTTTTGAGAAGTTTAAGAATAGAAATTTTGAAGATATTGCTTATTTCGAACCAAATTATCTGAAATAATTACAATATTTTCTAATTTTTCGCCTCTTTATTTGCCAATTGCCCACACGCAGCATCAATATCTTTTCCTCTTGACCTTCTGACCGTTACGGTAATTCCTGCTTCTTCAAGCATTTTTTGATACATATCAATTGCTGCACTATCTGCCTGAGCAAAACCTCCACCATCAATTGGGTTGTATTCTATAAGATTTACTTTTGAGGGAGCAAAACGACAAAATTTTATCAATGCTTCTACATCCTTTTTCTTATCATTGATATTTTTCCAAACTACGTATTCATAAGTAATTTTATTTTTTGTCTTTTTATACCAATATTCCAACGCTTCACGAAGTTCAGATAATGGAAATTTTTCATTAAAAGGCATAATAGAAGTTCGCACTTCATCTATGGCTGAATGCAATGACACGGCAAGTTTAAATTTAACTTCATCATCTGCCATCTTCTTTATAAGCTTCGGGATACCTGAGGTTGAAACTGTTATACGTTTTGGGGACATTCCCAAACCTTCTTCTGAAGTAATTTTTTCAATGGCAGCCAGCACATTGTTGTAATTCATCAAAGGCTCTCCCATCCCCATAAAAACGATATTTGAAAGCGGTCTGTTAAAAAACATACGACTCTGATTATCAACAACCTTTACTTGATCAAAAATTTCATCAGGGAGCAAATTTCGCATACGTTTCAAACGAGCCGTAGCACAAAAAGTACAGTTCAAACTGCACCCAACTTGGCTTGAAACACAGGCAGTTGTTCTTGTCTCGGTTGGAATCAAAACAGATTCTACCAATAAACCATCGTGCAACCGAACTGCGTTTTTGATTGTTCCGTCCGAACTGCGTTGCATTACATCAACCTCAATATGATTGATAACGAAATTATTATCAAGTATTTCCCTCGTTCTTTTAGGCAAATTAGTCATCTCTTCAAAAGAATGTAATCCTTTGCCCCAAAGCCAATCATATACCTGATTCCCACGAAATGCTTTATCTCCGTTCGTCTCAAAAAACTGACGTAATTCTTCTTTGCTTAACGCTCGTATGTCTTTCTTTTCTTGCATAGGGGCAAAGGTAGAAAATAATTAATAATAGCCCCATTTTTTACTTTAAAAAAGAAAATTCTCATCTTTTTATATAGCTTTTGTAAATAAATCCTTAACATAATCGGGTTTTAAATCAAATTAAATCCCAAAGTATTGTTAATTTTTTTGAAATGTAGTATTAATTTGTACCTTTGCTACTGTTTTAAACCAATAATTATTTTTCATATGAAAAAAACAACCCTAAGCTTAGTAGCTATTTTATCGGTTGGGGGATATGTATCTGCCCAAGATTTACCGGCAAATCCTGCTCCAGGGAAATGTTACGTGAAATGTATCACTAAGGACGAATTCCGTGAAGAGACAGAAACTATCCAAATTTCTCCTGCGTACAGCAAATTAGAGGTAGTTCCTGCTAAGTACAAAACCATCGAAGAGCGTGTTCTTGTAAAAGAAGCAAGCAAAAAGTTGGTTTACGTACCTGCTGTTTTTGAAACAGTTGATGTTCCTTATGAGAAAAAAGAACAAGGTACCGTTCTGAAAGTCGTTCCTGCTGCTTTTGGAAATGATGTAAAAACGATTGAAGTATTCCCTAAAACATCCGGATGGGAATATAAACATCTTGACAACTGCCCTTCAATTAATAAAGATGCTTGTGTTACTGCGTGTTTTGTTGAAAGACCGGCTCGTTTTGAGAGTGTTAACATCGTTACTTTAACAAAAGATGCTCACACGACTGAAACTGAAATCCCTGCTGTATCGGCAAATTTCAAACGTCAGGTAATCAAAACTCCTGCCCGTGTTGATGAAATTGAAATCCCTGCTGAGTACGCCACCATCAAGCGTGAAGTGATTGACACTCCGGCAACAACCCGCAAAGTGGAAGTACCTGCCGAGTACAAAACTGTTACAAAGCAAGTACTTGCCAAAAAAGGAGGAGTTACCGTTTGGGAAGAGGTTGATTGTAAATTATTAGAACCTACTTTATTGCCTATTCTTTATGAGTACAACAGTGCTAAATTAACAAAAGCTTCTGAAAAAGTTATCGACGAAATGTTATTACCTTTACTAAGAGGTAAAAACACAAGCGTGGAAATTATGTCGCACACTGATTCAAGAGGAAACGACCAATACAATATGTCTCTTTCTCAACAAAGAGCCAATGCGGTAGTTAATTACTTGGCAAACAAAGGAATTCAACGTTCAAGAATGATTGCCAAAGGATACGGGGAAAGTCGCCTTATCAACAGATGTGCTAATGGCGTTCAATGTTCAGAAGAAGAACACCACAAAAACCGTAGAACAGAATTCAGAATTCTTGGAGAATAATCAATCAGATTTAAAGATAAAAAAAGAGCCTAATATAGGCTCTTTTTTTATATGTATGAGAATCAAATTTTTCGGTCAATAACGTAATTTACCATCAAGGTTAATGCTGTTTTATACTCTGAATCAGGAAAAGTAGAAAGAATTTCCAATGCTTTATGCTGAAATTCACGCATCTTCTGCTCAGCATACGAAAGCCCTCCACTCTGTTTAACAAAATTGATAACTTCTTTTACGCGTTTCTTGTCCCTATTGTGATTTTTAACGGAATTGATAATCCATTTTTTCTCTTTCTCAGTACAATTATTCAGTGTATAAATCAGCGGAAGAGTCATTTTTTGCTCCTTAATATCAATTCCGGTTGGCTTCCCGATGCTTTCTTCCGTATAGTCGAACAAATCATCTTTTATCTGAAAAGCCATCCCGATATATTCCCCAAAAAGACGCATTTTTTCAATAATCTCCTCGGCATCGGGGACTACCGAGCAAGCTCCCATAGCACAACAAGCAGCAATGAGCGTAGCTGTTTTCTGACGGATAATTTCATAATAAACCGCTTCAACAATATCCAATCGTCGGGCTTTTTCGATTTGAAGAAGCTCTCCTTCGCTCATTTCACGCACCGCCACCGAAATAATCCGCAGCAAATCAAAATCCGAATTATCAATGGAAAGCAACAATCCTTTGGAAAGCAGATAATCTCCCACCAAAACAGCTATTTTGTTCTTCCACAAGGCATTTATTGAAAAAAAACCGCGACGTTTGTTACTGTCATCAACCACATCATCGTGAACCAAAGTTGCCGTATGGATAAGTTCAATAACGGAAGCTCCTCGATAAGTACGTTCCTCTACCCTGCCACCTGAAACCATTTTCGCGACCAGAAACACGAACATCGGACGCATTTGCTTGCCTTTTCGGTTTACAATATAGTACGTAATGCGGTTGAGCAACGCCACCTTGGACGACATCGAATCTCGGAACTTCTGTTCAAAAAGCTCCATTTCATCACGAATGGGTTCCTTGATTTGTGAAATTACTTTCATAACGTTCTATCCCTTAAAAACAGACTCATCCACCTTGATTTTCACCACCAACTTACGTATTTTTCCCTCACCGATAATCGGGGCGTGTGCATCTTCCGGAAAAACAATCGCAAATTCATTGGGATGTAGTGTAACGTAACTCGTTGGCACATCGTCATAAAGCCCGAAATCATTCTCCGCATCAAAAGGTTTCTTTTCTTGCTTGCAATCGGACAGATTTTTCCAACCAATGGTTTCTTGACCTTCAAGAAGAATATGAATGTCCAAGTATTTTTGATGATACTCAAGTACCTGATTTTCTTTTGTTAAGCATTCAGGTTCTGAATTAATTATAAATACATCTTCACCGTCAATTTCTATTTTTCCCAGTTCGGCATTTAGTAAATTATGACTTTTTACATACTCGAAAACTTTCGGGAAGGCAGGATGCAAACCCTCATAACGACCACTTTGACTTAAATCGGATAGAATCATTGTTTCTTTTATTTTTAGTGCTATGCAAATATATTGAAAAAATCAACTAAAACGCAAATATATATCCAAGTTTATTGATTTTGACTTTATTGCGACATTTTTTCCACACTTAAACATCGAAACTATTTTACATTAATTCTAAATTTACATTTAAGAATAAAATTTTTAATTTTTAATTTTTAATTTTTAATTTTTAATTTTGTACAAAATTTGAATCATTTTTATTCATTTTTCGCAATACTACAACTTCAAAACAATCAAAATACTTTAAAAGATGAAAAAAATCATCCAACTTTTGTTCTTTTTAATTTCCGGCAACGTTTTTTCACAAAATTCTTACACTATTTCAGGGCGTGTGATTGATGAATACAACGAAGCAGTGCCTTATGCAATTGTTTCGGCGTTATCGTATGACAAATCTGTGATGATTTCACAAACAAGCACCGATTCGGAGGGAAATTTCACCCTGAAAGGAAATGCTGAAACCATAAAATTAATAGTTTTTGCCACCGGATTTGAAACCTACGAGGAAAAAACACCTCTAAAATGGGATAAAAACATCTCGCTGAGCGTCATAAAGCTAAAACCTTTGATTACTGAATTAAGTGGCGTGGTTGTGTCGGCAGACAGAAAGAAACCTGCCATTAAGTTGGAGGAAGGCAAAATCATTTTTTCGCCCAAAGAAAGCAGTATAACCTCAGGAGGAAACGCTCTTGAAGCCTTGCGAAAAACACCCGGCGTATTGATAGACAATTCTTACGCAATTTCAATTCTCGGGAAGAAAGGAGCAATGGTTTTTATCAATGGGAAATCTACATATATGCAATCGGAGGACTTGGCAAACTTCCTTAAATCCGTTTCGGTATCACAAATTAAAAACATTGAGGTTATGCTAAATCCGTCCGCACAATATGATGCCGAAGGAGGAGCCGGAATAATCAACATCGTGCTTTCCAAACACAACATTGAAGGTACGTACATTTCCGCAGGTAGTGGCATATCTTATTGGAATCATCTGCGAAATGCAACGGACGTTTCTCTGCAACACAATACCGAGAAACTAAACATAAACGCCTCATATAGCCACCATTTTGGGTATATAAATTATGATTACGGCTCGGAAAGAAAGTTAGATGATAAGTGGTACATCAGTTCGTCGGCAGATACAGACCGACGCAGTTCCGTTTCAGGTAATTTCGGGCTGGATTATCTTCTGAATAAGAAAAATACAATCGGGATGAACCTTTCCGTAAACTCACATTTCGGTAAAGGAGGCATCGACACACAAAATGATATCTTCGATAAGAATTTCAACTATGAAAAGACCCTTTACGGGCAAAGCAATTACTTCAAACAAAGAAATGCACGCTATGCGTTGAGTACTTTTTACGCCTTTGAACCTTCGGAGAATGAAAAATACAATCTTGATATTGATTATGTGTTTTTCGACGGCTTATCAGGAGTAAACCAACCGAATTGGCACAAAGATTTGGGAGGAAATCGTATCGCTAATGATGTATTTTTGGCTGACAGCAACCGAAAAGTACATATTTTTGCCATCGCCTTTCATCAAAAATTCCCGTTATGGAAAGGAAATTGGTTGTCCGGAATTAAATTCTCACAAGTTTCTTCCAACAACATATCCGATTTTTTCACCGTATTACCATCGGGCAACCTGCTGAATGTAAATCGTTCCAATACTTTCGATTATAAAGAACGTTTACTTGCCGGATATTTGCAATACGCTATCCGGATAAACGAAAAGCTTTCCGCAGAAGTAGGAATCCGTAGTGAATATACTTTTTCTCTCGGGAAATTATTCCCACGCCAAGGAAGCAATCAAAAATATCAAGAAAACAAACGAAATTACATTAACTTCTTCCCTTCCGCGAGCCTCACGTATCAAAAAGATGAAAAAATAGCATACAGTTTGAATTACAGCAGCCGAATTGCCCGTCCTGCATATCAGGATTTGAGTCCCTTTATTTTGGCTCTCGACGGACTTTCGGACTGGGTGGGAAATCCGTTTTTGGAACCCCAAAAAACATATAAAATCAGCGGTTCCGGAACTTGGGGGAATACTACTGCAATACTTTCTTACGCCTATACAAATGATTTCAGCGGACAAATTACCGAGAAACAGCCAAATGAACGTGTGATAATGATTCCGCGTAACATTGGATACCAAAATCATTTCTCGGCAAGCATTCTGCAAGAAATCCGATGGTCTTCGTGGTACAAAATGCACATAAATCCTTCCTTATTCTATGTCCGAAATTCATTTCAGATAGAAAATTATGCCTCTTTCAGTCCCAGCAAATGGACTTTCTCCTGCAACTCACAACATCAGTTTCAACTTCCTTGGAAACTTACCGGCGAAATCAATGCTGACTATACCACAAAACAAATCGCCAATGTTAATGAAATTTCTAAACCTTCGGGAGGTATTGACATTGGATTACAACGCAGTTTTTGGGAGAATCAACTTAGTGTAGCCTTTTCTTTCACTGACATTTTCCATACACGTCGTTGGGATTCAGAAAGTCACTTGCCCAATTTGGATAATTACATCTGGGGATATGCCGAATCGCGTCAAGTTAAGTTCTATGTAACTTACAAACTTGGAAAACAAAGCTCTAAAACCGCTCACCAAAGTGATTTGGAGGAAGCTGACAGGCTATAAAGAGTCTATTTATTTTAAAAATACCTATCGTAGTAATATTTCAGATAAAAATAAAATTAATACTCCTCATCGGAGGAGTATTTTTATTTGAAGTAAAATAGAAACAACCCGTCGGAGATGTATTTTTACATAAAACCAAATGGAAATAATCTTTCGGAGTGGTATTTTTATAAGAAACCAAATGAAAACAACCTTGCGGAGTGGTATTTTTATGAGAAACAAAATGGAAACAACCTTGCGTAGTTGTATTTTTGTAAGAAACCAAATGAAAACAACCTTGCGGAGTAGTATTTTTATGAGAAACAAAATGAAAACAACCTTGCGTAGTGGTATTTTTATGATAAACAAAATGAAAACAACGTTGCGGAGTAGTATTTTTATGAGAAACAAAATGAAAACAACCTTGCGTAGTGGTATTTTCATAAAAATATTTTCATAAGAAAAGGATAATGTTTTTATTCTATGTATTTTTAAATGAATATATTTGCAGAAAAGTTGTCCGAAATGGCAAAGAGAAAAACAAAGACACAAAAAAGCATTCCGGTAATAGAGCAATTTGACAAACCGTTAGAATATTTCAGCATTTTTCAGTATCTGGTTTTTGCAGGGACGTACTTGTACTTCTGGCTTTTCGCCGATATTTCCGATGCGTACAAAGTATATAGCTTGGCTATGCTTATCATATTTGAATTTATTATGGTGCATTCGGGAATTTTTATGGCTATAATTCCTGCCAAGTATTCTTTACTGATTTTCTTTCCCTTTTATGGAATTTTTGCATTAGTTTTTAATCTTTCTTTGAATTTGGGAGATAATCAGATACTGATTTTGTACTTAGTGACCGTCTTTCACAGAATGCGATTTGCTTTTTTCAATACAGATAAGGACATCAAAAACAGATTGATACTATTTTCTGTGCTTGGTGCTTTGGCTTACTTTATTTTGACGTTTTTTAGTCTCATTTTTTCTCCCATTTTACCTTATTTTTCCTTAGATGAGTTCTTTTTCAACTCCGATGCATATCAAAACGTGAAAAAAATGAAGGGAGCTTTCGTCGATACACCTCACGAAGCTATTATTTTCGGGTTTTTGTACTATTTGGCACTTGCTTTCATTAATTTTAGGCTCCTCAGAATGGCAAAAGGAAAATAATTCAGGAAATCTTGTTTTCTTTTTAAGCTGAATTGATTTTGTTTATCCCATAAAAGATTACTTTTTATCATCTTTTCATTTGATTTATTACCAAAAAAGAAGTAAAAAAGCTACTCTTGAAATTATTTCTACATTTCAAATTACTATATTTGCCATTACAAATTTAAAAAGAAATGAAAAAGAGACTCCGAATAGCTGTTTTATATAAAGTTATCGCATTATTGATACTTTTTTTGGCTGAACCTATTTACGGACAAGATTTCTCGAAAGAAATTGAGAGTTATCTGGAAGATAGTGAAACATTCCGAGGAGAAGGAAAGCTAAAAGAAGTTTACAATGCCCTTAAAAAAGCCGAATCAAAGGCTAAAAACAAACATAGAGATTATTTACCGCAGGTTTACTCGGAATATGTGAAGTATTTTTTCGCCATAAAGAACTCCAATTCGGCTAAAGAATATATGCAGAAAGCCAGAAATGAAGCTGAAAAGTCTAATTCCGCTCAAGCACTCGCCTTCGGATATTACACTAAGGCTTATTACTATAACTATCTTGACATACGCAACCTCGCCGTTGAAAACTGTCAGTTGGCTTTAACCATCGCAGAAGAAAATAAGATTGAATCACTTAAACCAAGGCTCTATTACATTCTCTATGGGGCTTATTCAAGTGTGGAAGATGCTTCTCTTGCCCGAAAATATGCTCAAAAGACTATCGAAACCGCCGATAAGGCTCATAATTACAATCTTCTTTCCAATGGTTATTCGGCAATGTCCACCGTTATGGGATATTTGTACAAAAAAGAACGAAATGAAGCCTTTAAAGACAGTATCCTGATTTATTTACAGAGGTCTGCGGAAGTTTACAAGCGATATCCGAATAAAGTAAGCTCAATCACGTACGGAATAACGAATATCAACATTGCGGATTTCTATTTCCAAAGCGGAAGCCTTTCTGACACAAATACTTTAGACAGCATCCGGAAGTACACCACCATTGCCCTTGAAGTATCGCAAGGAAAAAGCAACACTGCTTCAATTCAAGCCAATGCAAAAGGACTTTTGGCGGAAATCGCTCTGCAACAAGGAAATACCTCTGAAGCCGAAAAACTTCTGACAGAAGCCTTTGTTGAAATCAGCAAGCAACAACCCGTTATCGATTATTACACGCTCATTGCTCTTGCCGAAGCCCTATCACAACTCTACGAAAAAAGCGGAAATCTTGAAAAAGCTCTTTACCTAAAAAACGAAAAAGAGAAATACAAAGCCAAGCTCCACGACCAAACCCAACAAGAACAGATACTTCGCCTCGAAGCCGAGTTTGAAAACCAACAAATAAAACAAGAAATAGAAACCATATCACAATTAGCCGAAAGCAGAAAACAACTTAATTACCTCTACATAGGCATCTCTTTTTTAGCTTTGATTGCTCTTATCTTTGTCGTGAGAAATCAACAAAACAAATCAAAACTACAAACCGAAAAACAACTCCGACTTGAAAAAGAAAAGGACGAAGCCGAAGCACGTGCTTTGCTCAAAGAAAAAGAACGAAGATTGCTTTCTATCCAAAAATCGCAAATGGAACGGGAAATAAAAATGCAGTTAAGGCTTGAGAAAGAAGAACAAGCCCGCCTAAAAGCAGAACAAGAGCTCTTACAACTCAAAAACGAACAAATGCAAAAAGAAGTTCTGGCAAATGCACTCCAAATCGACCGGAAAAACAAACTTTTAGAAGAAATAAAAGACAAAATCAAGCAGGAAGGAAACACTTTCAATATCGACCGCGTTTTGAAAAAAGAAAAATTCTTAGATGACACCATTGAGCAAACCGTCAAGGAATTTCAGGACATTCATCCTGATTTTTTTAATAAACTCAGTGAACTTTCAGCCAATAAACTCACGCCGCTTGACCTGAAATATTGTGCCTATATGTATCTGAAGCTTTCCACAAAGGAAATCGCCTCAGCCTTTAACGTGGAACCAAAAAGCATCCGAATGAGTAAGTATCGCATCAAACAAAAACTAAATTTGGAGAAAGAAGAAAATTTAGAAGATTTTTTACAAAGCCTCACTGCGTAACAAAAAAAGAGATTATCTCAGAATATTGTAAGATAATCTCAACAAAACAGAAATTTACTTTTCCTTACTCGCTAACGGTTGCAATCAAATATACACCTTTTGAAGTAGATTCTTTCACCACCTTATCTCCTTTTAGTAATTGCAATGTCAAAGTAGCGTTTTCATTTGTTCCTTCCGCTGTTACTGAAGCAGCAATAACATTTTTTACTGTGAAAGATTTTACCCAATCCTCTGCCAAAGGTTTATTAACTTCCTCTGTATTAGATTGCCCATCGCGAACAATTACAACGTTTAATAATTTAACTCCTTCTGATTTTAGAACTTTTACCGTATAAGTTCCGCCCGATTGACCATCATCACTTTTGCCACAAGCTACAGCCATTATTACCATAGCCAATAAAAATAAAATTTTTCTTATCTTTTTTGTATTTTATTGAGGCAAATATACATTTTTTCCGGATATACAGACATCAACAATGTAAAAAAGAATAGAAAAACATACAGAAAATATTCGTTGTAGACAGTTTGTAGACGCCTTTCTCTTTGACATAATTTGGGCTTCTGCCTATCTTTGCAAATGAATTAATAAATTATTTCATTATGTCAAATCCAGATTCAAAACTCCCGTATTTAGAAATCATTGAATGGGTAGAACCTGACCCCAATCTACTAATGTGGAAAGTTCCTGACCAAGATAAAGAGATAAAAAATGGAGCAAAGCTCGTCGTGCGTGAAAGCCAATCTGTTCTTTTCTTAAATGAAGGCAACATTGCCGATGTTTTCGGTGCCGGTACACATTCGCTTTCTACCCAAAACATACCTATTCTTTCCAAACTTAAAGGCTGGAAGTACGGTTTTGAAAGTCCATTCAAGGCAGATGTATATTATTTTTCAACCAAACAATTCGTGAACCTCAAATGGGGAACGCCTGCTCCGGTACTGATGCGTGACTCACAATTCGGGCAGGTACGAGTGCGTGCCTTCGGGTCGTACAACGTAAAAATAACCGATGTCGCCACGTTTTTCAAGGAATACGCTGGCACGTATCCTTTATTAACGGTTTTTGAACTGGAAGCACAACTTCGTGACTTTATCGCTCCAAAATTTGGGGAAGCTCTTTCCAACGCTAACCTTTCCGTTGTAGATGTTGCGGGAAATATGACCGAGTTGAGCAATAAAATTCGCCCAATGATTGAGCCTTATTTCTCTGATTTTGGAATTGAAATAACGCAATTCACGGTGAGTTCCGTTACTCTTCCACAAGAAGTTACAGAATTTTATGATAAGGCTACAAGTATGAATATTATTGGTGATATGAATCGTTTTCAGCAATTTAATACCGCTAATGCCATTGGCAACGACCGCAGTAATCTCAATTCAAGCGTGAAAGAAGGTGTAGCAATGGGAATGATGATGGGAACAATGCAACAGCAAATGCAACAAAATCAACCGGTAACCAACGATGACCCAACAACAAAACTTCAGAAACTAAAAACGCTTTTTGAAAACGGACTTATTGATGAAGAAGAATACAAAGCTAAAAAAGCTGAGATTTTAGCAAATTTTTAAAAAAAACAGAATATAAAATACATATTTCAATTAATTTACAAAACTATGACAGAAAAACAAATCTTGAAAAAAATTGATGCTTGGGACGAAAACGACAACATCCAAGCCATTATTGATTTCATAGAAAACCTGCCTGTGCAGCAGCGTTCTACCGCCGTTTTGAGCGAACTCGGAAGGGCTTACAATAACTTTTACTGGCTCGACCAATCGGTTGGAAATGAGAAATATCTGCAAAAAGCAATTGAAGTTTTTAAATATCTGGAAGAAGAGCTTGGCGAAACGGCTTCGTGGAATTATCGTATCGGGTATTCATATTTCTACCTAAATAACAGCGAATTAGCTAAAAAACACTTCCTCAAAGAACGAGAGCTGCAAGGCTGTGGCAACGACGTGGAAACCTATCTGGCTTGCATTGAATATGCTCAAGAAAAAGGCATTTCGCCCGTAGATGTTTACAATGGTGGAAGAGAGAGCGTGCAATATCCGCTGGAGCGTTTTTTAAACTTTTTGGAGAAAAAAGCACCCAAATTGCGTACTCTTCTTGCCAAAGGAGCTT
Source organism: Capnocytophaga felis (assembly GCF_009684755.1). Taxonomy (GTDB): domain Bacteria; phylum Bacteroidota; class Bacteroidia; order Flavobacteriales; family Flavobacteriaceae; genus Capnocytophaga; species Capnocytophaga felis. The sequence goes on from NZ_BLBC01000005.1 coordinate 522,750, forward strand.
CTGATACTGAGCTGGAAAGCTTTGAAAAACAAATCGGAACGAAACTTCCCGGGGCTTACAAAGAACTCTATCGCACATTTAACGGTCAAACCGAAATCGTGCCGTTTTTCGCCACTGATAATCAGCATTTTGTTTCATTAAGTGAAGTCCCTCAAATTCAAGAAAGATGGCTGAATTTCGTAAAGGAACATTATGGCGAAAATTGGAAAAGTGTCAAACTCTCCGAAGAGGCTTTCTTCGATGAAGAAGACATCAAAAATACGCTTTTCAACCCAAAATGGATTCCGATTTTAGCCGGAGAACGATTCTTCATTTGTATGGATTTAGACCCTAAACAAGAAGAATTTTACGGGCAAATCATCTGCGTGATGCTCAACGAAGATATCAATAACTTTGAGGTAGGTTACCTTTATAATGATATCAAAGATTGGTTAGGTTACATCATTCGCAACTTACAATCAGGACAATTAGCATACAACTCTGAAAATCATCTTCTTGAATTTGCTGAAAATGAAAATTACGAAGAATTGGCTTACTACACAGAAGAGGAACGCGTAGCTTTGGAGAGTTACATCGAAAAGAGCTTCGGTAAATTTGACGAGGTTCTTCACGAATTAGTATCACCTGATATTCATTGTGATATATACATTATAAAACCTACACCCGAGCGGAATTATTACACGTTGGTAACGGGCGGTATGGGAGCTTTTCAGATGTACACTCCAGAAGAATATTCATCATCACCGTTTGCTGAATTGGTTATCAATCTTCCTCCTACTTGGAACATTCAAAGTGAGGACGAGAAAGATTATTGGCCTATCCGTTGGCTGAAAAATTTAGCCCGATTGCCTATTCACCATCAAACTTACTTAGGATACGGACACACTATCCCAACAGGCGAGGCTTTGGAAGGCACCAATTTCGATTGTTTGATGCTTATCGGAGCTATTACGCAAAGTGAAGATAATGAGGAAACTCAATGGGCAATGGCAGAACTACCTTCAGGAAAAGCTGTCGGGTTTTTCTATGTGGTACCGCTTTATCCGGAAGAAACACAGTTCAAACTCGACCAATCGGCGGACGATTTGCTTGATAAGTTTGAAGCTGCTGATGTTGCTTATCCGCCTGTGGTAGATATCCATCGTATCAACGTTTGCGAAGGTTACGAAGCTATGGAAACTCCGAATCTGTTAGATGATGTTGCGTGGGCGTTTAACGACCGTTTTTATGGTTCGCTGATGCATTTCTGGGAAGACGTACAAGAATATAACGCTGATATTGAGAAGGATTTAGAAGATTTCACACCGTTTGCCACAATTTTCAATAGCTCCAAAGTGATGATGATGTATGATGCTTACATCAAAAGTGAGAAAGATATTTTGGAAAATGAGCGTTTACTTAATCCCGAAACTTTTGACGACCCAGACGAAGACGGAATGTACTACGCCCGCATATTGACAGAACTTGAAAGTGAAGACCGCGATTATTTCGGGGCGTTGAATTTGCTTCGTCATATTCACAATACATTGTCAAACAAAGATTTAGGCGACCATATTTTCTTTGAAGGCTTCGATTTGGAATCCTATCAAGAAGACGGAACTCCTGTAATCTACTTGAACTTAGGAAGTTAATTCATTCTTGCCAATCCCGCTCTTCTGAGGGATTGGCTTTTTAAACTATTAACAAGTAAAATTTTTCCACAACAAACATAAAAAATATATGGAACCTATGAAACTTGATGAAATTCCAGATGAAGTTTTTCTTGAAGATATTTATGATTTGACAGAAAACATTCCTAAAGAATTTCCGACTTGGCTCAAACAAATTGAAAAACAAATCGGTGTGAAAGCCGAACATATCCGCTTTACGGACTTTGTTGAAAATACAGATAATGAAGAATCAAATGAGGAATTTGTAGGTTATTTTTATGAAGTGTTAAATGGGCAAATGTACAGATATAGTGCTGAAAATGATATTTTAACGATTATTCCTGTGGATAAAAAACAGCTTACAATGCAAGATACTTTTAGCCTTCGTGTATTACATTTATTAAAATAAAAAACTGGAAACCAATTCTTTATAAAAAAATCATTTATTACACTGCGGACAGACAAATAAATTTTTCTAACAATAAAAAAAATGAATATTCCGTTTGAAAAAATAGAACCTTTTTGCATCACCAAAAGGCAACAAAAAAATTTAGAAAAACTCAAGAAGAAATTCTCTATAAAAAATGCAATAAACAGGGAAACGTTATCCGATTTGATGGATAGTCTCTTTATTTGTGAAAAATACGAACCGCTTTTGGCTTTACTTCCCGAAGTTTTGAGCGTACCTTTTGAAGAAGATTTCCTCATTTGGGGCGATGTAGAATCGTATTTAGCCATCATTGCTGCAATTCCGAGCATTACTTCCCACCAGCGGAAAGCTATTTTTGAGCATTACAAAAGTGTTACCCAATGTCAAAGTACCAAAAAAGCACAGGAAAGTTTGGATTACTATTTCCATCGGATTTTATCTCTTAATGAGATACGTGAATACTGTAAAAATGTTGTCGTAGCCCTTGAAGAGGAAGATTTGGGCTATGAGTATGCGATGCACTTGGGGCTTTTGAAAGAAGCAAGCCAAGTGAAACTTATCAGCGAGTTTGTTGATTTCAAAACTTTGCAATTCCCGCAATGGTTGGAAGCTCCTGATTTTGAAAACAAAGAAGCATTGCAAAACAATATGGATAAATTCATCAATCAAGAATTAAAGCTACTGAAAGAAAAACGATTAGCTAAATATCTTTAAGTAACCCAAAATAACATACAGCAATGAAAATAACAGATAGTGAACTACAACGAAATGACTTATCCTCATTAGCTTTTTTTGATGCAGCCAATTATAATGTTAAAAATATTCGTGAAGATATTGAACATTACAAAACTTTGGACAAAATACGCACAAGTATTTTTGGAAACATTAAAGCATTGAGCCTCCTTTGTGAACATTTTGATGGAGGAGATAATCCCATAATGACCGAAGAGGCTCAGCAATGGAAAGTAATTCTGCTTGATTATTGTGAACGTAATAAACGCAAGATTCCAAAAGCATTACGAGATGATTTTTTACAAAACTTGACAAAAGATTTGGACACAATCATTAATAACAGCATTGATATTCCTGACTTTTTATGGAAAAGTGACGCCCAAAAACGTGAAATAGTCGTAAAGGTAAAAAATCAAGCATTGAAAGACAAATACATTGCTCTGGCTGAATTGAAATACAGTAAATTAGGAGGTGCTTTACAAAATTATCTGCTCGAATGTTTACAAAAATTAGAAGAAAAAGAGGAAGCACCAGAAGAGCAAACAATTCCAAGAAACAAGACACGCAGTTTTTGTCCTCACATCTTTGCTTCATCTGATAATGAATACACCTTTTTATTAGATGACTTTAATATTTTTTTGACTGAAAAACAGTATTCTGAGGATACCGAAATCAACGCATACGACATCGAAAAACGACTTAAAAAGTACTTAAAAGAAACCAATAAACCTTTACTTAAAGTATTACTTTTTGATTGTGAAAGTTCTGCCTTTTCAGTAAGAAGTCAAAACTTGGAAAACTTGATGCAATTACAAAAAGCATTATTACACTTAGCATTTGATAATCAGTAAGATGAAACTTATCGGCAAATTTGTTGATTTCAAAACTTTACAATTCCCGCAGTGGTTGGAAGTTCCTGATTTTGAAAATTGGGGAACGTTGCAAAAAAATATAGATAAATTCATCAACTAAGAATTAAAGTTACTGAAAGAGAAACGATTAAATAAACACAATTAAAAATATGATAACCAAACATTTAGGCAAAAACATTCCGAAAGACTATTTGGAATTTATTGAAAAAATTGATTCAAAAGAAAATTTTCAAGTATGGTATTTTAACAATCCGTATCGCCATAATAAGCAAATCAAACTTTATACAAAAAAAGGTTTGCTATCAAATAGTTATGATAAAAAATCGTTTTGGTATGAATGGATTAGCAAAGCCGATTATGATTTTGAAAAAGTCAAGCCCTTACGTCTTGATGAACCGATTTCTATTGACGAAGTGAAAACTTGCTTTACCATAGCTGACACTTATGAAGGTAACGTTTTTATCAATCTGCACGATAGTTCGGTATGGCATTTTAGCGATGATTCGGATTGGGATAACGATACTGACCTCTATCGCTGCGAAAAATATGCCGATAGCTTTGGTGAATTTTTACAAATGCTTAATTTGAAACCCATTGGCAATAAATTTGAAAATGAAGATTTTTAAATTAAAATAACCACGCACGCATCGTGTCTCTACCAAAATTTAAAAGAAAAACGATTAGCCAAATATCTTTAATAAAATAAAGGCAACAAATTGTATAAAATGCTAAAATATTGTTATCACGATGGTGGTTTGGAAAAAGTTATTGTTTCCGAAAAGATTTTGAGTTTATGGATTTCTCTTTATTCTATTTTCTATCCGCAAAAAACACGTATTTTGTTAAAATTTCATCATCAAAATGATATACAGTTTTTTAGCAAATGGAAAAAAGAAGCCAATCAATTATTCACTGAAGATGACGAGGAAGATGTTTTTATCCGAATTGAAGCTATTGAAATTCAAGAAAAAGACAATAAAATGTTTTGTAAACTCAAATGCGACCATCTCAAAACATTAAAATTTAATTTTATTTCTGTTGAAGAAATCGAATTGCAATAAAAATCTGTATATCAAAATGGTATTAACAAAAACATTGATATTTCAAGGCAGAATTACAAAAATGAACAAATCAAACTAAAGAAAAAAATATGAGTACACCGAAAGAAATTTTTGAAAAAGCCTGTGGCGAAATTGCCCAGCAATTCCCTGATTTTAAAGCCATTCAAAAAGGCAGAAAATTAAAGAAAACAAGTCAAGATAAAAGCATTGAGTTTGAAATTTACTTTCAGACCAGTATGCGAAACCATAGCGGTAGCGTTAGCATACTTCCGCACATTAACATTTCTTCCAAAAAAATGGAAAAATGGCTCAACACACAAAGTAACGGACAAGAAATGTGGGAGTCAATCTTTACTAAACAACTCGGTTACCTCACGCCGTGTCAATATTGGCACGCATGGAACTTGGCAGGGCTTAGTTTTCAGCCAACCATCGATGAAATTGTAAAGTATTTAAAAGAATATGCCTTACCTATTTTTGAACTTTTTGAAAATAAAGACAAAGCAGTAGATTTTTTATTAGAAAATGGAGCAATTTTCAACAAAAATGTAAAACACGATGAACTTTTACCTTTCTACTTTGTATTTTGGCACGGCGGAAAAGAAAAAGCAGAAATTTTCCTCAATAATTTCGTGCAAAATTGCAGTTACAAAGGAAAATTCATCAAATCATATGAAAAATTACAAACCGTCAAACAAATTAATTTTACTTATGGCAGTTTTGTCGGCGAGGACATCTTAAAATTTGCAGTAGCTCACGGAATTAAACTCAACATCAAAGAATAAACAATGGATTTTGCAGAAATAAATCATTACATTGACCTTTTTTATGAGGAAAAACTTTCTGAATACGACCTGAAATATTACATCACGCAATGTGCTGAAAAAGAAAATATTTCGGTTGAAACACTTTCAATTCTGTTTCTGAAAGATTGTACAGCAAACAAAGATGGAGAAACTTTAGAAAATGCGTTGTTGATTGTATTCATTTTTAATATTCATAATAAAGAAGTTGTAGCACTTTGTCAAGAATTATTACTCAAAGATTGGCACGAACGTCACGAAGATATTATTTCTGTTTTGGAAGACAACAGAAACAAAGAAACCGTTCCGTATTTGCTTAAAGCTTTCCGAGTGAAACTGAAATATATGCAGTACAACAATTATTATTCGTTTCATAAAAAACTGTTATGGGCAATTTATAAACTTTCTGGTTCTCAATACAAAAAAGAACTATTACAATTAACTGAACATATCAGCCCAAAGCTAAAGCCTGAATGGAGGCAATTTATAGGAGATAAAATGGGTAAAATATAAAAAGAACAAAACTATGAACATAAAGGAATCACAACTGAAAATTTGTGCAAAATACCAATCTGAGTTTGAGCAACTAAAACTCAATGAAATGGTAGCGGTAGCCTTAGACACACTCGGACAAATGCCCATCGTTGGGGAGCGAATCGTGTTGGAGGAAGGCAAAAACGTTTCGTGGTTTATTTACTGCGGAGAGTATTCTGATGCAGATGATTTCTACAAACCAATACATTGGTATCATCTGATTGAAATTTTGCCCGAAGTATTACCTTATTTGGGATTAAAGCAAGGATTTCGTTTTATCATTGACAATGAAGGCTATGAAGATGTCTGGAAAGATGAAAATTAACCCAAAAACCAACTGAAAATGACGTATCACAAAGATTATTTTAAGGATTTCAATCTCAATCCTGAAGGACTTTTGCAGGAAGAAATTGATATTATCAATGATTGGTATGCCAATTACACCAAATTCGACAGAAATATACATCTTTTTGATGCAGAAGAAGTTGAAATTTACACTGAACACGTAAAATTTCTGAAAGAAGAATATGAAAATCTTTCGTTTTGTGATGACATTTTGTTATTTTCAGCAGATGAAGACAGCAATTGTGCAGGAATTATGACAAAAGGAATAATGCGAGGTTGGATTTTCTTTTTCTCAGAAGATTTTTGGACAAAACCAGTCTTTCGGACACTCAAAACTTTTTATGAAAAGGTAAAATCTGAAGAAATTACCGATGTTTCTGCCTTTGGTATTAAATCTCCGGATTTTCAAAATAAGCATCGAACCGCATCAGAACTCGCTACTGATAATAAAGTATTCGATGACCTTTTACAAAAAATACATCATACTGAAAACAAGCACGATAAAAATCTGTTTATAGAAGCACTCATTACCATTGCTCCCCCTAACAGAATTAGTGAACTCACAGAATTTCTATTTTCAGAAGATTATTGGCATACACGCCAAATTTTGGAAGCATTTGCTTTCTATAATCATCAAACAGACCACGAATTACTATACAAATTAGGAAAAGAAAAACCACAATTTCGCAAACAATTAAAAGAAATGGGAATACAACCTCAAAGAAAGTTCCTTTGGTGGAAGAAATGGTAAAAAGCGAAGAAAATCAAATCCAATTATTTTTAGAAATTAAAAATATTTTTGCGAAATAACCAGATTAATTAGCTAACAATGAATTTACTAAAATGTTTACAAACAGACGGCATAACTATTCTGAAAGAACGCCAAGAAGAAGAGAAAGACATTAACAAAATATACGAAAGCGAAATACCTTTGCTTCTCGACAACGAACACGAAAGGATTTATTTTGTAAAATTTGCCGATGAAATGCCCGAAATACGCATTCCTTTTGGTGATTTTTTATGTTTCGGAAAAATTGGCTTTGAGAAACAATATTTTGTGATTGACAAAGAAGGAAAAATCTTTAAATATGATTTCTGTTATGAAGATGAAAGCAACTTAGTGTTTGTGAATAGTTCCCTCACGGCATTTTACAGGAGTTATTGCCGATATATGGCTGGAATTTTTATGTATAAGGCTCATCAAAGTGATGAGGACTTCCCAATGGAAGCCGAAGTAGAACGAATTACGGAATTTATCAAAAGTTTTGACCCTGCTGCTGTTGAAAACGAACAAACTTACTGGTCTGACCAGCTATTTATACTTGAAGATGGCTTTGCTTACCTGATGCATAACGTCGTAGACAGAACGTTAGGAATGCCAAAGCATAATTATCAGCAAAAAAAGAAGAATAAGTAAAGAATTTAATCTTTTTATAAAAAAAGGACTACTTTAAAAAATCAAAGAGACAATCAGTGCTTTGGCAGGAATTTTCGCCTGTTTTTTTAGAATTTTCTATCAAAAACAGAATAATTTAAACAAATAGTAACAATGAATTTCAAAGAATTATTAAAACACGAAGGGCTTACTGCCCAACAAATAAAACACATTGAGTTGTTGGACAAAAAATTTTCGGCAACCAATGCAGGCAATTTAAAAAAAGCCAATGACCTGCTTTTCAGTTTATTGTACACCAACAATTTACCTGCCGTTCAAACGCTCCTTGATTTGATGACGCAAATTCCGTTTAACGGCAATTTTAACCAATGGACTTTTGTGGAACCAAGTTACACCTTGCGTTATTTTTTGAGCAATGACAACACCGAAAAGGAGAAAATTAAGCATTATTTGATAAATGAGGTACGCTCCGAATGGGATGACGATGAGGAACACGCTGAGCATCTGCAAAAAAAACGTGACGGAATGCTGGTGGAGAGCAGTTTGGAGCAATTGGAACGTTACAACACATCTGAAAAAGAAGAATTTACTTGGCGAACTACTGCTTTAATACGTTATTTAGAGGTTTTGGCAATAGGAGCAACAGGAAAATTGGATAAAAAAAACGTTTTAGCTGAAATTAATTCCAATATCGAGCGACAAAAAGCATTAAACGCAAAGTTTAGCAAGTAAATTTGCTGATAAAATACCCGAAATATGCATTTCTTTTGAAGATTTTTTTATATTTTGAAAAAAAAGGAAATTCTATCAATAAATAATTATGAATAATATCAAAAAGTATTTTTTAAATTCTAAACAAACTAAATGAAACATTATTATGAGTTTTGCAGAAGAGATTAAGAAATTAAAGCAGTTTCTAAAAGAACAAGGTTTTTTCGCTGTTCCAATGGAGATTCGTAATATGCGTTCTTGGGTTAAAGAATTGGATAGCGAAAACTTAGTATATATGTATGTTTACATCAGTCAGCATTCACAAAAAAGCCAAAGAGGACACCTAATTATTTCTCCGCCACGCTATAATGATGATAGTTGGATAGGAAATCCTTTGGCTATTGGTATTCCATTGGCAGAAAATTGGGAATTAGGGACAGGTTTCTTTGATGATTATATAAACAGACTTACTAATTTATTGCCGAGTGCAGCTTATCTTAAAGATGCAGTTATTAAGGAAATGTACAGCGTAAGTAATATTTCTACTCAGGCATCAGGGGCAAAAACACTTGGTGAAAGAGAACTGATAGAATTAAAAGCCTTTCGTAAATTACAAGAAGAAGCAAATTTTACCGAGTTATGCCAAATAAGCAAAGAAATTTGGTTTAAGAAAAAATACATTTATCTACTTGATATTGAATTAAGTAAAAAATGTTTTGAACCTTATGGTGATGACATTACAATGAAATACATTGAGGATTACACATCTAAATTAAGTACGATTTTAGCCACATATAGTGCATTCAGATAGGCAGTAAATTTAGTAATACAAACCAAAATAAAAATTCAATGCAACAATTTTCTTTAAAAGTACAAATAAACGAACAAAGACCTGATTTTCCCGTATTTAAAGCTTTCTTTTTTGGTGATGATTTTCATAATTGTGACAGTGATGGCGATGCTTCTCCCGTTTATAGCAGAAATTGGACAGAGCTTTATATGCGTTCCCGAGAAAACAAACAATGGTTTGACATACAATGCATTGAAAAAGATAATTTGACTTTCAAAATCACTTCCGATACGGAAGAAAATGTGTACCGCATTGCTTATTTCCTTGCAAAAAAAACAAATGGAGCAATTTTAAACAATGAAAATCAAATAATTAATAAAGATAATGTATTTTCAAAAATGGGAAACTTTGATTTGGAAGAAAGATTGCATTTAGCAGAGAAAAGCATTTGGCGAAAATCATCAAAAGAGAATCCTTATCCCAACCTTCAGAAAGAAAAATAGCTCATTTGCTTTAACCCAACCAATTAATAACACAAAATACTGATAATGAATAACAAAACACAAATCGCAACTGATATTCCAACCGAAATATTTTATAAAATTGTTGATTATCTGAAAGAAAATAGTTGGAAACTCATTGCAGAATACAGCCCCGAAATCTTTGATAAAGCTATCGACTTTGATTTATACCAATTTGAAAAAGAAAATAAAACGATACAAATGGCTTGGGATATTTGGTTTGAAGGAGAGATAAAAGCAACATCATCTGTTTTTAAAATGTTATCATCACATTTAAAATATGAATTCAAATACGGAACATCTATTCACTTTCACAAAGATATTTTCGATAAAAAATCATCTTTATTAATGAAATATTAGTGTTTGAATAACTTAATCTTAAAAAAATTAAATTCTAATGAAAAAACAAAATTACCTTCGCATTTATGCTAACATTGGCAAGGAAAATTACAGCGAAAACGAGAAAGAAACATTAGTAAAAACACTCATTGCCATTGGCGAAGAGATATTTACACAGACCGATTTACGAATGGACATCAATGGTTCGGGATATGGCATTTCAAAAGGCGACCCGCTGGTAAAACAACAAACCTTTTGGAAGAAAATCGATAAAAAAGGCTACAAAAATCTGTTCGGAATCAGCGCTTCGCACAAAGATTATTACAATTACAGGTCACAATTCAATTTATGGATGCAATCGCATAACTTTTTCCGATTAGATATCGAGTTTTTCTGGCAAGCTAATGATAATTTCGACTACGAAAAGGCTCAAAAAATCATCGAAACTTATCTGCCTATTGTCCGAATTGATTACGCTTACGGCTATCTTGCTGATAAAAACCTAACTTGGAATGAATGGATAACAAAAGAAAGTTTTTGGAGTTCCACCTCCTATATTCCTAAGGAAGAGGAGATTTGGCAAGGACAAATTGGTGAAATCTTAAATGGAAAAATCAAAAAAATATACGCCTTTAATGTTTTTAATAAAGCCCAAAGCGAGAAAACATCACACGAAAACCTGAACCGTATTCCACTTAATGATGAAATTGAAATTGGTTTGCTTACATAGAAAGTATTTCAAAACCTAATTAGCTTCATCAGAACTAAAAAATGAAAAAATAAATACAAAATCATCAAATTCGCTATCAAAAAGCCTAAAAAAGCTATGGAAAAACGATTCTTTTTAAGTTGTTCCGATTTGCATAAACAAAAATCCGGCAAACCGACTTATCTTTACGAAGAAATCTCGGAAGAAGAAGCCACCAAACACGAAAATGAACGAGCTTATTACATCGGATACTTTCAAAATGGAATTCTAACAAAATACGAAAAAAGGTATCGTGGAGAAATTCTTTCCGAAAAGCAAATCGAACTAAAAAACGAATAAATTATGCTCTCAATTCACCTAAAAAATGCTCAAAATAAAGGTATTGGCTATATTACTTATGAAGAGGAAGTCATTTTAGCCAAACTTTATGACAAAACCGAAATAAAATTCATCAAAAAACTATGGGAAAACTATTATAATAATCCCGTTTTCTACCTTGAAGAATTAGAAATTGCTTATGAAGAACTATTTTCTCTTTCCCTTGAAATGACACAAAAAGCAACCGCATCATCTGAAATAAATTTTGTATATAAAATCATTACAATTATCTCTTATGCAGTGTATCACAAAGAAAATTTGCAATGTTTAAGCGATTAGCAAATCATAAATGAAAACACGAACAAATTAAAAATCTTCTATCATTATTAAATAAAAAACATATGAATTTCAAACCTTCAAATAAAGTTTACAAAACACAAGAAATACAAGGCGTTTCCGTTCCTGCGATTATTGAAAACGGAGGTTATCACTTCGTAGATTTAGATATTTACGAAAACGGACGTGTTTATTGCTGGAATTTTCACGATTTTGAGATTTTTAAGCAAGAAGTTAATAGCGAATGGGTGGTTTTAAGCGTTCCTGATGGCGAGGACATTTCAATTTTTAATTTAGGATGTTGGAAAATCAAAAATTCGCAATGGATTTTCAACAAAAAAGGTTTTATTGCCTATGTTGAAAGCCTTATTCGTGAAATGAACCCGCAATGGAAAAATATTTACACCTATGTTGAGAAAAAAATAGGCGAAATTACCATTGGCGAAAACGGTCAAGGAACTATTTTTAAAGAAATTAAAAATGAATATGGATTTAATTCTAAAAAAATTGAAGCCAATAGTTTAAATCTGTACTATAAAGAAAATGAAATCTATCATTTGGTAAAAATTATCGCTTTTGCTGACCACACTTTACAGATTACAAGGCTTGAAAATCCGTTTGAAATCAGTTTTGAGGAATTTAAAAAGCTCGTCAAAGAGAAAAAAATAGTAACGAATCCGCCAAAAAATTCAGTTATAAATATCTATGGATTAGGAAGTTTCTCCATTGAGCAAAAAAGTTGGTGCAATAGCATCAAGAATATACAAAAGGAAATTGAAGAAATATTCAGAAAGCTCAATAATGTACCTACTTTGTTTGAAATTTGCTTAAATACATTCAAAGAATTCAAAAACAATCCAACGAAGGAAAACCAAAGCAAACTGAAAAAAGCATATGAGAAAGTTCCTGAACATCAGCGTATGTATCTGGGCGATATGGACACCAGAGACACTGAAATTCGGATGATTATTTACGGAAAACAGGAAATTGAAGGCTGGTCGCATTATCAAATTGCAAAAAAAATGGGAGACCCACTGCCAAATATCCAAATTCCGGAAATAAAAGATGAAAACAACAATTAAAAAAATATCAAAAAATAAACTTATGAACGAAATTAATATCAAACCCTACAAAAGTGTTGGCAATTTTCACTTTGGGAAAACTCAAAAAGAAATCATTACTCAATTTGGAGAGGCTCTCAAAGTAGAAATAGATAATATAATGCAAAGAATAACAGAATTTCGTAATGCACAAGAGCTTATTTATGATAAAAAAGGCAATGATTATATTCTAAATCAAGTAATTTGCCTGAAAGACACTACACCAATGATTGAAAATAGGGATATTTTCAGTTTAGGATTGGAAAAACTTAAGGAAATTGACAATAATTTTATAGAAGGAAAGCAATATACTACTTTTAAAACATTAGGAATTTGTTTAGGTGGCTTCGGAAAGAAAAAAATTCCTGAAAAACGCCTTTTAATAGCCTTCTGCAGAGAAAAATTAGCTTTCTATGAAGATTTTACAAGCGTATAAAACCAAAAATAAGACAATGACAGACTTTAATTACATCAAAACACTTTTCAATATCCAAGAAAACAACGGATTTACCGATGAAGAGCTACAAAATATTAGAAAAGTAAGCTCTAATATCCCCCAAGTGCTATATGATTATTATGTTCAATTAGGAAAAATAACAAAACTGAACCAAACACAAGATAGTTTACTCATTCCTGAGCAAGTTCAATGGTCAAAGAATAAAGATTATTTAATTTTTTATGCAGAAAATCAGTGGGCTTGTGTATGGGCTATTCAAAAAGAAGACCTTACAGAGGAAAATCCGTCTGTTTATATGAGTAAAAACCAAGAAACTTGGGAAAAAGAATCTGAAACGCTTACTGATTTCTTAAATGCAATGGCAAATTTACAAGCAGTTTTCAGTTTTGAATATTCGTCAGAAGATTTTTTATTTATAAATGAAGAAGAATTAAAATTTATAAAACAAAATTTCCAAAAAAAGCCCTTTGCTTTCAAAAAATGGATAGGTATTGATTTCTATGGTAACTTTATAGGTGATATTATTGCTATTTTTAACAACAAACCTTATTATGATGTATGTTATGCAGCTTCAAATAAGGAACATTTTGAAGAAATTGACAAACTCATCAGAAATTTAGGTGAAAAATAAATTCAAAAATAGGAAAGTAAGTAAAGAAAATAGGAAAGTTAGTGTAAAAAATCAAAGAGAAAGTACAAAAAACAAAAAAGTCAGTGTAGAATGAGGTATTTTTTAAAAGAAAATCAAAAAGTAAGTACGCGAAATAGAAGAGTGACTTGTAAAAATAAAATTCCTTGATAAAACATCAAAAAGTAAGTATGAAAAATAGAAAAGTGAATTATAAAAATAAAATTTCTTGATAAGAAAACTAAAAAAACAATTGTAAAACAAAAAATTCATTTTACTTAGCATCAAAAAACATCTCAAAAACAGCAGAATATGAAAGAAAAAACTAATGCACAAGTCGCTTTTGATGAAACCATTAAAGCCGTTTATGATTTGTTAAAGCCTATCGGATTCAAGAAAAAAGCACTTAACTTTTATCGGATAAAAAACGATGTTTGTCAGCTTATAAATATTCAAAAAAGCCTTTATAACAGCAATGAATCTATTACTTTTACAATAAATATTGGTGTAGATATAGCTAAAACTGACAATAATTTCCCTCCGATGACGCATTTTCATATACGGGAACGCATCGGGAATATCAAGAAAAATGAAGATTTTTGGTATGCCTTTGATGAAATTCAGGATATTTTCACCAGAAAACAAAAATATCAATCGGAAAGACAATTAGTTTTGGAAGATATTGAAAAATATGCTTTGCCTTTCTTAGATAAATTCACAAACCAAAATGATATAGAACATTTTTATAAATAAAAACCAAAAAAACGAAAAAATATGAGTAAAGAAAAATCAGCGTACATTCAGCAAAAGATAGCTGAATTCAAAACAAAATTACAAAAACCCATTACTGAATTTGAAACGGGAGGATTTTGCCCAAGCGGAGAAAGAAATGAAAATTGGATTGGTCGTGTTTTTCTTTGTAAACCTAACGAAAAGCAAGCTGTTATTGACAAAAATGGCAAAGAATTGTATCCACTTGCTCAGTTTTATCTTCCTGATTTGCCTTTTGTCCCCGAACAATTAAAGCACATCACTTGGCTTACGGTATTTATGGGAAAAGAGTTCCCGCACATTGAAGGTGAAACAGCTACTTCAAAAATTGATGAAAATGGAGAGCAATATTGGGAACTATCTACCGAACTTGGCACAAATGGCGACGGTTGGCTTATCCGAGAATATACTACTGAAGATGAATTGGTTGAATATGAATTCCCGACACAAGAATATCCCAAACCTTTTCCGCTAAAACCTATCTATAAGGAGCGAGATTTTCCTTTTTGGGACGGCGGAGGCATTCCTGATGACATAGCAGATGAAATTAGTGAATTAGATAATTATAATGACAAAGAAAATGAAAATCTGCTAAATTATTATGATGATATTATGAGCGGTGAACATAGTTATTCACACAAATTTGGCGGATATCCATCATTTTGTCAGTCAGGAATATACTTCGGTGATGATTTTGAATTTGTATTTCAGATTAGTAGCGATGAAAAAGCACAATTTAATGTGATAGATTCCGGAAGCCTTATGTTTGCCAGAAACAGTAAAACGGGAGAATGGGGATTATACTATGATTTCTATTAGAAAAAATGTAAATGAAATTCATAATTGACAAAAAAGAAAAGATAAATGATACAAGATTTAATTTCACATTACAGAAATCGGCTAAATGCTTTGGAAGATGCTATTTTGATTGGAGAAATTTCTGAAGGAGCAACAAAATTGAATCCAGAAATCGAAAATTTAGTAACTGAAGAACATAAAAACTTCCTGAAAATTTGCGATGGAGGATTTTTCGGAGATGTTGTACTTTGGGGAACTTCGGATATCTTAGAAAGCCAATACAGAGTTCCTGAAAATGCTAAAAATACAATGTATGAAATCGGACAAATACTTTATGAGCCTGTTTTTATAGATAAAACTACAGGAAATGTATATTTTGATGCGGAAAAATACAAAGATATGCTAAATATCAGCACCGATTTTAACGATTTTATACAAAATTATATTTTCGGAGATAAATATCGAACGCATATTCTTCACTTTCAAGATGAGGATGATGATTGGTCTCTATTTTTAAAAGAAAACATTTAATTTTGAAAAAAATATGAAAAGTAAATTTGAAACTTTCCCAACAGGAAATATATTCAGCGGATATGCTCCAGAAGGCGAATATGTTCGCGATCAAGTCTTACAAAATCAATACGATACGATAAGTTTTGGAGGTATTGGTTGGGACAATGTAAAACGAATTGACTTGTCTTATCTGAAAGATTTAAAAAGCATTCGGGATTTGACTATTGTTCACGATAATGATACGATAATCACAGGGTTCGAGGCTCTTTACTCCTTACCTAATCTACGGAGAATCAACCTAATGTGGTTCAATGATGCTTTCCAGACTGAAAACAATGAAGTTTTCGATATTTCGCAATGCAAAAATCTCACAGAATTTATTGGTGCTTTACATAAAAATATCATCAATTTTGAAAAATGTGAACGTTTGGAACATATCCAAATTCGTCATTTTTCTGATGAAAATTTTAGCCGTTTGTCATTGCTGAAAAACCTTAAAAAGGTACGCTTTGCCCAATTTTTATGCAAAACTGCCAAAGGGTTAGAAAATTTGTCAAATTTGGAGGAAATTTGGTTACAAATGGGCAGTAAATTGGAGGATATTAGCGATGTAAGCAATTGTGAAAATCTTAAAATACTGAATATTGAATCTTGTCGAAAATTGAAGGACATTCAACTGAAATCCAAAACTTTACAAAAAGTTATTTTTCTACAAAAAATACAAAGCATTGATTTTGTGAAAGATTGTCCTAAATTGGATTTTTTGCAATTTAAAGAACTGATAGATGGAAACTTACAACCAGCTATTGAAGCAAAATTAAAAGAAGTCTATTTCGGAACGAAAAAGCCCAATTATACTCACTCCAATAAAGAATTGACAGCAATTCTGAACGAATTGCAGAAAAAAATAACATTATGAAATACAATAGAAAAGAATTAGATACTCAAAAGCAGTTTCACGCTAAAAGAATAGAAAATGAAAACATCCCGCAGTCATACAAGGATTTTATGGCGAACAAGCCCGAAAACCAAATGACAAGCGTTCGCTATGGAAGACGCAAAACGGCAAAACAAAATAGCACGCCCCGTCAAGATTATTGTATCTACGCATACGATATGCTTATTCGTAATAGTGACCCAGACGACAAAAAAAGTTCACTTAATTATCAATGGCTTAGCGATGCCGACCTTAATTACAAACCTTTGGAAGGTGAAACTGAAGGCATTACTTTGGAACAAATTCGCAAGGCGTTTTGTTTTGGTTCAACAGATGGCGGAAAGTTGTTTTTCCATCCTGAAGACCATAGCGTTTGGGAAATTTACTACGACTTATATATCCGTCAAACTGCTAAAAATTTTGAACAATTCATCAAGCAAGCCAAAGTACAACAAACTTGGGAACTGAAATAAATTTCTGTAATCGTTATGAATGGAATAACCTGGGATAAATTCTATTTTATCATTACTCCTGATGAATTTCAACTGATTTTCAGCAGAGAAGATTTCTATTTTATGAAAACAAATTGCCGTGTATCATTGGATTATCAATACGATTCAAAAGAAAGCATTTTCTCAGCATACCAAAACTTTTGGGAAAAGATAATTTTAGGCAGAATAAAACTCGCTAATCCCGAACTTACAGACACATACCTACCAATGTACATCTCTATAGTTGATGATTATCGCAAGGTAAGATTTGAAAAATTCGATTCAAAGTCAGACGGCAACATTGATTTTAAACGAGTGCGAAGCAAAAAAGTTTTCATTGGGCTTTCTCCGGCGGAATTGAGTTTCTTTAACAATAAAATATCAATGGCTTATTTCAATAACGAAGGAAAGATTGGGCTTAGTCTGGTTCACGCCAAAAGTATTGACGGAGTTTCTACCGATAACGAACCCACTGCTCCCATTTACAAAGATATGGTAAAATCCATCAAAAGTATTTGTAAAAAAGCGAAAATCTCGGACGGAAAAACAGAATACAAACCCAATCTTTGGATTTCAGAAAATGCCAAAAAATTGATTAACAACAACATATATCTAACAAAGAACAATTTAAAGTTTATTTAAGAAAAATGACAAAAAACGAAATCATACAACTCATTCACACCGATTGGCAACAAACTCCGGAGGAAGAACGATATTTTACGCAAGAAAACATTCAAAAATGCAGTGATGACTTGGATATTTTCTGCAAAAAAATGGAAAACTTTCGGCAAACCAACGCTCCACAGGAAGAATACGCAAAAGCTATTTATCAAATTTGTGAAAATCTGGCTACTTTCAACCGAGAGGACGAAGAACCTGAGTATCTGCACGGATTTTTGTACAATGTTTATACAGAAGAACTTACTAATTTCATCAGAGAAACGGCTTTTGCAAACGGATTTCAGCTTCCGGCTCCTGAAATAATTCCGACAGAATTTTTTTCACTCCAACATTCAACGAATCTTTATTATGAACTCTTTTCTGTGTACATCGGTAAAGACAATTACAACGGTGTTTGCTTATTATACAACAATAAAAATCAATGCTTTGAATACGATGAAAATCCGTATGGTGACAGCTACCTCCTACCCGTTTTCAATTTTCAAGCAAATGAGAATTTCACTGAAATTTCTTTTGAAGTACTCTCGCAAGGGCGTTACAAACACATAAAATTGGTTTCACAATATCCGGAAGATAAAGTTTGGCTTAAAAATTTAGCTTTTCTAAACCAAAATAAGGTTTTTAATCAGAATCCAGCCCCTGATTTTTGTGATATTGAAATCCAAACTTGGCAAGGGAATATTTGCAGGATAGATACAACCAACAGAGACAGCAACGGCAATATCATTTCAATGTTTACGGAAGGGTCCGGAATTTTACTTCTCATTGCTGAAGTAAAAAACGGTAACCTGCAAATTGAAAATGATTACGACAAAGTAGAATCAATCAATGATAAACTGTTCTTGGTGTATGCCGTGCCTGATTGGAGTAGTTTTGAGGTAGATTCCATCGCTTTTGAGGGTGATTTATTCACCGTTACAACCAAAAATAATTGTTATAAATACAACGAAAACAGAAAATTAGAAGTAGAAAATAGCGATGCAAAGGTTTTTACTTATGAAATAAAAACTTTTCCGTTTATGCTCAATTTTTTAAAAGAAATTACAGCTTTGAATAAAAGTTCAAACCCTAAAAATCAACAATAAAAATATGAAAGTGTACAAATTACAACCCAAATTGCGAGCCGAATGCACTTATGTAACGGTTAAAGCCTCAACGGACAGAATGTTTGATTATTTCGTTGCCCCCGACGGCAACGGAACGTTCCTGCAATATATGCAATTGACCGGCAAAGCCGACACGGGCGTAAAAGATTCGGATTTGGAAAAAGCTGATTTTCTGATAGGCTTTGTAAGTTTACCCATTTTCTCCGAACGGTTTGTAGAAATTCTTTCAAAAGAAATTGGCGATGAAATTACTTTTTATCCGATTGAAATTGAGGCAAAAACCATCAAAAAACCATTTTTTGTAGCGAAAATCAATCGGTATTTGGAGATTATCGATTACGAAAAATCGGACACCGAAGAAATAGACGGAGAATTGGCACCGGACTATTTTGGAAATATCGTATATAACGAAAATCTGCCCGAGTTTTATATCGCTCGTGATAAACATAGCTATACCGATTGGTTTATTTCTGAAAAAATGAAAAACTTAATCGAAAAATATAAATTATATGTCAACATTAAGTAAGTCAAGAATAAATAACAGCATCAAATTTTAGGAAAATAAATATTTTTAAACAATTAAATATCAGCATTATGACTCAAGAACAAAAACAAAAAATTCAGAGTTTAGCAGAGGCAGAAATCCGCCATTCCTTCCAATTTATTAAAAATCAAACCGATAAGGAAAGTAAAGACCTTGTGGCATATTATTTCTTTTTGGTTGATGATTTTTTCGCAGCCAACAACGCAGGAGTTACCCGCCAAGATATAGAGGCGTGGAGAAAAACAGATGATTATGACCCTGAATATGACGGATTGTTAAGTGCCATCTGGTCAGGTGTTTGTAAACTTTACGAAGGAGATTTTATTTCTGTGAGTGAAGAATTGTACAACGAAGCGTATTCGCTTGTAAAGGGCTTGGACGATTACGACAAATACAACCAAATCCGATCAGATTTTGAACAATGTATCATTGATGCTCTCAAAAAATGTGATGAAGAGGGCGTTTTTGGTAACAGAAAGGAAAACGGGTTGCTGCTTTTTGCCTTTTATAGTGATGATTATGACGAAAATGGCGAAGGGTCTCTATTGTATCGTTCTGCAAAAGTCTTGAACGACAAAAAAGGATTTGAAAACATCATAAAATAATATTTCAACAACAATGAATTTAATAGAAGACATCCAAAAACTAAAAGAAAATTTAAACGTTTTTCCAAAAGCTGAAGATATTTTTATTGAAAAGCAATCTTGGCTGAAAGAACATTTTTTACCTCTAATTTCTATCAATTTGAAAGAAATAAATCCGGAATGGGAAGGCACAATTCTGCATATGATTAACCCTATTGAACCCTATGAAGGTTATATCGGTGACGGAACAGAGAAACATCACAACGAATTTACGGCTCCCAATTGGTTAGCTTTCCGCCTAACGGAAGATAACAAATATGAATTTCTGGGCAAGGAAGGATTTTTTATGCGAACGACTATCAACAATTGGAACTTTGACAGTGAAGAAGAGAAACATTTTTCAAACTTAAAACAAAACTATCTGCAAAGTATAGAAAACGTGGCGAAGTACGGCACTTTGGTAAACGTGAGATATCCTGAGTACAATGGAAAGCCCAATCGCAAGAATTTTCTGGATAGCTTAGGCGGAGAAATGTTTTATGGAAATTGGACAACTTCCGCAGAAGAAGAAGGAATCCCTTCCGCCTTCAAAATAACGATAGAATATCCTGATGGCGATGAAGAATTACCCAATGACGGTATTCAAATTTCTTACAATAATTATCCTTTTCATATGATTGCAGAAGTGGCGGGACATAATTATTGTGGAAGTGGTGCCGACGCCATCATTATGTTGTACGAACCCGTAAGCCGCATTATACTTTTTACTTTTGATTATTCATAAAAGAAAGCTATTCTTTTACTTTCCTGAACGATTTCATCTAAAAGGAAACATAAAAATGATTTATTAAAACAAAAAGTATATATGCTCTCTAACAAATAAATATAACTTAATGAACAAACTTTTAACTTAAAAAAATATGTATTTTAGAGAAAACATAAACGATTTGAATGAAAATCTTCACCCTTTCCCGAAAGCTGAAGCAGTATTTTCGGAAAAACAATCTTGGCTGAAAGAACATTTTTTGCCTCTAATTTCTATCAATTTGAAAGAAATCAATCCAGAATGGGAAGAAACAATTTTGCATATGATTAACCCTATTGAACCGTATGAAGGTTATATTGGCGAATACACAAAAGATTTTCATAATGAATTCATCGGGGTGAACTGGCTGGCTTTCCGTCTAACGAAAGACAATAAATACGAATTTTTAGGGAAAGAAGGATATTTTTTGCGAAGCCCAATGTACCACAACCAACTTAAGGAAATGATGACTCAAGACTGGGATATGAGTTATTTCAAAAATAACTCCGTTTTATTTGAGCAACGAAAACAAGAGATTTACGAAGAAGCTCTCAAAAACTTTGATGAAGCCATAAGCACCTATAATCAAAATAAAAAAGATTTTCAGAAAAAAGGTTACTTTGGCAAAAAAGATGAACTTCCTTACTATGGCGGAAACTATCTGGATAGCTTGGGAGGTGACATTCAGGGCGGCAATTGGGTGGACAGCGAACCCATTCCTTCGGCTTTTGTTCTGACAGAAGATGAAGATTGGAACATTTCTATCACGCACAATGGCAATCCGTTTTATCAGATTGCTTCGGTCTCAGGGTACAGTTATTCACACGGTGCCGACGCCATCATTATGTTATACGAACCCATAAGCCACATTGTACTTTTTACTTTTGATTATTCATAAAAAAATCGTCTTTCTTACTTAGTTAAATTATTTCATCTAAAAGGAAGCATAAAGCAATCTCAAAAATGATTTATTAAAACAAGAAAGTATATATGCTTTCTTGTTTTAATAAATATGTATTTTAGAAAACTGAACGAAACTTTAAAAGTTTCCTCGAAAATGGCGGAAATTTTCATCAAAAAAGCAAAAAATAAAATTTGTAGACACTTTGTAGACAATTATTTTTGTCATCTTTAGTCAGAGTAAAATACTTTTGTGCTGTCAAATACTAATATTTAATTGTTTTGAAATAAATTTCTATTTTAAAACAATAACTTACTATAAATAAAACACTTATGATTTACTTTGATTGTGCATTTTATGCAAGGGAACAACTGTTTAACTTATTGTTCAAAAAACTTTTACAATCATATTTTTTCCTACCCTAATAGTCGTAAAAAAGATGAAGTTATTCTGTTAGACCTGACTACTTTTGAGAAAAAAGTCATTCACTTGGGCTCAAAAAAACTCATTCACAGAGTGGAAGCTTTGGGTAACGATGAATATTTTGCCATTGACGGCGAATTTTTCGGGATAAAATTCAATGCAAAAGGCGATATTCTATGGAAAACCAAAAAGTTGAATTGGGAAGAATTCCATTACGCCCCTGATTTTTTCATTTACAATCATCAAATTGTTTTTAACGATGCCATTGGCGAACGCATTGATATTAAAACAGGAGAATTTATACACAAAATCACTGCCAGAGGTGGTAAAGCCACGCCTTTTTTTGACCATTGGGTCATTTACAACACAGGCAAGATGTACGAATTAAACACAGATAAAACAGATAAATTGAACATTGAAAAATATCTTAATAAATGAGTGAAAAAAAAACCTGTCAAAGCTTTGACAAAGTATTAAAAAATAATGAATCTTATACACATTGATTTTCTGGAATTTATAAAAACAGGAAAATTTGACTGTATCAAAATTGGTCAAACAAAAGAATATATTTTAGAGAATTTTCCGAAGCCAGATAGCATTTGGGACAATTACCACACAAGCAGCAACATTTGGACTTATGGAAATATAGAGTTTCATTTTTCTAAAAATGAGTTGTATATGATGTTTTCTGACCATTTTAACTATCAAAAGCTAAACGCAGGTAAGCATATCAGCATTGATAGGTGGATTTTTGAGCGACCACGCAGATTGACTCTAAAAAATGTCATTCAAGAATTAAACACACACCATATTGATTTTCAAAAAACTACCACTAAATTAAATATAGAACTAAAACTTAATAGCGGCGTTATTTTGTATTTTGAGAATCATAAAGACATAACGGATTTAGACCCAAATAAATTCCATTTAGTAGCATTTGCCTTTAAGGAAAAGTAAATTTATACTATTGAGAATAAACGCTTTGATAAAATAATCGTGAAACTCAATTTAAAAAAGAAAAATATGAAACAAAAAACCGAAAAAGACCACAAAATGATGGCGATGTTATTTCACTTTACTGATGAAAACCAAACCTTTACGGAGGATAGTTTGGTGGCACATTTTTTTGAGGCAGTGAATTTTGCCTTTGACAATTTTCAAGAGCCTTTTCGCATTGCCGACTCGTGGGCAAAGCAAGAATACGAATACGAACTTGCCACCATTGCCCTACGTGTCGGTACGGGTTTGAAACGTTTGTATCCGAAATTGGCAAAATCTGAAAAAGTGCAAAACGCTATTTTAGAGGTTTTTTATAACGAAAAATATTCCGCTGAGGCAAGAATTAATTTCTTATACACTTTGGAAGATGCTAAAATGGATAAGCAAATCGCTGATTATGTGAAAACTTTAAGCGAAATCCCGACCTCTTGGGGCTATATAATAATGTGCGTTTTATGCAGTCGCAAAATTGGAGGTTTTAGCGAAAAAGTCAAAATCTTACATCAGAAAATAGAACACACACGAGGCGAAGCAGAAACAAGAAAATATTGCCTTCGTTATCTTGAAAATCATCATAAATATAAAACATTTTAATGATGAAAATCATCAGTCAATTTAAAGATTTTTACGATTACAAAGTAGCCGAATACGGAATGGATGAAACAATTGTCTTCGACCGTCGCGACCCTGTTTTGCTCATTAAAAACGAACTGCTTGTAAATCAATCCATTTTCAAAGAACCAACTGATACTGATGCTCTGCATTCCGTATTGTATGTGGGCAATGAATTGGTACATATTTTTTCAACGAAAAACCATATTTATACGCATTTTGATTTGGAAAATGTAGCGGATTTGGATGCTTATTCTGATTATTTTTTGGGAAGTGATGATTTCAAACTCAAAAATGGCAAGAGCATTACCATTACCTCATATTTATATACTCAAAATAATTATTCACTATACGAGCAATTACACCAAAACAGAACCAAAAATATTTATGCCGTAAAAAATATTACCAGGGGTTCAGGCAAACAATTGCAATGGGAAGATTTTTCACAAAAACCGCTGTTGTTACTTAGAAGACTCTGGCACGACTCGTCTTCCATACTACTGGATGCCAATCCGTTTTTAGCTCAGGCTGGAATTTATATTGACCCTGATTTTGTGTGGCAAAATGTTGTACAATTTCTGTCCGATTTAAAATCTGCTACCGAAAAGTCGCCCGAAGTTCCTAACGAACAAAAGATTACAAACAAAGGATTTGACAAGAAAACTTCTTTCCGTCCAAAAATGAAAAAGAAGTAATGTTAAGCGAATAAACCTATGAAAGAATATAATTATCTGGATTTTACTTTTCATTGCACAGTTATCTTTTTCGCTCACAAACGAAAATATGTTCCAAATCTCAACTCTGGGAAATACAGACCGCATTTTATGGTCAAAGGACAGAAAGATTATTTGGGAATTTATTTCATTGATGGCGAAGAAGTTGTATTCGACAAACCCATAAAGTGCAGTGCTTTGCCTTTGTATGACACAGTAGATTATTCGGCACTTACAGAGGGAACCTCCTTTTTTATAATGGAAAGCAGTAACATTGTGGGCGAGGGCATTGTAGAAAAAATTTTTTGGCATCGGTAAAAAGTTTTGAGCAAAAAACTCAAAAAAACTATTGAAACAAAGCAACATAGAAAACAATTATTTCTGTAAAATAAAAATATAAATATGGTTATACGCAATTTTACAAAAACCGATTACCACCCAATGTACAGCAAAAACCTCAGCGATTTTACATCTGATTTGAGGAATTTCGACATCGACCAACAGAAAAGATTACTTCTGAAGTGGGACGAACAAACAGAAAGCTTTTCAGTATGGAACTTCGAGCGAGAAATGCTTTGGGAATTGAAAGAAGCCATCTGCTATGCAAAATTCGACCCGCGTAATGAATGGATTTGGCTCGTTCGTCGTGAAAATGAAGAATTAGTAACCGTTTTGGTATACGATTATGAAGGAAAACCAATTACTTCCACCCAAATGGAAGATGTGATATATGATTCCGCCTTCATTATTACTTTACTCCCTGAAAGAACATCAGTTGCCATTGATTTTTGCGGAGGACAAGACGGTTCGCAAGAATATTTTTTATCCGTTCAGAAGAATACAATTGAAATCCTGCGGGAAATGGAAAGAGACGTATGTTTTCTATTTGCATTCGACAACGATAAAAAGGCTTTACTGCTTAACTTCTATGAAGATACTATTTTCATAGCCTCATACCCTGACTTAAAAACACTCAAAACATTCACTTTTTCAGAGGATTTCTCTTATGGAGGAATCAGCAAAATAACCGACAAATGTTGGATTGTTTCCAATGAATATAGTGCACGTCATTTTCTGTTTAACCCCGAAACGATGGAATTCGGCGAAGAAATTATCATTGAAGGTTACCAACCACAAGAGAACGAAGGTGGAGAAATCCTTTCCGATATTACTTCAATGGAATACTACGACGGAAAACTCATCTTTTGTCATTTCCAAATCACAGGAAAATATCCTAACACAAAGGAAGAAAAATGGTGGGGACAAGCAACTATAAATTTGTAAGGTTTGAAAAAGCGATATTCAACAAAAAATAAACTCAAAATTTAAAACATAACAATATGATTACAACACATTTAGGAAGAAAACTTCCGAAAGAGTATTTAGATTTTATTACCAACTACGAAAAACAAGATTTTTGGCTAACAATGTATCCCAATACAGAAAACCAATTTAGTGAGGAGGTAGAAATCTGGACAGAAAGTCAATTACTTTCACAAACTTACGACAGCAACAATGCTGACTACCAGTGGTTAAGCAGCTCTGATTTGGATTTTTCAATGATTACCTTTCGTGAAGATATATGCCATATCACACCTGAAGAAGTAAAAAGCGGTTTCGTAATTGGTAGCCTGAACGAAGGATTTCTGTTTATCAATCTGCATAATGGCTCGGTATGGACTTGGTACAGCGATATGTTTTGTCAAAAACACGCCGATAATTTCACAGAATTTCAAAAACTCCTTACCGATCAACCTATTGATGACGAATAAAAAAACATTTCACATTAATTCTTTTTAAAAAAAATAATAATATGCAACCACTTAAAGAAGAAATTTATTTCGCTGTTTCCGATTTTTTAGAAGCATACAAAACAAAGGATTTTAAAACCTTAGCCAACAAGTTTGATATTTCGGGAGAATTTTTGGAAGAAATCTATGAAATGCTTGATTTTGTGGAAGACCTCAGCAAGTTAAGAATTTTTCCAATCGAAGAAATGCAAAAGCAAATCAGCGGGCAAGATTATTTAGATGTTTTCAACTATGATGAAAGCAGCGAAAACTCATACGAATACGGTATTGAGTGTGTTTTCTTTGACGGAAAAGAGCATCTTGGTTACATTATTGCCGATTACCGCTCCGACAACCATTTTCCGAAACTAAATTTTAAATATTTCAGCGTTTAACAACCGTTTTCCGAACGCCAAAACTTCACAGATACATCAAAACAAAAGTCTTATAAACAGAACAAAATGGAAGAAAACAAAAAATTATCTTTTGTAGAAAAGATGAAACTGAAAGCTCAACAGCAAAAAAAATACGGCGATGACAAGTTCCAAAGTGAGGAAGCAAAACTCGACACTCAAGATTGCCCAAATTGCGGTGCAGGAAGAGCAAAACGGGAGGGAGTAACACATTGTGCTTATTGCGGTTATGAATTTATACACCATAAACTCGATGATGGAATTTACATCAAAAAAGAAGATAACAGTCGTTAAACTTCAAACTTTTTATCAAAAAAATTTGGACATCAAACACATATAAAATGGAAGAATTACACATCAGATTCAGTAATTTTTTAAGAAAACTGACAGAAAGAGCCAACCAACTCGCCGAAGAAACAAAATCCTCAGCACAAAGCTTTTACGACGAGGATATCGACAGCCACAAACGAAGTTTTTTTAACTTTAAAATGGGCATTCAAGGGCAATTTACAAGCATAATCAACAAAGCTCAGGAGGTTTTTGACAATCAAATTCAAGTTCACGAACCCACAATTAGGGAAAGACGCACGCCCGAAGGTGAAATTAAAGAAAAATGGTTCCGGAAAATCCACGATGAATTCGAAAATTGGAAAGACCTAATCCGCAACTTATCCGAAAATGTTTTTGAAGATGTAAAAGAAAAATCTCCCGAAACCACACTTCAGGAAATCATCGAGCAATACAACCGAATCAAAGACAATTTTCATTGCACGCAATGCGGAGGAAAATTGGAAATCAACGAAATATATTTCATCTCTACGTACATTCCCTGTCCGTATTGCCAAACACAGAATACTTTTGTTCCCGGCACAAAAATGCGAGAATTGGAGTTCATCGCTAAAGATTTGGCAGAAGAACGCACCCAAAAGGAAGAAAAATTCTACGAAAAAATTTCAAACAGAAGCACTTCCACTCCGGAAGAAACGTTCATTGCGTATTTCCGCTGGCGTTTTGCAATGTGGAAAGTAGTAAAAAATATCGTTCCCATTCTTGGGCAAGCCAACAAAAAAGTTCTTTTTCGTGAAATACACGATTTAATAACCTATGATGAGTACAATTTTTATGAAAACCCCGATGTATATCGAAAAATCATAAAACTTTTAACACAAACCGAACCGGAAGAACGAAAAATTGCCACTGAACTTTTTGAAAGTCTCGGTGCAAGAGGTATCCCGCAGGAAGAATTCAACAAACTAATATCCGAAGCTAAAAACCTCACAAACAACTAAAAACAACGCTACTGACACAAAATGTTTTTCTGTTGTAGACACTTTGTAGTCGCCCATTTTTAGGAATTTTTATCACTCAAAAATATCTTTGCCCCAGAGTTTAATAAATTGTTCACCAAATAAAACACAAAATTATGTTCGGAGATTTAATGAAAAAAATGCAAGAAGAAATGAAAAAGGCAATGGGAGATAACTTCCAAATGAACATTCCTGAAGGCTTAAACCAAGAAGGCGGATGGAACGAAGAAGAAGGTGTTTACTATGCCAAAGGTTCTTTTGATGACGAAGTGGAGTACAATAACGAAATCGTTTGTATTACCAACGTAACGCTTGACAATATGGAAGAGATGAACGAGGCAATGGATGACAAAGATTACGCTCGTGCCGAGCAGGTTCGTCTGGAGTGGATTAAAAACATTCCAAGCTATATCGCTCAGGTGAACGAATTAGGTGATTACAACGGTGATGATATGCTCCAAAAGGCTGCCATCAAGTACTTTGAGTCCTTCGATGCATTGATGAAAAACGGCTACCAAAAGCTTATCGCTATGCGTTTGGCCGGCAAAAGAGGCACTCCTGAGGAGCAAGCACAGCTGAAAGAAAACAACAACTTGATGCAAAAGTTCGCCGACAAATTCAACGAAGCCAGCGACGATTTCCTTGAAAAACACGAAGACGACTAAAAGTTCAAGTGATGTTCTGACAACGAATTTCGTAGAGAAACTCATTTTCTACGAAATTCTTTATTCTTACTGAAGAATTTAAGCTGTAGAAAACAGCATTTCAAAAATTTCAACACTAACTTTAGCCTATTTTCATACAAAATTCAGAAAAATCACTTATTATTCTGACAAAAGAAACAAGAAATCACGAAAAATAAGCTAAAAACAGAAACAAAAACCTCATTTTTTCAAAACAACAGCTCCAACCGGCAGTCGGGGAAGGTGTTGCTCGCGAACAACAGCCTGAACCGGCAGCCGATGAGACTGTTGTTCGCAAATTTCAGCTCCAACCGGCAGAAGAATATCGTGTTGATTGCAAACAACAGCTTCAACCTGCGGTCGGTGGAGGTATTGCTCGAGAAAAACAGCAAGAAATGAGTCCGTAAATCTATTTTTTGTGTTATTTTTACATCAAATCTGTGATGGTTAAATTCTTGCTTTATAAAGTCAGTTGTAAATATATACAGAAAATATAAAATCTTATCAAAAAACGATTTCTTTAAAAATAAAAAATAATGGATTACAGCAATCAAATAGCCAGAATCAAAGAAAAACTACAACAAGCCAAAGAAGTTGATAAAAAACTTGAAGTTTTTGGAGCAAGAAGTCATAAATATGAAATAGGTTCGCCTCTTTCTGAAGAAAAACTGAAGGAATTAGAGCAAAAATATCAAATTTCATTGCCTGAATGCTTCCGAAATTTCCTTCTGCATATCGGAAATGGTGGAAAAAAGAAAAAAGAAAGCGGTGCTGCTCCCTTCTACGGGCTGTATCCTATTGAACAATGCATTGAAGAGAGTGAAGACCGTTTCAAATTTCCGTGCGTTGTATATCCAAAGATAAGCTATGAACATTGGGATAACATAATCACAAAACTTATTGATGACGAGGATATTTCTGATGAAGAGTACGACCGTGAAATGGACAAAGCCTTTGGTTCGCTGCTCACTTTTGGCACGCAAGGCTGTACCTATGACACTGCCATCGTGCTGGAAGGTAAGTATCGCGGACGGATTGTAAATATTGACCTCGACTTTCAAAAACCGCACTTCGCTTTTGAGGAAAATTTCTTGGATTGGTACGAACGGTGGCTCGATGAAATCATTTCCGGACAAATTGATAAGTCTATGAATGGATTTAGTTATCAAATGGGCGGAAGTGCCGAAGAATTGCTTTCTATCTTTGAAAATGCTTCTGAAAAAGAAGAAAAAACCGATGCCTTATTAGGACTTTATTGTAAAAAACCGCCTCTTTCTGCAGCTGTTTTGAATAAAGTTGAAGATTACATACAAAAGGAAGATACGTACTTTGAGTATTTTGTTACTATTTTATGTATTTCTGATTTTGAGCGAGCTAAAAAGTATTTTCCACAGCTTGCCGAGCGTAATTTATTACGTTTTTTTCAGAATATTTATTGGTATTCCAAAAATAAGAAGCAAGACAGCCGAGATTTATTGCCAATCATTCTCGAGAAATTACCAAACATCACCGACGAAGAGACTTTCCGCTTCTGTGGCTACGTGTTGAGAGAAACAGACTTGGATTACGGCGAGTGGATAGCTCCTTTTGCTGAGAACAAGGATTATAAAATCCGTTCAGATGCTTTTTACATCTTAGGGCATCTGAAAAATAAAGAAAAATACTTGGATACTTTCGTAAAAGGTTTGTATGATGAAAAACCATCTGTGGTAACCGAGGCACTGCGAGCATTACACGGTATCAAAAACGAGACGTTGCTTCCGCATTACAAGAAAGTCGCTATGCGTTTCCCGAAAGAAGATGAAGATTATGTTTACTGCAACCTCAACTACCGACTGAAAGAATTCGGGCTAACAGTTAATGAAATTCTGAAAATGAATTTTTAAATGAATTTTAGCGTACTTTCGTAAGCGAAAGCCATAAAAAGCATACATTTTTATAATATCTATCAACCAATAAAAGAACACCGATGAAAATTATAGATGTTACCAACGGGGATTTCCTTCTGCTGAAAGATGTTGTGATAAATCAGGCAACGACTTACACACAACTGAGAGAACAATTTCCTGATAACAAATATTGGGAAGTAGGGACGGGTTATTTTTGGATTTATTTTTATGACATTATCGTAGAACAGCAGCAATTTTATGTAGATATTTGCTTTAAAGGAGAAGAATTGAACAGAATTATATTTGAATTTAAAGGCATTTATGAAAAAGATTTCTCTTGGGAAGATTTCGACGAAAAGAAAGAATTAAAAAAGAAGAAATCATACGAAAAATGGATTGCCAAAACACTTGGAAATACGGAATTTCCTTGGGGAAAAGTAAATGCTTTTTATGACCCGAAGAGTTGCTCTACCGGAATCGTTTTAACTTATAATAAACCGAAGTAAAATAACAAATAAATGCTGGAAATACTTACAGAAATCAAGAAAATATACCAACTTCCGGAAAGCGAATACGCAGGATTTTCAGAAGATGAGCTTCTTTTGGCAGAAAAACGCCTAAATGTTACATTTCCGAAAGCTTTTCGGGAATATTACTTGCAAATGGGCAGGACTGAAAGCATTAACCAGTCGCATAACTATTTATTTTCTCCTGAAAAAATAGACTTTGACGGAGATTTTCTCTGCTTTTATGAGGAAAATCAAGGTGTTGCTTATTGGGGAATTCACAAAAACGATTTGCATTTGGATAATCCGCCTGTTTGGGGAAATTACGGTTCTGAAACACAGCCTAATTGGATATTACAAACACAAAAAATTACTGATTTCTGGCTTTATATGGCAATCTACAATGGCGTTTTGGGCGGACTTACCTATAATGCCAATGCGTTGGGAAGTATTTTTTCAGAAGAATCATATCTCAGTCCTGAAGTTGTTAAATATGTTCGGGAAAATTTCAAAAAAATTGAGGCAATAAGCTTTGTTGAGCAAGAAATTTATCAAAATAATTCGGCAGTTATTAGCATCAGTTTTGAAGTTGAAGGCAATCAGCAAAAAGAAGCAACTGCTTTGTTCTTAGGAAGCTCAAATCAAGAAGAATTTGATGATTTGCTGAACAATTTAGAGGATTTAGGCTTGCAATGGTCATACATTTCCTATGAAGATGATGATAATTGGGAGGACGAAGAATAAATTTTTAGTAAAGTGAATACATTTATGATTAAAAAATAAACAATTATGTTCGGAAAATTTTTCAATAAACCAAAAAAGGAAGAGAAACCTTTTCAAGGCGGATGGAATGAAGAGGAAGGCGTGTACTATGCCAAAGGCTCTTACGATAATGAAGTGGAATACAATAACGAAATCATTTGTATCATCAATAAATGTGATTACAATATGGAAGATATGAATGAGGCGATGGATGATAAAGATTACGTTCGTGCCGAAAAAGTCAGGCTACAATGGAAAAAAGATTTACAACATTACATAAATGAAGTAAAACAGCTCGGAGCATACGAAGGCGACAATTCTTTTATAGAAGCCGCAATTAAATTCTTTCAGTTTTATGACGAACTGATGGATAACGGTTATAAAATTCTTATACAACTACGAGCTGAAGGCAAACGAGGCACACCTGAAGAACAAGCCCAGCTAAAAGAAAACAACAAACGTATTCAAAAGAATATGGACAAACTGAATCGTTTCAGCGATGAATTTCTTGAACGACACGGTTATGAAGCCGACGATGATGAAGATGATGATTACGATGACCAAAGTCCGGTAAATTACAGCGGGTTTGTCAATCCGTTTATGAATATGACACACGATGCCAATAATCCGCTATTGCAACCCATACACGGCGTTTCGCTTCAGGATTATGCTGCTGCCGCTGCCAATATGGCAAACGGAATGACCGATGAGCAAGTTTGTAAAAGGTTAGGCATTGAACTGCCGTTATGGGACGAAGCCAATCAGCTTTGGATAAAACGAATGCAGCAAGATACATCTTTTACTGTGATGTCGCTTTATGGGCAATACTTTGGTCAAGCTCATTCTCACCCGAAATTTAGCAAACAAACCGACAATCAACCGAAAGATGACTATCTTACCCGAATTTCTACCGATGAGAAATTTTATTATGAGCTTTGCGGAGCAAGGCAAGCCGCATACGAAGCAGGATTAGATGGAGCACAATGGATTGAGGACAATTACGGAATTTCACTTGGTGATTTTCAAAGTGTGGCAATGAAATGGATGAGCAATATGATTAATATGCTTCCGTATCAGCAGCAAAAGCAAAAAGAATACGCCAAAAAATTCGCTGAAGAAAGCGGAGGAAATATCGCCGATGACATCGAATTTTAAGCAAACATAAAAACAGAACGCTTTTTCCTTCAAAAACGTTCTGTTTTTGTTTTCTATTGAAAAGTTTTCACTCAAAAACGAAAAAAATAAACCTTTAAAAATTGCTATTTCATCTCTTTAACCTCTGCTTCAATCAGTAAAATTATAACGATGATTACCTCATTCCGATTTTTCACAAAAATTTGTTAATATTCAACATTTCCGTTGCTGCACTCTTTTATTTCTTAAAAAACAAATGTACATTTGCCAGCGTTTTAAAAAAATATTGAATAATGAGAAAGAGATTTTTATGCGGAATTTTAATTACTGGTTTACTTTTAACTTCTTGCCAAAAAGAAAAAAACAATTCTGAAACCGAAAAACAACAACAAACTGAAAATTCTACCTTAAACTCAAAAGCCGAAAGAAAAATAAAAGAAGTACAAGCCTTTTCTACAAAGTATTTTTATGATGACGAAACGGAATCGGAAATTTCCGTAACAGAAAATTATAAAACAAACTTCACTTACACTGACAACCAAATAACAAACATCACAATCACCAAAAATGATAAGCAATTCTATGCTTCCGAAATCAGTTATCAAAGAGAAAATATCTTTGCCAAAATAACCGAAGACGAGCAAGACAGGAATATTTCCTTTTCATTAAATGACAAAGCAAACATCATTAAGAGAGAATACAAAGAGCAAGATTCATTGAATGTTTCTGAATTCGGTTACAATGATAAGCAACAATTAATAAGCAATTCACCTTATAAATACCATTGGGACAATGAAAATATGGTTAAAGTAACCAATGGGAAAGAAAGCATCAATTATACTTACTACGATACAGAAAATAAAAATCAATTTTTATTAACTTTCTTTGTAAATGATGACTGGGCTTTAGGGTATTTAAACTATTTTAAAGATTTATATCCGTTTAATTGGGGAAAACCATCTAAAAATTTGGTAAAATCAATTGTAAAAGAGGAAAACAACGCTGTAAAATATAGCAAATCGGAGCGTAATTTTGAATATGTTTACGATAATGACTACATTACAGAAATAAAAGAAAAAAGATTTTTACATTATTACTCAAAACAAGTAAAAGAAAGCAATTTTGCTGACAATGATAATGAAAAAATCAGTGAAATATGGGAAGAGATTCAGGAAACTATCAAACAAATTGATGACTTCTCAGAAAGAAACCGAAAATATCAAATTCTTACTGATTCCAGTTTAGAAAATGTACATCAATTTGTGATTGTTATCCGAAGACACGAAAGAGGAAGCATAAACGGAACCGAATACGTTCCGTATGATGAAATAGAAAAGTACGATTTCAAATACACAGTAAACGGAGATGAAAAAACTTTTACATCACTAACAAAAATTCATTCGACAGCCACTACCAATATTCAAAAAGCCGAAACCACATATAAAGTCATTTATGAATAATAAAAATGCGACCTAAATTAGGTCGCATTTCTTTTTAACTATTTCTATTTATTGTTCTTTTGAATTTAAGTCTTTTGAATTCTTTCTTTTATTCCTTGCCCCACTTCTGCGTTTTACAGAAATATTATTATCTTCAATGATTTGTGTTACGGTAGCCGAAAAACTACCGTATTTATCGGCATTTACTAATTGCATTGCTATAAGATAAGGCACTAATTTGGTATTGATAACAGTAATCAGCACTTTTTTGAGTTGTGAAGCCGTAGGTTTTTGTGATTGAGCCACCAACGTTTTCTCGTACTCCAAACGCATTTCGTTGAACTTATTTTGAGTATTACGAAGCTCCGAAATACATTCCGAAACCCCTACAAGTGTTAAAATATCGCTTTCCAATTCCGTAGCAGAGAAATCTTGTAAAAGTGATTCAGTAAGCGATGATTGATTAGCATAACTTTCACGCGTAATTGATACGCCATATTTTGAAAATACCTTATATAATTTCTCTCCTGCTTCCTTCAGTTTCGGAATAGGCATCGACTGATAACCTTTTAATATATTGTTTAATGAACGAATCATTTTACCACGTGCATTATCAACCTCTTCAAGTTTTGAAACAATTACATCACGTTTTATAGCCTCTATAATTTGTTCCGAAAGTGTTTCAATTTCCTCAAAAAGTGAAACTAAAAAAGCATCATCAGCAAAAGATGTTTCTTTCTTAAAAAGCACTACCAATCGCTCAGAAACATCTCCTATTTCAGTAGTTTTAGATATTGTAAACAGTTTTTTCATTGGTCATACATATTTTAAAGTTAAACAATTATAAGTTAATATATTACAAACATATTAAAAATAGTTTTTGAAGGCAATATGTTTTAGTGTTAATTCTCTTTTTTTTAACTTTTATGATTCTCTTTTTCCTTAAAATTTTCTGTAAATTGCTTTTAGCATTAACAAATCCCTATGAATTTCATTTAAAGATGAATATGAATAATTAGTATTTAAGTTTCATCTGTATTATAAAAGAAGATTACATATATCAAATCGTTAAAACTTTTTAATCATTTAAATTCAATTATTACTAAACTTACATTTATAATCGCATTTAAAATTTTAAGAAGCATAAAATTTTATTTTTCTTCTTACTATTTATTTTAGCATTTTTCAATTAGTTAAAAAGAATTTCACTTTGTTTTTTTATCATTAACTATTTAGTTAAAGTACATTTCTGTTTGATTTAAGTTTTAACTATTTAGTTACTATATGCTTTTATATGTTTTTTAATTTTGACTATTTAGTTAAATATACAATTCATTTGCTTTTTATCATTAACTATTTAGTTACAATATCCATCAATATTAATTTGATAAAAAACAAAATATTCTTTTAAAAAATCATTTTTAAAATATCGATATTTAATTTTATTTTTATTACTTTTGCCCCGTATTATTTATTTTCTTTTAAACTATGAAGAAAATCTATTTTGTTTTTATATTTTTGTTTTCTTTTATGATTACATACGGTCAAAACGAGGAAAAAAAAATTTATTCAGTAGTAAGTAAATATGATTTTGATACGACACTAAATAATTTATTACAATCTTTAAAAGAAAAACAACTAACTATTTTTGCAAATTTTGACCATCATAAAAATGCAAAAGCATCAGGAATAGAAATGCCTAAAAGCAATGTGATTGTATTCGGAAATCCAAAAGTAGGAACTCATTTAATGCTTGATAATCCTAATATTGCTTTGGAATTACCTCTAAAAATTGCCTTAGTAGAAGATACCAATCAAAAAACTTCATTAATTTTTAGTAACGTAAAACTTTTAGCTGACAAATATGCTTTAAAAAATACAATTGTTTTAGAAAAGATGCAACAACTGATAGAAAACATACTTAAAGATGCTTCCGGAAGAGAAAAAATCTATCAATAAAGGCATCAAAGCACAAAAACAAAATAGTAAATATTAGAAAATAACTTTTTTCATTTATATTTTTGATAGAAAAAATCCCAAAACAATATGTTTTGGGATTTTTCATTACACTTCTTTTTTAAAAGCAATAAATATGAAGTATTTTTGATTTAATTGTTCTCTTTTTCAAACTGAATTAAAAATATTTGCTTTGATTTTTATAAGAAAATACATCAATTTAAATATTCTTCTGTAATAAATTGATATTTTCTATCTGTAAAAACAGAAAAACATTTTCCTTTTTTAGTAATTCATTACAGATAATACTCTGATAATAACACTCCAATGGCTAAAACAATTAAAATAAGCATTAATGGCGACACAAATCGCATCCATTGTTTATAATTGAGGTTTACCATAGCCAACGAAGGCAAAATTAGTCCGGTTGGAGTAATAAAACTCATCAATCCCATTCCGAACAAATATGCATTTACCACACTTTGTCCTTCTACTCCCACAACCGACGCTAATCCGCCCATAATAGGCATCGTTACTACCGCCATTCCTGATGAAGAAGAAATAAATAAAGTAAGTATCACGAAAACAAACATCAGTACGGGCAAGAACAAAACGGGCGACATTCCGCTCACCAAGTTCGACGAATAATAAAGTATAGTATCTGCAATTTGCCCTTCATTGAGTATAAAAGTAACTCCTCGAGCTATCCCGATGATGAAAGCCACGCCGAGTAAATCTTTCGCTCCCGTCAAAAAGTGTGCGATGGACTGTTCTTCGCCTGCACGCTGCAAAATCGCAATGATTACCGAAGCAACTAAAAACAATGCCGTCATTTCCTGAAACCACCAGCCCCATTGCGATACACCAAGAATCATCACCAAGAAAGATAAGCCAAAAACAATTAATAACAGCTTGCTCGATAATTTCAGTCGCTCAACAGGAATTGCTTTTTCATTGTGCAACGATTCGGGAAGTGAAGCACCATATGCTACCGAGGCTTGCGGATTGTGTTTTACCTTTTCTGCATAACGAATAATATAAACCAAACTAATTATAGCTGAAAGTACAAGCATTACAAGCCGAGTTACCATTCCGGTTGTCCAATCTACCCCCACCGCATCTGAAGCAATGATGACCGAGAACGGATTTACCGTAGAAGCCATCGTCCCCACACACGACCCGAGATAAATCACAGCCAAAGGGACCATCAAATCATATCCCGCAGCTAAAAATACAGGAATAAGCATCGGATAAAAGGCAAGTGTTTCTTCCGCCAAACCAAAAAAAGTTCCTCCCAAAGCAATGAGCGTAAAAACTAAAATAATAAGAATTCCTTCCTTACCTTTAAGCCTGTAAGCTAAATAACCGACGCCTTCATTAAGCGTTCCCGAGCTGTTAAAAATACCGATAAAGCCTCCCAAAACCAGCACAAACAGAATAATATCAATAGTATCGTAAATTCCTTTGATGGGTGCATAAAGAATTTCTAAAAATCCTTGAGGTTTGGCTTCATCTTGCTTATATGTATTTGGAATAGAAACCGGTTTTTTAATTTTTCCTTCTTTAAACTTCTCAATACTGATGGAAATATTTTTTTCTGTCAGAGTTTCTTGTGTAGCCGGCAAAGTTTGAATTTGTTCTTTTGAATTTACAATAAAAACATTCTGAATACTATCGTAGGAAAGCGTATCATATCTCCCCGAAGGCAACAAAAAGGTTAATCCTGCCGCAATTACTATAACAATCATCAGCACCGTGTAAGGTGTCGGGAATTTTAAAAACCGTTTCATATAACTAATTATTTAAGACGGCAAAAATAAGCAATTTTTTAATGTTTTGTTAAATCTTTTTTTAAAATGATTTTAACAGAAGGCTGTTCCCATATAAATTTATACTTCAACCAATTAAGTAATACATTCCTCAATTTGATTTTACTAATAAATGCAATCGTACTTATCTGTTTAAGTTTGTTTTTTGTAAGAAATTATCTTTAATAAAGCTACTTCTGTCATTACAATAAAAAAATAGAAAGTCTTTGGTTTTAAAAACACAATGCGGCTTTCTATACGTATTTGTATTTCGGTATGTTTACAAAATTTGGAATAAGGCAGGAAATAAAATTCCTTTCTTTTTATGCAGGTTCTCTGTATTTTTATCAAAATTCAAACAACGACACTCCCACTCCGATGGTGGTTTGTTTGTGATTGTATTCAATAAGTGAATCGCCGTATCCGTGAGAAACCTGTGCGAACAGCCTCAGCCCTGAATTAAAGCGATGTGTATAAGTCAGTTCGGCAAACCCTCTGTTTTTACTAAAATTAAGATTGTTACGATACGTAAGATGGAATATATTACGTGATGTACTATAATACACATTAAATTCAGAACGCCCGATATAATTTTCTATTTCCGGATTGTCATCTTCATCATTTTTTTCAGAAAATCTTTTCCAGAAATTAGCCAAAAAAATGAATTCGTCCCATTCAAAGGCTGTCATTAATATCACCCTATTCCAACTTCTGGAATATAATTGTTCCTTTCCGTTAGACTGATGATTAACCGACAGACCTAACATCCGCCATTTGAAATCTCCTGCAGAAAGGTTCAGAGGCATTATGTACATTACTTCGGGTTCATAGTTAATTTCACGGAAAGGGCGTGAAAGTTCGGCATTAAACACCTGCCAGTACGCTTGTTGCGTAAAACCAACCCAAAGATCACCTTTCCCCCAAAGAACATCTTGCCAAATTTTTGTTTTTATACTTACTTGGAACTTTGCTTCTACATTTTGATAGTTCCTATATGGTGGGTTTCCTCTGCTTGGATTGAAATTTACCGGCTGACGATTGAATTTATCCGTCCACCGAAACGGAATTACGTACATCGGTTTGTAGGAAGTCGGTCGGAACATCCCTTTTTGGTCTTCATCACTGATTTCAAACATTTGCGAAAGTGTACGCCCCAAACGTCCGTGTTTTACTTCCTTAGTAGGTAATTCAGGCTGAGGCAATTCCGTTTCCTGAGCATAACTAACCAAAATAGAGTTAACAATTAAAAACAACGTAAAAAGTGGTTTTCTCATTTTTTAAATTCTGTATTTTCTTAAACGTTAAAAATAAAAAATATATCTAATTCCTTTTTGCAGGAGTAAAAATTATGTGGGGCAAATATAATTTCATTTTTTATTTTCGGCAATTCATCAAACCTTTCACCTCGCTTTTTTAATAAAAATGAAAAAATCACTCGCTGCTAAAAACAAGCCACGACCAAAATCAATTGATTTTGGTCGTGGCTTTCTGACTTCTTATTTTTTGTCCTTGTGAAAACATAAAACAAAGGTAACCAAAGCAACTATCGCTCCGATAATGAATGAAAAACAGCAACACCTAAAAACCTGACTATCAACAATTACACAAAGAGGGTTTAGTCACGGTAAGACTTGGTATAACAAAACTGTAAAAATGCTACATACGGCAATACTTACAACTAATGAAAAGATAATTTTATAAATCATTTGTTTGAAGTATCAGCAGTTCTTTCCAAATCCTCACGTTCTTTTTTAAAATACGCTTTTCGTTTTTCGAAAGATACCAAATGTTCCTCTTTCAAATAGAAAAATGCATCAACCACAGAAAGCATATCCATCTTAAATTGAGTTAATCCCATAAGATTTGATTTATCAATTTTGCTATTTGCCATTTCCTTTCGGGAAGGTTCATTCCGTAGTGAAATAAAAGCGTAATCGGGATTGTAATTATCCAAAATATGCCGCTCAATACTTCCTTTTTTAGCTTTGGCACTGAATTTTGCCAATCCTAAATATCCTTTAAAACCCGTTACTCCTGTGGCAGGAACAAAAGCTATTACATAATATTGGTCTTTGAATTTTTCTCGTAATGCATTTCCCATTGTGTAATCTTTAGATAGTTTTTTATATTTTTCAACCTTTGTGATGTCATCTAATAGATGAAGAGTTGCTGCCCAAAGTATAATCTTTTTATCAGGAAATTGTTGATTTGCCAAAAATTCCACATTTCTAACCATTTGTTTCTCTCTGTACAAAGGAGTGGGATATCCTCTTCGGTACACCGATTCCACATTTTCAGTTATTTGTCCCCAATAGTTATAATATTGGTCTTTTTCCAATTTATTTAAAGCTGTTTTTATTACTTTAAATTTATTATGCAAAATAAGAGTATCCTCTGGAGCTACTTTTTTAGGATAGTAACACAATTTCGCACTGGAATGTAGTGCTTTAAAAAAAAGTGAATCAACTTGAATATTTGAATTCGTATCTGAATTAAGGCGATTCACAAAATGTATATAATCCTCATCAAGTTTATAGCCTGTTGTGTCAAATAGACTTGCATCAAAACCTGTGTAAATCAGCGGTCTATTCGTTTTTTGAGTTTCTATAATATAATCAAATAATTCATACATATCATCGGTTGTCCACACACCCGATATAGCTCCTTTTGCCAAAAATTTAGAAGCTGTAATTTTACCTGTTTTTATATATTCGTTGTAATATACATCTAGATTGTACAGTGGTGATTCTATGGCTATTACGTCAAATCCGCAATGTTGATGTAAATACTTAACCATTTTAATTTTAGAAACATACGTCTCTCCCATAAAATGCCCTGATTCCCCAAGTCCCACAATTCGCACTCTTTCTAAGTCTTTTTGTAAGGTGGTAAGTGAGCTAAAATCAGCTTTTTCGTAATCCGTTTTTGAAATGATTTGTACTTGTGCAGAAGCAGTTACAAAAAACACGAGAGTGATAAACGACAGTATTCTTTTCATTTTTTATTTTTTAGATTAACATTTCAATTCAAAATGACAGCCATCATGAGTAATTCTATTAACAGAAAGATGTTGAAAACCAAAAAAGCTGCCTTACAACTTCTGAAGACAGCTTTTTTATCTCATTTTATTATATGTCAGCATTTTCAACCTTCGCCCAAGTATCTTTGAGTCCAACGGTTTTATTGAAAACCAATTTTTCAGCGGTTGAATCAGGATCGAGACTGAAATAACCCAATCGTTGGAATTGGAACCCTTCGCCTACTTTGGCATTTTTCAAGCTCGGCTCTGCGTAAGCTTTGGTTACTTTAAGCGAGTCCGGATTTACGTATTCCAAAAAGTCTTTTTCTTGGCGGTCAGGTTCGGCAACGGTGAACAAACGGTCGTAAATGCGTGCTTCGGCTTCAATGACGTGAGGCACAGAAACCCAATGCAGCGTTCCTTTCACTTTGCGTTTGCTCGCTTCCGTACCGCTTCCGCTACGGCTATTAGGGTCGTACGTACAATGAATTTCGTTAATATTTCCGTTTTCATCTTTTACAACACTTTCTGCCTTAATGATATACGCATTTTTCAAACGAACTTCACCTCCTAATTTCAATCGGAAAAACTTATTATTGGCTTCTTCTCTGAAATCTTCTTTTTCGATGTAAATTTCACGAGAGAAAGGCACTTTTCTAAAAGTCAACACCTCCTCTTCAGGATTGTTTTCGGCATCGAGCCATTCTTCTTTTCCTTCGGGATAATTGGTAATCACCACTTTAACAGGGTCAAGCACTGCCATCACCCGATTGGCTTTTTTATTCAAATCCTCACGGATACAAAACTCCAAAAGGGAAACATCAATCAAATTATCACGTTTGGCAATCCCGATGGTGTCAGCAAATTTCCGGATAGATTCAGGCGTGTAACCTCTTCTGCGTAAGCCCGAAATGGTAGGCATACGCGGGTCGTCCCAGCCCGAAACGTGTTTTTCATTCACTAATTGCAACAATTTTCGTTTGCTGACAATGGTGTGGCTCAAATTACGGCGGGCGAACTCACGTTGTTTCGGACGAACCAATTTTTCATCATAAATTTGGTCTAAAAACCAATCGTACAACTCTCGATGCGGTAAAAATTCGAGCGTACAAATTGAGTGTGAAACTTGTTCCAAATAGTCGCTTTCGCCGTGAGCCCAGTCGTACATCGGATAAATACACCATTGATTTCCAGTACGATGATGCGAAGCGTGCATAATTCGGTAGATAATCGGGTCACGCATCAACATATTAGGCGAAGCCATATCGATTTTGGCACGAAGTACATATTTTCCGTTTTCAAATTCGCCGTTTTTCATTCGCTCGAAAAGTTGTAAATTTTCCTCAACGGAAGTATTTCGGTACGGACTTTCTGTGCCTGCTTGGATGGGCGTTCCTTTCTGTTTGGCAATTTCTTCGGAAGTTTGTCCGTCCACGTAGGCTTTTCCTTGTTTGATGAGCTGCACCGCCCAATCGTACAATTCTTGGAAATAATCGGAAGCGTAACACTCTCTGTCCCACTCAAATCCGAGCCATTCCACATCGCGTTTGATGGCATCAACGTACTCTTGCTCCTCTTTGGACGGATTGGTATCGTCAAACCGGAGATTTACAGGCGATTTGTATCGCAATCCCAACCCGAAATTCAAACATATCGAGCTTGCGTGCCCAATATGCAAATAGCCATTAGGTTCGGGCGGAAAACGAAAACGCAACTTACTGGAAGAAAATCCATTTGCTAAATCTTCTTCAATAATATTTTCAATAAAATTATTTGATTTTTGTTCTTTTAATTCCTCTGACATAAATTTTGAATTTGAAGCTACAAAGTTAACCATTTTTTAAAAATTAAACGTAAACTCAACACAAGGTTTTTTCTTTTTCAATTGTTATTTTGTTAAATGACTGAGAGAATAAATCCGTTCGCGGGCTACTTTTTCAATTTTAGAAACATTTTCTGCGGAAATGATTTCAATTTTATCGGGGACAAAAACTTCGGTTTTGTCTTTTCTTTCATATTTCCCAATTTTTAATATAAGTCGAATGTATTTTTTGTCTATATCTACTTTTATTTCATCGGTAAAAAGTTCCCACATATAGATTTTCACATCTCCTTTTTTGTAATGAATAAGTCTTGTAGGCGTTCCTACAAAATAACCTCCTTCACTGAAAGTCAAATGAATCACAGAGACGAAAAACAATACACCAACAAGCGAAAATA
This sequence comes from Capnocytophaga felis, assembly GCF_009684755.1. Lineage (GTDB taxonomy): Bacteria > Bacteroidota > Bacteroidia > Flavobacteriales > Flavobacteriaceae > Capnocytophaga > Capnocytophaga felis. The sequence continues at coordinate 566,285 of NZ_BLBC01000005.1, forward strand.
GTATACCAAAAGCCAACAAGCCCAAATTATAACTGGAAATTAATTCCCAAAAATTGGCTTTTTTTCCATTTTCAAAATAATGGCTAAAAGCAAACGAATTGGTTTCCATATCTAAAACAAAAACACCTACTCCACTAAAAATCAGCCCCATAACAAAATTTCCCAACACAGTTTTCCAAGAAGCTACACGATTGGCAAAAATGATAAACTCCACATTTTCATCGTGAATCACGTATTGTAATTGGTAGGGTAACGCTCCTCTCATTTCTAAAAAATGTATTTATTTAGATCTTTATTTTCGGTAATTCGCTGATAGGTAATTTTGGCTATTTCTAAAACATTTTTTGCCGAAAATAAATGTACCGACCTGCAAATCATATATGTTTTGTTGTCCCTTTTTTCTTTTTTGTCAGAATGTAAATAAAAAGTAATGTAACGTTGTTTAGTATTGAAATCCATATTTCCTGTAAAATCACTCCACGGATATATTTTGGTTGTACCTCTTTTGTAATGAATTAAACGTGTGGGAGTTCCGATAAAATGACCTCCGTTTTGAAAAAAGGTAATCACACCCCAAACAAGCAACACAGCACCTATAAAAACAAAAATTCCAATCTGTGTAAGAGCAAATCCATTCATCACCTCAAAAAAGGCATTTCCTCTACCGAAATCATCAAAAAAGACAGATCCAAAACTCAGAGTAACCAACAACCAAAAAATAGCGAAAAACACAAAAAATACTGAAACTACACGAGGAACTTTCCGCTCGGCAAAAACATAAAAATCAATGGTTTCGTCTCCGATAGTGGAGTGTAATTCATTTAAAATTGTTTGTTTCATTTTCTAATTTATAAATTTCCGTAAAAATTGATATAATGAGCATATTCCAATTGTTTGCGAAGCCAATGAAGAAAATCGCTTACAAATTCCGTAACAATTTCGCTATCAAATACTTTTTGTTGCAATTTTTCGACAATTTCCAAACAAATTTCCTTATCAAAAACATTATCAGATGTTGCACTGAATTCTTCTTCCATTTCATCAAAAAGCGGATTTATCCGTGGATAAAAAGCTTGAAACTCACTTTTAATATATTCAAAATCAGCTTCGGAAATAAAAGCAGAAATTCCTTTCTTCCCCGAGAAAGAATCAAAATTTTCATCTAATCCGTAAATAACGTAACCTATTTTACTTTTATCTTGACTGGTGGAAGTTGTAAAAACAACAGGTTTTTTCAGGATTTTCGCAATTGCTTTTTCAGGATTATAATTCCATTTTTCATAAAATTCACGAGCCAAAACGGGATTACATTCAGTCTCTTCACAGATACGAGCAATGTTTTCCTGATGAAATTGTTCCAAAGCTAAGGATACGATTCCGTTAGCATTTCTCAGCAGTTTCAAGGCTTGAGCAATTGAAACGGGTATTTGCTGCTGAAGGATTTTAATTTCTTGATTGTAATCCATAGAATTTTGCTTTACTCTTACGAATTTTCGTCAAATGCGAAAGTACAAAATATTTCGGATTCTGGAATAAATTTTCTACCTTTGTACTATACGATTAGTATTTTTAAAATTTTTGAAAAAATGATTCTATCAACAACACCTACTTTGGAAGGGCATCCCATTAAGGAATACAAGGGTGTCGTAACCGGTGAAACCATCATCGGTGCCAATGTTATAAAAGATTTTATGGCTGGGCTTACCGATTTTTTTGGCGGGCGTTCCACCACGTACGAAAAAGTACTCATCGAAGCCAAAAATACAGCCCTTGAGGAATTACAACAACGAGCCTTGGCAATGGGAGCCAATGCTGTTGTGGGAATTGACCTTGATTATGAAACTGTTGGAAGCAATGGTGGTATGCTGATGGTAACTGCAAGCGGAACGGCAGTAGTTATCTAAACATATGATTTCAAAAAATACCATTGACAAAGTTTACGACCAAATGCGGGTCGAAGAAGTGATTGGCGATTTCGTTCAACTGAAAAAGGCAGGTTCTAATTATAAAGGACTTAGCCCTTTTTCCAATGAACGGACTCCAAGTTTTATGGTATCGCCCGTAAAGCAAATCTGGAAAGATTTTTCTTCCGGAAAAGGAGGAAATGCCATTGCTTTTCTGATGGAACACGAGCATTTTACCTATCCGGAGGCAATTCGGTATTTGGCAAAAAAATATCATATTGAAATTGAAGAAACCGAAATCTCTTCCGAAGAAAAGGAAAAAGCTGACGAACGAGAAAGCCTCTATATCGTTTCGGAATTTGCTCAAAAATATTTCGAAGAAACACTCTTGGAAACTGAAGAGGGAAAAGCCATCGGAATGACCTATTTCAAAGAACGAGGTTTTACTACCGAAACCATTAAAAAATTCCGTTTGGGATATTCACCTAACGACTGGACAGCCTTTACCGATACGGCTTTACAAAAAGGCTATCAGCTTGAATTTCTTGAAAAAACAGGACTGACCATCGTTAAAGAAGATAAAAAATTCGACCGATTCAAAGGCAGGGTAGTGTTCCCCATTCATTCAATGAGCGGACGTGTATTAGGCTTCGGAGGTCGTATTCTCACCCAAGATAAAAAAGCTGCAAAATATCTCAACTCGCCTGAAAGTGAAATTTATCACAAAAGTAAAATTCTGTACGGAATTTATCACGCCAAACAGGCTATTGCTAAAGCAGATAATTGCTATTTGGTAGAAGGTTACACTGATGTTATTCAATTGCATCAAAAAGGAATTGAAAACGTAGTAGCATCAAGCGGAACGGCACTTACTCCTGAACAAATCCGACTGATAAATCGACTAACTAACAACATAACAATGCTTTACGACGGAGACGCCGCAGGGCTTCGAGCCTCTATCCGTGGAGTAGATTTGATTTTGGAGCAGGGAATGAATGTTAAAATTTGTACTTTCCCCGAAGGCGAAGACCCCGATAGTTTTGCCCGAAAAACAGCCTATGAGGATTTAGTACTTTATTTGGAGGAAAATGCTACGGATTTTATTCGTTTTAAGGCTTCACTTTTGATGCAAGAAGCCAAAAATGACCCAATCAAACGAGCTGAAACTATTCGTGATATGGTGGAAAGTATCTCAAAAATTCCGGATTCCATCAAGCGAGAAGTGTATGTGCGTGAATGTGCAACTATTATGGATATTTCGGAAGAAGTGCTTTTCTCTACACTTTCTCAAATTCTAAAAAAAGATTTCTACGAAGGTCAAAAAGTAGAACGCAAAAAGCGTCTGCCACTTGAAGTTACTCGAAGCAAAGAAGAACAGGCAAAAATGACCGTAAACCGACTGGAAATCTTGGAGCACGACCTCATCAAGCATCTTCTTTTATACGGAAATCGGACTTGTGTGTTTACGGATTCTGTACTTCAAGTTGATGAAGAAGGCAAATTGGAAGAGAAAAAAATTCAACAAGAGCTGAAAGTTTACGAAAAAATTTATCTTGAACTTCACGAAGACGAAATTCAGTTTGCCAATCCCGATTTCAAAAACATTTATGATTTAGCAATGGAACAATTCAATCAAGCAGACGAATCGTATCAATTGGCAACTTTCATAAATAAATTACCGATGGAACTCAGCCAAAAAGTGTCGCAAATTATTATGGAAGATGAAAATTTGCAATTGCACGATTGGCTTCGGAAAGATATTGTACCAAAAGATAAAGATGCTAACATCGACTTGGCTGTTTCCGATATTATTTTAAACATTCGTAAGTTATTGGTTAGCCACCTAATAGAAAACATCACTACAAAAATTGGCAATTCCGATGAAGAGCAAAAACGTGAAATGTTGGAAGAGGTTTTGAATTACATACAACTACAAAAAATATTAGGCAAACGCCTCAATCGTGTTGTAAATTAATTGACTTTCAAGCACAAAAAACTCAAGAAAACTTTTTTCTTCAAAAAAAGTTTATATCTTTGTAATTCGTTAGTAGTTTAATTTTAAATATTTTAATAAAATGAAAAAAGTAGTATTAAGTTTAGCATCTGTTGCTCTTATGGCATTGACTTCTTGCAATAGCTTCAATCAAACAAAACAAAAAGCAACAGAAGCGATGGAGCAAGCAAAAGAAGAAGCCGGTGATGCTATGAACCAAATGAAAGAAGAGGCTAACAAAGCTGTTGAAAATGCTCAAGAAAAAATGAAAGATTTGGTATCAGGAATTGAAGTGCCTAAATTCAGCAGTGATGAAGCTCAAAAATTAGCCGATGAGTACACTAATTACTTAAAAGAATCTGCAGAAGCCGTGAAATCAGGAAGTGCCGAAAAAGTCAAAGAACTTCAAGCAAAAGCTTCTGAATGGCAAGCAAAAATGCAAGAAACTGCAAAAAAATTAACTCCTGAAGACGCTACAAAATGGTCAGAATGGACTAAAAAAATTTCTGAATTACAAGCTGAATAATTCAATTTAAAAACTAAAAAACACCAAAAAGACTGCTAAGGCGGTCTTTTTTAATTCCTCATATTCAACACAATTTCTAACACAGATTGTTAATTATGAATTATTTCCTATCTTTGCCCTCTGATAAAAATCATCACTATGGAAAAAGTTATTGACGAAGCCAAGCAAGGACAAAGCCTTGTTTTGGAAGCAAATACGAACAATCACAAAAAATTATACATAGAGAGCTATGGCTGCCAAATGAATTTCTCGGATAGCGAGATTGTGGCTTCCATCTTGGCAAATGAGGGCTTTAACACCACACAAATACTTGAAGAAGCTGATTTGGTGCTGGTAAACACTTGTTCTATTCGAGAAAAAGCCGAACAAACTATCCGTAAACGTTTAGAACAATTCAATGCCGTAAAACGCATCAACCCTGGTATGAAAGTTGGCGTATTGGGCTGTATGGCTGAACGCTTAAAAAGTAAATTTCTGGAAGAAGAGCATATCGTGGATATGGTTGTAGGTCCTGATGCGTATAAAGACTTACCAAATCTTCTGCAAGAAGTAGAAGGCGGAAGAGAAGCAGTAAACGTAATTCTGTCAAAAGATGAAACTTACGCCGATATTTCACCCATTAGGCTCAATAGCAATGGAGTAACTGCATTTGTTTCTATCACTCGCGGGTGCGACAATATGTGTACTTTCTGTATTGTTCCGTTTACACGCGGACGTGAACGAAGCCGCGACCCTTTTTCTATACTAAACGAAATCAAAGACTTAGAAGAAAGAGGCTTTAAAGAGATTACGCTTTTGGGTCAAAATGTGGATAGTTATCTTTGGTACGGTGGCGGACTGAAAAAAGATTTCGATAAAGCCAGCGAAATGCAGAAAGCCACTGCGGTAAATTTCGCAAAACTACTTGATATGGTGGCAGTTGCTCACCCTAAAATGCGTATTCGTTTCTCTACGTCCAATCCGCAAGATATGACCCTCGATGTGATTGACACAATGGCAAAACATCACAATATCTGCAAATACATTCACTTGCCCGTACAAAGCGGAAGCGACCGTATCTTAAAGGCAATGAATCGATTACACACAAGAGAAGAGTACTTCACGTTAATTGACAACATCCGAAAACGCATTCCTGAATGTGCTATTTCACAGGATATGATTGCCGGCTTCCCGACCGAAACCGAGGCAGACCACCAAGACACGCTTTCACTGATGGAATACGTTAAATATGATTTCGGATTTATGTTCGCGTATTCGGAACGACCCGGAACGCTTGCCGCACGCAAAATTGAAGATGATGTTCCTGAGGAAGTTAAAAAACGTCGCCTTTCCGAAATCATTGATTTACAACAAAAACATAGCCTTCTTCGCACACAGGAAAAAGTCGGGCAAGTTTGCGAAGTGCTTATTGAAGGAAACTCTAAAAAATCAGACGCCCAATGGATGGGACGAAACACACAAAACACTGTGGTAGTTTTCCCTAAAGAGCATTACAAAGTAGGTGATTTTGTGAATGTTAAGATAGAAAGTTGCACCTCAACAACACTTATTGGAAAAGCTATCGGATATAGTGAAATGATGTAGTTGAAAGCCAGTTTTATAAATAAAATCAAAATAACAAAAAATGGAAAGAATAGCAAGTTTTTGTATTGACCATTTAAAATTAGAACGAGGAATTTACGTTTCTCGTAAAGATTATGTAGGCAATGAAGTGCTTACCTCGTTTGATATTCGTATGAAGTTGCCTTATCGCGAGCCTGTTTTAGGAGCAGCAGAGATTCACACCATCGAACATTTAGCTGCCACTTGGCTACGTAACAGCCACTGGAAAGATAAAATCATCTACTGGGGACCAATGGGTTGCCAAACCGGAAATTACCTGATTTTGGCAGGAGATTACACCTCAAAAGACATTGTTCCGTTAATTACCGATTTATTCAAGTATATGGCTGATTTTGAAGGAGAAATTCCGGGAGCTTCTGCAATGGAATGCGGAAATTTTTACAACAACAACCTCCCGATAGCAAAATATGAAGCAAAAAAATATCTTGAAGAAGTGCTTTACAATCTGAAAGAAGAAAATCTAAATTATCCCAAATAACAGAAATTATCATACAACTCCAAATTATTAATCTAATTTGGAGTTTTTTATGCAACCAAAATAAAACAAAAAACCTCTTGAAAAAATCAAGAGGTTTTTGTTGGCTCACAAGGACTCGAACCTTGAATAACAGAACCAAAATCTGCTGTGTTACCATTACACCATGAGCCATTGGTTATTTTCGCGGTGCAAAGATACATTCTTTTTTTTAAGTTCCAAATATTTTTCAGAAAAAATTTAACCAAACATCAAGAAATAAACACTAACTCATTCAAAATAAAAATTTTATCTTAACTTAAAATTTATCGGATAAACAAAAATCCAAACAGTAGGTTTCCCGTTCTTCATTGCTGGAGCTTTTACTGAAAGCTTTTTAATAATCCGTATTGCCTCATCTCTTAACATATAAGTTTCATCACCCAAAGCAGCTAATATTTGAATACTTTTATCTTCCTTCACCCTAAAAACGACAGAAACAGTTCCCTGAATGTTATATTTTGCCGCCAATTCCGGATATTCAAAATTTCTCTGTACGTGTTCATTCAAACATTTCTGAAAACTTTCCAAAGTAAAGGATTGAGTACTGCACGATTTGAGTTGTGGGTAAACATCAGGAAAAAAGTTAAAGGACTCGTGCATTTCCTTTTTGTTAAACGTGATAGGAATGAGATTTATAGAACCTACAGGCTTTCCGTTTTTCTGTGCAGGAATAAACTTTGGAAATTCTCTTGATTTTTGAAAAACTTCTCTTGCCAAAGCCTCATCTTCCCCTTCAATGCCCTCAACTGCAGAATTTCCATCAGAATCAATTTTTAGCGACATATAAACCGTTTTCGTCTCATCGCCTTCTAATTTTATTCTTTTAAACATAAAACTCTGAATACATTCACCCAAAGATTTGTTTTTATCTTTCATACTTTCGCAATTTTCCCATCTTGCTTGTACATCTGGGTCAGGAATATATTTTTCTTCCTTGAGTACTTTTAATTTCTTGAATGTCAAAGGTATTGAATAAATAAAATCAATGGGATTTCCAGCTTTTTGAGCAGGAATAAATGAAGGCATCTGTCTTAAAAGTCGCTCTCCTTCTTCAGCTAAAGCATTGTGATTGGACTGAATTCTTAATTTTTCAACTTTTCCCTCAACATTGATTTTAAATACGAGATAGACTCTTCCTTCGAGATTTTCAACATTTTGCACATTTTCGTTAATATAAGAAACAAAGCATTTTTTGAAACTCTCAATGGTTCCGTTTGCATCGTTACAATTACTCATCTTGGGATATTGGTCTGGCTCCAATTTCTCAACAAACGACGAATCATCAGGCAAGATAGAATCTTTCTCTATTAAAAGATGATTATCAGTAGCTTTGAATGCACATACCGAAAAAGGCATCATCATAACAAGCAAGAAATATTTTTTCATACAAATTTAAAATTTATGTTAATAGTTGCAAATATAAATACTTTTATTGCAAAATAAAACAATTCACTTGCTAATACTTTAAAATAGGAAACAAATACTCTTTAATTTGAAATTAAGAATGCTTTTTAAGCCGAGAAAATCCATCACTTCTTTTTTCTACATTATTTTACTCGAAATGTGAGATTTATTATTTTATTTTTATATATTCGCAAACTTAATCAGTTTCTTCAAAAATTTGAGGAATTACATTTATTTTTTCAAATCAATAAAATATGTTAACAGACAAGGATTTCAAAAAATATGACCTTATTGTAGGTTGGGTTACTTTTTTCATCGCTTTAGTAACTTACGGATTAACCGTAGAACCAACCGTAAGTTTCTGGGATTGTGGAGAATACATTTCCACTGCAGCAAAGTTAGAGGTAGGACATCCGCCAGGAGCACCATTTTTCCAGATGATGGGAGCTTTTTTCGCTTTTTTTGCTCCTGAACCCGGAAAAGTAGCTTTATTCGTGAATTATATGTCCGTATTTTCAAGTGCCTTCACGATTCTGTTTTTATACTTTATCATTACAAATCTCACAAAAAAAATTGCTTTCAAAAATATTTCAGAAACAGAAGGATTACCTGTACCTCAAGCAATTGCTGTTTTAGGAAGTGGCTTGGTAGGAGCTTTGACCTATACTTTTTCCGACAGTTTTTGGTTCAATGCCGTTGAAGCTGAAGTCTATGCAATGGCGATGCTTTTTATGGCAGCAATGTTTTGGCTTGGAATTAAATGGACGGACAATCTTCATAAAGAAAGAGGCGATAAATGGCTGATTTTAATTTCTTTAGTAATAGGATTATCATTCGGTGTGCATTTTATGGCATTGCTTACCATTCCGGCAATCGGGATGCTTTATTTCTTTAACAGTAATTACAAAAAGAATTTTAAAAACTTTGTGATTGCAAATGTGATTTCCATTGCAATTTTATTACTGATTTTCAAACTAATACTTCCTTATACACTGGCTTATTTCGGGAATTTGGAAGTCTTTTTCGTAAATTCGTTAGGATTGCCCTTCAATTCGGGAACAATTGCGGCAGGACTTTCAATTATTATTGCTTTTTTCTTCGTACTTCGTTATGCAGCTAAAAAACAAAAGGTTTATTTACAGACAATTACGCTTTGCATAATGTTTGTTTTCATAGGATTTTCATCGTGGCTGATGATTCCCATTCGTGCCAATGCCGATGTAGTTATCAATGAAAATAGCCCTACCGATGCACGTTTGTTATTAGCTTATTATAAGTTAGAGCAATATCCTGAAACTCACTTGTTTTACGGACCAATGTTTTCAGACAAATATGCCGGACAAGATGAAGAAAATCCGTATAAGGACGATAAACCCAAATACGAAAGGGATTACGAAAACAACAAATACATTATTGTAAATCACTATGAAAACGCTCGAGTTTCGCCCAACTCAAAGCACACAGGTTTGCTTCCGCGTATGTGGCATCCGCAACACGCCGCAAATTATATGATGCTTACTGATTTTCTTGATTTTTCAATTAAACCGGAATATTTCTCAAATAAAGAACTTCATCAGGCGGTAAACGAATTCAAAAAACAAGTAAATTTAGGAAGAGTTACTCCTAACGAATATGAGTTATTCCTGAGCAGATTTAGCAGTTATTTAAATGTTGAAAAACCGAGTTTCTTTAAAAATATGCAATATATGTTCAGCTACCAAATGAGCTATATGTACTTGCGTTATTTTATGTGGAACTTCGTGGGAAGACAAGATGATATACAAGGAAAAATGCACAATGGTCACGGAAACTGGCTTAGTGGCATCAACTTTATTGATTCGATACGATTAGGTTCGCAAGACAATCTTCCTTCAGATGTTTTGAATAACAAAGCACGAAACACATATTTCTTTTTACCACTGATTTTAGGTATTTTAGGTTTGGTGTTTATGTCATTGAAAAGTGAACAAAAAACGTGGGTAGTATTCGTGTTATTTATGTTCACGGGTTTAGCCTTGAAAGTATATCTCAACGAAAAACCGTTTGAACCACGAGAACGTGATTATGCTTTGGTTGGGTCATTTTTTGCCTTTGCAATATGGATTGGTTTGGGCGTATATGCTCTTTTTGAACTTCTTAAAAGAATAACAAGCCAGAAGTTATCCGCTCCAATTGCTGTTATCGCTTCTCTTTTGTGTGTTCCTACCCTGATGGCTTACCAAAACTGGGACGACCACGACCGCTCTGGAAAATATTCGGCTCAAGCAATCGCACATTGTTACTTGGATTCTGTTTCTGAAGATACAGGAGCTATGATTTTTACCATTGGAGATAATGACACATTCTTGCTTTGGTATGCCCAAGAAATTGAAGGTTACCGAACTGATGTGCGAACCATCAACACAAGTTTGCTTCAAACCGATTGGTACATTGACCAAATGAAACGAAAAGCCTACGAAAGTGAGCCAATTCCGTCTCAATTAAAACATAGTCAGTATGCTTACGGAGTTCGTGAAGGTATTTATTTCATAGAAAGAACCAAAAACGTGTGGAATGTAAAAGACCTAATGAATTGGATTGCCAGCGATGACCCAAACACTAAAAACGTACTCGAAGACGGAAGAACAATTCATTACTATCCAACCAACAAAATTCGCATTCCGGTCAATAAAGAAAATGTTCTGAAAAGCGGCGTTGTAAAACCTGAAGATGCTCATCTAATTGTTGATTATATTGATATTAAATTACCTAATGGCATTGATAAAGCCCGCTTGATGATGCTTGATATAATCGCCAATAACGATTGGAAACGCCCTATTTACTTCACAGGCGGAAGCATTGACGACGAAGAATACATTTGGATGAAAGATTATCTGCAAATGGACGGATTGGTTTACAAATTAGTACCTATCAAAACTCCTGTTAAGAAAAATTCTTCCGAAATGGGACGCATTGACAGCGATTTGATGTATGATATTGTAACGAAGTGGAAATGGGGTAATATGGGAGATTCAAACATCTATCACGACGTTGAAACTCGCAGAAGTTCAATTTCTTTCCGTATAAATTTAGCTCGTTTGCTTGAAAAATTAATTGAGGAAAAGAAAATTAACAAAGCCAAAAACATCATCAATTTGGCAATGAAAAATATGCCAATGGAGCATTATGGTTATTACACATTCCTTTCTCCTTTCATTCAAGGCTATTATCAGGTAGGTGAGGCTGAAAAAGGACGTGAATTGGCTCTAAAAGTGATGAAAAAATACGAAGAAGAGCTGGAATATTACACTCAACTTCCTGCAAATGAAATTTATCAACAATATGAAAATCTTGACACTACAATAAGATATTATATGGGATTACTTGTTGAAATAGAGGAATTTGACAAGAAGTTATATAACGAGAGATATCAGTTACTCAAAAAGCTAATTTCTCCCTTCCTAAGTGAAGATGATTTTGAAGATTATGAAACTATTGAAAATGACTCGCTAACAAAGCCCAATATCGTAAAAGATTCTCTGGATTCAATAGTAAATTAACCATACAAACAGCGGATAGTTAAAAGTTTAACTATCCGCTGTTTGTATCAATACTTTATTTTAATATTCGTTCAAGAGCCATTCCTCTTGAGCCTTTGATGAGAATAAAACTATCTGAAAAATCTTTCAAAGAAAAGACTTTCTGAAAATCCTCAAAAGTTTTAAATTTTAAATGTTTGCTCTCTGTTTTATAAAAATTCTCTCCGATGAAAAACACCTTTTCCCAGTGATTCTCTTCAACCAAATTGACAATATTTTGATGTTCTTGAGTCGCATAATCACCCAACTCAAACATATCGCCAAGCACAAGAACTTTCTTTTCAAACCCCTCTAAATCAACTATATTACTAATAGCTTCTGACATACTGCTGGGATTAGCATTGTAAGCATCCAACAAAATCGTATTTGTACCTTGATGAAGAATTTGACTTCGATTATTTGTAGGAATATATTTTTCTATTCCCCGTTTAATTGCTTCCGATGATATTTTAAAATACTTTGCAAAAGCAATCGCTGCTGCAATGTTTGAAAAATTGTATTTCCCTACCAAATGAGATTTTAATTGTATTTTCTCATCAGAAAAACCCTCAATTTCAGGAATTTCTGTCACTACTTCAGAAGTTTTCAGTTCTTCCCTAACGGAAGTTTCTTTAAAACAAACTTCAACCGGATTGGTTGCCAAACACTCAACAAAAACATTCGCTCCCTTCTGATTTCCAAAAGAATACACATTTTGATAATCTCTCAACAATTTCTTTTGAAGTTCATCATTATTGTTGAAAATGATAGTTTTATTATTCTTTTTAAGATAATCGTACAGTTCTCCTTTTGTTTTTACAACACCTTCAAAACTGCCAAATCCCTCTAAATGAGCCTTTCCGATACTTGTAATATAACCATAATCAGGTTCAGCAATTGAACACAAAAACGCTATTTCCTTAGGATGATTTGCTCCCATTTCAACAATCGCAATTTCTGTTTCTGGCGTAATTGAAAGAAGTGTTAAAGGCACTCCGATATGATTATTCAGATTTCCTTGTGTTGCCACTACATTAAAAGCTTCTGACAAAACGGATTTTATAAGCTCTTTGGTTGTTGTTTTTCCGTTACTTCCTGTAATGCCTATAATGAGTGTTTTGAGTTTTCTGCGGTGGTAATTTGCTAATTTTTGTAAGGTTGTGAGCACATCTTCTACCAGAATCATCTTTTCGGATAATTCTATATTAGGATTATCTACAACAGCGAATAACGCTCCTTTTTCAAGAGCCTCTTCTGCAAATAAATTCCCATCAAAAGAATTCCCTTTTAGTGCAAAATAAATGCAATTATCGGTAATATTCCTGCTATCGGTACAAACGCCCGATGAAGCAAGAAATTTTCTATACAAATCTTCCATAAAATAAATCTATATTTCATTAAAAAAACTCTGTAAATATATATCTACAGAGTTTTCAATTTTAGTATTGGAATAAGTTTAACCTTTCGGAGTTTTATTTTTTCTAGATGATTTTGCTCCCACACGGCTCATTGCATTTCTGAATCCGATGTAGTCAGTTGCAATGTACTGAGGCAAATATCTTCTTTGTGAAGGGTCAATCCAGAATATGCGGTCTCTCCAAGAACCTCCTTTATAAACACGTACTTCGTCATCAATCAAGGTTGTACGTTCATTTGATTTATCAAATATACGGCTCAATCCCATAGAATCTTTTTCAATTTTATGTTTTGGAGCGTTGTACATTGTATTTCTGTAATCTTTATCCTCTTTTGAAGAAGTTAGATCATCTCTACTTCCGTAATAAGCACGTGAAGAAGATCTGTCCCCATCTTGGAAACTTCTGTTATCACTTCTTGTAAAGTTATAACGCAAGTATGTTTCATTCTCATCAATAGGAACTGTCGCTAAGTTTCCTGGAAGATTTCTTGCAACAATTTTACCATTACTAAGTGTGTCATACTTGATATTATCCGCTGTTACGACAACTTGTTTACCATCTTCTCCGATAGCGTGTTTCATATACACGTTACCACGATAGTAATTGAAGTCGCTCTCTCCGTCATCAATTATCGGACGATAAACATCGGCTACCCACTCAGCTACGTTTCCTGCCATATCATACAACCCAAAGTCATTTGGCGGATACGTTTTTACCGCAACTGTTATATCACCTCTATCGTCTGACCATCCTGCAAGTCCGCCGTAATCTCCTTTTCCTTGCTTGAAGTTAGCCAATTGGTCACCACGTGTAGCACGTTTTGTTGAACGGCTATACGCCCCATCCCAAGGATATTTCTTTCTTCCTCTGATGTTATTATACTCACGAATTCCGTTCAATGATTTGGCAGCGTATTCCCACTCAACTTCAGTAGGCAATCGGTACTCAGGAACTAAAATTCCGCTTGTTTGTTTTGCATAAGTTGGCTCTCCTTCCTTAGTAACTGCTTTTTTACCTGCAAATTCAGAAACTTTTCCTCCATATGAATTTGATGGCGTGTTAAGATATACATCTGTACTAAAAGTACTTTCTGAATCTACTTGATAACGAGTATCTTTATTCAAATACCCAGATTTTTCCAAAATAGCTTCGTTCACGCGGTCTGTACGCCAAACACTGAACTGAACAGCTTGTACCCAATTCACGCCCACAACAGGATATTCTGCATAAGCCGGATGACGCAAGTAATTGGTTACCATTGATTCATTAAAACCGAGTGAACTTCTCCAAACCAAAGTATCTGGCAAAGCCCCTACATATATGTTTCTGTATTGTTCTTGGTCTGGAGGGAAAACGTGCTTCAACCAATCCAAATACTCCATATACATTTTGTTGGTAACCTCTGTTTCATCCATATAGAATGATTGTACGTGTTGCTGAGTAGGAACGTTGTTCCATTCGTGCATCACATTATCTTGAACTTGCCCCATAGTGAATGTCCCTCCTTCTACAAGCACAAGTCCCGGAGCGGCTTCCTGCTCTTTAAAATCAGTATTGTACTGAAAGCCACCCTCTTTAGAGTTAATTTTCCATCCTGTTGCATTTGAAATATTTTTGTCAGATTTCTTTCCACAACTTGTAGCCAAAGACAAACCTGAAAAAATAGCCACTACAACGAAAATTCTAAACAGATTATTCTTCATAGTAAACCTATATTGTTAACATAAATTTCGGGTGCAAGATAGCAAAACTTTCTATAATAAAAGTTATAATCCACACATTTTAACTTCCTAACCTTTGGCAAACTCACACCAATCAAAACATAAAACACTCATTCACAAAACAATAAATCGAAATAAACTTATTCTATTTAGAAAAAAATTAATACGTTTTTATAAAAAAATTTAACATTTTCAAGCATCTTTTTTCTCAAGAATACTACTTAAAATCCGTATATTTTCTCAAAAAATTCAATACTTCTTTCAAATTTAAGGCTACAAGTGTTTTTTCGGAAAGACTTTTATCTCTGCCTCTACCATTTGTTTGGCTTGTTGTAAAAGTTTTTCGCTTTCTTGTTTCAGTGTAAAACTTTCTTGTACCAAAAGGGCTACTTTTTGCTGAAAATCTTTATTGACAACAGGAATTATAACTTCTTCTATTTCGTTTACTCTCCAATGCTGAATAATAGACCCTCCCACATCTCTATCAGCTTGCATCTGCACCACTAAAGAGTTTAAAACCAAGGTCAGATATTCGGGTAAAATTTCCTTTTTGTTCTTTACTTGCAAATGCAGAATTGCCCCCGATGTAATGCCTTGCAAATCTTCCGTGAGTTGATAAGCAATCCCTATGCTTCCATCTTTGGAAAACAAAATTGTGTCTTTTTTTGGTTTCAGCCTATCCAAAGTCTTTTGATTTTCGCGATAATAGGTTTCTGATAGATATTTATCGGGAGTAGAAAGTCCAAACTTACTATAATCCGAAACACGAATAAAAGGCATCCCTTCCGTATCATAGGCAATAGAACCTGGCTCTATCGATTTTCTTATATCTACTACATTTTTGAGCTTTTCACAAGTATGATTTTTGAGTTTTTGAATTAGTCGTTCATATTTCGGTTGATAATACTCGGCATCCAAGCGTCCTGTTTTCGCAAAAGAATTTTGCAGGGTTTGAACGGCAATACTGAGGTGCGAAAATCGGTTTTCGGCCAAACCAAAAAGATCTTCATATAGTGTCCATTGGGCTAATCGCTCGTAATACAATATTTCATAATTAATTGATTTTAAGCGATTTACCCTCCCCCACTGATATTTTGATTTTCAGCAAGTTGGCTTTCGATAGCATTTTCTACCGAAAGTTTAGCATTTTGCAACAGACTTTGGGCTTCGGTTCGGAGCTGATTGGCTTTTTGGATATACTCGGCGATTTTTAAATGAACACTCTCACTCACAATAGGAATTCGCAAATTTAAAATATCCTCATCTTTGATAACTGGATAACTTGTTCCTACATTAAATTGCAACAACCAATCTTTGTATAATTCTGTTCGCAAAAGGACTTTCAAAAATTCAGCACTATACACGGAATTATTTTTTGGTCGTAAAACTGTAAATGCTCCACTTACCACCAAATTAGAATAATTTTCTTCAATAATGGAAACCGCACCTCTGTAAGGTCTAACTTTTGAGATTAGAACATCTCCTTTTTTAGCTTTGATTTTCGCATTGGCAGGTAAATCTTCCGCCAAAACGATATTGGGTTTTGATTCTCCATTTGAAACATTCACATCACCTATCTCAATGTAGTTATATTCCGAAAAATTTTCTACCCTATCATTAATCTGTTCATATTCTTTACCTATTGTAGAATAATCTTTTTTACTGATAATATTAAAATATTCCTCATACTTTTTCTGATAAAACTCAGCATCTAACCTGCCTGTTTGCAAGAAACTTTCTTTTAGGGTTTTGATATTTACCGACTCATTGGTAGGCTGAAAATCTTTTAAATTAAGCGTTTCTAAAAGTAGGTTTTCAGCTTCGGTGTATTTTTGTTGAGAGAGTTTTAGGCTATCTCTTGATATTTCAAAAAATGACTTTATTTGTAACTGAAAACTTTTATCAAGGATTGGAATTAAACTTTCCTTAACTTCTTCGGGATTTATATTTGTTTGATTGATAGATTGTCTCGCTCTTCTTTTCAAATCCCAAATCCCATATCTCGTATTTAAATATGTTGTTAAATATTCAGGCAAAATAATTTCTTCATTGGGTACAAAACGAACTAAATATGAAGCAAAAATGAAATCTTGTTTAGATTGTTCGTAAAAAATACCTGTTCTACCAACCCATTCGAATGAGTTTGTTCTATTAAATAAAACATCTCTGTCATTTAACCTAAATATTTCTAACTCTTTCTCAGTAGTATCAGCATATTTAGATACAGAAAAATCACATAGCATATTATGAATTTCATTCATACGATAAATTGGAATTCCTCTTTCCTCCTCATTCATTGAAATTGAAATACCATATTGAGATATTTTTAAACAATCTCCTATTTTCATATATTTCAGCGAAGGATTTATTTTAGGCTCTTTTGTCCAAAAATCCGTATCAAAACGAAAATCTTTATTTTCAAATACCTTTGACAACAAAACCTCACTCACTTCCAGCCCTTTTAATAAAGCGTTGTATTTTTCTTTATCAAAAGGGCTTAGTTCTTTCCCACGAAAGAGAGTTTTTCTTTTTTAGCAAACTCTATAAAGGCTTCGGCGATGCCGTCTTGGGTGAGTCCGTCGTGATTAAAGAGGTCGTGTTTTACGATAAGGTGTCCGTGACTATCAAGTTTATATCTTGTTTCTAAAATAGGAGTAAATAAATTTACATAATTTTTCTGTTCCTCTTCATCTAAGAGTTTATACTCTATATTGTTAATCGCTCCCAATTCAAGAGCATTGCTTTTATTGGATATTTTCCCAATGTTTTTGGCGTATATTCTAGGCAACCACAAAGTATTTTCTTCAATAGAGCCGTATTTTTGGATATAGTCTTCTTCCAACAACTCTGCTATTTCTCCATTTTCAAAATAACGGATAAAACGCTGTGTAACATAGATTTTTTCTCCGCTATTGTCCTTGCTCGGTTCTTGCATTGTGGCAAAGAAAATAGGATAATCTTCTACTTTTGGGCAAAGTTCATCATCCCATTTTTGTACAAAAAGCACCGAAGTTTTCGTGCCTGTATGAGGCTTAAACACATTGCCGTGCAAACCTACCACTGCCAAAATACGGCAATGCTCGGCTATAAACTCACGAATAGCCTTGTCGGAACTATTATTAAAACGCCCCTGTGGTAGTACGATTGCCATACGCCCTCCCTCTTTGAGGAAATCCAAATTTCGTTCAATAAAAAGGATATCACGCCCTACTTTGTTTTGAGATTTTCCATCGGATTTCTTGCCTAAATCGTACTTGGCTAATATTCTACTTTCTTTAATATCACCTGCAAACGGTGGATTTGCCATTAAAATATCAAACTGAAAATCGCGATTGCTGTTTTTATCTTCTCTTAACTTTTTGAGTTTTTTCCAACCTTCATTATAGGTGTCTATCCAATCTTCATCGCTTGTTTTTTCATCCCATCGTTCCCAATCAAGGGTGTTGATATGTAAAACATTGGTCTGTCCGTCCCCTGCAATGAGGTTGAGCGTACGAGCCACACGCACCGCCCTTTCGTCAAAATCAATGGCAAAAACTTTATCCACCACATAATCTGTGCATTCTTGGGGTTTATCTTCCAAAGTAAAAAGATGACTTTTGGAAAGTCCTTTTTCTTTTAAAATCTGTTCCCAAACATAAAAAATGGAATGCACAGGAAAACCACAACTTCCAGAAGCTGTATCGATAATAGTCTCATGCCGTTGCGGATTGAGCATTTTTACGCACATATCTATCACATAGCGAGGCGTAAAATATTGCCCTTTCTCACCTTTGCTACTTTTATTGATGAGATACTCAAAGGCTTCATCTACCACATCAAGATTGGAATTGAAAAGTTTTACATCTTGCAACGAAGATACACAAACCGAAAGATGCGAAGGTGTCAACTGAATTTTGCTATCATCAGAAAAAACGCCCTCCCATTTGCTTTTGGCTTGGTCAAAGAGTTTTTGAATTTTGTTTTTGAGTTCGGTTTCAGTATCGCCACTATTTCGGAATTCTAAGAAACGAGATTTATTTCTTCCACTTTGCATTTCATCGAATAATTTCGTGAAAATCAATTTAAATAATTCCTCAAAAACATCAACCCCTGCATTTGCCAACACCTCATCTTCCATTTCTAAAATCAGGTCTTTGAGCGACTTTCGTTCATTAACCAATTTATCTTTCTTGATTAAATCTTCAATGGTGTAACGCTCATTTAAAATATCGGATAATTTCTGATATACAGAGGGAATATGTGAAATATCCTCAAAATAATTAGGGTCTTTTCTATGATAGTAGGAAATAGAATCGCCATTTGTCCACACCCCTATAGGAGCTCCTGTGGCATTACAATATGAACGCAATTGTTCCTTTCCATCTTTGAGCTTAGGCTTTTTGACCTCTACAATAATGTAAGGTGAGGTGATGTTGTCTTTGTCTAAAATAACAATATCGGCACGCTTTTTCTCTCTACCAAATGTAACTTCATATTCCAAAACTATCCTATCCTTAGGATAATTAAAATCTTGCATTAAAAGGTTTACATACAACTGACGTACCACCTCCTCTGGCGTGAGCTTAATTTCCTTATTGCGAATAGCACAAGCCACATACGGCGTTGGTTTGCCTTTTATTTCCTTAACGATGATATTTTTCTCAAAATCAGCGATATGCTCTTCGCTAAATTGTGTGAGCTTATAATTTGTATCTTTTAAAATTTCTATGAGTTTCATTTTACTTTCTAATTCTATCTATTTCTTATAAATATTTTTGAAATGGATATACCTACACCACCACATTCACGATTTTTCCTTTTACCACGATGATTTTCTTCGGAGAATTGCCACCGAGTTGGGCTTGGGTGCGTTCATCTGCTAAGATGATTTTTTCTACTTCTTCGTTGGGCATATCCAATGGCAATTCGATTTTGAAACGCACTTTTCCGTTGAACGACACTGGATATTCTTTGGAATCTTCCACCAAATATTTTTCCTCAAAGGCAGGAAACGGCACTCGCGAAATACTTCCATTATGCCCTAAAACTTCCCACAATTCCTCAGCAATGTGCGGTGCATACGGCGAAATCAAAATTGCCATCGGTTCTAAAATCGCTCGTTTGTTGCACTTTAATTTTTGCAAATCATTCACGGCAATCATAAACGCCGATACCGAAGTGTTGAACGAGAAATTCTCAATGTCGTACTCCACTTTTTTGATGAGCGTATGCAAGATTTTGTATTCTTCTTTGGTAGGTTCTTCGTTAGAGATTGCCGCAGCATCACCCTCAAAATACAAGTTATAAAACTTCTTCAAGAAGCCCGAAACGCCCGTAATTCCTGCGGTGTTCCAAGGTTTTGCCTGCTCCAACGGACCTAAAAACATTTCATACAAACGCAACGTATCCGCTCCGTATTGCTCACAAATATCATCAGGATTCACAACATTATATTTGGATTTTGACATTTTTTCTACTTCGTGTCCTACGATATACTTTCCGTTTTCATCTAAAATAAATTCAGCATCAGCAAAATCAGGTCGCCATTGTTTAAATCCTTCAATATCAAGTTCGGACGAAGCATTCACAAGTGACACATCTACGTGAATAGCTTGTACTTTTTTATCCCCAATTTGCCCTTTGGAAACGAAAGTATTTGTGCCTTCCAATCGATACACAAACGCACTCGTTCCTAAAATCATTCCTTGATTAATCATCTTTTTAAACGGCTCTTCGGCTTGTATATACCCTCTGTCTTTGAGGAATTTATTCCAAAATCGAGAGTACAACAAATGCCCTGTGGCGTGTTCGCTTCCACCGATGTATAAATCTACATTTTGCCAATAATTTACGCTGTCTTGCGAAACAAATTCGTTTTCGTTGTGTGCGTCCATATAGCGAAGCCAATACCAAGACGACCCCGCCCAACCCGGCATTGTGGAAAGTTCCAAAGGGAAAATCGTTTGATTGTCAATCAAATCAGTACTTACGATTTCCTCTTCCGCTTCATTCCAAGCATATTCTTTTGCGTTTCCTAATGGTGGGTCGCCATCTTCTGTGGGGAGGTATTTTTCCACTTCGGGAAGTTCCAACGGCAAGGCAGAAAGCGGCAACGTATAAGGTACGCCGTTTTTGTAATAAACAGGCACAGGTTCGCCCCAATACCGCTGACGCGAGAAAATAGCATCTCTTTGTCGGTAGTTAATTTTAGCTTTCCCTACTCCCGATTTTTCCAATTCTTCAAGGATTTTTTCGGTGGCTTCTTCGTAATCCATTCCGTTGAGAAAATCCGAATTTTGCAATTTGAAACCACCCTTTTCCGTATAAGCTCCTTGTGAAATATCTTTATCAAAAATATTGATGATTTCAGGCATTCCTTCCGCACCTGCAAAATGTTTTGCAAAAGCATAATCACGCTCATCTCCGGCAGGAACCGCCATTACCGCCCCCGTTCCGTAACCTGCTAACACATAGTCGCCTATCCAAATTGGCAAGTAATAACCTGTTGCTGGGCAGACCGCATAAGCTCCCGTGAATACGCCCGAAATGGTTTTCGTATCCGCCATTCTATCTCTTTCCGAACGCTTGGAAGTCGCTTCGATGTAATCCAAAACAGCTTGCTTTTGTGCTTCGGTTGTGATGTTTAAAACCAATTCGTGTTCAGGAGCAAGAGTTAAATACGTTACGCCAAAAATGGTGTCGGGTCTTGTTGTAAATACAGTAATATGTTCAACGTTTGAAGTTTCAGGTTCAAGGTCTTGGGACTTTGAACTTAGAACTTTAAACTTGATTGATGCCCCTTTCGATTTCCCTATCCAATTGCGTTGGCTTTCTTTGATGGATTCGCTCCAATCCACCGTATCCAATCCTTGTAACAATCGCTCGGAATAAGCGGTAATACGCATACTCCATTGCATCATTTTCTTTTGGAAAACAGGATGTCCGCCACGCTCCGAAACACCGTTTACCACCTCATCGTTTGCCAAAACCGTTCCCAAAGCCGGACACCAATTCACCGTAGTTTCGGCACGAAACGCCAAACGATAATTGAGGAGAATGTTTTGTTTTTCCTCTTCGCTATAATTTTTCCACTGCTCAGCAGTAAAATGAAGTTCTTCGGTCTGAGCAGCATTTAAGTTTTCGGTTCCGAATTGCTCAAAATGCCGAATTAAAGTATCAATGCTTTCGGCTTTGTCGGTTGTGTTGTTGTACCACGAGTGAAAAAGTTGAATAAAAATCCATTGTGTCCATTTGTAATAATCAGGATTGGAAGTCCTTACTTCTCTGCTCCAATCGAAAGAAAACCCGATTTTGTCGAGCTGTTCGCGGTAACGAGCTATGTTTTCACGAGTGGTTTTTTCAGGATGTTGCCCGGTTTGTATGGCGTATTGCTCGGCAGGAAGCCCGAAACTGTCGTACCCTTGCGGATGTAACACATTGAAGCCTTTGTGGCGTTTGTATCGTGCGAAAATATCCGAAGCGATGTACCCCAGCGGATGCCCCACGTGCAAGCCCGCTCCCGACGGATACGGAAACATATCTAATACATAAAATTTCGGCTTTTCCGAATTGTTTTCTGTTTTAAAAGTTTGGTTTTCTGCCCAATATTTTTGCCATTTGGCTTCGATGTCTTTGTGATTGTAGTTCATTCCTCTCCATAACCCTCTCCGAAAAAGAGGGAATTTTTATTAAATGGTTAATAATCTGATTAAAGACGCAAAAATAATGAATTTCTGACAACAATAACAATAAATTTGAAGAGTTGTACTTCAAAAAACACAAACTAAAAAAGAGTCATTCCTTGAAAAGAATGACTCTTTCGTTTTTCTAAAAAGTTTTCTATCTAAACTTTAAAACTATTTCTTGATTACCGATTTAAATTCTCCGTCTGTAATTTCAATTACTTTTTTGCTCTCTTTATGTATCATTTTGCCAGAAAATGTACCCGAAACAAGATATTCTGTATAACCGTCAGGAGATGATTGCAATTGTTTTAGCTCTGTTATCGTTACTGTAATAGGATGTGAATCTACTTTCTTAGGGACTCCATTAACATAAGTTACAAAGTGCGACGAATATCTGGTATATCCAGAGGTATTTTTTCCCTTAGGTTTTTCGCGAAAATTCAACTCGAAATTTGTTTCACTTTGGTTAGGGTTAGTTACCTGAAAAGTATACGTTTTTCCTACCTGAGGTTTTTCTTTGAACGGAAAACGAATTTTGAATTCATACAAATCATCTTCCCAAGTGTCTTTATTAATACCTTTCGCTTCCATTTCCCAAGGATATTTCGCATTTGATTCTCCTGCCGGATACACGGTAAAATCGTCTAACTTCTCTTTTGAAATCCACCATTCACCGTCCACTTTCATACGAATATATGGCGGCTCCAATTGCGGAACTTCCTGCGAATTATCATCTTTTTTACAACTCAATACACTTATTGCCAACACAATAAGCAACCCAAAAACATAATTTACTTTTCTCATAACTATTAAAAAATTAAATATATTACTAACCCGAAAAAGTCAAGATTTTATCCAAAAACGTGGAAAGTTTCCAACAATATTAAAAATAAGAATCCGCTAACGAAACCTAATAACGCCAGCCAAAGGATGTTTTTAGCATACCAAAAGAAGTCTATTTTTTCCATTCCCATTGCTGCCACTCCCGCTGCCGAACCGATAATAAGCAAACTTCCTCCCGTTCCTGCTGCAAAAGCAATAAAATGCCACAATCCGCTATCAATAGGTTCTTGAAACATACCGATGCTCGCCGCAACAAGCGGAACGTTATCAATTACTGCCGAACCAATTCCCAATAACGCCACCACAATGTTTTGATTTGGAATGGTTTCTTTCAATACGTTGGCAAAATTATACAAAACTCCGATAGATTCCAACGCAGCCACTCCGAGCAAAATTCCTAAGAAAAATAAAATACTTGACATTTCAATCCGAGATAGTGCCTTGTGCGGAGAAAATGAAATGGCTTTATCCTCATCTAACTCTTTAATTGGTTTAAGCAATTCCGAAAAAAACCACATCGTAGCCAAAGCAAAAAGCATTCCCATATACGGAGGCAATCCAGTTACCGTTTTGAAAATAGGAACGAAAATAATCGATACAAATCCTATGATGAGCACTGGCATACTACTTTTAAAAGCTTGCGTTTTGTCCGAACGCGGAATATCCAATCTCCCTTGAAACACCGGCAGAAAAGAAGCCACCAAAAAGGGAACTGCAAAACAGATAACTGAAGGTATAAGCACATATTCCGTTAATTTTGCAGGAGTTACTTTATTCGCCATCCAAAGCATTGTTGTGGTTACATCACCTATGGGCGACCACGCACCGCCCGCATTGGCAGCAATAACCACGAGGGAAACATACCACATACGTTCGTTACGAAGCGGAACCAATTTACGAACGATAGATATCAATACAATTGTTGCCGTAAGATTATCAATTAAAGCCGAGAGAAGAAACGCCACCACACCCAAAATCCAAAGAAGCTTTTTCTTCTTTCTGGTTTTTATGATTTTCTTAATTATTTCAAACCCTCGGTGCATATCAATAATTTCCACAATGGTCATCGCCCCGATAAGAAAGAAAAGAATTTCTCCTACCTTACCCAAATGATGCAATAAAATACCATCAATAGCCGACGTATTATCTTCAATATTAATCGGTTCGAGTCCTTCGCTTCCTATGTCAAAAACCGTAAGATTTGTCGTTTTCAACAATGCCCAACAAACCGAAGCCATTCCCAAAGCCGAAATCGTTTTGTCAATTTTTACCTGATGTTCTATCGTAATAAAAAGATAGCCGATAAAAAAGATGGTAACAACCCAAAGTTCCATAATTAATAATGATTATTAGAAATTTAAAATTAATTTGGGTGCAAATGTAAAATAAAAGAAGATATATGATGACGTTACGCCTCTTTTTTTAAGTCAAACGCACAAAATTATTTTCAATGTCGGTTTATACAAAAGACGTTTTACCTCATCATTTCGAGTAATTTGCGAAATAAAGCGTATCAAAGAGTGTTTGTTCTTGATACACATTTATTTGCTTTATCAAAAAATTCGTGCGTTTACCCTACCCTTTTTATGCTTTCAAATTGAAAAAACTTCCGTATTGAAGACTTAATTTTCTTTGACTATTTCTATATCCACTAATAATTCCCCTTTGTTTTTGTTGTCTGTGATATCCATAAAAGCTCTTCGGGTTAGGTCTATTTCTCTGGTTTTCTTCACGGGACCTCTGTCATTTATCGTAACATAAATCCACTTACCATTTATGCGATTAATCACTTTAACCACAGTACCAAAAGGAAGCGTACGATGTGCTGCGGTTTGTTTGGTATTGTCAAAGATAGTACCATTGGCAGTTTTGCGTCCGTTAAATTTATCGTGATAATAGGTGGCAATTACTTGTTTTTTATAAGTTTCCGTAGGCAGAAGTACGGCATTTTTGACCGGAGCAGATTTTGCTTCCTGTTGATGAGTTATTTTTTTGGAAACGCTTTTCTTTTGAGGTTTTGTACTTTTTTTGTTGGTTGAAACCTTCTTTTTATGAGCTTTTGCACGGTTTGTTTTTACGGTTTGTTTTTTCGAATTTTCATTATAGACTTTCTGCCCACTACAAGCCGTTACGCTCCCTATCAGAAACAAAAGTGTAAGTAGTTTAGTAATTGTTTGTTTCATTTCTTCGTTTTTGTATGCAAAAATATTTATTTTTCCA
Organism: Capnocytophaga felis; assembly: GCF_009684755.1. Classification (GTDB taxonomy): domain Bacteria; phylum Bacteroidota; class Bacteroidia; order Flavobacteriales; family Flavobacteriaceae; genus Capnocytophaga; species Capnocytophaga felis. The sequence goes on from NZ_BLBC01000005.1 coordinate 591,678, forward strand.
GAATCTTCCCAAAATTTCTTCAGAATGAAAAAATTACAACCCTCATCAAAAATGAGGGTATTTTTCATAGATTACGTTATCTTTTGTTCTCACAGAAAATTTTTTCCCATTGCCTCCCTCACGATGATTTAACTCGTGGGAATTTTCCCATTGCTTCCCTCACGATGATTTAACCTTTGGGAATTTTCCCATTGCCTCTCTCACAATGATTTAACCTTTGGGAATTTTCCCATTGCTTCCCTCACGATGATTTAACCTTTGGGAATTTTCCCATTGCCTCCCTTACGATGATTTAAATCGTAGGAATTTTCCCGTTGCTCCCCTCACGATGATTTAACTCGTGGGAATTTTCCCACTGCTTCCCTCACGATGATTTAACTCGTGAGAATTTTCCCATTATATTCATTGATTTCGGATTTATGTAATAAACTTCTACAAAATGCAGAACATACGAGGAGACAAAACATATTCTGCCCTTACCGGACAACACGTTACCAACGGAAAAAATCGTATTATTTTGAAAGAAAAACAAAAAGAGCGAAAAAGTTTTTTCGCTCTTTTGACAGAATTCTTTATAAGAAATTTAAAAATTAAAGTAACTTTACTTAGAATTTTATAATTTTGAGATTGGGCGAACAGCCATAAAAGGCATTTTCTTTAATTTCCGTATCTTTATGGACGTGTACTTGTTTAAGATTCGGGCAAGATTCTACGGCGTATGATTCAATGAGTTTGGTCTCTTTTGAAAAAATAATTTCGGTGAGCGAGTTATGCCCAAAAATTGTATTTTTCCCAACTTTTTCAATGCCTTTCAACTCCATTTTTTGCAACTTATTAGGAATAAGATAAGGTAGAGATTCGCCCTTTTGGTAAACAACTCCTTTGTATTCTTCCAATTGCGGATTTTGCGTATCTATCAATACTTTTTCGATGTTACCGGCATACGCTTTAAGCCCCACAATGTTTTTTCCCAGAGAGGTAATGTTTTTACCGATGTAAATCTCTTTAATAGTATTGGGAAGTTCTTGGTCAGGATTAAATGCCGTTATGCGAAATCCCATCACACTAAACGGAACAATCAATTTTTCATTGCCTTTTTTTACCTTCCGGATTGACAATCTTCCTTCGTTATAAGCATACGCAAAGTTATCGTCTTCAAACAGATGAGTATTCAGATACATCGGCTCTAAATGGGCATACGTTTTAAATTCATCGGCTTTAAAATTTCTGTTGTTGGTAGGGTCGCTGACCATCCATTTTCCGTTGATTAACACATAGTTCCAAGCGTGTCCTAACGACGTGTCGTTAGCACCTCTTGCATTGGGGTCTTTCAGATTACCATAAACAACGATAGCCGGTATGTTTTGCGTTTCAAGCATCACTTTTAACAAGTTAGCATATCCTTGGCATACCGCCACACGATTGCGAAACACCGCATAGGGTTCATTGTCTGAAAGATTGTATCGGATGTTTTTATGTACCCAGTCGAAGATGTTCTTAAAAGTTTTCGATGCATCACCCTGCACTGTTAAATCGTCGGTTATTTTTTTTATTTCACGTATTTGAGAGGCAGTAAGGTGCGGTTCGTATGGTGTGGAAATGTATTTTAGATCGGTCTTTTCCAAAAGTTGTTTGAAATTTTCCATTTTTGTTCCGTTTAAGGCTATCGCCCCGTCATCGGTAGCAAAAACGGAAGTCTGTGGAATGTCTGTTTCCTCGCTTTGCGGATTTTCTTCCTTTTGGCAAGCCATCAAAAACAAGAAACTCGTTAAAAATAACAGTAAATTCTTCATTGTATTTATATATTTAATTGTTAGTACTCTTAAAGTGATTTTAATGTTGATAGCAATACAAACAAAAGAGCGAAAAATTTTTCGCTCTTTTGAGGATTACTTTTTGTTTCGTCGGGAAACGGTTTCGTTCATCTCACCGATAACTTGTGCCACTACGCCGGCAAATTTCTTGTAGGGTTCTTCCTCTTGCGTTGCGGTGAGAAAACTTACTAATTTGGTATTGATAAGCTCCAACAAAGGATTTTTCAGCGAGGTTGCCGAAGCCGTTGCTCCTTGTTCCGACACGGCTTTTTCGTACGCCATTCGCTCGGTATGAAAAGCCGTTTGACGCGTGCGAAGCTCCTCTATGGTTTCCGCCACGCCCGAGAGTCCATTAATGGCATCCTGCAAATCTGACGCTGACAAATCTCGTAAGAGCGACTCAATATGTGCCGATTCACTCGAATAATTCTCCCGCGTAATACGCATTCCGTAACGGTCAAAAACGGCGTACAACCGCTCTGCCCATCCTTTAATTTCAGCAGAACGCATCGCTTTGTACCCCAGCAGAATCTGTTTGAAGTTCCCGATGGTTTCATCACGAAGGTCATCGGCTTCTTCCAATCTGGAAATGGCGGCTTCTTTTTTCAGAGCTACCGAAATTTCGGTAGTTTGGGCTTCCATCTTGGTAAATACTCCTTTTAGGAAAGCATCATTTTGCAATGTGGTTTCCTGAGCAAACTGCCCTACAAGACGGTGAGCGACGTCTGCCACCTCCGATACACGTGCTTTTGAGTTTAATTTTTTCATAACAAAAACATTTTTGATATCACAAAGATATTTCTATTTTTTTAGAAAACAAATTTATCTTTTCAGAAATTTTAAGTAAAAATCGCTAACCCTCCCTTGAATGCCATAATGGGGATTTTCTCATTACGTCCTTCACGATGATTTGACCTTTAGGAATTTTCCCATTACCTCCCTCACGATGATTTAACCTTTGGGAATTTTCCTATTACTTCCCTCACGTTGATTTAACCTTTGGGAAATTTCCCATTACCTCCCTCACGTTGATTTGACCTTTGGGAATTTTCCTATTGCTTCCCTCACGATGATTGAAGAAAATAGTATAAAGAATGGATATTATGAATTTCTATTTTATCAAATCAATCATCAGACCAATTTTCAAGTCTATCCAATGGCACAAAATTCAAATTTGAAATTAAATAATTCGCCATTAATCTTTGAGCTACATCTCCACTAACTCCTTGACTTGACAAATCCAAAAAGCCTTCATTTTCTCTAAAAATATTCTTTTTAGCGAACTTTAAGTAAGGTATAAATTTATTTTCTTTATCTGTAATTCCGTGAATATTAATGGATATAACTCCATATTTGAACAAAAAATCATCAAAAAAGGCATAGTAGCTTTTAAAAATACTTTTGCTATACTCCTTCTTTATGTATGTTCTCATACCTAAATTAGCCTCATTTAAATATTTTTGTATTTCTGATTCAAAAATTTTCATATGTTCGATTGTAAATGGTTTATTTTTTTCTCCATTGCTCCTTAGGACTATCTCTGTAAAATTGTTCACCTTTGTTGAGGTTGCCAATTGTAAGAAGGCTTGGGTCAATAGTAAGTATTTGTTGAAAGGTAATGAGTTGTACTTTTTCCATATCGGCACCTTCTTGGCTAAAAACCTGAAGATCACCATCTTCATCATAAAAAACAGAAACAATAGGATGTTGATTTTGTGTAACATAAGAGGTGGTTACTACAACTGTATTCGGATTAATCTCTTTGATATTCATATATTTATAATTTAAATTTATTTTTTTTATAATTTAGATTTATACACTTTCGGATGTAGAGAAGAAATATATTCCGCCCCTACATTATTATTTATTTATTTGCCTGTTGGTGCTACTGACCCCATTACGAATTTCAACTCGCCACCAGCTTTTAACTCTTCATCGGTGATAAAGGTTCTCTCTAATTTTTGTCCGTTGAGCGTTGCCGACTGAATGTACATATTTTCCGCAGAAACGTTTTCGGCAATAATAGTAAATATTTTTCCGTTAGGAAGATTGATTTTCACTTTCGGAAATAGCGGTCGCCCGATTTCATACTCGCCCGAAGCGGGATTCATCGGATACAAGCCCATTGCACTCCACACGTACCAAGCCGACATCTGTCCGCAGTCCTCATTGCCTGAATAACCGTTGGGCGTAGTGTTATACTGCGTTTTCAAAATTTCGTTTATCCAATATTGGGTGCGATGCGGTTTTCCTGCTTTGTTGAAAAGATAGGCAATGTGATGGCTCGGTTCGTTTCCGTGAGCGTACTGACCGATAAGCCCCGTAATATCCGCCGAAACATTATCGCCCGTAATTTCGGAACTTTCGGTAAAGAGTTTTTCCAAATGCTGTACGAATTTTTCTTTTCCACCGAAAGTATCGATAAATCCTTGCGGATTGTGAGGCACAAACCACGAATGTTGCCAAGCGTTTCCTTCGGTGTAGTCGGTTGCCTCGCGGTGGTTGGAGTGTTTCGGGTCAAAAGGCGTACGCCTTTTTCCGTCTGATGATTTGCCTCGCATAAAGCCCGTTTCGGTGTCCAACAAATGTTTGTAGGCCTCACTTCGTTTCATAAAAAACTCGTAATCATCGGTTTTGCCCAAGGCTTTTGCCATTTGAGCTACGCACCAATCATCGTAGGCGTATTCCAACGAAATGGTTACGGACTCGTCCCATTTATCAAACGGAATGTAGCCGTATTGTTTGTAGAATTTCAGTCCGCGTTCCTCGCCCATCATCGTTTTTTTCATTGCTTGGTATGCTTTTTCGGCATCGAACGAACGAACGCCTTTTAAATAGGCTTCCACAATCACAGGAATAGAATGATAGCCCGTCATACAATCGGTTTCATTTCCGTAGAGCGTCCAAACGGGCAATTTTCCAATCACATCCGAATAGGCCAACATCGATTTGACAATGTCGGCAGCAATTTCAGGTTGAAGCAAAGTAATCAGCGGATTTTCAGCACGGAACGTATCCCAAAGAGAAAGCGTTGAATATGCCGTAAAACCATCTGTTTGGGTGATTTTGTCATTCTGCTGACGGAACTGCCCATTTCTGTCGGAAAACGTTACGGGAGCAATTTGCGTGTGATACAAAGCCGTGTAGAAAATGGTTTTGAGCGAATCGACAGGCGTTTCAATTTCTATGGAAGAAAGGTGCTTTTGCCAAATATCGTGAGCTTTCTGACGGACTTCTTCAAACGAACGCTTGTCGTACAAATCCAAATTTGCCAACGCATTGTCTTCACTTACGGAAGAAATCGCCACACGAGCCGTTAGTTCTTCCCCAGAGGTTTCATCGAAGAAAAATTGCCCCGAAGTGATTTGTTTATCCGTTTGTTGCAGTTGAATTTCCTGAATGGGTTTTGAAAACTCAATGGCGAAAAACACTTTTTGATTTTTTGCCCACCCCGTACTGAAACGATGCCCCGTAATGATGTTTCCGTTATTATTTATATCAAGTTTTCGGGTTTCTCTTTTGATAAAAGTTTCTGTAGGATTGTCCCAATTGATGGCAAATCCCAAATTCAAAATCACGGATTGCTTGTCGCCTTTTTGAAACGAATATTTATGGTAACCGAAATATGTATCGGCGGTGAGTTCTACATTCACTTTAGAATCTTCCAAAAAGACTTGATAATAACCGGGTTGGGCTTTTTCGTTTTGATGCGAATAGCGTGCTTTATACGGCACTTGGTTTCGGAACTCCAAAGCAGCTTTGGGATATTGGTCTTTTTTTCCGGTGGAAAGTTGGGAAAGGTCGTATTTTTGATTTACGGGCATTAGCAAGATGTCATTCAGGTCGCCAATTCCCGTTCCGCTGAGCGACAGATGTCCGAAGCCAATCAAAAGCGTATCGCTGTGATGATAGCCCGAGCACCAATCCCAACCGCTGATTCCGTTTACGGGACTGACTTGCACCATTCCGAAGGGCGTTGTAGCTCCGGGGTAGGTATGCCCGTGTCCGCCCGTTCCGATGAAAGGATCAACGTAACTTGTAAGCGGTTTTGGAGGTTGTTGTTCAACATTCTGATTCGTTGTTTTTTTATCTTCACAAGAGGTTAAAAACAAAATGCTTAACGCTGAAAAAACAGTGTATTTTAAGTTCATCTCTACTAATTTATTTATTACACGTTTCAAAGGTATAGATTTTTTTCAACTTTTCAACTATTTTTGGTACTTTTGCCCTTCTGATATAGTAAAAAAATATGATTGTAAAAATTAAAAATATTTCTCAAAATCCGTTACCTTGTTATCAAACGGAAGATTCTGCCGGAATGGATATCCGAGCTTCATTGGAAACGCCTATTGTTTTGCAGCCTTTGGAAAGAGTGGTAGTGAAAACAGGCTTATTTTTGGAAATCCCGAAAGGCTATGAAGTACAAATTCGCCCCAGAAGCGGATTGGCTGCCAAGCACGGAATTACCGTTTTGAACAGCCCCGGAACTATTGATGCCGATTATCGTGGTGAAATCGGTGTGATTTTAGTAAATCTTTCTTCCGAGCCTTTCACTATTGAAAACGGAGAGCGAATAGCCCAAATGGTTTTTGCAAAATATGAAAAAGCACAGCTTACAGAAGCAACAGAACTCACTGAAACCCAGCGAGGAGCAGGCGGATTTGGAAGTACAGGACAGAAATAAAACTTCCACAAAACCAGATTAAAACAATGAAAAAAATAATTACATTTTTTGCAGTTTGCCTATTTTTAGCAAGTTGTAAATCAAAAAAAGTATTAGTATCTTCAGAAGAAGTAAACAAAAATTTGAAAGCCAAAGACATTGTAGAGTGGCACAAACGTTCTTTCCCTGAATTCAAAACCCTCAGCGGAAGTGTTTTGGCTTCATACGATGACGGAAAAGGCTCGCAATCCATCTCACTGAGTTTCCGAATGGAAAAAGACAAAGCCATTTGGCTTTCTGCCCCATTAGGAATTGCAAAAGCACTCATAACTCCCGAAAAAGCAAGTTATTACAATAGGTTGGAGAATGAGCATTTTGATGGAGATTTTTCATACATCAGTAAGCTTTTGGGATTTGATGTGGATTTTGAAAATTTACAAAATTTATTGTTGGGACAATCTATCTATCCGCTAACAAAAGAAGCACAACTTTTGCAAGGAAGCAATCAGCATTACATTTTGGAAGCGAAACAAAATCCAGATATTGATGTTACTTACGGAATTAATCCGGGAAATTTCCGTCTCGGTTTCTTTGACGTTCTTGAAAGAAATTCAGGAACAAAGGGCAAAGCCGAATTTTCTTACCAACAGATTGATAATGTGCTAATTCCTGCTACCGTAAAAATTAGCACTTTACACGGAAACAGAAACACAAACATTGAACTTACTTTTAACGGAATGAAACTCAATGAAAATGTAAACTTCCCTTTCAAAATTCCGTCAGGAACGAAAGAAATTAAGTAATTTTTGAAAATGAAAAAATGGAATAACCTTCAAACTTGGAACTTTTGCAACTTGAATATTTGGAATTTTAAATTTCAAATATTCAGCATTGCTCATCTTCAAATATTGCTTTTGTTTCTGCCTTTATTTCTTTCTGCACAAACCAAACAAAAAGATTTAGAAGAACGAAAAAAGGCTATTATTGAACAAATTAAGCAAATGTCCGAACTGCGTGCTCAACAAACTCAACAACGCAAATCCACCGTTTTGCAGATTGAGGAAGCCAATGAAAAAATACAAGCTCGTACAAGATTGATTCAAATCACACAACAGCAAGCCAATCTCATTTCAAAGGAAATCGATGACAACGAAAAGCAATTGGGCGTTTTGCAAAAGGAATTAAAATTTCACAAACAAGAATATGCAAAACTCATAAAACAATCATACAAAAGCAAATCTTCACAAAATAGATTGATGTTTTTGCTTTCTTCCGAAAGTTTTTGGCAAGGATACAAACGATTTTCGTATATGAAACAATATGCTGATTATCGTAAGAAGCAAGTAAGCGAAATTCAAGTAAAATCGGAAAAAATAAAACAAATTAACAATCAACTCGTAGTGCAACGTAACGAGAAGAATGTTGTTTTGGAAGAAAACAGAAAAGAAGAGCAAACCCTTCTGCAAGAAAAAAAAGAATTGGAAGTGTTGGCGACCAACATACGCAAAAAGGAACGTAACTACGAGAAGCAAATCCGAGAAAAACAAAAACAAGCCGATGCCATTGACCGTGAAATCCAAAGGCTTATCCGCTTAGCAATCATTGAAGCTAACAAAAGAGAAAAAGCACTCAATTCAAAAGGGAAAAATACAACGGAAAGCCAGGCGATAAGCTCAGGTGAAATTTCTTTTGTACTTACTCCCGAATCTAAAAAAGTGGCTAACAATTTTGAAGCTAACAAAGGAAATTTGGTTTGGCCTGTGGTAAAAGGCTATAAATCACAAGGATTCGGGACATATAGCGACCCTGTGTACCCCGATGTAAAGCACTACAACAACGGTGTAACTATCGCTACGGAAAAAGGAGGCGAAGCACGGTCTGTTTTTGAAGGCGAAGTGTCTGCCATTCAGTCTATTCCCGGAAGTAATAAAGTAGTTCAGGTACGTCACGGAAATTATATTTCCATTTACTACAATCTAACAGATGTGTATGTAAAAAAGGGAGATAAAGTGAAAACAAAAGAATCTTTGGGGAAAATTTTCACTGACAGTAACGGAAAAACCGAAATGAAATTTTTCCTATACAAGAATACAACCCGCTTAAATCCGGAATATTGGATACACAAAATGTGATTCTTATCATCTGAAAATCAAAAAAATTATCTCTATGGAAATACATTTCATCAAAAAAACAGATTTGACACCAACAATTGAAAGTCAAATACAAATTCTGTTTTCCGAACTTTCTGACATTCAAACAACTCCTGTGGAAAAACTTTTTCAACTCGCCGAACCTCCTCATATTGTGATATGTACCGATGAGAATAAAATCGTGGGAATGGCTACAATGGCTGTGTATGAGGTAATTTCTGGGCGAAAGGCTTGGATTGAAGATGTGGTGGTTTCATCAAATCATCGGAAAAGAGGAATTGGTGAGCGTTTGGTGCAATCATTAATTGAAAAAGCTAAAGAACTGGAAGTAAATACATTACTTTTATATTCTAATCCAAAAAGAGAAGCAGCTCATCGCCTATACAAACGAATGGGATTCTCAGAAAAAGACAGTACACTTTTCGCTCTGTCAATTCAAAACAATTAGAAATTCATCTTTCTAAATCAGTCAATTAAACACATTTTAAATTTCATTCCCGTCTTTTTAAATTTAAATACCTTATCTTTGCCTTATGGAAAGTAACAGACAAAAAAAAATAGCAGGAGTTATTCAGGAAGAACTCGCCAAAGTATTGCAGCAATCAATCCGCGATGCAGGGCAGCATAATTTACTAATTTCAGTAACGAAAGTAAACATCACAGTAGATTTATCCGTAGCGAAAGTATATCTAAGCGTATTTCCTGAAGAAAAAGCTCCCGAAATTCTTAAAGGATTGACTTCCAACGCCCCGATGATTAAACACGAACTATCACAAATCACAAAAAACCAATTCAAACGTATGCCTGATTTGCTCTTTTATGTAGATGATTCTCTGCAATATATCGAAGGCATTGAGAAATCTCTTAAAGGAGAAGAAAATCCGATAGAAAACCGCGACTTACTTTACAAACGAAAAAAGTCATAAGCTGTTGAAAGCCGTCTTTCACATAGCAAAACGCTATATGATTGCGAAAAGTTCGCAGAATGTCATCAATATCATCAACCGAATTACGGCTTTGGTAGTGGTGATAGGCGGAGCGGCATTGTTCATTGTTTTGGCAGGATTTGCCGGACTGAAAACTTTTACACTTTCATTTTCATCTTTTTTTGACCCCGATTTAAAGATATTTCCTAAAACGGGAAAAACCATTTCAATTTCCGAAAGAGAAATCACAAAATTAAGAAATACCAAAGAAATCGTCGGTTTCAGCCAAATAATTGAAGAACAAGTATTTCTAAACCATAAAGAGAAAAATCACATTGCTTACATAAAAGGCGTTGATGAAAATTATTCTTCTGTAAATAAGGTTGATAGCATTTTAGTTTTAGGAAGTTGGGACGTCAGTCCGCCAAGTGTGGTGGTTGGGGCAACTATTTTCAATCACTTAGGATTAGCTTTCTTTGATGGTTCTTCACCGATGCAAATTGTTGTACCTAAGGCAGGTAAAGGAAGTATTATGCAGGAAACGAAACCTTATCGGGAGGCGTTTGTCATTATTTCGGGAATTTATCAGATAACCGAAGAATTAGACAAGAAGTACGTATTTTCTTCACTTTCACAGGCTCGGGATATTTTAGGATTACAACCCAATGAAATATCGGCAATTGAGGTAAAACTTTCTCCGAATATTCCTGAAAAACAAGCTATTGAAGCAATTTCTCGGATTTTTGGAGATTCTGTTATCGTAAAAAACAGAGCTCAACTCAACAATGCTCTGTACCGAATGTTAAATACGGAAAATATAGCTATCTATCTCATTTTCACTCTTGTATTAATTATCGCTCTTTTTAATTTGGTGGGAGCTATCATAATGATGATTCTGGACAAAAAGAACGATTTGAGAACGTTATATGCCCTTGGAATGACTGAAAAACAGATGCAACAAATATTCTTTTTGCAAGGGACGATGGTTTCTGTGATAGGAGCTTTTGTCGGGGTGGCTTTGGGAATTATTATTGTTTTGTTACAAAAGCATTTTCAATGGATTATGATAAGTTCATCGCTTCCGTATCCTGTTGAAATTGAATGGACTAACATTTTTATTGTTTTTGGAACGATTGTAATTTTGGGCATATTGGCTTCATTTTTAGCTTCTTCAAGAGTGAAAATTTCTGATTCAAAAGCTTTATAACTTCTTAAATATGATATATATGACTGACTTTATTGGCTATGCAGCTTCCTTTTTCGTGGTTCTTAGTTTTTTGATAAAAGACAACCTCATTTACATCCGCACGACCAATTTGGTTGGCTGTATTTTATTTGTCTTTTACGGCTTTGCCATTGATAGCATCCCAATTATTTTGCCGAATGCTTTTCTGGCTTTTGTACAGATTTTTTATATTTTGAGAAAAGGAAAAAAGGAGAAAAACAAGGAATAAAAGTTTTTGTCTTTTTAACAAATTGAAGTTTTATTCCTTGTTTTGATGTGAATTAACAAACCTAAAAACTTTAAATTTTTCCTTCCACAAGCTCAAAACCTTCATCACGCAAGGCAGGCCATATTGCTTGTAACCAATGAGCCTTTCCGTAAAGCAACAAGATTTTCTTATCCTCGCTATTTATTAGTAATTGCTTCAAATGCTCATCACGAAACTCTTTTGTAAAGCCGTATCTGCTATTACTTTTGCGTACATTAGGTATAGGGTTGCATTGATAAGGAGCATTTAAAGGTGTATTATAATCACATTCATCTAACGGAATTTCCCCGTATTTTGCTTCATAACGGGCAATGATTTCCTCAAAATGTAGGTCTGCATTTACATCTATCCCTTGCAAAACCCCTGTATTTTCCAAGGTTTGCCCTACATATTTTTTATAGCACTTTGGTAGTGATTTATTATCCTTGTCAGCATAATTGAAAGATAAATGGTGTCCTATTAATTTTCTTGCTTTTAAAGATAATGTATCTAACTGTCCTTTTTTAACAGCTGAAGTATCTACTAAAACCGCTTCATAATAAATCTTGTAACCTTGGTTGCGTTTTTCTGTAACAAAAGCTTTAACTTCATCATAATATGCCTGCTTGCCTAAGTGAGCCATTGGGATATAAATTATCTCTCTGTCTCCCTTGACCATCACTCGTTTGTGTTTTAATGCTGATTTGGTTATTGCAAAAGTTTTCAGTAATAAGCATTGGCAAGAACTAAGTGTTAAGGTTAATAGTACTATTAAAATGATTTTCTTCATAAGTATGTTCATTTTTAAACAACACCAACCTGAATTTTTATTAAAAACTCAAGTTGGCTAAAATTACTTTAACTTTGTTCAGATATCAAAAATGGATATTACTTTAAGGCTGCTGCAATTGTTGCCGCAACTGTTAAGATTTTTATTCCAGTATCTACCCAACAATTAAACTTGCATTTCCCTCTTCCTTCTATTTTATTACCGTCTTCATCTGTGTATTTATCATTACATTTTTCAATACAGTCTGAATGACCACCTGTTGCTTCCATATAGACTTCAGGGAAATTAGCATTCCTTGCTGCAAGGGCTTGTGCCATTTGTTGTTCAGCTACTTTATTTTCTATAAAGTTTTCAAAAGAGAGTTGAGAATCCAATCCAAAATAATCAAGTACATTTTTAGAAACCTCCTTACTTATCCAATTACCTTCCTCGTCAAAGGTTCCTTTAAAAGTAACGTTCAGTTTTTCTATTCCGTTACCTTCCTTACGTGGCAATTCAAGCACAGTTTCCACAACTTCTGTGTAAACAGAAGGCTCATCATCTCTTTTCTCATTACAACTAACAGCAAAAGCAATAATTCCACTAAAAAGGAATACATTCAAAAAATTTCTAAATTTATTCATAATAAAAAAATAATTTAATAGCCTACAATCTCAGATGTGTTTTTAACACTTCAAGGCAGTCTTTGATTTTCGGTTGTCAATTTAATTCTACCTGATTTGAGTATGCATACTTATTTTTATTTTGCAAATATAGAGAATAAACATTAATATACAAATTTTTAAACACATTTATTTAAAATATTTTCAATAAAACTATTGTTTTATTGAAAATATTTTAAATTGAAAATGTTAAAAAAATATGGATAATTTAAAAATGTCATTATGTAATAATATAAAATTATTGTTAAAATAATAAAAACAAATATTTATTAAATTTTTCATAAAATAAAATTTTAATTATTTTTATTCATTATAAATTGCTTATTCACAAAATAATATTTATTTTTGTGGGGAATATCTTTCTTAATATTAACCCTTAAAAATAAAGTTATGAAAGTTTACTTACTTTTTGCTCTGACAAGTTTGATTCTTTATTCTTGTCCTCATAACAGAGACGACATCTATTACTCTGATTATGAACCCGAAAATATGGAACGTTCTGCTTTTGAAAATTCAATCACTTTAAGCAAAACTTCCGGAAATGCAAATGTAAAGAATGCAGGAAAAATTTACCTTAAAGATAATTATATGTTCATCGGGGACACCAACAAAGGATTTTATATCTACAACAATAATACCCCTGAAAAACCAACTCTTATAGCCTTTTTAAAAATTCCCGGAGCTACGGATTTGGCTATAAGAGGAGATATTATGTATGTAAATCAGGCGGTAGATTTGGTGGCGTTTAGCTTTGATTTATCACAAAACAAAATCACAATTCACGACCGTATCCGGAATACTTTTCCTGTCCTGAGGTCTCCTGATGGTTATTATCCAATTTCCTCGGAAGGTAAAGTAGTTGTAGATTGGCACAAAAGAGTTAAGCATAATTAAAATTCCTTAGAATATGAAAAAAATTATTTGTTTTTTACTGATTGCCGTGATGCTCATTGCTTGCAGTAAAGATTCCGGCAATGATATGAGCAAGAGTTCGGATAGCGTTGGCGGGTCATTAGCTACTTTTGCTTTGGTTGGTAATTATTTGTACGTCGTGGATTCAGGAAGGTTAAATGTTTTTTCTGTTCAAAACCCTACAAATCCGTCAAAGGTAAACACTATTTATGTAGGTTTTGACATTGAAACATTATTCTCATTAAACGAGTTTTTGTTCATTGGTTCACGAAACGGAATGTTTATTTATTCCATCACAAAACCCGAAGCACCCGAAAAACTTTCTCAGTACAGGCACTTTAATGCTTGTGACCCCATTGTTGCAAATGCCTCACACGCTTTCGTTACATTACATTCCAACAGCTTTTGTGGCAACAATTTGAATGTATTGCAGATTTACGACATCGGAGATTTAAAAAACCCTGTAAAAATTCACGAAAGAAACTTAACTCAACCCAAAGGGCTTGCTCTAAAAGGCAATTACTTAGCGGTTTGCGACGATGATTTAAAATTCTTCAATATTGCAGACCCGACAAATCCGACACTTGTTCACTCAGAAAACAAAAGTTTCAAAGATTTGATTTTTTACGAGGACAAACTTTTTGCTTTTGGGCAAAGAGAAATCACTCAATATGGCTGGACTAAGGAGGATTTTACTGATTTATACGTAATTAGCACAATAAGATACTAATCTTTTAGAAAATTATAAGTAAAAAGACAAACGCAATGTTTGTCTTTTTCATTTTTCTCTATACAAAAAAAGAGTGACTTTTTCACAAAAATCACTCCTTTTCAGTAACCATAAAATTTTAAAATGGAAAATGTTTCGGGTGGAATACCGGGCTCGAACCGGCGACCTTCGGAACCACAATCCGACGCTCTAACCAACTGAGCTAAAACCACCATCTCATTTGCAGGTGCAAAGGTAATAATTCTTTTTTTATTTGCAAAATTTCTGCCCAAAAAAATTAATCTTCATTTTTAGTTGAAGAATCAATGTTTTTTTCGGATTTATTTCTACCAAAATTTCCCGTCTTTTTATTATATCGGTACGGGCAATGTTTGCAACCACTTTGACAACAATATCCTCTTTTTAAAAGATACTCTTCCGTAAAAATTTTATATCCTCTTTCGGAATAATAAAAATCTCTATTTTCCTGATTCTCTTGCATTTCACTCAAAATTATTTACCGTCATAAAAATAATGCCCTGTTATCGGATATTTAAAAAGCACATCTTCAGCAACTTGCCCATTCCCAATATTATGTACTATCAACGGTCGTTTACCATCATTTGATTTTCTGCTAATTACAATTCCTATATGAGGCAATTTGCCTGAAAGCATCCACGTTACGATATCTCCTGCTTTGTAATCCTCCGGATTTTTAGTTATCGGAAGCTCTTTTCCGTGTTTTTTAAAGAAAGTTTGCAGATTTGGAACCCGACGATGATCGATATTCTTATCAGTAGTTTTAAGTCCCCATATTTTTGGATAGGCAGAAAATCTTCTTTTCATATCCTCGTGAACTTCTTTTTGAAGGTCGATATTTAATTTCCTATAAGCCCTTATAACAACATCAGTACAAACTCCCGTATTTGCTGGCACATCTCCGCCCGGATATGAAATAGACACATAATCAGAAACATACCTAACCGAAGGATTTATGATATTAATGGCTGCTTCGGAAAGTTTGCTTCTGAAATCGTTTTGAGGTGTGAAGGCTGTCAGGACACCAAATAAAACTATAAAAAATATCTTTCTCATTGTTTTTCATTTCAACCTCAGCGAACCATCAAAATTCAAGCCAAAAATCATTATCTCCTAAGAAATTTAAACTTCGTAACACTAATTTTATACCTTTATGGTTAGTGAAAAATTTGTTCAGCAAAAAAATCAAACATTTAACATCTGTTCAAAAAGTTCTTTTCTGAGTATTTTTTATCTACACCAAAAACAAAAATCAAAATTCCGAAGTTTGCCAATTTTTCCATATATTTGCGAGCTATCAAAATCCTTACCTTATGTCAATCGAAGAAAACACACCGCAAACTCCACAGCAATCAGGCGAAAGCATCATCAAAATTACAGGGATGTACCAAAATTGGTTTTTGGACTATGCCTCCTACGTTATTTTGGAGCGTGCCGTACCAGCCATAGAGGACGGATTCAAACCTGTACAACGCCGTATTATGCACTCTATGAAGGAGTTATACAAAGGACATTTGGATAAGGTTGCCAAAATCGTAGGACATACAATGCAATTTCACCCACACGGTGATTCCAGTATTTCCGATGCATTGGTACAACTCGGACAAAAAGAATTACTAATTGATACTCAAGGAGCTTGGGGAAATATCCTAACGGGAGATGCCGCTGCTGCTTCACGTTACATTGAGGCAAGGCTTTCCAAATTTGCGTTAGACGTGGTTTTTAGCCCAAAAGTAACCGAATGGCAAGTAAGTTATGACGGTCGGGAAAAAGAACCGGTCAACTTACCCGTAAAATTCCCTTTGTTATTGGCACAAGGCACAGAAGGAATCGCGGTAGGTCTTTCTACTAAAATATTACCACACAACTTTTTAGAACTTATTGACGCTTCCATTTCATATCTGAAAAATCAGCCTTTTGAGCTTTATCCTGATTTCCCAACTGCCGGAATTATGGACGTAAGCAACTACAATGACGGGCAACGTGGCGGACGGGTTCGGGTTCGGGCAAAAATTTCACAAGTGGATAAAAGTACGCTTCGTATTACCGAAATTCCTTTTTCAACCACAACAGGTTCACTAATTGAATCTATCTTGAAAGCGAACGATAAAGGAAAAATAAAAGTTAAAAAAATTGATGACAATACTGCCAAAAATGTAGATATTCTCATCCATTTGCCGTCAGGAATTTCACCAGACAAAACCATTGATGCCCTTTATGCTTTTACCGCTTGCGAAACATCAATCTCTCCGCTTGCGTGTGTAATTCAAGACAACAAGCCACATTTTTTGACCGTTTCGGAAATTCTGCGACGTTCCACTGACAACACCGTTCAACTTCTGAAAAAAGAATTGGAAGTAGAACTTCGCGAACTTGAAGAACAATGGCATTTTTCTTCTTTAGAAAAGATATTTATCCGAGAAGAAATGTACATTGACTTTAAATTATATTCTGAAAGAGAGGCACTTTACCAATATTTGCGCAACCGTTTCGAACCTTTCAAAGAACAACTTATCAAAGAAATCACAAACGACCATTTGCAACGTTTGACGCAAATCCCGATGATTCGTATCACCAAATTCGATACCTTCAAAGCAGACGAAAATATGCTTAAAATTGAGGCTGACATTGAAGAGATTAAGAATCATTTGGCAAATCTGATTGATTACGCAATTAATCATTTTAAACGCTTAAAGGAAACTTACGGAAAAGGAAAAGAACGCAAAACTGAAATTCGACCATTTGACAATATCGAAGCTACCAAAGTAGTTGTTCGTAACATCAAATTATACGTCAATAAAGCAGAAGGTTTTGTGGGAACATCACTCAAAAAAGACGATTACATAGGTGATTGCAGCGACATTGATGATGTGATTGTTTTCACCGAAAGCGGAATAATGAAAGTAGTGAAAGTCAGCGACAAAACTTATGTTGATAAAAATATCATTCACGCTGCGGTTTTCAAAAAAGACGACAAACGCACCATTTATAATCTCATTTACAAAGACGGGCAAACGGGATTTTCGTACATCAAACGTTTTAGCGTAACGGGAGTTATCCGCGATAAAGAATACGAGCTTATTCCAAAAAACAAAAATTCTAAAATATTGTATTTCAGCGCTAATCCGAATGGAGAAGCAGAAATTGTTACCGTGAATTTACGTCAAGTAGGAAGCATTCGCAAACTGAAATGGGACATTGATTTCGCCGACACACTCATTAAAGGGCGTGGCGTAAAAGGAAATCTCGTTTCAAAATATCCAATTAAACGCATTGAGCTGAAGGAAAAAGGCGTTTCCACTCTCAAACCGCGAAAAATTTGGTATGACGACATCGTAAAACGCTTAAATACAGACGAAAGAGGAAAGCTATTAGGAGCCTTCAAAGGCAGTGACCGATTGCTTTTAGCAACAAAAGATGGCAATGTAAAAACCGTTATTCCTGACTTAAGCTTGCATTTCGATGACAATATTTTGATTATGGAAAAATGGATTCCTGAAAAACCTCTTTCAGCAATTTATTATGACGGAGAAAAGGAGCGTTGTTTCGTAAAACGTTTCGTAATTGAAAATGAAAACAAGGAAGAATTAATCATTACGGAACATCCAAAATCGCAACTATTGTTCATTTCTTCCGATTGGCGACCAATGGCTGAGGTAATTTTTGCTAAAGAACGAGGAAAACCAGAAAAGGAAAACATATCGGTAAACTTGGAGGAATTTATCGCCGTAAAAGGAATAAAAGCTCTTGGTAATCAACTCACTACTGACAAAGTGAAAGAAATTATAGCTTTGGAATCGCTTCCGTACGAGCAGGAGGAAGAAACAGGAATCATTGAAGAGGATTTGGGTGACGAGGAAATTATAGAAGATGATGATGAAAGTAATGGACAAACGGAATTGGAATTTTAATTTTTTGCAGAAATCGCTATGAAAAAACATATTTTGCTAATTTTCTTTGTAACGTTCTGTTGTAATAGATTTTATGCACAACAAAACAAAGATTCCATTGTAAAATATTTATCTAACATCATCGAAAACAGCAAGATATATACAAACAAAAAAGAAGCCAAAATCAATTCCTTAAAAGAATTATTGTCTGATAAGAGACTGCCAACTTCTGAGGTGTATCATATAAATTTAAAATTATATGAAGAATATCAGAAATATAAGGTGGATTCCGCCGTGGCATATCTGTTGAAAAACAAGAAAATAGCAACCACACTTAGTGAACCTATTTTACAAAATGAAGTAAACATACTTCTTTCAAGGCTTTTCTCCATCAAAGGAATGTACG
Organism: Capnocytophaga felis; assembly: GCF_009684755.1. Lineage (GTDB taxonomy): Bacteria > Bacteroidota > Bacteroidia > Flavobacteriales > Flavobacteriaceae > Capnocytophaga > Capnocytophaga felis. The sequence continues at coordinate 610,111 of NZ_BLBC01000005.1, forward strand.
TTGAAGCGTTGGCTTTATTAAAGTCCATTGACAAATCTGTTTTGAGCCAAAAAATGCTATGTGAATATTACGATTCATACTATTCTTTTTATAGTCATTATGGGCAAAGTACCAACAATATCAGTTATTTCAATCAAAGCAATCGATATCGCGACTCGCTTTTACTCAATCTTCCGCCTGAAAGTATCGAATTTGAAATAGAAAGTGCCATTAAGAACTTTTTCTCCCAAAAAAAGGAACTTTCCGAAGTACAATTTCTAAATTTACTACCAAAAACTACAGATAAAAATCCGGAAAGGGCTTTAATTGCATATTTTTTAGGTAAAATTCATCAAGAAAAAGGAAATATTGATATGCAAGAAGCTTATTTTTCGATGTCTGCCATCACAGATATTCAAAATACTATTAAAAATAACGCTTCTTTACAAAGTCTTGCCCTAACTCATTATGAAAAAGGCAATCTTGATATGGCATATTTGTTCATAAAAATGGCAATAGAAGATGCTATTTTCTGCAATGTGCGTCATCGGGCTGAAGAAGGAACTTCTTTTTATACGATTATCAACACCGCATACCAACAAAAGGAAGAAAAACAGAAAAAAACGCTACAAATATATTTGGCTTTAATTAGTATTTTGTCCTTGGCTTTGGTTGGGGCTTTCGTATATGTTTACAAACAAGTAAAAAAGCTTGTGAAAATCCGTAAAGAACTGCATTACAGCAACAAACAACTTGCCAAACTCAATGCTGACCTTTCAGAAATAAACAGAAATCTGCAAGAAGTAAATCACATTAAAGAACATTACATAGCCCACTTTTTTGATTTATGTTCGGCTTATATTGATAAAATTGAAAACTATCGCAAGTTTTTGTATAAAAAGGCAAGTAGGAAACAGTTTGATGAATTATTAAAATTACTGAAATCCAACACAGTAGAAGAAAAGGAAATTCAAGAATTGTACAAAAACTTGGACACTATCTTTCTGAATATTTATCCAACCTTTGTAGAAGAATTTAATGATTTGTTATTGGAAGAAGAAAAAATCATTCCCAAAAAAGGGGAATTGCTGAACACCGAATTGCGAATTTTCGCCTTAATTCGCTTAGGGATTACCGATAGCAACAAAATTGCAGAGTTCTTACGTTATTCCTTGCGAACGGTTTATAACTATCGCACCAAAGTACGAAACAAAGCCAAAGGTGAACGCGACGAGTTCGAAGAGAAAGTAAAAACCATCGGACAGTGGAAAGCAACATAAAACATCGAAACAAAACGAAAACAACCGCAAACAAGTCGAAATAAAATTTATTTCGATTTGTTTTTTTATTTCATTTTTAGTACTTTTTTCAACATATTTTAAAACATAATTCACTAAAAAACAAATAAATGTATTTTTAAACCGGTACTTTTATACTCCACTAAATTTTCAGGATTTGGTTTTTCATTAATTTTGGGTTGTGAAAGAATTGATTAAATTTCATCACAAGGAGTTACTAATAATCTAAATATTTTTATTTATGAAAGTACTAAAAAAATATGTAGTTAGTTTTGTGTTGTTACTCGGATGGATAGCTTCGGTTGAGGCACAAAGTGTCCTCCAAGTAACAGGAACAGTGAACGACGATACAGGAATGCCTCTTTCAGGAGTTTCTGTAATGGTGAAAGGAACTACCAAAGGTACATCAACAGATTTTAATGGAAAATTTGAATTAAAAGATGTCCCGCAAGGAGCCATTTTGGAATTTTCATTTATAGGTTTCAAAACTATTGATGTGCGAGTAACGGGAAATACCGTTAACGTAAAAATGCAGGAAGAAACCGAGGAACTGGACGAAATTGTTGTCATTGGTTACGGTACTCAGAAAAAAGGCGATGTAACTACTGCCATCACTTCAGTAAGCACGAAGGATATTGACCAACGTCCGGTAACGTCAGCGGCTCAGGCTATTCAAGGGCGTGCCGCGGGGGTTCAGGTCGTGCAGCCCAATGGTTCACCGGGAGCAGGATTGATAGTACGCATTCGTGGGAATACCTCTATCAGTGCTTCAAACGACCCGCTTTATGTGGTAGATGGCGTTCCGGTACAGGACATTAGCGGTATCGCTCCTACCGATATTCAAGATATGCAAATCTTAAAAGATGCGTCATCATCAGCTATTTACGGTTCTCGTGCAGCCAATGGCGTAGTTTTAATCACTACCAAAAAAGGGGTAGGAGATCAGCCTAAAGTTTCATTCAATTCCTATGTTGGGCTATCTCAGGTAGGAAAGAGAATCGAATCCTTAAACACAGCTCAATACAAAGAATTGATGGACGAAATCGGGATAATTGTGCTTCCCGATGGGCTTACCGACCAAACCGATTGGTTTGATGAAACCTTCAGAAAGAGTATCACTCAAAGTAAACAACTTGCCCTCTCTAATGCTTCTGAGAAAACCAAATATTACATCTCTTTAGGGCATTCAAAAGAAGAAGGGGTTATCAGGACTTCATTTTTTGAACGTTATAACGTACGTTTAAATTTGGAAAACAAAGTAAGAGATTGGCTCAGCTTTGAGGCTAATGTTTCTTATGGTGATTATTCGTCAAACGGTATTATCACGGGGCTGGGTTCAAATAGAGCCGGTGTGGTACTTTCAGTTATTAATGCACCAAAATATGCTCCTATTTGGAGCAACAAATCCGGTGAAGAAGGCTGGTATTACTACAATTTTTACGGAGCTAACCTAACGCACCCAATTGAAAATATTTCAAGAAATTCAGATAACACTTGGAAAAACAATCGTTTCACCGGAAGTGGTTCAGCCATCATACAGCTATTACCCGGATTAAAATTCAAATCAACATTTGCTATTGACCGATTAGTTAGAAAAGACACCCGTTGGACGGATCCTATAGCCACCTCTTACGGACGAAGTATATTCGGGTTGGCCAGTGATACCCGTACCAATAATACGGTACTTACCTTTGATAATTTGCTAACCTTCGACAAAAATATCAATAAACATTCGTTGTCGTTTCTGGCAGGTACTTCAGGAACTACCTCCGATTGGAATGAAAGCTACTTGTATGTTTCTCACTTTTTCTCTTCCGATATTAAAACACTAAATGCCGGAAATAAAGTTCTGCAGGGAAGCGGAACAAAAGCGGCACAGTGGGCAATAATGTCTTATTTGGGGCGTTTTTCTTACAATTACGACGGAAAATATTTACTAACGGCTAATTTCCGTGCCGACGGCTCCTCAAAATTGGCTCCGAGTAAGCGTTGGGGGTATTTCCCTTCCGTATCGGTAGGTTGGAGAATCTCACGAGAAGAATTCTTAAAAGACGTTGCCTGGTTATCCGATTTAAAATTACGCGGAGGCTGGGGGCAAGTGGGTAACCAAGCAGGTATTTCTGATTATGGTTATTTACAACGCTATAGCATTGGGCGTCAAAATTGGTGGGAGCCCGGCAAAGGAAATGCTATGATAACCCTCACCCCTAACTCCTTTTCCAACCCCAATTTAACTTGGGAAACCACTACCCAGTCCAATATCGGGTTAGATTTATCGTTATTTAAAAGCAGACTTTCCCTAACCGTAGATGCTTATTATAAAAAGACAACCGATTTGTTGATGGACGTGCCGCTTCCGGCAACTTCTCCAATTCCGAATATATATCGAAATGAAGGAGAAATGGTTAATAAAGGAATAGAATTCGCCTTAAGCAGCCAAAATCTTGTAAATAACTTTACTTGGAATACTGCTTTCAACATTTCATTTAACCGAAATGAACTTACAAAACTGAGTCTGCAAAAAACTTACTATTACGGAAATACCTCCGAGTCTACCTCCGAACAAGTGGTTCGTATCACGGAAGGTGAACCCCTTGGTAAATTTTGGGGACTTATCAGTGAAGGCGTTGACCCAAATACGGGAGATATCAAATTTACAGACTTAAATGGGGACGGAAAAATATCAGTTACGGATAAAACCTATATTGGCGACCCCAATCCTGACTTTACCTTTGGTATGACCAATGATTTTTCTTATAAAAATTTCGCTCTCAGCATATTTTTACAAGGTTCTTACGGAAATGACATTTACAATGCCTCTCGAATTGAAACCGAAGGTATGTACAAAGACCAAAATCAATCTACTGTTGTTCTAAATCGTTGGAGAAAAAAAGGGCAAATCACCGATATTCCCAGAGCTGTTAACAGCCTACAAAACGTAAGAGCTTCCTCTCGTTGGGTAGAAGATGGTTCTTATTTAAGATTGAAAACAATAACCCTTTCCTATAACCTGTCGAATGAAACACTTAAAAAATATGGCATAAATAAAATTCAACCTTACATAACGGGGCAAAATTTGTGGACATTGACCAATTACAAAGGCTTTGACCCTGAGGTAAACGAAGGTTTGAGCGGCCCTGTTCAAGGCATTGATTGGGGAACATATCCTCAAATTAAAACACTTATATTTGGTTTAAACATTGATTTTTAAAATGATTATGTTATGAAAAAGCACATATACTATATCGGAATTTCGTTGAGCTTGCTAACTGCTTGTGATTTGGATAAAGATCCTATTTCCGAATTCAGCGAAAAGAATATGGAACAGCAAAGCAAGTCTTCTAAGATAGAAACAAAAGCCCAAATGAAAACCCAATACGAAGCTATTTATAGCTTTATGAAACAAAGTGGACAAGAGTTTTGGACTTTGGATCTTTTACAAAACACAGAAACTCGTGCCGATAACGCCTATGCTGGTGCCACCACAAACAGTATCGTTAGCATAGAGGAACACAGTCAAGATCAATCCAATTCAAATATAAAACGTGATTGGAATAAATACTTGCAAGGAATAAATTTAGCGAATGCCGTAATTGTTAATGTAGATCGGGTAACGGACCCTACACTTACCCCCACGGAACGCAAAAAATGGAAGGCAGAAGCTCGCATTCTAAAGGCTTGGATGTTGTTCGATATGGTTCGTTTTTGGGGAGATATTCCAATTCCTTCATTGGAAATACCCGAAATTTCATCGGGAAATATAGCTCAAACCTATGAGTTGCTTTTCCCAGAAAGAAAACCCGTATTGGAAGTATATGCCGAAATTAAAAGTAATCTTGAGGCAGCATTAGCCGATGCTCCTGAAGTACAAGCAAATGACAAGTTTGTTCTGAATAAAGCAGTAGCCAATGCACTTCTGGCTAAAGTGTATGCGGAAAAACCGATTCGGAATTACAGCAAAACCATCGAATATTGTAACGCCGTGGAATCGTATGGCTTTACACTTTTAAACGATTATGCCGATTTATTTCAGCTTAATGAACCCGGTGCCGATGGTTTTAGTACCGATGTGAAAATACGAAATTCGGCAGAGTCAATTTTTGAAATTACCTATTCAACCGGCGGACAAAATTGGTTGACTTCTCTCTTTGGTAAAAATTACATCAACCCAAAAAGCCGTTACGATTGGGCAAAATGGGTAACTCCTTCACGCGATTTGATTACCGCTTTTGATGCTGAAAATGACCAAATACGTAAAAATCAAGCCATCATTTGGGGGCAACCCTCGTGGAGTATTTACTACCCTTCGGATAACTACCCGTTTATGTACAAAATTCGTTCCGGTGCCAATAGCGTTATAAAACTGCGTTTAGCGGATATCCTTTTGCTAAAAGCCGAAGCATATGCCGCTTTGGGCGATTTACAAAATGCTACGGCTTTGGTTAATCGAGTTCGAGCAAGAGTAAAACTACCTCCCATTGCTCCAAACTCACAAGAAGAGGTCAAGAAAGCCGTTTTAAACGAACGTCGTTTGGAATTGGCTTTTGAAGGACATCGTTGGTTTGATTTGGTACGTAACGATATGGCTATTGAAACCATTAACTCTCTTAATACCAGAGATTCTGGTCGTTTAAAAATGAAATATCCTTTAACGGAAGACACTTTATTATTCCCTGTTCCGCAATCGGAAATTGAAAACAATCCGAAGTTAACACAAAATCCCGGATACTAATGAAAAGTGTATATTCATTACTTGTAGTTTGTTTTTTTGGGGTAGCTTGTTCTACCCCAAAATCAAATAAAAACGTTGGAGACCCGGAAGTTCCTCAGCCACCGATTAGTAATAATTTGGGCAAGGCAATGGTTTTAGTTTCCACAGGAAATCGCGAGAAAAGCTTTCATAAAGAGGAAGTTACACTTAAAGAAAACAAAACGTCAATTCAGGCAAATATTACGTTAAATCCAGCCAGAAAATTTCAAAAAATATACGGATTTGGTTCGGCAATCACAGGTTCTACTTGTTACAACCTTCTGAAGATGAATCCAGAAGACAGAAAATCTTTCTTAAAAGAAACTTTTTCGGTCAGTGAAGGGCTTGGACAGAGTTACCTCCGTGTTCCGATAGGTTGTTCTGACTTTTCACTCAGCGAATACACTTGTTGCGATACGCCCGGAATTGAAAATTTTGCTTTGCAAGAAGAAGATACACAGTACATTATCCCAATTTTGAAAGAAATTCTGGAAATAAACCCTGATATTCAGATTATAGGCTCACCTTGGACACCTCCTCGATGGATGAAAGTCAATAATTTGAAAGATTTACAGCCTCATAATCAATGGACAAGCGGTCGTCTCAACCCGAAATATTATCAGGATTACGCTACATATTTCGTGAAATGGCTTCAAGCGATGAAAAGTTACGGCATTGAAATTGATGCAGTTACCATTCAAAACGAACCACTTAATAGACGAAATTCGGCATCAATGTTTATGGGTTGGCAAGAACAGCTGAATTTTGTAAAAACAGCTTTAGGAAAAACACTGAAAGAAAATAATCTTTCCAATAAAATATACCTGTTTGACCATAATTACAATTACGACAATATGCCTGAACAACAGGGCTATCCAACGCATATTTACAAAGATGAAGAAGCCTCAAAATACATCACAGGAGCGGCGTATCACAACTACGGAGGGCACTATTCCGAATTGGAAAAAATTCACAATCAATACCCTGATAAAGAATTGATTTTCACCGAAACCTCTATCGGTACCTGGAATGACGGTCGCAATCTTTCTCATCGTTTGACTGATGATATGGAACAAATAGGTTTCGGAACGTTAAACAATTGGTGTAAAGCGGTGATTGTATGGAATTTAATGCTCGATGAAAACGGAGCTCCCAATCGTGAAGGCGGTTGCAAAACTTGCTACGGAGCAGTTGATATTTCATCAAGTGATTACAAAACCATCACCAAAAATTCGCATTATTACGTTATTGGGCATCTGTCGTCAGTGATAAAACCCGACGCAATTCGGATTGAAAACCAGAAAAATACAGACCAAAATATTCTCTGTACTTCTTTCCAAAATACCGACGGAAGTTACGCTTTAGTATTGCTTAACAAAAACAAACAAGAAACTCAGATAGTTGTTACCGATGGTCAGAAACATTTTTCTTACAACGTTCCTGCCAATGCAGTGGCTTCATTCAGATGGAAATAATTAAAATATTTGATAAAAATTCAAAATAACAATGAAAAAAATATTTCTTTTATTCGTATTATTCTCAAATGCAATCATTTGGGGACAAACTACTTCTATCAAAACTAAAATTCCTTTCAAACAAACCGACGAAACGGCTTGGATTAAACGTTATCAACACGATATCGATAAATACAAAGAGGAAAACAAAAAATTAAACAATCGTTCGTGCGATGTACTTTTCCTTGGAAGTTCGTCCATAAACCTTTGGAAAACAATCTATGAAGATTTTGCTCCTTTGAAGATTATTCGTCGTTCGTATGGAGGTTCTACGCTTCGTGATATGATTTACAATTACAAAGTGATTGCCAAAGGATACAATCCTAAAAAAATCGTACTTTATGTTGAAAATGATTTAGGATTTAACAAAGAAAGTGTTTCGGCAGTAAAATGTTTTGATTTATTCCGAATTTTTATATCCAAGCTAAAAAAAGATTACCCAAATGCATCGCTTTACGTTGTATCGCTAAAACCTTCCGAACACAAAGCCGACCAATTGCCTGACCAATTATTGGTAAACAGTTTCTTGCAAGCAAATGCCAAAGAACAAAATTACACTTATATCGATATTACCAAAGTGATGTACGATGCAGAAGAAAATTTACGCCAAGATATTTTTGTGGAAGATAAATTACATCTCAATGCCGAAGGCTACCGACTTTGGACTGAAATAATTAAGCCTTATTTAGTAAAATAGAATACTTTTCATAATTAGTGGTAAAATTTAGGGTTAGTAGTTCCGGTGATGTAAGAGGAAGAGCTTGTAGTAACTCTAAAGCTCTTCTCTTACAGAACTGATTATCAAATTCCTTAAAAAGAAACAACAACTTATTAAAATATCCAACGAAATGAAAAAAATAACGATAAAAACCATTTTTCTTTTTTGTGCGGTAGGATTTCTTTCGGCACAAGAAAAACTCCCCGTATATTTAGATACTTCCCAGCCCATTGAAAAGCGTGTTGAAGACGCACTTTCACGAATGACGTTGGAAGAAAAAGTAGCAATGTGCCACGCTCAATCCAAATTCAGCTCACCGGGCGTTCCTCGCTTGGGAATTCCTGAAAATTGGATGACCGACGGACCTCACGGAATACGCCCCGAGGTGCTGTGGGACGAGTGGAACCAAGCCGGCTGGACGAACGATTCCTGCACTGCTTTTCCTGCTCTTACCTGCCTTGCCGCTTCGTGGAATCCTGAAATGGGATTACTCTACGGAAAGGCAATCGGGGAAGAGGCTCGCTACCGAAATAAAAATGTACTTTTAGGTCCCGGAATTAACATCTATCGTACACCATTAAACGGACGTAATTTTGAATATATGGGCGAAGACCCGTATTTGGCTTCTAAAATGGTAGTACCTTACATTCAAGGAGTTCAGTCCAACGGAGTGGCAGCCTGTGTGAAACATTTTGCTCTTAACAACCAAGAAATCAATCGCCATACCGTTAATGTTAAGCTAAATGACCGTGCTTTGTACGAAATTTATCTTCCTGCCTTCAAAGCTGCCGTTCAAGAAGGAAAAACGTGGTCAATTATGGGAGCTTACAACAAATACAAAGACCAATGGGCAAGCCAGAATAAATACCTTTTGGTGGATATTCTTCGTAAGGAATGGAATTTTGACGGAGCTGTGATTTCCGACTGGGGAGCTGTAAATAACACCGACCACGCCGCACACCACGGATTGGATATGGAATTCGGTACTTGGACAGATGGGCTGACCCAAAACACTAAAAATGCTTATGATAGCTATTATTTGGCTCAACCTTTCTTAAAGAAATTAAAATCAGGTGAAATTAAAGAAGAAGTCGTAAATGAAAAGGCAAGGAACATCTTACGCTTGGTGTTCCGTACCAATATGGCTCCAAATCGTCCTTTTGGTTCGTTCGCTTCGCCTGAACATTTCGCAGTAGCCCGAAAAATCGGTCAGGAAGGAATTGTTTTACTAAAAAATGAAAGAAACGTATTGCCTTTAGACTTGAAAAAAGCTAAAAAAATCGCCATCATTGGTGAAAACGCAATTAAAGTGATGACTGTTGGTGGCGGAAGTTCTTCTTTAAAAGCTGTTCACGAAATTCTTCCTTTCGACGGAATAAAAAAACGCATCGGCAATGAAGCAGAAGTTATTTTTGCAAGAGGCTATGCCAGTGATGATTATAAAGACCAAGACGGACTTAGTGCGGGTCAGAACATTGCAGACAAACGCCCTGCTTCTGAAATGATTTCAGAAGCCGTAAACGTCGCCAAAAGTGCGGATTATGTGATTTTCATCGGCGGATTAAACAAACACGACGGGCAAGATTGTGAGGGCAATGACCGAAAATCTTACGGATTACCTTACGGACAAGATGCTGTAATCAGTGCTTTGGCAAAAGCCAACAAAAACCTGATTGTAGTGATGATTTCAGGAAATGCTGTGGCAATGCCTTGGGTAAAAGAAGTTCCGGCAATCGTACAGAATTGGTATTTAGGCTCAGAGGCTGGAAATGCTTTAGCTGATATTTTGGTAGGCGATGTGAATCCTTCTGGAAAACTTCCCTTTACGTTTCCTGTAAAATTGGAAGACAACGGTGCTCACGCTATGGGCGAATATCCCGGAGGCGAAAATGAAACTTATCACGAAGGAATTTTGGTGGGATATCGTTGGGCAGATACCAAAAAAATCAAACCGTTATTTGCTTTCGGGCACGGACTTTCCTACACCACGTTTGAATACGGAAAAGTTTCAGCCGACAAAAAAACGATGTCAGTCAATGACAAAATAACTTTCTCCGTTAGCGTAAAAAACACAGGAAACAGAGACGGAGCCGAAGTGGTTCAGTTGTATATTCGTGATGTGAAATCGTCTGTGATGCGCCCGTACAAGGAGCTCAAAGGTTTTGAAAAAGTGTATTTAAAAGCCGGTGAAAGCAAAATTGTAAAATTTACCATCGACAAAGAAGCTCTTTCATTCTTTGATGACAAAAAACACGAATGGATTGCCGAAAAAGGTGAATTTGAAGCCATTATAGGAAGTTCATCTTCAGATATCAGAACGAAAATAAATTTCTCTTTACAATAGTTTCTTAACACTCAATCACTGCCTGAAAGACAAAATGTTTTTCGGGCAGTTTTATTTTTTATTCAAAACTCTCTTATCTTTGCAAAGAATTATTTTTCAAAATCAAAAATGAAACTTGAGGAGCGTATTTTTTCTATCAAAACAGATAAAGAATTTGAACAAATTTCTTTAGAAATATTTGATTATCAATTTAAAAATAATGTGATATACAAGGAATTTTGTTCTTATTTGAAGAAAAATCCTGATAATGTGCGTTCTGTCTATGACATTCCTTTCTTACCAATTGAATTCTTCAAATCAAAACGAATTTTCTGTGGAAATAATCTTGAAAAACAAGTATTTACAAGTAGCGGAACAACAGGAATGGTTACCTCCAAACATTTTGTGAAAGATATTGCTGTTTATGAGAAAAGTTTCCGAAAAGGATTTGAGTTGTTCTACGGAAAGCCTTCGGAATATGCGATTTTGGCACTTCTTCCCTCCTATTTGGAACGGTCTGGTTCTTCATTAATTTATATGGTGGAAGACCTTATCAAGCAATCAAAAAATAAAAATAGTGGATTTTATCTTTACGAATTGGATAAATTAGCCGAAATTCTTAAAGATTTGGACAAAAAAGGACAAAAAACATTGCTAATTGGCGTTTCTTTTGCATTATTGGATTTGATTGAAAAACATCAATTTAATTTGAAAAACACCATTGTAATGGAAACTGGAGGAATGAAAGGACGCCGAAAGGAACTCATCCGAGAGGAACTGCATCAAATTCTGAGTGATGGATTCGGATTGCAAAATATTCATTCTGAATATGGTATGACGGAATTACTTTCACAAGGATATTCAAAAGGAAACGGAATTTTCAAAACCGTTCCTTGGATGAAAGTTCTGATTCGTGACACCAACGACGCTTTGTCTTTTCTTCCTAATGGGAAAAGTGGCGGCGTAAATGTCATTGATTTGGCGAATGTGCATTCGTGCAGTTTTATCGCCACTCAAGATTTGGGAAAAGTTTACAACGATGGCTCTTTTGAGATTTTAGGCAGATTTGACAATGCCGACATAAGAGGCTGTAACTTATTGGTTATGTAATATTTGCAGTTTATCTTTCACTTCTGAAATCACTTTTGAAGAATTCCCCACAAACACCTGATTATCAACAATCATCACAGGACGAACCAAAAACGTGTAATGTTCCAAAATGAAGTTTTTGTAATCATTTTCGGATAAATTTTGGTCTTTCAAATTTCGTTGTTTGTAAAGTTGTGAACGTTTATTGAAAAGCTTTTCGTAGCTTCCTACTTTGTCTTTCAGGAAACTGAGTTCTTCCTCCGAAATCGGATTCTTCTTAATATCCTGTAAATCAAACTTTTCGGAAAAATCTAATTCTTTAAGAATACGCTTGCAAGTGTCGCAAGTGCTGAGGTAATATATTTTATTCAAAACAATTTATTTTAAAATGACACAATTAATCCATTTCTTCCTTCAAATATATCAACATTTGTTTGACGCGTTCCAACTTTTCAACAATTTCGTAATTGGAAAATGTTTTTTGTGTATTTTCTTGAAGTTTTTGTCTGGCCCCTTCCAAAGTGTGCCCTTGTTCTTTCACCAAATGATAAATTAATTGCAATTTTTTTACATCATCGGCAGAAAACTTTCGGCTCCCTTTAGCATTTTTTCTTGGGCTAATCATTTCAAACTCCTTTTCCCAAAAACGTATCAGCGAAGTATTTACGTTGAAAGCCTTCGCCACTTCGCCTATGGTGTAATATAATTTTTCAGGTAAATTGATTTCCATTTATTAATCCATTGATTGATTTTCTTGAGTTGAAACGCGAATCATTTCGGCATATTCATCTGGGGTTAAATTTCCGTAATAGAAATGAATTGGGTTGATATGTTCTCCGTCTTTGATGATTTCATAATGCAGGTGCGGAGCTTGGGAGCGTCCTGTATTTCCTACAGTTCCTATCATATCTCCTCTTCTTACTTTCTGACCCACTTTCACCTTATATTCGTGTAAATGAGCATATAAGGTTACATAACCATAACCGTGATTGATGCGTATGTGTTTGCCGTATCCGGAAGAAGCATCATCGGCACGAATTACAACTCCGTCGCCTGAGGCGTAAATCGGTGTTCCTTGAGGAGCTGTGAAATCCATTCCGTTGTGAAATTTACGAGCTTTAGTAAAAGGGTCATTACGCCAACCAAACCCTGAAGCCATTCGGGTTAAATCCTTATTATCAACAGGTTGTATTGCAGGAATTGAGGACAAAAACTTTTCTTTTTCTTTGGACAAATCCGCTATTTCATCTAACGATTTTGATTGAACAACTAATTGTTTTTGAAGAATTTCCAATCGTTTTGTGGTACTGATAATCAATTTTGAATTATCGTAGTTTTCCAAATGCTCATACCGATTCACTCCGCCAAAGCCACTACGCCGTTGTTCTTCAGGAATCGGAGCTGCCTCAAAATAAAGCCGATACATATTGTTATCTCGTTCTTGGATATTTGCCAGAACTTCCTCCATATGTTCCATTTTTTTGTTTAAAATCTGGAAATTGGTTTCGTATTGCTTTATTTCACGTTGCAAAGAAACTTCTCGCGGAGTGTAAAAAAAACGCGTATTAACCATCAAAAACATCGCAATGCCTCCAAAAAGAGCCGAAGCCGTCAAAAAAAGAAGGACATTTCGTACTTTAGTACGTTTTCTACTGATAATCCGCTTGTAAGAGAGTGTTTCCGGGTCGTAATAATATTTAATTTTTTTCATCTTTGTTAGTTGTGATAAAAATCCCGACAATTAATTTCTCTCAAAAAATTTGTCAGATTTTACAAAGGTAAAAATTTTTTCAAACAAATTGAAAAACATAACATTTTCTGTTTGATTTTTTAACCGATTTGAAGTCAATCATATTTAAATAAATTTATTTATTTTTGTCTCACACAATGGCTATATTTTTCTGTAATGAAGTCTGTTATTTACTTAATTATCATTATGTTACTATCATTTATTTTCAATGCTTGCCGCAAGGAGGATATCAGCGATGAGCCCACTGAAGAAATAACTTCTACCCTTGCTGATAATCAAGCATCTGAGGAAGCTAAAAACCTCTACAATTACCTTCGTTCCATATACGGAAAGAAAATCTTGTCTTCAACAATGGCAAACGTCAATTGGAATACAACGGAAGCCGAAAACGTTTATAAACTCACCGGGAAATATCCGGCAATGAACTGTTTTGATTTCATTCACATTCATCACTCTCCCGCAAATTGGATTGATTATTCTGACATTACTCCGGTAAAAGATTGGGCAAATGCAGGAGGAATTGTTTCTCTTATGTGGCATTTTTACGTCCCAAAATCTGAAAATTCCGATTCTTACACCTACAAAACGGACACTAAATTCAAAATTTCTAATATTTTTCTGTCAAACACGTGGGAAAGTCGTTTCTTTCACGAACAATTGGACAAGGTTTGCAATACGTTATCCAAATTACAATCCGAAAAGATAGCAGCCCTTTGGCGACCTTTTCACGAAGCTTCCGGAGCTTGGTTCTGGTGGGGAAAAGAGGGAGCTGAAGCTTATGTACGCCTATGGAAGTATGTATATAACTACCTGCAACAGAAAGGAATTCACAACTTAATATGGGTTTGGACTACGGAAAAAGAAGGTGATTCCCAGTGGTATCCGGGTAATGATTATGTTGATATTATAGGAAAAGACCTTTACGGAAAAAATGTATCTCAAAATCACAATAATTGGCTACAAATAAAGAAGTTACACAAGAAGAAAATGATTAGCCTCAGCGAATGCGGAAATTTGCTGGCAGGAAGAACAATCATCAAAAAACAAGCCTCAATTGAGCAACAATGGGCAAACGGAACATGTTGGCTTTACTTTATGCCTTGGTACGATTATCTTTTCAACGAAGGGAAAGAACCAACGAATGTAAGGTGCAGCGATGATTTCTGGATTAATGCGATGTCCCTGCCTTACGTAATCAGCCGATAAAGTACCAAGTAAATCAAAAAACAAAACCTCGGCAAATAGGCGATATTTTTAACTCACTGTAAAACAACTTTTTACTCAACATTAAGCAAGAAAAATATTTCATAAAATTATTTTACAATCTAACAAGATGATTTGCAAATAATTTCTATTTTTGCACGAAAAATCAAGTTTTTCAAAAAAACACACACATTAATATGACTTCACAGGAAATACGTCAAGAATTTTTGAAATTTTTCGAGAGCAAAGGGCATTTGATTGTTCCTTCTGCTCCTATGGTTATTAAAAACGACCCCACACTGATGTTCACCAATGCCGGAATGAATCAGTTCAAGGAATATTTTTTGGGCAACGGAAAACCCAAAAGCAAACGCATTGCCGACACCCAAAAATGTCTGCGAGTTTCAGGAAAACACAATGATTTGGAAGAAGTTGGAAAAGACACCTACCACCACACAATGTTTGAGATGCTCGGAAACTGGTCGTTTGGCGATTACTTCAAAAAGGAAGCCATTTCGTGGGCGTGGGAACTTTTAACCGAAGTATATAAAATCCCGAAAAAAAATCTGTACGTAACTGTTTTTGAAGGAAGTAAGGAAGATAATGTTCCGTTTGACCAAGACTCGTTTGACATTTGGAAAGGACTTATCGCCGAAGACCGCATTCTGCTCGGAAATAAAAAAGACAACTTCTGGGAAATGGGAGACCAAGGTCCGTGTGGTCCGTGTACTGAAATTCACGTGGATTTGCGTTCGGAAAGCGAGAAAAGCAAAACGGCAGGGCGTGATTTGGTTAATAAAGACCATCCGCAAGTTATTGAGATATGGAACAACGTCTTTATGGAATTTAATCGTAAAGCAGACGGTTCGCTCGAAAAATTGCCTGCTCAACACGTAGATACCGGAATGGGGTTTGAACGACTTTGTATGGTACTGCAAGGCGTGCAATCCAATTACGACACCGATGTTTTTACGCCTTTGATTCACAAAATTGAAGAAATTACCCAACATAAATACACCAAAGGAAACGAGGTTTCTTCTGAAGAAGAGCAAACAAACATCGCCATACGCGTAATTGCCGACCATATCCGTGCGGTTTCGTTCGCTATTGCTGACGGACAGCTACCTTCCAACAACGGAGCTGGTTACGTTATCCGTCGTATTTTGCGTCGCGCCATTCGCTACGGATTTACATTCCTAAATCAAAAAGAACCTTTCATCTATAAATTAGTGGAAACCTTAGCTTTACAAATGGGTGAAGTTTTTCCGGAGATTGAAAAACAGCAAATTTTGGTGGAAAACGTCATCAAAGAAGAAGAAGCCTCTTTCTTACGTACTTTGGAGCAAGGTTTATTAATGCTTGATGTAATGATAAACAATGTTACGGATAAGCAACTTTCTGGAAGTAAGGCTTTTGAACTTTATGACACGTACGGATTTCCTATCGACCTTACAGCGTTAATTCTCTCCGAAAAAGGATTAACTTTGGACGAAAAAGGCTTTGAGGAAAATCTTCAAAAACAAAAAGAACGTTCGCGAGCTGCAGCACAGGTAAAAGCTGATGATTGGGTGGTTCTTCGTGATGATGAGGAAGAAGAATTTATCGGTTATGATACTTTGGAAGCCATCGTGCGGGTGGTAAAATATCGCAAAGTAGAAAGCCAAAAAGACGGAACGTTTTACCAATTGGTATTCAACGTAACGCCTTTTTATCCGGAAGGAGGTGGACAAGCAGGCGACAAAGGTACGCTACAATCGGCAAACGGAGAAGTTATCTATATCGTTGATACTAAGAAAGAAAACAACCTGATTATTCACATTTCCGAAACCCTACCGGATAATCTTACCGACCCTTTCAAAGCAGAAGTGCATCCTTTAAGCAGAAAACTGACGCAGGCTAACCACACCGCAACGCACCTTCTGCATCAAGCACTTCGTGAAGTATTAGGAACGCACGTGGAACAAAAAGGCTCATTGGTTGATTTTAAACGTCTTCGGTTTGACTTTTCTCATTTTCAGAAATTAACTAACGAAGAAATTTCCGAAATTGAAAAGCTTGTAAACGAACGCATTGAACAAAAAATCGAACTGCAAGAACATCGAAACATACCGATTCAGCAGGCAATGGACGCCGGAGCGATGGCACTTTTCGGAGAAAAATACGGAGACAGAGTACGTATGATTCAATTTTCTGACAGTAAGGAACTTTGCGGAGGAACGCACGTAAAAAACACGGGAGATATTTGGTATTTTAAAATTTTGTCGGAAGGGGCAGTAGCTTCAGGAATTCGCCGAATTGAAGCCATCACACAAGAAACTGCTTTAGCATATTTCAAAGAGCAAGAGGCAATTGTGGAAAAACTTCGTCAAATAACGAAAAACACGCAAGACCCGCTCAAAGCCGTTGAAAACCTACAAGAAGAAAACGCTCGTTTACAAAAAGAACTTGAAAATTTGAAAAAAGAGCAAGCTAAAAATCTCAAATCCAACCTTAAAAACGAATTTAAGGAAGTAAACGGAGTAGCATTTCTATCGCAAAAAGTAAATTTAGACATTGCCAATTTGAAAGACCTCGCCTTTCAGTTAGGAAATGAAGTACCGAATGCGTTTATTTTGTTCGGTTCTGAACAGGAAGGCGGTAAAGCCTTGTTGTTGTGCTACATATCCAAAGATTTAGTTACAGAAAAAGGCTTAGACGCAGGCAAAGTGGTTCGCGAATTGGGCAAATACATTCACGGAGGTGGAGGCGGACAGCCTTTCTTTGCCACGGCGGGCGGTAAAAACCCAGCGGGAATTGAAGAAGCACTAAAAGAAGCTGAAAACTATGTAAAATAGAACTTTAAATTAAACAATAAATTCTCCCTCAAACTTTGCTATGAGGGAGAATTTTATATTCACTAAACATTATAAAGACATTTGAAAATCAGACTTTTTGTATTTTCTGATAAAAATATACACTAACGCAGAAAGCAATAACAAATGCAAATAAATGGCATAACCAGCCACTTCCGGATAGCTAATCGTGCCTTTACTCAGTTCAATCAAGGCTATGATTTGTGCCCCATATGGAATAATTCCCTGCACATAGCACGAAAAGATATCCAAAACAGAAGCAACATCTCTACCGGAAAGATGAAATTGATTGGCTATTTTTCTGGAAATTTTTGATACTATCAGAATGGAAACCGTGTTGTTTGCTACACAAAAATCAGTAGTTCCGACCAGAGTTCCCATTCCCAATAATGCTGTTTTAGGTGATTTGATGCGTTTTTGAATGAATTTCATCATAAATTGAATTCCTCCGAAATGCTCCACCAAGGCTGCCAATCCTCCTGTAAAGAAGAATAGAAGAAAAATTTCAGACATATCAGTAAAACCTCGGTAGGTGTGATTTACAAACTCCAGAAAATCGAATTTTCCGTAAATCATTCCAAGAGTTCCGGAAAAAAACACTCCCAAAAGCAGTGAAACAAAAACATTTATTCCCAATAAAGATAGCACGACAACCGCCAAATAGGGCAATATCAAAACATAATTAACATCTTGCTGTGTTTCTATAGCGATTTCCTTCGCCTGAGAATTCCCCAAAAACAGAAGGATTATCACAGTTAATACCGCTGCTGGAAAGGCAATTCGTGCATTGGCCTTCATCTTTTCGTCCATCTTGCAGCCCATCGTTTGTGTGGCTACTATAGTTGTATCCGAAATCAGAGAAAGATTATCGCCAAACATCGACCCCGAAAGTAAGCAAGCCCCAACCAAAGAAGCATTCAAATCACTTTGTTCTGCCAAACTAATTACAACAGGAGCCAATGTGGTGATTGTACCCACGGAAGTTCCTGTTGAAAATGATAAAAATGAAGCTATTACAAAAATTCCTAACGGAAAATATTGTGGTGAAATGTACGATATCCCCAAATTGACGATGCTTTCCACACTTCCGGAGGCTTTCGCCACGGTAGCAAATGCTCCGGCAAACAAAATGATAACGCACATTGTCAATACATTATTGTTCCCTGCCCCTTTGAAAAAGACATCCATCTTTTCTGCAAAAGGAGCTTTATAAATCAGCAAAGCCACAATAACCCCTATCAAAGCCACCAAAGGCGTTGGCAAAGAATAAAAATCATCAAAGTAAATTCCTCCTCCCAAGAAGATAATAACAAAAACCAGTAACGGAATTACCGAAACAATCCCCGACTCTTTCTTTAAAGACATTTTAATACAGAAATAAAATTTTAGCGTGCAAAAATATGTATTATTTCACAAATCATAAAATATTTTTCTACTAAAACCACTATGATATATTAAAAATTTCCCAAACAACATTCTTTTGGAAAAGAAAAATTCCTTAAAAAAACAGATGATTTATTATTTGATTGTAGAAAATCAAGATGACGATGACCATTGCTTCAATAAAAAATTGTGCAAAAATCGTTTTAAAATAGTATGAAGTTTTTCGTAGTTTGGCGGTTTTTATTTCAAAATTGAATTATTTCTCGCTTTCAAATTCGCTTACCTCGTGCAAAATAGGTTTACCTTTTTGATAAGGAGCTACCTCAGGAAATAAACTCACTTTGGATTCACTCCAAAACTCACCTGTTCGGACATATTTTAGCAATTCAGTTTGTAGCTTTTGGGTGCTTCCTGCCATTCCCAAACTATTATACTGATAAATTTCATTCAAATGGTCTTTTCTGTTTAAATACTCTATTAAAACTTCATAATCAACACTCTGTAATGATTTTCGTTGAATCAAAGCTATACCCTCCGGAAGATTTTTCCCTTGCCGTAAACTTTCCATCATATAATGAAACGGATGAAAAAAAATGCGATTACATTCTCGCTCGTTCGGCTTTATCAAAGTTTCTCTTCGCACGAAAAAATCCTTTAATTTATTAGTAGCCAACGAGTACGTACAAAGCACAGGAATTGTGTTTAAGTCCAAATGTAATAATTTCTTGTCGTTGGGTTGATTAAAGAAAATATCGAAGAACTCAAAAAAAGTATTTTCACGATGTTGTACAATGCTAAAAATTTCCTCCGAAATTTTTATTGTATAAACCTGATTATCTGATAATTTAATTCTTTTCAACATAGTTTTCTATTTTTCGTTGTAAAATCAACCTACCACATTAAATTTTGATAAAAAAAGAAGTTTGAAGAACGGGAATGTTTTTCAAACTTCTTTTTAGTTTACTTTTTCTCTTTAATCAGGTAAAGATACACAGGGAAATGGTCGGAATATCCCCAAGTATAATTCCCGTTGGACATACTCCGGAAGGGATATCCTTTGTAACGCCCCTGAGGATTTGCCAAATAAGATTTGTTAAACACGGCGGCCTTCCAATAACGATAGGTTGATTTATCTTCTTTTAATAACTCTTGCGTGAAATAAATTTGGTCAAACAAATTCCAACCGTCCTGATACGCAAGCGAGCCAATGCCTTTTTTCAGCATTTCTTCCATAGGATTGTACAACCCACCCGACTTTACCTTTTCTTTTTTGCCTTCCGTTTTCAGTATTTTTTTAAAACTTGTGTTGGTAGGGTCGTCATTAAAATCCCCCATACTTAGTATTTTTGCATCAGGATTTTTTGCCAAAAGCGAGTCAATTATTGTCTTATTCAATGTTGCCGCTGCTTCGCGTTTCGGGCGACTTACCGCTTCTCCTCCACTTCTTGAAGGCCAGTGATTTACGATAAAATGCATCAACTCACCATCAAACATTCCGCTTACCAAAAGCTGGTCACGTGTGTATCTGCGTTTTCCGTCAGCATCATAGATTTTCAAAGGATGTTTTGATTCTGAAATAGGCTTGAACACATTTCTTTTGTAAATCAAAGCAACATCAATCCCACGACTATCAGGAGAATCAAAATGCACAATGCCGTAGTTATACTTTCTCAGGTAATCTGTGTTTATCAAATCGACTATAACATTTTCATTTTCAACCTCACATAATCCTACAATATCGGGAGCTTGCTTAGTTACGTCACTTCCTATTTCCGAAATCACTTTTGCTATTTTCTGAACGTGGTCATTATAAACCTTTGACATCCAACGATCTGCTCCTTCCGGAGTACGGTCGTCATCAAATTTTCGAGGATCATTAATCGTATCAAACAAATTCTCCACGTTATAAAAAGCGATTGTTCTAACCATAAATTTCTTTTCCTGTGCCTGTACTTTTAGTGACACTAACAGAAGCATTGCCACAAAAAGTGAGTTGTAATATTTTTTCATATCCGTATTTTTAACACTGATTAATCTCTAAAATTCTAACTTCAATTGCGAAGGTAATAACTGAAATGTTTTTCTGTGGTAAGGCGTAATTCCGTAATTCTCAATTGCTTTTCTGTGTTCTGTGGTAGGATACCCTTTGTTTTTCTTCCATTGATACATCGGGAATTCTTCATCAATTTGCTCCATATAAGCATCTCGATACGTTTTTGCCAAAACGGAAGCAGCCGCAATTGTTTGTATTTTGGCATCTCCTTTTATTACACAAGCGTGCGGAATATTGCTGAATTTCACGAACTTATTTCCATCAACGGCAATAAATTCAGGTTTTTTTGAAAGTTGTTTCAAAGCTTTATGCATCGCCAAAATGGAAGCACGCAAAATGTTTAGTTCGTCAATTTCAGCAGGAAACACGTGTGCTACCGCATAACAAATCGCCTCCTCTTCAATGACAGTTTTTAACAACAATCGCTGCTTTTCGGTAAGTTTCTTGGAATCTGTAAGTACATCGTTTTTAAAATCTTTTGGCAAAATTACCGCAGCAGCCGTAACAGGACCGGCAAGGCAACCTCTGCCCGCCTCATCTGTTCCTGCTTCATTATATGTGTGATAAAACAACTGCATTTCTCAATTTTAAAACCAATTACGCCAATCTACCTACGTTTTGTGTTGCAAATATACGTATTTTATTAAAAAAAAGAAGCCATCCTTTTTAGGATAGCTTCTTAAAGCGGGAATAAATAGTTAAAATCTTGGCAACTTTTCAGGAATAATGTGTTCTACTTCATAGCCCGCAAAATTTTTCAAGTAATTCTGCAAAGTCGTCCCGTTAGCATCAGCAAAGGCATAATTTCCTCTACTTTTAAAATAATTCTTAACATTCTGAGCTCCTGCAAGATGAGCAGCAGCCAAAATTCCTGACTCAGTAATTTGTATTCCATTAATTCGCTTGCCTACAAACTTACTTATCTCTTTTCTCAACACCCATTTATTTCTTTTTACGCTCAATGTAAAAAGTCTTTCTTGTTGTTCGGGCGATTTTAGGAATTCATCAGCATTTTTAACACCATAAAACCGCAATGCCGACTTACCAAATTGGTACTTCCCCATATAACCGAACTCATTCACAATAAAGTAATTACCTCTTGATTCTCTGTAAGCCAACGCTTCTTTGAAACCAATAAATGTTTTTCCAATTAACGGCGGATTTAAAGTAATGTTTTTTTCATTTTCTTCTTCTGGCAGTACAGTTGCCAACTGAGGCTCTTCTACAACAAAATTCCTATGAACTTGAATTTCTTTGATTTGTTCATCATTGATTGTAAAACACATACAAACAAAACTAAGCAATCCCAAAATTGTAAAAAGATACCTCCTTTTTGCATTAATCATCTCATTTAATTTCTTTAAGACTTACGATGCTTTCACATAGTGAAATAGTTTCTGCTTAAAATTAACCGGGGGCAAAGATAATAATTCCTCACAAAATCAAAACCTTGCTTCTCAATAGTTTGTTAACAGGAAAAGAAGTGCCCCTGAAAAATTAATTCTTTTTAACCATTAATAAATCAACTTTAATACATTTTAATTTTTCATTAATTCAAATTGATAATTACTCAGAAATATCACCAGCCAACGATGGTGCAGCTATTACATTTAATTTTCTGATATTCAATATGGTTTATTTGCAATTGTTTTTCACTCATTACCTTCAAAATAAAACATTTATATACAAAATTCTTTCTCTCTTTTAGATTTTTGTTTTACACAATAAATAAAAAACAAAAACTCGTAACATATTTATGAAATATATTACGAGCTTTAAAAATAACAAAATCAATTTAACTTCCTAATTTTTCTTTAACTCCACAATATTATGTGTATAAGTATCAATTACTTGTACCTCAGTATTATCTTTTAAACGACGTACTTTGTATGAAATAGGCACAGAAGTTTCGGTGATGTTTTTTTCATTTGGCATCTGCACGAATTTTTTGAAACTTTCATAATTATCCACTTTGTTGCCCAATTCAACAGGTCCTCCTGAAATTTTTAATTTTACCTTTCCTTCTTGGAACAGACGCTGAAACTCATTAGTGTAATGTGCATTGGCATTGGCATCAATGTATTTCACCGCCACCTCCAATGAGGCTTTCACCATTTTACGCACTTCTTCGGCAGATTTATTAGTTTCAACAAAAATGTAACCCACACGTCCGTAATCCACGCTACTAATGTAAAGAGGCTCATATTCGCCCATATCTTTAACATCAATGTATCCTATCACCCAAGTAGAATAGTGTTTCGGGTCAATTGACACATTGTAAATATGTTGGCGGAAAGCCACCATCACGTAACTTTTAGTTAATGAGTTACTATTATCCTTTTGATAATCAAAGTTTGCTTTTAGCAAGCCGGCTATCACATTTGCCTCAGCATGAACTTTTAACGAGGTTTTGAAATGCTCTTCAGTTGTAACCGTATTACTTTCATAAGCAAAAACAGTAGGTACAAAATGATAATTTACCTTATTCGCCTGAAGAGTTATCAAGTCATTCATAACTTGCCTCACATCACTTAGCGTAGGTTTTGTTGTCTCAGAGACTTTAATGTCTCCCCTTAGTGATATTGACAAGGTTACAGGTGCAAATTCATTTCGGAGCGTTAAAGGATCGTATTTTCCTTTAACAAATGAATCTCCTCGCAACATACTACCCGGATAAATCACATCGCTCATTGTTTCTGACACTATTGAAAGCGGCGTGATAGCGTACTGCTCTTGTACGGTGGAAAGGTATTCGTACTGATTTTTACCCGTGGTAGGGTCAATCACTACATTCCCTGTTTTTTTGCTGGCAATAGTTTTAGGAGCTTCTTTTTCGTACACCACCGGCTTTAATTGCTCAATGGTTTTAGGCGTGTCGTCTCCTTTATCGCCACACGAAATCATTACGATTGCTGTTGTTACCAACAAGCTCAGAATTCTTTTTTTCATATTCATTAAGTGTTTTAATTAATATTCAAGTTGTACATTTTCATATTTGATAATGTTTTTAAGTCCATTATTCAAATATTGTGTAATGTAAATGGTTATCGTTTGTGGCATTTCTTGTATTGGGGTAGGTCCTTTTTTTCTTTCAATGCTATCCCTAAATTCATACCATTGCCCTTGCACAAACTCTCCCTGCCTTACCTGTCCGTCATAAGACGTGTAATATTCATACCTCTTACTGCTTGACAAGTTACTCAAATAAGTGTCATACTCCCGATTACCATCATCGATTGAAAACTTAAATTCCCTACGATGAACGGAATGATTCCAGAAATCAGCCTCTCTTACCTCCGTAGCAGGAAAACTGAAATTGATTTTTACAGCGCTAAAAATCAACTGCTTAGCAATAGGCTCACCTACATTTCGTTGATTGGTTTTGTCATACTTTTGTAAGTAAAAATCAAGCTGAAATGTACCGGGAACCTTTGGAATGATAACGAATGAGGGCATTTTTGAAATATCTGTAATTTCAAAAGAAGCTACATCTTTAAAAACAGAACCTTCTTTGACCCTCATATCATAGTCCACACCAAGCACCTGATGCCGTGTAGCATCATTTCCCACAACTCTTAGCTGATAAATAAAATCGTTCCCTTTGTGAGAATCAACAATTTCTGTTACATCAACAGGAATGTGGCTACCTACCCGAAAATTGGTAACATTTACACTTTCTCGAATTCCCATTGAAAACGATAATTTTTCCTCAATTTTAGGTTGAACTTCTTCAGATGGACTTTTGTTGCACGACATTATTGTAAGCAACAACACGAATAATAAGAAATTTCTTTTCATATGCAATGATTTTTAATTAAGATCTGTCTTCCACGAAACAAATGTATAAAAAAAACGTATATTATTGTAAAATTAGCATAATTTTAACTTATAAAAAATTAATTCTCTTTAATTTTCAATTCCTTAAAATTAGTTTAGTACAATTAAAAATGACAACTATCCGATTTTGATTTGCATTTTTTTTCACAATAATTTTAAACATCTTACGGTTAAAGATATTTTTAAAACTATTTGTATCTTTGCTTTCTAATTTCTAAAAAATGAGCAAACACATTCGAACCAATGAATATTCTGTATTTTTTTATCGAATATTTTTAGCGTATTTTTTCTACTTCATCGCCCGACTTTTATTTTTTCTATTTAATAAAGAAATCATAGGAAAACTTGGCACAAGTCAGTTTTCAAAGCTATTCCTTTTTGGGATTCAGTTCGATACAACAGCTATTTTATATGTTAATTTGTTATTTATTTTAATGAGTATCATCCCTTTACGAATTAACACAACAAAAACATATCAAAAATTTTTATTTTGGATTTATTTCCTGACAAACGGAATTGCTTATGCCACCAATTTTGTGGATATGATTTATTATCCGTTCAGCAAATCACGATTGACCACCGCTTCATTTGCCGTAGTTGAAAACGAACAGAACAAAACTACGATGCTTTTTACCTTTTTGGGTATGTACTGGTATGTTGCTTTGCTGTTTATTATGCTCATCGCTTTGTGGATTTTCCTCTATAAAAAGAAAAAAGTACAAGCCGCTAAAATTGCCAACGTTCCTTATTTTGTATCATCTGTTTTGATTTTGGGAGTGATAGGCGTAGGTGTTTTAGCTGGAATTCGAGGTGGAAGCTTGGCACATTCATCGCGTCCCATTAACATTTTAGACGCAAGCCGACACGTAACCATTTCTTCACACGCTGATGTAATTCTCAATACCCCTTTTACACTTATCCGAACCATCGGGAAGAATAAAAGCTTTAAAGAATATAGCTTTGTTTCAGAAGATTACATCCAAGAAAACATCAAACCTATCAAAAATTACCATCGGGAAGTAGCAATAAAACCCAATGTTGTGATATTCATTCTGGAGAGCTTCGGAAGAGAATATGTAGGTTGTATGAATACGAATAGAAATATCCCCGATTACAAATCATACACACCTTTTTTAGATTCTTTATCGAAACATTCGTTCGTTTTTGATAATGCGTATGCCAACGGAAGGCAATCCATACACGGAATGTCCTCAGTTTACGCAGGAATTCCCACCTTTCAAGTAGCCTACACCTCATCACCTTACGTGCAGCAACCCACTGAATCCGTGATTTCTATTGCCAAAGAAATGGGATACAATACATCTTTTTTTCATTCCGCACCCAATGGTTCAATGGGATTCTTAGGATTTTCAAATATTTTGGGGTTTGATAACTACTACGGAATGACTGAATATGGCAATGATGCTGATTTTGATGGCTTTTGGGGCATTTGGGACGAACCTTTCCTACAATTTATGAATCAAGAATTGAGCAAGAAAAAACAACCTTTTTTGGGGACAATCTTCACAGTTTCGTCACATCATCCATACAAAATTCCCGATAAATACGAAGGAAAATTCGACAAAGGAAATGTAGAAATACACCAATGCATTCAGTACACAGATTACGCTTTAAAAAAATTCTTTGAAAGTGCAAAAAAGGAAGAATGGTATAAAAATACTATTTTTGTATTCACAAATGACCATCACAACCAAGTGTATTATCCTATGTATAAACAACCTATAACAGGAAACGGAGCTACCCTTATGTTTTTTAGCCCAAATCCGGAATTGGTCGGTAAAGGTATTTCTTCAGAAATTAGTCAACAGATAGACCTTTATCCTTCTGTGGTTGATTTAATGGGATATAACAAACCTTTCCGTTCGTGGGGACGAAGTTTGTTTTCCGACAAGAAAGAAACTCCCAGAGCCTACATTTCCGACGCCCACGTGTACCGAATGATGCAAGGCAATTACATATACATTTTAAATGAAGACGGAAGCGTTAATGGCATCTTTAAAAAGGAAGATGAAGGACTGACTAACAATCTTTTGGAGAAAGAAAATAATTCTGAAATAGAAAAGGGAATCAAAGATTTACAAGCCTTTATGCAGGATTATATGCATCGGATTATACAAAGAAAATTAGGCAAAGAAAGTAATTAAAAAAACAAAAAAGGGAACACAAAAGCGTTCCCTTTCTTCATAAAATATAAATTCAAATTCTTTTAACCTTCCAAAGTCATTAAATATTTCTCTGCATCCAAAGCAGCCATACATCCTGAACCTGCGGCTGTAATTGCTTGGCGATAACGACTATCGGCAGCGTCTCCGGCTACGAACACTCCCTCCACATTGGTCAAAGATGTTCCTGGTACGTTTTTGATATATCCTACCTCATCAAGTGTAATGAATTCTTTAAAAACATCCGTATTTGGTTTATGCCCGATAGCCACGAAGAAACCTGTAATCGGAATTTCAGAAATTTCTCCCGTCTTGTTATTACGTACTTTTAAGGCGCTTACCACCTGTCCGTCTCCCAAGATTTCTTCCGTTTCCGTATTAAAAAGCACCTCAATATTAGACGCTTTCAGCACACGTTCTTTCATAATTCGAGAAGCTCGGAACTCATCACGACGCACCAACATCGTTACTTTCTCACAGATATTCGACAGATAAAGTGCTTCCTCACAAGCCGAGTCGCCCGCCCCAACGATAGCTACTTTTTGCTTTCGGTAGAAAAAACCGTCGCACACGGCACAAGCCGAAACTCCTCCGCCTGTTTTCAAATAATGTTGCTCCGATGGCAAGCCTAAATACTTGGCAGAAGCTCCTGTGGCAATAATTACCGTTTGTGCGTGGATTTCTTTTTCTTCATTAATCCACACTTTATGAGGCTTTTGTGAAAAATCCACCTTCGTTACCCATCCGTTGCGTATTTCTGCCCCGAAACGTTCAGCCTGTTGTTGTAATTCCATCATCATTGCCGTACCCGTAATTCCGTTAGGATAACCGGGAAAATTCTCCACTTCATTGGTTGTGGTTAATTGCCCACCAGGTTGCTCGCCCTGATACAAAACGGGATACATATTAGCACGCGAGGCATAAATTGCTGCTGTATATCCCGCAGGTCCTGAGCCAATTATCAGGCATTTCACTTTTTCTATCTCAGCCATTGTTCTATCTTTTTTAAAATTTAACTCTACAAAAATACAGATTTTTTATAAGAAAGCAAGTATTGCTCAAGGATTATTATAATGACGGTATCTTATTATAAAATCTCACTCGGAAGCCTCATCTTCAATAAAGGGAGCGTTCACATCCGTATCGTAGAATTGCTCAAAAGTTTCCCAAAAAAGGGCTTCTAATTGCACGTACATTCGACGAAGTTTGGCTCCTGTTATTTCCCCCCTCGGATTATGATTCACAAAGGATTGGATTTTCTCCTCGCATTCTTGCTTTGTAAACTTCCCCAATTCATACTGCCAAATTAGTTCATATATGGAACAGGCCTCCCCGCCAATTTGCCCAATGGATTTGTACAACTCATCGCAAACTTTAGCCTTTTCGGTGAAATAGTCCACGTATTCCTTTTCGATGCAAAGACCTTCAAGCATTGACTCTTTGAGCTGAGTCAAAGCATTGGTAAAGTCGATAATTCGGTTTACTGCAATATCTGCGGAAGGGAAGAGTTCCTCTTGCGAAATATCGTCTTGGTAAATCAGATTGATAAGATGCGTCATCAACTCTGCATACTCGTCCGACTTAGGATTTTTGAACAATTGGTAACACGCATCCCGAACCTTATAAATATGCACACATCGCAACATCGCAGTAAGCACGGCTGTTCTTACAGGACGACGCTCTTTGAACATACTTTTAGTGTACGAATACGGAGGCTTTTTCATAACTGATTTGTTTTTATTTTCCGTCTATTTTGTTTTCTATTTCCGCGGTTTGGAGGTTTGTGGGGGTAGTAAAACTTTATTATTATTTTTTAATTTGAAAATTGCTTTTTGCCTTTAGGGTGATTTCGCCATCGGCTTTGGCACTGGCATAAAACTTCGGTGCTTCTTTCAGATTTTGTGGATTCTTTTAATTAGAAATTTTCTTTTATATATTCTGCTACTTTATCTATTTCTGGGAACAATGTACTTTTATCTATTCCCAATTGAGAGAGTTCTTTTAAAATGTCTTCTTTTGATTTTGCATCAATTCCTATTTTTGTTTTAATCCATTCTGAGGGAACTTGAGGCATTGAATTAACCTCTCCTTTTAAAACTTTATTCGCATATAGACTAATTGCTTTTTCTTTTGTTCCAAAAATTAGAAAAGCTCCGTGTTGCCTTACTATACGAGGATTATCTAATTTAGGTTTGACGGCAAAAACCTTTCCTATATCATTAGTATCTATTATGGCTTGAAAGTATGATTTGTCTTCTCTTATATAATGTAATAGCTTTCCAAAGAATTTCTTATTATTATATAGTCTATCTTCCCAAATTAGTGAGTCAATTTTCCTCTCAAGTCTATCAAGTAATATAAATATACAGCATAATTTATCTTCTTCCAAAAATCCTGCTTTATCCTCCATAAATTGTTTTATAAGAGTCTCTATTTCATTTGGATTTATATAAAAATAATTAGGGAGGTTGTTTATTACCGATTCAAAATCAACTTTTTTTTCTAATTCTTTATCATAGCTATATACTTTATTTTTATCTTTTAACTCCGATAACTTTTCTTTATATGCTTCCATTTTATCCAAATTTCCAAAAGTGTAATAAAATTCACTATCACATTTCGCTAAATTAGCTAAAATAGTAACCCTATCACTATCAAAATAACAAGTATCTTTTTGAGAAATATCAAAAATTATTACTTCTCCATCCTTGTCTTCATTATCAACACAAGCAAAATACAGAGCCACCAACGCATTAGTTGTCAAATCTAAAATACGAGTGGGTATTCCATAGTGTTGCATCAGAACCAACGACTCTATGGTTGATTTACCATTGAAATCATAGGGAACTTTACTAATCATTTCACGATATATCAAATGTTCATTTTCAATGAAACTATCCTTCCTATAAATTGAAGGAGTTAATTGAAAACTCTTGTCAGAATGCCCTCTGTAAAATATATTTCCTGATGGTTGTATTTCTTTAATTTTAGAAAGATAATCTCCTATTGATTTTACATTTTCCAATGTATTTTCTTGTCCTTTTTTTCTATTTTCTTTTTTACTCATAAAACACATACTAGTCATTAAGTTTCAACACTGCCATAAACGCACTTTGCGGCACTTCTACATTTCCGATTTGACGCATACGTTTTTTACCTTTTTTCTGTTTTTCAAGGAGTTTTCGTTTTCTAGAAATGTCGCCACCGTAACATTTGGCGGTAACGTCTTTGCGGAGAGCTTTGATGGTTTCGCGAGCGATGATTTTCGCCCCAATAGCCGCCTGAATCGGAATGTCAAACTGCTGACGCGGAATCAGTTCGCGAAGTTTTTCACACATTTTCTTCCCAATATTATACGCATTATCGGCGTGAATCAAAGCTGAAAGGGCATCCACCGAATTGGCATTGATAAGCACATCGACTTTTACCAAATTGGAAGCTCTCATCCCGATAGGCGAATAGTCAAACGAAGCGTAACCTTTTGATACTGTTTTTAATCGGTCGTAAAAGTCGAACACGATTTCCGCCAGTGGCATATCAAAATTCAGTTCCACACGCTCGGGCGTCAGGTACGTCTGATTGGTAATTTGTCCGCGTTTTTCGATACAAAGCGACATCACTTGCCCCACAAAATCCGCTTTGGTAATCACCGATGCCTTGATGTACGGTTCTTCCACTCTGTCCAATTTCGACGGGTCGGGAAGGTCGGAAGGGTTGTTTACTATAATCGGAGTTTCGGGGTCTTTCTTGGTGTAAGCCAGATAACTAACGTTCGGAACGGTAGTAATTACCGTCATATCGAACTCGCGTTCCAATCGCTCTTGAATGATTTCCAAATGCAACATTCCGAGGAAACCACAACGGAAACCAAAGCCCAACGCCGCCGAACTTTCAGGAGTAAAAACCAAAGATGCATCGTTAAGTTGGAGTTTCTCCATTGAAGCCCGAAGTTCTTCATAATCCTCTGTATCAACAGGATATATTCCTGCAAATACCATCGGTTTAACATCTTCAAATCCGTCAATGGCTTCAGTGCAACCGTTTTGAGCGAAAGTAATCGTATCACCCACTTTCACTTCACGAGCGTCTTTAATTCCTGTGATAAGATAGCCCACATCGCCACAACCTACAAAAGGTTTAGGTACTTGATTGAGTTTGAGCGTTCCCACCTCATCGGCTTGATAAATTTTGTCGGAAGACATAAATTTGATTTTGTCATTTTTGGAAATTTTTCCGTTCATCACGCGGAAATAAGTTTCCACGCCACGAAACGGATTATAAACCGAGTCAAAAATCAGGGCTTGCAACGGAGCTTCTGGGTCGCCTTTTGGGGCAGGAATGCGTTCGATGATAGCTTCAAGGATTTGCTCCACGCCCAAACCTGTTTTTCCACTGGCGGGAATAATTTCGTCAGGGTCGCACCCCAGCAAATCGACAATATCGTCTTTCACTTCCTCAGGATTTGCTGACGGAAGGTCGATTTTATTCAAGATAGGGATAATTTCCAAATCGTTTTCCAAAGCCAAATACAGGTTAGAAATCGTCTGAGCTTGAATGCTTTGTGCGGCATCAACAATCAGTAAAGCTCCTTCACAGGCAGCAATGGAACGCGACACTTCATAAGAGAAATCCACGTGCCCTGGCGTATCGATGAGGTTCAGAATATAGGTTTCGCCTTTGTATTCGTATTCCATCTGAATGGCGTGGGACTTGATGGTGATGCCTCGCTCACGCTCTAAGTCCATATTATCAAGAAGTTGGTCTTGTTTTTCGCGTTCGGTGATGGTTTTGGTAAAGTCCAAAAGTCGGTCAGCCAGCGTACTTTTTCCGTGGTCAATGTGTGCAATGATGCAAAAATTGCGTATGTTTTTCATTTCTCTTGTTTTCAATTTGTTGTAATTGGCAAAGATACGAAAAAAGTGCAAAGGAAAAAGAAGAAAAATAAAAAGCAGAGAAAAATCTCTGCCTGAACTTATTCTATAAATTTTACGCAAAAAAAATCCGCTTCTGTTTTAGAAACGGATTTTTAATTTATCTTTAAAATGACTAAACTTCCTCTTGATCTCTCAAATATTGGATGTATCGAGCTTTTTGTAGTTCATTTCTTCTCTTTACAGAATTTTTTGTAAAATGCTGTTTCTCACGAAGTTTACGAACAACTCCCGTTCTGTCAAATTTTCTTTTGTAACGTTTTAACGCTTTGTCGATGCTTTCGCCGTCTTTTACTGGTATTATTAACATAATCTATACACCTCCTCTCATTTGGGGTGCAAATATCCACTTTTTTTTTGAAACTCACAAATTTTACACGAAAAATCAAGTTTAAAACACGAAATTTCCTCAAGAAAACTATTTTTCTTCCTTTGAAATGATTATTAGTTCATTGCTTCCTTCCACATTTGAAATTACTTTTACAAAATTCGTTTGTTGGCAAAATTCGATAAAATCTGCGTTCCTTTCGGCTTGCTTCTTATTGTTTTTCATTGTGTTGAACAATATTTTTCCGTTGGAAGTCAACAAAGAAAGTGCTTGATTTATAAACTTTTGGGAAAACAAAAATTCAGGCATCATATCATCTTGAAAAATATCAATGATAATCAAATCATATTTTGATTTTGTTTTTTGTACAAACTGCTGAGCATCATCAATAATAATTTCCAAATTGTTGATTCTGTCAAGATTAAAATAGGTTTTCGCCACATTAACAATCTCTGTATCAATATCAACTGCCGTTATTTTCTTCTTGTAACCAATCTCATCAACCAAAGTTTTTACAACGCTTCCTCCTGCCAAACCCAAAACCAAAATGTTTTGCATTTTTTGTACTCCAGAAAAACCTATCTTCCTCAAACCCAATCGCAAAATTCGCTGCAAACTTCCGTAAGAATAATTTGTATTAGGCGTATCCAAAACCAAACGCCCACCCCGCATCACCACATCAATTGATTTATTGATTGACGATTTTTGTTTGTGAACGGTAATAGGAATAATATAACTGAGTAGCTTTTTAAACATCAGAATGGTTGCGGATTTGTGTTAGTGTTTTTCCAAATTCATTTTCTCTCCATCGAACACGGCATACGTAAAATAATGTATCCAATCACCGGTGTTTATGTATTTGGAAGTATCGGAAAGTGCAATTTCCAAAGGCAAATGCCGATGCCCGAACAGAAAATAATCGTAGTGCTTAAGGGTCAATTTGCGTTTGCAGTATTGCACCAACCACTCATTATCTTCTCCTAAAAATTTTACATCTTCATCGCCAGAAATCAATTTATTTTTTACAGAAAGATACTGTGCCAATCGCACCCCAATATCCGGATGTAACCACCTGAAAAACCATTTTGCCACCGGATTGGTAAACACTTTTTTCATCCGTTTAAAACCTTTGTCGCCCGGTCCGAGTCCGTCTCCGTGCCCTACCAGAAAACGCTTCCCGTTGCATTCAAATTCCAGCGGTTTATAAAAAACGGGAATATTCAATTCTTTCTGAAAATAATCACGCATCCACAAATCGTGATTCCCAACGAAGAAATAAATCGGGATTCCTTTATCGGTCAACGAAGCTAATTTCCCTAACGTTCGTACAAACCCCTTCGGAACCACCGTTTTATATTCGAACCAAAAATCGAACAAATCCCCGAGCAGAAAAATCGCCCCTGCATCGGCTTCAATCTTGTCGAGCCACCGCACAAAAGCCAATTCCCGCTTGCGACTTGCCACGAAATCAGGTGCTCCCAAATGATTATCAGAAGCGAAATAAATCTTTTTATCGGAAAGTAATTCTATGTTCAAAGTTAAAAGGATAAAGTTAAAAGGATAAAGAACAAAGAGCCAAGGGAAAAGGGACAAGAAACAAGGATAAAAAACAAAGTTTAAAAGGATAAAGAACCAAAGGCAAATCTACCTCATCATCCTTTGCATATTGCCTATTCTTACGGATTGTCCGAAGCAAACCATTCGGCGTAAGAGCTTTCCGTTTCTTGCAAACGAAGCGAAAATAAAGCTACATTTTCAGGCAAATATTTTTTGATACGCTCAGCAAAATCGACCACCAAATTTTCACTCGTAGGCTGATAATCCACCAAAATAATATGATGCCCTTTGGCTTTCAGCTCATTTGCCAACTCCAAATGTGGTGAATTGGCATTGAAAATCATCGTATGGTCAAATTCGTCAATGATTTCCCGCTTTACGATGCGTTTCAAATCGCCAAAATCAATCACCATTCCGTGTTTTACATCGTTGGGATTATCTATGGGCGTGCCAATCACGGTAACGTGCAATTTGTAACTGTGTCCGTGCAGGTTTTTACATTTTCCGTCATAACCGTACAAAGCGTGTCCCGCCTCGAACTCAAATTTTTTGGTAATGCGTATTTTTGTCATCTTTTCAACATTAATTTGAAGCCGTAAAAGTAGCGAAAAAAGGTGAATGTAGCAAAATATTAATCTTTTTGAAGAGAATGACTTGGAACAAATTGCCTTCTTTTTATAAACTTTTTCACTACAAAACATCAATTATCCATTAAATTTTCCTATTTTTGCGACAATAACCTATTAGAACAAATTATGTTACTAACAAAACAAACCTTTGAGCTACATAAAGCTACACGTTCAAACCTTTTAAATTATCTGGAAAATTTATCACCTGAAAAATTAGCAAAAATCCCAAATAATTTTCGCAACAACGTTTTTTGGAATATCGCTCATTGCATTGTTACTCAACAACTTTTGTGCTACAAACTCAGCGGAATTACCCCTTTGGTTTCCGATGATTTTATAAACACTTACAGAAAAGGAACTGCTCCTGACGGGCATATTCCTTCAGAAGAAGAAATCAAAAATCTGAAAGAATTACTTCTTTCTACACAAGAACAACTTCAAAAAGACTACAAAAAGGGTATTTTTAAAGAATTTAACACATATATGACCAGCTATGGTTTTGAGCTCAATTCCGTAGAAGACGCTATTAATTTTAATAATACCCACGAAAGTATGCATTTAGGCTCGGTAATTGCCTTGAATTATTTTCTTTAGAATTTAAACCCAGCATTTTATCGTTTATTTAAAGATTTGAAGATAAAAAGATGGCACCCATTTATAACCAATTACTAATACCCTATCTCATAGCAATGGCTCTTGCCATAACTATGGGTGGAAGTGGCACAGCGCCTGCATTTTCAGCAAGTTACGGAGCAAATGTAATAAGAAAAAGTTTAATACCGGGAATTTTTGGCATCGCAGTTTTTTTAGGAGCTTTTGTTGCCGGAAAAAATACAGCTACAACAATGGGAAATGGTATTTTACCCGCTAACTATATGACTTTCACGGCTGTATCTGTAGCTTTGCTTTCCATTGCGATAACACTTTTGATAGCTAACATTTCAGGAATTCCTCAATCAACAAGCCAGGCGGCTGTTCTTGCTTTTGCAGCTCCTTCTCTATATTTCAATCAGTTAGATTCCGAAAAATTGTTTTACGAAATTATTCCTGCTTGGTTTATTCTTCCTGTTATTTCGTACTTTTTGAGTTATTTGTGCGGAAAATATATCTACAAACCTATGCGGAGAAGAGGATTTACTATGCAAAGAGCTCAAAATGAAAACCTTAAACCCGTTTGGAATACTATTTTGATTGTGATGTCAATTTATGTGTCTTTCTCCATTGGTTCGAACAACGTTGCTAATGGTGCAGGACCTATTGCAGCAATGACTATCAATGAGTTAGAATTACAAAATGAAAATGATTTTATGGTTATTTTGATATTATCTTCATTAATTGTTGCTCCTTGTTTTGGTATTGGAAGCTCTCTGTTTGGTCATAAAATTGTAAAAAACACAGGAAAAGAAATCATTCTTTTCGGAAAATTTGAAGCTGTTATAATTGCTTTTATATCAGGAAGTTTACTCCTTTTAGCTTCTGTAACGAAAGGAATTCCATCATCGTTGGTACAGGTAAATGTAGCCGCTATTTTAGGAATTGGTGTTGCAAAAATGGGGACTAAAAATATCTTTAACAAAACCCAAGTAAAACGCTTTTTCACTATGTGGATGATTGCACCAATTATCTCTTTTTTACTATCACTTTTATTGATTTATCTCGCTGATATGGGTGGATTTATACACAATCATTAATAAAAAAAGTGACAAAGCATTTGCTTCATCACTTTTATGTTTATATCTATTTCTTCTTAAAATTCTCAATAATCTTATCTACAATAACTTGAGCTAATTTTTCTTTACTTTCCATTGTCCAACCGGCAATATGTGGCGTAAGAATCACATTATCAGCTCCTAACAAATATCCAAATGCTTCAGGAAAATTATCCTCTGTGAAAAAATCTTCAAACGATGACTTTTCATATTCCAAAACATCTAATCCTGCTCCAAGTATTTTGCCTGATTTTAAAGCACTTACCAAATCATTCGTAACTACACTTTTGCCACGTGCCGTATTTAAAAACCAAAACGGATTTGAAAATTTATTAATAAAGTCTGTATTTATCATCCTCATTGTCAACGGAGTTTGTGGTGTATGCAAACTTACAACTTCTGCTTGACTAAAGAATTCTTCCAATGAAACTTGTATGGCATTTTCATCGCCCATATTGGGTTTTATGTCATAACAAATCACTTTACAATCAAAACCTTTCAGTTTTTTAGCAAAGGATTTTCCCATATTTCCATAACCAATGATTCCCACGGTTTTATAATCCAACTCCCAACCACGATTTTCCTCACGTAACCACTTTCCTGTTTTAATTTCCGCATTTGCTTTTTTGAATTTGTTGAGTAACGCCAATAACATCCCTAATGTGTGTTCCCCCACCGCATTACGATTTCCTTCCGGAGAAGAAATCAACATAATCCCTTTACTTTCAGCAAATTCGCAATCAATATTTTCCAATCCCGCTCCTACTCTCGCTATAAATTTCAGATTTGTAGCTTTTTCTATGAAATTTTGGTCAATTGAAAAACGGCTTCGAAGTATAATGCCGTCATACAAATGTATTTTTGACTCAATTTCGCTCTTGGAACTTTTATAATCTTCATAATTTTCAAATCCGTTTTCAGCAAGTTGGGCAATCATCAGTGGATGATTTGTATCCAAGTGAAGTATTTTCATATCATTTTAACTTTAAAACTTTTTCAAACATCAAACTTTGTACTTTGTATATCTTTCCACGTTCATTTCCTTGTCTATCGGTTTGTTTTCATAAACCATTTCATAAAGTTTTTTTGCAGCAAAAGGAGCGTTCATTACACCTCTCGTTCCTAAACCATTCAGAATCCAAATATTGTTATAATCAGGATGTTTTCCAACTAATGGTCTGCGGTCAGATACCGTTGGTCGAACAGATGCCTCTTGTTCCGTAACTTCATACTTACACGAAATCAACTTATTAAGTTTCTCTAAAAGCTCATTTTTTGCTTTTTCTGTAATGGTATCACTAAGGTCGTTCCATTCGTATGTAGCCCCTATTTTATAAAAATCATCCCCGATTGGGAGAATCACTCCATCGCTTTTCACAATCTCTTCAAGTTGTAAATCAGGCGCATAAAATGTTAAAGTTTCTCCCTTACAAGGCTTCATTGGAAGATAATTGAAGAAGGGATTTTGCACAACGCCATATCCTTCACAAAACACCAAATTTCGAGCAGAAACAGTTTGATAATCAATTCTATCTGAATTTATATCAAGTTCTTCGTAATTAAACTTCCTATGATGAAATATGCTTTCATCTTTCCATCGCTTCGTACATTCTTGCAGATAGGTTTTTACATCCAATCTACCCGTTTTAAGCACTTTACCAAATCCAAAAGGAGCTTGAATATATTTATTTTTTTCCGAAATTATTTCAGGATTCAAATAAGTAGAAAGTACCTCCTTATCAGAGGCGAAAAACCAATTGTTTTGCTCTTCCACCGAGGCAAATTTTCTCAAAATGGGAATTGAAATATTAATTTTTTTGTTGATTTTCCTTTCAATTTCATCATAAAAGGAACTCAACAAACTCATCTGCTCATTAGCCTTCCAAACAGACGTAAATCGCTTTAAAACCACAGGATTGTAAACACCTCCTGCAACCAAACTTGCTATCTGCGAATTATCACTAATCAAACAAAATGATTTACCATTTTGCTCCAACACATTACAAAAAGAAACACCTGCTAATCCTGCACCAACTACAATAAAATCAAACATATAAGCTAAAAAGTTTAATCTTTCAAAAAAAAACTGTTTTAAAACAGTTATGTCTTAAAACAGTTCTATGGATATTTCTGTGAATTTAAATTAGTTCGCCCACATATCTTGCTCTTTATTACGAACAGACTCTTTAATCTTATCCGATTCCAAAAGCTGGAAGAGTGAATTATCAGGCAAATAGTCTCTAATTTTTCTATCACCGTACACATTCGCCTCTTTGTAAACTACAGCACTAAACAATCTTGCGTTTAACAAATGATCAAATGACATTGGTCTTGCATTATTTTTTCGGTTAAACGTTTTCGCTTCGTGCAGAATCTCTCTTGCTTTTGGATAGAACACCCAAAACAATTCTACCAATCTATTTTGAGCATCTTCGGAGTCAACATAGTGTACATCCGGAGCTACAGGAGCAATTCCTAATAATCGATATTTTAATTCCCCTTGACGCTTATCAAAGTACCAAATCCCTCTGATGCGATACTGAACTATATCACCAGCTGTCAAATCTCTCTTAGCGATATTCACTGGGTCAATCGCCTCTCCGGCATTCAACTGATCGTAACCTGCTGATAATGTATCAATTTTAGATAGGGCACTACTTAGCTGATCATATGTTCTTTTCTCTGTAAAATAAGAATCAGCGTAGGTGTCTTTTAACTTTCCATTTTTCATATTCTTTACCAAAACATCATACAAAGAACGTCTGTATTTATCAAC
This sequence comes from Capnocytophaga felis, assembly GCF_009684755.1. Taxonomy (GTDB): domain Bacteria; phylum Bacteroidota; class Bacteroidia; order Flavobacteriales; family Flavobacteriaceae; genus Capnocytophaga; species Capnocytophaga felis. Next base: position 648,973 of record NZ_BLBC01000005.1, read on the forward strand.
GTCCATCGTATCGGTAGGGAATAGAAGCGGAAAATTCATTCTCTCATTTAAGTCAATGATTTCCCAGACCTCCACAGACCAAAGCATATCCCTATCATCTACATATCCATAAGGTAATGGTTTGTCATTGTCTGACTCTATTTGGGCTTCACTTTTCTGTCCAATTTCCTCAACTTCTTTTGCATTTAAGATGTTAAATTGAGCAAAAGATATTTGAGATGTGAAAATTGCAGCAACTAATAAGCCGATATTTTTCCAGTTAAACATAATAATACAGTTTCTAATTTGTTATTTCAACATTTATAGGAATAACGGTTGGCATTTTGTAATCCGAATTTCCTACAATAGCAGCTTTGATGTCAAATATATTTACTATATCCCCTTTTCTCGCTCTGTTCAAAGCATTTCTTACCTGATCATTCATTTTATTTCCTTGTACAGAAATAGTTGGTTGCCCAGGAATTGAAACTTTGAATGAAGTAATTTTTGTATTCAAATCAAAATCAAAATCTTCGAACTTAGCTGTTATCGTGGCTGCTCCCAAGTTTGACTTAGGTAATTTCACACTCTCCACCTGCCCTCCAATTGAAGCCAACGGACGAGGAATATTTTTGATTCTGAACAATCTTGAAGAGCTGAACTTTTGACCATCTATTTCTCCTGAAACATTGATTGTTACCTCACGACCAGCACCAGGATTCATTACCCAGCCATTACCACTTCTGCTTAAACCTGAACCGGAAGCCGATATTTTGTTATTTGGCACTCCAGGCATTGAAATTGTAATCGGGTTAGATACTCCTCGATAAACCACATTCATTTTATCAGCTGAAATAACTGCAGAATTTGGTTTTGGAATGGTTGAGAATGACTGTTCAACAGGTACAGAGATTCGTTCTCCATCTTGGTCAAAGTGCAAATTACCTGTGATTTTGTGTTCACCAGCGTTTCCTGCACCCACTTTTAATCTTACTTTACCCTCTTGAATTTCATACTCAGAAGCAGATAACTTTCTTCCATCCAAAGATAAATCTACTTCGTTAGGTTTTGTTGAAGCATCTTTTCTTCCAAGCACGATAGCTCCGTCAAAAGTTTCTCCCTGATAGTATGCTCCTTTCCCTTGTTCTAACAAAGTTGTATAGTTGGTCATTGAAATTTGTGCTTTCAAGTTTCCTTCCATCAACATACCATAGAATTCTTGAGCATTTGTTCTGATATCAGATTGCATCATAGAGAATTTAGCTAAGGAAGCAATATAAGGGAATCCTTCAAAATGGTAATTCAACCATTTTTTCTTAACTCCATCTTTATCTTTAACATCTTCTGTACTAAAATTAGCTTTCACCTTTTCAGCCAAAGATGCATATTTAGGATTATCTCCCAAGATAGCTAAAAATTTATTTCTATAATCGTCTATGTTTTGAACGAATTCTTTTCCATCTTTAGCATATCCTTCTCCCAAGAAAAACAAATCATCAGTGTACTGAGATTTATCCATTGCCTGATAATCTCTTTCTGCCGGAGCTTTGTCTTGTTGCCCGATTTCCTTGTTCAATCCATCCTTGATTTTCTCAATGTACTCATAGAAACTGTCAGACAAAGCCTTCACTTCTTTTGCTTTGTTGTAATCTGCTTCGTACTTCTCAGGATTTTCCTTTGCATTATTGTGTAAAGCGTCAATTGCTGCCTCATTAGTAGCCTTAGCTCTTACATTTGACGACTCGAATTTCTCATTGACTAATCCAAATGCATTCAAAACCTCTTTACCCATATTCAATGCAAGCATTGCGATAAAGACCAAATACATAAGGTTAATCATCCTCTGTCTGGGACTTAATTTTCCTCCTGCCATAGTATTATTTCTTTAAGTTGTTGATTAAAAAACTAAATTATTTTCCCATAGCAGACAGCATTCCCCCATAAACTGTGTTCAAAGATTTCAAGTTATTCTTGAAGGACAACATTTGCTCATTCAATGAATTTAAGTTATCCACAACTCCTGCTTGAGCAGTAACTTGATTTTCTGTTCTTTCTAATTGTAATTTATAAAGACTATTTAATGATTCCAATTGAGTAGCCGCCAATGAAAGCTCTTCTCCATACTTGTGAGTAGCCGCCATTGAATTTGCAACCGGAGTAATTTCTTTCGCTGCACCAGCAAAATTCTCAATTGATTTTCCTAATGTACGCATCAAATTAGCATCAACTTTAGCTTCTGCTAAAATACCATCTAATTTCTCAGAAAGAGATTCTTTCAATAATTTATCCTCTTTTTCTTGAACAGGAGCAGATTTTACAACACTCTGACGAGCCATACCTCCAGCCAACTCAGGATAAACCAATGACCAATCATATTCTTCTTCAACTGGCTCAAATGCCGCAATGAAAAATATAATTGCCTCTGTAATCAACCCCACTGCCAACAGAACTGTTCCGTTAAGAGGTCCAAGACTCCAGTGAGTCAACTTAAATAATGCACCAAGGATTACAACTGATGCTCCAAGACTGTAAACTGCGTTAAAGATTTTTTTTCTTCCTTTATTCCCTTTTGCCATAAGATTAAGTATTTAAATGTTTATTAATTATATTTTTGTTTATTAAACTTTACTAAATGGAACTGATTTCAATTTCTATATTATCTAAAACCTCTTACTCCTTTACTCTTTGCTCCGTCACTAACTCCCATAAAGTCTTGAACTGTTCTGAAACCAATGTAACTACGAGCAGAATCTTGATATTCAAAATCACGTGTGTTAACTTGCAACATATAGGCTACATCTTTCCAAGAACCTCCTCTAATTACCTTACGTTTATTTTTCTCATCAATAACACTTGGATTCATTGTTGACATATATTCGTATGAATTTGGGTCGTATGATGTATTTGTCCATTCTGATACGTTACCAGCCATATTGTACAAATTATAACCATTTGGTTCATACGATTTTGCTTCTACTGTGTATAAAGAATTGTCTGATGCATAATCTCCACGCAGTGGCTTGAAGTTAGCCAAGAAACAACCTCTATCATCCGTAGTATAAGGTCCTCCCCAAGGATATGTACCTCCTTCAAGCCCTCCTCTGGCAGCATATTCCCATTCAGACTCAATAGGCAAACGGAAAGCATTAATTTCATCTTGCCCTTTAGCCTTTTGGTACGTATTTTTATTTAACGTTCTCCATTCACAAAACGCCTTAGCTTGCATCCAGTTAACCCCAACTACAGGATAATCACCATAAGCTTCGTGCCAAAAATATTGATTATGCATTGGTTCGTTGTAAGAATAATTAAAGTCACGAACCCAAACTGTTGTATCAGGATATACTTTTATCAGCTCTTCTCTGAAGAAATCTTTTCTGTTACCTTTTGCACGAGCTGCCTTTTCCATATCCAACCATTGGTACTTGAAAACAAATTTTTCAACATCCATAATGCGTTTTCCATTATAAGATTCTTCCTCTGGCAGATACATTTTATCCATTACCTCTGAGTAGTACTCATCGGGAAATTTCTTAGTATCCCAAATTAAATTCACTTTTCTGTTCAACTTACGTTTACGCTCATCGCCGTAAGTATTCTGCAAGTACTGTTCGTAAGCACTCATATTCTCAGTATTTGCGTCCAGATAAGCATAATCACCTATGCCTCCTCCCCCTTGAGATTGCCCCGTTTCGTCAGCTAATTCTGCAAGATTTGTTCTGATAATGGAGTCACGTACCCAATTAACAAACTGGCGATATTCACTGTTTGTAATTTCTGTTTCGTCCATATAAAACGAACCTACACTGACTGTTTTGACAGGTGCATTTAAGCTTCCTGCTTTATCGTCGTCGGAGCTACCCATAATAAAAGATCCACTTGGAATAAGGGTCATTCCATAAGGTCTTGGCTGTTTCCAACTCTTCCCTTTAACGCCTACAAGTTCTCCTTTGTTATCTCCACCACGACCGCACGCATAAACTACAGTAAGCATTAGTAGCATTACAAATATTTTCCTTGCCATAAACATTGTTTAAATTCACATTATTTCAGGTTGCAAACCTATATAATTATTTTGAAATCTGCAATAACTATTCATTTTTATTTAATGTTACCGAATTAAGTTTAACACTATATTTAGAATTCTTTAGTATTAATCCCTGCGATATCTAAAAATTTTTAGCATTGATAACCAACCATCTGAATTATTTTTTAACAAAAAAGCACTTTTTATCAACAAACAAAAACAAAAAAAACAAATATTTCTTAAAGTGTAAATTTTAGCTTTCTTTTCACAATAAAAAAACTGCTTTCACAGAAAAAAGCAGCCAAATAATGGCTGCTTTTCCTCAATTATTTTATGTTTTTATTACTTCAGCTCTTTAACACCGACGTTCCAAAGAATGAAAGATTGCATATCAGCAGCTTGTTCTATCAATTTGCTTACAGGTGTTCCCGCTCCGTGTCCTGCATTAGTTTCTATACGAATAAGAACGGGATTATTTCCAGATTGCTTAGCCTGCAATTCCGCTGCAAATTTAAAACTATGTGCCGGCACCACACGGTCATCGTGATCACCCGTAGTTACCATCGTTGCAGGATATGCAACTCCCTCTTTTACATTGTGAATTGGTGAATATTTTTTCAAATACTCAAACATTTCTTTGCTGTCATTGGCTGTTCCGTAGTCATAAGCCCAACCAGCACCCGCTGTAAATGTATGATAACGAAGCATATCCAATACACCAACTGCAGGCAATGCTACTTTCATCAAATCAGGGCGTTGCGTCATTGTTGCCCCCACTAACAATCCGCCGTTAGAGCCTCCGTGAATTGCCAAATGATTTGAAGACGTATATTTTTCAGCAATCAGATATTCCGCTGCTGCAATAAAATCATCAAACACGTTTTGTTTTTGCATTTTTGTTCCTGCATCGTGCCATTTTTTCCCATATTCACCTCCTCCTCGAAGATTAGCAACGGCATAAACACCTCCGTTTTCAAGCCAAACCGCATTTGAAACGCTAAATGACGGAGTCAAACTAACATTGAACCCTCCATAACCATATAATATGGTAGGATTTTTCCCATCTAACTTAATTCCTTTTTTATATGTTATAATCATCGGGACTTTTGTGCCATCTTTTGAAGTATAGAAAACTTGTTTGGATTCGTAATCTTCTGACTTCAAATCAATTTTAGGCTCCCAATACAAATCATATTTACCGGAATTTAAATCCATTTTATAGATTTTACTTGGCGTATTGTAATTAGTGAATGAAAAATACACTTCTTTATCTTCCTCTTTTCCAGAAAAACCTCCGGTTGAACCAACTCCGGGTAATTCCACGTCACGGATTAGATTCCCCTCATAATCATATTGTTTTACTTTTGAAACAGCATCAACAATATATTTTGCAAAAAGATAATCGCCTGCTAATGAAATTGACAAAACATTTTCAGTTTCAGGGATAACATCTTTCCAATTATTAGGTTTGGGATTAGAAACATCCACACTAACCAAACGCTTGTTCGGTGCATTCAAATTTGTAATCATAAACAACTTTGAACCCTTATTATTTACTACTTGCGTGTCATTATTGAAATCTTCCGTGATGGCTATAAATTCCGATTTTGGATTTCTTAAATCTTTCACAAACACTTTATTACCAGAAGTAGAGTTCGCTCCTGAAATGAATAAATAATTCTTATCATCAGAAACATAACCTGAAACATAGCGATATTTTTGTTCAGGCGTGCCACCAAAAATTAGTTTATCTTCTTTTTGAGGAGTTCCCAATTTATGATAATATAACTTATGTGTATCGGTTTTTGCAGAAAGCTCACTTCCTTTGGGCTTATCGTAACTTGAATAATAGAACCCTTCATTTCCATTCCAAGAAGCTCCACTGAATTTAATATCTACCAAAGTGTCACCTACAATCTCTTTTGTTAAAGCATTCATAACTATAAGCTTACGCCAATCGCTTCCACCTTCAGAAATCAAATATGCCACCAAAGAACCATCATCAGAAAAGCTAATTCCTCCTAATGAAGTAGTTCCGTCTTTTGAGAATTCATTAGGATTGAGAAATACTTCCTCTTTTCCATCTTTATCTTTACGATAAAGCACGCTCTGATTTTGCAATCCGTCATTTTTATAATAGTACGTAAAATCGCCTTCTTTGAAAGGTGCCCCAATTTTTTCATAATTCCACAATTTTTCCAAACGTTTTTTAATCGTTTCTTTGTATGGAATTTGTGATAAATACCCAAAAGTTACTTCATTTTGAGCTTTTACCCAATCGGCAGTTTCAGTACTTCTGTCGTCTTCCAACCAACGATAAGGGTCTTTTACTTCTGTTCCGAAGTACACATCAACCGTATCCACTTTTTTAGTTTCAGGATATGTAACCTTAACATCTTCTGATTGTTGCGTATTTTGGCAAGCCACCATCAAAAGCAAACTTCCTAAAGGAATTATTCTTTTTTGCATATTCAAATCTCCTATTTTATTTATTAAAATTCATCTTCAAATAAGTTCAAGAAATATTCTTGAATACATTTTTTCGTGCCGAAGATATTAATTTTTTTCTAAAAATAAAGCATTGGCACAGAAAAATAATTTACCATTACAATTAAGCTCCAACAGCCTTTCTTACATTTCTGATTAACAAAACATTATACATAAAAATCAACAAAGTTAAAAGTAAAAAACCTATAAAATAAATTTCATTATGTTGCTGCGAAAAGTCAAAGAAATTTTTGAGTTTCGTCAGATACACTCCTCTAACAGAATTACTTACCCAAACAGCAAAAACAACTGAAATTAAAGTAATTACACTAATAACAATACCATAAAATTTAGCTATTCGCCAATGACTGTATCCGATTTGATACAAATTCAAAAGCAATTCTTTATTTTTCTGAATTATCAGATTAACACTCAACAAAATAAAGGCAACAGACAAAGTAACAATTATGAAAGCTATAAAAAATACAAAAAACAATGCAGTTTTAAAGAAAAACACCATTTTTCCGAATTCTAACTCATCTTTATTAATAGAATAATTATTTTCATTGAAAAATTGTAAAATTCTTTCATCAGACGGGTTTTTGAAGTCAATCAATAAACGATTAATTTTGTCTCCATCTCCTCTACCAAATTCTACATTTGCCCAACGTAAAAATTCATCTGGAACTAAGATTGAATTAATTTTGTTAGAAAATCCGACAATTTTACTTTCAAAATGCTTGGTTTTCCCATTTCCTTCCACTTCAATATTAAACTGAATTTGCGAAATCATATTTTTTGAAAGAACGGGAAGTCCCTGACTTTCAGCAAATCCAAAATTGTACAAACTCAAATAATTTTCAGGAATAATTATCGGGACAAAATCCTGAGAAACATCCCATTGCCAGTCTTCAGGTTGTACATCTAAATATCTGTCGGGAATGCTTTCAAAAAATAAATCTGTGTAAAATCGGGGAATTTCACCTGTTCCTTTGGTAAAAGCTCCTATCTTAAACGACGCATTTTTAAAAGCCGCCACATCACTTATAAAATCCTGTTTTTGAAGCTCTTGAATTTCATTTTCCGTAAAATAAATTCGGTCTTTATTAGTTAATTTAAAGATAGATACATTTTTACTGATAACAACAGTTTGATTTTTAAACACATCGGATTGTTGCTCAAGTAATGGACGAACATCAAAATACAACTGAATAGTAATCAATATGATAACTACCCCAACAAATAATGTGAGAGCATATCCTGCAATTTGTGATTTGACTAAGGTATTTTTCTGTAATTTAAGAAGCATTTTTGCTGGAAATAAACGTGTTACAAATTCAAAATTTTATCAAATTCAAAAACCTGACTTAACTCAAGTGAAGTCATAATTAGGCTCGCTTCTTGATTTTGAAGCTCTTGGCTTATGATTTCTGCAAGAATTTCAATATTCTTATTATCTAAGTGACTAAAAGGCTCATCTAAAAGCAAATAATCAAAAGGTTGGCACAACGCTCTAATAATAGCAATTCGTTGGCGTTGCCCAAGTGATAATTTTTGCACCAAAGTATCACGCTTATGTGAGAGTGAAACCCTGTCAATCAACAAATTAATTTCTTGTTCGGTTTTATGTTGTGTAAGGTCGTTTTTAAGTTGTATGTTCTCGTAAGCTGTCAGAGTTGGAAAGAGTTTATAATCCTGAAAAACATAACTCAATTTATTCTTTCTGAACTCAAAAACATCTTTTTTATTAAAAACTCCATCGTATTTTATACTTCCTTCATAATGAAAACTACTTCCGTAAATGAAATTTAAAAATGAAGTTTTTCCGTGTCCCGACTGAGCTTTAATGAGATATTTCTTACCTTTTTCAAACAAAACCTGCTCCTGCAAATAAATATCAGAAGGAGTGATTTCTCCTTCTGACATATAAATAGGTTTGATGCGATTAAGTTCAATTTTCATTTTCAGAATTTTAAGAAATTGCTACTGGTTTGGTCAATTCCTTGTAAAATGGTATTCAAGCTATTGCCATCTTTCTTAAATTTGATGATTAATTCTCCTGAATAATTATCCACTTGTTTAAATTCAGCTTCTTTTAAAATATCAATCCAAACTTTGGATACATTTGCGTTTTGTGTGAAATTCAATTCTTTTCTAAGCAATTCCGGATACTCATCATAATTCAAATTTAAATAATAATATGTTGAATGTTTTGAAATTTGAGAAGCAATCTCCGTTTCTTTTAAATTTTCAGAAGACAATCCTCCGTTTTTGAAGCTTTTAATGCCTTTTTCACTATTTGTAATGAAGAAAGTTTTGTCATTAAATGTAAAATACATCGGGTACTTTCCGTCAAATAAGAAATAATAGTAATCTTCTGTTTTATCTATTTTATTTCCAGATATCTTAAGTATTTTTTCAACAACTTGACTTCCATTTAAATCGAAAACCAATCCCATTATTGGGAATAATCTTTCATCTTCTATAAGTTCTTCTTGTCTTTCATCTTGGTTTTCATACTCATACCAAAATCTTTCACGAGTGTATTTAATTTTCTCAAATCCAGAAAGACTAAATAAAAAGCTTCCGCCTAAACCATCAAATATTTCTTTGAGAGTAAACCCAAATTCATTCCCGTCGATTTGCTGTTCAATAAAATTGAAATTCTTTAAGTCTTTTAAATATTTATAAAATCCTTGCGGATTAATCGCCACACCCGATGTCATATAAGTTTGTTTAGGAAGAAAGTTTAATAAATCCTTATTAAAAGATTTTCCATACATATTATATTCTTTCAAGCGTTTTGCATATTCTTTACCAGGTTGGAAATTGGTTTTCAACGAGATATGTTTATCTTCAAATGACAAGAAGAGGGATAGGTACGAATCCGTAAGATCATAACCAAATTCTTGTAAAACACTTGCTCCACCAATTTGTTTTTGAAAATTTTCCATTCCTAACCAAAAACTCACATCTTTTTTATCTTGATAGAATTTTTTAAATGATGAATCTTTTGAGACTTGTTCACTCGCAGGCAAATTCATCAATTTTGAAACATATTTTTCCGACTCGTCCTGACCTCCATATCTCATATCACTCACAATCAAAGCCTTATCTTTATCCCAAGCAATAGTCGTAGTTGTATAATTTATATAGCTATATTTTTCAGATTTTTTTATTTCTAATCCCATCTTGGTCTCATCCAATATTTTTTGAAGAAATTTAGAAAAATCCGATTCGCTGCTGAGTTCAAAAGACATACAAAAAGCCTGACCTTCCTGAAAGTTACCAACATTATAAATAAACACATCTTTTTTCAAATTTATACCTGTTTTTGTAGGGTCTTCAAGAATTTGATCAATGAAATCAGAAAGATTTTTACTTTCGCTTCTAATCTCCTTTTGCAACATTTTGAACGCCTCAAAGTTCCTGACTTGCTGCAAATCTCCTTTTTTGTAGAGAGAATATACATCAATAACTCCTACAAAATTAGCATTGTTAGGAACTGTTTTTAACCCTTCAGGGGTACTTGAACAAGATGTTAGTAGCAGGCTTACAATTCCCAAAAAAATTAAGCCTAATGATTTGATTTTCTTTAGTGTTTTCATTGAATTCAAAATTTTAATTATATTTTCAGATAATTGATTAACAAGATACTCTCTTGACATTAAAGAGAAAATTAAAATAACAGATGCAAATTTACATTTCTTTTTTGTTAAATTTACATTTCTTAAAAATTTTAACATCAACAAAATGATTAAAAAATATTTCTCTTCAGTTTTCAAATTTTACATACCTTTGCCCTATGCTTTTATCGAACATAAATTCACCCGATGACTTACGTAAAATGCCGAAAGAAGAACTTCCTTTTTTGGCAAGGGAGGTGCGTGAATTTATCATTGACGTAGTTTCCGGCAAAGGAGGACATTTAGGAGCAAGTTTGGGAGTGGTGGAACTTACCATTGCTTTGCATTATGTTTTCAATACGCCTGACGATAAACTTATTTGGGATGTGGGACATCAGGCATACGCTCATAAAATATTGACAAACAGAAAAGAACAATTCCACACCAATCGGGAGTTGGGAGGAATTAGTGGATTCCCAAAAATAGACGAAAGCCCGTACGATACATTTGGAACAGGACATTCATCTACTTCAATATCAGCAATTTTAGGAATGGCAATGGCTTCCACTTTACAAGGAAATTCTCATCGAAATCACATCGCAGTTATTGGCGATGCTTCCATCGTGAGCGGAATGGCATTTGAAGCGATGAACCACGCAGGAACAACTCCGACCAACATTCTTATCATACTGAATGACAACGCAATGGGGATTGACCCGTCGGTAGGAGCTCTGAAAAATTATTTTGCCAAAATGAAATCTGAAAAAGGCAAAAACGAAACGTTTTTCAATAACCTGAATATCAAATACAAAGGAGTAATTGACGGACATAATCTCACTGAACTCATCAATTCGTTTGAATTGCTCAAAAATGAACCAGGCGTAAAATTACTACACGTAATTACCACCAAAGGAAAAGGACTTGAAAAAGCTGAAAAAGAACAAATTACATATCACGCACCCAGAAAATTTGACAAAATCACGGGCGAGCAATTTTCGGAAGATAGTTCTCTCCCAGCCAAATATCAAGATATTTTCGGACTGACATTAAACGAATTAGCTCAAGAAAATAATAAAATTGTAGCCATCACGCCCGCAATGCCCAGCGGCAGTTCACTCACTTTTATGCAACGTGCTTTTCCTGAGCGTGTTTTTGATGTGGGAATTGCTGAGCAACACGCAGTTACATTTTCGGCAGGATTGGCTTTGGAAGGCTTTATTCCGTTTTGTGTGATATATTCTACCTTTCTGCAACGTGCTTATGACCAAATTATTCACGATGTGGCTTTGCAAAACATTCCTGTAATTATCTGCATTGACCGTGCAGGACTTGTAGGAGAAGATGGAGCCACACATCACGGTGTGTTTGATATGGCTTTCTTGCGTCCTATTCCTAATTTGGTAATTGCTTCACCACGAAATGCTTCCGAACTTCGGAATTTGCTTTACACGGCACAACTTGGTGTGAATTTCCCTTTTGTAATTCGCTATCCAAGAGGAAGATGTAGCGAAATGGATTGGCAACGACCTTTTCAAAAAATTGAAATCGGAACGGCAGAACAACTCAAAGAAGGTTCAAAATATGCTATATTGAGCATCGGCACTATTTCGCAAAATGTAACAAAGGCAATCCGTTTGTTAAAAAATCCTGAAGATTATGCCCATTTTGACATACGTTTCTTAAAACCTTTGGACGAATCACTTTTACATACTATTTTTGCAACCTATAAAATTATTTTTACCATTGAAGAAGGCTCGGAAAAAGGCGGTTTAGGGAGTGCCATTGCCGAATTTGCATCAAAAAACAATTACAGCAAACCTTTAAAAATCATAGGAATACCAGATAAATTCATTTCACACGGAAGTGTTGATGAATTACAAAAAATGACTGCTTTAGATGATAAATCTATAAGTGAAATGTTAAAAACGGAAAACGTAATAAAAAATATTTGAACCTTAAAAATCAATACATAAATGAAAAAAATCACATTGTTATTACTTATTACTATTAGTTCGAGTGTTGCTACAATCTCTGCACAAATTCGTCGTGCAAAGGGCGTGGAACTTCCAGCAAAAGTAGACACCATTCAAGTACAAGAAGATGAAGAAGCCTTAAAGCTTGTGTTCACTCGTTTTAACAAAGCCCAAGAAAAATGGTTCAAATTCAACCAAGTAAACCTAAATTTGAGTGAGGTAGCTTTTTCAAACTGGAGTGCTGGGGGTGAAAATTCTATTTCGGCATTGTTTAACGCAAAATTTCGTCGTCGGTATTCTGAGCGTACCTACTTCTGGGATAATGAATTGGAAATAAATTATGGTGTAAATGCTCAAAAAGGAAGAGAACCTCGCAAAACAGATGACAAATTGTCATTGATTTCTGCTTTGGGTTACAGAGGAAATGCGAAATCTTTCTGGTATTATACAGCTCGTTTTCAATTTCTTACCCAACTTAGTAATGGTTATTCTTACCCTAATACGGAAAAAGCAATTTCGAAATTTTTGGCTCCTGCCTATGTTTTCTTAGGATTGGGGGTTGAATATGCTCCTAACAATAAAAACAAATTCAACTTGTTTCTATCTCCTTTGACAATGAAAACAACTTTGGTTTTGGATAATGATTTGGCAGACCAAGGCGTGTTTGGTGTTAAAGGAGCTGTTTATGCCCCCGATGGAAGAAAAATCAAATCCGGAAAGAAAACTAATTCAGAGCTTGGTTTTTCTGTTTCAGGAAGATGGAACGAAAAAATCGATGAAAATATCCGTTTGGAAAATATTTTCAATTTCTATGGCGATTATTTGAAAGATTTCGGTAATATTGATTTGGATTGGGAAGCAAACCTGAATTTTAAGGTCAATAGTTACGTACAAGCCAGAATCGGGTTACATATAAAATATGATGACGATGTAAAATTCTATTCATATAAAGACGCCAGCGGACAAACACACAAGTACGGTGCAAGAACTCAATTAAAACAAGTTTTAGGAATTGGGCTTTCGTACACTTTTTAAATGCAAGAGTCATATTCTTGGAATTTAATTGTTAAATCATTCAACTTAAAATGTTTTTAGAAAATACTACAAATCATACAGAAAAATTTGGCTGGATTGAAGTCATTTGCGGCTCTATGTTTTCCGGAAAAACGGAAGAGCTCATCCGAAGGCTACGGCGTGCTCAGTTTGCAAAACAAAAAGTAGAAATTTTCAAACCTGCTTTTGACACACGTTATAACGAAGATAAAGTAGTCTCTCACAATGCCACTGAAATTCAATCTACTTCCGTGCCTGCGGCTACCAATATTTTGCTTTTAGCAGATGGTTGCGATGTGGTAGGCATTGATGAGGCTCAATTTTTTGATGATGAAATTGTAAATGTTTGTAATGATTTAGCAAACAGAGGAATGCGTGTAATTGTTGCCGGACTGGATATGGATTACAAAGGAAAGCCTTTCGGTCCGATGCCTGCATTAATGGCAACTGCTGAGTATGTAACCAAAGTACACGCCGTTTGCACACGCACCGGAAATTTAGCAAATTTTAGTTTTCGAAAAACTGAGAATGAAAACTTATATATGCTTGGGGAACAAGACACTTACGAACCTCTGAGCAGAGCGGCTTTTTTCAAAGCAATGAAAAACCGAAATCAGGAAGCAACTCACAAAAAATCAGAATTTTAACCCTGTTTTTATATTTAAATTATTTATATGGAATTTCTATTTACAGCCGATGCCATTGTAGCATTACTTACTCTAACCTTTTTAGAGATAGTTCTTGGGATAGATAACGTTATCTTTATCTCTATCGTAACAGGACGACTTCCTGAAGAAAAACGTAAAAAAGCCACTCGTTTGGGGCTTTTCTTGGCAATGTTTATGCGTATTGCGTTGCTTTTCAGTATTTCGTTATTAGTTCAACTTAAAGAACCTTGGATAAGTTTTGACTGGGGTTGGTTCAGTGCAGCATTCAATGGTCAGGCACTCATTCTGCTGGTTGGAGGAATTTTCTTGTTGTATAAATCCACAAAAGAAATTCATTCAAAAGTAAATCATATTGACCACGTTACCGACTCAAAAGAAGCTGAAAAATCCAGAGGTGCTTCTTTTAGTAATATCATCGCTCAAATTCTGGCGATTGACTTGATTTTCTCGGTGGATAGTATCCTAACTGCTGTGGGTATGACTAACGGACTTGAAGGAGCTTTGTACATTATGATTATTGCCGTGGTCGTTTCGGTGGGCATTATGATTATGTTTGCAAATCCTGTCGGAAGTTTCGTAAACCGCAACCCTTCTATCCAAATTTTGGCGCTTGCCTTTTTGATTTTGATTGGTTTTATGCTTATTACAGAAAGTATGCACCTATCACACGCAGTACTTGCAGGACAAGAAGTTGGAGCCGTTCCAAAAGGATACTTGTATTTCGCAATCGCCTTCTCGTTAGGAGTTGAATTCCTTAATATGCGAATGCGTAAAAAATCAAATTAAAAGTAATTTTTATAATAAATGATAAAAAGGTTCAGGCGTTTAAACGTCTGAACCTTTTTAATTATTCTTCAAATATTTATCTTTTTGCTAATTTGTTATGTTGGATGTATTTTTTCAGCTCTTTTAGAAAGAACGAATGAAATTCAGAAGGTTGTATATTAAAAGTTTCTTCAATCTTACAAAGAAATTCTTCCCTATCGTTACCTGAATCAAGTAGTTTGAAAAGTTTTGCTTTGCCGTGATATTCCAAAATGGTGTGGCATAATAAAGCCGAGAAAGCGTAATACGAATCAGCTTTTGTATTGATGACAGTAAATTCTCCTTTATTAAGCATCGTGTAGATATCAACATTTTCTTTTTCTAAAAATGAATAAAAGATTTGCATCAGTTCAGAAAAGTTTAGCCCTCGTGTACCTCCGAAATAGGTAGCAATACCCTCATCTATTAGATGGTTTTTGTTTTCGACTTTTTCAGCCGTATATAAATGTACCATTTCGTGTGGATAGTAGGCTGTGCCATTTCCTGAGAAAATTTCTTTTTGCTCTGTGGAAACTAAGCCTCCATAAGCTTCACCTATTCTCATATCCGTGTCAAAATCAAAACCTCTCAAAATTTTTTGCTCCAAATAATTATCAAAAATAAAATACGAAAAATCAATTTCGGGTAGCTCAAAAAAATCAGCCATTTCCTTGTTAAATTTCAAGGCTTTTTTTACATCTTCTTTACGGAAAAGTTTAGGGTTTTTGTAATAAAATGTTAGATTTCTGATTTTTCTTTTTGTAAATGTATTTATTTGATTTTCAAATATATTTTCGAACTGATAATCTTTATTTACTAAAAAGTTATACGTTGTCAGTATTTTGTCATCATCTGGAGTATTTCCCATCCAAGCCACTCGGATTTGATATTTTTCATCAATATATAACATTGACAAAATGGTGGGTGTGTAACTTCCCATCTTTGCCTTTTCTTCTATAAAATATAAATCTCCTCCTCTAACGTCTATTTCCTCTCCATTGTATTTCCAAAAGGTTGTTTTATCTTGATAAGAAAGATTTTTGGAAAAATAAGCATCTATGAGTGATAAAATAATTTCTTGTTCCTCACGTTTATCCTCATAAAAAAGATAGGGAGAGTTGAGCTTTATATTCTCGTAATTATATTGCTTTTGTGCAAAACAAAAGACAGGAAAAAGGATTAATAAAATGATTTTCAAATATTTTAACATCGTTACAGAGTTTTTTATGGTTTGCTTTTTACATATTTCTCCAATTCTTTCAAAAAGAAATTATGAAATTCAGAAGGTTGTATATTAAAAGTTTCTTCAATCTTGCACAGAAATTCTTCCCTATCGTTACCTGAATCAAGTAGTTCGAAAAGTTTTTCTTTGCTATGATGTTCCAAAATGGTATGACATAACAAAGCAGCAAAAGCATAATGGAAGTCTATATCCGTTTTAACAAATAGATTGTCATTTGCTTCAATAATTTGATAAATATCAATATCTGTTTGTTGCAAAAATGAATATAGTTCTCGCATAATTTGAGGGAAATAGAGTCCCCCTGAACCACCAAAATAGACAGCTATCCCTTCATCAAGATATGAATTTTTGTGTTTTGCCTTTTGGCGAGTGTACAAATGTACTATTTCGTGTGGATAATAAGCCGTGCCATTGCCCGAGAAAATAACTTTTAAATAAGGAAAGGCCATACCTCCTTTTTCACTTCCTACCCTCATATCTGTATCAAAATCAAAACCTCTCAAGTGTTTTTGCTCGAAATAATTATCAAAAATAAAACACGAAAAATCAATTTCGGGTAGATCAAAAAACTCCGCCATTTGCTTGTTAAATTTCAAAGCTTTTTTCACATCTTCTTTACGGAAAAGTTTCGAGTTTTTGTAATAAAATGTCAGATTTTTAATTTTTCTTTTTGTAAATGTATCAAAATGATTATCAAACATATTTTCGAACTGATAATCTTTATTTACCAAAAAATTGTAAGTAGCCAATATTTTGTCATCTTCAGGAGTATTTCCCAACCAAGCTATTCGAATTTGATATTTTTCATCAATATAAAGCATTGACAAAATTGTAGGTATGTAATTTCCGTTATCAGCCTCATTTTCTATCCAATATAAGTCATCATTTTTTAATGCAAACAAATTCTCAGGTTTTTTCCAAAAGGTTATTTTGTCTTGATGGGAAAGATTTTTGGAAAAATAGGCATCTATGAGTGATAAAATAATTTCTTATTCCTCACGTTTATCCTCATAAAAAAGATAAGGAGAATTAAGTTTGATATTCTCATAATTGTACTGCTTTTGTGCAAAACAAAGAAATGGTAACAGAAAAATAAAAATATTCTTTCTCATACATTATGTTTTATACTGTCAGCAAATATAGTCAAAAATCATTGTTGGCAAAATTTCATAAAATAAATCTGTAAAAAAGTCAGTTTCTTATAAAAAACAATATATTTGCACCAAATTTGGCAAAGATTTTGCTACACAAAACGGAGTAACCTAAAAAACACAAATTATTATGATGGGATATTACCTTGTTCTTGGTCTTTTCGGGCTGATTAGTATGGCAGTAAGCTGGCAACTAAAACGAAAATTTCAACACTATTCGGAAGTGCATTTGCGTAACGGTATGTCAGGGGCGGAAATTGCCGAAAAAATGTTACACGATCACGGCATTTACGATGTAAAAGTAGTTTCCACTCCCGGTATGCTTACCGACCATTACAACCCAATGAACAAAACCGTAAACTTAAGCGAAGCTGTTTATAATCAGCGTAATGCAGCCGCAGCAGCTGTTGCTGCTCACGAGTGCGGACACGCAGTGCAACACGCTCAGGCTTATCAATGGCTTACAATGCGTTCCAAGCTGGTGCCTATTGTTAGTATTTCTTCCAATCTTTCTACTTGGGTAATTATGGGAGGATTGATGCTAATGGCAGCTTCTAAATTCGGGATTTATGTGGCACTTGCTGGACTTATTATGTCAGCATTGGCTACCTTATTCAGTTTCATCACATTACCTGTTGAATATGATGCCAGTAACAGAGCTTTGGCGTGGCTTAAAAACAAAAATATGGTTTCACAACAAGAATACGCAGGTGCTGAGGATTCTTTAAAATGGGCTGCAAGAACTTATCTCGTAGCCGCATTAGGTTCACTTGCTACATTATTATACTGGGCATTCAGAATTTTAACCTCTTCAAGAGATTAATAAAAACGAAAAAATCAAAATAATATTTTTATAAAAAAGGCTACTTTATTCAAGTAGCCTTTTCTATTTTTATTATTGTAAATTCACAATAACTTCTTTTCCGTTTTCAACAGTTACATCTTTTCCGTTGATATTCACTGATAAAGATGTTCCTTCCAATGAGAGTTTTACTTGTTTTTTAGTAACAGAAACTTGCAAAATCTGTCCGCGGAAATTCACTTTAAACGAATATCCTTCCCATTGGTTAGGAATTTGCGGTGTGAAATGGAGTTTTCCGTCTCGCATACGCAAACCACCAAAACCTTCCACGATGCTCATCCACGTTCCTGCCATTGAGGTAATGTGTAATCCTTCGTGAACTTCTTTGTTGTAATCGTCCAAATCGAGGCGAGAAGTACGCAAATAGAATGTGTACGCCTGCTCCATTCTGCCAAGTGAAGCCGCCAAAATGCTATGTACACAAGGCGAAAGCGATGACTCGTGTACCGTGAACGGCTCATAGAAATCAAAATGACGTTCCAATTCTTCCTTCGTGAAATGATCTTCAAAGAAGTAGAAACCTTGCAATGTATCGGCTTGTTTGATGTAAGGCGAACGTAAAATTCTGTCCCACGACCAATGCTGATTGATAGGACGTTCTTTTTTGTCCAAGTTCGCTACCGTGATGAGTTCTTTATCCAAAAAGCCGTCTTGTTGCAGATACACATTGTGTTTTTCACTAAACGGATAATACATATTTTCAGCTACTTCAAGCCATTGGACAATTTCTTTTTCGGAAATGTTAGTTTTCTTCCAAATTCTCTGAAAATCATCACCATAAGAAGTTTTCACTTTATCCAAACATTCTTTGGCATATTTGATACACCAAGCAGCGATGTAGTTCGTATAGAAATTGTTATTGATATTATTTTCGTATTCGTTAGGTCCTGTTACTCCGAGAATTACATATTTATTTCTATCCGTTGAGAATGTTGCCCGCTGATGCCAAAAACGTGCAATTCCGATAAGCACCTCCAAGCCCATTTCAGGAACGTACGAAAAGTCGTTCGTGTAACGCACATAATTGTAAATGGCAAAGGCAATGGCTCCGTTTCGGTGGATTTCCTCAAAGGTAATTTCCCACTCGTTGTGGCATTCTTCCCCGTTCATTGTTACCATCGGGTAGAGTGCCGCTCCGTTTTTGAAGCCTAATTTTTCCGCATTTTCGATAGCTTTCCCGAGTTGGTCATATCTATATTTCAGCAGGTTGCGAGCCACTTCGGCATTTTTGGTTGCCATATAGAAAGGCAAACAATAGGCTTCAGTATCCCAATAAGTGCTTCCGCCGTATTTTTCGCCCGTAAATCCTTTCGGACCAATATTCAAACGGGCATCTTTTCCTGAATAGGTTTGATTCAGTTGGAAGATATTAAAGCGGATTGCCTGTTGGGCTTTCACGTCTCCTTCGATGGTAATGTCTGCCATTTTCCATACTTCCGCCCAATCTTCTTTTTGATTTTTGAGCAATTCATCGAAGCCCAATGCGTTTATTTTCAGAAGTAATTGTTCGGTTTCGTCAATCAATTTTTCTTTCGGATGATTGAACGAAGTTACGTATCCTGCGTACTTTTCAAATCGGGCAGTTTGGTTTTTTTCTGCCGAAACTTCATACACAAAACCAATGTACGTTTCTTCCTGTTTTACTTCTTTCAGGGCTGCATTTTGCCCGGCAACCTCCAATCGGTTTTCCATAAAGGTACACACACGGAAGGCTGTTTTTTTGGTTTCTGCCACGATGAACCCTCTGTTGTCTGATTTTGCCACTTCGAGAGTGTTCCAGAATTTCTCTTCCCAGTTGGTGTCGTGGTTTTCGATGGAACTATCCAAATACGACTCAAAAGTAATTTCAGCATTGCAATTTAGCGGCGTAACCTCATAACGGATAACGCCCACCTCATCGTATTGCAACGACAAAAATCGGGTAGCTTTGACCTGAACCTCAGTGTCGTTTGGCAAAATCGCCACAAACGAACGCGTATAAACACCTTCTTTCATATTTAATACACGTTTGAAATCCTTTACTGACTTGCAGGTG
Source organism: Capnocytophaga felis (assembly GCF_009684755.1). GTDB lineage: Bacteria > Bacteroidota > Bacteroidia > Flavobacteriales > Flavobacteriaceae > Capnocytophaga > Capnocytophaga felis. The sequence goes on from NZ_BLBC01000005.1 coordinate 668,881, forward strand.
TTCAAATCCAATTCTTCTCCGTTGATTTTTACGCGAATGCCCACCCAACTCGGTGCATTCAACACCTTTGCGAAATACTCCGGATAGCCGTTTTTCCACCAACCTACTTTGGTTTTGTCGGGATAATAGACACCTCCGATATAACTTCCTTGAAAAGTTTTTCCTGAATAATGTTCTTCAAAAGTGGTACGCTGCCCCATCGCACCGTTGCCCAAACTGAACAAACTCTCGGACTGCATAACGCGGTCTTTCTCAAATCCTTCCTCAATGATGCACCAATTATCCGGTACGATATAATCTTGATTCATTTTATGTATGTTTTTGTTTAACAATTATGATTTTATAACTCTTTATGTCTGTGTTTAATAAGTTTTCTAACTGAAATTTATTGTTTGGAGGTGATGTAAAAGTATGATGCCTTAAAAAAGAAGTGTTTTTGTCAGGCTGAGCAAAGCCCTTGAAAACGGAGTATGTAACGAAGCCTTATCATTACAGGGCTTCGACTACGCTCAGCCTGACAATCAGAACCACCATCATACTTTTATAACACAACCTATTATTTTAATTTACTTTCTATCTATTTTTAAACAGCAATTGCAATTCTTGATGAATGTTTTAACCGTTAAATTACAAACCGCATTTATCCCATCTTCCTCCGAAGTTACATTGAGCGTCATCTATCAGCCATTGGTCTTCTTTTCGAATGAATAAGAAACGATGTTGCAGATTTGATTCATCTTGTGTATAAATATACATTTTATTCTTGGTTATCTGTTCGCTATCAATGATTTTATGTCTTCCGTATGTGCCGCCTTTCATCAGTGAATACGAAATTCCTTCCGGGCGATAACCGCTTCGTTTTTTATCCGTACAATATTTTTTAAAAATTTCTCGGCAACGGCTTTGAAGCTCCCTGTTTTGACTATCATATCCGTCATAAGCATCTTCAAGAGCATCTCTATTACCTGCAAAGGCTTCCCACTTGGTCATTTCGTCAAAGAAATTGAGTAATAATTGCTTGTTATGCTCAAAATCTTCTTGATTGACGGCAGGTTTCTTTTTGCCCGCATTGCGTTGAGCTTGTTCAAAAGTTTTTATTTGCTCTTCTGAAAATGAACCCTCTAAATAGAAAACGATTTTTCGGGAGGAAGCAACTGCCATCAGCCCTTCAAAAGTAACTTTTGTGCCTTTGAGCGAAATCGTTTTCAATTTCGGAATCTGAACGATGATTTTTAATGTTTCGTCATTGACATTGGTTTTGTCAAGTCCCAAATGTTCGAGCTTCGGATGCTGTAAGAAATGCTTAAAGCCCTCGCCCGTAATCTTTTTATCTTCTTCAAGAAACAAAAGTTTTAATTTGGGCAGCGTTGCCAAATATTTGAGTGCCTCATCGGTAATTTATGTTCCGATAAAGCCCATATTTACCAGTGATTTCACTTGACAAATCTGCTCAACCATCGCATCGGTTACGGGTTTATGCTTATAATGATGCCCTTTACAGAAGCGTTCGCTCACGGCTTCCAAAGCAGTTTCCAATGTAAACGGTTTTTGATTCATATTTTATTATTTTGCGACAGATACCATCAATTTCTAAACCGAAATTTTTTATTCCTAATTATTTTCTGTCAGTTTCTAAACAGAAATTTCCTGAAATGAATTACTTTCTATCAATTTCTAAATAGAAATTTGTTGTCCTGAGTTACTTTTCGTTAATTTCTAAACAGAAATTTCCTAAAATGAATTACTTTCTATCAATTTCTAAACAGAAATTGGTTATCACTAACTACTTTCTGCTAATTTCTAAACAGAAATTAATTGTTTTATAAAAGTACATCTGCATTCTGAAGCTGTTGAACTGCGTTACCTTTGTGTTTCTTTCCGAAATTTATGAAATTTTGATGCCCAAAAGAATGCCAACGGAAAACTCGCAAGCATTAACAGCGTTCCTATCAACGTCCACCATAGCATTTGTCCGATTGTTAAAACTTCTGCTTCAAAAAAGACCCAAAAGGTATAGAAACAGTACGGAAGCGACAGCAGGGAGGTAATTATCACCGGAACATACTTTCCGTACGCCAGCCACTGCCCGATGTGCATAAACAAATGTACAAAAAATGCCATAAATCCGGCAAACCACCAACCATAACTTCCAAACCAAACTGACAAATAACAGACGACTGAAAGCAATAAAAACTCGTGGGCTACTGCTACGGCAAAATCGGCTGTGGAATAGGCAAAAAATCCGTTTCGGGCAAGGAAATTTTCGAGTTTCGGGAAACGTTGCCTCAATTCTTCCCGATTTTTGGAAAGCCACGCCTCGAACATTATAATTTCCTCAAAATCGTGCACCATAAACACCGCAGGAAGCAATACCATCAGTAACTGTAACTCTGTCATCTCATTCGGATTTCGTTTGATTGCTAATGTTTTTTTGCCGAATTCAAATCAATTACCATTACGTAATCTTCCTCGTTTTCTTTAACAATACGAAAACCCATTTTTAAATACATTCTTGCTGCATAATTGGCTTTCTGTACAGATAATGACGCTTTTTCGTAACCCTCGTTGGCAAGTTGGTCAAGCAATTTTTGAAATAATTTTGTGCCAATACCTTGATTTCGATATGCCGAATAAAGCGAGATAGAAAGTGAGGGTGTTTGATTGTCAATATGCCCATAGTCATTAACGATACGCGACCACGCTGCACCAATAACTTCTCCGCCTACTTCGGCTACGACAGCAATGTCAGCCTTTTGCGTTCCGAAGCCTGCAATATAGAGTTGTAATTCAGGCAGAAGAATAATATCTCGTGGCGGTGGAGCTACTCCTTCGGGCAAAAAGATAGCTTCATAGAGAAAATTCTCTAATAGTGGATATTCACTTACTTCCATCAAACGTATGTTTGTTAACTTTTCCATTTTTGTAGCTTGTTAATATATCTTACTATATATCTTCTGATAAAACACTCCAATAAACTTGGGATTACGTATATAAAACGGTAGTTTCTCTACTGATTTAGAATCGCATCAAACCCTGAAAAGACTTCATCGGCTTGTGTTAAAACCTCGGGCGAACCAATGCCTATGGCTTTCATTCCTGCTGTTTTAGCTGCTTGAATGCCTGCTTCGGAGTCTTCAAAAACCACACACTTTTCGTTATCCACGCCCAACTTTTGTGCAGCAATCACGAAAACTTCGGGGTCGGGTTTGGCTTTGGTAACGTCATTTCCGTCCACAATGACATCAAAGTAGGAAATGATTCCAAGTTTCTGCAAAATAGGACGTGCATTTTTACTTGCCGAACCCAATGCGATACCAATATTTTCCTTTTTGGCTTTTTCCAGAAAGGTTTTTACTCCGGGCAAGATGTCGTTTTCGTTCATTTTCTCTACATAGCTCAGGTAATCGGCATTTTTTCGGGTGGCAAGCTCATCAAACTTTTCAGAAGAAACCGAAACGCCCGCCCAGCCGAGAATTTTTGTGAGTGAATCCACACGACTCACACCTTTAAGTTGTTCGTTGAGTTCGTGTGTGAGTTCAAACCCAAATTCTTCCCCGATTTTTTTCCACGCCAAGAAGTGAAATTTTGCCGTATCGACAATTACGCCGTCCAAATCAAATATGTATGCTTTCATTTGTTAAATATTAAGTTATAAAGTGTAAAGTTACAAGGATAAAGAACCAAGTTGCAAGGATAAAGGATAAAGTGTAAGGGATAAAGAACCAAGTTACAAGTGTAAAGGACAAATATCTAATCACTAACCGCTAATCCCTAATCACTAACCACTAATCCCTATTGCCTACTTGATGGAATCTCTCACCCGAAGGGTTAAAAATCCTGCTAAAATCATTGCACATCCGCCAATTATCAGAGCATAGATAGGTTGATGGTTAAAGAATTTACTAACGATAGAACCCAAAATCGTAGCGGCAACAATCTGCGGAAGTACAATAAAGAAATTAAATACGCCCATATAATATCCCATTTTGTTGGAAGGCAATGCTCCCGACAGAATCGCATACGGCATCGAAAGAATACTTGCCCACGCAATCCCTACGCCTATCATTGAGAGAATGAGCATATTAGGATCGGAAATGAAATAAATAGAAATCAATCCTAATCCTCCGAAAACCAAACAAATAAGATGTGTTACCTTTCGGCTTGTTGCTCTCGCCATCACCGGAAGCAAAAACGCTACCAACGCCGCTACACCGTTGTAAACGGCAAAAAGTACTGAAACCCAGTCTGCTCCCTGATTGTAAAGCTCTGACGTAGTGTCTTTTTCGGGAACTCCGTAAATATGCCCTGTTACGGCAGCCGTAGTGTAAATCCACATCGAGAAAAGGGCAAACCACGAGAAAAATTGCACCCAAGCCAGTTGTTTCATCGTTTTGGGCATATAAAGCATATCGGTAGTGATGGTTACGAAACCGTTTTCGGAAAATCCTTTACGATGGGCAAAAGCCGTCAGCAAAAAGGAAGCTCCCAAACCTATCAACCCGAAAGAAAGTATGAATAATTCTTTTTCTAATTCTATTTGAAAGAGAGCAAAAGTTAAAAGCAACCCAACTGCCAAAGCGATAGTTCCTGCCGTGGTTAATCGGTTGGCTTTTTCTGTTGGAGTAACCGTTTCAGTGTATTTTTCTTCATTCTTCTGATTTTCAAAGGATTTTAGTTCTTCGGGAGAATATTCTTTACTTGAGAAAACCGTCCAGCAAACTGCCACCAAAAACACAATCGCACCGGCATAGAACGACCATTTTACCGAATCGGGGATAACCCCTTCGGGAGCCGTATTACTGATTCCGAAATAATTCGTATAAATATATGGCAATGCCGAACCTACAACCGCTCCCACTCCGATGAAAAAACTTTGCATCGCAAATCCCGTAGTTCTTTGGCTGTCAGGAAGATTATCGCCAACAAAAGCTCGAAAAGGCTCCATTGAAATATTGATAGAGGCATCCATCATCCAAAGCGTTCCGGCGGCAATCCAGAGTGAAGGCGAATTTGGCATAATACACAGTGCGATAGAAGATAAAATCGCACCGATTAAGAAGTACGGTCGGCGACGCCCAAGACGTGTCCAAGTTCTGTCGCTGATGTACCCGATAATGGGCTGAATAATCAGTCCCGTAACGGGAGCGGCAATCCACAAGATAGGAATGCTTTCCACGTTGGCTCCCAATGTTTCAAATATCCGTGAGGTATTGGCATTCTGCAAGGCAAACCCAAATTGGATACCCAAAAAACCAAAACTCATATTCCATATTTCCCAAAAACTTAATTTTCGTTTTTCCATCTCAATTACATTTACATATGACTACCCCAATTGGCATACTGCCAACAAAGCAATTTATTACGTATTTTTCAACAGGAAGCAACCTCCCCTACTTTAAATATCAAATGGGCAGATTACTATTTTTGAGAAGTATGTGAATTGTTGCGACAAATGTATGAATATTTTCAAGAAAAACAAAATTATATTATTTCTGTCACTCTCTTTCTTTTGCAAAAGAATCCGTTTATTCAACAAAAAAACATATCTTTGCGATACGGGAATATTCTTTACTTCTTTGTTTAAAATCAGAACAATCAAATAATTCGTAAATAAAAAATGAATGAAAATATCCGTAGTCATCAATACATATAATGCTGAAAAACACCTACAAACGGTTCTGGAAACAGTAAAAGATTTTGATGAAATTGTGATTTGTGATATGTATAGCACAGACAAAACCATCGAAATTGCTAAGAAATACAATTGCAAAATCGTTTATCACGAGCGTTTTACGTATGTAGAACCTGCTCGGAATTTCGCTATTCATCAAGCTACAAACGAATGGGTTTTGGTAATTGATGCTGATGAAACTGTCCCTCCAAAGTTAAAAGAATATCTATATAACATTATCAAAACTCCCAACTTGGGAGGAGTTTATATTCCGTTTAAGAATTTCTTTATAGGCAAATGGATGCGTTCGGCATATCCTGACTTCAAATTGCGATTTTTCAGAAAAGAAGGAGCATATTGGCCTAATGAGATTCATTCCACTGTAAAGGTAAAAGGCGATGTAATAAAAATTCCCAGAAGAAGAATTGATTTAGCTTCTGACCATTTAGCAAATGATTCTATCAGCACAATTTTAAGAAAAACTGACACTTATAGCAATGCTGAAATTGAGCGTAAAAAGAATAAAAAAGTCACAACTTTCAGTCTTATTTTTTCTCCATTATTTTGGTTTCTAAAATATTACTTCATCAAAAAAGGATTTCTGGACGGAAAAAAAGGATTCATCTTTGCCTGTCTTAAGGCACAATATAAATTCTCCTGTTTAGCAAAGATTTATGAATATCAGGAATTGAATAAAAGTTACAATTAATGGATTTGAGTATATTTAAAAATAAAAATTTTTTGTTTGTTATGCCTAACGACTTCAATTTGTATGAAGTTTTTGCTCATAACCTCAAAAATATTGGGTTTAATCTGATTCCCTTAAAACCACATAGTTTTAAATATAAAACGAAAGATAAAGTCATTAATTTTGTAAAAAAAACATTCTTAGGCGACAGAACTTATAAACAAAAACTCATCAAAGCCTATTATTCGGAACACATCCTTAATGAAATTAAATCTCTAAAAGAAAAATCGGTTGATTATGCTTTTGTCATTCGCCCCGACCTACTTTCAAAATCAACTTTAAACCATATTTTGAAAATTGGAAAAAATGTAGTAGCATACCAATGGGATGGATTAGAGCGTTTTCCTTCCGTGTTTGACTGCATTAGCCAATTTGAAAAATTTTATGTTTTTGACCCGAATGACTTTGAAAAGTATGTCAAAAAATACCCAAATATTAAACTCAATAGTAATTTCTATTTTGATTTTGATTCAAATACATTAAAAGAAAAGGAAAAAAATGTTATCTTTTATATGGGAAGTTACATAGAAAATAGAGTTGATGATGTAATTTATGCAGTAGAAGAATTAGAAAAATATAATATCCCTCTTAATGTCAAACTGGTTTATCATAGAAAAACGTTACCCTTTATCAACAAAAATATTCAGTTTTTACAAGAGCAAATGAACTTTTTTGACTATTTGGAACAGGTAAAACAAGCTAAAATTCTTTTGGATTTCAAAATGAAAAAACACAACGGACTTTCATTACGTTTTTTTGAAGCCTTAAAATATGAAAAGAAAATAATTACAAATAACGCCTCGGTGGTAAATTATGATTTCTACAATCCGAATAATATTTTCATATTACACAAAGATAATTCAGCAGATTTAGAATCTTTTTTGTTTTCGGATTACGAGAAAGTTGCTCCTGAAATCATCAAAAAATATGCCTTTAGCTCGTGGTTATATCGTTGCTTCTTTGAATAACGACATCGTCTTTGACAAGTAAAATCATATATGACATAATCATAACCAAGGAAGCATACTCGTCTGTTAGTACAACTGTAAAAAATGATTGAAAAACTATAACAAAAATCATCAAAAAAGCTAAAACTTTATGCTTTTTGTCAGCTAAAAAGAATGGATAAAAGTAAATAATCAGTAACAATATCAGCCCCATAAATCCAAATTCCATTGTTGTTTGAAAGTATTGGTTATCAGCGTGCATATAATCACCAAGATAACTATAAAAATATTGATACGTTTCATTGAGAGGATGAGCTAATCTCTTTTCTGTAAAGACATATTGTGCTTGGCTGGCACCTCTTCCCAATAAAGGATTTTCCTTTATAGTTTCCCAAGCTATTTCCCAGAGAAAAATTCGTGGATTTTCTTTTAAATCATTTTCAGAGAGTCGTCCGTGGCTTGAAATTTTGAAAAAAATTAGAATAATAACAATTCCACCTACAAAAATTGCCCAAAATTTAGATCTTTTCCAGGTTTCTACTAAAGAAATACATCCTACAATAAACAACGAAGTCAAATAGCCATTTCGCCCTTCTGAAATATGCAATATACTAAAAATCAACAAAAAACTACATACATAAAAAATCCATTTTATTTTTGAAAGACTCTTATATTTATTTGAAACAATGTACCAGATACTAACTAAAGCCAAATTTAGGTATATGTTATATTTCATATGATGATTCACAAAGGAAATACGAGTTTGTGTAAACAATTCTGCTCTGTTACCCGAATTTAAAAATTCAAAAAAACCTATCTTCAATACAACCAAGTAAAAAACAGAAAACAAGGCAACAACTATAATTGCATTCAAATAATAACTCAGTTTATGATAATTCGTAAATCCTAAAATTCCACATAAAGCCAGCCCTGATAGTGGAATACGAGTTTTTAGCAGATAATCAAAATACAAAGTATGTTGCTCAAAAGGATAATATAAAAAGAACAACAGAAAGAACAAAAATACAACTCCGTAATAGATATGCATTTTGTTATAAGTAAAGGTCTTCCAACGTTTATTATAAATAAATTCTATTAATAATGTAATAGGAATCACATACCATAAATCACGAGTATTACTTATATAAAAAATGTCAGTAGATAACACCGAAAGACATCCCAATACAGGAAGATAATTAATAATTTCCCCTATGACATTGTTTAATTTTTTCTCCAAAGATTCCATAAATTGCCTATATATCATCTAACAAATCCAAAATTTCCGAATCTATTTCTACATCAAATTTTCGAGCAAATAATTTTTCTTCTTGTTGAATAAGTTCCTGTAAATCTGTCGATTGAAATAAAACAGGAAGCTGACAACCTTTTCTATCCCAATTTACGTATGTAACTGAAGGTTTTATCTTAATTCCCACATCCGATTCCTGCAAATGCATCAGTACAGAATGAAAAAAAATCTCATCGGGAGAAGAAGTAAACTTATAATAATCCTCTAAGTTTTCCTTATTTTCTCGCAGATAGAAAACCATTTTCTGAAATGTTTGTTCATTAAAAGCCCACCATTGTGAACCTGCATATTGTTTCAGAAAAATAGGCTCCCTTTTAGGTAATTGAAACAATTTTTTGAGATTTTTAAAGGACAACCTTCCTTTCAGAAAATGAATTAAAATACGGATTTTCTGCTTTATATTTGTATGAAAAAAAGGTGCATACGAGTTACTATCACTACGCTTAGAAGAATGCAAAATATGGTAGTGGAAAATCTTGTCTTTTACCACTTTCTTTTTCCATTTCTTCTCTATCGGTATAATTTCTATAAAATTATAGTCTTTATTAACACTTAGGAATTTATTAATTTCCACCTGATTTTTAATAGGATAATCTTGTCCGCTCATCAATATAACAAATCCCTTTCGGTTATCATTCTTGACGGCTTCCATCAAGTTTAACGTTGCTTTTACGATAGAAAAGTCCCCCCAAAAACACTTCTCTCTCTTCGAAATAAAAAAAACATTAGGTTTATTAATTTCTTTCTGGAAATCATCAATTTTCACTCTTAAATCCAAATGTATGTAAAAGTAAGCCTGCCCGTCATCAAGTTTATCTATCATACGAGCAAGTTGTTTTGGATTTCTATGAGCTAAAATGATGTAATTCTTTTGCATAAACAGAGATTTTCATTACTGAAGCAAATAAAGTAATATCACTTGTGGCAAAAAACCAGCAACCCAACTTAAAAAAGAAGCCCAAAGAGTTTGTTGTGTTAGGTATATTCTGGCAGAAGCAACCAAACCACCCACAAAAATCAAAATAGATATAACATACATCAAATCAATATTATAAAAGACGCTCAAAAAAATGGTAAATCCCGTAATTCCTCCCATCAACATTACAGATAAACTCCCTAATAACTTTAAAAATTGCATAAAAACAATCACAAAGCAACCTATCGCTAAGTTTATTATGTATAAATATAATATCGGAAATTTATCTATTGTAATGATTTTTAATGCAATAATTATCAGAAGAGAAATATAGGCATAAAGAATCCATTTTCGTTTCTCAATCGGAACTTCAAAAGGGGAATCTATCCAATTTATAATGTGTAAGATAAGATACAACAAAGTAGGAACAGCCACGGAAACAATAACTAACATCGTCCAAGCGTTTTTCATCTCCTCGACAGGCAAAAATACAGGAGCTACCAACAAAAAAAGTATCATTCCATATATGGGAAACCATATCGGGTGAAATAAAAATGATATGACATAACTTAAATATTTCACAAAACAATTTTAATGTTTCAACTATGGTCCTATCATCCGTTTAAGTTCATTGAGCTTCATCAGTGCTTCAACGGGAGTTAAAGTATTGATATCCAGTTGTAAAATTTCCGATTTGATTTCTTCCAGAAGCGGGTCGTCCATATTGAAAAAGCTCAGTTGCATTTCTTTTTGGGCAGATTTCAACGTTTGCGAAGTATTTTCCGAAGCGTGCGAACTTTCCAACTTTTTCAGCATTTTGTTGGCTTTCTGAATAACAAACTGAGGCATTCCCGCCATTTTCGCCACGTGAATTCCAAAGCTGTGTGCCGAGCCTCCCGAAACCAACTTTCGGATAAACAATACATTATCTTTCGTTTCCTTTACCGAAACATTGAAGTTTTTAATCCGCTCAAAACTTTCAGTCATTTCGTTGAGTTCGTGGTAATGGGTTGCAAATAAGGTTTTTGCCTTCGACGGATGTTCGTGCAGATATTCGGCTATTGCCCAAGCGATGGAAATTCCGTCATAAGTGCTTGTTCCCCGCCCGATTTCATCTAAAAGCACCAAGCTCCGCTCAGATATGTTGTTCAAAATCAGTGCTGCTTCGTTCATTTCCACCATAAAGGTCGATTCCCCCATCGAAATATTATCGCTGGCTCCCACACGCGTAAAAATCTTATCTACAACGCCAATCTGTGCCGAATCTGCCGGAACAAAACTCCCAATTTGAGCCAACAAAACAATGAGTGCCGTCTGACGCAAAATCGCCGATTTACCCGACATATTAGGTCCCGTAATCATTATAATTTGCTGTGAATCACGGTCAAGATACACGTCGTTGGCAATGTAAGGCACTCCCACCGGCAATTGTTTTTCAATCACAGGATGCCGCCCATTTTTGATATCCAACACAAACGATTCATCTATTTCAGGGCGATTGTAATTATTTTCAAGGGCAAGTGAGGCGAATCCGCAAAGGCAATCCAACTGCCCCACAAGCGTTGCATTTTGCTGAACCTTAGGAATGTAACTTCCTATCCAAGCAATCAGTTCGGCAAAAATGGCTTGTTCCAACTGCGAAATTTTTTCTTCTGCTCCTAAAATTTTAGCTTCGTAAGTTTTTAATTCTTCGGTAATATAACGCTCGGCATTCACCAAGGTTTGTTTGCGAATCCAATCCTGCGGAACCTTATCTTTGTGCGTGTTACGTACCTCAATATAATATCCGTGAACGTTATTATAATCAATTTTTAAGGAAGAAATTCCTGTTTTTTCAGTTTCGCGTTTGAGCATTTCGTCCAGATAGTTTTTTCCTGAAACGGAAAGCCCACGAAGCTCGTCCAATTCAGCTGAAAATCCTTCGGCTATTGCATTTCCTTTGAGAACGTTTACAGGAGCTTCTTCACTGATTGTCTGCGTGATACGCTGGCAAAGCGATTGGCACAAATGCAACTTTTCGCCCAAAAGTTTCAGGTCGGGATTATCGGATTTCAGACATATTTCTTTTATCGGAGGAATAATCTCTAACGAATTTTTAAGCTGAACGACTTCCCTCGGGCTGATTTTTCCTGTCGCTACTTTTGAAATAAGTCGCTCAATATCACTTATTTTCGAGATATTTTCCTTGATTTTTTGTAACACGTCAATATGCCCGATAAAATAAGCGACCACCTCGTGGCGTTGTTTTATCTTGATAATGTCTTTCAGCGGAAGTGCCAGCCAACGTTTCAGAGTTCGGCTTCCCATTGCGGAAATCGTTTTATCAATAACATCTAAAAGTGTTACCGACTGGCTGGACGTTCCCGTGTAAAGTTCCAAATTACGAATGGTGAATTTATCAAGCCACACGTAAGCATCTTCCGCAATACGCTGAACGGAAGTAATGTGTTGTAATTTGTTGTGCTGTGTTTCAGACAGATAATAAAGCACAGAACCCGCTGCTAGTAAGGCTTCAGTAAGTTCCTCAACCCCAAACCCTTTCAGGGAATTGGTTTGAAAATGCTGGGTGAGGGTTTGACGGGCATAATCTTCCTTGTACACCCAATCTTCCAAATAGAAAAGATGAAAATCCTCCCCAAAACTTTCCGAAAACTCTTTTTTTTGCTTTTTGGCAACCAAAACTTCACTGGGCTTGAAATTTTGTAAAAGCTTATCAATGTTAGCTTTATCTCCCTGAGCTACCAAAAATTCGCCCGTAGAAATATCCAAAAAACTGATTCCGTTAGTGGTTTTTCCCAACCAAACCGAAGCCAAAAAATTATTCGATTTGGAATGAAGAATATCATCGTTTAACGCAACTCCCGGAGTAACTAACTCGGTAACGCCACGTTTTACGATGCCTTTTACGGTTTTGGGGTCTTCAAGTTGGTCGCAAATGGCAACACGGTAACCCGCCTTTACTAACTTGGGTAGATAATTATTGATGGAATGGTGTGGAAATCCGGCAAGTTCGGTACGCTCACTTCCGTTGTTGCGATTGGTCAACACAATATCAAGTACTTGTGCCGCTTTTACGGCGTCTTCACCAAAGGTTTCGTAAAAATCGCCCACCCTGAAAAGTAACAACGCATCCGGATATTTTGCCTTAATCTGGTTGTATTGCTTCATTAAGGGGGTTTCTTTTGCCGTATTTTTTGCCACAGTTTATTGTTTTATTTTATTATGATTTTTATTTAATCCTGATGAATTTAATATTTTACGTATTTTCTGCTTGCTTTTCCTTGTTATGTAACTTTTATTGAAGTAGAACAACATCAGCACTAATGCGGTATAAATCAGCATTATGTATGCAAATAAATAAAAAGATTCAGATATTGTACTGAGAAGCATAACAACCAGAAAAATTATCAGATTGATTGTTGCCAGAAGCAAACTCGCCCTTGCGTGTGAAAGTCCCATATAATCAATCATTACGTGATGTATGTGATTTCGGTCAGCTTTAAAAGGTTTTCCGTGGCGGATAGTTCTTGCTATGAAAACACGCGTTGTGTCAAAAAACGGAACGAATACAATGGCAAGCAACACCCACATTTTGTTTGAAGGATTGATATGAGCTTTTTCCAAACTCAAAGAAGACAATGAAAGAAATTTCAGAGCTAAAATCCCGATAATGAAGCCCACAACCATTGAGCCTGCATCTCCCATAAAAATTTTCTTTCTGGAGGACAGGTTGTATCTTAAAAACGCCAACAAAAAGCCTACACATAGTAGCGAGAATAAGAAATAATACTCATCTCCCGATTGGTAAAAAACATAGCTAAAACACCCGAAAATAACAATACCGACCATTGCCGCCGAACCATTTATTCCATCAATCAAGTTAAAAGAATTAACAATGGACATCGTTATGAAACAGCTGAAAATAACCGAAAACCAAAAGGGAATTTCATCAAGCCATAAAAAGCCATCCAATGAATATATTCTTAGTTTTGCCTCGAATAACAACACAAAAGTAGCCAAAAACTGACCTATAATTTTAGTACTGGGATTTACTCCCGTAAGGTCATCTTTAAGCCCTAAAAAAAACATAACGCTAACCGCCGAAGCTATGTTAACTCCTACATAATCAACATCATATTCTCGAATAAAGAAAAGAGTAAACATCAGGCTGACATAGAAAGCAATCCCTCCCATTGTAGGAGTACTTTGTGAATGAGAGCTTCGTTCGTTGGGAGCATCCATCAATTTTTTTCTCCGCACAACGTATATGATGCTAGGCATTGCCAAATAGCACACAGCAAAGGACAATGAAAAGACCCAAGCTGCAACTATTTCCGGAGTTTGTAAAAAAGTAAATTCTTCCATATTAGTATTTACACCCGACAAAGATATAGAAATAAAACAAATGCCACAATTTTAATTTTGTTTGATTTTGTAGGCAAACTTAAACACTAAATATCCCTTTTCTTTATATTTAATTACATCAAATAAAAATAAGCATCACAAGTATTTGATAGTTATTCCGTTTTAAGTTTTATTTCTCTGCATAAATCACTTGCTATCAAGTTTTCTTGTCCTTGTTTAGAAGCGATTTTATCCCCTGCTTTTCCGTGTGTATGAACACCTAAAATGGCGGCTTCTAAAGGGCTATAATTCTGCGAGAGTAATCCGGTTAAGACTCCTGTAAGTACATCTCCGCTACCTGCCGTAGCCATTCCTGCATTGCCTGTGGAATTTATCCAAAATCGTATTCCGTTGGTAATCATTGTATAAGCCCCTTTTATGATTAAAATTATTTGGTGCTTCTTGGCAAATTTTTTAGCTTTATCCATTTTATCAAAATCGTCTTTCCATTTACCAATAAGCCTTTCCAATTCCGCGGGATGCGGTGTAAGAATTGCATTTTTAGGAATTTTATGTGCCTGCTCCGGATTTTCGGAAAGTATGTTGAGAGCATCGGCATCAATCACAAATGGCAAATTTGAATATTGCTCAAACAATTCAAACAAAACTTCTGCTGTTTGAGGCTGATTTCCCATTCCTATACCTATGCCTACAACGGAAGGTACTATCGGAATTTGAGTAGGAGAAAGATATTTTTTGCTTTTAGAGGTAATGACCATTGCTTCGGGTACGGCTGTTTGTAAGATTTCATATCCGCATTTAGGAGCAAACATCGTCAAAAGCCCTGCACCTGAACGAAGTACAGCAACTCCGCCCAATACCATAGCTCCCATTTTTCCGTAACTTCCCCCTACAAGCAAGGCGTGTCCGAAAGAACCTTTGTGTGAAAACTTATCTCTCGGTTTGTAAATTTCATTTGCGTAGCTATCAGTAATTAACTGGTATTCAGAATTAATATCTCTCAATGCAGATGGTTCCAAACCAATGTCTAAAACTTCCCAATTCGGAATATATTTTCCGGTTTGAGGAAGGAGAAAAATTAACTTTGGCGTTTGGAATGTAAGCACGATATCCGATTTGATGAAAATTTCGTCCTCCATTGGAACTCTATCCAAATAAAAGCCTGAAGGAACATCTATGCTTGCCACGTAAGCCCCTGATTCATTGATTTTTTCAAAGATACACTGCATCCAATCGGCAACATATCGGTTAAGTCCCGTTCCAAAAACAGCATCTAAAACGATGTCGCTTGCCATAACCTCAGGAGCCTCTGAGCAAGAATATAAATCCGTGATTTTTACCTTTTTGCCTCGCACAAGAACTCCTAAATTCTTCAAAAAATTATCTGTTGGATTTTCGTTGAAATTAACGATATAAACCTCTACATTTCTTTTTGCTTTGGCAAGCATTCGGGCAACTGCAAGTCCGTCGCCACCATTGTTGCCTACGCCTGCATATACAACAACTTTTTTACTCAAATCCGTATTGTTTTGCAACCACAAGAAAACTTGTTCAGCGGCTCTGTCCGTCAACTTTTTGCGTGTGGTTCGCTGCCTTTTGGTAGTTTGATTATATGCTTGTTGTATTTGTTCTGTAAATAAAATTTTCATAATTATGCAAGCGAAACAAAGATTAAAAAATCCGAAATTACTAATTAATAATTCCCCAAAGATATATCTTTTCGCAGAGAAAACAAAGAATTAATCTTAAAAAAACATAAACTCCGCATTTCTGTACAAAATGCGGAGCTCATTTTTGTTGTTTTGCTATTCTCTTACTTTAATTTTTTCTGTTCTTCTTGAAATTCTTTAAACTGCAATAAGAGATTATTATTGGCACGCACTAACGCATTGGTTTCGAGTAACAAGTTAAAATATAGCTTAGTATTTTTCGGGCTTGTTTCGGATGTTCTGATTCTGTCAATTTGCTTTTGTACCATTCTTGAAACATCTTTCTTCAAAACCATACCATCTTGCAGAATTTGATTCAGATTTGCATAATTCTCTCCTTTGAAAAGTTTCACCTCATTTTCCAATAAATTTTCAAGACTTTCAGAAATCCACTTCAAATCCCTTAATTGATTAAACTTCAAATTTTTATGATTATTATTAACGTGTTCGTAACTGTGCGTGGTAATGGCGTGCAATGATTGTGCCATATCTTGCAAGTTATCCAGAATCATTATATAGAATTTACTTGAAGCTACCGAGCTATCATTCAATGATTTAATAAAGTAGAACACATTTCCTTTCAATCCATCAAGCTCTTTTTCTAATTTTTTGGTTGTTTTTTTATCTTTGGTCAAATTACCTAAATCCTGTGTTCCTAAATTTGTAACAACCTCACTATAAACGGTTTCTATTTTCGAAATTGTGTTTGCTATGTAATTTGAACTTTCTTTGATAACTCCGCTAATGGTAGCCAAATCAGCCTGTTCAAACATAGGTTTTCTGCTTGCTTCTTTTTCTTTTTGTCTTTTTTTGTAGCTCACAGCACTTCGGAATAAAAGAAACCCTACAAAAGAAATCAGCGAAATCAGACCTATAACTTCTCCATAATAGAGAGCACCTGCAACAATGAATGCCCCAAAGAAAGCTACTATTGCCGTCATAAACCATCCTCCCACAACTCTGATTACTCCGGCCACACGGTAAACAGCACTGTCTCTACCCCAAGCCCTATCGGCTAATGACGAACCCATTGCCACCATAAACGTAACGTAAGTAGTTGATAGCGGTAACTTTAAAGAAGTCCCCATAGCTATCAAGCTACTTGAAACAACAAGATTCATTGCTGCACGAACCAAATCAAAGGCAGGTAAATCTTCCTTACTAATGGCAGGATTGTGTTCGGGTTTTTCAAAACGACTGTCTATCTTTTGGCTTAATGATTTGGGTATGACAGCATTAACTACATAAGAGATAAAAACCGTAATTCTTACAATGAGCCGGGAAAGCATATTTGAAGCAAATTTTTCTTCTCCTTCTCCATCGTTTTGGTGTGAAAGGCTTACTTCTGTTTCCATTACATTGCGTGCCTTTTTTGAGAACCAAAGCGTTAGTACCATTATCGCTCCAGCCAAGAGCAGCAAAGCCGTTGGTGCCGTCATTCCTTCACTCAGCCCCGACATCAAGAAGCTGTCGTGCTCCGAACCTGATGATTGCCAAAGCACAAAAGATTGCCAAGCAGCCACAGGAACCCCAATGAAATTAACCAAGTCGTTTCCTGCAAAAGCCATAGCCAATGCAAACGTACCACTCAAAATTACAATTCGGAATATATTGACCCTCAGTTGAATTAAAATGTGTGAAAGTGCCGAATAAAATACGAAACATCCGCCTAAGATGTAAAAAATATTCGTATCCATCCAAGCTATTGTTTCCTTTGAAATGAAGGCTATTCCCTTCAATCCTTTGAATATTATAAAATACGTAAGTGCAGTCAGAGCAACACCTCCAAAAACACCTCCCACATATCTGATGCTTTTCTCATAGCGGAAAGAAAAAACCAAACGTGCCAAGTACTGCACTATGGTACCCACAGTAAAGGCAATTACGATAGAGGTAAAGATTCCTGTTACTATTTTGGTAGCTTCCTTGGTGTTGATATATTGCCCGAGTGTTGAAAGAGGCTCTTTATTGGCACTTATTTTGATGATAGCCAAGCAAACTGCTGCTCCAAGTAGCTCAAACACAATGGAAACAGTAGTTGATGTAGGCAATCCCAAAGTATTGAAAAGGTCAAGCAGTAATATATCGGCGAGCATAACCGCCATAAAAATGACCATCACCTCATCAAAGTAGAATTCCGTTGGATTAAAAATTCCCTTTCGGGCGATTTCCATCATTCCACTGGAAAAAATAGCTCCGAAAGCCACACCAATGCTCGCTATAATCATAATAGTTCGCAATGTAGCTACTTTTGAACCTACCGCCGAGTTTAAAAAATTCACTGCATCGTTACTCACCCCCACTGTTAAGTCTACAACAGCAAGGACGAAAAACACGAATAGCATAAAGATGTACACTTGTTCCATACCAAATCTTTTTGGGCAAATATCCGTCAATCGAAAACGATGCGTGTTACCAAATCGTTAATAATTGTCGTTTTTTATTATTTTTATTTTAATTAAAACTCTTTTTCAAGGATGTAAAATATCATTCTTTCATAAAAATAAAAGAAACTATCTTCTATCCCTACATTTTTCTTGCCCGGTTAAATTATAAATTTTTTGAACTTCACTTAAAACTTCTTCAAAGTTAATATTCAAATCAATCAGTCGTCCGGTTTTCAAATCAAAAACCCAACCGTGAACTGTAGGAAATCTGTTTTCAAGATAACTCTCCTGCACACAAGCCATTTTGATGACATTTAAGCACTGTTCCAAAACATTTATTTCTACCAAACGTTGGTAACGAAGCTCTTCATCTTGAATGCTATCCAATTCCGTTTGATGTAAACGATATACATCACGAATGGTTCTAAGCCAAGGATTTAGCAATCCGAAATCTTTTGATTGCATTGCTGCTTTTACTCCTCCACAACCATAATGCCCACAAACAATGATGTGTTTTACCTGCAAATGCTCCACAGCATACTGAATTACAGCCGTTGAACTCATATCCAAAGTGTTTACTACATTGGCAATGTTGCGATGTACAAAAACCTCTCCGGGACCTAAACCCATTAATTCTTCGGCAGTTACACGACTATCCGAACATCCGATATACAAAAAATCCGGATTTTGAGTTTTTGCCAATTCTTTAAAAAAATCAACATTTTCTCCCTTCTTTTTTGCTACCCATTTTCTGTTGTTCTCAAAAATACTTTCGTACGTAGGCATAAACTTTTTGTAGAAAATTCAGCGACAAAGGTAAGAAAACAAATCAAAAACGGATGTTGTTTCTATGAAAAATCAATTTTCTTTACAAACTCAATAGTTAAATAAATTATAAAAACAAGGAAACTTATTTGGTTTTTTGAGTTTCCTGAGTATTTTTGCAATCAAGCTGAAAACCGATGAAAGAACAACTTATAATTACTGCTCGAAATCTGTTGATTGATTTGGGAATCAAGTCTGTTACGATGGACGATATTGCCCGAAAAGCAGGTGTTTCCAAAAAAACACTCTATCAACATTTTAAAGATAAAACCGACCTTATCCGAACCGTTGTGTTGTACGTTAGTGCCGAACTCAACGACCAAGCCAAAACAATTATGTCGAGCGAACAGAATCCCATAGAGCAACTTTACGAAGCCGAGCGATTCTTTTCGTGTCAGCCAGTAATTGTAAACAATTCACCACAGAAACAATTGCAAAAATACTATCCGAAAATTTATAAAGAATTACAAAACAAACAGTTGCAAGAGGTTGGCGGATTAATTTTACAGAACCTCAAAACGGGGATTAAACTCGGACTATATCGTGAGAACATCAATTTGGATTTCACAATGCGTCTGTATTTACATATAATGATTGAATCGGGCAATAACTTGCTATTTTTCAGTGATTATGATGAAAATACAATCGTTGCCACTTATTTGGAACACCATATACGAGGTATCGCCACTCCAAAAGGTGTTGCTGTATTAGAAGAAATTTTAAGAAAAGATTAAAAATCAAAAAACTGAAAAGAATTAAAAATTTAGAATAAATACAATGAATCATAAATTTATTTTTATTTTACTGATATTCTGCGGATTATCAGGATTTTCGCAAGAAACTCAAACCTATCAATTTTCATTGGAAGAAGCCATTTCCTTTGCCATTGAAAACAATTTAAAATCAAAAAATGCGGCAGCCGACGTTGAAGCCGCTCGCAAAAAGAAATGGGAAGCCACCGCCACCGGATTGCCTCAAATCAATGCCAAAGTAGATTATCAACATTTTTTAAAACAGCAAGTTACGCTTATTCCTGCAGAATTTTTCGGAGGAAAAAAAGGCGACTTTGCCGAAGCTACTTTCGGAACCAAGCAAAACGTAAACGCCTCGGCAACGCTTTCGCAATTGATTTTCAACGGTGCTTATTTGGTAGGATTGCAAAGTGCCAAGGTGTATTTGCAAATTTCGGAACTTTCCAAACAGAAAAGCGACATCGAGCTGAGAAAAGCCGTTGTTGATGCTTACGCCAATGTGCTGCTTTCCGAAGAAAGCATCCGTATTTTGGAAGAAAACAAAAGCGTTTTGGAAAAAAATCTGAATGAAACTAAAGCCATTTTCAAAAACGGATTGGGCGAAGAGGAAAACGTAGAACAACTTCAAATCACCCTTGCCAATATCAACAATAACCTCAACAATACCAAGCGTTTGTACGAACTTTCCAAAAAGATGCTTAACATCACTTTGGGTTTGAATTTGGACGACCGCGTGGAATTGAAAGATAATTTGGAGCAACTCACCACACAAACGGTAATTGAAAGCATTGAAAATCAGAATGATTTTAATTTAGAATCGAACATTGATTTTAAAATTGCTTCCAATGGTGTTCGCTCGCAGGAATTGCTCGTAAAGTACGAAAAAAGTCAGTCGTTGCCTACTTTGAGTGCCTTTCTAAACGGAAGTTACAACGCTTTTGACAACAAATTTTCATTTTTCGACACAAACAAAAGATGGTTTGGCAGTGCACTTTTTGGAGTGAGTTTGGAAATCCCGATTTTCAGTTCGTGGATGCGTTCAAGTAAGGTGCAACGCTCGAAAATAGAATTGGAAAAATCAAAAAACGATTTGAATTTGGCAAAACAACAATTGCAAATGCAGCACGATAAAGCATTGAGCGACTTGCAGTTTGCCATTGAAGAACATCATACATTACGAGAGAATTTGGACTTGGCAAAACGTATCGAAAGCAAAAATCAAATCAAATACACCGAAGGTTTGGCAACAAGTTTTGAACTGCGACAAGCCCAATTGCAACTCTACACCGCCCAACAAGAATTTCTACAATCGATGGTTAATGTGTTGAATAAGAAAGAAGTTTTAAAGTCGTTGCAGACTAATCAAAAAAACTAAAAAGATTGAAAATTTGCAAAATGCTAAAACCTTGTTTGTCAGCAAAAAATAACAAATGTTTTTTTAAAGCACTCAAGATCAAAGAGAAAAAGATGAACAAAAAAACGCAAAATTACCTACGCATTTACGCCAATATCAACAAAGAAGATTACACCGAAACCGAAAAAGAGGCTTTGGTAAAAACGCTCATTACCATTGGGGAAGATATTTTTGAGCAGACAGACCTGCGAATGGACATTAACGGTTCGGGCTACGGCATTTCAAAAGGCGACCCGCTGGTAAAACAAACCACTTTTTGGAAGAAAATTGATAAAAAAGGATATAAAAATTTGTTCGGAATCAGTGCTTCACACAAAGATGATTACAGTTATAGGTCGCAATTCAATCTGTGGATACAGTCGTATAACTTTTCTCGGTTGGATATTGAGTTTTTCTGGAAAGCTAATGATAGTTTTGACCACGAAAAAGCTAAAAAAATCATCGAAGCCTATTTGCCCATTGCCCGAATTGATTACGCTTACGGCTATCTTGCTGACAAAAACCTAACTTGGGG
This sequence comes from Capnocytophaga felis, assembly GCF_009684755.1. Taxonomy (GTDB): domain Bacteria; phylum Bacteroidota; class Bacteroidia; order Flavobacteriales; family Flavobacteriaceae; genus Capnocytophaga; species Capnocytophaga felis. The sequence goes on from NZ_BLBC01000005.1 coordinate 690,438, forward strand.
AGAATGGATAACAAAAGAAAGTTTCTGGAGTTCCACCTCTTATATTCCTAAGGAAGAAGAGATTTGGGAAGAGCAAATTGGCGAAATACCAAACGGGAAAATGAAAAAAATGTACGCTTTTAATGTGTTGAACCAAAAACAAATTGAAAACATTCAAAAAGAATACAAAAAATTGGATATAAAGGTTATTCGGCTGGATAATGAACTTGAAATTTGGCAAAAAAATCTATCGTAATTATAATAAATTTTAAAAAACAAAAATTATGAATCAGAAAAAATTAAAAATCCCGAAAAATTACTTTGAGTTAATTTCTGAACATCAAGATAACACAAATTCGGCACAAAAAGACCAATACGGCTTTGAACTGGACACCGAACTGAATATTTTTTATGAAACAAAAGAAGAAATTCTTGAAGAAAGCCAAGAATTGCCCAAACATTTTCCGTTAGAGGAAGCCGAAGATTATGCAGATTACGAAAAGGTAAATGAATATGATTTGGGTTACCTCACTGATTTTTCGAAGATTTTAACCTTCGGAATGGACGGTGCGGGTTGTCAGTTTTGTATGGATTTTAATAAAAATGAAAATGAACCGAGAATCATTTTTTGGGACGACAGAGATTTGCGTTGGCGAGTAATTGCCGATAATATCGAAAAGTTTTTCGCTTTATTTAAAGACGAACCCTATCCGTATCATCTAAATCAATAATTCAATATCTATTATAAATCATCGCATCAGCAACCTACGGAAGTTTAAGACATTAGTAATTAACTACTTATAGGCACCAAAAAAACAATTATATCTTCCTAAAAAGAAGAATTAGAAAAATTGTTGTAAAAATCCAAAATTATAATTTTTTTAATTATGGTAAAAAATAACAATCAAATCAAACGAGTTTTACAAAAGATGGTATCATTGGGCATTACCCCAAATAGTACGCTTTCTTTAGTTGAAATTCGTGAAATTGAAGCAAAATTACAGTTGAAACTCCCAGAAAGTTATGTCAATTTCCTAACTGAAATTCAAAACGGCTGTCAATCACATCAACTGCACCAAAAAGCTCCCTATTATGGTTTTTATTCTTTGCAAGAGGCTTTGAAAATGAATGAGGAATGGCAAATCACACTTAATGAGTCATTTCCCTATATAAATGATTTTGATTTTGAAGATGTTATTAATTTTGGAGAAAATACAACTTATGACGATATCGAAAAGCGAATGGAAACAGACAATGATTTTGCCAATCTGATAAACAAATATAGTAGTACCGACAATCTAAACGGAACTATTCCCATTTGTGAATACGGCTGTGGTGATTTCTTTCGTTTGGTTATAAATGGAAAAAAGAAAGGAGAAATTTGGGTGGATTGTGGCTGTATCAATCTTACAGGATATTACGCTATGAATGTGGATATTATTACATTTTATGAAAATTGGCTCGATAGGCAAATTCACTTAAAATCCTATCCTCAAGACAAAATGAAATATTTACAAGCCTACTACCCAATTTTGGAGTTTGGCAATAATCCGAAGTATAAATTGGAACAAAATTGATATATTAACCCAATAATGAAACAAAAAATTATGAACTTAAAAGAAATATTAAATTACCGTCGTGCGGTGCGTTTGTATGACGAAACTAAACCCATTCAAACGGAAAAAGTGCGTGAATGTTTGGAATTGGCACAACTCGCTCCCACAAGTTCCAATATGCAGTTGTGGGAGGCATATCACATTACGGATAAAGCCGTTTTGGAAGAATTAGCAGTAGCTTGTTTGTCGCAAAGTGCGGCGAAAACTGCTCAGCAAATGGTGGTTTTCGTAACTCGACAGGATTTACATCGCCAAAGAGCCAAAGCCGTTTTAGAGTTTGAAAAGGGAAATGTGCAACGCAACAGCCCTTCGGAAAGGCAAGCCAAAAGAATAAAAGACCGCGAAACTTACTACGGTAAATTGATGCCTTTTTTGTACAGCAGGTGTTTCGGTTTATTGGGTGCGATACGCAAAATAATGATGCTGAGCATTGGGTTATTTCGCCCGATAGTAAGGCAAGTATCCGAAGCCGAAGTACGAACCGTAATTCATAAAAGTTGTGCATTGGCAGCACAAACTTTTATGATAGCAATGGCTGAAAAACAATACGATACCTGTCCGTTAGAGGGTTTTGACAGCAAATTGGTAAAGAAAGCCTTAAAACTTCCTTCCGATGTAGAAATTAATATGATTATCTGTTGTGGCATCCGAAAAGAAGGAGGTATTTGGGGCGAACGATTCCGCGTTCCGTTTGAAGACGTATATCGTCACGTGTAAAAGATTGGTTGTAAAAATATGGAAAATAACATAAAAATATTCGAGCAGAAAAAAGTCCGTTCGCAGTGGGACGAACAACAAGAGAAATGGTGGTTTTCCATCGTTGATGTGATTGAGGTTTTAACGGGAACTGACAGACCTCGAAAGTATTGGAGCGACTTAAAAGCTAAACTTAAAAAGGAGGGAAGTGAGTTGTCCGAAAAAATCGGACAACTGAAAATGCTTTCTTCTGACGGAAAATATTACAAAACCGACGTTGCTGACACTGAACAATTACTAAGGCTTATTCAATCTGTGCCGTCGCCTAAGGCTGAGCCATTTAAACTATGGTTGGCTCAGGTGGGGAGTGAACGTTTGGACGAAATGCAAGACCCCGAAATTTCCATAGACCGAGCCTTGCAACAATATCTCAAACTTGGATATTCCGAAAGTTGGATTAACCAAAGGCTCAAAAGTATCGAAATTCGTAAAGAACTCACCAATGAATGGAAAAAACGAGGCGTGAAAGAAGGACAACAATTTGCTGCCTTAACCGATATTATTACCAAAGCTTGGTCAGGCAAAACCACCAATTCTTAAAGGACTGAAAAAAGAAAATTTGCGAGATAATATGACCAACACGGAGCTTATTTTAAATATGTTAGCCGAAGCCTCTACAAAAGACATTTCGCAAGTTACACAACCCGAAACCTTTGAGCAAAATATGACTGTAGCCAAACAAGGAGGTAACGTAGCCAAAGTCGCCCGTGAAGAACTCGAAGCCCGAACAGGCAAAAAAGTAGTTTCTTCCGCAAGTGCCAAAAAAATGTTAGATAAGAAAAAAGAATAGAAGTAAAAAAATAAAAATCAAACAACAAATAAAATCAGTTACAATGAAATACATTAAAATTCAGTTTATTGCTTCCGCTTTAGTGCTTTTGGCATCGTGCGGAGAAAACAAAAACCCATCGGTGGAAGAAGTCATCGCCAAAGGTTCAAAAGAAGAAATCCGTCAGAAAAGAGACGAAATTTCTGCCCGCATAAAAGAACTCGAAACACAAATCACCTCGCTTGATGCTTCGCTGAGTAAATTTCCCGAAGAAAATTCAGCTCAAGTGTTGGTGTCGCTTTTGGAAGTAAAAGACACGCTTTTTAACCACTTTTTGGAGTTGCAAGGCACGGTAAAAACCAATCAAAACATCACATTAAATGCCGAATTTGGCGGTGTTTTGGAGAAAATATACGTGCAAAAAGGACAAAATGTGCAAAAAGGACAACTTTTGGCATCAATTCAAGATGGCGGAATTTCCCAACAATTGGCACAACTGAAAATCCAAGCCGAATTAGCAAAAACTACCTTTGAACGCCAATCGCGATTGTGGGAAAACAAAATCGGGTCGGAAATTCAGTTTTTACAAGCCAAATCAGCTTACGAAACGCAACAAAGTGCTGTGGAACAGATGCAAAAACAAGTTGCCAAAGCCAATATCTACGCTCCGTTTTCGGGAGTAATTGACGATGTGATAACCGATGTAGGTACGGTGGTAGCTCCCGGAATGCCCGTGCTTCGGTTGGTGAATTTGTCGGATATGTATTTGGAATCGGACGTGCCGGAACAATACGCTTCCCACATAAAAAGAGGAACACAAGCGAAGGTGGATATTTCCGTTTTGGGCGAACAATTCGACACAAAAGTAAGTCAAGTTTCTAATTTTATCAATCCGTCAAATCGTTCGTTCAGAATTGAAATCCGTTTACCCAACAAAAACAACGCCATCAAACCCAATATGACGGCACGTTTGCAAGTAAATGATTATCAAAGCAAAGCAGCCGTTTTGTTACCGCTTGACATTATTTCGGAGAATGCTAAAGGCGAGCAATATGTATTTCTTGCCAAAAACACCAATACGGAAAATCAGTACGTTGCCGAGCGTGTGGTCATCACCACCGGAAAAACACAAAACGGCTTTACGGAAATCCTTTCAGGAGTAAAAAAAGGCGACAAAATCATTAAAGAAGGTGCAAGAAGCGTGCAAGAAGGACAACACGTAACCATTTTCTAACCTTATTGCCATCTTGAGGATTCTTACAAAGGAAAGAAAAAGAAAAACCTATCAAAAACTTGCAATAACAGGCAAGATATAATGATTTTTATTCACAAAAGAAGATAAAATACAGCAAATTCATCATAAAACAACTCATTTATGACAAAAAGAAAACCTAAAAAATTTTCAATCGTTGAGATAAATAACATTATCGACATCGCAGGAAATCACCCCAATCAAAATCCGGAGAGAGGCTTCCTGTATATAGAGAAAAATATGACTGATTTTGAAGATTCCTTCGATGAAATACTCAACATCAAAGACTTGGAAACGTTGGACTGCTGTGTTTTATCTTCCAACTGTGAAATAACATTACCCAACGGACGAAAATTCTGTGGAATATCTTTCAAAGGTACAGCCGGAAAGGAAAAAATCACGGAAACAATCCGAAAAGACTGGCAAAAAAGAGGTTTTGCATTTGCTGAAATCCAAAATAATACACTTGTAATTTCAACAGGAGAAAAAGCAATGTTAAGCGATTGCAAAGCAATTACATATAATTATTAACACAACTAAATTCATCTATTAACAAGCAAAAAAGAAAAGATATGACACAGAAAGAATACGCAGAATACCTCGGGCGACTTATCGGAGAGGAAATAGATACAGATAGTGATATGTTGGAAGATGAATTCTACGCATATTTTCAATGTTTTATGCCCTACGGAGAGAACATCGACAAAGTTTTTGAGCCTGTACCCAACGGGCAAGCACTCTGCGAACGTCTAAAACCTATTTTCAAAGCTACGGAAGAGGAGGTACTTCAATCTTTTGATAAAAATGTTTCTCCGGGCTACTTTGTACCGGATAAAAAGGGAGAAGAAAGCGAAATAAAAGCTATCGGAAAGCAATTTTTAAAAGAATTGACTGATTTTGCTTCATTTCTGGAAGACGAAACCTTACAACAATACTTAGCAGACATTAAGGAGATAGAAATTTCCAAAGAAACAGAGCAAAACTTTGATGACGACAAGTATAGTTATCTATGCGAACTGTTTTCGGATTGGATGATTGACAATACGGATTATGACAGCCTTATTTCCATATTAAGAGAGGCGTATTATTCCATAAGCTGCGATTATTTTTTATCCGCATACTTGCAATATCCAAGTTTCACCGATAAGCCAAGCTCCGACTTTCTAAAACCATACTTTAACTTATGGCAAAAAGGTTATAACTTCGTGATAAATGACAACAGAATGATACTTTTTACGTCAAGTGATATGTAAATTAGCAACATACACTTAAAAAACAATGAATTAAAGATAAGGCATTACAAACACATTTATAAAAAATTCAATGTAGGCGTATTTTTTTATCTAATAAAGCAATAAACATTCAAAAACATTTGTAAAATACACAAGAGAAACCTATAAAAATATAAATTCAATCAATAAAAATAGAATTGCAATGAAAAATAATGCAAGTACAAGCAGTAAAATTGCAAAAACAACCAAGAATAATACAAAAACAAGCATAAATCGCACAAAAAAAGTCATATAATTACGAGAGGGATTAGTAAAAATACAAAAGCAAGATATTTTTATCAAAGAACAACACATAATAATACGAATAATTCAAAAACAGACATAAGATATGCATACAAACATCCATCAAATGAAAGTTAATACTCGTCAGGATTTTGTAAAATTCTTAGAGATGCTAAAAAATAATCTTGAACACGCTCCGGAAGATTGGGAGAATACAACTTTACCTGACTTTCTGGACGCTTTAAGTCGATATACGGAAGATATTCAGCAATATTATAGCAATACCAATCAAAATATTGATGCAAATGTTCCTAATTGGGGCATTTTTGCCGATATTTTTAAAGGAGCAATGCTATATGAATAGAAAAATAACCACAAGAAATACTATTTTTTAAAAATAAACCCAATATTTTATTATGAGTAACATTAAAGATAAAGAGTTCAAGATGTCATCTTGGGCAATCGACAACAAATTCACCATTTACGTGATGATTTTTATCTTTTTCCTTGCCGGAACGTTGGCGTATATGGGTATGCCACGCGAAAGCTTCCCTGAAATTAAGGACACAAAGATTTATATAAGCGTTGTCTATCCCGGGAATACCGCCGAAGACATTGAAAGACTTATCATCGACCCTTTGGAAGACAAACTCAAAGGAATAAGTCACGTAAAAAAGATAGAATCATCTTCGCAAGAGGACTATGGAATGATAACCCTTGAGTTTACGGAGAAAATCACCATTGAAAGTGCCTTGCAAAAGGTAAAAGATGAGGTGGACAAAGAAGTTTCAAGCGAGGACTGGCCTACATTTAACGGGGCAAAGGTGGAACCTAATGTGTTCGACATTACTATTTCGGAGTTTATCCCGATTTTGAACGTAAACATTGCAGGAAATTACCCCACCGCCAAGCTCAAAGAGTTTGCCGAGCAGATGCAGAAGAAAATCGAGAGTTTGCCAGAGATAAAAGAGGCAACCATACGCGGGGCACAGGAAAAAGAAGTGGAAGTAGCCATTGATATGTACAAAATGATGGCTTCGCGAGTGAGTATTGACGATGTGATAAACGCCATCGGAAGGGGGAACGTAACAATGTCTGCGGGGAATCTCATTTCCTCTGGGCAAAGACGTACCATACGCTTGGTGGGAGAGATAGAAAAGCCTGAGGATTTGAAAAACTTCGTTGTAAAATCGGATAAAGGCATCGTTCTTTTGGGAGATATTGCCCAAGTATCGTTCCGTGATAAGGACAGAACCACCTACGCTCGCGAATTTGGTCAGGGAGTGGTAATGCTGGACGTGAAAAAGCGTTCGGGAGAGAATATGATTCAGGCAAGTGAGAAAATCAAGGATTTGGTAGCGGAAATGCGAAGTGATTTCCCCAAAGACCTATCGATAACCATCGCCAACGACCAATCGCAACAGACCGAAAATATGGTAAGTGATTTGAGTAACAACGTAATCTTCGGGGTCATCTTGGTCGTGGGCGTGTTGATGTTCTTTTTGGGCTTCCGCAACGCACTTTTTGTGGGCTTTGCCATTCCGATGTCAATGTTTATGTCCTTTATGATAATCAACGCTTTGGGATATACGCTTAACACGATGATTCTTTTCGGTCTCATTATGGGGTTGGGAATGCTCGTGGATAATGGCATCGTGGTCGTTGAGAATGTATTTAGATTGATGGAAAAAGAAGGAATGAGCCGATACGAAGCAGCGAAGGCAGGCATCGGGGAGGTAGCCGTGCCTATCATTATTTCAACGCTGACCACGGTGGGAGCCTTCTTGCCCTTAGGAATGTGGCCGGGCGTGATGGGGGACTTTATGGTGTACTTCCCGCTGACGCTCTCCATCGTGTTGGGGTCGTCGCTCTTCGTGGCAATATTCTTCAACTCGATGTTAGTTTCCGAGTTTATGGACATTAAAGAGAAAGTCCTCAGCGTAAAACAGCTGGTAAAGACAAGTATATTACTCTTCGCCATCGGTACGTTTATGCTATTGGTTGGGGGAGCGGTGCGAGGCTTAGGAACGGTGCTTTACTTTACCATTATTTTATTATGGGCATACAAATATATTATCAAAGGGCTTGCCGATAGTTTCCAACAGAAGGTACTTACGCGAATGGAGGATATGTATGAGAAAACCCTTCGTTTTACTCTTCGCGGGAAGAATCCGTATTTGTTAGTAGTTTCTACTTTTGCTTTGTTGGTGTTGTCATTTGTGTTGTTCGGTTGGTCGGTAGGCACGGGACGCACCAGTATTAACTTCTTCCCTGATAATAAGCCCAATCAAATCATTGTGTACATCGAATACCCCGAAGGAACGGACATCGAAAAGACCAATGCAGTAACCCAAGACATTGAAAAACGAATGTACGCCATCTTAAATAGCGAGCAATACAAAGACGGAGATTATAACTTTATGGTAGAATCGGCAGTAGCTCAGGTGGGAGAGGGGGCAGGCAACCCGTACACGGACGGAGCCTCTGCGGCAGAGATGCCCAATCGCGGGAAGATTACCGTAACGCTCAGGGAATTTAAATACCGCCGTGGGCAGGACTCGGAAGAGCTTCGGGCAAAAATCCAATCCGATTTGCGAGGCGTGTACCCAGGGGTTTCTATCTCTGTGGAGAAAGACCAAAACGGACCACCAGCGGGGCATCCGATAAACATCGAGCTTCGGGGCGAGGATTACGGTGAACTCATCACCACCGCCGAGCGTATGCGTGATTTTATCAGTCAGAAAAACATCGCAGGGATTGATGAGCTGAAAATCGATGTAAATAAAAACAAACCCGCCATAGAAGTAGAAATAGACCGCGTAAAAGCAGGCGAATTGGGTGTTTCCGTAGGACAGATTTCCAATCAATTACGTCGTTCAGTATTTGGAGAAAAAGCAGGCGTTTACAAAGAAAAAGGCGACGATTATGACATCTACGTGCGTTTTAATCAAGCCGACCGCCATAACCCTAATGTTTTATTTGACCAACACATCATTTTCAGAGATGCCAATACGGGAGAATGGTTGCACGTGCCTATATCATCGGTAACGAAATATAAGAACACATCATCATTCAGCACGATAAAACACAATAAAACCGACCGTGTGGTAACTTTATATTCGGCTTTAAGTCCCGGATTTAATGATGCGGGAGCCATCGTACGACAAATACAAGGACAAATGAAGAATTTTGACCTTCCTGCCAACATCAAAATTGATTTTACTGGTCAGATTGAAGAACAAAACAAAGAAATGGCATTCCTTTCAACGGCTTTGCTTATCGCCGTGGGGCTGATTGTGTTCCTTTTGGTGTATCAATTCAACTCGATAGTGAAACCAACACTGATTTTTATTACCATATTACTCAGCTTCACGGGAGTTTTCTTAGGACTGATTATCACGGGGCAACCGTTTGTGATTCTGATGACGATGATGGGGATTATTTCCTTGGCCGGAATTGTGGTAAACAACGGAGTGGTGCTATTGGATTATACACAACTGCTTATCGACCGTAAAAAAGAGAAAATGGGCTTGGCGGTGTACGACAAAATAAACAACGAATCGGTTTACGATGCGATTGTAGCGGCAGGGAAAGCTCGTTTGCGTCCTGTTTTGCTTACGGCAATCACTACCGTACTGGGGCTGATACCGCTCGCCATCGGGTTTAATATCAACTTCTTTACTTTGTTCGATTCACTCAACCCGAATATTTACTTCGGAGGAGATAACGTTATCTTCTGGGGACCACTAGCTTGGACAGTTATTTACGGACTGGTATTTTCTACCTTCCTGACGTTGGTTGTGGTTCCGGTGATGTTCTACCTGACTTCAAAATTCTCAAATCGTTTTGGGAAAGTGTATCAAGAGGACGAAAACGGAAAAGTGATTTTGGTGGAGAGAAAAGGATAAAGAAGCGAGGGACAAGTACCAAGAGACAAGTATCAAGGATAAAGTTAAAAGTATAAAGTACCAAGTACAAAATTCCAAGGGGCAAGTTTAAAAGGATAAAATTTTGTAACTTGTTCCTTGTCTCTTGTAATTTGTTCCTTGTTTTCTTGAAATATTTTTGTTTGTAAAATTAAAAAGTTTATTTTTGTGAAACAAATAACATAACTCAAAATCTAAAAACATTATGAAAAAGATTCGTTTTTATAATTTAAAGAATTTCAGCAATATAACTACAAACATCTTGATTATAATAGCGAGTGTTCTGTTTCTTTTGAACTTGTTTGAACTTCTGCATATTGAAAGCCCTGTATGGAGAAAAATAGTGAATGTTTTTCCTTTCTTGATGATGTTTATATACAACTCAAAAATGTTTTGGTTTCGTAATTTTGTGGAATGGAACAGAAGAGGCATTATGATAAAAGTAAATAACTTTTGGGGTAAGACTTTTAACTTCAGCGATGTAAAAAACTTTCATATTGAAAACAAAGTACTTGAAATAATCAAAGAAGATAGCACAAAAAAATATATCAATCTTGATGGAATTTGCCCTGACAGCATTCAAAAATTGGAGAAAATTTTAGCTAAATATATTATACACCCAATAGATTATCAATAATATTTATCAAATAAATCTTCTCATATTTACAAAACAAAAAGGCGATGTGTTACATCGCCTTTTTAATTCTCTTATGCTAATCTTTGTATTTTCTGACTACATCAAGCCAAGTAAATTTCAGTACTAAGGTAGTAATCACAAACACCCCGATTGACCACCACATTTTCGGATAATCACGAATCAGAAGGAAAATCGGAATTAATATCTGGCTTGATTGCCACACAATACCAATAACGCAATTAACCATATCTTTCCAAAAGTTGTGATTTTTGCTGGCTGTACTGTCTTCTTTTCGTAGCTGCAAATAAACCGGATGCCACCAACCCCACGGACGAATATTTTTGTAGAAATTTACCAATACGCTCATTTCCGTAGGTTTAGAGAAATATGTCCCTAACAAACAACCTATCAATGAAAATATGAAAAATATTGGAAATAAATATATTGGTGGAATATGAGCTAAATCATAAAGCCAAGTGCCTTCGGTAAAATTATCTTTATTTCCGTCTAAAATAAATTGAAGTGTGGCAATGAGTAATCCTGCGAGCATTCCCCAGAAATATCCCCATCCGTTGAATCGCCACCAAACCCATTTCAAAAAGTTTGCAGCAACGTAGCCTCCGTACAAAGCACTGGTAATCCACAATGTAATGGAATTAATAGACTCTGCAAAAAAGCCCATAATCACTCCCAAAATCACAATACCAAACGATGCCCAATATGAAGCATTGATGTAATGCCTTACAGAAGCCTCAGGTTTGAAATATTTTTTATAAATATCATTAACGATATAAGCAGGACCTGAATTTACAAAAGCCGAAAAAGTGGACATAAACGCAGCTAATAAACCAGCAAGCAACAATCCTTTGATACCCACCGGAATATGAAAGTTTACTACTTTTGGCAAAATAGTTTCCAAATCATTATTCGTCAAACTCCCCCCTAACATTTGTGGAGCGATATGAACCAATGCTATCACTACAATTCCTCCAATAAGTAAATATCTGGGAATAAAAAGAATAAGATTTGTAAAACCACTCATATACGAAGCCTCTTTTACATTTCGGGTAGAAAGGATACGTTGCATATCGTAACTTGGCGTAGGACCTGCAACGCTGGCGAAAAATCCTTTCAGAAGAGACATTCCTATAAAGGCTCCGAACATCTTATATCCTTGCGTATCAATCAAATCATTGAAAGCTTGATACTTTTCGTTCCAAAATGGAGTAAGCTCCCAACCAAAAAAGATATTTTTCCATTCTTTGGGAATAATCGAAGTAATTTGTGCATCACTGATGGTGAAGAAAGCATATCCTGCAATCAAAATTCCGGCAAGCACCATAATTCCGTATTGCAAAACTTCAGTAGCTACTACTGAAAACATTCCGCCTTTGATGGTATAAATCGTGGTAAGTAAAATAACGATAAGGGCATAGCTTTGCTCCGAAGTAAGTACTGTTGTATTTCCGAAAGCCAGTGTCATATTCCAAGGCAGAATAATGGTCATAAATTTGCCAACTCCTTCAAAAAAATAAGCAATAAATCCGATTGAAGTAATAATGGCAAAAATGGCAATAATCAGGTGCGAAGCTCTTCCGGCTTTATCGTTCCCGAAACGCGTCAAAATCCACTCCGAACCCGTCATTATGTTGGAGCGACGAATCCAAGCAGCGAGGAAAACCATCACAAAGATTTGATTCCAAATAGGCCAAATCCACATAAACATAAAGCTTTTCACACCATAGAGGAACAAAATCCCGACCATCCAAGCCGTTCCTGCCACATCGAACATTCCCGAACCGTTACTTAGCCCCAAATAATACCATTTAATAGAATTTCCTCCTAAAAAATAAGAATCCAATCCCTTCGATGCTCGTTTTGAAATCCAAACGCCCACACCAACAGTCAAAACAATGTAAAGAACAACAATTAAAACGTCAATAATATTCATAATATTTATATATTAAAATTCAAAATGAGGCTGGATGCATTTTGAATTCTGCATTATATTTCAACTTAAAAATCAATTTAAATATTAGTTTACCTTTGCATCAATCGAAAACTCACAACCGTACTGCTCTACAAGCATATTATCCAAATCATCAGCCAATTGTGGTATGTCACGAACGTAGCCTTTTATTCTTTCAGCATCATCAGAAAATACATCCGACATATGTACACGATAAGAAATGTAAACAATACTATCCGACACGCCAAAGTGATATGGAGCATATGGGTGTAATAACATATACTCATAAAGTGCTTTCAAATTCTGTTTCGGAAGTTTCACCAGAGGAGAAGTAACTATCAGATAATTACGTTGATACACAAACATACGAATCAATGCACTGCCTTGATGAAATTCCCAACTATCACGCCCCGCACGACACAATACAGGATTAGCTCCCATTTCCTTAATCGCCGATTCGATAAACGTTTCAAAAGGAGATTTTTCAAATTCTTCAAAAACAGAAATATCTATTTTATTTCCGCAATGTGGGCAAAATTTCGTAGGAGTTTCAATGAAATGGTCGCACGAATTGCATTTTACCCGATAAAGTTTATCCGAAAAATTAAAATCATTAATTTCTTTAATAATTTCATTAAAACGAATTCCAAAACCAACATTATCAGCGTTGTTAAATTTAGAAGTTGTTACACCAACCAAAACACCCGCCTGATTTAACATTGGTCCTCCTGAATTTCCGGGGTTAACCGCAGCATCTGTTTGGATATAGTGCCTATTATTCATCGGTTGGTTTGTAGAAGAAATTATTCCTTCTGTGATGGTAAAAGGCATTCCGAAAGGAAATCCGTTGATAAAAATTTTTTGCGTATTTGTGATTTCCAAACTATCGTCAATCGTGATTGATGACTCGGAAAGCGAAAGTTCCTCAACACGAACAAAAGCCAAATCCAACTGCGGATTTACCATTATCACATCGCCCAAATAACGGTTACGCTCCTGATCTTCAATTGCTAATTGTTTTGTGCCTTCAACTACGTGATAATTTGTTATCAAAAAATCGTGTCCTTTCACGGCAAAACCACTTCCCGTTCCTTCCGAAGTGATTACTTTGTATATATATTTTTTATGTTGTTCCATTATCTTTATTTTTTGTTATTCTGCTCACTAAACACTCTTACCCGAACAACCGAGCGAAGAATCCTTTCTTGTTTTTTTGTTTAACGTTAAATCCTTTCGGAAGAGTTTCTTTCAGCAGATGTTCAAACGCTTCTAAATATATTTCAGATGCCCGTTCATAGGTTTCTCCAGAGGCTTTTTCAAGAGTCCCCGTAATAAAACTGCGATATTCTTGGTCTAAATTATAGTGATACAAAATGTACAAATACAAATAATACAAGTAATAACAAATATTGAAGTAATCATTGGAACTCTTATACTTACGCACTTGTTCTTCATATCCGTGAGCTTCTTCCTGCAAGAATTTACCGGAAGAACGCCATTTTAATCCCATCAGATTGTGTGTATAATATACATCTTTCATTATTTCGTCCTGTGACTTTTCAGAAAGTTGCTTGAAGAAGTTTTTACCTTTGTCTATACGGAAGTGAAAATCAATACGACTGTTTTTTATATTCTGAATATATTCCTGTAAATCAGTGCGTAAAATCCCTTGAATGTAAGGCATATTTGCCAATTGGAAAAGGCTCAACATAAGGATATCCCATTGGCTACCATCCCAACGCTTCTCCTCAAAATAATCCATATAACGGCGATATTCTGCAAGAATTGCCTGAATTTGACTCCAAGCCTCTGCTTTTTCAGCCTCTGAAAGTTGCTGAACAACAGGTTCTTGTATGCGTTCCGCTTCATATTTTTCAATAAACTCATCGTCAAAATCATCGGTTGCCATACAAATCTCACGCAAAGCATCGTAAATTTTATTAGGCTGACAAAGATGCAAAGGCGTTTCAAATTTGAACCAAAGCGTTTGGTCAATTAAGTGAATTTGAGGAACTGTTAAAAAACTAAAATTCAATTCATTTGCGTGACGTAGCATTGCTACTTTATTCGTATTTTCGGTCATCTTCACAAAAGGAGACTCTATGAAGAATATTCCGTTTTTCAGCCCGAAAATAACTCGCGAAGAACCTTGCGGATATTCTATTGAAAAATCACCCGTAGCAGGAATTTTTTTAGCTACTTCAGGATTCATATAGTGAAATAAACTACGCAATGACTTTTCATAATCTTTTTCGTCAAATGCGTCAATGGCATCGTGCCAGCTATCTACCTGAACGATAGGGTCACTCACGCTTTTTATCGGTTTTTGATACTTTGGTACGTGATTTCTCATATAAAATTATTTTTTGCAAAGCAAAAGTAATATATTTTTTTCAGATATGACAAAAGTTTAAGAACCTTTTACACCGCCAATCATACCACCACTCAATGCAAATTCCATCGCTTTATGAGCCGATAATCCTTCAGTTGGTTTTATGTTTTCGGCTTTAGTTACAATCACCCAACCGGAAACGGCATAAGAATGAGGCAAATAAACACTCACCATTCCTTCCATATTGGTAAAATCCATATTTTCCTGCGTCAAGAAACCGATACGCCACATTTCAGGACTCTCTTGCACTTTTACCCAAACAGGATTATTAAATTTTCGGTTATCACCCACAAACGAAGTCAGCACATCTTTAATGGAAGAATATATGAATTTAATTCCCGGAATACGTTCCAACAGATAATCCAAACCACTCACTAACAGCCTGCCTAAGAAGAATTTACTCCCGATAAAGCCAATTAATGTCGTTCCTAAGAAGAGTACAACAAACACAACTCCGGGGTATTTTTTTGAAACATCAGGAACAAGATTGTCAATGCTTGAAAAAATAGACCAAATAATCCAAACTGTGGTGCTTAAAGGTCCTACAATCAGGATTCCTTGCAGAAAATATCGTAAAAACACACCAAAAAAGCTGTTAATTTTCATAGTTTTTTCGGCAAAGATAACGAAATTTGAGAAGCAAGAGCCAAAACTCTTCTCCTACTTCACATAAATAAAGAAAATCTATTGTATTATAAAAGATTTCAATAAAAGTTATGGCACTTATCACAATAAAATCCGTAACTTAGCCCAGAATTTGAATAAAAAAAAAATAAAATTATGTCTTTAGTAGGTAAAAAATTCCCAAATTTTGATGTTAATGCTATGAGCGATTTGGGAGATACGTTCAAAATCAACGTATATGCAGAAGCAGTAAATAACAAAAAGAAAGTACTTTTGTTCTGGTATCCAAAAGATTTTACTTTCGTTTGCCCAACAGAGCTACACGCTTTTCAAGAAGCTTTAGCTGAGTTTGAAAAAAGAAATGTGACCGTCATAGGTGCTTCGTGCGACACTGCCGAAGTTCACTTCGCTTGGTTAAACACTCCTAAAGATCAAGGTGGTATCGAAGGAGTTACATATCCTATTTTGGCGGACTCAAACCGAAATTTGGCTCGTGCTTTAGGAATTTTGGATTCAAGAGAAATTTATGACGAAGTGGCTGAAAGCTATCTTTTGG
This sequence comes from Capnocytophaga felis, assembly GCF_009684755.1. Lineage (GTDB taxonomy): Bacteria > Bacteroidota > Bacteroidia > Flavobacteriales > Flavobacteriaceae > Capnocytophaga > Capnocytophaga felis. The sequence continues at coordinate 706,428 of NZ_BLBC01000005.1, forward strand.
AAGGTGACGATGTTACATATCGTGCAACGTATTTGATTGATGAAGATGGGAAAGTATTCCACGAAAGTGTAAACGATATGCCTTTAGGACGCAACGTGAAGGAATATCTCCGCTTAGTTGATGCTTACGCTCACGTTCAAAAACACGGTGAGGTTTGCCCTGCGAATTGGGAAGAAGGAAAAGATGCAATGAACGCCAACAGAGACGGTGTTTCTCAATACTTAAAATCACACTAATTATGGAAGAATTAACGCAAGATAATCTTCAGGAATTAATAGCTTCCGATGATTTGATTTTTGTACAATATGGTGCCGGATGGTGCGGAAATTGTAAAATTATGAAGCCTAAATTCAAAAAATATGCTTCAGAAAATACTTCTGCAAAATTCATTTATGTGGATGCAGAAAAAAATCCGCAATCAAGGCAATTAGCCAAAGTGGATAATTTGCCTACATTTGCTGCCTTCAAAAAAGGAGCTTTGTTGGGACAAATTCAAACAAATAAAGCAGAATCTTTAAAACAATTTATCGATGAGATTACCGCTAATTAAGCACGTTGTGCAGTTTATTGGAGAAAATGACCAAGATTACGTAAATGAAACCATCGAAACGCTTGAAAATTTAATTGAGTGTGAAAATTTGAAAGATGAGGAATTGGACGTAATCGGAGAGCTACTTTCAAATCTTTATGGTGCCATTGAAGTAGATAAAATGATTAAGCAAGGAACTCCACAAAAAGAAGCTCTCAACAGTTTTATGAAGCGTGTGGTTGGTTCAATAGATAAATAATTTTTTCTTTTACTAACTATGAAAACGAAAGGCAAGAATTGAATAATTCTTGCCTTTTATCTTTTTCTAACATCCCGTTTGCTTTTTACGGCATTCTCTTTCTTGAGCATCAACCACTGCGAGGGTTGCCAAATTCACTATTTCATCAACGCTCGAGCCTAATGTAGTAACGTGAATTGCTTGGGTTAATCCTAATGTAATAGGTCCTACGGTTTCAAAGTTCTCGATTTCCTTCATAATCTTGTAGGTGATATTTGCCGCTTCCAAATTAGGGAAAATCAATACGTTTGCACCTTTTCCGTTATTCAATTTTGAAAAAGGGAACGACCTTGCCATTTTTTCAGGATTGATAGCAAAATCGGCCTGAATTTCTCCATCAACTATCAAATCCGGATGATTTTTGTGCAAATAAGCCACCGCATCACGTACTTTTTTAGTGCTTTCGGAACTTGCCGAGCCAAAGTTGGAGTATGACAACATCGCAACAGAAGGCTGAATACCAAACATTTTCACTGCTTTTGCTGTCATTAAGGCTATATTAGCCAAATCTTCGGCAGTTGGGTTTACATTAATAGTGGCATCAGATAAGAACAAAGGTCCTTGTTTTGTAAACATAATGCTGGTTGAAGCAATTCTGTCAACGCCTTCTTCTTTTTCAACTAACTCCAAAATCGGACGTATGGCTGTGGGATAAGCACGTGTGCGTCCGGTAATCATAGCATCGGCTTGCCCCATATTAACCATCATTGCCCCAAAGTAGTTACGTTCACGCATCATCCTTTCAGCTGTTAGGCGGATAACTCCTTTTCGTTGATACTTCTCCCAATAAACTCTACTGAATTCCGCCCTGCGAGCTTTTTCTTCATCACTTTTAGGGTCAATAATCTGTAAATCAGCAGTAAGCCCAATTTCTTCTTTTAGTTCCTTTATAATATCTTTTCTTCCTAACAGAATAGGGATAGCCAAGCCGTCCTCGTGCAAACGTTGTGCTGCCTTAAGCACTTCGAGATGGTCTGCCTCTGGGAAAACCACTCGTTTAGGATTTTGTTTAGCTCTGTCTTGCAACATTCTGATTTCCTTGCTTCCGTTGCCAATTCTGTCCATCAATTCAGTTCGATAAGCCTCCCAATTGGTAATCGGCTTTTGGGCTACTCCCGACTCAATTGCTGCTTTCGCTATCGCTGGTGGAATTTCATAAATCAACCGAGGGTCAAAAGGTTTCGGAATGATATAATTTCTTCCAAAAGAAAGATTTTCTGCCCCATAAACGAGATTTACCTGCTCAGGAACCGTTTTTTTAGCCAAATCGGCAATTGCGTAAACCGCAGCAAGTTTCATTTCCTCATTGATTTTGGTAGCACGAACATCTAACGCTCCTCGGAAAATAAATGGGAATCCCAACACATTATTCACCTGATTAGGAAAATCGGAACGACCTGTCGCCATAATAATATCCTGACGAGTTTCTATTGCCAGATTATAATCAATTTCAGGAGTTGGGTTCGCCATTGCAAAAACTATTGCATCTTTAGCCATTGAAAGAAGCATCTCGGGACTCACAACGTTACCTTTTGAAAGCCCGATAAATACATCGGCTCCTTCCATAGCCTCTTGCAAAGTGTAAATATCTCGGTCAGTTGCAAATTCAGCTTTTTGCTCAGTCAAATTAGGTGAATCTTTGCGTATAACTCCCTTACTATCACACATTACGATGTTTTTAGGGTTTGCCCCTAAAGCCATATACATATGCGTACAAGAAATGGCTGCTGCTCCTGCTCCGCTAACTACTATTTTCACTTTCTTAATGTCTTTATTGACAATTTCTAAAGCATTTTTTAGTGCTGCTGCAGAAATGATGGCTGTTCCGTGTTGGTCATCGTGCATTACAGGAATATCCAACTCTTCTTTCAATCTACGCTCAATTTCAAAAGCTTCCGGAGCTTTTATATCTTCCAAATTAATTCCTCCAAAAGTAGGAGCGATGGCTTTTACTGTTTCTACGAATTTGTCCACATCGGTTGCATCAACCTCAATGTCAAATACATCAATATCTGCAAATATTTTGAAAAGCAATCCTTTTCCTTCCATTACAGGTTTGGAAGCTTCCGGACCAATATCACCCAAGCCCAAAACAGCCGTTCCGTTGGAAATTACTGCTACCAAATTACTTTTTGACGTGTACTTATACACATTGCTTTTATCCTCTGCAATTGCCAAACAAGGTTCTGCTACGCCCGGTGAATATGCCAATGACAAATCGTGCTGTGATGCGTGCTTTTTGGTTGGTATAATTGCTATTTTTCCCGGTTGAGGAAATTCGTGATAGTCTAATGCTTCAGTTTTTTTACGTGAATCTTTCATATATTTCTCTATCGAATTTTTAAAAATCAATTACGCTGATTTCCTTTTTATTTGAACTTGCAAAGTTAGTTTTTTTTCTTGAAATAAGAATAAATTCGGCATTATTTTTGTTAAAAAGATAACAAAATAAAATTCAATTTGAGGATTTTGAATTTGTTAAATATTTTGCCCATAATTGGTTTTGCATCTTTTAACATCCTAAAATTTGCCCATATCAATATTAATTTTGATTTTTGTAATTTGAAATAATTGTGACTTTATGCATAAACTTATGAAGAAATGTAGTGTTGGGGTATTTTTTTGCTTTTCGGTAGGAAATATGTTGGCTCAGGTGCAACCAAATATCCCGAATGATACCATTTCAAAAATAGAACAACAATCCAACGAAATTTTCAATAATTCACAGCCCACTTTGCCCACAGGCATTAAAAAAGAAGGGATTTACATCTTGAAAGACCACCCGAAAGCCGAAAGCTATGACAAAAAATGGCTAAAAGAACTTTCAAACTCGGATTTATTCTTTCAAATGAGTGAAGATATTCAAAATGAATCTCTTACCGATGTGGTGTATGAAGAGTTATCTACCGAAGTATTAAAACAACGTTTGGAAAAACTCAATCAAAAAACTCCTTTCAACATTGAATATAATCCTATTTTAGAGCGTGTTATCAAATCTTTTTTGAAAAATCGTCGTTCTTCATTGGAAAGATTGATGAGCTTGAGCGATTATTATTTCCCGATGTTTGAGCAGGAAATGAGTAATCACAGAATTCCTCTGGAAATGAAATATTTAGCTATTATAGAATCCGCTTTAAATCCAAAAGCTCGTTCACGAGTAGGAGCAACCGGCTTATGGCAATTTATGTACGCCACAGGGAAAAGCTACGGATTAGAAGTAAGCAATTACGTTGATGAACGTAGTGACCCCGTTCGTTCTACAAAAGCTGCAGCGAAATATTTAAGTTATTTACATCAAATTTTTGGAGATTGGGATTTGGTACTTGCTGCTTACAATTCGGGTCCCGGAAACGTAACCAAAGCAATGCGTCGTTCTAACGGAAAACAAAATTATTGGAATTTACGCCCATATCTGCCTCGTGAAACTGCCGGATATGTACCTGCTTTCTTGGCTACACTTTACATTTTTGAATATGCAAAAGAACACGGATTCAAGCCTCAACGACGTGAAAATCACTATTTTGTAACAGACACAGTACGCGTAAAGCAAGCCGTTCCTTTCAAAAATATCGCTGAATTAACCGGAATGGATATTAAAGAAATACAGTTTTTTAATCCTTCGTATCAGTTGGATATTGTGCCTTATGTAGAGGGGAAAAATTATGCTTTGCGATTACCTATTGAAGAAATTGGCAAATTTGTAGCAAATGAAGAAATCATTTACGCTTATCTGAACGAAGAAAATGCCAAAAGAGAAAAAGCACTTCCTGAATTGGTAAAAGGAGATTATGCGGGAAGTTCAGGCAGAAAAATAGTTTATACTGTAAAAAAAGGAGACGTTTTGGGAAAAATAGCTTCACGAAATGGCGTAACTGTTTCAAATCTGAAGCGTTGGAATAGAATTAAAGGAAATAATATTCACGTCGGACAGAAATTAGTCATCTATAAATAAACGAAATTTTCACAAAAAAGACGTCCTTTTGGGCGTCTTTTCTGAATTTATAAAACACCTACAAAAGCTGCATCAAACAAAATTGGCAACCTTTTTGCTGTTCCTCAAAATTATAAAATCAATTTCCTATGAAAAAAACATTTCTAATCATATTTTCATTTGCTCATTTGCTCGGATTTGCTCAAATGACTTTTTCAGAACGAGTTGAATATTCTGAATTGGCTACTCCAAAAGATAAATCCTTATTTTTTGTTGATTTTTGGGCTACTTGGTGCGTTCCGTGCGTTCACGTTTCTACATATTTAAATACGCTTCAAGAACAATTTCGCGATGATTTATACATTGTTTCACTCACACAAGAACGTTCGGATGTGGTGTGTTCATTTTTAGAAAGACATCCTACAAAACTTGCCGTAAGTATTGATTATGAAGGACAAAACTTCAAACAACATAATGTTAAGGCTCTTCCTTACGGAATTTTATTCAATGCCGAAGGAAAGATTCTCTGGAAAGGAAATCCTGCCAATATCACTCCGAGAATGATTCGAAGTTTTTTATCAAAAAACAAAAAAACAAGTCCTATTTATGACTTCTTAAAATATGCATCGTACCAAAATGAGGAAGAAACAAACGTAATTTTTGACAAAGATTTTGAAATACAAGAAGTAAACACTCCTGCAAATTCTTTTCCGATAATTGAGAGAATCAATGATGTTACTTCGATAAAAGGTTCTTTATCACAAATTGTTGCTTATCTTCTGAAAGTCAGCGGAAAACAAGTAACCTTAAAAGACGACTTCAAACAATATCAGCTACTTATACAAAAGAATTTTAATCATTCGTGGAAAGAAAAAGAAATGGCAAGTACAATTCTGAAAGATTTGGGTTACACGTTAAAAACAGAAACTCGGGCTGGGAAAATACTCGAAATTCACTTACCTGAATCAACCTCAGCATATTGGAACAAAGACCAAATTGATTGGGGAGCCAAAAATCCAAAATTTTTGGTCGATGAAAGTCAATTTTCAGCGGATAATATTTCTGTTAATGATTTTCTGTATAAACTCTCGGACGTATTAGAAACTCCCGTGGTTGTGAAAAATATGCAAAACATTACTGCAGAAGTATTTGATTGGCAAGTACATTATCAGTTTTCAGATTTGATGATTAGCAATCTTTCTGACTTGGGCATTGAAGCTAAAGAAACTTCCGGAAATTTTGTAAGGTATTTTATCGAAAAATAAAATTATATTATCTGTACCGAAAATAAAAGTTTAATATTCTCAATTATTATTTTATTTTTGCCGAAAAATTTAAAACTTTGTAATGGAAATATTTTTGATTAAAGCGGCTCAGCTCATTCTGAGTCTTTCAATATTGATTGTTTTACACGAATTGGGACATTTCATTCCTGCCAAAATTTTCAAAACCCGAGTTGAGAAATTCTTTTTGTTTTTTGATGTAAAATTTGCTCTTTTCAAAAAGAAAATCGGGGAAACGGTTTACGGAATTGGGTGGCTTCCTTTGGGAGGATACGTGAAAATCTCGGGAATGATTGATGAGAGTATGGACAAGGAACAAATGGCTCAACCGCCTCAACCTTGGGAGTTTCGTTCAAAACCTACGTGGCAACGCCTTATTATTATGATTGGCGGAGTTACCGTTAATCTCATTTTAGGTTTCTTGATTTATATGATGATTTTGTTCGTTTGGGGAGAAAATCAGGTAAAAGAAAATGGCATTGAAGGAGGTTTTGCCGTTAGTAAAACAATGAAATCATACGGATTCAAAAATGGAGATATTGTTACTGAGGTAAACGGAAAAACTTTGGAGAACGTCCTTGATATCAATCGTTACGTGATGCTTCGTGATGTGAGCAACTTGAAGGTAAAAGGCTTAGACGGACAAACACGGTTTTTATCACTCCCTGATTCCATCGGAAAACTGTTGTACTTGCGAGGAGAGATGACTCCTTTCAGCCCGAAAATCAAACCTATTATGGATTCAATCGTGGCGGGGTCGCCTGCTGAAAAAGTCGGATTTCAAAAAGGAGATAAAATACTATCAATCAACAATGAAGCTATTGAATATTACACAGACGTATCACCTACAATGGCTTCTTTTCCGCAAGGTTCCACACTCACTTTCAAAATTGAACGCAACGGGCAAGTACAAAACATTGATGTTATTCCTGATGAAAAAGGAAAAATCGGGTTCGTAGCGGCACAACGAGAAGGAAAAATTGACATCGTTCATAAAAAATACGATTTTTCTTCTGCTTTGAGCGAAGGTTTTTCGTACGGATATTGGATTTTACGTGATTATATCGCTCAGTTCAAATTTGTCTTCACAAAAAAAGGAGCTACAGAAGTGGGTGGTTTTGCAGCAATCGGAAATATGTTTCCTGCTAAATGGGATTGGAAAACTTTCTGGTCAACTACGGCTTTCATTTCCATAATATTAGCTTTTATGAACATTTTGCCTATTCCTGCTTTAGATGGCGGACACGTAGTTTTCTTGCTCTACGAAATGATTACAGGCAGAAAACCAAACGAAAAAGTAATGGAATATGCTCAAATGATTGGGTTTTTCATTTTGATTGGATTGGTGCTGTACGCTAACGGAAATGATATTTACAAATGGCTTTTTAAATAATCATTGAATACTACTTTATACGATGTTAAGTGATAGGAACATTTTTTTCTCAAATGAATTTTATTTGCTCCTATCACTTTTATTTTTTAGTTATCTGATTTTCAAAAATATATAATAATGGATTTCTTCGAGCAAGTGTACGAAGTCGTAAAGAAAATCCCATACGGAAAAGTAACCACTTATGGGCTAATTGCCAACTATTTAGGAGCAAAAAAATCAGCAAGAATGGTAGGTTGGGCTTTGAATGCTTCCCACGGAAAGGAAGATATTCCGGCACATCGGGTTGTAAATCGCAAAGGAATGCTCACGGGCAAGTTTCATTTTGAAGGCACTAACCTGATGCAACAACTTTTGGAAAATGAAGGCATTGAAGTAAAAGACAATCAAATTGTTGATTTTGAGGAACATTTATGGATTCCTGAACAGCAAGACTAAAATAGATTTTCAAAAAAGATAAAAAAAATATCGCATACGACCCAAAAGGCAATATGCGATATTTTTCTTCTTATGTAAAGACCAAAAATTATGACAGCAAACCGTCGATAGCGTCTGTGTAAGTCTTTTTAGGAGCAACACCTACTTGTCTGCCAACAACTTCTCCGTTTTGGAAAACTAAAACTGTAGGAATGTTTCTCACACCGTATTTACCGGCAAACTCCTGATTGTTATCTACATCTACTTTTCCAACAACTACTTTTCCTTCGTATTCTTTAGCAATTTCTTCAATTACAGGACCTAACATACGGCAAGGACCACACCAAACTGCCCAAAAATCAACCAAAACCGGTTTATCACTTTTCAAAACTACTTCTTCAAATGTAGCATCTGTTATTTCTAAAGCCATTTTTTATAAATTTTTACTATTTATTAGATGGCAAAGATACTAAATTAATATTGGATAACACAACAATCACTATAAATTTTTGTTATACAACGATTATTAACTCCTATAATAAAAATCATTTTCACCGAAATAATTTTAATAAAATCGTTTTTGAAAATTCTTTTTTTGATTAAAAGAATAAAATTAATACTTTTGGCAAGAAAAAAGCAGAACAAATAGTATGGACATTTTAAAAAATCTTGAAGTTATACAAAATCGAATAAATTCAGCTTGCGTTAAAAGCAATCGAAACCCAAATGAAGTGAAATTATTGCTTGCTACGAAAACCGTTCCTGCCGAAAGAATAAAAATAGCCTTAAACGCAGGTAATACACTCATTGCTGAAAACAGGGTTCAGGAACTTAAAGAAAAATACAACGATTTAAAAGATACTCCTCATACAAATCACTTTATCGGGCATCTGCAAACAAACAAAGTAAAAGATATTCTGAAATACGATGTAAGTTGTGTGGAATCTCTCGACCGATATGAATTGGCTGAAAAATTACATCAGCGTCTATCTTCACAAAATAAAACAATGGAAGTATTTATCCAAGTGAATATTTCAGGAGAAGAAAGCAAATTTGGCGTACATCCTGATAATGCAATAGAATTAGTTAAAAAAGTAGCACAATTCAACACACTCAAAATTAAAGGATTAATGACAATAGGACTATTCAGTTCCGATGAAGAGAAGGTTCGAAAATGTTTTCGTTTGTTAAAACAAATTCAGCAAGAAATCGCAGCTTTACAACTTCCCAATGTAGAAATGAAAGAACTTTCGATGGGAATGAGTGGTGATTTAGAAATTGCCATAGAAGAAGGAGCGACTATTGTACGTGTAGGCACTGATATTTTCGGGAAACGAATCTATCCTGATAGTTTCTATTGGAATGAAAATCAATAAATTTTCTCAACTATCGTGGAATTTCAGGGCGTGGCATTTTAAATTTCGTTCCGTTAAGAGCTTCCAAGAAAGCAACCAAATCTTTTATTTCTTGCGAAGTTAAATTTAAAGGCTTGAGAAGTGGGTCAACTACAGGATGAAGCGGGTCTTTTATCTTTTCTTCAGGAGTCGGATTAACAACCTGCATACCACTGTTGTACATATTTACAATTCCTGTCAAATCATCAAAAAATCCGTTATGCATCCAAGGGCGTGTATTTAGCAAATCTCGTAAGGAAGGAGTTAAAAAACGACCTACATCATCCGGATTTTTGGTAATGTTGTATCTTCCCAAATCCTCGTATTTACGTTTGTAATAGGTTAACCCGATGTTGTGAAACTTTTCATCAGTGAGATATTGCCCGTTATGGCAATTCATACATCGTCCTTTGGTTCTAAAAATATGTAATCCTTTGATTTCTTGATTTGTAAGAGCTTTAAAATCTCCTTGCATAAACTTATCTACTCTACTGGCTTGACTTTTTACTGTCCGTTGAAAAGCAGCCAAGGCTTTCAGGATATGTTCAGATTTTATCCTCTTTGTATGAAAGGCTTTACTAAATAACTCTCTGTATTTCTCTATTTTTTGTAGTTTTTTCGGCAACAAATCAATATTCATATTCATTTCATTATGAGCTCCTATGGGTCCTAACGCTTGTTCTTCCAAAGAAGAAGCTCGTCCGTCCCAGAAAAAGGTATTTTTACTTGCAACGTTTAGGATTGATTGCGTATTTCGGCTTCCTTCGAGGTGGTCGTGTCCTACGGCTTTTTTGGTGTGCGTTGTCCAACCCATTTCGGGATGATGGCAAGTACTACACGAAATTTGATTGGAAGCTGACAATTTTGGATCAAAAAACAATATCATACCTAATTGTACATCAGGCTTTTCAAGGTTTTTGTAATAATCCATATCAGTTTCAATGGGAGCCATTTCGCTCCACGCTACTCCATCATCAATTATAGGTTTAAGCCATTGGTCAACGGGTTTTTTATAGGATTCAATGATGATATAATCTTCTTCTTGCTGTAATCTGTTCTGATTTTCATTGCTTTTGCAGATGACAAATACAGAAAAAATGCTAAGAAATGTAAAAATACGTCTCATAAATATAATCCATTAATAGTTTTAAAAGCTAACTCCTGTTGAAATATTATATAAGTAATTGGTTTTCCCTCCAAAAGTAACTATTTCACTACTAATTCCCAAAAAAATGTTGAATTTCGGACTCAAATAACGATCTATTTTCAAACTTGCTGCATATTTTGTAAAGTTAGAAGCTAAAAACTGATAGTTATGTAGCATCATTTCGCTTAGTGAAACCTCATCATCATTTCTTAGCAAGGACGTTTTTTTCAAATTTTTTCGGTGATTGATATTCAACCCGAAGGATAAAATATTTTTAACATCTAAAGCATTGATATACCCAACTTTAACACCAAAACCCATATAATCAAAATATTGAAAACTTTTCACAAGAAAATATTCCTCCCGATAAATTTGATAATTTACAAAAGGTGAAAAATTCAATTGTCCCTTTTTTTCAGAATAAAACAGTCCGCTCAACTCAAAAAAATCATTTTCAAGGTGATAGTTTTCATTTCTAGAAATTACTTCAATATTGTTATTATTACCTCTTCCTGAAAGTATAGGTTCCAAACCCTTTTTCTCATTACGAAGATAGTTTAATTTTATTCCGTAAGTATTTTTGTGATTATTAAATAATTTTACAAGATTGATGTTCAAATCTCTATTCGTTAAACGCATTGCTTCTGTGCCATTTCCTTCAATAGTAATTTTTTCAACGTTTAACTGATTGAAGTCAGCAGTAAGCCAAATATTTCTTTTAAGCGAATTGGTAAATTCTCCTCCAAAACGATAACCATATCCCTCATAAAAAGAATGTAATTTTGTTCCTTTTAAGAGATTGTTATAGTATCCCATTCCGTTAAGATGATACACGGGCGGGCTTCCCAACTCACTAAAGAATTTGATATCATTAGATTGTGTATATTTCTGAAAACCAAGATAAAAACCGAAATCAATCCCAAAAATATTTCTCGAAAAACCTCCAAGTTTTAGATTCAAATCAGAACTTATATTCTTAGGACGTGGGTCTTTGCTTCTGCTTGATAACTTAGCTCGATAATCCAATTCCATTCCTAAGTTCCATCGTTCAAATTCTTTGGCAAAACCACCAAGAAAAGAATATGCTTCCTCATTCAAATTACCACCAATTTCATCTGCTGTAACATACGGATAAATTAATTCATAATCAATTGATTCATTCCATCGAACATTTTTCTGATTCTTGTTGTTATAAACCGCCTTTCCCCAAACCACTTGATGATTTTTCAGCGGAAAAAATGATTGTGCCTCTACCTCAAAGAAATTTTCTCCTTTTGGTTGTTGAATACGATAGGCGTCTTTTTGATTATTTTGATAACGTAAATTTATAGTAGAAAATTTGTATTTTCCAAAATCCGCCATTAGTGACGGATTTTGAAAAATACTTTGATAAAAAAGCTTCTGATTTTGTTGTTCTTTCAGTTTGGTAAACAAACTGTCTGTTCCTTGAGAAAAAAGAGTTGGAGCTGAAAAAAATATCATCACGAAAACTTGAATCTTAAAATTTGAAATATTTATTTTCATATCATTGCTCTAATCTTTCTATTATCTATTTATGAAGGCTTTTGTATTCAAACATTTTTTACTGAATTTCAGTAGCCTTCAATACTAAAAATTTACTTCATCATTGATGGAACTACCTCTGCTTCAAAATCAACCGTTGAGTTGTTAGTGTCCTTCAATAAACGTTTGCCGTCCACCTCTTGTATTACTTTTCTGCGAACAGCTTTTCCGTAGCGAGTGGGGTCTTTATCTACTTTTCCGCAGTGCGTCCAACCACTATCCAATGACGTATCGGTAACAATCCAATGAAACTCAGCGGCTACACTCAAATTAACAGCATCAACAATCCAATTATTAGGGATTTTGTAGGCTTCACGCTTCATAATTCTACCACCTATAGGATACTCATATTTATACTTATAATCTGCTAAATAAGCCTCTGCTGTTACATCTTTAGGTAATCGGGCAAGCACATAGCTTCTGAATCCTCTGTTGTGAAAAATCATTCTTCCGTTAAAATTAATAGCATTTTCTACCTGCGGATTATCCACTCCATCTTTCATTCCCGTATAGAAAATCTCAAAGTCAGCTCCACTTAGGTTTAATGAATTAGAATTGTTTTCTTTATGATTGATACCTTGATCGGCAACAATGATTGATTCACCCGGTTTTACAGGATATTTTGTGCCATCGCCTGGAATACGAACTATTCCTTCTGTTGTAAAGGCTTCTGCCATAAGGTTTGGAGTAACTTCGTTTTTTAAAGTAGTTAAAAAGCGAGAGTCTGCAATTAGCAATCCGTCAGCGTAAAGTACTTCGTTTGTATTGTTATAAATTTTAATGTATTGATCACCAAAATATTGTTTACCTTCAGGGGTAAGCGTTCCGGCGAAAAATACTTCTTCAATAATAAAATCTTTACTGAACGATTTCAATACAAGTTGGATGTTTTGAGTAGTTGATTTGAGCAAATCTATTTTGTTGATAAAGGCTGTAACTCCTCCCTCAAACAAATTTCCGTCAAGTTTATACTGAATTTTTCCATCAACCGAAACCTCATAACTTCCTTGTTCTATATTCAAATTTAATTGATAATCATCACCTAAAACCAATTGCTTTTTTGTTTTGGTATTAAGTTCTGTCAAATTTACAACTACATTATCAAGTTTTGTAATTTCAATGCCTTTAGGTTTTTCGAAATTGAATTTCACATTAACCTTTTCAGCACCACCTGCCGAATCATCTTTTTTACACGCATTGAATATCGCCAATGCTGTAATTACCATAAAAAAATGCTTAACAAATTTCATATTTAAAAAATTTTAAAAATTAATATTCATTTCCATACCAAAATAAGGACTGATAAGCCCTCTGCGATTTATCTTTTCATTATTTACGTAATAATCTTTGTAAAAATTAAATAAGTTATTGACATACATCGATGCAGTGAAATGTCTGTAAAATTCTTTTGAAATTTTCAAATGTACATTCACCGAAAGCGGAGTTTTCACTTGTGATTCTAAACTGATAGGTCGCATCAACCATTGCAAAACATAATCCTTCATCTGGGTTTCTGTATAAGGATGCGTTTTCCCTTCTACATCAATGTAATGTGTTGGAATTCCGTTGATGGGCATCACTTTGTTAAGAGCATACCAGTTGAAATCAACTCTTAATGAGGTAGTAAGCCCTAATTTTGGAAGATATGTATCCGTTACCAAACTTGTTTGAAAACGTTCTCGATCATAATTATCTTCTTCATTATAAACCCCTACATTATAATGCTTTACACCATTTAATATATCTTTATCAGCAAATCGGAGCATTGGTAATGAGTTATAATATCGGGTTCTGAGCCAAGCCCCATTTAAGGTAAAACGTGTATTGATAAATTCAAAACGTTTTCCGGTGTACTGAAATTCAATTCCTTGCTTATCAATTGCAGAACCATTAGTTTCAAGTGATGACAAAACAAGAGCCTTTTCAGTTTGATAGCTGAGATTTTCAACAGAAGGAGGAGCAGTTATGCTTGTGTGATCAATAGTTGATGTATCATAAATTTTGTAATTTACTTGATGAAATTTTCTCATTTTCCTAAATCCTGAGTTCATATTTTCATTGAAATATGTAACATAAAGTGAATGAAAATCATAGCTCAATCCTAATCGAATTTCTTTTTTGATATTTGAAGCAACTTTCAGATTTCCGTTTATTTGCGGAAAAACATAGGTTTTAAAATGTACCTGTCTGTAATTCTTATTGTTATGATAGTAATTCAATTGTGTAAAAAGGCGATAAATGTCCTGAGGATACAACATATTTTGTGTTGGAAGTTTACTTTGTTTTCCCCACCCTGCAGTTAAGTTTACTTCCAGATGCTTTTTGTTTTTGAAAGTAATTTTGGGGAAATCAATCATAAGATTAATACGAGGATCTAAGAATACTTTTTGATTCATTTGGTAACCTCCTCGCAATCCTAATAATGAAACTCCCCGAACGCCTGCTCGCAAGGTAAAATTCGTTCCGCCAACTTTTCTTTCTATTTGCTCCTGAACGTAAAATGCGAAATCTTGCATTGCAGGAATACTCTTAAATGCCCTCGGAATTGTAGCCATATCAGGAGAAGGAGGATAAAAAGGGTCATATACTTGTCCTAATCCATTATTTTTTGAATAAGAATAACTTACACCTAAAAGCAATTCATTTTTCATTTTCCAAAACGAACTTTTAGACATTGCCGAGAAATCTGTAAAAACACTAAACGGTTTGCCATCTACCAATAATTTCGACACGTAACTCGGAGTAAGAAAAATTCCGTAATGCTCCCCCTGCTCCCACCTTACGGGAATAGCCTTAGCACTGGTAATTTGTATCCATCTATCTTGCTTAATTTGTTCATAGGACTGGCTTACGCTGGTTTTAAATGTCAATTTTTTGAAAAAATAATCTTTCAAATACATTGAAAAAAGATTTGATACACGAACATTATTATAAGTTGATTGATATGAATCATACCTGTCAAAACCTGCATCGGGGTCTCTTTTTTCTTTGTCGATGGTACCTGTATAATCGAAATTAATGCTCCAAGTAATCGGATTTGTGATATTAAATTGTTTTTCTGCCCTAACTGATGCTGTATAACGTTTGTAATTCTCAAAACTATTTCGAGGGTCAGCCTTTGCATCAAGATAATCCAAACTTAGATTTAAACTCAGATTTTGTTTTTTGAAATGAAAACCTTTACCAACATAAAATAACTTACTGAAGCCATCGGATTTAATTCTTGAGTTCCAATCAGTTTTTCCTTTTTTTCGTGAAATTTGAACCAATCCACTGCTCAAATCTCCTTGATTTGCGGGAGCAATTCCTCTTACAACTTCCACCCTTTCAATATCATCGGTAGAAATGGAACGCATATCAATCCCCGAACGAGTTACGTTTCGTTTTGCATCAACATAACCTGAAGAAGGCGTTACAATCATCTCATAACCAACAGTTTCTTGCATATTGGAATTTGAATTTATTGGGATATCATCAACCGTAAAAGCAACTCCCAACGATGAAATAGAATAATTGCCACTCGAAATACCCGTTTCACGTAAAGTAAGTTTGTTTGCTTGATTCAATACAGGAGCACTAACACTTTTTCCGGGTAACAAACTAACCAAATCGGCAAAACTTGAAGGCTGCAAGTGCCTCATAGCCTTTTGGTCAATCACAGAAGTGGAGGTTGGAGCTTTTTTCTCTATTGCTGTAACCACAACTTCTTGCAAAAATTCTCTGCGTTCCTTCAATGAAACCACCATCAAAGTATCATTTTTTATAGAAATGTTTGCTGAATATTCCTCAAACGAAATATGCGAAATTTTTATTGTGCATTTGCCTCCTTGCAGAGAGAAAGAACATATCCCCTCTGAATTGGTAAAATTTCCTTTTTTATTTACCAGAATATGTGCTTGAGCAACTGGATTTTGTAAAGAATCCTGAACCTTAAAAGTCAGTGTTACTTGTCCGCGGGCTTGGTAAAAAATGAGAAACGCAAGAAAAAATAAATACTTTCGCACTGTTTGTCAATCTTTTTAGGGTACAAATTTATAATATATTTTTAATAAATCTAAATAAATTCTTTATTAAAAAGAAAGAAAATTTGTTCATTAAAAAATAACATAGAAACTCAATTATCCACAATTCCAATTATTTTTAAATATAAAGGAAAACAATCTATTAAAACTGAATGCAGCAAATTCAAATCTTTGAAACGCCCTCCCTTTAAATAATTGTATATTCTCAATTAAATATTTACCTTTGTAGCTTAAAATAATACTTTCACAAACTATAAATTTCTTCAATAAAAATGGGTAAACTTTTAATTGTTGGTACCGTAGCTTTTGATGTGATTGAAACACCTTTTGCCAAAACTGATAAAATAATGGGCGGAGCCGCAAATTACATTGCTGTCGCAGCTGCACAGTTCGGGGTGAATGCCGCCATTGTTTCAATCGTAGGGGAAGACTACCCACAGCCCTTTCTGAATCTTCTTACTGACAGAAATATTGATATTTCGGGTATAGAAATTGTCAAGGGAGGAAAATCTTTTTTTTGGAGCGGAAAGTATCACAATGATATGAACGTACGAGATACATTAGAAACACAATTGAACGTACTGTCGGATTTCAAACCCGTAGTTCCCAAAGCGTATAAAGATGCCAAAGTGCTTATGCTCGGCAACTTACATCCGAAAATACAGCTTGATATTCTCAAGCAAATGAATAAAAAACCAAACTTGGTAGTTCTTGACACGATGGATTATTGGATGAACAACACTTGGGAACTGCTCGTTGAAGTAATAAGCAAAGTTGATGTCATAACCATCAATGACCAAGAAGCACGCCAGCTTACAGGAGAATATTCATTAGTAAAAGCAGCTCAAAAAATAATGAATATGGGAGTAAAATATGTAGTCATCAAAAAAGGTGAACACGGAGTACTTTTGTTTCATCAAGATTCTGTTTTCTTTGCTCCTGCATTGCCTTTGGAAGAAGTTTTTGACCCCACGGGGGCCGGAGATACATTTGCCGGCGGAATGGTGGGCTTCCTTGCTAAAACCGATGATTATTCTTTTGAAAACATCAAAAATGCTGTGATTTACGGCTCTAACTTGGCTTCATTTTGCGTAGAAAAGTTTGGTGCAGAACGTGTGTTGGAACTTTCAAAAGAAGAAATCCGTGAGCGTCTTTTCCGATTTAAAGAACTCACGCAATTCGAAATGAAAATAGCATAACATTTACGGTCGTGTTATAAAAAGTATGATGATAGTTTCGATTGTCAGGCTGAGCAAAGTCCGTGGAAACGGAGTATGTGACGAAGCCTTGTAATAATAAGGCTTCGACTTCGCTCAGCCTGACAGAAATATCCTCTTTTTTAAGGTGTCATACTTTTTGCATCACTTCCATACATCGAAATCCGCCACAGTCAATCTCACCAACTTTGTTATATGGATTCCCTACAAATAGTTTCTGCTTCCAGTACAATCGTTTTATCGGGTGATTCCGGATTTTCTAATTTCTGTATAATCAACCGAGAAGCTTCTTTTGCCATTCGTTTTACGGGTTGTTCTACGGCTGTGATTGAAGGATGAACCAATGCACACAGATTCGTTCCGGAAATACAAGCAATAGCTACTTCTTCCGGTATTTTTATCCGATGCTTTTGCAGATGACTTTTAGCTCCTAATGCGGACATTTCGGTAAAGCAAAATATGGCATCAAAGGTAATTCCCCTACTCAACAATTGCTCTATTGCCCGTTCGCCTCCTGCAAAATCAACTCCTGCATTAACTTCATATTCGGGACGATAAGGAATGCGAAATTTTTCAAGAGCATCTCTATAACCTCTTTTTCTTTCAAAGGCATTCTGAATATGAGATGGTCCCACCAAATGTGCAATCTGCTTTCTTCCACTGGAAATCATTCGTTCAACCATAAAAAAAGCTTTCGTGTAATCGTCTATTTTCACCTTAGATGCTGGTAATTCTGATATGGTACGGTCAAAGAATACCATAGGTATGCCTTTTTTTTATGATACGCTGATAGATTTCAAGATTTCGTTTGGTATGACACACACTGATAAGTATCCCTTCTACCCGACAATCTTGAAACATTTGTAAATTAGACAATTCTATATCAGGATTTTCGTCGGATTGAGCAAGAATAATACGATAACCTTCTTTGTTCAGTTCTTGTTGAGCACAAGCGATAAAATTCATATAGAAAGGTGTTTGCAATTCCGGAACTACAATGCCTATGGTTCGTGTACTCTGCCTACGAAGATTGACAGCCAGCTCGTTACGGGTATATCCCATTTTTTCAGCCATAGCCAAAATTTTTTGTTTGGTTTCCTTGCTCACGTTTTGGTTATCACCACGCAAAGCACGTGATACGGTGGACTTGGAGATGCCTAAAGTCTGGGCTATGTCAATGATGGTTGTGTATTTCATATCAGTGCATTTCGATTACAGATGCAAAGTTAAAGAAAAAAAAATGAAATTTTTGGGAACGGTTGCGAATTTTGGGAACGATTCCGGGAACGATTGCGTAAAATATTTATGTCAAAATATGCTTTCGATTAATTACGAATGCGTAAATTTGTTACGAGGTTCATTAATATCTTTAAAAAAAGACATATATGGAAGACCATTCAACGCAATCGAAAGTTCCCTTTATAAGCAAATTGGCTTATGGAATGGGAGATGTGGGCTGTAACTTCAGCTGGATGTTTGTCGGGAATTTCCTGATGATATTTTATACTGATGTCTTTGGCATTGGTATGGGTGCGGTAGCTACTTTAATGTTGCTCTCTCGGTTTTGGGATGCTATCAATGATCCGGTTATCGGTAGTTTAAGCGATAGAACGCGTACCCGATGGGGGCGTTATCGGCCTTGGCTCTTGTTCGCTGCTCCATTGACGGCTCTGGTGTTGGTACTTACTTTTTGGGCTCATCCTCATTGGAGCCAAACCAACAAGGTTATTTATATGTCAGTTACCTACTGTTTATTGGTATTAGGGTACACTTGTGTAAATATTCCTTATGGTACTCTCTGCGGGGCTATGACTCAGAACACCAATGAACGGGCTCAAATCAATACATCTCGGTCAGTAAGTGCTATGATAGCCATTGGGATTATCAACATCATCACCATTCCGCTGATAGAAGGATTGGGAGGTGGTAACCCTCAACAAGGTTATTTACTGATAGCCATTCTTTACGGAGCGATTTTTGCGGCTTGTCATATCTTCTGTTTTGCTAAAACAAAAGAAGTTATTGAAGTGCCGGTAGCTCCAAAAATACCCCTAAAAGTACAATTGCGGGTTGTTTTGAAAAACAAACCTTATCTGTTAGCCTTGTTAGGACAAGTTCTTTTCGGATTTATTCTTTACGGAAGAAACGCTGACTTGCTTTATTACTTCACCTATGTGGAAAAGGATATGGCACTCTTCACGTATTATTCTATGGCGATTATCATTCCTTCAATCATTGGAGCGGCTTGTTTCCCAAAAGTGTTTGAATGGACTTCCAATAAGGGATGGTCAGCATCTATATTTGCTTTGGGTACGGGGGTTACGATGTTTGCAATGTTTTTCTTTAGCCCTGTTAGCTCACCTGTTCCTTTCTACATCTTTGCTGCCCTTTCCCAATTCTTCTTTTCTGGATTCAATACAGCGATTTATGCCATTATCCCCGATTGTGTGGAGTATGGCGAGTGGTGTACGGGTGTCCGAAATGATGGTTTTCAATATGCATTCATTTCATTAGGAAATAAAATCGGTATGGCATTGGGTACTTCATTATTGGCTCTTTCCTTAGGTTTGGCGGGTTATGAAGCGAATGCAGAGCAAAACGAATCGGTATTATCCATTATGCGACATTCATTCAGTACCATACCGGGTATTTTGTGGGTACTGACGGCTTTTGTCTTGTTCTTCTACAAACTTGATAGACGAAGCTATAATCGTATTTTGAGAATTATCAAATATCGTTTCTTAAAACGTAAAAGACACTTACGTGAATATGACGTGGTGGCATTGGGTGAGTTGTTGGTTGATTTCAATACGCTACATTCCAATGATTACGATAGTGTCGTGTACGAATCAAATCCGGGGGGTGCACCTTGTAACGTATTGGCGATGTTAAGCAACTTGAAAAAACGTACGGCTTTTATCGGAAAAATAGGAGATGACTTTTTAGGAGAAGCCTTAAAACAACGCCTCGTACAAATGAACATTTCCATAGAAGGTCTGTCAAAGGATAAGAACAGAAATACAACCTTAGTGTTTTTGAGCGACAGGAAAACGTATCCTCACCAATATATCTTCTATCGTAACCGTACAGCCGATATGAATTTAGATGAAGGCGATGTCGATGCTGATATGTTATCTCGCACACGTATTTTCCACTTCGGTTCTGTTTCCCTTACACATAAGAAATGTAGAAAAGCTACCCGAAAAGCCATTAGGGCTGCACGTTCAAAACATCGGTTGATTTCCTTCGACCCGAATTATCGTCCGACTTTATGGCTTCGTGAAGAAGAGGCACGCAAATGGATGTTATACGGATGTTCGGTGTGCGATATTCTGAAAATCGAAGAAAGCGAATTGGCGTTCATTACACAGCAAACTACGGTTGCCGACGGGGTTGCGTATCTGCAAAAAAATTATAAAATTAAGCTGATTTTGGTAACATTTGGTCAAGAGAGAAGTCAGGCATTTATGGGCAACCGTACCGTAAAACAAGATGCTATCCCGAATGACCAAAAGATAGATACCACCGGAGCCGGAGCTGCTTTCTTAGGTTGCTGTTTAGCATACATTTTGGAACAAGGTATGGAACTTTCCGACGAACAGTTACAGGAAATGCTGTTCCGTGCCAATGTAGCGGCTATGCTGAAAACTACCCGTAAAGGAGCTATCAGAGCTATGCCAACGAAGGAAGAACTTGAAAATTACATACAACAATTTGGACAATAATTATTTAACACAATAAAAATACTATATTATGAAAGGTACAATGAAAGTAGCCGTTATGAACGGCATCGGTAAAATGGGTTATACAGAAAGAGAAATTCCTACACCCAAAGACAATGAAGTATTGGTGAAGTTGGAATACGTAGGTATTTGCGGTTCTGATTTGCACTATTATGAAACAGGACGCATCGGAGATTACATCGTAAAACCTCCTTTCGTTCTCGGACACGAACCGGGCGGAACCGTAGTGGAAGTAGGTAAAGATGTAAAACACCTAAAAGTAGGCGATCGCGTAGCCTTAGAACCGGGAAAAACTTGCGGACATTGTGAGTTTTGCCGTAGAGGAGAATACAATCTATGCCCTGATGTTGTGTTTTTTGCAACGCCTCCGGTAGATGGTGTATTCCTTGAATATGTAGCTCACGAAGCAGACCTTTGTTTCAAATTACCTGACAACGTAGATACAATGGCAGGTGCTTTGATTGAGCCACTTGCCGTAGGTTTCCACGCAGCCAATCAAGGAGGAGCTCACGCAGGACAAACAGCACTGGTTTTCGGTAGTGGTTGTATCGGATTGGTATCAATGATGGCATTGAAAGCCGTAGGGCTATCCAAAGTTTATGTGGTAGATGTAATGCAAAAACGATTAGACAAGGCTCTTGAACTCGGAGCTACTGGGGTTATCAACGCCAAAGAAGAAGATGTTTTGGAAGTAGTAAAAAAACTAACTGACGGACACGGAATGGATTTGGTTATAGAAACCGCTGGTCTGGAACTTACTACCCGTCAAGCCATTTACGCTGCCAAAAAAGGAGCAAACATCGTGTTAGTTGGATATTCTCAAAGCGGTGAAATGACCCTGCCGATGAGTTTGGCTCTTGATAAAGAATTGACATTCAAAACAGTATTCCGCTATCGTCATATTTATCCTATGGCTATTGATACAGTGGCTTCAGGTAAAGTGAATTTGAAAGGTATTATAACCAATGTTTTTGATTTTGATGATATTCAGAATGCGATGGACAGCAGTGTTCACGACAAAGCTAATATCGTGAAATCAATTGTGAAATTCTAACATACATAATAAAAGAGGATGTGTCTGCTCGAAGACAGACACATTCTCTAAATTCTTAAATCATTTTATTTATGAAAGACTTGGTTGTGGGTATTGGTGAAGCCCTGTGGGACGTATTGCCCGATGGAAAGAAAATAGGAGGAGCTCCTGCTAATTTTTCCTATCACACTTCTCAATTCGGATTGAATGGTTTAGCCATCAGTGCGGTAGGTAACGATACGTTGGGAGATGAAATATTGAGCAATTTTGAAGAAAAAAAGTTGAATCATCATATCGTCAGAGTGGAATATCCTACCGGAACGGTTCAGGTTGAATTGGATGGCGAAGGAATTCCTCATTATGATATTCGGGAGAATGTAGCTTGGGATAACATTCCTTTTACGGAAGATTTAAAAGCTTTGGCTCGTCAAACAAAAGCAGTTTGTTTTGGTTCATTGGCTCAGCGTAATGCCGTCTCACGCAATACGATAAATCAATTTTTGGACGAAATGCCTACCGAAGGAACTTACAAAATATTTGATGTAAACCTGCGTCAGAATTTCTTTACCAAAGATATTTTGTCCGATTCTATGCACAAATGTAACATTCTGAAAATAAATGATGAAGAGTTGGTTGCGGTAAGTGGTCTTTTTAATTATCCAAAAATGGATTTTAAAGATATATGCAAAAGACTATTAACCGATTATGATTTGAAAATGCTTATCCTAACTTGCGGAATCAACGGAAGTTATGTATTTACTTCAGATGCTGTTTCATTCATTGAAACGCCAAAAGTAAAGGTAGCCGACACGGTGGGGGCAGGTGATTCATTTACAGCGACTTTCGTTGCGGCAATCCTCAAAGGCAAACCCGTAAACGAGGCTCACAGATTGGCAGTAGAAGTTTCGGCTTATGTATGCACACAGCACGGAGCAATGCCACAATTACCCGATTGTTATACAAAATAAGTTTCTTGTGAAAACATATATTGGATTGTTGATGTTACTGTTTTCGTTGAAATCAGTTGCACAGATTAATTTGGAAGCCAATTTGCAAACAAACCATTTGTGGCGTGGGATAGAAGTGGCAGATGGGCTGGTGATTACGAGCGATTTGAACTATTCGTTATGGAACGGACGGATAAATTTTGGGTTTTGGGGTGGAACCAATATGCAAGGTACATACAAGGAATTCAATAATCATATTTCATTTCAACACAAAGGCTTTTCATTTGCTTTGTGGGATATATACAATTTTTCGGCGGGAGCTACATACAATAACAAAGAATTTTTCAATTATAACGCTCGAAATACGGGACGTTTTTTAGATGCCACACTCAGTTACCGCTGTGGAGAACGTTTCCCACTGCTATTGAGCTGGTCAACCATTCTTTTCGGTCGGGACAGAAATAAAGTCAATACGGCAAATAAGTATTCTACTTTTTGTTATTTGGAATATCCGATACATAAAAAAGACCTATGGCAAGTAGATGCAGGCATTGGAGGGGTATTTGCTTTGAATAAAGCAGGAGACAAAGCCAATTTTTATGGCGATAAAGCTGGTATTGTACACATTTCACTAAAAGCGACATACGATTGGACGATAGCGAAACATACTGTGCCTGTTCACGCCTGTATGATGTGGAATCCGCAAGCTGATCGGGCGTTTTTCCAATTAGGAATGCAGGTTTTCTCATTTTAATTTTCTATTGGAATAAAAATACCTTCAAAAATAGTCCGAATTTGGGGACAAAGTGGTAGCATTGCTAATTTCATTAAATTGTCGCACTCTAAAATCCTCCTTTAAGAGAGGAAGACTGTGAAAACAGGGTATGTAGCGAAGGACAGAGAATGTTTTTTAGATTTTACATCCCCCTAACCCCCTTCAAAGGGGGAATCAGTACGACAAACTTTTTTGAGTTAGCCATATTGCTCTAATTTGTAAAAATATTCAAAAAAATCTGAAAGGAATTCTTTTCAGATTTTTTTTGTTTACACACCGCAGTTCAAAAAAATTGCTAAACATAGTTCGTTAATGCACTATATTTTATATTTTTGCGGCGTTATTGCAAACTTCACAGAAAACGAATATAGCGGAGAAATATCCTTTAAAACAAGCATTAACAACCAATAAACAATGAGCGACAATATCAAACACGAATGCGGTATCGCGATGGTGCGACTGCTAAAACCTTTGGATTTTTACAAAGAAAAATACGGAACAACCTTCTCTACGAAAGCAAAAAAATAACCAAAATCGCCAATCTTTTAGCTCTTTAATAGAGAAAAATAGCAAAGAACATAGTGTAAAATTAAAAATTTAGAAGCTATTGTGCTTTGAGTTTTTACTGTAAAATGTAAATAATTGCGTAATGATTTATAAAACCAAACACACTATTATAAACGGAGACAGCCGACAAATGAACGAACTTGCAGATGAAAGCGTTCATTTAGTGGTAACTTCACCACCTTATTGGCAACTTAAAGATTATGGAACAGAAAATCAAATTGGTTTTCACGATGATTATGAAACTTATATCAATCATTTAAATCTGACTTGGAAAGAATGCTTTCGTGTGTTGAAAAAAGGTTGTCGGTTGTGTGTAAATATAGGTGACCAATTTGCTCGTTCTACCTACTATGGGAGATATAAGATTATTCCTATTCATTCCGAAATTATTAAATTTTGTGAAATGATAGGATTTGATTTTATGGGGCAAATTATATGGCAAAAAACAACTACGATGAACACCTCAGGTGGTGGAGCTGTGATGGGGAGTTTTCCATATCCGAGAAATGGCATTGTAAAACTTGATTTTGAATATATTTTGCTATTCAAGAAGCAAGGAAATGCTCCCAAGCCCACCAAAGAACAAAAAGAAAATTCGGCAATGACCAACGAAGAATGGAATACTTATTTCAATGGACATTGGTATTTTTCAGGAGCAAAACAAGACAAACACTTGGCAATGTTCCCCGAAGAGTTGCCTCATCGTCTGATAAAAATGTTTTCTTTTCCGGAGGAAACCATTTTAGACCCTTTTATGGGGAGTGGTACAACGGCTCTTGCAGCACGAAATTTGGGGAGAAATTCAGTAGGTTATGAAATTAATCCTGATTTTATTCCAATTATTCAAGAAAAAATAGGTGCTGATGATATTTTGTCGGAAGTAAAAACAGAAATCGTAAAACAGCAAACTATTGCTACCAACTTTGAAGAGGAAATACAAAAACTGCCTTATCAATTTATTGATACGCATAAATTGGATAAAAAAATTGATGTTAAAAAAATACAATATGGTTCGAAAATAGATGCTGAAAGTACAGGAAAGCGAGAGGAATATTTTTCTGTAAAAGAAGTTATTTCATCTGAACTCATAAAGCTAAGTAATGATTTAATTGTTCGTTTGATTGGTATTAAACAAAATCCTGAAATTAACGGAAAAGCTACGGAGTGGCTCATTAACAAATTAAAAGGAAAAAAAGTTTTCTTAAAATACGATGAAATAAAACACGATGCAGAAAATAATTTAATGGCATATCTTTATTTGCAAAATAAAACCTTTATCAATGCACATTTATTGAAAGAAAAATTAGTTTTGGTAGATGAAAGTATTGATTTTAAATATAAAAATAAGTTTTTAAAAATATGACATATACGGGAGGAGAACTAAATAAGTTGAACGGTGATTATGGTATTTCAGCACCAAACAAATCAGTACCGGTAATGAAATTAATAAAAAATCACAAACCTAATAGTAAGGATGAACTATATGAGTTAATAAAATTTCATTATGAAATAGAATGTCCTTGTGGAGTAAAAAGCCAAGGTACAATAGAAGGTTTTGGCAAAAATTTATATGAAGCTCAGCAAAAAAATGGGGGTATTATAAATATTCTTTGAAAGAATGTATTCAGTGGGAATATGATTTATTTGTAGTACAGTCATTAAAAGGTTCTTTAATTGAAAATAAAGCTATACAACTATTAAAAAATCAGTTACATAGTTTCATTGTCAATCAAGCTGACGGATTCGTAGATGAAGAATTGCGTGTTGATTTGATAATACTTAAAAATAATATCGAAATTTGTGGAATACAGGTAAAACCGAACACATTTAATTTGATGAGGCAAGGGATAATCAATTTCAACAAAAACGCAAATGCAAAATGGGGAAAACCTGTGTTTTATCTATTTTACGATGATGTGGAAAATTTTACAAATGTGCAGGAAGTTATTTCTGAAATAAATAAATTATAAATGGATAAAAAAGAAATAAAACGCTATTCTTTGGACTTTGGTAAAAAGGAAAAGGTACTAAATTATGCTACACAAACTTATCAGCTTTCACGCCCCAATAAGGTAGGAGCTGTAATGGCTTTAATTAGAGAGTGTCAGCCCAATACCATTGAAGAATGGGAGAAATGGTATTTTGAAAATGCGGTTACAACAGGAAAAAATCAGTTTCGAGTAACCAAAGAAAGTTTGCAAGAACTTGGAGAGAGATTGTACGAAAAAATTACAGAAGTCGTTATCCCAGAGTGGCAGGAAGCTTTCAGAGCATTGACAAAACAAGATTGTTATGATTATATTTATAATTTGACAATCAACCGAACCTATGACGGATATTTACGAGAAAAATCAGTTGTGAATGATGGATTAGTAAAATTATTTCCGAATATTAGATTTGAAGAAAGTGCAGAAGAGTTAGACCATGCAGGAGATATTGATTATTTGGGTTATGTGTCTGATGAAAAAGCATTTGGAATACAAATAAAACCAGTAACAGCTCAATCTAATTTTGGAAATTATTCTGCTTCTGAACGAATGAAAAATAGTTTTGAAAACTTTAAAAATGATTTTGGCGGAAATGTTTTTATTATTTTTAGTTTAGATGGAGAAATAGCCAACAAAGAAATTATAGACGAAATACAAAAAGAAATAGATAGATTGGCAGGATAGCCCTTCTCTTTAACAACCAATAAACAATGAGTGACAATATCAAACACGAATGCGGTATCGCGATGGTGCGACTGCTAAAACCTTTAGATTTTTACAAAGAAAAATACGGAACAACCTTCTACGGCATCAACAAAATGTACTTGATGCTTGAAAAACAACACAATCGCGGACAGGACGGAGCTGGTCTGGCAAGCATCAAGCTGGATATGCAACCCGGCGAACGTTACATCAGTCGTGTACGAAGCAACGAATCGCAACCAATTCAAGATATCTTTACGCAAATCAATCAGCGTATCAGCACGTTACTGAAAGAACATCCCGAACTGAAAGACGATGTTCAAGCACAGAAAAAACTGCTTCCGTATGTGGGAGAAGTTTATTTGGGACACGTGCGTTACGGCACTTTTGGGCAAAACAGCATCGAAAACGTACATCCGTTTCTGCGGCAAAATAACTGGCAATCGCGTAATTTAATCGTGGCAGGAAATTTTAATATGACCAATGCCAAAGAACTTTTTGAACGATTAGTAGCACTCGGTCAACATCCAAAAGAACAGACTGACACTGTTACAGTTATGGAACGTATCGGGCATTTTCTGGATACCGAAGTAGAAAGCCTCTACCGTAAGTTTAAAGACGAAGGACTTTCAAAAGTAGAAGCCTCCAAACGCATTGCCGAAGAACTTGATGTGGCAGAAATTTTACGTAAATCTGCTCATCGATGGGACGGCGGTTACGCAATGGCAGGGATTCTTGGACACGGCGATGCCTTTGTGGTACGCGACCCGGCGGGCATTCGTCCGGCGTATTATTATAAAGATGATGAAGTGGTTGTTGTGGCTTCGGAACGACCTGTAATTCAGACGGCTTTCAATTTGGAATTCGACCAAGTACTTGAATTGCAACCCGGTGCAGGCATCATCATCAAAAAAGACGGCAATACTTCCGTTACCGAAATCATTCCGCAATTACCACGCAAGGCTTGTTCCTTCGAGCGGATTTATTTTTCACGCGGAAGCGATAAGGAAATTTATCGTGAGCGTAAAAAATTAGGAGCTTTATTGCTGCCTGATGTTTTAAAATCAATTGATAATGATTTGAAAAACACCGTATTTGCTTACATTCCCAATACGGCAGAAACTTCCTATTTAGGATTGGTGGAAGAAGCCGATGTTTATCTTAATGAGTTAAAACACCAACAGATTCTGGCAGAAAAAAATATTTCTTCGGAAAAACTTGCCGAGATTCTCTCGCAAAAAATCCGCAAGGAAAAAGTTGCCATCAAAGATGCCAAACTCCGCACCTTTATCACGGAAGACAGCTCGCGAGACGACCTCGTGGCTCACGTGTACGACATCACTTACGGATCGGTGCAAAAAGGTGATAATCTGGTAATTATCGATGACAGTATCGTACGAGGAACTACCTTAAAGAAAAGCATTCTCAATATTTTGGGAAGATTAAAACCGAAAAAAATCGTTGTGGTTTCTTCTGCTCCGCAAATCCGTTATCCTGATTGTTATGGCATTGATATGGCTCGTTTGGAAGACCTGATTGCCTTCGAAGCTACCCTGCAATTACACAGAGAAAGAGGCTCTTACAACATCGTGGAAGAAGTGTACAAAAAATGTATCGCCCAAGTAAATTTAAGCGATGACAAAGTAGTAAACTACGTCAAAGAAATTTACGCTCCTTTTACCGATGAGGAAATTACGGATAAAATCACGCAACTGCTTCTGCCCAAAGATTACCCGATTGAGGTGAAAATTATTTTCCAATCGGTGGCGAACTTGCACGAGGCTTGTCCGCAGAATTTGGGCGATTGGTACTTCACGGGCGATTATCCTACTAACGGCGGAAACCGTGTGGTAAACCGAGCTTTTATCAACTTTTATGAAGGAAAAAAAGATAGGGCGTATTAAATTCGGTGTGTTATGCGTCCTATTTTATTTGTCTTTTCGGGACTTCCTGCTTCGGGAAAATCGACACTCGCCCAACGCGTGGCATCGAAGTTTACAGCAGCTTATCTTCGCATAGACACCATTGAGCAAGCGTTTCGTGATTTGTGCAATTTTGATGTGGAAGGAGAAGGCTATCGGATGGCATACCGAATTGCTTCTGACAATTTGAGATTAGGATTAAATGTGATTGCCGATTGTTGTAATCCGATTGCTCTGACCCGTAACGAATGGAAGAATGTCGCTCAGAACACAAATTCTTTTTTAATTAACATTGAAGTCGTATGTTCGGACAAAGAACAGCACCAAAAGCGGGTTTTTAACAGAGTATCTGAGATAGAAAATTTACAATTACCCAATTGGGAAGCTATATCAAAATATCATTACGAAAATTGGACTGAAAACCGAATACAGATTGACACTTCAAATAAAACCATAGAAGACAGCGTTACAGAACTATTTTCAGAAATAGAACTAATTTTAAACAATAATTAAGGACAAGGCTTTCCTTGTCCTTTCTTTTTCATTTGCATAATGCTGTTTTCTATTATGTTAAGAATCCTCATAAACGAAAGATTTTTAGAACTTATTAACAACAATCGGTTGATAAAATAACTATCTTTGTGGAATAAATCAAATATTATTTTGTTATGAAAAAACTATTTTTATTCATCGTTGGTTTGGCAATGTCAGTAGTTGTTTCTGCACAAAACGGAAAATATACCGCCGTTGTAGAAAAAGGCATTGAGAAAGACAATGCCTATTATGTCGAAATTTTTAAAGACTTTCATCAACACCCCGAGTTGGGTTTTATGGAAAAACGAACCGCAGGCATTGTTGCCAAAGAACTCAAACAATACGGATACGAAGTGAAAACAGGTATCGCCAAAACAGGAGTAGTCGGGATATTGAAAAACGGCAAAGGTCCGGTGGTAATGTATCGGGCAGATATGGACGCCAATGCCGTGAAAGAAACTACCAATCTTCCGTACAAAAGCACCAAACAAGTTGTGAAAGAAGACGGTACGCAAACCTATGTGATGCACGCCTGCGGACACGATGCCCATACCACTTGGCTACTGGCAGCAGCTAAATTTATGGCAGAAAACAAAAAACTCTGGAAAGGAACGCTCGTGATGGTTGCCCAACCCGCTGAGGAACTCATCGAAGGGGCGGAAGCTATGGTGCAAGATGGTATGTACACCAAACACAACGTTCCCAAACCCGATTATCTGTTCGGAATGCATACGGCTCCCTTCTCGGTGGGAATGGTTGCAGCTGCTTCGGGGGTACGTATGGCAGGTACCGACCAAATTGATGTAACGTTTTACGGCATTGGCGGACACGGCTCATCGCCTCAGTTTACCAAAGACCCCGTGGTAATGGCAGCAGCAGCCATTAACGGTTATCAGTCCATTGTCAGTCGTGGTATCGATCCCAAAAATTCAGCCGTAATTACCGTAGGCTCAGTTCAGGCGGGAGAAGACAATAACGTAATTCCCGGCACGGCACTACTGAAAATTAATCTGCGTTGGTTTTCCGAAGACGACCGAAAACTGATGATTGAAGGCATCAAACGCATCAACGAAGGCATTGCCTACTCCTATAACGTAGATAAAGATAAATATCCGACAATGGTTCATAAAGGTTGGTCGTATCCGTTGGACAACGCTTCGGAACTTACGCAGGTAATTCGCGAGGGAATCAAATCGAATATGAAAATAGATATGATGCTTACTGAGGAGCTTCTGCCCTCCGTAATGGGTTCGGAAGATTTTCATCATTTGGTGATTCATAACGAAAAGAAAAACTATTCGTATATCAATGTCGGTATCGCTCAACCCGAACGATTTATGAAGTCTTTCAAAGAAAGAAAAGCTCCGCCTTTTAACAACCACAACGGAGATTTTGAAGTGGATTTGGCAGCAATCCCTTTTGGTTCAAAGGTAGCGACACACGGTTTGTTGGCAATTTTCGACAGGTATAAAAAGTAAAATCACAATCATTTTTTTGTATAAAGGCATCGTTATGATGCCTTTTTTAGGGAAAATGCACGAAGTGTTTAAAATAGATTTTTAGGCTTTCGTCAGTTCGAGTAAATTCACGAAAGCGAATATGTGAGTTATCAAAATGATGACACAGATAAAATGTGCATCAAGAAGAAACATTTCTCGATACGATTTGCTTTACTGCGTTACACAAATCACTCGAAGTAACGGGCTGTATCAAATTTCCGTATAAACTAACATTAAAACTAATTTCATACATTTGACCCGCTTTTTTATTATAGAAATTATGTATCACAAAATATTTTTTATTTTTCTTATTGTACTTACGATGACAGCGAAGGCACAAACAAAAGGCTACTATCCGGAAAAAGATAAAATCGTGGTGGAAGGCGGTACTTTCCTGATGGGAAGCCCAAAATCGGAGGGAGAAGCTAACGAACGTCCGCAACATCAAGTAACCGTAAAGCGTTTTAAAATAAGCAAATACGAAATTACCAATGCTCAATATGCTGAATTTCTAAATGCAAAAGGAAATCAGAAAAATGGTGATGTTCCTTACATAGAACTGAAAGCAGGTTGGTGTCAAATCGAAAAAGTAAACAATAAATACCTCGCCAAAAAGGGATATGAACAACATCCTGTGGTGTTGGTATCGTGGTACGGAGCCAAAGCCTATGCCGAATGGGTTGGCGGCAAACTTCCTTCCGAAGAACAATGGGAATATGCCGCTCGCGGAGGCAACAAAACCAAAAATTACACTTATGCAGGAAGCAATTCCCTTGATGATGTGGCTTGGCATCGGCAAAATACGGATGAACTTCAACCCGTAGGGAAAAAACAACCCAATGAATTGGGAATCTGTGATATGAACGGAAACGTATCGGAATGGTGCGAGGATATTTTCGTTTCATACGATTATAAATTAGGAAATACAAATGTTCCCAAAGAAGAGACTTCACTTGTCGGAAAACTTTTGATAGCCGTAATGAGCAAAACCCCGACAAACAATGATTATCCTGAAAACAGAGTAACTCGGGGCGGACATTACAACGAACAGCCCTCAAATATCCGCATTGCAAAACGACGTAACTGTACCGAGTTAGGACAAATTTTTATAGGATTTCGGGTGGTTTTTCCGTAAGTATGAAAGAAAATCAGATTGAAAACTTGTTATATTACCAAAAATTGGTAACTTTGCAAAAAGTTTATCAAAATGAAAAACACATCGGTATCACTCGGAAGTTATTTCGACCAATTTATTAGCAATCAAATAGCTACAGGGCGATATAAAAACGTAAGCGAAGTCATTCGTGCCGGACTTCGGCTTTTAGAAAATGAGGAAAGTAAAACCATTGCACTTCGCAATGCTATTAAAGAAGGTTTAGACAGTGCCAGAGTTGAGGATTTTGATTTTGATGAAAATCTAAAAACCTTAAAAGCAGAAAAACAGAAAAATGGCTAAAATTATTTTCAGACAAAAAGCCATTGACGATTTAAATGCCATTTGGAATTACACCTT
Source organism: Capnocytophaga felis (assembly GCF_009684755.1). Classification (GTDB taxonomy): domain Bacteria; phylum Bacteroidota; class Bacteroidia; order Flavobacteriales; family Flavobacteriaceae; genus Capnocytophaga; species Capnocytophaga felis. The sequence goes on from NZ_BLBC01000005.1 coordinate 738,842, forward strand.
TGAAAAATGGTCTGAATTACAAGCAGATAAATATTATTTCGCTTTAAAATTTGATTGTTCACAAATTAGCAAGAATCCACAATTAGGTAAGAAATACGATGAAATCAGAAAAGACTTGTTCGGATTAAAGTCAGGAAGGCATATTATATTTTACCAAGCAATTTCAGAAGATGAAATTGAAATCATCAGAATTTTACACGAGCAAATGGATTTGAAAAGTAGAATTATGGAATGTCGGCAAAAATAAAATAATATTGGTAAAAAAATAAAAACTTGAAGGAAGATACAATGTCTCCTTTCATTAAAAATCTTAAAAAATGGAAGAAATATTCTCTTTTTTGAAAGAACTTTCTCAAAATAATAACCGACCGTGGTTTGCCGAGCATAAAAACGACTATGAAAATGCCAAAGCAAAAGTTGAAAATTTCTTTCGGGCGATATATAATGAAATTGCCAAAGGTGATTTCCTTGGAGAGATGAAAATGTATCGAATTTATAAAGATGTTCGTTTCTCAAAAGACAAAACACCTTACAAAACGCACTTTGGTTTGTATTTTCCGCGTAAGCAACCTCGTTATCGGGGAGGGTATTATGTACATCTTTCACCTGATGAAACCTTTGTAGGCGGAGGTTTTTTCGCTCCGAATAAGGAAGATTTGTATCGCATTCGTAAAGAAATAGAACTTGACGGTGAAGGCTTTGAAAAGGTGATGCAATCCGAAGGTATTCAGAAATATTACGAGGGAAAACTCTGGGGAGATGAACTCAAAACAGCTCCGAAAGAGTTCGACAAGAACGACCCGATGATTCATTACATTCGGAAGAAACAATTTTTGTTGAAATACGATTTCTGTACGGATAAAGTACTAAAATTGGATTTTCAGCAAGAAGTAATACAAGCATTTGAAGCGATGCGTCCGTTTTTTGACTTTATGACCACGGCACTAACCACAAACCTCAACGGAGAATCGCTTTTTGATCAGGAAAGTTAATGTATCTGTTGAAGTAGAATCAATATAAAAACAAATATGAGGCTTACATTTAACAAAAAATATTTCCTGCAAGCGGTGTTTTTGTTTGTCATAGAGGTGCTTATCGCAACGGTACTGCGAAAAATGTACTTTCTGCGGGCTTATGTGGGAGATATTTTGGTTGTAATGCTAATTTATGCGTTGGTTTTAGCTTTCTTTAAAGTTAAGAATAAAAACAAATTGCTTATTGGAGTATTTCTGTTTGCCGTAACTATTGAAATATTGCAGTTTTTCAAAATTGCAGAGTTGTTGGGTTTTTCCAAAGGAAGTATCGGTTATATCCTGATGGGGAATTATTTTTCGTGGGAGGATATAATTTGTTACGGCATTGGTTGTATTCTATTAAAAATATTTAATTCAAAATAAAGTGTGTTCTAAAAAGTATAATGAAAGTTTCTATTGTCAGGCTGAGCGAAGTCGAAGCCCTGTAATGATAAGGCTTCGACTTCGCTCAGCCTGACAGAAATCCCCACTTTGTTAAAGGTATTATACTTTTTGTAACACTTCCCAAAATAAAGTAAATTATGAAGTTAAGTTCGTTTAGTGAAAATCTTGTTTTTTCACAAGAAAAGATACATACACAGGTTGTTTTAGAATCAGATTTTTCAAAAGAAATCCGTATTGCAATGTCCGAAGGACAAATAATGAAAGAACATCAAACTAAATTCCCGATTGTGGTTCATATTTTGGAAGGAACTATTGATTTTGGTGTTGCCGGAAACGTCCATACAATGAAAAAAGGAGACATCATCGCATTGGAAGGAAATGTTCCGCACGATTTAAAAGCTCTGGAAAACAGTGTAGTACGATTAACACTTTCCAAACAAGATGTAGTTTCAAGAGTGGAAGAAGTTGTTAGGCAATCCGAAAAACAATAACATATGAAAGAAATTGAAACAAGGGAAGATATAAACCAACTTGTAAAAGCATTTTACGCTCAAATACGCAAACACGAATTGTTGGGGCCTATCTTTAACAGCCACATTGCGGAAGAACAGTGGCCTGCTCACTTGGAAAAACTAACCGATTTTTGGGAAACCATTCTCTTCGGTGTCCAAAAATTCAAAGGAAGTCCGTCACTCAAACATATCGAAGTGGATAAAAATTTGAACTACGGCATCACACAAGAGCATTTTAACCAGTGGGTAAGCCTATGGCACGAAACCATTGACAAAATGTTTGCAGGCGAGGTAGCTCAACGTGCCAAAGAAGCATCAAACCAAATGGCGGTGGGACAATATACAATGTTATGGCGATACCGACCTGAAAGTTATTAACAATAATAGGGATTAAAACGTTTTAATCCCTATTATTTTTTTGGAAGAATTCCTAAAACTTGTTGTAATTCCGTCACTGACTTTTCAATGCGTTTGATGAGTTTGGGGTCTGTAACTTCCCGACGCAATTCGGGTTGCTGATACCACGAAGTATCTGCTCCCGCACGGCAGTGGCTTATTTCCAGTTGGTCATCAATGTTTACAACGAAGAAATATTCCGAAGGAAAATAAGCATCTTTCTCATCAAAAAACACGATGGATTTTGGCAAGTAAAAATCACCGTATTCAGCCGTATTGTGGGGCTTGTCGTGATTCCAAACCACGGCGTATTTGAAACTTTTGCAATCTTTTTTCCAAGGCAAAATGGATTGCTTTTGAGGTAGGCTGAAAATATGTAACGCATCTTCAGGAATGAAAGAGGTATTTGCCAAAATCTTGGCAAATATCTCTAACGTAATCTTTTCGTTTTTAAGTGGTTCACCGTATATCCTTCTATTTCTGTAATATATCCTTGGCATACTAATACGATTCTTTATAACCTCGCAAATATAGATAATATCTTCCTATTTTACGAATAGTTTTGTCTTTTGTTAATATCTTTTTATACATTTGTGCTTTAGTAAACCGTATTTGATGTTAAACAAAATCGGCTTAAATACGTTGATTGCTGTTTTTTAATAAAATTCTATGAAAAAAATAATAATTTTTGCCTCAGGTTCGGGAAGTAATGCCGAACGAATAGCTACTTATTTCAGAGAAAATGAAGGAATTGAAGTCAGTTTAATTCTTTCAAACAATCCAAAAGCCGGCGTTTTGGAAAGAGCCAAACGCTTGCAAATCCCTTCCATTGTTTTTGACCGACAGGCATTTTATCATTCGGAAATAGTACTTGATATTATCAAAAATCAAAAACCGGATTTGATTGTTTTGGCAGGATTCCTTTGGAAGTTTCCGGAAAATATTATTGAGAAGTTTCCTAACAAAATTGTTAATATTCATCCGTCATTATTGCCTAAGTATGGCGGAAAAGGAATGTACGGAAGCTTTGTACATCAAGCAGTTATTGAAAATAAAGAATCAGAAAGCGGCATCACAATTCATTATGTAAATGAAAATTACGATGAAGGAGCGATTATTTTTCAGGCAAAAACAACTGTTTTAAAAAACGACACCGCCGATTCGCTTGCCGAAAAAATACATCAGCTTGAATATAAACACTTTCCTGAGGTTATTGCTTCTTTGTTAAAATAAAAACATATCAGATTTAAAATTCCAACTATGAAAATTTATCCTATTGAAACCGTAAATTTTAAACTTGACGGAGGAGCAATGTTTGGCGTTGTTCCTAAAACTATTTGGCAAAGAACCAATCCGGCAGATTCCAATAACCAAATTGATTTATCCGCCCGATGTATGCTTATTGAAGACGGAAACAGACTGATTTTGATTGATACAGGAATGGGCAATAAACAATCGGATAAATTTTTCGGTTACTACGCACTTTGGGGAAATGCCAATTTAGATGATTCGCTACGAAAAGCGGGATTCCATCGTGATGATATTACGGACGTTTTTATGACGCACTTGCATTTTGACCATTGTGGAGGTTCAATTCAATGGAATAAAGACCGAACAGGTTACGAACCTGCTTTCAAAAATGCACGCTTCTGGACCAATGAAAAACATTGGCAATGGGCAACACAACCGAATGCTCGTGAAAAGGCTTCTTTCCTTAAAGAAAACATTTTGCCTATGCAGGAAAGTGGTCAGTTGCATTTTATCGACAATCAAGAAAAAACTTTTTTAGAGAATAGCGAATTAGGTTTTGATATCCTGTTTGTTAACGGACATACTGAAAAACAGATGCTTCCGCATATTCGTTATCAAGGAAAAACACTTGTTTTTGTTGCCGATTTGTTACCGACCGTAGGGCACATTCCGTTGCCTTACGTAATGGGATACGATACTCGTCCGCTACTGACATTGGAAGAGAAGGATATTTTTCTTAAGAAAGCTGTTGAAAATGAATATTATTTATTTTTAGAACACGATGCCCATCACGAAATTTGCACATTAAAACGCACCGAAGTGGGTGTAAGATTAAACGAAACATTCCGATTTGAAGATGTTTTTGAATAAGAAAAAGTCCGCTTGAGTTAGCGGACTTTTTCTTTTCATTGTGCTTTTATTTCTTCTCCAAATTTTTCAAAACAACCCATTATTTTCCTGAAAATCAAATCATATTCAGGCATTTCTTTACCCACAAAAATTATCGCAAAAACATATTTTTCAGAAGTAATTTCACTTAAAAAATGTTTCTGTAAACGATAACTTTCCCGAATAAGCCGTTTGATACGATTGCGATGCACAGCCCTTTTAAAACCTCTTTTCGGAACGCTGACAAGCACCTGAAACTGAGATTCTAAATTATCTTCAACCGAAAGAAAAATCATCTTCAAAGGATAACTTTGAACGCTTTTCCCCTCAGAAAATAACTGCTGAATGTGTTTTAACTTACGTAACCTTTCCGACTTTGGAAAAGAATAATCTGCGTTTTTCAACTTCTATTTTTTAATTACTGAAAATATTATTCTCTTTGTTGATATCTACCGAAACATTGTCAGGGTCAATAGCGACTGATTTTATTTCGCTTAAAGGCAAATCAACTTCAAATGTATAAGTCAAATGCCCCCAACCCCAAGACGACAACACGTGTTGCTGATAGGATTTATAAGGATTGTCCTTTTTTCCGAAAGCCATTCGCAATGGAATGTGATAGTAATGTATCTTTTTACTTTTTTCAATTACGAACAAATCCACAGGCAGAGGCAATCTTCCCACACGACGCAAGGTTATTTCTGTTTTATTTCCTTTGGAAACTACCTTTTCAATTGCATAATCGGCAGTATTTGTAGTACTTATAAATTCATTCAAGAACCATTGCAACTGCATTCCTGATATTTTTTCTGCAACTCGGATAAAATCGTTTGGTGTAGGATTTTTAAATGCAAAATCTTTATAAAATTGCTTCAATGATTTTATAACATTTTGGTCGCCAATGATATATCCTAACTGCGTTAAAAATAAAGTTCCTTTGCTATACGCCATTATGGAATAAGCAAAATTTGTATTAAAACGGTCGGCGTGCGTTGAGGCTGGTTCTTCCAATCCTGAAGCTACTAATCTGTAATAACTTTCATAAGCTCCTTGGAAAGGAGGTTCTTTCGAGTCGGGATTTACTACCAAATGCATCGCTAAATCTTCAATAAATGAAGTAAAGCCTTCATCCATCCAAGCATACGAAGCCTCATCGGTAGCCAACAAATGCTGAAACCAAGCGTGAGCAAGTTCGTGAATTGATGTTCCCAAAACAGAATCATACTTCTCCCCTCCTGCAACCAATGTACACATAGCGTATTCCATTCCGCCGTCACCTCCCTGAATGAAAGCATATTGCTCCCAAGGATACTTCCCAATGAGCGTGTTGAAGAAATCAAAAACTTTAACCAAAACGGGTTGCATTTTTTTCCAATTTTCTGAATGTTTCTTGTACAGAAAATGGAATGTTTTTCCGTCCTTTAAAGTAACTTTATCGTGCTGGAATTCGGGGTCAGCAGCCCAAGTAAAATCGTGTACATTTTTAGCAACAAAATGCCAAGTTTTGGTTTTCTCCTTAGTTTTGGAAACTTTAACTCCTTCATTTTCATACCCGAATCCAATTTCATTATTATTCTGCAAAACACCCGTTCCTCCAAGTATGTAATTTTTATCAATGGTAATTTTCACATCAAAATTCCCCCAAACACCGTAAAATTCACGAGCAATATACTCATTAGCGTGCCAACCACGTGTATCATAGGCAGCCATTTTAGGATACCATTGTGCCATTGAAAGAGCTACACCATCGCGGCTGTTTCGCCCCATACGACGAATCATTACAGGTACCTGAGCATCAAAATCCATTTCAAAAACAGTTTTTGAATTTGGCAAAATAGGTTTATCCAAATCCACTTTCAGAATTGTGCCTTCGGTTTTGTAACGAAGTGGTTTTCCGTTTTGCGTTAGTGATTTTACATTTATATAACCTATTTCATTGGGTTTTAAATTTTTAATTCGGCTTTCATTGATGGGATTCTCTTTTGTGCCTTTATTGACAACCATACGGCGGTCAGGGTCAGGAACGGATTGTAATCGTGCGTCCATTTCGCTTCCCGGCTGAAAAGCATTCAAAAACAAATGGTAGAAAACGACGTTCAGCGTATCAGGAGAGTTGTTTGTGTAGGTGAGTTTTTGCTTTCCTTTGTACTGAAAATTCTTAACATTCATATCAATTTCCATTTCATAATCGGCTTGTTGTTGCCAATACGATTTGTTTTGAGCATTTGAGAAAACAAAAGCTCCCAAAAGGAATGCCGCAAAAATGTATTTATTCATTGAAATTTAATTTTGATTAGAGTCGCAAAGATACTTTTTTCTATTCAGAAGTACAAAAGTAAGGCAATTTAAACTCAAAGCATCAAGTTTAGTAATTCAAAAAATATCTGCACAATACGTTAAAAAAGTCAAAAGTTATCCACACTACATCGTTTTCGTTTCGATTTGTTTCGAGTAGAAATTTTTCGGAATAAAAAAAATCGTATCTTTACAACCGAGAAGTAGAATTGTTATAGTATTTTGTTTAATTGTTAAGGAATTCTTTATGAAAGCATCAAATGTATGTACTTTGCTTTTGTTTCTTTTCGTTTCTGTAGGGTTATATGCCCAACAAATCGTAAAAGGGACAGTCAAAGATGCGGCTACGGGTGACCCTCTGCCGGGGGTAAGTGTCCTCGTAAAAGGAACTACACACGGAACAGCCACAGATTTTGACGGTATGTATGAACTTAAAGCCGAAAAGGGACAAACATTAGTATTCTCCTATATTGGCTTCAAAACTCAGGAAGTTTTGGTAAAAACTGAAAACCAAACTGTTAATGTTAATTTACAAGAAGACACACAACAGCTTGATGACGTTGTAGTTATCGGGTATGGGGTTGCCAAAAAGAAAGATGTTACCGGTTCGGTAAATTTGGTAACAACCAAGGATTTCAACAAAGGGCAAAACCTTTCTGCCGGAGATTTATTACAAGGTAAAGTTGCGGGTGTTCAAATCACTTCGGGTGGTGGTGCTCCTGGTGATGGGCAAAACATCCGTGTGCGTGGTACGGGGTCATTGACGCTGAATTCCAATCCGCTTGTGGTGGTTGACGGCGTTCCGATGAATGACGGAGCTATCGGAGGAGCCAGAAACATCTTGAATGATATCAATCCTGATGATATTGAAAGTATGACAGTGCTGAAAGATGCTTCATCAACAGCTATTTACGGTTCGCGTGCTGCTAATGGGGTAATTATGATTACTACCAAAAAAGGAAAAGTCAATCAAGAAACGCAGGTTGTCTTGAATTCAAGTATTTCTATTGCAGAGGTTTCTGATTATGTGAATGTACTTTCGGCCGGTGAATTCCGCAAATTGGTTAATGAAACGGGAACTGATACCCAAAAAGCCATTTTGGGCAATGCTTCAACCAACTGGCAGAAAGAAATCTACCAATTAGCTCCAACGAGTAACACTACCGTAGGTATTTCAGGAAATTTGGCTTCAATTCCGTATCGCCTTTCATTGGGACATACGTATGCCGATGGGGTGCTGAGAACAGACAAGTTCCAACGTGGAACTGCCAAACTTTCATTAACTCCACGATTCTTTGATAATTCATTGAAAACAGAATTGAATGTTTCCGGTTCTTACGTAAAAAATCGCTTTGCTGAAAGAGGTGCTATCGGTTCGGCAATTGAGTTTGACCCTACACAATCGGTTCGTACAAACTCCGATAAATACGACGGATATTTTTCTTGGCTTGATGCCAGCAGTGGTTCACAAAGTAACACAGCTCCTGTCAATCCAATGGCATTGCTGAATTTGAGAAACAATACCGCCGATGTGAAGCGTTTGATTTCAAATCTTAAAGTGGATTATACATTGCCTTTCTTCAAGGATATTACAGCAACCGTAAATGCAGGAGTTGATATCACAGAAAGTAACGGAAAAGATATTACCGACCCTAAAATGCCAAACTCTTCAACCGATTTTAACGGAGTTACAACCATCTACGGAAATAAAGCTGTTAATATGCTTTTTGATGCGTACGCTAACTACGTGAAAGATTTGGGCAAACATTCCATTTCGTTTATGGCGGGGCATTCATATCAAAAATTTGAATTTACTAATGATTCAAACCAAACACAATTTTTCAAAGGAAAAGATAATGTAGTTATTCCTGTGATTGATAAAAGCCGAAACGTACTGTTATCTTTCTTTGGTAGAGCTAATTACAGTTTCGATAATCGTTATATGCTTACAGCAACGCTTCGTGCCGATGCCTCTTCTAAGTTAAATCCAGACGACCGCTGGGGCTACTTTCCTTCTGTGGCATTAGCTTGGAATGCTAAAAATGAATCTTTCTTAAAAGAAAGTGAAAATGTTAATGAGCTGAAATTGCGTTTAGGATACGGAGAAGTAGGTAATGTAAACGGTTTGGGCGACTATCTGTTCCTTACTCGTTATGTAGGAAGTATCAATCAAGGGGCTTACTATCAGTTCGGAAACCAGTTTGTACCAACTGCCCGTCCCGAAAGTTTGAATAAAAATCTGCGTTGGGAAATAGGTAACACGCTTAATGCAGGGATTGACTATGGTTTCTGGCAAAACCGCGTTTCGGGTAGTATTGATGTATATCGAAAACTTACCAAAGACCTCATCGCTGAGAGCAACGTAGCTCCGTTTACTAACTACGGAAGCCGTATTTCAAGCAACATTGGTGATATGGAAAATAAAGGTATCGAATTTTTAGTAAACGTGGTGCCTGTTCGTACCGATGATGTAAACTGGACGCTCAGCTATAACATTGCTTACAATGATAATAAAATCACACACCTTACTAACTTGCAAAACGTAGGAGGCATTAGCGGAGGAACAGGAAATACTGTACAACGCCATCAAGAGGGCTACGCTCCTTACACTTTCTTCCTATACCAACAAGTATATGATAATAAGGGATTCCCGATTGAAGGAGCGTATGTGGACAGAAACAATGATGGCAAAATCACTGAAGACGACCGTTATATGGGCAAATCACCATACGCTGATGTTACAATGGGGCTTACTACCAATTTGAACTACAAAAATTGGGATTTGAACATCGGTACTCGTGCCAGCTTAGGAAACTACGTGTATGACAACGTGTCGTCTGCTAACGCTTCTTTGGATAGAGTTTACAGCGATAATATCCTTCGTAATACCATTGCAACCTATTACGATACCCTACTTTCAAAACGAACTACTGAAACCCTACTTAGTGATATGTACTTGCACGATGGTTCTTTCTTCAAGATTGATAACGTTACTTTGGGATATAACTTCCCGAAAGACAAATACGGCATTCGCGTGTACGGAACAGTACAAAATGTTTTGACACTTACCAACTATAAAGGTTTAGATCCCGAAGTATTTGGAGGTATTGACAACAACGTATATCCACGTCCGAGAACCTATTTATTGGGTATCAATGTAAATTTCTAAACAAAAAATTAATTTTTAGAAGATGAAAAAATTTAGCACATATAAAATTTTTGGTCTTGCTTTGGCTTTAACACTGAGTGGCTGTATGAAAGACCTTGACCAAGACCCGTCCATCGATCCTGACAGCATTAATTCAAGTTCGGTACAAACCAATCCTGAGTATGCCAAACAGGCTTTGGCAAAGGTGTATGCCTCACTGGCTTTGACTGGGCAACAAGGACCTGCCGGAGCAGCTGACATTCAAGGAATTGATGAGGGAACTTCACAATTTACACGTTTGCTTTTCTATATGCAGGAATTGCCAACTGATAATGCTATCGTTGCGTGGTCTGACCCCGGAGTGCCTGATTTTCACAATATGAATTGGTCTTCTTCCAACGGAATTATCGAGGCAATGTACTACCGATTAGCACAAGTCGTTTCATTTGCTAATGCGTTTATTGCCAACAATGAAAATAGTTCCAACGAAGAAATGAAAAAATTCGGTGTAGCCGAAGCACGTTTTATCAGAGCCTATGCTTATTATAACCTGATGGATTTGTTTGGCGATGTGCCTATCCTTACTGAAGTTCAGGAGAAACTTACAACACAAAATACACGCAAAGAGGTTTTTGAGTTTATCGAAAGAGAACTTAAAGCCATTGAAAGCGAGTTGAAGCCTGCCAAAGGCAATGAGTACGGTCGTGTTGATGTGGTAGCTGCTTGGGCATTGCTTTCACGTTTATATTTGAATGCGGAAGTATATACAGGTACAGAACGTTACAATGATTGTATTACGTACAGCGAAAAAGCGATAAATTCAGGGTATGCTCTTCATAGCAATTATTCACATTTGTTTTTAGCCGATAATGATACTAACGGAGCCCAAAATGAAAATATTTTCACTGCCAATTTTGACGGAGTTAATTCGCAAACGTGGGCAGGAAGTACTTTTTTGGTTCACGGAGCCATTGGCGGAAAAATGAGCTTGACCGATTTTGGTGTAAGCGGAGGTGCTTGGGCTGGTATCCGCAGTACAAAAGCATTGGTTGAAAAATTTTCAGGAACAGGAAATCCGCCAACAAGTTGGACGGACAAACGAGCAATGTTCTTCACGGACGGACAAAACTACGAAATCAGTAAGGTTTCCGATTTTAAAGAAGGATACGCCGTGATGAAATTCAAAAACTTGACTTCGGCAGGCAAACCCGGAAAAGACCCGGGAGGGCAGTTTGTGGATACGGATGTGGCACTTATTCGTTTGGGTGAAATTTACCTAAATTATGCCGAAGCTTCAGTTCGAAAAGCAACAAACCAAGCCAAAGCATTGCAATACGTAAACGAACTTCGTAAGCGTGCAGGAGCAAGCACTCTATCAAACTTAACTGTTGAAAACGTACTTGATGAGCGTTCAAGAGAGCTTTACTGGGAAGGATTCCGACGTACCGACCTTATCCGCTACGGACTTTTCACGTCATCAACTTATCTGTGGCCTTTCAAAGGAGGTGTAACAAACGGAACGGGCGTAGATGCATACCGAAATCTGTACCCTGTACCAACGAACGTTATTTTAAGTTCAAACGGAGTTTTAAAACAAAATTCCGGATATTAACAATAATTCAAAGTTCAGGTTTTCCAGAGTTTCAATCTCAGAAAACCTGAGCTTAAAAAAGATTAGAAAGATGAAAAAGATAATATCCCTTATGAGTTTGCTAACAGTAACGTTAGTAAGCTGCGAAAAAGATGAAAAAATTACTTATGATGGTAACGCAAAGGTAACCACTACCCTTTCTGCTGAAAGCGTTACGTTAGATAAGGATAAAAAAGAAGAAACCGCTTTAACAGTTTCGTGGGAAAGCACACCTTTGAATGTGAACGTAGCCAAACCACTGTACGAAATTGTGTTTACCAATGGTAAAAAATCAAAAATAGAAACAGTTTCAGAATCACCTGCTGTATTTACCGTTGCACAATTGAACAAAATAGCAATTGAAGTCAATGCTAAAGCAAATGAAGAAACTGAAATTTCAGTAGCTGTAAAAAGAAAATTAGGTTCAAACCACTATATAGGTTTTACAGAAAAAAAACTTAAAGTTACTGCTTATAAAGACCTTATTCCTCCTACAGAATGGGGCGTTGTAGGAAGTGCTGCTCCTAATGGTTGGGACGGACCTGATACTCCTTTCTGGAAGTTAGTAGGTGATGACACCCAATATGTAGCTTATGTTACTTTGAAAGACGGAGAAATCAAATTCCGTAAAAACAACAAATGGGATACTAACTTAGGAGGTGGCAACGGAAGCCTTTCTGACGGAGGTAATAACATAAAAGTAAAAGCCGGTACATACAAAATTCTTTTGAATGTAGATGCCAAAACATACAGCATTGAAGAGTACACTTGGGGAATCGTGGGTGATGGAGCCAATGGTTGGGATGCTGATAAGGGTACGGACATCAAACTTTCTTATGACGGAAGCACCAACAGTTGGAAAGCTGAAAATGTAACCCTTAAAGATGGACAAATCAAATTCCGGTTGAACAACAAATGGGATACTAACTATGGTGCAGAATCTGACGTTCAGCCTGCCCCCGAACAAAATGGAAAACTTTCCTCAGGTGGTAAAAATATCAAATCAAGTGCAGGAACTTACAACGTTACTATTTCAATTGATGAAGAAAACAAAACGGGAACATACAAGTTAGAAAAACTTTAAAAAAAGAAAAGCCATAAATAAACATAAAAAAACCGAACGGAGGATTTTACTTCTGTTCGGTTTTTTGTTTTAATGCCTATTGACTTTTATATTTTGATGTTGTAACTTTACGGCATTATTTTTTCACTTTATAAAAAGCATAAACCTAAAAATATTTTAGTGCTGTTATCATTTAAAATAGGTAAATACTTACGGAAAAGTCATTTATAAACCCTAAAATCAGTCTCTAACAGAGGTATTTTATACAAAAATGCTTTACAAAACCATAAAAACTTTCGGATTTGTGCTTTTGTATGCATACAAAAGCACAAAAACGCTCGGAATAGTACTGTTGTAGAGATGCAAAACCATAAAAACCTTCGGATTGATGTTAGTGTATGCTGAAAAATATATAAAACCGATGGAAATTGAACTGTAAACATAATTCAAATAATTTTAAATATGATTTCGAAACATAATTTATCAAGAGTTCGCCTAATGGAATTTACGCAGGTGATGGCGAATGTAAAAACCTTTTTGGAGAAAGAAGACCTGACAACCTTAGGGCTTGCCGATATTAAAACAGAATTCGACAATAAGCTCATCACCTTAGAAGAATCGCTCAAACCCTTGCGTAAAAGCGAACATACCGAAAGGCTCAATAACTTAGACCATCAACGCGATACACTACTGATGGGCTTCATCGGGCATTGCAAATTATTTGTCAATTTCCCCGAAACCGAACAAGCCGAAGCCGCCCGTAAATTGGTGCTTACCAATCAAAAATATGGCAAAGACCCACAAAAACAATCGCACCGTGAGGAAACGGCCATCATTCGCAATTTACTTGCCGACCTTGAAAACCCCGACCTGAAAAAAGCCGTTCAGAGCATCGGTGCCGAAAAATGGATTGAGCATCTTACCAAAGTGAATGAAACCTTTGCCGTTGTACATTCTGACCGTACCCAAGAGCAAGGCTCCGTTGAAGCAGGTAAAACTAAAACTGCACGCTCGCAAATGCAAGAAATTTTTACCAAACTCGTTACGCTTATCAACGGATTGATTATCGTTAAAGGCATCGCAGGATATGAAACGTTGGTAAATTCCATTAATGAAGAAGTAAAACGCGTACGAAACTAAAAATAAAATACAATCCTCTGAAAATACCACAGAAAGAAGTTATGAAATACATAACTTCTTTCTGTTTTTCAACCTTTTGAAGAAAGTTTTGGAGCAAATACATATGACTATTTGTAGCAAAAATTCAGGTAATACACCGTCACTCCGAGTGATTTGTGTAACGAAGTGGAGCAAATCTTATCGAGGAGTGTAGTTCTCGATACAAATTTTATCTTCACTTTGTTGCGATAAAATTCACTCGAACTGACGAAAAAAGAAAACACTTTTTGAGTTCATAAAAATCGTTATTTTCAATACTATTAAAATTCCGTATGTTTGATTTTAACCTTTTGAAGAAAGTTTTGGGGTAAATACATATGACTATTTGTAACAAAAATTCAGGTAATATACCGTCACTCCGAGTGATTTGTGTAACGAAGTGGAGCAAATCGTATCGAGGAGTATAGTTCTCGATACAAATTTTATCTTCACTTTGTTGCGATAAAATTCACTCGAACTGACGAAAAACAAAAACACTTTTTGAGTTCATAAAAATCGTTATTTTCAATACTATTAAAATTCCGTATGTTTGATTTCAACCTTATGAGGAAAGTTTTGGGGCAAATGCATATGACTATTTTTAGCAAAAATTCAGGTAATATACCGTCACTCCGAGTGATTTGTGTAACGAAGTGGAGCAAATCGTATCGAGGAGTGTAGTTCTCGATACAAATTTTATCTTCACTTTGTTGCGATAAAATTCACTCGAACTGACGAAAAACGAAAACACTTTTTGAGTTCATAAAAATCGTTATTTTCAATACTATTAAAATTCCGTATGTTTGATTTATAACCTTATGAGGAAAGTTTTGTTCTTTATGTATTTTTACTTAGTTTTGTCAGTCTAAAGAAATCATTTTATGAAAAAGTTATTCGCATCATTGTGTGTTATAATGTCTTTCGGGGCAATTGCACAAACCAAAAATATTCAGGGAACGTATTATTATAATGCACTTACTGAAGATTTAATCCTGAAAATGCACGAGGACAAAACCTTTGACATTGTTTTGCTTTCAGGAAAATATGAATTGGGCAAAGACAACAATATCAATTTTATGTTCGGCAATATTTCCAATTTCATAGTTAAAGAAAAAGAGAAAGGAAATAAAAAAACGCTGACAATAAACTTAAAATCAAACTATGCCAATAGCGGATTGAAGTTTTTGTACGTCGGATATGAAGATGAAAACAAACAAGTGAAGTACGAAAATTTGTACAACATAATTACTTCCACCGAAGAAGCAAAAGAAGAAATCTATCCTGAAAGTCAGGAAACTATTTATTCCTTAGGCACTTTTGAAATTCCGAAAACGGAGAACCTATACTTGGTTAATGCCATTGCAACATTGGATTTAAGCACATCAAAAAAGGTCATCATTGAAAAATATCCCATCAAAAAAGATGTTTCTTCCGTTGATGTACTTTTTAGTTTTTCGGGGCTTTACAAAACTACGCCGAAAATCATAGGAACGTATGACGAAAAACAACAGAGCATTCGTTTGAATGATTTGTACGACGGAGGTATCACTTCTTTCACAAAAAAATCACGATATGATGACGAAAAAAACATAACGAAAATTTCCACCGATGAGGTTCAAAATTGGAAGCATCTCGTTTCTTTTAAAGAAGATGAATTCAAATCCGATTCTCTTAGTTCTTCCGTTGAAACCAAAGTAAAACTCGACATTAAAAACAACTTGGCTGATGCCCTAAAATCTGCAAAAAACCACAATAAATTACTTTTTGTTTTCTATCAACCCGAAAATACCGAAAAAGCCAAAAAAGAGTTTGATGAGCTAATTGCACAATACGAATCGGATTTGAGCTATTATTCGGAATATGATTTTGCAAAATACGATGTAGCCGACTTTTATTTTGCGGACAAAAAGGACGAGAAATGGTTCAAAAAGAAGAATATCAAAACAGAAAATCAGTTTATTTGTTTAGATGATAACGGAGAAATACTCTATCACGAACCAAACACAATGAGTAATATCAAAAGTAATATTTACGCAGGAAGTTCTTTAATTTCTGCTATGGAAGGAGCTTTCTTGGCAAAGAAAATCGATGATGTTTTTGGCAATAAAAAAGCTACAATCTCAGAAATAGAAGGTATTTTCTCCAAAATTTTGACATCAAGCACCATTGCCCCTTATCTTTATAAAGAGAAAAAAAATAGCGATGAGCAAACAGCATCGCAAGATTGGGATTACTATTTTGAAAATTTGAAAAACATCGAAAGTTTGTACAAATTCAAAACCACTCCTGAGCAAACAGATAAGCTATGGAAAAAAATGATGGAAGCTCATAAGAAAGATACGCAATTGGCCATTCCGTTTGCGATTTTGTTGAGTAATAACTACGAATCATATGACTTGTACTTCGGCGGAGACTATCATCAAAAAGTATTTGGCACGGAAAGAAAAATCGGTAAAGCAGATTTGGAAGCCGTTCGATATTTAATCAAATTTAATAGCGAAATACAGGCACATAATGAAAGTTTGTCAAATGTAGAAATAATAGATTATACCGATTCAAAAACGATTAACATTAACGGTTACAATCTTACATTCATTTTGAATAAAATTGCCGAAGATTCACCGGAACTTCGTAATGAAGTGAAATCAGCGTACGTGGAAGGCAGAAAAAATAACCTGTTTGATTACGAAGATTTTAAGGCATTCTTAGAAGAATTCTATCCTGAACAATATTTAACCTTTTTTGAAGAATACTATCAAATGATGACCTCTGCCGATGCTTCCCACATCATTCTCTCTCTCGACAAGATGTATTCTCAAAGCAAGAGGAAAGAATACGAAAATTGGGTATATTACAAAAGTAATTTCGCCAATGATTGTAACAACGTTGCTTGGAAAATCGTTGAAGAGCACAAATCGGATAAAAAACTTCTGGAGAAAGCCTTACAATGGTCAAAAACTTCTTTGGAACTTGAAAATGAAAATCCTTATTATTTAGATACTTATGCACATTTACTTTATTTTACGGGCAACCGAGAAAAAGCCATTGAAATGCAACGAAAAGCACTTCAGTTACTCAACAAAAATAAAGGAGACTATGAGCAAGAGCTTAAAGATACAGTAACGGAAACGCTGAAAAAAATGGAAAACGGAAGTCTTTAAAAATAATCAATATAGCCACGTTTAGTAGTGGCTATATTTTTTTGTATAATTTTAAAGAAACCGTTGAAATTATCCCGATTTACAAAATCGGCTTTATACCGAAGAACGATGTAGCTATTATGTATCGGAAACATTGTATTTTTGCAAGAAATACATATCGCAATGAACTACGAAACCTTTGCTCCACACCCTGATTTGTCCGACTTTGTAAAGTGTTATTGGATATTGGAAGTTCCCGCTGAACCTAATCCTGAAAAACAACGTGCCATTGCCGACGGATATATCGAAATGATTTTTCATCTTGCTGATGATGTCAAATCGTACACCGATGAGGAAGGTTATACACTACAACCTCGGGCTATGATTTTGGGGCATCCGATAAAACCTTTTTTCTTTGAACCTACGGGAAATGTAGATACTTTTGCTGTCCGATTCCTCCCCTACGGTCTTGCCAATCTCATCAACAAACCTATTAAAGATTTGACAGATAGGGTGCTACCACTAAATGAAGTTTTTGATGATGATTTCTCAAGAGAAATTACCCAACAAGTCAATCAAGCCAACAATACCCAAGAACGTATCGCCATCATCGAAAGACTTCTTTTCAAGAAACTTAACCAAAAAGAAACCGTTGATTATGTCGTAAAAAATACCATTGATGCACTTATCGCCACAAGAGGAAAGCAATTGGCAAGCATCTCGGCATCGGGCAATAAACGTCAACTTCAACGTAAATTCACTCAACAAATCGGACTCAGTCCCAAACAATTAGGGAAAGTCATCCGATTGCAAACCGCTCTGCGTAAACTACTTAATCACCCAACCGAAAAACTCTATCACATCGCCTACGACACTGATTACTACGACCAAGCTCATTTTATCCGAGATTTTAAAGAATTTACAGGCATCAGTCCCAAAACTTTCTGGCAAGATAAATCAATGGAAGTAGCCTCAATAATATATGCCAAGGAGTGATATTTTTGAAAATACTTCTTTAGCAGAATTACAATTGACTTCAAAAACTATAACTCCAACAAATTTAATGGAAAATAAACCAAAAGAGTGAATTAATCTTTCGCTCTTTTTTAGTATGATATTTTGCCCATTTAAAAAAACTGTTTACTTTTGCAAAAAAATAACACCTGTTATATTACAATTGTTATAATAATAATAATTTTATGCCGAAATCAACAACTATAACCAAAGAAATGATTGTGGAAACTGCTTTCGAGATGGTTCGAAAAGAAGGTTTTACGGTGCTTTCTGCCCGAAATATTGCCAAGCAAATCGGTTGTTCCACGCAACCCATTTATTGCTGCTATAAAACGATGGACGAACTAAAAGCCGAAGTTTGTAAAAAAGCACTTTCTCACCTTCAAAATGTAATGCTCGGTTACCAAAAAACGGGCAATGTATTTTTGGATTTAGGCTTGGGTTATGTGCGAATGGCTCATACCGAACCAGCACTCTTCAAAGCAATTTATATTGATAATATCACGAATGTAAAGCTTACCGATATTTTCCCCGAAAATCAGGAAATCGTGGAATTGATGAAAAATAATGAGGAATACCGACAACTATCCGACAAAGAAATAAAAAACAGCATCGCCAAGGCGTGGATGTTGGTACACGGTATAGCATCACTGGTGGCAGTTGGAATGTTTGCCTATGATGAAGATAAAATTATAGAAATATTAGAATAATTAAAAAACGGTTACGATGAAAATCAAAAAGATGATATATTTATTAATATTATCAGTTATTATTTGCTTAGCAATCAGTCTTCTCTGGTTGTTTCGGAATCCGTCTTACGAAAATATAGATAAAACATTCATACAAGCATCAGATGCTGACATTAAAAAAGAAATTCCTGCTTTTAATCTAAATTACTTGGTAGATAAAATAGCCTATTCCGAACCTGTTTATTTTCCTAACGGAGTGGAAACGGCAGATTTTGAAGAACACTTAGAGGCTATAAATTTAGAAATTCCCAATTGGGACAGAGAAGGGTTATACGAGGTAAAGGCTTCTACCAAAGCAAGTACCTTAGATCCCGCATTTTTAGTGTATAAATGGGATTCAGACACTTCCAATACACTTATTTTTCATCACGGAGCATCTGAATATCCTTTTTACTGGATTTTTTCTAACATTTTCAATAAAGAGATACTTAATGATTTGGGTGTAAACCTGATTGTAGTCCGAACTCCTTTTCACAAGCAAAAAGGGGCTTTGAAACAGGGAACGGCGACCTTATCTACCTTTATGGCAACGATGGCAACAAGTGTGAAATTAACCGAAAAACTGATTCATACTTTACGACAAAAAGGAGTACAGACTATCGAAGTTGGCGGATTCAGCTTGGGAGCTGTGATAACAAATAGACACCGGACAATATATAATTCGGCTGATTTTTATGTTCCAATAGTAGGAACAGTAGCACACGAAAAGTTTTTTATTTTTCCTAAGAAAAATATTACTGAAAGTGAACTGGAGCGAAACAAAATTATTACGCATTACCTAAATTTCTCAGCCCAATGGCAAGAAAATCAATCTCCAAATGTATTTCCAGTAATGGCTCGCTACGATAAGTTTTTACCACTTAACGAGCACGCTCCCGCTTATGGAAATCTGGAAGTTGAAATTTGGAACACGGGACATTTATCCACCGCTCTTTTCAATGACGGAATGCGATATGTCCTATTAAAACGCTTAAAGAAGTAAGCCTTTATCTGGGAACTAAAACTGATAATCAATAAAATGAATACCAAATCAAAAACTTTCAGAAATGTCGCCCTGTTCAGCTTGGTGGCTATCGCTTGCGGTTGGGTGGGCGTCGGGGTGGATAAATTACTTGGTCAGCCCTCGAATTTAGAATCGCTTGGGGCGTTGATTTTTATCGCTACACCGCTTTTGTGTATGCTTTTGTTTCGCCTTTTCGGTGGCGACGGTTGGAAAGACCTTTCGCTGAAACCGAATTTCAAACAAAATACCCTTTGGTATCTGTTTGCCTTTGCGGTTTATCCGGTGGTTATCGGAATAACACTGTTTGTTGGAAAGTCGTTGGGTTGGGTAGAAGTGAGCAAGTTTAGTTTTGCAGCGTATTTACCTGTTTTTGCCACCGCTTTTTTGCCCGAATTTATCAAAAACATCTTCGAAGAATCGGTTTGGCGAGGCTATCTTACTGTAAAAATGGAGCAACTTACCCAAAACGAATGGTTGATTTATCTGGTGGTAGCGTTGGTTTGGCAGACTTGGCACGCCCCTTATTATTTAGTGCTTTTGGAAGACGGCTACTTGTCGCAGTTCTTCCCTTACGGCGGACTTTGGCTTTTCGTTTATGGTTTTGTGGTAGTCGGGATTTGGACGATAATGTACACCGAAGCCTTTTTCCTTTCACGTTCGCTTTGGTTAGTCGTTTTGATGCACACGATGGAAGACGCTCTCAATCCGCTCATTTCCGAAGGTTTTGCCGTTGTTTCGCCCGACAAAACGTTACTCATTTCACCAACTTTCGGACTTATTCCTCTGCTGATGTATCTGGCAATAGGCTTGTATTTGAGAAATATACGGAAAAGTAAGAATAATTGATTTCAAATGAATTGATTGTAAAACTAAACCTTCAACAATATGGACACAAACAGAAAGATGCCCGCAGATGCTACCTGCTGGGACAAAATTTTCCCGAAAAGCGATAAAGTAGAACATAAAAAAGTAACGTTCAGAAACCGCTACGGCATCGCACTTGTCGGCGATTTGTATTTTCCGAAAAACAGCGAAGACAAGAAACTTGCAGCTCTTGCCGTGTGCGGTGGATTCGGAGCGGTAAAGGAGCAAGCTTCTGGATTTTACGCCCAAACGATGGCGGAAAGAGGCTTTGTAACCTTGGCTTTTGACCCTTCCTATACGGGCGAAAGCGGTGGCGAACCTCGCAATGTAGCGTCGCCCGACATCAATACCGAAGACTTTTCGGCTGCAGTCGATTGCTTGGGGCTTCAACCCTTTGTGGACAGAGAAAAAATAGGACTTATCGGCATCTGCGGTTGGGGCGGATTTGCTCTGAACGCTACGGCTATCGACACGCGAATAAAGGCGGTAGCGACGATGGTAATGTACGATATGTCCCGCGTCTTCAGCAAGGGATATTTCGACGGCGACACACCCGAAATGCGTCTGGAAATGAAGCGTTCGCTCAATGCCCTTCGTTGGACGGATGCCGAAAGAGGAACACCTGCTCCGGGCTATCCGATGCCGGATGCTCCTTCCGACAAAGTCCCTCAATTCCTGAACGATTATATCGAGTTTTACAAAACTCCGAGAGGTTTCCACGAGCGTTCGGTTTCCAATCAGGTTTGGACAGCGACAACGCTGCTTTCGTTCCTAAATTTTCCATTGCTGTCGTATGTCCACGAAATCGATGTCCCGACCCTTATCGTTGCCGGAGAAAACGCCCATTCCCGCTATATGAGCGAAGATGCCTACAAAGCTATAGGAAGCGAAAATAAGGAACTACTCATTATTCCCAATGCCCGCCACACGGATTTTTATGACAATCAGGCAGGAGTGATTCCGTTTGATAAACTGGAAACGTTTTTTAAGGAGAATTTATAGCAACTTAAAATAAATATTTATTCAATGGAATAGATGTATTTCGTTAAAATTCACATTCAACGAGCTTTTGAATTCTTTTTGTATAAAATCATCAATTCTGTCGCATTTATACAATTTTTATATTCGTAGTTCTGCTAATTTTGCCTTTCAAAACAATAAAATTAGCATTTATGAAACATTTAATTTCGATTGTAGAAATCCCAGTAATTGATTTTGAAAGAGCAGTAACTTTTTACAGTTCGGTTTTGGGAGTAAATATTGAAAAAATAGATATGGACGGCACGTTGATGGGAATATTCCTAAGTGACGAGGAAAGCACCAATGTCTGCCTGATAAAAGACGAAAACGCACAACCTTCAGCTAACGGAACGATGGTTTATTTCAACACCGAAGCGGATTTACAGCCTGTTTTAGAACGTATTGAACCAAACGGAGGAAAAATCCTGCTACCAAAAACGGAAATCAGCCTCGAGATGGGATTTTTTGCTCTATTTTTGGACACTGAAGGCAATAAAATCGGTTTACATTCTGAAAAATAAAATCCTATGAAGAAAATATTTTTATGCTCTTCATTCAAAGATGTTTCGCATTTGTTTGAAGAATTTGCAGATAGCAATCTGGCAGGAAAGAAAGTAACCTTCATTCCCACAGCGAGCCTTACTGAAAAAGTTCGATTTTATGTTGATACTGGCAGAAAAGCTCTTGAAAAAATGGGACTTATCATTGACGAATTGGAAATTTCAACCGCAACTTCGAACGAAATTCTCTACAAACTTCAAAAGAATGATTTTATTTATGTTACAGGCGGAAATACCTTTTTCCTTCTGCAAGCATTACGGAAATCGGGAGCTGACAACCTTATAAAAGAAGAAGTTTTGTCTGGAAAAACCTATATCGGAGAATCGGCGGGTGCGATGATACTTTCTCCTAATATTCAATATGTTACTGAAATGGACGACCCGAAACAAGCTCCTTATTTACAGGATTTTTCAGCTTTAGATTTGGTAGATTTCTACACTGTTCCGCATTACAATAACTTTCCGTTTGCGAAAGCTACTGAAGCAATCATCAATAAATACAAAAACACTTTACATTTGCTTCCTATCACTAATTCTCAAGCAATTGAAGTTCGAAACGACAATGTAGAAATCAAATAATTTCATAAAAAGACATACAACAAAATCGCACAATTTGTAATTTTTGCCTTAACTTTGCATTCAAAATTTGAAAAAATAGTTCTACACAAATGCAGATTTTCACAGAAAATTATAAAGTACGAAGCACACAAATCAATTTAAACAATCAATTGGGATTGTACGGAGTTTTAGGAATGTTGCAAGATATTGCAGCAGAACACGCCTCACATTTAGGATTCGGCTACAAGGAATTAATACAAAAAGGATTTTTTTGGGCTTTAATTCAGCAGAAATTGAAAATGTTTGAGTATCCCAAATGGAACGAACAAGTTACAATCAAAACGTGGTCATTGCCCGTGCAAGGTGTGTATGCCTTTCGTGAATTTGAACTTTTTCACAATGAGAAAAAGATTGGCGAATGCTCAAGCACTTGGATAACACTTGATATAAAATCACGAAAACCGATTGATATTTCTGATAATCAGCATATTTTTATGCCCCGAACTGATGGCGGATTGAATTTTAAAACCGAAAGAGTTATGTTGCCTTCATCAATGAACTTGGCATCGAAATTCAAAGTAAAAGCAAGCGATTTGGATGTTAATGCGCACGTAAATAACATTAAGTACACGCAATGGGCTTTGGATATGATTCCGCTTGAAGAACATAAAAATTTCATTATTAAGGAATACGACATCAATTTCCTGTCCGAAACCTTTTTTAATGATGAAATGGAAGGTTACGTAAGTGAACATAAATTCATTGATGAAAATCAGAAGAAAGTAGAATCGTACTTCTATGCACAGAAAACAGGGGCAAACAAACCTGCATTCATCTCAAAATGGATTGCCGAAAGACTTCCTCAAAGACATAATTTTTAATCTTTTTCCACTTTTCAAAACTTCTAAATTAAAATTAAAAACAGAAATTTCATAAAAATAAATCAGAAATCCTCTTCTATCAAAAAATATTTAAAATACTGTTATTTAAATACTTAATTAAAAATTTGATTCATATTTTTACAGAATCAAATTTTTTTACAAAATAAAACTAAAAAAATAGTTGAAAACTAAATTTTTAGTTCTATATTTGCATCATAAAATACAAACATCATATTATATAACTTATGAAGACACTTACCAAAGCCGAAGAAGAGATTATGCAAGTACTGTGGCAATTGGGAAAAGGCACTGTAAATGAAATCATTGCACAATTGAACGACCCCAAACCTGCATATAATACCGTATCGACAGTGGTTCGGATATTGGAAAATAAAGGATTTGTTGACCACGAACCTCACGGCAGAGGATTCAGCTATTTCCCGATAATCGCCAAAGAAACTTACAGCCACAAATCGCTCAAAGCTTTGGCAGAAGGCTATTTTCAGGGCTCGTTCAAATCAATGCTTTCCTTTTTCGTGGAGAAAAAAGATATCGACCTGAAAGATGTGGAAGACCTGTTACAAAAACTTAAAAACGAAAAGTGATGGAAACCTTTTTGATTTATTCGGTTAAAACGATGTTCGTACAGCTTTTATTTCTGTTGCTTTACGAAGTATTTTTCAAGAACGAACCTTATTTTAGGACAAATCGGCTTTTTTTGTTATCAGGAATTGTGTTTTCATTAGTATTGCCTTTTTTCCCTATTGCTTTGGCAACCGATAATTTTACGGCAGTTATCCGTTTGGAAGAATTTATCGCTTATGCCGATGCTTCATCAGGAAATATAACAAAAACTTCCAAAACAAACGTTATCAATTGGTATGAATTGGTTTACGGCATCGGAGCGTTATGCTTCGGATTGCTTTTTATCATAAAAATAATACGGTTGAACCGCCTATTGAACCGTTCACAACAGGTGGTTCTGAACGGAACTCGTATTTTCCTTTTAGAGGATTTGACCCAAGCCTTCACATTTATGAATAACATTTATGTGAGCAAAGAACAAGCGGAAGAATCTTGCGTTATTGAACACGAAAAAGTGCATCAAAAACAATGGCACTCGCTTGATTTGTTGTTTTTGGAACTGATGAAGATTGTCTTTTGGTTTAATCCGTTGTTGTATTTCTATCAGAAACGATTGGTAGAAGCACACGAATTTGAAGCTGACAGGCAAACCTTCCCCAAGTTTCAAAACTATTATTATCAAACACTTATTAACCAAGCTTTGGGAACAAAGGCTGATTTACCTGCCAACTATTGGTTTGCTCCCAAACTTATCAAACGAAGACTGAGTATGTTACAACAAAAAGAAAAATCAACAAAAGGAATGTCAAAATACTTATTGGCAATCCCTGCATTGGCAGTTTCAGTGCTGATGCTTTCGGCAGGCAATGCCCCGCAAAACACTTTATCGGAAACGTTTCCAAAAATTTCTGTATCAAAAACTAATAATACCTCACAAAATGCTTTACCTGAGGTACTTTCAAAAACTTCCGTTTAGTATTAGAACAGACGGAAAAGTTTCTATAAAATCAATGAAGGGTGGTGAAAAAGTGCTTCAAGAAGAAGCAAAACGCCTCATAGAAACATTACCTCAGCTCATCCCCGGGAAACAAAAAGGTAAGAATGTTGCAGTAACATTCATTTACCCGATAAATTTTAAATTAACACGGTAAAATTCTAACACAGCTCGAAAATAATGATTTCAAGCTGTGTTTTTTCATTGGAAACCGTCATTTTTTTCATTACCTTTGTCCGAATTGTTATTATTAATCGACTAAAGTATGATACAACACATTAACAAAGGAAGTTTGATTATAGGATTGGCGGTTTCCAATTTTATTTTCGCTCAGCAACAACCACTCCCCGGCTACACTTATGGCGATGTGCAAGCTCCCACAGGCAAGGAATGGGAATCGGTGGAGGAATTGGCACTGAACAAAGAGCAACCCAAAGCGTATTTCTTCTCGTTTGCTGATAAGCAGTCCGCACGGAAAGTTTTGCCTGAAAATTCCAAATATTGGAAATCGCTTGACGGAAATTGGAAATTTCATTGGGTAAAAACACCCGATGAGCGTCCGAAAGATTTTTTTAAACCCAGTTATGACGTGGCTGCGTGGGACGAAATTCCTGTGCCATCCAATTGGAACATTCACGGTGTACAGAAAGACGGAACGCTTAAATACGGCGTACCGATTTACGTAAACCAACCCGTAATTTTTTATCACGAACGCAAAGTGGACGATTGGCGAAAAGGCGTAATGCGTACACCGCCAACTTCTTGGACAACTTATATTTACAGAAACGAAGTAGGCTCATACCGACGCGAATTTACCATTCCGCAAGATTGGAAAAACCGAGAAGTTTTCATCAATTTTGATGGTGTAGATTCGTTTTTCTATCTGTGGATAAACGGTAAATATGTTGGATTTTCAAAAAATTCACGCAATTTGGCTGCCTTCAACATCACCAAATATCTGCAAAAAGGCAAAAACACGGTTGCTGTGGAAGTGTACCGAAATTCCGACGGTTCGTTCCTTGAAGCTCAGGATATGTTCCGATTGGCGGGGATTTTCCGTACGGTGGCTTTAACTTCTGTCCCGAAAGTACAAATCCGTGATTTGCAAGTAATTCCTGATTTGGACGAAAATTACCAAAACGGAGAATTGAACATTTCGGCAGAAATTCGCAATTTGGACAAAAAGCAAGCTAAAGGCTACAAAATTGAATATTCGTTATACGAAAACAAACTCTATTCCGATGAAAATACAGAAGTTAGCAAACCGATTTTTTCGGCTTCGTTCGATGTTTCTTCTCAAAAATCATCGGTCGTTAAAACAAAATTTCCGTTAGAAAATCCGAAAAAATGGTCGAGCGAATTTCCGTATCGCTACGTATTAGTAGCTCAACTTAAAGACAAGAAAAACAATGTGATAGAAACCGTTTCAACCTATACGGGCTTCCGCAAGGTAGAAATTAAAGACACCAAAGCCGAAGATGACGAATTTGGCAAAGCAGGACGATATTTCTACGTAAACGGGAAAACGGTGAAATTCAAAGGAGTAAATCGTCACGAAACCAATCCCGAACGAGGGCACGCCATCACCCGCCAGCAAATGGAAGAGGAAGTGAAATTGATGCAACGTGCCAACATCAATCACGTGCGAAATTCGCATTATCCTGATGCTCCGTATTGGTATTATCTGTGCGACAAATACGGCATTTACTTGGAGGACGAAGCCAATATCGAATCACATCAATATTACTACGGAAAAGAATCGCTTTCGCACCCGAAAGAATGGGAAAAAGCCCACGTTGCCCGCGTGTTGGAAATGGCTCACGCTACGGTAAACAGCCCTTCGATTGTTATTTGGTCGCTCGGAAATGAAGCCGGTCCGGGTGAAAACTTCGTAACGGCCTATAACGCTCTTAAAAAATTCGATGCTTCGCGACCTGTTCAGTATGAGCGAAATAACGATATTGTAGACATAGGTTCAAACCAATATCCGTCCATCGCTTGGATGAAAGGAGCTGCGGCAGGAACACACAACATTAAATATCCGTTCCACATTTCGGAATACGCTCACTCAATGGGAAATGCCGTGGGGAATTTGATAGATTATTGGGAAGCCATCGAATCGAGTAACTTTATTTGTGGCGGTGCGATTTGGGATTGGATTGACCAAGCAATGTACAGCTACACCAAAGACGGCAAACGCTACTTTGCTTACGGAGGTAATTTTGGCGACTATCCAAATGACGGTCAGTTTGTTATGAACGGAATTATTTTCGCTGATATGGCTCCGAAACCGCAATATTACGAAGTGAAAAAAGTATATCAATACGTTGGATTGAAAAACACAGGCAACGATATTGAAATCTTTAACAAAAACTATTTCAAAGATTTATCGGATTATGATGCAGAATGGTTTTTGTTTGAAGACGGAAAATCAATTGAAAAAGGAAATTTAGTTATTGGCAACATTCCGGCACGAAGCAAAAAAACAGTGAAAGTACCTTATAATCAATCGATTTTAAAACCTACTTCGGAATATTTCTTAAAAATTCAATTCAAATTGAAAGAAAATAAACCTTGGGCAGAAAAAGGGTACGTTCAAGCAGAAGAACAATTTTTATTGAAATCGCGTACGCAAAAAACTCCTATTTTGGAAGTTTCCCAAGGAAATAAAATTCAACTTTCTGATGAAGCAAATCTAAAAGTGTTGAAAAACAATAATTTCACTGCAAAATTCGACACGAAAACAGGAACTATTTTCAGTCTGCAATACGGAAACGAAACCATCATTGAAAACGGAAACGGACCTACAATCAATGCATTACGGGCTTTTGTAAACAATGATAATTGGTTTTATCAAAAATGGTTTGAGAAAGGGTTACATAATTTGAAACACAATGCCATCTCCAACAAAGTCATTGAAAACAAAAACGGTTCGGTTTCAGTGTATTTTACGGTAGTTTCACAAGCTCCGAATGCGGCGAAAATTCACGGCGGAACCAGTTCAGGTAAAAACAAAATCGAGGAGCTGACCGACCAAAAATTTGGAGATAAAGATTTTAAATTCATTACCAATCAGATATATACCGTTTATCCCGACGGAAGCGTGGAATTGCAATCCGCTATTACTTCCAACGATTTGTGGCTGACTTTGCCACGCTTAGGATACGTGATGACTATTCCGCAGAAGTACGAAAATCTAACCTATTACGGACGCGGAAAACACGACAATTACAACGACCGCAAAACGGGAGCTTTTATTGAAAAATTTTCGGGAAAAGTAAAAGATGAATTTGTCCATTTCCCAAAACCGCAAGATATGGGCAATCACGAAGAAGTACGTTGGATTTCACTTACTGACAATCAAGGAAATGGAGCGGTTTTCATTCCTAATGAACCGATGGCAGCTTCAGCATTGCAATACACGGCGAAGGATATGATTTTAGCCGGACATCCGCACGAGTTACCTGAGGCAAAGGATACATATTTGCATTTGGATTTAGGTGTAACAGGCTTAGGCGGAAACAGTTGCGGACAAGGAGCTCCGCTGCCAAAAGACCGTATTTTTGCTGGTGGTTCACACGTTATGGGCTTTATGATTCGTCCCATTCGTGGTGGAAACATCGAGGCAGAGACAGCGGTGAGCCCTGCAGGCGAAATTCCGATTTCCATCTCACGCGATTACTTCGGAAATATAAGCATTTCATCGGCAGACAGATTTGCTAAAATCTTATACAAAATTGATAATCAGAAGAAATCATCAAAATATAATGTAGCTATTCCGTTTAGAAAAGGCGGAAAAATAACAGCTTGGTTTGAAGGAAAACCCGACTCCCAAGTAACGATGACTTTTGATCGTTTGGAAAATGTTCCGATACGAGTGATTTCGGCAAGTAGCGAAGAATCAGGCAGTGGCGATGCTCAAAATCTGATTGACGGTAACCCCAGCACCATTTGGCATACGATGTATTCGGTTACGGTAGCGAAATATCCGCATTGGATAGATTTTGATATGAATGAAGTGCGTAATATCAAAGGATTCACGTATTTGCCTTATGATAGTTGGAGCAGTAAAATAAAAGAATACAGTTTTTCAATAAGTTCCGATGGGAAAAATTGGACAGAAATCCAAAAAGGCACATTTGACACCAGTGCAGAGCTAAAACGCGTACTTTTTGACAAAACTGTAAAAACTCGTTATGTACGGTTTACGGCACTTAGCCAGCATTACAATCAGGATTTTGCTTCCGGAGCAGAATTTTCAGTCTTAGAAGAATAAAGTTATTAAGAATTAAACTAAAAAACCTCAGAAAATTTCTGAGGTTTTTTTGTCTTATTTAGTGAAATAAAGAACTCTATCGTCAAGAAAAAGAAAAAGGAGGTGTGTTAGTAGTAGTAATCCTGATTTGCTTTTTTTCTTCTTCGCTTAAATGTTTTAAACGAATTTCTACACTTGTTTCTATGAAATTTGAAATGATAAATTCAATATAGACATCATTGTTAAAGGAATTTAAATTCACTTTTTTAGGTGTTTTTACTTCAATGTTATGACGATTAAGTATCAGTTTGTTGTCGTTAGATAGAAATAGGACGGTTTTATAAGATTTATATTTTCCGATTTTAAAATATCCAGCTATAACCAAAGCATTTTCGTAAAAATACAAATCAGCAAGTCTGAAACGATATTTATGCTGACCTCTTCCTGCCCCTCTACTACTTATGAATGTTTCGCATTTTACCGAATAAAGAGTATAATTTAGTTTTAAGCCCAAGTCTTTTATTTTGTTTAGTTTTTTTCTTGCCGTTCTGTCATATATAGCATTTTGAATCCAATACACAGCTATAAATAACAGAATAAAAAGAATAGGATATATAAAATTCATTTTTAATGATACTTTTTTAAGTATTTGTTATTTAATGGCTTATATCATTTTTTATTTGAAGAGGAGCAAAAACAACTATAAGGAAAGGGATAGAGGTGTTTTCATATTTTACTTGCTCAAAAGTTATCGGGAATACTAAAATTACTCTAACATATTGATATAAATTAACTTATTAAGTAAAACTTTGTTAATCAAAGTGATTTTAGTTTTTCGATAATTTTTATAAATTCATCTCCTTCTCCAATTTTCTTTTCTTTTTCGTCAATAAAATTATATGGAATTCCTCCTTCTACATATTGTAAAACACCATTTTTGTCCAAAAATAAATTTAGAGGAAACGACTTTATTCCTAATTGGTTTATTAAATCTTTAGCATCAATTAAATGTTCAAAATCAAAAGAGTGTGATTTTAGGAAATTTTCGACGGTTTCTTTCTTCTCATAGGTAACTGCTATAAAGTTAAAATCATTTTTGTATTTCTCCTTGATTTTGTTTAAAACAGGCATTTCGTCGATACAAGGAGTACATTTGGTAAACCAAAAATTTATCATTGTAGGTTTTCCTTTTAGTTGCTCCGAATTGAATTTTACGCCATTCAAGGTGTTCAAACTGAATTTAGGAAGTTCTTTATTTTTATGTTCGGAAAGAGGTTCTGATTTAAAAAGTTCGTTCTGTTCTTTACCACACATATCAAATGAGACCATGACGATGGTTGAATCTTCTTTTATCAGTGTTTCCTTTACTACTAAGCTAGCGTTCATTTTTCTGCTAAATGCTTTTGTCATCTTATCTTCCAAAATGGAAATAACTTCTTTTAACTCGGTTTCGGTCAGCCTATTTTTTCCGTCCGTACTATAGTATTTAGTTTGAGAATAGGAAACTACTGAAACAAAAAGAAGAATTAATAATGATGTTAATTTTTTCATTACTCCTGAATATTTTATGATTGGTCTTCATACTTTATCATTATTACTAATTACTATTTAAGAATTTATTAAATTCAAAATCAGAATAATAGATATTTACAGAGCGAAGATAAAGATATTTTTTTTAAGAAACAAACTATAAGCTATTTTTTGAAATTACAACATCACTCTTCATTGCTGCTCTAATTTCAATTTTTCCACGATTTTGCGGTCGTTGGCAAGGCGTTGTACTTTGTTTTGTCCGCCGAGTTTTCCTAACGATTTCATATAGTCAGAAAACCCACCTTTAGCAACTTTAGTGATTTTTAGCGGTTGCAATACTTTTCCCTGAATCAAATCATAATAATATGAATTTTGCTCTTGCATCAGTGTATCAATTTTTAAAGCAAAAGCTTTTAAATCAGTAGGTTCGTTTTCAAATTCGATAAACCACTCGTGGTAAGGCAATTCATTTTGAGCGGGATTCACCTGCGGAGCAACGGTAAACTCGGTAATACGAGCGTCCGTTCCCTCAATGGCTTGCCGTAGGGCTTCTTCTACTTCCTTGGCAATGACGTGTTCGCCAAAAGCCGAAATAAAATGTTTTATACGCCCCGAAACCACTACACGATACGGCTTGGTCGAAGTAAATTGCACCGTATCGCCAATATTGTACGCCCACAAACCTGCATTGGTGGAAATAATCATCGCGTAATTTACCCCGATTTCTACATCTTTGATAGTAAGCCTTTTCGGATTTTCTGAAAAGAAATCATCTGCTTTGATAAATTCATAAAAAATGCCCGAATTGAGCAGTAAAAGCATTCCTTTTTCGGTTTGACTATCTTGATAAGCGAAAAATCCTTCCGAAGCCGGAAAAAGTTCAATACTATCTACCTTTCTACCAATAAGATGCTCAAATTTTTGTCGGTAAGGCTCATAGTTTACACCTCCGTAGATGAACAAATGGAAGTTTTTAAACAAATCGCCCACACTCTTGCCCGATTTCTCTCGAAGTTTCTCGAAATACATCTGCACCCACGACGGAATGCCGCTGATAACCGTCATATCTTCCTTTAGGGTTTCTTCAACGATGGCATCGACTTTGGTTTCCCAATCATCGATGCAATTGGTTTGCCACGACGGCATTCGGTTTTTTTGCAGATATTTGGGTACGTAATGTGCTGAAATTCCGGATAACCGACCAATTTTGATGCCGTTTTTTTCTTCTAAAATGGGGCTTCCTTGCAAGAAAATCATTTTTCCGTTAACAAAATCGGCTTTTTGCGTTTCGTGAATGTAGCATAAAATCGAATCACGGGCAGCTTCAATATGATAAGGCATTGATTCTTTGGTGATTGGGATATATTTTGCTCCGCTGGTAGTCCCTGAAGTTTTGGCAAAATAAATCGGTTTAGCTTGCCAAAGTATGTTCTCTTCTCCCGCTACAACTCGCTCAATATAAGGCTTTAATGCTTCATAATCACGAACGGGAACGTTTTTAACAAAATCGGAATGTGAGGTAATATGCTGAAAATGATGGTCTTTCCCGAATTGGGTGTTTTGGGCTTTTTTGATAAGTTCTTGAAATACTTTTTCTTGTGTTTCGATGGGATGATTTGCCCATCGGTCGATTTTTTTCCTTACCGAAGCAGCGAATATTTTGGCTAAAAACGATTTTAGTGACATAATTTTAAAGTTGGAAGAACTTGATTCCTAATTTTCAGCAAATTATTTAAACTCAATATAACTTTTTGGGTTCATCGGGTAGCCGTTGCTCCAAAGTTCAAAATGAAGATGTGCCCCAGTGGAAAGCTCTCCCGTGTTACCAACTGTTGCGATAACCTCACCTGCTCGCACTTGGTCGCCTTGTTGCTTCACCATTGAAGCATTATGTTTGTAAACGGATACCAAATTCTCCTTATGTTCAATGATGATAACGTTACCTGTGGCTATTGTCCATTCGGCGAAAATAACCGTTCCGTCAGCAACCGATTTCACGGCTGTTCCTTCAGGAGCCACAATATCAATACCATAATGACGCGTTTGCGGACGATACTCATTAGAAATCACTCCTGAAACGGGCGGAAACAACAAAATTTCTTTATTCTGATAAAGTGCTTTCTCAAAAACATTATAACGGTCTTCCTCAGCAACTTCCTGACGTAATAAAGAATCTTGCTTATTCGGGCTTAAATCAATGGATTTCGGGTCAAATTTATAAGCCTCATAAAGAGAATCTTTTTTGATTTGTTCGTGATGAATATCGCCCGTAAGTACTTTTTTGATTGAAGTTAAATACATTTCGTTTTTCTTCATTTCATTTTCAAGCGAATCCAGCTTAAATACCAAATTAATGGTTTCTTGCTTGTTTTTCACTTCTGAAAATCCTAAAATGTACTGTTTCAGAGGAGTATAAATAATCAGTAACGTAGTGAGAATAATTACCAGCAATGAAAAAAGTGAGCCTACCACGAAGATATTAAGCCGACTCAAACGCATAGAAGCCTTTTCCTCAAAGGTTTCTTCATCCATAAACACTAAACGATATTTGCTCAGTAATTTACGCTTGATGTACTGTTTTTTGGTTTCCTTCGCTGAACTCATTTCCAAGGATTTTTTAGATGTGTTTACATATCAAAAATCAAAAGTTAGAAAACTGAAAAATAAACTTTCAGAATACTAACTTTTGAATAATAAAAACTACGCAATGTTTATAACTTGTTCAATTTGTGGAACGTATTTTTTTATAGTCATCTCAACGCCACTTTTTAAGGTAAGTTGATTTACACTACAACCGATACAATTTCCTTCCAATTTCACTTTTACAATTTTATCGTCCTCAATATCAACTAAGGTAATATCTCCCCCATCGCTTTGTAAAAACGGTCGGATTTCATCTAAGGCTTTTAAAACGTTTTCTCTTACAGTCTCTGATGTCATCATTTCCAAATTATTTTATACTATTACTTTTTGCTACTGCACCCTGCCATTGTTGTAATTTTGATGGCTTCGGAAGGTGGCAGACTTTTATTGCGTTCTGCCACGCTTTGTACTACATTTCTGGCAAGTTGTACAAAGGCTTCGGCTTGTGGCGTATTTTCCTGCAATGCTGCAGGTCTGCCCACATCACCCGATTCGCGTATACTTTGCACCAACGGAATTTCTCCCAAGAAAGGTACATTCAAATCCTCTGAAAGATGCTTTGCACCTTCTTTTCCAAAGATGTAATATTTATTATTTGGCAACTCTTCAGGAGTGAAATACGCCATATTTTCTACAATTCCTAAAACGGGAACATTGATGGTTTCCTGCTGAAACATTGCTACTCCTTTTTGAGCATCGGCAAGAGCTATTTTTTGCGGAGTACTAACCACCACCGCTCCTGTAACAGGCATTGCTTGCATAATACTCAGGTGAATATCACCCGTTCCCGGAGGCAAATCTAACAATAAAAAGTCCAATTCACCCCAATCGGCATCAAAAATCATTTGGTTTAACGCCTTTGCTGCCATTGGTCCTCGCCAAATTACAGCCTGATTCGGGTTTGTAAAAAAACCTATTGAAAGTACTTTTACGCCGTAATTTTCAATCGGTTTCATTTTTGATTTTCCATCTACGTTTACCGAAATTGGTTTTTCATCGGCAACATCGAACATTATGGGCATTGAAGGACCATAAATATCAGCGTCTAACAAACCAACACTAAATCCCATTTTTGCCAATGAAACTGCTAAGTTTGCCGTAACGGTTGATTTTCCAACGCCACCTTTTCCTGAAGCCACCGCAACGATATTTTTAATTCCCGGAATGGGTTTGCCTTTTATTTCAGGACGCTCGGGAGCAATCACTTTTACATTGACGAACACTTTGGCTTTTTCGTGAACTTCGTTGTGAATTGCTTTCATAATTTCAACCTCAGTACGTTTTTTGGCTTGTAAACTTGGATTGTTAATTACCACATCTACAACTACTTCATCACCAAAAACAACAATATTTTGTACAGCTCCGCTATCAGCCATATTTTTTCCTTCGCCCGGAACTGTAATTTTGCGTAATGCTTCTAAAACGCTTTTCTTCTCAATCTTTTGCATATTATTTATAATCATTTACTACGGATAAAACCTCAACACAAATAAGAAATTAAACACTAAATTGAGGATAAATTATCCATTTCGCAAATATACAATCTTATTTTGAAAAGCTAAAAATAATGGATTTTTTTTAGAAAGAATAATTGAAGTAATTTGCGTATCATCAAAAATCAATTCAACATAGTGAATGCGATGAGTTTCTTTTAAAATATAAAAAGTTACAGTAATTTTGTATTTTCAAAGCATTGATAATGTATTTTTTATCTTTCAGAAAAATAAGAGAAATTTTCGTTATTTCAACTTAGCAACTAACAAGCTGAAGCATTTTAAAACCTAATTAACTTTCTTCTTTAAGTTGGGCAAAAAGTAAGCAATCAGTCCTAATAAAGGCAAAAAAGAACACAATTTGTAAACAAACTCAATATCGGTTAAATCAATGATTTTTCCTAAAACAGCCGAAGCAAGTCCGCCCATTCCGAAAGCAAAACCATAAAAAAGCCCGGAAACCATTCCTATCTTTTTGGGAAGCAGTTCTTGCACATACACCAAAATCGCAGGAAAAGCCGATGATATTACCAAACCAATAATCACAATCAAAACAGCTGTCCACTGCTGATTTACATACGGAAGTAACAACGCAAACGGAGCAGCTCCCAAAATAGAAAACCAAATCACAAATTTCCGACCAAATTTATCACCAAACACACCTCCAAGTAATGTTCCTAATGCAGCGGCACC
Organism: Capnocytophaga felis; assembly: GCF_009684755.1. Taxonomy (GTDB): domain Bacteria; phylum Bacteroidota; class Bacteroidia; order Flavobacteriales; family Flavobacteriaceae; genus Capnocytophaga; species Capnocytophaga felis. Next base: position 774,586 of record NZ_BLBC01000005.1, read on the forward strand.
CAAAAAATAAAACAAATACACTTGTGCCTGAACCTCGGACAAACCAAATTTATGCATCGTGTAAAACTGAAAATAATTTGTAATTCCGGCAGTATAAAAATATTTTGAGAAGATTAAAATCAGTAAAATCGAAACAGAATTTGTAACCTGACGAGGTGTTAAATCGGGCATAACGATTGGTTTTTTAACTGATTTTCTGTATATTTTCAAGATATTACTTCTCCATTTACCTATATATGAGAGAATTACAATTGCCAAAACAGAAAAAATCACAAACCAAAGTACATATATTTTTCCGTTAGGAATAACAATCCAAGCAATGAGAAGCGGAGCAATCGCCGTTCCTGAATTTCCACCCAACTGAAAAATAGATTGTGCTAAACTCCGCTTTCCACCCGAAGCCAAAAAAGCAACCCGTGACGACTCAGGATGAAAAATAGAAGAACCCGTCCCTACCAGAAAAACAGCAGTCAGCACCCAAGCATAACTTGTTGAATATGCTAAAATTACGATTCCTAAAGTAGTGAACAACATCCCGAAAACCTGCGAATAAGGCAACGGACGTTTGTCAGTAAAATTTCCTACCAAAGGCTGAAAAATGGAAGCCGAAACCTGATAGCAAAGTGTGATGATTCCCACCTGTGTCATCGTAAGCCCGAACTCTTCCCGCAACTGCGGATAACTCGCTGTAATTACTGCCTGAAGTAAATCATTGAGTAAGTGTGCTATCGCTATGGCAAAAAGGATGGAATAAGTTGTTTTGGGTTGCGTTTGTTCCATTGTTTTCTTTAAAAATGAAAATGCAAAAGTAAATGTAAAAACTCTAAAAACAAAAAGTCACTTTTTTTGAAATTCAAAATCAATTTAAGGCAATTATTCTACTAAAAATCAATCACTTGTGAATATTTTTTACATAATATTAAAAATATAATTATCTGATTTTCAATAAAACTTAGCAAGCAATTCACAGCATTTCTACACAAAACTGTACAATAATCGTATATTTGCAGTTTGAAATCTGTAAATCAATCACAATGAACACCTACGTTACTGATAATTACAAAAAAGTTTCGTTCTATTTATTATTTCTGCCCATATTTGTAATAATTACAATTGTTGGATTTCTCTACTTACAAAATGCACTAAATGTTGCAGGATATGTGAATATTCAGAAAAATGTTTTTTATTTTCTGAATTCAAACTTATCTCAACTTCCTATTTTACAGAACAATTTAACACAAATTGGTGATGCACTTATTTTTATGTCGCTGTTGAGTGTTTTTATTTTTTACGTTCCAAAAATGTGGGAAGCATTATTCTCGGCATCGTTGATATCTCTTGTTTTTTCAAAAACATTTAAAGAAATTTTTGACATTCCCCGACCGGCTACCATCTTTAACAATGAAAGTTTTACGATTATCGGAGAAACTTTAGTAGGTTATTCAAGTTTGCCTTCAGGACATTCCATAACCACTTTCACCGTAATTACCGTATTGATGTTTGCTTTCGCTCCTAAAAAATCAACTTACAGATATTTATGGTTTATTTCTTCAATTTTATTAGGATTAATCATAGCTTTCACTCGCGTAGGCGTAGGGGCTCATCATCCGCTTGATGTAATCATTGGCAGCACGCTTGGATTTACATCAGGGCTTTTGGGAATCCTTATAAACAAAAAATATAAAATATGGAATTGGATAGCTAACAAAAAATTCTATCCGATTTTCATTCTGATATTTTTAGCTTGTTCCACAGTTGTAATCAAAAAAATAATAGATGAAAATTTATTCGTCTATTATATAACCTTATTTAGTTTAATCGTTTCTTTATTCATAATAACAAAATCGTATGTTCAAAATTTTAAAAAATAATTTGAGTTTAACACGTTTCGCAGTGTTAATGAGTTTGCTAAACTTTTTATTATTTCATTATCCTTTTTTCAATTTTGTATTTGAAAATATTGATTACAAAGGTTTCAGCGGGATTGTAACTATCGTCAGTTTAATAATTTTAATGCTGGTTGCAAACTTTTTTACTTTCTATTTGATATTGTTTTTATCCAGAAAAGTAGGTAAATTTTTATTGGTTATTTTCTTTATCCTCAATGCAATCGCAGTTTACTTTATCAATACATACAGCATTATTGTTGATGAAAGTATGATTGGCAATGTAATAAACACCAATTATGAAGAATCGAGCAGTTTCTTTTCGTTTAAAATGGTTTTGTACGTCATCTTTTTGGGAATTGTTCCAAGTATTTACATCATTAAAGCGAAAATAGTTAAGCCAAAGGTAAAGAAATCTTTTGTTACTTTATCGCTTACTTTAGTATTTATGATTGCTTTGGCTTTTGCAAACGGAAACAGTTGGCTGTGGATTGACAAAAATTCAAAACAATTGGGAGGACTTGCAATGCCTTGGTCGTATGCGGTAAATACTTCACTTTTTTATATTCACAAATATCAAGAAAATCGGAAAGAAATCTTGTTGCCTGATGCTACAATAAAAGACAATGAAAAATCAGTAGTGGTTTTGGTAATTGGTGAATCGGCTCGAAGTCAGAATTTTTCTTTATACGGTTATTCAAAAAACACAAATCCATTACTTTCAAAAACTGAAAATGTATTTCACTTTGAAGCTACTTCGTGTGCCACATACACCACAGCCGGAGTAAAATGTATTTTAGAACATCAAAACACGGGGGATTTATATGAAATTCTCCCTAATTATCTACATCGAAATAATGTTGAAGTAGTCTGGAGAACCACCAATTCTGGAGAACCACCAATTCATATTGATAAATATCAAACAGGAAGTTTCCTAAGAGAAAATTGTCAAGGAGAAAGTTGTAATTATGATGAAGTTCTCATTAACGGATTGAAAGAACAAATCACATCAAGCAACAAAAACAAAGTGTTAATTATTCTGCATACCAGCACCAGCCACGGACCTACATACAACAAAAAATATCCGCCAGAATTTGAAGTTTTCAAACCAGTATGTAACAGCGTAGAACTTGCCAACTGCACTCAGGAAGAACTCCTAAATGCTTATGATAATACCATAGTTTACACGGACTATATATTACACAAAATAATTGAAGATTTAAAAGAGTTGAAAGATTACAAAAGCACAATGCTTTATATTTCTGACCACGGTGAATCTTTAGGAGAGAAAAACCTGTATATGCACGGGCTTCCGATGAGCCTCGCACCAAAAGAGCAATATGAAATTCCGTTTATCGTTTGGGTTTCTGAAGATTCAAAACAATTAAAGTCACTCGAGAATTTATCACAGAATCACGTATTCCATAGTGTTTTAAACTTCTTGGGAATAGATAGCCCTATTTACAATGAAGAAATGAATATTTTTGAATAATCAATTATAATATGAAAAATAAAAAATCCTTTACTAATTGGTAAAGGATTTTTTATATCATTTCGGAAAAATATACTTATCTCCTACTCTATCCTGAAAAATTAATTACTACTAAGTATTATAATTCCTTTCTGTAAAAGCAAATTATTAGGCAACAGAACCTCTTCACCTTCACTATTTCTGACCAATGTATAAAATGATTTGATACTTATTATTTCTCCTTCAACAGGAAATTCCTTGTCCACAAATTTTATTCTATCACCAATTTTAAACGGAAACGAAAAAAATACAATAATCCCTGCAGTTATATTACTCAAAATAGACCATTGTGCAAAAAATGCAACTCCGATTACTGTAAGTACAGAGGAAATAAACAAAAGTAATTTTTCACGCTCAATTCCCCAAATAGATATAAGCATCACAGCAAATAATATAAAAATCAAATAATCAATATACCTTTTTACGAGTACTGTACGTGCTTCTGAAAGATTAGATTTTTTCGAAAATTTTCTGATAATAGTTTCAATAGTAAAACGAACGCCAGTAAAAACAATGACAGCAACTAATGTTGCAATAATTTGATTTCCGTAAGTAGTAAAAAATTAGTGTATAAAATCATAATTTAAATATATAAAATTATTTATTCACTGGTTAAAATTCATATTTCTCATTACTTCAATTCACCGAATATTTTATAACAAGAAAATATTTTAATAAAAATTCAACTGCAAAAATAATAAATTTATGTTTATCATAATATATTATCTTATTTCATTTTTAAAATTTTCCTTACTCCTTTTAAGCTATATCAAAAGTTTTTATTTTATTTGTAGTCTCAAAACTTGAGCAATGATAATTATCACAAATCGTTATTTAGTTCCCAGAGGTTACTCTGGAATTACTTTATTTCCCTTTATTTTTGTAGTTAACAAAGAACTCATTAAAAATCCTTATTTTATAAATCACGAACGAATCCATCTGCAACAGCAAAAAGAATTGCTAATTATTCCTTTCTACGTTTGGTATTTTACTGACTTTATTATAAAACTCTGTAAGCATAAAAACTGGGAAATTGCATACCGAAACATTATTTTCGAGAAAGAAGCATACAATAATGAAAGAAATTTAAATTATTTAAAAGAAAGAAGAATATTTAATTTTCTCAGGAAAAAGAAATAACATATGTTCCACGTGAAACATTTATCAAAATAAAACTATAAAAAACTATTCTAAAAAACAACACATAAAAGAAACAATAATTCCATAAATAAAACCAAACTTAAAAGTTCCACGTGGAACAATTTCTATACAACAAAGCGGAAATCAAAAATAAAAATTCCTAAAAAAACAAATTCTAAAAATTCGCTACTGCAAAATCATTTACTATTCTGTTTATAAAATTGAGATTTTTATACCAATAAAGAATTTTACCTTGTTCCACGTGGAACCATCTGTTTTTAATCAAATTCTATATTTAATAATTTGATTTTCAATTAATAAAACAGAAAAATATATAAAATGAATACATTTTTATAAATAAATAGTATATTTGCTTAGTCTATTCGTAATTCACAATGAAAATAAAAGATTATAACGTTTCACAAGAAGAATTTGAACTGATTTATCAGCCTGAACTTGATTTGTACAAAACCACTCCCCTACCCCAAAGTCTGGAAAAATACTACGAAAGCGATGAATACATTTCGCATACTGATAGTAAAAAAACACTTTTTGATAAACTATATCAAGCCGTAAAAACTATCAACTTAAAACATAAAACACGTATCATTTCCCGATATAAAAAAAATAAAATTGAGTTATTGGACGTTGGTGCCGGTACCGGTGAGTTTGTTTTAAGTTGTCAAAAACTGCACGACTGGAACGCCACAGGCATTGAACCCAACCCAAAAGCACGGAAATTAGCCCAACAGAAAGGAATCAAAATATTGGAAAATTACCAACAGTTGGAAAAAAAAGCCTTCGATGTAATTACACTTTGGCACGTTCTGGAACACATTCCCGACTTGGAAAATGAAATCAATACAATACATTCACTTTTGAAAGAAGACGGAATTTTAATCGTTGCCGTACCAAATTACAAATCGTGGGACGCAAAACATTACAAACAATTTTGGGCAGCGTATGACGTTCCCCGACATTTGTGGCATTTTTCAAAAACAAGCATCCAGAAAATTTTTACTCAAAAAGGATTTCAACTTCTAACAATAAAACCTATGTTGTTCGACGCCTTCTACGTGTCGATGCTTTCCGAGCAATACAAAAACGGAAAAAAGAATTTCTTGAAAGGATTCATCAACGGAATACGTTCCAACCTCTACGGAATGCAAAAAAAAGAGTTTTCATCGCACATTTACGTACTTCAAAAAGTAAAAAATGATTTTAAAGGCTAAAATTTCAATCATCAGAAGTAAAAATGTAATTCCACACGGAAAATTTTTAAAAATGAAAAATTACCCTATTTCTGAAAGTCGATTTTTATAGAGATTTTCTATTTTTTATATAAATGCTATAATTTTTTCTGATACTTTCTTTTTTCGGAAGTAATGTAAAAAATTTATAATTCTAAGTTTTCATTTTCTCGCTGAAAAAACATTTCATTTTAAAACAAAACTTTCTTACTTTTGCCCAACAATTTAACAGATTTACAAAAATGAAAAAAATTATTATCGGAGGAAGTATTCTTTTAGGATTGGTTTCGTGCCAAGATAAAATCGCATTTGTGGATAATACCAAATTGCTTAATGAATATCAAGAAAAAAAAGACATTGAAAGCAAACTGAAAGAACAAATCAGCAAATATGAAAAAAAACGCGACAGCATTTCGCAGGCATTTCAGTTAGAGGCAAAAAATTTTGAAGTACAAGCACAAAATTTGGCTCAGAACGTGGCTCAAAAAAAATACAACGAATTGATGCAAAAAAGCCAAATTCTGCAACAACATCTGCAACAAGAAGAACAAAAAATTCAGATTGAAAGTCAAACTCAGATGGATTCCTTGCTTAACAAAGTTAAAAAATTCATTAAAGATTACGGAAAAGAAAAAGGTTATACCTTCATCTTAGGAGCCAATGAAGGCGGCAGCGTTTTGTATGGTGATGATAAGAAAGATATTACTAATGAAGTAGTTAAATCACTCAACGAAAAGTATAAAAAATAACAAAATTAAAAAGTCCGATACCATTTTACGTATCGGACTTTTTAATTCTTTTTATATTATTCAGGATTTTCTGTAAAAATCTCATTGAGTTTTTCTTTACCTTCAGGAAAAATACCCTGTGCCAGCAAAAACAAACCAAAAACCAAAAGAATAATGCTTATCGTACGTTTGACTTTGTAAATATGAAAAGCTGTTAGTTTATTTTTTAATTGCTTAGCAATCAGTATTTTTATTATATCAACCAAAAAATAAATCAGTATAATTGACGAGAAGAAAACTACAATTCTGTTAGTATTCATATCCAATTGAGGAGCAAATACAATAATGATTCCCAGCCAAAAACCGAGTACACCGATGTTTATAAAATTCAGCAAAAAACCTTTCACAAAAAGTGCTATATAATTCACTTTCTTCATATACAAATGATTATCCGTACTTTCTATTTTGTTTTTTTGATGAAAATCTTTCTTGAGTTTTATAAAGGAAATCAATCCGTAGGAAATCATAATTAACCCACCGATAATAAATAAAAGCGGATCATCTTTTACCTTTTGAAGCAAACCGCTGGTGGTAAAATAAGCCACCAAAATAAAAACTACATCAGCCAAAACTACGCCTCCGTCAAAAGCTATTGCCGCCCTAAATCCCTTAGTTATAGCTGTTTCCAATAAAACGAAGAAAACAGGACCAATGGTAAAAGCCAATATCACACCCAAAGGCAAAGCAAGTAATACATCTGCAAACATTTTATTTTTTGGAAATTCTTGTTGATTATTTTCCTGAAAATCAAGGAAAAACATTTTAATATACAAAACAGCTAACAAAAATAAAGAAAAAAGAAAAAAAATCAAAAAAATAAGGGAAAAACTTTGTAGTTCCTCCCCTATTCTAATAAATGTTAATTATATCTTCAAAAATCATTTTTCAATCAAATCATTGATATTATCAGTAAAAAAGAAAGTTCTGATTTCAGGAACATATACTGCATTGGCTTGACAAACAGTAGCACAACCTCCGTCTTCGTGTATGCAATCGTAAACAAGACCTCCGCAAGACATTTTTGAACTACATTTTTTAGTCCAACCCTTACCATCTTTTCCACCTTTATCACAACTTACCTCGTAATCAGATTTATCCTCCAATGTACGCATAACTTTTCTTGCATTCAATCGCTCAGCAACTTCAAAAGACAAACCCCAAGTAGGTTCTGCCTCTTCAACTGATAATAGCCTAACGTTCTTATTTTTACTATTGAACTCGTAAGAAATCAAGACGGCTTCCGCATCCGACTTATTATAACTGTTGGTTATTTTATCAAAAAAAACGTCCAAAGCAACCTCTTCTTTTTTCAAATCCTCTAAATATTCTTCATTTTGATTGGAACAAGCTACAAATCCCATTAACAAAGAAAGAGCAAAAAATTTTTTAAATATTAATTTCATCTTACTAAATTTTTAAATTAAAAAAATTATTTATATTTGCACGCTTTTTTAAGTGAGGACAGTAACCCGTAGCTCAGTTAAAGGATTTTTTTCAATTTTTGAAGAAATCTATATAAAAATATACCCTCATAAAGTGTGTTAGTTATGTTTCATAAGCATAATTTTAATTTGTTGTTATGTGGTAATAATTTCAAAAAACACCTTTTTGAGGGTTTTCTACTTTGCAAATCTATAATAAAATTTTTTCAATTACAAAAATTATAATATGTTTTTACTTTAAAAATCAATTACTTACAAAAGTAAAAAACATAAAAAATTACGATTTCTTCATTTTTTTAGAAACATCTTATTGCCATTTTTAAATATTCTTATTAAAAATTATAAAATACTAAAAATTAAATAATAAACATTTTAATTCATTTTTTTGTAACATTACTACTTATTTATTCCTCATTATAAACTCAATTTTATAAATCACCTCGTTTGTCAACTTTTTAAGTAATTTTTCATCGTAAAAACTCAATCGTAAACTTTCGGAAAATGTAGATAACTTGATAGAAGCCAATCCTCTACGTTTTTGAAAATAAGATTGTTTTATTTTTACTTCTTGTATTTTATCTACTCGTAAATAGGTAGTTGTCAAATCCCAAACACCGCTTTTGAGTATAATAAAATCGTCTTTCAGGAAAAGTTTTTCATTTCTGTATGAAATATAAATAAGCAACAAAATAAGGAAAAATAAAGATATTGGAATCCACGTAAATTGCAATATATCAATAAAATACATTGTTAAAAGAACTGTTAAAAGAACAAAAAACAAATACATTGCCCGAATGATAACTTTCCGAAAACTCGGGCGATAAAATTCTTTTACTTCTTGAAAATCCTTATCGTATATAAATCGAAATAATTTTCTCATTTCCAAAGCATTAATGCCAGGAATTAGTAAACCTTGCCTCTTTCTCTCTTTGTTTTTGGAAGAATCAATCTGTGAAATATGTACTTCAAACAAATTCATCAAATTCTGAAAATAATTTTGCTGAAAATGAATCATTTGTACTTTTTTCGGCGGAACTGCTACAATGTGTGAGTTTAAAAGTCCGTATGAAGCTAACAATCGGTTGTTTTTAATTTCTATTTTGTAATTATAATACGTTAATAATGTGCGTATTAAATTAAAACCAATAACAAAAAGTATCAAAATAAACAAGAAAAAAATCCAAAAAAATGTGGCTGAAATTGTATTTGAAAATTCAGATATTTGATTGACAAAATCGGAACGTTTTTCGTAAAATATATCAGTAATAGAGTCAATTATTTGATATGAAAAAGCAAACATTAACGATAATGTGTATAAATAATTTTGCGTAACTCCGATTTTAAATAAAGTTAAAATACTTATTTTCAGTGAAGTAAAATTGTCATTTGCTTCCAAATTTTCATCAGTAATTGCGACCTTATCAGCTTCGGAAAAAATTTGCTTTTCTGTTAAAATATCCTTGATAACCAAAGCTTTATGATAATCTATACCATTAATTGATATTTCCACTTTATCGCTTCCTGCCGTGTCTATATCCACTTTATAAAGTCCTACAATTTTATGTATAAACTTCTGATTTAGATGTACTTCGTGAATTTTATCAAACTTAACCACTGTTTCTGATTTGTTCAACCAACCTTCACGGATAATCAATTCATCTCCAATAATTTGATATGAAAAATATTTGTATTTTATATATTGAAAAATGAAGATAAAAATACTGATTACTAAAAATATAGCTAAAAAAATTAAGAAAAATTGAAGTTTATCATCAGAATTATTTCCTTTTTTGAAAAGAAATAAGGCAAAAGCACCCCAAAAGATTTTAAAATTACTCCAAAAAGATTTTGCCAAAACTAACCAAAACGCCCTTTTTGAAAGTTTATTCGGAATTGAAAAATCATAATTCATCATACTCATTTTCAGTAGTTTCAATACGATTTAACAAAAAACCCTTCCAGCGTTCAGCTTCCTGTAAAGACAATCCAGGGATAGAAATATCACCATTGGAAGAAGCCGTATACAGACATAAAGTAGCTATTCCCAAGCGTTTAGCATACCAACCCTGTTTGATAGTAATATGCTGTAAACGAACATAAGGAATTATGTGTGTTACTTGAAAAACAATGCCAGATTTATAAATAGCATCGTGCTGACGAAAAGCATATTTTTTATACTTGTAACTTACTAAAATATAAATTATTAAAAATAAAAAAATCAGAAAAACAGCAATAATAGCATAATATTTTTCTACCACATCAAAAAGAAAAAATATTGCCAATAAAAATGCTAATCCAATTCCTAAAGCAATAAGAGCATTCATTTGAGCTATTTTTTTATAGTCAGAATGTAGATTAGTTAATGATATTTGCTCATAATCAGGAATTTGGTTGATAGTAACTAAATCGTTCATAAATAAAATACTTGGTAAAAATGAAAACAAAAATACTAAAAATTGCGAGATTATCGTAAAATCTCGCAATTTTATTATTTGTTTTTAGTTAATAATTTTTTTAAAATAGCCTCAAAATTATCTGATTTTATAAAATTTTGCCTCTTTTTATTAACGTGAATTATTTCTAAAAATCCCATTTCGGATAAGGTTTTGAGATCAGTTCTGGCTGTGTAATTAGAAACCTGAAATCTTGATTCTACTTCTTTGATAGTCATTATTCTATCTGCATCATCACTAAATATTTTTAAAATTTCTGCCATTCGTTCATTAACACCGCCTATTTTCAAAAATTGAGCAGATTGCATCACTTGTTTTTGTTTTTTAGCAATATATTGCTTCAATTCCTCAAAAGACTTTTCCATTGCCTTTATGTGATAAGTTATAAAATAACTTAAATCATTATCATCTATTTCAGTATATAAATAAGCTTTTTCGTATTGATTTTTAGTATTTTTGATTACTTTTGAAATGGTAAGATATTCTGTAAGCCAATACCCTTTTTTTAGCATATACCAATAGAAAATAGCTCTTGCCGTTCGTCCGTTTCCATCAACAAAAGGATGAATCCACCCTAACATAAAATGCAAAATACAAGCCTTCAAAATAGGATGAATGAAATTTTTATCATCTTTATTAAAAAAAGTAAACAAATCATCAAGTAAATCAGAAATTTCTGTAAAACAAGGAGGTGTGTGAACCACTTCTGAATTGGAATAATTAACTACATAAATATCATTCGTGTCTCTTAATTTTCCTTCATACAATTCATTATCTAATGTATCGTTTGTTAACAACTTATGCAGGTATAAAAAATTTTCTAATGAAATTTCTTGTTCCTTATTGGCAACGATATACTTCATAGCCAAAAAATTATTAAAAATCATTTGTTCAGACTTATTTTTTGGTTTTTTCTGTTGCTGAATCATTTTTTTTGCTTTTTGTCGGGTGGTATTAGCTCCTTCCATTTGGCTACTTGAAATGGATTCTTCAATAAGCGAAGAAATAATAAATTTATTTTTATCGGTATCGGCTATACCTATGTTACTACCCAATATTCCACCAAAATACATATCAAAAAAATGCAAATTTTTTTGTATGTAATCAGTAATAACATACGAAAATTGATAGTTTCCAAATTTTACAAATTTTGATTTGATGAAACGGTATCTCTTTATTATCCCCCAAAGTTTTTCAGTTGGTAAATTTGTCTTTTTGTATTTAATTTTATCCCAATAGAGATAATCATCTTGAATTTTTTTCAAAATTCCCTCATTTTCAGCCTCCACCATTAAAGAAATTGATGCAGTATCTGTATTCTTTATATCGAAAAAAGGTGCTTTCTCTAACATAATCTGCCTTTAATAAAGCACAAAAATAATAAAAATTGCGAGATTATCGTAAAATCTCGCAATTTTGCTACATCGTGGTAGACATTTATTTTGATTGAAAAACAAAAACCTCAGAGCAAGTAAAACAAGTCTGAGGTTATAAAAATCTTTTTTTAAAGTGCAGCATTAAAGCAGATTAATCTGAATAATGGGACACTGTGTAGGTACTTACTCTACCTCTTTTTCTATAACTTTATAATAACGAATATTTTCTATAAGAGCCACAACCACTTTTATTTTTGAAGCTGAATAATCAATTAAATATAGTAATTTAACAATACCTAAAAATCAACTAATTCTATTTTCAATAAATAGGTTTTCAGAGAAACATCAGGATTATTTCTACAAGCATATTCCAAAGATTTATCAATAGAATTAGCTATAATACAGCCTTTTACAATATTATTAGGAAATTTTTCTTTCAAAAGCCCTATATACATAGAAACTTGACCAAAAGTATTATATTTGGCTTCCCCTTTTTTAAGTTCTACAACTAATAATTCATCTCCTTTTTTAAGTAAAACATCTATTTCTTTTCCTTCTATTTGGTATTTTTCTCCTTCCAAAGTATATTCAGGGAAAAGACTATCTATCTGATAAATAAGAGTTGATTGTAAGTTTCGTTCGCTATCAAAACTATTTTCTTTTTGAAATTTTTTTACCAATTCTGCATAATTTTCAGGATTGGCTACAAACTTCAAATAAGCATTGATAGCTGCTCTGTTCGTACCATTGCTCAAATCTCCAAAATCAGCATATTTGCCTTCTTTATTATATAATTCGGCAATTGGTCGTAACACCTCTAATGAGGTTATTTTATAAATATTTATACTTTTCTTTTCATTTACTTGAAAATGTTTACTAATTCTGTTAATGGAAGTAACGTAACTATAAGCTGTTCTTTCTGTTTTACCTTCTTTGATTTCCAGCCAATTTTGAAATGTTGATTGCATATTTTAATAATTTAAATATTAATGATTTTTTATAAAAAAAACGTGAACTTTCGTCTTTACTTGTAAGTGAGGGAGTCCAAGCCCTGTACAACAAAGTAAAGCAAAAGCCCACGCCAAAACGTGAGCGTTATGCTTAAACCTCCCTGTTGTACATTGAAATTTTGGACTTTTCACTTACAGGTTCGTTAGCAAACGCAATATTGTTATGTTAATCTAAAAATTTATATAATTTTATACTTTATTCTAATGTTTTAAGTTGCAAACATAATAAAAATTTCTATTCATTTCATCCCACCAACTCAAAATCCAATTGTTTTTTGATTAAATCCGTGTTTTTTACGCGTACAACTACTTCATCACCAAGTTGATACACATTTTTAGTAACCTCCCCTACCAAAGCGTATTGTTTCTCATCAAAAATGTAATAGTCGTCCTTAATATCTCGGGTTCTGACCAAACCTTCACACTTATTTTCAACAATTTCCACATAAATTCCCCATTCGGTAACTCCTGAAATCACGCCTTTAAAATGCTGATTCTTATGATTTTCCATATATTTTACCTGCATATATTTGATGGAATCACGCTCGGCTGATGCTGCCAAATTTTCCATTTGGGAAGAATATTTGCATTTCGTTTCGTAAACTTCCTGTTTTTCAGAAGGTTGATTATCTAAATATTTCTGCAGCAATCGGTGTACCATCACATCGGGATAACGACGAATGGGCGAAGTAAAATGCGTGTAAAAATCAAACGCCAAACCATAATGACCTATATTTTCCGTTGAATATGAGGCTTTTGCCATCGAACGAATGGCAAGCGTATCCACCAAATTCTGTTCCTTTTTGCCTTTTACTTCTTCCAAAAGCGAATTTAACGAATGCGTGATGGTTTTTCTGTCCTTCATATTGATGCCATAACCGAAACGCGAAATCACCCCATTGAGCTGCATCAATTTTTCGTCATCAGGCTCATCGTGAACACGATACACAAACGTTTTTTTCTGCTTAGCAACAAATTCCGCTACTTTTCGGTTAGCCAAAAGCATAAATTCCTCAATGAGTTTGTTGGCATCTTTGCTTTCTTTGAAATACACTCCCGTAGGATTGTCATTTTCATCCAAATCGAATTTTACCTCAATCTTATCGAACGAAATGGCTCCCAATCGCATTCGTTTGGCACGCAGCTTTTTAGCTAAATCATTGAAAGTTTTCAAGACATTAGCATATAGCGTATAGCGTATAGTTTGCTCATCATCAGTACTATTCGCTAAATCCTGTTCGCTATTCGCTTCAATTATTTCCTGTGCTTCTTCGTAAGTAAATCGATGGTCTGATTTGATAACGGTTCGTCCTATCCACGTATTGAGGATTTCCGCTTTTTTATTCATTTCAAAAACGGCTGAAAATGTGTATTTTTCCTCATTCGGACGCAACGAACAAGCAAAATTCGACAACACTTCCGGAAGCATCGGCACTACCCTATCCACCAAATAGACGGAAGTGGCTCGGTTGTAGGCTTCTTCATCTAAAATCGTTCCTTCTTGCACGTAATGCGAAACATCGGCAATATGCACCCCAATTTCATAATTTCCATTTTCCAAAATTTGAAACGAAAGGGCATCGTCAAAATCTTTGGCATCTTTCGGGTCGATAGTGAAAGTCAGTATGTTACGCATATCACGGCGTTTGGCAATTTCTTCCGAAGTAATGGAAGTATCCAATTGTTTTGCAAAGGCTTCCACTTCCTCAGCAAAAGCATAAGGCAGACCGTATTCTGCTAAAATAGAGTGCATTTCGGTGGTTTGCTCACCGGGTTTTCCGAGAATTTGTTCAATCACCCCGAAAGGCGAATTGGATTTTCCTTCCCATTTTTCAATACGAACGATGACTTTATCGCCGTTTTCAGCTCCGTTAATGTCGTTTTTCGACACGAAAATATCGGTGTACATTCGGTGGTCGGTGGGTAGTACGAAAGCAAAATTTTTCTGCATTTGCACCACTCCCACAAAACGCATCTTTTTACGTTCGATGATTTTGGTTACTTCGCCTTCCAATTTGTTTCCTTTTCTGAATCGTGGGAAAATATAGACCTCAACCAAATCGCCGTACAGGGCTTTGTTGAGCATATTCGAAGGTACAAAAACATCAGTATCTAACTCATCAACAACTACATAGGCATTTCCGCGAGAAGTAATATCCACCACACCCGTGTAATAATTCTGATTCGGAAGGGCTTTGTATTTTCCGCGTTCCACCTCCAAAATTTTCTTTTTTTCTTTGAGCTGTACCAAACGTTTGATGAGTATATCACGCCCCGAAGCATCGGAAATATTGAGCTTTGCCGCAATCTGTTTGTAGTTAAAACTCTCATTCTGATGCGTTTCCAATACAGAAAAGATGCCTTTGGTGAGTTCGTGCTTTTTAACTTTTGTTATTTTCTTTTTTCGTTTTGTCATAGTTTTTATTATTTGTAAAATATTTCTCTCCACAGAGAAATCTAACAAAATTCTGTGGATAATTTCTGATTCCTAAAAAATATCTTTTCTATAAAAATACATACTTTTGTAGAATCAGTTTCGTTTGCTTGAAATTCAAAGATACACAAAAAAATTGGAACATACAATGAAACAAAATTGATTGTATTTTCTAACAAATGTTTTTAACAATTAAATTTTAAAGAATAAAAAAAAATTTTTTCATTAAAAAAATAGGGTTGTTATTATTATTCTGTTGAAATGATGAAAAAATAAAATATCTAAGATTTGCTTTTTTGAGTAATAATAGTTTATAAATAGTTATTAACAATTTTTATTTATCTAATTCTGCTTAAAATCAGATATTTATATATCATTGTTAATAACTTATTTTAAAAATGAACAGCTTCTTTTTGATAAGTTTTATGCTTTAAAATTGTTGATAACTATTGAATAAGTATGCATATTTTTACGAAAAATAAATTTGCTTTTTTCTCTTTCGTGTCTGTATATACAACTTGCTGGAAAAAGCAAATTTTTTATCCGATTTTTACTTGAAAAGTTATCCACAATTTAACATTTTTCGACTCTATTTATTTTCAATAAGTTAATAAAAGTTATTTACAAGGGTGTTGATAGCCTTGAAATTGTTTTTTGCTTCGCTCAGTAAAAAGAATTTTTTCTGTATGTGTTTAATAATATTTTGAAAAAAATAAATTATAAATCAATACAATTTATTGAATCTTACCAACGTATTTTTATACATTAAATATCTCATAAATAGTAAATTATTGTTTTAGAAAGAATATTATTTTCTGATAATCTTTTTCATTGGAAATGAAGAATTCTTTCTTTTTACTAAAAAAAATATTTTTTTTAAGTATAATCATTAGTTTTTTTGAAAAAAATATCTTAACTTTAACCTCGAAAAAATATGAAAATTTTAACTTAAAATTTTGAAAAAACTTAAACTCTAAAAATATAATAATCAATCTGTTGTTATTTTTTATTATGTTAAAAACACAACTTCTATGCTTTCTATTTTAAAAACAGATACGTTACTACAAAAATTTGCCGATAAAATTCAATTTAGGCACGCTCATTTTCTGCAAAGGGCAAAGATGATGCAAGGCGATTGTACAAAACTTTCCGATAATTTGAATTCACATTTATTTTACGGATTGCATTTTACGGAAAACAGATGGATTTTACGCGAATGGGCTCCGAATGCTATAAAAATTTATTTTTTATTTGATAAGAATGATTGGCAACCTGATGAAAAATACGCTTTCCGAAAAATAGATAATGAAAATTGGGAAATTTCTCTACCAAAATCGGAACTTTCGCACGGTGATTTGTACAAATTATATGTAGAATGGCAAGGAGGTGGAGCGGAAAGGCTTCCTTCGCACGTACAACGTGTGGTTCAGGACGAATACACCAAAGTTTTTTCTGCACAAGTTTGGCAACCTCAGCCTTATCAGTGGAAAAATAAACGTCCAAATGCTGATGAAGCACCTTTAATTTATGAAACTCATATCGGAATGGCTTCTGAACTTCGCAAAGTGGCTACTTTCACGGAGTTTCGGTTATTTGTCTTGCCTCGCATTGCCGAGTTGGGCTACAATACCATTCAACTGATGGCAATTCAGGAACATCCGTATTACGGCTCATTTGGTTATCAGGTGGCGAATTTTTTCGCGGTGAGTTCCCGTTTCGGAACGCCCGAAGAACTTAAAGAACTGATAGACACGGCTCACGGATTAGGCATAAAAGTAATTTTGGACATCGTGCATTCGCATTCGGTAAGTAATGAGTCGGAAGGTTTGGGCTATTTCGATGGCACGGATTATCTGTATTTCCATTCGGGAGAGCGAGGAAAACATCCGCAGTGGGATTCGCGTTTGTTCGATTATGGAAAACCACAAGTGCTTAATTTTCTGCTTTCTAACTGTAAATATTGGTTGGAAGAATTTCAGTTTGACGGTTTCCGATTTGATGGCGTAACCAGTATGATTTACCTTGACCACGGATTGGGAAAAGCCTTCACGGAATATTCTTTATATTACGATGGAAATCAAGATGTTGATGCGATAACATATCTGACATTGGCAAATAAAGTGATTCACGAAGTATATCCGAAAGCCATCACGGTTGCCGAGGAAATGAGCGGAATTCCAGGTTTGGCGTTTCCTATTGAAGGAGGCGGAATGGGTTTTGATTATAAAATGCATATGGGCGTTCCCGATTATTGGATAAAACTTTTGGAAGATTATAAGGATGAAGATTGGCACGTGGGCGATATTTATTACGAACTGACTAACAAGCGTTTGGAAGAAAAAACCATCAGTTATGCCGAAAGCCACGATCAAGCCTTAGTGGGCGACAAAACGATTTTTTTCCGTTTGACGGATAAGGAAATTTACTCAGGAATGGGTATTTTCGACCAAAATATGGTGATTGACAGAGCCATAGCCCTGCATAAGATGATTCGTTTGGTAACTATTGCCACGGCAGGAGGCGGTTATTTGGCTTTTATGGGCAACGAATGGGGGCATCCCGAATGGATTGATTTTCCGCGTGAAGGAAATCATTGGAGTTACGACCACGCTCGTCGTTTGTGGAGTTTGCTTGATGATGAAAATCTGAAATTCAAGTATTTGAATAATTTTGACAAAGCGATGATTCATTTCGTCAGGGAAAATAATTTGTTGGAAAAAATGCCTAACATTTTGGTTCGGGATATTGAACGTCAGATTTTAGCCTTTGAGCGAGGCGGATTTTTGTTTGTGTTTAATTTCAATCCGTCCAAATCGTTTAATAATTATGAATTTGAAGTAGAAGCAGGAAAATACACCTATGTTTTAAATTCGGATAATCCGAGTTTTGGCGGACAAAATCGTATTGATGAAAACGTGGAACATTTTACGCAGTACAAATACCAAAAAAATTTGATTAGCTTGTATCTTCCGTCAAGGCTATCTATTGTTTTGAAAATGAATAATTAACAATGAGCAATGAATAATGAACGGATAACGATGAATAATCAAATAAAAATATTTACCACTGATGACGAAAAAATTTCGCTACAAGTTTCCTTAGAAAAGGAGACGGTATGGCTTACGCAATCGCAGATGTGTCAATTATTTGACAGAGAACGTTCCGTCATTACAAAACATATTAGGAATGTCTTCAAAGAAGGAGAACTTGAAGAAAAATCAGTATGTGCAAAATTTGCACATACTGCCTCTGACGGCAAAACCTATCAAGTAGATTATTACAATCTTGATGCTATTTTGTCCGTTGGTTATAGAGTTAGCTCCAAGAGAGCGACGCAATTCCCCCTTTGAAGGGGGTAGGGGGATGTAAATTTTAAGGAAAACATCCTCCGTCTTTCGGACACCTCCTTCAAAAGGAGGATTTTAGAACCCGAACAAAAAGAACTAATCATCCGTTTAACGGAACATTTCATTAACACCTGAATAAAAAAATAAAACAATATGAGTTACTTAACATTCAAAAAGAAAGAACTAATCAACTTGGAGTATTCCCTTGACAGAGAGTTTCTTGGGACAAACCGCGGGGGCGGATACAGTTCCTCTACCCTTGTATTTTGCAACACTCGAAAATATCACGGACTTTTAGTCGTTCCGCTTGAAAATTGCAGAGGTCTGAATCACATTTTGCTTTCTTCGCTCGATGAAACCATCATTCAACACGGACGCGATTTTAACTTCGCCGTACATCAATATGAAAACACCTACGAACCTCGTGGGCATAAGTACATTGTAGATGTTTCCTACGAAAAAGCCTTTACGGTCATCTACCAAGTTGGGGGCGTAACGCTCAAAAAAGAAATTCTGATGGTACACAACGAACCGCAGGTGTTGATTCGTTACACTTTGCTCGAAGCCCATTCCCCTACTAAGCTGAGGTTGAATCCGTTATTGGCATTCCGAGATATTCATTCGCTAAGTAAAGCCAATGATTTGGCAAACAAAAATATCGAGAAAATCGATGGTGGAATTAAAACCAAACTCTATCCCGATTTTCCGTATTTGCATTTACAATTAAGTCAAGAATCTGATTTTGAATATAATCCGAATTGGAATTACAATATTTTCTACAAGAAAGAAAAAGAACGCGGATACGATTATACGGAAGATTTGCTTACCTTGGGTTATTTCGAGTTGAATATTAAAAAGGGCGAAAGCGTTGTATTTTCGGCAAGTACGGAGGAAAACAACAGCAAACAACTCAAACAAAAATTCACCCGAATTTTAAACCAACGCAACGAGCGAAATTCCTTTGAGGAGTGCCTAAATTACTCCGCTACGCAATTCTTAATTCATAAAGCGGGCGAGGTTCGCATCAAGGAAGGTTATCATTGGTATAACAGCAGTACGCGCGACACGTTCATCGCTCTGCCTGGAATTGCTTTGGCTGGAAATACGCAAAAGACTTTTGATGAAGTATTTGCATCAGTCAAGAAATATTTTTCCAACGGACTTTTTGAAAAGACGATAAGCACTCACGTGCCTCATCCTCAGTATGATGCCGATACTTCGCTTTGGTTTTTTTGGACGATTCAGCAATATGAAAAATACGCCAAAAAAACGGCAAAACAACTTTGGAAGGAATTCGGCGAAATGATGCAAACCATTTTGGAAACGTACCGAAACGGACAGCACAAATCCATACGAATGGATAATAACAGGCTCATTTGGTCGGAAGATATTAGCCGTCCGCTCACGTGGTTTGATGCCCAATTTGAAGGCGGAGCAATCGTCCCTCGAAATGGTTACGTAGTGGAAGTTAATGCTTTGTGGTACAATGCCGTATGTTATGCCCTTGCTTTGGCAGAAAGTGCGAAGGACAAGGATTTTCTGAAAGAATGGCAGTCGCTACCTGAGCGAATTGAGGCGAGTTTTATCGAAAACTTTTGGATTGAGGATAAAAAATACTTGGCAGATTATGTGAATTATGCTCACCAAAACCGCGATGTACGTCCGAATCAGTTGATAACCTGTGCGTTGGATTATTCGCCCGTAGGAGAGCGAACCAAAAAGAAAGTGTTAGATATTGTAAAACAGGAATTACTCACTCCCCGAGGGTTACGTTCGTTATCGCCGAAGAATAAAAATTACGAAGGCGTGAGCATCGGAAGTGTCTATAATCGGGATAGGGCGACTTTCAACGGGTCGGTACATCCTTGGTTTATAGGGTTTTTCATTGAGGCAAAGTTGAAACTTTTTGGAGTGAATTATATCAGTGAGGCAGAAAGCATATTGGCAGATTTTGAGGAAGAATTGATAGAACACGGAGTGTGTGGCATTGCAGCGATTTATGATGGAAATCCGCCGTTTGATTCGCGAGGTTGTATTTCCAAAGCCCGAAACGTTGCCGAAATTCTGCGAGCCAAACAATTGATAATGAATTATAAATCGTAGGGAAAGGATATATTCTTTCTGCGATTCCGAGGCGTTAATGTAGGGGTTTATTGTATAAACCCAAACGACCAATGTAGGGGCAAAAAATGTTTCGCCCCTGCGGAAAATACAATCCATAAATGATTAAGGGATGAAAAAAGATACAAAACCATCGAATAAAAACTTACTTTTAGAACTTTCCGCTTTGATAGAAAGCGGTCAGCGAGAGGTAATTAGTTATGCCAACAGCACCCTTACCCTTGTCTTTTGGCAGGTTGGAAAGCGTATCAATGAAGATGTATTAAACAATGAACGAGCTACTTACGGAAAACGGATTGTACCAATGATTGCCAATGAGTTGGAATCGAAATACGGACGTAATTTTATGGAAAAAAATATCCGAAGAATGATGCAGTTTGCAGAGGTATTTCCTGATTTTCAAATTGTCGTTACACTGTCACGACAATTGAGTTGGTCGCAATTTTTGGTGTTAATCCCATTAAAAAACCACGAAGCGAGAATGTTTTATGCCGAGCTTACGGCGAACGAATCGTTGAGTGTTCGAGACCTGCGTAAGCAAATCACTGCCAAAGCCTTTGAGAGAATGCAAATTGCTAATTTACAGGTTCAACAATCGGAAATTATTCCTATAAATACGTTCAAAGACCCCTATCTGTTGGATTTTTTAGGACTTCGAAATGATTATTTGGAAAAAGACATTGAAACGGCTATTTTACATAAATTAGAATCCTTTATTTTAGAGCTCGGAAGAGGGTTTGCCTTTGTAGAACGCCAAAAACGAATGATTATTGATGGAGAAGATTTCTATTTAGACCTTTTGTTTTTCCATAGAAAATTAAAGCGTTTGATTGCCATTGAGCTGAAAATTGGTAAATTCCAAGCTAAACACAAAGGACAAATGGAACTTTACCTCAAATGGTTAAATAAATACGAACGTCAGGAGGGCGAAGAAGCTCCTATCGGACTGATTTTGTGTGCTGAAAATAGCAAGGAACAAGTAGAACTTTTGGAAATTCATAAAGATGGTATTATGGTTGCTGAATATTGGACAGAGCTACCTCCTAAAAAACAATTGGAAAAAAAATTACACGAAGCCTTCATTGAAGCACGTGAGCAGTTTGAAAACAAGGGGTTATTGAATAAATAAAAACGAAATCGGTGAATATGTACGCTACGAAAAAGCGTATAAATGTTCAGGAAAGAAAACCTTTTTTATAAGTAGATATAAATGATAATAATGAGTAATAAAAAACAGATAAGACGTAGAATCTTTATCTTTATAAGAAGAAAATAATTCTACACGTGAAGAAACAAAATCTTCTGATGAAGAGAATATTTCTACTGATGAATATGATGATTATTCTAATAAATTATTTAATTCTTTATTAGAATATAAAAATTCTACTGATGAATATTTTAATTATACATCTGTTTTATTGCGAAATCAATAAGAATAACTATTTTTATAATATAAAAAACAAATTAAGATGAGAAAAAGGTCATTTGCCGAAATCATCACATCGGCACAACTATTAGTAAAAGCCCTTACCGAACGAGGTGAAAATTTGCCTGTGGGTGTTACTGCTCAAATGCGTGACAAACTAAACACTGCCTACCAAAAAGCAGCGGAAGTCAATGTAGAACAGGAAAAACTCAAAGCCCAACTCAAAGAAAAAACCGCCGAGTTGGAAAAACATATTGCCGAAACGGAAGAGGTGTATGCCTTTTTGAAAAAATACATCAAAATGGGCGAACCGCAAGAACGTTGGCGAGAGTTTGGTTTTGAGGATAAACGATAGGGAAAGGATATATGCTTTCCGCAAATGTGGGACGTTATGTAGGGGTTTATTGTATAAACCCAAACGACCAATGTAGGGGCAAAAAATGTTTCGCCCTAATAGAACGAAAAAACAGAATTTAAAATCGTAAAAAATGGGATTAAATATAGCTGGTTTACTAACCAATCGTAAAATTGATGAACAAGAAATTTGTCATCTTATAGAGAATGAAATTACCTATTCTGGTGAAGTAGGTTTTGAAGAGGCTACGAGTAGTTTTCGTGATGAAAATACAATTGATGTATTACAAACTGAAAAAGGTACTTTGATTTTCACAGAAATGGGATTTCCGCTTCATATTTCGGATTTTAAAGGAGAAATCATTCAATTTATCATTTCAGACGTTTCGGATACCTACTATTTTGAGAAATATACCAACGGGAATCTCGACCGAAAGTATATTTATTCACAGGGAGAAATTTTTGAAGATGAAGGCGAAGGCATCATAAAAGAAGATGAGGATATGATGGATTTGGTCTGGGAATTTTGCGAGAAATATCTTCAAAATAATTTTTCGGAAACAATGTTTGGGCAAAAATTTAAGCGTTATTCGTTTGCGTAAAAGGCAAAATATATCTCGCCCCTATAATGATAAACAATATAAATATACTAATATGAAGAGAATCATTACAGTAGTAATATTTATGCTTTTGGTTGTTTTTTTACAATCTTGTACCATAAATACGGAATTTATTTTTCATAAAGACAATACTATTTCCACTACGTTGGAAGTCGAAGTAAAATCCGATTCGATAGGAAACGTAAATTCAAATGATAAAAAGCTTCCGAGAGAATGGACAAGCCTCTACGATTTTGCTGTACAAGAAGGAAAAAACGTTCCGCCGGATTCCGTAGATGTTTTAAAACGTATATCTACAAAAGGACTGTATAAGGAGGATAAAAACATCGGTTTTGGACTTCGTTTTGAACGAATGACCGACAATGACTGGAAAGAATTGGGTAAATCTGGAAAACAAGAGGAAAAAATAATTTCTTCCCTAAAACAATCTTCCATAGATTGGAACGGTAAAACGCTGGTACTTAATGTTGAAGAATTATTTAGTGATAACTCGGACAAAGATACGAAACAAAATAAAAAATCAAAAAAGAAATCAGAAGAGGATTTAGGAGAACAAATGGGAACAGCAATGTTAAAGGCTTTTGATATCCAAACAAATATGAATTTCAAATTTGAAAATCCAATCAAATCCATTAAAGGAAAGCATAGAAATTTTAAGCAGATTGATAATCACACGGTTCAGTTTAATTTCAATCTGAAAGATGAAATAAGTCAAGATAATAAAAAGAAAAAATACGATAAGAAGATTATTATTACTACGGAATAAATAATTTTATAGGTATCTATTTGAATTTTCAATCTTAAAAGTAAAATGGAAATGATAATTGAATGATTAGTGTATGTATTATATAAAGTCAAAAAATTTTTCCAAAATGAAATATATATTTCCTATTTATTAGGAAAGATAAACTAAGAGTTAGGAAATCTTTCCCAAAAGAAAATAAAGGTCTCCTAACACTCAGGAAACCTTTCCCAAGCATTGGGAAACATTGACTAAACGTTGGGAAAGCTCTCCCAAAGAGTAGGAAAGATGATTTATTATAAAAAATAGATAGAAAATGAATAAAAACATCAAAAATAGACTATAGTAAACAAAGAAAATGATATGGTAAGCTATAAAATCTTCTTCGTTCATCATAAAAATAAAGAAAACAAATAAAATCAATAGAATTTTAAGTTAGAACACCAAATAAATAAGAGTGATATGAGTGTAAAAGTACTAATGTTCGGTTGGGAATTTCCGCCCCATATCAGTGGCGGACTTGGCACGGCTTGTTACGGCATCGCCAAAGGATTGGCAAAACACAACGTAAATGTCTTATTCGTGATGCCAAAGGCAGGAGGCGATGAAGATAGTTCGGTTGCTGACATCATTAACGCAAGTGATGTGGAAATGCTTCAAAATGTAGAAAACATTGAAGAATTCTGGAAGAACATCAACTTTCTGGAAATCGGCTCGAACCTTGTCCCCTATTTAGATCCTGAAACTTTCGAGAAAGAGAGAAACGCCTATCTGAAAGAAGGTGAAAATAAGGAGAAAATTTCTTTCAGAAATAAATTCCAATTCTCAGGAAAGTATGGTGCAAACTTGATGGAGGAAGTTTATCGCTATGCTATGGTTGCCGGAACGGTGGCAAAGAACAATCAGTTTGATGTTATTCACGCCCACGATTGGCTCACGTACAGTGCGGGAATAGTTGCCAAGAAATTATCAGGAAAACCACTGGTTGTTCACGTACACGCTACGGAATATGACCGCGGCGGGGAACACAATCGAAATACTTTGGTGTATAACATTGAAAAACAGGGAATGGAAGCTGCTGACATTGTCGTTACGGTGAGCAACTGGACACGCAACATCGTGGTTGAGAAGTACGGAATCAATCCGGAGAAGGTTATCACGGTGCACAATGCGGTTGATTTTTCGGCAGAGACCACCGAAAAGGAAGAACGAGGTGTTAAAGAGAAAATCGTTACTTTTTTAGGAAGAATCACCTTGCAGAAAGGTCCGGAATACTTTGTCGAAGCTGCCGCCAAGGTGCTCAAACGAATGCCCAACGTACGCTTTGTGATGGCAGGGAGCGGCGAAAAGATGAATCCGCTTGTCCGACGCGTGGCACAGCTGGGCATCGGAACGAAATTCCATTTCACGGGCTTTCTCAAAGGGGGCGAAGTGCAAAGAATGTTCCGTTATAGTGATGTGTATGTGATGCCTTCGGTTTCGGAGCCTTTCGGGATTTCGCCTTTGGAAGCGATGCGTTCGGGCGTGCCTACCATCATCTCGAAACAGTCGGGCGTAGCTGAGGTTTTAGATCACGCCATCAAAGTTGATTATTGGGATATTAACGCCTTAGCCGACGCCATTTACGGCATCCTCTCCTATCCTACGCTCGCCGAATATATGTCGCACAAAGGTTATGATGAGGTCAATCAACTCAAATGGGAAAACGCTTCCTTAAAGCTCAAAACCATTTACGAGATGCTTGCAAGGTAAGGAAAGAATGACCAATCAGTAAAATTAGAAAACTGTAAGATGGCAGAAAATAAAAAAGAATCAAGAAATATCAACATAAAAACAAACAACGATATGAAGAAATCAGTTTGTATGTATTTTCAAATACATCACCCCGAACGACTTAGAAAATATCATTTTTTTGATATAGGAAAGAAACACAATTATTTTGACAATTACGCCAATCGTTCCGAATTGGAAGAACTTGCCGAAAATTGCTATCTCCCTGCCAATGCTTTGCTATTGGATTTAATCAAAAAATACAACGGAAAGTTCAAGGTTGCCTTTTCCATTTCGGGTTCGGCAATCGACCAATTAAATATGCACACTCCGGAGGTAATCCGCTCGTTTCAAGAGCTTGCCGAGACGGGTAATGTGGAATTTCTGGCGGAAACGTATTCGCATTCGTTGGCTTCACTTTCGGAAGACGATGACGAGTTTGAACAACAAGTAAAACGCCACGTTGCCACGATAAAAACCCTTTTCGGCAAGAAGCCCGTAACTTTCCGTAATACGTCTTTGATTTATTCGGATAAAATCGGGGAGCGTGTAGCCAAACTCGGCTTCAAAACGATGCTTACCGACGGAGCGAAACACATCTTAGGTTGGAAAAGCCCGAATTTCGTGTATAAAAATCCGGTGGACGAAAACTTAAAATTATTACTCAAAAACAGTAAATTAACTGACGATATCGCCATTCGGTTTTCCAACACACAATGGAGCGAATATCCGCTTACTTCCGAGAAATATATCTCGTGGGTCAAACACAGTTTGGCAGAAACCGAAGTGGTTAATTTGTTTATGAATTATGACGTGATTGGGCATTATAATCGCAAAGAAAGTGGCATTTTTGACTTTTTGGAATATTTCGTGAAAAATATGATGGAAGACGATGATTATCAGTTTCTTCTTCCGAAAGAAGTAGTAAAAAAACACAGTCCGAAAGATGTTTTGCACGTTCCGTTCCCCATTTCGTGGACAGACGAAGAACGCGACACTACTTCGTGGCTCGGAAACGAATTGCAGCAAGAAGCATTCAATCAGTTATTTAAAATTCAGCCTTTGGTTAAAAAGAAAAAAAATCCCGAACTTTCAGACGATTACAGCCGTTTGCAAGGTAGTGAACATTTCTATCATATGCGGACAAAATTATTCTCCACCTCGGATTATCACAAGTATTTTTCGCCCTATGATTCTCCTTATGAAGCATTTATCAATTATATGAATATTCTGAGTGATTTTGAGGTTCGTTTGGAAGGGAAGTAATTTTTTAACAGAATGTAAAAACTGCTGTGGTGTAGAAAACTACGGCAGTTTTTTTATGGACTAATAATCTTTTTGAAAGAAAATTTTCCAATAAATTTATTTTTATTAAGTTTAAATAATTACATTTGTACGCTCAAAAAAATTTAACTAATTAAATATTTTATAACGATGAAAAAAATAAGTTTTATGTTGGGGTTAGTCTTTTTGGGGCTAACAACTACCTTTGTATCTTGCGACAAGGATGACAAAAAAGAAATCGAAAAACCTGCTTATAAGGAGATTAAAATAGACAAAAATAGCTTAACACTTTCGATAGGAAATAGCGAAACCCTTGAAATTACCGAAGGAAATGGCGGATACAAAGTAACATCTTCTGATGATAGTAAAGTTTCTGCTTCTGTAAAAAATAATACACAGATAGTGGTAGAGGGCAAGAAATCGGGGGAGGTTACCCTAACAGTAACAGATGCACAAAACAAACAAGCTTCTGTAAAAGTAGTTGTTTTTGAATCAATTGCTTTGGATAGCAAAACAGTTATTGCAAAGAAAGGGACTCAAAAAACAGTTGCTATTCAATCAGGTTCAGGGACTTATTCTGTGGATTCAAAAGATAAAACCATCGCTACGGCAACTCTTAGCGGAACAACCTCTGTTGTAATTTCGGCAGTGTCTAACGGAAATACTACCATCGTGGTAACGGATACTAAAACGAACAAAACGGAAGAAATTGCAGTAACGGTTTCTGAACTTTCTGTTGCCAAAAATGCAGTTGAATTGAAAGTCGGTGCCACTGAAAATGTAGCGATTACATCAGGTTCAGGGACTTATGAAATTTCTTCTGATAAAGAAAATGTGGCTTCTGCAGAAATTATTAATGGCGAGGTAAAAGTTAGTGCAAAAGCTGCTGGTACTGCGACAATTACACTTACTGATGGGCAAACAGATGAGACACAGGAGATTTCCGTAAAAGTAATGGAAGAATTACGAATGGAAAAAGAAACATTATCGGTAAAAAACAAAGACCACGAAGTTATCAATATTTTAGGAGTTGATAACACTAATGGAGATTATCAGTTTGAGATTAGTACCCAGCCTGCCGATGTGGTTGAAGTTAA
This sequence comes from Capnocytophaga felis, assembly GCF_009684755.1. Lineage (GTDB taxonomy): Bacteria > Bacteroidota > Bacteroidia > Flavobacteriales > Flavobacteriaceae > Capnocytophaga > Capnocytophaga felis. Next base: position 802,657 of record NZ_BLBC01000005.1, read on the forward strand.
GTCACAATGGTTTGATGCCACACAAGGTCATCATCTGAAGGTAACAGGTTTAAAACCGGGAGAAGCTACCGTTACCGTAAAAGACAAACAAACCAATCAGGTTGTTACTTTTAAAGTTGTTGTTACGCCGGCTGATTTCTTCTTACCTAAAACCGAAGTATCGCTTGTTGTGCCAGCAAGTGAAACCATAAACATACAAGGCAACGGGCAATATGAAGTTATCTCAGAAAATGAATCAATAGCTAAGGCAACAGAAAATAACGGAGTACTCACTATTGTGACTGTGAGTGAAGGTTCTACCAACATTAATGTAAAAGACATTATAAAGAATGAAACCAAAACTATTGCAGTAACGGTAACTGTAAAATCTTCATTTACCGTAGAGGCAAACGGAACTTTAACAGCAGTTGACCCCTCAGCTATTGTTGCTGAGATGGTAATTCCTAAAAATGTGAAAAAGATTAAATATCAACTTTTTTATAATCACAATAGAGATATTATTGAAAGCGTTACAATGGAGGGGATTGAAGAGATAGGTTCTTTTGATTTTGCTTTACAGAAAAAATTAACTAAGGTTATATTAGGAGATAAAGTGAAAAGTATTGGAAATATTGCTTTTGCGTCTTCTACAAAATTAAGTGAAGTTAAAATTAAAGCACAGATTCCTCCTACATTGAAAGGGAATCCTTTTGGTAATATCTCAAAGACAAAAGTATTAAAAGTTCCAATAGGTACAAAAGAGACTTACCATGCGTCGGATTGGGGTAAATTTTTCAAGAGTGAAGAAATCATTGAAGAAAATTAATTCATATAAACACAAAAATAAGAGGAGAATTTTCAATATTCTCCTCTTTTTTGTTTGACGATTAAAGGTCAAATCGTATGCCTAATGAAACTATGTTTTGTTTTGGGGCATTGTTTTCAAATAATGGGTTCAAATCATATTTGAAGTATAGTGCATTGCCTTTGTAACCCAAATAAACACTTAAACCGTATACAAAATCAGAGGTATTGAAATCGTACTTTTGTAAAACTCGGTCATCATTTCTTCGGAAGAAATTTTTTGTTTTTAAATGTGTGCCTATAAAACCTCCAATACCTATGCGAAAGTTGCCTAATTCTTCGTAAAAAGTTCTCCTATTGCGTTCAAATCTTTTTCCCAAATCATATTCAAGATGCAAAGGGAATGTCAGATATACATTTTTAAATCGGTTTTTAGAAATTTCATTATCAGTAACCATTTTGGTAATTTCACTTTCTTTTTTAAAGTATTTTCCTGATGTTGGATATAAGTTATTATAGATAACAGAGAAACCCGCTCTGGTAAATAACCTATAATTTTGAGCTTTTACAAGAGGGATTCTGTAATTAAATCCCCATTCAACGAAATAGGAACGAAAATTTTTGATTTCACTATCGCCAAGACTTGAAAAATCCCCATTTTCAATTAAATTATTGAGCCCAAAAGCTACATTAAAACGAATAGAAGGGAAATTTGATACAAACTCCTGAAGTTTTGTGGAAGGAGGATCTAAAAGAATTTCACCTCTTACCAGCCCTCTTGTTAAGTTAAGAAGTTTTTCATCTTCTTTGCTTACCAATTCTTCGATGCGTTTGGCTCGAAATTCGGCTCGTTCCAATTTTTTAGTTTCCCATTCGGATTTTGTTAATTTTCCGTTGTTGTAAAGCGAATCCAATTTTTGTACTTCTATTTTTAGTGAATCTTTCTGAGTTCTTGAAATAAAATTTATTTTTTCGCCTATTTTTCTTGATTTTTCGGAAAAAACTTCCTTTTTTTCTTGTGCGGTTGCTTTAAAAGTGACCAAAAGTGCTGCTAAACATAAAAATTTAATATTCATAATGTTATTATTTAGATTGTTCGTATGCAATTCGTTCTTTAAAATCTTCGTATTTTTCTAAAATGGTTTTTAGTAAGTTGGTTCTGTGAATGTTATTCGTTTCTTTTTCAATTTGTGAAAGAAGCAATTGAGCATCTACCTCCAATTTTATTCGGTTTGGATTTGGTGATTGTATTTCTTTTTCCAATGTAATTTTCTCAATATCAGTGTTTTCTACCAAAGCTAAAAGTTCTCTTGCGGAAATGTATTTATTCTTTGTAGTTTTTGTTTCTTTTTCAAGGATTTTTAAAATATCCGTTTGATTTTCAATTTCTTCAATTTTTTCCTCAGATGAAATTACAGAAATCTCTTTTTCCTCAATTTCAGGTAATTTAATTACTTCTTTTTGGTTTATTTTTTCTTTTCTGATAGATGTAACAGATTCTTTTTCAGTAGGTTTTGTAAATATTTCCTTTTCAGAAATAATTTCTTTTTTTACTTTTTCAGCAGGAAGATTTACAATTTCTTCATTTTCAATTATTTCTGAAGAATTTTTAAATAGAAGTAATCCGCTGATAGCTAATATTATAACTGTGCTTGCTGCTGCCCAAATCCATTTCAAATTTCTTTGTTTTGTAATGGTTTTCTCATTTTTTGGTAATAGAGCTTCCAATCTTTCCCAAGCATCGGTCGAAGGCTCTATGCTGTGGTTACTTAATTTATCTTGAAATTGTTTTTCTAAGTTTTTCATTTTTAATTATTTAAAAGAGTTATTTGTTTTTTTAAAAGTTTTCTGGCGTGTGATAATTGTGATTTTGACGTTCCTTCCGAAATTCCAAGCATTTGAGCAATTTCCGAATGTTTGTAACCTTCAATGACATACAAGTTAAAGACAACACGATAACCATCAGGTAATGAATCGATTAATTTTTGGATTTCTTCTACTGAAAATTGTTGATTAATTTCGTCGTGAATTTCTTCAGAGTAATATGTTTCTTCGGTGTAAAAAAGTTGTTTTTCTGAGCGAAGGAAAGAAATGCATTCGTTGGTAATGATTCTTCGTATCCAACCTTCAAAACTTCCTTGAAAAGAAAAATTCTTCAAGTTCGAAAATATTTTTACAAATCCTGTAATCATCACATCTTCAGATAGATGAATATCTTTGATATATCGCCGACAAACACCCAACATTTTCGGTGAGTATGTCGTAAAAATATGCTTTTGTGCCATTCGGTCGTTGTTTATCGCCTGCCGAATCAGTTCTTTTTCGTTGTTGTATAAATTTTTCTTTATATTCACATTCGTTTTTTCTTTTTTAGTATAGATGCAAGAAACACAAAAAGAGTTGTATCACAGCAAAAATAATTTTTTCGTTGGTATTTTATCTTTATGATTTTTTATATTTTTGCCATCAGAAAAACACAATCAGAGATGAAAATAGCTATAGGAAATGACCACGCAGGTCCTGCTTACAAAAAAGCCATTGTTGCGTATTTAGAAAGTCAAAATATTGAAGTTCTGAATTTTGGTACGGATACTTTTGACAGTGTCGATTATCCCGATTTTGGGCATAAAGTAGCTGAGGCAGTCGCCTCAAAGAAAGCAGATTTAGGAATTGTAATCTGTGGAAGCGGTAACGGAATTGCCATAACAGCGAACAAACATCAAGAGATTCGATGTGCTTTGTGTTGGACAAAAGAAATTGCAGCATTGGCACGCCAACATAACGATGCTAATGTGGTGAGTATTCCAGCACGTTTTACTGCCATTGAGCAAGCTGTTGAAATTGTGAAAACTTTCCTAAATACTAACTTTGAAGGAGGAAGACATACAGGAAGAGTAAATAAAATAAGTTGTATGTAAAATCATTTTTGGAAGTGATGCAAAAAGTATGGAGCCTTAAAAAAGAGGATATTTCTGTCAGGCTGAGCGAAGTCGAAGCCTTGCAATAATAAGGCTTCGACTTCGCTCAGCCTGACAATCGAAACTATCATCATACTTTTTATAACACGACCTCATTTTCGAATTAAAGATGACAAAAAACTGGTTGGAACGTACTGAACTTCTCGTAAAATCAGAAGGAATTGAAAAACTCAAATCGGCAAACGTACTGATTGTGGGGCTTGGAGGTGTAGGCTCGTTTGCTGCGGAATTCATCGCCCGAAGCGGAGTAGGGAAGATAACCATTGTTGATGGAGATGTATTTGATATTACGAATATTAACAGGCAACTTCCCGCCTTGCAAAGCACTGTTGGGAAGCCCAAATCCGAAGTGTTGGCTTCTCGCTTGAAAGATATCAATCCTGATTTAGAACTTACCATTCTGACGGAATTTCTTTCCCCCGAAAGGGCTTTTGAACTGGTTTCTCCTCAGTTTGATTATGTATTGGATTGCATTGACAGCATCACACCAAAACTCAATTTAATCATTGCTGCACGCCGAAAAAAAGTAAAACTCATCAGCAGTATGGGAGCCGGTGGTGTGTTAGATCCTTCCAAAGTGAAAGTGTCGGACATTAAAAACACACGTGACTGCCCGCTGGCAAGAAACATTCGAAAACGACTTAAAAAAGAAGGAATTACCTCCGGATTTAAAGCCGTTTTTTCCACAGAAATTGCCCCGAAGGACACAATGCAACAAACCGACGGCACCAATTACAAAAAATCCTTCTACGGAACTATCAGTTATATGCCTGCTGCTTTTGGGTTGCACGCTGCTGCCACGGTAATAAACTATTTAATAAATAAGGAAGTGATGCAAAAAGTATGACACCTTAAAAGTCAGGCTGAGCGAAGTCGAAGCCTGACAATCGAAACTATCATCATACTTTTTATAGCACAATCAATAATAAGAAATTGGAAATAGCCGATTGATTTCTTGAAGAAATTAATTTTTATAAATTATATAATCTTCTTTTAAAATGAATATAAAAAATGCTCAATTAGAGGTAGATAACTGGATTAAGGAACACGGAGTTAGGTATTTTAACGAACTGACCAATATGGCACAACTTACCGAGGAGGTAGGGGAGGTAGCACGTATCATCGCCCGTAGATATGGCGAACAATCTGAAAAAGAAAGCGATAAAAACAAAGATTTAGGCGAAGAACTTGCCGACGTGGTTTTTGTGGTGCTTTGTCTTGCCAACCAAACCGGAATTGACCTACAAGCCGCTTTTGACCGAAAAATGGACAAAAAAACCCAGCGTGACCACAACCGTCATCATAACAATGAAAAACTGAAATAATAGAGGCTGTCTAAGAAATCGGGCAGCTTTTTTGTTTTTCTTTTTTTGTGTATCTGTATCAAGAAAAGATAGGAGAATATTCACGCAGAAGTGTTTTGCAAATGAATCAAGTCAAAAGGGAGTTAAATTTCTGATTTGATAAAAAATATCCTTTTTGAAATTTCATAATACAAAAATAAATCCGTAACTTTGAAGCTCGAAAAAAAGTAAAATAATTTAATTCATTAATATCAAGATGAAAACCATTGACAATTTTAATTTCAAGGACAAAAAGGCACTTATCCGTGTGGATTTCAATGTGCCGTTAGATGAAAACTTTAAAGTAACTGACAACACACGTATCGAAGCAGCCAAACCTACTATCGAAAAAATACTGAAAGACGGTGGTAGCGTAGTATTGATGAGCCACTTGGGTCGCCCCAAAGGAGAAAAAAATCAGAAATATTCACTTAAACATATTGTTGATGAAGTTTCAAAAGTATTGGGCAAACCCGTTATCTTTGTTGAGGATTGTGTAGGCGAAACTGCCGAAAAAGCTGTGGCAGCTGCACCAAGCGGAAGCGTAATTCTGTTGGAAAATCTTCGTTTTTATGCAGAAGAAGAAAAAGGCAATGAAGAATTCTCATCAAAATTAGCCAAATTGGGCGATATTTACGTAAATGATGCCTTCGGAACGGCTCACCGTGCTCACGCTTCTACAACTATCGTGGCAAAATTCTTCCCTAACAACAAATGTTTCGGATATTTACTTGCCAAAGAGATTGAAAGCATCGATAAAGTGATGAAATCAGGTGAAAAACCCGTTACTGCTATTTTGGGAGGCTCAAAAGTATCTTCCAAAATTACCATTATCGAAAATATTCTCGATAAAGTGAATCACTTAATCATCGGTGGAGGAATGGCTTATACCTTCGTGAAAGCACAAGGAGGCAAAGTAGGAGACTCTATCTGCGAGGAGGATAAATTACAACTTGCTTTGGATATTTTAGCCAAAGCCAAAAGTAAAGGCGTTGAGGTTCATTTGCCGGTTGACGTAGTTGCTGCCGATGATTTCAGTAATGATGCCAAAACACAAGTGGTTGATATTACCAACATACCTGACGGATGGCAAGGGCTTGATGCAGGACCAAAAAGTTTGGCTAAACTCAAAGAGGTTATCCTTAAATCGAAAACCATTTTGTGGAACGGACCTGTGGGCGTGTTTGAAATGCCAACTTTTGCCAAAGGAACCATCGAAGTGGGGAATTTCATTGCCGAAGCTACCAAAAACGGAGCTTTCTCACTCGTAGGAGGAGGAGATTCTGTGGCTGCCGTGAAACAATTCGGTTTTGAAAACAAAGTAAGTTATGTTTCTACAGGTGGTGGAGCGATGCTTGAGAGCCTTGAAGGTAGAGTTCTGCCGGGAATTCAGGCAATTTATGAATAAGAAAAATTTTCATAATATATAGTTTAATGAAAAAGATGTTATCCGTACTTTGGGTAACATCTTTTTGCTTTGAATTGCATTCAAGGTTTACTGAATTTTCACTGATTTTCAGTTTATTTGTTCCCGCAATTACATTCTACTGAATTCCAGCCTTCAACGAATTTCTCAATAGCGTTACCAGTTTCAACAATAGCGAAAATGGTAATTAAGACAATGAAAATAATTTTAAATACAGACCTTTTCCTCTTCTTTTCCATAACATTCTGATTTGATTTCTTTGGCAATTATATAAATATTTTTCGATAAAAACAATGATTTGCTGTTTATATTTCTTGTTTCTGATAAATATGATAAGAATAATACATTATTGAAAAGTAAATTATTTAACTGAAAAAATTTCAATCTAATTTTTTTACGATATATTTTGAATCAGAATGATATATTTTTAATTAAAAAGTTATCTGTGTTGTTTTTCTGAGATTTTGCTCTTGCAGACTTACCTTTTGCCGGAAAAACTATGATTAAAAGCATATTTTGTGCATTGAAAAATCTTTCATAACTTAGCTACCTCAAAAAAGAGTTTTATCAATGGAAAAAGAGTTAAAAGTTTCGGTCATCGGGGGAGGAAGTTGGGCAACGGCATTGACCAAGATATTAACTACCAACCTTTCGCAGGTATGTTGGTATATGCGTAATAGTTCGGCGATTGAACATATCAAAAAAACAAATCATAATCCCAATTATATAACCGATGTTGAGTTTGATATAAACAAATTAAAACTAACCGATGACATCAATGAGGCTGTTGCTTATGGCGATTACTTGGTTTTTGCCATTCCGTCGGCATTTTTAAGTTCGGAGTTTGAAAAATTAAACCTTCCGCTTTCAAATAAAAATATTTTCTCTGCCATTAAAGGTATTGAACCCAAAAGCGGACTGATTGTCGGCGAATATTTCCATAAAATATATCAAGTACCTTATGATAACATCGGAGTGATTGCCGGTCCGTGCCACGCAGAAGAGGTTGCCCTCGAAAGGTTATCCTATCTGACCATAGCGTGTTTCAATCAGGAGAAAGCAAATCTCTTTGCAAAGGCAATGAGAACTTATTTTGTTAAAACGAAACTATCAGATGATGTTATCGGGATTGAATATGCCGCAATGTTAAAGAATATTTACGCCATTGCAGCTGGAATTGCTCACGGATTGGGATATGGTGATAATTTTCAAAGCGTATTGATGAGTAATGCAATACGTGAAATGCGTAGATACATTAAAAGAATCTATAAAATTAAACGAAACATTAATAATTCAGCCTATTTAGGGGATTTATTGGTTACGGGTTACTCTCTTTTTAGTAGAAACAGGACGTTTGGAAATATGATTGGCAAGGGATATACCGTAAAGAGTGCGATTATGGAGATGAATATGGTTGCTGAAGGATACTACGCCGTAAAAAGTGCCTATGAAATCAATAATAAACATACGAGAAAGAGTCGGACTCCCATTTTAGATGCCGTATATCAGATTTTGTATGAAAATAAAAAGGCAAAACAGGTATTTTCAGAGCTTGTAAATGAGTTGAATTAATGTTTGAAGTTATTTGTAATGTATTTTTCTTAAAAGGAAATTTGAATTAAGTTTTTTATTTTTGTTTAATTCAGTTTGTCAGGCTGAGCGAAGTCGAATCTCTTTTTTTATCTAATCTTTGACTCCTTTTAGGTTGACGTAGTATTAATTTGTTCAATCTTCGACTCTGCTCAGATTGACAGGGTGTTGATTTATCTAAAAAGGGAATTTAAATAAATGTTCTTGTTTTTGTTTGATTTGGTTTGTCAGGCTGAGCGAAGTCGAAGCCTTTTTTTTATCTAATCTTTGACTCCTTTCAGATTGACGTAGTATTAATTTGTTCAATCTTCGACTCCTTTCAGATTGACAGGGTGTTAATTTGCCTAAAAAGGAAATTCAAATAAATGTTCTTGTTTTTGTTTGATTCGATTTGTCAGGATGAGCGAAGTCGAAGCTTATATATTGTTTAATCTTTGACTCCTTTCAGATTGATGTAGTATTAATTTGTTTAATCTTCGACTTCGCTCAGATTGACATAATATTGATTTATCTAAAAAGGGAATTTAAATAAATGTTCTTGTTTTTGTTTGATATAGTTTGTCAGGCTGAGCGAAGTCGAAGTCTATATATTGTTTAATCTTCGACTCCGCTCAGATTGACAGGGTGTTGATTTTCCTAAAAAGGAAATTTAAATAAGTGTTCTTATTTTTGTTTGATGAGGTTTGTCAGGCTGAGCGAAGTCGAAGCCCTTTTTTTATCTAATCTTTGACTCCTTTCAGGTTGACGTAGTATTAATTTGTTTAATCTTCGACTCCGCTCAGATTGACAGGGTGTTGATTTGCCTAAAAAGGAAATTCAAATAAATGTTCTTGTTTTTGTTTGATTGTGTTTGTCAGGCTGAGCGAAGTCGAAGCCTATATATTGTTTAATCTTCGACTCCACTCAGATTGACAGGGTATTAATTTGCCTAAAAAGGGAATTCGTTTTATGCTTTATAATATCAAAACAATAAAAACAAATCTCCTTTTGATGATATGTAAAATATTTTATAATAAAAAGGATATATTTTTTTAGAAAAATAAAAATAAATAGATATAGTAAAATTAAATTTATAAGTTATGAGAAATAGTAATTTAATAGCCTTAGATATATCTAAGTTGTATAATGCTGAATTGGCTCAGTTAGTAACTCGGTTTTTAGATGATTTTTTAAAAAGCAACTTGGATTTAGAAAAAGATTCAGATTTTAAAAGATTATTGGAGTCATTACGGTCTCAATTACCTACATTTAATGCAGCATCTGACCAAATTAGAGGAAGCAGTGAATCTTCTAAAATAAAAAAAGCTGATTATGATAGGGGAGTTGCATTCAAATCATTGAAAAGTGCCTTACAAGCCTATCAAAATACAAAAGAAGCAAATGAAAAAGATGCATATGAGGCACTTAATCTGATTATTTCGGAATATAAAGGCATAAGCAGAAATAGTTATGAAGTGCAGACAAATCGTTTGGCGAATTTGGTAGAACGTTTGCAGAGCAGTGCGTACAAAAATCACGTAAAGGAGCTTTTTATTGAGAAATTTGTAACGCGTTTGCTAAATGCAAATACCCATTTTGACGAATTATTTGCAAGACGCTCTTTCGAGATTTCCCAACGCCAAAATTATGATACGAAAAGCCTCAGAAAGTCTATCTTAGAAGATTACAGAAAGTTAGTTAACTATGTTGCTGCCATTGCTGAGGTTCGTGAAGATAGTTTTTATAAAGATACATTAACGATTATTAATAATTCACGTAAATACTTTGCTGATATAATCCTTTCAAGGCGAACAAAAAAGAAAGAAGCTAAAAAAGATGATAAAACAAAGGAAAATGAAACGTAAATTATCAAAATAAAATTCTTTATTAGGCATATACATTTTGTTTTATGTAAATCTTTATACAGAATATACCTTTTCAATATATGATAAACAATTAAATTAACCATATTATGCTGAAATTAAAACGAATATTATCAGTTGTATTACTGTCTTTACTTATTGTTAATTGTAAAAATACAAACAACACTCCTGCTGAGGTTGCTGAATCAGGAAAAGAAAAGACATTTACATTTTCTACTTGGATAACTTATAATCCGCAACGAACTGCCGAAAGTTATCACGAAGAATTTAAGAAATACAAAACACACGGAATCACAGAAGTCTTAGTAAATACCGAAGCCGATGCAGAGGCACTCAAACGGCTTGTTCCTATTGCAAAATCCGAAGGAATTAAACTTCACGCTTGGATAATGACTGTAAACCGCCCTGGAGATAAGGTAGCATTGGAACATCCGGAATGGTATATGGTAAGCAGGGAAGGCAAATCGTGCCATAATGTTCGTCCGTACGTTGATTATTATCAATGGTTATGCCCTACACGCAAGGAATCCCGAGAGCATATTCTGAATTTGGTAAATCAACTTGCAGAAGTTCAAGACATTGAAAGTGTTCACTTGGATTATATTCGTTTTCCTGATATTTATCTCCCGATAGGGCTTTTACCAAATTATAATCTTGTTCAGGAAGAAGAACTGCCGCAATTTGATTTCTGTTATTGTGATGCGTGTATCTCTGAATTTGAGAAAATACATCACAAGAACCCAAAAACATTCAAGAATCCGGCTATTGATATGGAATGGAAGCAATTCCGTTTAAATAAAATACGTGATTTGGTTAATGAAGCCTCAGAAATAGTACATAAAAAGGGTAAAAAAATTACGGCTGCCGTATTTCCATATCCTGAAATGGCTGACCATATGGTTCGACAACGTTGGGATAAATGGAATATAGACCGCGTATATCCGATGATATATCATAACTTCTATAATGAGGAAACGGATTGGGTAGGATTCGCAACCCGTCAAGGAGTTGAGGATTTGAAAAATAATAATACGGAATTGCATACGGGAATTTATGTTCCGCCAATTTCAGCAGAACAACTAAGAGAAGCAATTCAGCACGCTAAAGATAATGGAGCTACGGGAGTTTCCTTTTATGACGGACCTGAAATTACAGAAGCACAGTTGAAAGTAATTCAGGAACTAAGTAAATAAATGTAAGCTATTTCTGTTTACCTGATTAGGCTAATCTATTTCGTATTACTTCATCAGGTAAGCAGAAATATTATTTTTAAAATGAATTGACCTTAAAATGTATATTTTATGAAGAAGATTACTATTTTTTTGTTTTTTATAGCAACCTCAATATCTTTCTTAACTGCTCAACAGATTGAAATTAAAAAAGAATGGGGTGAAAATAGATTTTATAAAGCTGGAAATCGTCTTTTTATTAAAGATGTGATTCATTTAATGGAAGATTCTCCTGAGGCTTTGGCTATTATGAAGCAAGTAAACCGAACCAATACTGTGAATAAGGTAATTTCTTTTGCGGGAGGTGCTTTAATTGGCTGGGATTTGGGAACTTTAATGACGGGAAGTAAACCAACTTGGATACCTATGGGAATAGGAGCCGTACTGACAGGGATTTCCATCAAGATACTTTCAAATACAAATAAAAAGTCAAAACAGGCTGTTGAGATATATAATTCTTCTTTGATTAAGGATACTTCATACCAGTTCCAACCTGAATTCAAGCTTATTGCCAACGAAAGGGGAGTAGGTTTGTGTGTCAAATTTTAGAAATTGCCGTTTGTATTTCTTGTAAAAGCTAATTTAGGTTAGTTTGTTTCAAAAGGGATTGTTTTCAAAAATATTTTTAATAAAAAGGGTTAATTATTTGTTTTTTATGTTATTTTTGTGTTACATTTGCCTTTTATTTTCAAAATTTACTGCTTTTGATTAATGAAAATTTATTGAATAAATATCCATTTTCATAAAAAAGTGAATTATAATTATTTTTTTAACATAAAAACTGGCTTCGTATGAAAAAAGGACTTGTATTACTTTTCTTTTTGCTTACCGCTTTTGGTTGGGCTCAAAAAAATGTGGAAGGAGTGGTGAAAGACCATCAGGGTATGCCTATTATTGGTGTAAATGTTGTCGTCAAAGGAACTAAAAAAGGGGTTTCTACCGGTTTTGAGGGGACTTTTGGTTTGACGACCAACGTGGGAGATGTGCTTGTGTTTTCGGCAATTGGCTATAAAACGCAAGAGGTAAAAATAACCAAGAAAGGCTCATTCATTTCGGTTGTAATGGAAGAAGACCTGATGGAAATGGAGGAAGTGGTAGTTACAGGGTATCAAACCGTTGATCCTACCAAAGTAGCAACTGCTTATACAAAGATTGATACCAAGAGTTTTGAAAGAAGAGGAACAGCTGATGTCATTTCGGGAATAGAAGGGCTATCGGCGGCTTTGGTTTTATCAACAAACCCAAACAACCCAACAGGTTCTAAGGAGTTTTCTATTCGTGGTATTTCTACACTTTCGGGCGATACACGTCCGCTTATTGTTTTAGACGGATTTCAGTACGGAGGAAGATTGGAAGACATCAATCCCTATGAGGTAGAAAGCATTACCTTACTGAAAGATGCAGCTTCGGCTTCTATCTACGGAGCCAAATCGTCCAATGGGGTAATTGTAATTACCACTCGTAAAGGAAGAGCTGGAAAAACACAAGTGCGTTATACCAGTAACCTTAGCTTTCAAGAGAAAATGGATTTAAATTATATGCTGAATCGGGTTTCTTCTTCGAAATTGGTGGATATTCAACATCAGTATGCCAAAGAAAATGATGACAACATAATAAACTACCGAAATCTTTTTGAAACCAATGACCCGTATATGAGTTACTACGTAGGAAATAACAATCGGGTGTATTATCTCTATGGACTTAAAAAGTACGGATACATTACAGAACAAGACTTTGATAATCAGTTGGCTCAGTTGCGTTTATATGACAACACCAAAGATATTGAACAACTATATTTGCAAAATCCGATTACCAACCAACAAAATATTTCGGTTTCGGGAGGTTCCGAGTCGTTCAAATTTCGAAGTTCATTAAACTACACCAATAGTTTAAAAGATTTAAAAAATAATACAACACAACGAGTTATCTTTGATTTTGTTTCGAATTTGAAATTCAGTCCCAAAGTAAATTTGGATTTCCAAACCAGCTTAACCTCAAATGATGATTCGTATAAACTTACTGAATACGAGAATGTTGGCTTGTCATCAAGTGATGATATTTTTAGAGTTGCTTCATATGACCGTCTCTTTGATGAAAACGGCAATCCTTTGTCAGTGTTTAGACCGGCAGACGGTAGCGGAACTAATTCGGGAGGGCTTTTTGGAGGAAAAGACCCTTATGAAATTCAAAGATTAGTGGCTGCAGGGCTTTTGGACGAAACGTACTATCCGGCAAATGATTTTGGGAAGTACAGCTTGAACGAAACTAATTGGAGTGCTCACGTTCAAGGACTTTTAAATATAGACATTACCCCTGACCTGACAGCCAAAATAGGGGGACAGGTCAGAAAAGGAATATTCAAAACCACCCAAATAGCAGCCACAGATTCGTGGTTTATGAAGAGTCTCATAAATAATACTACTCCTCTATCGTATACGGGAGATACGCGAATCTTGAATGTTCCTTATGGAGACCGTATTAAAGAATCAAGAGGCGAGTCCATAAATTATTTGTTCCGTACTCAGTTGGAGTATCGGAAAGCATTCGCAGAACACAACATACACCTCTTTGCAGGAGCAGAAATGCAAGAAACTAAATCAGAATCAACACAGATTGACCGTTTGGGATATGACCCTAAATCAAACCTATACCTCCCTACCGATTACGATAGGTTACGCAATGACATCAATAGCGTATATCACCCCAACGGCTCTATCTCTGGTGGTATTAATTTCTCCGAAGGTTTTGAATACAGCCAAAACAGGTATGTTGCTGGGTATGCAAACTTTACATATATGTACACAAACAAATACGTACTATCGGGAAGCATTCGTATGGATCAATCCAACCTCTTCGGAACTGACCCAAGATATCGTTATAAGCCGTTTTGGTCATTGGCAGGACGTTGGCGTTTAGGAGAAGAAGACTTTTTTAAAAATAAAAACATTAAGGTAGATGTTCGCCTTTCTTATGGAGTTAATGGAAATATAGCCAATAAATACGGTCCTTTTGACATAGCTGGAAAGAGTTTTGATTATCGTGCAGGAAATATTCTTACGTTGGGAATTCAGAATCTGAAAGTCAATAATTTACGTTGGGAAAGATCTGAAACTACAAATATCGGAACTGACTTGTCTTTCTTTGATAACCGTTTGGAATTAGTTTTGGATTATTATTATAAAAGAACCACAGATGCCTTAGCAAAAGTGGATTCTGACCCTACGTTTGGTTCTAATTTGGTGTATCGTAACGATGCCTCTCTGACCAATAACGGTTATGAGATAATGCTGACTTCACGAAACATTCGTACGCAAAACACCTTATGGGAAACACAGTTGTTTTTCAGATATAATAAATCAAAGATTACCGAGGCAAGCTTTGATACTAGCCAAGGTAAGGCATATCGATTTGCTGGGCAAGTTCTCAATATAAAGGGAAGTGAGCCAAATTCATTATACGCATTTGATTATGCAGGTGTTAGTGATACTGGAGAGGGGCAAATTCGTAAAGCAGATGGCAGTGTAGTAAAGGTGGACTACAGTTATGATCCTCCTGGTATGTTTAATTATGACGATTTAAAGCCTGTCGGAACGGTTGTGCCCAAATATGTGGCTTCCGTAAACAACAACTTTTCTTACAAAGGTATTGGTCTTTCCTTCTTGTTCATTTATCAAGGTGGCCATATTATGATGAAAGACAGCTATAATGGATCAACTACCGGTCGAACTATTACACTGATGAATAAAGATGCCGAAAGAACTTGGCAAAAACCCGGAGATGAGGCTTTTACAGACATACCGAAATTCAGCTCGGCACTTTACTATGGTATAATAAAAGGCTCGACTAAAAACGTGCTTCCTGCGGATTTTATCCGTTTGAGAGATGTGGTATTGAGTTACACACTACCTAAAAACCTTTTAGGAGGACTCAAAATTCAAGAATTGACCTTTAACGTTAGAGCCACAAACCTTTGGATGTGGACTAAAAACAACGAAGGAATTGATCCTGAAACACAAGGGTTAGGATTTAGAACGGCACGATTGCCTAAAAGTTATACAATGGGAATCAATCTAATCTTTTAAATTTGATGCAAAATGAAAAAATTATTTTTTTTAACCGTATTTGCAGGAACAATGGTTTCTTGCGATAAATATTTGGATATTGAACCAAAAGGATACGTAATACCTAGCACCATAGAGGATTACGATTTATTGCTCAATAGCATAAACACCATTTCTAATGAAGAAATTTTGGCTCTCACAGCAGACGATTACAAGATGTATAGCTATGATATTTCTGCATTGGTGGACACAAAAAATCCTGATAGCCAAAGTTTTCAACTGTTTTCTTGGGGAAAATTTCGGTTTTATAACCCAACGTATTCTGTTAGTGCTTGGAACGGTCCGTATAGTAACATCTATACCTGTAACAAAATCATCAACGAGGTAATGCAAGCGGCTCCTGCTCTGAGATATTCCGAAACGGACAAACCACAAATACAGGCGGAAGCGTATTACAACAGGGCATTGGATTATTTTTTCTTGGTAAATATTTTTGCCAAAGCTTATTCTGCTTCGGCAAATTCGGATTTGGCTGTTCCGATTGTTACTATTGCCGATGCTACGCAAACGACTTTTCCTAGGGCAACCGTGGCTGAGGTTTATGATTTTATCATTGCTGATTTGGAAAAAGCCCTGAAAAATCTGCCATCTAAATCAAAGGGGATTGTACGTCCTAATATGGGATCTGCCTATTCATTGTTATCAAGAGTATATCTTTATAAAGGGGATTATGAAAAATCATTGGAATACGCCAATAAGGCTATTGATTTTAAAGGAACTTTGCAAAATTACGTGAATTCTACCCGAGAAACGATAGGAGATGACTACCGTCTTGAACAATATTCTTCGCGATATTTTGGAGGAACAGCAGGATATCAAGGGGCATTGAGCGATGAACTTAAATCGGTTTTAAGCACAACCGATGATTCCCGCTATTACAGTTTCTACCAATCCTATCCTGGCTATGGTGACTTTAAGATAACATATAAAATCACACCCAATGCAGGAGCTTCCGTAGGGGAAATGTACGTAACGCGTGCCGAATGTTATGCACGTTTGGGTAAAAAAGACTTGGCAATTGCCGATTTGAATACCTTACGAGCTAAACGTCTTAAAGAGCACACTCCTTCACAAAATGCTGATTTTACAACAGATAAAGAATTAATAAAATTCTGTTTGGAGGAACGAAGAAGAGAAACATTTATGTCACATCTTCGGTTATTAGACATAAAACGGATGAATTTGGAGCCTGATTTTGCCATAACTCTTGTAAAAGAATTTCAAGGAGAAACATATAAAGCTGAACCAAATTCCGGAAAATTGGTATTGCCCATTCCAGCACAAGTATTGAAATTTAATCCATCTTGGAAAAATAATTGATTTTTTATGATGAAAAAAATAAGCGTATTTTTTGCTTTGGTTATGGCAATTGCCTGTAGCACACCCGAGAAGAAAAATAATTTGCTTTCGGGGAAAGTTTCTGGAAGTGCAAATGGCAAACTGTTAATTAATTTACCTATTGAAGGGAAATATTTTGTAGGTAATAATCAGGAAATCAGTATTCAACCTGATGGAAGTTATTCTACAGAAATTCCAACAGAAACAACAGGAATGATTTTATTGTACAATCACCTTACACCTGCTTATCTATTTGCTGATAAGCAAGGAGAGTATGTCGTGAACTTTCAGGGAGAGATGGTTACCTATGATTCCAAAAACGAGAAAATGTTCCGTTTGTTCAATGACTTAGGATTGCTTGATGATGTTCGTAGTACGGTAGATGTGGAGCAACATACTGACTTGGAGAGCAAAACCAAGTATTATTCCGAATTATTACAGCGTAGAAAAGAAGTTTTGGATAAAGCTCGTGAGGAATTAGAAATTTCAGATGTAGCCTATCAGAAGTTGAAAAACCTGTTGGAATTGAAGGTAGCAGATTTGCAATCGGCTGATTTTTTCTTTACTTTCCGACTTTTTTACGAGCAAAGTCCCGAAAAAAATAAAGAATTTGCCGATATTTATTTGAACACTTGGGAAGAAACGTATAAAAAAGCCTTCGAAAACTCTGATTTTTCAGCTTATGACGGACAGATAGCTTTCCTTTCTCGTTATAAAATGCTTCAAGATATTAAAAATACGGGAACATTGCAATTTATATTATCTGATAAACCCTATTTTATCCAAGAAATTGACTTTTTCAGAGCCAATTTACCTCAAAATTTGGTTGAATACGCTTGGGCAAACACAATGTACGAAGGGGTAATGCAAGGAAAATTTGAAAAAGATTGGATTACAAATTTTGATGAATTCAAAACGCAATTTCCAAACAGCAAGTTAATTGATTTGTTAGTTCCGTATATAAATAAAGTTGTTGAATATCATAGCAATGATAAGGGTTTTGCCGTAAATTTTGTAGAAAACTATGAAAATATTAACACTTTAGACGAGCTTTTTGCTAAATACAAAGGAAAAGTGTTATACATTGACTTCTGGGCAACTTGGTGCGTTCCTTGTCGTAAAGAATTGCAATATTCTAAGGAAAATCATCATACTTTAGAGGAAATGGGGGTAGTTCCTATTTATCTTTCTATTGACCAAGACAATGCTGATAATCAATGGAAAACGATGATTAAAAACTTGAAATTGGAAGGAATACACATCAGAGCCAACGCAACATTGCAAAAGGAGCTAAGCCAGTTCGTAAAAGCAATTCCACATTATATCATTGTTGGGAAAGATGGCAAAATTAAAGAGAAAGCCGCTAAACGACCCAGTGATAAGCAAGAGTTGTTTGACCAATTGAAGAAATATTTATAACTTCAACTTTCAGTAGTTTGATTTGAATTCGTTACAGAGCTTATTCTTGATTTTTCAAAGGTTCTGTAACGAGTTCTTTTAATAGATGATTTCGTATTTCCCATAAATTAGATTACATTTTTAAAATATTTATTTTCAATTTATTGCCGATTTACATTATATAATCTAAAAATTGGACTTTTGTATTTTGCTTTCAACTTATTTTTCGTATCTTTGCCCGCGAATCCTCAAACCACTTGAGGATTTTTCGTTTTTTTAAAAATAAAGAAATTATGAGTAACGTATCGTATTACACCGCTGATGGTTTAAAAAAGTTGAGAGAAGAGCTGAATCAACTGAAAGATGTTGAACGTCCTAAGGCTTCGCAAGCTATCGCTGAAGCGAGAGATAAAGGAGATTTATCTGAAAATGCAGAATATGATGCAGCCAAAGAGGCTCAAGGGCTTTTGGAAATGAAAATAGCCAAATTGGAAGCACTTTTGGCAAATGCCAGATTGATTGATGAGTCACAACTTGACACATCAAAAGTGTTGGTGCTTTCCACAGTTAAGATAAAAAATTTGAGCAACAATATGCAAATGACGTACACTTTGGTCGCTGAAAGTGAAGCTGATTTAAAATCAGGAAAAAATCTCTGTAAGTTCTCCTATCGGTAAGGGATTATTAGGCAAAGAAGTTGGAGAAATAGCAGAAATCAAAGTTCCCAATGGAATTTTGAAGATGGAAATTTTGGAAATTACCAGGTAGATGGCTTATGGCAACAATATTTACAAAAATCATAAACGGAGAAATTCCTTGTTATAAAATCACGGAAGACGATGATTTTATAGCTTTTTTGGATATTAACCCAAATGCTAAGGGACACACACTTTGTGTTCCTAAAAAGGAAATAGATAAAATCTTTGACTTGGATGATGACTTATATCTGAAATTGATGTCTTTTTCTAAAAAGGTAGCAAAAGCATTAGAAAAAACTATTTCTTGTAATAGAGTAGGAATGGCTGTTGTAGGTTTGGAAGTGCCTCACGTTCACGTACATCTCATTCCGATTAACAGAATGGGAGAAATGACTTTCAGTGAGAAAGTAAAGCTTACTGATGATGAGTTTAAGGAAATTGTTGAACGAGTTAGGAAAGCCCTATAAAAATAGTTTTTACCAGCCTAAGTATTTCTATGTTAAAAATTTGTTAGGAATTGCTTTAAACTTGGAAAATTGGAGTCAATATTATACTTTTGGCGTTGTTTATTCTGACCTAAAAATATAGGTTTTAATTAGATAAAATTACTTGGGTTAGAAGACAATTGTAGTGTTGTAAATTTAATAAAAACTAAATAATGAAGAGAGTATTAATCTTATTTTGTGCAAGTTTTCTATTGTTTTCTTGTGCATCTAGGGATAAGGTAGCTTATTTTACTAATGCTAAGAATAACAAAGTTGAAACATTAAAATCGTATGTTTCAAGACTCCAACCAGATGATTTATTGAGCATTATCGTAAACTCCAAAAGTGATGAATTATTGAGTGAATTCAATAGAGGTTTGGTAACACTTCAGCCTTCTTTGGGGGCAAGGGTATCACAGTCAATGTTACAGACTTATTTGATAGATAAGGATGGGTACATTCATTATCCAACTATTGGGAAAATAAAATTAGGAGGTTTAACAAGGCAAGAGGCTGTAGATTTACTTACAAATGCTATAAAGCCTTATATAACGGATGCAACAATTAACCTTAGAATTCTTAACTTCAAAATAACAGTAGAAGGTGAAGTTAACAGGCCTGGTACTTACACCATAGAATCAGAAAGAATAACACTTCTTCAAGCTCTAAGCCTTGCCGGAGATTTAACAATTTATGGTAAGAGAAAAAATATTTTGATTATACGTGAGCAAGATAATCAACGAGTTTATAAAACGGTGGATATTACTTCCACAGATTTTATGAATTCTGAGTATTACTACCTAAATCAAAATGATATTGTTTACGTAGAACCTAACAAAACGAGAGTCAATTCTTCAGTTGTAGGACCTAATACAACCACAATAATTTCGTCTATTTCAGTGCTTGTAGCTGTGGTAGCTTTAATAGTGAATATAAGTAGATAATTTTTATGGATAATAGAGTAAAATTAAACTCAGAGGAAACAGGAAATTTTAATCTTATGGAGCAAATAACTCCATATGTTTCTCGGTGGAAATGGTTTGTAGCCGGAGGTTTTTTGGCCTTAGCTGCTGCTTTTTTATACTTGCGATATGCAACTCCACTTTATAAGGCATCAACAATCATTATGCTTAAAGATGACAATAAGGGTGGAACAGTTAATGAATTCTCTATTCTTTCTGACTTGGATATTGGAGTAAAGGATAATGTTGAAAATGAGGTAGAAGTATTGCGTTCCAGAACTTTATCAGAAAAAGCAGTTAAAAAACTAAATTTGAACATTTCTTATTTTCCTTTAGGAAAAAAGAAGCCGGATTTATACAACGAATCTCCGGTAAATATCACAATAGATAAGCTATCAGAAGCTTCTGAGAAAGAAACTCCTTTGGATTTAGAAATTAAAGGATTAAATGATATTGCTTATAATATTTATAATGACGGAAAGTTATTGGGGAAATATAACTACGGAGAGCCGGTTAAAAATGAAATAGGGCAGTTTGTGGTGAATAAGTCCGAGAAGCATTTTAGCAAACCTGATTTCGGTCTATCTGTAAAAGTTGATGGGGTGGAAGGGACAGCCCAAGCATACAGAAAGGTGTTAAATGTGAATTTGTTAGGAAAGAATACAAGTGTTTTGGAACTTTCATCAACAAATTCTAACAAAGAAAAGGCAAAGGATTATTTAAATACTCTTGTTGAAATTTATAATTCAGATGCAATTGCTGACAGACGCTTTATTTCTGAAAATACATCTGATTTCTTAACACAACGTCTTGATATCCTAACCAAGGAAATAGATGCTGTAGAGAAAACTACCGAAAAATTCAAAAAAGAGAATCAAGTTACAGACATCGTTTCTGAAGCGAATTTGTACACTCAAAACACAAGTGAATTTGAAAAAAGATATATAGATATAAATACTCGAGTAGAGTTGATTGATAACGTAATAAAAGGATTTATTGATACAGAGACTACGGGGAAAACTTTCCCGATGTTAGATGCTCTTACAGCAGATCCTGCACTATCGGCTGCAATCAATGAACACAATAAATTGGTGCTATCTCGTAATGAGTCAGCGGTTAACGCGGGTCCGGAGAACTTTAGGATAAAACAAATGGACGAGCAAATAAAATCGTTGAAAAAGGCGATTAAAGATAACCTTATTTTGTTGAAATCTAATTTGAATATTCAAAAATCCGATATTAGCAGACAACAAAGAGTGTTAAGCGGAAGAGTTAGCTCTGTACCTACTTTAGAAAGAGAGTTTAGGGAAATTACAAGACAACAAGGAGTGAAAGACGCTTTGTATTTGTATTTATTGGAGAAAAGGGAAGAGGCTGAAATTTCAACAGTGGCTTTAGCTCCTAATGCTAAAGTGATTGATAGGGCTTTCTCTTCAAACATTCCGGTATCTCCTAAGAAGATGATAGTTTATTTGGCTGCTTTGATTTTTGGTTTAGCCATTCCTTTTATCATCATATATCTTAACACCTTATTTGATAATAAGATAAAGGGTAAATCTGATATAGAAAAATATTTGTCTGCTCCTTACTTAGGTGATGTACCTCACACTAAATCAGATGAGAAAATCATCAAAGCCAATAGCAATTCTGAATTTGCTGAGGCACTTCGTATTATCAGAACTAATATGGATTTTGTACTTGGTAACATTGCAGATAACAGAAGCAAATCAATATTTGTAACTTCAAGTTTACCAAAAGAAGGAAAAACCTTTATGGCGATGAATCTTGCAGGAACGTTTGCTCTTTCTGGTAAAAAGACTTTGCTTGTTGAGATGGACATTCGTAATCCTAAAATAGGTCAATTCCTGAAATTACCTTCACAAGGGCTTACTAACTATTTGGCATCTGGTGACATAGATATTAATTCGGTTATAGTTAAGGTTCCAGATTTCAAAGAATTATATGTGATTCCAGCAAAAGTAGTTCCACCAAACCCTGCAGAATTGCTTATGAATCCGAAAGTTACCGAGATGTTCGATTATCTAAAAACAAAATTTGATTATATAATCGTTGATACGGCTCCGGTGAATTTGGTTGCAGATACCTTACTAACAGCCAAAAATGCAGACGCGTTTGTTTATGTAGTTAGAGAGAATCAAACAACTAAGGAAATGCTCCAAAAAGCACAAAAGTTGCATAAGGAAAATAAACTTCCTAATATGTGCGTGTTGTTGAATGATACTACGGTTAAGGCTAACGATAACTATGGTTATGGTTACTTTCAAGACAAGCATAAGAAGAAACCTTGGTGGAAACGAATCTTAGGATAAGTAAATTATAAGAATAAAAAAGCTGGCATTGCCAGCTTTTTTTATTTTCACAAAATTCCAATCAAAATAAAGTGTAACGACGAAATTCATTCTCAAAAACTTACTTCAAAATGAGATTTAAGAACTTAAAATTTTCCTTCTTTACTAATTTTGTATCTGAATGTAATGAAGAATGGAGCATTTTTGTCATTTGTAAAACGGCTTAAATGTATTTTAGCAAAATTTCCGTTAGCCATCTTTATGATATAAATCCATCCATTATTTTGAAAAACAGGAATTTTAGTACCTTGACTATAAGAAAATGTTTGCCATCCGTTGTTGTGTACTAAACTCGTTTTTGCAGCTTCTCGTTCTCCTTCAGGAATACCATTGATAATTCCGTTTTCGGTTATAAATTGCCAAAAAGACTCAGAATATCCCATAGAAATTACGGAGGAACTAACATTTTTAACAAGAGACCTACCTGCAAAAGTATATCTTTCACTATCAACGATGTATCCTTCTAAAGGGGCTTCGGTTACTTTATTAAAGTTTCTTTCCCGAGTATTAATCACACCTGATTTGGTTTTGATATCATACTGCCTAAAGGCAATATCCCACTCTTCATTTTCTGTAGTAATTCCGTTTTTTTCAAAAGAGAAATACACCCAGTCATTACCTGCAACTGGCAGATTTTTGTACTCCAATATTCCATCTTGTGGCTTGTCGAGTTCGTTTTTGTCATCTTTTTTACAAGAAACAAATGTAAGTGTCAGTAATGCCAAAGTACTTAATAAAAATTTCATTTTCATTTCAAATAGAGTTTATTAATTAATTTAATTGGACAAATCTAATGAATTTATTTAGAATAAAGATAGATTATTACATTTTTGATTTTATCCGATTAAAGTTCATTTTTTGTAAAAGAAATAAATTTGTATTTTTTCACAAAAATATTGAGAATTTATTAGTGTTAAAATGATTGTATTTTTTTGTTATATCATATAGGCTAATTACCTTTGTAACAACAAATAATTAACAAAAATAAATATTATGAAGCTAAAAAAAGTAATAATTATGATGCTCGTGATGATAGGATGTTTTCACTTTCTGTCAGCACAGACGTTGTCGGTAAAAGGAACTGTTACCGATGAGAACAAGATGCCGCTTCCAGGAGTAAGTGTTTCGGTGAAGAACACTACCCGTGGAGTAAGTACGGATTTTGACGGAAATTATCAGATTGAGGTACAGCAAGGAGAAGTGCTGATATTCAGTTCCCTCGGATTTGTAACTCAAGAAAGAGTCGTAAAATTATCGGGGAGTGGTAAATTGTTAAATATCAATATTTTACTAAAGGAAGATACACAACAACTTGATGAGGTGGTCATCGTAGGATTTGGTTCTCAAAGGAAAGAAAACCTTACAGGCTCAGTGGCTTCCGTAAATGCCAAGGTACTTGAAGCTCGTCCGGTAAATAGTGCGGTTCAGGCATTGCAAGGTGCTGTTTCGGGAATGAATTTCAATGTGGGAAAAGGTGGCGGTGAGCTTAATAATAACTTGTCTTTTGACATACGAGGTGCGGGAACTATCGGTTCCGGTTCAACAGCCAAGCCCTTGATACTCATCGACGGAATGGAAGGAGACCTCAACGCACTCAATCCGCAGGATATCGAAAGTATTTCAATCCTAAAAGATGCCGCTTCTGCTTCCATCTATGGTTCAAGAGCCCCTTTCGGAGTGGTTTTGGTAACTACCAAATCAGGAAAAGAAGGCAAGGTAATTATCAATTACAGTAATAATTTTCGTTTCAGTAATCCTACCAACATTCCCAAAATGATGGATTCTGAGAATTTTGCATACTATTGGAATGACGCCGATTTGAACTCGGGTAGCGAACCTACTTTTTCCCCCGATATCATCGAAAAAATAAAACTCTACAAAGCCGGAAAACTTTCTTACGCAACCGATTGGAATGATAAAGACAAGGATTGGAACAAGGGAGCCAAAAGCTGGGCAAACGTGGATTGGTTCAAAGAAGCGTACCGTGAGTGGGCTCCGGCTACGGAACATAATTTCAGCGTAAGAGGAGGAACTGAAAAGATAAATTACTACGTATCGGCAGGAGCTCTCAATCAGGAAGGACTGTTCAGATACAATACTGATAGTTTTGACAGATATACGTTTAACACAAAACTTTCTGCACAGATTCTGCCTTATTTACGTTTGAATTACAACGGGCGTTTTACCCGAACAGGTTATGAAAGGTCATCATTTTTGATAGGATTTGAGGGGTTGTTTTTCCATAACATTGGGCGTAAGTGGCCTACACTCCCGAAATATGACCCTAACGGGCATTATCTCTACGGAAATGATTTGGCTAATTTTGAAAACGGAAGAGCCAAAGACCGAAACGATTTAATGGTACAGCAATTAGCCTTCGTTTTTACACCGATAAAAGATTGGGTTACAAATGTGGAGCTAAATTACAGTTTGCAAAACGAGCAAAGTCACATTCCTTGGTTGCCCATTTATAAGTACGATAAAGAGGGCAGACCTGTGGCTGCGGCACTCATAGAGGATTACTTTAACAAACCTGGAGCTTCCCGTATTTATGAAAACACAAAAACAACTGATTTCTATAATATTAATGCTTATACTTCTTATCAAAAGCAACTCGGAGAGCATTTTTTGAAAGCAATGGTAGGTTTCCAGTCCGAATTACAGAAAACTCGCTTTATATCCGCTTCGCGTGAAGATGTATATAACACTAATATTCTTGCAATTGATGCAACAAGTAGCGAGAATGACAATGTGGGAGGAAATTATCAACATTGGGCAACAGCGGGTTTTTTCGGAAGATTGAATTATGACTACAAAGGAAAATATTTATTAGAAGCAAATCTTCGTTACGACGGAACCAGCCGTTTCTTAAAAGACCAACGTTGGAATACGTTTACCTCTGCTTCAGTTGGTTGGAACATTGCCAAAGAATCGTTCTGGAAAAACTTGGGTAAATTTGGCGAAAGCGTGTCCGAGTTCAAATTAAAGGCATCTTACGGAGAGTTAGGAAATCAAAATACTGATAATTGGTATCCGTTCTATTCCAAAATGAAATTAAAACCCTCTGACGGAAGTTGGTTTATCAACGGACAAAAACCCAATGTGGCGTATGCTCCGGATTTGATTTCTACTTTATTGACTTGGGAGAAAGTGGCTTCGTGGAATGCAGGTATTGATATTTCGGCATTTCGAAACAGACTTGCACTATCTTTTGAAATATTCAAACGAACTACATATAATATGGTAGGACCTGCTCCGCAACTTCCGCCTACTTTGGGAATAAAACCACCGCAGATTAACAATACGGATATGGAATCAAGAGGATTTGATGCACAAATTTCGTGGAGAGACCGTATAGGAGATGATTTTTCATACGGAATTACTTTCAATCTTACCGATAGCCGACAAAAAATCACCAAATATCCCAATGAAATAGGAAGCCTTTCAGCACCGCATTACGCAGGAAAATACATTGGAGAAATTTGGGGTTATACTACACAGGGCATTGCAAAAACTGACCAAGAAATGGCTGATTGGGTAAAAGGACATAACCAAAACCGATTGGGAAGCGATTGGCGTGCAGGGGACATTATGTATGAAGACCTTGACGGAAATGGTGAAATCAGTAATGGAGCTAATACTTTGAATGACCACGGTGATTTGAAAATTATAGGCAACAGTACGCCTCGTTACAATTATGGATTGATGCTTGACCTCAAATATAAAAACATCGATTTCAGTTTGTTTCTGCAAGGAACCGCCAAACGTGATTATTACATCAATACGCCCCATTTCAGAGGAGCCAACGGAGCAAATGCGTTTTACAAAGCTCAAGCACACGCCTTCCCTGAGCATTTGGATTATTTTCGTCCTGAGGGAACAACCAATCCACTTGGTGCTAACATTGATGCTTATTATCCGCGACCTTCCTTCACGAGAGGTTCTAAAAACTTTCATACGCAAACACGTTGGCTGCAAGATGCATCTTATCTTCGTGTAAAAAACATTCAGATGGGATACACATTCCCGCAAGATGTGATGAGTACTATAGGGGTGGACAAACTGCGTATTTTCATCTCTGTTGAAAATGCTTTCACATTTACCAAATTGGCAAAAATGTTTGACCCCGAAGCACTTGAAGCACGTTTAGGCGGAACGGGAAAAGTATATCCGCTTTCACGTGTATTTTCAACGGGAATTAGTGTAACTTTTTAAAAAACAGAACTATGAAATCAATATATAAAGTAATATTTGTAACATTGTTGACAGGAATAATTTCTTGCAATGATTTTCTTGAGAGAGAGCCGCTATCGGACATATCACCTAATCAATTCTTTGCCACAGAGGCTGATTTGGCTTCTTATACTATAGCTTGTTATAATTTCCCGACACACGCAGGTTGGGGAGCCGGAACTTTTGTCATTGATAACGGAACTGATAACCAAGCGGGGGTCAATCCTTCGTCAAGATGGAAAAAGGGAGAATGGCGTGTGCCTGCTGCCAACAACAAGAATAGACAGGGACACGAAAATGATAATGAAGATGAGTTTTCGTTTGTAAAAATAAGAAGTATCAATTATTTCTTGGAGCAAGCCGAGCCTAAAATAACAGCAGGAGAAGTGAAAGGCAATCTCGTTAATATTAATCATTATTTGGGAGAGGCTTATTTTTTGAGAGCATACGAATATTTCAAAAAACTAAGAAATTTTGGAGACTTTCCAATTATCAAAACGGTGCTTCCGGAAGACAAACAAGCTCTTATTGAGGCAGCTCGCAGGCGACCTCGCAATGAAGTAGCTCGTTTCATTTTGGAAGATTTGGACAAGGCTGTAAGTTTGCTAAAATCTGGTCCGGTTGAAAATAAAAACAGAATTAGTAAGGAAGTCGCCTTATTATTTCGTTCAAGAGTAGCACTTTATGAAGGTACTTGGCTTAAATACCACAAAGGAACTGCACGTGTGCCGGGAGGAGCTGGCTGGCCTGGAGCCAATGCATCTCATCTTTCGGGTTTTTCAATAGATATTGATGCTGAGATAAATTACTTCTTAACGGAAGCAATGATTTCGGCAAAAGCAGTGGCTGATGGTTCGTCTTTAACGGAAAATAATCACGTTCTTTCAGGAAAAGAAGTGTTTAACAATCCTTATTTTAAGATGTTTGGTGATACGGATATGGCATCTTATTCGGACGTTCTTCTTTGGAGAGGTTATAATGCGGCTCAAAATGGAGGGCATCGGGTAATGAACTATATCAAATTAGGAGCAGGTTCGGGATATACGCGCGGCTTTGTAGATTCTTTTCTGACAATCAATGGATTGCCAATTTACGCCGATGCAAATTATCAAGGTGATGTTACCTTGTCAAAAGCAAAACAAAACAGAGACGAACGTTTGCAACTCTTTATGCGTGCTCCTGGTGATTACATAACGTTGAGTCCCATTGAAGTAAAAGCAAATTATCCTGATTTCTTGATAGTTTCGGAACAAAAATCCGTTACGGGATACAACATTTCTAAGGGATTGAATGTTAATTCTAACTATCTGGAAACAATTAACTTAACTGAAACGGGAAGCATCGTTTACCGATTGTCAGAGGCGTATTTGAATTATATAGAGGCTTCTTACGAACATAGTGGTAGCCTTGATGCTACGGCACTTGCCTATTGGGGAGCTCTTCGTTTGCGTGCAGGATTACCACAAGACCCTCAAATTACCATCAACGCCACCGATTTGAGCAAAGAAAATGATTGGGCAAAATATTCAGCGGGAGAATTGGTCGATGCCACTCTTTATAACATTCGTCGGGAACGTCGTTGCGAGTTTATTGCCGAAGGAATGCGTTACGATGATTTAAAACGTTGGAGAGCCTTAGACCAAGTCCAAAATTATCAGATAGAAGGAATGAATCTTTGGGCGGAAATGCACAATGAATCTTTCTATAAAAAAGATGACGGGAGTAGTAAGTTCAAAACGCTCCCCGATTCGCAACCCAATATGTCCTCTCCTACTTTGAGTACGTATGTGCGTCCTTATCAGGTGGTGCAGGCAAACAATGTGTACTATGACGGATTTAGCTGGACACCAGCCCACTATTTGGCACCGATAGCCTACGAAAATTTTCTACTTACTTCCCCTAACGGAAGTGCCACCTCGTCCGAAATATATCAGAATCCAGGTTGGCCTGTTGCCGCCAATGGAACGCCCGAGTAGATTTTTTATATTGGCTTAAAAATAATTAAGTTATTTATTCCTTATTAATATTTTAGTGCTACTGAATGCTTCGTTCGGTGGCACTAATATTTTTTGTTTTTTCTTTTTGTAAATATTTTGGTTTAGTCGCCTTTTTTTACTAACTTTGAGGCAATGAAAATTAAAACTTAAAGTAATGGCCAAAAAAACGTATCAAACAATGGGTGAATTTATCATCCAAAATCAGAAGGATTTTCAATACTCCACAGGTGAGCTTACACGGCTTTTGAGTTCTATTAGGTTGGCATCTAAGGTGGTGAATAGAGAGGTGAACAAAGCCGGATTGGTGGAAGATATTTTGGGAGATATGGGAGAGGAAAATATTCAGGGCGAAGTACAGAAGAAATTAGATGTTTTCGCTAATGAAATCTTCATTAAAGCCCTGACGCAACGTGAAGTAGTCTGTGGGATTGCTTCTGAAGAAAATGAGTTTTTTATTCCTGTTGAATCTTCAGAAAACAGCCATTTGAGCAAATACGTGGTGTTGATTGACCCGCTTGATGGTTCAAGCAATGCCGATGTAAATGTTACGGTGGGGACAATTTTTTCTATTTACCGAAGAATCACTCCTGAGGGAACGCCCGTGCAATTGGAGGATTTTCTCCAGCCCGGAAACCGACAAGTGGCAGCTGGTTATATCGTGTACGGACTTTCTACAATGTTAGTTTACACTACAGGAAGAGGCGTAAACGGCTTTACGTTAGATCCTTCCATCGGGACGTATTACCTCTCGCACCCCAATATGCAATTCCCGAAAGACGGTTCCATTTACTCCATCAATGAAGGAAATTACGTGCATTTTCCGCAAGGTGTGAAAGATTACATCAAATATTGCCAAGCTTTGGAAGAAGACCGCCCTTATACCTCACGTTACATAGGTTCTTTAGTGTCTGATTTTCATAGAAATATGTTAAAGGGTGGCATATATATTTATCCTTCGGGAACACGTACCCCACAAGGAAAATTACGTTTGCTTTACGAGTGTAATCCCATTGCTTTTTTAACCGAACAAGCCGGAGGAAAGGCTTCGGACGGATACAATCGCATTATGGATATCCAAGCTACCACCTTGCATCAGCGTGTGCCGTTTTTCTGTGGCTCGGAAAATATGGTAAAAAAAGCAGAGGAATTTATGGCGAAATATCCCAAAGATAAACCAGTTTATTAAAGTCGTTTTATTTTCAATATTTTATTAACAACTGTTTGTCAATTTGTTAGATAGGCAGTTGTTTTTCTTTTAAGAAATCTTAGTTTACTATACTAATTTACCCTGAGGAACGATCGCAATTTTACTTCCCAATTAAAGCCTTAGTGCGATCTATTTCAGGACTGACTTGATACCAAATAGTAAGGCATATTTTAAATTAAAAACACAGCAGATTTGTAATTTAAGCTATCGTTTTTGTAATGATTGAGTACTTTTCTAATTCTTTGCGGTTATTTCCTGCTTGTTGCAGTGGAAATTCTAATTCTTCGTCTTTTCGGAACAGGAGAAAAGAAAAAATTAAGAGTAAAAAAAAATAGAAAATATTTCATAATAAACTTGTTTAAACTTTTTGA
>NZ_BLBC01000006.1 GCF_009684755.1 Capnocytophaga felis
TCGAAAAGTTTAAACAAGTTTTAAATAAAATACTACATAATAGAATGTTAATCATTCTATTATGTAGTATTTTTTATGAAGGTAAAATCAGCGGATTACTCCACAATTGTCATTTCATCAACAATGTGTTTTGCTCCTGAAAATTTGTCGATTACCCAAAGCACATAGCGGATATCTACATTAATGGTACGTTGTAATTTTGAGTCAAAAATAACGTCCCCTGCCATTGCTTCGATATTTCCGTCAAAAGCCAAACCAATCAGTTCTCCTTTGCCATTCATCACTGGCGAACCTGAGTTTCCTCCAGTAATATCGTTGTCTGTCAAGAAATTAACGTGCATTGTTCCGTCTTTATCCAAATAACGTCCGAAATCATTTGCTTCATACATTTCAATCATACGTTTCGGCATATCAAATTCCGGGTCGTTAGGTTTGTACTTGGCAATCATTGATTTGAATGCTGTATAATTATTGATAGAGGCATCGGCATTGCGTTTATCGGTAGGAAGTGCACGAACTGTTCCGTAAGTCAAACGCAGTGTGGAGTTTGCATCAGGATATAATGTATTTCCGATTTTGGAAACTCGCATTCCTTTCACGAATTTTCGGAAAGCTTTCTCGTAAGAATCTTGCAATGCAATTTCTTCCTCCGATTTATGATTATATTGATTTACAAGTGATAACGAAAGTTGTGCCAACATATCGTTTTCAAGTACTTCAGGATTTGGGTTTGCTAAGAAGTTTTTGAAATTCTCCTCTGAACCAAATACGCTCGTTTCGAAGGCCTTATCTGCAAATTTTTTGAAATCTCCTTGATAATTTGCCTGTATTTGTTTTACTTCTGAAGGAATATTTTTTGCTTTGTTTGCATATAATTTCAGTCCACTTGCCAAAATTGCTTTTTCCGTAGGAATGTGTTTCTCTTTATAGATTTCCAAAACGTTTTGCATACGGCTAACCAATTGGCTTTTTTGTTGATCAGGCATTTGTTCGTACTTTTGAAAAGCTTTTGTTATTGCTTGCGGAAGCCCAACAAAATCCGTTGCACGAATAAGCGAAACCAAATAGTTATTATCAGCCGATTGAACATTTGTTTTTTCAAAATAATCAGCCATTGTTTTTAGTACATTGCCGTATTCAGCTCTGTTTTGCTTTTTGTTAGCCCACTTAGCAACTTTTTTCTCGTAACTACGCTTTGTATCAGCGGTTTTGTGAGCTTTCAGAGCCTCAATCATACCTTGACGATTTTTCCAGTAATTTGCAATTTGTGCGTATTTTGAAGCATACATCAAACGTACGGCATCATCAGCATTCATAAAAGGTTTCATAGCGTCCATTGCTGTTTTTGAACCTTCTACCCAAGCCGGATACGCATATTCCACATTTTGGTCAACCCAGAAAGAAGGCACCCAGCGATTTGTACGCCCGGGATAGCCCAAAATCATAGCAAAATCTTTTTCTTGAACACCTTTCAGACTTACTGCCAGATGCTTTTTGGCTTTCATTGGGATATTTTCGGCAGAATAATCAGCTGCATTTCCGTTTTTGTCGGTATAAACACGGAAAAGTGAAAAGTCTCCTGTTTGACGAGGCCACTCCCAATTATCAGTATCTCCACCAAATTTCCCGATACTTTCAGGCGGAGTTCCTACCAAACGAACATCTTTAAAATCTTGATAAACAAAATAATAATATTCATTTCCTTGAAAGAATGAACGAACAGAAACCACATATTTTCCGCCTTCATCGTTTTCTTTTTGAATTTTTGCTATTTCACGATTCAATGCCGCTTCACGCTCTTTTTCAGTCATTTTATCATTAACAACAGAAAGCATTCGGTCAGTAACATTGTCCATACGAACGAAGAAACGAACAAAAAGTGATTGTGGTTTTATTTCATCTTTGTGTGTTTTTGCCCAAAATCCATCACGTAAGTAATTATTTTCGGGAGTAGAAACCTCAGCAATTTGTCCATATCCGCAATGGTGATTAGTTAATACCAGCCCATCTTTTGAAATAATACTTGCCGTACAACCTCCGTTAAATTGCACAATTGCATCTTTCAAACTATTGTTGTTGATGCTATAAATCTCTTGGGCAGTAAGTTGTAAGCCCATTTTTTGCATATCACGCTGATTCAAACGTTCTATGAACATTAAAAACCACATTCCTTCATCGGCACGAGCTATTGGCGTTAAAAGCAAAGCAGCGATGAATGTCAAACATATTTTTTTCATCATAAAATAAATTAATTTTTTTTCGAGGCTAAAAATAAATAATAATTACAACTAAAAACACTATTTAGTTATTTTTAACATTTTAAGTTGATTCCTTATATTCTTCTTTTTGGAAGAAAATTGAACGAAAGGTTTGAAAATGCTTTTTGCAAAATGTTTATAATGAAATTATTATGTTTTATAAATAAAATTATTTTTTTGCTCTTAACATTTCACGTTTTCCGGGTGGTCCTTGAAGTTTTTCAACCTGAAAACCACAGGATTTCATTGCTCTTTGAACAGTTCCTTTTGATGAATAGGTAACTAAGTAGCCACCTTTTTTCAGAGCTTTGTACATTTTTTCAAAAATAGAAATTTCCCAAAGTTCGGGTTGGACTCTTGCTCCGAAAGCATCAAAATAAATAAGGTCAAACTGCTCAAAATCATCAATTTGTTCAAAAAATTGCTTTCTTTTTTTGATGAAAAAACTTTCTGAAATAGAAATTTCTTTTTCCCATTCCGATTGATGAATTTCTTTAAAAATGGATTGTAGTGTATTGTTATTCAGTTGATTGCAATAATTCATTTGCTGGGCTTCTTCCCAAGAAAGTGGATAACCTTCCACAGTTTCATAGTGGATTTTCAAACCTAATTTTGAATGTTCCAAATACGTAACTAAGGCGTTTAATCCTGTTCCGAAGCCAATTTCAAGAATAGAAACTGATTGATTTTCAAATAAATGAAGACCATTTTTTATGAAAACGTGTAAAGCTTCCTGAACAGCACCGTGTTTGGAATGAAAACATTCGTCCCACTCCGGAATTTGAAAAGTAGTTGAACCATCGGAAGTTATGATAACTTTACGTTCCATTTTTTAATTTTTAAAACCTATTTTTGAAGGTTCAGAATTTTCCTTAAATTCCTTGACATTAATGTTTGTCAATTCTGCTAAAGAATAAGGTTTATTTACAGTGACTTGTTTATCAGTTGATTGTAAGTATTTATTTGCTTTCTCAACGGTAAGTTCTTTGAATTTATACTCTGCAATAAGTCTTCCTTTTCGCAAAAGTGCGGGATCAATTTTTGAAATATCAGAGTTGAAAGTACAAATTAACTGACATTCAAGCACATCGGAAAGCATTCCGTCAGCAATATTTAAGATAGAAGAAACTACATCTGTGTTGCTGTTGAAAACAGTTCGTTCGGCGATATAATTCTCGCAATCTTCCAAAACCAAAATTGAGTTTTTATTGCCAATTAACAAACCGATAAAAGCAGGGTCAGTAAGTGAGCCAATCATCGTTGTAGGAATAAAAATGAATTTCTTATTCGGAATTTGACTTGTTAACCATTTGATATAGTTGGTTTTACCAGAACCCGCAATACCGTGAAACAGAACGACTCCTTTCGTGTCATTGGTCAAAACATTTTTTACGCGATTGTGAATTTCTAAAAAATCATCATTGTACATTGTTTCAAAATCAATACGGTACGGTTTTATGGTATGCGTTTTGATTTCAAGCCCAACTTGAGTTTTCAGCAAAATAGATACTTTCGAATCTTTGGAAACGTACTTTTCAATATACTCCGAAAAAAGAATCATTAAATTTTCTTTTGCTTTCGGATTTGTATTCTCGTAGTACACATAATTCACCTTAAAAAGCCCGTCTTCAAAAATTTGATTGTCATATTCATTGGATAAGTTCTTGTCTGTCAAAATAAAAACCTCCAACTCAGGATGAAAAAAACATTCCTCCGATTCAAAAAGTTTGTTCTGGTGTGAAGCATAATCAACAGTGTAGTAATCAGTACATTTTATAAGATGTTTCAGTTTTTCTTTCTGGATTACCAAATCTTCTCCACGCAAATAAATTCGAGTCATTAAATCATCTAACAAACATTGATATGGATTGCTGTAAGTCAACACTTTGAATTTATCTACAACCTGAACGTTATCATCTTCATCGGTCTGTAATAAGTTAATAGGGCGATAATATTTAGAATCTTGTATTTTCATAAATGGATAGTTTTAAAAAGCATTCAAAAAATGAAAAAAGTTTGTTTTTTTTGTAAAAATAATTAAAATATTTTTTCCCAATCTGTATCCGGATTGTATTTTAAAAATCCTTTTTGAACAGATAGTGGAGAGGCAATGTTATTGGTGTATAAGGCTCCCGTTCCCAAACCTTGAGGCATTGGGTTGTTGAGCTTGAAAGTCCATTGAGCAATGGCATTGAGCCCGATGTTACTTTCTAAAGCACTGGTTATCCACCAACCGATATGTTGCTTTTCGGCGAGGGAAATCCATTCTTCCGAATTTTTATATCCTCCTACAAGCGAAGGTTTTAAAATGATGTATTGCGGATTTATTTCTTCCAAAAGTCTTTTTTTATCAGAAAAATGAATCACTCCGATAAGTTCTTCATCTAAGGCAATAGGCAAAGGTGTTTTTTGGCAAAGTTCTGCCATTTTTTCGGTTTGATTTGCTTTGATAGGCTGTTCGATGGAATGTAATTCCAATTCGCTGAGGCGTTTTAGCTTTTCCAAAGCCTCTTCAGCAGAGAACGCTCCGTTGGCATCTACCCGAATTTCAATATCTTGTGATGAAAATTCCTTTCGTAGGTTTTTTAAAATTTCGTACTCTTGTTTAAAATCAATTGCCCCGATTTTCATTTTAATACAACGAAATCCTTGCGAGAGTTTTTCCTTAATTTGCGATTTCATAAACTCGGGCGACCCCATCCAAATCAGTCCATTAATGGAAATGGAAGTCTTGCCTTTTGTGAAATCAGAAGGAAATAGAATGTGTGGGTTATCCGATTTTAAGGAAAGAAAAGCCTGTTCCAAACCAAATTGAATAGAAGGGAATTCGGTAAGTTTTTCGAGTAAATATTCTTTTCCTAACGCAATGTTATTGCAAACCCATTGTAAGGTGTCCTCATAATCAGGGCGGTGGTCGAAGCTCAATGTTTTTAGTAAGCCACATTCACCAATTCCTTTTTTTTCATTTTCGTTGATTATCAAGAAGTAAGTCTCTTTTTGGGTAAGTATTCCTCTTGATGTTCCTGACGGACGCTTAAAATCTAAAATATGTTTTCTGTAAAAAGCTTTCATTAATTTTTGGATTGAAGTGCTTAATTATCTTCCATTAAATCAACCTCAAGATGTTGTTCTTCCTCTTCGATTTCTTCTTTCTTTTTGGTGATGAGTTTTTCCATTTTCCGGTCATTTAAAACATATAAAACCGATTTTTGGTCTAATTCATCAAGAAATTCTTTAGAAATATCAACTTTTAGCTGTCCATTATCCATATTTAGATGGATGTTCTCTTTAGTATTGTGGATAACAAATGAAATTGGATAGTTTCCGCTATATTTTTCGATAATTTCTTTATAACTTTTGATTAAATCTGTTGAAATTTCCTCAATATTTAGATGTAAGGCGATTTTTTTTGAATAATTTTCCAACACATCTTGAAGCACCATCATTTGATTGAAAATGATTCGAGGTTCCGATTTTTCGTTACTTTCTTTCTTCTGCCACCCTTCTTTAACTCCGAACTTGCAGAACAGAAACGTTCCTAAAACCAAATAATTACGGAATTTTAAATAATCATCATTGAACAATTTAAACTCGTGCGAACCGTCGTAATCCTCCAAAACAAATGAAGCCCAGCCTTTACCGTTTTTTGAGGTGCGATGCTGAACGTCGGTAATCATTCCCGCAACGCTTATTTCTCTGTTAATGAGTGGATAAAGGTCTTGTAATTGACTGAGTGACAGATTGCAAAAATTATCTAAAGAATGTTTAAAATCATCAAGTGGATGCCCTGAAATGTAAATTCCGACAACCTCTTTTTCGCGTCGTAATTGCTCCAAATTTCCCCAAGTTTCGCAATTAGGAATTGTAGGTTCAGGGATTTCTACCTCATTGGTTCCGCCAAAAAGGCTCATTTGTGCAGAATTTTTACTTTCTTGATATTTATTTCCAAAGCGAATGGCCTTTTCCAGAAAAGGAACTCCATCTGCTTCAGTATGAAAATATTGGGCTCGATGTACTTTTGTGAAAGAATCAAAACCTCCAGCCAAAGCGATGTTTTCAAAGGCTTTTTTGTTGATATTTTTGTAATCGACACGTTTAGCCAAATCAAAAATAGAGGTGTAATTTCCGTCTTTTCGATGTGAAACAATGGTGTCCACCGCATTTTTCCCCACGCCTTTAATAGCCCCCATTCCAAAGCGAATATTACCGTCCTTATTTACCGTAAATTTGTAAAATGATTCGTTTACATCAGGGCTTAACACTTTGATTCCCATACGTTGGCATTCTTCCAAGAAGAAAGAAACTTGCTTGATGTCGTTCATATTATTGGAAAGCACTGCAGCCATAAATTCCGCCGGATAGTTGGCTTTTAAGTAAGCAGTTTGGTAAGCAATCCACGCATAACAAGTAGAGTGCGATTTGTTAAAAGCGTAACTTGCAAAAGCTTCCCAGTCTTTCCAAATTTTTTCCAAAACATCGGCAGGATGTCCGTTTTTGATTCCTCCTTCCACGAATTTGGGTTTTAGCTTTTCAAGCAAGGCGAAAATCTTTTTTCCCATTGCCTTACGGAGCATATCGGCATCACCTTTGGAAAATCCTGCCAACTTCTGCGAGAGCAACATCACTTGCTCCTGATACACGGTAATTCCGTAAGTTTCTTTTAAGTATTCTTCCATCGCATCAAGGTCATACACAATGGGTTCCGTGCCATGTTTTCGCTTAATAAAACTCGGAATATACTCCAGCGGACCTGGCCGGTACAAAGCATTCATCGCAATCAAATCGGCAAAAACAGTGGGTTTGAGCTCACGCATATATTTTTGCATTCCGGGCGACTCGTATTGGAAAATCCCCACAGTTTCACCACGTTGGAAGAGCTCGTATGTTTTTTTATCGTCAATCGGAATTTCATCCGGATTGATTTCTATGCCGTTACGTCTTTTGATGAGTTCAATCGAATCTTTAATAAGTGTAAGGGTTTTCAGCCCCAAGAAGTCCATTTTCAGTAGTCCGGCACTTTCAACGACAGAGTTATCAAACTGAGTTACAAATAAATCCGAATCTTTAGCGACCGAAACAGGTACAAAATTGGTGATGTCGTCAGGCGTGATGATAACCCCACAGGCGTGAATTCCCGTATTTCGGACAGAACCTTCCAGAACTTGAGCTTGTTGCAGTGTTTCGGCGGCTAAATCCGTTCCTTCGGCTATCTGTTTGAGTTCGTGTACTTTCGGAAGCTCATCGGAACGTAGTTTTTCTTTCAGTTGCTTATCATCCATACCGAAAATTTTCGCCAATTTCATATTTGGCACGAGTTTGGCAATTCTGTCCGATTCGTGCAAAGGCAAATCCAGCACACGGGCAGTATCTCGAATGGAGGATTTTGCCGCCATCGTTCCGTAAGTGATGATTTGTGCAACCTGATTTTTTCCGTATTTATTGATAACGTAATCCATTACTAATGAGCGTCCTTCGTCATCAAAGTCGATATCAATATCGGGCATACTAACGCGGTCAGGATTGAGGAAACGCTCAAAAAGCAAATCGTATTTTATAGGGTCTATATTGGTGATTCCGAGGCAATAAGCCACAGCCGAACCCGCTGCCGAACCCCTTCCCGGACCTACGGAAACGCCCATTTCCCGAGCCGCTGCGATAAAGTCCTGAACGATAAGGAAATATCCCGGGTAACCCGTTTTTTCGATAATCATCAATTCAAAATCCAATCGTTCGATAACTTCTTCTGAAAGAGGTAGTTCGTAACGTTTTTCAGCACCAAGATAGGTCAAATGTCTGAGATATTTGTTTTCTCCTTTTTTTCCGTCAGGGTCGTCTTCTACTAAAAAATCATTCGGAATTTGAAATTTTGGCAATAAAACCTCGCGAGCCAAGTTATAAATTTCAATTTTATCAATGATTTCTTGAATATTTAAAATGGCTTCAGGAATATCCTTAAACAAGTTTTTCATTTGTTCGGCGGATTTGTAATAATATTCCTGATTGGGCATCCCGAAGCGATATCCACGACCTCTTCCGATAGGAGTTGCCTGCTTTTCGCCGTCTTTTACACATAACAAAATATCGTGTGCGTTGGCATCTTTTTGATTGATATAGAAGGTGTTATTGGTTGCTACAAGTTTTACCTGATGTTTTTTGGATAGTTCTATAAGTGCTTGATTCACACGATTTTCATCTTCCTGATTATGTCGCATCAGTTCGATATAAAGGTCATCACCGAAAAGATTTTTCCACCAAAGTAAGGCAATTTCAGCTTGTTTTTCACCGATATTCAGCACTTTAGAAGGTATTTCGCCATTCATTCCGCCGGTTAATACAATCAGGTCGTTTTTGTATTTTTCAACGATATTTTTGTCAATTCGTGGCACGTAATAAAATCCGTCGGTATAGGCGATGGAAGCCATTTTTGCCAAATTGTGATAGCCTTTTTTGTTTTTGGCTAACATAACAACTTGATATCCATTATCTTGATGGCTCTTATCCAAATGGTTTTCACAGATGTTGAATTCACAACCTACGATGGGTTTTATTTCAATTTCTGTAGGGACTTCGCCTTTTTCGAGGGCTTCATCGTTTTTTGCTTTGGCAGATTTGTTATGCCCCAGAACTTCCTTGATGAAGTGAAAAGCTCCCATCATATTTCCGCTGTCAGTCATTGCAACGGCAGGCATTTTTTCCTGAATGGTTTTTTTTACTAAGCTCTGAATAGATGTAGTTGCTTGTAAAACAGAGAATTGTGTGTGATTGTGCAAATGAACAAATGAAGCATTTTCAAGCAGAGCGATGTTAGCTTCTATTTGTTGCTGAGTAAGTCCGCTTTCGGTTTGTTGGGATTGACGGATTTTATCGGAAGCCTCTTTTAAATTGACGTGTTTCAGCCCGATGGGTTGAATTTGAGTTGGGTTATATTCTTGAAATTCAGATATATATTCAGCACTAATATCTTTCGATTCAAAGCCTTGCCCGATGCGTATCAATTCAAAGAAACAACGTGTGGTAGCTTCCACGTCGGCAGTGGCGTTGTGAGCTTCAGCGAAAGGTTCTTGAAATAGAAATTCGTGTAACTCGGTGAGTGTAGGGAGTTTAAATCGACCTCCGCGACCTCCGGGTATTTTACAGAGTTCGGCGGTGATTTCGGTACACGTATCCAAAACGGGCATTGTAGCCAATGGACTTTCCACACCGTAACGATGGAATTCCGCTCCCATAATATTGATGTCAAAACCAATGTTTTGTCCCACCACGTAAGCCGATTTTTGCAACGCTTCGTTAAATTGTGCAAATACCTTGTGGATTGAAACTCCTTGTTGCTGAGCTAATTCGGTAGAGATTCCG
The DNA here is from genome assembly GCF_009684755.1 of Capnocytophaga felis. Classification (GTDB taxonomy): domain Bacteria; phylum Bacteroidota; class Bacteroidia; order Flavobacteriales; family Flavobacteriaceae; genus Capnocytophaga; species Capnocytophaga felis. The sequence goes on from NZ_BLBC01000006.1 coordinate 9,612, forward strand.
TGTACTTTTTCAGCATCATACGGAATGTTAAAATCATCGGGAGCAATCAGAAAATCTTTATGTTCAATGAGCTTTCCGTGGCGGTCGTGCAATTGCCAAGCAATCTGGACAGCCCGAGGCCAATTGTCTGAATCTGTGATGGGTGCATCCCAACGTTTGGGTAAACCTGTGGTTTCGGTATCGAAAATTAAGTACATAAACTCTACTTTTGTTCAAAAGCGTAAAATTATGAAATAAAATTGTAACCAAGATAAAAAGTTATTCACAACTCATATAAATATATTGATTATCATATATTTATGTGGTAAATTTATAGAGAATATGACTTTATAAAAATTTTATTAGATTGTAATTACCTTTTTCTGGTGGGACTTATTATTTTTACGTTGTGAAAAGCAATTGCACCACGAATAACTCCTGAGATGACCTCGTATAAAGCATTGATTGTTTGTGATTTGAGTTCGTTTTTGTGGTAAATAAGACTTATTTCGCGTGCAGGATGAGGTTCAGCGAAAGGATGTATGTGTTTTTTTTCGTTTTCTTTCAATTCCAAAGAATGTAAGTAGGGAATGAGAGTCATTCCCAAGCCTTCGTTTGCCAATCGTATTAATGTTTCAAAACTTCCGCTTTTGAGTTGAAAACACGTTTTGGATTCTATAATGTCTTGGTTACAAATGTTTAACACGCTTTCTTTGAAGCAATGCCCATCTTCCAACATTAAAATATCATTGATGTCCAAGTCTTCCGTATAAATGGTGTTGTTTGCTTGTAGTCTGTGATTATCAGGTATATATGCTACAAAAGGCTCGTAATAAAGAGGTTTTTCAATAATATTTAGATGATTCAAAGGAGTTGCCAAAATAGCAGCATCATAAGTACCTTCTTCAACTTTCTGTAAGATGCTTTCAGTATTTTGTTCCTCAATTTTTAAGCAGACTTTTGGATATTTATGAATGAAATTAGCCAAAAACATCGGCAGTAGGGTAGGGGAAACCGTAGGAATTATTCCCACGCGGAATTCTCCACCAATAACTCCCTTTTGTTGAGCAACAATATCGTTCATTCTATCAGATTCATTAACAATGACTTGTGCCTGTTTAATGATTTGTTCGCCAATTTTAGTAATTTGCAATGGTTTTTTGCTTCTGTCAAAAATAATCACACCCAATTCCTCCTCTAACTTTTGGATTTGCATACTTAAAGTAGGCTGAGTTACAAAACTATTTTCGGCTGCGGTGGTAAAATTTTTATATTTTGCAACGGCTAAAACGTACTGAAATTGAGTGATAGTCATAGTTTCTTATTTAAAGTTGGATAATTTTTCGCTCGCTAAAAAGTTCTTTTTAATTGAGGGAGAACTTCTCTTCCAATTTCATCTAAAACAACATCTACTGGGCGTGAACTGTATTTTAGTACTAACATTACGTGATTGACCCCTATTTTCCTCAAAGTCAGAAACATATCAATCAAATAATTTCTGCCTAATCGGAATCCTAAATTAATATTAACAGGTTTGAAATCAGGGTCTTCCATAAGGTCAATGTATATGGATTGAATGTAGGGTTTTCGGGGTTGTCCTTCGTTTTCCAAAGTCTCAATCCAATTTTTAACAACTTTTCCCGTGAGAGCAAAATCACGAGGATAGTAAATCCATCCATCAGAATTTTTTGCAATCCATTCCAAATTAACTCCTCCAATATGTCCTGTAACATACATAGGAATATTTCTTTTCAAAGGTTTTGGAATTACATCGCCCGATTTGTTCATAAGGATGCCATAATCATTATTGTAATAAGGAAATTCCTTTGACCAAAAATTTCTCAGCATCTGCATATGCTCAAATACTCGAGCACTTCTTAATCCAAAAGGCTGATTAAAAGCAGGATACTCAATAGGACGGTCGCCTGATGCTACTCCCATATGAAAGCGGTTCGGGAAAAGAACATCCAAACTTGCTGAAGCTTTCGCAACGTGTAACGGATGACGCAAAGGCAACACTAAACTTGCTATTCCTATTTTGATAGTTTTTGTAAGAGACGCAATATGTGAAAGATATATCCAAGGATCAAAAATCTGACCTACATCTTTAAAATCGGGGTCTTTTAATGGAATATCACGAACCCAAACAGTATCAAAACCGTAAGATTCAGCCAATTGTATTAAATGTATCTGATTTTCCATCTTCGGAACGCTTCCTTCATAAGCCTCTATAGGAAGAAGTAACCCTATGGATAGATTATGGGCATCTAGCATAATGTTGCTTTTTACGTATGCAAAGGTAATTTTATTTTCAAAAATAACAAAAAATGAAATTGGATTTGTCTTGAAAAAGTTATCTTTTTCCAAACTTGTAAATATTTTTATTTTCTAATATAATCAGGATTAAATCATAAGAATAAACAAAAAGGTATAAAGTTCAGATAATGAGTGATTTAGTATGTTTCCAAGAATATATTTAAAAACAAGGCATAAGGTGAGGATAAAATTTTGTTTTATGTGTTTGATTTACAAATAATTAAAAACTATCTTGAAGATTCTAAATTAAAAAATGTTAATTTATTTTTTTAGATAAATCTAAATTATTATTTTTGCTAATCTAAAAATAAGACGAAGATAACAACATAAAATAATTGAAAAACAAAAAACTAACTATTTAAATCTGAAAAAAGACAATGAAAATTAATCATACACTTCCAGAGCTTCCGTACGATAAAAATGCTCTAAATCCGATTATTACAGAAGAAACTTTTGATTATCACTACGGAAAACATCACGCAGCGTATGTCAATAATTTGGCGGGTTTGGTAAAAGATACGCCAATGGCAGATGAAAACATCGTGGACATCATCCGAAAAAGCCACGCCGAAAACAATGTAGCCATTTTCAACAATGCAGCTCAGCACTGGAATCATTCCTTTTTTTGGCATTGTCTTTCGCCCGATGGCGGAAAAAATCCTACGGGAAAAATAGCCGAACTCATCAATCGCGATTTCGGAAGTTTTGATGATTTTAAAGAGCAATTTTCAACCACCGCCGTAAAATTATTTGGTTCGGGCTGGGCGTGGCTGGCTCAAAACCAAGAAGGTAAATTGGAAATTCTACCAATGAAAGATGCTTTTACTCCTCTAACCGAAAACAAAACGCCTATTCTCACCCTTGATGTGTGGGAACACGCCTACTATATCGATTACCGCAATGCACGACCTAAATTTGTGGAAGGATTTTGGGAAATCGTCAATTGGAATTTTGCTAACGAAAATTTGAAATAATATGAGCGACACTTGCGTAAATCACATCGAAAATTATTGGAAGATTTTGACCGAAGATGCTAATGAATCTTTCAAGAAAGGGAAGTATGAACTCGCTTTGGAAGGCTACCTCAACGCCTTGTACAGAGCCGAAGTGTTAAATAACAATCTGTCCGATTGTTTCCGACTGAAAGTTCCCTTTTTGCAGCTGTACATCGTTTCGCACAACAATCTGGCGAATTGTTACGAGAAATTGAATTTGATTGAAAAATCCGAAGAATCTTTGCGGAAAGTCGTGTTTTTTATCCTGTATTTCTTTGAGAAAAAACTTATCAACCAAGAGGAAATGAATAGTGAATTAAAGAAATCGGTTGTTACTTATTTAAACTTTATCAAGAGTAATAATCTTCAAATGAAAGACGAAAATTTATTTTTTGAATTATTACGAAGATACACAAAAGAAACAGAATTACAAAAACTTAATACATTAATCTATGCGTAAAATAAGGAATACTTAGCGTTAGAGGGCGACTCTCTGAATTTAAAAAAAGCCGTTATATTAACCAAACAAGATATAGAAATTACCGCTTGTATGTGAAAATCAGTGGTGTAAGTTCTATTTCAGTAAATTATAAAGATAAAATACAAACAATTTATAAATGAGAATGAAAAATATTTTTACAATTTTTTTAATAGCAGGACTGCTTGTTGGATGTTTTAATAAACAAAAAATCAAACCTTTAGAAAATTCTGTCAAAGTGGAATGGACAGCATACAAAACCACCGACAAACTGCCCGTCAAAGGCACATTTAACTCCGTAAAATTAGAAAAAATTGGAGAAGGGACTTCCGTTGAAGAAATTTTGAATGAAGCAGAATTCAGTTTGAACTCACTTGACTTGGCGACAGGAGATATTTCCAGAGACGAAAAAATCAAAAAATCTTTCTTCGGGCTTATGAACGAAGCTGGGACGATTTCTGGGAAAATATATCTAAAAGACAATCAATGGTTTGTAAAGTTAAAAATGAACGGAATTTTAGTTGAGGAAGTTCCTGCAACGGTCAGTTATGAAAATAGAAAACTAAAACTTACTGCTCCTATCAATCTGAAAGACTTCAACGCATTACAAGTTTTGGAGATGCTTAATAGTGTGTGTTTTGATTTACACAAAGGAGCAGACGGAATAAGTAAAGTCTGGGAAACAGTAGATGTTTTAGCAACAATGGAATTTACTGAAAAATAGGATTTATACCCAAAGAAACTATTTCGCAGGAGAATAAAGACCGATTTGTTATTTTTGTAACTTATTGATAATTAAAATTATAAAACAAATATTTTACTTTTCTGACTAAAAAATATATCTTTGCTACAAAAAGAGAGCATTTATGAAAATAATAGCAATGATTCCTGCACGTTATGAGGCTTCTCGTTTTTCGGGGAAATTAATGAAAGATTTGGAAGGAAAACCTGTGATTGTCAGGACTTTTGAAGCTGTACTTAACACGAAGCTTTTCGGACAAGTGTATGTGGTTACCGATGATAACCGAATTGAAGAGGCAATCCTGAATGTGGGAGGCAAGGTCATCCGTAGTAAAAAGGAACACAAAAGCGGAAGTGACAGAATTGCAGAGGCTTGCGAGAATCTGGAAGCGGATGTAATTGTAAATATTCAAGGAGATGAACCTTTTACAGAGAAGAAGAATTTGGAAATGTTACTCAAAATATTTTCGGAAGATGTTAATAATGAGGTGAGTGTAGCCAGTTTGATGGAACGATTAGATAATCCTGAAGAGGTTTGCAATCCAAATAATGTGAAGGTTGTAGTTAGTAAAAACGGTGATGCACTCTATTTTTCAAGGGCTTTTATTCCTTTCCCACGAGATGAAAAATCGGAAGGTGTTTATTTTAAGCATATTGGAATTTATGCTTACAGAAAAGAAGCCTTAATGCAGTTTACACAATTAGAAGAATCAATTTTGGAAAAGACGGAGAAGTTAGAGCAACTTCGTTATTTGGAAAACGGATTTAGAATTCGTTTAGCAGAAACCAACATTTCTACCATAGGCATTGACACGGAGGAAGATTTGCAAAAGGCAAGGCAACTTTGGAAAAAACGTAATCATTTATAATCAAGTTTTTAGTAAATATATAAGTAAAGGCTGTTTTTCTTTAGGAAAATAGCCTTTATTTTTTGTAATTAAAAGAAAAATATTATTTTTGTCGCCTTAAAAAATCAGTAATATAAATGAAACTACTTACTAAAAGATTGAAACTGAGGTTGTTTGCACTAGTGGGACTATTAGCTTTTGGATGTGCAAAAAACGAAAAACAAGAAAAAATCGTTGAGGTTGAGGTTGAAAAACAAGTTGTTAAAGATTTTGACCTTGCCAAAGCTTCCACAGTTACCGCTTTACAAGTGAAAACTTCAGGAACAGAAATGTTTACAGAAGAAGATAATAAAGAAGTAAACGGAAAGGTGATTCTTTACAATGACGATTTGAGAGCTTTCCGTGTGAATGAAATGCTGGAGGTGCGTGCCATTGAAGGAAATAAGTATCGAATCCGTAACTTTTTGCCTCACACTTTCACTAATGTTGAACTTCAAATGTATGTTGAAGGATTCAAAGCACCTGTAAAAATTGCTTTTTTTGAGGAATTTCCTCCTCTGTATGAGTATGTTGGTGATTTGCCTTTTTCTGCCAGAGAAACATTTTTTGAAGATATCAACGGACAAAAGTTTTCTGTAGAAAATATAAATAACCTTTCTCCTTCTGATTTGAAATTTTCTTTGATAAGCAATGACCCAATGCTTGAGAAAATGAAAGCAATCAAACTCAACACGTTGTATTGTTTCAGACCTTACGAAAGAGATAACAAATGGGGAAGATTAACTGCTGAAGATGCCCGTAATTACCTTCCGGTTGTGATGAATATGGCGTATATGTTCAGTTCAGATGATTTTGAAAAAGGGATTAAAGAAACTCCATATGAATTTGAAAATAAAAAAGGAGTAGCTTTGAACAGAGAGCAAATTATCCGTAGTTTTATTGAAATTCCTCGTCAGGATTTGGGTGTAATCATAGAGCCTGGTTTGGGTGGCTTAGGCGGAGGAAGTACTTTTGGTGTTCGCCGTGAGTATATTAACAATCCTAAAAGTGCTTATTATACAAAGTCCGATTTGGGAGCTCCTTGGTTTAGTTCGTTGGTTATGAATGTCTGGATTCACGAATTCGGTCACGTAGCTGGTTATGGTCACGACGGAAATATGACTTATTTCTATGGTGAGGGAAAAGACACTAAAGGTTTGGTACCTGTAGGAATGGCTGTTTACCAAAAATTATTGTTAGACGGAGAGCTTCCTTTCACAAAATATCCTTACGAAAAATAAAATAACACAACAGATGAAAAAAATATTTACATTTATCCTGCTTACTACTTTGTTTTCGTGCGGGAAGCAAGTTGAAGAAGTTATTATAGAGAAAAAAATTGAAAAAATAGTAAAAGTAGATCCTAAAATTAAATCAGAATCAACCGTTGCATACTATTTTGAAGAACAGAATCCAATTTTAACAAATAAAAAGCAAAACGAAAACTTTATTACTATTGATTGGTATGAAGATGAACTTTTCTTGGGAGTAGAAGCCACTAACGGAACAAATAAAACATATTCTGTCCAAAAATTAGACCTACAAACAGGAGTGCTTACTGAATTGATTTCCAATTTGAAAGAAATAAAAGATGTGGCAATCAATAATGATTATTTGTTTATTACACAGTCAAATACGGTACAAGTTTTTGACCGAAAAACTTTTTCTTTACAAACGACTATTGGCACAGGAAGAGACGGTTACGATAACAATGGAATGTTTCAGGCTTTGACATTATTGCCTATGGAAAATCATTTGTTAATTCGTGATTTACGAAGGCTTCTTTTCTACAGAAATTCAGATATTATACCTGAAAATTCAAAGAAAATTTCTGCTCCCATAAGAAGTGCTTTTTCACAAAGAAGTAACGCTTCATTGGCTTATATTGACAAAAAATTGTATTTATCAAATAATAATTCAATAGAAACGTATGATTTACAAGAAAATATGCTTATAAATAATGAGCAGTCTGCTTCTAAAAGTATAAATTTTGGAACGAGAATATACCAATTAGCTCAATTTAGAGGACATCTTTATGCCAGTTTTGGAGAGTTAGGATTTGCCAGAATTGATACTGAAAAAGGAATTGTAGGAAAAAGATATACAAATTTTCAATCTACACCACTTAGCGTTACGTGCTTTACTTTTTCTGAAGATAAACTATTTGTAATCAATAATATAAATAGTTCAATTTCACTCTATAATGTAAAGAATATTATTTATAAAGAATATTAACAGATTTGTCAAATATGTAAAAAGCTGCCTTTTATGGGCAGTTTTTTATTTTATTAAAGAATAATTTTAACCCAATAAAACGGGATTATTGCAAAAAAAGTGTAAATTTGCGGAATTGATTAATTTTTAAAAAAAATATCACTATGGCAAAACAAAAATATACCCGATTGCAAACAAGTTTGCATCCTGAAATTATTGATTTGTTAAATCTTCAAGTTAGTAAAGAAGCTGAGGCAAGTTCCATTTATTTGGCAATGGCATCTTGGTGTGAAGTTAACGGATTTCCAAGAAGTGCTGAGTTTTTCTACTGTCACGCAGTGGAAGAAAGAGACCATATGATGAAAATTTTCCGTTTTTTGAATGAAAACGGAGCTAGAGCTTTTGCTCCTGAAGTAGGCAAAGTGCAACAAGATTTCAAATCACTCAAAGAGGTTTATGAAAAAACATTGGAACACGAAATTGAAGTAACCAAATCTATTTTTTATATTTTCCAAAAGGCACGACAAGAGGCCGATTACGCGAGTGAAAATTTCTTGCAATGGTTTGTGGAAGAGCAACTTGAAGAAGAGCGTTTGGTACACGGTATTTTGGATATGTTTGAACTAATGGAAGGTAAAGATAATCCATTGGCACTTAAATTAATTGACGAACGTATTCCGTTAGAAGACGCATAATGATTTTAGTTACTGGCGGAACCGGATTGATAGGAAGTCATTTGTTGTTCTATCTAACTCAAAGAGAGGACAGAAAAGTAAGGGCGATTTATCGTTCCGAGGATTCGTTGGAAAAAATCAATAAAATATTTCAAAAATTATCTCATACAGGAGAAAAGCAATTTTCTCGAATAGAGTGGGTTAAGGCTGATATTAATGACATCCCGAGGCTGGAAATGGCTTTTCGGGATGTTTCTTATGTTTTTCACGCAGCAGGGTTTATTTCTTTTCAGCCTGATGATTTTGAGAAACTCATTAAAGTTAATGTAGAAGGTACGGCTAATATAGTGAATCTTTGCATTGATTTTCAGGTAAAGAAGTTGTGTCACGTGAGTTCTGTGTCGGCTTTATCTTCGGCGGTTGGTAAAATTACGAATGAATTAAGTGATTGGAATCCAGAAGATAACAACCACGATTATGCCATTAGTAAGCACGGAGCTGAAATGGAAGTTTGGCGAGGTTCGCAGGAAGGTTTAAAAGTTGTCATTGTAAATCCGTCGGTGGTTTTAGGAGCATACTTTTGGGACTCAGGTTCAGGGCTTTTATTTAAAAAAGTAGCAGACGGACTTTCATTTTTCCCTGCAGGCGGAACAGGCTTTGTTGATGTTGAAGATGTTGTAAAAGCAATGATTGCTCTTCAGTTTTCAGAAGTTGAAAATCAGAGATTTGTACTTAATGGCTCAAATCAAACGTACGAATATATTCTTAAAAACATTGCCAATTATTTGAAAGTAAAACCTCCTCGAAAAAAAATAAATTATAAAACACTTCGTTTTCTTGCTCGTTTAGATGGTTTTTTAAGTTTTTTTAGAGTTAAAAAGAGAACATTAACTTTAAGAAGTGCAGATTCACTGGGTCGTGTGATTAATTATGATGGAAATAAAATAACTCAATTTGTTGATTTTCAGTATAAAAGTATAGATGACTCTTTAAAAGAAATCTGTCAGAAATACAAGAAATAAAAAAACGTAAAATGATTTTTTCTTTTCTATTTTTCTAAAAAACTCAGTAATGCTAATTCATAACTTTTCATACCAAATCCTAAAATAACTCCTTTGGATACAGGCGAAATGTAGGAATGATGTCGGTATGTTTCTCGAGCGAATGTATTGGAAATATGTACTTCAATTACAGGAGTTTGAATAGATTTTATGGCATCAGCAATGGCAATTGAGGTATGTGTATAGGCCCCTGCATTGAGAATTATTCCGCTATAGTCAAACCCGATTTCGTGAATTTTATTAATAATTTCACCTTCTACATTGCTTTGAAAATAAATAAGCTGAGTTTGCAGATATTTTTTCTGTAAATTATTAAAAAAATGCTCAAAAGTTTGTTTTCCATAGATTTCCGGTTCTCTTTTACCTAAAAGATTGAGATTAGGACCGTTAATGATAGCTATTTTCATTATTTTTTATTGTTTAGAGTGATAATTTCTTCTATTTTAGTTAAAATTTCTTCTGTTGTGATAGTTTTTATAGCTCTTTCATAACCTTTTGGATATTTATTTCCGTAAACAGAGGTTGGAATGAGGGGAAAAGCCTTTCTGTCTGCCAATAAAGCGTTTTCAATTGGCTGACCATAAGGATAAAATCCGGCAAATGGGTGCGTTACTCCCCAAACGGTTATTGTTGGAACTCCAAACATCGCTGCTAAATGTGCATTTCCGCTATCCATTGCAATCATAACATTAAGATTTGCAATGAGTTGTAATTCTTTTTCAAATGGAAAACGCCCTACCATATTTTCTATATTTGGTAAGAAAGCAACTTCTTCAACAATTTTTCGTTCGTGTTCTCCTCCACCAAAAATATAAATTTTACTATTTGGATAGTTTTCTGATAGTTTGAAAATCAAATTTTTAAGGTTTTCAAAAGGATATTGTTTTCCCAAGTGTGAGGCAAACGGAGCAATTCCAATATTTTTCTCTTTTGAAAGTAAATTTTTTACCTCTTCTGATAACTTAGGTTTTGGCACTAAATAATTCTTATCCAACGAAATAGGAAAACCTAACTTTTCAAGAACATCGGCATAACGTTGATAAGAAGGTTTTAATTGTCTGAAAGTCTTGTTTTTAGGTCTTGTAAGAGCTTTTTTTTCCTTTCTTCCCTTATCAATTTGAAAAAATGGAATCCCTGAAATTTTGAAAAATATTTTTAAAATATTAGTTCTTAATACGTTATGAATATCAGCAACGGCTTCGATTCCCAAATTTTTAAGCTCTTTGAACAATTGATAGAGACCTGAAATACCTTTATGTTTGCCTTTTAAATCAATGTTAAATACTTCACAGTTAGGTATATGTGCAAACATTGGAGCAAATATTGGTCGTGTAACAAAGGTAATTTTTACATTAGGATATTGTTCCGCAAAGGCAGTTAAAACAGGAACACTAATAGCGACATCACCCATCGCCGACATACGAAACACTGCAATATGTTTGAAAGCCATTTTATTGATTTGTTGAGATTTATTCGTTACCTTTGGCTTTTGTTATTTATCTCATTTAGAGGTAATGAACGAAAAGCAATTACAAATGTATTGAAAATTTTCAAAAATGAAACGTATTTTATTGATTTTTTTTAGTTTTTTAGTTTCCGGAATATTTTATTCGCAAGAAAAAAACTTCGATTTTAATAAAAGTCTTCGGATTGATTTTTATTTGGTAGGTGATGCACATACAACAGAAGTAATCCTGACGCAAATGAAAAAGGAACCATATTGGGGAGGTTCAAAAACTAATTTCATTTTTCCGAATTATGGTGAGTTTCGGTTACAATTGATTGATGAAAAAACACAAAAAGTCGTTTTTTCAAAAGGATTTAATTCTCTTTTTAACGAATGGCAACATATTGAGCAGGCAAAAATAGAGAAAAAATTATTTTCACACGCTGTACAAGTACCATTTCTTATTAAAAATCTACAATTACAGATAGAAAAACGTAACAAGAATGGAAAATTTGAGAAAATATTTGAAAAAAGTATCAATCCGAATGATTATTTTATAAAAGAAGAAACGGTTTCGGTTTATTCAGTGAAGAAATTGCTTGAAAATGGCAATCCGTCTCAAAAGGTGGATATTGCTATTTTAGCAGAAGGATACACTGAAAGCGAAATTCAGAAGTTTTACGCCGACGCCAAGAGAATGGTTGATTATATGTTTACAATTCCGCCTTTTGACTCTTTGAAAAAAGATTTTAATGTATATGCAATTGGTGTAACTTCCAAAGAATCAGGTACGGATATTCCGGGTAAACATATTTACAAAAAAACTGCTTTTGATGCTTCTTTCTATACTTTTGATATGGAAAGATATCTGACAACCAACAATATGCAAGCAATTGCCGATGCTGCTTCACTGGTGCCTTATGACCAAATTTATGTTTTGGTAAATACGTCAACTTACGGAGGAGGAGGATTTTATAATCATCTAAATTTAGCAACTTCTGATCACGAATTATCAGAGAAAGTATTTGTTCACGAATTTGGTCACGGTTTTGTAGGGCTTGCCGATGAATATTATGATTCTTCTACTGCTTTTGATTCATTTTATAACATTTCGGTGGAACCTTGGGAGGAAAATATCACATCTTTGGCGAATTTTGAGACTAAATGGAAAGATATGATTAAAAAATCAACACCAATTCCTACTCCGAGAACTCCAAAATATGAAAAAGAAGTGGGCGTTTTTGAGGGAGGAGGCTATGTTTCCAAAGGAATTTACAGTCCGGTGCAGGATTGCCGAATGAAATCCAATGTACCGAAAGGATTTTGTCCTGTTTGTGAACGAGCTATTCGGAAAGTTGTGAAATTTTACACAGAATAAATAGCCACTAAAAAATTAAAATAAAAGTTTGTAGAGCCAATCATCTAACAAATTATCAAACCAGTTTCTATATCCGACTTTTTTTCTATTTTTGCAAAAATTTTTGGAAAATGAATTTTGATATTAAGGAAATTATATCCACAACAATGGTGCTTTTTGCCGTAATTGATATTATTGGTAGTATTCCCATAATCATTAATTTACGTCAGAAAGTTGGGCATATTCAGTCGGAAAAAACGGCAATTGTTTCGGCTATTTTGCTTATTTTGTTCTTATTTTTGGGGAAAGAAATTCTTAATCTATTTGGTGTAACGGTGGAATCATTTGCTGTTGCAGGGGCGTTCATTTTGTTTTTCTTGGCTTTGGAAATGATTCTTGGAATTACTCTTTATCGTGATGAAGAGCCACAAACAGCATCAATTGTTCCTTTGGCGTTTCCGTTGGTAGCAGGTGCAGGTTCTATGACCACAGTTCTGTCATTGCGAGCAGAATATTATCTTGAAAATATCATAATAGGAATTGTTATAAACATCATATTTGTTTACATTGTGCTAAAATCTTCTAAAAAAATAGAAAAAATATTGGGTAAACAAGGAATAAATGTAATACGTAAGATATTTGGAGTGATTTTGCTTGCCATTGCCGTGAAATTATTTGCTGCAAATGCCAAAGGATTATTTGCTTAAAAGTTTAGAAATTGATTTTTATGAAAATATTTATTGTAATATTATTTATTTTTTCTTTAGTCATCATTGGGTTTAATATCTATTTAATAGATTTTTCAAATCCGTTTGAAGGAAAGAGTTTTGTAGCTTTGATTTCAGCAGGTGTAGCAGGAGTTGCACTGTTGTTGCTTTCGATTTTTTATCTATCAAGGCGAATCAAAGACAAGTTGAAATAAAACATCTGATTTTAATTGTTATTTAATTGAAATTCAGTGAAATAATATCTGGAATTATGCTTGTATCTAATAAAGAAAATAATTTTTTCCTTTTGGCAGGTCCTTGTGCTATTGAAGGAGAAGAAATGGCGATGCAGATTGCCGAGAGAATAGTTTCCATCACGGATAAATTGAATATTCCGTATGTTTTTAAAGGGAGTTTCAAAAAGGCAAATCGCAGCCGGATAGATTCTTTTACGGGAATTGGTGATGAAAAGGCGTTGAAAATTCTTGAAAAAGTGGGAAAAGAATTTGGAGTGCCAACGGTTACTGATATTCACGAAGTTAGCGAAGCTGAAATGGCTGCTCAATATGTTGATATTCTGCAAATTCCAGCTTTTTTGGTGCGTCAGACTGATTTGGTGGTTGCAGCTGCCAAAACGGGTAAGGTTGTTAATTTAAAAAAAGGACAATTTATGAGTCCTGAAAGTATGAAACATGCCGTTCAGAAAGTACTTGATAGCGGAAATAATAGTGTTTTAATTACAGATAGAGGCACGATGTTTGGTTATCAGGATTTGATTGTTGATTTCAGAGGAATACCAACAATGCGTTCGTATGCTCCTGTAATTATGGATGTTACGCATTCTTTACAACAGCCTAACCAAACAAGTGGCGTAACTGGAGGTCGTCCCGATATGATTGAAACCATTGCTCGTGCAGCTATCGTGAATAATGCAGACGGGCTATTCATAGAAACCCACTTTGACCCGGCAAATGCGAAAAGTGATGGGGCAAATATGCTTCATCTTGATTTGCTTGAAGGTCTTTTAACAAGATTAACAGCAATCAGACAAACAATCTTATCATTTGAAGATTAGCAGCTTAAATTTTTCAAATTCGCTAATTTTCTAATTTTTTCAAACTAAAAATTATATGTATCATAAAGAAGCTCTTTCAAATCCAATTTTTTCGTTAATAAGCAAAATTTCAGGTGAAATTTCATTGGAAAGTTATGTTATTGGTGGATTTGTGAGGGATTATCTTCTGAAGAAAAAACTTCCGAAGGACATTGATATTGTTTCTATCGGGAGCGGAATTTCTTTGGCGGAAAAAGTAGCTGAAAAATTACCAAATAATCCGAAAGTTTCTGTTTTTAAGAATTTTGGAACTGCAATGATAAAAGCAGACGGGCTGGATATTGAATTTGTTGGAGCCAGAAAAGAAAGTTATGAATCCAACTCTCGGAAACCTTATGTAGAAAGTGGAACGCTCCAAGACGACCAAAATCGTAGAGATTTCACAATCAATGCAATGGCGTTGTCTCTTTCAGAACATAATTTCGGAGAATTGATTGACCCTTTTGATGGGCTTTCAGACCTTAAAAATAAAATTATACGCACACCGCTTGATCCGGATATAACATATTCGGATGACCCTCTTCGTATGATGCGGGCTATTCGGTTTGCGACTCAGTTAGGATTTGAAATAGAAGAAAAGTCATTGCAGGCAATTGCTAAAAACAAAGATCGTTTAAAGATAATTTCAAATGAACGTATTATAGATGAGCTAAATAAGATACTTGCTTCGCCAAAACCTTCTATTGGCTTGAAACTTCTGTACGAAACAAAACTTCTTCATTATATTCTTCCGGAACTTGTTGAATTACAAGGAGTAGAGGAACACGAAGGGCAACGACATAAAGATAATTTCTGGCATACATTAGAAGTTGTTGATAACATAGCCCAAAACACAGATGATTTGTGGCTACGTTGGTCGGCTTTATTGCACGATATCGGAAAAGCTCCAACGAAACGTTTTGATAAAAAAAACGGCTGGACGTTTCACGGTCACGAATTTTTGGGAAGTAAAATGGTTTTCCATATTTTCAAACGATTGCGAATGCCTCTGAATGATAAAATGAAATATGTTCAGAAGATGGTTCGTATGAGTTCTCGTCCCATTGTTATTGCTGAAGATATTGTTACAGATTCTGCGGTAAGGCGGTTGGTTTTTGATGCCGGAGATGATTTTGAGGATTTGATGACGCTTTGTGAGGCAGATATTACAACGAAGAATCCAAAGAAATTCAAACAATATCACGATAATTTTCAGCTGGTTCGCCAAAAAGTTGTAGAAGTAGAGGAAAAAGACCATATTCGTAATTTTCAGCCTCCGATTTCAGGAGAAGAAATTATGAAAACGTTCAATTTGAAGCCTTCGCGTGAAATAGGAATGCTAAAAGATGCTATAAAAGAAGCTATTTTGGACGGAAAAATATCAAATGATTACGAAGCTGCTAAAAAATTTATGTTCGATAAAGCCAAGCAGATGAAGTTGATATAAATAAAAAAAGGCTGAAGAGTATTTACATTCTTCAGCTTTTTTGTTTTTAAACTAAATTTTATTATAACAGATTGTTTGCAACCAGATATTCAGCAATTTGAATTGTGTTTGTTGCAGCTCCTTTTCTTAAATTATCTGATACTACCCACATATTTAGGGAGTTAGGTTGAGATTCATCTCTGCGAATACGTCCAACAAAAACATCGTCTTTTCCCTGTGCATACAAAGGCATAGGGTAGGTGTTTGTGCTGATATCATCCTGAAGAGTTAATCCAGAGGTTTTTGAGAATAATTCACGTACTTCATCTAAATCAAAATTGTTAAGAAGTTCAACATTTATTGATTCACTATGCCCGCCAACAACAGGAATACGTACAGCCGTAGCGGTAACAGCAATGCTGTCATCACGGAGAATTTTTTTAGTTTCGCGAACCAATTTCATTTCTTCTTTTGTGTAGCCATTATCCTCGAAAACGTCGCAATGCGGAATAGCATTTCGGTGTATTTGGTAATGATAAGCCATATCGCCTTTTTCTCCTTTGTACTCGTTTTCAAGTTGTTTCACGGCTTTTACTCCGGTGCCTGTGATGGATTGATAGGTAGAAACCACAACACGTTTGATTCCATATTTTTTTTGAAGTGGAGCCAAAGCAATCAGCATTTGAATTGTGGAACAGTTCGGATTTGCGATTATTTTATCTTCTTTTGTAAGAACATCAGCATTGATTTCAGGAATTACCAATTTTTTAGTTGTGTCCATACGCCAAGCAGAAGAATTATCAACCACAGTTGTCCCTACTTGTGAAAATTTGGGAGCCCATTCCAGCGAAACGCTTCCTCCAGCCGAAAACAATGCAATATCAGGCTTTAAAGAAACTGCTTGCTGCAATCCTATCACAGTGTATTCTTTGCCCTGAAAATTTATTTTTTGCCCAACAGACTTCTCCGAAGCCACGGGAATTAGCTCAGTTACAGGAAAATTCCTTTCTTTAAGTACTTCTAACATTACGTTACCAACCATACCAGTAACGCCCACAACAGCTACTCTCATAATATTTAAAATAAAATATGACGCACAAATTTACATATTAAATTTTAATTGTGGAATTTATAAAATTAAAATGTTTAATTTTTAACAAAATATTATTTTCTTGTTGATTTGAAAAGTGTTATGCCCAAAATATGTAAAAACGATTGTGTGAGAGCGTATTTAGGATGATTTTATAATAAAAATGTAGATAGTTTATCTCTTTTAAAATTCAAAAAAAATAATGAACTTTGTAGCCGTTTTTGATGATTTTAAACCATAAAAAAGAATGTTGCCACTAAAGGATACTTTGAAACATAAAGGGTTACGAAACCAATTAGCTGATTTACTAAAGGAGAAAGGAATTACGGATATAAACGTTTTGAATGCCATTCGAACAATTCCAAGACATTTGTTTATGGATAGTAGTTTCGAGGCTCACGCATACCAAGATAAGGCTTTTCCCATTGAGGCAGGTCAAACCATTTCTCAACCTTATACTGTAGCTTTTCAAACACAGTTATTACAAGTTTCTGCCGGACAGAAAGTGCTGGAAATAGGCACGGGAAGTGGTTATCAATCAAGTGTTTTGCTTTTTTTGGGAGTTAATTTATTTACCATTGAACGGCAACAAAAGCTTTTTAAGCAAACACAATTATTACTTCCGAAGCTAATGCCTCGTCCCGCAAAAATGTACTTTGGAGATGGCTATAAAGGATTACCCAATGAAGCACCTTTTGATCGTATTTTGGTAACAGCTGGGGCTCCTGAAGTGCCAACTGCTTTGTTAGCTCAATTGGCAGTAGGAGGAAGATTGGTTATTCCTGTGGGAGATGAAACACAAGTGATGACTCTCTTTGAAAGAATATCTCCAAGTGAATTTCATAAAACAGAATATGGTGATTTTCAATTTGTTCCTTTGTTAAAGGATAAGGTTTAGAAAAATAAAAAGAGAGCAAATCATAAGCCGGATTCTGTTTCTTGACTGGCAAGATGCTTATCATTTATCTTGATTTATAATTACTTATAAACTCAAACCGCCTACCCTCCAACATCGGGCGAGCAACCCTAAAAAGCTGGTTTACACGGCGTTGCACCACATAGAGTTTACCTGATTTCACTACAGCCTAACTGTACTTGCTTTCTGTTGCACTTGTCCTCATCTTACGACGGACGGGCGTTACCCGTTATGCTGCTCTTTGGTGTCCGGACTTTCCTCTATAAAATAGCGATAAGCCGATTTGCTCTCGGTGGCAAAGTTAAGAAATTATTTGAATTTTAGTTTCTGAAAATAATCAAAATAAACTTTTTTGGGTTTATACCTTTTTGTTTATATTTGCCCTCAAACATTTAATTTTATAATGGTTATCACAGAAAATATTTGTAAAAAATACGGAAACTACACAGCTTTAAACGATGTGTCCGTTACAATTCCTAAAGGAAGTATTTTCGGGCTTTTAGGACCTAATGGAGCGGGGAAAACTTCTTTTATAAGAATACTCAATCAAATAACATATCCCGATTCAGGGAAGGTATTTTTTGACGGGAAACCACTTCATCCTGAGCATATTTCACAAATAGGATACTTGCCGGAAGAACGAGGACTTTACAAAACGATGAAAGTAGGGGAGCAGGCTCTTTATTTGGCACAATTGAAAGGACTTTCAAAAGAAAAAGCAAAAGAACGTTTAAAATTTTGGTTTGAACGCCTGGAAATCGGAGATTGGTGGAATAAGAAAATACAAGAGCTTTCCAAAGGAATGGCACAGAAAATCCAATTTGTTGTAACGGTGCTTCACGAGCCTAAACTCCTTATTTTTGATGAACCTTTTAGTGGTTTTGACCCGATTAATGCCAATATTATTAAAGATGAAATTTTGTATCTTCGGGAACAAGGAGCTACGATTATATTTTCAACCCACCGAATGGAATCAGTAGAAGAACTTTGTGACCATATAGCCTTGATTAACAAGTCGGAAAAAATTCTGGAAGGTAATTTGTTGGATATCAAGCGTTCATTCAAAAGTAATGTTTTTGAAGTAGGACTGAAGGTTGATGAAGATAAACAAACAGAACTTCTATCCGAATTACAAGAACATTTTTCAGTAGATAACGCAAATTTTAGAAGTTTGTACGAGGGTTTAAAGCTTAATATTTACAAAAAAGAACATCAAACAGCCAATGAGTTGCTACAATATCTGAATTCAAGAGCAGAAATTATGCATTTTGTGGAAAAAATTCCGACAGTTGATGAGATATTTATGCGTTCTGTTGAAAAAAGAAACTAAAAACTGATATTTTTTGTTACATTTTTATTTTTTAGTATCGTAAAAGGAATGAAACATTTAGGAATAATAACAAAACGAGAATATTTAAATAAAGTACGAAACAAATCTTTTATCATTATGACCTTTGTTAGCCCGTTGGTTGTAATAATATTTGGTTTATTAATAGGTTATCTGACCAACATTAATAATGCAGGAAATGTTAAAAAAATAGCCATTTTGGATGAAAGTCATCGTTTTTCAAAAAGTTTTGAGAATACTTCAACAGTTGAATATTTCTTTTTGAAAGATGCTTCGTTAAAAGAAGCAAAAACGATAATTTTGGCGGAAAGTATGTACGGATTACTGTATATTCCTCCAGCCAACGATGAAAATTGGCACCAACACATTGAATTTTTTAGTGAAGAGTCACCTAATATTTCATTGCTAAATCAGTTTTCAGATAACATAGAAACGACTCTTTTTCAGGATAATTTAACATCAAAAGGAATAGATAAAAAGCAAATAGATGATTCAAAGGTAAAAGTGAGTATTTCTTTGGAGAATTTCAGTGGAGAAAAAAGTTCAGAGCTGGATAGTATCATAAGAATTGCGATTGGCGGAATGGCTGGTTATCTGATTTTTATGTTTATTATTATTTATGGAAATGCAATTATGCGTAGTGTAATTGAGGAAAAAACTAACCGTATTATTGAAATCATTATTTCATCGGTGAAACCTTTTGAGTTAATGCTGGGTAAGATTTTTGGGACTTCATTGGCTGGGATTACTCAATTTTTGATTTGGATGGTTTTCGGTGGTTTTCTGATGACTATTTTAACTTCATTTTTAGATGTCAATCCTTCGTCAACCAATGAGGTTTTAATGAATAAATCGGGAATGGACAAGATAACTTCGGAAGTTTTGTTAGCTTTTTTTAAATTTCCGTTTATGGAAATGTTCACCTCTTTTTTGTTTTATTTTGTGGGAGGATATTTGTTGTATAGTTCCTTTTATGCGACTATAGGAGCAATGGTGGATAATGAAACGGATACACAACAATTTTTGATGCCTATTTTAATGCCTTTAATATTAGCGGTTTATGTTGGTTTTTTTACTGTTATAGAAGAACCTCACGGCACAGTTTCTGTTGTCCTTTCATATGTTCCGCTTACGTCTCCTGTGGTAATGCTGATGAGAATCCCATTTGGCGTGTCTTGGTGGGAAGTGCTCATTTCCATATTATTACTCTACGGAACATTCTTTTTAGTAATAAAATTTGCTGCGAAAATTTATCGTATAGGAATTCTGATGTATGGCAAAAAAGCAACTTACAAAGAGGTTTGGAAATGGCTTAAATATTGATAAAAATAAGGGCAAAATGAACTTTTGCCCTTATTTTTTACTACTTTTTGAGTTTTAATACTTCATTTAAGATATCTTTTGCTACTTCGGTTTTGTTTTTTAAAGGAAACGAAACTTCACTATTCTGTGTGATAAATGTTATTTTATTTGTATCAGTTCCGAATCCTGCACCTTTATCTTTCAGTGAGTTAAGTACAATTCCGTCTAAATTTTTCTTATTGAGTTTTGTTTTTGCATTTTCTGACTCATTTTCAGTTTCCAGAGCAAATCCTATAAGGAGTTGTTGTTTCTTCTGTTTTCCTAACGAGGCAAGAATATCAATTGTGGAAACCAATTCCAAAGTTAGTGAAGTTTCTTTCTTTTTGATTTTTTCCGGAGCTTTTGTTTTTGGAGTGTAATCGGCAACAGCTGCTGAAAGAATGGCAATATCTGATGTTTCAAATTGATTTACAGTAGCTTCGTACATATCCGACGCACTCACTACACGATGTAAGTGAATATTTCTGTCAATATTTGTTTCTGAAGAAGGACCTAAAATTAAATGAACTTCAGCACCTTGTTTCACGGCTTCGTTGGCAATGGCAATCCCCATTTTTCCTGTTGAAAAATTACCTATAAATCGCACAGGATCAATAGCTTCATAAGTAGGGCCGGCTGTGATTAATACTTTTTTTCCTTTTAAAGGAAAGTTTTTGGATAAATTGGTTTCGATAAAATTTATAATATCCTCAGGTTCAGCCATTCTTCCTTGTCCGATTAATCCACTTGCCAATTCTCCATAAACAGCAGGAATTATTTGATTACCAAATGATTGTAATTTATTTAGATTCTCATTCACAGTGGGATGTGCATACATATCCAAATCCATAGCAGGTGCTACAAATATGGGAGCTTTAGCAGAAAAGTAGGTGGCTAATAACAGGTTGTCACACAAACCATTAGCCATTTTTGCCAAAGTATTTGCAGTTGCAGGAGCGATAAGAATCACATCAGCCCAAAGAGCTAATTCTACGTGATTATTCCATTGATTATCATTTGTTTTGAATGATGAAACCACTTTGTTTTTGGACAATGTAGCCAATGTTAAAGGAGTTACAAATTCTTCTGCACTTTCTGTTAAAATAATCTTTACATTGTGTCCTTTTTTTACCAATAAACGTACCAAGTGAGGCATTTTATAAGCGGCAATTCCTCCTGTGATTCCTAAAATTATATTCATAAACTAATCAAATCAAAAAAGGTTTCAAGAAATAAACCATTGTGTTTACTGCTTAAAACCTATGTTTTATACAAATTAATACAAATAATAATCTTGATTATTAGTTGGTTTCTCTATAATAAACCTTATCCTCTAACCATTCTTTAATTGCAATTGCTTGTGGTTTAGGGAGTTTTTCGTAGAATTTAGAAACTTCAATTTGTTCTTTATTCTCAAAAATTTCTTCCAAATTATCGTTATTAGTTGCAAATTCGTCTAATTTTTCAATTAATTCTTTTTTAATTTCAGAATTTATTTGTACTGCACGTTTTGCAATGATTGAAATGGCTTCGTAAATATTTCCGGTGGGAGCTTCAATAGCACTTCTGTTGTAAGTAACTGTAGAAGTAGGAGCATCAATCTTTTTAAAATCCATAGTATTCTTTTTTATAAATTTTTATGAGTAAATTTTCAATGATGTTTCAATTTTTTCAAGCATTTTATCAGCTTCTTTTTTGTAAGATGTTTCAGGATACGATTTTACCAAAGTTTCGTATGCTTCTTTGGCAATTTTCAAACGTTCCTCTTTTTTGTGTTCCACACTATTGATAGCCCACTCATAAGCTGAATGCAAACGAACAAAAAGAGCTTCCTCTTTGAAAACAGTTCCCGGATTGCTTGATAGGAAATTATCTAAAGCCTTCATAGCTGCTTGATAATCACGGATTAAATTGTATTGTTTTGCAATTTCAAACTCTTTTTTCTGAAGACGTGTTAGCAAGTCCAACGTCATTTCATTAGCTTCTTTTGCGTATTCTGTGTGGGAATATCGGTCTAAGAATAGTTGTAACTTTTCAAGTGCTTGATGTGTAACTTCTTGGTCAACACTGTACTTAGGAGTTTCCAAGTAGATTGTTTTGGCTGCCAAAAAAGCGGCTTCGGCTACTTTTTCACTTTTTGGGTACAATTTGCAAAAGCGTTCAAACTGATATGAAGCAGTGGTGTATTGTTTGGTTTTATAATACGCATCTGCAGCCATATAAACCACTCGTTCACCTTGAGGTCTTCCCGCATATTGGTCCATAATGTCTTTAAACAACTGGATTGATTTTTTGTATTTTCCCTCTTTATATAGTTGTTCAGCCATATTGTACTTAACTGTAGCATCATCAGACTTTAAGGCTTTCTGATATTCTCCACAAGCACTTAACAAACTCGCACCAACTAAACCTATTACGATATATTTCCTAACTTGCATTCGGCAAAAGTAAATAGTTTTTATGATTTATCAAAATTATGTAAGCATTCCGCCGTCAACATTCAATACTTGTCCTGTGATGTATGCCGACATATCCGATGCTAAAAATACACACGCATTGGCAACATCTTCTGGCTGACCACCTCTTTTCAAAGGAATATTATCTCGCCAACCTTGTACTACTTTTTCATCCAAGACGGCTGTCATTTCAGTTTCGATGAATCCCGGAGCTATTGCATTACAACGAATATTTCTGGAACCCAGTTCTAAAGCGATGGATTTTGTAAAGCCCAACATACCTGCCTTTGAAGCCGCATAGTTAGATTGACCCGCATTTCCTTTTATTCCCACAACACTGCTTATGTTGATAATGGAGCCTTTACGCTGTTTTAACATAGTACGTTGCACAGCTTTGGTCATATTGAAAACAGATTTCAAATTTACTTCAATTACTTTGTCAAAATCTTCCTCTGAAATTCGCATTAAGAGATTATCTTTTGTGATTCCGGCATTATTTATCAGAATGTCAATACTTCCAAATTCTGCAACGACATCTTCAGCTAATTTTTGAGCCGCTTCATAATCAGCAGCATTGCTTTGATATCCTTTCGCTTTCACACCTTTCGCTCTTAATTCGTCTTCCAATTTTTGAGCTGTTTCTACTGATGAACTATATGTAAAAGCAACATTTGCACCTTGTGAGGCGAAAACTTCGGCAATTCCTCTTCCGATACCTCTGCTTGCTCCTGTTATGATTGCAGTTTTTCCTTCTAATAGTCTCATATTTAGTTTAAATTTTATTGTTAAAAATTATTGTTTTTGTCTGAATGTGTTAAAAAGTAACTTTATTTTTTATCCGCCAACACGCTTTACTTTAAATCCTTTTCCTTTGAGAAATTCCATAATTTTATTGCGGTAATCTCCTTGAATTATAATAGTTTCATTTTTGAAAGAACCTCCAACCCCCAAAAGAGTTTTGATTTCTTTTGCTAAAATTTTAAAATCTTCATCAGCTCCTAAATATCCTTCAATGATTGTTACAGGCTTGCCTTTGCGTTTTTCGTACTTACAAATCAGAGGTTCATCCTGAAGCCAGATATTTGACACGTTTTCTGCAGGAGTTTCTTCCTCAATATGGTCAGGAAATAAATTTTTTAACTGTTCACGTAACATTTCAGATAAAACATTTTCAGAGTGCAAATATATAAATAAAATTTAATTTTCTTGATTTGAATGAATTCAATATTCTTTATTAAATTTGCCATCGTCTAATTTAAAACAGAAGAAAGTCAAACAAATGAAAAGAATATTTTTATCTTTTATTGCTATTTCGGTTTTTGGTTGTAGCATTCAAAAAAATGATGTTCAGAGTGAAGACAAGGTGCTTCCGATTTTCTTAAATGAAATTTCCGAACAGAGATTAAATGAAACGCTGAAAGTAATTGCTTCCGATGAGATGCAAGGACGAGATACGGGAAGTGAAGGTATCAAAAAGGCAGCAAATTGCATTGTAGAACAATACACAAAGGAAGGAATTACGTATCCGTCAAAGGCTTCGGGATGGTTTCAAACTGTGCCGAAATCTTTTTTCAGAAATAAATTCAACGATTCCGATAATATTTGGGCTTTTGTTGAAGGAAGTGAAAAACCGGAGGAAGTTATCGTAGTATCAGCACATTATGACCACTTGGGAATGAAAAATGGAGAAATATACAACGGTGCAGACGACAATGGTTCGGGAACGGTGGCTGTAATGGAATTGGCACGCGTTTTCAATTTAGCGAAGAAAAAGGGATACGCTCCAAAACGTTCGGTGATGTTTTTACTTGTAACAGGCGAAGAAAGAGGACTTTATGGGTCGAATTTCTATTCTAAAAATCCGTTATATCCTTTAAAGAATACCGTAGCCAATATAAATATTGATATGATAGGACGAGTTGATGATTTACACACAGACAATAATTATGTGTATGTTATTGGTGCAGACCGATTAAGTTCGGAATTGCATACAATTAATGAAGAAATGAACAGAAAATATGTCAATTTGAAATTGGATTACAAATATGATGATCGTGATGACCCGTGGCAGATTTATTACCGCTCTGACCATTATAACTTTGCAAAACACGGAATTCCTTCGGTTTTCTTTTTTAATGGATTACATTCTGACTATCACCAACCTACGGATACACACGATAAAATAGATTTTGAAGCAATGACAAAACGTACCAAGTTAATTTTTGCCTTAACGTGGGAGCTTGCCAATCGTTCGGAGCGTATAAAAGTGGACAGAGACGGAAAATAAATTTTTGTAGTTAAGACTTAATTTATTACCTTTGCGTTTCGTTAAAAAAAATACAAAAAATGAAATATCTACAAAATAAATATGTAAAAATTGTTCTTGCTGTGTTGATTAATGTTTATGCAATATATCAATTCACACAAGGAAATATAGGAAATGGAATAGCTTTGATATTGTTGTCTTCAATTCCCATATTGTTGTATTTCAGGAATGAATTTATTTTATTGGCATTCCTCAGGTTGAGAAAACAAGATTTTGAAGGAACGAAAAAGTGGCTCAGTAAAATAGTTGATCCGGAAACCGCTTTGATTAAAAAACAGCAAGGATACTATAATTATTTACACGGAATTATTTATTCACAGATAAACCTTACTCAAGCTGAAAAATACTTCAGAAAGGCATTACAATTAGGTTTGAATATGAGCTACGATATTGCGATGGCAAAGTTGAGTTTGGCTGGAATTATGATTCAAAAACGCAGAAAACGTGAAGCTCAAGAATTGCTTGCTGAAGCTAAAAAATTGGATAAGCAAAATATGATGACCGAACAAATCAAAATGATGCAGCAACAACTTAAACGAATTTAAAAAAAAAATTTTACTTTATATGAAAGGTGGTAATCGAAGGTTATCACCTTTTTATTTTTTGCTACTTGGGTTCAATTATAAAAATACAAAAGGAAATCACTTCCCAATGATTTCCTTCTGAATAATAAAATGTTTAAAACTATGAAAAAAACTTTTTGTATTTTAGATATGTAAAGCACGATTATCTGTGGCAGCCAAAGCAGCTTCTTTAATTGCTTCGGTGAAAGTTGGGTGTGCGTGGCTAATGCGTGAAATATCCTCAGCACTTGCTTTAAATTCCATAGCAGTTACGGCTTCGGCTATCATATCGGCAGCTCTTGCACCAATCATATGAACTCCCAAAATTTCATCGGTAGAAGCGTCCGCTAAGATTTTGACGAATCCATCTGTATCCATACTTGCTCTGGAACGCCCTAAAGCACGCATCGGGAATTGTCCTGATTTGAATGCAATTCCTTCTGCTTTAAGTTGCTCTTCTGTTTTTCCTACGTTGGCAACCTCTGGCCAAGTGTAAACGACTCCGGGAATTAGATTGTAGTCAATATGAGGTTTTTGTCCAGCCAATTGCTCAGCTACCAAAACTCCTTCTTCTTCTGCTTTGTGAGCCAGCATTGCTCCACGAACTACATCTCCAATGGCGTAAATATTTGAAACACTGGTTTGTAAATGTGAATTCACTTCAATTCTGCCACGTTCATCTGTTTTAATGCCAGCTGCTTCCAAATTCAGTCCGTCTGTGTAAGGCTTTCTTCCCACAGCGACCAAACAGTAATCCCCTTCAAGTGTGATTTCTTCTCCTTTTTGAGTAGTAGCTTTTACGGTTACTACGTTTCCATTCCGTGAAACTTCTTTTACTTGATGACTTATGTAGAACTTAAATCCTTGTTTTTTAAGTACTTTTGTGAGTTCTTTCCCTAAACTTTTATCCATTGTAGGAAGGATGCCGTCCATATATTCAACAACGGAAACAGAGGCTCCCAATCGTTTGTAAACTTGTCCGAGTTCCAAACCGATAACACCACCTCCAATAACAATTAAGTGTTTTGGAATTTCATTTAATTTTAGAGCTTCGGTAGAAGTTATAATTCTTTCTTTATCAATCGTTATAAAAGGTAAGGAAGAAGGTTTAGAACCGGTAGCGATGATTGTTTTTTGGGTTTCTATTCCTTCGGAAGAACCATCTTTTGAGGTAATTTTAATTCGAGTAGAATTCACAAAACTTCCCAATCCGTGAAAAACATCAATTTTATTTTTGTCCATCAAAAATTTGATTCCCGAACAAGTTTGTTCTACTACTGCTTTTTTTCTGTCAATCATTTTTTTAAGATTGACTTTTATCTCACCGGAAACTTCAATTCCGTGAGCTTCAAAGTGTTTTAGAGCATCTTCATAATGATGGGAAGAATCCAACAAGGCTTTTGACGGGATGCAACCTACATTTAAGCAAGTTCCTCCTAAAGTGTCATATTTTTCAATAATGGCAGTTTTGAATCCTAACTGTGCCGAGCGTATTGCTGCTACATAACCTCCGGGTCCTGAACCTATTACAACAACATCATACGTTTTCATAACTTAATGATTAAATTCTATGATTAATGCCACAAACATACAAATAAAAAGATAGAAATACAAAAACTAATTTTTTCTTTTTTTATCTGTAAGTAGAAAAACATTTTTCTAAATTATTTTTAAATTTCTTGGATTATTCGTTTTCTATCATTCCCTTTAAGAACTTGGCAGTGTAGCTCTTTTCTTGTTTTGCTACTTCCGCAGGAGTTCCGTAGGCTACCACTTCGCCGCCGCCTTTTCCGCCTTCATAGCCAATATCGATGATGTAATCCATTGCTTTAATTACGTCAAGATTGTGTTCTATCACAAGCACTGTGTTTCCTTTATCTACCAATTTATCAAGCACTTCCAGCAGAACGCTAACGTCTTCAAAATGAAGCCCAGTTGTGGGTTCGTCTAATATATAAAAGGTGTTTCCTGTGTCTTTTTTGGAAAGCTCCGTCGCCAATTTTACACGTTGGGCTTCTCCGCCTGAAAGTGTTGTAGATTGCTGACCCAGAGTGATATAACCCAAACCAACTTCTTCTATGGTTTTTAATTTTCGATGAATTTTCGGGATATTTTCAAAGAATTGAACCGCATCACTGATGGTCATATCCAAAACGTCGGCGATTGACTTTCCTTTATATCGCACTTCAAGTGTTTCTCGGTTAAAACGCTTGCCTTTACAGGTTTCACACTCCACGTAAACGTCTGGCAGAAAGTTCATTTCGATGACTTTTAGTCCCGAGCCTTCACAGGTTTCGCATCTACCGCCTTTGACATTAAAGCTGAATCTCCCTGGTTTGTATCCACGTATCATCGCTTCGGGCGTTTGTGTAAAAAGAGTGCGAATCTCGCTGAAAACTCCCGTGTAAGTTGCCGGATTGGAGCGAGGTGTACGTCCAATAGGTGATTGGTCAATAGCAATGACCTTATCAATATTTTCCAATCCTTCGATACTTTCATAAGGCATCGGAACTTTTACCGCATTGAAAAAATGAGCATTCAAAATCGGATAAAGCGTTTCATTTATCAAAGTTGATTTTCCGCTACCCGAAACGCCCGTTACGCCAATCATTTTTCCCAAAGGAAAGGTTACGGACACGTTTTTAAGATTATTTCCGGTACAACCACGCAAAATAAGCTCCTTTCCGTTGCCTTTTCGGGGGCTTTTGGGTTCGGAAACGCGTCGCCTGCCACTGATGTAATCCGCAGTGATGGTTTTTGCGTCCATCATTTGCTTGGGTGTACCTTTAAAAATGATTTCTCCGCCGTTTTTCCCCGCTTTTGGACCTATATCAATGACGTAATCGGCTTCGAGAATCATTTCTTCGTCGTGTTCCACCACCAAAACCGAATTCCCGATATCACGAAGCGATTTTAAAGAGTTAATAAGTCGTTGGTTATCACGTTGATGCAAACCGATGCTGGGTTCGTCTAAAATATACAAAACGCCCGTGAGTTGCGACCCGATTTGCGTTGCCAAACGTATCCGCTGGGCTTCTCCGCCTGAAAGCGATTTTGAACTTCGGCTTAATGATAAATACGTCAGCCCTACATCTACCAAAAATTGCAAACGCGTGCGTATTTCTTTGATAATTTCCGATGCAATTTTACGTTGTTTGTCCGAAATTTGGTCGGAAAGCGTTGCAAACCACTGCGAAAGCTCCAAAATATCCATATTGGAGAGTTCCGCGATGTTTTTCTCGTTTATTTTGAAATAAAGTGCTTCTTTTCGCAATCTGCTTCCGTTACATTCTTGGCAAGGAAGCGTGTCCATAAACTCGGAAGCCCATCTTTTTATGGAAGAAGAATCGGAATTATCGTATTGATTCTTAATGAAATTCACAATTCCTTCAAAATCAATTTCATAATCTCGGGTAATTCCCAAAACATCTGATTTTACGGAAAATTTTTCTTTTCCACCATATAAAATAAGCTCTACAGCCTCTTGCGGAAGTTCCTCAAAACTATCGGACATTTTCGCTCCGAATTTATGCAAAATGGTTTCCAATTGTTTGAAAATCCACGTGTTTTTTTGCTCTCCTATGGCTGAAATGGCTCCGTTTTTGATAGAGAGTTGCTTATTCGGAATTATTTTATTGATGTTTACTTCTTGAACTTCGCCCAATCCGTTACAATGCGGACACATTCCTTTGGGAGAGTTGAACGAAAAGGTATTTGGCTCGGGCATCGGGTAGGAAATTCCGCTTGTAGGACACATCAAATTACGGCTAAAATACTGAACTTGCCCTGTTTCCTGTTCAAGAACCATCAAAACGCCATCGCCGTAGTGCATTGCAGTTTTGATGGATTCACTCAGGCGTTTTTGGGTTTCCTCCTGATTATCAATAAGCATTCGGTCAATGACGATTTCGATGTCGTGTGTTTTGTAACGGTCGAGCTTCATTCCTTTTTCGATGTCGCGGATTTCACCGTTTGTTCGCACCTTTACGAAACCTTGCTTGGCAATCTGTTCGAAGAGTTCACGGTAATGCCCTTTTCTGGATTGCACCACAGGGGCTAAAATATTTATTCTGTGATTGTTATATTTTTCAGAAATAAGTTCTTGTACTTGTGCATCACTATAACTGACCATTTTTTCTCCCGTTTGGAAGCTATACGCATCGGATGCACGAGCAAAGAGCAAACGCAGAAAATCATACACTTCCGTGATAGTACCCACGGTGGAACGCGGTGATTTTGAGGTGGTTTTCTGTTCGATAGCAATTACGGGTGAAAGTCCATCGATTTTATCCACATCCGGACGCTCTAATCCGCCCAAAAACTGCCTTGCATAAGCAGAAAAAGTCTCGATGTAGCGTCGTTGTCCTTCGGCATAAATGGTATCAAACGCCAACGATGATTTTCCACTTCCGGAAAGCCCCGTGATAACCACGAGTTGTTCTCTGGGAATGTCAATATCTATGTTTTTAAGGTTGTGAACGCGTGCACCTTTGACGGAAATATTTTCCTCAAATTGGGTTTGTTTTTCTTCCAAACAGGCTATCGTTTGATTTTTTTTGTGTTGTATTGTTTTGTCGTTTTTTTCTTTTTTTTGGCTCTCTTTCATTTGAATATGAGATTAGGGGGCAAAGTTACGAATTTCAGTTAAAATATAAGGCGTGAAACGGAAATAGTGATAAGTCATAAAAAAATAGTAGCTTTGCACTTTCAATTGAAGAAAAATATTTTCATTAGGTAAAAATGAACAAAAATATTTCAAAAAGAGTAGTAGTAGGGCTTAGCGGAGGAGTAGATAGCAGTGTTGCTGCTTATTTACTTAAAGAGCAAGGTTATGAAGTCATTGGTTTGTTTATGAAAAACTGGCACGATGATTCGGTTACGATTTCCAATGAATGTCCTTGGTTGGAAGATAGTAATGATGCCCTTCTGGTAGCTGAAAAATTAGGCATTCCATTTCAGACTGTTGATATGAGTGAGCCGTATAAGCAACGCATTGTTGATTATATGTTTCGCGAATATGAAAATGGTCGTACTCCTAACCCTGATGTGTTGTGTAACAGGGAGATAAAGTTCGATGTGTTTATGAATTTGGCTCTTTCACTTGGTGCTGATTATGTGGCAACTGGGCATTATTGTAGAAAGGAAGAAATTGATGTTAATGGAGAAAAAATATATCGTTTGCTTTCTGGGAAGGATACAAATAAAGACCAGTCTTATTTTTTATGCCAATTATCACAACAACAGCTAAGTAAAGCCCTATTTCCTATTGGTGAATTGCAAAAATCACAGGTTAGAACTATCGCATCGGAGCAAGGGCTAATTACTGCCGAAAAGAAAGATTCTCAGGGGCTTTGCTTTGTGGGGAAAGTACGTTTGCCTGAATTTCTGCAACAGCAATTACAACCAAAGGTAGGTGATATTATTGAAATTCCAAATGATTGGCAAGGATATAAATCTTTTGATAATTTGAAAACCTTTGAAACTTACGAAGATGAATTAAAATATCTTTCAAAACGATTTGAATATCAGCCTTCTGACGGGAAAAAGGTTGGTACACATCAAGGAGCTCATTATTTTACAAAAGGACAACGAAAAGGTTTGCACGTGGGAGGCACACCTGAACCACTTTTTGTGATAGAAACTGATGTAAATCAAAATATTATCTATGTCGGGCAAAGCCATAATCACAGAGGTCTTTTCCGAAAAGCTCTTTTTATAAAAGAAGATGATGTACATTGGGTTCGAAAGGATTTATCCTTGCAAGTAGGTGATAAAAAAGTGTTTATGGTACGCATTCGTTATCGTCAGCCGTTGCAAAAAGCCGTTTTGTACAAAGTTGAAAGTGGGCTTTTCATTCATTTTGAAGAGCCACAAAGTGCTGTAACAGAGGGGCAGTTTGCTGTTTGGTATGACGGGGAAGAACTTGTAGGAAGTGGAGTGATTAGTTAAAATTCTGAAAGATGAGTCATTAATGAATTTGTTTTTCTGATTTTTGAACTTTTTATTAGGAATTTAAGAGATGAGATTGTTTAAAAGAAGTCCGTTCGGACAAATATTATGGATAAAACGCTGGCTTATAAGGCTTTTTGGAATTATTACACACAGTCGTTATAATGGATTCAATCAGTTAAAAATAGAAGGCTCGGACGTTATCAGAGCATTGCCACAAACTAATGTGTTATTTATATCCAATCATCAGACGTATTTTGCTGATGTGGCTGCGATGCTTCACGTTTTTAATGCGAGTTTGAAAGGAAGGGTAAATACCATCAAAAACATAAGCTATTTATGGAATCCGAAGCTAAATATTTATTACATAGCAGCTTCCGAAACAATGAAATCAGGATTACTTCCAAAAATTTTGAGTTATGTCGGTGCAATTCCAGTGGACAGAACTTGGCGTGAAAAAGGGAAAGACATTAAGCGTGAGGTCAAACAAAGTGATGTAAATAACATCGGAATTGCTTTGAATGACGGCTGGGTAATTACTTTTCCTCAAGGGACGACATCTCCTTGGAAACCTATTCGTAAAGGCACAGCTCACCTAATAAAACAGTACAAACCTATTGTAGTGCCTATTGTGATTGACGGATTTCGTCGTTCTTTTGACAAAAAAGGAATCAATATCAAGAAAAAAGGCGTTCAGCAGTCAATGGTTATCAAAGCACCTTTACAGATTGATTATGAGAATGAAAGTGTTGAGCAAATTGTTGAGAAAATAGAAATGGCAATCGAGCAACACGAATCATTCTTGAAAGTGAAAAAAACCGACAACTAATTTTTAGTTGTCGGTTTTTTCTATTTTGGATAAATCTCTTTTAATGCTTTCACATACACCAAAACACCTTTATCCTTAAACTCCTCTTGCTCATAGAGTTTGATGGCACCAATTTTGTCAGTAGAAGTGAAAAGCAGAATTTCCCCCAAATCTAATGACTTTCCTTTTTTAATAAGGGCTTGAATGAGTTTCTTGCCTATTTTCTTTCCACGTTGAGATTCGCTTACAACAACGTCCTCAATCCAGCCTTTGTGACCCGAAATAACCTTGTAAACAGCCATTGAAGCCATTCCTAAAAGCCTTCCATCTTCAATATGACAAGCTATGAAAGGAGCTTCTTTTTCGTTTTTAAAAATCTCAGAAAGAGAAAGTTGATTTCTTTTGCTTAGCAAGGAGAATAAATCGCGAGCATCTTGCTCAATTACCGGAGTAATGAGCTCTTTTGTTAAAAATGTAATCATAGTTTTCTTCTTTATTTTTCCAACAAAACTAATCAAAAAAAAGTAAAAAACAACAAGGAATGCAAAAAATTGATAAAAAGCAAAGAGAAAATGTATGATAAAAATTTATTTAAGATTGTAAAAATATTTGTAAGTGATTAATAATTAATTTTATATATATAGAATCTTTAAAAATTAGAATTATTAATTTCTTTTTGTTAAACCATTCATTTTTTTCGATGTCTAACGGAGTATATTTTTATAAAATAAGATTATAATTATGAAGAAATTAGTATTTCTGCTAACTTTTGTTACATTTTCGGTTTGGGGACGGTTCTTTATAGTCGGCTTTTTTGTGTACAAACTTTTCTCTTTCATTTAATAATAATATCTTTGCCCCCGATTTAATTTTTAAAGACAATGCTAACAGTTTCAAATTTATCGGTTCAGTTTGGGAAAAGAGTTTTGTTCGATGAGGTAAACGTAACCTTTACTCAGGGCAATTGCTATGGTATCATCGGAGCAAACGGAGCAGGAAAATCAACTTTTTTAAAAATCCTTTCGGGAAAAATAGAGCCTACCAGCGGGCGTGTCATCCTTGAACCCGGCAAACGAATGTCTGTTTTGGAGCAAGACCACTATGCGTATGATGAGTTCACGGTTTTGGAAACCGTTATTATGGGGAACAAAGTTCTTTCTGCCATAAAAAAGGAAATGGACGCCCTTTATGCCGATTATTCCGATGAAAATGCCGACCGTATCGGTGAGTTGCAAATGCAATTCGATGAAATGAACGGATGGAATGCCGAAAGCGATGCTGCTGCTTTGCTTTCAAACTTAGGGATTTCGGAAGATATGCACTATACGTTGATGGGCGAAATGGACGGAAAGTTAAAGGTTCGTGTGCTTTTGGCTCAGGCACTTTTCGGAAATCCTGACGTACTGATTATGGACGAGCCTACTAACGACCTTGACTTTGAAACCATCGGTTGGCTCGAAAATTTCTTGGCAAATTACGATAATACGGTGATTGTCGTTTCACACGACCGCCACTTTTTGGATGCCGTGTGTACTCACATTTCAGACATTGACTTCGGAAAGATTAACCACTATTCCGGAAACTATACTTTTTGGTACGAAAGTAGCCAATTAGCTGCTCGTCAGCGTGCACAACAAAACAAAAAGGCTGAGGAAAAAGCCAAAGAGTTACAGGAATTTATCGCCCGTTTCAGTGCCAACGTGGCAAAGTCAAAACAGGCAACTTCCCGTAAAAAAATGTTGGAGAAACTCAATATCGCCGAAATAAAACCTTCATCGCGTCGTTATCCTGCCATTATTTTCGATAAAGAACGTGAAGCGGGCGACCAAATTTTGCACGTGGAAAATCTTTCGGCTTCTATCGATGGTGAAATTTTGTTTCAAAATGTAGATATTAACTTGGCGAAAGACGATAAAGTGGCGGTGATTTCAAAAGATTCGCGAGCTACGACGGCTTTCTACCAAATTCTGAACGAAAAACAGCAACCTGACAGCGGAAAATTCCAATGGGGAATTACCACTACGCAATCGTATCTTCCGGTGGACAATTCGGAATATTTCAATAACGATTATTCGTTGGTGGATTGGCTTCGTCAGTGGGCAAAAACGGAAGAGGAACGCGAGGAAGTGTATATTCGCGGATTTTTGGGCAAAATGTTGTTTAGCGGAGAGGAAGCTCTGAAAAAATCATCGGTATTGTCGGGGGGTGAAAAGGTTCGTTGTATGCTCAGCCGTATGATGATGCTTCGTGCTAACGTACTGATGCTTAACGAACCAACGAACCATTTGGATTTGGAGAGTATCACGGCTTTTAACAACTCGTTGAAGAATTTTAAAGGGAATGTTTTGTTTACCACGCACGACCACGAGTTTGCTCAAACCGTTGCTAATCGAATCATTGAGCTTACGCCTAACGGGGTTATCGACCGTTATATAACTTTCGACGAATATATGGACGATAAAAACGTTCAAGAACTTCGCAAAACGATGTACGAAAGAAAATAAAGGGTTGTGTTATAAAAAGTATGATTGAGGTTATGATTGTCAGGCTGAGCGTAGTCGAAGCCTTGTAATGATAACGCTTCGACTACGCTCAGCCTGACAAAAACACTTTTTTTAAAGGCATCATACTTTTTACATCACTTCCAATAAAAGTTTTCAAAGGCTAAAAAATAATTACGATAAACGACTCCGAATGCATTTTTTGTGTTCGGAGTTTTTTTGTTTCTGTTTTGAAAATCTAAAAAAGCAAAAAAAGAATTTAAAAAAGCAAAAAGATAGATTACGTAATCTAAAATATTGTCATCAGAACCTAAAAAATAAATTCAGGAAGCTAAATTATTATTATCAGAAGCTAAAATATTGCTTCTTGAATTTAAAAAATAGTCATCGTAATCCAAAATATTGTCATCAGAACCTAAATTATTGCTTCTTGAATCTAAAAAATAGTCATCATAATCTAAAATATTGTTTTCAGAACCTAAAAAATAAATTCCTGAAGCTAAAATATTGTCTTCAGAATCTAAAAAATTATTTCTGTAATTTAAAATTTAGTTATTGGAAGCTAAAAAATAAATTCCATAACCTAAAAAATAGCTTTCGAAAGCTAAATTATTGTCTTCAGAATCTAAAAAATTACTTCTGTAATTTAAAATTTAGTCATTAGAACCTAAAATATTGCTTTTTGAATTTAAAAAATAATCATCGAAATCTAAAATTTAATCATTAGAATCTAAAAAATAAATTTCAGAAGCTAAAATATTGCTTTCATTCAGTTTTTATCTTTAAAATTATAAAATAAAAAAGGTTATCAATTCAAAACTGATAACCTCTTCTTTATTTTGATATTTTATTTAGTAATTAATTTCGAACGTAGTTACGTATTTTTCTTTATCGTGGGTATTTTCGTAGTTTTCAGTAATTTTTGTAACATAGCCTTCTTTATCGAATTCATATTCGTAAGAATAGGAATATCTGTCAGAAGAGACTTGAGTAGGAAGCATTTCTGAGCTTTTTCCCGTAGGAAAAGGTAAACAAAGTAAAAACATTTTATTATAAGAAAAACGATTTAATAAAATGAATGAAAAATTATTTTTATTACTATGCTTACCGTATTCAATTCTTACATCAGGATTATTTTTGTCTCCTAAAGCTACAAAATTGCCATTTTCCCAATGATAATTATATATTTCATCTTTATCAATGGTTCCTTTGCCTGCTTTTTTAGTTTCTTGAACTAATTGATTGTCAGTATTGTATTTATATTCGTAGTTTTTCTCGGAAGATTCTATTCTTGTCAAGGAAACAACGTTTCCTTTTTCATTGATTGTTGCTGATATCTTAAATTTTTCAATTTCAATCTTATCTTTTTGGTAAGATACGTCAAACGAATTAGCGATTTTAGTGATTTTATTTTCTTTATTGTAGGTGTAATGAATTATAGCATCTTTTAAATTTTCTTCTCCGCCGTTGATTTTTACTGACTTAATAAGTTTTTCAGAAGTTGAAGCATTTTCATTAGGTTTTGGACTATCAGTATCTTTTCCGCAAGAAATAGTGGTTAATAATACTACCAAAAGAATCATTTTCAAAACATTTTTTTTCATTTTTTTCGATTTTTATTTGTTGAAAGAGCAAATATATAGAAATATTTTTCAATTTTCAGTTTTTTTAAAAATTAAAATAAAATCCACAATATGATGAGATTATCAATTTTATTTATTAGATTTGCCCTTTAAATTACAAACAGATGAAAAAATGGATTATTATCATAGCGGTACTTGCCGTTATAGGATTTTGGGGTGTAAGTAAAAACAACCAAATGGTGCGTCTTAAAGGAGAAGCCGAAAAAGAATGGGCAGATGTGGAAAGTTCATATCAACGTCGTGCTGACCTTATCGGTAATTTGGTAAAAACAGTACAAGGAGCCGCTGATTTTGAAAAAGGAACATTAACACAAGTGATTGAAGCACGTTCCAAAGCTACTTCTGTAAATATTGATGCTTCTAATTTAACTCCTGAAGCTATCAATCAGTTTCAAGAAGCACAAGCTGGGCTTACTTCGGCTTTGTCTCGCTTGTTGGTAACTGTGGAACGCTATCCTGATTTGAAAGCAAACCAAAACTTTTTGCAGTTACAATCACAAATTGAAGGTACAGAAAACAGAATTAATGTGGCTCGCAATCGTTTTAATGCGTCAGCAAAGGAATACAATGTTTACATTGAGTTATTTCCTAACAGTTTGATTGCAGGTTTCACAGGTCGTTCAAAAATGCCGTTGTTTAAAGCCAAAGAAGGAGCTGAAAATGCACCCGAAGTTAATTTTGATTTTAAATAAATGCCAAGAATTGAAGATTTTTTAACTTCGCAAGAAGAACAACAAATTGTAGAAGCTATCCGTATTGCCGAAAAAACTA
This sequence comes from Capnocytophaga felis, assembly GCF_009684755.1. Lineage (GTDB taxonomy): Bacteria > Bacteroidota > Bacteroidia > Flavobacteriales > Flavobacteriaceae > Capnocytophaga > Capnocytophaga felis. Next base: position 46,699 of record NZ_BLBC01000006.1, read on the forward strand.
CTTCGGGTGAAATACGTGTGCATTTAGAAAGTCAAACTTCCACAGAGCCTCTCAAAAGAGCTGTGGAGGTTTTTCATTTATTAAAGATGGATACCACAGCCCAACGCAATGGCGTATTGTTCTATTTTGCTGTTCAAGATAAGAAATTTGCCATTTATGGAGATGAAGGCATAAACAAATTAGTTCCAGCAGATTTTTGGGAAAGCACTAAAAATCAAATGAAAGCGTATTTTCAAAAGGGGCAATTTTATCAGGGAATCATTGAAGGCATTCTGAAAGCTGGTGAAGAGTTAAAACGCTATTTTCCATACCAGAAGGAAGATATCAATGAGCTTCCTGATGATATTTCAAAAGGAGAAATTTGATGAAGAAACTATATTACTTTATTATATTGCTTTTGGCTGTTCAGCCGTTGCTTTTGGCACAAGTTCCCAAACTGAAAAATCCGAATGAGGCGGTGCAGGATTACGTTAATTTGCTTTCTGACCAAGAAAGGATGCTTCTTAATACAAAACTGACACATTATGCCGATTCTACTTCTACGGGGATTGTCATAGCAATCGTTCCGAGAACTGATGATGACATCAATTTTCAGGCTGCTGAAATTCTTTCCCAATGGAAAATCGGGCAAAAAGGAAAGGACAATGGCGTATTGATATTAATGGCTTCTGAACAAAGAAAAGTAGCAATATCAACAGGTTACGGCGTAGAAGAATACCTAACTGACGCATTGAGCAAGCAAATTATCACACAAGATATGATTCCTCACTTTAAACAAGGGGATTATTATGCGGGTTTTGACAGTGCCACGACCTCAATAATGCAAGTTCTTTCAGGAACATATAAGAACGATGCTACTCCAACGCAAGGAATTCCTTTCTCTGTGATAGTTATTTTTGGAATTGCAATGCTTTTGCTGATTATAGCTTTATCAAAAGGAGGCAAAGGCGGAAATAATAGCCGAGGTGGAGGCGGTTTTGACCTTTTTGATATGATAATCCTTTCCAGTATGGGGCGAAATTCCGGCGGTTTTGGCGGAGGTTTCGGAGGCGGAGGCAGCTCGGGAGGTTTTGGCGGCTTCGGCGGTGGAATGGGCGGAGGCGGAGGTGCCAGCGGAAGTTGGTAAATCCACTTTTGAAACTGTTACTATCGATTACTCAAAATTACAAAGAGATATTGACGAAAAAATAGGAATAATTTTCAACATCAAGCCGAAACAAATTAGGATTTTTACAAGAGTAAACTTTTAATCGTACGTGAATTTAGAAATTTTTTGACGTACGTATTTTACATAGAAAACCTCGAAATGGAATTTTCTCTTCTGAAAGAAAATCCGTTTCGAGGTTTTTGATTTACCAATTTACTTGATATTTACGGTAAACATCTTCTGATTTTCCAAAAAACCTTCCAGAATATCGTTCGGAGCCACGCTGCCAACACCTGCCGGCGTACCCGTGAAGATAATATCGCCTTTGCGTAAGGTAAAAAACTTCGAAGCTTCGGCAATGATTTGGTCAAAAGTCCAGAGCATTAAACTTGTACTGCTTTCTTGAACCGTTTGTCCGTTTTTCTCTAATCGGAAGGCAAGCGAGTTTAAATCACCGAGACGTGATTTATGGATAAAATCCCCGATAATCGCCGAACCATCAAAGGCTTTGCATTTTTCCCACGACAGCCCGTTTTGTTTTAAGGAAGCCTGTAAGTCGCGAGCGGTGAAGTCAATCCCCAAACCGATTTCCTCGTAATACTTGTGAGCAAACTTCTCCGAAATACATTTCCCGTTCTGTGTGATTTTGAGAATTACTTCTACTTCGTGATGCAAATCGTTAGTGAAGTCGGGAATATAATAGGGGAGTTCCGTGTTGTGAATTGCCGTATCGGGTTTTAAAAATAACACGATGTTTTTAGGATGTTTGCCGTCAAATTCTTTTATGTGGTCAGCATAATTTTTTCCTACACAAATGATTTTCATAAAAATATAGCGTTTATGGTGAGTGCTTTTGTTATTATATTTTTTCTGTTTAATTCTTCTCGATAGCTTTTAAGTCGCTTGCGTTTTCAATTGGCAAACTGTTATACTCTAATGTCCAGCCAATGGATTTTGTCAAAAAGATGATGTTTGCCAGTTCCGAAATCAGGCGATTTTCTGCATTTTTCTTTAATCCGGATTGTGCAACTTTCTTCTCCAATTCTTCATTTACTCTGCGTTGAATTTTATTAACGTCATTAGTGCCGAACGGATTTACCGGATTTTGGCTGACATCGTAGTACTTCATCTTGGGATAAATCTTTACTTCGGCGTCCGGAATTGACTTGATAATTACTTTTTTATTGACCTCATCAATATCATAAACTACCTTTTGCAAATCATAAGAGACAGTAACATCTGCATTTACTACGATGAGAATCTTCTTGTCGAACGACAGTAAGTCCATAAAATACTTCTGGCTGTCGGTGTAAGAAATGACCTCAGCAAAATGCCCTTCCGTTACTATGAGTTTGCTGACGTTGGCTATCTGCGTTTGAATCAAAGCCGAATCCGCTTCCAATGTTTCCCTTGCTTCCTTTTTATCCCAAAAGTATTTGATAACCAGCAGAAGGGCTATTGCGGTAAGCATTCCAAAGATAAATTTTTTCATAATACGTTCATTTTAAATTATTTTGAAGGAATTGTATGCTATTTGTTGCGGTTTGCCAAAGAAATGATTGCCGTAAACTATTTGGCAAATGCCCGCAGTTTGATGGCAGTCAGTACTTTTTTGGTGTACAGCGGGAAGTCGGCATTCAAGAGCCAACCGAAATATCCCGGTTCTTCATTAAGGATGTCCGTAACTTTTCGTCCTTTATGCTTCCCGAAGGTAAAAATCTCTTCGTTTTTGTCATTGAGGGCGATAAATCCGGCGAAGTCCACAGCTTGTTTTCGGGTGGTGAACTCGCTGAGTTTTTTCATATTGTTGTCCAACTCGGGATAACGGTCGAGTTGTGATTTTAGTATCTCATAGGTAGCGTTGGTGTCTGCTGCTGCCGAGTGGGCATTGTTCAGCGTTTTTCCGCAGTAGAACTTATAAGCGGCACTCAGGGTGCGTTGTTCCATTTTATGAAAGATAGTTTGCACGTCCACCGTTACGCGGTTTCCTAAATCGAAATCGACTTCGGCACGGAGCATTTCTTCCGCCAAGAGTGGAATGTCAAAGCGGTCGGAATTATAGCCAGCAAGGTCAGCATCTTTAATCATATTGTGAATGGTTTTTGCCAATTCCCTGAACGTCGGTTCGTTGGCAACGCGTTCGTCAGTGATTCCGTGTACGTCGCTTGCTCCTTTTGGTATCGGAATTGTAGGATTTACAAGCCACGTTTTGCTTTCTTTGTTACCATTGGGATATACTTTCAGTACGGAAATTTCAACAATACGGTCTTTAGTAATGTCGGTTCCGGTAGTTTCCAAATCGAAGAAACAGATAGGTTTTGCTAAATTTAATTCCATTGAATGTTTGATTTTAAGCTGAAAAGATTAGCAATATTACCTGATAACTAATTCTTTTTTTGCTGTTATTTTTCTATGTTTATTATTTGAATTATTTACTTTTTACTGTTTTAAGCTCCCTCAGATAGCACAGATTTTCACAGATTTGTATGTAATGTATAAATAACAACCCGTGTGCATTTGTGAAATCTGTGGGGAATCATATTACAAATATCGGCTATAAATCTTAATTCTTTCCGTTTAAAACCATACCCCGAAGCCATTCGTTGGTTTCTTCAAAGCCTTCAAGCCAACTGATTTTCCACTTTCCGTCTTCTTTTTTTGCCTTGACTTTGTAAGTGAAATCACCCCAAGAAGGTTCGCCCCATTGCCATTGAAAGCTGGCAACATCATCTTTAATTTTTATGTTTTCAATAGTCATTCGCTCGTAATAGTCGGGCGAAGGAATATCCTGACACATACACCAATCATTTGTTCCCCTGCTAAACGGAGAAATATCGCCCACAGCCCATTTCACGTGATGCTCTCGCAAAGCGAAATCAATATTCTGCCCAATTTCATCATATAGGTTAATCAAATCTCTCCCAAAGAAGCCCGATTTTTCAAGTTTACGTATCTGTGCATCGTGGATAGCGAAATCTATTCCGTTAAATAGCGTATCATTGGGGGCGGCAGTGGGTATGAAATCTTCGTAGGAATACTCATTCTCCAACCATTTGTAGGCATTGCGTGTTAAGTTGAGCAGTGCCAAGCTATCATTCTGAACGCTTTGAGCGATATTTTTTGACTTATTCCCAGTTGCTTTTTCGCCTTTGGATTGCTGTTTGCACGCTATCAGAGCCACAAAAGTAAGCATTAAAATTAGTTTTTTCATAGGTTTTTTTGTTTTTATTATAATGTGCGGAAATAAAAAAGAGTCACTTCTTTTAACTCTTTTTATAGCACTTAATAATTTTTAGAACAATATATACTTTATTTCAGCTCCCAGCGTTGGGGCAAAAGCCAGATATTTGGAATTACTATTCCATTCCTTTACGTACGATTTTCGGTAATAATGCCCGATACCAACGTGCAGAGTAAGAAGCAATTTCTTGACGATAACGGTTCGTACGCCCCAATGTATTTCATTTATCATTCTCACATCATTGTCACTGATAGCTCCGTATAGAATTTTATTTTGGAAAGCAATAAAGTTACCTCGATTAAAGGAATTGTCTTTTCCTTTACGTTCTCGTTTATTACGATTGTAGTAATATCGGAAACTTGCTTTGGTGTAAGGAGAAAATTTTTCATTGAGAGAATTTATGCTATATCCCTTTTCTTGATTAAAAAAGTCGCCGACTCCTGCCGATAATTCAGCTTCGGTATTTTTGAAAAGAGGCTGTTCGTAGGCAATTCCCAACCGAAGCCAAGACGCTTCCAGACTAAATTGCTTATGTAAATCGGCTTGACTGCGTCCCATAAAAGGAAGAGCTAAAAAAATAGTAAGTATTAAATATTTCTTTTTGTTTCTTGTTAAAAATAATTTTTTCATCTCTGAAAATGATTTTTTATTAGTAGTAATGCAAATTTAATTCTTTATTTCAAGATTATAACTTTCAGTACGTTTTATTTATTTTTACGTGTTGTGTTTATTTTTATGGGGCGTATGCGATACGCCTCTACGTTGTTGTGATTTTATTTCTGTGGGTGTATGTGATATACCTGTATATATGTTTGAAAATTTCCTGACGTCAGAAAAAAAATTTCTTGACGTCAGGAAATTTTTTTCTTGCCGTGCGTTTTTTTTCATCTTTGCCGAGGGAAAATTATTTACGTACCGGAAGCAATAAAAAATACGACTGTATGATAGATACAGCCGTAAGTTTTAAAGTTTGTTTTTACGATTTTTCAAAAGAAATTTCTTCGATGGCTTTTTTCATTTCTACCCCTGGTGTGAAGATAATACGCACGTCTTTAATCATTGAGGAGTTGAAATCTTTTTCATTTTCCACGCCTTCGCTACTTACGGAGATGCGGAACGTTCCGAAGTCGCCGAGCTTCACGCTGTTTCCTTTTACGAGTTCTTTCGGAAGTTCTTCCAATAGGTTTTGAATTACGTTGGCTATGTCGCCTGCCGTAAGAGACGATTTGGAAGAAATTGTTTTAGCGATGTCTTTCTGTTCCACCTTGCTTGAAATTACTGCATTGGCGTACCATTTCTTTTTGGAACGGTCTTGCGGATTTACCTTTTGTACTAAATGATACTTCATAGTTGTATGTTTTTTAGTTAAACATTCCGTTTTGAAAAATTATTTTTCGCTACCAAAGATATTTATTTTTCGTGAAAAACAAAAATAATTAACGTTTTGTTGTGATTTTTACCACAAGGAAATATTATATATTTCCTTTATTATTTGTTTTGATGGTAAGAGCGAAAAATAATATTTTGTCCTTACGTATTGTATGAAATTACAATTACTTGACGGATTGTATTTTGTACTCGGGATATATTTCTGAAAGATACTTTTCTTTATTTTTTGGAATATGGAATGTTGCCACATACATCGTTATGATAGCAAACGTGAAAAAGGCAGCATAAATCACTAAAAACGGTTTGCTTTGCGGAAGGTCTTCCCTAAATTGAAATAACATTTGGAAAAAGAGAAATAATATGAAAGAATAGCCGTTTAATTTTATGATAATATCTTCAAGAAGCCATTTCTTTTCGTTTTTTTGTTTGAAAAGACGTCTGTTTTTGATGGAGAATACAATAAATACAATTAAGATAGTCAAAAAAAATACGGGAACTATTATATTGATATTTCCTAATAGGGAAAGCAATAAATAGATAACAATCCCTATACATAATGTTAGTATGATTTTCGGAATGGTAAAAAACTCTTTTGTTTTCTGCCAAAGCATACGATTGTAACGTTTGCTCATTTGTTTCATTTTTTCCTCTAATACGTCCATAAAACCAAACACCCCGAATTTACGGAATTCTTTCTGTAGTACGGTTTCAAAATCATCGTCAGGAAATTCTTGCCAATGCGTTTCGATGGCATTTGCCAGATGGTCAACCAGTTCAGTCTGTACGTCATAATATTCCACGTAATGCTGACGCGTAAATTCGTATAGACGTTCGATTTGTTCAGGAGTTACTGTTTTCATATTTTAATAGGAGTTAAATTGGTGTCATTTTGCGGATTGATTATATTTTGCAAACAGGCAATAAAGTTTTGCATTTCAGATACTTGTTTTTCAGTTTCCCGTATGCCGCTTTCAGTTATTTTGTAATATTTGCGAATGCGGTTGCCTACTTGCTCTATTTCGGGAGTGAGCAATCCTTGTGCTTCCAGCTTGTGTAAAGTAGGGTATAGGGCACCTTCGGTAATAGCGATTTCACCCTGTGATAGTTCTTTTACTCTTTGTGTGATTTCATAGCCGTACATTCGTCCGTTATCCTGCAACAGTTTCATAATGATGGTACTGAGGCTTCCTTTATAGAGTACTGAATTTTGTTTTTTCATTTGCTTATATATTTATGTTGCAAATATACATAATTTTCTTATGTGTTGTAAGAAATGCATTATTTTTTTCTTTTATCTTTACTTTTAGTTGCCGGAAAGAATTTTGAAATGTACTGTAAACAAATTAAAAAGCAGCGTGTTTATTGTTTTTTCTTGCAGTGAGAAGAAACACATTGAAGATGTCTTTTGAAAGTAGTTATTGCTTTATTTTTTTGATTTTACCCTTTGATGCTTACTTTTATTTGCATATCTTCTCAAAAATATATAGGTTTGCGTCCGTACCAACAGATGATAAATTATGAATGTGAGTGATACTGTGAGTTTTTTTTTGCACTTTAAGAGGTTTGTTCTGGGACTGCCGATTTTTTTCGTTTTGCAGGTTGCTCAGGCACAAATTCAAGTAAAATCGGAATATATAGGAGCTTCACAAGTAAAGGATAATCACGGTAATTCACTTGCCGAGGGAGGAGATATAAAGGTGGTAGATGCTATCGTTCGTCTTCCTTTGGCGATGCAAAAAAATGAAAATGACGAGGTTATAAAAGCTACTTTTATGTCGTTTTGGGGAACATACGCCTCACTTGGCAATCAACGATTATCAGAGGCACATACTATTTCCGACGTAACCAATGTTTCTTTAACCTTTGGGCAATTACTACCCATAACGGGAAAATGGTCGGTTTTGGCAATGGCGGGAGGAGGAATTTTTACAACCGATTTTCCGAATTTTACAGCAAAATCGGCTTTTTTGCAAGGAGGGGCAATGGTTTTGCGAAAGGAAAACATAAAATTTGATTGGGGAATAGGAGCTTCTATCAATAATTCGTATGATTATGTGATGATTACGCCTGCTTTCTTGCTTAATTGGAAAATTGACAATAGGCATAAATTAAGTATTTGGTATTATAATTGTCTTGAGTTTGAACTTAGTAGAAAAATTTCTGAAAGACTGAAAATAAGTCTGGTAGCTGAGGGCGAAGTGCTTTTTGGATTACATAATAATTATGCAAAAGAAATCTCTTTTGTTACTCAATTTGGACACGGAGGAGTTCGTTCCGAATTTAAAGTAGGGAAAAATTTTCACATTCCCGTTACATTGGGAGTTTCTTTTTCAAGAAATACCTATTTTGATGAAAAAACATTCAAGTTTTACTATAATGTTATAGGCGAAAATAAGCTTTCGTCTTATTTTGCGGCTGGTTTCCGATATGGAGGCTGATAGTTGAACTTTTAAAATATTTAGCAAAAAAAATGCGATTACATCGAAATTTAACAGATGCAGTGATTGAAGGCTTGGGATTGATTTTCAACGAGAGTCGTTATGCGGATAAAGTAGTTGAAAAACAACTGAAAAAAGATAAACGCTGGGGGGCTCGTGATAGGGCTTTCATTGCAGAAACTACTTATGAAATCGTTCGTTGGAAACGTCTATACGCTGAGATTGCAGAAGTAAAGCAGCCTTTTTCGGTTCAGGATTTACGCCGGATGTTTGCCGTTTGGGCAGTATTGAAAGGAATTTCATTACCTGATTGGTCGTATTTTGAAAACACTCCTCAACGTCGTATAAAGGGAAAATTTGACGAACTTTCAAAAGTTAGAAAATTCAGAGAATCAATTCCTGATTGGCTTGATGTTTTGGGAGAAGAAGAGTTAGGTAATGAATTCTGGACGAAGGAGTTGCACGCTCTGAATGAGTTGGCTCCCGTTGTTTTACGGGCAAATACTTTAAAAATTTCTTCTCCGCAACTGAAAAGTTTATTACAACAAGAAGGTATCGAAACTCGTTTACTGAAAGATTATCCGGAAGCTTTGGAGCTTTCCGAACGAGCCAATGTGTTCTCAACCAAGGCTTTTTCCGATGGCTTGTTTGAGTTGCAAGATGCCTCATCACAAAAAGTAGCTCCGTTTTTGGAGGTAGTTCCGGGAATGCGTGTGATAGACACTTGTGCCGGAGCTGGTGGAAAGACGTTGCATTTGGCTTCCTTGATGAAAAATAAAGGACAAATCATTGCGATGGATATTTATGAAAATAAACTCCAAGAGTTAAAGCGAAGAGCCCGACGCAATGAAGTTTTCAATGTAGAAACGAAACTGATTGACCCAAAACAGCTAAAACGAATGCAAAATACAGCTGACAGAGTTTTAATTGATGCTCCTTGCAGTGGTTTGGGTGTTTTGAAGCGAAATCCAGATGCAAAATGGAAGCTAAAACCTGAATTTTTGGAACAAATTCGAAAAACTCAACAGGAAATTTTACAAAATTACAGCAAATTAGTAAAATCAGGAGGAAAATTAGTGTATGCTACTTGTTCCATTCTTCCGTCCGAGAACCGAAATCAAATTGATGAATTTTTGAAATCAGAAGCCGGAAAAGGGTTTGTTTTTGAAGCAGAAGATAAAATTTTTGCTCATCAATCAGACTACGACGGATTTTATATGGCAAGAATGCGAAAAAATAGCTAAAAAATTGAGACACCATAATTTGTTTCATTTTTCTTTTCATTGATATTTTTCTGTTTAATTCAAAAATTATCTGTAAATTGCACCTCTTTTTATTCTTAAATAAGAATTATATTTTTTAGTTATATTTCTGATATTTATGTTGTTATAGAAATGCTGAGGTGGATTAAAGATAGGTTTTTTATATTTTTTGTGGTGATGTTAATATCCTCCTGCGAGTATTTTTCAAAGGAAACTCCCCAATATGCTATTGCCCGAGTTGGTGAAAAATATCTCTATAAGGAAGATATAGCTGCCATTATGCCAGTTGATTACACAAAAGAAGATAGTATAAACATAGCTGAAAAATATATTAATAATTGGGCTATAAAAGAATTAATGCTCGCAAATGCTGAACGAAATATAAATGATGAAGAAAAGGAAAATTTTGAACGTTTAGTAAATGATTATCGAGCAGATTTATATATAAATTTTTATAAAGAAGGGTTGATAAACAACGCGATAGATACTGTTGTTAATGAGAAAGATATGCAATTCTTCTATGAAAAAAATAAGGAGATTTTCAAATTAAATGAGGCACTGATAAAGTTGAGATATATTCAAATCTCATCTAATGAAAAGAAGAAAAAAATAAGTGCTCTTGAAGAAAAAATAAAACGTTTTGAAAAATCTGATGCAAGGGAGTTAGATTCATTGTCATTGCAATTTACATCCGTTTATCTGAATGATTCTACTTGGGTTAAAGCCGAAAGTGTTTTGAAGAAACTACCTTTTTTAAGCAAAGAAATGGAAACAAGTAAGCAATCATTTGTAACTCATAAAGATTCTACGGGAATTTATTTTGTACAGATTTGCGACATTTTGCGAAGAAATGAGCAAGCTCCTATGGAGTATATTTTGCCTACTTTACAACAAATTATATTGAATCAGAGGAAATTAGAGTTTGTTAAAAAACTTGAAACAGATATTATAAACACAGGTATAAAGAAAAAACAATTTGAAATTATTTATGAATAGAAAAATTGTATCCGCTATCGGAATGTTATTTTTAACTTTGGGCTTATATGCTCAAAATGATACAGTTACTAACAAAGAAGTTGTTCAAAAACGCTTGAAGGTTGATGGCGTGGCAGCTGTTGTTGGTGATTATTTAATTTTGGAATCGGACATAGATAAAACTTTTATTGAATTACAGAACCAAGAGGTTGATACAAAGAATTTTACACGTTGCCAAGTTTTGGGTAAATTGATGGAAGATAGGTTATACGCTCATCAAGCAGTTCAAGATAGTATCACGGTAACGGATAGCAGAGTTCGTGAGTCTGTAAATCAACGGATTGAATTTTTATTATCAAAGTTGGGAGGCGATATGAAAAAATTGCTTGAATTCTACAAAAAGGAAGATGAGCAATCAATGCGTGATGAGCTTTTTGATGTTTTCAAACTGAATATGCTTTCTCAGCAAATGCGTTCGAAAATAGTTGAAAAAGTGGAAGTTACACCGGAAGAAGTGCGTCAATTTTTTAATTCCATTCCTGAAGACGAGCGTCCTATTTTCAATACGGAACTTGAAATTGCTCAAATTGTTATAAATCCGGTGGCTCCGAAAGAAGAAGTTCAGAAGGTAATAGACCAATTAAATGAAATTAAAGCCGATGTGGAGCAAAACGGAGCGAGTTTTGCCACCAAAGCGATACTTTACTCAAAAGACCGTGCAACAGGAGGTCAAACCTTAAGTTTTAACCGTTCATCACATTTTGATAAAGCTTTTAAAGATATGGCTTTCAGCTTGCAAGAAGGCGAAATTTCCAAACCTTTTGAATCAAGCTTCGGTTGGCATATCATCGAAATGGTTAAAGTTAAAGGGAAAGAAGTAACTGTACGTCATATTTTATTGACACCTAGCGTGCCACGTGAGTCATTGATAGAAGCTAAAGAGAAAATTGAAAAAATTCGTGAAAGAATAATCAATAAAGAGCTTGCCTTTGATGAGGCTGCACGTAGCTTATCCGATGAAAAAGAAACTCGAGGAGATGGAGGTCAGCTTGTTAATCCGGAAGATTTTTCTTCACGTTTTGAGCTTACACGATTGGAACCTGCTATGTATGAAAGAGTTGCTAAGTTGAAAGACGGAGAAGTTTCTATTCCGTATCTTGATGAGGACGATACAGGAAAGAAAAGCTATAAAATTTATCAAGTAACAAATCGTCACGAAGAGCATAAAGCTGATTTTGTGAAGGATTACGTTAAAATTCAGGATTTGGCTTTAAAAGAAAAGCAATTAAAAGCTGTAGCCAAGTGGATGAATGAGAATATTCAAAAAACACATATTATGGTTAATGGAGAATATAAAAAATGTGAATTCTCTAATAATTGGCTTAAAAAATAGTATTATTTATTTAGAAAAGCTGTGATTTTTGATGTTTTTTACAATGCAACTTTTTTATTATTCTGAAATAGACGAGCAAAGCACTTCCTTTTTCTTTGATAAGGAAGAGAGTCAGCATATTGTGAAGGTTTTACGAAAGAAACAAGGTGATTTTCTATATGTTACAAACGGAAAAGGATGGCTTTTTGAAACAGAAATTACGTTTGCTTCTCCTAAAAAGTGTGAAGTTTCAATATTGAAGTACGAGTATAAGTTACCTCGTCCGTACCATTTACATTTGGTGGTTGCTCCAACAAAAATGAATGAGCGTTATGAGTGGTTTTTGGAGAAAGCCGTTGAAATTGGCGTAGATGAAATTACTCCGATAATATGCCATCACTCTGAAAGAACGGTAATTAAAACGGAACGCTTTGAAAAAATTATACATTCGGCGATGAAACAGTCTTTGCAGTATTATTTGCCTAAACTTAATGCTCCCGTATCATCAACAGAATTTTTTAAGCAATTAAAAGATGATAATTCGACGAAGTTTATTGCTCATTGTCAGGATGGTACAAAATATTTATTTTCAGAAAAACTTAGTCCGTTCCCTGAAAAAATAATGGTTTTAATAGGTCCTGAAGGAGATTTTTCTTCAGAGGAAATCAAATTAGCTTTGCAAAATCGTTTTCAACCAATTTCACTCGGAGACAATCGCTTACGAACAGAAACAGCAGGAATTGTAGCTTGTGATTTTGTAGCGATTTGCTCCAAATTAAAATAAAACGTAATAAAATTTATTTGAATATGAATTCTAAAATGATAGCCAATGGAATACTGCGAGCCGTTGTAACCATTGTCTTGACCATATTACTGCTCTATGTTCTGTATTTGATAAGGTCAATCATAATATATATAGTATTGGCTTTGGTCGTTGCCTTGATAGCCAAACCGTTAGTTTATTTTCTGGCAAAAAAAATGAAGATAAGGAATAAAACCGTCAGGATTTTGATAACGATGGGAGTGTTTATTATTTTAAGTTTGGGAACATTCAGTTTGTTTGTTCCATTGCTTATTTCGCAGGGGAAAAACCTGTCCGAACTGAATATAGACCTGTTGCGGGAAAATTTAGATGGTTTGATGTCACAACTTTTTGATAACTTAGGAATGAACAAGGAAAATTATACTATGAGTGCTTCAGAGGTGCTTAATTTCATAGATATTCCTAATTTTCTTAATTCGTTTGTTTCTTTCATCGGGAGTTTTGGAGCAGGAGTATTTTCTGTTTTATTCATTTCATTCTTCTTTATAAAAGACGGAAGTAAAATGTTTGGTTCAATTTTGACATTAGTTTCTGCAAAAAATGCACAAAGAACAAGGGTTTCTGTGCTTAAAATCAATCATTTGCTTTCTCGTTATTTTCTTGGATTGGTTTTGCAATTAACGATTTTATTTGTAATTTACACAATCACATTATTGATTTTCGGGGTGCAAAATGCTTTAATAATTGCTTTTTTATGTGCTTTTTTGAATGTGATTCCTTATATAGGACCTATTATCGGTTTTGTGTTGATGACTCTTTTGACGATGAGTAGCAATATCAGTAGTGATTTTATGTCTGTTACTCTTCCCACTACGATTTATGTCTTAATAGGATTCTTTATAGGGCAATTTATCGATAATGTTTTTTCACAACCACTTATTTTTTCTAATTCTGTGAAATCTACTCCTTTGGAGATTTTTTTAGTGATTTTGATTACAGGAACACTTTTGGGAATTATGGGAATGGTAATTGCTGTGCCGGCTTACACGGTAATTAAAGTGGTTCTTAAAGAGTTTTTCCCGAATAACGAATTAGTTAAATTAATGACTAAGGATTTGTAATTTCTTATCATTGAATTTATAAAAAATATACGGGATTGGGATACAGAAAGTTGTAATCCAATTCCGTTTCCAGTTTTTTTGAAAGAACGATTTTTCCGTAAGGTTTTTCTTTAGGTTTAGTTTTTGTTCCTTTTTGATAATTGATAATTTCTTGTTTTATAGGATGTTCCGGAGCTACCACGTTGTACAATTTTGATTGTAAATTCAGTGAAATCATCTTCTCAATTATCAAGCAAACATCCTGATAATGAGTGTGATTTGCTACTTGATTGGGTTCAGAAATTTTGTATTTGCTAAGTATGCGGTCATCTCCCATCAATCCGCCTAATCTCAGAATATTTATTTGAGGAAATTTACTTTTCAGAAAAGATTCTACAAAAAATAACTTAGATTCTAATAAAGTAGAAGGTAAATTTTCATCTATTTTCATATCAGATTGTGGATAAATTCCTATTGAACTGGTAAAAAATAATTGTTTTTTGAAATTCTGAATAAAAAAATCAATATTTTTTAATCTTTTTTCCAAAATATTGTTATCAAGATGTCTTCCAAATGGAATTGTTATTATAATACAATCCAAATCAGAAAGAATTTCCCATTTTTTTGCTTCAAAATTATCGAAATCTATTAAAAAGGAATGAAAATAAGTGCCTAAAGATGTATATTTATCAATATTTCGAGTTGTAGTATAAATTGTATTATTTTCGTTTAAGTGTTTTGCCAATCGAAAACCCAACCAGCCACATCCTATGATACCTATTTTCATTCTTTGATACTATTTTTTTAAAGCCACTGAAATTTTTTCAAATAAATTTTTCAAACCTTCTTCGTCAACAGAATTTCCGCTCAAAGTAGTTGAAATTTTTGAAAGTTGTGTTACGTCTAAGCCGTTGGACAGAATTCTCAAAAGAGCCATTTTTTCTCCTTTTTGAAGAATGAGAATGATTACTTCTTTGATATTTTCGTCTGTACCAACGTAATCAACCTGAAATTTAATACCTTTATCAGTAGTTCGGATTAAATCTTGGTATTTTTCATCTTTTAAAATGGTAGCTACTTCGTCGTATTCTTTTTTGAGTTGCAAGCTATCACTTTTATTCAGCAACAGTAAATTAACTCTTTCAATGATATTGAAAATATTTTCTTTTTCCGTAGATTTATCACTCAAATAATCCTTTGGAGAAATATTCATTGAAATAAAGTTAGGGTTTTCCGAGTTTTTAACGATGTACTGCTGTATGCTTTTCTGTTGGCAAGCCGTGAATGCAAACAGAAATCCGAATAGAATTAAAATACGCATTTTTAATAAACATTATTTTGTTTTCACTTCTTTTACTTCTTCCGGCAGGTTCATATTTTTTGTCAGAACGCCTATTTTGTTAAGGTCAATATCTCCTGTGAGGCTCAAAATCACCGCTTTATTTGAATTACCTCCATCTTCAACAAACATCAATAATTCAGAAACGTGGTCGGCATTTTTTCCTTGTTTTACGTAAAATTTCACGTTTGCAGCTTTGTCTTTTACTCGCATCAACTCGGTTAATGTGGTTTTGCCTAAATAATTTTGGACTTCTTTTTTCATATTTTGTGCTACAGTTTTATCTTCTGTTGTGAAGATTTTCAAACCCGTTAATTTATTGGCAATATCCATAAATTCCTTTGCTTCAGCGTCTTTACTGTCAATTTTGGAAAGCATTTGAAACATTTTTTGGGAAACCACTACAGTTGTAACCTTGTCATTTTCTTCAAATTTATCAAAAGCAGATTGCCCCACTGCACTCATTGATGTCAAAAAAATATTTACTAAAAGAATTAATTTTGTTTTCATATTATTACTTTTTATATTTTGTTTATTTTTCACTAAAGCTCGTTTAAATTTATTATTTTATTTGTTGTTTCGTCGAATTCTTTTAAATATGTAATTTTTGTTGTTCCTTTGTTATAATTAACGGAAACCATTTCTAAAGCCTCTTTTACTTGTTCAAAAACCATTTCGGCTTCCTGTTGCTGTTTTTGCTGCTTGAGATGGTAACTAATTCCGAAAAAGACACCCAAAAATGTTGCTGCAATTCCAATTTTCCAGAATAAATTTCTTTTTTTAGGTTTGTTTAGAGGTAATTCTTTTTTTGTAAATTCTTCTAAACCAGCTTTTTGAAAGTATTTGAACATTGGCTTGTATTTTTCAAGGGAAGCATCTACTTGTTCGGAATTGAAATATTCTTGCAATTCTTTTTCTTCTTGCAGAGAAGTTTCTCCTTCAAAATATTTTTCTAATAATGATTCAATTTTCTTTGTCATATTTTTATTTTTAATATTCAAATGTTGATAATTTTTCACGTACTGTTTTTCGGGCTCTTGATAGAATTACTCTGATGGTTGCCTCTTTTATTCCTGTTATTTTTTCAATTTCATCAAACTCATATTGCTCTATATCACGTAGTTGCATAACCATACGTTGCTGTTCAGTCATAGTATTGATTATATTTTTCACTTTATCCAACATATCATTTGTTTCTACTTGTTTTTGTACCGAAATATGTGTTTCAGTTTCATATTTTATATTTGTAAGAGACACATTTTCAGAGCTTTTTGCTTTTAATTTATCATAACATAAGTTTTTTGTTAAGGTCATTGTATAGGCTTCCAAATTTTGTATGTCTTTTATTTTTTGGTTTTGTTGCCACAATTTCAGTAAAATTTCCTGCGAGGCATCTTCGGCTTCATCTTTTGAGATAAGTAATCGCTTGGCAAAACGATAAATTTTATCTTGAAACGGACGAATATGCTCTAAAAAAGCTTTGTGTGTCATACAAAAATCATAATTTTCTTCATACAAAAGACGAATATATGAAAAAAATGTTACATTTGTAGGAAAAATTTTATGTTATGAAAAGAATATTTTTATCTATTTTGTTGACGGCGAGTATTTTATCTTGTAAAAAAGATGTTGATGATACTCCAAAACCAGATGATGTAAAAAATCAAGATGCATTAAATTTAGAAATCAAAGATTTTATCTGGAAGGGACTTAACACATTTTATTTATGGCAGGCAGATGTTCCAAATTTGGCAGACACACGTTTTGCTTCAAGTGTGCAACAAACTAATTTTACAAATTCTGCTTATTCTGATTTTTTGAAGAGTTATAAAACGCCTGATGAATTGTTTTTCAATTTGTTAAATAAATCTGAAAAACTATATAAAAATGGAGCTATTGACCGATTTAGCTATATTACAAAGGATTATACAGAATTGGAACGTAATTTTCAAGGAGTTTCGCTCAGTACAGGAATGGAATTTGGTTTGACGAGGTACGGACAAGAAGGAGGCGTTTTAGGATTTGTTAACTATGTGCTTCCTAATTCTGAAGCAGAACAAAAGGGCGTTAAAAGAGGAGATTTATTTTTAACCGTAGATGGTACTCATCTGACAGTCAGCAATTACAGAAATTTGTTGTTCAATGATAAAACATCAATGGCTATTGAAATTTACAGATTAGAGAATGTAAATGGACAAAAAACAATTCAAAAGATGAATAAATCGGTAGTGATGGCAAAAAAAGAAATCACTGAAAATCCGATACTTATTAAAAAAGTAATTGAAAAAGGAACTCACAAAATAGGCTATTTGATGTACAACGGATTCGTTGCTAACTTTGACAAACAACTCAATGAAGCTTTCGGAGAGTTTAAAAGTCAAGGAATTACGGATTTTGTTTTAGACCTGCGTTACAACGGAGGCGGACGAGTTTCTTCGGCAACGTATTTGGCTTCAATGATTACAGGTCAATTCAACGGACATATTTTCGCTAAAGAGCGTTGGAACAATAAGTTACAACCCATTATGGAAAAAAAGAAAGGAGGAGTGGATAACTTCTTCACCAATGAAATGACTACGGATAACAAAGAAAAGATAGCGATTAATAGCTTGAATTTGAGTAAGATATACATATTAACTTCAGGCAGAACAGCCTCAGCAAGTGAGCTGGTAATCAACGGATTAAGAGCATATATTGATGTTGTTCAGATTGGAGATGTAACCGTGGGCAAAAACCAAGGTTCTATAACTGTTTATAACAGTCCTTCAGGGTTTTCAAAGGAAGGAATTAATAAAAATCATAAATGGGCAATGCAACCACTGGTTTTGAAAATTGAAAACGCTAAAGGCGAAGGAGATTACACAAGCGGTTTACGCCCAACTTTCCAAATGGAGGAAGATTTGACAAATTACGGAATTTTGGGTGATGAACAAGAACCATTCTTAGCTAAAGCAATTCAATCTATTACAGGAATTACTGACAAACGCTTGCCAAGAAAACCTGAAATGCCAATAAAGGAGTTAGCTAATTCAAAATCATTCAATTTTGCGGCAAACGAAATGTATAAATAGTTGATTATTAATTATGATTTGTTTTTAAATTCGATTTTCTGCTTTCAGAATGAGTAAATTTTACAGATTAACGGTATCAGATATAAAAAAATTGACAGAAGATTCTGTTAAAATTACTTTTGCCTTGCCTGAGCTTCTGAAACAAGTATTTTCTTATGAAGCAGGACAATATCTTACATTACAGCAAGATGTTGATAATCAAAAGGTAAGGAGAGCGTATTCAATTTGCTCGGGAGTAGATGAAAATCAGTTGAGTGTCGCTGTAAAACGCATTCCAAACGGAATTTTTTCGACCTACGCAACCACAAGACTCAACAAAGGAGATACCATAGAAGTAATGCCTCCGGAAGGAAGATTTGTTTTCCTTGATATCTTCGGAGATAGGGATATTGTGCTTTTTTCCGCAGGAAGCGGCGTAACTCCAATGATGAGCATCGCCAAAACGGCTTTGAGTAAAACGGATATAAAAGTTGTATTTATTTACGGAAATAAATCAAAAGAAGAAACGCTTTTCTTTGATGAAATAGAGCAACTTAGAAGGATGTATCCGAATAGATTTTTGGTACATTATGTTTTTAGTCGGCAAATGTGGGGAGAAAATATTTCAGGAAGAATTAATTCGCAAGTAGTTGATTTTATTCTTGAAAAATACAGAAAATTGAATTTAGGATATTATTATATTTGTGGTCCTAATGAGATGGTTTCCACTGTTAAAGAGCATATTCTTAGTAGAGAAATTCCTCAGGATTATATTTTTACGGAGCTTTTTGAAATTACGGCATCCAAAAGTGATGATTTTTCGCATTTACAAGGTAAAGTTACCGTATCTTGTACTTTAAAAGGCGAAGAAAAGATATTTCAAATACCTAAAAATCAATCACTTTTGGAAGGAATACTTTCACAAGGAATAGATGTGCCATATTCGTGTTTGAATGGGGTTTGTAGTAGTTGTATAGGCAAAATTACCGAAGGAGAAGCGAAAATGGCTAAGAATGAAACACTTGTTGAAAAGGAAATTTCGGAAGGATTTGTGCTTAGTTGTCAGGCGTATGCAGTAACAGAAAGTTTGAAAATTGTGTATGATATATAAAAATGATTGATTTAAGATATGAAACGTATATTTATTTTAGCTGTTAGTTTATCTTCTTGTGGTTCAGGAAGTTCATCAAAGCATATTTCTATGGATGAATATCAGCCCAATTCATCGGATATTCTTGTGGATATTCGTACTCCTGAAGAATTTTCTGAAGGACATTTGGAGAATGCCGTGAATGTGAATTTTTTTGATGAAGATTTTGTTTCAAATTTTGAAAAAGAATTTGATAAAAATGATACGATTTATATTCATTGCAAAAGTGGAGGCAGAAGCACCAAAGCAGTTCAAATTCTTGAAGATAAGGGATATAAGAATTTAATTCACTTAGATGGAGGAATTTTACGTTGGCTGGAAGCAGGCAAACCTGTGGAAAAATAATGGAATTTTTTATTTAAATTGAATATAAATTAAAGCTGCTGATTGTAAAAAATGAATTTTGAAAATCAGAAGTATATAAAAAAGGTATATCTTTGGGCAAAATTTTAAGTTATGTTTGAATTTGATCAATATTTAGGATTTTTAGTATTTTTAGGTATTGCAATGATTGGCTTTTGGTTGATGATTTTTTTGCTTACCTTTGTAGTTCCTTATTGGGTTGGTGGTGCTATTATGGAAGCCATTAAAGAAAAAAAGGAAGCCAAGAAAGCTAAACAGCAATCATAAAAAGGTCTTTAGCTTTTTAAAAAATATATTTTGATTAGGTCTCTATGGGGAAAACTTTCCATAGAGGTCTTTTTATTGTTTTAATATTTTACTTATGTCAGCGGTTATAGAAGAAAAATTACAGAAGATACCCATTGTTCGCAATGTGGTTTCCTTCCTGAAAAAAATTCCATTATCAAGTAATGCTTTTTCTCTTTATGACTTGCTTGAACTTTATATTGTTGGGATTGTAAAAGGAGCTTTAACTCATAGGGCAAGTGCCATTTCTTATAGTTTTTTTATCGCAATGTTTCCCTTTTTGTTGTTTATCCTGAATTTAATTCCCTACATCCCTATTGATAATTTTCAAATGGACGTCTGGAATTTTATCAATAGTTTGTTACCTCCCGGCACTCACGATTTTTTTTCCGGTATTTTCTTTGATATTGCCGATAATCCCAGAGGAGGTTTGCTTTCTTCTGTTTTTTTGCTATCTATCTTCCTGATGACTAACGGAGTAGTTGCTATTTTTGGCGGTTTTGAATTTTCATATCACGTTAAAATTACCAGAACTTTCATAAAACAGTACATTGTATCTCTGGTTGTGGCTATCATATTGGGATTGTTGATATTAGTAGTTGTAGCAATGTTTATTTCGTATGAGATTTATTTGCTTCCTTATTTAGAAAAATGGGGACTTTTGTACAGCAATGAGGCATTAATTAAGTGGTCAAAAATAGTATTTATTTCTATTATAACGTATTTTGGTACGTCGATTCTTTTCTTTTTTGGCACTCACGAAGGGAAGAAAAGCAGATTTTTCTCAGTGGGTTCTATCTTTACTGTGTTGCTTTTTGGTGTAACTACGTATTTCTTTGGTATTTATATTGAAAATTTCTCTCAGTACAATCAACTTTATGGTTCTATTGGGGCTTTGTTGATTTTTTTGTTTTATATTTGGCTGAATTCAAACATTCTGTTATTGGGATTTGAACTTAATGCAGCGTTATTACAACTAAAAAAATCAAATTAAATGCCTTATTTTGTTGATGTTATTCTTCCGATTCCTCTCCGGAAATTATTTACTTATGGTGTAAATGAAGATGAAGCACATTTTTTAAAACCCGGAAAGCGAGTTGCTGTATCTTTTGGTAAATCAAAGATTTATACGGCTTTGGCGTTCCAAGTACATACTTTTGAACCAACTTATCCAACTAAGGATATTGAATATATTTTAGATGAAACTCCTGTTGTAAATCCGTTACAATTACAACATTGGCAATGGATTTCCGAATTTTATATGTGTTCGCTGGGAGAAGTTTTTAAAGCAGCAATGCCTTCTTCCTTTCTGCTGGAGAGTGAAACAATCGTAGAGATGAATTCCAAAGATTTGGAAATTAGTATTTTTACAGATGATGAATGGTTGGTGTATGAAGCTCTGAATTTCAAAACTGCCCTGACGGGAAATGAGGTTGTTAAAATAGTAGGAAGAAAAAAAGCCTTAAAAGTTTTAAAAGGTTTGGTGGAGAAAAACGCTGTGAAAATTTCCGAAAAGATGTTTGAAAAGTATGTCCCGAAGTTGATAAAGTATATCAGATTATCATCTGAATATCAATCTGATGAAGGAATACAAAAAGCTTTTGAAATCCTTTCAAGGGCAACCAAACAAAAACAACTTATTGTAGCCTATTTCAATTGCATTAATAAAGAGAAGGGAGTTTTAAAGGCTGAAAAATTACTTTCGGAGGCAAATGTTTCTGCCGGTGTTTTAAAATCTGTGATTGAAAAAGGAATTTTTGAAGAGTATTTCATTCAGAAAGACCGTGTTAGTTTCGCGGGGGATTTGCTCGATAAAAAAACATTGAGCGAAGCCCAACAAGAAGCCTTTTTTCAAATTCAGAATCAGTTTAAGGAAAAACAAATTGTTCTTCTTCAGGGGGTTACGGCATCTGGAAAGACAGAAATTTATATTGAACTCATTGACCAAGTGTTGCAGTCGGGCAAACAAGTTCTGTTTCTGCTTCCTGAAATAGGGCTTACCGTGCATCTAATCAATAGATTAAAGAAATACTTTGGAGATAAGATGGGCGTTTATCATTCTAAATATACCACCAATGAAAGAGTTGAAGTTTGGAATAATGTTTTAAATGGAAATACTAAGAATCAGCTTGTTGTGGGAGTTCGTTCCTCGGTTTTTTTACCTTTTTCAAACTTGGGATTGGTCATCGTTGATGAGGAACACGATTCTTCCTATCGCCAATTTGAACCGGCTCCGCGTTTCCATACTCGTGATGCAGCGATAGTTTTATCTAAAATACATAATGCCAATGTGTTACTGGGGTCGGCAACTCCTTCGTTGGAGAGCCTTTACAATGCGAAACGAGAAAAATATGGTTATGTGTATCTTTCCAAACGATTTGGTAACTTTCAAGTTCCTGATATAGAAATTGTTGATATGAAGGACAAACGCCATCGGAAACAAATGACCGGACACTTTTCGGATACGCTTATAAAAGAAATTGAGCAGACACTTCAACAAGGAAATCAGGTTATATTATTCCAAAATCAGCGAGGTTATGCCCCTGTACTTCAGTGTGAATCTTGTGCTACGGTGCCGCAATGCCCTCATTGTGATGTGAGTTTGACGTATCATCAAGGTAGAAATCAGTTGCGATGCCATTACTGTGGTTACGCCATAGCAAAACCTGAAGTTTGCATAGCCTGCGGAAGTTCTGACTTAATAACAAAAGGATTTGGAACAGAGCAAATTGCAAAAGAACTAACGGAACTCTTCCCAACAGCAATAATTGACAGAATGGACCAAGATACTACAAGCGGAAAGTATGGCTATGAAAAAATTTTATCGAAGTTTGAACAGCGAGAAACACATATTTTGGTCGGGACGCAAATGATTAGCAAAGGTTTGGATTTTGAAAATGTTGGTTTGGTGGGAGTTATGAACGCCGATTCGCTTATTCATTTTCCTGATTTCAGAGCGTACGAGCGTAGTTTTCAGTTATTGGTGCAAATTGCGGGTAGGGCAGGGCGTAGCTCCGAAAAAGGAAAAGTTTTAATTCAGACTTACAGTCCGAAACATCCTGTTTTACAACAAGTTTTATACAATAATTTCAAAGAAATGTTCCAAAATCAAATTGAGGAACGTAGGGAATTTCATTATCCTCCCTTTGTCCGATTAATTAAAATAACGTTCAAACATTCTGATTTCAATAAAGTAAATGAAGGAGCAGAGTGGTTTGCAGAGGTTTTGCGTCAAGGATTTTCTGAGCAGAAACTTCTACAAGTGTTGGGACCTGAATTTCCGTTGGTTTCCCGTATTCGGAATGAATATATAAAGGATATTTTAATAAAAATACCACCAAAAATTTCCGTAGAAAGCGTAAAAAAATACATTTTACGAACCGAAACTAGTTTTCAATCTGTTGCTAATTTTAGGTCTGTCCGCGTAATCTTCAATGTGGAATAAAAAACCAAATATTTTTATTTGATTTTTCTTTATGAAATCAATTTTTATAGTGAACCAAATTGTAGTTTTTTATGAAAAAATTATTACTTTTGCCTGCAAAATTATCTCATAACAAATGGAAAGCCAAATTGTAACTTTTTTGTTGTATTGTGTTCCTTCGGCAATTGTTGGTGTAATTGCGTATTACTTCTTTTATTTACATATCAAAAACGAAGAAAAACGCCGTTTTTTTCTGTTGCAAAAAGAAAATCAGAAGCTTTCACTTCCGTTGCGTTTGCAGGCGTACGAGCGAATGGCTTTATTTTTGGAACGCATCAGCCCACAACAATTATTACTTCGCATTCCTTCACGCAACTTGCCTAAAAAAGAATATGAAGCATTATTGGTAAATTCAATTGATGAGGAGTTTGAGCATAATCTTTCACAGCAAATATATATGAGCGAAGATTTATGGAATGTTATCCGAACAGCCAAAATGGCAACTATTCAAGTGATTCGCAAAGCCACATATGATGAGGAATTGGCTGATTCCAAGGCTATGACCGAATTTATTTTTAAAGAATTTATCAACAAACCATCACCTTCATCAAGTGCTTTGAGCCATTTAAAGGACGAAGTTCGTGAATTTTTACGCTAATTTTTGAAATCTCAAAAAAGAATACTTTGCTAAATTATCGGAGACAAATAATTTTATTGATAGGTTTATTAATCGCAACTACTTTCTTTTGGTATGCGGAGTTGTTTGCTATCCGAAAGATGGATTATCAGAGTTTTCACACGTTTTCAATGTTGGATACTTTGAGGCGTTCCAAAAACTCGGTGAGAGACACTATCAAAAAACCAAATATAAAACCCCAAAAGGATTCTCTTTTGCAAGAAAAAGATTCTTTAAAAAAAGATTCCGTGCAGAAACCCAAAGGAGCTTTGGAAGATATTGTTAAATACAAAGCGAAGGACAGCATTGTATTTAATAAGGTAAAAAGTGAAATCATTTTGTACAACGAAACGCAAGTACAATATACTGATATTGAAATATCTGCAGGAATTGAGCTTATTAAATTTGATATAGGAGAAGTTTACGCAGGACGATTGAAAGATTCTGTTGGAGAATACACGCAACATCCTGTTTTTAAGCAAGGTAATGACATAATTGAACCGGATTCCATTCGTTTTAATTACAAAACTCAAAGAGCAATCATCCGAAATGCTTATACAAAACAAGATGAAAATAACATAAAAGGGGAAATTATCAAAAAAGAGAATGATTCTACCTATTTTATGAAAAATGCTATTATCACAACTGCGGAAGATTTGGACGACCCGGATTATTATATCAAGGTGAGAAAGGCAAAATTTGTTCCTCAGAAGAAAATAATTGCCGGACTCAGTAATATGTACATTGTTGATGTCCCAACTCCTATTGCTATTCCTTTTGCATATTATCCGATGGTTTCAGGACGAACATCAGGGCTTATTTTTCCTACTTTTGGAGAGGTAAACAATCGTGGATATTTTATACAAAACGGAGGATATTATTTTGTTATCAGCGACCATTTGGATTTGGCACTCACGGGTGATTATTTCACAAACGGAAGTTATGGTTTCAGGGCTCAGTCTGCGTATAATAAACGATATAAGTTTTCCGGGAATTTCAGTCTGAATTACGAAAATCAGATTTACAGCATCAAAGGGCTTCCTGATTACAGTGGTACGACTTTGTACAACATTCAATGGACACACTCAAAAGATGCAAAATCAAATCCCAATTCAAGTTTTTCGGCATCTGTGAATTTGGGAAGTAGTCGTTATTATCAGAATTCGTACAATCAAATCAATTCACCCAATGTTTTGAACAATACGTTGTCCTCATCAATTTCGTATTCCAAAACGTTTCCTGCATATCCTTCTGTAAATCTTTCGCTTACAGCATCGCACTCGCAAAACACTAACACACAGAATATTGAAATGACCTTGCCTGCATTGCGAGCAAGTATGGAGCGTATCTATCCGTTTGTCAAACAAGGGCAGTCAAAGAAAGGTTTGATAAAAAGCCTTAATTTTCAATATAGTATGCAGGCTGATAATCGTTTTTCTACTACCGATAGTTTGTTCTTTTCAAGAAAAATGTTCAATGATGCTAAAAACGGTGTGAGACATTCAATTCCTGTTAGCACTACCGCAAAATTGTTTAAGTACATAACCTTAGGGCTGAATTCGTCACTGAATGAAACTTGGCAATTTAAAACGATTCGTAAAAATGACTTCAATAGCAATATAGGAAAATCTGAAATAGACACGTTAAACGGCTTCGACCGCTTTCTTACGTATAATTTAGGAGCGAGTTTGGGAACTACCGTTTACGGAACTTTTCGTTTTAAGAAAGATAGTAAAATACAGGCTATCAGGCACGTAATGCGTCCGTCGGTTAGTTATGGCTACACACCTGCTTTTGATCAATATTATGAGGATTATATTTCTGATGCTTTTGGGAATACATCACAATATACTCGTTTTGAAGGGGGAATTTACGGAACGCCGGGGCTTAACAAGTCGCAATCCATCAGTTTTTCATTGAGTAATACTTTGGAAGCAAAAGTGCAGCAAAAAGATAGTACGCAAACAGAGCCAAAGAAAATTATGTTGCTTAATAGCTTGAATTTCAGCTCAAGTTATAATGTGATTACAAAACAATTTAGTCCCGTATCTGTAACGGGAGGAACTTCTTTTTTTGAAGGGAAATTGCCTATTAATTTTGGTATGACTTTAAATCCGTACGCAATTGATGAAAATGGAAGGCAGATGGAGAAATTTAACATCAACAATGGAGGAAGTCTTTTCCGTTTAACAAATGCAAATCTTTCAACGAGTTATACGTTTTCAAACCGAGATAAAAACAAAACAAAAAATAATGATAACACCGCTTCTGGAGGACGTGCAGATGATTTATTCGGTTCATCTAAACCCATAAATGATATGCAAAATGAAGATGAAGAAGCAGAGGAAAAACAAGAAGAAAGAGAAAAGAAAAGTTCCTTTTACAATGCAAGTATTCCGTGGGATGTGAATTTAGCGTATTCTTTGACTTACAGTAATTCAGCTCGTGAAAGTCGAATCTCTAACAATTCTATTATGTTTTCGAGTAATGTTGAACTTTCGCCAAAGTGGCAAGTTGGAATCTCAAGCGGATACGATTTTATAAACAAAGGAATTACCTACACACAATTACGATTTGAGCGTGATTTGAATAGTTTTAGAATGAGTTTTCACTTCACACCTATTGGATACAGAAATTCTTGGTACTTCTTCATAGGTATAAAATCCTCAATGCTATCCGACTTAAAGTGGGATAAGAGTAAAGAACCGGACAGAAGGTTGCGTTAATATTTTTCACAGCGGGAAATTTACTTTTTGTATAATTCATAAATTGTGAATATGTTAATATGATGTATTTTTTTATGAAAAATTTTGAATTTTATTTGCGTTTTTTATTGAATAAATAATTACCTTTGCCTCCAATTGGATATTACTTACTAATAATATAATAGCTTATGAAGAAATTTTTTACCTATGTAGTTGTTGCATTGATGATTGTAATGACAGCTACAAATTGTTCCAAAAAGGAAGAGGTTGTTTATGATGACCTTAAATTGAGTGTGGCAGGTCAGGATCTTGCCGTTAGAGAAGGGAAAGATATTTCCTTTGATATCAAAGCTGGTAGCGGAGAGTACGAAGTGTTAAGTTCTAATAATCAAGTAGTAAAGATTTCTCTTTCGCAAACTAAGGTGGTTTTGATGGGAGCTGCTGCAGGAGAGGCAACAGTTACTGTAATTGACAGAAAAACTAATCAAAAAGCAACAGTTAAAATAACTGTTAGCAAGGAGTTGGTAGATTTGGCTCTTGATGTAAATGAATTGACTTTGTATTTAGGAGAAAAAGGAACTGCAAACATTTCTTCTGGAAACGGGCAGTATGAAGTTACCGTGGCCGACAATACCATAGTTAGTGCAACTCTATCACAGACAACCGTAGTTGTTCAAGGTGTAGCATCAGGTACAACAACAGTTACAGTTAAAGACATAGCAAGTAACAAAGAAACTGTTTTGAATGTAATGGTAAAAGAGAAGCAGGCCATTGAGTTGAATATGGAAGGTAACGAGTTGGTTGTTAAAGCTTTCACTGACATTGAAAGAGAACAGGCAGCAGTTAAAGGAGAAAAGTTAGAAAATACAAAAATACAAATTACTTCTGGAGCAGGAAATTATACCGTAACTTCAAGTGATGAAACAATAGCTAAGGTAAGAGTAGAAGGTAATGAAATTTTTATTGATGGTTATAAAACAGGAACTGTAACAATAACCGTTTCTAATGATGTGAATGAATCTAAGCAAATTGTAGCTAATGTATATGCTTTGAGCCTTGAAGTTAGCAATATCAGCTTAAAATCTAATGAATCAGTTGCCGTTCAAGTGATTGATGGAAGTGGCCAGTATGAGGTGGTAGGAACACCTTCCGGTGTGGGAGTAACCATTTCTGAAAGTACGATAACAATAACAGGTACGAATTCTGTTAAAACAGACATTACTATAAAGGATAAAGTTTCAGGAAAAGAAGTTCTTTTAGGGGTTTATGTGGTTGAAAATATTGTGACACCTGAAGATACTGATACAGTTTTGGTAGAAGGCGGAACTTTCAGAATGGGAAGCGATAATGGAGATCCTGATGAAAGAGTTCGTCATAACGTAACGTTAAGCAGTTACCGAATCAGCAAATATGAAATTACAAATGCACAATATGCCAAGTTTTTGAATGCAGTAGGTAATAAGACTGAAAACGGATTATACTATTATTATGGTGCAGATAAAGAAAGAGAAAAAGGGATTATTAGAAATGGCAATACTTATGAACCGGTAAAAGGTCGTGAAAACTATCCGGTAACTTATGTATCTTGGTATGGAGCAAATGCTTATGCAAAATGGGTAGGTGGTAAATTGCCAACAGAAGCTCAATGGGAGTTTGCTTCTTTAGGTGGAAATAAAAGCCAAAAATACAGATTTTCAGGAAGCGATAATGTCAATGAAGTAGGCTATCATTTAGGAAACTCAAAAGGATTAAATCCGGTTGGAACCCTGAAAGCTAATGAATTGGGTATTCACGATATGAGTGGAAATGCTTGGGAATGGACTGCTGACGAGTACTATTCAAATTACACACCCGAAGACAAAGTAAACCCTGAACCATATAAAACAGATAATGTTAAAAAACGCTTTGTTCGCCGTGGAGCGAGTGTTTACTGCAAACCAAATTATTGTCGTTCTGCAAATCGTGGAGCCAATGATGCTTATCAAAACAACATTAGTTTCCGTGTTGTATTTAAAGTAGAATAGATAGGTTGAGAAAAAATACAAACCAGCCCTTTGATGTTAGAATAAACATTGAAGGGCATTTTTTATGGATTTAGGAGATTGTTTTTATCTGCTCTCTAAATAAAAAACATTTTTTATCTTCTTTTATAAATGGAAAAATAGTATATTTGTCCCGAATTTTAATAAAACTAACTAACAATTTAACAAATATGTCAAACGACATCCGCATTCGAAAGGGGTTGGACATACATCTGGAAGGCGAGGCTGAAAAGATTACCAAGCAGCTACCGCTGGCAAAAGTGTATGGATTAAAACCCTCTGATTTTCATTCTGTTGTGCCAAAGCTCATCGCTAAGGAGGGCACAGAGGTTAAAGCCGGAGAAGCCGTTTTTCACGACAAAAAAGACGAGCGAGTGGTTTTCCCTTCGCCCGTAAGTGGTAAAATTACCGAAATTGTTCGTGGAGAACGCCGTAAGATTTTGGAAATCAAAATCACACCCGATGCTCAGCAAGCTTATAAAGACTTCGGGAGCAAAGATCCGGCAAAAATGTCCGCCGACCAAATCAAAGATTTCTTGCTTTCAAGTGGAGCGTGGACGCTCATCAAGCAACGTCCGTACGACATCATCGCAGGAGCTGATACTCAGCCCAAAGCGATTTTCGTATCCGCTTGCAAGACCAATCCGTTGGCTCCCGATTACAGCTACGTGCTGAAAGGTAAAGAATCGTTTTTGCAGGCGGCTCTCACGGCACTTTCCAAACTAACCGCAGGAAAGGTTCACGTGTCGGTGTTCAAAAACGACCCGCAGTCGCCACTAAGAGGCTTGAAAGACATTGTAATTCACAACATTTCAGGTCCGCATCCTGCTGGTAATGTAAGCACGCAAATTGCTCAAATCGACCCGATTAACAAAGGCGAGGTGGTATGGGTGGTAACGCCGCAGGATTTAGTAGTCATCGGGGAGCTTTTCGTAACCGGAAAACTCAACCTTACCCGAACCGTAGCACTCACAGGGGCTTGTGTGGAAAAACCGCAGTACTTTTCGGTAATTGCAGGAGTCTTAGCAAGTAGCATCGTGGCAGGAAATCTTAAAGCCGTGAAATCGCGTGTGATAAGTGGTGATGTGCTTACGGGAGAAAAAGTTTCGGAAGGCGGATTCTTAGGCTATTACGACGACCAAATCACCGTAATTCCCGAAGGTGATGACTACGAATTTTTCGGTTGGAACAAACCTGTCTTCAACAAAGTTTCAACTACACGAGCGATGACTTTCTCGTGGCTTAATCCGAAGAAAAAATACAACTTGAATACCAACACCAACGGCGAGCATCGTGCGTTTGTGATGACGGGTATGTATGAGGAGGTTTTCCCGTTGGATATTTATCCGATGCAGCTTTTAAAGGCGTGTTTGTACAAAGATTTGGACGAGTTGGAAAACTTGGGTGCTTACGAAGTTGCTCCTGAGGATTTTGCACTGACCGAGTTTGTGTGCGTTTCCAAACAACCGCACCAAAAGATTATCCGCGAAGGGTTGGATTTGATGATGCAAGAGCTTGGATAATCCTTCTGACATAGTTTAACAGATATTTTCATATGAAATTAACAGAAGAACAGTACAAGCAAAAGTATCCAGAAGATGATGCTTCACCTGGTTGGGATGCAATTGACCAGACTTTGGAAAAAGTATACGGAGACACAGAGCCCCGCCATTATGGAACTATTATCAAGTATATGTTGGGAGGGGAAGACCCGCTTGATGGTATTAGCATTTACGATAATGCTGAACAACAATTTCACCGACACATTATTTCTTACGGGATGAGCGAGCTTTATTACTCGCCTGAAAGCGTTGAAAATGAGTTTAGTGGTTGGGGATTTGAGTTCACGTTTCGTATCGTTCCTTTTGCTGGGGATAAAGATGCTGATAAAGCAAAAAATGAACCTTATTGGGCGATGAATCTGATGCAGAATTTGGCTAAGTACGTGTTCAACAGTAAAAAATGGTTTGAGGCGTATCATTTCATTCCTGCCAATGGTCCCATTCGTTTGGATTCCGATACGAAATTAGTGGGAATCGCGTTTGTACCTGACCCGCAATTGGGCGTGATTGACACACCACACGGGGAGGTATCGTTCCTGCAAATGGTCGGACTTACGCAAGAGGAGTTGGATTGGCTTTGGCAAGACCCTAAAACAGGTCGAGTAGAGGAGCTTATCAACCGAATGCGAGCCGACAACCCGCTACTTATTACCGATTTGGGAAGAATCCAATCCTATGTATAAGTAAGTACAACGTTCTGTTAGTTCATTGAAAAATACAAATTATGCCACGTCCACAATCAAAAGATGAATTGTTGTTTTTGGCAGAAGAAAACTACCAAAAACTCTGTTTGTTTATTGACGGATTATCTGAAAGCCAAAAGGAAATCGATTTCCCCGAAGGAACGCTTAACCGTAATGTGCGGGATGTTATTGGGCATCTGTACCACTGGCATTTGCTGTTTCTGACTTGGTATGAGGTAGGAATGCGAGGTGAGAAGCCAGCTATTCCCAAAGAAGGGTACACTTTCGCTGACACATCACGTCTGAATCGCGATATTTGGGAAGAGAGCCAAAGCGTACCGCTTGAAACGATGCAAATTCGATTTGAAAAATCACATCACGAGGTGTTTGCCATCATCGAAAAACACACTGATGTCGAGCTTTTTACTAGGAAAATGTATCGCTGGACAGGAAGCACCTCAATGGGTTCGTATTTGGTTTCGGCAACATCAAGTCATTATGATTGGGCGTTAAAGCTCCTGCGGAAAGTTTTTAAGAAAGGAAAGAAATAACTTTCTTCGGATTTTAAACTTTGGGGCGTTTAATATGCAGTGGCAATACATAATAAGTTCATAAACAGATTGGATTACGACAAAAGGCAAAAAGAAGTCTTTTTTATGAGATTTCCGTAAGAATTTTCCCCCAAATGGGTGATTTTTTAAGGAAATACGCTGTAAAAAAGAGCTGAAAAGGTTTTTTGAGTGGAAAAATACGGGAATTTTGAAATTCTTACTATTTTCTTGACAGGAGATGTATGGCGTTTCAGGATTCTGGGTAGTTTCCGAACAGAAAATGCTTGTCGTTTCAAAATTCTGAAGAGTTTTGAAGCGGAAAGGATATAGAATTTCGGAATTCTTGTCAGTTTCTTTGAGGAAACTGTTCAGTGTTTCGGAATTTTTTAAGGAAGACATCCCTCTAACCCCTTTAAAGGGGGAATTAGGAAGCGAAAACCTTTTGAGATTTAGCGTTTTTTGCAAAAAATAGGCTTCTGACAGCTTTCTCTTTGGGATTATGTAGCAAATTCGTTTTGAAATGTTACGTAACACAATCCTCCTTTGAAGGAGGTGTCCGAAGGACGGAGGATGTATAGAAAAACGAAAAATGCTTTTGTGGTATCTTATAATATGGGAAACAAAATTTTTGGACAATGATAAAGATTAACTTAGGAAAATTGCAAAACGCCGAGCATTTGGCATTGATGTCCGATGTGCTTGACTTGCTTACGCAGGCAAATTTGCAACCGCTTGGAGCTTTGAAAGAAGCATTGGCAGTGCAGGTAGCCCACGAGCGTGAGGCACAGAAGCAAATCCGCAAGAACCAGTACACGCAAGAGCTGGAAATGCTTGATGACAAACGCGACGCTCTTTATCGGGGGTTGGTACTTCGGGTGGAATCCGAAACCTATTCTCCTCTTGAAGAGACTCAAAAGGCGGCAGAAAAGGTGCAGATTGTGGTGGATACCTACGGGAACTTTACCAAATACAATTACCAAAAGGAAACCGCCGACATTCAGAATTTTGTGGCAGACTTGCGTTCGGAAAAATTCCTTACTGCGGTGCAGAAAATCGGCTTGGAGCAATGGGTAAGTTGGTTGGAAGCGGCAAACGAGGCGTTTCGTACCAAGCACAATCAGCGACGGGACGAATACGCAGAGCAACCTGCCTACAACTTGAAGGCAATCCGCAAGGAGGCTGACGAGTTGTTCTGCAAGGTGCAACAAACCGCTTCGGCATTGGCAATTTTGCAACCCGACGACACGCTCAAAACCTTTATGTCAAAACTCGACGCTTCGGTTACCAAATGGAAAGAAGTCATCGCTCAACGCAGTGGCAATAAAGGCGGTAAAAAAGAAGCTGAATAATTAGTCGTATCCGACAAACATTCGTTTAAAAGAAATTAAAAAAGTAAATAATCATTCTTATCAGTTAAGAAAATGAGTTTAAAAAGTAAATTACATACGTTAAAAGAAAAGTATAAAGGGACGAAGCTCGAAACGACCTTCAATGCGTTGCATACCTTCCTTTATATGCCTAATGAAACGACCCACGCAGGGACGCACATTAAGGCAGCCGATGACCTTAAACGTACGATGAACACCGTGATTATGGCACTTGTTCCGTGTCTTATCTTCGGGATTTTCAACGTGGGGTATCAGCATTATGTAGCCACGGGCGAGTTGTCTCACGCCGTAGGGCTACCTTTTTTTAGTCCCGAATTCTGGTCGTGGCAAAACTTCTCGTTTGGGGCAGTAAAAGTGCTTCCGCTCGTGGTGGTTTCCTACGCCGTTGGTTTGGGGATTGAGTTTATCTTCGCTACCCTTCGCGGACACGAAGTGGAGGAGGGCTACTTGGTAACGGGAATGCTCGTGCCACTTATCGTTCCTGTGGATTTGCCTCTTTGGATGCTTGCCGTAGCGGTGGCTTTCGGGGTAATTATCGGGAAAGAAGTTTTTGGCGGAACGGGAATGAATATCCTAAATCCTGCACTTACTATCCGTGCGTTTTTGTTCTTCGCGTATCCAACATCAATGAGTGGCGACAAAATTTGGGTGGAAGGTGCCACTGAAAGAGCAAGAGAAATCGCCTCGGGAGCGAACTTGGATGCTATTTCAGGGGAAACTATCCTTGGGCATTTGGCTCAACACCACAATATTGCGGATAAATATTCCGTTTCGGATATGTTCTTCGGCTTTACACCGGGGTCTATCGGAGAGACATCAACCGTGCTGATTATTTTAGCAGCTTTGTTCTTGATTTTCACTAAAATAGGAAGTTGGAGAATTATGCTCAGTATGGTACTTGGAGGTTTGGCAATGGGGTATATCTTCAATGCTTTTGCTCCGGCTATGGAAGGAACGAAGTTCTTCACTTTGTGGAACTTGCCTGCGTGGCAGCACTTGCTGATTGGGGGCTTTGCTTTCGGTACGGTGTTTATGGCTACCGATCCGGTTACGGCATCGCAAACCAACACGGGGAAATACATCTACGGATTCTTGGCAGGGTTTATCTCCATTATGATTCGTTGCTTCAATCCTGCTTATCCGGAAGGGGTAATGTTGGCGATTTTGTTGATGAACGTGTTTGCTCCGACCATTGACCATTACGTGGTACAGGCAAATGTGGCAAGAAGAAAGAAACGTTTAAAAGCTAAAACTGCATAGGTATGTCAAACAGAACTGAAAGTAATTCATATACAGTGATTTTTGCCATCATAATGGTAATTATCGTAGGAGCGTTGCTTGCGGGGGTTTCTTCGGCGTTGAGCGATAAAATCAGCGAGAACAAGAAATTCGAAAAGCAGCAGAACGTACTTTACGCAATGGGCGTAAACAGAAATCAGAATACCAACTTGGGCGAGGGCGACGTTACGTTCGTTCCCACTTCGGAGGTGAAAGCCGAGTTTGGGAAATACATCAAACAACAATTGGTAATTGACAACGGGCAGGCTTCGGAGCGTAACCTGATTGAAAATCCGCTGAAAAAAGGCGAAAAAGGCTTACCGCTTTTCGTAGGTGAGAAGAACGGAAAAACCTTTTACATCATTCCCGTTTTCGGAAAAGGACTTTGGGACGCCATTTGGGGATATGTAGCTGTGGATAAAAACTTAATCGTACAAGGCGTTTTCTTTGACCACAAGGGAGAAACTGCCGGATTGGGGTCGAACATCAAAGAGCGTTTCTTTATGGATGATTTCATCGGAGAGCATTTGTTGGACGCTTCGGGGCATTTTCAAAGTGTAGAAGGTTCAAAATCAAATGGCGACCCTGAAAACAAACGTAAAGAAGACGGAAAAGTAGATGCCATCGCAGGAGCCACCCTTACCGTAAACGGTGTAAATGAGATGGTGAAAACAGGCGTTGGTGCGTATGTTGATTATATTAAAAACTTAAAAAACTAATATTATGGGACTATCGAAAAAAGACGTAAAATTGGTTACCGACCCGCTATGGGATAACAACCCGATTACCGTGCAAGTGTTGGGGATTTGTTCGGCATTGGCTATCACGGCACAACTTAAAGCGGCTATCGTTATGGGATTGTCCGTAATATTTGTACTCAGTGTAGGAAACGTGGTAATTTCTTTAATCAGAAACGTTATTCCTGGGAAAATTCGTATTATCGTACAATTGTTGGTGGTTGCTGCATTGGTAATTATCGTTGACCAAGTGCTGAAAGCCTTTTCGTACGAACTCAGTAAGCAACTTTCGGTATTCGTGGGGCTTATCATTACCAACTGTATCATTATGGGGCGTTTTGAGGCATTCGCTTTGGGGAATACGCCTTGGAAATCCTTCTTGGACGGAATTGGAAACGCAGGCGGTTACGCCATCGCTTTGGTGATTGTGGCTTTCTTCCGTGAGTTGTTAGGTTCCGGAACGCTTTTCGGAATTCAAGTATTGGGCGACCCTATCAAGAAAACGGGCTTATATGCGTTGGGCTACGAAAACAACGGATTTATGTTGCTCGCTCCAATGGCACTTATTACTTACGGAATCGTAATCTGGATTCAGCGTACGCGTAACAAATCCCTCGTTGAGGAATAATTAACTAAATAAAGATTAGAAAATGGAATATATAGAACTGATTTTTAAATCGATATTCGTAGATAATATGGTGTTCGCTACCTTCTTGGGTATGTGTTCGTACCTTGCGGTATCCAAAAAGGTATCTACG
The DNA here is from genome assembly GCF_009684755.1 of Capnocytophaga felis. Lineage (GTDB taxonomy): Bacteria > Bacteroidota > Bacteroidia > Flavobacteriales > Flavobacteriaceae > Capnocytophaga > Capnocytophaga felis. The sequence goes on from NZ_BLBC01000006.1 coordinate 82,377, forward strand.
GCGGTTGGTTTGGGTGCGGCAGTTATCTTCGTATTGGCGGTAACAGTGCCTATCAACTGGTTGCTTAACGAATATTTGCTCAAAGAAGGAGCGTTGGCGTGGTTGGGCGAAGAGTACGCAAGTTATGATTTGAGCTTTTTGACCTACATTTTGTTCATCGCTACGGTGGCAACAATGGTACAATTAGTAGAAATCATCGTTGAGAAATTTGCTCCTGCCTTGTACAACTCACTGGGGATTTTCTTACCGCTTATTGCCGTAAACTGTGCAATTTTAGGGGGGTCGCTTTTTATGCAATCTCGTGAAATTCCGTCTATCGGTTTGGCGGCTACTTACGGTTTGGCTTCGGGAATTGGTTGGTTTTTGGCGATTGTTGCCATTGCTGCCATTCGTGAGAAAATCCGTTACTCGAACGTACCGCCTGCTCTTCGCGGATTGGGAATCACATTCATCATCACGGGGCTTATGGCTATCGGCTTTATGAGTTTCGGAGGTATGCTTACCGGTGGCACTAAAAAAGCCGAAGAAGAGAAAACCCAAACGATGATGGAGCAAAAAGTTGATAAAACTGAAAAATTAGCCAATAACACAAAAGAAATTAAGTAATGGTATTGTCAAGTAGTATATTTGTAACGGTAGCAGTAACAGTAATCGCCTTGCTGGTGATAACCTTGCTGTTGGTGGCACTTTTGCTGGTTGTAAAGCAGAAGTTAGCTCCGTCAGGACCTGTAAAAATCAAGATTAACGGCGAGAAAGTGATTGAAGTTCCGTCAGGAGGCTCATTGCTTTCTACCTTAGGAAATCAGAAAATATTTTTGCCTTCGGCTTGTGGTGGCGGTGGGTCGTGTATCCAATGTGAGTGCCACGTGCTTTCGGGTGGAGGAGAGGCTCTTCCGACAGAAACACCTCACTTTACCAAAAAAGAATTGAAAGAAGGAGCTCGTTTGGCTTGCCAAGTGAAGGTAAAACAAGATATGGAAATTTCCATTCCTGAGGAAATTTTTGGTATCAAAAAATGGGAAGCTGTGGTGGTACGTAACTACAACGTGGCTTCTTTTATTAAAGAATTTGTGGTGGAAATTCCTGAGGATATGGATTATAAACCGGGAGGATATATTCAGATTGAAATTCCGCCGTGCGAAATCAAATATTCGGATATTGATATTACGGCACACCCTGCTGAACACCCTGGCGAGCCTGACAAATTCAAAATGGAGTGGGACAAATTCAACCTTTGGCCTTTGGTGATGAAAAACACTGAAAGCGTAGAGCGTGCCTACTCAATGGCTTCGTATCCTGCCGAAGGACGCGAAATTATGTTGAACGTTCGTATCGCTACGCCACCTTGGGACAGAGCTAAAAACGGTTGGATGAGCGTGAACCCTGGGGTAGCTTCTTCATACATTTTCTCTCGTAAAAAAGGCGATAAAGTCGTAATTTCAGGGCCTTATGGGGAGTTCTTCATCAACGAATCCAACGCCGAAATGTTGTATGTAGGTGGTGGAGCAGGTATGGCACCAATGCGTTCGCACTTGTATCACCTATTTAAAACATTGAAAACAGGACGTAAGGTAACGTATTGGTACGGAGGACGTTCTAAACGAGAATTGTTCTACTTGGAGCATTTCTGGGAATTAGAGCGTGAGTTTCCGAACTTTAAGTTTTTCATCGTGTTGTCTGAGCCGCTTCCCGAAGATAATTGGAAGGTGAAAAAAGACATTCACGATACGGAAGGCGACGGATTTACAGGATTTGTTCACAATGCTGTAATTGAGCAGTATTTGAGCAAACACGACGCTCCGGAAGACATCGAATTATATTTCTGCGGACCTCCGATGATGAACAAAGCGGTTCAGAAAATGGGACAAGACTTCGGTCTGCCTGATGAAAATATCCGCTTCGACGACTTTGGTGGCTAATAAAAGCCGAAAGTGGTTAGATATTATAATATAAAAATCCTTTCCCAAATTTAGGGAAGGGATTTTTGTATTTTAAGTACTATATTCGTAGGTCTTTTATGTACTAAAAACATAAAAGCAAGGTCAACTGAAACTTTATTTTTTTATCTTTGTTGATTATCATAATAATTTTTGTCAATCTATAAATACTTTATATCTTCGCATCGTTTCGGTGAGGGATTTGTATTTTCGTTAAAAAAATAATCGAAAGAACACGAATTTTAAAAATAGAGAAAAATGTATTCAACAACTAAGGCAATTGTGATTTCAGCTTTGAAATATGGAGATAACAGCTTGATAGTTAAATGTTTTACTGGAAATTTTGGAGTTCGTTCGTATTTGCTTCAAGGAGTTTTATCCTCAAAAAAAACAACATTAAAGCCAGCTCTTTTTCAACCCTTTATGCAATTGGAGTTGGTGGCAAGTAACAGAAATACAAGTACTTTGGAACGCATCAAAGAAGCAAAAGTAACTAAAGTTTATCAGTCTATACACACAGATGTTTACAAAAGTTCTGTTGTGATGTTTTTAGCCGAAATCTGCTCTTTTGCTTGTACTAATGAGTATGCAGAGCCTGATTTGTATCAATTTTTAGAAGAAAAACTATCTTTTTTTGACAAAAATAACTTTTTACCTAACTTTCATTTGAAATTTTTGATGGATTTAACCCGATTTTTAGGATTTTATCCTGATATTTCCAATGAGGATAATTCTTTCTTTAGTTTGGAGGAAGGAATTTTTAGTCATTCTGATGAAACAAAACATTCAATTTCGGGCAAGGAGCTTATTTTTTTCAAAAATATTATTTCTTGTGAATATTCTGATTTATATGAAATTAAATCTTCAAAAAATGAAAGAAATATTCTTTTAAATCATCTTTTAAAATATTATCAGTGGCATTTTCCCGGTTTTAGAAAGCCAAAATCTTTGGAAGTTTTACAAGTTTTATTTTGATTTGGATTTTTTCAAAAAGAATCTTTTTTAATAAGCAGATTTAAAAAGTTTAATACTAAAAATAAATTAAAATTTTATATAGTTCATTTTTTAATCTTAACTTTGCCAATTGAGAGGTGAATTTTTGAAATATTGAATTTTTCAGCTTTATATTTTAAGTTTTTAAATGTTAATTCGAATATGAATATATTAATCAAATCTGCAAGAATTTTAGATAAACTAAGTACTTTTCACAAAACTACTAAAGATATTTTAATTTCTGACGGAATTATTACAAAAATTTCGGATGTTATTACAACTGAAAATGTAGATAAAATCATTGAGAATGTGTACGTTTCACAGGGTTGGACGGATAGTAGTGTTTGTTTTGGTGAGCCGGGATTTGAAGAACGAGAGACTCTGAAAAATGGAATGATAACAGCTGAAAAAAGTGGGTTTACACACGTACTTGTTAATCCATTAACGAATCCTGTGACAGACACAAAGGCTTCCGTATTATACATCAAAAACCAAACGAAAAATTTTGCAGCAACAGCATATCCTATCGGAGCTTTAACGGAGCAGAGTAAAGGAGAAGCTTTGGCTGAATTATTCGATATGAAAAGTGGTGGAGCAGTCGCTTTTGGGGATTATAAAAAAGCAATAGGAAACAATAATTTATTGAAAATAGCGTTGCAATATGTGCAAAATTTTGGAGGAATCGTAATTTCTTTTCCCAATGATTCAAAAATAATGGGAAAAGGAGTTGTTAATGAGCATATTTCTGCAACCCGATTAGGGTTAAAAGGAATTCCCGCTTTAGCCGAAGAACTTTGCATAGCTCGTGATTTAGCGGTGTTGGAATATACAGGCGGCAAATTGCATATTCCTACTATTTCAACAGCAAAATCTGTGGAATTGATTCGTGAGGCTAAGAACAAAGGACTTGATGTAACGTGCAGTGTTGCAGTTCATAACATTCATTTCACTGATGAAGTTTTAGATGGATTTGACACTAATTTTAAAGTATTACCGCCATTACGGGATAAAGAAAATGTTGATGCTTTACGTAAAGCTTTAAAAGAAGGAATAATTGATTTTGTAACTTCTGACCACAATCCGTTAGATATTGAATTGAAATTCAAGGAGTTTGATTATGCGTCATTTGGTACCATTGGTCTGGAAAGTGTTTTTGGTATTGTAAATCAGTATGTTGATTTGGAAACAACGGTAGAGTTACTGACTTCTGCTCGTGGGCGATTTGGAATAAAAACAGAACCGATATCAGAAAACATTCAGGCAGATTTAACGTTGTTTACTCCGGAAGGAAGTTACGTGTTTGAAAAAGAAAACATAGTATCAGCTTCAAAAAATTCGGCTTTTCTTGGAGAAACTTTGAAAGGGAAAGTTATTGGTATTATAGCTAATAATCAGTTTGTTATGAACGATTAGTTTTTCAGAATATGAATTTATAAATCATTGTAAAATTGATAAATCCCGATTGTAAAAAAACAATCTTTATAAGTCAATAGAAGTAATAAAATAGAAAACAAAAAATATGGAAACAAACAATTTTTTGCCTTTAAGGTATGTAATGCGTGAGCCTTTGGTGAAAGTCAAGCGTTCACCGGTTATTTTTATGCTTCACGGTTATGGAAGCAATGAAGAAGATTTATTTTCCTTTGCGGGAGAATTACCAAAAGAATATACAATCATCTCATTAAGAGCTCCGTATAGGCTTCCTGATTTTGGATATGCTTGGTATTCAATTAATTTTGATGAGGAACAAGGGAAATGGAGTGATAACGAACAAGCAATAAAATCACGTGATTTGGTGGTAGATTTCATTGACGAAGCGTGTAAGTTGTTTAATTTGGATACAAAAAATATCACTTTATTGGGGTTCAGTCAGGGAAGTATTTTGAGTATGTCAATTGCAATTTCATATCCACGTAAAATACGGAATGTTATAGCGTTAAGTGGATATCTGAATACAGAAATTTTGAAAGAAGGTTACAATAATGAGAACCATTCTGCATTACATTTTTATGTTTCACACGGTACGAGTGACCAAATAATCCCAATAGAATGGGCGAGAAAAACTCCGGAATTTTTAGAGAATTTGGGAATTGAGTATGTGTATGAGGAATTTCCTGTTGGGCACGGAGTGTCTCCCCAAAATTTCTACTCTTTCCGAAATTGGCTTTCAAATAATTAAGAAACATAAATATTTAGTGCTACGTTGAAAATTTTGATAAAAAATTTCAAATAAAATCCTTAAAAAATTATGCGAGGTGTAATAAAATCAAAATACGATATTTTAAAACAACAGGCGTACGTTATCATTTATGGTACAAATACGCCTTTGGGAAAGCTTTTTGATATTGTTCTGCTGATACTTATTTTCCTCAGTGTAATTATGGTAATGCTTGAAACTGTGAAAGATATTGACCATCAAGCTCACGGGATTTTAGTGTTTTTAGAATGGTTTATTACAATTTTCTTCACGATTGAATATGTTTTGAGAATTATTTCCAACAGAAAGCCGTTACAGTATATATTTAGTTTTTACGGAATAATTGACTTGATTTCTATTTTGCCGATGTATTTATCGTTTTTTATTCCCGGTTCAAAGGCTTTGTCGGTAGTTCGGGCTTTGCGTTTACTACGTGTTTTTCGTATTTTGGAACTCGCAAACTTTATGAATCAGGGAGAAGAATTAAAGATGGCACTGCGAACCAGCCGAACCAAAATATTGGTTTTTATTTATTTTGTTTTGGTAATTTGTATTTTGTTAGGCTCTTTGATGTATGTTATTGAAGGTGAAGAAAGTGGATTTACCAGTATTCCTCGTAGTATCTATTGGTGTATAGTTACCTTAACTACAGTGGGTTACGGAGATATTGCTCCAGCAACAACACTCGGGCAAATGGTGGCTTCGTTTGTAATGGTTTTGGGATACGGTATCATTGCTGTTCCAACAGGAATTGTCACAGCCGAGTATTCACGAACAAAAAGAAGAACTTTTGATGTTAAGGAAAATAGTGAATATCAGAAAGAACAGGATACAAATGCGGTTATTTGTCCGAATTGTAGAAACAAAAATCATCAGGAGGGAGCTAAATTTTGTTGCAAATGTGGAGTTTTATTAGGAAGAGAAAAAGATGATAGATGAACGTAATAATTTGTTAATAACTGTTGTAGGTCCTACTGCTATTGGGAAAACTCGCTTGGCAATAGAATTGGCAAAACAATTTGATACAGAAATTATTTCCTGTGATTCTCGTCAATTTTTCAAAGAAATGCGAATTGGGACTGCAGTGCCGGAACCATTCGAGTTGGAAACGGTAAAACATCATTTCATTCAACATAAAAGTATTTTTGATTCTTATTCCGTTGGAGATTTTGAACGTGATGCAGTCAAGCTTCTTGAAGAACTTTTTAAGGATAGAAAAGCCGTAGTAATGGTAGGAGGGAGCGGGCTTTATGCTGACGCAGTTATAAAAGGACTTGATGAATTTCCTGAAGTTCCGGAGGAAGTACGTGAAGAATTAAATCGAAAATATCTTCAAAACGGAATTGAATATTTACAAGAAGAGTTAAAAAAATTAGATTTTGTACAATATTCCCGAATGGACATACAAAATCCGCAACGGTTAATTCGGGCTTTGGAAGTGTGTTTGGCAAGCGGACAACCATATTCTTCTTTTTTAAATAGAAAAGATACTAAAAGAAATTTTTCTCATATAGAAATTGGGCTTACTGCTGATAGAGAGATTGTTTACCAGCGGATTAATCAACGCGTAGAACAAATGCTTGAACAAGGATTGCTCCGCGAGGTTCAAGAATTAATTCCTTATAAAAAATTAAATGCCTTACAAACAGTAGGTTACAAGGAGTTGTTTCAATTCTTTGAAGGACAATATTCGTTGGATTTTGCAATAGAGGAAATCAAAAAAAATACTCGGCGTTTTGCCAAGCGGCAATATACTTGGTTTGGTAAAAATGAAAATATTAAATGGTTTGATTATCAGTGTGATATATTTGATGTCTTAAAACAAATCAACTTTAATGAAATCAATTAAAATCTTTTCACAATAAAGATTAAAATTAATATTTTTAATTATTTATCTTTGAAAATTATTAAAGTTTTATTAAAAATTGAAATTTTGTTTTTTTGTATCTGTTTTCTAATTACATTTGCCCCAGAGATTAAACTAAAATAATTTTTAAAACAAAAAATCAAGTAGTTATGGGATTTTTAAAAGAATTTAAAGAGTTTGCCGTAAAAGGAAACGTAATTGATTTGGCTGTCGGTGTTATCATCGGAGGTGCTTTTGGTTCAATTGTTAACTCAATGGTATCGGATGTGATTACACCATTGTTATTGACTCCGGCTTTGGAAGCAGCAGGAGCAAACAGATTAGAGGAACTTGTTTGGAACGGAGTATCGTATGGTAAGTTTTTAGCGGCTGTTATTAACTTCATTTTCATTGCTTTCATATTGTTTGTAATGATTAAAGGAATCAATTCAATGAAGAAAAAAGAAGAGAAAGCTCCGGCACCTCCGGCAGGACCAACACAAGAGGAATTACTTGCAGAAATCAGAGATTTATTGAAAAAACAATAAAACATAGTACGAAAAAACGTATAGTTTTTTGTAACGTATAACATATTTTGTTAAGGCTATCTTTGTTAAGATAGCCTTATTTTTTGTCTTTTTGCTTTTATTGTTTTACCTTTGTTGCATATTGCTAATTTGTTTAATATGGCATACATAGATTATTACAAAACGTTGGGGGTTGAAAAAACAGCAACTTCGGAAGAAATAAAAAAAGCATATAGAAAGTTGGCTCGGAAGTATCATCCGGATATGAATCCCGGAGATAAAATTTCGGAACAAAAGTTCAAAGAAATCAATGAAGCTAACGAGGTGCTCAGTGATCCGGAAAACCGAGCGAAGTACGATAAATACGGAGAAAATTGGAAACACGGGGAAGAGTATGAAAAAGCACAGCGTCAATATTCAAGAAGTAATTTTGATGAAGCAAATTATGAGGGTTCGGCGGATTATTCCGAGTTTTTCAGAGATATGTTCGGTGGAGCAGGTTTTGGAGGAAGTGCTTACAGTCGTGCCTCAGGTAAATTTAAAGGGCAGGATATTTATGCCGAAGCATCGCTTTCTTTTAGGGAAGCAGCCCAAAAACAACAAAAAATGTTTTCCATTAACGGAAGAAACATTCGCATTACTGTACCAGCTGGAGTTTATGATGGTCAACAAATAAAACTGAAAGGTTACGGAGGTAAAGGATACAACGGAGGACCGAGTGGGGATTTGTACATAACCTTCAATATTCAGCCTGATACACAATTTGAACGAGTAGGTAATGATTTGAAAACCAGAGTTCTGATTGATTTGTACACAGCAATATTGGGTGGAGAAATTCAGGTAGAAACTTTGGAAGGAAAAGTGAAACTAAAGGTACAGCCTGAAACTCAGAATGGTACGGTAGTACGTTTGAAAGGGAAAGGTTTTCCTGTGTATAAGAAGGAAGGAGAATTTGGAGATTTATTTATCACGTATGAAGTTCAGCTTCCTAAGGACTTGACAGACAAGCAAAAAGACTTATTTGAACAACTTAAAAATTCATAGATTATGGAAGGAAGAATTTCAAGAGAGGAAATTATCAGGATATACAACATTGAAATTGCTTTTTTCAATGAGTTGGAGGCTTGTGGGTTGATTCAAACTGAAGTTGTTGATGAAACTATTTATCTTAATTATAGTCAATTATCTAATTTTGAGAAGTTTATAAATTGGCATTATGATTTGGAAGTAAATATGCCAGGGTTGGAGATTATTCACCACTTGTTAAATCAAATTCAATCATTACAAGAAGAAAATAGGAAATTATTGAGTAAATAAGAAAATTATTACCTTTAACAAAATTTAATTTTATGGAGAAAAAGCAAATCATTCAAAAAAGCTTACTAAATAGCATATCATACACAACCTACAGAAATCTTATTGATAAAATGGTTGAGGAGGGAAGAACGAGTGGTCCGGAGCAAACTCAAGACCTCATTGATTACACGGCACTTAATGAGAAGCGTTACAAGAGATTGGATAAAACCATAAAAATTTCGGAAGAAAAGGCAGAGTTTTTTAAAAATTATTCAAAAAGTGTTACTTTTCTTGTCATCACAGAAACTTGGTGTGGAGATGCTGCTCAAATAGTTCCTGTTATTAACAAAATAGCAGAATTAAATCCTAAGATTACTTTAAAATTAGTGTTTAGAGATGAAAATGAAGAGCTTATGAATTTGTTTCTAACCAATGGAGGGAAAGCAATCCCGATTGTTGTAATTTTGGATTTGAAAGATAACGTGTTGGCATCGTGGGGTTCTCGTCCGTCAGTCGCCACCAAAATGGTTGAAGATTACAAGGCTCAGCACGGAAAATTATCTGCGGAATTCAAAGAAGAATTACAGAAATGGTACAACCAAGATAAAGGAAACAACATAGTTGATGATTTTATCAAAATATTAAGCGAGAAATAAATTTTTCTCAGAAATTATTTAGAATTGATGATTAACTCGGCGGTACGGTCACTGGCACCTGAACCTCCGAGTTTTTTTCGTAATTCGCTATAATCTTTGAGTATTTTCTCTCTGTGATTGTTATCCAAAATTTTGTCCAATTCAGTTTTTAAATTGGTTTTATTGAATTCATTTTGAATTAGTTCTGTAACAACAGGTTTATCCATTATCAGATTTACTAATGAAATGTATTTCAGATTGATAATGCGTTTGGCAATTTGATACGATAACCAATTTCCTTTATAGCAAACCACTTCGGGAACGTTGAACAGAGCGGTTTCGAGTGTAGCCGTTCCGCTGGTAACTATTGCAGCAGTTGATATGGATAGTAAATCATATGTTTTTCCACTTACAAAATGAATATTTTCCGTATTGATGAATTGCCGGTAAAACGAAAATTCTTGTGAGGGTGCTCCTGCTATTACAAATTGATAATCACGATAACCTTCTGTAATAGAAGTCATAATAGCAAGTATTTTGGCAATTTCTTGTTTTCTACTTCCCGGCAAAAGAGCAATGATGGGACGACTATCCAATCCATTTTCTTTTTTGAAGGTAATTTCATCTGTTTTCTGGTATTGTGTGATGGCATCAAGTAAGGGATGACCTACAAAATGTACAGGAAATTGATGTTTTTTTTCGTAAAAATCTTTTTCAAAAGGCAAAATAACGTACATATTGTCAATATCACGTTTTATGTCTTTAATACGATTTTCTTTCCAAGCCCAAATTTGTGGAGATATGTAGTAATTTGTTTGAATTTTTTGTTGTTTAGCCCATTTTGCAATTCGCATATTAAAGCCAGGATAATCAATAAAAATCAATTTATCAGGTTGATAATTTTCGATGTCTTTCTTGCAAAAATGAATATTACGTAGAATAGTTTTCAGGTTTGTGATAACTTCCCAAAAACCCATAAAAGCCAAATCACGATAATGCTTAACAATCGTTCCTCCAACTTGTTGCATTCTATCTCCGCCCCAGAAACGAAATTCTGCTTTTGAGTCTTTTTTTACAATGGATTTCATCAAATTGGCTCCGTGTAAATCGCCAGAGGCTTCGCCTGCAATAATGTAATATTTCATTTGTTTTATGAAAAGTTTATTTTTTCTTTTTCAATTTGTAAAATAAACGAGTAATTCGCTCAAATTGGAAAATGGGTTTGTCTGTTGCTACACGTGAAGTTAGGTAAAATCCTAAAGGTAAGAGAATTAAAGTGGAAATCCACGGAGCAAATATAGGGCTTATCGAGTTGTTTTCTGCAATATTTTTAATAAACAAACCAATAAAGTAGTATGACAGAAAAAGAAACATAGCCACAACCAAAGGCAAACCAATTCCTCCTTTGCGAATTAACGCACCCAAAGGAGCTGCCACGAAAAATAGCACAAAACAAGCCACAGTTAGGGCGAATTTGTCATTAAAGTTAATGATGTGCAGGTTCATCAGTTTGTAACGATATTCTACTTCATCTTGTCGGAATTTAAGATTGTCAAACTGACTTTTATTATTACTGACGGCAACATCCCAAATTTGGATTTTTTTATATTCATCAAGAAGATTGGTCAAATCATCGATTGATTTTACTTTAAATTTTTCTTTTTTTTCAGGTTCAGAATCTTTAGCTTCTTTTGTGTTATTCAGATTTAGAATTCCTGTACGGCGGAACATACTATTTCCTTGGTCAGTCAAATTTTGTTTGAAATCTGTTTTTAACGAATCAATAGCGTAACTTAACTGACCTACATTCATCATTTTATAGGTCGTTACATCTGATTTTTCATTAAAATCTACATTATTCAAATGTGAAAGGTCGAGATTGATAATGTACTTTTTGAAATGAACCTTAGCAAAAGGAAATCTTTCTTGTTGGGAGTAACTCCTTGTCTTAATATCCTCATAATAAGTGCCATCTTCCAGAATTAATTGAAGAAAATCATTGTTCTTTCCACTTTTTAATTCTCCTCGTTCGGCATTGATAACCACTCTGTTTACTTTGTCAGGCGATTTTTTATGAATGATTACTTTTTCCAGAAATTCGCCATTTTCTCCGTGTTTGTTACTGACTTTGATGCTTATATCATCACCGATATTGGAAAAAATTCCTTCAGGAATAGCCATAGAAGGTTTAACTTTTGCAATGTTTCTTCGCAAATCATAAACTTCCCGATAAGCCACAGGAATAACATTGTTTACGAGGAAAAAAGTAATGCCGCTTAAAATTGCCATCAGAACGATTAACGGACGCATTATTCGCATTAAGGAAATTCCTGAGGCTTTCATTGCAGCAAATTCATAATGTTCGGCAAAAGAACCAAAAGTCATTATTGAGGAAACAACTACAGCCAAAGGCAAAATAATAGGAATTAATTGCGGAATGAAAAACAATATAAATTTCCCGATTACCCATAATTCCAATCCACGTCCGGCAAGTTCATCGATGTATGTCCAAATAATTTGGAAAATAAAAATAAGGATTAAAATGGAAAGAGTTCCTAAAAAATTTTTTAGGAACTGTATCAGTATATATCTATCTAAAATTTTCAAGGTTTGTATTTTACAATTCTCAAATTTGATACTTTTTAATGCTTGCAAGAAATCTTAAAACGAGTTAAGCTTCAAAAAACTAAGAAATTCTATAATTCTGAAATATAATAGCCTTCTTTTTTGTACTTTTCTTTGTCAAATTTGAAAAGATTAGCAGGAATAGGCTGATTTGTTTTAAAACTTGTTACGGTAATCGTGGTTTTTGTGCCGTTTTTTCCTATTTCAATGAGATTATAGATGTGTTTTGTTTGTACATCAATTCCTAATAAGATTTGTTTCACATCAGAATTTGCTTTCTGTGGTTTTAATTCGATATATTGAATTTTTCTTCCGCGTACATTTTGCTCAATATCCCATTTGTAGTTATAACCTTTTCTGTAGAAAGTTAGCATCTTTGACGGAGTAATAGCTGCATCATCTTCGTTAGATGTAGTTTCAATTACAACCTCTTCATTTTCAGGTACTATTGTGTATGTTTTATTTCCGTCGTATATTCTGGTAGACCCCAAATAGTTTAAAACATATTTGTTTTTGGCTAAAGTAACATTTCCTTTGGTTTCCTGACTGATGTTCTCAGCCATATTATCCAGATTGTATTTAAAATCAATGTAAATGTTGTCGTAACTTGTGATTTTGTTATAAACTTCATCTAACATTTTTTTTGCTCTATCACTATTTTGTCCGTTTACAAAAAATCCACACAAAGCGATAAATCCTAAAAATATTTTTTTCATTTTAATTTTGTTATTTTTGATGTTATATTTTGTTGTATCAATAATTGTTCCAAAAAACTTAATTCATTGGCTTATAGGTTGAAATAAATTACATTCCTTCCAAAAGTCTGTCTAAAGAAACGATATCTTGTATTAAAACTTGTCTGGCTTTGCTTCCTTCAAACGGACCTACGACACCGGCGTGTTCCAGCTGGTCAATAAGTCGTCCGGCTCGGTTGTAGCCTAATTTTAGTTTACGTTGCAAAAGTGATGCAGAACCTTGCTGTGCATTTACCACAATCTCAGCTGCTTCTCTAAACAGAGGATCTCTATCTTCCGGATTGAAATCCAAATCAAGACCTTCACTTTCTCCTCCAACATATTCTGGTAGTAAATAAGCATCAGGATACGCTTTTTGGTTACCGATATATTCAGTGATGTGGTTTATTTCCGGAGTGTCAACAAAGGCACATTGAATACGAATTGGTTCATTGCCTTGTGTATAAAGCATATCCCCACGACCAATCAATTGTTCTGCTCCCGAACCATCTAAAATAGTTTTAGAATCAATTTTTGAAGTTACACGGAAAGCGATTCTTGCAGGGAAATTCGCTTTAATGATACCGGTAATTACGTTTACAGACGGACGCTGTGTGGCGATAATTAGGTGAATACCAATGGCTCGTGCCAATTGTGCCAACCGAGCGATAGGTAATTCAACTTCCTTTCCGGCAGTCATAATCAGGTCGGCAAATTCATCAACTACCAACACGATGTACGGCAAGAATCTGTGTCCGTCATTTGGATTAAGTTGCCTTGCTTTGAACTTTGCGTTATACTCTTTAATGTTACGAACCATAGCATTTTTTAGCAATTCATAACGGTTATCCATCTCAATACACAATGAATTCAATGTGTTTACTACCTTTTTGTTATCTGTGATTATAGCATCTTCACTGTCAGGTAGTTTTGCTAAAAAATGACGTTCAATTTTATTGAAAAGTGTAAGTTCTACTTTTTTAGGGTCAACCAAGACAAACTTTACTTCCGCAGGATGTTTTTTGTATAACAAAGATGTTAAAACCACATTCAAACCGACAGACTTTCCTTGCCCTGTCGCTCCAGCCATCAAAAGGTGTGGCATCTTGGTTAAATCGGCAACAAATGTTTCGTTACTGATGGTTTTTCCGAAAGCAACAGGTAGCTCCATTTCAGCGTGTTGGAATTTCGGAGAAGTTATCATCGAACGCATAAAAACCGTTGTAGGTTTTTTGTTAGGCACTTCAATACCGATGGTTCCTTTTCCCGGAATAGGGGCAATGATGCGTATTCCTAAGGCTGCCAACGACAAAGCAATATCATCTTCCAAATTTTTGATTTTGGAAATACGAATTCCTGCCGCAGGGACGATTTCATACAGTGTAACGGTTGGTCCGATGGTGGCTTTTATTTGTGAAATTTCAATTTTATAATCCTTAAGTGTTTGAACAATAGTGTTTTTGTTTTCTTCTAATTCTTCTTGATTGATAATAATTCCGTTATCTTTTGGTTCAATTAACAATTCGATTGATGGAAATCTATAATCACTCAAATCCAATCTCGGGTCATATTCTCCGTAATTTTCAACTAATTTTTGAGCAAGTAATTCAGGGTCAATCTCTTCTGTTTTAGGTTTTTCTACTTCAAAATCAGGTTCTTTTACATTTGTTATGAAAAAATCATTCTCAACTTCAATTTCTTGAGAAGCCTCATTTTGGGAATTATCAATGAAAGGGATTTCTTTCTTGTGGGTGAAGACATCTAATTTTTCAGTTTCTTTTTCTTTTATGAAAACATCTTTTTTGTTTATTTCGATATCTTCTTTATTATCAATCTTTTCTATTGATTTTTCTGCATCTTTGTAAGATGATTTTTCTCGTTTGAATTTGGACAATATATCAGAGAAAATTGCACTAACTTTTTCCGGAGTTAAGTTGGCTTTGAAAACAACGTATAAGGTTAAAAATAGCAATAAAACTAATATTGTGCCAAAACGTCCCAAATAATCTTGAAGGAAGTGATTGATTTCAAATCCTGAAACTCCACCAAGAATACTTGCTTTTCCTGAGAAAAAACCTAAAAATGTAGCAATGAAAACAGTCCAAAGTACTCCCCAAAACCATCGATTTAGCATAGGAATTTTCAGGTTAAAAGCGATTTTTAATCCTGACAGAAATAACAAACTAATAGGAATAAGCGTTGCCAAACCGAAGCCCTTGTAAATGAAAAGGTATCCGAGATAAGCTCCTATCTTACTGGTAAGATTGTTGGCTTTTTCCTGTCGGTTACCAATTTCAGACCAAATACTTTGGTCGGTTTGCCAAGTGAAAAAATAGGACACAAATGTGATAATTAAGAAAAGAGAAATAACAATCAAAACAATTCCGAAAATTAATTTTCGTTGTTTTGACTTATCAGATTGATTTTTAGGTTTTTTATCTGTTTGTTTTTGTTTTTTTTGTCCCATTTATATTTTTGAAAAATTGAAATTGAAGACGAAACGAAAAAATTGAGAATGCTTTTTTTCACTCTCAATTCATTGATTCTAAGATTTTATGTTACTTCAGTTTTGTTAATGCAGCCTCATAATTAGGTTCGTTAGCAGTTTCAGCCACTTGTTCCGTATGAATGACATTTCCTTCTTCATCTAAAACAATTATGGAACGCGACAGCAATCCTTTCAAAGGTCCGTCAGTAATTGTTACTTCATAATTATTTCCAAAATCTCCTCTGAAATCAGAAAGCATTACTAAATTTTCGATGCCTTCTGCTCCACAAAAGCGACCCAAAGCAAAAGGTAAATCTTTTGAAATGCAGAGAATTTGCACATTATTCAAGTTACTGAGTTCTTTGTGAAATCTGCGAACAGAAGCTGCACAAACTCCTGTGTCAATGCTTGGAAAAATATTTAAAACTACTTTTTTCCCTTTAAAATCACTTAAAGAAACCTCTGTCAATCCTGTTGAAACAGCTGTAAAGTTAGGAGCTGATTTGCCTATTTTTGGTAACTCTCCTGCTGTGTGGATGGTATTGCCTTTTAATGTAATTGTTGCCATAAAAATTTGAGTTTTAAAATTAATGAATACGGGCAAAGATAAGATAAAAAAATGGAAAGTTAAAAGTAAAAATGAAAAAGTCCGAAGTTCAAAATTATGAGAAAGAACTACGGACAAAAAATATTGATTTTATTTAAAGCTAATTGAGTTTATCGAACCCTTTTCCATAAACGCCCATTACAGTAGCTTTTGTTACAAAAGCCTCAGGGTCAATGCTTCCTACTAATCGGAAAATAGAAGTGGCTTCAGTGCGGCGTGCTATTACAATTACTATTTTTTGAGGAGTTTGGGAATACCAACCAAGTCCGTCAATTACGGTGCATCCGCGTTTTATTTCTGTGTTGATATGAGTAGCAATTTCGTCGTAATGTTTTGAGAATATGAAAAGTTGAACCGATTGGCGAGCTCCATTTATCACAATTTCAACCATTTGCCACATCAAAGGAAGAAGAATCAAGCCGTAAATGGTTCTTTCTAAAGTTTCTTTGTCGCTATCTAAGATGAAATAAGATGAAACAACTATCAGAACGTCAACGATTAACAGAATTCGAGCGAGACTGATACGATAATATTTTGTAACCAAAGCACCTATAATGTCAGTTCCTCCCGTACTTCCATTTACTGAAAAAACAAGCCCCAAACCTGTACCGCAAAAAAGCCCTCCTACGATTGCAGAAAGAAATTCGTCGCTAACCGGTGGATTTTCAGAGAAATATGGTTGTAAATAAGATTCCCCAAAGCTCAACATTAATGATAATAAACCAATTCCTAACAATGTACGAATGACATATTGGCGGTTTACGGCACGAAAAGCAATCGCCAGTAAAACAATATTTACCACCAAAGTTGTTTTCCAAATTTCAATGCCTGTTACATATTTAACTATGATGGAAATTCCTGATAGTCCGCCGGTTACAATTCTGTTTGGAATGATGAACCCCGTCAACCCAATGGTGAAAAGAGCCAATCCTAAAATGATTACCAAATAATCTTTAATGTAGAAAGACTTCAGATATTTTATTCTACGACTTTTATTTTTTTTCATATTCTTAAAATATATCCATTTATTAAATTTGAGTGCAAAAATATTTAATATTTTTTAATTTGGGAGCTTTTTTCGACTGTTTTTTTTCATATCCTCAAAATGTATTTATAGTTTGTTTTTTTGTTTTATTTTTCTACTTTTGCACCCGAAAATAATGCTGGTAATCAAAATCATATTTTAGAGTTCTTAAATTTATGTTGACACGAAGACATATCAGAGTAAAGGTGATGCAATCCATTTATGCAATGACACAAAGTCAAAGTCAGAGCTTGGATAAAGAATTGAAGTTTTTACAAAATAGTGCGAACGATACGTTCAAACTCTATTTACTAACCTTCTCTCTTTTGAAAGAACTTCACAATATGGCTGTTACGCAGTTTGAAGTTGCACAAAAGAAATATTTAGCAACCACGCAGGATAAAAATTTGAATAAGAAAATAATTGACAATCAGGTTTTTATTCTTATTTCGAATAATGAGCTTCTGCAAGATGCAATCAATAATGCTCAGATGAATTGTTGGGATTTGGATAGCGAATATGTCAAAATTATTTATAAAAAGATTATAGATAGTGACATATATAGAAAATATGTATCTGAAAAGAAATCCAATTTCAACACAGACAGAGATTTTGTTGTAGATGTATTTAAGGAAATTGTAGCTCCTGATGAAAAAATTTATGATTATATAGAAGGATTTAACTTAACTTGGATAGATGATTTTTCAATAGTTAATACTTTTATATTGAAGTTGTTAAAGAGTGTAAAGCCGGATAGTAATGAAAAATATTTTGTGCCGAAGCTCTTTAAAAATGATGATGACAAGTTGTTTGCTACCGATTTACTGAAAAAGGTAACGTTAAATGACGAAAAATTACAGAGTTATATACACGAAAAAACAATTAATTGGGATAAAGATCGTATCGCTGTGTTGGATAACATCATTATAAAAATGGCTATTTGCGAGTTTTTGAGATTTCCGACAATCCCTGTGAAAGTAACTCTGAATGAATATCTTGAGATAGCTAAGGAATATTCAACGGAAAAAAGTAGTATTTTTATCAACGGAATTCTTGATAATTTATCTAAAGAATTTCAGGAAAGAAACGAACTTAATAAAATAGGAAGAGGATTACTTTAAAAATAGATTAAAAATAATTTTAAATCAAT
The DNA here is from genome assembly GCF_009684755.1 of Capnocytophaga felis. Lineage (GTDB taxonomy): Bacteria > Bacteroidota > Bacteroidia > Flavobacteriales > Flavobacteriaceae > Capnocytophaga > Capnocytophaga felis. The sequence goes on from NZ_BLBC01000006.1 coordinate 100,436, forward strand.
TTATTATGAGTGCAATTAATAATTTTTTACCGATTATATTGATGTTTGCGGTGCTTTATTTTCTTATGATTCGTCCGCAAATGAAACGTCAAAAACAAGAAAAGAACTTTATTCAAGAGATGAAAAAGGGAGATAGCGTAATAACTAAGAGCGGTATGCACGGACGTATAGTTGAGCTTACCGATGATAGTTGCGTTATTGAAACTCTTGCCGGTAAAATCAAATTTGAGCGTTCGGCTATTTCTATGGAAATGTCGAAGAAATTGAACGCACCAAAAGAGGTGAAAAAATAATTAAATACGAAGAACAAATTTAATTGTAATATAAAATCCGTGAGTGTGTATCATTTCACGGATTTTGAATTTTTGTAGATTAGGATTTTAAAGAAATTTAGATGGCAGCTCATAATGATTTTGGAAAAGAAGCTGAGCAAATTGCAGCAGATTTTTTGGTGAAAAATGGACACCAGATTTTGGAACGTAATTTCACGTTTGGTCACGCCGAAATTGATATTATCTCACAAAAAGGAAATACTTTGCACATAGTTGAGGTTAAAGCCCGAACTTCAACAGCTTATGGAGAGCCAGAGAGCTTCGTTAGCAAACAAAAAATAGATTTGGTTATAAAAGCAACAAATCATTATATCGAAAAAAAAGATTTGGATTTGGAAGTTCAGTTTGATATTATTTCAATTGTAAAAAATAGTATTGAATTTAATATCAACTATATAGAAGATGCGTTTTATTCTTTTTAAAAAGTTAAGAAAAAGTGAAAAAATAAAATTGCTGTTACAAAATCATTTTTTGTTGTATTTTTGTAACAAAAATAAGATTAACTTTTTTAGAAAATAATTTGATGAAAACAGTATCATCTGCCGTTGAAAATTATATCAAATCAAAACCTTTTTTGCAAACAGCACTCTCTCAGGGAATTATTAATTTAACTTCTCTGGCACGTATTATTCGTAAGGAAATTCAAAACGATACGACGCATCGTGAAGTGCGTAACGGAGCTATTGTGATGGCTTTGAAGCGTTTATCTACCGATATGGAATTTCGTTCAACGCATCGTATTGTTAAGGTTCTGAAAAATATCGGAGAGATTATAGTTCGTTCAAATTTAACGGATTATACTTTTTTAGTTTCTGAAACAATTCTAAATAGTCAAGCTGAATTGTTGAAAAAAATCCAAAATACAAAGGATGTTTTTTATGCAACATCAAGGGGAGTGAATGAAACCAGCTTGATTGTCAGCAACTCTACGGAAGTGATTGTTGAAGAGGTTTTCAAAAACGAAAAATGCTTGCACAAGTTTACAAATTTGGGTTCAATAAGTGTGAAACTTCCTGAGGAAAATATCTCAGTACCAGGGATTTATTATTTTATTTTCCAACGACTGGCTTGGGAGGGAGTCTCGATGAATGAAGTAATTTCTACAGCCAACGAATTTACAATTGTAGTGCCTGAATTTCAGGTAGATGTAGCATTTAAAGTTATTAAAGATTTGAAATTATTATAGTTTAAAGATAATTACTAACCACTAAGAAATAAATTATGGTTCGAGTTCGATTTGCTCCAAGTCCAACGGGAGCATTACACATAGGCGGGGTGCGTACTGCTTTATTCAATTATTTATTCGCTAAAAAACACGGAGGAGAATTTTTACTTCGCATAGAAGACACTGACCAAAATCGATACGTGGAAGGTGCTGAAAAATACATTATTGATTCGCTAAATTGGTGCGGAATTCCGTATGATGAAGGGGTAGGAAAAGAAGGAAAACACGCTCCGTATCGCCAAAGTGAACGTAAAGAAATTTACAAAAAATATGCCGATGAACTTATTGAAAAAGGTTGGGCATATTATGCATTTGATACAGCAGAAGAACTTGATAATCAAAGGAAAAAAAACGAATCTGAAGGGAATACTTTTATCTATAACTGGAGCAATCGGCAACAATTGAAAAATTCGTTATCACTCTCAAATGAAGAGGTACAAAAGCGAATTCAAAACGGAGAAGAATTTGTAATTCGATTTAAAATGCCACACGATGAGGTTCTGAAAATGAATGATTTAATTCGTGGTGAGGTAACTGTTGATACTAAAACATTGGATGATAAGGTTTTATTTAAAAGTGATGGAATGCCCACGTATCATTTGGCTAACATTGTTGATGATCATTTAATGGAAATTTCGCACGTAATTCGTGGTGAAGAATGGCTTCCATCAATGCCATTGCATATTTTATTGTATCGTGCTTTTGGCTGGGAAGCTCCACAATTTGCTCATTTGCCGCTGATTTTGAAGCCGGTAGGAAATGGGAAGTTAAGCAAACGCGATGGAATTAAGTTAGGTTTTCCGGTTTTCCCAATGAATTGGCAAGAAGAAAGCGGAATGCTCAAAGGATTCAGAGGAGAAGGCTATTTTCCGGAAGCGTTGGTAAATTTTTTGGCACTTTTGGGCTGGAATCCAGGTAGCGACCAAGAAATTTTTTCGTTGGAAGAACTTACTCAATTATTTGATTTGGAGCGAGTTCATAAAGCAGGAGCAAGATTTAATATTGAAAAAGCTCAGTGGTTCAATCATCAGTATTTGCAGAAAAAATCAAATGCCGAATTAGCGAGCGAGTTTCAAAAAATTCTTTCTGAAAAAAATATTTCAAAATCAATTGAAATAGTAGAGAAAATAGTTTCATTGATTAAAGAAAGAGCAACATTTGTGTCAGATTTTTGGGAATTAGGCAATTATTTCTTCCAGAAACCTGAGAAATATGATGAAAAAGCGTTTAAAAAGCAATGGAAAGAGAACACAGCTGAAATCATTTCGGAAGTAGCTGAAATCATTAAAAATACAGCGGACTTTTCTTCATTAGTTTTGGAAGAAAATGTCAAAAAGTATATTTCTGAAAAAGGTTACGGATTTGGGCAGGTAATGCCTCCGCTCCGATTGGCTTTGGTAGGAGAAATGAAGGGAGCACATATATTTGATATTATGGAAGTTATTGGAAAAGAGGATACACTTAACCGATTGTCAGCCATTTTGGAAGCAAACAAGTAATTAAAATTTTAAACAAAATGACATTCTTGAATTTTATTTGGAATCCGGATGAGGCTTTACTTACCATTCCTATTTTGAATATAGGGGTGCGTTATTATAGTCTGATGTTTGTGGTGGCTTTTGGTTTGGGTTGGTATCTGACAAAAAAAATCTATCTGAATGAGGGAAAAACATTACAGCAGTTAGATACATTATTCATTTACACGGCTTTAGCTACATTGATAGGTGCTCGGCTTGGACATTGTTTTTTCTATGATTGGGATTATTTTAAGCACCATATTTTAGAAATATTTTTGCCCGTTCGGTTTGAGCCTGAATTTCAATTTACCGGATTTTCGGGGTTAGCGAGTCACGGAGCTGCGGTGGGGATTATCATTGCAATGATTTTGTATGTTAGAAAATATAAAGATATCTCACTTTCGTGGATTTTGGATAGGGTAGTAATTCCTATTTCTATTGGAGGAATGTTTGTTCGTTTTGGTAACTTCTTTAATTCTGAAATAAACGGAAAAGTAGTAAATGAGAGTTTTCCGTTGGGAGTGAAATTTGTTCAAGGAGGAATGATTTCTCCTCGTGAGGCAATGAAAATTACCGGAACAAATACTCCCGATGCAGCTTATGACTTAATCGTTTCCGACCCTCGTTTTTCTGAGGTTTTGGCAAGTATTCCGTACCAACATCCGGCACAATTGTATGAGGCATTTGGCTATTTCATATTATTCTGGATTTTGTGGTATTTTTATTGGAAAACGGACAAAAAACGGCAACCTTATTTCATTTTTGGTTTATTCCTGATTATTCTTTGGGGAATTCGTTTTGTAGTGGAATTTGTAAAAGAAAGTCAAGGCGGATTTGAAAGCAGTTTAGGATTATTTTCAACAGGTCAATGGCTTAGTATTCCGTTTATCATTGCCGGATTTTTTTTCCTATTTAGAAAAACCAGATAAATATTTTGAGAATGATTAAAAAAGTGATTTTTTAAATTAAAATAATATCAGATAATGAATTTTTTTAGAAAATATTTTGTGCATCTTGCATTAGGATTTGTTGGGCTTGCGACATTGGCGTATGTTTTGCCCGCACTTTTTTCATCTGAAGAAAAAAAGATTGCGTTTCAAGAAACCGAAATTAAAGCTCCTGAAATTGATTTCACAAGAGAGGCCGAGTTATCAATCTTTAAAAAAGGTAATTTGTTGAAAAAGATAGATATAGAATTTGCTAACACACCTGAAGAAACGAGCTTAGGGCTGATGTATCGTAAAGGAATGGATGAAAATCAAGGAATGTTATTCATTTTTCCAGAAGAGGAAATGCGTTCATTTTATATGAAAAATACTGAGTTTCCGCTTGATATTATTTATTTAAATGCTCAAAAACAAGTAGTTAGTATTGTAAAAAGAGCTAAACCTTATGATGAAACTTCACTTCCGTCAGAAAAACCAGCAATGTACGTTTTAGAGATAAATGGCGGACTTTCAGATAAATGGGGAATCGAAGAAGGAGATACAATTACATTTGAGAAGAATTAAGTGAAAATCAAAAATGGAGGAAAAAGTAATTCTGGTAGATGAACAAAACAATCCTATTGGCTTGATGCCCAAGTTGGAAGCACACGAAAAAGCGTTACTTCACCGTGCTTTCTCGGTTTTTGTAATGAATCAAAAAGGAGAAGTGATGTTACAACAACGGGCATTTCATAAGTATCATTCACCGGGATTGTGGACAAATACCTGTTGCAGCCATCAGCGTGAAAATGAAACCAATGTGGAGGCAGGAAAACGTCGTTTGCAAGAAGAAATGGGATTTGTAACCGAGCTGACCGATGTAATTTCTTTCATATACAAAGCTCCTTTTGACAATGGACTTACAGAACACGAATATGACCACGTTTTGTTAGGATATTATGAAGCAAATCCAAATATAAACACCGAAGAGGTTGCCGACTGGAAATGGGAACTTCCTGAAAATATCAAAAAAGATATTGAACAAAATCCACAAAAATACACCGAATGGTTTAAAATTATTTTTGAAAAATTTTATGATTATTTGTTCAATAAGAAAATAAAAAAATAGAAAGTTGAAAAACTTAATCTCGGAATACTTTTAGGGATTAAGTTTTTGTTTTTTACGTAAAACATTTTATTTTTGCCGTATGAATCATTTTGTAGTATCCGCAAGAAAATACCGCCCACAATCGTTTCGTGATGTGGTTGGGCAACAAGCAATTACCAATACGCTTATGAATGCCATTGAGAACAATCATTTGGCTCAGGCTCTTCTTTTTACGGGACCTCGTGGAGTAGGGAAGACTACTTGTGCAAGGATTTTGGCAAAGAAAATCAACGAGCAAACTTCGGAAGTGCAAGATGATAATGATTTTGCGTTCAACGTATTTGAGTTGGATGCTGCTTCTAACAATAGTGTGGACGATATTCGCAGGCTTATTGACCAAGTGCGTATTCCGCCTCAAGTAGGAAAATATAAAGTGTATATCATTGATGAGGTGCATATGCTATCAACAGCGGCTTTCAATGCTTTTTTGAAAACTTTGGAAGAACCTCCCAAACACGCCATTTTTATTTTGGCAACCACCGAGAAACACAAAATTATTCCAACGATTCTTTCAAGGTGTCAAATATTTGATTTCAAGAGAATTACTGTAAATGATGCTCGTGAGTACTTAAAATATATCGCTCAAGAACAGGGAATTCAGGCAGAAGACGAAGCCTTGCAGATTATTGCTCAAAAAGCAGACGGAGCGATGCGTGATGCTCTTTCTATTTTTGATAGAGTGGTTAGTTTTTCCGGAAATAAAATTACACGTCAAGCCACTTCCGAAATACTGAATGTGCTTGATTATGAAACATATTTTGCCATTACAGACCTCATTTTAGGAAATAAACTTCCTGATTTGCTAAAGGCTTTCAATGATATTATTGCACAAGGGTTTGATGGTCATCATTTTATATCTGGTTTGGCAAGTCATTTCAGAGATTTGATGGTTTGTAAAAATCCCATCACCATCGCACTTATGGAGGTAAGTGAGGAAACGCAGAAAAAATATTCACAACAAACTCAAAGAACTACCGTTCCATTTTTGATGGAAGCTATCAATATTGCTAATGATTGTGATTTGAAGTACAGAAGTAGTAAAAATCCGCGATTGTTGGTTGAAATTGCTTTGATGCAACTTGCATCTTTGACCTTTGAAGGTGATAAAAAAAAAATGATGGACGCTTCATAATTCCGGCGTATGTGTTTAATAAACAGGAAGAAATACAACCGTCATCCGTAACAGCTAATGAGCAAAAATCGGTTACGCAAATAACAACTTCCAGACTTCACGCTAACATCCCAACAATAACAAAACAGGAACGAACAGAGGTAATTTCAAGTTTTTCAATACGAAGTGTTCAATTAAAGACAGAAGTAAAGAAGAACTCGAAAGAGGAAATTATTGATCCAAATTCTCTGCCCCGGGAAGAATTTTCTGAAACGGATTTTCTCCGTTTTTGGAATAATTATATCGAAAATTTATTGGCAAAAGGAGAACGAATCCAAGCTTCGTACTTGCAAATGAGTGTTCCCGTACTCAAAGAGAAAGAGATTCATTTGGAGGTTTCTAACGATACTGCTCATACGGAAATTTTACAGAATGAAAGCAGATTACTTGATTATTTACGCAAATCACTACGTAATTATGATATTTCTTTGAAGCTTATTAAGAATGAAGAATTAGCGAAAAAGATTTTAGTTACTCCTGATGATAAATATGAAAAATTACTTGAAAACAATCCTTTACTGAAAGAGTTTCGTGAGGCATTTAACTTAAATTTAGGATTTTAGTCAATTGTGAACCAAATGTAAACTTTAAACTTAACTTTTAAGTTTGAAAAATGATAAAAGAGAGTTTATATAAAATAAATTTCTATATTTGTGGGGTTTAACTTAAATAACAAATTATGTTATATATTTATATTCTTATTACGGCACAGATAATCAATGGATTATTTTTTTGGAAAGGCTACCAAAAGGCAGGTTATAAGGCGTGGGAAGCCTTTGTCCCTTTTTATAATAATGTTATATTTTTGAAAATAATAGAACGTCCGTGGTGGTGGCTCTTTCTGATGTATTTGCCTGTAATCGGGAATATTATGCTTATCGTAATGAACTATGAATGGTTGCACGTTTTTGGTTATCGCAAAAAGAGATATACTTTGCTTTCTGTTCTTACTTTAGGATTATTTACAGCTTACCTAACGTATTTGCCTACAACTAAATACATCGGCAAGGATAATGAAGTAATTAAGAAGAATGTATCTTCGTGGATAAGTGCTACATTATTTGCTGTGGTTGCGGCTTCGGCAATTCATACCTATTTTATTCAGCCATATATGATTCCTACTTCCTCTTTGGAAAAAACGTTGTTAGTCGGTGATTTTCTGTTTGTTAGTAAGTTTCATTATGGAGTTCGCGTGCCAATGACACCTCTTTCGTTACCTATGGTTCACGATTCCATTCCGTTAGTAGGTACAAAATCATATTTGAAAGTTCCGCAGTTGCCTTATTTGCGTTTACCGGCATTGCAAAAGATTCAGCGTAATGATATTACGGTTTTTAACTGGCCTACCGATACGGTGCGTTTCTTCCGTGATAATTCTAATATTCACGTCGATAAACCCATTGATAAAAGGTCGAATTATGTAAAAAGAACTGTTGCCGTTCCGGGAGATAAGTTTGAAATCAAAGACGGAGACGTTTATATAAACGGAAAAAAAGAAATCTATCCTGTCAGAGCAAAATTACAGACTTCTTATGTTGTTGAAACTAAACCTAATATCGGTCAGTTAACTCCTGATTTTATGTATCAACAGTTTGATGTAACCGATTATTTTACACCAATACAGCAAAATGTGTACGTATTTTCTTCATTGACTGAGGAAGTAGCCGAAGCTCTGAGAAAAAGCCCCAACGTAGTTTCTGTAAAAAAGCGAATTGAAGAGGCTGGAAAGTATAATCAGGCTGTGTTCCCGCATTCGGAAAATTACAAATGGAATGAAGACCAATACGGACCGATAACAATTCCTGCTGAAGGACAAACAATTACACTTTCCATTGAAAATTTACCACTTTACAAACGAATTATTGAAGTTTACGAGAATAATTCGTTGGAAATCAAAGGAAATGATATTATTATCAACGGACAAAAGACAAATTCCTATACTTTCAAGCAAAATTATTACTGGATGATGGGAGATAATCGTCATAATTCGGAAGATAGCCGCTATTGGGGATTTGTTCCTGAAGATCACGTACTTGGAAAACCTGTTTTGATTTGGATGAGTACAGACAAAAATGCTTCAGGTTTGAATAAAATCCGCTGGAATAGACTTTTCACTACTGTTAATGGCGAAGGTGAACCCGTTTCCTACAGATATTACGCTCTTGTTCTCATAGTTTTAGTTTGGGGCGGATATGAATTTTATTCCAGAAAAAGAAAGAAAGCAAAAGAGTCAAAATAAAAGGTAAAAGAATAGCATAATCGTTATAAAATTCAAAGAAGTCGTGCTGAATTGAAGCATTATTCAGTTTGAATTGAATTTTAAAAAGAAAAAACGAGTTCAATACTTAACTACATATCTTTTTATGATTTAAGTGTTGATTTTAAATGTTTTTCAGTGTTTTCTGTCGGCATTGGAGACGAAGCGTTAAGAAGATCAATGAATGTAGCGTAGAAAATTTCTACTGTTTGAGCGTAGCGAGTTTAGAAATTTTCAGCAGAATAAATTGATTTTTAGCGAAGTATCCATAGCCTTGAATTTTTGGTACTTTTGTTTCAAGACAAAAGTATAAATATGAAAGTAAATGATGAAGTCAAAAAGAAAAATAATATAAAATGTATCAGGCACTTATTCACCCGACATATTTCCCGAGCATTGCTCAATTTCATTTGATGCTCACACATCCTTGTGTTTTGGAGGTATCGGATAATTATCAAAAACAAACGCTCCGAAACCGAGCTTATATTTACGGAGCTAACGGAAAATTGGCGTTAAATCTGCCTATTAAGCACGTTGGGGGCGAAACCGGAAGACAACTTTTCAAAGATGTGCGTGTAGAAAATCATTTTCCTTGGCAGCGATTGCATTGGAAGAGCCTCGAAACCGCATATCGAACTTCACCTTTTTTTGAGTATTATGAAGATGATTTATTTCCGCTTTTTGAGAAGAAATATACCTTTCTGTTAGATGTAAATATGGATACTATTGAAACGGTGTTGGCTTGTTTGCAAACGGATATAAATTTTGATAAAACAAAAAGCTATGAGGCCGAACCTAAGGAAGTTAAAGATTTCCGTTTTTTGACTTCTGCTAAAAAAGAATTTCCTTTGCAGATGGAGCAGTATCATCAAATTTTTTCCGACAAACACGGATTTTTACCTAATCTGAGCGTATTGGACTTACTTTTCCACGAAGGACCTAACACGGAGGATTATTTGATAAATAAAGTACAATTATAAACATAAAAACCAACCTGAAAATTACGTTTTTAGAATATAAAGAAGTAAAATGAAATTTCCGCAACCCTATACATTAAAGCAAATTGCCACCATCATCAAGAGTTCTTTCGTGGGTGATGAGAATTTTCCTGTACTCGGAATGAATGAAATCCACGTAGTGGAAGAGGGCGACATCGTTTTTGTTGACCACCCGAAGTATTACGACAAAGCTTTGCAATCACGTGCTACAATCGTGCTGATTAACAAAGAAGTAGAATGCCCCGAAGGAAAAGCACTCCTCATTTCCGACGACCCGTTCAGGGATTTTAACAAATTAACGGATTTCTTCAAACCGTTTCAAAAATCTACGGCATTGGTTGCTCCATCGGCTCAAATTGGAGAAAATACGGTTATCCAACACGGAGCGTTCATCGGAAATAACGTAAAAATCGGAAGAAATTGCACAATTCATTCCAACGTAAGTATTTACGACGATTGCATTATCGGGGATAATGTAACCATTCACGCCGGAACGGTGCTGGGGGCTGATGCGTTTTACTATAAAAAACGTCCTGAAGGCTTTGATAAACTCAAATCCGGAGGAAGAGTTGTAATAGAAGATAATGTGGATTTAGGAGCTTTGTGTACTATCGACCGAGGTGTTACGGGCGACACAACAATCAAACGCGGAACAAAGATAGACAATCAAGTTCACGTGGGGCACGATACAATTATCGGGGAAAAATGCTTAATTGCTTCACAAACCGGCATTGCAGGATGCGTAGTTATTGAAAATGAAGTAACTATTTGGGGGCAAGTGGGAATGACCAGCGGAATTACCATTGGGGCAAAGGCAGTTATTCTGGCACAAAGCGGAATTTCCAAATCATTGGAGGGCGGACTAACGTACTTCGGTTATCCGGCTGAGGAAGCTCGTAAGAAATACAAGGAAATGAGTGCTTTACGACGATTAGTCAAATAAAATAAAGTTCCTCCGTAATTAAAAATAATAAAATTCAGTAGAAACAACGATGGAAAAACCTGTATTAGAGTTAAAGAACGCATCAATATACCAACGTTCAAGCCTGATTCTCACAGAAATCAACCTAACGATAAACAAGGGCGAATTGGTTTACCTTATCGGGAAGACGGGAACCGGAAAAAGCAGCTTAATAAAGCTTCTCTACGGTGATTTGCCTCTGGAAAAAGGTGAGGGGAGTGTTGTCGGCTTTAATTTGAAGAACCTCAAAGAAAGCGAAATCCCGCTTTTGCGAAGAAAACTGGGCGTGGTGTTTCAGGACTTTAAGTTGCTTTCGGATAGGAGTGTTTTTAACAATTTGTCGTTCGTGTTAAAGGCAACGGGCTGGCAAGATAAAGAAAAAATCAAACAACGCATAGAAACCGTTCTTGCTAAGGTAAAAATGCAGGATAAAGCGAAAAAATTTCCGCACGAATTATCCGGAGGAGAGCAGCAACGCGTTGCAATTGCACGTGCTTTGCTCAATGACCCGGAACTTATTTTAGCAGACGAGCCTACGGGAAACTTAGACCCTGAAACCAGCGTTGAAGTTATGCAAGTTCTGAAAGAAATCAATGCTTCGGGGCGTACTATTTTGATGGCAACGCACGATTATGCCCTTATTTTGAAGTTCCCCTCCAAAACGCTCAAATGCGACGAGAAAAAAGTATTTGAAGTAGTGCAAAAACGTCCTGAAATATAAGTTTGAAAAAGTAATTTTTGACAACATTGTACTGCGGAAACACTAATTCAAACCACAAAAATGAACATAAGGCATATATTTACTACGTATTTATTTGAAATTTTACTATTCTTCTTTTCAGTTTCCATTCCGTTTGTGTTGGATATGGGACCGGCTTTTTACGGAATCATAGCCACGTTTCTGATTTTCCTTTCTCTACGCCGAATTAACTATGTGTTGTTCGCCGTTGGGTTTGTTTTTGTTCTGATAACGTGCATATTGTTTCTGCCACAGATAATCTGGTTTGGGCATCCGCCTGCCACGATGATAGGAGCTTTTTTTGAGAGCGATTTGCAGGAGTCCAAAGAGTTTATTCAGTCGTTACCTTTATATTCGTACATCATCTCGGTTATTTATTTCTTGTTCGGATTGTATATTCTCTATTTAGGTAAGAAAAAAACGATTGTCCGAACCAAAAAACACATCTTTATAACCATTTTGTTGGTGGTTGTGTCGTTGGGGCTGACCCTTTTGCGTCCGTTGGAGAAAAATAGTGAGGGAGAGCCTTTCTACTGGGCGTATTCCAGAACTGCCATTATCGGTTTTTACGGAAAAATATTCAAAAACATCGAAGAATATCGTATTTTGAAGGCGGAACTTGAAAAAGGAATCGCCGACAAACCCAGTTGGGAAATAAATGCTGTTGAATCATCTTTTAATGATTATGTTTTGGTCATAGGCGAGAGCGTTCGCAGGGATTATATGTCCCTTTACGGGTTTCCTCTTGAAAATTCATCATTCTTGAAAAGCGTAAACGGAACAGTTGTGGAAGGATACACGGCAGCCGCTCCCAATACTTCTTCATCGTTGTTAAGAATGTTTGTACGGCAACAAAATGAAGCATTCTTGTATGCCAATAATATTATTTCACTGGCAAAATCGGCAGGGTTTGAAACCATTTGGCTATCAAATCAGGGATATGCAGGAGGACACGATTCGCCCGTTACGAAAATCGCTAACTTATGTGATAAAAAAGCGTTTACAAAGAAGTCCGAGTTTGCTTCTATGAACTATCCGGATTCGGTTTTGTTGCCATCTTTTGAAAAACATCTGCAAAACAAGTCCGGAAAAAGACGGTTGATTGTGTTGCATCTGTTAGGCTCGCATACGCAGTTTACATCGCGTCTGGAAAATCCGATTCATTACGATTACGTCAATAAAAACCTGTCGGCTTACTTGCAAACCATCGAGCAGACCGATTCTCTCCTTCAAAAGATATATCAAATGTTGCAAAAGCACTCGAAATCCTTCTCAATGTTGTATTTCTCCGACCACGGATTGATGACGCAGGACAGAGAAAGCTCCTTTTTTGCCACACTTACGCACGGGGACACCAACCCGAACAAAGCCGTGTATGAAGTTCCGTTCGTATTGATAACAAGTCAGGATACGCTGCATAAACATATCAAAGTTAACAAATCGGCTTTCCATTTTTTGGACGGATATGCCCATTGGCTGGGGATAAAAGAAAAAACGCTTGACCCGGCATACGATTTTCTTTCCGAAAAACCCGATTCCTTAAAAGTTTTTAATCATTTTGAAAACGTTCCGTATGAAACCTTAGCCGATGACGAGGTAATTCGGTTTTAGGAGATACAAAAAACGATAAAATCAGAGGGATTTAAATATTTTTTGAAAATTATCCGTAAAGAAAATTTGGAAATTAGAATTATAAAGCATAAGTTTGTCATATATTTCAAAATGAATTGTATAAAATAAAAATACATCTGACAGAAATAAACTTTGGTCTGTGTGTATTTTTGAAAGTTCTGATGCAAGGATAAAACAATCCAACAGAAACGGAGCATCATCCGATGGAAATGGAGTGTTATCCGATGGAAATGAAGCGTCATCTGATGGAAACGGAGCGTTATCTGATGGAAATGAAGCATTATCTGATAGAAATATGATATAATCCGATAAAAAAGAAACATAAAATTGAAATAAAATGAGAAAACATTACTACACAATCGCAGGAATGATACAGAATTTTGGAATTCTGTTTGAAAATTTGAAAAATAATGCCGAAATTGCCCAAGAAATGGCAGAATATGGCTATGGAGAGACAGAAATTGCACAAGGAAAGGCTTTGTATGATAAGGCTATCGAATTACATCAAGCCAATCTGAAGGAAACCAAAGAAGAAACGGAGTCGTATGCCGATTTCGACAAGAAATTCAACTCCGTCTTGTCCGTTTTTATGAAAGACCGCAAGAAGGGAAAAATCGTTTTTAAAGACCAAGAAGCCAATTTGCGTACACTTCGTTTGAAAGCCTTGCCCTCAAAGAGCATCGCTTCACTGATGGAGGAGATGAAGAATTTTTATAACGTGCTCGACCAAGATGAAGCCTTACGCCAAGCTATTTCTCGCTTAAAAGTTGATGAATCGCACATCAAATCGCAGTTGGAAGGCATCGTACAAGCCGAGAAAGCCTACGCCGCATATCAGAATGAAAAAGGAGAGGCACAACAAGCCACAAAAAACAAAGATGCTGCATTCAGCGAGTTGGAAAAATGGGTGCGTGAGCTGTACAGTATCGCAAAAATAGCCTTGGAGGACAAGCCTCAACTGCTGGAAAGCATCGCAAAATCAGTTCGAGGTTAAAAATAACAAAATAATATAGTATCTTTGCCGAAGTTTTACTGCTTTGGCAAAGATTTTTTAATAAAACAACGAATTAAATACATTAACTAATCGTATTTATTTTCAAGCTGAACGTATTTATTTTCAATCGGAATGCATTAACTGTCAGGCTGAGTGTATTAATTGTCAGGCTGAGCGAAGTCGAAGCCTCTTTGAGTAAAGTCTAAGCCTTTTTGAATAAAGTCTAAGCCTCTTTGGATAAAGTCAAAGTCTCTTTATACAAAAAAATCCAAATTCGTTCGGTTTGATAATGAAAAAATCTTGTTTTGATACATAAAATCATTTAAAACGAATAAAAAACATATAAAAAAGAACATATTCTTATAAAAATCACCTAAAAACAACTATGAAATTATCATTAACGGCTGTATGGTCGCTCTTATTCTGCTCTTTTTCATTTGCACAAACAGATTTTGCCTCTCCGCTGGACATTCCGTTGCTATTATCGGGCAATTTTGGGGAATTACGTCCCAATCATTTCCACGCGGGAGTTGATTTTAAAACGCAGGGACGCGAAGGACTCAATATATACGCCGTAAAGGAAGGATATGTATCACGAATTAAGGTTAGTGCGTACGGATATGGCAAAGCACTGTACATAACGCACCCTAACGGATATACAAGCGTGTATGGGCATTTACAAAAATTCGCTCCTGCTATTGAAGCCTACATCAAAAAGCAGCAATATGCTCGTAAATCGTTTGAAATTGACGTCTATCCGAAAGAAAATGAATTGGTAGTAAAGAAAAAACAGCTCGTGGGACTTGGAGGAAACACGGGAAGCAGTGCAGGGCCGCATTTGCATTTTGAAATCCGCGATGCCAATTCCAATGCACTTAATCCGCTGTTGTACGGATATGAAATAAAGGATAATATTCCGCCTGATGTGTATCAAGTGATGGCATATCCGCTGGGAAGAGAAGCCCAAGTGAATCAATCGCAGCTTCCGCAAACGGTAAAACTCGTTAAGCAAGCCGACGGCTCGTATGTTGCGGATAAAATTTTTGCCAACGGAATGATAGGATTCGGATTGCAGTCCATAGACAAGCAAAATGACACGCATCATCAGAACGGCGTATATAAAGTGAGCTTGGCGGTAAACGGAGAAACGCACTTTCAGTATGTATTTGACAAACTTAGCTTTAATGAGGCTCGTTATATCAATACATTTATTGATTATCAAACGTATGTTAATAAAAAGTCACGCGTGCAATTGCTCTATCGTGGCAAAGGGAACAGAATTTCCACCATTTACACAGTCAATAAGAACGAAGGACAGCTTGATGTTCAGGAAAATATGGATTATCTCGTAACAATTACTGCCGAGGATATAAAGGGGAACGTCTCCAAGATTAGTATTCCGGTAGAAGGCAAGAAGTTGAAAGTGAAAGAGCCTCGACCGGTGATAAACGGAGAGGTTATAGTATCAGGACGCAACCAATATTTCACCTTTGATGGCGGGAATATCTATTTTCCCGAGAGAACTTTCTACGATGATTTTCTGATGCAGATAGAAAGCAAAAATGACACGCTAACCTTGCATAATCCGGCAACAGCTGTGCATAAATTATTTAATTTGTCGTTCAATAATACGAAATTCAGCGAAAAGGAAGCCAAACAAGTGTTCATTGCCCGGTTAAATGAGAAAAATAAGCCGTCAGCCGAACGAACTATTTATAAAAACGGACTATTTACAACCCGAACGCGTAATTTGGGAAGGTTTACGCTTATGAAAGACACTATCGCTCCCACTTTGCGTCCGTTAAACTTTAAAAACAATGCAACGGTTACTGCATCTGCTTTGAAAGTGGAGATAAAAGATGATTTAAGCGGCATTGAAAGCTATTCGGCGACGTTAAACGGACAGTGGATTTTGTTTGAATACGAACCAAAGACGCAAACCCTTACGTTCGACTTTTCAGACATCGATACGAAGAAGACAGATACCTATAAATTGGAGATGACAGCCAAAGACGGAGTCGGAAACGTGCAAAAGCTCAATGTATCTTTCAAAAAGAAATAAGAATTAATACATTAACAATTAAGTAAATAATTAAAAATAAGTAAATATATGAAACGTATTATTTTTACAGAAAACGCTCCTGCCCCAATTGGTCCTTATAATCAGGCAACTTTGGCAGGTAATACTTTGTATGTATCAGGACAAATTCCGGTTGACCCAAAAACGAACGAAGTTGTAAAAGGAATTGAAGCAGCTACGGTTCAGGTGATGGAAAACTTAAAAGCAGTGCTTGAGGCTGCGGGTGCAACGTTTGAAAATGTAGTAAAAACAACTATATTTTTGGCAGATATGAATCAGTTTGGAGAAGTAAATGCCGTATATGGCAGATATTTTGACGAAAAAACAGCTCCTGCTCGTGAAACGGTTCAAGTAGCGAACTTACCGAAGTTTGTTGAGGTTGAAATTTCGTGTATTGCGGTTTTATAATTCCCAAAATGATATAAAAAATCCGAAGAATTCAGAACGTTCTTCGGATTTTTTTGTGAATTTATCAATCAACGATGAATAAATCTGCAGCAATGCCGTCGGATAGGAACTTTCCTTTGTGAGTTACTACAAGATGTTTGTCTTTGAAGGCAAGCAGTCCGTTTGTAATGTGCTTTTCGGCTTGTAATTGAATGTAATCCGAGTATTTTTTTCCGAAAACACTTTCAATTTCTTCAACGGAAATGCCAATCATCGTTCGGATTCGGGTAATGATGAGTTCGTTGTATCGGTCGTTTTGTGAAAGCACTTCTTTTTCTGCAGGAAGTATGTTTTTTTGTATCTGTTCGATGTATTTTATGTTGTTGGCGATGTTCCAACTGCGTTCAGTTCCGTTAAAACTATGAGCAGAAGGACCAATTCCCATATATTTTTTTCCAAACCAATAAGCAGTGTTGTTACGGCTGAAGTATCCTTCCTTCCCGAAATTGGAAAATTCGTAGTGAATGAAGCCTTCTTCTTCCAAAATAGAAAGCATCGTTACGAAATGTGCGTGAGCTTGCTGCTCATTAACGTCAGGGATTTTCCCCAGAGCGATAAATTTGTGTAATGCGGTTTTAGGCTCAACGGTTAATGCGTACGCCGATATGTGCGGAATGTTAAACGACAGAGCTTTACGAAGGTTTTGTTCCCAGCGTGTGTCATCCATATTGGGGATTCCGTAAATCAGGTCGATGGTGATGTTATCAAAGAAATTGGGAGCTTCCGCAAGGAGTAATTCGGCTTGTGTTGCGTTGTGGGCTCGATTCATAAGGTGTAAATCCGCATCATAAAAGGACTGTACGCCAATACTCAACCGATTTATGCCCAATTGTTTCAAATTTGAGAGCAATCCGGTAGGAGAGGAGCTATCTCTGAAAAAATCATCAGGATTTGCTTCCAGAGTAATCTCTGCATCGGGGCTGATATTGTAATTTTCGTGAACGGTTTGCAGAATGTTTTGTAATTCTTCAAAGGAAAGTATGCTGGGCGTTCCTCCTCCGAAGTAAATGGTTTGTAGTTGGCTGTTATCGGCTTCTTGTTTTCGTAAAATCAATTCTTTTCGGATAGAATTTACCATTTCATTTTTCCGTTTTAAAGTTGTGGAAAAATGAAAATCACAATAGTGGCAAGCCCGCCTGCAAAAAGGGATATGAATGTAAAGACTATGCACTATTTGGAAGTATTAACGCACCCGATTTTCGTTCTGTTTGACAAAAGATTCCCAACTATTGTATGATTTTTGTGAAGAAACTCGTCCGCTGTTAAAAAAGTGGCACACAGCTACGGCTAATCCGTCGGTAGCATCGAAATATTTGGGCAATTCTTTGATGTTCAGTAGCTGTTGAAGCATTTTGGCTACTTGTTCTTTGGAAGCATTTCCGTTACCGGTGATAGCCATTTTAACTTTTTTGGGTTCGTATTCCGTTATGGGAATTTGTCGGGAAAGTCCTGCTGCCATAGCGACTCCCTGAGCTCTTCCCAGTTTCAGCATCGATTGCACATTCTTCCCGAAAAAAGGAGCTTCGATTGCCAATTCATCGGGATGATAGGCGTCAATAAGTTCTAAAGTTCGCTCGAAAATAACACGGAGCTTTAAATAATGGTCAGAATATTTTTTTAGTTGTAATTCGTTGATTTGTAATAACTCCATTTGTTGTTTTTCGACCTTTATAAGCCCAAAACCCATTATGGTAGTACCCGGGTCAACTCCTAAAATTATTTTTTCCAAAATTATTTTACGTTAATAGCGATGGGAATTGTAAATTGCGAACTTACTTCCAATCCTTGTTTTGTAGCAGGAATTACCGGATTTTCTTTTGAAATGTTGTTTAAGTGCATAGCCAAGATTTCCTCAAAAGATTGCTCGGCTGTTGCCAAAGTTTTACTCACTTTATCGGAAGCTTCCAAACTAACAAGCACGATGCTTCCTGAGTTATCAACTTTAATATTTACCAATATTTTTTCGTTAATTGCTTCTAAAGCCTCAAGTTTTTCTTTCTGAAGTTTTTCCGTAAGTAATTTTACGAAAGAATCTTCAAAACATTTTTTTTGCTCTTCTTTAGGTAAAGAGTCAGAACAAAGACCTCTAAATACAGGAAAAGTATCCACTTCGTCTTTGTTTATTTCATTGAGTTTTACTTCAACGATAGAATCCAACTTTGCTTTTTTTATTTTTTCCTTCTCTTGACTTGACAGATTTGAATTATTTCCATTGCACGAAATAAACATAAAAGGCAAGCATAAAAACCAAAAACAATATTTCATAAATAGATGTTTTAGAAATCAGGTTCCAAAAATAGTATAAAAAATGATACAAAAAAAATAAAACTGATTTTTTTATTATTTGTAAAATTTTATATCTTTGTGGACTGTACACAGGAATGAATGTAAAAATGTAATTTTGTAAGATTTTATAAAAAATGATTTTTTGCCAAAGATTAATTTTTTATGCTTTTTAATTCCTTGTTAATCAGATAAGAAAATATAAACAAAAGGATATGAAATACAAAAGGATTTTGTTGAAATTGAGCGGTGAAGCCTTGATGGGAGGACGTCAATACGGAATAGATCCGGTTCGTTTAAAAGAGTATGCAACTGAAATCAAACAAGTTGTTGAAAAAGGTGTTGAAGTAGCGATTGTTATTGGAGGAGGAAATATTTTCCGCGGGGTTGCGGGAGCAAGTAATGGAATGGATAGAGTACAAGGCGACTATATGGGGATGCTGGCAACGGTTATAAATTCGCTTGCCTTGCAAAGTGCTTTGGAAGAAGAGGGTGTATTTACGCGTTTGCAAACAGCCATCACTATGGAAGCCATTGCAGAACCTTTCATCCGTCGTCGGGCGGTGCGTCACTTGGAAAAAGGGCGTGTGGTGATTTTTGGTGCAGGAACCGGAAATCCGTACTTTACAACCGATTCGGCTGCGGTTTTGAGGGCAATTGAAATCAATGCCGATGTAATTTTAAAAGGAACTCGCGTAGATGGAATCTATACCGCTGACCCTGAGAAAGATAAAAATGCAGTAAAATTTGAGAACATCACTTTTGATGAGGTGATGAATAAAGGTTTGAAAGTTATGGATATGACGGCTTTCACTCTAAGTCAAGAAAACGAATTGCCAATTATTGTTTTCGATATGAACAAAAAAGGCAATTTGTTAAAGGTGGTTTCGGGTGATAATGTGGGAACTACCGTGAATTTGTAAAAAGACTATTGAAAATAAAACTTTGTAAAGAAATTTGATTTATATGAATGAAGAAATAGATATTATTCTGGACAGTACAGAGGAGGCGATGCAAGGGTCTTTAGCACACTTGGATAAGGCATTAGGAAACATTCGGGCAGGAAAGGCGAGTCCGCAAATGGTGGGAAGCGTCTTTGTCGATTATTATGGTTCGCAAACTCCGCTGAGCCAAGTGGCAAACGTAAGTGCCCCCGATTCCCGAACAATTACAATTCAGCCGTGGGAGAAAAAAATGATTCAACCTATTGAAAAGGCAATTCTGTTGGCAAATTTAGGTTTCAACCCGATGAATAACGGTGATGTGGTTATTATCAGTGTACCGCCTTTAACGGAAGAACGTCGTAAAGAACTTGTTAAACAAGCTAAAGGTGAGGGAGAAGATGCGAAAATCAGTATCCGAAATGCTCGTCAGGAAGCAAATAAAGAAATTAAAAAAACAGAAGCTTCTGAGGATGTTAAAAAAGGAGCAGAAGAAAGCGTACAAAAACTCACCGATAAATATATCAAAAAAGTAGAAGAAGCTTTAACGGTTAAAGAAGCTGAAATTTTGAAGGTGTAATAAGGTTAAAATAAATTGAGGAAATGAGCAATGGAATAATTTTTCGTTGCTCATTTTTTATTTGTGAAAGATTAAAAAAAATGTTGTTGCAAATCATTATAACAGAAATGAATACACTTACACTTCTTTCATATATCTTGAATTTTTTGAAATTATCTTGATTTTTTATTGAGAAAATATTAATTTTACCACGATAAAACTTTGATATATGGAGAAACATTTAATAGACCGATTAACCTCCCCGATTCACAAATTTACTAAACAAGCAAAATCCGGAGGTATTGTATTAGGACTTAATGTAATTATAGCTATTGTGCTGGCAAATTCACCTTGGGCTGAGCATTATTTCCATTTTTTTGAACATCATTTAGGATTTACCTTTGATGGAAAAACATATTTAAATATGCCATTACACCATTGGATTAATGATGGATTGATGGCATTGTTTTTTTTCGTTGTGGGGCTCGAATTAAAACGTGAAATTGTTGCAGGAGAGTTATCAAATCCTCGAAAAGCATTATTGCCAATTGGGGCAGCTATTGGTGGGATGCTCGTACCTGCAGTCATATATATATCATTAAACCCAACAGGAGAAGTACACGGAGGTTGGGGAATTCCTATGGCAACGGATATTGCTTTTTCATTAGGAGTGTTGTATTTATTAGGAGATAAAGTGCCAATATCGTTAAAGGTATTTTTGACTGCATTGGCAATTGTTGACGACCTTGGTGCAGTATTGGTAATTGCATTCTTCTATACTTCCGAGATTTCGTTGGCGAATTTAGGAATTGGTTTAGGGTTATTATTCTTGCTTTATGTAGGAAAACGTATCGGAATACGTCACGTTTTGTTTTATGCATTGGTAGGAGCCGTTATTTGGGGGGCATTTTTGCTTTCTGGTGTTCACGCTACTATTGCGGCGGTATTGATAGCTTTTATGATTCCTACTGATGTACAAATGAAAGAAAATGAGTATGTACACAACATAAAAGGTTATTTGAAAAAGTTTAAACGATTGGATCCTAATAATAAGATTCCAACACTTACTGAAAAACAATTGCATTTGTTGGAGAAAATAAATGTGGATACACGTAGGTCTATTCCTCCATTACAACGTTTGGAACACGCTATGCATCCCTTTGTTACTTTTGTGGTAATTCCAATTTTTGCCTTGGCAAATGCGGGAGTTTCTTTATCTATAGATGTAGATCAATTGTTTAGCACCAATATTGCTTTGGGTGTTGCACTTGGTTTGTTCTTCGGAAAAGTTATTGGAGTTTCAGGATTTACAGTGTTTATGGTAAAAGTTCTTAAATTGTCTCCATATCCGAGGGGAATGAATCTGCGAAACCTTATCGGATTAGGGCTTTTGGCAGCCATTGGATTCACAATGTCTCTATTTGTAACCACATTAGCTTTCGAACATCCACTTTATATGGATCAAGCCAAAATAGGTATTTTTGTAGCTTCACTTTTAGGTGGAACTTTGGGATATATAGTTTTGAATAAAAAGGAAGATAAAATAAATAAAGATGAAACAATAGATATAGGTCAATCGGAAGAATAAATAAGAAATTAGATAACAAATTCATAAAGGAAAAACCTCTTCAAGTTTTATGTTTTGAAGAGGTTTTCCTATTTTATAAAAAGATTAAATTTTAAAATTTAGCCGAAAAAATCTTCGGATTGATGTTTAAACTACACCAGAACCAATCTTGATAGCCACGTGCATTAGGCGTTTTTTTGAGTGTATTGAGGGCATCTGTGGTAAAGTAGGTAGAATATCCCATTTGTAACCCGATATAAGGCTGTACTTTAAGGGTATAAACCAAATCTATTTCGTTACCTAAACCGCGTTTTTTGTTGCCTTTGCTATCGTAAACAATTCCTGCTGAAGCAAAATTATGCCAAGTAGCAGAAAAGCTGCTTTTTTCACCAATTCGGAAATTAGCCGTCAGGTACGGATTGATAAGTCCGAAGGGATTTACCGCAGGAACGTAATAATAGTCCATAAATCCGTAAAATTTATGGTTAGTTCCCGAAAATGGGTCGAAAGCCTTATCTTTTCCTGATGTGTCATCGGCATTTTTTCCGCTCAAATAATCAATTCCTGCCGATAAACTGAACACATCCGAAAATTTATATCCCATATTTACAGCAAACATATAAGCACTTTTGGTAGCTCCACCGGCATTTTTTCCGGTTTGGAAGTACGAAGTCAGCCCATATTTCCAATCGTTTGTTGTTCCCGCATAATGAAACCCGAAAGTCTGCATATTATGAGTTTCATTTGAAACCGCATCATCTCTGAATCCTAAATTGCTGAATAGTAATGAAATTCGATTACTTTCGGAAATACGATACAGTCCGTGAAATGCTTCTAAATGCTGATAATTCTGAGCTCCTTTGGTAAAATACTGACCAGCCGGATTATTGATGTTTTTATCCGTGTAATTTTGGTTGAAGGCAAAGAAACTGCGAAGCAAAAACTTATCCGAGGTCTTCCAATCTAAGTTTACCGCATCGTGGCTTCTGCCAGCAGGATGCCAATCCAATGAACCAAAAATGCGGTCGTCATCTAAAACAATCATCTGCCTACCGATTTTTGCACTTAATTTTTGTGCTATGGGGAAGGAGGCGTAAGCTTCAAAAACAGAGAAACCTCCGGTTTTGTCCGTTACTTGAATTTGAGGTGCTTGCCCCCAAACATTAACATTTTGAAGCGAGAGATAAAATCGTAATCGGTCTGTATTTTTGTAATCGAAATTCAATCTTGTACGATTGTTCACCAAGATGGCAGGTTGTTTGCCTTTCTCCAAAGGAAGATACGCTCCGTTACGATACTCAAAACGCGGACGGATTTGAGCCGAAAGCGAAAATTCATTGTGTTCCTCTTGAGCATTTGCCGGAACTGACAACGTTAAGAGGACGCCAAGTGTAACTGCTGAAAAAAAATGTGTCTTCATATTTATTAGTTAATTTTAAGTTTCTCTTCAAATTTATAGTTTGCTGTAAAATAATGTAAAACTTACAGAATATATGTCTCTTATTTAGAATAAAAATAAAATACCTTAAAATCTTAAAATACTTTATTTTGCTCTTGCAAATGTAGTTAAAAGATTTTAAATTTGCAATAATAAGATACAAATATCTTTTTAAACGATGACAACAAGAAATAAAGAAACAAAACAGGTCAAAAAGGGCAAGTATTTTAAATATTTGATTCCTTCTTTGGTAGGGGTGTTACTTGGATTGAGCGGATACATCTTTTATATATCCAAGGCGTATTCTTACCTATCTGACGACCCCAAAGCCTGTGTGAATTGCCACATTATGGCTCCCGAGTATTCCACGTGGTTTCACTCCTCACACGGGCGAAACACCGTATGTAATGATTGTCACGTTCCGCACGACAATTTCTTCAGAAAGTACTATTTTAAAGCAAGCGATGGCCTACGGCACGCCACAATGTTCACTTTCCGAATGGAACCGCAAGTGATAACAATGCACAAACCGGGGCAAATGGTGGTTCAGGAAAACTGCATCCGTTGTCATAGCGAGCTTAACAGCGTGGTAGGTATGGGAAATGTAACGGCTCAGATGGCACACGCCGACCAAGGTAAGTTATGCTGGGAGTGCCATACCGATGTACCTCACGGAAACGTTCGCGGGCTGAACTCGGCACCCAATGCCAGAGTACCCCTTGCCTCCGAACCAGTGCCTGATTGGCTTAAAAATATGGTAAAAAACCAACAAAAAGGAAAATAATCCGTTTTGTAAGCGAAATATAAAATATTGACTGACAATTAATACACTTAGCGATGAAAAAGAAAAATTGGTTAATCGTAGGAATTTTGGCTGTGGTAACCTTCCTTTTAGGAATGCTTGCCAACTCCATTATGGGAAGAAAAGCCGAAGCACAGATTATTTCGAGAGCAAATACCGATATCAAAGAATTTGAAGCTCGAAACGAAATTTGGGGAGAATACTATCAACGTGAGTACCAATCGTGGTTACAAACTGCCGATACTACTTTCCGAGCCAAATATATGAGTAGTGATAATGATGATTTATTGGCAGAACGTCCCGAGATGGTCATTTTATGGGCAGGATATGCTTTTTCAAAAGATTATACCGCACCACGTGGGCATATGCACGCCGTTGCGGATGTTACGCATACGTTGCGTACTGGGGCTCCAACCGATTCCACACATTCGCCACAACCCGGAACGTGCTGGACTTGTAAAAGCCCTGACGTTCCCAGACTTATGAATAAAGTGGGTATTGAAAATTATTACAAAGCTCATTGGGACGAGTGGGGAAGTGAAGTAGTAAACCCGATTGGTTGTGCCAACTGCCACGACCCTAAAACAATGAATTTGACCATCACGCAACCTGCTCTTGTAGAAGCGTTTAATCGTCAAGGGAAAGATATTACCAAAGCTACTCATCAGGAAATGCGTTCGTTGGTGTGTGCACAATGTCACGTGGAGTATTATTTTAAAGGAGATACTAAATATTTGACTTTCCCTTGGGATGAAGGAACAAAAGTAGAAGATGTCGAGAAATTTTACGACAACGTAGGTTGGACGGATTTCGTGCATAAAGTGAGCCGTACGCCTATCTTAAAAGCTCAACACCCCGATTATGAAATCTTTAAGTTAGGAATTCACGCACAACGTGGTGTTTCGTGTTCGGATTGTCATATGCCTTACAGAACTGAAGGAGGTGTGAAGTACACAGACCACCACATTAGTAGTCCGCTCAGAAACGTGAACGCAAGCTGCCAAGTTTGCCACAGACAACCTGAACAAGAGTTAATCAAAAACGTGTACGAACGTCAGGATTACGTATTTACTTTAAGAAATCGTTTGGAAAAACAATTGGCAAAAGTACACTTCCAAGCTAAATTTTTGTGGGATAACGGAGCAACCGAAGAGCAAATGAAGCCGATTTTAGACCTTATCCGTAAATCGCAATGGCGTTGGGATTTCATCACAGCTTCACACGGTGCGGCTTTCCACGCTCCGATTGAATCACAGAAAGTGTTGGGTGATGGTATGTTTTTCGCAATGCAAGCCGAATCGGATATGAACAGCTTGACCGACAGATTGAGAATCGCTGCCAAATTTGAAATGCCGGATATCAGCACGAAAGCCAAAGCTCAGGCAATTATCGGTTTAGATATGGAGAAAGAAGAAGCGAACAAAAAACAATTTATGAAAACCATCGTTCCGAAATGGATAAAAGAAGCCAAAGAAAAGGGCAATTTGGTTACTCAAAAGTAAAATCTTCCTAAAAAATTAACAAACCGTTGCAGATTATTTTGAAATACAAAACACTGCAACGGTTTTTTTTATAATTTTGAACGATAAGAATTTAAAAAAGAAGAGAATAACAAAATATAATGAGTATAATCAACTCGGTGATAAATTTAGGTGTCAATGCAAAGGATTTTCCTGCTATTGATGTGGATATGTACGGAAATTTCATCGCTTTTGATGGAAAAAATAGCGTAAATAGCAACGGAATGATTGTTTCTTTGCAAGAACACATCAAAATGAAATTCCCATTGATGCAAATGCTTGATAATGGTTCGTTTTTGCTTGTAGATATGCGTGCAGTAAGTACCAATGCGTTCATTTTCAACGCCGAGGGCGTATTGAAAAAGTCTTTTTTTATAGGCGATGCTGTCCAAGATGTTACTTTTAGCGATGGAAAACTCATTGTCAGCTATTTTGACGAAGGTGTTTTTGGCTATCCGCCCAGTACGGAAGGTTTGGCGGTTTTTAATATGGAAGGAGAATTGCTTTTTGGGGTTAATTCCAGCTTTGGAGAAGACTATATTTGCGATTGTTACGCTCTTTGCAAGTCGGGAGCAAATGCGGTGTACTTTTTTGCCTATACGGAGTTTGAACTTGCCCAACTTTTTTTGAAAAACTTCAAAATAGAGCGTATTAAAATACCTGAAACTTTGGCAGGGGCTTCCGCAATGGTATTAGACAAAGGGACGATTGTTTTTTTTAATCCTTATGAGCATAAAAACACACTATTTCGTTATCATTTGTATAACAAACAGCTTGAAAAACTTGGGAAAGTGGATTTTTCCATACTAAAAGGACTTGAAAATGGTCGGTTTTTAGCAATAAAAGATGATGTTTTTCATATTATCGGTGTTTAAATATTTATAATAAATAAGAAGTTGCAATCGGGTAAATTTTTGTGAATTCGAAACTTTTTAAAAGTGGTTGATGAACAACTTTATGAGGAATGAATATTTGTTCTGTATGTCAATAAACATAACCTCAGAACAATTGCAACCACTATAATAAAAGAGATTTTGCTTCTGCAATTAAAAAAATCATTAATTTTGTAATTATAAACTAATGTAATGTTCATTTTGCAGTAAAATTAGTATGATTTTCCTTATGCAGGGTTAATGTATAAAGTAAATTTGTGATATTAACAAAAGAAATATATCAATTATTTTGTTCGTTTTAGATTTTTGCATTATCTTTATGGAATTAAATACGATATAAAGTGATATAAATATTATTTCGTGCAATTTTATTGCTATTTTTTGTAATAAAAAATATAAGTTTAATATTAAAAATAGAAGATTATATATCTATTACTTTTTGTTTGGTAGTCCTTACACGAGATGATGTATATAAAACACAATGTTGTGCAAGTGTTACACGAGGTTGTGCAGAAGTTGCACAAGATGGGGCAAAGGTTACACGATATAGTGCAAGCGTTACACAAGCTCGTGCAGAAGCTACAAAAGATGGTGCAAGAGTTGCACAAGCTATTTTATGGAATGTTTCTTATTAAATTAATGGTTTAACAATAAAAAAAGTAAAATTATGGCAAGAAAATCATTTGCTGAAACTATTGCATCAGCACAATTGTTAGTGAAATCTCTTATTGAAAGAGGGGATAATCTTCCGGTAGGTGTTACTGCCGAAATGCGTGATAAACTTGAAGCTGCTTATAAAAAGGCAGTCGATGCCAATGTAGAGCAAGAAAAACTCAAAGCTCAACTTAAAGAAAAAACTGCCGAAGTGGATAAGCACATCACAGAGACTGAAGAGGTATATGCACTTTTGAAGAAATATCTTAAAATAGCAGAACCGCAAGAGCGTTGGCGAGAGTTCGGCTTTGAGGATAAGAGATAACATAAGATTACAGCTTCTTTTTTTGAATATTTAATTTGATGTTTTTTAGAGGGTTATTGCTAATTCTCAGGTAAAGTATGCTTTGTGCTGAAATGAGTAAACAAGGCATTATAACTAACTTAAAATAATTGGGTTGTACAATACTTTCTTTTGAAATAGATAGAAGAATTTGATAGTTAATATACCATTCTCCATTGTTTTTTATACATTCCACTTTTAGGATTTTCCTATTTCAAAAGAAGATTTTAAGGATTGACATGTTAAAGTGAATTAGCAGTATGTCGAAAAGAAAAAGCATCATAAAGAAGACTTTACTTTAAAGCTAAGAACTATGTATGAACTAAATAATGAAGAGCGTCGCTATTTTGGGCTTGACCCTATTGACATTTCGTGGGATAAAGTAATTCTGAAAGGTGATATACATCGTCCTGATAGTATTTTGTATTATGAAGGGGAAACTATCAAAAGACATATTATTTCAACCCCCAATGAGTACAAGGAAGCCCACTACAACGAGCAAACTCGAAATCGTGAAGTTCTTCTTCCTAAAACTTCAAGAGGTAAGGAACAGAAGCTCAATGCTTCTACTTTTGAGAAGCGAAATCCGATAGGCGTGTATTTGTCTGTATTAGAATACGGAGATTTAACTGTGGGGAATATTACTTCACAGACTTCTTTTTATAACAGATTGTGGGAATATCCCGTGCAAAAGGGGCAAAAGCCTGCGGACTTGATACGTGAGTTTATACAAAATTCTCCTGAAAATCACTTTGAAGAAATCGAAAAATTTAAGCAATTGCAACGCAAGAATGTCAAATTCCGAAAAGGCGATTATTTTTGTTTTAAGCTCAATCGTACTGAATTTGGCTTCGGACGAATTTTGATGAATATTGATAAACTCAGGAAAAACAATGTGTTACCGCTTGACCATACATTATTTCGGTTGATGGGGAAGCCCGTGCTGGTGCAATTATTCGTATATGCTTCACCCAAGAAGGAAGTTTCTTTGAAAGTGTTGAAGCAACAGCCTCTTTTACCTGCTTCGGTAATGATGGATAATGCGTTTTTCTATGGTGAGTATGAGATTTTTGCAAATGAGATGATTCCTGATTCGCAGTATGATTTTCCGATGTCATTCTATTACGGAGAAGATAAATCCTTATTGCAGTGGGGTTTCATCGAAATAGAATCTGATATGTACCACTTCAAACAACAAGCATCCGAAGCGTTGAAACAGTTGCTCAATCATCAGTATTTTGAACACAATGCTATTGGTTTTTCACCGGCTTATTCTAATTTTGAAATTAACAATGCATTAAAAGGGATTGAGATTGGGCAAGATAATTGGATGTGGAAAGAAGATTTACGCAATCCGAAATATAAAACCATCAAGGAAGAACTTTTTACTATCTTGGGGCTTGACCCTTCCCTTAACTATGTGGAAAATTGCCAAAAGTTGGGAGTGAAATTACCCAGTGAAGTGAAGGAATAGTTTAAGAAAGGAGTAATTTCATAAGTGAAAGTTACTTCTGTACTCTGTAAAGAATAAAAAGCGTATAATTATTAGTAATAAGAACGTATGAATTTGGATAAAGAATTTCACAAAAGTAACCAATATCGTTATTCGGTGTTAATTGCCCTATTGTCGGTGTTGCTTGGGCTTATTTTGCAGTATTTTTTGGGCAGTATCCCAAAGAGTTGGTTTAGCTTTCCTCAAAACATCGTCGGGGGATTGGCTTTTGTACTGCTTAATACGGCTATCTTCTTTCTTTTTAAGAAGAAAAATTTCATCAATTTGCATTCAAGCACCCCTTTTGCTATCGTTACGGTTATCACGCTTGGATTGCTAACCATTGGTTTGGGGAGTATCAGCGTGGATAAGGGGCATCATCAAACTTCGCCACTCATATTGCAATTTGGTTTGGACGATATTACCAAGACGTGGTATTTCGCACTCGTTTTTTTGATGGCTTTGACCAACTTATGGCTGGCAATCCTCAAACGTTCGGTGGTTTATCAAGCTAAGAATATTACTTTTCTGCTGAATCATTTTGGGCTTTGGCTGGTGATGTTTGCCGGAGTATTGGGGCAGGGAGATTTGATACGCCTGAAAATGGATTTGCGTAAAGACCAGATTGAATGGCGTGCTACCGATGATTACGGAAATGTTATTCAGCTTCCTATCGCAATGGAGTTGAAATCTTTCGACATTGATATTTATCCTAACAAACTATTTGTGATTGATTCCTTAGGGAATTCGCTTCCGAAATCAAAACCTGAGGGCTTTATGCTGGAGAAAGATGGCTCGGAGGGCAAGATTATGGATTGGAAAATCACTCAGCATACGTATTACGAAAAGGCTGTGCCGGAGTCGGATAGCACGTACGTAAGTCACGGAATGTGGGGGGCTACCAATGCAGCTTTCGTTACGGTTGAAAACTTGAAAACGGGAGTGAAGAAACAAGAATGGATTTCGGCAGGGAATTTTCAGCTTCCGCCACGCACTATTGAGCTTGATGCCCAACACACGTTGGTAATGGCACCCGCTGAGGCACGAAAGTTCCAATCGGAAGTGGTGATTTACCAAAAAAATACAGAACAAGTCCGCAATGAAAAAATAGAAGTGAACCATCCTGTGAAGGTTGATGGATGGAAGGTGTATCAGGTAAGCTATGACGAGCGTATGGGGCGTTGGTCAGATTTGAGTGTTGTGGAACTCGTTTTAGACCCTTGGTTGCCTGTGGTTTATACGGGTATATTTATTTTGATGGCAGGAGGTATTGCGTTTTTATTGACAAACAGAAAGTAAACTATGTGGAAGTATTTTGATTATATTACAATTGCAACGTTGTTGTTGTGGATAGTTTCGGGGATAATGCTTTATTCCAAAAGTAAGATAAACAAGCAGATAAGTTTGGTGTTTCACTTGTTGGCAACGCTGCTTATTGGCGTGTTCATAGCCCGATTGTGGGTGGAGCTTGCTCGTCCGCCGCTTCGTACTTTGGCAGAGACGCGTATTTGGTACGCCTTTTTTATGGGGCTTATCGGCTTTGTTATTTATTGGTTGTATCGTCAAAAATGGATGTTACACTACTCGGCTTTGATGGGGATTGTGTTTATGCTCATAACGTTTTTTCGTCCCGATACGATGAACAAGACGTTGATGCCTGCCCTACAAAGTGTTTGGTTTGTGCCACACGTGATTGTGTATATTTTTGCTTATGCGATGTTAGGAATGGCTTCGCTTACGGCTATTTACGGGATGTATCTCTGTAAAAAACAGAAAGACACAGAAAAAACAGCTTTAGTAACCGACCAACTCATTAAAGTGGGGTATGTTTTTCTGACTTTTGGGCTGCTTTTCGGGGCTTTGTGGGCAAAAGAAGCTTGGGGGCATTACTGGACTTGGGACCCCAAAGAAACGTGGGCTTTCATCACTTGGCTTGCCTATCTGGTGTATATCCATTACAAGCACAAACACAAGGAAAAGAAACAGTTCAATAACTTCCTGATTGTGGTGGTTGCTTTCCTATTGTTGTTAGTTTGCTGGTTCGGTGTGAATTATTTGCCAACAGCACAAATGAGTGTGCATACCTATTCGGGGTAAAGATAATAAATGAAGGAAATTGTTTTTTTGTAACAGAGGTTAAGTTGTACGATTTTAGCTTTCTTTAAAAAAAAGAAATATATTTGTGTCGAAAAATTAATTCTTTTGGCTATGAATCGACTTTTCTTTTTCAACAGAAATCAGCGTATCGGTGTTGTCGTGTTGATTTTGATAATTGTAGTTTTGCAAATCGTTTATTTCACGGTTGATTTTTCAGGGGGTAAAATTTCTTATAATCAGCAACAATTTGCTGAATTGAATAAAGAATTGGATTCGTTGCGAAAAGTAGCTTCAATGCCCAAAAGAGATACGATTTATCCGTTTAATCCGAATTTTATAACGGATTATAAGGGGTTTATGTTGGGAATGAAACCTGAAGAAATAGACAGATTGCTGGCTTTTCGAAAAGAAAACAAGTTTGTAAATTCAGCAAAAGAGTTTCAGAAAGTTACAAAAATTTCGGATAGTTTGCTTTTGAAAATTTCTCCTTATTTTAAATTTCCTGATTGGGTAAATAAACCAAAATCAATTGAAAATAAAAGTGTTAAATCGGAAAATAAACCGAAAGCAATCGTTAAGAAAGATGTAAATCTGGCGTCAAAGGAAGATTTTATGGAAGTACGTGGCATTGGAGATGTTCTTTCTACCCGAATTTTAAGATATCGAGAAAAATTGCAAGGATTTTCTGAAATTATGCAAGTCTCTGAGGTATATGGCTTAGAAAAAGAGGTTTTTAATAGAGTTGCGCAGCAATTTGAAGTAAAAACGTTGCCTAACATTCAAAAAAAGAATCTTAATGAGTTAAATATGTATGAGTTAGCTAAAATTCCGTATATTAAATTTGATGAAGCCAAGAAGATTATTGCACTTCGTTCCGAATTGGTGAATATTAAAAATTTTGAAGAACTTTTAAGAATAAGCGAATTTAATCAAGAAAAAATAAGAAAAATTCAAATATATCTGTACATTGACTGATTGTAATGGTTTTTGTAAATTCAAATATTTTTCGTAAAATTGCACGCTTTTTTGCGTAGATATTTTATAATTAAAGTAGAACTATAAATGAATTTTAGCTATTCTGAAACACAAAAGATGGTAGCCGAATTGGCAAGAGATTTTTCTGAAAAATATATTCGCCCCAACATTATGAAATGGGATGAAAGTCAGGAATTTCCATTAGAGGTATTTAAAAAAGCAGGAGAAATGGGCTTTATGGGAATTTTAGTTCCTGAAATTTATGGAGGTGCGGGTTTGAATTATCACGATTATATTGCCATTGTTGAAGAAATTTCAAAGGTTGACCCTTCTATCGGTTTATCCGTTGCGGCTCATAACTCTTTGTGTGTTAATCATATACTTGAGTTTGGGAATGAAAATCAGAAAAATAGATGGTTGCCTAAATTGGCTTCGGGTGAGTGGATTGGAGCTTGGGGACTTACAGAGCACAACACGGGTTCAGATGCAGGAGGAATGAGCACTACGGCTGTAAAAGATGGAGATTTTTGGATTTTAAATGGAGCTAAAAATTTTATAACTCACGGAAAATCAGGAAATGTAGCTGTGGTTATTGCCAGAACAGGCAAAAAAGGTGATAAACACGGAATTTCAGCTTTTGTTGTGGAGAGTGGCACAGAAGGATTCAGTAGCGGAAAGAAAGAGAATAAATTAGGAATGCGAGCCAGCGAAACAGCCGAAATAATTTTCCAGAATTGTCGCATTCCTGCAGAAAATTTGTTAGGTGAAGTAGGAGAAGGGTTCATTCAGGCTATGAAAGTATTGGACGGCGGACGTATTTCTATCGGGGCTTTATCACTCGGAATTGCTAAGGGAGCTTACGAGGCATCGGTTAAATACGCTAAAGAACGTACACAATTTGAAAAAAGATTGATTGATTTTCAATCCATTGCATTTAAGTTGGCGGATATGGTCACTGAAATAGAAGCTTCGGAATTGTTATTGCACAAAGCAGCCTATTTGAAAAATAATAAAGAAAAAGTAACGCAAGCAGGAGCAATGGCGAAAATGTACGCTTCGGAAGTTTGTGTGAAAGTAGCTACAGAAGCCGTTCAAATTCACGGAGGTTATGGCTACACGAAAGATTTTCCTGTTGAAAAATTCTTCCGTGATTCAAAACTTTGCACTATTGGAGAAGGAACTACTGAAATTCAGAAATTAGTTATCAGTAGGCATATTGATAAAAAATAATTCCAAATTTATGGAACCAATAAAAAAAGGAAATTAAAATCATTGTTTTAATTTCCTTTTTTAGTTTTCTAGAAAAAGCTTAATTACTTCAATTCCTCTGCCGATTTTAACACAGCTTGCTTTAAATTTTCTTTGTAGGCAATAATTTTTTCTAAAACTTTAGGTTGTTGTGCCGCAATGATTTGTGCTGCCAAAATCCCTGCATTTTTTCCGCCATTTAAGGCAACGGTAGCCACAGGGACGCCTCCCGGCATCTGTAAAATCGACAAAACCGAATCCCAGCCGTCAATGGAATTACTGCTTTTTACAGGCACTCCAATAACGGGTAGTGGCGACATTGAAGCAACCATTCCGGGCAAGTGTGCCGCTCCGCCCGCTCCGGCAATAATTACCGAAATTCCTCTTTTGTGTGCATTGGAGCTGAAATCCATTAGTTTTTCAGGGGTGCGATGAGCCGAAACAATATCTACAAATACTTCAATATCAAATGATTCTAAAATGGTAATGGCTTCTTGCATTACAGGTAGGTCGCTTTTGCTTCCCATAACAACAGCTACTTTCATAGTTTTTTTATATTTTATTGATTTTAAAAATATTACTCTTGCGTTACTTCAAATTGTTTCAATTGAATATCATAGGGTTGTCTTGAATGACTTATGAAACGTACAAACTTG
This sequence comes from Capnocytophaga felis, assembly GCF_009684755.1. Classification (GTDB taxonomy): domain Bacteria; phylum Bacteroidota; class Bacteroidia; order Flavobacteriales; family Flavobacteriaceae; genus Capnocytophaga; species Capnocytophaga felis. Next base: position 134,351 of record NZ_BLBC01000006.1, read on the forward strand.
GCATTTCCTAAATCTTCCGAACTTTGCCAACGCGTTTTTTTGAAGCTTCCGTTTACGGATTTCCAACGTTTTCCGTCTGTTGAAATTTGAATTTTTCCTTTGGTGATGCGTGCTTCTTCGCCAAAATCAACTACAATTGATTTTAAATGAACTACTTTTTCAAATTCGATACCTAAAAAGTTGTTGTTTTTCAATGAAATATATTCCAAAGCAGGAGAAATTCGCAAAGTTTTTCCTTTTTGCCAAATCGGCTGACTTTCTAATTGTTTGATGTTGGTAATCAGTGTATTTGGATTGAAATTTAGCGAAAGTTTCAAATTTTCACCGGTTTCAGCATTGAATTTTGAAATGGTGTATGTAAGCAATTGATTTAAAAGAGGTTCTACAACCAAAGAGGCGGTTTTTACTCCGGGTTGATACGGATTTTGATTGTAATTTTGGTCGATTTCAAACATCTGTTTTTGTAAATCTTGCACGTTTGCATAAGCCGATTTAAAATGCTGATAATCTTTGTTTTTCAATGAATTATACATCTTCATTACAGAAACGCCCGTTTTTCCGACCAACTCAAATTGCAATAGCCAAGGATGTAGTTCTTCTGTAAGATATTTGTTTTCAGAGGTTTTTAAAAGTTGTTCGGAAGCCCAAACCATTTTTTCAAATTCTTGGGTAACGGTTTTCGTTTCAGGATTGTTTAAAGTTTCCAAATTCTTTAAGAAACTTGCTGCAATAGGCTTAAATTCAACAGATTCCTCTCTTCGATAACGATGCCCATTAGCTCCTAAATCCGAATTGTGTTTGGCAAAAGTGAGCAATGCTTCTTGGTTTTGTGGCATCATTTCGGCAATGGCATTTTTCCAAGCGGTATTTGAATTGTATTTTTCTAAATTCCAAGTATAATCGGCTACTCCGTAAATAGCTATTTTTGAGGCTTCTGGGTGTTCCATAGGATTGGAAACGAAGCCTGACATATCGTTCTTAATATTAGAAGTATTTCCGTAAGCAGGACCTAAAAGTATGTGGTTTCGCACATAATCCGAAACGGGAAAATTCCACCAAATGTAGGCTTTTCGCTTGATTTTGGCGTTAATCCATTGCATAGTAGGTTTGTCGATGTCGGCAACTACGGTGTTTCCCGTCCACATAATTTCGATGGAAGGATGCAGGGTTTCTCCTAATGTTTCCAAATAGCGTTTTTCAGGATTTGACCAAGCTTTGTTGTACTCTGTTGGACACATAATCAGCGGATTAACATCTTTTTTACGAGCTACAAATTCATTGTGAAGGAAGTTAAGCAGCTCGGCTTGTTTTTGCGGATTGGTGCCTTCTCCCGAAATATCATCAAAGAAAACGGCAAACGCCCGAACGCCCAGAACGTACATTTTCTCGAATTTTTTTAACAGATTTTGCCGGTCTTCGTCATTCCAACGGATATCCTTTCCGGGGTGAATTGCCCAAACGAAATCCACATAATTTTCTTTGGATTTTTGCACCAATGCTTTGAGTTGTTCGGCTTCTTTTTCAGGATATGGTTGTCGCCAATTTGGGGAACTGTGGTAAGGGTCGTCCTTTGGTCCGTAAATATAGGTGTTGAGTTTGTGTTTTCCGTAGAACTCAATTTGTCGCAAGCGTTTTTCGTGACTCCAAGGCGTTCCGTAAAACCCTTCCACTACGCCGCGGCTGGGCAAATTGGGGTAGTCAATAATCTCTCCCAGAGGAAGTTCTGTTTTTGAAAGCAATTGCTCCAGAGTTCGAAGTCCGTAATAGGTTCCTCGAAGGTCATTGCCAATTACGTAAATGTTGTTTTTCTCGATTCGCAAGTAGTAACCTTCCTTTCGGTTAGGAACTTTGGAAACGAATTTTTTCGCCGACCGCGAATTTTTGTCCGCAATGTAGAGATTCATTAGGTGTTTTTTGCCTTTTCTCTGCGAAAGAATTTCTTTCAAAAGGGGAGATTCTGAAAAAATGTTCTTTGTTTTTAACTGAAAATGAGTAGGAACAACAAAATCACCTTCAAAGGTAAAATACTGAGGATTAGGGTTAATCATCTGCCCCCACGAGCTAATAGAAATAAGCATTAACAAGGTAAAAAATAAATTTTTCATTGGAAAATGGATTAAAAGTTCAGCCTGCAAAAGTATGATTTTTAGTGCGGATTTCAAAGAATAAAATTCTTCAATTGATATGAAGATTTTTTAACTCTGAGGATTATTTTTCCATAAAAAGTAATTCTTTTTTTGAAAAGATAATTATTTATTTAAGTGTTTGTTAATCAAAAAATTGTGATTGTATGCTTAAAAAAATATTAAAAAAGTTAAATAAATAAATAAAAAAAATTAGGAGATTAAATATTTTGTTGTACCTTTAGGTCGTGTTTTACTTGAAAGTTAAAAACAAATAACCATAAATCATTAAACTTATGTCAGAACTAAAGAAGGATAATCTGCAACCAACAGAAGAAGGGAGAGATTTTCACAAGAAAGAAAATCTTGAAGGAAATGTTAATTTGACTGCAGAAAGCGGTAACACTACTGAGTATTTGGATGAAATTCATCAAGAAAATGCTGAAGATGCTGAAGATTTTGAGAATGCAAAACGGCACGAGATTCCTATGCTAAATTATGAAGCAATGTCTTTGGAGGCTCTTTCAAAAGAATTTAAGAGGCTGCTTCATACCGAGAAGGTACAGGCAATCAAAAAACACGCTGAGGCAATTCGGCAGGAATTTGATAAAAAATACGAAGAACTTCTTGAAGAGAAAAAAGAAGAATACATTGCCGATGGGGGAGAAGAGTACGATTTTAAATACGAAAGCCCTATTCACAGAACTTTTTATGGCTTGTTTAATGAATATCGTGAAAAACGAAATAATTATCACAAAGAATTAGAAAAAATCCATAAAGAAAACCTGAAAGAACGTCAGGAAATCATTGAGGAAATTAAAAAATTAATAAACGTAGAGGAAAATATTAACACTACGTTCAAGAGTTTTCAGCAATTGCAGGAGCGTTGGCGTAAGGCAGGACCTGTTTCACGCAAGGATTATGATGTTTTATGGGGAAACTATCATCATCACGTTGAAAATTTTTATGATTTTATTGATTTAAGTCGTGATTTGCGAGATATTGATTTCAAAAGAAATTTAGAAGAAAAATTAAAGATAATTGAAAAAGCTGAGGCTCTTTGTAAAGAAGACGTAGATGCTTTGAAAGCTTTCCGAGAGTTACAGCTTTTACATAAAGTCTGGAAAGAAGAAATTGGTCCTGTGGCTCGTGAGTATCGTGAGGAAGTGTGGCAAAGATTTAGTGAAATTACAAAGAATATTCATAAGAAAAGGCAATATTATTTTGATAATTTAGATAAAGTTTACGAGCAAAATGCAGTAAAAAGAACAGAAATTATTGCAAAAATTAAAGAAATTGCAGATAAGGAAATTACTTCTCATAATGGTTGGCAGAAAGGAATCAAGGAAGTAGATGCGTTGCGTGAAGCTTTCTTAAACATAGGAAAAGTTCCGGCTCATCTTACTAACGAAATTTGGGATAAGTTTAAGGAATCAGTGCGTTCTTTCAATCGTAAGAAAAATAATTATTACAAAAACCTGAAAAGAGAACAGCAAGAAAATCTTGAGAAAAAGTTAGCATTATTGGAGATAGCCAAAGCTAATAAAAACAGTAGAGATTGGGATGCCGTAACTCCTGTAATGAAAAAAATTCAGGAAGAGTGGAAGGAGATAGGAAACGTTCCGAAGAAAAACGCGGATAAAATTTGGAAAGAATTCCGAAAGGCTTGTAATGAGTATTTTGACGAGTTACACAAAGCCATAAAAAGTAGTCAAAATGAGGAATATGCAGCTCTTGACAAGAAAAAAGAATTTCTTGATAAGATAAAAGAACACAAGCTTACACAAGATAAAGAAAAGGAAATTGAAATTTTACAAGGTTTTGTAAGTCAGTGGAATGAGTTAGGGAAAGTACCTCACGCTAAAAGAGGAATTGATACGAAATTCCATAAGGTTATTGATGCTTTTTATAAAAAACTGGATTTTGATAAGCAAGAAATTGAGCTTATTAAATACAATAATAAGTTAGAAAAATTAGCCAATGAAGATGATGAAAGCTCATTGAATCAGGAGATGTTTTTTGTTCGTCGCCGAATTGATGAACTTAAGTTGGAAATTTTACAATTGGAAAATAACTTGCAGTTTTTCAATAATGTAGATGAGAACAATCCGTTGTTCCGTGAGGTTATCAAAAATATCAATAGCCAAAAAGAAAATCTTGAAACTTGGACTGTAAAGTTACGCGAGTTGAAAAATTTACAACAAACGCAAGCAGGGGAATCAGAGGAAGAGAATAAAGAAGAATAATTTATTTTTCATAATTTTGTTGAACGAAGAGGTATATGTGTTCAAACTAATATACCTCTTTTTTTTGTCCAAATAATAAAAATAATGAAGATGCGTAAACTTGTTTTTGCTACACATAATAAAAACAAAATGAGGGAGATACAGTCTCTTATGCCTGAGGATATTCAGCTTTTGAGTTTAGATGATATCAATTGTTTTGAAGATATTGAAGAAACGGAATCAACCATTGAAGGAAATGCGATTTTGAAGGCAAATTATATTAAGAAAAAATATGGTTATGATGTTTTTGCTGATGATACAGGTTTGGAAGTGAAAGCATTAGATGGTCAGCCTGGGGTTTATTCGGCAAGGTATGCAGGAGGTCACAAAAGCGATGCAGATAATATGCAATTACTTCTGCAAAATATGGAAGAAAAAACAAATAGGGAAGCTCAGTTTAAAACGGTGATTGCCTTATGTTTAGGTGATGATACGCACATATTTGAAGGAATCGTAAAAGGGACAATTACTACTGCCCCAATAGGAACAAATGGATTTGGTTACGACCCTGTTTTTCAGCCAATTGGTTTTTCACAAACTTTTGCACAACTTCCACTTACTACTAAAAATGAAATAAGTCATCGAGGAAAAGCTTTTAAAAAATTGCTTAGTTTTTTGAGAAAAATATAAAATTTTTTATGTCTCTATTTAATATATTTCGACGTAAATCAAAAAAAAATGAAATTCCTTTGGAGGAAGTTCGATTTGTGGTTTTTGATACGGAAACCACAGGATTTAAATTTTCTACTGACAGAATATTATCCATAGGGGCTGTTAGCGTCTTAAATGGTCGTATTGATTTGAAAAACAGTATTGAATTTTTCTTAGAGCAAGAAAAATCAAACCCGGAAAGCATTCCTATTCACGGCATTATAAAAAATCATAAATATTCAAAACTATCTGAAAAAGAAGCTCTTACTCAATTTTTGGAGTATATAAAAAACGCCGTTTTGGTGGGACATCACGTAGGATATGACATAAAAATGATAAACGCTGCATTAGAGCGAAACGAATTATCTCCTCTGAAAAACAAATATTTAGATACTAATTATTTATTTAAAAAAACGAAAGTAATCAATTATCTTTTGAAAAATGATAAGAATTACAGTTTAGATGAAATTTGTCAGGAACTGAATATAACAACTCACGACCGACATAATGCGGCAGGAGACGCTTTTTTAACAGCAATTGCTTTTTTGAAAATTGTAAACAAATTGAAAATAAACACTTTGGGTGCTTTATTGAAATTATAGATAAAAGTCTAAACTACAGTAAGTTTAGCAAACTTCAATAAAATCTTTTTGATTCCGCCTACTTCAAAATTGATTTCGGCTTTCCTGTCATTGCCAGCTCCTTCCAATGATAATATTTTTCCACGTCCAAAACGTTCGTGTTCTACCAACATTCCTATTTCTAAGTGCGAGTTCGTATTTGGGTTTGTTGCTGATGAAGTTCCATTGATTGGTTTCAATTTTCGCAGTCTTTGCAGGGCTTCTCCTGTTGGTGCATTGGCTGTTGGAGGTGTTGAACTTATTGGCTTTTGTAAACGTAATTTGCTTTTATCTACTTCTCCAAAAATGTCTCTGTTAATCAATGGTTTGTAACGATAGTTTGGGTTGCTAACAGGAGGAGTTAAATATTGTACGTATTTTGAATCGATTTCATCAATGAAACGACTTGGCTCACTATCAACTATTTTGCCCCATCGGTAACGATTTTCAGCATACGTTAGGTAGGCTTGTTTTTCGGCTCTTGTTAAAGCAACATAAAAAAGCCGTCGTTCTTCCTCTAATTCCGAACGTGAATGCATACTCATTCCGGACGGAAATAAATCTTCTTCCATCCCAACAATGTAAACATAAGGGAATTCCAGCCCTTTGGCAAGATGAATTGTCATTAGAGCTACACGGTCATCGTCTTCAATTTCTTTATCCATATCGGTAGCCAAGGAAACATCTTCAAGGTATTCAGAAAGGCTGGCAGTGCTATCGGCAACGTCTTGCTGTCCTTCCACAAAATCCTTGATTCCGTTGAGCATTTCCTCGATATTTTCCATTTTAGCAATGCCTTCAGGAGTTCCATCTTTTTTAAATTCTTGTAATAGTCCGGTTTTTCGGGCTACTTGTTCAGCTATGTCGAAAGCGTTGGCTTGTTTGCTGAATTCCTGAAAGTTACGAATCATCACTACAAATTCCGTTAATCGCTGTTTGATGCCAGCACCGATGTTTAACCCTTCAATTCGATTAATGTTGTACATTACATCAAAGATGGATTTCTTATAATGATTTGCAGTCAGAGTCAGTTTTTCAATGGTTGAACTCCCAATTCCTCTTGCCGGAAAGTTGATAATTCGGATAAGAGCTTCTTCATCGTTTGGATTGATAATCAGGCGTAAGTAAGCCAACATATCTTTGATTTCTTTACGCTGATAGAACGATAAGCCACCGTAAATTCTGTAAGGAATATCTCGTTTTCGCAAAGCATCTTCAATAGCACGAGATTGAGAATTGGTTCGGTAAAGTACGGCAAATTGTCCATTCTGCATCTGGTGTAACATTTTATTTTCAAAAATGGAACTTGCTACGAATCGCCCTTCGTCCGAATCAGTTGCACTGCGGTGTATTTTTACAGGCTCTCCCAGTTCATTGGCTGTCCAAACTACTTTTTCTAAGCGAGTTTTATTGTGTTCGATGACAGAATTTGCAGCTTCTACGATATTTTTGGTAGAACGATAATTCTGTTCTAATCGATATACTTGAACATTTTGATAATCTCGCTGAAAATTCAGAATGTTATTGATATTTGCTCCTCGAAAGGCATAAATACTTTGTGCGTCATCGCCTACCACACAAATATTTTGGAAACGGTCAGCCAAAGCCTTTACAATCAAATATTGAGAATGATTCGTATCCTGATACTCATCTACTAAAATGTACCTAAAACGATTTTGATATTTAGCTAAGACTTCAGGATACATATTTAGCAATTCATTGGTTTTCAGTAGTAAATCGTCAAAATCCATTGCTCCGGCTTTAAAGCAACGTTCTACGTAATTTTGATAGATTTCTCCCATTCGTGGGCGTTTTGCCATTGCATCGGCTTCCATTAATTCAGGATTGTTAAAATATGCCCGAACAGTTATCAAACTATTTTTAAAGGACGAAATACGAGATTGAATTTGTTTGTATTTGTAAATATCCTTATCGAGTTCCATTTCGCGAATGATGGCACTTATCAAACGCTGGGAATCTTGTGTGTCGTAAATGGTAAAATTTTGCGGATAACCTAATTTATCAGCTTCAATACGTAAAATTTTTGCAAACACCGAGTGGAATGTTCCCATCCACAAGTTTTTAGCCTCACTATTTCCTACAATCTCTGCGATTCGTTTTTTCATCTCGTTGGCAGCTTTGTTGGTAAATGTAAGAGCTAAAATATTGAAAGCATCAACTCCCAAATGCATCAAGTTGGCTATGCGATAGGTTAGTACCCTCGTTTTTCCAGAACCTGCACCTGCAATAACCATTAAAGGGCCATCTTTTTGAAGTACAGGAGCTTTTTGAGCATCGTTGAGTAGTGATAAATATTGTTCCATAATCAATTTTTTGAAGAGGCAAAAATAGGAAAATAATTGAAAATTGACAATGAATTCAGAAGAGACAAACCGATATAAAAAATATTGCCGACTTAAATAAAGTCAGCAATATTCTCGTTTTTGATTATGAAAAAGTATGATTTACTAATTTATTGAAAATAACCGAGTGAAAAAATTTCTACGTCTTGTATCTTCACTTTTTTCTTCGTTAAAAATATCATCAGAGATTTCTTTAAGAGGCATAATTTCATCGTCAGGTTTTTCGTAATTAGCAACAATTTGCGTAATATTTGCGGTTGTATCTTCGCCTACGATATCCATTATATATTCAACATACGATTTTCCTTGCTTATCCAGAAATCCTTTGAAGTAACGATTACTTAAGTCTGTTCCACCAATCTTTTCCAGTTTTAGAAGCGTTTCATAAAGTGGCACAATGTGTTCATTAATAACATTTTCTGCCACAGCCCTCCTTCTTGCAGAAAAAGAGATAATCTCTCCTTCAGTATTTCTATTTACTTCAAAATCAGTGATAACCCAGTAGTATTTTCCTGATTTTGAAATGTTTTTAAGAATTACGTGAAAATTTCTTCCTGCTAGAATATTCTCCCAAAGAATCTTAAAAAGAATCTTAGGAGAGTCAGGATGCCGAATGATATTATGCGGCTGTCCTAGTACTTCTTCAATTGAATATCCACAAACATCTAAAAATGTTTGATTGACATCAATAATCGTCCCAAATTTGTCAGTAGTAGAAACAATGGTCTTTGTTTTGTCCCAAACAACTTCTTGATCAACGGGAACCGGCTTACAAATAGCTTGCTTTATCATATAGCATATTATATATTCGGGGCAAAAGTAATAAAAAAATGTGAAAAGAAAAATGTAAAATGTTAAATTTTTTCACATTTATAACTTTCCTGAATATGCAATTTGATGGTTTGTTGTTTTAATTTGTTGATTTATAGTGTTTTTATGTTTTATTTGTTAAAATAAAAAGTTAAAGAAATTATAATTTTAAAAAGTTTTAAAAACTGCTCTATAAATCGTTTTTTTGATTATAAAGCAGTTTTTAATACTTATATAGTTTCATTCAGATATGCTTTTAACATCCAGATGTTTTTCTCTTGGTCTGCTATTAGCTCACCAACCAAAGCGATAGTTCCTTCGTCGTTAGCTTCATCGGCTGTATTGAGCAAGTTACGTTCTAATTTAAGAAGTTCAGAAATGCTATCCATAATTAAGCGAACAGTTTCATCATCATTAAAAACATTATGCCCAACAGGTACTTTTGAATTTTTTACATATTCTTCGAATGTGTGGAAAGGAGTAAACCCTAATGTTAAAATACGCTCTGCTATTTCATCAACGTGAAGTTGAGCAGCGTTGTAAAGTTCTTCAAATTTTACGTGAAGCTCAAAGAAACGTTTTCCTTTGATGTTCCAATGTACGCCTCTCAAATTTTGATAGTAAGTTTGAAAGTTTGCCAAAAGAACGTTCAATTCACTTGCTACATTTTCTACTTTTGACTTTTCAAGTCCCAATGCATTATAACTCATAATGTTAATATTTTTTGATTTCGTAATGCAAAGGTAAGAAAATTAATTTGGCGTGGGTGAATTTCGGATTGATTTTTTTTATAGTGCTATTTATTTTTCCTAATGAATTGATTCTTATTGTTGTATGTGATTTATCTTTTGGTAGAATTCAGCAAGTATATAGCTAAAATTAAAAATATAACATTCGGGATAGCTACTGCCATTAGGGGAGATAACCCTGAAGTTTCAGCAAGAGTTCCGAAAATACGGTCAAAAAATACAAAAACAAACCCTATGACAATCCCAAAAGCTAAATTTATTCCCATTCCTCCTCGTCGTTTTACGGAAGAAACAGCCACGCCTATGATGGTTAAAATAAATGCAGTAACCATCAACCCCCAACGACGGTATTTTACTAAGAGATAGAGGTTTATGTTGGGAGAGCCTTTCATTTTCTCACGTTCGATGAATTTATTTAATTCAAAAATATTTTTACTTTCGGCGGCATATTCCACCGGCATTAAGTCATCAACCTCAAAGGTGAAAAGTGTATCCAATGTTTCTTTTCGTTCGATAATATCTTCATTTTTACCAATCGTTCGTTTTACATAATCGGTTAATCGATAGGTTTTTATGCTGTCATTTTCAATCCATTTGATGGATTGAGCCATTATTTTCTGCTTTAAATGGATTCCTTCAAAATGTTCAACAGAAAAATTATGTCCCATCTTTTCTTCATAATTAAAAGAACTGACATACAAATAATCATCTTCCGAAAACTGATTGTACAAATCGGTTACACTTGTTACAGATCTGCTTTGTAAGTATTTGTTGTAGAATTCATTATAAATTTTACTGGCTTCAGGAACAATAAACATTCCCATAAAAAACACAATAATCGAAATGACAGAAGCACCGATAAAGTAAGGACGTAAAAACCTTGTAAATGAAATACCTGAGCTTAAAATGGCAATGATTTCGGTGTTATTAGCCAACTTCGAGGTAAACCAAATGATGGATAAAAATAAAAAAATCGGGAACAAGATATTGGCAAAATATACTGTAAATGCGGCATAGTAGGTTAAAATCTCATTCAAAGGTGCCTTATTATTCTCGTTGAGCATTTTATCCACTTTTTCCGATAAATCTACCATTATACCAATCGGTATAAAGAGAAGCATCAGAAAAAAAAATGTTGTTAAGTAGCGTTTGAGTATGTACCAATCCAATATTTTCATTTGTATCCGTAGATTTTTAATCCGTCTTTATCTTTTTCGCAACAAAATTGTGCCAAATTGCTCATTATTATGAACTTTAATTTTTTTGATTTACAGTCGTTGCCCCATTTGTTTTACCATATTTTCTTTCCAAATAGGAAAATCGCCAGCCAAAATACGTCGCCGAGCCTCACGAACCAACCACAAATAGAATCCTAAATTGTGAATAGAGGCAATTTGCTTTCCTAAAAATTCATTAGCTGCGAATAAATGACGTAAGTAAGCCTTTGTGTAATAAGTATCTACATACGTATGTCCGTCAGGGTCAATGGGTGAAAAATCATTTTCCCATTTTTTATTTTTAATATTGATAATTCCTTGTGAGGTAAAAAGCATTCCGTTACGTGCATTTCGTGTAGGCATCACACAATCAAACATATCTACTCCTAAAGCAATGTTTTCCAGTATGTTAATAGGAGTTCCAACGCCCATCAAATAGCGTGGTTTGTCTTTTGGAAGGATATCGCAAACCAAATCTGTCATTTCGTACATATCTTCGGCGGGTTCACCTACAGAAAGTCCTCCGATGGCGTTTCCGTCGGCTCCTTTGGAAGCAATGTATTCAGCCGATTGCTGACGCAAATCTTTATAAACCGAGCCTTGTACAATCGGAAAAAGTGATTGTTGGTAGCCATATTTCGGTGGAACTTTTTCCAAATGTGAGATACAGCGGTCGAGCCACCGGTGCGTCATAAACATTGATTTTTTAGCATATTGATAATCACACGGATATGGAGTACATTCGTCAAAAGCCATTATGATATCCGCTCCGATGCTTCGTTGTGTTTCCATCACATTTTCAGGTGAAAAGAAGTGGTATGAGCCGTCGATATGGCTTTTAAATTTTACACCTTCTTCTTTAATTTTTCGCGTGTCAGAAAGCGAATATACTTGATAACCACCACTATCGGTAAGGATATTCCTATCCCAATTCATAAATTTGTGAAGTCCTCCTGCTTGTTCCAAAATATGCGTGGTGGGACGGAGATATAAATGGTAAGTATTTCCTAAAATAATATCAGGATTGATATCTTCTTTGAGTTCCCGCTGATGAACACCTTTAACCGATGCAACCGTCCCAACGGGCATAAATATCGGAGTTTCAATTACTCCGTGGTCTGTTGTGATTTTTCCGGCACGGGCTTTCGTATGTGGGTCTGTTTTTAATAGTTCAAATTGCATTTGTTTATAATATTGTAAGATATAAGTAGTTATGTGTTTGAAAAATTAATATTTAAAATTTCAATACATAATAAGGTATTAGCGAGCAAAAATACAAATAAAATTGAATAATTCTTTAAAAAAATAATTTCAGTATTGATTTTACACATTTTGAAACATTTAAAGATTGTTGTTTTTTCGGTTTTATTATAATTGTTTATGTAATTTATGATTTCTCGTTTTCGTGTTTGGTTTTTGGTTTCTTGAAGAAAATATTTTTTATCTTTGCGAACTCTAATAGAATCAGAAAATGAAATATTTACTACTTATAACTTTGGTGTGGATGATGATTTCTGCCCATTCATACAGCCAAACGTCTTCTCAAGAATTTAATATTCGGTATGAAACTTCCGTGAAGGGAGAAATGAAAATAATAGGAAATAATATAGTTAATAGACAAGACAGACGAAATAAAGCAAATGTTCCTTTTGATGACCGTTCTAACAAGGTGAAAATGAACGATGAATTTGATATGCAATATATTGATATTGATGATAATCCGGATACATTTTCTTCAAGTAGTGCAAATTTTTCTTTTGAAGGTAAAGAAAATGCAAAAGTGATTTACGCTGGACTTTATTGGACGGCAACCTATCCGTATGCTTTAGGTGTGCTTAAAGGGAAAAATTACAAAGCAAAACAATCAAATCGTGAAAATCCTGATAATGTGATGATTAAAACTCCATCAAATGAGGAATATTCTTTGGTAAAAGGAGAACTTATTTTTGATGGAATTGGTGATTCTTCATTAGAAGGAGTAGCTCCGTACGTTTACTATGCTGATGTATCTCAATTACTTACAAATTCTTCAATGGTTGAAGGAGAGTACACGGTGGCTAATGTGAGGGCTGCAAATGGTCATATTGCGGGAGGCGTTGCAGCTGGTTGGGCTTTGGTATTGGTTTATGAAAGTTTGGAAAGCAGTGAGAAAAAAATCATAACTTATGATGGTTTTTCAACTATCAATAACCAACCTAAAACATTTAATTTCAGAGGATTTTTAACGCCAAAGGAAAATGCTTTTCAAGCCAAAGTTATGGGAGCTGTATTAGAAGGGGATTTTAGTATATCGGGGGATAAAGTTATGATTTACAATCCGGTAACTGAAGTTTCTTTGGATTTGGAAACAGGAACTCGTTCTGCAAGAAATTTTTTCAATAGCGGAATAACGGAAAACGATACTTTTGTAATGAATAGAAATCCGGCAAGTAAAAATACATTAGGTTTCGATATTTTTAGCTTCGATATTCCTAATGAAAATCAGTTACTTATCCCAAACGGAACAAACTCACTGGGATTGACATTCACACGAAGTGCAGACCAATATTATCTATTCCTGACGGCATTACAAATAGAAAATATCCGCAAAGAAATAGATGTAAATCAATTTTCAGAAATAGGTTCAGAAAATTCTAATTTCAAATATTATGTAGTTGTGGGAGTGTATATAAATCGGCATAATATGCTGAAGCAAGTAGAAAAACTTAAAAAATTAGGATACGAAGCACATACAATTTATAATGAAGAACGAAATCTCAACTATATCTACATTGAAAAGTATGATACCTACAAAGAAGCTTCTTTAAAAGCAGAGGAACTTAAAGCAATAGCCAATATTCCGGATACTTGGGTACTGAAAATGGAAGATTTATCAGAATAAAATTATTATTGTATTTTTGCACCGCAATAATTATTGACAATGTTAGATAAAGAAACACAAAAAGCTGTGGAAAAAGGAGAAATGCTTCCGTTGATGGAGGCATTTTATACGATTCAAGGGGAGGGATACCATAAAGGGTCAGCTGCTTATTTCATTCGTGTAGGAGGTTGCGATGTAGGTTGCCATTGGTGCGATGTGAAAGAAAGTTGGGACGCTGAAAAACATCCTCCTACGCATATAGATGTAATTGTAAGTGAGGCTATTAAGTATTCTAAAACAATTGTAATTACCGGAGGAGAGCCCCTAATGTGGAATATGTTTCCCTTAACTCAAAAATTAAAAGAGAACGGAGTAAAAACACATATAGAAACGTCTGGTTCTCATACGCTTACAGGTGTTTGGGATTGGATTTGTTTATCGCCCAAAAAAATGAAATTACCAACTCCTGAAATTTTTAAAGAAGCTGATGAATTGAAGATAATTGTTTACAATAATCACGATTTCATTTTTGCCGAAGAAATGGCTTCAAAAGTGTCGGATAAATGTATTTTGTATTTGCAACCGGAGTGGAGCAGACGCGAAAAAGTGATTCCTGAGATTGTGGATTTTGTGATGAAAAATCCTAAATGGAAAGTTTCTCTTCAAACACATAAATATTTAAATATTCCTTAGTAATTAAGAGGTTATCCAAATTTTATTATTTTGATTAAATACCGTTGGAAAAATTTGTCAATTGTTAAATTTTAAGATTTTTTTTGATACTATTTTTAATAGTATTACTTTTACGGCCTTATTTTACACTAATATAAATTTAAGTTAATACATTTTATGGAAAAATTTGTACTCTATCTTCCATTAGTCCTTGCAATTTTTGGACTTATTTTTATGATTATCAAAGCTTTGTGGATTAATAAGCAAACCACAGGCAACGAAAAAATGCAGAGTATTTCTGAAAAAATTCAGGAAGGAGCTTTGGCTTTTTTGAATGCAGAATATCGTATTTTGGCTATTTTCGTGGTAATCGCCTCAGTGGCTCTTTTTATAGTTTCCCGAATGGTTGAAACCTCACATTGGCTTATTGTTGTGGCTTTTGTTTTTGGGGCTTTATTTTCGGCTTTGGCAGGAAACATCGGTATGCGAATTGCCACTAAATCAAATGTTCGCACTACAGAAGCAGCTCGTACCAGCCTTCCGAAAGCTTTGAAAGTTTCTTTCGGTGGAGGAACCGTAATGGGGTTGGGAGTTGCAGGCTTGGCTGTACTTGGGCTAAGTTTGTTTTTCATTATTTTTGTTAATGTTTTCTTACAAGGGAGCAAAAGTTTTTATGACGAAATGACTATCGTTTTGGAGGCTTTGGCAGGATTTTCACTTGGTGCTGAATCCATTGCACTTTTTGCTCGTGTTGGTGGGGGTATTTATACAAAGGCAGCTGACGTTGGTGCGGATTTGGTAGGAAAAGTAGAAGCCGGAATCCCTGAAGACGACCCTCGAAATCCGGCAACTATCGCTGATAATGTGGGAGATAACGTGGGAGACGTAGCAGGTATGGGAGCTGACCTTTTTGGGTCGTACGTGGCTACTGTGTTGGCTTCGATGGTGTTAGGAAATTATATCATCAAAGATATCACAGAAGCAACGGGCGTTGCTTATTCGGATAATTTTGACGGATTAGGACCTATTTTACTTCCGCTTGTAATTGCCGGAGTGGGGGTTATTGCTTCTATCGTGGGAACATTTTTTGTAAGCATCAAAAATAACGAGGCTAAAGAAAAGCAAGTACAACAGTCATTAAATATGGGTAACTATGTGGCTTTGGCTTTGACATTGATTTCTTGCTGGTTCTTAATTGATATGATGTTACCGGAAACTATCCAGATGAAGTTTTTTGGTGAAGGAGTGAAAAGCATTCCAAGTAGTAACGTTTTCTTTGCTACTGTGGTTGGTTTGGCTGTTGGTTTATTGATATCTGCTTTTACAGAATATTTTACAGCTTTGGGTAAAAAACCGGTTTTGAATATCGTTCAGAATTCATCAACCGGTGCCGCAACTAACATTATTGCAGGTTTGGCAACAGGGATGAAATCAACGTTCTCTTCTGTTTTGCTTTTTGCTGTGGCAATTTGGGGTTCTTATGAATTAGCTGGTTTCTACGGAGTTGCGATTGCTGCTTCGGCGATGATGGCTACTACGGCAATGCAGTTAGCTATTGATGCTTTCGGACCGATTGCAGACAATGCGGGAGGTATTGCCGAAATGAGCGAATTACCAAAGGAAGTGCGTCAACGCACCGATATTTTAGATTCGGTAGGGAATACAACAGCTGCGGTTGGTAAAGGATTTGCTATTGCATCAGCAGCACTTACAGCATTGGCTTTGTTCGCGGCATACGTAACTTTCACAGGTATTGACGGAATTAACATTTTCAAGGCTGACGTTTTAGCGGCTCTTTTCATCGGAGGTATGATTCCTGTTGTTTTCTCTGCTTTGGCTATGCAATCGGTAGGAAAGGCAGCGATGGATATGGTTCAAGAAGTTCGTCGTCAGTTCCGTGAAATCCCTGGTATTATGGAAGGTAAAGGCACTCCTGAATATGGAAAATGTGTTGATATTTCAACCAAAGCAGCACTTCGTGAGATGATGCTTCCCGGTGCGATTACTATTGTTACACCTATAATAATAGGCTTTGTGATGGGAGCAGAGGCTTTGGGTGCATATATGGCGGGCGTTGCCGTGTCAGGGGTTCTTTGGGCTATTTTCCAAAACAACGCAGGTGGAGCTTGGGATAATGCTAAAAAATCTTTTGAAGCCGGAGTTGAAATCAACGGACAAATGACTTACAAAGGGTCTGACGCTCATAAATCAGCTGTAACTGGTGATACTGTCGGAGATCCTTTCAAAGATACATCAGGACCTTCAATGAATATTTTAATTAAATTGACTTGTTTGGTAGGTTTGGTTATTGCTCCGATTTTAGGCGGACATACATCAGATGCAAATGATTCAGAATCAGCTAAAGTTGAAGTGAAAGATGAAAGTATGCAGTCTGTTCAAACAGAAAATATGGAAGATAATTCGGACAAGGAGTTGTTAGACGCTTACGGAAATTATAAATATGATGTAGGAGAAGTTTCTGCACTTAGCTTGCCGGATAATAACGGGCTTCAAGTAGGTTTGAATTCTTCTGAAAGAAAGATTGTGAATTTGTTGTTAGATGAAAATTTTGACATAGAAAGAGATGCAAAACAGAATTGGATTACTCTTGATAGAACTTATTTTAAATCAGGAAGTGATGAATTAACATCTGATTCTGAGGCACAATTGGTAAACATAGTTACAATTTTGAAAGCTTTTCCTAAAGCAGGGCTTCGAATTGGTGGATATACTGACAATTCGGGAGATGCTCAAAAAAATATTGAGTTATCAAGAAGACGTGCCGAGTCTGTAAAGTCAAAATTGGTAGCTTTGGGGGCAAATGAATCTCAATTAAGTGCAGAGGGTTACGGAGAAAGACATCCCGTTTGTCCGGAAAATGATACTCCTGAGTGTAGAGCAAAAAACAGGCGTGTTGATGTTCGTTTGTTCGCCAAATAACTAAAAAATTAAATAGAAATTAAAAAGTACAAAGTTGAAAATAAAAGAACTTTGTACTTTTTCTTTTTTTAAGAATATTAAAAAATCTTATTTGGAGAGTCATTATTTTGTAAAAAACGTATGATTTTTCGAGTAATAAAAAATTTTAAAAAAAGCGTGTGAATTTTATTTATTGTAAGGTATTGAAAATAAATATGATGAAAAAAAATGTAAAAAAAACACTAAAAAAACTTCAAATTTATTTGCACAAGAAAAAATAACATTCTATATTTGCACTCGCAAAACAGAAACAAAGACGTTCACAACAAATAAAGGAGAGGTGCCGGAGTGGTAACGGAGCAGATTGCTAATCTGTCATCGGGTAACCGATGCCTGGGTTCGAGTCCCAGTCTCTCCGCATCAAAATAAAAATTCTCGGGGCGTAGCGTAGTCCGGTCATCGCGCCTGGTTTGGGACCAGGAGGTCGCAGGTTCGAATCCTGCCGCCCCGACTCAAAAAAACAAAATATATTTCATAAATGTTTCAATGTTGCATTTAGGAATATATTTTTTTGGTTAAAGGGGTCACGTAGCTCAGCTGGATAGAGCATCTGCCTTCTAAGCAGACGGTCGCAGGTTCGAATCCTGCCGTGATCACGAAAATTTGTTTCATTTTGTATTAAAATTTATGTTCAGAGGCAATGCAGGGCGAAAGTCTTGCATTGCTTTTTTGTGTTTTCTCCTTATAAATCTTTATCTTTGCGAAGTATTCATAAAAACGCAAACCAATGAGAAATTATTTTTATCTTCTGTGCTTTGTTGTGGCAATGCTGGTAGGTTGCACAACTAACAAATCCCAAACCATACAAATGAAGGAAGGAATAAAAAACTATGCTTCCGTTGTAAAAAATGAAATAGAAAAAATTAAAAACAATCGGGAGAAGGCTGGGCAGATTGTTATGGAGAAGGGAATCTATCACTTCTATCCCGAAGGAAGCTATGAAAAAGAGCTTTATATCTCCAATCACGATCAAGATAATCCCAAAAAAGTGGCGTTCTACTTGGAAAATCTTCAAAATGTAACCATTGATGGTAACGGAAGCGAGCTAATCTTTCACGGAACAATGATTCCTTTTGTAGTAAAGAATTGCCAAAACATCGTCTTGAAGAATTTTTCAATAGACTTTGAGAATCCGCACCTCAGGCAGCTGGAAATTCTGGAAGTAGATAAAGAAAACAACATCACCATAGCAGAAATACACCCCAAACAAAATTACCGAATAGAAAACGATAAATTAATACTCTTCGGGGAAGATTACAAAATCAATCCGATAGTTGCAATGGCTTTCAGTAAAGATAGAAAACTTACCTATCAGCGTGGAGATGTTAATTTTACACCTCGAAAAGTAAGTGAGCTTCGTCCTGATGTGTTAAAAATAGAAGGCTGGCAACAAAATCCGTTTACCGAAGTAGGTGAGAGATTTGCCCTACGAACATATCATCGTCCCGCACCCGGAATAGTACTTGACTATTGCAAAAATACACGTATCGAAAACGTAAAAGTACATTACGCTTGGGGAATGGGATTATTGGCACAGCTTTCGGAAGATATAACGCTTGATAAGTTTTCTGTCTGCTTAAAAGAAAATGATTCCCGATACTTCACCACACAAGCCGATGCTACCCATTTTTCTGCCTGCAAAGGAATTATACGTTCCGAGAATGGTTTGTATGAAGGAATGGCAGATGATGCAATTAACGTACACGGAACGTATCTAAAAATCATTGAGCGGACAAGTGGAAACACAGTAAAGGCAAGTTATATGCATCCGCAGGCTTGGGGATTTTTGTGGGGAGAGGTAGGCGATGAGGTTCAATTCATTTCCTCAAATACGATGGACTTGGTTGATAACAAAATCTATAAGATAAAAAGCATTAAAGCTGTGGATAAACCTTCGGAATTTGGTGCTAAGGTCTTCGAGATAGTGTTTACGGAGGATATTCCTCAGGAAATTAACGAAAGCAATCCTTTCGGTATTGAAAACCTTACGTGGACACCTGAAGTCATCTTCAAAAACAATGTTGTCCGTAATAATCGTGCTCGCGGAGTTCTGTTCAGCACTCCCAGAAAGGTAGTTTGTGAAGATAATCTGTTTGACCATACGCACGGAACGGCTATTTTGCTTTGTGGAGACTGTAACGGATGGTATGAAACGGGGGCTTGCAAGGAAGTCATCATCAAAAATAATAAATTCATCAATGCTTTAACGGCAAACTATCAGTTTACAAACGCAGTCATTTCCATTTATCCCGAAATCCCTAATTTGAAAGACCAAAAACAGTATTTCCATTCGGGAATCGTGATTGAGAACAATGTTTTCGAGATGTTCGACGAACCTATTCTGTATGCCAAATCAGTGGATAATCTTATTTTCAAGAATAATAAAGTTGTCAAAAACAAAGATTTTAATCCTTTTCATTGGAACAACCATAAATTTTTCTTTGAACACGTTAAAAATGTAACTATCAAAGATAATTCTTTTGAAAAACCTCTTACGGAGGAAGATATTAAGATAAATCTTTCCAATAAAGAAGATGTAAATTGGAGTAAATAGATTTCTTCAGAGAAAGTAAATAGCTATCATATAAAAACTTTGTTATAAAATGTTTAAAGATACATTTATAACAAAGTTTTTTATTTGGAATATATTTTATTCTACTTGTATTTTGTATCTTTTTACTTGTATTTTTTCTCTTCCCTAAAGGGATTTGCTTCTTCTCTAAAGGGATTTGCTTCTTCTCTAAAGGGATTTGTTTCTTCCCTAAAGGGATTTGTTTCTTCCCTAATAGAATTTCATTTTCCCCACTTAGATTTTGTATCTTTCCACTTGGATTTTGTATTTTTCTACTTGGATTTTGTATTTTTCTACTTGGATTTTGTGTCTTTCTACTTGAATTTTGTCTATTTTTATATTGAATAGCTTCAATTTGATGATGATTTCTTTTGTGTAGTTTATGTGGAGCTTATTTTTAATCTTGTTGAATGTATCAATTAGCAGTTACAAACTAATTAACTTCTTTACAAAAGACTAAGCTATAATGATAAGTGTTTAGGATTGAAGAAATTGATTCATTGTTATCTATAAAAGTAAATTTTCAAGATAACTTTGCTTTTTGTAGATGTTTCCAAAAGGGAAAAACAAAAGGATTATTTAAAGGATTGCAAACATTGTTTGTGCTTTATTCTGTGTTTCTTCCCATTCCGCTTGTGAATTGGATTCTTTTAAGATGCCTCCGCCTACATATATGAAAATTTGATTGTTTTCAAGCTGCATACATCGTAAATTCACATAGAAATCGATTGATTTTTCATTGCCATTAACAACGCCGCAATATCCCGAATAATAGGAACGGTTGTAATGCTCATTTTCTATAATGAATTGCTTTGCTTCTTTATTGGGAAAGCCGCAAACGGCAGGGGTGGGGTGTAATTCATTGACGATTGTAAACGGATTCTCATTGCTTTTGAGTTTTGCTGTAATGTCCGTGCAAAGATGCACTACATTTCCTGCCCGAACGGTCTTTACCGTCGAAACATCAAGATTATCTACGTGTGTGGCAATCTTGCTAAGGATTACATCAGTTACGATTTGCTGTTCATCTTTCTCTTTTTCTTTCCAAATGTGGTCTCCTTGTTCTTTGTAAGGCTGTGTTCCTGCAAGAGCCATCGTATAAATATAATTTTTATGCACGTTTAAAAGCTTCTCGGGCGTTGCTGCAATCCAGATACCTATTTTTGGGTGTGAAAACAAATAACAAAAAGCCGAAGGATAATGATTTGTCATTTTTTCAAAGACTTCCACAGGATTTGCTTTGTGATTAAGAGTTATTTTTCGAGAGAGAACTACTTTTTCAAAAACTCCTTTTTGCATTTGCTCAATGGCTTTTTCTATCAATTGGATATGTTTTTCTTTTTCAATGTTGCAAATAGGAATTTCTTTCTTGGCAGGAAATCCGATATGATTGTTTTTTAAATCTTCCTGATATTTTTTGTCTGCTTTTATGATGACGGAAAGGTTTTTATCCTTTTCAAAAGGAGCTAACACAAAGCCACTAACAGAAAATGTGTCGTCAAAGCAATAAACCGTATCATCGAACTGTTCGAATACTTCGATAATGTTTGAGTCTGGCTTTCTGAAAGCAACAAAAGGCATTTCAGAATGATATATTTCATTGATTTTCTTAAAAATATTCATACCAAGATGTTTGTCAGTGATGAAAGAAAAGTTTTCTTTGTGTTTTTTGTGTTATTGTTTTACTTTTATGGTTGTAAACTTACAGAATGAAATCAGTTTATCATCTTGATTGGTAATTTTTATCTCCCAAAGCTGTAAAGTATTCCCTGCATTGATGCAGGTTGCTTTGGCAAAGATAATATCACCCACTTTTGCAGCTCTTACGTGGTTTCCGCTCAGCTCGATGCCTCGTATGCTTTCGCCTTCCTTTCGGTAAAGAATCCAAGCACCGATACTTCCGGCAGATTCTGCCAAAGCAAGCGTTGCCCCGCCGTGTAAAATACCGTCAATTTGAGTAACTTTTTCGGTAACGGGCATTTTTAGTATGATGTAATTCTCTCCCAACTCTACGAAATCCATTTCCCAGAATTTCATCATATTATCACCGGAGGTTTCATTCCATTTTTTTAGTAAGGTTTGCTTATTTGTGTTCATAGGATTGTTTTTGGAGCGTAAAGATAGAAATTTTTTTAAATCTTTTTCTATTCCGTAAAAATAAATTATATTTGCGTTAAAATCTGAATGAAATTATGAAAAAAATTTTATTTGTTTTGGCTTTAATTCTTGGTTGTAATTTACATTCGCAAGAATTAAATTGTATTGTTACGGTAAATACACAAAAAGTGAATGTTACCAATAAGTCTGTTTTTAAAACTCTTGAAAAATCATTACAAGAATTTATAAATAAAACACAGTGGACAAGCCAAAAAGTACGAGAAAATGAACGTATTCAATGTAGTTTTACATTTGTGATTAATAAATATGAAGGAAATCGGTTTGAGGCAAGCCTTTTGGTACAATCCTCACGTCCTGTTTTTAATACTTCGTATCAAACGTCTGTTGTAAACTTACAAGATAAAGAAGTTATGTTTAATTATCAGGAATATGAACCTCTTTCTTTTAATGAAAATTCGTTTCAGTCAAATTTAACTTCTGTTGTGGCTTATTATGTTTACTTGATTTTAGGTTTTGATGCCGATACTTTTTCTGAAATGGGAGGAAATCATTATTTTACAAAAGCTCAGAATGTTGTAATTTCAGCTCAGAGTAGTGGTTTTTCAGGTTGGACAGATGACGGAAATAACAATCGTTGGTTACTTGCCACCGAATTACTTTCTGAAAATTATCAGAAATATCACCAAGCATTCTATCAATATCACCGATTGGGTTTGGATACGATGACTGCCAATGAGAAACAAGGCAAAGAAGAAATTCAAAAAGCAATCTTGTTGCTTGAACAAATCCCAAGCCTTAGGCTGAATTCCTATGCGATGAATTTATTTTTTAACGCAAAAACAGATGAAATAGTATCTGTTTTTTCAGGTGGAAGCATTTTTAATACATCTGCATTGAAAGAAGCTCTTAGTAAAATAGCTCCTTGGCAAGCTACTAAATGGAATCAAATAAAATAACGAAGAAAAAAATTATAAATATTTATGCTTAAAGTACTTTCAATCAAAAATTTTGCATTAATCGACGATTTGCAGATTGATTTTCCGGAAGGTTTTATTATTATCACGGGAGAAACTGGAGCCGGAAAATCTATTTTATTAGATGCCCTTTCGTTAGTTCTTGGAAAGCGGGCAGATATGTCAGTTTTACGAAATGCAGAGGAAAAATGCATCATTGAAGTGGAATTTGATTTGCATAAATATGAATTTGAATCGCTTTTTGATGAATTGGGAATTGATTACGATGCAAATACAATTATCCGTAGGGAAATACTCCCAACGGGAAAATCACGTGCTTTCATTAATGATTCGCCCGTAACTTTGGATATTCTTACTAAATTAGGACAAGTGTTGGTGGATATTCACTCACAACATCAAACCATTTCATTAGGAGATTTAGGCTTTCAGTTTGAAATTATCGATACAATGGCAGGCAACAAGGATTTAAAGGAAGAATATAAATCCTTATGGTTGGCATTGAAGAAATCTCAAAAAAAACTGCAAGAGTTAATTGATTTCCAAAAGAATGCAAATAAAGAATATGATTATAATCTGCATTTATTAAAGGAATTGAAATCGGCTCCTTTGCAAAAAGGCATTCAAGAACAACTGGAAGAAACATACGAAGAAGCCTCAAATATAGAGGAGATAAAAGAACGCATTTCGGAGAGCTTACATTTGCTCAGTGATGAGAATATAGGAATAGTTAATCAACTTCGAGAGTTGAAACGCACTTTTTCAAGCCTAACCGACTACAAACAACAGTACAGAGACATATTTGAACGCATCGAATCGGCTTTTCTTGAATTGGAAGACTTGCAAAATGAAGTATTCGATATTGACGAAAACATAGAAAGCAATCCTGAAAAAATGGAGGAGGTTTCCCGTCAGTTAGATTTGATTTACAGCTTGCAAAAGAAACATAAAGTCTTGACAGTTGAGCAACTTATTGAAATTCAAGAGGATTTAGAGAAGTCGGTTTCACAAACCGAAAACATTGAAGAAAATATCGCACAGCAAACACAGACAGTGGAGAAAGAGAGGGAGAATACCTACCAAAAGGCACTCGAAATCCATAAAACACGTGAAGAGGTAATTCCCAAATTGGTAAAGCAACTTACCGAATTCATACACGAATTAGGAATGCCCAATGCACGTTTTTCTGTTGAGGTTACCTCAACCGAGACTTTTTTTAATAACGGAATTGATGAGCTTTCGTTTTTGTTTTCAGCCAATAAAGGAGGAAATTTCGGACAATTGAAAAAGGTTGCCTCAGGAGGAGAACTCTCGCGAATAATGCTTTCGGTAAAAGCCATTATGGCGGAACACACAGCACTCCCTACCATTATGTTTGATGAGATTGATACGGGAGTTTCGGGGGAAATTTCTCAAAAGATGGGCGACATTATGAAATCAATGAGTGCAAACCGCCAAGTCTTTGCCATTACTCACCTTCCTCAGATTGCAGCCAAAGGGGATTATCATTTCAAGGTTTTTAAAGAAGATATTAATGGCAAGACTACAACTATGTTGAAGGTTCTTTCTGATAATGAGCGTATTGTGGAAATATCGGAAATGCTTGGAGGTAAAAGTAGTAGCGAATCGGCACGTAATCACGCAGTTGAACTTTTAAGAAAAAGATGATAATTGTTAAAAAAATAGTCCCCATTTATGGGGGCTATTTTTTTTTATCCGTCAACTCGTCTGAAATTTCCTTTGGAATCAAATTCAAGCTCCAAGCCGTTGGAAAGCTTTACTTCTTGACTTCCGAACGAACCTTTTTCTATTTTTACAATTTTGGTATTCGAGAATTTTGTTTTGACGTATGACAGAATGTTTTTTGATATGAATTCGGTAGGGATTTGGGTGTAATTTCCGTCCACTTCTGTCCATTCGCCTCTTCCGTTGAATTCGATTTTTAATCCTTCGGCAAATCTCACTGTGTAATCATCTGACGAGAAATACTCTTTGTCAAGCACCACATAATCCAAAGTGTATTTTGAAAAATGCTTTTTGATGAAATTTTGTGCGTTTTGAGGCAACTCATTTTGTGTTATGACGTATTCTTGTGCATTGATTGTCATTCCGATAAGCAGAAATAACATTGTAGTTAATTTTTTCATATGTGATATAAATTTTAATTTGATGGTGCAAAATTATGGGCTAATTTAGGAAAGAAATGGGAAGGAGATTAAAATCTTATAATTTTTTCACTATAAAAATATGCATATTGTCTTCAAATTGATAATCTATTTTGAGATTCGGAGTGTTATCAACGATGGTTTTCACGATTGAAAGCCCTAATCCTGTTGATGTGCTATCTTGATCGGATTTGTAAAATCTATTGAAAATGAGAGATTTGTCAAGAGATTCCGAAGTGGAGGAAGTATTGCTGATACTAAAACCATTCTCGGAAAAATCAATGCGAATGGCACCACCATTTTTGTTGTATTTGATAGCGTTACGCAAAAGATTTGAAACCAAAATGTAAGCCAGATCAGGATTCATTATCGGTTTGAAGATTTTATTATCATTTAATTCTAACGAAATCTCCTTGAAATCAATCATATCCGAAAAATCATTAACGATATTTTTTGTTATTGCGTTGAGATTTATCTCTTCCCGAGGGCTGAACTGATTGTTTTCAATGCGGGAAAGCATCAGAAGAGACTTATTGATTTTCACTAATTTGAGCAATGTTTCACGTGTGTTGCTGAGTTCTATGAGTTTTTCTTCACTCAAAGTATCGTCTTCCAAAAGGATTTCTATTTTGTTGATGGCAATTGCCAAAGGTGTTTGTAATTCGTGTGAAGCATTTTCTATAAATTGTTTTTGTTGCTTGAACATCAGCTCATTTCGATGAATCATTTTTTGGATTTGGCTGTTCAAGAGTTTAAATTCCCTAACATTGGTCGATTCGCTCTTTGTGGTATTGTTTCCTTTTCCTAATTCGTAATTTCCTAATCTTTCGAGTATTTGATAGAAAGGTTTCCAAGTTTTTCTCAGAATGATATTGTTAATCGTAATGATGCTCGTAACCATTACTACATACAGAACGATAAGAGCTATGAAAAGATTTTGACCAAATTCGTCTTCCTCCACTATGGAAGTGCGTATTTCAAGTCGTTTTGGTTGTCCTTCCTTATCTCTGAAATAAGTTTCCAAAACACGATACGGCTCGGGTTCGTCCTCGTATTCCATATAAAAGGATTCCGTTCTGAAATAATTACCTTCTTTGTAGTCTTGCAGCTCGATGGGAATAATACGAAATTGATTGAAGTCAAATTCATTGATATCCATTATTTTATCGTTAAGATATGCTTCTCGGATAATTTGGATTTTTAGGTTTTTTAATCCGTCATCAATATTGTCATAAACTTCTTCTATCAAAAAGGTATAAAAAAGCGTTGCCCAAACAGCAATGATGATAAAAAGTGCTGAGGCAAGGTATTTTAGCGTGTAACTTTTTAACGAAATACTCATACTAATTTGTACCCAATTCCGTAAACTGCTTGAAAATCAATTTCTGCATTATGTTCTTTAAGTTTTTTTCGCAGATTTTTTATTTGTGAATAAATGAAATCCAAACTGTCGGCTTGGTCAATGCTGTCTCCCCAAACAGATTCAGCCAGAGATGTTTTTTGTAAGGTTTTTTCGGGACGAATCATAAAGTAATAAAGCAAATCGAATTCTTTGCGGTTTAAGGTCATTTCTTGCTGATTTACCAAAACTTTTCGGTCTTCAGGAAAAATTTTTACATTTTTAAACGAAATGAAATTCTCTCCATTTTGGTTTTTTCGTCGTATGGCTGATTTTACTCTTGAATGTAACTCTAATAGGTTGAATGGTTTAGCTAAATAATCATCTGCTCCTAAATCCAACCCCAGAACCTTATCTTCAACCGAATCTTTTGCCGAGATGATAATAACGGCATCTTTTTTATTCAGGCGTTTAATTTCTTTCAGAATTTCAATTCCACTTCCTTTAGGCAACATAATATCCAGCAAAATACAGTCGTAATCATATGCCCCGATTTTGTCAATTCCTGAGATGTAATCAGTTGCTGTTTCAACGATGTATTTTTCGTTTTTTAAAAATTGCTGTATTGTTTCCAATAAAGCGGGTTCGTCTTCAATAATCAAGATTTTCATACTTTGAAACATTCAAAAAGGCAAATTTATGAAATGATTTGGGAATAAAGTTGGAAATATTAGTTTTTATGTGTTATTGTTTTCAAATATTTTTTGAAAAATGAATTTACCTTGGAAAATTATTTCATAATTTTGTGGAGATTTGAAATTATTGAATAAAAAGTTTTTCCGATGAAAATAAAAATGGTTACTTTATTGGTATTGTTTATCGTCTCTTGCGGAATAAAAACTAAGGAAGAGAAAATAAAACCCCCTAATGTGGTTTTAATCATTGCGGATGACCTTGGTTACGGTGATTTGAGTTGTTACGGAGCTACCACAATTCAAACACCTCAGGTAGATAAATTGGCTAATAGCGGGATTTTGTTCACAAACGCCCACACAACAGCAGCTACTTGCACGCCTTCACGTTATTCGTTATTTACAGGCGAATATAATTGGAGAAGAAAAGACACGGGAATCGCTGATGGTGATGCAGGAATGGTCATTCGTCCTGAGCAAGTTACTATTGCAGATGTGTTTAAGTCAGCAGGTTATACAACGGGAGCTATCGGAAAATGGCATTTGGGCTTGGGAAATGAACGAGGTTCTCAAAATTGGAACGGATTCATCACGCCTGGTCCGTCAGATATAGGTTTTGATTATTCCTATTTGATGGCAGCTACTGGTGACCGAGTTCCGTGTGTGTGGGTTGAAAATCAAAGAGTTTCCAATTATGATGCTACCGCACCTATTGAAGTCAGTTACCAACAGCCTTTTGAAGGAGAACCGTTGGGAGAAACACATCCCGATTTGTTAACCAAACTTAAACCTTCAATAAATCACGGTCATAATCAGGCTATTGTGAATGGGATTTCACGAATAGGATATATGAAAGGGGGAGGAAAGGCACTTTGGGAAGATGAAAACATAGCCGATTCCATAGCTCAAAAAGCAGTAAACTTTATCGAAAAAAACGCTAATAAACCTTTCTTTTTGTACGTAGGAACTAATGACATTCACGTGCCGAGGTATCCGCACACCCGTTTCGCCGGAAAAAGTGGAATGGGATATCGGGGAGATGCCATTTTGCAGTTTGACTGGACAGTTGGGCAGATCGTTGAAACTCTCAAAAAGAATGGATTGTTGGAAAATACACTCGTCATTGTGAGTAGCGATAATGGTCCTGTAATTGATGATGGTTATCAAGACCAAGCCGAAGAACTTTTAGGGAATCATAATCCTTGGGGAGAATTTCATCACAGAGGAGGGAAGTATAGCAATTTTGAAGCAGGAACGCGTGTTCCGTTCATAGTAAGTTTGCCACAGAAAGTGAAAGCGGGCACATCTGACGCCTTATTTTCTCAGGTGGATTTGTTTGCGACATTGACGGCTCTTTTGAATGGAAACATTCCCGAAGGAGCAGCGAAAGATAGTCAAAATCAATTGGAAACCTTATTGGGAAAAGACTTTAAAGGAAGAGATTACATTATTACATCGGCAGGGGCATTGTCTGTGAATAATGCAGTGTGGAAATACATAGAACCAAGCGACCGCAGAGCTTACCAAGAGTTGACACGTACGTATCTTGGAAATTCAAAACAAGAGCAACTGTATCATATTCAGAAAGATAAATCCGAAAGCCATAATGTTGCTGACCAATATCCTGAAAAAGTAAAAGAGATGAAGAAAATTCTTGCAAGAGAAAAACAAAAAGGATATTTGAAATAAGGAATAAAGAAAATAAGTAATAAAAAAATCCTAAGCTTTGCTTAGGATTTTTTTAACGCACTAACACTACTAAGATTATAGGTCTATCGTAATCTATCTGCTGATTTTACAAGGTTTTCGTCCCGTCGGATAGCCTGATTGGCTAAAAATAAAAAAACGATAGAAAGAACGGGTAAGAAAATCCCAACACCCTTCTCAGAAATTAAACTTTCTCCGGATGAAGTTAGCACTCGATATACAAATATTCCTAGTAAAGTAAGATTTATAAGAATATTCAGCCTGTTGAGAACAAACTGAGTCTGTCTTGTCTTGAATTTGAAAATGCCATAAATTGCTAAAACTGCTGATATTGCAAATAAAATACCACTTGCAATGTCATTTCTGTACGCGAATACAACTGTGCCGGCTTGTGTGTATAACGAAAATATCAGAGGAAAAACTCCACTAACAACTGCCACAATTAACATATAAACGCTTTGTATTCTCTGAATCATAGCTTAAATTTTCACCGTGCAAACCTACGGAAAATTTAACATATCTACCAAATTTAAAGTGAATTTTTTTTCTGAGTTCAATAAAATTTTATTGAGTTATGCAGAAGTAGGATTTATAAAAAAAAATCGTAAATTTGCCTCCAAGTACATTATTAAAAATACTTAAAAAGAATCATTTAATGGAAGTAAGTAAACGATACGCACAACGTGGTGTTTCGGCATCAAAAGGAGATGTGCATAATGCAATAAAAAATATTGATAAAGGGCTTTTTCCAAAAGCTTTCTGCAAGATAGTTCCGGATTATTTAACAAATGATGAGCAATATTGTTTGGTTATGCACGCCGATGGAGCAGGAACAAAATCTTCTTTGGCATATATGTATTGGAAGGAAACAGGTGATTTGTCTGTTTGGAAAGGTATTGCACAAGATGCGTTGATTATGAACATTGATGATTTGCTTTGTGTAGGAGCGGTTGATGATATTATGCTTTCTTCAACCATTGGGCGAAACAAAAATGTAATTCCTGCTGAGGTAATCTCAGCAATTATCAACGGAACGGAGGAGCTTATTTCCGAATTGAAAGAATTTGGCGTCAATATCCATTCAACAGGAGGAGAAACTGCCGATGTGGGTGATTTGGTTCGTACTGTGATTGTTGATTCTACCGTAGTGGCACGAATGAAAAGAAGCCAAGTTATTGATAATTCAAATATAAAAGAAGGAGATGTAATTGTAGGGTTGGCTTCTTTTGGTCAGGCAAAATACGAGAAAGCGTACAATGGAGGAATGGGAAGTAACGGATTAACTTCGGCACGGCACGATGTTTTTGCTAAGTGTTTGGCTGAGAAATATCCGGAAAGTTTTGATGCTTCCGTACCTGAAGAATTGGTCTATTCCGGAACAAAAAAACTAACCGATTTGGTGGAAAACAGTCCGTTGGATGCCGGAAAATTGGTACTCTCGCCAACACGAACTTATGCTCCGATAATCAAAAAAATTCTTGAGAAATATAACACGACACAAATTCACGGAATGGTGCATTGTAGTGGCGGAGCTCAAACAAAAATATTGCATTTTGTTGATAATTTGCATATTATAAAAGATAATTTGTTTGAAATTCCTCCTCTTTTCAGGTTAATTCAACAAGAATCCGCAACTGATTGGAAGGAAATGTATCAGGTTTTCAATTGCGGACATCGTATGGAACTTTATGTGCCTCAGGAAATTGCAAATGACATTATTTCCATTTCAGAAAGTTTTGGCGTGGCAGCAAAAATTATAGGTCGGGTTGAGAAATCTGAGGCTAAAAAACTGACAATCAACAGTGAATACGGAGTTTTTGAATATTAATGTAAGAAACGGATGATTACAAGTCATCCGTTTTTATTTGCTTTAAGTTGCCGAATTTTTCATAATCCCGTTCTTTTTGGTAGCTTCAGAAACGATTAGCTTTGAGGCTCTTCGGGTTTATTATTCTTCTTTTCGGAAGTATTGGGCTTTACCGACTTTACCAATTCATTGATTTCGTTGTAGAGAGGTTTCCACTCGGGGCTTTTCTGCATTACTTTTATGAAAGTAAAATACGCACGTAAATACTCTTCCAATTCGGTTCGTACTTTCGATGCCGAAGGAATATTACGAAGTTCGGAATTACTGGCTATTTGTTCGGCGTAAACAACATCAAAATCATCTTGAGCTTGTTTTAACAGTTCCAAAACAGTCTTTACGCCCAAATCTTCCAATAATAACAGGTTTTCCGACAGATTCATTTCTTCAAGGAATTTTCGTAGCTGAGCGGTTTGTTCAACATATTTTAATTTTGAAAGTCCGGTTCCGTATTTTTTAAATACGGCGTAAATGGTTTTGGCTTTGGCATTGTAGGGGAGGGGTTCCAAACCTGCATATCCTTTTATGTAATCGCGTAAGCCGTTGTAAAGTTTGTCGCGATGTCTGTCCGCTTCGGCTACTGATTTGCCTTTTCCGCTGAAAGTTGATTTCGTATAGACAAGCCTGTACACTTTAAAAATTTCTTCCACTTGTTTCAAAAGCTCATTACTTTCTATAAATGTGTACTTCCCGCTTTTGGAAATAGAAATTGTCGTTTCGGTTAATGTAGCCAACTCTTTAGTATTAAGTTTTGATAAAGTGATTTTCATAATAATACGGTTTAAATTTACAAAAAGGTATTTTACTGCGACTAAGGTACTTAAAATTATTAAAAAGACAATATTTTTTCTTAATAATTTTTTTAAAAATGAATAAAATACATTTTTTTGTAGGAAAAATAAAACTAAACTGCGAAAGTAA
>NZ_BLBC01000007.1:0-125374 GCF_009684755.1 Capnocytophaga felis
AACTCGGGGAATTTATGAAAACGGTGAAAGAATTAAATTAGAAAAATGAGAATCTGATGTATGATATTTTTTGTATCTTTGTGGAGATAATTTATATATTTAATAATTAAACCAACCGTTTATGAAGAAATACTTTTTTTACGGACTTTGTTTTTTTACTTTTTTTATAGGAAAAGCTCAAGAGATTAGTCCAGATCTTATTTTTGAAAATCCTTCTGTACAGGAAGATAATCGCTTACCAATGCGTTCAACTTATTTTGCATTTGAAAATAATCAAGTAGGTCAAAAAGAAAAATCAAATCGTTTTATGGATTTGAATGGTACTTGGAAATTTTTCTTTAATGAGGATGTTCGTAATATTCCTGAAAATTTTGAAGCTATAAATTTTGATGATTCTAAATGGGATAATTTTAAAGTACCCGCCAATTGGGAGTTCAATGGTTACGGAACGCCTATTTATGTTAATCATCCGTTTGAGTTTGCGGTGAAAAATCCAAATCCTCCTATTATTCCCAGAGATAAAACCCAACCGGTAGGTATTTACCGTCGTACGTTTGATTTGCCAGCCAATTGGGAAAATCAGGAAATATTTCTGCATTTGGGAGCTGTAAAATCGGCTTTTCGTTTGTATGTAAACGGAAAATATGTAGGGTTAGGGAAGGATAGTAAGTTGGAATCGGAGTTTAATCTCACAAATTTTGTTCAAAAAGGGAAAAATACGATTGCCATTGAGGTGCGTCGTTGGAACGACGGGAGTTATCTTGAAGCACAGGATTATTGGCGTATAAGTGGTATTCAACGCAATGTGTATCTGTATGCTCGTCCAAAGGTACATTTGTATGATATTTTTGTGAAATCGGGATTGACTAATAACTACACAGACGGAACACTTGAAGTAACACTCGAAGTTTTTAATCAAACGCCTCAAGACAAAGGAGATACTAAAATCAAGATGACTTTAATCGATTCCGAAGGAAATGTTGTATATAACCAAACGCAGAAAGCAATTGGATTAAGACGCCTTAACGGGAAAACTGTAATGCGATTTGAAGGGAAAATTCCGAATGTAAAACCTTGGTCGGCAGAGATTCCTAATCTGTATAAACTTTCAACAGAAGTTATAGCTTCAAACGGAGAACTTTTGGAAGTAGTTCATCAAAATGTAGGTTTTCGAACTTTGGAAATCAAAAATGCTCAATTTTTGGTAAATGGTAAAGCAGTTCATTTTAAGGGAGTTAATCGTCACGAATCACATCCCGAAACACATCACGTGATGACCAAAGAGCAAATGGAAAATGATATCCGCATAATGAAGGAACTGAATATGAATGCTGTAAGGTTATCGCATTATCCGAATGACCCATATTTTTACGAGTTGTGCGACAAATACGGCTTTTATGTTATTGATGAAGCCAATATTGAATCACACGGAATGTACTATGACCCTGAAAGAACTTTGGGGAACGACCCGGCTTGGGAGTATGCTCATCGCATTCGTATTGAGCGAATGGTACAACGTGATAAGAATCATCCTTCTGTAATTGCTTGGAGCTTAGGTAATGAGGCAGGAAACGGCTGGAATTTCTATAAGGCATACTTATGGCTCAAAGGTTTTGACACTACCCGTCCTGTGCAATACGAACGCTCTACAACCGAATGGAATACGGATATGATAGTTCCGCAGTATCCTGACCCAGATTATATGGTAAAATACGCCACCGGCAATCCGCAGCGTCCGTATATAATGAGTGAATACGCTCACGCAATGGGTAACAGTATGGGAAATTTCAAGGAATATTGGGAACTGATTGAAGATGAACGTTATCCATCATTGCAAGGAGGTTACATTTGGGATTGGGTTGACCAAGGAATTTACAAAACCGTGAATGGGAAACGTATTTTTGGTTATGGAGGTGATTGGGGAGATAAGAACACACCCAGCGACAATAATTTCTTAATCAATGGGGTTATCCGAGCGGACAGAACTTGGAATCCGCACGCTTATGAGGTTCGTAAAGTACATCAGGAAGTGAAATTTACACTAAACGAAGCCAAAAACGAACTCAACATCTTCAATAAATATTTCTTCAGAGACTTGTCAAATTATGTTTTTACCGCTCAATTACTCAAAAACGGAACTTCCGTAGAGACTTTAAACCTCGGAACATTCAGCGTTCCTCCACGACAATCGGTTAATGTGCCTATCCATTTCAAAATGAAGACAGATTACAAAAATGAATACCGATTATTAGTACAAGCACACATTATCAATGAGGAAGGACGTATGAAAGCAGGAACTTTTCTTGCAGAAGAAGAATTTTCACTGACAGAGCCTATTGAAAGCAAATTCGTTTCACAGTCTTCGGCGATTGAATTGACAGAATCGGCAAATAGTTTTACTTTGAAGAATAAAACGTTTTCAATTTCGTTCGACAAAACAACGGGACGCTTCTTTGATTATTCGGTTAACAAAACACAACTGATAGAGAAAGGTCCGGAGTTTTCATTATTCCGTCCGTTGAACGATAATGATTTTGGAGCGGGACTTAACCAAAGTGCTGACTATTTGAAGAATCCGAAATTGAAATTAGTTTCGTTAATTCCTCTGAAAAATATCGACAATAGTTACCAAATCACGGCAAAATACACACTTTTAAACGGAGATGCTTCTCTGGTGCAAATCTATACGATAAATTCCGGCGGAGAAATACGCGTAGAAAATCAGTTTAAGGCAGAAAAAGGCAAACATCCGCTTTTGTTACGTATCGGGAATGATTTGGAGTTGCCTAAATCGTTTGAAAATTTCACGTGGTACGGGCGTGGTCCTTGGGAAAGTTATGCCGACCGTAAGTACAGTGCGTCGGTGGGCTTGTATAAAGGCTCTGTAAAGGAACAATATCATCCGTATGTGCGTCCGCAAGAGTCCGGAAATAAAACCGATGTGCGTTGGGCGAGTGTAACTAACAAAAAAGGGAAAGGCTTCCGTATTGATTATCAAGGTGAATTGCTGAACGTCTCGGCATTGCCTTACCGATGGGAACAATTGTACCCTTCTTCCCAAAAAGGACAGGAACATTCCGAACTTTTGGAGGAAGACAAATCCAATCACTTGCGTATCGACCATAAGCAAATGGGAGTAGGCGGAATCGATAGTTGGCACGCCCTTCCGTTACACAAATATCGGCTTCCGTTTAAGGATTATTCGTACAGTTATGTGATACGACCTTTATAACACGTAAAAATGATAAATAGAAAAGACTGATTTTATATAATCGGTCTTTTTTTTGTAAATATTGGAAACCCCGAATCTTCAAGATGCTTGTTTTCTCCTTTCGGGAACACCCCGAATCCTCAAACCGCTTGTTTTCTTCTTTCGGGAACATCCCGATATGATAAAACACTCGTTTTCTATCTTTAGTGATTTGCTCAAAGCCTCAAACCATTCGTTTTTTATCTTTACCTAATTGATTGAAGTGTCAAAACACTTGTTTTCTACTTTCGCCTACTTGGTTGAAGCGTCAAAACACTTGTTTTCTGCTTTCGCCTACTTGGTTGAAGTGTCAAAACACTTGTTTTATACTTTCGCCTATTTGGTTGAAGTGTCAAAACGCTTGTTTTCTGTTTTCGCCTGTTTGGTTGAAGCGTCAAAACACTTGTTTTCTACTTTCGCCTATTTGGTTGAAGCCTCAAATCGTTTGTTTTCTGTTTTCGCCTGTTTGTAGCTAACTCACTTTAAATTGTCGGATTTTAGAATCCTCCTTTGAAGGAGGTGTCCGAAGGACGGAGGATGTTTTCTTAAGATTTACATCCCCCCTTCCCCCCTTCAAAGGGGGAATTAGTACAACAAACTATCTTGGATTAGATATACTAAGGAATTAGAAATCTGTAAGATATGGAAAATTGAGTAAATGAATGGTATTAACTTCTATTACGTTCTTCTGCATTTCCTCCCTCTCTTTTTTGTACCGAAATTTTGCTGTTTCCGAATTTATAGGTAAGAGAAAGACGTAGGTAACGCGTGTCGTAGTATTGACGATAGCTTTCTGTAATGCCTTGTTTTTCAATATGAGCAGTAAAAGTCATTATATCGGTTTTTAAAATATCATTTATGTTGAGGGCAAGGGTTAATTTCTTATCAAAGGTCAAATACTTAATGCCAAAATCCAAACTTGAAGACTCCGAAAGCTTCCTTGTATTGTCGTCCCACGGAAATTGATATTCGTACGATACGCTCGCTTGTAAAGTCTTGTTTTCATTCAGCATAAAAGTATTATGCAAATTTTGATAGCCTCTCCAACTTGTCATTTTATCGGGGAATACAGCAACATAAGGTCTTGCATCTTCATAAGTTACTACCATTGATGCAGAAACTTCCCACCACCAAAACAAATTTTTGTTAATATTCATTGATGCACTCCATTGATTGCTATTGGCAAAGTTTTCCCATTGGATTTGAGTTTCTTCCAAAGCAGGATTGTGATACGTAATTTGAGTTCGACTATCTTCTGTATCAGAGTATGATAACCGAAGCGTTAACCAGTTTTTGAAAGAATAGTTAAGCGTTGCCCCAAGTGAGTATGAAGGTAGTAAGAACGGATTTCCTACTACATACGATTTCGGATTTATATATTGCCTTCCCGGATTAAGTGAAAAAAACTGCGGACGAAAAATACGGCGGTTCACGCTTGCCGAAATACTGTGATTCTCATTGATTTTGTATTGCACGTACAGTGTTGGGAAGAATTTAAAGAAATTGCGTTGATGCGTTTCATTGTTTGCTAAAACGGAAACCCCTTTGGTCTGTGTATTTTCGCCTCGAACGCCTGCTTTTACGCTCCATTTCTTTCCGAAAGATTTTGCCCAATCGGCGTACAGAGCTTGGGTGTCTTCCGTATAAATAAAATGGTCGTTGTGAGTGAGAGTTCGTATTTGATTTTCATCACGAAAGTCGGATTGAGAGATATTATCGGTCTGTGTTCGTGAGAGTTTTGCTCCGAAAGAAAGATTTCCCCACGAAACAGGTATTTCTACATCGGTTTTAAAAGAATAATTATCGATTTGCTGCATAGAAAGAGCATTCCCAAGTAATTTTGGTTGCGTATTCAGTAAATAATTATGGAAAATTGTATTCAAATCTCCGTTTCTGTCTCTTTTATAATGGAAATAATCGGTATCGATGGTAAGTTTAGCTCCTTTCTCTCCGATTTTCTGCAAGAAATTCACATTTACAGACAAATTTTGTATTTTTTGAGGTGTGATTTGATGCGTGATGTATTCTTTTATCAGTTTTGGGTTGTTGTACAGATACGCACGATTTGCAGTAAAATGGTCGCTTGTATTTTCGAAAAAAGTTCCTATAAATTGAACACCGAAAGCACTTTTGTTAGTTATGTCATAGTTTAAATTCAGAAGGGGCGACCAAGTTTTTGCTTTATCTTTGGTTTCCAACCGATTTACCCAGTATTCTTGCGGGTACCAAAAGTGAATATCATTCTCGTAGTGTCCTTTGCCGTCCGTATATCCCAAATCAGCCAAAGCGGACAGCTTATTTTTTCGGTAGGAAAAGTTTACGCCACTGCGTGATTTCCCTTCGATTCCTTGTTGGTAAGAAGTCCGAAGTGTGGTGCTCCAATTATCTTCTTTGGCTTTTTTCAGTACGATATTGATGAGCCCCGCGTTGCCTTCGGCATCGTATTTGGAAGGCGGTGTGGTGATAACTTCAATCTTTTGGATATTGTCGGACGCTATGGATTTAAGGAAGTTAGTCAGTTCTTCCCCTGAAAGTTGCATTATTTTATCATTGACCATTACGCGTACGCCATTTTTCCCAACGATGGAAATGTCTTCGTTGTGAACTTGTACTCCCGGCGTGGATTTTAACGCTTCGAGGGCATCTCCGCCACTTGCCTGCACGGAGTTTTCCACATTGAAGACGAGTCTGTCCACTTTTTGCTCCACGAGTTTTTTCCGACCTTCAACAGTTGTGCCTTCCATCTGAATAGCTTCATCAATTTTTATAACGCCCAAATCGGTATTTTCGGAAATTGATACATTTTTACTTAAAAGTTCCGTTCCGAATTGCTCCAAAATGAGCGTGTAGTTGCCTTTTAGGATTTTTACAGAAAATTTTCCCGAAGCATCGGTAAGTGTTCCCTGTACAACTTTGTCGTCTTTTTTCAAGATGACATTCAGAAATTCAGCAGGTTTTTGTTGTTGATTTTTCACTTCTCCCGAAAGGGTGACTTCTTGGGCAGAAAGATTTATTGCCCATAGTAAAAATAAAAAAGAAAATATATGTTTCATAGCAGTTGTGCTTTTGGTTTCTACCTTAAAGACGCATAAAGATGGAAAATGTTACAAAAAATGAGGAATTTTACTAAAAAAAAAATGTACATTTGCCCAATAACACATTCAAACTTCGTGAAAGAGTTGTTCTTACATATCAAAAAAGCAAAATTCCTCTTATGGGGAATATTGATTTTGTTTTCGCTTACACCTTGTTCAGCGAAAGGATTTCTTTTTGATAGTGTTGAAGTTTCGTTTTTTAAGCCATTTCACAAAAATAGAACAACTGTTTTTTCGTTTCAATGCCAAAACTCTGTAGTTGAGAAGCAAAATACTCAAACAGAATACATTTTAAATATATTTGACAATCAGGAGGATAATTTGTTTTCTTCTGCTGAAATATATACTTCTGAAACGAAAATAAAAAAGGAGTATTTTTATCAAAATTCTATAAATGCTCCTCCTAAGTACATTCTTTTTAGGTGTTTAAGAATTCATTTAAGCTAACTTTTATGAGATGATGTAAAAGTATGATACCTTAAAAAAAGAAGTGTTTTTGTCAGGCTGAGCGTAGTCGAAGCCCTGCAATGATGAGGTGAAGTTGAAGCTCTGTAATTATGAGGCTTCGACTACGCTCAGCCTGACAATCAGAACTGCATCATACTTTTTATAACACGACCGTTTTTTGTAATAAAGTTTTAATATTAAAAAGAGTTTAAATGAAAAATAATACATTTCAAGAACAATTTTCGTCTTGGTCGGGATTGTTCGCTTTGTCGTTACGTTTGGTTATTGGTTGGACGTATTTCTCTGCCTTTTGGCGACGTGTAGTTTTAGAGGATAAACTTTCTTCGGAAGTAGCCGGTTATGTAGGCGAGAAGTTTAATCATTTTTTGCCTAATGCATTGGGAATAAAACCTTTGATTGAATATTTGGTTTCCAATCCTGAAAAGTTAGAATTTGCAATGATTTCCTTCACCATAGTAGAAGCTATTGTGGGGTTATTCATTATGTTAGGATTGTTCACACGTTTGATGAGCATTGGTGTATTTTCCTTAGCAATGGGAATTTTGTTGGGTTCGGGCTGGTTAGGAACTACTTGCTTAGATGAATGGCAGATAGGTGTTTTGGGCTTAGCCGGAGGTTTTACCATTTTCTTAACCGGTGGAGGATTCTATTCACTTGATGATTTCTTTATGCAAAAAAAATATGCTTTTACCTCCAAAAGATGGTTTAACTATTTGGGTTCAGGAGTTTTGGCAATCAGACAATTGAAGCCTTTAGTGTTGGTATTTTCACTGTTTATTTTCGCAATTACATTATTTACAAATCAGTATTTCCACGGAGGTGTATTCGGAAAGTTGCATAACAAATCGGTAAAGCCTAAAGTAGAAATTTCAAATGTGGTTTTGGCTGATAATGAACTCACTTTTGAGGTTTTTCGAGTAGAAGGAGCAGACGTTTATGGTTCTTTTTTGATTGAAATACAAGTTCTTGACGATGGAGGGCAAGTGATTAAAAATTGGGATATGAATTATCTGTCAAAATTCCCAAAAGATAAGATTAATAATCATTATGTTGCAAAAGTGAAACCAGGGAAACATAGTTTGATATTGCCTTTGGGAGCAAAAGCAGATTTGTCAGTTTCGTTAGGTGAGTTGTCTAAATCAGAGGTTAAAACGCTGAAACTTATTGATATTAGCGGAGCTGAATGGACTGCCGAAATACATTGATAGCAATGAAATTAACCGCAAGTATGAAGCTTGTTTGCTGTTATTAGGAAGATTAGTTAACTTTGCCTTATGCAAAGATTAAATTTTAAAGAATATTCCTTCCGATTAAAAAAAATAGATGGTAAAATATTTATTTTTGATGAAATTCGGAGGAAGTTTGTGATGTTACAGCCTGAAGAATGGGTTCGCCAGCACGTGATTCGTTTTCTGATAGAGGAAAAAAAGATGCCAAAATCACTGATAAACGTGGAAAAAGAAATAACTATCAATGGGTTAGCAAAACGCTACGATATAGTGGTTTTTTCAAAAAGTGGCGGTATTCTTTTGGTGGTGGAATGTAAAGCACCGGCAGTACAAATTTCACAATCGGTTTTTGACCAAATTGCACGTTACAATTTAATGTTGAAATCCGAACTTTTAATGATAACCAATGGCTTAAATCATTATTTCTGTCAGGTAGATTATGAAAAAGGTAAGTATCTTTTTCTGAAAGAATTGCCGGAATATGATTTCTTCAGCCAAAACAAAAGAGGATAGAAATCTCTATCCTCTTTTTTATATTTCAAAAAAGTTATCCTATAATCATTCCTGCAATAGTAGCAGAAAGAAGCGAAGCTAACGAGCCACCCAAAACAGCTTTTAACCCAAATTCGGAAAGCGTTTTTCGTTGGCTTGGAGCCAAAGAGCCAATTCCTCCGATTTGTATTCCGATAGAAGCAAAATTTGCAAATCCGCAAAGCATATAGGTCGCAATGATTACCGATTTGTCATATAATAAATGCGTAACACTGGTAACGTTTTTTAAATCAGCTAATTGTGTATAAGCTACAAATTCGGAAGAAGCCAATTTCACTCCTAAAAGTTGTCCCATTAACATCATATCTTCCTTAGGTACGCCAATGAGCCACAT
This sequence comes from Capnocytophaga felis, assembly GCF_009684755.1. Lineage (GTDB taxonomy): Bacteria > Bacteroidota > Bacteroidia > Flavobacteriales > Flavobacteriaceae > Capnocytophaga > Capnocytophaga felis. The sequence goes on from NZ_BLBC01000007.1 coordinate 8,929, forward strand.
CAATGGAGAGAAAATAAATCCTAAAATCATTTCCAATGACAGGCTTTTGTATGGAGTATTTTCTGCAATAAATCCATTTAAAGAAGTAATATCTCCAATCCAAGAAAAGAAATAATTAATCATCGCGATGAAAGCCACAAAAACCAGTAACATAGCTCCTACATTAGCTGCTAATTTTAGTCCTTCGGTAGTTCCGTTGGCAATGGCATCCAATACGTTGGAACCTACGTTTTCAACAGATACTTTTGAGTCGTTTGAAAAAGTTTCGGTTTGCGGATATAATATTTTTGAAACTACGATGGCTCCCGGGGCTGCCATTACGGAAGCTGCCAGCAAGTGTTTGGCAAACATTAATCGTAAAGCGGGGTCATTGCCTCCCAAAAAACCAATATAAGCAGCTAAAACACCGCCGGCTACAGTAGCCATCCCGCCAATCATAACAAGTAAAATTTCAGAACGAGTCATTTTTGCAAGATAAGCTTTAATCATCAGCGGAGCTTCAGTTTGTCCTAAAAATATATTTCCTGCCACAGACAGGCTTTCCGCTCCCGAGATTCCGAGAAATTTTGATAAAAACCAAGCTAAGCCTCTTACAATAATCTGAATTACACCTAAATAGAAAAGGAGTGAAGTTAAAGCAGAGAAGAAAATAATTGTAGGTAAAATCTGGAATACGAAAATAAATCCGTATGTGTTACTGTCCATCAGTCCACCGAGCAAAAATTCACTTCCGGCTTTGGTAAAATCTAATATCAGAACGAAAATTCCTCCTACTTTTTCAAAAATATTTTGTATGAAACTCACTTTAAGAACGCCAAAGGCAAGCAAAATTTGCATTCCGAGTCCGATACCAACAGTTTTCCAATTGATTTTCTTTCGGTTACTACTGAAAATGTAAGCAATCAGCAAAAGAACAACCATTCCTAATACGCCTCTGTACAAATTTTCAAATCCAAATCCTTGACTTTGTATGAGTTTTGTAGTTGCTTCAGCCGAAGTTCCTAATTCTTGCTTCACTTCTTGAGCAAAAACAAACAATGGTAAGAAAAAAAATATGCTAAGAAATTTTAATGCTGTATTCATTTTTAGTCTGTAAGATAATGATTTATAGTGAACTTTCTCTTTTTACGATTTCATCTCTGATTTGAGCCGCTAACTCATAATCTTCGTTTTCTACACAATCATTAAGCATTCGTTTTAAATCTTGAAGTGAATGATGCTCAAAACGGCTTTTTTCTTTAGGAGTTTCCTGTTTTTCAGGATAATCCAATGTAGGGCTTATGGTGGTTTCTATCGTATCAATTTGCCCGGGAATCTGAATTCCGGCTTTTTGCAAAATATGTTTATGTGTGTAAATAGGAGCATTGAAACGCAAGGCGATAGCAATGGCATCACTTGTGCGAGCATCAATGGAATGCTCTACTCCATTTTGTTCACAAATCATATTGGAATGAAAAATTCCCTCTGTTAATCTGTAAATTATAACTTTGGTTACCTTTACATTAAAGGTTGTAGCAAAAATTTTGAAAAGGTCGTGTGTTAAAGGTCTTGGAGGAATCATATTTTTATCCATCTCAAGAGCAATGGCTTGAGCCTCGAAAGCACCAATGACAATCGGCAATTTCAAATCAGATGTCGGTTCGTGTAAAATCAACACAAAAGCCTCATTTTGAGATTGGCTGTAGGCAATTCTTTCTATGGAAAGTTCAACTAAGTCCATTATGATGAAATTCAGTGTAAATAATTCAGATGGTAAAAGTAATGTAAAAAAATAAGATTAAAAAGTTTTTGCTGAAAATTTACTTTTTTAAGGTTGAATATTAATTATAGTTGTGTTACATTTGCCAAAAGTATATCAGATATTTATGCTGATTTGTTTTGAATTAGTTAGAAAATTAAAAATTGTAATATTATGAAATGGGAAGGCAGAAGACAAAGTAAAAACGTGGAAGACCGAAGAGGAATGGGAGCAGGTAAAAAAATAATTGCCGGTGGAGGAGTGCTGGGAATTATCATCGTGTTGTTACAGCTCTTTGGCGGAGAAACAGGACAGAATATTGCTCCAATACTTGAGCAATTTAACAAGGGGCAGCAAGTGGAGCAAACCTCTCAAGTTGTGGAGCTTACAGAAGAGCAAAAAAAAATAGGCGAGTTTGCGGCAACTGTTTTGGCAGATACAGAGGACGTGTGGGATAGAATTTTTGCAGAAAATGGCTTGGGGACATACAAAAAACCAACTTTAGTGTTGTTTACGGATGTTGTAGAATCAGGCTGTGGAAGGGCAACGGCTTCCGTAGGTCCGTTTTATTGTCCTGCAGATTATAAGCTTTATATGGATATGGCTTTTTTTGAGGAACTCCGAACAAGATTTGGTGCAAAAGGGGGAGATTTTGCCATAGCCTATGTAATGGCTCACGAAGTTGGTCATCACATACAAACTCTTTTGGGGACTTCTCAAAAGTTGAGACAAGCACAACAAGGCAAGAGTAAAAAAGAAGCTAATAAACTATCAGTTGCTTTTGAATTGCAAGCTGATTTTTACGCAGGAGTTTGGGCTCATCACAACAAAAAATACTTGGAAGAAGGTGATATAGAGGAAGCTATGAGTGCTGCTCACGCAGTGGGTGATGATGCCATTCAGAAGCGTATGCAGGGACACGTGGTTCCCGATTCGTTCACACACGGAACTTCTGAACAACGTAAAAAGTGGTTTATGAAAGGATACACCACAGGGGACATCCGGCAAGGAAATACCTTTGCTGAAATTGAGTAAAAACAAAAAGATTCAAAAACTTAAAATTAGTTTTTGAATCTTTTTTCTTAGAATACAGGAGCAATTCCCAAACGAATCCCAAATTTTGGGTTTCGTACGCCGTTCACATCGTTAAAATCACTTCGCCAAACAAAGTCAAGACGTATAAAACGGAAATTCCCCAAACCTATATTTTCAATCCCAAATCCGTATTCCCAATACAACTTATTCGGAGCATTGAAAACTACATTTGAAATGGTAGCGTTTTTGTTTTTATCGGAAATAGTTCCGTAAGCAAAACGAGCAAAAATTAAACTTCGCAATCGAGCTTCTTTTATTCGAGGTATTCTGTTGAAAATCAGTCCTTCAAAATGATGTTCGAAATATCCATTAATGTAAGTGTCTGTTACAAAATCATAATAATCCAACAATACAAATGTGTTAGGAGCTGTTGAAAAAGATTGATTTGCAGGGGTAGGACTTAAAACGGTTAAAGGTACTGTTCCGAATATTTTTCCTGCCTCAATCGAAGTCAGAAGCAGTCCGTACCCGAAAACAGGAATGGGCTTTTGAACCAAAAATTGCAATTTATCATAATCGAATTGGCTATCAAAAACGCCTTTCACTCCTTTGGTATATTTAAATTGGTAAGTTGAAAATAGTTTTTTGCCGAAACGCTGTTCAACACCATAGCCATATACGTTTCTTTTGGGAGTGTATGAAAGAACCAATCCCGTGCTGAAATCGTTATAATGTTTAATTATTTCTTGATTTTCAGGATTTTTGTAGGTTATTGAAAAATGCTCTTCATTGGCGGGTTTGGTCTTTTGATGTGTTCCGAAGAATGAAATCTCGAAATTTTTATGTAGTCCGATGGTTACAGAGCTTTGCCATTTTTTATTGTTTGTCAGGTAGTAATTCTCTCCGCGAGCAATGATAAAATTGGTGGTTTTACCGAAATCCAAACGTGTGTCGTCGTGCATTACAAAGCTTCCCAACTGTAAGTTATCATTTTGGAAAGAAGCCCCGAACGTAATGCGTGGAGCGTGAGTCAATAAATATTTGGCACTGATTCCGTATTTAAGTTTATGGTCACGCAATCCGTAAGCTCCGTAGAAGTACGAGCGAAATCTGTCTTCCGTTGAAATATAGGTTTTGAATCCAGCTCTCAATCTTCCTCCTTCAACATCGTTTCTTGAAAAAATTTGCCCGAAATTTCCGAATTTCAGATATTTCCCAACAGAGATGTAGCCTGAGCCGATAATGTCAGTTAAGTCAGCAATGAGTTTTATACGACGATTGTTACCAACTTCTTGTATTAGCATTTTCGTTTTATTCAATCGGTCGGAAGTTGTGGCATTTTCGCTCCAATATGAATTTTCTTTAACGAATTGATTTTTAGAAACTTTTGGGGTTTGCTTTTCATAAAAAGATGCGGGTTTGGGATTGTCTATCATAACTTCTGAAAAGTATATTTCGTTATGTACATACAATCCTTTTTCGTCTTCTTTTTTTGTAATTAACGTAAAATCACCTTCTTGTATTTCTTTTACGGGATAATAAACCGAATCGTTTTCAATGGCAAAATGTTTCTCGAAGAACAAACTCCGTACCATATTTATATTTGTTTTTGGAGTCGTTTTCATTTCTATTGATTTTATAATGAATGTTTTACTATCAACGGTAAAAAAACCTTCTAATGCCAAATCTTCATCTGATTTTGGAAAGAAATGAATTTGATAGAACATTCTATTATTTTCTGAAATAGAGTCACTTAGTACATAATGATACGTTCCGTAGCCAAATTCGGAAAGAGGTCCCACAAAAGGTTTATTTAGAATGATATATGAATTGTCGTAAATTTCAAATTCATCAAAAGCACGGCTAATTCTTTCTAAACCAAATCCCTCCTGAACAATTCCTTGTGAACGCTCAGCCTCAATGTCCACGCGTTTTTTGCCAGCAAGATTGTTTTCATAAACCTTTTCGATAGTTTCTTTCAAGTACATAGGAATGGAGAAATGTTCCTTGTATTTTTTTTCAGAAAGAATTTTTCGTACGGTGTCATACTCTTCTCCCAAGGTGGTTTGCAGGAAGATTGTGTCTAAGTTGTTTAATCCCAGCTCAGTATAGTGGTGTCTTTTATATTCGTATGCCTTGGAATTGTGTAATCCTCGTTTTGATTTGTTTTTCCAAATTCCTTTCAAAATAGGGTATGCCGGATTTTCCTTTTTTGATAATGCTTTTTTAGGCTTTCCGACTACGGTTACTTCTGTAAGTGTTTCTCCTTCAACAAGTACTATGGTCAAATCCAGCAAGTTGGCTTTGCTTAATGATACTCTGTTGGTGGTGTACCCGATGAAAGAAACTTCAATCTCACGATGTTTTTTCTCAGAGTGTAATGAAAATTTTCCCTGCTCATCTGTTGAGGTTCCTATCGTTGTATTAGGAAAAATTACGTTGGCGTATGGGATAGGATTTCCATCCTCGTCAATTACTTTTCCGGAAATGTGGGTTTGGCAGTAGGTAATGAAAGGGATACAAAACAATAATGTTAAAATATATATTCTCATAAATAATAAATCTGTCTGAAAACGGGGCAAATATAAACCTTTTTCAGACAGATTTTAAAAATCAATATTTTTATTTTGTTTATTTAAAATATTTTGCTGTGATTTTTCTTAGTTCGGTTTCCTTTTCTTCCAAACGTTGTAGTAAAACGAATTGGTTACGAGCACGAATGAAATTTTCGTCTTCAAAATGCGTTTTGAAGTAAATATCGTTATTGAAATAATCTGTTAGAAAACGAACTCCGATGATGAAAATCATATACTTGGCTCCGTCCAAAATCATATCTTTTTCGGTGTCGGTCATTACGTTTTTCATTACGGAAAAGCCTTTACAGATTGCCTCAAAAAATGATGTGTTGAATATAATTTTGGAATCATCCAGCTCATTTTCGTTGGTTGGGCTTACGGATGTACGAACCATATCACCAAAATCATATAATAAAATTCCCTGCATTACAGTATCCAAATCAATCACTTTAAAATCATTAGGATTGTCCTTGTTAATCAGTACGTTATTGATTTTGGTGTCATTGTGTGTAACCCGAATAGGAATGCGTTTTTCATCAACAGCTTTTTTCACTTCATCAAAAATGACCTTGTGTGATTTTGCAAAATCATAAAGATGTTGTGCCTTTTTGATGCGTTCGGGCTTGGCTTGAGAGTAAGCTTCTTCCAACTGTTGAAAACGTTTTGGTCCGTTGTGAAAATCAGGAATTGTGTCTTGAAGTTTATCGGTATCTATCTTTTCAAAAGTTTTGATGAAAGTAGCATAAGCCGAGGCAGCTTTTTCTGCCTGCCAAGCTTCTTCTACAAATTCATAAGCGATATAATTTTTTGCAAAAGGAACAGTTCTCCAAACGGCATTTTCTGTTTCGACAGAGTACCCGCCTGTTTTTACAGGTAACATATTTAAAATGATATTGTTATTTGATACTGTTTCCCAAAGTAATTCTATGTTTTTTATAATAGCGTGCGGTTTTTTAAACACGTTGATGTTAATACCTTGAAGAACGTACTCGTCTTCTGTGGTTTTTACCAAAAATGTGTAGTTAATATGTCCGTTTCCAAAAGGTTCTACGGAAACAATTTCTCCTTTCAAATCAAACAAAGGAGCAATTTTTTCAGCTGTGGTTTTCATTATTTCTTAAAATTTAAATAAGATGAAAAAGAAGAATTTTAATTTTTTCAACTTTTTCATCTTAGTGGTTAATTACTTAAAAATTTTCAGGATATTTTCCGTTTTTAGTTAATTTTTCAATTTCATTTTTAACTTTTTCCAAATCTTCACGATATGTCATCCCGAACCAAGCATCGTTATTTGGCAGAACTTCCAAAACATAGCCTTCTTTTTCAATAGCGTGCTGAACGATTAACGGAATGAAAAACTCTGCTTTTGGTTTTTCACGATTTGCCTCCACGAAATCTGCGAAAAGTTTTTCAGTCATTGGGAAAATTTCAGGAGTGAATCCCCAGAAGTTCATTGAAACGAAATCATTGATGTCGTAATTTATTCCTGTTTCTTGGTCAACAACAGTAGTTTCATTCACTTTTATAAGTTTTGTAGCCTCTACAATTGATTGTAAATGATTGTTTTTATCTACTTTACAAATTCCTCGTGATACTGTTCCGTTTTCGCTCAATGTGTTTCTTAGTAGATAGCCGGCAGAGAAGAATGTTTTCTTTTTTCCTGATTTTAACGCTTTTGCCATAAAAGAGAACGCATCTTTTCCGTAATAATCATCGGCATTGATAATTAAGAAAGGATTTTTTACCACGTCTTTCACGCACAGCATTGCGTGTCCGGTTCCCCAAGGTTTTTGACGCTCAATTCCTTTTGGATTTTGTAAATCTTGGTACACGAACGAAACGGGTACTCCTTTAAAACGTTTTTCTAAATGCGTTTTAGTTAATTGGTCAATTTCGGTTCTGATAATCATAACTACATCAGAGAAACCTGCTTCAAGGGCATCAAAAATTCCGTAATCAAATAAAGCATTTCCGTTATAAATTTCCTGTAGTTGTTTGTCCGAACCAAAACGGCTACCCAATCCTGCTGCCAAAATTACTAATGTTGTATTCATACTTTTATATTTTTGTATTTGAATTATAATTCTTTGTAAGTGTTATCCTTCCATATTTTCGATATTTTTGTAGGCTTCGATGATGTTTTTTACCAAAGGATGCCGTACGACGTCTTTATCATCTAAGTGAATAATCCCGATTCCTTTTACATTTCGCAAAATAAGCAAAGCTTCTTTTAATCCGGAAGAAACTCTGCGGGGAAGGTCTATCTGTCCGGGGTCGCCCGTTATCATAAACTTAGCATTCCGCCCCATTCTGGTCAAGAACATCTTCATTTGTGCGTGTGTGGTATTTTGTGCTTCGTCCAGAATTACAAAAGCATTATCAAGCGTGCGTCCTCGCATAAAAGCCAAAGGAGCAATTTCGATTACGCCTGTTTCAATAAATCCGGAGAGTTTCTCGTACGGAATCATATCCCGAAGGGCATCATAAAGAGGCTGCATATAAGGGTCTAACTTTTCTTTTAAATCCCCTGGTAAAAAACCTAAATTTTCACCGGCCTCCACAGCAGGACGTGTCAAAATAATGCGTTTTACTTGTTTTTCCTTCAGGGCTTTAACCGCTAAAGCTACTCCTACATACGTTTTGCCGGTTCCCGCAGGTCCCACCGCAAAAATCATATCGTTTTTCTTCATTAACTCAACCAATTTGATTTGGTTTTTTGTTTGTGGGCGAATGATTTTTCCGCTTACCCCGTGAAGAATAATGTCTTTGTCGTTTTTTTGATTTACCTGAGCATCTTCTCCGTTCGAATTCAAAATGCCATCGATTGATTGTACATCTAATCGGTTATATTTCGTACAGAAATTGATTAGTTGTTCAATTTTTTTTTCAAAATCTTTCAGATGTTCTTCTTCTCCAAAAGCACGAATGCTATTTCCTCGTGCCACAATTTTCAGTTTGGGAAAATGGGCTTTGATTTGTTTTATATTGGCTTCTCCTTCGCCGAAAAAGAGTTGAGGACTTATTTCTGTAAGTTCTAAAGTAATTTCGTTCAAAGTTTTTTAGTTTTTGTGAATCGAATAATGTAATGTTGTTAATTAAAACAGTGCAATTTTATAAAAAAAAACGCTCATTTGCAAGAGAAAAGCTCTTTTTATTTTGGATATTGATTAAGAAAATTTAAATGCTGAAGTATGGAAGATACTTAAAATAAAAAAAGTAGCTAAGTTTTGTATCTTGGCTACTTTTTTTGTAAATATTTAATGAAATTAATTATTAATTGCAGGGTCTTTCATTCCTTGTTCAATCATATTGTAGAATTGATCAAGTTTTGGAAGTACCACAATGCGAGTTCTTCTGTTTTGAGCTTTCCCTTCTTTGGTTCCGTTGGTTGTTACGGGTACGTATTCACTGCGTCCTGCTGCCGTCATACGTGCCGGACTAACACCGAAATCGTTTTGTAAAATACGAACAACTGCGGTAGCTCTAAGTACGCTCAAATCCCAATTATCTTTGATTGCACTATTTGCTTTAAAGGGAACATTATCAGTATGTCCTTCAACCATAAACTCAAAATCAGGTTTATTTTTCACTACCATAGCAACTTTTCCTAAAACTTCTTTGGCACGGCTTGTAACAGCGTAACTTCCACTGCTGAACAATAACTTGTCAGAAATATTAACAAAAACAACCCCTTTTTCTACTTTTATTTCGATATCTTGGTCGTCCAAGTTCCCGATAGCTCCTTTTAAGCTTTGAACTAAAGCCAAGTTAACAGAGTCGCGACGCGTTACAGCATCTCGCAAATTTTTGATTGTCAAATCTTTCTCTCGAAGGCTTTCCAATGATTTTTCAAGATTTTCAGCTCCTTTTTGGGTTAATGTAGTAAGGTTGCCCATATTGCTGATAAGTTGCTGATTGTTTTCTTTCAATAAATCATTTTGGTTTTTAAGACTTGCGATTTGATGTTGCAACCCTTCATAATCCTTCAAGCAGATATTCAACTTCATTGTTGCTGAATTCAATAAATCTTCTGTTTGTTTGTGTTTATCTTCTAATTCAGCGTATTTCTTTTTAGAAACGCACGATGTAGCCAAAAGGCTTACCAACGAAACGGCAATAAAAATTCTTCTCATCTCTATACGTTTAATAAATTGTTAGTTTGCAAAGTTACTAAAAAAATCAATGAAAATCACTAAATAGCTTTTTATTTTTGATAAAATAGAGCCAAACGATTGATTTTGTGATGTAATATGAATAAAAATTGGATTTTAATCTTTTCTTTTTGAATTTGAAAAAGTTACGATAGAAACTCATATGAGCTTTGAATATCGCCCAAGTAAATTGAATTTTGCCTTGTAGGAGAAAACGAATTCCTGCAATTCCGTCCAAAAACATTCTGACCCACAGTGTTTTATATAAGATTTTTTGTGGGAGATTTTTAAGAAGCATAAACAGTCCGTTTCTGAAATTCAGAAAAATTTTTTTCGGGTCATTTACGGGAAGAGTAGCACCGCCAACGTGATAAACAACGCTTTCAGGACAAAAAACAATTCGTTTGCCAAGATGATGAATCCTCCAACAAAGATCTATTTCCTCTTGATGAGCAAAAAAATCTTCATCGAAGCCCTTTAGCCGGTGAAAAACTTCGGAACGGATAAAAAAACAAGCTCCCGAAGCCCAAAAAATATCCGTTAGGTTGTTGTATTGCCCATTATCCTCTTCAATAGTATCAAAAAGTCGTCCGCGACAGAAAGGAAAACCATATTTATCAATAAAACCGCCTGCTCCTCCTGCATATTCGAACATTTTTTTGTTTTTGTAATCCAAAATTTTAGGCTGAATTGCCCCGATTTCAGGATTTTTGAACATATTTATGATTGGAAGTAGCCAATTTTCGGTAACTTCAACATCCGAGTTGAGCAAGCAGTACACATCTGCGGAAATTTCTGCTAATCCTAAATTGTATCCTTGAGCATATCCGCCATTTAACGGATTTCTGACAACCTGAACATTTGGGAAATTATATTTTAAATACTCAATTGAATCATCAGAAGAAGCATTGTCAATTACATAAATATCAGCTCTTTCCGAATGCTTTACCACTGAAGGGAGAAACTTTTCCAACAGGTGTTTTCCGTTCCAATTAAGTATGACGACAGCTATTTTCATAGTATTACTTCACTTCATAGGATATATTGGAGTATTGCGAAACGCGGAAAGCCCCCAACGGATTTTCCTTTGGGTTTTCTGTGTTTACAACGTTGCCATATACACGTGAAGGAATCGTAAATCCGCCTTCTCTTCTGCTGTTGGTTGTGTTGGCTATCAGCAGATTAACAAATTGCTGATATTGGGGAGAAACACGAAAAAGTGTAGCCTTTATTTCATATCCTTTTTTCAAAACCAACTCCATAAGGATTGTAGTAAAGAAGAATTTTTGGTCGGCAAGGAGTTTATCGTCCAAACTGATGAAAACGTCTTTGTTATGGTCTTTGATTCTCACAAAATAGTTATTTACTTCATTTGGGAAGCCATTAAAAGGAAATTTCACTTCGATTTTATTTTTGAAAATTCCGCCATTGTCTTTTTGCGTGATTTCTTCAGGATTTATCACGGGAACTTCCCGCATTTTTTCCTTGGCGATGTATGTTTTGCCTTTGTGTTCGATGCTCAAAATGTATTCTTTTCCTATTGCGGGGATAATACCATCTATGTTCGTATAGATACTTCCTCCTTTGGAAGGAATAAAGGCAATCCCAACTAAGTCTTTATCTTTTATATACAAATCTTTGTAATCTTCCGGAAAGATTTCTTTTAAAATGTAAACTTCCCCGTCATTTGTTGATATTTTTACGGTGGCATCGCTGATTTTTTCCGAAGGATTTTGCTCGTAATAATTTGTGGTGTAGCTCAAATGAACAACGGGATAGGCTTTTTCGTTTCCTTTTTTCCAATCGATGTAGGCGTCAACTACCAATTGTTTTTGTTGCGTGTCCAAAGATAAGTCAATGACTTCCTCACAAGAAACAAGCAAGGTGGCAAGACACAGAAATATGTAAAAAAAATTTTTCATAGCTTAAAAAGTAAAGTTATAGGTTATACTTGGAACAATTCCGAAAATGGAAAGCTTCACTGCTTCATTCTTTCTGGTTTCTTCATTCTCTCTGAAGGAGATTGAAATAGCGTTTTTACGATTGTACACGTTGTATATGCCAAAGTTCCATTCGCTTTTGCAGCGTTTGTTTTTGTTTGCGGGCGTGTAAGTTGCCGATAAATCCAAACGGTGATAGTGGGGGAGCCTGTACGCGTTACGCTCACTGTAATTGGGGATGGTTAATCCCAGATATTGGTATTTTCCGACCGGAAAATTGGCAGGCAAACCTGTTTGATAATTGAAAATCGCTCCGAAAGTCCATTTTTTATTCAATGCATATGTAGCGGTAACAGAAAGGTCGTGAGGTTTGTCATACGCAGTATTGTACCAATTTCCGTAATTAATGCCGATTTCTTCGGGAGTGCGTCCTTTGGTTTGCTGCTCCGATTTGGAGAGTGTATAAGCTATCCAACCGGTTAATTTCCCCGTATTTTTTCGGAGTAATACTTCCAACCCGTATGCACGGCTGTGTCCATTCAATATAACACGCTCAATATCTTCTTTTGCAATGAGATTTGCCCCATCAATGTAATCCAAACGATTTTTGGTAAACTTGTAATAAGCCTCAACTTCCAAACTGTATTTGTCTTCTTTAAAATTATTCGCAAAACCTACGGCAAACTGATTGGCTCGCTGAGGTTTTAAGAATCGGTCGCTCGGAGCCCAAACGTCAAGTGGGGTAGGAGAAGAGGTGTTCGTTATCAAATGCAAATACTGCGAGGTGCGTGCAAAACTCGCTTTGATGGATTTATCATCGTTTAAGGCGTATGCCAATGCAAACCGCGGTTCTAAATTGCTGAACAGGTCAATAATTTTTCCTCGATGATAAAACGTTGAACCTACGGGAGTGGCTTCCTGATAAATTTGTAGGTCGCGATTGAAAACCACTGCTTCATCATCTTTGTAAACGTGCATATAACGACTGCCTAAGTGATAGAAAGAACTTAACCGAAGCCCAAACGAAGCACTAAGTGAAGACGTCAAGTTATGCTCGGAATCAATATACATTCCTGTTTCAAAGGCGTATTTATTAGGAAGCTGAAGTTCTTTTATGGAAGAAGTGGGCGTAGTTGGCGATAATTTTCCGGGCATAAACTTGTAAAGCAAGCCTTGCACTCCGTAACTAACTTTCCACTTCTCGGAAATGTAGTTTCTAAAGTCGTATTTCAAATTGAGGTTCTTAATTCCTGAGTCCCACTGAAACTCAATAGGGTCAAGGCGGAAACCATAATAGTAATCACTGAAAATAAGCGACAGATTCGAGAAAAGACGGCTGTTAAAAATATGATTCCAACGTAAATTGAACAGGGCATTTCCATATACGTTTTTAACCACATCGCTTAGCTCAAATAAATCTCTTCCGAAATATCCTGATAAATAAAAAGTATTATTCTGATTAAGTTGGTAAGAAAGTTTCGTGTTCAAATCATAAAAATATGCCGTATTGTCATTGTTTCTGAGTTTTAAAAACAGATGAGCATACGAGGCTCTTCCTCCGAAAAGAAAAGAAGCCTTATCTTTAATGATGGGACCTTCTGCCAATAATCGGGAAGAAAGCACGCCGATACCGCCGGTCATACCGAAATTGTTACGATTGCCTTCTTTCTGATAAATATCCAACACGGAAGAAATCCTTCCGCCGTATCGTGCCGGAATTCCTCCTTTGTAAAGTTTCATATCACGAACCGCATCGGCATTGAAAACGCTCAGAAATCCGAACAGATGCGAGGAATTGAATATAACGGCTTCGTCCAAAAGTACCAGATTTTGGTCAGCACTGCCTCCACGCACGTTAAACCCTGAGGAGGCTTCGCCGGCATTGCTCACACCGGGGAGTTGCAGTAGTGACTTTACGATGTCCACCTCTCCGATGAGTACGGGAAGTTTTTTAACCGTAGCGATGGGAATGGTTACAGTACTCATTTCGGGTTTCCTGATGTTTGCTTTTTGCGAAATGTTGGCAGTAACTTCCACCACGTCTAATTCCACGGCTTTGGGTGAAATTTTATAGTCTTTCCGTATGTTTTTGTCCAATACAAGGGTGTCAATGATTGATTCGAAGCCCATAAATTCCACCAAAAGGGTGTATTTTCCTTCGGGCAGTGTGATGGAGTAAAAACCATACTCATTGGTATAAGTTCCCGTATTGCCTTCTTTGACGATAAAATTCACACCAAGCATTTTCTCCCCATTTGAGGCATCGGAAATGACGCCGCTGATTGTGTATTTCTTTTGGGAATACATTGCCAAAGCATAAAAAAAGAATATATAAAAGATTATTCGCTTCATAGAAATTAATTTCCCGCAAAGATAGTCATTAATTTATTAATTTTACTGCTTAAAATGTTTTTTGTTGATAAAAAGAATGTCTTTTTTTTAAATGGAATTGTTTATTGAAGTAAATGTCTTAAATTTTTATAATTTTTTCATCAGATGCTGATTGAGAATAGCCAATAACTACAATAATGTATATTTTTTCATATATTCCGATTTTGTTTAAATGTTTAATATTTTTCAAAACGACCAATTACGCGTTGTTGAGGCCTTCTTTTGAATTTTTTTCAATCGGGATATGTTGCTTTTTCTGCTACTTTTTAGTGTGATTTGCATTGAAAAGGAATATTTTGATGCTTTTTTAGATGGAATATTTCAAAAATATGATGTTGATATTGCCTTTTTGATTTAAAAGAAGGTGAAATATTGTATTTTTACTTCTTTTTTAGTATTATTCATATTAAAAAGGAGTGTTAATAAGCTGTTTTCAATTTAAATTACTAAAAAATATGATGTCAAAACCTTCCTGAGATTTCAAAGAAAGAAAAATATTGCCCTTTTGGTCTGTTTTTAATTAAAATCATCAAAAAATATGATATCAAAATCTTCTTGAGATTTCAAAGAAAGAAAAATATTATCGTAATAATTGTTTTTTAATTTTATTTGGCAAAAAATATGACATTGACATCTTCTTTTTAATTCTGAAATTGATGATAATGTCCATTGAAAACATAAAAAGACTACCTTTTAGGTAGCCTTTTTTATACTTTTATAGGTTTTTAAAATAATATCCTATTCCTAACTGAAAATAATTATTGATAATACTTGGAGCAAACTCGGAAATATCACTTATCCCAAAGTTATATCTTGTTTCTAAGAAGAAATCTTTAAAAATACGACATTCTCCACCTATAAATAAAGAGTGATTGCCTGTTTTGATATTGTTAAGTTTGATTTTCTCTTTGCCTATCTGCGTGGTTGCCATCAAATTAAATCCAAGATTCAGTCCTCCGAGTAAAGCAACTCGTCTTGCAGGATATACCTTAATGCCAAGCGGAAGACTGTAAGTGTGTAAATTTATATCGAAATATCCTTCGTGATTGTCTCCTTTATCTATTGCAATGCTTCCAAATACGTTTCTCGCTCCAAGTCCTGCCATAGCAAATTCGGCTTGTCCGGAAATATATTGATTGAAAAAATATTCAGCTTGAATTGCCAAGTAAATATTTGATTTTGAACTTGATGTTAGCTTCATATATTTGAAACCTTCCATCTTAAAAGTTGAATTTACATAGCCTAACTTTGTTCCAAACCTGAATGATTGTGCGTTAAGAACACCTAATGTCATTAAAAATAGAATTGTTAAAAGTCGTTTCATATTTATATATTTTTGTTGTTAATTATTAAATAAAAATCTTGGCGAAATTAAAAATAAAAGTTAAAAAAAGCAAATTTTATTTGATGAAAAAATATGTAAGAAATAGTAATATTTCATTTTGAATATAGGAATTATATGATGTTTTAAGTCTCACAGAAAATTAAAAGATAAAATTGTTGTGTACTGCCAACCTGAAAGTGTTGTGTTTGCTCCTTGTAACGCCACCAAATCTGATGAAGTGTTTAAATTAATCAATGTAAATCAGATATGGAAACGAGAATATTTTTTTGTTCAATGTATTTGGGAGATAAAAAAACTGCCCGAAAAAAATAAATTTCTCGGACAGTAAAAAATAAAAAAACAAATGTATAACCCTCAAATTTAAGTATTAGAACTCGGCGTTTTGTGGCGTTCGGGGGAAAGGAATTACGTCGCGAATGTTGGTCATTCCGGTGGCAAAAAGCACTAATCGTTCAAAACCAAGCCCAAAACCACTGTGTACCGCCGTACCGAATTTACGTAAATCCAAATACCACCATAATTCCTTCTCGTCGATGCCCATAGCTTTGATTTTTTCAACCAAAACGTCGTAGCGTTCCTCACGTTGCGAACCGCCCACGATTTCGCCAATGCCTGGGAAGAGAATATCCATCGCACGAACCGTTTTTCCATCCTCGTTCAGACGCATATAAAACGCTTTGATTTTTGCAGGATAATCAAACAGAATCACAGGACTTTGGAAATGTTTTTCTACCAAATATCGTTCGTGTTCGCTTTGCAAATCTGCTCCCCATTCTTCGATAAGATATTGGAATTTTTTCTTTTTATTATGGTTTGAGTTTTTCAGAATATCAATAGCTTCAGTGTAACTTACACGTTTGAAATTGTTGTTGATAACGAACTCCAATTTTTCGATAAGTGACATCGAACTACGCTCGTTTTGTGGTTTGGTTTTTTCTTCCTCCAAGAAGCGATTGTTCAGGAATTCGATGTCTTCACGGCAACGCTCAAGGGTGTATTTCAGCACATATTTGATGAAATCTTCCGCCAAATCCATATTTCCGTCAAGGTCGAGGAAGGCAACTTCGGGCTCTATCATCCAGAATTCTGCCAAGTGGCGAGAAGTATTTGAATTTTCGGCACGGAAAGTAGGACCAAATGTGTAGATTTTGCCCAAAGCCATTGCAAAGGTTTCACCTTCAAGCTGTCCGGAAACTGTCAAATTCGTTTCTCTTCCGAAGAAATCTTTTTTGAAATCAACGTTTCCTTCTTCGGTAAGTGGCGGATTTTTAGCATCTAAGGTGGTTACACGGAACATTTCGCCCGCACCTTCGGCGTCGCTTCCTGTGATGATAGGTGTGTTCACGTAGAAAAATCCGTTTTGTTGGAAATAATCGTGAATGGCGAATGCCAATACCGAACGCACCCGCATAATAGCCCCGAAAACATTGGTTCGCACCCTTAGGTGAGCATTTTCACGCAAAAACTCAAAAGAGTGTTTTTTAGGTTGAATTGGATATTCTTCCGGATTGGAATCTCCCAAAATATGTACTTCTGTTGCTTGAACTTCAATGGATTGTCCTTTTCCTTGACTTTCTACAACAGTACCTTTTACTTCAATGGCAGCCCCTGTTGTGATGCGTTTGAGAATTTCCTCATCGGTGTTTTCAAAATCTACAACTACTTGCACATTTTCGATAGTTGAACCGTCATTCAAAGCAATAAAACGATTGCTTCGGAAAGTACGCACCCAACCTTTTAAAGTTACTTCTTGTGTTGTTTTACCTTCTTTTAATAAATTTTTAATGTTGATATACATACATTTATGCTTTGTTTGTCTTTTTTGTTGCGGTGATAAATTATTTTGCAAATATAGGAAAAAGATTTGTTACTTAATCACTACTGTTTTGATGTTAGCAAATTCATACATTCCAAATTGAGAAAGTTCACGCCCGTATCCTGAATTTTTCACTCCGCCGAAAGGTAAATGCGGGTCGCTGATGAGCATTTCGTTGATATAAACAGCTCCTTCTTCAAAGCGGTAAGTTTGTGATTTTATGAACTCTACATCTTTTGAAAAGACTGAAACTCCCAAACCGAAATCCGATAAATTACTCAACGTTACAGCTTCATCAAAGGTTTTGAAAAATGTCACAGCTGCGACAGGACCAAAGGTTTCTTCTTTAAAAACAGGCATTTCAGGAGTGACTTCTGACAAAATCGTAGGCTCATAAAAAGAACCTTCACGTTTTCCTCCGCAGATGAGCTTTGCCCCCAGAGAGATACTTTCATTTACTAATTTTTCCAATTCAATAGCCAAGTCTTCCCGTGCCATTTCACCTATTTCCGTATTCAAATCGAATTTATCTCCCTTTTTCAAGGCCTCTACTTTTAGTTTGAAAAGAGAAAGGAATTTTTCTTTCAAATTTTCGTGAACAAGAAAACGTTTGGCAGCAATACAGCTTTGTCCTGCATTTTGCATACGGGCATTAACAGCAGTTGATACAGCTAACTCTAAATCAGCATCTTCACATACGATAAAAGCCGCACTTCCGCCAAGTTCCAACACGGATTTTTTGAGATGTTGCCCTGCACATTGAGCGATGGCTCTTCCTGCGGGTTCGCTACCTGTGAGAGAAACTCCTTTAATGTGTTTGTGAGCAATAATGTCAGCAACGAATTTACTTTCTAAAAACAGATTTTTGTATATAGGAAATTTCAGTTTGTCGGAATTGAAAATGGTTTCCAGTAAATCCGCTGATTTTGGGACGTTTGAGGCGTGTTTTACTACAAAAATATTTCCTAAAATCAAATTCGGAATCACAAAACGAAAAACTTGCCAAAAAGGAAAGTTCCAAGGCATCACCCCAAGCAAAACTCCAATCGGTTCAAAAGTAATGTAACTTTCTGTCCATTTGGTTTTTATCTGCTGCGGTTTCAAGAAATTTTCAGAATTTTCAATATAATAATCGCACAAATAAGCACATTTTTTTATCTCAGCAATGGCTTGCGAAATAGGTTTGTTCATATCTGAGGTAATCGCTCGGGCATATAACTCCGTATTTTTAAGCAGTTTGTCTCGGACTTCCTCAATTATTTCAATACGTTTTTGCAGTGTACACTTTCTCCACTTTTGGTATGAATCGTGAAGCTCTTCAACAACCCAAAAGGCTTTTTCTTTGTTTATGTAATTCATAAATAATGACTTAATAAAATGTAGAAATCAGGATTATTTAGCAAAACTACAAGAAAAGTGATGCCGGCACAAGTTTTTTCGGTAAAAAGTTTTATCTGATGTGTTGAGTGTGATTTTCGGTAAAGTTTTTCATTGCTTCTTGTCAGATATACAAAAAATACGTAGGTTTGCAGATATTTTCAGTATTATGGGGTTTTCGGAGATTTTTTTTATACTTTTTGTGGTTTTAATTCTTTTTGGGGCGGATAAAATTCCGGAGATAGCTCGTGGCTTAGGGAAAGGAATGCGTCAGCTTCGTGATGCGACCAACGAAATCAAGTCCGAAATCAAAAAGAGTGCAGAACAAAATAATATTGATACTTCATTTATAGAAGAAACTCAAAAAGAGATAGATAAAGTAAAAGAAGAGATTGACGAAGCAACCAATATCACAGGAACAGTAAAAAGACAACGATAATTATGAGACCAAAAACGAAGGCATTTTTGTTTAATTTTGTTTGTTTCGGAGTGATTTTTATTGCGATTCGTCTCGGAATCAACTATTTTCTTCCGGAATTAAAACATTTGTTTGCTTCTCTTATTTCTGGGTTGGCAACGATTATTGTCTCACCTCGTTTTGCGGCAGTTCCTACGGATAGAGGAGAAAAACTATTTGTGAAATGGATTTTTCTTAAAGGTGTAAGAAAGATAGGAGATTGATAATCATTCTATTGGAAATATTTTGTACTTTAAATGAGTGCGTTTTACTACATTTTCAGTACGTTCGTGATGTGTGTCGGTAATGAATAACTGCCCGAAGTGTTTTTCTGTTACTAATGAAACCAATTTTGCTACTCGATTGTCATCTAATTTATCAAAAATATCATCTAACAAAAAGATAGGAATAACTTTTAATTGCTTTTTAATTATTTCAAACTGAGATAATTTTAGTGCAATTAAAAATGATTTTTGTTGCCCTTGGCTTCCGTACTTTTTCATCGGGAATCCTTCTATTTCAAAAAGTAAATCGTCTTTGTGAATGCCGGCAGAGGTGTATTGTAAGGTTTTGTCTTTGTTTATGTTTTGTGATAATAAAGTTGCTAAATCTGTTTGATGAAGAGAGCTTTCGTAAGTCAAATTTACATTTTCTTTTCCTTCGGAAATGTATTGGTATTGGTATTCAAAAATGGGCAAAAAGGTTTTCATAAACGCTTTTCTTTTCTCATAAATATATTGCCCAAGCTCGGAAAGTTGAGTATCATAAATTGACAGTGTATCTGCATCAAAAAAATGATTTTCAGCAAAATGTTTTAGTAAAGTGTTTCGCTGTAAAAGAGTTCGGTTGTAACTCATCAGCCTATCCAGATACATCGCATCAGATTGCGAAATTACGTTATCCAAGAATTTTCGGCGTACTTCACTTCCATCCAAAATTAAATCTTGGTCAGCAGGAGAAATGATAACCATAGGATATTTTCCAAGATGGTCAGCCATCCGTTCATAAGCTTTTCCGTTACATTTTATTATTTTTTTTTGTCCGCGTTTTATGCTGCAAACAATCTGTTCTTCACGCATTTGACTTTCAAAAAGTCCGTCAATCACGTAAAATTCTTCTCCGTGCCGAATGCTTTGCGTTGCAGACGAATTGAAGTAACCTTTGCCGACTCCCAAATGGTAAATAGCATCAAGCAGATTGGTTTTCCCTACACCGTTGTTCCCGATAAAGCAATTGATGTTTGCTTCAAAAAGAAAATCTTTTGAAGGAATGTTTTTGTAATTTACAATTGAGAGTTTTTTTAGAAACATAGTTTTTTGGCGTACAAGGTAGAGCTATAAGTAATACTTTGCAAGTGCCTTACTTATAGCTCGTTAATAAATATATGTGAAACTTACGAGTTATCTTTTTAAGTTTTTGATGATGTCTTCCGTCATTTTGTCCAAACAGAAATCGTGCGACCAGCCCCAATCGTTACGAGCTGCCGAGTCGTCAATGCTGTCAGGCCAACTGTCAGCGATTTTTTGCCGGAAATCCGGTTCGTATTTGATTTTGAAATTTGGGATTATTTTTATGATGCTTTCATAAATTTCTTTCGGCGAGAAGGATAAAGCAGAAATATTATAAGAGGTACGAATCTTTATTTTCTCTTCCGGAGCGTCCATCAGGTTGATGGTTGCTTTTATGGCATCAGGCATATACATCATCGGTAGGTATGAATTTTCGTTCAAAAAACAAGAAAATTCTTCCCCCGCAATGGCTTTGTGATAAATATCTACAGCGTAATCGGTAGTACCACCTCCTGGTAACGATTTGTAGCCTATAAGACCGGGATAACGCAAACTGCGAACATCCACGCCGTACTTTTGGAAGTAATACTGGCACCATAATTCTCCTGAAACTTTCGTGATTCCGTAAACGGTATTGGGTTCAGTTACAGTTTCTTGAGGAGTGTTTTGTTTTGGGGTATTTACTCCAAAAGCAGCAATTGATGAAGGCCAATACACTCTATCCAAATTTTTTTTACGGGCGACTTCTAATACGTTGAGCAATCCGTTCATATTGAGGTTCCAAGTAAAAAGCGGATTTTTTTCTCCCACAGCCGAAAGAAGTGCTGCTAAGTGGTAGATTTGTGTAACTTGGTAGCGTTCAACAAGATATTCTAATTTGGCAGCGTCCTGAATATCTAAAACTTCAAAATTACAATATGAAAATTTTTCGGAAACTTTTTCATTAATATCAGTGGCAATGATGTTTTCGCCTCCGAATTTCTGTGCCAAGGCTTCTGTTAGTTCACTGCCTAACTGCCCTCCGGCTCCCGTAAGCAATACTTTTGTTTTTGTCATTTTTCTAATGTTGGTTTAGTTAAAATTTGATTTCACAAAGGTATGAAAAAAATGAATCCGAAATTTATAATTTGATAATTTTTCTATATCCCAAAATATAAAATTCGTAAAAAGTTTTAAGGTGTGAGACAATTAAAAATTCAAGGGGAATAAATAAATCAAAATGTAAGGTTCTGAGCCCAAAAATGCTTATGCGGTGCTATTTTAATTCTTAGGAGATAATCACAAAACAAAATGGTAAGAAAATTTGTATTTCTGTTTTTCAACTTTTTTTGTACCTTTGTCAAAATAAAACAAATAATCATTATGTATAATTTATTGAAAGGGAAAAGAGGAATCATCTTTGGTGCATTAGATGAAAATTCAATAGCTTGGAAAACGGCAGAACGCGTTCACGAAGAAGGAGGTACGTTTGTGCTGACAAATGCTCCTATTGCAATGCGAATGGGGCAAATCAAAAAATTGGCGGAAAAAACGGGTTCTGAAATTATTCCTGCCGATGCTACCAATATGGACGATTTGCAAAATTTGGTAACCAAAGCAATGGAAATTTTGGGAGGCAAGTTGGATTTTGTATTGCATTCCATTGGGATGTCAGTAAATGTTCGAAAAAATATTCCTTATACAGAATCAAATTACGATTTTACGGCAAAAGGTTGGGACGTTTCGGCTCTTTCTTTCCATAAAGTTTGTCAGGTTCTATATAAAAACGACGCAATGAACGAGTGGGGGAGCATTGTGGCACTTACGTATATGGCAGCACAACGAACGTTCCCTGACTACAATGATATGGCGGATAATAAAGCATATTTGGAATCAATTGCACGTAGTTTTGGATATTTCTTTGGGAAAGATAAAAAAGTACGGGTAAACACTATTTCACAATCGCCAACGCCAACCACTGCCGGACAAGGAGTTAAAGGTTTTGACGGATTCATTTCGTATGCCGAAAAAATGTCGCCACTTGGCAATGCCACAGCTCAGGATTGTGCCGATTATACCGTGAGCCTTTTCTCTGATCTTACCCGAAAAGTTACAATGCAAAACCTTTTCCACGACGGAGGTTTTTCAAATACGGGTGTTAGTCAGGAGGTTATAGAGCGATTCAGCTAAGATTGTTCTTACAAAGGTCGTGTTATAAAAAGTATGATGATAGTTTCGATTGTCAGGCTGAGCGAAGTCGAAGCCTTATTATTACAAGGCTTCGACTTTACTCAGCCTGACAGAAATGTTCTTTTTTTTAAGGAATCATACTTTTTGCATCACTTCCCTTATAAATTTATTTAGGTAGTGAACCGTGAATTTTTGACATTGTTCTTCCATTACTCACTACCTAATTGTTTTATAGTTTAGTATGCTAAAAAAAATATTTATACTTCCTTTTGTACTATTGGTGCGTTTTTATCAGTTGTTTATATCTCCTTTAAAACCACCTACTTGCAGATACACACCTACTTGTTCACAATATGCTTTGGAAGCTTTGAAAAAGCACGGACTTTTTAAAGGAGGAAGGCTTGCATTAAAACGGATTTTTAGCTGTCATCCTTGGGGAGGAAGTGGATATGACCCTGTGCCATAATCTTAAAATCTATTATAAAATTGATGAATTGGGAAAACTTACTATCGCTTAACAGATTTGGAGACACGAAAAAACGTCTCAGAAAAGGACAGGACGCAACACGTTCAAATTTTGATTCGGATTATGACCGTGTTGTTTTTTCGAGTGCCTTTCGCAGTTTGCAGGATAAAACGCAGGTAATACCTTTATCTAAAACTGGTTTTGTGCATACAAGACTTACGCACAGTATGGAAGTTTCCGTTGTAGGAAGAAGTTTGGGGCGTGCGGTAGGAAGTCATCTCTTGGAAAAATATCCAAGTTTGGAAGAGTTAGGATATCAAGCAAATGATTTTGGAGCTATTGTGGCAGCAGCGTCTGTGGCACACGACATTGGAAATCCGCCCTTTGGACATAGTGGAGAAAAGGCAATCGGAGAATTTTTTAAGTATAAGAAAGGGGCAGCAATTAAGAATTTGCTAACGGATAAGCAATATGAAGATTTGTGTAGTTTTGAAGGAAATGCCAATGGTTTTCGTATTTTAAATGAGTCAAGACCTGGCGTGGAAGGAGGATTGCGTCTTTCTTTTGCCACACTCGGGGCGTTTATGAAATATCCGAAAGAATCTCTTCCGTTTCGTCCTACCAAAAATATTGCTGATAAAAAATATGGTGTTTTTCAATCAGAAAGAGATTTTTTTGCTAAAGTAGCTCAGGAATTGCAACTTAAATCCAATTCAGAAGTAAATAATCACTTGCGTTTTGCAAGACATCCGCTTGCTTTTTTGGTAGAAGCCGCCGACGATATTTGTTATACAATCATTGATTTTGAAGATGGTATTAATTTAGGACTTATTTCAGAAGATTTAGCTTTGGAATATCTCGGTAAATTAATAAGTGAAAGGATTAATTCTCATAAATACAGTAAGTTATCAACTAAGGAAGAACGTATAGCTTATTTACGAGCTGTCGCCATCGGAACGCTTATTCAAGAAGCTACCGAAATATTCATCAATCACGAAGAGGAAATTCTCGAAGGTACGTTTCATTCTTCATTGTTGAGCCAAAGTGTGTACAAACCGCAGATAGAGGATATTATAAGTATAAGTGTTTCACATATTTACCAATCAGACGAGGTTGTAGAAAAAGAAATATCAGGCTATGTTGTACTTCAAAATTTACTTGATGTTTTCTTTACGGCTGCGGTAAATGATTATGAAGGAAAACTCACATCTTTTGATAAATTGATTCTCAAAATTCTTCCAGAAAAATACAGAAAAGATGAATCTCTTTATGATAAAATTATGGGAGTTACTTGCTACATTGCCAGTTTAACGGATAGCAAAGCCGTTGAAATTCACTTAAAAACCTTAGGTAAGTTGTAAGTTGTTTTGTGTGTTTGCACTAAATTCGTTGTCGCATCACTTCATATAAGAAAACACCACAAGCAACCGATACGTTTAGCGAGCTGATTTCACCAATCATAGGGAGTTTAGCTTTATCGTCGGCAAGTTTGATTAATGCAGGAGATACGCCAATGTCCTCAGCACCCATTATGATTGCCAAAGGCTCAGTCATCGAAACTTCGTACAAGAGTTTGTCTGTTTTTTCAGTGGCAACAACGGTTTTGATTCCGCTTCCTTGAAGATAATACACGGCATCTTTCAGGTTATCAACTTTACAGACAGGAACTTTGAAAACTGCTCCTGCTGAGGTTTTTACAGTGTCTGCAGTGATTGAAACGCTTCCTTTTTTAGGGATAACGATTCCTGAAACGCCCGTACATTCGGCTGTACGAATAATGGCTCCAAAATTGCGAACATCCGAAAGATGGTCTAATACAAGAAATAGAGGATTGCTCCCGCTTTCAATCGTGCTTATAACAAGATTTTCAAAATCGTGATATGCTACGGGAGAAAGATTCGCCACAACGCCTTGATGATTTTTTTTCGTTAATCGGTTAAGTTTTTCAACAGGAACGTAAGAAACAGCAATTTGTTCTTCCTTTAACAATGTTTGTAATTCCTGAAAAAGAGGACTTTTCAGCCCCTTTTGGATGAAAATTTTGTCAATTGTTTTTCCTGCTGAAATAGCTTCTATAACGGCACGAATGCCAAAAATTTGATATTCTTTTTCCATAGTTTTTAAATTTGAAGATAATAAAGTGTTGTTTTGTTACTAAAAACTCATAAAAGGATACTTTTCGATGATTTTGTTTATTTTTTCAGTTAATTTTTCTTGAAAAATCTTGGATTGCTCACTTTCCGGATTAAAAACTCTGTGTTTCAGTCCTTTTTGTATAGAATCTATTTGCTTCATATCAGAAAAACATTCTTCACTGATGTACGTTTCCATAAATCGTTCCCAAATATATTCGATTGCAAATTCTGACGGATGCAGCATATCTTCCGCATAAAAACGGTAATCTCGTAATTCATCTAACAAAATTTCGTACGACGGAAAATATTCTATTTCAGTATTCTGTGATAAGACAGAATGTAATCCGGTGATTAAGTGTGCTTTACTTATTTGATTTTCAACAAAACCATCTTTCAAGTGCCTAATGGGTGAAATTGTGTATATAATCTTTATTTTGGAATTTATATTTTTTACTTGATTTACAGTGTTTTGAATACTTTTTTCAATTTCTTTGACAGAAAGCAATTTTTTTGAGAAATGCGTCTGTGGAACTTTATGACAATTGGCTACAATATTTCCGCTTGTATGTGTATATACCCAAGATGTTCCCAGTGTAATAAACATAAAATCAGAGTTTTGCAATGCATTTCTGAACTCTCCGATTTTTTGATTTGCTACACTTATTGCTTCGTCTAATGTGATTTGGCTAAGCTCGGAATGTAAGTCAAACGAATGCCATAAGTCATTGTGTTTGAAGAAGTCATCTTTATTGAAAAGACTATTTTTTAATGTTTTCTCAATTAATTTTTCAATTGCTAAAGGATGGAAAAGAATTCCAAAGGGATTTGTAACTGTTTGAAAATTATAATATTTCAGTTTTTTGGAGATGTTCACCGAAAAACACGACCCGACACTCAAAATTCTGTCATTATAACTGATTTTGAAGTCTGATTGTTTTACGGGAACGATAGTTCTGAAATCCATTCTGAAAGGTAATTTGTGGCAAAAGTATGAAATTTTCGGTTAATACGCGGATTATTGCTTTTTTACTTGATTTTATTTTTTTCAAGTTAAAAAGAGTGAAAGTGAACGCGAATATGAAAAAAATGTGTAACTTCGGCGATTGTTTTCTTGTGATAATAAGCAAGATGAGTTATGAGTAATTTTTAAGAAGGAAAGATGGATTTGATAAATCATTTGATGTCAGCAGTTTTGATGCTAATTACCTTTGCCATAGGTAGTTCTTTACGTTTTAGTGACTTTGAGAATATTTTTAAAAAGTCGAAAGCGTTTAATATAGGTTTGATAGCTCAAATGGTGTTTTTGCCAATTTTAGCATTTTTAATAGCTTATTTTGCCGACTTATCTCCCGAGCTAAAGGTAGGTTTAATCATTGTAGCTATTTGTCCCGGTGGCACAACATCTAACTTTATTTCTTATTTGGTTAATGCGGATACAGCTTTGGCAGTGGCTTTAACAACAATAAATAGTATTTTGATTTTGCTCACAATTCCTACTTTAGCCAATGTAGCCATATCGTTATTTATGGGTACATCTTCGGAGTTTTCTCTGTCAATGGCAGATACTTTTTGGGAGGTCAGCAAAATTACTATAATTCCCGCTTTTTTGGGTTTGGTATTTAATCGTTATTTTCCGGATGTGACAGCGAGAATCAAGATTCCTCTAAAGATTATTAACACAATCTTACTTGGGTTGGTTTTTATGATTAAATTTTTTGCAGATACAGAGTCAGGAGGGACAGGAATTGTTCTTGATGAAATCTTAAGAATATTTCCTTATGCTTTGGTTATGCATTTGAGCTCGATGATTTTGAGTTATGTGGTTTGCAAAAAGATTTTTCATATTACGAATACACAATCTGCTACAATTGGTATAGAGGTAGGGTTACAAAATACTGTTCTTGCTATTTATGTGGCGGGGCTTATTCAAAGTGTGGAAATGGCGAAACCAGCTCTTGTTTTCGCGATGTTTTCCTTTTTTACTACATTAATTTTTGCTTTCATCGTGATGAGAGCAAAGTACAACAGATAAACAGATTTAAAATTTTTAAAAAGATAGAAAGTAAAATTCTTAAAAGTCAGATGATGAAAATTAAATTGAATTTATCAATCGCATTTTTTTTGTGTTTCTTGTCACTTTTTTCTCAAAATCAAGTAGAGTTAATCAGTGCAGAAGCCAATCTTTATAAGGTGGATGATAAACTCTATCGCAGTGAGCAATTAAGAGAAGAAGATAAACAAACCATAGAAAAAACTCCAATAAAAACAATTATAAATCTGCGATACTTTACACGTAGCGGAAATCGTAAAGTTTTTAATAAAGGAAGCGATATGACTCTGATAAACATTCCGTTACTAACTTGGAGAATCAAGGCGAAAGACATAGCAAATGTGCTATCAAATATCAAGAAGCATCAACAAAAAGGAGCTGTATTGGTGCATTGTTATCACGGAGCCGACCGCACGGGAATTATGGTGGCGATGTATCGTGTTGTTTACCATAATTGGAGTATCGAACAAGCCAAAAAAGAAATGCAACAAGGACCTTTTGGATATCACAGTATTTGGAGGAATTTGGATAGGCTCCTAACAGAAAAAACTGTAAACGAGGTTAAAAAAATATTGGGAGTCCATTAAATTAAGTACAAACAAAGAGATGTAGCTTGTTGAATAACTGTAAAATTCGAAAGCGTCAAGAAAAATTTTGTGATATATGTAACAAAAATGTTTTTTAAGAAACTCTTGTTTTTGAGTTTAATTGTTTGATGTTTAGTGTTTTAAATTTTTGAGTGTGATTTTATGATTTGACTGAGTTGAAAATTAATATCTTATTAACATCTTGATTTCTTGTTGTTTTCAAAATAAAACTATACTTTTGCACCCGCAAATTATGGAGTGGGAGAAAGAAGTTCTGAGTTTGCAAATGAGGTTTTTAGAGAGAAACCTGGTTAAAATGAAGTAAATTAATTTTAAGTAAATAATATTGTAAATTAAATTATGCCAACAATTTCACAATTAGTACGAAAAGGAAGAACCAGAATTACCAAGAAGAGTAAATCGGTTGCTTTGGATTCGTGTCCTCAACGAAGAGGGGTGTGTACGCGTGTTTACACAACAACGCCGAAAAAACCAAATTCGGCAATGCGTAAAGTTGCCCGTGTTCGTTTGACAAATGGCAATGAAGTGAATGCTTACATTCCGGGAGAAGGGCACAACCTCCAAGAGCACTCGATAGTATTGGTACGAGGTGGAAGGGTAAAAGATTTACCAGGTGTTCGTTACCATATCGTTCGTGGTGCGTTAGACACGGCGGGGGTAGCAGGAAGAACGCAAAGACGTTCTAAATACGGAGCTAAACGTCCAAAACCAGGGCAAGCAGCTGCGCCAGCAAAAGGGAAAAAGTAATAAAAAAATCTTTTAACGAGAAGAAATGAGAAAAAGACAGGCTAAAAAGAGACCTCTTTTACCAGATCCGAAATTTAATGATCAGTTGGTAACACGTTTTGTTAACAACCTAATGTGGGACGGTAAAAAGTCAGTGGCTTTTAAAGTATTTTATGATGCTCTTGATATTGTGGAGCAAAAGAAAAATAATGATGAAAAATCGGCTTTGGAAGTGTGGAAAGATGCTTTGACA
This sequence comes from Capnocytophaga felis, assembly GCF_009684755.1. Classification (GTDB taxonomy): domain Bacteria; phylum Bacteroidota; class Bacteroidia; order Flavobacteriales; family Flavobacteriaceae; genus Capnocytophaga; species Capnocytophaga felis. The sequence goes on from NZ_BLBC01000007.1 coordinate 37,451, forward strand.
AACGTAATGCCACACGTTGAAGTGCGTTCTCGCCGTGTAGGTGGAGCAACTTTTCAAATTCCTATGCAAATCAGACCTGACCGTAAAGTGTCAATGGCTATGAAGTGGCTTATTGGTTATGCTCGTAAGCGTAATGAAAAATCAATGGCTCAAAAATTGGCGGGAGAGATTTTGTCGGCGGCTAAAGAAGAAGGAGCTGCTGTTAAGAAAAGAATGGATACGCACAAAATGGCAGAAGCAAATAAAGCATTTTCACATTTTAGATTTTAGTGTATGGCAAGAGACTTAAAATATACAAGAAATATCGGTATTGCTGCACATATTGATGCAGGAAAAACAACCACTACTGAGCGTATTCTTTTCTATACAGGAAAAACGCACAAGTTGGGAGAGGTTCACGATGGAGCTTCAACAATGGACTGGATGGAGCAAGAAGCAGAACGTGGTATTACTATTCAGTCAGCTGCGACTACTTGTGTTTGGAATTTTCCAACAGAACAAGGAAAACCCACAGCTGATGCCAAAGAGTACCACTTCAATATCATCGATACTCCCGGTCACGTGGATTTTACCGTTGAGGTAAATCGTTCATTGCGTGTATTGGACGGATTAGTGTTCTTGTTTTCGGCAGTAGATGGTGTAGAGCCTCAGTCAGAAACTAACTGGCGTTTGGCTGATAATTACAAAGTACCACGTATCGGGTTTGTAAATAAAATGGATAGACAAGGTGCAAACTTCTTGAATGTTTGTAACCAAGTTAAAGATATGTTGAAGTCAAACGCAGTGCCTATCGTGCTTCCTATCGGAGACGAAGCGGACTTTAAAGGTGTTGTGGATTTGATTAAAAACCGTGCTATCGTATGGCACGAAGAAACGCAAGGAGCTACTTTTGACGTTGTAGAAATTCCTGCAGAAATGAAAGACGAAGTTCACGAGTATCGTGCTCACCTTATTGAAGAAGTGGCAGGATATGATGAAGGGCTTTTGGAGAAATTTATGGAGGATGAAAACTCTATTACAGAGGAAGAAATTCATAAAGCTTTAAGAGCTGCTGTTATGGATATGGCAATTATTCCGATGGTTTGCGGATCTTCTTTCAAAAACAAAGGAGTTCAGTTTATGTTGGATGCGGTTTGTCGTTACTTACCTTCGCCTTTGGATAAAGAAGCTATTGAGGGTACAGATCCTGATACTGGAGCGGATATTGCTAGAAAACCTTCTGTTTCTGAGCCTTTTGCAGCTTTAGCATTTAAAATTGCAACAGATCCTTATGTAGGTCGTTTGGCTTTCTTCCGTGCTTATTCTGGTCACTTGGATGCAGGTTCTTACGTACTTAATACGCGTTCAGGAAACAAGGAGCGTATTTCTCGTATCTATCAGATGCATGCTAACAAACAAAATCCAATTGAGTATATTGAGGCAGGAGATATTGGAGCAGCGGTAGGTTTTAAAGATATCAAAACGGGAGATACTCTTTGCGATGAAAAACATCCAATCGTACTTGAATCAATGATATTCCCTGATCCGGTAATTGGTATTGCTATTGAGCCAAAAACGAAAGCTGACGTGGATAAAATGGGTATGGCTTTGGCTAAATTAGCTGAGGAAGATCCAACTTTCCAAGTTAAAACAGATCAAGCTTCAGGGCAAACAATTATTTCAGGAATGGGAGAGCTTCACTTAGATATCATCGTTGACCGTTTGAAACGTGAATTTAAAGTTGAAGTAAACCAAGGAGAACCTCAAGTAGAGTACAAAGAGGCATTGACTGCAGTAGCTGAACACAGAGAAGTTTATAAAAAACAATCTGGTGGGCGTGGTAAATTTGCTGATATTGTGTTCCGTATGGAGCCTGCTGAGGAAGGAAAAGTGGGACTTGAATTCATTAATGAAATCAAAGGTGGTAATATCCCGAAAGAATATATTCCTTCCGTAGAAAAAGGATTTAAAGAAGCTATGAAAAATGGTCCTTTGGCAGGATTTGAGATGGATTCAATGAAAGTTACTTTAGTGGATGGTTCATTCCACGCGGTTGACTCTGATTCATTGTCATTTGAATTGGCTGCTAAGTTAGGGTACAAAGAAGCAGCTCGTGCAGCGAAAGCCGTATTGATGGAACCTATAATGAAGTTGGAAGTAATAACTCCAGAAGAAAATATGGGTGATATTGTTGGGGATTTGAATCGTCGTCGCGGTCAAGTAAATGATATGGGAGACAGAAACGGTGCTAAAGTAATTAAAGCAAATGTTCCTTTATCAGAAATGTTTGGATATGTAACAACCCTTAGAACACTTTCATCAGGGCGTGCTACTTCAACAATGGAGTTCTCTCACTATGCTGAAACACCTTCAAACATAGCTGAGGAAGTAATTAAAAAAGCAAAAGGCAACTAATTTTTTATAAAAAATGAGCAGTCAAAAAATCAGAATAAAATTAAAATCTTATGATCATAATTTGGTTGATAAGTCAGCTGAGAAGATTGTAAAAACGGTGAAGGCAACAGGAGCAGTAGTAACGGGACCTATTCCGTTACCAACTCACAAAAAAATATTTACTGTGTTGCGTTCTCCTCACGTAAACAAGAAGGCTCGTGAGCAGTTTCAGTTAAGCTCTCACAAACGTCTTCTCGACATCTACAGTTCTTCATCAAAAACTATTGATGCTTTGATGAAACTGGAGTTGCCAAGTGGAGTGGAAGTTGAAATTAAAGTGTGATAATAGCCACTCAATTTCAAAAGAAGGTTTAACTTCGTCTTAAATGTCCTTAAGCCTGTGAGCTGAGGAAAAACGGATAAAAATGATTCAGGGTCAAATGGCTGAGGCATTTTTTGACCCTGAACTTTATAAAAAAGTAAATAATTAATTAAATTAAATTTATGTCTGGGTTAATTGGAAAAAAAGTAGGCATGACAAGTCTTTTTGATGAGAACGGGAAAAATATTCCTTGTACTATCATTGAGGCAGGTCCTTGCGTAGTTACCCAAGTCAGAACCGTAGAGGTTGATGGGTATGAAGCTCTTCAACTTGGTTTCGATGACAAAGCAGAACATCGTACTAACAAAGCTGAGTTAGGACATTTCAAAAAGGCAGGAGCTTCTGTTAAGAAAAAAGTTATCGAATTTCAAGGATTTGAAGCAAATTACAAGTTAGGTGATACAATCACTGTTGATTTGTTTACAGAAGGAGAATTTGTTGATATAACAGGTATCTCTAAAGGTAAAGGGTTTCAAGGGGTTGTTAAAAGACACGGCTTTGGTGGTGTAGGTCAAACTACTCACGGTCAGCACAACCGTTTGAGAGCACCTGGTTCTATTGGAGCATCGTCATATCCTTCAAGAGTATTTAAAGGAATGCGAATGGCTGGTAGAATGGGGGCAGAAAAAGTAACAGTACAAAACTTGAAAGTATTGAAAGTGGTAGCCGAGAAAAATCTTTTAGTGGTTAAAGGATGTGTTCCGGGACACAAAAATGCTTACGTAACTATTCACAAATAATGGAAGTAGCAGTATTAAATAGTCAAGGAAAAGAAACAGGCAGAAAAATTACTCTTTCTGATTCTGTTTTCGGGTTAGAGCCTAATAATCACGTGATTTACTTGGATGTTAAGCGTTATTTAGCAAATCAACGTCAAGGAACACACAAGGCTAAGGAGAGAAATGAAGTAGCTGGAAGTACTCGTAAGATTAAAAAACAAAAAGGTACTGGTACGGCTCGTGCAGGTAGTGTTAAATCACCTGTATTTGTTGGTGGAGGACGTATTTTTGGTCCTCGTCCAAAAGATTATACACAAAAATTGACTAAAAATGTAAAAAGATTGGCACGTCGTTCTGCATTGAGTGCAAAAGCAAAAAGCCAATCAATTTTAGTTGTTGAGGATTTGAATTTTGAAACTCCAAAAACTAAAGAATTTACTAATATTTTGAAATCTTTGGGGTTAGAGAATAAAAAATCACTTTTTGTGTTGCCAGATACAAATAATAACGTATATTTGTCGTCACGAAATTTGAAGAACTCTAATGTTGTAACTGCTTCTGAATTAAATACTTATGAAGTGGTGAATGCTTCAAATGTAGTTTTATTGGAGAGTTCTGTCAATGTTTTAGAGTCAATTTTAACAAAATAAGTAAGAAATGAGCGTATTAATTAGACCTGTAATTACAGAAAAAGCAAACGCAAATAGTGAATTAAAGAATTGTTATACATTCGAAGTTTCTAAACAAGCGAATAAAATTCAGATCAAAGAAGCTATTGAAGCCACTTATGGAGTTAAAGTTAAGGATGTTCGGACATTGAATTACGGACCTAAACGTACAACTCGTTACACAAAAACAGGTTTGCAAGTTGGAAAAACTAATGCTGTTAAGAAAGCAGTTGTTCAAGTGGCAGATGGAGGAGCTATAGATTTTTATAGTAATATATAAGTGTTTAACAAATAGACAAAGATGTCAGTTAGAAAATTAAAACCGATTACCCCTGGTCAGCGTTTTAGAGTAGTAAACGATTTTGACACCATTACTACTGATAAGCCGGAGAAAAGCCTTTTGGTTCCGTTGAAAAAGACTGGTGGTAGAAATAATCAAGGAAAAATGACCATGCGTTATATTGGTGGTGGTCACAAGAAAAAGTATCGTATTGTTGATTTCAAACGAAACAAATTTGGTGTTGACGCTAAAGTAGTTTCTATTGAATACGATCCAAACAGAACGGCATTTATTGCTTTGGTTCAGTATACAGACGGAGAGAAACGTTATATAATTGCTCCTGCTGGTTTAAAAGTGGATCAAACAATCGTTTCAGGGCAGGAAAATGTAGCTCCAGAGATTGGAAATGCAATGCCTTTGTCACAAATCCCATTAGGAACAGTAATTTCTTGTATAGAATTGCGTCCGGGACAAGGAGCTAACATTGCACGTTCTGCGGGAACTTTTGCTCAGTTGATGGCAAAAGATGGAAGATATGCAACAGTGAAGTTGCCTTCAGGAGAAACTCGTATGATTTTACTTACTTGTTTGGCTACAATTGGAGCTGTATCTAATTCTGATCATCAGTTAATAGTGTCAGGTAAAGCTGGTCGTTCACGTTGGTTAGGTAGAAGACCAAGAACCAGACCAGTTGTTATGAACCCAGTTGATCACCCAATGGGTGGAGGTGAAGGTAGAGCAACCGGAGGTCACCCAAGATCAAGAAAAGGTATCCCAGCTAAAGGTTACAGAACACGTTCTAAAACCAAGGCAAGTAATAAGTATATTGTAGAACGTAGAAAAAAATAAAAGACTAAGAGATGGCACGTTCATTAAAGAAAGGACCTTACGTTCACTATAGTTTGGAGAAAAAAATTCAACAAAACATTGAAACAGGTAAAAAGACAGTTATCAAAACTTGGTCAAGAGCTTCGATGATAACACCTGACTTTGTTGGTCAAACGATAGCAGTTCATAATGGTCGTCAGTTTGTTCCGGTGTATATCACTGAGAATATGGTAGGACACAAATTAGGAGAGTTTTCACCAACACGTTCATTTAGAGGACACGCTGGTGCAAAAAATAAAGGTAAAAAATAATAGAAGGCTATGGGAGTTCGTAAAAGAGAAAAAGCAGCAGAAATAAAAGAAGCTAAAAAGAGCTTGGCTTTTGCAAAGTTGAATAACTGCCCTACTTCGCCTCGAAAAATGCGTTTGGTAGCGGATTTAGTTCGTGGTCAGCAAGTAGATAAAGCCCTTGCTATTTTGAAATTCAACCAAAAAGAAGCGTCGGCTCGTTTGGAGAAATTATTGTTGTCAGCAATAGCTAACTGGCAAGCAAAAAACGAAGATGCAAATTTGGAAGAAGCAGGATTATTTATTAAGGAAATTCGTGTGGATGGAGGAATGATTTTGAAAAGATTGCGTCCTGCTCCACAAGGAAGAGCACACAGAATTAGAAAACGCTCAAATCACGTAACGTTGGTTTTAGGAGCTAAAAATTATAACACAGAAAGCTAAGATAAACTATGGGACAAAAGACAAATCCAATCGGAAATCGCCTTGGAATTATCAGAGGATGGGAGTCTAACTGGTATGGAGGTAATGACTACGGAGATAAACTTGCTGAAGATGATAAAATCAGAAAGTATGTACAAACCCGTTTGTCTAAGGCTAGTGTTTCTCGTGTGATTATTGAAAGAACTTTGAAGCTTGTAACCGTTACTATCACTACTGCTCGTCCTGGTATCATTATCGGAAGAGGAGGTCAAGAGGTAGACAAGCTGAAAGAGGAATTGAAAAAAATCACTGGTAAAGATATCCAAATCAATATCTTTGAAATCAAAAGACCTGAATTAGACGCTAACTTGGTTGCTGCAAGTATTGCTCGTCAGATAGAAGGGCGTGTTTCATATCGTAGAGCTATTAAAATGGCTATCGCGGCTGCAATGCGTATGAATGCTGAAGGAATCAAAGTGATGATTTCTGGTCGTTTGAATGGTGCAGAGATGGCTCGTTCTGAAAGCTATAAAGAAGGAAGAATTCCTTTGTCTACTTTCAGAGCAGACATTGATTATGCACTTGATGAAGCACATACTACGTACGGTCGTATGGGAATTAAGGTGTGGATTATGAAAGGTGAAATCTACGGTAAGAGAGAGCTTTCTCCGCTTGTAGGAATGACTAAAAAATCTGCAGGTTCGGCGGCAGGTAAATCTGCTTCGGACAAAGCCCAAGGAGGACCTAAAAAAGCACGTCGTAAAAAGTAATTTTTAAAGTAAAAAGAAATGTTACAGCCAAAAAGAACGAAATATCGTAGAGTACAGAAAGGCAGGATGAAAGGAGTTTCTCATCGTGGAACCTTACTTTCTAATGGTATGTTTGGGATAAAGTCTTTGGATTCTGCATTCATTACCTCTCGTCAAATTGAGTCGGCTCGTATTGCAGCAACTCGTTATATGAAACGTGAAGGTCAGTTGTGGATTAAAATTTTTCCAGATAAACCAATTACTAAGAAACCTTTAGAGGTACGTATGGGTAAAGGTAAAGGTGCCGTAGAATACTGGGCAGCTGTTGTTAAACCAGGAAGAATTATGTTTGAGGTAGGAGGAGTGTCAATTGAAGTGGCAAAAGAAGCTTTGCGTTTGGCAGCACAAAAACTACCTGTGAGAACAAAATTCGTTGTAGCAAGAGATTATCAAGATTAATTAAAGAGCAATGAAACAGTCTGAAATTAAAAAATTGACAATAGCTGAGCTGCAAGAAAAGCTTGGTGAATATAAAAAATCGTATGCAGATTTGAAAATGGCTCACGCCATTCAACCACTTGAAAAACCAATTCAATTACGTCAAGTAAGAAGAACTGTAGCAAGATTGGCATGCGAGTTAACTAAACGAGAGTTACAATAATTCTATGCTGCGTTAAACATGGAAAAAAGAAATTTAAGAAAAGAAAGAGTAGGGGTTGTTAGTAGCAACAAAATGGAGAAAACCATCGTGGTTTCAGAAGTTAAGCGTGTAAAGCACCCTATGTATGGTAAATTCGTGTTGCGTACTAAGAAATATGTAGCACACGATGAAAAGAACGAATGCAACATTGGTGACACGGTTCGAATTATGGAAACTCGTCCACAAAGTAAAACCAAATGTTGGAGATTAGTTGAAATCATTGAAAGAGCGAAGTAATTATGGTACAACAAGAGTCGAGATTAAAAGTAGCCGATAATACAGGGGCAAAAGAGGTATTGACAATCCGTGTTTTGGGAGGAACAAAACGTCGTTATGCTTCTGTAGGTGATAAAATTGTAGTTACCGTTAAAGAGGCAACTCCGAACGGAAACGTAAAAAAAGGGCAAGTTTCTACTGCTGTGGTAGTAAGAACTAAAAAAGAAGTACGTCGTGCTGATGGCTCTTACATACGTTTCGATGAAAATGCTTGCGTTCTTTTGAATGCGGCTGGTGAGATGAGAGGGACACGTGTTTTTGGTCCTGTTGCGAGAGAACTTCGTGATAAACAATTTATGAAAATTGTGTCATTAGCACCTGAAGTGCTTTAATTTTTAATAATATTAAGTAATGAAGCTAAAAATTAAAACAGGAGACACAGTACGAGTAATCGCTGGAGAACATAAAGGTTCAGAAGGTAAAGTGCTACGTGTTGATCGCGAGAAGAATAAGGCGATTGTAGAGGGAGTGAACTTGGTGTCTAAACACACAAAACCAAGTGCTCAAAATCCTCAAGGAGGAATCGTTAAAAAAGAAGCTTTTATTCACATTTCAAACCTTTCTTTAATTGATCCAAAATCAGGAAAAACAACCCGAGTAGGCTTTGAAGTAAGAGATGGTAAGAAAGTGAGATTTTCTAAAAAATCTAATGAAGTAATATAGTTATGGCTTACGTACCTAGACTAAAACAAGAATATAAAGAGCGTGTGATAGCGGCTCTAAAAGAAGAATTTGGCTATAAGAATGTAATGCAGGTTCCTAAACTTGAAAAAATAGTTGTGAGCCGTGGTGTTGGTTCAGCAGTTGCAGACAAAAAACAAATAGATTATGCAGTTGAGGAATTGACTAAAATTACAGGACAAAAAGCAGTTGCTACGGTTTCTAAAAAGGACGTAGCTTCTTTCAAACTTCGTAAAGGAATGGCAATTGGAGCTAAAGTTACCTTGAGAGGGGAAAGAATGTACGAATTCTTAGACAGATTGATAACAACGGCTCTTCCACGAGTAAGAGATTTTCAAGGAATCAAAGCCGATGGTTTCGATGGTAGAGGAAACTACAATTTAGGTGTTACCGAACAGATTATCTTCCCTGAAATTGATATTGATAAAATCAATAAAATTGCAGGAATGGATATAACTTTCGTTACATCTGCTGCAACTGATAAAGAAGCCAAATCATTATTAAGCGAATTAGGATTACCTTTTAAAAAGAACTAAGTATATGGCTAAAGAATCAATGAAAGCCCGTGAGGTTAAAAGACAAAAATTGGTAGCAAAATATGCCGCAAAACGCAAAGCATTGAAAGAAGCTGGTGATTATGAGGCTCTTCAAAAACTACCTAAAAACGCATCTCCGGTACGTTTGCACAATCGTTGTAAATTAACGGGTCGTCCAAAAGGATATATGCGTACATTTGGAATTTCACGTGTTTTATTCCGTGAAATGGCAAATAAAGGATTAATTCCGGGCGTGAAAAAAGCAAGTTGGTAATATTAAAAGGATAAAAATATGTATACAGATCCTATAGCAGATTATTTAACAAGAATTAGAAATGCGAATAATGCAAGGCATAGAGTAGTTGAAATTCCTGCATCTAATTTGAAAAAAGAGATTACAAAAATCTTGTTTGATCAGGGATATATTTTGAGCTATAAATTTGAGGATAACGCCGTTCAAGGTACTATCAAAATAGCTTTGAAATATGATAAAGTAACTAAAGAGCCTGTCATTAAGCATATTGAGAGAGCAAGCAGACCGGGTCTTAGAAAATATGCCGGAGCTGATAATCTTCCTCGTGTATTAAATGGCTTAGGAATTGCCATCATTTCAACTTCAAAAGGAGTAATGACAGGCAAAAAAGCTAAAGAGCTAAATGTTGGCGGGGAAGTAGTTTGTTATGTTTACTAATAAATAAAAGACAAAGAAATGTCAAGAATAGGTAAATTACCCATCAAAATTCCAACAGGAGTTACAGTTACTATCAATGATGGTGTTGTGACAGTGAAAGGAAAATTAGGCGAATTGACCCAAGAGGTTAAAGACATTGCTGTAAAGCAAGAGGATGGACAATTAGTGTTGGAGCCTACTGCTCAAACTAAAGACCAAAATGCAAAGCACGGTTTGTACAGAGCCTTGCTTAACAATATGGTAGTTGGTGTGTCAGAAGGATTCACTAAAGAATTAGAGTTAGTCGGGGTTGGATACCGTGCTTCACACCAAGGTCAAAAGTTAGATTTGGCTTTAGGTTTTTCTCATAATATTGTTTTGGAGTTGCCACAAGAGGTAAAACTTGAAACAGTAACTGAGAAAGGTAAAAACCCAATTATTAAATTGACATCTCACGACAAGCAATTGGTTGGACAAGTAGCAGCTAAAATCCGTAGTTTCCGTAAGCCTGAGCCTTACAAAGGAAAAGGAGTTAAGTTTGTTGGTGAAGTGTTGAGAAGAAAAGCAGGTAAATCAGCTTAATAGTTAGAACAATGGCATTATCAAAGATAAAAAGAAGAGAACGTATTAAAAGCAGAATCAGAAAAGTAGTTAACGGTACTGCAACGCAACCTCGTTTGGCTGTTTTCAGAAGTAATAACGAGATTTATGCTCAAATTATTGATGACACCAAAGGAACTACTTTAGTGGCTGCATCTTCGAGAGATAAAGAAATTAGTGCTGTCAAAGCAACCAAAACTGAAAAAGCAGCATTAGTAGGAAAAGCTGTTGCAGAGAAAGCTCTAAAACAAGGTATTGAGAAAATTTCTTTTGACAGAGGAGGATACTTGTATCACGGAAGAGTAAAATCATTGGCTGAAGGAGCTAGAGAAGGCGGACTTAAATTCTAATAAACTATGTATCAGAAATATAAAAATGTAGAATATGTAAAGCCAAGTGGTCTTGAATTGAAAGACCGTTTGGTAGGGGTTCAACGTGTTACCAAAGTAACTAAGGGAGGACGTGCATTCGGTTTCTCAGCTATCGTTGTGGTGGGTGATGAAAACGGAGTTGTGGGTCACGGCTTAGGAAAATCTAAGGAGGTAGCCGATGCAATCGCAAAAGCTGTTGAAGATGCGAAGAAGAATTTAGTTCGTATTCCGCTTAACGGAACAACTTTGCCACACGAACAAAAAGGGAAATTTGGTGGAGCTAGAGTATATTTGCAACCAGCAACAGAAGGTACCGGAGTAATCGCCGGAGGTGCGGTTCGTGCTGTTTTAGAGTCTGTTGGAGTTCACAACGTACTTTCAAAATCACAAGGTTCATCAAATCCTCATAATGTGGTAAAAGCTACTTTTGATGCATTGTTGCAATTGCGTTCTGCAAAAACTATCGCAGCTCAACGTGGAATTTCCTTAGAAAAATTGTTTAAAGGTTAATAAATTTAGAACAATGGCAAAAGTTAAAGTAACACAGGTGAAAAGTAGTATCAAGCGTCTGAAAAGTCAAAAATTGACTTTGCAGGCTCTTGGTTTGAAAAGAATAGGACAGGTTGTTGAGCATAACGCTACACCAAGTATCCTAGGTATGATTAATAAAGTGAAACACTTAGTTTCTGTTGAAGAAATTAAATAATATTTTTATACAAAGTTATGAACTTGAGTAATTTACAACCTGCAGAAGGTTCAATTCACAGAGAAGGGAAGCGCGTTGGTCGTGGGCAAGGTTCCGGAAAAGGAGGTACTGCTACACGTGGACATAAAGGGGCAAAATCTCGTTCAGGCTACTCTAAAAAGGTTGGTTTTGAAGGAGGACAAATGCCTTTGCAAAGACGCGTACCAAAATTCGGTTTCAAAAACTTTAACCGTAAGGAGTATGTAGGAATCAACTTAGGACAATTACAAAGTTTGGTTGATTCAGGCAAAATCACAGATACGGTTGATTTGGAAACGTTAGTTCAACTTCACATCGTTAAAAAGACAGATTTGGTAAAAATCTTAGGTGGAGGAGAATTAAAAGCAAAATTAAAAATTTCTGTTCATAAGTTTACAGCAAATGCTAAATCAGCTGTTGAAGCAGCAGGAGGAGAGGCTGTGACCTTGTAATGTATTAAATTATTATGAAGTTTATCGAGAACCTAACCAACATTTGGAAAATAGAAGAGTTAAAAAATCGTATTATTTTAACTTTAGGGATATTGTTAGTTTATCGTTTTGGGGCACATATAGTTCTCCCTGGAGTTGATTCAACTCAGTTGCACGAGTTGGCTACAAAGACTTCAGGCGGGGGCTTGCTTGATATCTTAAACGCTTTTACTGGAGGAGCTTTCGCTAACGCTTCAGTTTTTGCATTAGGTATTATGCCTTACATTTCTGCTTCAATTGTAGTTCAGTTGATGGGGATAGCAATTCCTTACTTACAAAAACTACAGAAGGAAGGAGAAAGTGGCCGAAGAAAGATAAATCAAATTACTCGATGGCTAACCATTGCGATATGTATTGTTCAGGCTCCTGTTTACCTTTACGGAATAGGTCAGTTGGGTGTGCCTGACAGTGCTTTTGTACTTGGGAAAGGACTTGATTTCATTATTCCTGCTGTTCTGATTCTTGTAACAGGAACTATTTTTGCAATGTGGTTGGGAGAAAAAATCACAGACAAAGGTATAGGTAATGGTATTTCGTTACTTATTATGGTTGGGATTATCGCTCGTTTACCAATGGCTTTTGCAGCAGAGTTTGATGCTCGTGTTGCACAGTCAAATGGTGGATTGATGATGATTCTTATCGAGATTATTATTTGGTTTGTGATTATATTACTTTGTATTTATCTAATCAAAGCAACTCGTCAAATACCTGTTCAGTACGCACGTAGAACAGCAGATGGAGGTGTGGCAGTTGAAAAAAATATATTTGGTGCTCGCCAATATATCCCTTTGAAATTAAATGCATCGGGGGTTATGCCAATTATCTTTGCACAAGCTTTGATGTTTATACCAGCAACAGTTGCTGGCTTATCCAAGTCAGAAACAGCTTTGAGTATTCAGCAGGCTTTTAGTAATATGTTCGGTTTTTGGTACAACTTGCTATTTGCAACAATGATTATATTGTTCACTTATTTTTATACGGCAATTACAGTGCCAACTAATAAGATGGCTGACGACTTAAAAAGAAGTGGAGGTTTCATTCCGGGGATACGTCCAGGAAAGGAAACAAGTGACTATTTGGATAAAATTATGTCACTTATCACGTTCCCTGGTTCTATATTTTTGGCTTTAATCGCTGTTTTCCCTGCTTTCTTGAAAGTTATTGGAATGCAAGATGGGTGGGCGTTGTTTTATGGAGGAACTTCGCTACTAATTTTGGTGGGAGTTGCCATAGATACGATGCAACAGGTTAATTCATACTTGCTAAATCGTCATTATGACGGTTTGATGAAAACTGGTAAAAACAGAAAGGCTTAAGGTTTATGGCTAAGCAAGCAGCAATAGAACAAGATGGAACAATTGTAGAAGCGTTGTCAAACGCAATGTTTCGAGTTGAGTTGGATAATGGGCACGTAGTGATAGCTCATATCTCTGGTAAGATGCGTATGCATTACATAAAATTACTTCCTGGGGATAAGGTAAAACTTGAAATGAGTCCCTATGATTTAAGTAAAGCTCGAATTACGTATCGTTACTAAAAGAGATTCGATTAGAAAATTTTTATAGAATGCTTGAATAAGATAAAAACTTTGTCAAAGTTTTTTAACTTTGGCAAAGTTCTGTATGATGAGTACTTTTCTGGTAATCAGTTTGGTATAAGTTATTTTATCAAATAGAATGCATTTTGATAAAAATTAGGAGTAGTATTTTATTTTAAAATTACATATAAATTCAAAATATTTTGTAGTTTTGCAAACTCTATTGATTAAACAATAAAGAAATGAAAGTTAGAGCATCAATTAAAAAGAGAAGTCCCGAGTGCATAGTTGTGCGTAGAAAAGGGGTGTTGTACGTAATTAACAAAAAGAATCCTAAATTTAAACAAAGACAAGGATAATTATGGCAAGAATTGCAGGTATTGATTTACCAAAGAATAAACGTGGAGTTATTGGATTAACTTACATTTTTGGTATAGGAAAAAGTAGAGCTAAAGAAATTTTAGAAAAGGCTCAAGTTAATGAGGACAAAAAAGTAAACGAATGGAATGATGAAGAAATCACAAGCATTCGTGAGGCGGTTGCGTCTTATAAAATTGAAGGAGAATTGCGTTCTGAAATTCAATTAAACATAAAACGTTTAATGGATATTGGTTGCTATCGTGGAATTCGTCACAGAATTGGCTTGCCACTACGTGGACAAAAAACTAAGAACAATTCTCGTACAAGAAAAGGTAGAAGAAAAACTGTTGCTAACAAGAAAAAAGCAACTAAATAATAAGTAGGTTAGTATGGCAAAATCAAATGCAAAGAACGCAAAGGTTTCTAAAAAGAGAAAGGTAGTTGTAGAATCAGTGGGTGAGGCACACGTTTCTGCTACATTCAACAACGTGATTATTTCTCTTACAAATAAAAAAGGAGACGTGATTTCTTGGTCGTCAGCTGGTAAAATGGGATTCCGTGGGTCTAAGAAAAATACACCGTATGCTGCACAAGTAGCCGCTGAAGATGCTGCAAAAGTGGCTTTTGACGCTGGTTTGAAAAAAGTAAAAGTGTATGTTAAAGGACCAGGAAACGGAAGAGAGTCAGCTATCAGAACAATTCACAATGCTGGAATTGAAGTTACTGAAATCATTGATGTTACTCCGCTACCCCACAATGGTTGTCGTCCACCAAAAAGACGTAGAGTTTAATTTTAATAATAACAAACGAGAGGATTTTGATTATCGAAGGAGGATGCCTTAATTCATAATCCCTTTCATCTAAAAAGAATAAAATGGCAAGATATACAGGACCAAAAACGAAAATAGCTCGTAAGTTTGGAGAGGCTATTTTTGGAGATGATAAATCTTTTGAGAAGAAAAATTATCCACCAGGGCAACACGGTATTGCCCGCCGTAGAGCAAAACGCTCTGAGTATGCTATTCAGTTGCAAGAGAAGCAAAAAGCAAAATACACGTATGGTATTTTAGAGAAGCAATTCCGCAACTTGTATGAGAAAGCAAAAAGAAGTAAACACGTTACAGGTGAGGTGTTATTGCAATTATGCGAGTCACGTTTAGATAATGTGGTTTACCGTATGGGAATAGCTCCAACACGTAGTGCAGCTCGTCAATTAGTATCGCACCGTCATATCACAGTAAATGGGAATATTGTTAACATTCCTTCTTACGCTTTAAAACCAGGAGATGTAGTAGGTGTTCGTGAGAAATCAAAATCATTGAGTGTAATAGAGAACTCATTGGCTTCTAATAGCACTGTTTATGAATGGATTACTTGGAATACTGAAAAATTAGAAGGTACATTTGTTGCCGTTCCTCAACGTATCCAAATTCCTGAAAATATTAAAGAACAGTTAATCGTAGAGTTGTACTCTAAATAATAAATAAGACAGCAGTCAAATTATGGCATTATTCAACTTTCAAAAACCCGATAAGGTTATAATGATTGAATCATCTGATTTTGAGGGGCGATTTGAATTTCGTCCTTTGGAACCAGGTTATGGTTTAACTATAGGTAACGCATTACGTAGAGTTATGCTCTCTTCTTTAGAGGGTTTCGCAATCACTTCTGTAAAATTTGATAAAGTAGGACACGAGTTTTCTACTATATCAGGTGTTGTAGAAGATGTTACTGAAATTATCTTGAATTTGAAACAAGTTCGTTTTAAACGACAGATTGAAGATGTAGAGAATGAAACAGCAACAATTTCTGTTTCAGGAAAAAAACAGTTGACTGCCGGTGATTTTCAGAAGTATCTATCAGGATTTCAAATCTTGAACACAGATTTGGTAATTTGTAATATGGAATCGTCAGTAACTTTTGATATGGAGATAACCATTGATAAGGGGCGTGGCTATGTTCCTGCAGAGGAAAATGCAAATCCGAATGCAGCGATAGGAGTTATCGCAACCGATGCAATTTTTACACCTATCAAAAATGTTAAGTATTCTGTTGAGAATTACCGTGTTGAACAAAAAACTGACTATGAAAAGTTAGTTTTTGAAATCAAGACAGATGGTTCAATACATCCAAGACAAGCTTTAACAGAGGCAGCAAAAACGTTGATTCATCATTTTATGTTGTTTTCCGATGAAAGAATTACCTTGGAATCTGATGAAATTGCTCAAATTGATGCTTACGACGAGGAGTCATTACATATGCGTCAGTTATTGAAAACCAAGTTGATGGATATGGACTTGTCGGTTAGAGCGTTAAACTGTTTGAAAGCCGCCGAAGTTGATACTTTGGGCGATTTGGTTTCGTTCAACAAAGCTGATTTGATGAAATTTAGAAATTTCGGAAAGAAATCACTTACAGAACTTGATGAATTGGTTGCCAATAAAGGTTTAACATTCGGGATGGATTTGTCAAAGTATAAGTTAGATAGAGATTAACCCGCTTTTGCGTTATTTAATTAAGGAAAGATGAGACACGGAAATAAAATTAATCATTTAGGAAGAAAAACCGCTCACAGAAAAGCAATGTTAGCTAATATGGCTTGTTCATTGATTGAGCACAAGAGAATAAATACGACTTTGGCAAAGGCAAAAGCTCTTAAGTTGTTTATAGAGCCATTAGTGACAAAGTCAAAAGAGGATACGACTCACAACCGTCGTATTGCTTTCAGTAAATTAAGAAATAAATATGCTGTAACTGAACTGTTCAAAGAAGTTTCTGTAAAAGTAGGAGACAGACCAGGAGGATACACACGTATTATAAAATTAGGAAACCGTTTGGGAGATAATGCAGAGATGGCATTGATAGAATTGGTTGATTATAATACAACTTACAATGTAGAAAAGGCTTCTAGTAAGAAAAAAGCTACACGTCGTGGTAGAAAAAAATCTGCTGAGTCAACCGAACAAAAAGAAGTTGCAAATACAGAATCAGCTGAATAATTTAAGAACTTTATTAAGTTTTGAAAAAGACAAGTATTCAAATACTTGTCTTTTTTTGTTTAATTATAAATGTGTTGTTTCTACTTATTAATTATATTTTTGTTGTAATTATAACTTTTTGTGAAACATAATAATATTGTTTATACTTTTGCCTTACAACTTAATAAAAAAGAATGAAAAAAGAACATTTGCGTAGTATCTCATTGCTTGAAGCTATTTTTCCGATAACAGTGCTTATTATCCTTTTGGGGTATAATGTATTTTTTGTGTATGGAGATAATGCTCTTGGAGGTTCAAATCAATTTATTTTGCTTTTTGGAGCCGCCGTTGCAGTTGTGGTCGGAATTTTTAACAAAGTTCCAATCCATACGATGACACAAGAAATATACAATAACATAAAGTCCACCAGCGGGGCAATTCTTATCTTGCTTTTGGTGGGAGCTTTATCGGGAACGTGGTTATTGAGCGGAATTATACCTTCAATGATTTATTATGGATTGAAAATTCTGACTCCATCGATATTCTTACCTGCTTGTGTGATTATCTGCTCTTTGGTTTCGGTGGCTGTAGGCAGTAGCTGGACAACTTCTGCAACAATAGGAATTGCTTTGGTGGGTATCGGAAGCTCTTTAGGAATTCACGAAGGGCTTATTGGAGGAGCAATTATTTCAGGTGGATATTTCGGAGATAAAATGTCACCAATGAGTGACACAACTAATTTGGCACCAGCTTTAGCTGGAACGGATATATTTACCCACATACGATATATGTCTTTAACCACAGTTCCTACAATCACTATTACATTGATAATCTTCACAATTATAGGATTAAACCTTGAAACAGTAGGTGTTTCGGATACAACTGCGATACAGAATGCCATCTTGGAGCGATTTAATGTTACGCCTTGGGTATTTATTGTTCCCGCTATAATTTTGCTAATGATTTACAAGAAAGCAGAACCATTAGTGGCTTTATTCTGTGGTGTACTTTTGGGGGCAATATTTGCAATTTTATTTCAGCAGAATTTACTACTGGAATTAACCCAAAAATCAACGTTAGAGTTTTCCGCTCTTTACAAAGTAATTATGGAAACAATAACAACTTCTACACAAATACCTACGGATAACGAAGCTCTGAACGAATTGTTTTCTTCTTCAGGAATGAGTGGAATGCTCAACACAATATGGCTTATTATCTGTGCGATGGCTTTTGGCGGTGTTATGGAGGCTATTGGAGCTTTAGAACGTATAACTGCTTTTTTATTGCATTTATTTACTTCTGCCTTTGGATTATTTGCCAGCACGGTTATGAGTTGCTTGGCGTTAAATATCACCACTTCCGACCAATATTTAGCGTTGGTAGTGCCGGGGAAAATGTTCTCTAAAGCGTATGCAAGAAAAGGATTAGCTCCTGAAAACTTAAGCAGAACATTGGAAGATTCAGGTACGGTGACTTCTGTTTTAGTTCCGTGGAATACTTGTGCCGCCTACAATAGCGGAGTTTTAGGAATTCCGACCTTGACGTATCTTCCGTATGCGTTTTTTAACATATTAAGTCCGTTTATGACACTTCTTTTTGTGGCATTAAATATCAAAATAAGAAAGATAGAATTCAATAAGTAACTATTCACTTTTTTGACTTATAAATATTTTAGTTTGATTCTATTGAGAATTAGCAATGATTCGGTTACGTAAAATGGAGTAAAAATTTATAAAAAGAAATTTTGTTTTTCTATGAATTGATATTAAACCTGTCTAAATTTTAAAAAAGTAAAAATTTAGACAGGTTTTTATATTTTGAAGATAAACATCTAAAAATTAACGAAATGAGATATGTAGCTTTTAATTTTATAAGTTGGAATAATTTTCTTATTTTTGTGGACATTCATTTTGTGAGTGGATAAGTTAAATTTTGAATCAATCAAACTAATATTAATCGAAACGTATGAAAACACTAACGAGTTTTTTGTATTTATCATTTCTGGTTTTGTTTTTTCAGCAAAATTGGGCACAAAATCCTCACTTGGATAGTATTTTTGAAAATCCTGCTATTCAGGAAATTAATCGGATGCCAATGCGAAGTCATTATTTTCCCTTTGAAACTTCGGAACAGGCTCAGAAAAACGATTATAAACTATCAAATCGGTATATTAATCTCAACGGACAATGGAAATTCTTGTGGAAAGAAGACTTTAAAGAACTTCCCAAAGACTTCTTCAAACCCAATTACAACGATTCTCGCTGGGATAAAATAAATGTGCCTTCGGTTTGGGAACTTAACGGATACGGAATTCCGATTTATGTAAACGAAAAGTTTGAATTTGCCATAAAAAATCCGAATCCTCCCGATATTCCAGATGATTTGAAACAATCAGCTGGGCTTTATCGAAAGGAATTTGAGGTTCCTTCCAATTGGAAGAATGAACAAACTTATTTGCATTTAGGAGCTGTTAAATCTGCTTTTAAATTGTACGTAAACGGAAAATTCGTAGGAATAGGGAAGGACAGTAAACTTCCGTCAGAGTTTGATATAACTCCTTATGTTTCAGTTGGTAAAAATAATATTTCTTTAGAAGTACGCCGATGGTCAGATGGTAGTTTTCTGGAAGCACAAGATATGTGGAGATTATCCGGAATTACACGGGACTGCTACGTGTACGCCCGTCCGAAAGTACATTTGTATGATATAAATGCGAAGGCCGGACTTGCAAACGGTTATTCCGATGGTGTTTTAAATCTTTTCGTGCAAGTTTGGAATCAATCCGAGCAAAGTAAAGCAGATTATCAACTTGAAGCATCAATTTTTGATGATAAAAATAAAAAGATTTGGGCAGAAACAAAAAATATTCCGCAAATAAAACGAAGTAATAGTAAAACGGAACTCAACTTTTTCGCTAACATTCCGTTTGTAAAACAGTGGAGTGCCGAGATGCCTAATCTGTACAGATTGGAACTTCTGTTGAAAGATGAAAAACAACAAGTAAATGAGGTAGTTAGTCTTTTTGTCGGATTCAGAAGTATTGAAATCAAAGGGAGTGATTTGCTTGTTAACGGAAAACGAATTTTCATAAAAGGGGTTAATCGACACGAAACAGACCCTACCTTAGGACAGGTAATTACTCGCGAAAGTATGGAAAAAGATGTGCTGTTAATGAAGCAATTAAATGTTAATAGCGTGCGTACATCGCATTATCCGAATGACCCATATTTTTATGAACTTTGTGATAAATACGGACTTTACGTGATGGATGAAGCCAATGTAGAAACTCACGGAATGGGATACAGACCTGAGAGAACGTTGGCAACAAATCCTGTTTGGGAAGAAGCTCATACACTTCGGATTAGAAGAATGATAGAACGAGATAAAAACTATCCGAGCATCATTATATGGAGCTTAGGAAACGAAGCTGGCAACGGTTGGAATTTTTATCAAGCCTATAAAATGGCAAAAGGATTAGATTCAAGTCGTCCTATTCATCACGAATTGGCTCATTATGATTGGAATACAGATATAGAATCACGAATGTATCGTCGCATTCCTTTTTTGGTAGATTACGGATTGTCGCATCCTAAAAAACCGTTTTTATTATGTGAATATGCACACGCGATGGGGAACAGTGTCGGAAACTTCCAAGAATATTGGGACGTTTTTGAGAGCTATCCGGGGTTGCAAGGTGGCTACATTTGGGATTGGGTTGACCAAGGTTTTTATAAGAAAAATTCCAAAAATCAAACGATTTTAGCCTACGGAGGAGATTACGGCGATGAAACTACACCAAGTGATAATAACTTTTTGATTAATGGAGTGATAGCCTCTGACAGAACTTTCCATCCGCATTCTTTTGAGGTGAGAAAAGTATATCAAGAAATAGGATTTTCTTACAAAGACCAAAAATTGACGATACAAAACAAATATTTCTTTAAAGATTTATCAAATTTTGAATTCACTTGGAAGATTTTCAAGAACGGAATTTTTGTAAAAGAAGGAAAAATAAATAACGTAGATGTTTTGCCTCGTTCCAAAGCAGAATTTTATATTGATTTTGATGAAAATTCATCGAAAAATGCAGCTTCCCTAACGGAAACTATAGCTTCTGATAAAGAAAATGAATATTTTTTACAAATAGAAGCCAAATTGAAATCAAAAGAAGGTATTTTGGATGAACACACACCGCTTGCTTTTGCTGAATTTCAGTTAAGTACGTATAAAAAACCTGTTTATAAACCTAACAATACATCTATTATCGTTAAACAATCGGATAAAGAGATAATTCTTCAGAATAAAAACTTCAAAGCCGTTGTTTCAACTGAAAAAGGGAAACTCGTATCATATGAGGCAGGTAAAAATATTCTGCAAGCAGACGGATTGTTTTTGAATTTATGGAGACCGGCAACAGATAATGATTTTGGGGCAGGTTTGCCGAAAAAACTCAAAGATTTACAACACGCCGATGCTAATGCAAAAGTGGAAAGTGTAGAAATTTCCAATTTGGAAGACGGACAAAAACAAGTGTGTATTACTAAAAAAGTCTTGGAAAGCATCACATATACACAAAAATTAACTTTTGACGGAAAAGGAAGTGTTTTGGTTGAAAATGAGCTTCTTCCATTGAAAGAAAGTAATGAATTGACTTTCAAAATAGGAAATCATTTAATTCTTCCGAAGGATTTTGTAAATGTGGAATGGTATGGACGAGGTCCTTGGGAAAGCTACGAGGACAGAAAAACTTCTGCCTTTGTTGGTTATTACAAAGGAACTATTGACGAACAATATCATCCATACGTTCGTCCGCAGGAATCGGGCAACAAAACACAAGTGCGTTATGCGAAAATTCTTCGCAAGGACGGAAGCGGAATTCTGATACAGTCGGAAAGTAATTTGCTTAATGTGAACGTATTGCCTTATAGTCCGCAATCGCTTTATCCGGGCGAAGAGAAAAAACAAACGCACTCAGCCGAGCTTGAAAAAGACAAGTACATTCACTTGGATATTGATTATCAACAATTAGGGTTAGGCGGAGATAACAGCTGGGGTAATCTGCCTATGGAGCAATATCTGTTGTACTTACACAAACCATACAAATATTCTTACCGAATTATTCCAATAGAAAAATAAAATAAAAAGGGAAGCGAAAGAAAGTACTTATAAAAATTTTAAAGTACTTTCTTTCGCCCAACCTATTTTTCCGTCAGCTAATTTTATTTTTACCCAATCATTTAAACTTTCAATAATCTCAACCTTTGTGCCTTCGTGTAATAAAAAAGCCTCTGCACTGAAAGCATTGGGTTCAGAGAATACACGAACTGTTTTTTCAAACAAAATAGCATATTTCTCATTTTCGATATTTTTTCTGTGAAAATCAGCAATAAAATATGTTCCGATGCTACAAATTAGCCCGAGTAACATTGTTGTAAAGAAAAGGCGTTTGAAGATGGTTTTTTCCAGAAAATAATATAATAAGAAGCTAATTACGAACACAAATACTCCGATGATGGGAAAAATTGCCCACGTGCTTAATGAAAATAGTGAAACTATGGAATCAGAAAGATTCTTGAACCACGTTTTCGGAAGAGGCGTAATGGCATCAACGGTCATTTGATTAGCAAAAACCAAATTATTTTTAGCATCTTCATTTTCAGGATTGAGTTTCAACGCTTTTTCATAATAATAAATACTTTCGGGTACGTGATTGAGTTTGTAATGTGCATTCGCCAAGTTGTAATACAATGCCGATGATTCAAATCCCGAATCTAAAATGGACATATAACTCTCTACAGCTTTCTGAAAATTCCCAGAATTGTAGCTTTCAGTAGCTTGTGAGAAAAGAGCATCGTTGTTTTGTGAGAAAAGTAAAAGAGGGTTGGATAATATAGCAAGAAAAATATATTTTTTCATCATAATATTACATTTTTGTGACTAATAAAATTTTGATAATTCATTTGAGATTTTTCGGCAGTCATTCAAATAATCATCTGCATAACTTTCAATGAACTCATATTCTTCAAATTCAGTTACATTATTGATGAAGTAATCCAAACAAGTTTTTATGAGTTGTACTTCTTCTTTTGTCGCAATTATTCGGATAGTTATGTCATAAGGAAAGCTATTATCCTCATTTTTCATTGTAAACTTTCCTTCTTTAAGGCTTTCTGATAAAATCATAGCTAAGCTGACTAAAACGGAGGTAGATAAATTAAAATGAGGAATGAAATCTTCACTTTCTTTGTAGTACAAATCTCCATCTTTGAATGTTTTTTTCTCAATAACAGATTCTAAATGAATGTCCCTTATTATCTCCGATAAAGTGAACTCTTTTTGATTTTTCCACTTAAAATAATCCAATAACAATAGAGCATCATCGCTAACCCATTCGTTCCATAAATCAGTTATATATGACATATTTTCAAATTTTTAGTGTTTTATTTGCTTGTCTAATTCGGATAAAATTTTAACCGATTTTTGATAATCGTTTTCCATTGAAACGGTGTCAAATGGGGAATAACGTGCC
Source organism: Capnocytophaga felis (assembly GCF_009684755.1). Taxonomy (GTDB): domain Bacteria; phylum Bacteroidota; class Bacteroidia; order Flavobacteriales; family Flavobacteriaceae; genus Capnocytophaga; species Capnocytophaga felis. Next base: position 60,613 of record NZ_BLBC01000007.1, read on the forward strand.
ATTTCACAATTTTTGAGCAATCCTAAAAATTCAGAAATGGTTTGTTGGCTTACATTTTTAAGTGAAAGTAATTCCGATATTTTTTCTTTACTCATTTCCGAAGTTTCAATTTTTAGTTTGGCTTTCAGATAATTATGTAAAGCTCTCTCTAATGCCTCATAGAATGTGTTTTTATCGTTTAGTTTTCGTTTAGCCTCACTCAAGTATTTCTTTGCCAATCGATTGGCGGCTCTGACCTTATTTCCTTCAATATCTCCGGCCCTTGTTTGTCTGGCTTTCCACAGAATCAAAGCCATTGGGATTAAGAGCAAAGGTAAAAATAACCATAAATAATAGTTTGTTGAACCGAAAAATAATTTTTTTCCAATAGGTTGTAAATCAGAATTAAGTTGTAAGAAGCGGAATTGGTTGCCTTGTGTCTTAACATCTTGCTTAACAACGTTGCTTGAAGAGTTTTGACTGCTTCCTGTTGGTCCTTCAGTAACATCAATCCATATTTCGTCAGAATTTAAAGTTTCATATTTTTCAGTTCTTGGGTTGAAATATGAAAATGACACGCTTGCAACAGGATATTTTCCTTTAAACTGAGGAACTACGGTGTAAAATTCACTGACTTGCCCTCTCATTCCTGAGATAGAGGTGGTTATATTATCTTTCTTTTCAGGATTATATACTTCCAAAGCGGTAGGGAAGGTAAGTTTTGGTATGTCAAACAATTTAAGATTTCCGCTACCTGAAATTTCCACCTTCGCTTGTAAACTTTCGTTGGATTTAAGCGTTGTTTTAGAGGTTGTTACATTGAAAGAGAATTCTCCCACAGCTCCCGAAAAGTTTTCCGGCTTACCAGCTTCTGGTAAATTTCGCACATTTAGGTTTTTGTTACCGGAAGTTACCCGCTTTGCCACTTGCTCCATAATGGGTCTTCCGAAGAAGTCGCGTTGTGTAGTGGGTATACTCAGGATAGCATCTAATGTGAGAGGCTCAAGGGTAATATTTCCGGATTTTTGCGGATACAACACCACCTTTTTCACTACAATGCAACGGAAAGGTTTGCCGTCATAGGTACAATTTTCCGGTTCGTAGCTTTGCAGTCGGATTTCTTGGCTCCAAAAGTTCGGATATTTGGGATTATCTACCTGACGTAAATCATTTAAAGCTACTTGCCCACCAACGTAAAGACGGTAAACAATGCTTACAGCTTCATTCAAGTATGGATTTGGTTTTGAAACTTCCGCAACCAAAAACAAATTGTCCTTGGCTACATCGTTGGTAGTTTTATTTATTGAGGGGGAGCTGACAGCTTCTGTAACAGTTATTTGAATGGGGGTTGTTTTGTAAGTTTTTCCATCAATTTCAATGGTAGCTTGCCCAATGGTAAATTTTCCTTTGGCTGTGGGTTGTAAAATATACCCGTAAGTTTTTGAAAAACTACGTTTTCCGTTTATCCACGACTCGGAAACGGATTGAGAAGGTCCCATCACAACCGAAAAATCTTTGAAATTTGGCGGGGTGAAGTTATCTCCATTTTTGTTCATCGAAAATTCAATTCGTAAACGCTCATTTACTCCCAAAGTTTCTTTACTTACTTTGGCAGTGAATTCTATATTTTGTGAGTGTAATAGATTGATTACAAAACTAATAAAAAATAATATGCGGTATTTCATCTTCATTGTGTTTTTAGCTTAGTCTGCTTTTCATTAGTATATTATTTTCTCGCTACCAGTCTTTTTCTGATTTTGAACGATTTCCTTTCACTTTTTGTGCATTGATTTTTTCTTGTGTTTTTTGGTCTTCGTTGTTCATTGCCTCTAAAATGCGTTCCATTTGTTGAGGTGATAATGAAGAAGGTCGATTTTGTCCTTTTCTTTCATTGTTTTCGTTTTTGTCTTTCCCATCTTGATTAGGGGCTTTGGATTCTTTTCCTTGGTCTTTATCTTGATTTTGCTTGTTTTCGTCTTGATTTTGTTTGTTTTGATTGTCTTTTTCTTTGTTTTTATCGTTGTTTTTGTCTTTTTCGTCTTGTTTATCTTTATTGTTTTGATTGTTTTGTTGGTCTTTATTATCCTGATTTTGCTGATTGTTTTTATTTTGGTCTTTGTTTTCCTCAGGTTTGGGCGGATTTTTCTTTAATAGGTCTTGTGCTACTGCCAGATTGTATCGAGTTTGTTCATCGGTGGGGTTATTACGAAGTGCCTCTTTGTAAGCCTGTACAGCTTTATCGTATGCTTTTTCCTGCATAAAGGTATTTCCGATATTATGAAATATTTGATGCTTTTCTTCATTGCTCATTTCACCGGAAGTTGATGCGTTTTTCAGACGTGTAAAAGCCTCATCGTAGCTTTTTTGTTTATAGTACATCGTACCTAAATTATACTGAGCTACACCATTATCCTTGTTTTTGGCAATAGCGTTGCGATAATCCACTTCGGCTTGTATGGGTTGGTCGTTTTTCAGTGCGTCATTGCCTTTATGTGTATATTTTTTTGATATTTCTTTTGATTTTACCGATTGAATTTCGTTATTATTCTGTGCAAAAGAAGTAAATCCTATCAAAAATACTATGTAGTAAAATAAATTTCGTTTCATTTTTCTTCTAAAATATATGATAATTCATAAAAGAATGGGTGAAAATGTAATATTATGATTCATTAAACAGATTTAACATCTTAACCCATAATGTTTTTCTCTCAAAAATAAACAAATCTAACACCAAAAGAAATAATGCTCCTGCCAAAAACCATTGAAATTGGTCTTTGTAGTCCACAAACTTTTGTGTTTCAAACTCACTTTTTTCGGTTCCGTCCAAAATTTTCACGATTTGCTCAACGGCTTGCTTGGTATTGTTTCCGTCTATATACTTTCCTCCCGCATTTTGGGCGATTTGCCGTAGTAATTCTTCGTTTAGGCGGGTAATGACCACCTCTCCGTTTCGGTCGCGTTTGTAGGTTTGTGTGTTTCCTTCCTTAATTGATATGGGTGCCCCTTTTTCCGTCCCTACTCCGATGGTGTAGATGGTAATTCCTTGATTTAGTGCCTCTGTTGCAATTTCCGCTGCTCCCATTTCGTGGTCTTCTCCGTCTGAAATGATAATAAGAATGCGTGCTGTAGGCTGACCTTCGTCGAAATAGCTGCTTCCCATTCGGATTGCTTCCTGAATAGCCGTGCCTTGCGATGAAAGCATATCGGTATTCATACTTCGCAAAAACATTTTCGCTGCCGAGTGGTCAGTGGTTAAAGGTAGCTGCGGATAAGCACTCGCCGCATACGCAACTATCCCGATGCGGTCGCCTTTTAGCTCGTTCATCGTTTCAAATACCAAGCGTTTGGCTTTTTCGAGGCGATTGGGAGCTACGTCTTCGGCTAACATACTTTTTGATACGTCGATGGCAAAGACAACATCTACGCCCTCACGCTTAACGGTCTCAATTTTCGTGCCGATTTTCGGGTTTGCCAATGCAACACACAGAAGTATGATGACAACAGCCAATAAACTGAACTTAACCCAAGATTTGAAGCGGGAACGATTGGGAGCCAGACGTTTTAAAAGATGTTCGTCGGCAAAATGTTTCTGTTTTCTTCTTTTTCGAATTTGTGATAATGCGAAAACAAAAAACATCAATACTATAATGGGAATAAACCATAAATATATCTTTTCATCAATATGTATCATAATTGTTATTTTGAAATAAGATATTGCAATTTTTTTAGTGAAGAAAGATAAACGAATTAAATATCATTCCTGAAAAGAGTGTGTTTGAGCAAAAACTCAACCAATAGTAACAATCCTGCAATGATAACCAAAAGCCGAAACTTTTCATCAACCTGTGTATATTTAAATTCTTCAATCTTTGTGGTTTCCATCTTGTTGATTTCAGCGTATATTTCCTCTAATTTTTTATTGTTTGTGGCACGAAAATAGCGTCCTTCGGTAGTTTTGGCAATATTTTTCATTAGTTGCTCATCAATTTCGACCTGTTGCATCCGATACATAATGCTCCCGTCGGCGTTCAGGGCGTATGGAGAAAGAGCCATACCGTTTGTACCAATGCCTATGGTATAAACTTTAATGCCATATTCCGCTGCTATTCCCGCTGCGGTCTGCGGGTCAATGAAACCACTGTTGTTCACCCCGTCGGTAAGCAGGATAATCACGCGACTTTTGGCTTTACTGTCTTTTAGACGATTAACTGCTGTTGCGAGTCCCATTCCTATGGCGGTTCCGTCCTCAATCTGTCCGTAAGTAAGTTCTTTAAGGGCATTCAATATAATGGATTTGTCGCTGGTTACCGGTGTTTTGGTGTAGCTTTCACCCGAATAGATGACCAATCCGATGCGATCGGAGATGCGGTCTTTTACAAATTGCGAAGCCACCTTTTTTAAAGCCTCGAAACGGTTTGGTTTTAAATCCTGTGAGAGCATACTTGCCGAAACATCGATTGCCATAACAATGTCTATACCGTCTGTGATTTTGGTCTTTGCCGAATGCGAACGTGTTTGGGGGCGTGCCAAGGCGATAATGATTAAAACTATTGCCAATATTCTTAAAACGAATAAGGAATGGTATAATCTGCTTTCCCAAGAGGTCATTTTTTTAAAGGCACTGGTTGTTGAGACCGTAAGCGAGGCTCTTGACTTTTTATTCCAGAAGAAATAAGCCAAAATCATCAGCGGAATGAGCAACAATAGCCAAAAAAAGGTCGGATTTGCAAAAGTTATATCTTTGAACATAAGTAAATTTCTTTATCAATCGCGTTTAAAGTTAATGGAAAGCAATACTCGCTGAGCAATTTCTTTTGCCTGCGGGGTATCAACATAGGTAATGAGCAGTTGTTGTAAGGCTCCATTTTCCGTAAAGCTATATAATTCATAATTAGCATCGAAAGTTTTTTGATTTCTCTCATCGTTCAGCTTCATTTTGCCCGAAACTTTAATCCCTTGCACCCCGTTTGGAGCAGTATATTCCTCTTTAAGGGTTGTAATGTTCTTGGCTCCGGCTGCATCTAACTGTGAAAGTACGATTTCATTAACCATATCAGGGTCTAAGTTGATATTCTGGTCTGAACTCGTTTGCTTGAAGGTAATAACGCTGGTCATAATGTACAATTCGGAATTAATGCTCCCGAAATCAAACACGTACTGTTTTTTTATCTGTTCATTAAAGCCTTTAATATCGATTATCTGCCTACGGGTTAATATCTTTGGAGTCGAAAGCTCTGTAATGGGATACCCGTAATCACTTGTTACCCATTCGGTTTTACTGATTTTCTCAATATAATTACCGCCAAAGAAGTTATATGTAAGGTAGTAAGCCAAAGCTCCGGCAAGGATGGCAGCTGTTACCGCTACAACTATATTTGTAATCTTTTTCTTTTTGTGTTTTTTCTTCTGTAAAATTTCGATTTGTTGTTTGTCGGAGTTGTCAATATTCTCGGAAACTTCAGGAATTGCACTCTTTGTTTTTACAACCACATCTTTGATAGTCTCTCGGTCATATTCCGCAATAGTATCTTCAGGCTTACTTTTTGCGAATTTTACCAAATCGGCGGTTTGCAATACCCTTTTCAGATTGTAAATGGTTTCAAGCGTAAGATTAAGTTTTCCGCTTTCTTGAAGAAGATGAATTTTTTCTAACAATTCATCGCTGGTACTTTCTTTGGCGGATATATGCACTTCATCTTCCAAGTAGTTTCGGATAATATCGGTCAGTTCCGAGTAATATTCTTTGTGTTTTGACTCTATAAGATACTTGGATTCTTGTAATTTTTTAAGTTCTTCAATGGCACGTTCAAATGGCGGGAGATTTTTTATTCTTTCCGTTTCCGAAATTTGTTTCTTGCGGAACATTACCAAATAAACAATGAGCAAAGCCAGAGCAATCACGGCTATAACGGAGCCGATCCAGAGCCATAAATTCATACTTTTAGGCGGAGTTACCTCCATTATAGGCTTGATGTCATATAATGGCTGCTTTAAGGTATCCACCGCTATTGAGTGTACCTCAATTCGGAGTGAATCCGTATAAAAATCTTTGGAGTTTATGCTGATTCGTTGGCGAGGTATGGTGTAATTTCCCGCATCGAACTGGGTTAAGAAGTATTCCTTCTCTAAACGTATTTTTTCTCCTTTGCTAATGGTGTCAGTAGGGGAGGTTCTGACCATTTCCAACGGCATAAAGGTTTGTCCGTCAGGAAACAAAACAGGTTCTCCTTCCGATGCCTCTACGGATATTTTGTATTTTATTTGTTCTCCTATCTTTATCTCTTTGGTGTCGGTTTCAAACTGAATTTCCTGTGCCTTTAAGCCCGAAACCAATAGCAACAGAGCGTATAAAATCTTATTTTTCATTCTGCTTTTGCATTATTCGTCCAAATCTTTCTCTAATTTATCATTTATTCTTCCTTTTTTATTGAAGAATTTTCTTACTTCATTGCTAATTGTTCATTCTTTATTGAAAAACTACCCTCTTCGTTTAAAATATCCTAATAGTTTCTGTGTGTAACTCTCATCACAACGACAACTTACGGTGCCTGCTCCTGATTTTTGCAGTAAATGTTCAAAATAAGATACCGTTTCTCGATAATGTTTCTCGTATTCGAGCCGTGTTGCTTTTGAACTGGTATTGACCAGCAGTAATTCGCCCGTTTCTGCATCCTTTACCGTGATGTAGCCCAAATTAGGTAAGGTCGTTTCTTTTGCATCATAGACCCGAATGCCCGTAACATCGTGCTTACGTGAGGCAATACGAACCGGTTTTTCGTAGTTTCTGTCCATAAAATCGGATAACACGAAAACAATCGCCTTTTTTTTCATTACACTGCTCAAAAACTGAAACGCTTGGGCAATGTTTGTTTTGTAACTCTTCGGTTCAAATTCAATAAGCTCACGAATGATACGCAAAACGTGTGATTTTCCTTTTTTGGGAGGGATATACAGTTCTATTTGGTCGGAAAACAGAATGAGTCCGGTCTTGTCATTGTTTTGAAGAGCCGAGAAAGCCAGTGTCGCGGCAATTTCAGTAATCATTTCGCTTTTGAATTGCTGTGAAGTTCCGAAAAGTTCACTTCCACTAACGTCCACCATCAGCATAAGGGTAAGTTCGCGTTCTTCTTCAAAGACTTTCACGAAAGGTTCGTTATAGCGAGCCGTAACATTCCAGTCAATTGAGCGAATATCATCACCATATTGATACGGACGCACTTCGGAAAAAGTCATTCCACGTCCTTTAAAGGTAGAATGGTATTCTCCCCCGAATATATTATCGCTAAGCCTACGCGTTTTTATCTCAATCTTCCGTACTTTTTTTAATATTTCTTTGGTGTCCATTTTGTTTTGAATTAATAAATAATTCGTATTACAAATATTTATCCTAATTATAGACTATAACATTCTATTTTTGACAGTGTTTCAATCCAGTTATTAAATCGGGGTGCTTTATTGCGTATGCGATGTAGTCCGATAGTCTCTGCAAGGATATTTCCATACACTACTTTATCGTATCCCTTGATAATTCTTGCCAAACGATGTGACGGAGACGTCTCTTTCTTGTCATTTATCATCTCAGGATTATCAAAATTAGCAAAGATATAGGCTAACTCGTCCTTGCCAATGAGTTCATCGGTCGGGATTATTTGTAAAAATACCTCTTTTTCACAGAAAAGCAAGCCTTCAAATTCGTGTAATTGCATATATGGAATAAAACGGTGTTGTAAATCGCTTGAAATACCAGCTTTCATTTTCATTTCCAGATGTTTTAACTTTAGGTTTTTATCTGTTATACGTTTGGCTTGTTCCCAACCCGGAAATTTATATCCGGAATGAAGCCCATAGTAATCAATAAATGTACTGACGATGCTATTTTTGTCTTGTATTAGATGATTTTCAATCTGTTTTTTTAACAATTGCCAATCAACCATCCCACCTCGTGAGTGTTTTATCAAGGGAGCATCCAGAATAATGTGCTTACCGATAAAAAACGGATACATTATTTTCCGAACGAACTCTTGTTCGGTCTGTCCTTCACATATTATGATAATTCGTTTCATCAAGTCTTAAAAATTAGGCTGCCCTTTGGTGATGATATTACGTTTCCATAGGTCGTCAAGGGTATAATCTTCCAACCAAACTTGCAATTCTTCTGACTTTAATCGCTGAAAATGACTCTCACCATCAATTTGGTCAACGGTAATGACATCTTCCGGTTCAAAATGACTGATTAAATCCGTTGATTGAGTTGCGATAATCACTTGAACATCTTTTTTCGCTACTGATTTGATAAGACCTGACAGCTTAGCAATGGCAGTTGGGTGTAGTCCCAACTCGGGTTCATCTATGATAATGACTTCCGGAAGTTGAGGTTGTAAGAACAAGGTTGCCAACGCAATAAAACGTATCGTTCCGTCTGACAAATCATTCACACCATATACTGTGTCAGCATATTTACTACGCCATTTTAGTCTGATACTTCCATTACTTTCAGGTTTCAGGAAGAAATCGAAGAAGTACGAAGCAATACTCTGCACGGTTTTGACAATAAACTGATACGAAACAGGATGTTTATGTTGTATATCGAATAAGAATGCAGCTAAATTCTCTCCCTTTTCATACAGAAAATACTTGTCATTCTCCACATTAGAAGCTTTTCCAAAGGGGGAATGCTCACCTGTGTCGTGAAAATGATATTTTTTCAATCCTGATATGTAGTTCTCTATATATCTTGCTCTGGGGGCATTATTATAATACAAATTAGATTCTGTATTAAAAGATGCAATATCAATAGGATTTATAAAATGTATATTATCATACCATAGTCCTTCTTCTGTGAATATGAAGCTATCATCTCCTTTTTTAAGAGTAAATGAATACGCATTGGTATTTTCAAACTCCAATTTAGCTGAAATTTCTTGCGTAATCTTATCTCCTTTATGTAAAAAGGTGTCAATTCCTTTCAGGGCAACATATTCACGCAAATTTCTACGATAAATCTGCTTTAAAAAGTCAAAAAATGACAAGAAATTACTTTTACCACTGCCGTTAGCACCAATAAAAATATTGATGTTTTGCATTGTAAGGGAAAGTTCCCGAATGGATTTATAACCTTTTATCGTTATTCTTTTCATTCTTACTTTAATTTATGGTAATTCCTTGTCATTCTTTGTCAGATTCATTATAGTATGATATCAAATCTTTATAAAAAGATTGCTTATCAGGCTAAACGAAGTCAATACGTTTTTATTTTTATTAATTTTGATTTTGTTTATAATAATAAAATATTGTATTACAGACTATATCACTCTTTGTTTGTAACGTGTGATGATGCTATTGATGTTTGTGATACAATTTACGTATTCGGTTTCGCCTTCCACGATGGCAAGAGCGTTGATGAGTTTTACCAATTGCCTGTAAATAGTATCGACCTCTTTACGTGCTTCCTTCATCGTTCCCTTTTTTCCTGATTTTTTCTCCTCATCACGTTCCGACATTCCGTTTACCACTCGGTCATTGGTTTGTTTTAAAGGAGTAACAATCTTTTTCAGCCCTAAAACCTCTACATCGGAAGCGTATTTGGTCTCTAATTCTTCAATGAACTTCACGAGCAATCCTGTTTGCTTGTCGAGTTGCATTGAAGTTTTGATGCCGTAATCTTTGATTAACTGTGAAAGTCTTTTTTGAGCTTCCTTTATGTCCGTATCAGGCACAGAACCAAATGCAGCAACAGCACTTTTGAATCCCATATAGAGTTTATCACGTTCTTTATCGGCAATTTTAATCTCATCGGTCTTAAAACTTTTTTGAGATTGATTCATCGCTTCCTTTTCCTTTGCGATTGCAGCTTTGTAAGGACTTAACAGCCTTTGAACCTTTTCAGAAACAAGTGTATCGGTCTCCACAAAGTTTAAAACTTGATTATGAAATGCAAAATGTGCTCCGTTTGCAATGGTACGTAAGGTTAATTCTTGTATTTCCATATGATTTCAAATTTAATTGTGTTTATATTACGCTAAAAATTACTTCTACATAATCAAAAATTATACCAAATTATATTGAAAATCAGTTTCTGTTGATTTAAAATAAAATACAAACAGATTGTGTTTTGTTTATTTTTATTTTGATATATTTTCATTATAGAGTATAAATTACATATTTTTATTTTCAAATATGTTTTATATGTTCTGTAAGTTTTTTAATATTTGAGTTTAATGCGTAATATGTATTCTGTAATTTTTGTGTTTTTGTATTTTTACAGATGAGTTATACTCTGTTTTTGCGATAATTTTATATGAAACGTGATTGTTTATAGTCTATAACTGTTCTATTTTTGTTTGTGAAATTATTCTGATAATTCTGTCTTTGTGATGTTGTTTGTCTCAGATAGGTTTGTGTTTTGTTGTTTTTTTAATTTATTTCTGAAAAATAAGGTTGCTATAATGATTTCCGGTGTCGGTAAATATTGAATGTGTCCAACTTCATATTGTATTGCTTTTGATGTTTAATTTAAATCATTCTTCTGTATTAAAGATGTTGTTTGTTTTTATGTTTAAACATTGTGTGAATAGCCTGAAAAACGTTCTGATTTCATCATATTTAAATTCAAAAGTTTTGGTGAACTTCATATCGGTCGTGAAAACTTTGTGTTTTGAGTCTGTAATCGTTCGTTCTTTCAGAAAATATTATGATTCCGAGTTGATGTTTGTTTGTTTTTGTGTTAAAATAGGCTGTCTCGTCGGGAAAATAGTGTTGTTTTGTGTCTTTTGATTAAGGAACTTCAATGGTATTGACAATTTTGTGAATGATTTCAACCGAAGTGATGTTTTCGGATTCGGCTTCGTAAGTAATTCCAATACGATGACGGAGTACATCGAACACCACAGCACGTACATCTTCCGGAATCACGTAGCCGCGACGCTTGATGAAAGCATAACATTTCGATGCCATTGCCAAATTGATGCTACCACGAGGTGAAGCACCGAAGCTAATGAGTGGTTTTAGCTCCGACAAACCGTATTTTTCAGGATAACGCGTTGCAAATATGATGTCCAAGATGTATTTTTCGATTTTTTCATCCATATACACCTCCCGAACGGCTTGTTGTGCTCGCAGAATTTGTTCGAGCGATACCGTTTGATTAACGATTGTTTGCGTATTTAGCAAGTTATCACGCATAATGCGTTGTTCTTCGTCGAGTTTCGGATAATCGATGACGGTTTTCAGCATAAAACGGTCTACTTGTGCCTCCGGAAGTGGGTAAGTTCCTTCTTGTTCTACGGGGTTTTGCGTTGCCATTACCATAAACGGGGCATCAAGTTTGAAGGTTGAGTCTCCAATGGTTACCTGTCGTTCCTGCATTGCCTCCAACAAAGCGGATTGTACCTTAGCTGGGGCTCGGTTTATCTCGTCTGCCAGTACGAAATTAGCAAAAATAGGTCCTTTCTTGATGGAAAATTCATTTTGCTTGATGTTGTAGGTCATTGTCCCGATAACATCGGCGGGAAGTAGGTCGGGCGTAAACTGAATGCGGCTAAAACTTCCGTGAACTGCCTTCGCCAAAGTGTTGATGGAGAGTGTTTTTGCAAGTCCCGGCACCCCTTCGAGCAAAATATGCCCTTTTCCGAGTAATCCGATAAGCAATGCGTTCACCATATGCCTTTGCCCAACAATGACTTTGTTCATTTCGTTAGTAAGTGCGTCAATAAAAACGCTTTCCCGTTCAATTCGTTCGTTGATTTGGCTGATATCAACTGATGTTCTATGTTCCATAATAAAAAAATATGTCTGTATTAAGTTCGTTTTGTTAATAATGTGTTTATTACGTTATAGATGCACGCAAGTTATGAATATTTTCTGTGTTTGATGTTAAATTTTTTCTAAAAGTTTAATCTGTTTTTAAAAACAATGAATTGTTAAAAATAATTGTCTTTAAATAATACATATTACATAAGGCTTTTTTTCTTGTTTTTGGATATGAAAATACGTTATTTATACATCTTTCGGATAGCAAAGATAATGTTTTACAACGGGTTCGGACAGTGCTTCTAAGTTTAACTGGTCAGATGCTTTAATAACATCTATGATTTTGCCTTTTTTAGTTAGAATATGTATTGTTTGTTGTTGTGCATTGTATGCAGTGTTTGAGATTTTGTCCGAGAACACAAAATATGCAGCCTCTTCCTTTGATATTCCATAAGCAGAAGAAACCTTTTCATATAAAATTAAGGTCTTTTCAGCATCAAATGGTACGTTCTGCAATTTTACTTTTGGCAAATCGCGATTTAAAATCATCTTGCTTAATTTTGAAAGTACGAAATTAGGGTGGAATTGCCATTCTTTCATCGCCGAAATGATGTCGGTATCGTCTAAAAGAGCGAATTTATTGAGTATATCCTTACTGAATTGCTGTTTGTTTATCTTATTTTGAATGAAAAACAGTAATGCGTTTGACATCGGCAGGCTTTCTCCGCTTTTAACTAATTCCTTGGCACGTTTTAACACTCTGATTAGTAGTTGTTCTCCGGCAACGCTGGTTTTATGAAGATATACTTGCCAATACATTAATCGGCGGGCTACTAAGAATTTCTCCACTGAATAAATTCCCTTTTCTTCAACAACCAATTCATCATTTCTGACATTGAGCATCGAAATGATTCGTTCCGGATTGATGTTTCCTTCTGCCACACCAGTATAAAAACTATCACGTTTTAGGTAGTCTGACCTATCCATATCCAATTGACTTGAAATAAGTTGGTGCAAAAATTTACGAGGATAACTACCTTTGAAAATTTCGATGGCAACTTCCAATCTTCCTTTAAATTCACGATTAAGTTCTTGCATAAACAACAATGAAATTTCTTCGTGTGCTATGTTACTCACGATGCTGTGTTCCATTGCGTGAGAAAAAGGTCCGTGACCAATATCGTGTAATAAAATGGAAATATAAAGTCCTTCTGCTTCTTTATCGGAAATCTCAATTCCTTTATAGCGAAGATTTTCAACAGCTTTTTGCATCAGATGCATACATCCTAATGCGTGCTGAAACCGCGTATGCCTCGCTCCGGGATATACTAAATAGGATAATCCCATCTGAGTAATGCGTCGTAATCGTTGAAAATAAGGGTGTTCTATTAGGTCAAAGATAAGGCTGTTGGGAATGTGAATAAATCCGTGAACAGGGTCATTGATGATTTTTAATTTGTTTCTTTTCACAATTGAAAAATTAATTCGCAAACTTACGGAAAATCAATGAATTTCACAAGTAGAAAGCAAACGAGAGTTGCTCACTAATTTTTAATTTATGATTCAAAACAAAAAACTTTGGCAAAAGTATAAGTTTCACCAAAGTCAATATTTATAAATTGTTTATAATGAGATTATTTTTTTCTCAAAATCGGATTAAGTTCCTCATCATTGTACATTTTCATTTGTTTATATACTTTCATATATTTTCTGCCCGCTTCAATGTCCTCCAAAAGTTGATTGAGAGCCAGTGAAAGGTCTTTTTTCTGCTCCAAAAGAATGTCAAGTTTTTCCTTACATTTTGCTTTGTGCTCAGTTGATGCTTCAGGACGATTTACCTCCTCTTGCATATGGTATATTTTTAAAGCAAGAATTGATAATCTATCAATTGCCCAAGCCGGACTTTCCGTGTTTATTGTAGCATTGATTTGAGGTTTAACATTTTTGTACAGATTAAGGAAATAACTATCAATATATTCCACAGTATCAGTTCTATCCTGATTTGAAGCGTCTATTTTACGTTTTAAATCCAATGCGGCTACGGGGTCAATTTCAGGATCACGAATAATATCCTCGTAATGCCATTGCACTGTATCAATCCAATTTTTTCGGTAGAGTAAATGCTCAATACTTCTGGAAGGATAAGGGTTTTCAAATGGCTGATATACATCATCTAAGATATGATATTTGTTGATACTTTCTTCGAAAACTTTAAAAGCTCTTTCACTAAACATAATCAGATTATTTTTTACAAAGATAGAATTAATTTTTGAAATTTCTAAAATTTGAGAAATTCAAGATATGTTTTTGCCAAAATACATATTTTTAGTAAAAAATTAACCTGAAACAGAAAAGGTTTCCCTTTTTTGAGAAACCTTCTTTTGAGTTTTTAGATTATTCTGTTTTCAGTTTAATTTCTGCTCCTTTCACTCCTTTTGACTCGGCTTTGAAAGTGATTGTTCCTGCCTTTTCGGAAGACTGTACAATGGCAACTAATTTTCCGTTGAAAAGTTTCATTTTCGGCAGGTGAAATTGCTCCAATGAAGTAGCATCACCGTTGGCTGCGGCTCGATAACTTCCTGCTCCGCTCACTTTGAATTGAACCGAAAAATCAGCTGTAGGGCATACATTTCCGTCTTTATCTACCGCCTCTACTGTGATGAAAGCAAGGTCTTTTCCGTCAGCAGAAATTATGTTTCTGTCAGCTGTAAGTCGCAAAGAATGCGGTTTTCCTGCGGTTTTTATCACTTTTTCGGCAACGGCTTTTCCGTTTTTGTCATACGCCACCACTTTCACTTCGCCTTTTTCGTATTTGGTATCCAACCACATTAGGCGATAACGTTTCTGACGCTCAAACGATTGCTGGGCTTCTTTGGTATAACTTCCGTTAAGCGGAATGCTCAAATCTTTGGTACGTTTGCCTTGGCTTTTTCCGTTGATGAAAACTTCCGCCGAAGGGTAATTCGTATAAACGAAAATCGGAGTTACCTCGCCCTCGCGTCCTTCCCAATTCCAATGCGGTAGAACGTGTAGCGTTTCGGCTTCTTTGTTCCAATGGCTTCGGTACAAATAAAATCTATCTTTGGGAAGCCCTGCCAAATCCACCGCCCCGAAGTACGAACTATGTGCCGGCCATTCTACATAATAAGGAGTCGGTTCGCCCAAATAATCAAATCCTGTCCAGATAAATTCACCAATGGTGTAAGGCAAATCCTCGTGCTGAATCCAATCGTCTTCGGGAAGATTTGACCAACCACAATGCTCCACATCGTAAGAAGAGGTTTGTTGGTCTTCATACTTTGGCATTGATTTTCTTTCCACAGGAAATTTATAAACGCCTCGCGAACTGATGGTTGAAGCCGTTTCGCTTCCTAAAATGATTTGTTGCGGTAATTTTTTGTACGCCTCTTGGTATCGGAACGGACGATAGTTGAACCCTGCCACTTGCATCGTTGCCGCCATATTGTTTTTGAAAACGTGGTCGGGTCTGTCCATTCCGTTGGAAACAGGACGCGTGCCATCGTGCTTGTGGATAATATCTTGCAACCATCGAGCCACTTTGGCACCTTCTTCAATGCTTTGCTCTTCCACTTCGTTTCCGATGAACCACATCACCACGCTGGGGTCGTTACGGAAATGACGCACCAAATTGGTCAAATCCTTTTCTGCCCAATCCTTAAAATAGAGATGATAGCCGTTTTGTACCTTCGGAATTGCCCATTCGTCAAAACTTTCCAAAGCGAGCATCATTCCCATTTCGTTGGCGATACGCACATACTCTGGGGCAGGCATATTGTGAGCCGTACGAATGGCATTTACGCCCATATCTTGCATTATTTTGATCTGACGACGGATAGCCGCTTCATTGACCGCTGCCCCAATCGCCCCCAAATCGTGGTGCATACATACCCCTTGAAACTTGATTTTGCGTCCGTTCAGGTACAGCCCATCGGCGGGTTTGATTTCAATACTTCGGATACCAAAAGTATTCGTTACTTTTTCAGAATTTGAATACACATCGCCCCAAGACTCATACAAAGAAACCTCTGCCGTGTATAAATTCGGTTGCCCAATGTCCCACAATTTCGGATTATCAATAAAAAAAACTTGTTCAATTACATTGCCTACATCATATTTCGTTAAATGTGTTTCTTGCTTGGCAACCACCTGCCCTTCTTTATTTTTGATTTCGGTTAAAACGAAATAATTTTGTTTCACCTCCAAGGAAAGTTCGGTTTTTACCACAACTTTGGCAAAATTCTTTTCAATGACAGGCGTTGTAATTTGCACACCCCAAATCGGAATGTGGTTTTTAGGTTTGGTGATGATATGCACATTTCGGTACAATCCCGCCCCAGGATACCAACGCGATTGTTGGGTTAAATTCTCCAAACGAACGGCAAGCGTATTGTTTTTTTCTTTCACTAAGGAAGTAATATCAAAGAAAAAAGTGTTGTATCCGTGATGCCACTGCCCTGCTTTTTGTCCGTTGACGAATACTTCGGCGTTGGACATTGCTCCGTCAAATTTGATGAACACTTTTTTGTCGGAATTGAAATCCGCTACATCAAAATGGGTTCTGTACCAGCCCACACCCACGAACGGAAGCCCCCCCGTACGCCCTGAATGCTCAATGGGAGCTACTTGTCCGTCTTGTTTGATGGCGGTGCGTTGTACATCGTTTTCAATATCGAACGGACCATAGATAGCCCAATCGTGAGGTACAACTACATTTTGCCATTTTTTGTCATTTACGGAAATTTGCGAGAAGTTTTTGCTGTCTTCACGCGTAAACTTCCAATTCTTTTCGAGGGTTTGCGAAGTCTGTGCAATACTTAGGGAACTCATTCCCACTAAAATAGTTGATAAAAATATATTTTTCATTGGCTTAAAAATTATCGGTTTATCATTTTATCAGTCAATTTTTAGACCTCAAAGATAGTAATTTATTTTGAGTTGGAAAACTTTAGTCTTTTTAACGATGAATCAGATGATTATATCTGTAATATTATCAATATTATAATGTTTTTAATTCTTAACTATTTAGTTAAAGGTTATTCCAAATTGTTTTTTAATTTTGATTATTTAGTTAAAAGTTATTTCATATTGTTTTTTATTTTTGACTATTTAGTTAAAGATTATTTTATATTATTTTTAGTTTTGACTATTTAGTTAAAGATTATTTCATATTGTTTTTTAGTTTTGACTGTTTAGTTAAAAGTAATTTCATATTGTTTTTTGATTTTGACTATTTAGTTAAAATTATCTTTCAAATTGTTATGAGCAATAATGTTTTAGTTTTTACTTCGATTATTTTGTATGAAGTTCTAAAAAAAATGAAATTAAGAAAAATCTGTTTTGAAGAAGTTAATTTTCAAAACAAATAAGCCTCAAGAAGAAAAGAAATAATTGAAAACTTTACATATAACTAACAGAAATAAATCCGACGTATATGGTAAGGAATAACGAAATCCCAAAATATATAAAAACTAAAATTGTTGATTTGAAAATGGTTAGAAATCGTCTTTCTTGATATAAAACTCGGTTTGAAATTATAAAATACATCATCAATCCTATGATAAAAAGTACATATAATATCCAAAACAAAGTGTTTAATCCTATATATAAAAAGATTCCCATAAAAATACTGGTAAACAGATAGATAATTGAATGTAAATGCAGGGAATGAATCAGATGTACGTATAATTTTTTATATTTTTTATGGAAGAAAGCAAGTAGGAGCAATGACACAAAGGGCATCATTAAAATAATTGTGTAAGAGACAATTGATAAATATTTCCCGATTTGTTTATCAATGAATTCAGTCATTTGAGTTATATTTCCGAAAGAAAAAATCCCCGTCTTATAAATTAAATTTTGAAGTTCAATCCGCTCAAAACGCCCAAGATTTTTCCATTTTACCGTTATTAAAGAATCCATTTTGAATTTATCATCATAAACTAATTTTAGTTCCTGACGTGTGAGTCGATGTCTTCCAATTTCAATAGTGTCAAATTCCGGTCTTTTTTTAAGAAAAATATCGTATGAAAGGAAACTTCTTTGCGTTCCGATAGAAAAATTATTCTCTGAAACATCTACTCGAAAGCTTTCAAATCCGTTTTTATTTACTAAATCGTAGAAATCTTCTTTTTTTGTTTGATTCCATTTTGTTTTATGGGTAAAAACACTGTCGATAAACGATTTTATTTCATCGGAATTGGCATTTTTAAGCTGACTGTATTCTTTTTCGGAGATATTTAGTGTTTCCGAATCGATGGTTTTATTAATTCTGTTGAAAATTCTTTTCGTGAAATCGGAATGAGAGGCTTTTTGAAAAGAAAAACTCATCATTACAAAGAAAATGAAGGAAAAAAACAGATACAACTTGAAAGGCGGTACAAAACGAATGCGTTTGCCTTCAATATATTGTTTGGTAATTTGTCCGGGACGGAAGATGGTTTTGAGCGTGTTCCAGATTTTGTTGTCGAAGTTTATGAATGACCCAAAAAAGTCGTTTGACAATTCTTTGACGGAGAAATCATTATAGTGGTTCTCTTGTCCGCAATTGGGGCAAAAATTATCCCTAACCGAAAGCATCGTTTGGCAATTCGGGCATTGGGATATTCTTTTTCTTTTCTTCATACAGAAAATTATCTCAAACTTTTGTTGATATTATCGATGTATTGCAGAAGTTCCTCTTTTCCTGTTTTATTTTCTGAAGAAGTAACGAAATACGGAGGGAATTCTTCCCAAGTTTCGAGCAGAATTTGTTTGTACACTTCCACATTTCGTTCAATAGCAGCAGGTTTCAGCTTGTCGGCTTTGGTAAAAATGATTCCAAAAGGAATGTTATTTTCGCCCAGCCATTGCATAAACTCCAAATCTATTTTCTGAGGTTCGTGACGAATATCCACCAGCACGAAAGCACAAACCAATTGATGACGTTTTTCAAAATATTGAGTGATAAACTTTTGAAATACTTTTTTGGTACTTTTTGACACACGTGCGTATCCGTAGCCCGGCAAATCGACCAAAAACCAATTATTATTGATTTTAAAATGATTGATGAGTTGTGTTTTTCCGGGTCTGCCCGAAGTTTTTGCCAAATTTTTATTGTTGGTAAGCATATTAATGAGCGAAGATTTCCCCACGTTCGATCGCCCGATGAAGGCATACTCCGGAAGCGGTTCGTTAGGGCATTTACTCACATCGGAATTGCTGATGATAAATTCGGCTTTGGTGATAATCATTTTTCTAAAAGTTTATGGGATTAAAAGCAAAAAATCACCGTTTTAGTGATTTTTCGTTTTTTTAATTAATGTATATTTTGTTTGAGAAACCAACTGTTTAGCAATTCGTTAAACTCATCAGGGTGTTCCATCATTGGTGCGTGTCCGCATTTGTCAATCCAAAACAAATCAGAATTGGGCAATAACTGATGAAATTCCTCAGCCACCTTTGGCGGGGTTACGGTATCGTTCTTTCCCCAAATCAAGCAAGTAGGCGTATGCATTTTGGGTAAATCTTTTGCCATATTGTGGCGAATGGCACTTTTTGCTATTGCCAGTGTTTTTATTAGCTTGCCTCTGTCGTTTACATTCTGAAAAACCTCATCTACAATCTCTTGGGTGGCTATGGCAGGGTCGTAAAATACTTCCTCGCATTTCTTTTTGATAAAATCATAATCGCCTCGACGTGGATAGCCATCACCCATAGCACTTTCGTAAAGTCCTGAACTTCCGGTCAAAATGAGAGCTTTAACATTCTGCGGATGCATTTTTGTATAGAGAAGCCCTACGTGTCCTCCTAATGAATTTCCTAAGAGAATAACATTTTCAAACTTTTTGTGTTTGATGAATTTCCGTAAGAATTTTGCTAAGGTTTTGACAGATGTTGTTAGCAAAGGCATTGAAAATAAAGGCAACTCGGGGATAACCACTTTATAGTTTGCCTTTGAAAAAAATGAAAGGACTCCTTCAAAATTGCTCAATCCCCCCATAAGCCCGTGCAGAATAATAATTGGAGTTCCTTCTCCTTGTTCTATGTACGAAAATTTACCCTCTTTTTTTACTTCTGTTATCATCAATTTTGGCTGAAAAATCCGTAAGCAAATATACTACTTATATTGAAATGACATAAAAAAATAATGTCTTTTTTCTCAAAAAGTGTTATTTTTTTCTGACAAAGAAGATTCTGTGTTTTGTAAAACTCACATTATCATATTTTTAAACCTGAATTGACAAGCAATCCTACTACTAAATTATAACTTTCAATGCCTTGTTGTTGTTTGTTGGCTTTTAGGAAAGTATCATAACTCTTCTTAAAAACGGGCTCCGCTCTGTTTTCATATTGCTTCCAAAAGTTACGAGTTTCCGCATAATTTTGAAAGATTCCGGGACGTATCCTCGCTTTCATTTCTTCATATTTTTCGGGAGCAAATTTATATACTTCGTTAAGCAAATAACGCAGAGCAAATATCGAAGCACTATATTTAAAGTATAAATTATCACTGCTTTTGGCTGCTAAATATCCTATGTAATTGGCTTCTTCCTCAGCGGCATATCCCATCTGATGGGCAATTTCGTGGCAAGCGGTAATGGGGGTGGAGTAGCCTATTAGCTTTCCGTTTACTTGAGCTTCATTGGTAAACGGGTTGATATATCCGCTGTACCCCATATAAGTCAAAAACAGACTGTACAATGATGGTTTTATACTTTTAAAGGAAGAAAAATCGGTCATATTTTCTATATCAAGCGGAAAGTTTTTTTGGGCAATTTCATAAATTTCGCGATGTGTTATTTGAAAATTGACTTTTACACTATCATTTTCTGCCAGTAATTTATGAAAGTCATTAGCTTGTAAAATGTATTTTTCGGTAACCTGAAAAAGAGCTTCTTTGGTATATTTTGTGTCTATTTTTAATGATTCCGATAGTGAAATACGAAAATAATTAAAACCCCATAGCGTAAAAAAGCAAAAAAAGAGTATAAAAATAAATAAAAATGCTTTATCAGCAAACCAAATGGGCTTTTTCCATATTTTTTTTCTGTTTTTTATTACAAAATATACAGCAAAACCTCCTAAAATGGTATAAAAAACGTCTCCGAATGAAAAAGGTATCCAACCGAAAGCAAAATGAAGCGTTTTTGCGATGTAAGGATATATATTTCTGCTATAAAAAGTCTCTGTTATTTGAGGTGAGTTTCGCAGTAATATCCAAATTCCGATAAAAAAGATATAAAAAATGTACTTATATTTCATCTTGTTAAAATAATTTTGTACGGAAAGCAAAAATAATAAATTTTATCATTAACTTTGAGCCTTACTTTACAATAATTGTTTTTAAAAAATTTATCAGATATGAATACAGAAATAAGGAAGTTAGAGCCCCAAGCACTTTGGGAGAGCTTTTCCGATTTGAATGCCGTACCGCGTCCGTCAAAAAAAGAAGAAAAAGTAATTGCTTTTATGATGGATTTCGGAAAGAAATTAGGTTTGGAAACCATAAAAGATGATGTTGGCAATGTAATTATCCGAAAGCCAGCAACAAACGGAATGGAAAATCGAAAAACTATCGTGTTGCAATCACATTTGGATATGGTTCATCAAAAAAATAATGATACTGTTTTTGATTTTGACACGGAGGGCATCAAAATGAAAATCGAAGGCGATTGGGTGAAAGCCGAAGGAACCACACTCGGTGCTGATAACGGAATCGGGGTGGCAGCCATAATGGCGATTTTGCAAAGTACCGATATTGCTCATCCTGCTATCGAAGCTCTTTTTACCATTGATGAAGAAACGGGAATGACAGGAGCAATGGGGCTTAAAGGCGGATTGCTAAAAGGCGATATTCTTTTAAATTTGGACACGGAAGAAGATGACGAAATCGACATAGGATGTGCCGGAGGTGTAGATGTTACCGCTTTCCGTGAATACGATGAAGAAGAAACTCCGCAAGATGTTGTTGCTTACAAAATCGCTGTAAAAGGATTGCAAGGCGGACATAGCGGAATGGATATTCATAAAGGATTTGGTAATGCCAATAAAATAATGAACCGCTTGTTATTTGACGGATTTGAAAACTTTGGATTACGAATTGCCGAAATTAACGGAGGCGGACTGCGAAATGCCATTCCTCGGGAAAGTGTTGCAATTGTGGTGGTTGATAAAGTTCAGAATGAAGCGTTTCAATTTGAATTTAAGCAACTTACCGAAGTAATTAAGCACGAATTGCAGGTAACGGAACCTAATTTGTCTATCACTTTGGAAGATGTCAATCTGCCTGATAGCGTGATGGAATTGGGCGTTCAGGAGGGAGTTTTACGCTCGATTTACACGGCTCATAACGGCGTGTATGCAATGAGCAAAAGTATTTCGGATTTGGTGGAAACCAGCAACAACATCGCTCGTGTAATTGTTAAAAACGGAGAAATTAAAATTCACTGTCTGACACGTTCTTCAGTGGAATCGGCGAAATTCGATTTGGCAAATGCGTTGCGTTCGGCGTTTGAACTTTCCGGATTTGAGGTAGAATTCACAGGAAGTTATCCTGGTTGGGAGCCTAACGTAAATGCTTCTATATTAAAAGTTTTAAAAGAACAATACGAAAAACTTTTCGGAGAAAAACCAAACGTTGTTGCCTGCCACGCAGGATTGGAATGTGGTATTTTAGGGCAGAATTACCCCAATATGGAAATGATTAGCTTCGGACCTACCATCAAAGGAGCACATTCCCCTGATGAAAAAGTAAATATCAAATCTGTTCAAAAATTCTGGAAGTATTTGTTAGAAATTTTGAAAAACACTCCGAGTTAAATTAGAAGGAGATACGATTAAAAAAGGAACTATTTCAATTAAGAAATAGTTCCTTTTATATTAATTGTTGTTTTTAATTAGTTGAATCACTGATTGATAGTTTCTTTGAATGTTTTCATTATTCATTCCCAATTGCATCGCTTTTTCAAAATGTTTTTTTGCTTGAAAATAATCTTTTTCTTCACTGTTTAACAAAGCCATAAAGTAGTAAACTTGCGGATTTTTCGGTTCGTAAGTTTGTGCCTCACTGAGTATCTGCCACGCTTTGTCGTTCTGTGATTTTGCGTTATAGAGTGTTGCTAAATTCAAACGTATGTGATTCAGTGTTTTATCTTTTTTTATGGCTCGCTCATAGAATAAGATGGCTTTGTCCGTGTCTCCTAAATGTGTAAAATAATCGGCTGCGGTGGCACTTCCTATCGGAAAATCGGCTTGTGAAAGTACAAAAATCTCATATTCTTTTCTGGCTGATTCAAAGGAAGATAACAATTTTGATTGTTCCAATCCTTTTTGTGATAGAAATACGTAGGCTGTGGCTATTCGTATGGCTTTTACTTTGTCCGAAAGTAATGGAATTAATTCATTTTCATATAAATGTATTGGGAAATTTGCCAAAGCTATAACAGCTCGGTAGCGGGTTTGTGCATCTTGGTTTTTTAATTCTTTTTTTACCAGTTGAAGGCTTTCTTCTGTGTATATTCCGCCTAAATAATGTATTGCCGCAGCCCGAATGATGTTGGGAGTGGTTGCATTTGTAAGTAATTTGTTTAAATATTCCAAACTTTTTTCATTTTGCCTGCTTCCGAGAATCAAATTCTCTGCAAAATGCGGTTTTCGTTCTTTTCCGTACCATTTTTCTACGGCTTGGCTTGCCCATTTTGCGGATTTGTCATTGTGGCAAGCATTGCAAGCATTCGGAACGCCATATTTATCCGACAAATCAGGGCGTGGGACGGCAAAATTATGGTCGTGACGGATGTCGTTGCCCATATAAGTACGTGTTGGCATATGACACGATTTACAATCGGAAGCCTCCGTATTTTCTTTATGAAAAGTGTGTGCACTTGTGGCATAATTTGGAGTATGGCATTGTAAGCAAAGCTGATTTCCCTGCATTTTTAATTTTCCAGAATGCGGCAGATGGCAATTTGTACATTTGATGGAGCTGTGATACATTTTACTTTGAAGAAAAGAACCGTATTTATAGACTTCGTCAAGAGCTTGTCCATCTGCAAAGTAAATATTAGTTATCGGGATTTCAGGGATGAAGTTATCCATAATTTCTTCGGAATGTGTGTGATATTGCGTTACTTCACCTCTTCGGGAGTGGCAAGGCATACAGGTGTTAAGTTCCGTTTTTTGAGAAGTATTTGCACCCAGATTGATAAAAAAGGTTTTGGAAATTCCGGCTTGATAGTCAGAACTTCTCATAAATTCATTGTGTTTTTTCCCAGGTCCGTGGCAACTTTCACATCCTACGGTTAATTCATCGTAAGTAGTTTTGTAGGTGTCTTCCAGCGGATTGTAATTTTTTTGCAGATTTGTACTGTGACAGTAAGCACACATTAAGTTCCAGTTTTGCCCGGCGTTTGTCCAATGCAGATAATCATCGGGAGGAATTTTTTCTCCGGCATATTGATGAAACCACTTGTTTTTTCTGCTATCCCAACTTTGTCGAAAAACTTGCATTTTTCCGCCCTCAAATTTGGTCAAATATTGCTGTAACGGATAGTGTCCAAAAGTGAAAACAATTTCAAAATCACGATATTTTCCATTTTCGTCCTCTGTATTTATATAGAATTTTCCATCTTTTTTGAAGAATCGGGAGGTAATTCCATCAGCGGTGTACGTAACATTATTGAAATCACCTAAAACAGTTTGGTCATTGGCGTGTTGCATTGCTTTGAAATGGTCGGATGTTTCCCATTCTGCATATTCTTGTTCGTGGCATTCTTTACAACTCTGAGAGCCTGCGTAACCTTGTTCGTATTCTTGGTGATTATCTTCGATTTTGGTGTAATTGTCTGTTTTGGGGAAGAATATAAAAACCAAAATTACTAATATTATGGCTGCTAATATGAAAATAAACAGATATTTTTTCGTCATTGTTTTGATTGTAAAATGTGTACAAAAATAACGAAAAAAGCATTATTGTTTTCTTAGAAAGAATCTAAAATAGAAAAACAAAAAAGGAAAGTAAATTATTTACTTCCCTTTTGTTGATAATTAAAAATGGAGTTTTTATTCAACGATTATGGTTACTTCTTTTTCCACATATTCATTTTCAAGTGTATCATAGTAAGTAGCAGTTACTTTTACAGAACCTGATTTGTAGGCATCGAAAATGTGTTCGGCATTATCACGTTCTTTTCCAAAGTAATATCCGTCAGCAGCTTTCCAACGAACGGTTGCGGTTTCACTCTTTTGTGATTTTTTTGTGATGCCGCTTTCTACTTGCTTGTCATTATTTCAAGTGGTAATGCTTAATGGAGTTTTTGACATTCTTTTTACTTTTATTTCATTGTTGTTTGTATTATCAATAGTGATTTTATTAATTCCTAAAACAGATTTCACTTCAACAGAACTTGAAATTTCTGAGCCATCATTTGCCGTAACGGTAATTCGTGCGATGCCTCCTTTCAAAGTAGTGATGTTACCTTCACTATCCACGGAAACTACATCAGGATTGCTTGACTGCCAAGAAACATTTTTGTTGGTTGCATTTTCAGGAGAAATAACATAGTTGAGCTTAAACGTAGCTCCCACTGCCAAAGAAAGATTTTCTCCTACATTTATCTCAATTTGTCTGACCAATTGTACCACATTCACAGTGTGTTGAACACTCACATTGCTTCCGTCTTTACTTTTGATTGTAATTACAGAAGATTTTCCAGGTTTGTTCATTACAAAAATTTCACCTTTTTTGGCATCAGCGATTTTTACTATATCTTTATTGCTTGATTCCCATACAAGTTCCTTATTTGTCGCATTTTCCGGATAAATTTTAAAGAAAATTGATGCATTTCCGGCTTGATAATTTCCTGATTCCAATACTTCAATTCGTTCCACTAAAACTTTAGAAATATTGACTGACAATTCTTTTGTTTTTCCGGCTGAGCTGATAGAAATAACCGCATTTCCTTCTTGTAATGCTTTGATTGTGAATTTGTTTTTGTTTTGCTTCACTTCTGCTATTGAGGGTTGTGATGAAACGATTTTAAAATTTTCGTTATCTCCTCCCATTATGGTAATTTCCTCGGAAGTTTGCCCAATTTCAAGTGTCAAATCTTTTTTCTCTGAAATAGTAATTTCTTGTGTAGTTGGGGTAATTTCTACTTCATTTTTTGTACAGGAATTAAAGGTTATTATCCCTGTAATTGCTAAAAGAATAAGTGATTTTTTCATTTGTTAAAAAAATGTAATTTTGATATTGTTTTCTTTTTTATTTCGTTAAAAATATTTTTCAGAAACAACTTAGGTAAAAGGTTTCTAAAATTCGGGGCAAAAGTATATCAAAAAAATAATGTTGTAAAGTGTTTTAGAAATCTTTAACGATGGATTTTTATAAAGGATAAACTTATTTTTCTGATTTTCAGCAAGAAGAGTTTTGTTCCAAATTCAAAAAATTATGTTTTTTGTATTTGAAAATCTTTAATTTTTTAAGAAAAAATTTTGGAAAAGCTTTGGTTTTTGAGTTAGGAATTACATTTTTAAATAAAAATCTTTGGTAAGTTCAGTATATGAATCAGTATAGATGTTGCGTTCTTTTTCTATGATTAATAGGTCAAAAATGCAAACTTCGCTTTTTCTGTCAAAAGCTATTAAACTTCGTTTTACTTCGGCGTTGGCATTGCCTTTTACACGAGTAATTTTCCTCGGGAAGAGACCTTTTTCAGAAGCCAATTGTACAAAATTTTCTTCTTCCGCGAACGGAACAATGACAGAAAAAACACCTTCGTCAGAAAGCAATGAGGCAACACCTTCTATCAATGTTTTAAAAGGTAAAGAATTTTCAAATCGGGCTTTGTTACGCGATTTGGAATCTGTTTGATAATCAGAAGTATAGAAAGGTGGATTGGAGACAATCAGGTCGTATTTTTCATCTTGCATTTCTGCTACAAATTCTTGAAATGAAGCAAAGTAACAAAAAAGTCGGTCTGCCCAAGGGCTATCTTCAAAATTTTCGGTACATTCAATGTATGCTTTTTCGTCAATTTCCACAGCGTCAATGATTTCGGCTTGCGTGCGTTGAGCCAGCATCAGTGCAAGAATGCCCGTTCCTGCCCCAACGTCCAATATGTTTTGAGGAAAATTGTCAATCGGGGTCCAAGCTCCCAAAAGTACATTATCTGTACCTATTTTCATCGCACTTTGTGCTTGTGAAACTGAAAATTGTTTGAATTTGAAAGTCATAATTACAAACGAATAAATTACGATATGCCGAATTACTGATATTTCTTTTGAGAATACTTAAATGAATAGGAATGCTTCTCCGTTTATTATCTTATTGGCGAAGAAGGCAATACTGTTTTCACTTAATTGCTTTTTGAGTTCGTCTTTAAAAGGTTTGATGGCGTAATGTATGGGGCAAGGTTCCTCTTCGGAACAGCCTTTTAAGCTCATAGAACAAGTCATAAACCTGTGTAATTCATCAATATGCTCAATGATGCTTATAAGAGGAGCTTCTTTTTCTTCATCGGATATCCAAAACCCTCCTCCCGGTCCTTTTGTGGAGTTGATAGCTCGTTTTCTGGCTAAGGTTTGGAGTATTTTAGCCAAAAAAGGTGGAGGAATGTTCAATTTTTCTGCGATTTCCTTAACGCTTATTTTCTTGGAATCAGAAGAATGAACAGCAAGATATATGACAGCATTGATTGCGTATTTGCTCGAGTTGGAAAACATAATATTTTCTGATAAATTGCGTGCAAAGGTATGAAAAAAATCTTTTTTAACATTAATATTTTCTTTTCGGGATAAAAACTGTAAGGTTATACGGATTTTTAAAACTATTTTTGCATCCTTTTAAAATTAAAATTTCTTTAAAAGACGATTGTGTATGAATTATTTGCTCTTTTTCGATGTTACGTTCGATGCCGATTTTGCTACTTTTTTGCCCAATGCTTACATTGCACAGCAAAAAGGCAGTGCGTGGTATTTCTTTAAGAAGGCAAATAAAGAAACTCTCAGAAGTTTACCTCAAATTACCTTAAATGCGGAGCAAAAAGAACTTTTGGAGTTGATAAATACACTTCATAAACCTATTTTGATTAAAAAGTTTGTCAAAAAATCCGTGTCGATAAAGGAATTGTATAAAAATGCACAGCAAAAGCAACTTATTTTATCGTATATTGAGGAAAAGACAGCACAAATTCTGCAAATTATTTCAGAAAATGACTTTTTCTTAACACTTAACGTCAGCACAAAAGACGAAATTGTCAAACAGAAAATACAAATTACCCGAAAGATACTCGAACCCTTTTTGGAGTTTGAAAAAACAGACATAGGCATTACTTATAGGCTTTATCTGTTGGACGGTAACAAGCAAATCATTCCGCATAATCACCGGGTTGAATTGCTAAACAACGAAAAGTCGTGGCTTATCATTGATAAGAAATTAATAAGGGTGGCTCATATTAAGGCAGCAAACATAAAACCTTTTTTAAATAAGGAAGAAGTTTTCATTCCGCAGAAGCTCATAGGCGAATATTTTGACAAATTTCTTAAAGGAATTCTGAAAAAAGTGGAAATCAACGCAAAAGGATTCGAAGTTATTCGCAAAGATGAAATAACAACCGTTAAACTTCGCATATTGCACGACTTTTTTGCCAATCATTACAAAATATATCTGGAATTTGATTACGGAGGATATACTTTTGCAAGCAATCAACACAAAAAAACACATTCTGTTTTGGAAATGGAGAGCGAAGGAGAGCTTCAAATCACCAATTACAGAAGAAATTCCCAACAAGAAACTGAAAAATATCAGATTTTAACCGATTTGGGATTCGCAGAAAATGATGGTACTTTCTTTTTGAAGGAAGAAAATCCGTTTGCTTCCTATTTTTATCTGTTAGAAAGAAGAAAATCCCTGCTTGAAGCCGGATTTTCCCTCGAAGATATTGAAATTGACGGGAGAAAAGTTTCCACACTTCCGTCTGAATTGATTTTTTCCGAAACAAAAAACGAAAATGATTGGTTTGACCTCAATATGCAGGTGAAACAAGGTGATTTAATCTTCCATTTTAAGGATTTAATTAAGAATATAAGAGAAAACAATCCTATTTACACACTTTCGGACGGAAATTTATTTATTATTCCGCAAGAGTGGTTCAGCAGATACGGAACTTTGATGAAGTTTGCCAAAATTTCTGACGGAAAGTTGCGACTTCCTAAAAATAATTACGCACTTTTGGAGGAATTACCCGAATTAAAAGCATCAACATTGGTCAGTAATGTGTCCTATACGCCCTCACCAAACCTAAAAGCCACACTTCGTCCGTACCAACAGGAAGGCGTGAAATGGCTTTTGGAACATCATTATAATGGCTTGGGAGCTTGCCTTGCCGATGATATGGGATTGGGGAAAACATTGCAAACCATCGCTTTGCTGGTAGATGTTCACGATAAATTACCACAAGCAAAGGAATATTACCCTGCAGATTTGTTCAGTATCGGGCAGGAACAAAAAGAACCGCTTCGGGCTTTGGTAATTCTGCCTTCATCTTTGGTATTTAACTGGTATGATGAAACCAAACGCTTCGCACCTCACTTCAAATGCACGCAATATGTGGGCAACGACCGTAAGGCAAAGGCAAATCGTTTGCAGAATTACGATATGATTTTCACGAGTTATCCCATCGTTACCCGAGATGCGAAAATCTTTCAAAAACAAGAGTTCCGATACATTATTTTGGACGAAAGCCAACGCATAAAGAATAAAAATTCGCAAACATTTAAAACCATTCACGAGATAAAGGCTCAGCACAAAATATCTTTGAGTGGAACGCCCATAGAAAACTCTTTGAGCGATTTATGGTCGCAAATGCAATTCATCAACCCAAATATTTTGGGGAGTTTTTCGCATTTCAGCAAGTATTTTAAGTATAATATCGAGAAAAAAGGCGACCTTGTGGCTTTGGAAGAGCTAAAAACCATCATCAGTCCGTTTCTTTTGCGTCGGACAAAGGAACAAGTACTTGATGATTTGCCTGAAATGATAGAACAAATCATATATTGCGAACTTTCTGAGGCACAGGAGCAGTGGTATGAGAGAGAAAAATCAAAAGCACGGAATGAACTCTTGCGGATAGATGGTAAAATCTCTCAATTTAACGCATTGAATGTTTTGATGAAGCTCCGACAAATAAGTAATCATCCTAAATTATTGGACGAAACCAGTGAAATCCCGTCAGGAAAGTATGAGGAAGTGATTAATTATATGGAACTTGTATTACATTCCGACCAAAAAGCACTTCTTTTCAGTAGCTTTGTTTCACATTTGGAAATATTTGAAAAATGGTGCAATGAGCAAGGGGTACAATACGCTAAACTTACGGGAAAAGTGCCTACGCAACAGCGAAAAGCAGAAGTGGAAGCCTTTCAGAACAATAAACAAGTGAAATTTTTCTTCATTTCGCTTAAAGCAGGGGAAGTAGGGCTGAATCTTACCGAAGCTTCTCACGTACTTTTGCTTGATCCGTGGTGGAATCCCTTTTCAGAAAGGCAAGCCATCGCTCGTGCACATCGATTAGGGCAAAAAAATAAAGTAAATGTTGCTCGTTTCGTGTCTAAAAACACTATTGAAGAGAAAATCATCAAATTACAACAAACTAAAAAGGAACTTTCACAAAACATTGTGGAAGAAAATGCTTTGGCTGCTGAAGTTATACAACATATTGATGAAATTCTGGAATAATAGTTCGATTATCTTTTTTCATACAAAATAAAACTATCTGTTAAATTCTATTTTACTTCTGTTTAATACATATTTCTATAATCGGAAATGTGTTAAATTACTATATAAATATATTTTTTCATTGTATAGATGAATGATTTTATGTTTTAAACAGATGATTTGTATTTACTTTTTATGTTTTTTTATATGTAAATGATAAATTCAGTATCAAAAATGATATTTTATAGATTAAATATGATAAAAATAAGTTTAGAAATCATTTATCATACTTGTTGAATCATTTCTGTAATTTGATAAATCATTTTTTCGTATTGTTGAATCGTTTCTATATCTTGATAAGTTATTTTTACAACTTGATAACTTATTTCTTTATTCTGATACTTGATTTTTGTTACTTGCTAATTTGTTTCTTTACCTTGCTACTTGATTTTTGTTACTTGTAAACTTGTTTCTTTATCTTGCTACTTGATTTTTGTTACTTGTAAACTTATTTCTTTACCTTGCTACTTGATTTTTGTTACTTGTAAACTTATTTCTTTACCTTGTTACTTGGTTTTTATTGCTTGTAAACTTGTTTCTTTATCTTGCTAACTTCTTTCTGTTTGATGAAATGTTAAAAAAAGAAAGACAAGAATATTTCTTGTCTTTCAGTTATGAATTATTATGTGTTGATGTTTATTTCTAATGTGATTTATAATATTTCTACATCGTTATTCATTCTTTCTGATATGTTTCTAAAGATATTAACTTTGTGTGAATGAATAAAAATAGTTTGAAAACTCATTACTTGTAGATTAAATACTTTTCCCGTATCTTTTTGAACTTTTCCAACTCGGGTTGCCACGTTTTTCGTATTTCGTCATCGCTTTTCTGCTCGATGATTTGTTGTTTCAGTGTGGCATTACCTGCGATTCGGTTAAAGGAGGAAGTGAAAAAAGGTGTTTTTACTCCTTTTGATTGTTCGTGAGCCTTTTTCAGCCAAGTGAAATTCAATTTTGATAGAGTAGGATGCTTTCTCAAGTCTTCTCCGTAGCAAATCTTTCCGTTAAACTTCGGATTCTTGTCGCCTTCATTCGGTTTTGGAGTAAAGTTGAAGGACGTCTTTTCGAGGTAGGGCGAGCCATACACCTGAAATTGCCACGAAGTACCGCGTCCCATACTCATATTGGTGCCTTCAAAGAAACAAAGGCTGGGGTATAGGTTGATTGAGACATCGTTGGGTAAGTTCGGAGAGGGTTTTACGGGTAAGCTGTAGGGCGTTTGATGCGTGTAGTTGGCAAGAGGGATAACCTTTAGGTTGGCGACCGTGTTATTATTCAACCATCTTTCTCCGTTAATCATTTGCCCGTATTCCCCGATGGTCATTGCGTAAACCACAGGCACGGGATGCATACCTATGAAGCTTTTGAACTCGGGTTCAAGTACGGGACCGTCAATGTAATGGGCATTGGGGTTGGGGCGGTCAAGAACCACGATGGGTAATTGTTGTTCGCCACAGGCTTCCATAACATAATGGAGTGTAGATATGTAGGTATAGAAACGTACCCCGATATCTTGCAAATCAAAAAGGATTATGTCAATATCTGCGAGTTGTTCTTTGGTTGGTTTTTTGTTTTTCCCGTAAAGAGACACGATGGGAAGCCCTGTTTTGAGGTCTTTGCCGTCTTTTACCACTTCACCGGCATCGGCTTGCCCGCGAAAACCGTGTTCCGGAGCAAAAACCTTGATAACTTTGATGTCTTTCTTTAAAAGTGTATCAACCAGATGCACATAATTGCCTTTCTGTGTTTTTACAATTCCGGTTTGGTTGGTAACTATTCCTACTTTTTTGTTCTGTAACAGAGGAAGATACAGTTCCATTCGGTTGGCTCCCAAAATGATTTCTTGGGAAGTTTTCTCGGCGGGTGTGAATGTTTTGTTTGTGATTTTTTGTCCATTATTTTTACAAGAAGCCATCAGAAATAGCAAAAAAATTGTATTTTTGACCTTTCTAATAAAAAAATTACGATTGAATTTTCCATTTTTCATAGCTCGACGAATCATATTTTCAAAATCGCACAAAAGTACGGTATCTTCTCCAATTATCAAAATGGCAATAGTAGCCATTGCGGTGGGGGTTATGATGATGCTTATCGCGATTGCCACGGGAATGGGATTGCAACGAAAAATACGCGAGAAAATTGTAGCTTTTCAGGGGCATATTCAAATATATAATTACGATAATAACGCTTCGCAAGTTTCCATCAAACCCATTTCGGTTCATCAGGATTTTTATCCGAAATTTTCCAACATTCCTGAAATTACGCACATTCAGGCGGTGGCTACCAAAGGAGGCATCGTCCGAACGGAAAACAGTTATGAGGCAATTTTAGCCAAAGGAGTAGGGAAGGATTACGATTGGGAATTGATGAAAGAATTTATAAAGGAAGGTCGGACTCCTGATTTTAATGCGGAAGAAATCAGTAATGAAATTCTCATTTCGGAATATTTTGCCAATCGTTTACAACTGAAATTGGGGGATAATTGTCACGCTATTTTTTTAAGAGATGAAAGCTCGCAAATGCCCAATCAGAGAAATTTTAAAATTGTTGGGATTTATAATAGTGGTTTTCAGGAGTTTGATGCAGCGTATATCTTTACGGACATTAGGCAAATTCAGCGTATTAATCAATGGAAACCTGATGAGGTGGGGAGTTTTGAGGTTTTTATTGATGATTTTGATAAAATAGAAGAAGTAGGAGCGAAAGTTTACGGACAAACGGTTTCTCATCTTGATTCTCAGACCATCATTCAGAAGTATCCTTTTATTTTTGAGTGGTTGGGAATGTTTGATTTTAATATTTATCTCATCATCGGGATAATGATTGTTGTTGGCGGGTTTAATATGATAACTGCTATTTTAGTGTTGATTTTGGAAAAAACGCCGATGATAGGCATTTTGAAGAGCTTGGGAGCGACGGATAAAAGTATTCAAGGAATATTTTTGTATAATGCTACATATATTATTTCTTTGGGACTTTTTTGGGGAAATATATTGGGATTGTTGTTGCTTTTCCTTCAACAGAAATACAGCTTGCTAAAACTTGACCCAGATACTTATTATGTTACGGAAGTTCCGATTTACATTTCTCCATTGATTATTTTGCTTTTAAATATAGGCGTGTTGTTACTTTGCTTGGTTATTTTGCTTTTACCTACGTATGTAATAACTAAAATATCTCCAACAAAGTCGATGAAATTTTCATAAGTTTAAATATTTTTTGCACAGTTTGCCACTGTATTCCGTGATTCTTTTTTGTATATTTGCATCTTCAGTTAAGTTGTTTGCAACATAAATAGTTTTATCATTTATGAAACAGTTAATCGGGAGATGGATTTCACCTGAAAAGAGGCAAGAATACCTAAAAGCGTATAAAGAGGCGATGCAGACAATGCCTCAGGCTGAGTCTTTGCGAATAAAGACTTCGTTTGGCAATGTACAGGTGTATCGCTGGGGGAAAGACTATGTCGGTAGCAAGAATCCTATTCTTCTTTTGCCTGGAAAATCATCAGGTACGCCTATGTGGTATGCTAATTTGCCCGATTTTAGTGAGAATAGAACAGTGTATGCTTTTGATGTTTTGGGAGATGCAGGGTTGAGTGAACAAAATCACCCGATACTGAATAATTTTGAACAAGCAAAATGGATAGCAGAAACAATGGAAGGGCTTAGCGTGCCTCAGTTTCATATAATAGGGCACTCTTTTGGAGGATGGTTGTCGGCAAATTTCGCTTCGTTTTATTCAGATAAAGTTGCTTCTTTGATTTTAATTGAACCTGTTTTTACTTTTCAGATGATAAAATTCAGTATTATCTTAAAATCAATACCTTACAATATGCGATGTTTGCCTAAAAAATGGAGACAAGGATTATTGAAGGAAATAAGTGGTTCGCAATGTATTGATACAACCAACCCGATAGCTAAGATGATTGATGATGCGGCGAATTATTATATATCCAAGCTGCCTCCGCCAAAAATGATTACTTTTCAGCAAATGCGTGAATGGGATTTTCCTGTGTATGTTGCTTTTGCAGATAATAGTGGTGTACATAATTCTTTTAAGGCAATAGAAGTTGCTAAACAGAATGTAAAAAATGTGGTATGTAAATTGTGGGAAAATGCAACCCATTCATTGCCAATGGAGAATTCAAAAGAACTAAATTACGAAATCATACGGTTTATTGAAAGAAATGAAATTTAGAAGACGTGATTTGGTAAGGATTTGATGTTAAATAAGTTGTTGAAAAATGAAGTTTTTAGCAATAAATTAATAAAGTCCATCAGAATATAAAACGATTATGAATGAAGTCAAGAAAATTATTGATAGTATCAAAAAGGGAAATATTGCTCCGATTTACTTCTTAATGGGCGAAGAGCCTTATTTCATTGATGTGATTTCGGATTATGTTGAGAATAACATTCTTTCGGAAGATGAAAAGGGATTCAATCAAATGGTGCTTTACGGGCAAGACGTGTCGGTTTCGGATATTGTCAATAACGCTAAACGTTTCCCGATGATGGCTCCTTATCAGGTGATTATCGTTAAAGAAGCTCAGAATTTAGGAAATTCAGTAGAAGATTTGGTTTCATACGTGGAGAATTATACGCCAACAACCATTTTGGTAATTTGTTACAAGTATAAAACGCTTGACAAACGTAAAAAGTTGGTAAAGGTTCTGGGAAAAAGTAGTGTTCTTTTTGAAAGTAAGAAACTTTATGACAGAGATGTGATGAATTGGATTCCGGATGTTTTGAAAGAAAAAGGTTATACGATTCATCCGAAGGCGACACAGATGCTTGTAGAATTCTTGGGAACGGATTTGAGTCGAATTCGTAACGAAATGGAAAAACTTACTTTGGTAGTTACACAAAATACGGAAATTACGCCTGATGTTATTGAAAAAAATATAGGAATCAGCAAAGAATTTAATAATTTTGAACTACGTAAAGCCATTGGTGAGAAAGATGAGGCAAAAGCGGTACGAATCGTGCGGTATTTTGCCGACAATCCGAAAGATAATCCCATTGTGGTTACACTTGGCACTCTTTATACATTTTTTCAACAACTATTAACATATCACGGGCTTAGCGACCAAACCGACAGAAATGTGGCAAGTACCTTGAAAATCAATCCTTATTTTGTGAAAGAATATCATACAGCGGCTCGTAATTATCCGATGAAGCGAGTAAGTGCTATTATCGCCGGGCTTCGGGAAATAGATATGAAAAGCAAAGGAGTAGGAGCAGTTAATACTCCGCAATCCGATTTGTTGAAAGAATTAATAATAAATATACTAAGAAGTTAAGTGTTTGTATATTAGCTGTTTTAGTAGTAAATTCTTTGAAAAAATATATCAAAAATGTCAGAAAATCCAAAAAGCAATAAACATACCTTCAAACAACTTTATGAATCTGTAAAGCCTTATCGCTTTACTTTTTTTGTTGTTGCTTTTCTTTCTGTTTTAGCATCAGTATTATCGACAGCTCAGCCTTATCTGATAAAAATAGCCATTGATGATTACATTGTTCCTAAAAACTATGACGGACTTATTGTTGTTACCTATGTTTTAGTGGGGTTGTTGGCAACGGAAGTGCTTGTACAATTTTTGTTTGTTTATCTTGCCAGTTGGCTGGGGCAAACGGTTATTAGGGATATTCGTAAAAAACTTTTTGCACATTTATTGCGTTTTAAAATGGCATATTATGACAAATCTTCTGTGGGAGTGTTGGTTACGCGTGCGGTAAACGATATGGAGCGTATTGCGGAAGTTTTCAGTTCGGGACTTTTTGAAATTGTGAGCGACCTGCTCAAAATGGTAGTGATAACTGTGGTTATGTTCGTGATTGATTGGCGATTAGCGTTAATAAGTTTTATGACAATGCCTTTCATTTTGTATATGACACGATGGTTTCAAAAATCAATGAAATCAGCCTTTATTGAGGTTCGTAAAGAGGTTGCCAATCTGAATGCTTTTGTGCAAGAAAGAATTTCAGGAATAAAAATCGTGCAGCTTTTTACACAAGAGAAAGGAGAGTTTGAGAAATTCAAACAAATCAATGAAAAGCACAAAAAAGGTTGGCTCAGAACTATTTGGTATAACTCTATTTTCTTTCCTGTCGGAGATTTGTGTGTATCTATCACGATAGCTGTAATTGTCTGGTATGGAGGTTTTAATGCTATTTCTAAAAATACATTTGATTTAGGGATTATATTTTTATTTATCCAACTTACACAAATGTTGTTTCGTCCGTTGAGGCATATCGCCGATAAATTTAATACCTTGCAAATGGGGGTAATAGCCTCTCAACGTGTATTTTCTATTTTAAATACAACGGAAGATATTGAAAAAGAAGGAATTAAAAGTCTTACAAATGTAAAAGGCAATATCCGATTTGAAAACGTTCGTTTTGAATATGTTGAAGGAGAGGAAATCCTGCGTGGAATTAGTTTTGAAGCCAAGCAAGGCGAAACAATTGCCATTGTCGGAGCAACAGGAGCCGGTAAAACAACGATTATCAATCTGTTGAATCGTTTTTATGATATTAAATCAGGTGCAATATATATTGATGATATTGACATCAGAACGCTTACTTTATCTTCATTGCGTGAGCATATTGCGGTAGTGTTGCAGGATGTGTTTTTGTTTGCTGATAGCGTTTTGAACAACATTACATTGAAAAATCCTGATATTAAAGAGGAAGATGTTATTGAAGCAGCAAAGAGCATTGGTGTACACGAATTTTTGATGAAGCTTCCTGATGGGTATCATTACAATGTAAAAGAAAGAGGAACAATGCTTTCGGCAGGGCAACGTCAGTTGATAGCCTTTTTACGTGCGTATATGTCTAAGCCTGAAATACTTATCCTTGATGAGGCTACCTCTTCAATAGATTCACATTCCGAAAAGATGATTCAGGAAGCTACCGACAAATTAACTCAAGGACGTACTTCTATCATCATCGCTCACCGACTTACCACAGTTAAAAAGGCAGACAAAATCATTGTGTTGGATAAAGGAAATATTGTGGAAATAGGTACTCACGATGAGCTACTTCAGCTTGAAAACGGATATTACAGAAATCTTTATGAGGTGCAATTCAAAGCAGAAAACGTTTAAAAATTTTGCTTTGTAATCAGTTAAATTTGATCATCGAAAAATAAAAAATCTGCCAAAAGGTGTCTTAAGGCAGATTTTTTCGAGTTAAAGTACTTGTTTTAAACCAAAATATTCACTTCTAATTTGTTAGAAATCAATTTGCTGATATATTCCTCTAATTCTGGGATTTTCACGCTTTCCAGAACTGTGTTTGCAAAAGCGTAAGTGAGCAATGCTTCCCCTTCTTTTTTAGGAATTCCTCGTGTTTGTAGATAGAAAAGTGCATCTTTGTTAAGTTCCCCTACCGTACATCCGTGTGAGCATTTTACATCGTCAGCGAAGATTTCCAACTGTGGTTTTGTATTGATATTTGCTTTATCTGAAAGCAAAATAGTATCATTTTGCTGATAAGCATTGGTTTTCTGAGCAATTTTCTCAACCATAATTTTCCCATTGAAAACACCTGTGCTTTTGTCAGATAAAATCGCTTTATAATCTTGATGACTTTCGCAGTTTGGTTCAGCGTGATTAACCAATGTGTAATGGTCAACGTGCTGATTTCCTGACAGAATTGTAACGCCTTTCAAAGTAGATTCCAAATGTTCTCCGTGATGGAAGAAGTTTAAGTTATTACGTGTTACGTCTCCTCCAAATGAAAATGTGTGTACCGATGCGTTGCTGTTTTCGTGTTGTGAAATGTATGTATTGTCAATGAGAGATGCCTGCAAATTATCATTTTGAATTTTGTAATAGTCCAAAATAGCATTTTTTCCTACAAAAATTTCGGTTACGGCATTGGTAAGCACAGGATTTTGAGATAAACTTCGGTGTGTTTCAACGATTTTTACTTGTGCATTTTCTCCCACTTCTACAACATTTCGAGGTTGATGGCAAACTGCTCTGTCCGAATCAGTTGTGATGTACAGTAACTGTATTGGTTTTTCAATTACTTTGCTTTTAGGAATGTAAATGCAAATTCCTTCTTTGGCAAAGGCTGTATTCAATGCTGTAAATACATCGTCCTTGCGGGTTTCTTGGTTGAAATATTTCTCAACAAATGTTTTATTATCAGAAGATTGCAGAATATCACTTAAAGGCGAAACTAAAAAATCATCTGTTTGGAAATTGGATAATTCCGAAGCGAAATTTCCATCAACAAAAACAACATTATAACCGTCACATTCTGCCAAAAACGGACGAATCTGCTCTTTTGTAACCCGATTCTTTGTTTCGGGAAATAGGGCGAAATCATTTTTCAATAATGCAGAAAGCGAGGTGTATTTCCACGCTTCATCCTTTTTTGTAGGAAACCCTTTCTTTTCAAAAACAGAGATTGCTTCTTTACGTGTATCTTTTAATATATCTTCCTTATTTTCAAACGCTTCAAAGGATGATAGCCAATTTTCTTTTAAGTTCATTTTTTTAGTATAGTAAATTTTTTTAAATAAATTTTCTTCTTTATTCTAAGAAGTCCGCAAAGGTATGAAAAAAAACAATTTGATGAACAAAATATTTCCTCCAATGATTTAAAAATCTGTATTTCTGTGTGCAAAACTTAAAAAGATTTTCCTCAAAAAAGGCAACTTTGGTTAATTCTGTTAGTTGTTTCAAAAAAATTATTCATTAATTTTAATTTTCCAAAGTCCGCGTAACTCGCCCATTTTATAGTTGGTAGCTTTATCATAGGGATATTTTTGCGTTGTCATTTGCAGGGCTTCGGGAGTAATTTCGGTTTGCGGATTACCGTGACAAGCCAAGCAAGTGGGCATTCCCAGCGGAATGGCTTTGTAGTAATAAACCTCATTTTCTTTCTGCAAAATCAAATGTTTCTCTTTGGAAGAATCTTGCATCAAAATTGAAATTTCATCCCACGCTTTTTTGTCTAACTCAGAAGCCATACCATTGTTAGGGTTGCGGTTTTTGTTGGAAACCCTTTGAATATGATGCTTATTAGAAAGAGAATCTGTCAGGAAAACAGCTTTTTCACTGCAGAAATCCACAGCGTGAACAGCCCCGCCTTCTTTCATTTTTGCAGAAACGTTCATTAGCAAAACTTTCTGTGTTTGGGAGGCTATGCTGTCGCCCAACGTCAAATATTTAGCAATTTCAGTTTCTGTTAACTTTCTTGAATGGTTGCAACTTACTAAAAGAACCCCTGCTATGACAAAAAATATCCGTTTCATTTTAATAGAAATTAAAATCCAAATGTATAATAAAAAACGAGAAAATAAAAGTATTTACCGCCAAATTTTCTCCACGATTTCGTTAGCGGAAAGTTCTTGCCAGTTGCCATTTTTGTCTTTCTTACGGCTGAAAAAATCATACGTAAAGTTGGGGAAATTCAATTCCAAGAATTGATAAAAATAATTATGACTGTAAAACATATACATCATAAATTGCTCTTGAAACTCACTTTCGCATCTAAATTCATTATTCTTAAGGATTTCCACTATAGCCTTCAGGTCATTTTTGGTCAGGTTGTCGTGCTTTTTAGGAAAAGGCATCGCTAAATCAAAGGCAAAGACCTCAATCCCATTGCTCTCCCACCATTCCCATAGCCAAACATCGGACAAGTCTTTACCGGTAAGGTTGCTTAGGTATGTTTCCATTGCTTTGTATTCTTTGTCAAAAACTTCCTCAGGAGTGTCATCGGGTTGTGCGTCCCAAAAGGTTTCATATTCCTGTAGTCTTTTTAAAATCAACGGGTACAATTTTTCAGTGGCTTCCCAATCAGGTTGTAATTCTTTTCGTAAAGTGTGCATAATTAGCAAATAAAATTTAAAAAATTAAAAGGATATATAGAATTAAAAACACGGTTGTTTTATTTAAATATAAGGTGTTAAATCAATAATTTCTCCTGAGCTGTCATCTTTGAAAATTAATTGAAATCCTTCAAATGCTTTGAGCTTTTGAAGACGTGGCAAGAAGGCACTCAATATTTCCTTTTGTCGGGTAGCCCAATCCGTATGGGGAGTAAACTGACTTAGTTTGCGTTGATAAGCCAATTTATCCGTTATGCTTTTATCTTTACTCCAGTTGAGTTGCTTTAAAAGTTCGTACACAGGCGAGTTTTCCTCAGGTTTAGGCAAGAAATAGAGCCATAGTATTCCTTCTATTTTATGTAATTCAAGGGGAGGAGTATCTGTATCTTTGTCATAGTAGTAAGTTTGATTTTGATACTCAAAACCTATTTCTTTCTCTAAAAGTTCCTCTAAATCTTCACGAGTGATAAGTCCCTGATAGCTGTCTTCTCCTTTTCCATAACTTACTTTAAACGTGTGAGTAAACCATTCTCGCTGGTAAAGTTCGGAAACAACTCGTTGTTTTTCTTCGGATAGATAAGGCAAATGTGTGCGAAGCATATTAGTACTATTCTCTTTGAAACTGCCGTCCATTATCAATCCTTCTTCGTAAACATCACAAACCGACTTGCAAAGCTCGGAAAAGATAAAGTCCTCTAAGTTCTTTGCTAATATCTCAAGCTCTACATCATCGTGAGGAAGTAACACAATCAGCGGCTGGTCTGCTTCAATTTCTTCGGGGAAGTGATACCAAAAGCAATAATAATCGCCTCCTCCGGTTTGTCCAAAAGGTACAAACAGATAGTCAGGATTAATTTCACGATAGTCATCAGGGTCACGCATCTCTTCGATTATCGATTGAATTTCATCTATTGGTGTTAGTTCAAAATCCTGACCATAAAACAATAAAGGCGGGTTTTCTTTTAACTTTGGGTAGGTCAGTTGTAACCAATCAGACGAATATTCTCCGCTATCAAGCATATTGTTTTTGTATAATTCTTTGTATAATTCAGGATATTTAAACCCAAATTCTTGTTCTAAGGCTTCTAACTTTTTCATTATTTGTATTTTTTATTTATTTCTTTTACTATGTTTATTTATAAAATTACTAAGGTAGTTTGTTATCCTTGCATTCCTCCAAAAGATAATTTTTTCTTTTTGTTTGCTTCAATTACAAGGGTGTGTCCATTGAAATAATCAGGAGAAGTTATAAGATTTATCTCAGTACTTTCTATTGAACCATCTTCCAAATATACTGAAATATCCTCAATATAAATTCCTTTTGTCAGTGTTTCTTCAGTGATTGGTTCTGTTAAAACAGTTTTATCATAAAGAACTGCTTTTCCTTTTTTCCTTATTTCTTCCGAAATCCAATCGTTGAAAGTAGCTAAAAAGTCTTCATATTCTAAAGCAAAGCTAAGGATAGTTTCACGATTATCTTCTATCCATTGCATATAATTTACAATGGCTTTTTCGGAATCATAATCGCCAATGATGTCAATATTCGTTTGTTTTCCCCAGATAATAGCCGAAGTTTGATATGTATCTTCCTTATCAATAACTGTAATCTGACCTAAAGTTATTTTATTTCCTACAGAAGAAATAGTTTTTTTCTCCTTAACTTTTTTCTGAAAGATTTCAGGAATTGGCTCATTTTTACTAATGGCTAAAGCTCTTTGATACGATGCAGTATCTTCTTTTACACATTTTGTAGGAGTTGTTACTCGTTGTTTTTTAAAATAATCCAACAGTTGATTTTTCTTGATAAGCAGTATTTCCATTGCCGAAGTTAAGAAGATTGTTTGCGGAAAGCCTAAATAAGTTACTCCTTCTTCTTGCTCGGGATTGTCAAATTTCTCGTTGATATAAAGGCAAACTAAATTTTGATTTTC
Source organism: Capnocytophaga felis (assembly GCF_009684755.1). Classification (GTDB taxonomy): domain Bacteria; phylum Bacteroidota; class Bacteroidia; order Flavobacteriales; family Flavobacteriaceae; genus Capnocytophaga; species Capnocytophaga felis. The sequence continues at coordinate 102,903 of NZ_BLBC01000007.1, forward strand.
TAAAAAGAATCGGTGAATTTCATCAATTGCAAGGTCGGAAAACTTACATTGATTACTGATGATATTATACAATTGTAATTCCATTTTATTGTAAATATCAATATGATATTGTTGGCTTAACTGTTTTATCAGTTCTTGATATTCGGAAGTTTCTACTATTTTCTTTAAATCTTGAATGCTGATACTCATAGGTTTTGATGTGTATTATACAGATGATTTATTTTTGTTGTACGTGTAAAATAATTGTTTTATACGGATATTTTTATCAATATATAAATAACCTTAAAAGGCTTTCTACGTATGTTTTTATAGAAAGCCTTATAGGTTTTAATTACATCATTGGTAGCAAATTACTTTTTCTTAAAGGTGGCTACCTTAATCATATCTGACAACATCTTACCGGGGCGAAAGAGAATGTGAGCAGACTTCACTTTGGCTCCCGTAACATCTTCTTCTTTTTCTGACGGACTCCCCGTAATTCCCATCTGAAGCGTAAAGTGCTCTCCCACGCGTACTATTTTCCCTTCAGATAAATCGTGCGTTACTTTAGTCAAAACCGTTTCAAGTACTGCCAGAATATCTGCTTTTGATACCGTTGAAACCGACGAAGCATACATAGCCAAGTCGCTGAGGTTTATTTCGCCATCTCCCACAGCTTGCGGATACCACTTAGTAGGTTCTGTTGGTTTTTGTGGGTTTCTTTTCTGAACTGCTTTAATTTTAATTGCCATAATCAACTTTCTTTTTAAATTAAATAAAATGAGTTTTTGTTTTCTGTCTCATCGGATTTATAAATGAGATACAGGACAAAGTTATACAATTAAAATGATAAAAACCAATATTTTAACAAATGTTTAATAGTGTTTCTTCTTTCTATTCTGATAAATCCTACTTTGAAAGAAAATGACTTTCCATTGCTAAATAAAAGAATGAAAAATCATCTTCTTAAAAACCCAAAGGAAGACATATGAAAAACATCAGGAGCTTTTTAGCAAAACATCAGGAGCTTTTCTTAAAAAGATGCTGAGCTTTTTGGTAAAACATCAGGAACTATCAGAGGAAAGGGCATTAGAGAGAGAATGAGAGGTAAGTAAATGGAAATGAGGGTAATTTGCGCCATATCTCGGTGGTTTGCATTGAGGGATAAAGTGCAGAAAGCGTGGATTTGTGCAGAAGTTCCGTTACCAAATCGTTAGTCCATTCTCCGAATGGTAACGAAGAGGCAGGAGAAGGTAACCGACAGAAGAGTATTCGGTAACTCACCTTTCCGTCGTTACGGTACTTATGCTTTGTACCACAATGTTTTGCGTAGCTGAAAACGCTTCGGTAACGGGTAACTTTGCCCATAAAAAAGAAGCGTATGCAAACAGACAAATTCAAGGTGTTGCTCTACCTCAAAAAGAGCGGATTGGACAAATCGGGGCAAGCTCCGATAATGGGGCGTATAACCTATGGGCGAACCATCGCCCAATTCAGTTGTAAACTCTCGTGCGACCCGAAGTTGTGGAATGCTCGTGAGAGCAGGTTGAACGGCAAAAGCCGTGAAGCGGTGGCAACGAATGGCAAGTTGGAACGCTTGCTTCTCTCGGTGCAGTCGGCTTATCGACTCCTTTGCGAGCGAGGTGCAGTCTTTACGGCAACTGACATCAAGGAGCAGTTTCAAGGAAGTATGCAAAGCCAGACAACCTTCTTGGAGCGATACGACCGAATGGTCAAGGAGATGGAGCAAAAGGTGGGTATAGAAATAAAGGCGACGACTTTAAACAGTTACTACACTACTCGTAAGCATCTGCAAGCCTTTATCTGTGAGAAGTACCACACGACAGATATTTCTTTCGGACAGATAGAGGAAGATTTCTTGGAATGCTTGCAACATTATTCTGTTGGGAAGCTGGGGCATTCGCAAGGTCATTATCGTAAGATGGCTTTGGCGGTGAAGAAAGTCTGCCGCTTGGCGTATCGTGAGGGCTTGACAGAGCGACAACTATTCGCTCACGTAGAGATAGAACGAGGAGAGAACAAACAACCTCGTGCGTTGGACAGAGCTTCATTGGATAAGTTGCAAGCCTTGATTTTTGAACCGCATGAAATAGAGTTGGAGACTGCTCACAATCTCTTTCTCTTTTCTTGCTTTACGGGGGTCGCCTATTGCGATATGGTCGCCCTTGGTCGGGAGCATCTCTTTACGGACGATGAGGGGGCGTTGTGGCTGAAGTTCCGCAGACAAAAGACCGATACGCTTTGTCGTGTAAAGCTCTTGCCTGAAGCCGTACACTTGATAGAGCATTTTCAATCTGACGAACGAAACACGCTCTTTGCTCCCATTGCCTATTCGGCTTATCTTACCCAAATCAAAGCCTTACAACTTCGGGCTGGCATTTCTATTCCCCTTTCGGCACATGTCGGGAGGCACACCTTTGCCACGCTAATAACATTGGAGCGAGGTGTTCCCATCGAGACGGTCAGCCGAATGCTGGGGCATAGCAACATCCAAACGACCGAACGATACGCCCACGTCACCCCGAAAAAGCTCTTCGATGAGTTCGAGCGATTTCTCTCTTTCACCGAAAACTTAACCTTAACTCTATAAGCCTTATGCGTAGTACATTCAAAATTCTATTCTATATCAATAAGAATAAAACGAAAGCAGACGGCACAACAGCCATCCTTTGTCGTATTACTATTGATGGTTCAAACGTGGTAATAACCACAGGCGAAAGCATTGTTCCCCACGGTTGGTGTGCGAAGCGAGGAGAAACAACGGACAAGAAAACCAATCAACGCCTGAAAAACTTTCGGGAAGAAATCGAACAAGGTTACAATACTTTGCTCTACAAATATGGAGCAGTGAGTGCCGAGCTTCTGAAGAACTACTTACAAGGCATCGGACGGAATCCAACGACACTTCTTGCCCTTAGTACAGAGGAACTCAATGCCCAAAGAGAAAGCAAGAGTAAGGGAACGTATAGCAACAATCGAAGTTCCGATAAACAGCTCAATGCTTTTGTGCGAAATCGTGGCGAAGAGGATATTTCTCTAACGGCTCTAACGATAGAGTTCTTTGATGATTATCGCTTCCATTTGAAGAAGGAAGGCTATGCCCCTGCAACGATAAACAGGCATTTGTGCTGGTTGAGTCGGTTGATGTATCGAGCCGTTGGTCAAGGGACTATCCGCTTCAATCCATTTGAGGGGATGAAGTATGAAGCCGTGGAGAATAAACCTCGTTTCCTAGGCAAAGGAGATATAGTTAAGCTCTTGGCATTCCCATTGCAAGACGAAGGAGCGGAACTAAGCCGAAGAATGTTTCTTTTCTCCGTCTTTACGGGTTTGGCATTTGCCGACTTACAGAGTTTGAGAGCTTCGCAAATCGAAACGAACAGCGATGGGAAACGATATATCCGCAAGGCACGCCAAAAGACAGAAGTCGAGAGCCTGACACCATTGCATCCGATAGCGGAGCAGATACTTTCTCTCTACACAAAGGAGAAAAGCAAAGGAGACTACAAGATATTCCCCGATACTGTGAGCAAAGGTAAGCTGTCTTCTCACCTTAAAACCGTTGGCTTGGCGTGTGGCATTCGTACTCCGCTGACTTGGCATATGGCAAGACATAGCTTCGGTACGCTGACTTTGGAGGCAGGTATCCCGATAGAAAGCATTGCCAAGATGATGGGACATTCGTCCATTGCCAGCACGCAAATCTATGCTCAAATCACTGACCAAAAGATTGCAAGAGATATGGAGAGGTTGATGTAACGATAGGTGTAGTATACAATAGAAAAAGAGCCTGAGCTCTAGGCTCTTTTGATGAGACTTCATAAGTCACGACATAGGGTTATGTGTGTGAAAAATATTTGAGCTCTATACCCTATGCTTGTTTGGGGCATACATCTATCAAGAATAAACTTCTTGACTGATTTTTGCGTTTAGTTCCTTCGTAATATCAATGCTTGTCCATTTTGTAAACATGTATTTCTGCTCTTTCATATAATTAACAATCTGCTGTCCTTCTGCTCTTGAAACACCTACAGCTTGAAGAAATTTTATTCTCTTACTCGGATAAATATAAGGACAAGCAGCCATATCTAGTGCAAATATAATATATTCAGCAGATATATATCTTCTATTAGCAGGTATTTCATTTATCTTTTTCAGAGCGTGGTCAACAATAAGATTCTTTAGATCTATAAACTGTTTCACATTACCGAAGTAATATACCAGAATTGTAACTGCTAACATATTCAACTTCGGGAATGTTTTTATCGTTCTATCGTTGTTATACCTTATTCTAAGATATCGTTCTATTTCAAGTAGGGACAAATGGTATTTGCTATTCATACTGCGTAGTATGATTAAGAAATATAATGTTTCTAGCTGGACATTGTCATCCATGGGGGCTGTTTGTAGTACTACGCTTATTTCATCTCGCATCTTCTTGAACACTATCTCACGAGTGTATTCGGTAAAACGATGAACTATTGATTTATTCTTGCCTACCCTCAAACTATAATTATTGTCCAAATAAATCAAAATAATATTTAGAATTTGCATTACCTTGAGAGTCGTGTTAATACGTTTGCTGTTCGCATAGAGGAAGAAAACTGCATCAAGAATATTAAAAAGGTATTTCGACAAAACCTTTTCAAGTTGTCTTCTTTTCTTTTCTACTTGTGGATATAAATCCCTTAAATTCAAATCAACTGCCGATAAGCACAGGACTTTATAGTATCCATCAAGCTTTTTCAGGTTTCTCTCTAGTCGAATGGCTAAGCGAGCCATTGTGTAGTTGAGGACATCTTTAGCTTCTACATTATTGGCAGATACAATAGCCTTAAATCGTTTATTGAAATCAGTTGCATTTAAGCGAAAATAAATATCAGTAGTTAAACAACTGAGCGTTTTTTCACGATCAATCTTTAGAAGTTGCTCCTCTGCTTCCATTGATGTGTCCTGTTCTGTTTCTTCTATTTCTTCTTCAATAGATTGCTCAGATTCAGGTTCGTTGGTATATAGTTTGATAGTATCATTGAGTAAACTGTCTATCGCAATTTTTGTTTTTGTTATATCTGTAACAAAAGGACGTTCAAGAGTCTTACTCTTTTCTTGACTAAGACTCAACTTAAACTCTTTTAGATACATTTGAAATAGCTGTTCGGCATCAACCTTAACAGCTTCGCTATTGTAGAAAAAGAAATAATCATCCACATAGCGATAACATTCATAATCCACTTTGTTTCGGTAACCTTTTTCATATAATTGCTGCTCTACCATTTGATCAACATGTTGCATAATAACTTCTGCAAATATGCGTGAACACTCTGGTCCAATGACTATGCCATTTGTTTCGTTATAGTTCATCTCTTGCATCATCTTATCCCATAATGCACCAACGGATCCATCACACTTACCTTCAAATGTGTCTTTATATATGTCCACACCACCACTAATTGCCCAAGCTATTGAATGCGTATATATACTGTCGAAGCAGTTCTGTACATCCATCTTTAGTAGATGAGAGAACTTCTTTTCAGCACGCTGATATCTATAATCTTCATAGAATTTATAGATATTAGTGTATTGTTTATAGCTAAAGAATGTTTTTAGATTCTCATATTCGTTGAAGTACATTTCCATTTTATCTGTTTTCTTTCCCATAAGCACGTGATGGAGCCGATCTTTATAATAAAAATAACAAGCTACTTTATTGGGGTATCTTATGGAAAAATTACTTTTAGAACAGAGATATATGATGGTATCCTTATATCTGTTGTATAAATCAACCACTTTAATTTGATTGGCAGGATGTATCAATGAAAGATATCTATGTTTCAGAGGTTTGTGCTGTATGCTATATACGAATGGAATACGTTTGAGGTCATGTGTTCTGAGCTCCAAAGAGTTCCTACCTTCGAATTCAGAAATCTTTCGGCAAAAGATTATAGCCAACACACCCAATATACCTTTGTCGTCTGTTCTATTCCAATGTAATGTATCTTGCCCTTCTCTACCTATTTCTATCCAGATACCATTACGCACTAGAAATCGATAAAAGTAACGATTACTAAAAATCAATGGAAGTTCGTATGGTAGTACATCCGAGAATACTACTCGTTCTTTCTTGTAGCGAAGTCTGATTTTCTTTCTTCTCATAACCATTTCTTTATTTCCTGAATACGCTGAATACTGAAGGAAAACATTTTACGTTCTCTCCATCTATGATTGAAATCTATGCTTGATATACGCTTAACGAGCTTAGCCTTTACTTTTGCGTAATCTTTTAATCCCGCATAAGGTTCTATGGGGTGCTCTTTTAGGTATGTTGTAAGTTCATCAAGATCTTCCTTGCGATCCAGCAAATCATTACTATAGAACAAGCCAACCTTTACGCTATTCTTCGATTTGAATAGTTTGAAATTACCAGTAAGAATATTCAATGAGTCAAATAGATCACAATATGCTTGCTTAATATTGTACTTGCAGAGAGTTTCAAAATGGTCTATTGCATGATCAATTTTTTTATGGTATCGCTCCTTCTTTTTATCTGAAAGCCCATACGAAACTGACAGTTTTTTTGCGGTTCGATTCATGTACAAACAGTATCCTAGATAGTTCATAGGGTTTTCGACATAATTGTCTTTGGTAAAATCCATAATGCGACACTTGCCGGATCTATCTCCAGATGGTTTCAAAGATAAACCATAAGTTTGGAAAAAAGCTGTCATATCGGCATAATACTGGTCTATAGAAGATTCAATAGGCAATGAGGAAAGAATGATAAAAATATCATCAACATACCTTGCATAGAACATCACCTCCTTTCGAGAAGATATTTTAGCGTCAATATCCCTCATATATAACTCACTTAAGTATGAACTGATCCCTATACCACGAGGTACTCCTCGTGATGGAGAAGCGAATTCATGACCTTTGATTTTCTCATATTCTCCCAATATACCTTTAATAAACGCTTTAGATTTATTAGATAGTAAGGTGTTGTCAAATATCATCGGCATTAGTTTGTCATGAGGTATAGACTCATAGAAACTTGAGATATCTGTTCGAATAACATAAACTGGAATATCAGAATTCAAAAAAGTCTTGATGTTTGCCAATATGCTATGTCGGTTAGCCTGCTTTACCTTGAAGGTTTGTCGAATATTATATTGAAGTTGCTTAATGGCAAATAGATATGCGTGAGATGTCACATCTAACGTATAAACTTCTTTGTTGTCATCGGCAACAAATTTATTCAAAGAAAACTTAAAGCCATGAGCATTTACTTGTTTGTCGATAGTTTCCAAATAAATGCGTAATACATCCTTTTTTTGCTCTATAAGGTTCTTTAATTCGACTTTTTTTATTTCAAGTTCTAATGCTTCCTCCTGTGTTCTGTCTTTTTTCTGCCTAAGAACTGACACCGCTTTCTTTAGCTCCTCAGATCTTGCTAAAACATCACGATACTCTTCAGGCATAGTCTGTATGTCTATATTGCCTTTACGACTCTCAAGGCAATAAATGGTTTCAAAATTATGTGCAGAAAAAGATTGATCAAGCATGTTGTTATTCTATAGCAAAGTTGAATTTCTATTTTAATAATTTTGTTGCAAGTTTGTAGGTAAACATAATTCGAGGATTAGATAAGTCCCATTGCTCCACTTCTTGCCGTATCAAGTCTGAATGTTTCTTGCTTATATCCCTTAAAGCGTTTCCAACAGATTTACGAAGATATTCGCTTTCGTGTCCTTTGTGCTTAGCGATTAGAGCAATAGCAACTAATGGGTTTTCTTTGAAGAACGGGCGACTTGTCCAAATTCTCAACCCCTCCGTTACAGCACGGATAACATTCGGTTTGTTATCATTCAACCATTCTTCAATGAGAGGTAAAGATGCTTCATACCCCCTGTGTTTGCAAACTTCATCAAAAGCCTTTGCAAGCATTTCCTGCACTCTCCAATTCTCATCGGTGCTTATTCGCTTTTTCAGAAGACAAAGTGCGTTATTATCTTCTGTTGCCAATCTGCCCAAGATTGTTGTTGCCAACATTCGTGCTTGATAGGCTTCGTGTTCAAACAAAGTGAGTGCAAGTTCAAAACATTGTTCTTTCGGGTGTGTGGAAACAACCTCGCCAGCTCCATCAATAATATGCTGAAACCCATGTTCAATTTGCTGTATCTTATTCAAGATATTGTCTATTCCCATTGTCATAAATCCTTTCTAAGGTAAATCATATCTACGAGTTGTATATCTCGTTCGAAAATTGGATGGTCGTAATTGTCAGTGAAGAAATTCTCTATCCGATGAGACTTTTCAAAACCACAGCCTTCATAAAACGATAGGATTGCAGGAACTTCACCAGTACCGACAAGCATTGCCCTATAGTCTTTTTTGTAGAAATCGGAAATATAATCTATCAATCTTCTACCGTAACCTTTACCCTGATATTGCTCGTATGTCGCTATGTTCTTCAATTCACAGGTATCACTGCTTACAGGCACTACAACGCAAATGCTTTTCAAGTCATCGTCGTATAAGGCAAACAAGTCTCCACACGACAAATACTTGTCAATCATATTTTCCTGTTCGTCCGCTAACAGCAATAAATCAAGAAATTGTTTCTTGTTTTTGGTAACTCGTTCTATTTTCATGATGTCTGTTACGTTGAGGAACTACCTATGTCGTTCTTGATTAGTTGGCGCATACTTTCGTTGAAACTTTCTCGCTCGGTGCGGAGAACTCCAAAGAACTCTCTATCTGTTTGCTCCACTGCAACTACTGCTTTTTGTACAAGGTCTAAGGCTTTTCGAGTGAGGGTTATTTCTTTGGCTCGCGTATCCGTTCTATGCTCTCTTCTCTCTATCAGTCCTTTTGATTGTAGTGTGCGCAAAACCTTAGAGACCATCATACGATCGGTTTTACTTTGATTTGCAATATCAATCTGTGTTACGATATTACCATTTTGAGAAAGCGAAGCAGCGGTTGCCAATAGCACGAATTGCGTGTGTGTCAAATCCAATAAATCCAATGATTGCTTTATGCGACGCTGCCAAAGTGTTGTAACCTGCCAAAGCAGAAACCCCGAACTATCTTCTGCCTTTTCGGCTCCAAAAACAATGTCTGTCTTATTCATAGTGTCTTGGCTATGTTTATTTGTTTTACAACATCTTTTGGAATTGAATTGAACAGATTTTGGGCAATAAGTTTCACCCACAAGAAACTCAACACTCCTTTTACCGTGATAGTATATGAAATTCTCAACCCATCAGAGGTTTCCTCAAACAAATGCTCGTGATAAATTTTTGCCAAAGGAAAAGAGGAAACCGTGATAAACATTTTTTTCTCTATTATTTCTGAAATGACAATCTTTATCTTCGGACCTCCCTTAGGTTTCAATAGAATGTGACTACCTTGTTCAAACGATCCATTCAATTGGGCATATTCCACCCCGCTATCCCATGTATGCCAGCCATTGACATCAGCAAATAGCTTCCACATTTGTTCTCTTGCAACTTCGTTCGTTGTAATAGAATACGTTTTTGACCACATATTTAAATTGTCTTATGTTCTGAATATTTCAGGAAATGAATGAACCGAAAAAATCGACGTTTCGCATCCCTATTCTTTCTATCTTCATGTGAGAAATCGTTTTGTAGCCACAAAGATAATATACCCGACAACAATAATCAAAGAATATAGAGCAATTTTGTCATAAAGAGTTTCATCTCCGATAATTCTCTTGCAGTAATCGGTTGATGTCGGAGAGGCGATAGAGGATTTTCCCTGCAATTTGGGTGTAGGGAATAATGCCCTTGTCGCGATAATCCTGCAAGGTGCGGGGGCTGACGAAAAGCCGTTCGCACACTTCTCTCCCCGTGAGATAGATTTCTCCTCCGAACAGCGGACGATGCGTTTGGGCAATCTCCCGAATACGTTTGCTTACTTCTTGAATGCCCGAAATGAGTTGTTTCATTTCGGGCGTTTCTTTATTTATGATTTCGTGTTCCATAGTCATTGTATTTTTCGGTTCGACTTTTCGAGGAGTGCTTCCACATCCTCACGTTTGTAGTAGCACTTATGCCCGATTTGAATGAAGGGCAATACGGAAGTATCCCGATAATGCTGGAGCGTCCGTTTGCTGATGTTGAGTATTCGGCACACGTCCCCATTGTGCAACAGATCAGGGACTTCGGGCTTCGTGCCGAAATTCTCTCTCATACAAAGAGCCAGTTCTTCGATGCTCTTTTTCAGTTCCTCCCAAGCGGAGGAGTCGATGGCTGTAAATCTCATATCAATATCGTTTTAATTGTTGTTATTTCCTCTTTTTGATGCAAATGTATGCAGTCGAAATCCTTGTTCCCAGACCTGATGAAAGCAAGGGAAATAGCAGGAACTTGCAGGCAAATGTATAAGTAAAACCTATCTGTTTTCAGAAGGGATTCCCTGCCATTTCTCTCTGTTCCCCCGAATTCCTTTCGAGGGAAAAAATCCTGTTTCGATGCGAAAATAACGAACCGACATATACTGTTTACCCCATTCCTGTTAAGTGGATACTTCTGGCGTCGAAATGGTATGAAGTGGCTCTCCTGCCAATGAAAATAGACGCTCCTCTCCCGTCCGAAGAAAAAGGATGCAGACGTTGGCAATCCGATGAAGTCGCTTTCCGAATCGTTCTCCTCGCTGTTCTCTCCTTGTGAGCCTTTTCGTCCCGATTTCCCCTGTTTGTGTCGCCCATTCTCGGAGCATTTCTCTGTACCTCGAAGCAACAGACACACTAACCTTTGGACTCTGTGCTCGCCTCTGTAACTTGGTTTCAGCATCCCATTTCGGGTGAAAGTTCAAAACCAAGCAAACAGAAGAAGAACGAACAATGAAAAAAGAAGAGAAGGACAGCCCCTCCAAGAACGCCCAAATAGAAGAGTTCCTTTCGGCTCGCTACGAGTTTCGGTACAACACCGTATTACACCGAGCGGAGTACCGTCCACGAGGAACGGACGATTACACAGCCATAGACCGCTACCGTATCAATACCCTTAAACGTGCGTTGGACAAAGAAGCCGATGTACAGACCTCGCCCGAGAATCTGTATAGTATCATCGAAAGCGATTTCTCCCCACGTGTTAATCCTGTACAAACCTATTTCCAAGCGTTACCACTGACGAAAGGAAATGCGGAAGCTATCACCGCCCTTGCCGACTGCGTGAGCGTAACCAATCCCGAGAAGTGGAGGGAATACCTCACCAAGTGGCTGGTTGCAGTGGTCGCCAACGCAATGGACGACAAGCAATGTCGTAACCATACCTGCCTTGTGCTGACAGGTGAGCAGGGAAAATTCAAAACCACGTTCCTAGACCTGCTCTGCCCTCCGTCTCTCTCCGATTACCGCTATACGGGAAAGATATATCCACAGGAGAAGGACGTGTTGAGTCTTATCGGGCAAAATCTCATTATCAACATTGACGACCAACTCAAGGCCCTCAACAAGCGGGACGAGAACGAACTGAAGAACCTCATTACCTGTCCGCAGGTGAAGTACCGTATGCCTTACGAGAAGCATATCGAGGAGCGACCCCACTTGGCGAGTTTCGTGGCTTCGGTCAATGGCAACGATTTCCTCACCGACCCGACAGGAAGTAGACGCTTCCTGCCCTTTGAAGTGCTGGCAATAGATATAGACCGAGCCAAGAGCATTCCGATGGATGCCGTTTACAGCGAAGCCAAGACCCTATTGAATGAAGGGTTTCGCTATTGGTTCAATGATGAAGAGATTATTGAATTGCATAGAAACAGCGAAGCCTTCCAAGTCTATACGACAGAGATGGAACTGTTGCTCCGCTATTTCACCTTTCCCACGGAGGCAGAGACGGCAACAAAACGCTTCTATATGACCAATTCGGAGATAGTGGGTTACCTCTCCTGCTATACCCGACAGCAGCTCTCTCCCAAACGGATGGGGGAAGCCTTGCGAAAGGCCGGTTATACGAGAGAGTGTCGCAGGATAAACGGCAATCCCGTGTATGTCTATGCCGTCCGTAAGGTTTACCCAGAGCAACCGCCATAGCACACTATCCCCCCTTATAATATTCCTTTCTCTTTTCTTTCCTATTCTCCTTACTACGTTACTACAACTAAGGATAATACGGTGAAAGAGAAAGGATTGCAGGAGGAATCCATCTTGCAACACGGCTTACTACCACCTTTCTACGCTTCTACGGCAGAAGGAATAAGGAAAAGCGTAGACAGGAGACGTAGAAGGATAAAACCGAATGAAGTGTTACACTTTTCTCTTTCACTGTCAATTACTTATCCGAGTGTCGAAGGGTAGTAAGAAGAAAAGGGGAAAATTCCAAAAAGAGAAAACAGAGCGAATAATGAGATAACGAACAAATGAATAACCCAAATCCAATAATAACAGCAATGAATAACGAATATTATGACCTACAATACATCAAGGCGATACCGATAGCCGACTATCTGCACGCTTGCGGCATCGAGCCTGCCAAGCTTTATAACGGCTATGCCCTTTATCACGCACCTTACCGAGAAGACCCCAATGCCAGCCTGAAAGTGGACTTTCGGCAAAACTTGTGGCACGACTATGGGACAAGCCAAGGTGGAAGCATCATAGACCTTGTGATGCGGATGCGTGGATGCAGTGCCTACGAAGCAATGGCGCATCTTGCCGAAAGGAAAGCGATAACCCTCGCTTCCTCTTCCTTTCATCGTGAAACTCACACAGGACAGATAAGAGGTGAACAGCGACCAAGTAATGTAAGGCGTATTCTCTTCATCAGCGAAGAGTTGCCCCTGTATCTGCAAAACTATCTTCGAGAGGTACGCAGGATAGACCTTGCCGTGGCAAGTCCTTATCTCCGTCATATTCGCTACGAAGTAGGAGGACGAGAGTATTCTGCCATCGGCTTTGCCAATCGTGCAGGAGGATATGAACTCCGAGACGACAAGACATTCAAGGGCACAATCGCTCCAAAGGATATTTCTCTGATTGCAGGAGAAGCGAACAATGCTCCTCACTGCATCTTTGAGGGCTTTATGGATTTCCTTTCCCTTCTCACGATGAAAGGAAAAGAAATCGCTCCCTGCCTTGTACTGAACTCGGTCAGTAATCTTTCACGAGCCATTGCCTATCTCCACGAGAAAGGTATCGATTCCGTTCAAGCTTTCTTCGATAACGACCAAGCTGGACGACAAGCCCTACATTCTTTACAATCGGCAGGTATCAACGTGGAGGATATGAGCCGACACTATTCCCGATACAAAGACCTCAATGAGTACCACGTTGCCCAAAGAACAGGGCAAAAACAGGTGATACCACCTCGCAAACGAGGACTTAGACGATAAGGCAAAAGAGAGCAAACAACATTATTCTATCATCAGGTATTCAAAGATGCAGGAAATAAAATGTATGCGAATAAACGGCTTTGTTTCGATAGCTACGGCAGTTCCTCAGAACAGCAAGTTTGCAGAGCCAAACTTAGAAACAAAGCGTGCAGGCATTCACAGAATGCAACGTAACAAGAAAGAAGTACGAGCAGGGCGGAGCGGACATTTCAAGAAATGCCATAGCTCATTAGGGTATTTTCTTCACGCTGCACTCCGTTATCGCTAAAAATACCCTTCTGAGCCAAGGGAGTCCGCCCCTTTGGATACCCCTTAAAACAAACTTCAAACAATGGGCTACGCCGTATTACATATAGACAAGGCGAGAAGCAACGACTCGGGAAATACCGCTCATATAGCGCGGACATATACCCCGAGTAACGTCGATCCTTCTCGCACACACCTGAACAGGGAATTGGTGCAATTCCCTGCAAATGTGACCAACCGTAGCGAAGCGATAGAGCATCGCATCGCCACAGCCGGTATCTACCGAAAGGTAGCAAAGAACCAAGTCAAAGCCCTGCGCTTTATTCTGTCGAGTTCTCCTGAGGACATGGCTCGTATAGAGCAGGAAGGACGCCTGTACGAGTGGTGTGATGAATCGATGGATTGGCTTCGCTCCACTTTCGGGGCGGACAACGTGGTCGCTGCCACGCTGCACGCAGATGAGGAAACGCCCCATATTCACGCCACGGTCGTCCCCATTGTTACGGGTGAAAGACGGAAAGCCAAGGAGGAAGCCGAGAACGGCAAGCGGAAGTATAAGACGAAGAAGAACAAGGTACGGCTTTGTGCCGATGATGTGCTTACGCCAAAGAAACTGGAGCAGTATCAGACGGACTATGCCAAGCGAGTGCAACGGTTCGGGTTGGAACGGGGCGTACACGGCTCGGTAGCCAAGCACCGCACCACGATGGAGTATTACAAGGAAATTCTCAAATCCACGAAAGAGAAGGAAGCTCAAAAGGCGGAACTCACAGCCAAGATAAAGGAGCTGGAGAAGCAGGCAGGCAAGCTCCGAATGAAAGGCACGCTGTACTCCCTCTTTGGCAACTCTGAACTCGACAAGGCAGAGAAGCGTATTGCAGACTTGGAACAGGAAGCCGAACGGCAACAGTATCTTTCGGAAAAGGAGAAGAATGAAATCCGAAAGGAAGTCGTTCTCTTGAAGGACACGGTCAAGGGAAGGGACAGAGCCATTGCCGAATTGAAAGAAACCGTGCAGATTTACGAGGAAGAGCGGAATTGGATAAAACGTTTCTTCAGTGGCTTCTACCAGCTTTTGAATATCCGTCTGATGCTCAGAAAGATGAACTTCTCTGATGATAGGATAGCGGAGATGTATCGCACGGAAGCACCCCAGCGAGGTACGACTAAAGCCTACTCGGGACTATACAAGAGAGAGTTTACGGAAGAGGACAGCGAAATCCGTATCATCAAGGATGAGAAGAAACGACCGCTCCTCACCATCAACGGGCTTCCCATTACCAATTGGTGCGAACAGAAATGGAAACAGCTTATCAACCGCAACCGTTCGCAACGGCTGTAATTGCTTTTTTCTTTCACTGACAAGAAGAAAAACAAGAAAAGACGCTCACTTTCCCTCGAAAATATGTACCTTTGCAAGTAGTAAAAGTGAGCGTTCTTTGGCTATTCAAAACAATGTGCTTCAATGCACTCCGCTCATTTCTAAATCGTTACCTACCCATCTATCCCTAAATGGTAACACTCTATTCTTCAACAAGATAGCTCGCTAATGAAAAATCTTGGTGGAGCTTTTTTATGATACATATAAATCATTCATTCATAAGTTATTGTGAAGATGGTTTTTCTCTTGTTGTCTTTCTGAAAATTTGCACTTATAAATTTATAAAATTAATAAAATATCTTACTTATCACCTCCTTTTGAAAACATTCTTTTGATAATGAGTTGTATTTCAAAGATGCTGCTCATTGTATAAAGTCCTATTGAATGTTTCAAATGTTTGTTATCGGGAGGAGTATCGATGGCACTTGCAATTAATGTAACTTGTCCTGCGGGGTCGGGTAAATATTTTAGTCCGCTGATGCTAAACTTACTGATTTTTGTTGTTCCGTCACTATATTCTTCGCCGATAGTTCTTGTGTTTTTCAGTTCATCAAGCGTCGGAACTTTATCAAAGGTCTTTTCGTAGAACTCCACAACGGGGCTTTGATTAATGCCTGTATCCGTATGAATATAAGCAATGTAAAAGATATTTTCCAACTCTATGGCGATGATATCTTTCGGACGATAGAAAGTAACGGACTCAGGCAATGCGGGGCGTCGCTTCAATGGTGCGGGCGGGTTTTTTAAAAGTTCCTTGATTTGTGGTGTTTTCCTCGCGAAGTCATCGCTTAAAACAACGTCTTTGTTGAGTGAATCAATCGCATCAAAAGCCTGAGCCGTAATTTTTGGGTCGCTAAAACCATACTTGTGCAAAAGCGTAGCCATCGCAACAAGCGTTTTGTTTCTGTAATGCTTTTTATCCTTTTCTGCGGAAGGTTTCAAAGCACAATCCCAACGTAATAGAAATTTGGGCATAAGGCTTTCCAATTGCTTCTGTGGCGTTTCATTAGAAGAAGCGGCTATTTCCCACCAAACAAGCCGAGCTAAGTCGTCATCCATCGCTTCTACTAAGTGTTTTGCTACTAATTTGTCTAAAATTTGTGAATGTTTCATATCTGTGTTTATTATGTGTTTTTAGTTATTTTCTGCGGAAGTTTCTTTTAAAAAATCAGAAAGTTTGTACTGTTTGCTATTGGGATAGGCGTCATTCCAATCCGAAGTAAAGTCGGAAAGCGTATTGCAATTTCCTGAATAAGTACCGAGTTTCCGATGATTTTCTGCTATGGGAAGCGAACCGAGAAGCTGAAATTCCTCTTGAAACTTCATTAGTTTTTTGTGAGTTACGAATCGGTTTTTATCAAAACCTAAGCCTTTTCGGGCAAAAACATACTGACCTTTCAGAAAATCCAACGTAGGAACATATTCAGAGGTATAGTTGATTTCGGTAAATACATAGTAACATTGCCCGCAATCGTGATAAACATCTACCAGAATGGTAAAGCCAAATTGCCCGTCAGGTAGTTTTATTGCGAATACTTCATCTTGTTGAAACAGGAAATTGCTTACTTTGGTGTAGTTCTTACTTTTGCGGGGTTTTGGGTTCGGCTGACTGATTTTTTCCCAAAAGGTATTGAGTGTTTTCTGACGTTTGGCGTGTGCATCTTTGGAAAATTCGTGCCATTTTGGGTCGGCTCCACGTTCGATGATGGTTTTAGCTCGGTTTAAAAGTTCTTCTGAAAGCTGCCCGATTTCCCACATTGTCTGTGCGTAAGAGGTTGTCCATATTTCGGTTTCAATGGAATTATCGGTAGCTTCTTTGCCCCATCTCTCTATTTCCGAAATGACTTCTTCCAAAGGTTCGTTGTAATCGTACGCTTCCATAATTGCATTACGAATATCGTGTGCCAAATCACTATCAATGATTTTAATTCCGTCTATTGCCATAATTTTGAAAATTTTAAGTGTCAAGAATGCAAAAATACTTTATGTTTTTAATAAATGGATAAATGCTTTACAATTATTTATCAAAAGAAATTTGCTTTTCCAAACGTCAGAAAAGTTTACATAAAGCAAAAGGTTTAAAGCGTACGCTTTAAACCTTTTGTTATTTTGCTTTGTTTTTATTTCAACCAGTCATAGCCTTTTTCCTCAAGTTCGAGGGCGAGTTCTTTTCCGCCGGACTTCACGATTTTTCCGTCGTGAAGCACGTGAACGAAATCAGGAACGATATAATCCAACAAACGTTGGTAGTGCGTGATGACAATCACTGCGTTGTCTTTACTTTTTAGTTTGTTTACTCCGTTTGCCACGATACGAAGTGCGTCGATATCCAACCCGGAGTCTGTTTCGTCCAAGATGGCTACTTTCGGTTCAAGCATTGCCATTTGGAAGATTTCGTTACGTTTCTTTTCTCCCCCCGAAAAACCTTCGTTAAGCGAACGAGACAAGAAATCTTTGTTAATTTCCAAAAGTTCGGCTTTCTCACGGATTTTCTTAAGCAACTCTGCAGCGGGCATTTCCTCTTCGCCACGGGCTTTGCGAGCCTCGTTTACCGCAGTTTTTATGAAGTTTGTTACCGAAATTCCGGGGATTTCCACCGGATACTGAAAGGACATAAAGATTCCCTTGTGGGCTCTTTCTTCGGGAGCGTCTTCCAAGATGCTTTCTCCTTCCAAAACGATGTCGCCCTCAGTTACTTCAAAGGCTTCATTCCCGGAAATCACTGCCGAAAGCGTGGATTTTCCTGCTCCGTTAGGTCCCATAATGGCGTGAACCTCACCTGCTTTTACCGTAAGATTGATTCCTTTTAAAATTTCTTTATCCTCAACCGAGGCGTGTAAGTTTTTTATCTCTAACATTTTATCTATATTTTAAAATTTATTACTTGATTTGTTTTTCTGCTGATTTTTCTATTTTTTCAGATGGATATTTATTTCGTCCTTTTAGCTGAACTGCCAATGCTTAAAGCGTAATTTCTACGGCAACAGGAAAAAGCCTTTCGGGGTCAAAGAACAACGAGCAACTGTTTATCAGATGCTTCATATCGGGTTGTACAATGCCTTTAAAAACTTGTTTGTTGTTTACCACAACAGTAACTTCCTTGCTTAAATCTACTAATTGAGGGTTCAAATATAGTGTAAATTTTCCTTTTGATGCGGGAGTATGTGTTTTTTCATATTTGGTAAACAAATTCCAATGCTGACTTTTTTCGACACCTCGATAAGTAACCGTATCAACTTGAATGTTCACTGTATTGCCTTTGATTTCCATTGTGTAACGTGTACGGTCGGCGGGGCGTTCTTGCACTGCAATGTTATAAAATCCTTTTCGGTAGATGCCGTCCATCTCAAAGTCTTCCCAAACTACTTTTTTCGGGTGCGGATTACGCGTATGTTGTTTCAGCCAAGGCGTGGTAGGGGAGTAGTCAATCCCGTGTCCTGCGTGAGGTATGAGTTCAATAAAGTGAACATACCCCTGAGGGTCTGCTTGTTGATGTTTTTCAAATTCTTCTTTCGTATATCGGGTAAATAAATCCCGATGAAAGCCGTAATCTTGAGCTCCTGTTCGGAGTGAAAAAGCAATGTTTCGGCAATTTTCAACGGGAGCGTTGATAAGTGGCTCGCCTCCTGCCATAGGTCCCGCACCTGCCAAGTAATCTGCATAGAACGATGCTAAACGCTGACTGCCATAACCGCCTTCTGAAATTCCGAAGAAATATACTTTGTTGGCATCAATCTCTCCTGAAAGAAAAGCCAAACGAAGTAGTTTTTCCCAAGCGAATTGTTTTGCCTTTTGCCACCAACGATACAGTTCTCCCGTATTGGGTATCTGCGGAATAAAGTAAGCCGACGGAGCATCTTCAAAACGTTGCCCTAAAGCGATTCCACTTGCCCATTCCTGATGTTTATTTCCCGAACCGTGCAAGTAAAGAAAAAGCGGAAATCCGTTAGTTGGTTTCGTTCCTTTTGAACCAAAATAGTAAGGCATCACGGCATTTCTTTCCAAGCTTTCAGGAAGTTTCCATTGAGAGGAAGTTCTCGTATTCAACGGATTTAATGCCCCTAACTTCTCTTCAGAAAAACTTTGGTTGGCTTCTTTCCACGCCTGCCATATTTCTTGTTGAGCAGTCTCTATTTCAGTAAGCGACAATTCTTTCCCTTCTTGGAAAAGCGTCGTTTTACCTGATAAATGTTCTGTGAAAAATTCTTTGACCTTTTCTTTGGATATATTTTCTTTTGGGGTTTCTTGCTCCGATTGAGGGACTTCTTTCCCATCGGTAGAATCAGAATTATCCTTTTTGGTGCAAGATGTACCCACCAAAGTCCAAAGTATGATAAATAAAAATACTTGTTTCATAAATGGTTAAGTTTTAAAATCCTCCTTTGAAGGAGGTGTCCGAAGGACGGAGGATGTTTTCTTAGATTTACATCCCCCTACCCCCTTTAAAAGGGTGAATTACAACGACAAATTATTTTAAGTTAGCAATACGTCCCCGTACGAATGCCTTTTATCCCACTTCAAAATGTTTCAATGTCTGCACGGATACGATATAGCTAACATACTTTAAATTGTCGAGTTTTAAAATCCTCCTTTGAAGGAGGTGTCCGAAGGACGGAGGATGTTTTCTTAGATTTACATCCCCCTACCCCCCCCTTGAAAGGGGGAATTACAGTGATAAATTATTTTAGGTTAATAACACATCCCTACAGGAAAAACACAATGTAAAGGCGAATGATGATTCGCCCCTACATTCTTTTGCTTTGTACCACGTTGCGGATTTACCTTTTATCCTCAATACCGAATTCTCGCCACTGACTTTGCTGATAATCCATCTTGGCTCTTTTCCGAGCAACCGATTGTTTGTCGGTAAGCAGCTTTAATTGTTTTTCAAACTCCTCGGTTTTCGATTTTAAATCGGCTTTGAGCTTCTCTTGCTCGCTGTTTAAGGTTTCAACCTTGTTTTTTAAGGCTTCCAACTCATCGATAAAAGCCTCGTCAATCCCTGCGGGCAGATTATCCTTGTGATTTCTAAGCCCATCAATCATTAACTTTACGGATTTGATGTTTTCTGCATACGATTTCCTTGCCATAGTAATTCAAGTTTTAAGGGTTAAACGATAATAGACGACAAAATGAGTTTATCTCATTACAAAGATAAACTTTTTATTATATCCCAAACTCGCTCTCCAATGAGTTGTTTTGTGGGAATGGTCTGACTTAATTTGTTCAATGTTTCCGCTTTTTCTTTATAGATTGTATGGGATAAAATTTTTGAAACTTTTTTCCTAATGTATGTTGCTTTCCAATTCCAATATGAAATTCTTTCTGCCATCCCAAATTCGGACAAATGCTCTAAGTTGATTTGCTGTTCAGGTTGAGTAGCAATGCCTACTAACGGCGTTCCGCTTGTTATGGCAGTCTGTAAAGTTCCTTGCCCACCGTGACAAATTACCACATCTGCCTTTTCATTAATCTCTTTAGCATTGACAAACTGATTTGTTATATAAACATTTGAGTTTTTCACATATTTTTTAGCTTCCTCAAGGTTGCAAATGGCAGGAGGGGACAGAATAATAGCACTCCATTGTTTTGCCTCTCCCTCATTGAACACTTTTATCACTTCAATAAGATGATGTTTATCTCCTGATGTGCCTAACGTGCAAAAAACTTTCTTTCTTTTATTGTCTGCCGAAAGCCATTTTATTATTTCGGGGTCGTTATTTTTTTTAGAAATCGTTTCCGAATAAATAGCTCCTGTAAACAAGAAATTTCTCTCATAATTCTCTTTCTTATAGAAGAAAGGAAAATCGTTTATTAAATAATTTTCAGAGCGAAGCATATCGAATGTTCCTCTCAAAGGTTGGCTTTTGTCCCATCCCAAATCAAAAGCGGCTTGTGCAATCACGCTGTGTTTTAGAGCAGGATTTTTTAGCATCATTTTTCGTGGAATGGATTTTATCACGAATTTCTGCAACCACTTTGGAAGTCGTGCCATTGGCAATTCATCAGGAAAAGCCTTTATTTCATCAAGATAGTTCTCAGTTAAAGGCAGAGGCAAAAAAGCAATACTTGGAATGTGTGGTGTAACCATTCGTTTTGCAATTCCCGCAATAGGATAAAATCCGTGTAAAACTATATCGGGTTTTAGCCTTTTATAAATTGCTATTTCGCTTTCAAGATATTCCTTAGCTACATCATAATCACCGATTAATTCTCCAAATCTCGTTTTAAAATCATCGTGAAAATTCGCAAACTTAGCTTTCGGTTCAATGTTACAAATTTCAAAACCTTCCTCTCTTGCTATTTTCTCAAAAGGGCTACTATGCGACAAGAATATAATTTCAGCTTGATAATCGTTTGGCTGATACTTTTTTATAATTTTAGCCATTTCAAGAGCTCGAGTAGCTTCTCCTCCATTTTGGAAAATAGTGGATATTATTATTTTAACTTTTTTTTCCATAGCGAAAGATGATTTATATTTTATTAAACTTTTTAGCCTTTACATTTCACCTACCTCTTGGCTATTCCATTAAATTACAAGCAAATATCGAGCCAAACTTCACTTATTATCAGCTTTTTATCAGTCTATTTATTCACGATTTTGTTTTTTGCTAAATGAATTCCATTCGGATACACATACAAATAAAGAACGTTATAAAAATTTAAAATCTTATCGATTTTCATTATACAATTTTCAACAATTCCAAAGGAGAATGAATGATAAAATCAGGATTTTCCTTCATTAAAATAGCTTCGGAGTGGCTTCCCCAAGTAACAGCACAGGTGGAAACCCTTGCCGAACGTCCCATTTGAAGGTCGAAAATAGCATCGCCTACCATTAGTGTGCTTTCTTTTTCGATTTTATACGTGTTCAAAATATATTCTATACCTTCGGGGTGCGGTTTGTAGTTAGAAACCTTGTCCGACCCGATGATTTCTCTAAAAAACAGATGCAAATTCAGTAAAATCAGGTTGCGTTGCAGTACATTTGTCTTTTTACTTGAAAGCACAAAGCAGTTTTTACTTCGCACTTGCAGTTCCGATAAAAGCGACACAATATCCGGAAAAGCAACTAAATGACTTTCTTCATATTCTTTATAGTACTTCCGAAAAGTAATGATAAGCGACTGTAATTCCGCATCGGATAGTGTGCTGTCAGCCATCTCTTGAAACGATTTCTCAATGGGGATTCCCATATAGTAGTTGATTGTACTTTCCGACGGCACGGAAAATCCCTTTTCTTCAAAGGCTTTTTGTGTAGCCATTACGCCACATCTTTGGGAATCGGCTAATGTTCCGTCAAAATCAAAGATTATCGTATCAAACACCTGATTTTTGTCTTGCTTCATCTTAAAATATATTGTTGTCGGTACATTTTTAACGCATTACTGAAATGAAACGCATTGTATGATGTTGTTCTGTGTAATGTTTGGGCGTATTGCAATACGCCCCTACGGGGAAACGTCTTATCCCTGATGAAAAATATTTG
>NZ_BLBC01000007.1:125481-247803 GCF_009684755.1 Capnocytophaga felis
AAATATTTGTTGTTATATTGTCCTATACAATGTAAGGGCGTATTGCATACGCCCGATACAAAATATATTTTGATCCTACAGGGATATTTCCAATCCTTTATCATAAAAATACAATGTTTGGGCGTATGCAATACGCCCCTACGGGGAAACACTTCATTTCATCAGGGATGTTGCTCATCCCTTTAGGGAAGTGTCCTATCCCTTCAGGGAAATGCTTTGTGCCATCAGGGATATTGTTCATCCCTTTAGGGAAACGTCTTGTACCATCAGGGATATTGTTCATCCCTTTAGGGAAATGCTTTGTACTATCAGGGATATTGCTCATCCCTTTAGGGAAATACTCCATCCCTGATGAAAAATACATTATTTCTGTTGTAAAAACATAATTTTATGATGAAATATATCTTTTTTCTACACGTAAAATACAATATAAAGGTAAAAAATGTTTCGCTTCTACAATAAAAATGCAATGTACGGGCGTATGCGATACGCCTCTACAGGGATAATGTAATGTAAAGGCGAAAAACGTTTCGTTTCTACAATAAAAACGCAATGTACGGACGTACGCGATACGCCCCTACAGGGATAACATAATATAAAGGCGAAAAACGTTTCGCCTTTATTGTATATCGTCTTATTATTTCTTCTTTTTGGAGAAAAATAAATTGGGTGTCGAGCCTCTCGACTATCCGACGCTTCCTTCCAAGGAGATTTCCAATAATTTCTGAGCTTCTACGGCAAATTCCATTGGGAGTTTGTTTAAAACCTCTTTGCTGAAACCGTTTACAATCAGGGCGATGGCTTTTTCCGTGTCGATACCGCGTTGGTTGCAGTAGAAAATTTGGTCTTCCCCGATTTTGGAAGTTGTGGCTTCGTGTTCTATTTGAGCGGTCTTGTTTTTCGCCTCGATGTACGGGAAGGTATGAGCCCCGCACTCGTTCCCCATCAAAAGGGAATCACACTGCGAGAAGTTTCGTGCATTCTCGGCATTCGGGCTAACTTTCACCAATCCTCGGTAAGAATTCTGCGATTGTCCGGCAGAAATTCCTTTTGAAATAATAGTTGAACGCGTATTTTTCCCTAAGTGAATCATTTTCGTTCCTGTGTCCGCCTGTTGGAAGTGATTTGTTACGGCGATGGAGTAAAATTCCCCAATCGAATTATCACCTTTGAGCACACACGATGGATATTTCCAAGTTACTGCGGAACCTGTCTCGACCTGCGTCCAAGATATTTTGGCGTTCTTTTCACATAGCCCGCGTTTGGTTACAAAATTGAAAACCCCTCCTTTACCATCTTTATCCCCCGGGAACCAATTCTGAACGGTTGAGTATTTTATCTCGGCATTGTCTAAAGCTATCAGCTCCACTACGGCAGCGTGCAATTGGTTTTCGTCACGTTGCGGAGCGGTACATCCTTCAAGATAAGACACGTAGCTACCTTCATCGGCAATTACTAAAGTACGCTCGAACTGTCCGGTACCTGCCTGATTGATTCGGAAATACGTAGAAAGCTCCATCGGACAACGAACGCCCTTGGGTACATAACAGAAAGACCCATCGGAAAATACCGCCGAGTTCAGGGCAGCATAGAAATTGTCGGTTTTAGGTACGACAGACCCGATGTATTTTTGCACCAACTCGGGGTGTTCTTGAATGGCTTCGGAGATAGAACAGAAGATGATTCCTTTTTCTGCCAAGGTCTTTTTGAAAGTTGTCGCCACGGAAACGGAATCCATCACGATGTCCATCGCAACAGGGGCAACGCCTGTTAAACGTTTCTGCTCCTCGATGGAAATACCTAATTTGTTAAAAGTTTCAAGAAGTTTTGGGTCTACTTCATCTAAACTTTCATACTGAGGTTTCTGCTTGGGTGCGGAATAATATGAAATATCTTGGAAATCAGGTTTTTCATATTTTACATTTGCCCATTCGGGTTCCTCCATTTGTTTCCAAATGCGGAAAGCATCGAGCCGCCAATTGGTCATCCATTCGGGTTCGTTTTTCTTTTTGGAAATCGCAATTACAATTTCCTCATTAAGTCCCTTCGGAAAAGTTTCGGCTTCGATATCTGTATAAAAACCATAGGCGTATTCCTTGGTTTGTAATTCGTCGCGTAAATCGTCTTCTGTGTATTTTGCCATAGTTTTAGTTTTTAAGTTTAAGGTTCTATGTTTGAAGTTCAAAACTCTATTGCCAAAGTTTAGTATTTGAATTGTGAACTGAACCCTAAAATTATTTGTACTTTATGCCTTTTAAATTGCTGTTAATTAAATAATTGATGAAAGTATTTATTTTCTTGCTTAAAATTTCAGTCTGATTTTTTAGTTTGATAAATTCTTCTTCGGAAATGAATCCTCTATCCAAAATTCGATACAATTGCGACCTTGTCTCTCCACAAGAAGCCTTCGCTATTGATAAAAATTGTATAAATTCCTTGTTTCCATTACGTTCAAAGCCTTCTGCGATATTATCCATTATTGATCCTGATGCACCATCAATTTGGTTGCTTAAGCGGAAATTGTTTTTAAGTTCCGTATTTTCAATGATTTGATAAATACTTTTGCTTAGTGTTCTTGCTAATTGCCAAATCTCTAAATCTTCAAATCTTTTGATTGTAGCCATAATGCATTTTAGGGTTGGACACGTAAATTTTCGGACAAAACTTTGAACATCAAACTTTGAACCTTGAATTATTTATAACGAAAAACTTTCTCCACAGCCGCAGGTTCTGTTGGCGTTAGGGTTGTTGAAAACGAATCCTTTGCCGTTGAGTCCGCCTGAATATTCGAGGGTTGTGCCCACTAAGTAGAGGAAACTTTTTTTGTTTACGGCGATTCGTATTCCGTTGTCTTCAAAGATTTTGTCGTCGGCATCGGTGGTTTTATCGAATTTGAGTTCGTAGGAAAGTCCGCTACAACCACCACTTTTTACACCTACTCGAACAAAATCGGTAGTGGGGTCAAAATCCTCCTCTTCCATTAAGGAAATCAGTTTTTTCTTAGCTTTTTCGGATACTTGAATCATTATTGTTTTGTGTTTTTGATTGTGTTCTGAAAAAAAAGTAAATATGATATATGTCAGTTTTTTTGTGGCAAAAATAGTACATATAATTCAAATACCAAACCATATATAATCGAATTATGTGTATGTTGATATAAGATTTTTTTATTATTGTGATTCTGTAGATGATTGAAAAGTAATCAGAAGTTATTTTGAAACGGAATCCAACAAATTACGGACGGCATCACTATTCCATTTGGCGATTCTGTTGCTTTTTGCTTTGACAAAACCTTGTTTGTCAATGATATATCCGGAGGGGATTTCTTCAGGGTTGAAAGGCATTTTTTCTCCTATGATTAAGTAAGTTACTTTAAAGTCATATCCTCTTCTGTTCATCAACTCTTCAACGGGTTCGGGTAACTCATTGGTAATTATATAGAAATCAACTTTCTCTTTATAGTCATTGTAGAGCTTTTGTATGCCAGATAAGTCGGCAATGCTGGTAACTCTCCACGAAGACCAGAAATAAACAAAGGAAGGTTTCTTTCCTTCTGACTGAGAAAAGTTAAATTCTTTATTATCTCGGTCTTTGAGTTTCCAATCAAAGTCAATTTTATACTGTTCACCGGCAGGGAGAATTTCAACAGAGCTTGCAAATATCCTTTGTAGGATTATCTTACTCTCATATCCCAAAGGAGTTACGAAAAAAGAGAGAATCAATAAAATAAGTGCGAGATTCAAAACAGTTTTTAGTTTCATTTATGCTTAATTAAGGGGATTATTTATCAATATTATTTTTTAAAGTACAATTACTATGGTAAAGAATTTCGTAATTATTGTGTGAAAATAAACATCAGAAAATAAAAGCTCAAAAGGTATGTTCTTTTGAGCCTTTATTTTGTTTGTTATTGCCTTTTATAACTCTAATGCAGCCTTTGCATTGCCATTCATCAAAATTTCAACGGGATTTTCAAGCGCTTCTTTCACGGCGACTAAGAAACCTACGGATTCACGTCCGTCAATGATGCGGTGGTCATACGAAAGTGCGACATACATTACCGGAGCTATCACAATTTGTCCGTTTTTAACCACAGCTCTTTCTACAACATTGTGCATTCCTAAAATACCTGATTGTGGAGGATTGATAATAGGAGTGGAAAGCATCGAACCGAAGACACCTCCGTTGGTAATGGTGAAAGTTCCTCCCGTCATTTCGTCCACGGTAATCTGACCATCGCGAGCACGTACCGCCAAACGCTTAACTTCTGCTTCAACTCCGCGGAAAGATAAGTTTTCGGCGTTGCGAATTACCGGAACCATCAACCCTTTCGGACCTGAAACGGCAATCGAGATGTCATAAAAGTTATATGTTACCTTTTCTTGTCCGTCAATCATCGAATTTACGTCAGGATACATCTTTAAAGCCCTAACTACTGCCAAAGTAAAGAAAGACATAAAGCCTAAATTCACATTATGTTTCTCTTTAAAGACATCTTTGTACTGATTGCGAAGCTCATAAATCGAAGTCATATCTACCTCGTTGAAGGTTGTGAGCATTGCCGTTTCATTTTTGGCAGATACCAACCGCTCTGCGACTTTACGACGCAACATTGACATTTTCGTACGCGTTTCACTGCGGCTTCCTCCCGTTGGTGTGCCCATCGATGGCTTCGATGCCTTTAAAGCATCTTCTTTGGTAATACGTCCGTCCTTGCCTGTGCCTTTTACTGCCGATGCAGGGATTTCTCTTTCTTCCAATATTTTGCGAGCTGCCGGACTTGGAGTGTTAGTCGCATATGTTGTCTTTTCAACCGACGTAGGTTTCGGTTCTTCTTTCTTAACTTCTTCTTTTTTTGGCTCTTCTTTATTTGTTGTTGCTCCGCCTGTCGGTTTGCTTGCCGATGTGTCAATCAAACAAACTACTTGTCCTACTTTTACTGCATCACCTTCCTCAGCCTGTAAGGTAATTACGCCACTGGCTTCGGCAGGAAGTTCAAGTGTTGCCTTATCTGAATCTACTTCGGCGATGGCTTGGTCTTTTTCTACGTAATCTCCTGTTTTTACCAACCAACGAGCGATTTCTACTTCCGTTATCGACTCTCCCGGTGAGGGAACTTTCATTTCTAACATAATAGTATTAGTTTTAAGTATGAATTTTTATATATTACAATTCGTTATTATCTATCTTGATGTCTCAATACCGAACTCTCTCCATCTTGGTTGCGGCATAGCCAACTTTACTACGGCATTGGCTTCTCGCATTTGCTCTTGAATTGCGTTAAGTTTCTGAACAAATTCTTCTGTTTTGGCTTTGAGTTCGGCTTTTAAGCGTTCTTGTTCGTTATTAAGGGCGATTGCCTCTTCACATTGCCTTTCAAGTAGCGTAGTAAATTCGGAATCAATTCCTCTTTTCTGTACCTCTTGGGCATTGTTTTTCAATCCTGCTACCATTACCTGAGCTTTTGCTACAAGTTCGGCATAACTTACCTTGGGTCTGCTTGATTTTGCCATTTTACTTCTTTTTTAGTTACGAGTTAATTTATAATTATCGAAAGAATACGATTTTGTATTCTTAGTTTTCTGTATTTATTTCTTATTTCGGGGTGTAGTATCTTCACTTTCGGTGTCTTTTACCTTTTGTCAGAACTTTATTTTCTTACTTTTAGAAATAAATTTCTATACTCTGTCTTCTTAAAAACTATATTCGATGTTTGTTTTTTGATGAAAAATATATGATTTTCTATCGGAAGCGACCTATTTCCGATATGAAGTAATCCATTTTCTGTTAGAAGCAGCTGATTTCTGATGGGAAGCATCTTGTTTTCTATAAGAAGCAATCAGTTTCTGATATGTAGCGATGAATTCCTGATGTGAAGCAACTAATGCCCGAGATGAAAAATAATAAAAAGAACGTATTTTTTGTTATCTTGATATTTTGAAAACTACTTCCCTCATTTTTTCTTGTATTGTCGGAGTAAAGTCGTTCCAATCTTCTATTTTGAATGTTTGCACTTTTTTGACGGATAATAAAAACCAATCTTTTTTAGAAAGTGCTTCTATTGCGTTGTCGGTTTCCTGTTTTGAAGCAGTCTTTGAAAAATATACGCCCTTCTGCTCCTGATAAAAGTCATAATTTTTCAGTAATTCCTTTATGTCGTCATAGGCTTTGGGGTATGATTCTCCATAATTTTGTTTCAATACGGAAACGTCAATATCAAAAAGGATTGCATACATTTTTATTAGCTTTGTTGTTTTCTAAATAAACTTTCTTTCTTTATGAAAATTCTATTTTGTTGAATGTCTATTCCTTTAATTGGTTGCTTGTCAGGCTGAGCGGAGTCGAAGCCTTTTTTGTTTCTTCCCTTCGACTTCGCTCAGGGTGACAGGTGTCTTGCTCAGGGTGACAGGTGTCTCGCTTAGGGTGACAAAAACTTCATTTAGGCTGACAAATATCTTATTAAAGGTAACACAGCAACAAAATTACGTATATTATTTCATTGTAAGTTCATTATATAACGGAAACTTTGCCAAAGCTACGAAAACTTTGTTGTTTATTTTCTTTTATTTGGTAAAAAATAGCTCATAATCCAAACTATATCCTTTTGCGTAGTTATCTTGTCTCAACCAGTTGGCATTTGATGTCATTTTTAGCAGAGAATAACTACCTTTACTTGTAACGAATTTTACTTTTATGGTTTTTTGAGTTCTATTTTTGTCTATAATTTCAAAACCAATTAAATAATTTTTATTTTCTTCCAATAGTATAGGACTTGATGAAAAGTTGAAAATTACTTCTTTGGTTGTATTTTCCAAGGGAAATTGTTTGGTTAAAACAAGAACTTCTTCCATATTTTCAAATAAGATTAACGGACAGATAAAAATCACATCAGATACCAAATCAGAAACATCAAATGTGAATTTAATGCCAACCAAGTACCCTTCTTTTCTTTGGCGATGATTGCTTACAACCGAAATGTCCTTACTGGAAAGTTTTGTGAAATACTTTTTTCCTTTGAGTTCTCTTTTTGCGTCATATTTAGGAGGTTGATGCCCCATAATGACAACTTCATCTAATAGTTCTACTTTTTCCTGTGCATTTAAAAAACTTATACCGAGAAAAATAAATAATAAAAGTTTTTTCATTCTCCTATATTTTTATATGACGCCGGATAAGTCGGGCATTAAAAAAAATCTTTAAAACCAATACAAGAATTATGAAATTATATCCTCTTAATCGGTTACTTGTCAGGCTGAGCGGAGTCGAAGCTTTTTTTGTTTTTCCCCTTCGACTTCGCTCAGGGTGACAGTTGTCTCGTTCAGGGTAACAAGTATCCCGCCCAGGGTGACAGGTGTCTTGCTCAGGGTGACAGTTGTCTCGCTCAGGGTGACAGGTATCTCGTTCAGGGTAACAAGTATCCCGCTCAGGGTGATAGTTGTCTCGCTTAGGGTGACAAAAACTTCATTTAGGCTGACAAATGTCTTATTTAAGATAACACAGCAACAAAATTACGTATATTATTTCATTTTAAGTTTATTATATAACGGAAACTTTGCCAAAGCTACGAAAACTTTGGCAAAGTACACCATATATTATATATTCTTTTTTGCATTGGCGTTGCGGTCAAAAACCATTGCGACAGCCTCTGCGTGACGTTTTCTATCACGTGTGTAACTTCCGGAAGCCGGTGCCGAATACACCGTATTTGATGCCAAACGCCAGTTTACAAAGTCGAAGAACATCAACATATATCCGTAAGCTCCCATATTTTTAGGCTCTTCTTGTGCCCAAACAAAATCGTCTGCGTTATTGTATTTGCTTATAACGGCTTTGATTTGCTCAACAGGAAGCGGGAATAACTGTTCAATGCGAACAAAGGCGACATCATCGCGTCCTAATTTCTCACGTTCGGCATAAAGGTCGTAATAAAAGCGTCCTGAACAGAAAACCAACGTTTTCACTTTTGAAGCATCGGCGATTGGGTCGTCAATTACTTCTTGGAAATGCCCATTTGCCAAATCATCAACGGTAGATACCACTTGCGGGTGGCGAAGTAGGCTCTTCGGTGTGAAAACTACGAGTGGTTTGCGGAAATTGGTTTTCATCTGTCTTCTTAATAGATGGAAGAAGTTCGCCGGAGTAGTACAATTTGCTACATACATATTTTTGTCCGAGCATAATTGCAAATACCGTTCGATACGTGCCGAAGAGTGTTCCGAACCTTGTCCTTCATATCCGTGAGGAAGCAAAATTACTACGCCGTCTTGGGTTTTCCATTTGTCTTCTCCGCAAGAAACGTACTGGTCAAGCATAATTTGAGCCCCGTTTGAGAAATCTCCGAACTGAGCCTCCCAAATAGTTAGCGTATTGGGGCTTGCCATTGCGTAACCATACTCATAGCCTAACACGGCATACTCTGAAAGTAGCGAATTATAGACGTAAAAGTTTCCTTTTGAGAATTTTTCGTGCTGTTTTAGGGCTTTAAGTGGCGTTATTTCCTCTTCCGTATCTTCGGTTTTTACCACCGCGTGCCGATGTGAGAAAGTTCCTCGCTGAACGTCCTGCCCTGTTAGCCGAACGTTGAAACCTTCGGAGAGTAGGGTAGCAAAGGCTAAATGCTCGGCGGTACCCCAGTCGATACTATCTTTATCGAAGAAACCTTCTTTGCGGTCGGCGATGATTTTTTTGATTTTGCTGATGAATTTCTTGTCGGAAGGTAGCTCGGTTATGATTTTAGCAATTTCGGTAAGGGCTTCTTTGTTGAAAGAAGTGTCCACTTTTTCCAACATTTTGGCACGTGATGCGATTTCAAAGTCTTTCCATACTTCTTGCATAAATGGTTTGATGATGGTTAGCTTTTCTTTTCGCGAAGTTTCCAAATCTTTGTCCAAAAGTGCTTTATAATCATTTTCGAGTTGGGTAACGAATTCCTGCTGAATGACTCCTTCTGCGATTAGTTTCTGAGCGTAAATATTTCTCGGATTATCGTGTTTCCCGATAGTTTTATAAAGTACCGGTTGTGTAAAACGAGGTTCGTCGCCTTCGTTATGTCCGTACTTACGATAGCCTAAAAGGTCGATAAATATGTCTCTTCCAAACTCTTGTCGGAAATCCAATGCCAAAAGGAAAGCGTGAATTACCGCTTCTGCATCATCTGAATTTACGTGTAGCACAGGCGATGAATTTACTTTGGCAATGTCTGTACAATAAATAGATGAACGTGAATCGGTATGGTTAGTGGTGAACCCAACTTGGTTATTTACTACGATATGAAGGGTGCCGCCTGTCTTAAATCCGTTAAGCTGACACATTTGCGTAATTTCATATACGACACCTTGCCCCGAAACTGCCGCATCTCCGTGAATGGCAATGGGTAAAGCCTTTTTGATGTCGTTAGGATAGTATTTGTCTTGCTTGGCACGGGTAATTCCTTCGATAACAGCCCCAACGGTTTCCAGATGTGACGGATTGGGTGCCAAATTCAGGTTTATTTTTTTGCCTGCTTGGGTAACTCTCTCGGAAGAAATTCCTAAGTGATATTTAACATCGCCATCGAAATTGTCTTCCATTTCATAATCTTTTCCGTCAAATTCAGAAAAAATGTCTTGTGGATTTTTATTGAAGATATTAGCCAAAACGTTTAGCCGACCTCGGTGAGCCATTCCCAAAACTATGTGTTCCACTCCCTTTTCAGCGGCTTTTTCTACTACAAAATCCAAACCGGCTACCAGAGCATCATTTCCTTCGAGCGAAAAACGCTTCTGACCTACGTACTTTGTGTGCAGAAAATTCTCAAATGAAGTGGCTTGGTTCAGTTTTTTCAGAATTTGGATTTTTTCTTCTTTTGAGAATTGCGGTTTGTTGGCATTTTTGTACAATTTATTCTCAATCCATTGCCGAACTTCCGCCTCTCTAACGTACGTATATTCAATACCTACGGAATTGCAGTAAATGCTTTTCAATGTGCTGATAATGTTTTGCAGAGAAGTAGGCTGTAACCCGATTTCTTTGGCGGAATCAAACACAGTTTCCAAATCAGAGTCGGAAAGTCCGTAATTTTCTACGTTTAAATTCGGCAGATATGCTTCACGCTCACGAATTGGATTGATTCTTGTAAACAAATGACCATAAGTGCGGTAGGCGTTAATCAAGTTCAATACTTTGAACTCTTTTTGTAGTTTCTCCGAAGCCACATTACCGCCCGAATCAACCTTTTGAGCCATTACCTGAACCGTGTCGTGGTACGATTGTCCGTAATTTTCTTGTGCAAAATCAAATCCTTGGAAGAAAGCTCTCCAACTTGCTTCAACCGAGTCGGGGTTTTCTAAATATTTTTCATATAAATCTCCAAAAAATGCCGTGCTGGCAGCGTTCAAAAAAGAATATTTATCCATAGTAAAAACGTTATTCGTGATAAGTGAATACAAAGATATAATTAAGTTTTGTATTTTCTATTTTTTTGAAATTTTTTTAGAAGGATATTTACACGAATTTGTGAAAAATGGATATGTATTATTTGTTAGTTTGTTGATAATTAATAAACTAATTTCTTTTTTGATATGGAAATAAATTTCATTTAGTTGCTTTTTCTTTCGTTTTTAATTTCTGTTACTTTCAGAAGCAAAAACCATTTTGAGGTTTTATATTGAATTTTCTGGCAAGTCAAAACACAAAAAAAATTTGTTTATTTGATTTTTAAATCATACCTTGCCACCTTTCAAATTTTACCTAACGGAATAATGCAAAACAAAGTAAAGTACGAGTTGGAATTTGCGATTCACGCATCTCCTCAAATGTTATATCAATACATATCATCTCCATCGGGCTTATCGGAGTGGTATGCTGATAATGTGAACACAAGAGGGGAAATTTATACTTTTATTTGGAGTGATGCTGAAGAAAAAGCAAAATTGCTCCGAAAAAAATTAGATGAATCAATAAAATTCAGGTGGTTGAATAGCGGAAATGACACTTACTTTGAAATGAAAATCGTCGTTGATGAAATTACCGATGATGTGTCATTAGTAATCATAGATTTTGCAACTCCTGAAGATTTGGAAGAATCTAAAATGCTGTGGGAGAATCAAGTATCGGAATTAAAGCACGTGTTAGGTTCAGTTTAAAATTTAGATAAAAGTAAATGAAAATAAATTATAAAGGGACACTTTTAGCCTCTGATGAGGCTTTTTTACCTATTGAAAGTAGGGCATTTAAGTACGGAGATGCTGTTTTTGATACCTTAAAATATACCAATCAAAAACTTCTTTTTTGGGAAGAACACTATCTTCGTTTGATGGCGGGAATGCGTATTCTTCGTATGGAGATTCCGATGTCATTTACATTGGAATTTTTGGAAGAAGAAATTCTTAAAACTATAAAAATTAATGATTTGGAAAATTCCTCTGTTCGGGTGCGGATAACAGTTTCACGAAAAATGGGAGGTTTGTACACACCTGAAACCAATGAGGTAGATTATCTTATTGAAACACAAAAACTTGATTCTTACTTTTTTGAAATAAATGAGAACCCTTACGAAGTAGAACTTTTTAAAGATTTTTATATACAACCTGATTTGCTGGCGAATGTGAAACATACCAATCGTTTGATAAATATTGTGGGAAGTGTTTTTGCTAAAGAAAACGATTATCAGAATTGTATCCTCCTGAATTCCAATAAAAATGTTGTCGGGGCTTTGAATGGAAATTTGTTTATAGTAGAAGGAAATACACTAAAAACTCCTTTGCTTACCGATGGTTGCTTAAATGGAATTACACGTAAGATATTATTAAATATACTCAAAAAAACTTCTGATTTTGAGATAATTGAAACTTCTATTTCTCCGTTTGAACTTCAAAAAGCCGATGAATTATTTATAACTAATAGTATTGTTGGTATTCAACCAATTACAAAATATCGCAAAAAAGAATATACAAACACAGTGGCTAAAAATTTGGTCGGAAAACTCAATACGGTTGCCCGTTTTGGAAAGGTTTAAAGGTAATTTATATTCGTTCTAAATTTAGAAAGTGAGAGAACAATTTTAAAAATAAATATCTTTGCCCCCTGAAAAATCAGTTTTTAAAAAATGAGAACCAAATCGATAAAGAAAAATGTTATCAATGTTGTGACTTTGGGATGCTCCAAAAACGTGTACGATAGCGAGGTTTTGATGGGACAATTAAAGGCAGGAGGAAAGAAAGTTGTTCACGAAAAGGAAGGTAACATTGTGGTTATCAATACGTGCGGTTTTATCAATAACGCCAAAGAGGAAAGCATAAATACCATTTTGGATTATGTACAACGAAAGGAAGAAGGGCTTGTTGATAAAGTATATGTAATGGGCTGTTTGAGTGAACGTTATAAGCCAGATTTGGAAAAAGAAATTCCTGATGTTGACCAATATTTTGGAACAACCGAAC
Source organism: Capnocytophaga felis (assembly GCF_009684755.1). Classification (GTDB taxonomy): domain Bacteria; phylum Bacteroidota; class Bacteroidia; order Flavobacteriales; family Flavobacteriaceae; genus Capnocytophaga; species Capnocytophaga felis. The sequence continues at coordinate 137,901 of NZ_BLBC01000007.1, forward strand.
TTCCGGCACTATTGAAAGTTCTTGGGGCAGATTATAAGCACGAGCTTATAGGTGAGCGACTTACTACAACTCCCAAAAATTATGCTTATCTGAAAATTGCTGAAGGTTGTGACCGTCCGTGTAGTTTTTGTGCCATTCCGTTGATGCGTGGAAGCCACCGAAGTACACCCATTGAAGATTTGGTTACCGAAGCCCAAAAACTTGCTGCTAAAGGCGTTAAAGAGTTGATTCTGATTGCTCAAGACTTAACATACTACGGATTAGACCTTTACAAAGAACGAAAATTAGCCGATTTGTTGCGTGCTTTAGTAAAAGTTGAAGGCATAGAATGGATTCGATTGCATTACGCTTTCCCGACAGGTTTCCCGATGGATGTGATTGAGGTAATGAAAGAAGAACCTAAAATCTGTAACTATTTGGATATTCCGTTGCAACATATTTCGGATTCTATTTTGAAGAGTATGCGACGTGGGACAAATAAGGAAAAGACAACCAAATTGCTGAAAGACTTTCGGGAAAAACTACCTGAAATGGCAATTCGTACCACTCTGATTGTAGGCTATCCCGGTGAAACAGAGGAGGATTTCAATACATTGAAAGAATTTGTGAAGGAAATGCGTTTTGACCGATTGGGTTGCTTTACGTACAGCCACGAGGAAAATACGCACGCTTACAATATGGTTGATGATGTTCCGGAAGAAGTGAAATTGCAGCGAGCCAATGAAATTATGGAAATCCAGTCTCAAATTTCGTGGGAATTGAATCAGGAAAAAATTGGAAAAATATTTCGATGTTTAATCGACCGAAAAGAAGGAAATTACTTTGTAGGTCGTACCGAATATGATTCTCCGGATGTTGATAATGAGGTGCTTATCGATGCCAAAAAGTACTATGTTAAAACTGGAGAATTTCTGACTGTGAAAATCACAGATGCAGCAGATTATGATTTGTATGCCGAACCAATCAATAGCTAATTTATATCTAAATTGATTGTTGATTTTAAGTTAGTTACATACAAAAGTAAAAGTTTTTCCATCCTGTTTGGAATAATTACATAATAAAATTGTACTTTTGTAAAATTCAGATTAAAAATAAGAAAAATGGAATTACAGGGACGTATAAAATTAATATCCAATACTCAAACCTTCGGGACGAATGGTTTTCAAAAGCGTGAAGTGGTAATTACCACCGAAGAGCAATATCCTCAACACGTTATTTTTGAATTTACGCAAGAAAAATGTGCTTTGTTGGATGCTTTTCGTGTAGGGCAGTTGGTAAAAATAAGCTTCAATGTACGTGGTAGAGAGTGGATTAATCCTCAAGGAGAAGCTAAATATTTCAATTCATTGCAAGGTTGGCGTATTGAAAATATGGAAATGGCACAACAAGCCTACCAACAGCAACAATATCAACAACCTTATCCAAATCAGCAGTATCAGCAACCGTATCAAACACAGCAGGCTTATGGTGGAAATCCGCCTTATTCAAATCAGGGAACTCCACCACCAATCCCACCACAACAAGGAGGTTTTGAAACCACACAAACTGCTAATACAGAGGATTTTGACGATTTACCTTTCTAAAAGTTGATTTTTTTAGAAGAAAATATGCCTTTTCCTTCTCCCGAAACTGCTTCAGGAGAAGGAATTGTTGCTTATGGTTACGATTTAACATCAAAACGGTTGCTTGAGGCTTACCAAAAAGGAATTTTTCCTTGGTATAATGAGGAAGAACCCGTTTTATGGTGGTCACCCAATCCCAGATTTGTACTTTTTCCTGAAAAATTACATATTTCAAAGAATATTAGGAAGTTACTTCGGAAAAAAAGCTATGAAGTAACGTATAATGAATGTTTTGAGGAAGTAATTGCAAATTGTGCATCTATTCAGCGTAAAGACCAAGAAGGTACGTGGATTCATCCTGAAATCATTTCGGCTTATTGCGAATTACACCGAATGGGATATGCTTTTTCGGTAGAAGTTTGGGAAGAAAATGAGCTCGTTGGCGGGCTTTATGGAATCAAAATGGGGAATATTTTCTGCGGAGAGAGTATGTTTAGCAAGAAAAATAATGCTTCACAGTACGGTTTTATTACTTTTTTGCAGCATCATCCCGAAATAAAATTAGTGGATTGCCAAGTTTACAGTGAATATTTAGAAAAACTTGGTGCAGAGGAAATTCCACGAGCTGATTTTTTGAAAATTCTTAAAAAGAATATAGAGCCTGTCTAATTTTTATCAAATTTTGAATGGTTTTTCTTTTCTTTGACTGATTTAATAAATTTGATTTATGGCAGAAAGTATCAGTTTCTTCAATTAGTTTTTCTGTCTTCGGAGTTATTTTTACATAGTATTTTTCTTCAAATTATATAGAATTTTAATTTAGCATCTTAGGAAATTAGTGTTTTATAAGATGTTATCTGTTTGTTAATTTATCGAGTTAAGTTATTCTTTGCATTATAAAAAGAAAATTATCGAAAGTGATAATCAAGTATTTTTTTTCGAAAAGAAAAAATGTTAACAGAAATTACGCAAAATTTTTTGTTATGATAAAAAGATTCGTAATTTTGTGACATTAATTTCAAAACAGTTAAAGTATGTCAAAACAATTATTTTGGTTATTTGTTTGCTTCTTTTCAACTTTTTCGTTGGTAGCACAAATAAAAGTAACTGGAAAAGTTACTGATGAAAACAATAGTCCGTTGCCCGGTGCCAGCATCGTGGTAAAAGGGACTACGCAAGGAGTGAGTTCCGATTTTGACGGGAATTATGAAATTCAAGCCAAACAGGACGACATCCTTGAAGTCTCGTTCGTTGGATTCCAAACTCAAACCAAAAAAGTAGTGGGGGGGGGTAAATCCTTAATTATCAATTTCTTGCTAAAAGAGGATGCTCAGCAACTTGATGATGTAGTAGTAGTTGGATACGGAACGCAGAAAAAAGCTAATCTTACAGGGACGGTTAATACAGTTAAAGCCGAAGCCATTGAAGGAAAAGCCACAACTTCACTTGCCAACGCACTACAAGGCGTTGCACCTGGAGTAACCATCATCTCCCGACCTGGTGATATTGGGGGCGATATGGGAAATATCAATGTGCGTGGACGCGGAAATTTGGGAACAGCATCACCTCTTTATGTAGTTGATGGCGTGCCTGTAAGTGAAGGCGATTTTCAAAGAATTTACGCAGGAGATATTGAAAGTATTAGCATACTGAAAGATGCTGCTGCTTCAGCTATCTATGGATCGAGAGCTGCTTATGGAGTCTTCTTGGTAACCACCAAGAAAGGTAAAGAAGGAAAAGCCAGCATTTCGTATAACGGATATTATGGGTTTCAAACACCAACAGTTCTTCCTAAAAAATTAAATGCATACGATTACGCAACTCTTCTTAATGAAGCCAATATCAATGCAGGTAAAAATGCTATTTATAATCAAAATGCAATAGATAGAATCATAGCACAAGACTCTCCTGATTTATATCCTGATAACGACTGGTATTCATTAGTTTTTAGAAAACATATTCCTATTCAAGAACACAATTTCAGCATTTCTGGAGGAGGAAAAACACGTTACTTTGTCAGCGGAACATTCTATGAGCAAGAATCTGTAGTGAAAGGACGTCTATTGGACAGATATAATTTCAGAGCCAATACCGAGCGTGATTTTACAGATAAATTCACATTAGGGACAAATATTTCGTATGTTCGTGATGACTACAAAAGAGACGGTAATTTTTCAATTACTGATTTAGACCGAATGACTCCGCTGACTGTAGCCCGCCATACTGATGGCAGTTGGGGAACTGTAACAGGAGGTAGCCAAAGTACCGTTTTAGCAGAAAATAACCCGCTTCGCAAAATAGCTGAATATGGACGACACGATTACATCACTACTCGTTTCAACGGTTCGCTTAACGGAGTTTGGAAGCCTTTGAATGGATTGAGCGTTACGGGACAACTCTCATACAGAACTGTTGATAAAAGAGCCACTGACTTCGAAAACAAAGTAGAGCAATTGGTAGGATTTATTTCCAAAAAGGCAATGTCAGGAACTGATGGACAAACCATTAACAAAATGACTAAAACGTGGGAACACACTACCAACTTAATTTCACAAGTGTATGCGAATTATGATTTTGCATTGAAAAACCACGATTTTTCTATAATGGCTGGAACACAATATGAAGATTATAGATATGAGTGGCTTCGTGCTTCACGTAAAGATTTTCCTAATAACAATTTGAATTCCATCAATGCAGGTTCAGGAAAAGCGGAGAATTTAGGTAACGATGGAAGAATTCAGGAACGTGCTTTCTTGTCGTTCTTTGGTCGTTTGAAATACAATTACAATGGTAAATATTTATTTGAAGCCAATGTACGGGCCGATCAATCTTCACAATTCCCTAAAGGAAACCGATTGGGAGTATTTCCTTCATTTTCTGCGGCATATCGTATTTCGCAAGGAAATTTTCTGCAAAATATTGATTGGCTTTCCGATTTAAAATTGCGAGCTTCGTGGGGGCAATTGGGTAACGTAAATAACGTAGGCTATTATGACTATTTTGATGCTTTGGGAGTTGGTTCTGCATACATTACTAATGAAGTAAAAGCTGACGGAGCTTGGCCTTCTATTCAGATAAATAAAAATATGACTTGGGAGACGGTTACAATGACCAATTTGGGAATTGATGCCTCGTTCTTCAAAAATTCATTGAATGTTCAGTTGGATCTTTTTGATAAATTAACCACAGATATTCTTTTGAAAATGCCTCAACCTTATGAATTGGGATTGGTTACAAACGACAATTATGATGAAAGAGCAGCTAAGAATGCAGGTAAAGTTTCTAACAAAGGAATTGAAGCATTGATTTCTTACCGAGGAAGCATCGGCGAGCTTAAATATGGCGTTTCAGGAAATTTCTCAAAAATATGGAATAAAATTATTGATTTGAATGGGCAAGATAATCAGATAAATGGAAATTTCATTCTTAAAGAAGGAGAGTCAATAGGTTCTTTCTACGGTTATCAGGCACAAGGATTGTTCAGAAATAGTGAAGAGGTAGCAAATCACATCAAACAAAATACCAATACTGCTGCTGGCGATATTAAGTATGTTGATGTTAATGGCGACGGAAAATTCGATGCAAACGATCGTACCATTTTAGGAAATGATGTTCCTTACTTTACTTACGGATTAGGCTTTGATGTTTCTTATAAGGGATTTGACCTTTCTGTGCAAGGACAAGGCGTGAGAGATGTAATGATTTATTTATCAGGAGAGGCGTCTGAAGCATTTTTCAACGGAGCAGGAGCTAAAGAATATCATTTAGGTCGTTGGACACCACAAAATCCTGACCCCAATGCGAATTATCCTCGGTTGTTAATCACATCTGCTAACCGACACAATTCCATAGGCTCTTCTTTCTGGTTGTATGATGCCGATTATTTCCGAATCAAAAGCATTATTTTAGGATATACAATGCCAGAGGATGTAAGCCAGTTTATGGGGTGTCAAAAAGTACGATTCTATGTGTCTGGAACAAACTTGTTTACGTTCAGGGCCGACAAAAGGATGAAAGACTTTGACCCTGAAGCCCCCTCTGCACGGGGAACGTATCCTAATATGAAAAATATTACTTTTGGAGTAAATCTATCATTTTAAAAAAGAAGCATTATGAAAATAAAACATATAATACCATTATTTACAATCTTGTTTATCACAGGGTGTAATTTGGACAGAGAACCTCAAGATAAAATCTTTTCAGATAGTTTTTGGAAAAGTGAGAACGATGCAACACGTGCGTTATTAGGTTGTTACGCATATATACCTGGGAGTGTAGGTGATGCTTATTTGGACGCCTATGCGGACAATACTTTTTGTCAATATCCTTGGGAAAGTAAGGCTACTGTAGGTTCAGCAGGTGATATTACTGATAATGATGATTTCGGATACGGATTTGGCGGATTAAGACGTTTTAATTATTTTTTGGACAATGTTGATAAAGTTCCAATGTCTGAAGAATTAAAAAAACAATACAAGTCAGAAGTAAGAACTCTTAGGGCTTGGTATTATTTCAATATGGCTTCCAAGTTTGGAGCAGTACCACTGATTAAAAACTACATCACTGAAACTGAGGAAGGGCAAATAGCACCAACAGCCGAAAACGAAGTAATTAATTTCGTAATAAATGAACTTGCAGAAAGTATTACTGATTTACCAACCACACCTTCTGTAAAAAGCCGCTTAGGAAAGGCTGCTGCATACACAATTAAAGCTCGAGTACACTTGTTTTATGGTCAGTATCCGCAAGTGGTGGAAGCAACTCAGGCCATTATGGGAATGAATTATGAGCTTTTTAAACTGAAAGCAGAGTTAAGTAGTGAAAAAGACGATTATGCCTCCTTTGTTGATTTTGTAGATGACGCACATAAACAAAAATTCTATAACGGACTTCGTAGTTATGAAAAATTATTCTGGGAAGAGAATAAAAACAATAATGAAGTTATTTTAAATCAGGAATTTATTGAAGATAATTTCAATTGGATATCCAGACGTTTACTTTCAAGTAACATAGGTGGGGGGTGGAGTTCAATCACTCCTACTGTAGAATTAGTTGATGCTTATTGGAAAGCTGATGGTACTCCTTTCACACCTCCAACAGCTAATGAAAGAAAAGCCAACTATAATGACGGGAAATACAAAACCGAGTATTTAAATGAGTTTAAAAATCGTGATACGCGTTTATATGCCTCTATTTTATTTCCAGGTGCGATTTGGAATGCCGTAATGGGGGATGAAAGATTCGTATGGCAAAACAATGGAAAGGCAAGTAATACTTCAAAAACAGGCTATAATTATCGAAAACTTACCGATCCGGAAGGAACAATCACACGTAAATTAAACGATTACCCCGTTATTCGTTATGCTGAAATTTTGCTAATGTATGCCGAAGCTCAAAACGAGGTTGCCGGAGCTGATGCTTCTGTATATGATGCCCTTAATAAAATAAGAACTCGCGTAGGTATGCCTGATGTAACAGCAGGGCTTTCAAAAGAGGCAATGCGTGAAGTTATCCGTAATGAACGCCGAATTGAATTAGCCTGTGAAGGACACCGTTGGAATGATATCCGTCGATGGGGAATTTCTTCTCAGGTAATGAAAGATATTTACAGCATTCACGGCGAATTAGCTCAAAAACGTCGTTGGGAGGATAAATTCGTGCGTATGCCTTATCCCATCTCAGCGATCGATAGAAATCCTAAATTAAAAGAGGCTCAGAAAGCAAAAGGATATTAAGAGATAATTGTAAAATTTAAATTAATCAAAAATGAGAAAATATATACATTTCCTACTCGCAGTCTTGGTAACGGGAGTGATTTCTTGCCAGAAGGAGGAAGGGTCGTCCAAATACGAAGAAAGCAATATCGTTGCGTTACAAGGTGTTGAATATCACTACGTATTTGAGCAAACAAGTGATTCTGGAACTCAAAAAGTCGTAAAATACATTAACTTAGTTATAGACAAGTCAGATATAAACAAAGAAACAAAGGCAATAACCATCGAGGTAACTGTACCCGCATCCAACAAATCATTTCCCGAGGAAGAAAGAGCTAAAGTTTCATTAAAGAATTTAGCAGTTGCAGTAGGAGTTTCTACAGCTGCGAAAGTTTATCCCATAGGAGAAGCTCCAAAATTAGGCATTCCTGCCGACTGGTCAAAACCTAGTAAATATCGAGTAGAGGCAGATAATGGCAACTCTTCTGAGTGGACAATCGAGGTAACTTCTTTCAAAAAATAACAGATAATTGTTATTATACATACAAAATAAACTGTAGAAAAGCTGTCTTTCTTAGACAGCTTTTTTGTCTTAATACTTATTAAATGTGTATTTTTATTCAAGTGTTATCTTTATAAAGGTTAAAACAAGTTCAATAAATATTCTTGAATGAATTGATTTTAAACGTCATTTTTACTATTTTTGCAACCAATTTTCAACGAAAAAATTCAATTTCAAAAAAATGCTTGACAGATTAAACATTGTAAAACAACGTTTTGACGAAATTTCGGATTTGATTATCCAACCCGATGTTATTTCCGACCAAAAACGTTACATTCAGCTCAATAAAGAATACAAAGAACTTAAAGAACTTATCGATAAAAGAGAAGAATACATTCTGGTAACCTCCAACATCAGTGAGGCAGAGGAAATTATCGCCAATGAAACCGACCCCGAAATGGTGGAAATGGCAAAAATGCAGCTCGACGAAGCCAAAGAAAAACTTCCGCAGTTGGAAGAGGAAATCCGCTTTATGCTTATCCCAAAAGACCCCGAAGATGCCAAAAATGCAGTGATGGAAATCCGTGCGGGAACGGGAGGCGACGAGGCTTCCATTTTTGCAGGAGATTTATACCGAATGTACACAAAATATTGTCAATCAAAAGGTTGGAATACGTCCGTAATGGACTACAACGAAGGAACTTCGGGCGGATATAAAGAAATTATCTTCGAAGTTACGGGCGATAACGTGTACGGAACGCTCAAATTTGAAGCCGGTGTACATCGTGTGCAACGTGTTCCGCAAACCGAAACACAAGGACGCGTACATACCTCAGCTGCAACGGTTATGGTACTTCCCGAGGCGGAAGAATTTGACGTAGAGCTTGATATGGCAGACGTTAAAATCATCAGAACGACCTCAACAGGACCTGGGGGGCAGTCGGTAAACACAACCTATTCTGCCATTCAGTTACAGCATATTCCCACAGGGATTGAAGTGCGTTGCCAAGACGAAAAATCACAGCATAAAAACTTGGATAAAGCCCTGAAAGTGTTGCGTTCGCGTTTGTATGAAATGGAATTGGCGAAAAAAATGGAAGCAGATTCGGCACGACGAAAAAGTATGGTTTCCAGTGGGGACAGAAGTGCTAAAATCCGCACGTATAACTATCCGCAAGGGCGTGTAACCGACCACCGCATCGGGCTGACGCTCTATGATTTGCAAAACGTAATCAACGGTGATGTACAACGCCTTATCGACGAGTTACAACTTGCTGAAAACACCGAAAAACTCAAAGAAAACGATATGTTTTAATAATGAAAAGACGATGCTCCAACATCGTCTTTCTTTTATATCCGACCATAAAGCAACATAAAAATCCGTAACTTATATTGATATCTAAGAATGAAAAATATACTATTGGATATAGGAACAAACTCGACAGGGTGGGCATTGGTTGATAAAACCAAATCCAAAATTGAAAGTTTGGGAGCTTTTATTAATGGCAAGAATACAGCTAAACCCTTTCTGAAATGGGCAGGCGGAAAAACGCAACTGATTTCGGAAATAGAAAGAAATTTACCTTCAAAACTTGTGCAAGGTAATTTTACCTATATCGAACCTTTTGTAGGGAGCGGAGCGGTTTTGTTTTGGATGCTAAACAATTTTCCGAATTTGAAAAAGGCGGTGATTAATGATATTAACCAAGACCTTATCAATACCTACAAAACAATAGCTTCGAATCCGAACGAGTTGATTTCTATTCTCGAAATTTTGCAAAGTGAATACCACGATTTAGACGGAAACGACGAAAAGAAAAAACAATATTATTACGACAAAAGAGCTTTGTACAATACTCGAAAGGAAGAAAAAACCAGTCAGTCGGCGTTGTTTATCTTCCTGAATCGCACTTGTTTCAATGGCTTATATCGTGTCAATAGGAAAAATGAATTTAATGTACCGATGGGAAGCTACAAAAAGCCCACCATTTGCGATACAGAAAATCTTTTGGCGGTCAGTGAGGCGTTGCAGAAAGTAGAAATTTTGTGTGGCGATTTTGAGCAAACACTCCCTTATGCAGAAGAAAATACATTGTTTTATTTCGATCCACCGTATAAACCGCTTAGCGAAACCTCGAGTTTCAATTCGTATGCAAAAGATGAATTTAATGATGAGGAACAAATTCGATTGCGAGATTTTTGCAGTAAGTTGGATAAACTAAATTACCATTGGATTTTGAGCAACTCCGATGTAAAAGGAAAAAATGCAGAAGATAATTTTTTTGATGACCTTTACGCTGAATTTTCAATACAAAGAGTAAATGCCAAACGAAGTATCAATGCCAATCCTAAAAAAAGAGGTCTATTGACTGAATTGTTAATTACAAATCAAATTACACCCGAATATGCGAACACCCTTTAATGAATTTCTTACTCAACTTGCTGAAACGAATGCTACATTGGATTATTTTGTTGCATTTGAAAAAATCAGTAATAATGTAGGCAAAATAGAAATGAAACTTAATCAATTGAATTATTTGATTGGGAAAGATGACTTAAAAAAGGCTGTTCAAGAACTTTTTGAAGAAAACCCAAAAGCCTTTGAAGTGTTGGATATTTTAATTGCAGTTCGGAATTCTAAATTAGCAAAAACATTTAATAGTAAGGGAGAAATAGTTTTGCTTACCACTTATTTTACTTCTTCAGAATTGATTTTAGAATACATTGAAGAAACAGGATTAGGCGAAATTTTCAGAACCAAAAAAATTACTAATTTAGTAGATTATGTTTTTGGTATCGAGGTAGGCTTAGATACCAATGCTCGAAAAAATAGAGGAGGTTCTAATATGTCAAAAGCTGTTGCTTCAATTTTTGACAAGGCAGGGATTTCGTACAAAGCGGAAGTTAATCATACAATATTTCCAGAAATTATGAGTTTGGGAACCGATGTAAAACGCTTTGATTTTGTAATTGAAACTCCCACAAAAACTTATTTGATCGAAACCAATTTTTATAATACAGGCGGTTCAAAACTCAATGAAGTTGCCCGAGCTTACTCCGATGTTGCTATGAAAATTAATCAATATCCGCAATACGAATTTGTTTGGATTACAGACGGACAAGGTTGGCTTTCTGCAAAAAATAAATTAGAAGAAGCTTATAACCTTATCCCAAGTGTGTATAATTTGACTACGCTTGGTGAGTTTATTAAGAAAGTAAGGAAGAATATTTTAGTTTAATTTTAAAGGTTTGCTATATGTTATATATTTCTAAAATCAGAATAAAAAATTTTAAATGTTTTGGGGAATTAGAGGTAGAGTTTGATCCTAACTTCAATTTAATTATTGGCGGAAATAATAGTGGTAAGTCTACAATATTTGATGCTTTAAGGCTTTGGCAACTTGCATTTCAAAAATTTTTAAAAGATAGAACAAATAATCAACAAAGCTCATTTTACGCTCATCAATATTCAAGTTTTACAATTGATGATATTTCTTTTTTAAGAATCCAAGATTTTAAAAATCTTTATAAAAATTCACGAATTAGAGATTTTGAAATATCATTGACAATTTCAAATGGAGATAATGAAGTTACTTTACCCATTATCTTTACTCGAACAACAAAAGATCAGGTTATAAATTTTCAATTACTTAAATCTCCTAGTTTGAGAAAAGGCATATCTAAAAAATTGTCAGAAATATTAAATCTTCCTTTTGGGTCGGATTTTAAAGAGACTTTTCTTTTTACATACATAAATCCAATTTTTTTACTTCCAAATAATGAACCATTGTTTGCCAAAGGGTATATATTAAATAAACTTAGAGAATCTAAAGCAAATGAAATAATTAGAAATCTTCTTTTTGCAATATCTCCAGAACAAAAAAAGTTAAAAAAAGAAAACAAAAATGATAAACTGATTCATATTGAAGAAGATATTAAAAAGATACTAAACATAGATGATATTTCATTTTCAAAAAGACTTGAAGATGAAGAGAGTTATATAAAAATCTTTTCTAAGAATGAAAATTTAAATACCTTAGTTGAAATTAATCAACTTGGTAGTGGAACTATTAATGTATTAAACATATTATCTGTTTTAGCTTATGGTGATTATGAAAGATTTAAACTTAATGCTTTATTATTAGACGAACCCGATTCTCATTTACACTTTAACCACCAAAGTAGATTATATCATCACTTAAAAAAGGTATCTGAAGATACTAATAAACAAATATTCATCATTACACATAATTCAACTTTGATTTCGCAATTTGATAAAGTTTTATTTCTTGAGAATAATAAGAAAAAGATAAATACAATTCTGTTGGGTGAATATTTAGAAAATCATTTAAAAAAGATAGATGAAAGTCATTACAATGTAATGAAAGATTTGAGTGAAACTAAAAAAGAAAAAGAGAAATTAGAGAATTTATTAAGAGATAGCAATAAACCAGTAATTTTTTGTGAAGGAACTTCTGATGTTTCTATATTACAAAAGGCTTTTAAAAAATTATACAATACAGAATTATTTAACAACGAAATTAAGATCGAAGGTGGCGGAGGAGAAGGTGAAGTTGGTAATAAAGTAAAAAGCAATAAAACAGAAAATATTATTATTGGAATTTTAGATAATGATTTCGCTGGTCAGAAGCAAAGAGATAAAATTATTAAAGACCATAACTTTAATAAAATTGATGATACTTACTGTGTAAATAGTAAAAATCACTTAGTTATTCTTCCTATTCCAGATTTTAGAAAGAGTGCCGCTGTGTATTTTGAAAAGAAAACATTTATTGAATACTTGTTTTCTGATGCAACACTAGAAGAAAAATTGGAAGTAGCATTAACTCAACACAGAGGAGAAACATTCAAACGATTTGATGACACAAAAATTGATTCTATAAAATCTCAAGTAATAAAGAATATAGATAAATTAGATAAATGTGATTTCATTCATTTTAAACCCTTATTTGAAAAAATTGCAGAAATAATAGGATATAAATTGCCTAATGCCTAACCCCTACTACATATCAAACAACAAAGATTTTTATCTTCTGCACGGAGATACAATGGAGCTTTTGCCTCAAATCAATCGTGAGTTTGATATGATATTTGCCGATCCGCCTTATTTTTTGTCCAATGATGGACTTTCTATCCAAAACGGACAAATTGTAAGCGTAAATAAAGGTAAGTGGGACAAATCACAAGGATTTGAATTTATCAATGATTTCAATCGTCAGTGGCTTTCTTTGGTTCGCGAAAAAATGAAAGACGACGCTACGATATGGATTAGCGGAACGATGCACAATATTTTTTCTGTAGGGCAAATTCTCATCGAATTGGGTTTTAAAATCCTCAATATCATTACTTGGGAAAAGACCAACCCGCCACCTAACTTTTCGTGTCGCTATTTTACCCATTCTACCGAGCAAATCATTTGGGCGAGGAAACACGAGAAAGTTCCGCATTACTTCAATTACGAATTGATGAAACAACTCAACGGCAACAAACAAATGAAAGATGTTTGGAAACTTCCTGCCATTGCACCTTGGGAAAAATCGTGTGGTAAACACCCTACACAGAAGCCTCTTTCGGTTTTAACGCGATTGATTTTAGCATCTACTCACCGCAGTGCGTGGATTTTAGACCCCTTTACGGGAAGTTCTACCACGGGCATTGCCGCCAATCTTTTCGGAAGAAATTTTGTAGGCATCGACAAGGAAAAAGATTTTTTAGAACTCAGTAAAAAAAGACGAGTTGAAATAGAAAATATTACAATTAGAAATCAAATTCTTCATAAAATAAAAACATAAACCAAAATGACCATCAAAAAAATCTACGCCTGTTGGGTATATGTGAGCGATTTGGTAGTTTCCAAAGCATTCTTTCAGAAATTAGGATTTGTACTGAAATTTCAGGAGGAAGATTGGGTGGAATTCGATTTGGGAGCGACTTCTTTTGCTATTCTCAAACGTCCTGCCGATAAAGGAAAGGTCAAACCGCAAAAAACAAGGGTTATGTTTGAAGTGGACGATATGGAAAACCTTTACGAAACCCTGAAAAGCCAAAATGTTCGCTTTGTTGGCACTATCCGATATGAAACTTACGGAAAACTACTTACCTTTGAAGACCCTGATGGCAATTGGTTTGAGTTTTTTGAAGATAAAAAGTAGAAATATCAATCAATTCAACTAAAAACAATTATCAAAATTAAAAACTTCTCTTATTAAAAACAGCTTTTATCACAAAGTTTTCACAAAAAAAAATATACATTAATTATTTTTCATACCTTTGTCGCAGATTTTAAATTATCAAAAGCAAATAAAACTCATATTTATTGTTGTTTGAATTAAAATCTTAATAAATTAGAAATAACTTAAAAAATTAACAAAATGAAAAAAAGTCTATTTTTATTATTATGCCTTATTTTAGGAATTGTATCGTGTTCGAAAGATAAAGAAGAACCAAAACCTATTGAACTGACACCAACAATTGTTCTTTCTGAAAATTCTCCTGTGAAATTAGTGGAGGGGCAATCCAAAGAAATTCAAGTTAGTGGAGAAAATTTGAAAGCGTTTACAGTAACTTCGTCAAATGCAGAGGTTGTAACTGTTAGTGCCAAAGAGAAGATGTTTGTCCTTGAAGCAAAATTAGCAGGAACAGCCACCATTACCGTTACTTCAAAAAATGTTTCAAAAGACCTTATTGTGGAAGTTTCGCCTAAAAATGTTTTAGTGCAACGTATTGAATTCAATGAACAAAATAAATTTCCTGTTGGAAGAAATGCCACATTGAATTTCACTATATTTCCGGAAAATGCAACCAACAAAAAATTAAAATGGGAGTCGAATAATCCCAACGTGGTAAGGGTAGATGAAAACGGAGGCATATTTGTGTTAAATAAACCGGGGCAACAAGCAACCATAAAAGCATCAGCCACAGACGGAAGTAATGTTTCCGCAGAAATAACAATTATAGCCTTTAACATTGTCAATGAACTGAATATTCGTATAGGAGAGGAAAAAGCTATGGCAGTAGGTAGCGAATTTGTCTTACAATATGATGCTTATGGTATTAATCGTAATGTACCTCCAACTGATAGCTCTGTTTCGTGGAAATCTGATGCTCCGGAAGTGGTATCAGTTGATGCAAATGGAAGAATAACTTGTCATAAAGAAGGACGTGCACAAATTACGGCTACTGCTAATGACGGTTTTGGAGCACAGGCACAGATTCTTATCAAATCGATTGTTCCTATTAACAAAATAAAGATTAATGGTCAGAGTAATAATGGAGCAATCTCTTTGAAAAAAGGTACAAGTCTTCCTCTTGTAATTACTACTTTTGAAGAAGATAAATTAGTAGAGACAATAAACGGAGGAAAATCCCAAAGCCAATATGTTACGATTCATTTTTCAAAAAGAACAGAGAGTACTACTTATCTGGCACAGATAAGTCGAGAGGGACTGCTACAAGCAAATTACAAAACAGGTACTTTTATCCTCAGAGTCAGTTATGAAAATAGTTTAATTTCAAATGAATCAGTTGATTGTGAAGTAACTGTAACAATAACGGAGTAAAGAGATAAAAAAAGAATAAAAGAAACTATAAAAACCCTTTGGAAGTTTTTCTGAAGGGTTTTTGTTTTTGATGAAATAAGTAAATTTCCATAAAATACATTCGTAATTCTTCAATGAATATAAAAAATCCTCCCTAAAAATTAGGAAAATAAATCCTAAATATCTAATTTTGACTGCAAAAGAAAGTAACAAGTTACGGGAGACAAGTATAAAGTGTAAAGGATAAAAGAGAAAGTAACAAAATCCAAATAGTAAGTTAGAAATAATCAAAAGTGATAATAAAATACACAAAAGTAAGTTCGCAAAACAGGAAAGTCAGTGTAAAAAACAGACGAGTCAGTACGGAAAACACAAAAGTAAGTGTAAAAAACACGCAAGTTAGTACGGAATGACCTCTTCTTTTAGTAGAAAATCAAAAAGTTAGTACGGAAAATAGAAAAGTGACTTGATAAAATAAAAATCCTTGATGAAAAAATAAAAATATAATCGTTTAACTATAAAAAATATAAAATTATGGCTTCTAAAATCTGTTTTACAAACGAAGAAATGCTTCAAAATGCTAAAGTCCTTTTTGAAACATTGGAAAATAATAGCAAAATTGCCGAGAAATTGGACGATTATGGCTATTCTGAATCGGAAATTGCTAAGGGAAAAGCATTATACGAAAAGGCTCAAGCTAAATATGGCTCTAACAAGAAAGAAACTGAAGAAGAACGTGTTGCGTATCTGAATTTCAAACAAAAACTGGATGAAATTTCTAAATCCTATCGCGAACATCGCAACAAAGCAAAGCTCATTTTCAAAACTAATGAGGAAGCAAAGGTAAGATTATCCTTAAAGGGAAGTCCTTCAAAGTCTATAGTCGCACTTTTGGAAGAAATGATCTTGTTTTATAAGAATTTAGCCGAGCAAGAAACCCTACGTACTCCATTAGAAAGGGTAAAAATCACCCAACAGATAATCACCGAAAAGCAATCGGAAATCGCACAAACTAAAGATTTGTACGCCATTCATTCTCAGGAAAAAAATGAAAGCGAACAAGCTACTAAAGACAAAAACAAAGCCTTTGAAGCTCTCGACAAATGGACGCGTGAGCTTTACAGCTATGCGAAATACGCCCTTGCCGATGAGCCTCAGTTTTTACAAATATTTGGCAAAACAGTACGATAACATTCAGTTGATTTTGTTAGAGTTTTTTTGTCAGACTGAGCGAAGTCGAAGTCTGTAACTAATAAGGCTTCGACTTCGCTCAGCCTGACACTCAAAAAAAATTAAAATACTATGGAAAACAATTTACTGAAAATTTACGAATATTTTGATAATAATGACATCAGTAGGGAAAACTTTTACAGCAAATACGGTTCGTGGTTAGGCGATGTCAATTGTATGTGTTTTCCCTTCTGTTCAGCTCCTGATGATATTCCGCAAGACTATGATTATCAGGAGGAAATCAAACTTACTAATCGGATTTTTGCTATTTTCGGATTTGGTGAGCTAAATGATGAAGATATTGAAGATATCAAGCGTGGCTGCGGATATGTATTGATGCATTACTTGTTTAAAGTCCGCAGAAACATCGGATTGGCAAAAACTTACTACGTCTCGTTTTCAATGATGAAAGCAGGAGACGATTTCGTTTTTATTCACTGCAATGATGTGGATTTAGAGATGACTTATCGGGAAATGATACTAAACAGTCACTCTTTTGAGTACGAGACAGCCGACGAAACCGAAAAATATCACTTTGATGAGCTACTGAAATTCACAGAGGAAGTCTGTAAAGCGATTAAAATCAAAACGGAGCAAAACAAAGGAGTTTTTGAAAAGGACAATACGGCTGATGAAGCGACTTTTGATGCATTAATTTCCTTATTGAATCACGATAACTATCTGTCAGACAATGAAATTTCCGATTTAAAAACCGATTGGAAGAATATTAACGAAAATCGGAAGGTTTTTGCCGAAAAGTTAATCGATGAAGGCATTTGGTTTGAGGAAGATTTGGAATATCTTGATGATTATGAAAAAGATTATCTGTTATATTGGGCATTTACAGAAAAATTTCACGTATTTAAAGACGATTGGAAGTTTGACACGAAGGAATTAAGCCGATTTATTTCGGAAAAGATAGGTCAGCCGTTCAAAGTTACCTTTAAGGAAGTGGGCAACGATTGGGGGCTTGTGCAGGAAAAGTTGGAAAATCGGTCGGATTACACCCTGCTTGATATCGCCAGCGGAAATGACGATTGCAACTTCATTGTGGTTAAAAAGAAAGATAAAGAAATTATCTATGCCTTAGCCAATGAGTTGAATGTCCCGATTGTGTGAGAAAAAAATAAGAAACAGCACTTTTAAAATACATCGTTAAATAAAAGAAAAAAGCCAAAAAAGAAATAAAATATAATCAAAAACAGGTTAAAAGATGAAAGAAATGCAAAAATTAATGCAATGCTTTATCTTATTTGCATCGGCGTTAAGCATTATGAGTTGTTCGGAAGAAAAACCGGTTACATTCAGTACGTATAGCAAAGAATATACTTTTAAATTGAGCAATCGATTTGAAAAAAACAAAAAGTTTGACGACCTTGATTTTTTTGACAACGGAAAATATCGAATTCAAATCGAAACGAATGCAAAGACTGATGTAGGTGTGCGAAAAATTTTTGAAGAATGCAGAACGAATCCTGAAAAAACGTATCGAAATAGTTCCTTTATGACGTTTCATCACACTGAATTTCCTGCTGAAAACGAAGAAGGATACCCAACGATGGCTTTTTATGGAGGCGGAAAGGATAAAAGCAGCATATTGCCCGTATATTACGAAGGGTATTTCTTTATGATGGAAACGCCTTATCATTTTGTACGAATTACGCTAAAACATACCGCCCGAACCAGCAATGCAATGGATAAAAATGAAGCCATTAACTATCTGATACCTATGATTAAGACTTTCCGTGAAGCAACTTATCGCTAAAAAGGAAACGATATTGATTAAATACGTAGGAAAAATGAAATTTTTATTCAGAATACTTCCCTTTATTTCAAAAATTATAGCTTGCTTGTACATTATGTACATTTTCTTTATTGAAAAAGGCTTGCGAAGACATAGTCCCATCAATTTTGAGACGCTAATGATGCTCGGCATACTGATGTGGCTCGTAACGATTATTTCTGAAGCTTGGAAAGATATCAAAACGCAATGGCATAAGCGAAAATAATCCCCTGAAGGAGAGCAAGAAGCTATATTTTTCCGTATCAGAATAAGAAAAACATATTTTGTTTTTACGAGATGAGTCAAACAAATAAAAATAAAATTTTATTAAACATCAGATTGAGGTTTTCAGTCATTTGAGTATATTTTTATAAAAAAAGACAGAATAAAAAAGTATGAAATCAATGACTTCGATGCGTATTGCCAATGTGTATGTGGTGGATACCGATGAATTTAGCAAAAGAGAGAAAGTGTTTTGTGATAAAATGTATTCGGTGATTTATTTTGCCGATTTCTTTTGTAAGAATGGCATTTCAAAAGTGATTCGTCCGCTGAATTTATATCTGACGGATGATAAATTACAAAACGGGCAACGGTTTCAATACGGCGTAAGGCTTTGGGTAGATGTGGAAAAACTCAAAAATACGCCTGATGAGCTTTTTCCGAAGGAAGCCATTTTGCAAGTAAAACAAAGTTTGATAGATATTGCTCCAATGCACGATTGGACGAAAGAAAACATCGAACTTAATTTTGAAAAAGTACTGATAACGAACTTGCAAGGCGAATGGGCAGTAACCAAAAACATCACACATAATGATGTTAAGTTTCAATTATTAATGCGTTACGATGGTAATAAAATAATTACCAATTCATCGGATTATATGCAGTTTATAATGAAAATAAAATTGCCCAAACAAAAGGCGACATTAGTTCCCGTATCTTTAAAGGATAAGATTGCATCGGGTATTCTCGTGCCGTCAATGGTGCGTTCGTTTTCATTTCAAAATAATATTTTGATTTTAAAAATTACCGATACACAAATTAAAAAATGGAAAGTTGATTTTGATAAAATTATTACATTAACACCTATTTAAAATTATAAAGAGATAAGAAATTATGATAAAATCAATCACAATTGATAATTTACAAACCTATTCAGATGCGTATAAAGCAGAAATTTTTCTGCACGAAAAAAAAGTACTATTGATTTTTGAACCGGACGGCTCAGCTATTGAAGAAACTTTGAAATTTGCAAACAAATTAATTCCGAATTTAGAGGAATTTGATGATAAGGCTAAAAAATATCTTTCAAAAGAATGTCTGGGAATTTATAATACTGAAATTAGAAAGAAAGATGAAGCTAAGATAGACAAGAATACATTTGAAATTCAGTTGGTTTTAGATGAAATATCGTTTGTAGGAGATGATTTCGTTTTATTCTTTTATAAAGGAATTGCGGAAGATTTCACTTGGGTTGCTTCTTCCTCCGATGGAGAAAACTTTGATGAATATGACATTCTTACGTAATAAAATGAGGATTTCTAAGAAGACTAAACATTTATTATCTTATTCGTTTGGGTATTTCAATATCAAAAGTATGAACAAGATATCTATGTCATTGAGAAAAAGATTGGATTTTGATAATGAAAAATTAAACAGCAAAGTAAAAAATATATGGAAAAGGACAACTATAGACTTGTAAAAATCTGTAAATGCGGTCATAAAGAGGAATTTCCATTGACTAAATTAGAAGCAGCTTTCGGGCTTTTTGGTAATAAGTATTGGAAAATGCCTTGTCCTAAATGTGGTGGTACAAAATCTGATTCTGTAAGTTATAATACCCCTGAAATAGATGTAGAATTGTTTAAAATTTGGAGTGAAAATGAAGATTATGAGTTTTCGGAACAAGATGAGGATTTGATTCTTGCTAAAATGGCAAATTTATCTCTTTTGCTTGAAGCCTTAGACGATGAGCAATTTCCTAAATCCAAAAAAATTGTTGTAGTCAATGCTTTATGTACATTATTATTTGATAATTTAAAGCTTTCAGGTGAAAAATATACTGAGGAAGAAAAACAACGAATGCAAAAGAACAAAGCTATTGTCTTACCAGAACTACAAAAACGCAAAGAGAAAATTTTGGAGCATCAAAGTACCATTTGGGATTATATTTGGAAGAAAATAGCCCCTTATTTGAGTTGAAAATCATAGCATCATAAAAAACTAAAGTAGAAATTGTAAATATTTTAAGATGAAATTCAGATAATTAACGTTTATATGATGAATTTACCTAATTAAAATATCTAAAAAAATAAAGCATATTATGGCAAAGAAAAGAGCAACACTACCCAACGATATTTATAAGATATTGGAAGAAAACGATTTTGAAGCATTTCAAAAAGTGTTTGAAAAATGTGATATCAACGCTTATGAACGGGATTATATCAAAAAACCGGCACTTTGTTTTTACGGCATTCCAACCGAATGGATACAATGGCTCGTAGCAAATGGAGCAAACATCGAAGCGGCTGATTCTTACGGAAGAACGGCTTTGTGGTATCATTCTTCCGTGAATAATGTGGAAAGAGTATGTACCTTATTGACATTAGGAGCAAATATTCACACTTCCGACACGTATAAAAATGGAGTTTTGCACGCTGCGGAAGGGAGATTTGAAGTTACACAACTTTTGGTGGAGCAAGGAGCGAATATTTCTGCTAAAAATGACAGAGGTTTGACGCCTTTACAGGAAATGTTACATCGATGTCAGAATGCAAGTATTCCGAGCGTGGCAAAAAGTGCCGCTTTATTGCTCAAATCGGGTGAAAAAATTACCAAATTTACCAAAGAACAAGTCGTTCGCATTGGTGAAAATTTTGAGTTTCATCGTGAACGCATTAATCCTGAGTTTTTGGAAGAAACTGAAAACGGATTGCAACAGCTTTATGCCTTGTTTAAGGTAGAGCCTGTGGCAAAACGCATTCAGCACGACGGAATTTCGCCGATAATTGTCCCCGATGATGATTTTCAAAAGCAATTTGAATACCTTTGGGACTTTTTGGTGCCGGGTTCGGGTTGTGCGAAAACCATTCAAGGCGAAGTTGTTCGTATTTCAGGGAAAATCCGCGATGAAATACTGCGGAATGGAAGCGGTAATTGGGATAAACATTTCAAAAAGATGCTTTCGGCAATGATGGTTTATTTCCAAAAAGGAAATCCGCTACAAGACGAGCAAATGCAAAAAGCCAACGAGCTAAAAACACTTCTTTATGAAGGCGATGACGACGGAGAAAACTCATTTGAATTAGCAAAATTGGCTGTTTTGTGGGTAACGCAAAACCCGAATCCTATAACTTTGGAAAAAGTGGAGTATAAAAGGTAAGTGAGGAGAAAAAATAAAAGTTTGAATGTTTGTACCGGTAGCAAGAGAACATTTTAAGAATAAAAAAGAATGGAAAAACTAACACATCATTATAATAAGGATATCAATTGCGTGGAGGTATTACCGGAATATTTGTCCAAAGGTATCAAAATGGCAAAAAATTATCATTGCGGATTGCGAATTACTGCGGATTTTGCAGGGCTTTTTGGTCAGTTTGAAGCAACCGGTGAAAAGGTCATTTTAGATTTTTCTCCTCTGAAGAATTATCCTGATTTACCGGAACTTATCATTGAAGATAATTTCAAAATAGATAAGGTTGTTGGGGTAGAAGTGCTATACACGTTACAAAAATTAACCATTCTGAATGTAAAAAAAGTGAGTAAAAAGCTGCAAATCGATGTTTCGCAGATTCCTAACTTGGTCGATTTGCGTTTTGATTTCTCTCCCTGTATTTTGGGGTTTGGCAAGGCTATAAATCTTAATCGTTTACATATTTGGTCGTACAATAAGGAAGATTTAACAGAATTAAAGGATTTAATTCATCTAACGGATTTATTATTAGTGTATCCTTCAATTCAAAGGCTGTCAGGGATTGAAAATATGACTCGTTTAGAGAAGTTTGAGATTACATACGCCCGAAAATTGGAAGATATTTCAGCATTGAAAGAATTACAAAAGAAACATATAATCAATCATTTGGCTTTACCTCAAAAGTTTTGGTAAAACAAAAATAGAAAAACTATGGAGGATTTATTTTTACTTGAAGACAATGACGATTTTACCATTGCGTTATACGAAATTCTCGCAGAAAAATGCAATCATAATCCTAATTTACTAAATTCTGTACAGAAAAAAATATTTTTGTGTATATTGTTAGAAAATTTTGGGCAGGCAGATGGTATTTTGGGATTTTTACAAGAGGAATATTCTGAATATAACGACGAAGTCATTGAAGCATTGCGAGAGATAGGAGCTGTAAAATCAGCGGAGATTATAACTAAGGCAGTTAAATTACTTCCTGCCGATGGTTCTTGGTTTTTTGACACTTCCGATGAATATTCGGAAAAGTTGATGGCTGAACTTGACAGCGAATTTTCATACTATCCCGATGGTTTTATGAGCGATTTGTATCGTAAGTATGCGGAAAAACATAGAGAAGAATTATGTTGTATGGAAAAGGTAAACACATAAGCGGCATTTAATCGAAAAACAACAAATTCATATTATGGAAATACAAATAATCTGGCAAAAAATACGTGAGGAACTTGAAAAAATGAATTCGAAAGTAGGAAAAAGTTTCAATCCACCTGCCGAAGAAGAGAAAATACATCAGTTAGAAGCAATTATAGAACAAAAATTGCCTGAGGATTTTAAAAATTATCTTCGTACGTTTAACGGACAAAATCATCAATGGTATGAAACGCTTTTTGTTGGCTATAATGCATTACTTTCTGTTGATGAAATTATTTCGGATTATGAAATGGCATTTGAGGATGAGGAAGTTATCGATTGGTTAACTCCAAATAAAATTCAGCCCAGCATTTGGAACAAGGGGTGGATACCTTTTGCTAATTTCAACGGCACACAACGGATTTTCATCGACTTAAATCCTGCTTGCAATGGCGTTTATGGGCAAATTGTACAACTTTGGTCAGGCATTGATATGGAAAGCGATGAAGTGGTAGTGGCAGATTCCTTTTATGAGTTTTCTCAAAAAGTATTACAATCCTTAAAAGAGAAAAGTTACGAGCTTGAAGATGATGTAATTAACATAGAATGGTTGGTGTAAAAGTTTCACATCTCTTTAATAGAGAAATAAATTAAAGAATAGAAAAAAACAGCTGGTAATTATGAGTTTTGGAGGACATATATTAGATATGATAAAAAGGACGAATGCAAACAATGCTCTGCGTAAAAAACATCGTTCCAAAAAAGACAAAATGACTAATGGCTTATGCAAATTAGAAAATGATTCTCCTCTGATTGATAAATCGAAATTCATTTCCAAAGAAGAATTGGAAAAAATAAAGTCAGATATAAGGCATAAGCTAAGAAAAGAACGCCAAAAAGAAGCTATTTTAATCGGTTGTATCTTTATATTATTCCTTTTACTTTTATATATTGTTCTTTATCTCTTTTTTAAAAACTAATTTATTTAACAGTGTAAAAAATTGGGAGGTGATGTAAAAAGTATAAAAAGTATGATGCCTTAAAAAAGAAGTGTTTTTGTCAGGCTGAGCGTAGTCGAAGCCTTATCATTACAAGGCTTCGACTACGCTCAGCCTGACAATCAGAACCACCACCATACTTTTTATAACACGACCAAAAATTGGTTAGAAATAAAACAAACAAAAATAGCTAATTTTAATTAACACAAAAACCACGAAAAAACATTTATCTTTGTTCGCCTAAAAAGCAATAATTTGTATTTTTTAAAGAAGAAATCATCTTAATTACAGCATTATAACACGATAAAAACAAAAAAAATCAGTATATGACACTACAAAAACTAATAGAACAAATACGAAAAAAGAAATCGCTTTTATGTGTAGGACTCGATACGGATTTGACAAAAGTTCCTGCCCATTTGTTACAAACTGAAGACCCTATTTTTGAGTTCAACAAAGCCATTATTGACGCAACGCATCCTTATACGGTGGCTTATAAACCCAATACGGCGTTCTATGAGGCTTATGGCGTGAAAGGTTGGCAATCGCTGGCGAAAACCATTGCGTATATCAATGAAAATCACCCTGATATATTCACCATTGCCGATGCGAAACGCGGTGATATCGGTAATACGTCGGCAATGTACGCTCAGGCTTTCTTTAATGATTTACAGTTTGATAGCGTTACGGTGGCTCCGTATATGGGAAAGGATTCGGTAGAGCCTTTTTTGGCTTTTGAAGATAAAATTACTATACTTTTGGCACTAACTTCCAATGCGGGAGCTTTTGATTTTCAAACGCAAATAGTAAACGATGAAGAACTTTACAAAAAAGTATTGCAAACTTCCTTAATGTGGAAAAATAGCCAAAACCTGATGTATGTAGTGGGGGCTACCAAAGCCGAATATCTGAAAGAAATCCGTAAAATCGTTCCGAACCACTTTTTGTTGGTTCCGGGTGTGGGGGCTCAAGGCGGTAGCTTGGACGAGGTTTGTAAGTACGGACTCAATACAGACAATGGCTTGCTGATAAACTCTTCTCGAGGAATTATTTACGCTTCCAACGGTGTCGATTTTGCCGAAAAAGCCCGCGAGGAAGCCCAAAAATTACAACAACAAATGGAAAAATGGGTGCAGTAAATGAGCTTTTCAAGTAATCTTTAATGTACGTTATTTTTATCATAAAGTTTTATTAAAACAAATTTTGGTAATTTCTTTTTCATACTTTTGCCCCGACTTTGTCAATAGAGAAAAATTATCGCTTCTTTTTTGCGAAATTAAAAAAGGTTAAACGAAATAATTAAAAATATATTATACAATGAAAAAGAATGTACTATGGATACTCTGCGGCTTGTTTTTAGCTTTTGTATCGTGTTCAACAAAGGAAGAAGATATGCCTATCGTTGCGGAAAAAACTCCCGTGATTAATCTATCTGAAACTTCACCGCTTAAATTGGCAGAAGGCGAGAGTAAAGAAGTTATTATCAGCGGAGAGCATATTGACAAGTTTGAGGTTAAATCATCAAATGTGAATGTTGCTTCGATAAATGTTGATGCCAAAGCCAAGAAGTTTGTCATTGAAGCCAAAACTTCGGGAACTGCAACTATTACAGTGAGTTCAGGAGGGAAAACCACCGAATTGGAGGTACAAGTTTCTAAGATACCTGTCGAGAGAATTGAAATTGAAGCTCAACATAATTTTCAACCCGGAAATCAAAGGCTTACTGCAAATGTTTATCCTGAAAATGCTTCTAATAAAACATTAGTCTGGGAATCAAGTGACACTCAAATCGTGCGTATTGTAAATCCACAAACAGGAGAAATTTATATTAATCCACGTTACGGTGCTTCGGCTACACTTACCATCAAAGCTACCGATGGCAGTGGTGTAAGTACCAAACACCTTATCAATGTTGTTAAATTAGTACAGAACATTACTATTTTAGCGATAACACAACTTGGGGTAGGAGCTAACCACAATTTACAGGCAACAATAGAGCCACACGATGCTACTAACACCACCTTAAATTGGGAATCAAGCAATCCCGATGTGGTTTCAGTGGATGGTCAGGGTAAAGTTACAGCTTTAAAAGAAGGAAGAGCTACCATCACTGCACAAGCCACTGATGGCTCATTTGTATCACAATCTATTGAAATAAAAGTGGTTTTGGGTATCAATAAAGTTACTATAGACCAAGCCCAAGACAAAACTATGCAAATTAAAAAAGGAAAACATCCTCTAAGTGTTTCTATTTGGCATAATAATGAAAAAAAGGAACAAGGGATTATGGATAAATCAAAAAGCGGATTCGGTAGTGTAAGTTGGCAAATTGTCAGCAATAACAGTGATAAAGCGGCTGTTTTCGGTTGGAAAGACGGTGAAAAACATATTTTGGACGCTATTAAAACCGGAACAGTTACCATTAAAGCTGTATATTATGATTCATTAACTGGAGAACATATTGATAGCGATGTAATTACAGTGAATATAGAAAATTAACTTTTAAATAAATGTTAAGCAGAACCGTATGATAAACATATCATACGGTTCTGCTTTTTTACATATTATTCGCTATAAGTTGTTTTACTGTAAATCTACATTGAAGATGTAAGAGAAGAAACTTAATATTTGGTATCCAGCTTAATATATTCTAAAAATTCTTTGCGAACTTCTGGATTTTTGAATTTTCCTCCAAATTCGGCAGTTACGGTGCTACTTTCAATATCCTTAATTCCTCTCGAATTAACGCATAAGTGTTTAGCATCAATCACACAAGCCACATCTTCCGTTCCCAAAGCTCGTTGCATTTCTTGAACAATTTGTAAAGTCAAACGTTCTTGTACTTGTGGACGTTTTGCGTAATATTCAACAATGCGATTCATTTTTGAGAGTCCGATAACTTTTCCATTGGAAATATATCCCACGTGAGCTCTTCCCACGATAGGCAAAAGATGATGCTCACAAGTGGAGTAAACCACGATATTTTTTTCAACCAGCATCTCTCCGTATTGGTAGTTGTTATCAAAGGTAGAAGCCGACGGACGACGTTCAGGGTGCAATCCTCCAAAAATTTCTTTAACGAACATTTTGGCAACTCGTTTTGGAGTTCCTCTTAAGCTGTCGTCGGTTAGGTCTAAGCCCAAAGTGTGCATAATCTGCCTTATGTTTTCTTCAATTATACTTATTTTCTCAGCATCAGTTTTGTCAAAGGCATCGGCACGTAAGGGCGTTTTTGCAGAAGTACACACGTGGTTATCCCCAAATGCATCTTCTTCTGAAATATGTTTATCTGTCATTTCTTTTAATAATTAATTCTTAAAAAATTCGTTTTACAAAGTCTGCAAAGATACTCTTTTAATTTGGAAAAAACCTTATTATGGTCTTTCCTTTTTATTCTCTTCCAGATAATGTACTGATTTTATTTACGATAAGAGCCACAGCTCCATCTCCGGTTACGTTACAAGCCGTTCCAAAACTATCCATTGCAATGTAAAGAGCAATCATAAGAGCCTGTTGCTGAGCATCAAATCCTAACATTGATTGCAGAATTCCAAGGGCAGCCATTATCGCTCCTCCGGGAACGCCCGGTGCGGCAACCATCATTATTCCGAGCATAAAAATCAGTCTTGAAAAAGATTCAAAGTCAACAATTTGTCCGCTCATTAGCATCAAAGCCATCGCACAAGCCGTGATTTTCATTGTACTTCCCGAAAGATGAATTGTAGCACAAAGAGGAACCACAAAACCAGCAATACGCTCAGGAACGCCCATTTTGATAACCTGCCTTAAAGTAACAGGAATTGTTGCGGCTGAGGATTGTGTTCCGAGAGCCGTAGCATAAGCAGGCATCATCTTAAGAAGTGACCTCATTGGGCTTTTTCCAGAGATTAATCCGGCTAAAATAAATTGCAAAATAAGCAGAGCAATGTGCATTACGAAAATAATTCCGATTATTTTGAAAAAAACACTTATTACCGAAACTACCTTTCCTCCGTAAGCAATCTCAGAGAAAATACTCATAATGTAAAAAGGCAAAAGCGGAATGATAACCTTTCCAATGACAAGAGTGATGATATCTCTAAAATCTTTTAACACTTCTCCCAAAGTTGAATTACTTTTCAGGGATAAACTAACTCCAATCATAAAAGCAAGTACCAAGGCACTCATAACATCAAGAATTGGGGGAATATTAATGGTAAAAAAGGCTTCTAAAGAACGTTCAGCTGCTTGAGCAGAGGTTACTGATGCTTGTTCGCCAATTATGGCAGGAAATAATGCACTTCCTACAAAGTAAGTGGAAAAACCAGAAAAAATAGTGAATGAATACGCAATTACAATAGTTACAAACAGTAGTTTTCCTGCATTTTTGCCAAGTTCGGCAATGGCGGGCATTACAAGTCCCATAATAATTAACGGAATTGAAAAACCGAGAAAACTCCCAAAAAGTTTATTGAAAGTTACAAAAGTACGGTTCAGCCAAAGAGGAGCGTAAAGTCCTACAACAATCCCGACTAAAATAGACAAGAAAATCCTGAATAGTAAATTGTTAAAAAGATTCATAACAAGGTGTTTTTTTTATATTTATATGTTTTTTCTTGTAAATATTACCATCGGATTATGGCACTTGCCCACGTAAATCCGCTACCGAAAGCAGCCAAAACTACCAAATCACCATCTTTAATTTTTCCTAATTGATGAGCTTCTGTTAATGCAATAGGAATGGAAGCAGCTGTGGTATTTCCGTATTTCATAATGTTGTTATAAACTTGGTTATCTGCTAATCCGAATTTTTGTTGAATGAATTGTGAAATACGCAAATTTGCTTGATGCGGAATTAACATATCAATATCTTTTTGAGTTAGTCCGTTGGCATTGAGTCCTTCTTGAATAACTTCAGAGAAGCGAACAACAGCATTTTTGAAAACGTGTTGCCCATTCATATAAGGAAAATAGCTTACGTCATCAGGATTATTTTCAGTTACAATGTCTGTAACCCAGCGTTTTCCGATTCCGGGAGCGATAAGAGCCAATTCTTCTGCGTGAAGTCCTTCGCTATGCAAATGAGTGGATAAAATTCCTTTTTCAGGATTTGTTTCCCGTGATACGATGGCAGCACCCGCTCCGTCTCCAAAGATAACAGAAACGTTACGCCCTCGTGTGGAAAAATCCAGCCCTGGAGAGTGTGTTTCGGAGCCGATAATTAAAATATTTTTATACATTCCTGTTTTGATGTATTGGTCAGCTATGGAAAGTGCATAAACAAACCCCGAACATTGATTCCGGATATCCAAGGCTCCCACAGTTTTTAATCCTAATTCCTTTTGAACCAACACTCCGCAACCGGGAAAGTAGTAATCAGGACTTAAGGTGGCGAAAATGATAAAATCAATATCATTTTTGTCAATTCCTGCATTTTCAATGGCTCTCATACTTGCCTTGACTCCCATACTGGTTGTAGTGTCTTTTCCTTTGATGATATGTCTGCGTTCTTGAATTCCTGTACGTTCTTGAATCCAAGCATCACTTGTGTCCATTAATTTTGATAAATCATCATTAGTTACAATATTGTCAGGGACATAAAACCCCAATCCTTTGATTTTTGAACGGTAAGTCATAATTTGATTATAATTTTTTACCAAAAGTATGGTTAAAAATTTTAATATCCAAAAAAGAAATATGAAATCCTTTCGTTAATCAAAAAAATAGTAGGATATTTGCAAACAAGTAGTACAGGGATTACATTTTACAATTTTGAAAAAGATGAGAAAAATAGTACAAAGCATATTTTACGTTGTAGGAATTGCTTTCATAGCGGGATTCCTTATCAATGCTGTTGCGGTAACAAATGAGGAAAATAATATTTTTGAGTCAGATACTCTTGAAGAAGTAAAATCTGATAAGTATAACGTTTATGCTATTGATTTACCTTCGGAGATGGATTTTGCGGGAGAGAGAGTCCCGCTGGAAATTCCTGATGTTTATGAGCGTTTGGACAGGGAGTTTTTAGTCAACACCTATTGGCAATCCAACGGTTTGCTGTTAATTAAGCGTTCCAATAAATATTTTCCTGTTATTGAGCCTATTTTGAAACGTAATGGCATTCCTGATGATTTCAAGTATTTGGCATTGATTGAAAGCGGATTACTTGATGTGGTTTCTCCTTCGGGGGCAAGTGGTTTTTGGCAATTTATGAAGCCTGCAGCCATAGAATACGGTTTGGAGGTGAGTAGCACTGTTGATGAGCGTTATCATTTGGAAAAAGCCACGCAAGCTGCTTGTGATTATCTGAAAAAAGCCAAGGAAAGTACAGGTAGTTGGACAATGGCAGCTGCAGCCTATAATGCGGGAATGGCAGGAATGACTCGCCAAATTGCGGCACAGCAAACCTCTGACTACTATGATTTATGGCTTAATTCCGAAACTTCGCGTTATGTTTTCCGAATTTTGGCAGTAAAAGAAATTATGAAGAACCCCAAACGTTATGGATTTAATTTTGAGAAGAGACATCTTTATAACGAAATGCCAACCTTTAATGTTAAAGTGGATACAAACATAACGGATTTGGTGAATTTTGCTAAGAAACACAACATTACTTACAAAGAATTGAAAATTCACAATTCTTGGCTTCGCGACCGAAAATTGGAAAATAAAAACGGAAAAACATATTATATCAAAATTCCTAAAAAATAAAGGTTATTTAAAATTAAAGTCCGTTTTTTATAAAAAACGGACTTTCTTTTATGTGTGATTTATTTTCCTCGGTTAGGACTAAAAATCAGATTTTCAATTCCTTCTTTGCCGTCTGGTGTTACAAAAGCAAAATTAAAATGCCATTTTACAAGCCGAATTTCCGGTGTAGAAAAATTTCCGACAGGTAACTTTAATAGTATTTTATTCCAACCTTTTTGCAACGTTACAGCAATGGGGCTTCGCACTTCAAAATTTTCGTTGGTAAGCGGAATTTCGTTCGATTTTTCTTTATGAGAAGAAGCCCATTTGGGAGGAAGAATTTCACTGCCGTTAATCCAAATTTTACTTTCTTTATAATCCCATTTTCCTTGCGGAGGAGGTAAATCTTTTTCGGAGCGGCTATAATTTTGAGTTGTAGCCCACAGTCCAACAGGTTGTTTCTTAGGAGAATAGACATAAGTGTAGGCGTAAGCGGTGTGATTTGGTTTTGGATTTTCATAAAAACTTTTCACAATATTCCCCCAAACGTGACGTAAATAAACGCCCGCCCCGATGGCTGTTTTTGTGAGATATTTTTTCCCATTATAAAAATAGCTTTTGGCAAAATTTTCTTTCTCCGGAGGGAAGACTTTTGATAAATTTCCTTCGTTGGGGAAAGCATCGGTAATTTGCCATTTTATATGTGTTTGTTTTACATAAGCAAATGGTAAATTGCTGAAATTATGTTTTTTATGCCAAAGTATTCGACGTTCAAAATCCTGAAAAGCAATAAAATTCTCATCTTTTTCAGAAAAAAGATTCGTTCCTTTTACGTCAAAATATTCTGTTCCGCCACCAAGCCAAGAACGCTCTGCCAAAGCCAACATTGACGGATAGAAATTATTTTGAATGATGATTTCCTTTTCGTTGGGAATGAATCGGTCGTGCCAAACCGCAATAATGGCTCCTGCGTGGTTGTCATCGCCTTTTTCCACATTTAAAATCCTGCTGTTGTACAAGGCTATCAAATCCGCAAACGCATCAAAATGATTGATGTAATGCAAACGACAATCAATGGCGGGAATGCCTTTTTGTACCTTCCCTCGATAGCTCCATAATTGCGTCATATCAATTTCACCAAGTTTGTAATTCCAGCCGGGATTCCACGAAATTACTTTTTTCCCGTTTTCCCGAATGAAACGCACCATTTCGGGAACAAAATCAGGATTTGTAAATTCTACCTCATCTGTCCCGATGTGAAAGTATGGAACGTCAAAGTAAGGCATCATTTCGGTTATTAATTCTTTCAAAATCAGCATTCCTCTTTCGGTTTGCATATCACATTTGAAAGCCTTTTGGAAAGCCAAGCTATGCCCCGGCATATCAATTTCGGGTATCAGAAGTACGTTGTGTTGCTTGCAGAAATCGACAAGTTCCTTAGCTTCTTCCAAAGTGTAGAATTTGGCGTGCATTCGTTCGTAGCTTGAGCTATCATTCAAAAGCGGGTAACGTTTGCTTTCTAATCTCCATCCTTGATTTTCAGTTAAATGCCAATGAAAAACATTGATTTTATATTGCGAAAGTATTTTTATTTCTTGCTTTAATTCTTCCAACGAAATAAACGTACGCCCCACATCTTGCATAAATCCGCGAATACGAAACGAAGGATAGTCCACAATGGAACAGCCCTCAAAATACGATTTTTCCCCTTTGGAGGATTTAAGTTGACGAAGCGTTTGCATTGCCCAATAAACGCCTTTTTCGGTTATGGCTTCGATTTGTATTTTTTGGTTGGAAACGATTAATTTGTACGCCTCTTCTTTATTTAGTTCTACTTGTGGAATATCGCTAACTAATTTTATTTCAATAGATTGTTTAGCTGAAGATGAAATTTCTCCGCCCATTTCCGAGATGAATTTTTGCCATTGTTCTTGCAAAACGGGAGTTTCCAAGCGTATTTTTCCGATGCGAAATATTTCCCCATTGGGCTGAATTTGTTGCGGTTTGGGCAATAAATTGTCAATTCCTGCATACGAAATTGAATTGAAAATCAGTATAATATAAAACAAATATTTTTTCATAATCAGAAAATTAGACAAGCAAAGATAAATGTATTTTTCATTAAAACGATTGTTTTTTTGTTTTAATTCATATTTTTCAAAATTTGTCAAATTGTTTGAAAACCTGTACTTTTGCATAGCGAATCTTACAGAGAAAGTTGAAGATGACAAACTTTGATTGTGAAATAATGAGCCGATGTATTGATTTGGCAACTAATGGTTTAGGTTCCACTTATCCCAATCCGATGGTGGGCAGTGTCATCGTTTGTGAGAATAAAATTATTGGAGAAGGTTGGCATAGGAAATCAGGTGAACCACACGCCGAAGTGAATGCGATTAATTCAGTGGAAAACAAAGAATTACTTTCCAAAAGTACAATTTACGTAAGTTTGGAGCCTTGTAGCCATTTCGGGAAAACACCTCCGTGTAGTGATTTGATTATCAGGCATAAAATCCCGAAAGTAGTTATTGGAACAACAGACCCTTTCGCTAAAGTGTGTGGAAATGGAATCAAAAAACTGAAAGAGGCTGGTTGTGAGGTTATTGTAGGTGCTTTAGAAAAAGAGAGCCAGGAATTGAACAAACGATTCTTTACATTCCATCAAAAAAAGCGACCTTACATTTTTCTCAAATGGGCAGAAACCCGTGACGGATTTATGGCTCCCAAAATTAGAAATAAAATCGCTCCTCAGTGGATAACTAATTTATATTCAAGGCAATATGTTCATAAAATGCGAAGTCAAGAGCAGGCTATTTTGGTAGGTACAAATACGGTTTTGCACGATAATCCAAAATTGAATACAAGAGACTGGTTTGGAGAAAATCGGTTGCGTGTGGCTGTTGATAAAGATTTGAAAATACCACGAACTTTTTCTGTTTGGAATGACGAACAACCAACGTTATTTCTTTCGGAAAATATTGATAATAAGTTGTTTAAAAATACTTCTTTTGAGAGAATTGATTTTTCAGAAAGCCTGCCTCAACAAGTTTGTGATTTATTGTTTGAGAAAAATATTCAAAGCTTAATTGTTGAAGGAGGAAGAGCCATTTTACAGCAATTTATAGAAGCGAATTTGTGGGATGAAGCATTTGTGTTTGTTGGAAATGTTTCTTTTGAGAGTGGACTGAAATCTCCTGATTTTCAACGGAAAACATTGCAAGAAGTTAAAGATTTTGAGGAAGATAAATTGTTTATTTATAGAAATTTATAAAATAAACAATAGCAGATTTTTATGGAAGATACTTTTAAAACGATAGAAGAGCCAGTTAAAGAAGTTATATTCAAGGAAAAAAGTAGCAAGTTTTTGGGATATGCTTTTCCTGTAAAGACGGAGGAGGAAATAAAGCGGCATCTTGAAGCGGTAAAAAAAGAACATTATTCGGCTCGGCATTGGTGTTACGCTTGGCAATTGGGATACGGAAATTCACAACATTATCGAGCTAATGACGATGGCGAACCCAACAACTCGGCAGGGATTCCTATTTACGGGCAAATACAATCCTTTGAACTTACGGATATTTTGGTGATAGTGGTGCGTTATTTTGGTGGAATAAAATTGGGTGTTGGCGGATTGGTACAAGCCTACAAAGCATCGGCACAACTAACATTGCAAGAAGCTAAAATTGTTGAGAAAATCATAACACAAACACTTGCCATTTCATTTGATTATAAGGATATGAATAGAGTTATGCGTGTAATCAAAGAACGTAACTTGCAGGTTGTTAGTCAAAAACTGGAAATGAATTGTACTCTTTTCATTGAAGTCCGCAATAGCGAGGCAGAGCAAATTCGGGCTGTTTTTGAGGCTATGTACGGTATTTCGCTACTTAAAAATGAGAGGTGATTTTTTCAAATCCAAATCATCAAAAACACCGATACCGAAGAGGGCAAAATCGTATTTTGCTGGGTCATTTGGGTCGAACTTTCGCAGGTGATTATCCAATTCCGTTAAGGCTTTTACATCATTTTGAGGGCGGGTTATGAGTCCTAAACTACGGGCTACGTTTCCTGAGTGCACATCTAACGGGCACGACAGCATTGATGGGGAGATTTGTTGCCAAATCCCGAAATCAACTCCCGAAATATCCTTGCGAACCATCCAACGCAAAAACATATTAAAACGCTTAGCAACTGAACCTTTGCGAGGGTCGGGTAGATGTTTTAGACTTCTTTCGTATTTTAAATCGTTGAAAAATAGTGTTTTGAAGTTTGAAATTCCTAATTGTAAATCGTTGTTTTCAATGCTGTTTGCAAAAGCATTTTCCAATCCATTATGATAAGTGTAGATGTTTTTTAGACTTGAAATAAATTGTTCTAAATCTTGACCGTTAAAAGTGCGGTGAACAAAATTTTGTAATCGTTCCAAGTCATTTTCAGTATGTGACATCACAAAATCATAAGGTGAGTTTCCAAACAAATTCATTAATTTCAATCCGTTAGAAATGATTGTTTTGCGTTGTCCCCAAGCGATTACAGATATCAGAAAACCTGCAATTTCGATGTCTTCCTTTGCAGAAAAATTTTTAGGGATTTGAATGGGGTCAGTTTCAATAAATTCAGGTCGATTGTATTGTATTACTTTTTCGTCAAGAAAAGATTTTAATTCGTTGAAATTCATATAAATTTTCCGTCAAGCATCGTTAATTTTCGGTCTGCCATATTGGCAAGTTCCTCATTGTGAGTTACAATCACAAAAGTTTGATTAAATGTTTTTCGCAAATCAAAAAAGAGTTGATGCAGATTTTCAGCACTTTCCGAATCCAAATTCCCGCTGGGTTCATCGGCAAAAACCACCGAAGGATGATTCATCAACGCCCGAGCCACCGAAACGCGTTGCTGTTCTCCGCCCGATAACGCACTGGGTTTGTGGTCAAATCTGTTTGATAAATTTAGAAAATCCAGCAACTCTTTGGCTCGTTTTTCGGCTTCCTTTTTGGGAGTTCCTTTTATAAAAGCCGGAATGCAAATGTTTTCCAAAGCCGTAAATTCAGGCAATAATTGGTGAAACTGAAAAATAAACCCGATATGCTCATTTCGGAATTTTGACAAGGCTTTCGATGATAAGTTTTTCACATCTATATCGTTGATAAACAAAGAAGTATCCTTGTCGTTGTTTGCGGAATCCAATGTTCCTAAAATATGGAGTAAGGTTGTTTTTCCAGCTCCCGAAGCTCCCACAATTGAAACGATTTCTCCTTTATTTACCTCAATATCAACACCTTTAAGGACTTCTAAATCTCCGTAGGTTTTGTGTATGTTTTTGGCTTTTATCATAATAAAAAGGAATTATTGCAAACGTTCGATTTTTTGTTTTGCCAAATTAATAATTTTACTCACCTGCTCATCAAAAGTCAGCTGTGAATTGTCAATTTCAATGGCATCTTCGGCTTTTTTTAAAGGAGATTCTTTCCGAGTAGTATCAAGAAAATCACGCTGTTGCACATTTTTAAGCACTTCTTCCAAAGATGTTTTTTCGCCTTTTTCTTGAAGTTCTTTATAACGGCGTTCAGCACGGATTTGCTCCGATGCGGTCATAAAAATTTTGAGTTCGGCGTTGGGAAAAACCACCGTCCCAATATCGCGTCCGTCCATAACGATGCCTTTTTCTTTTCCCATTTTTCTTTGTAAATCAACCAAATAGCTTCGTATTTCTGGAATTTTAGCAATTTCACTTACCAAATTTGCAACTTCAATGCTTCGTATTTCTCGCTCAATATTTTTACCATTCAGATACATTTCTGAAAAGCCCAATTCTGAACTGTATTTGAATGATAAATTGCTTATTTTCAGTTTTTTGAGTAATTCTTCTTTTTCAATATGAATTACATTTTTAAAATGTCCTGTTTTTTCGTTTTCTATGCCAGTGATTGCTATATATCCTTCTTTTACAGCTAAATACGTTACAGCCCGATACATCGCTCCCGTATCTACATAGACATATCCCAATTGTTGTGCTACTTTTTTGGCTGTACTGCTTTTTCCGGTTGAGGAAAATCCGTCAATGGCAATGATTATTTTCTGCATTTTTTGTGAGTTATATTCCGCAAAGATACTACTATTTGTTAAATTTTGAAATAAAACAGCGTTGAATGCGGAGGTGAATCGTTGCGTTTTTGGCTGTAATGAACATAAAATTTATTAAAAAATACAAATATTTTTTATTTTTGATGTAACAAATGAATTTGAAGTGCTACTAATACATCAAAACAAGAAAATGAAGTCATTGGAAAAAGAATTTTTGGAACGCATCGAAAAGCATAAAGGCATACTGTTTAAGATTGCCAAAATGTATATGGATGATTCTGATGACCAAAAAGACCTTTTTCAAGAAATCACTTATCAGTTATGGAAAGCTTACCCGACTTTTCAGCAAAGAAGTGAGTTTTCAACTTGGATGTATCGGGTGGCACTCAACACAGCGATTGTTTTCTTGAAATCGGAAAAGAAGAAAGATTTTATTTCGAGAGAAGATAACTTACACAATATCAAAATTAAAGACGAGGATAACTTGGAAGAAGAACATCAAATTAAAATACTATACGATGCCATTCATTTGTTAAATCCGATTGATAAAGCATTGATATTTTATTATTTAGAAGATTACTCCGGCAAGGAAATAGCTGAGCAAATGGGACTGTCGGAAATAAATGTTCGGGTAAAACTCAGCCGAGCAAAAAATAAACTTAGTGAAATAGTCAAAAAATTAAATGTTTAAAGATGGATAACTTTAAAGAACTTTGGAATAAAGACAAAATTGGTGAAACTCCTGAAATTTCGTTAGAAAAACAGCAGGAAATTCGTTTGCCTTTGGAAAAAATAAGAGCCAATATGAAAAAAGAATACAAATGGACAATCTTGTCATTTCCGTTTCTTTTTATCTTTTTGTTTTTTTTGAAAGGAATGTATAAAATTTCTGTCTTTTTGATGTTGGTGGGGATTGGTATTTTAATTACGGCATATTATTTCAGTAAATTTCGGGTTTTTTACAAAAAAATCAATACGCAAAGCTTTGATACATATCATAGTTTACTGAATTTAAGATATGAATTGGTGCTAAATACTGAATTGTATAAATCTTATTATTTATGCCTTGTGCCTTTGGTGTTTTCAGCCTATGTATTATTCTTTTTTGTGGAGCAAAATTTTCAGGAAGTAGCTAAAATCTTTGGTTCAATGTTGTTTTTTACTATTTTGTTTTATTTCTACGGAAAGACTATACTAAAGAATAAGTATGGAAAATATATTTTGGAAATTTCGGAATTAGTAAATCAAATGAATAACCATCAAGATGATTTTCAATATGATAGAGCTACTATTAAAATGGAAAAATATTTTTCGTTTTTTGAAAACACACAGCCTTCTTTTGTTGAAAAATTTGGCAAATCGGGAAAGGTTTTGCATATCATCTTTTGGATTTTTATACTTTTTGTGGCTTTATTTATTTTGGGTTTTATAGTAGGTTTTTTTGGAGCAATGTTTAATAATAATTTTTAGAATATAGGTTTATGAAAAGTATTTGGAAAGCGACTTATGCCTGTAATAAAATCAGAATTGAAAACACTTGGTTTCACGGAGAGCGGTTGTACGTCAATGACGAACTTCAAGATGAACAAAGTAATATATTTAATGCTTTATTAACGGGGCATCTTTTTGATGGGGAGATGAAAAAAAACATAAAAGTCAATATTTTTTCCCATTTTGTTCGGATGAAATGTAACCTTTTTGTTGATGACAAATTTGTGGAACTTACTCAAATGAAATAAAAAAAGAGGCTATCTTCATAGCCTCTTTTTTATGATTTTATAAAAATTATTTCACATTAAAAGCTTTTTCTTGTGGGAAATAAGCTACCGAGCCTAATTGCTCTTCAATGCGGATTAATTGGTTATATTTCGCCATACGGTCAGAACGTGAAGCTGAACCTGTTTTGATTTGCCCTGTGTTCAAAGCAACTGCCAAGTCAGCGATAGTGTTATCTTCGGTTTCTCCTGAACGGTGTGACATTACCGAAGTATATCCCGCACGGTGTGCCATATCCACAGCAGCGATAGTTTCAGAAAGCGTTCCGATTTGGTTTACTTTAATCAAGATAGAGTTACCTACACCTTTCTCAATTCCTCTTTCCAAAATAGAAACATTTGTTACAAATAGGTCATCTCCAACCAATTGTACTTTGTGTCCGATTTTGTCGGTAAGCATTTTCCAGCCTTCCCAGTCGTTTTGGTCCATTCCGTCCTCAATAGAAATGATAGGATATTTCTCTACCAATTCTGCCAAGTAATTTACTTGCTCTTCACGAGTACGTACTTTTCCTTTTGCACCTTCAAATTTGGTATAGTCGTATTTTCCGTCTGCGTAGAACTCTGATGAAGCACAGTCCAAAGCGATTTTGATTTCTTCACCCCATTTGTAACCTGCGTTTTCAACCGCTTTTTTGATAGAATCCAAAGCGTCTTCTGTTCCTTCGAAAGTAGGAGCAAATCCTCCTTCGTCACCAACAGCGGTGCTTAATTCTCTGTCGTGTAATACTTTTTTCAAGTTATGGAAAACCTCAGACCCCATTTGGATAGATTGAGAAAAGTTTTCGGCTTTTACAGGCATAATCATAAATTCTTGGAAAGCAATTGGGGCATCAGAATGTGAACCTCCGTTGATGATGTTCATCATCGGAACAGGTAATGTGTGAGCACTTACTCCACCAACATAACGGTACAAAGGCAATCCTAACTCCTCAGCAGCAGCTTTTGCCACCGCCAACGAAACTCCCAAAATAGCGTTAGCTCCTAAGTTTGATTTGTTTGGAGTTCCATCTAACTTAATCATTGTTTGGTCAATAAGGTTTTGTTCAAAAACACTCATTCCAACAATTTCTTCTGCGATGACATCATTAACGTTAGAAACAGCTTTCAAAACGCCTTTACCCATATAATTTTTTCCGCCATCACGAAGCTCAACAGCTTCATACTCACCCGTTGAAGCTCCTGACGGAACTGCAGCTCTTCCTAAGTAACCGTTTTCTGTTACAACATCTACTTCTACTGTTGGATTTCCTCTTGAATCCAAAATTTGTCGTGCGTGTACGCTTACAATAATACTCATATTTTCTATTATTTAATTAAAACTTCTTTTTATCAATTAACAATTTTACAATTAATAATTTACAATTAATAATTTACAATGAAATTTTTTAAAGAAATGGTAGTTCTAATTGTCAAGCTGATCGTAGTCGAAGCTCCATCATTATAAGGCTTCGACTACGCTCAGCCTGACAAAAAGCATTAAATTGTTATTTGTTCATTCCTTCATTGTTATTTATTCATCATTTCAGCAAATTGGTCAAACAGATATGTTGCATCGTTAGGTCCCGGACCCGCCTCGGGGTGGTACTGCACGCTGAAACATTTTTTACCTTTAATGCGAATTCCCATAATGGTATTGTCATTCAAGTGTGTATGGGTAATTTCTATGTTCGGGTTGG
This sequence comes from Capnocytophaga felis, assembly GCF_009684755.1. Classification (GTDB taxonomy): domain Bacteria; phylum Bacteroidota; class Bacteroidia; order Flavobacteriales; family Flavobacteriaceae; genus Capnocytophaga; species Capnocytophaga felis. Next base: position 178,008 of record NZ_BLBC01000007.1, read on the forward strand.
CTTCTGCTTGTGTTCTATCCACCGCAAATCCATGATTTTGAGAGGTGATTTCCCCTTTTCCCGTTAGGAGATTTTTTACAGGATGATTGATCCCTCTGTGTCCGTTGTGCATTTTAAAAGTTGGAATGCCGTTTGCCAAAGCAATAATTTGATGACCCAAACAAATTCCGAATAGGGGCAAATTTTCATCAATCATTTGTTTTACTTTTGAAATAGCTTCGGTAAGTGGTTCGGGGTCGCCAGGTCCGTTGGAAAGAAAATAACCATCAGGATTCCATTTTTTAAGTTCTTCCAATGGAGTGTCATACGGGAAAACTTTTACGTACATATCTCGTGCAGCCATATTTCGCAAAATGTTTTTCTTAATTCCGAAATCTAAGGCGGCTACTTTGTATTTTGCATTCTCATTACCAAAAAAATAAGGTTCAGTAACTGACACTTTCGAAGCCAATTCTAAACCTTTCATATCAGGAATTTTGTCCAATTTTGCTTTAAGAATTTCCAAATCATCTGTTTCGGTTGAAATAACAGCATTCATCGAACCATTATCGCGAATATGGGCTACCAACGCTCGCGTATCTACCTCACAAATGGCTACTAAATTCGTACGGTCAAAAAAATCTTTTAGTGAACAAGAGGCACTGGTGCGGGAATAATTATAACTGAAATTTCTACATACCAATCCTGCTATTTTGATATTGTCAGATTCGCTTTCGTTATCATTGACTCCGTAGTTGCCTATATGGGCGTTAGCTGTTACCATAATTTGCCCAAAATAGGAGGGGTCGGTAAAAATTTCCTGATAACCGGTCATTCCAGTATTGAAGCAAACTTCACCAAAAACAGTTCCTTCATTTCCAACACTTTTTCCATAAAATGCAGTTCCGTCGGCAAGTAAAATGACTGCTTTTTTCTTCTCTTGATACTTCATTTTTTTAGCTCTGAATTTTGATGGCAAAGATAATGAAAAAACTCATAAATGAAAAGTGAAAAACAGAAAAAATGACGAAAGGTCTTACAAGAAAAAACTCTCTTCTCTGTAAGACCTTTTTAATTGATTTTATTTCTTTTTAGTTGCTGTGAAAAACGTCCAAGGCAGTTTTATCATCCAGTTTTTGGATTTCTTCCAATAGGATTTTTTTCATTCGTTTAGTGATTTTTTCGCTTGATTTTTGACCATAAATGTTATTCATTTCTTTAGGGTCTTTTTTCAAGTCATAAAGTTCCCAACCGTTGTGACGTTTGTAATAGCGAATCAGTTTATAACGTTTGTTTTTTATCCCGAAATGAGGCGAAACGGCGTGTTCTCCATTTTCATAATAGTGATAATAAACCGTTTCCCGAACTTTTTTGCAAGGTTTTTTTAGTACGGGCAGAAACGATGTTCCCTGAATATCAGAAGGGATAGTAACACCTGCCATTTCCAAAAGGGTAGGAGCGATGTCCACATTCATTACAAAACTTTCAGTGGTTTTTCCTTTTTTGATGAATTTCGGATATTTGATAACCATCGGGGTTCGGAATGATTCTTCGTACATCCAACGTTTGTCATACCAACCGTGTTCGCCCATATAAAATCCTTGGTCGGAAAGATAAATAACTATTGTGTTGTCTGATAAATTGTTTTTGTCCAAATAATCCATCATACGACCAATATTTCTGTCAAGCGATACCGCAGTAGCATAATAATCACGCATATAACGTTGGAATTTCCATTCGGTAAGAGCATTGCCTGTTAAGTTTCTCTTCTCTAAATCTGCTTGAATTGCGTGATAAAAATCACCATAAGCTTTTCGCTGCTCGGGAGTCATTCGATTGAAATTACTGTCTTTGTCTTCTTCTCCCGAAGCGAACATTTTTAGGTCGTATCCCATTCTTAAATCTTTGGAGATGCTCATTTCTTGCATTGAGGCAGGAATACGTCCGTTGTAATTATCATAAAAGGTATCAGGAAGAGGGAAATTAATGTTTTCAAAAGAGCCTAAATCCTGAATGTTGGGCATCCAAGTTCGGTGTGTAGCTTTATGTCCCACAATTAGGCAGAAGGGTTTGTCTGTATTTCGGTTATCGAGCCATTTTTCGGCTTCATTTTCCACGATGTCAGTAACATATCCTTCCTCGCGAACGGTTTTTCCGCCTTCAATAATGAAATCAGGGTTAAAATAATATCCCTGACCAATCAATATTTTAAAGAAATCAAATCCTTTCGGGTCTCTTCCTAAGTGATATTTTCCTATCCAAGCGGTTTGATAGCCGTTTTGTTGCAAAAGGTTTACAAACTGTTGCTGACTTGAATTGTAACGAGAGGTTTCGTTATCAGTAAATCCGTTTTTGTGACTGAATTTTCCGGTGAGGATACAGGCACGGCTTGGTCCACAAATAGAATTTGCCACGTATGCTTTATTGAAAGTCAGTCCTTGGTCGGATAACTTGTCGATGTTTGGCGTGTATGAAGTTTCACCTTTATTATACGCCCCGATAGATTGGAATGAATGGTCATCTGAAATGATGATAACGATGTTTGGTTGTTTCTGTTGCCCCCAAGCGATGAGCGAAAGGAAGAAACTAAATAAAATGGTAATTTTTTTCATCTGAATAAAAATATTTGGCGTAGTTGATTATTTTAAAAAGTTTATATTTTAGAATCGGCTTCATCAAGATATGCTTTCCGAACTTTCTTGAATAATTCTGAAGAATAAACGAAATCCGTAACAGCTTCGTTATCTGTTCTGAAAATAGTTTCTTTGGAGCCTTCCCATTCTTTATATCCGTTTTTAAGGAAAATGATTTTTTCTCCGATTTCCATTACAGAATTCATATCATGTGTGTTAATTACCGTTGTAATATTGAATTCTTCTGTGATTTCCTTAATAAGATTATCAATAACGATAGCGGTTTTGGGGTCAAGTCCTGAATTTGGCTCGTCGCAAAACAAATAATTTGGTCGGTTTACAATGGCACGTGCAATGGCAACCCGTTTTTGCATTCCTCCTGAAATTTCGGACGGAAGTTTATTTTCGGCGTTTACTAAATTTACTCTATTAAGTACTATATCAGCACGTTCTCGGATTTCTTCTTTTGTTTTTGTTGAGAACATTTTTAGCGGAAACATCACATTTTCAAGCACGGTCATCGAATCGAACAAGGCACTTCCTTGAAATACCATTCCCATTTTTTGACGTAATTTTGTTCGTTCGTTGCGTTTCATTTCGGCGTATCGTACTCCGTCATAAATGATATCTCCTTCGTCCGGAGTGAAAAGACCCAATAGAGATTTGAGGAAAACCGTTTTACCGGAACCACTTTGCCCGATAATTAAATTGGTTTTTCCTTTTTCAAAAGAAGTTGAAATTCCTTTTAAAACAGGAACTCCGTTGAACGATTTATGTAAATTATCTACCTGAATCATTTTTTATAAGATATGTGTTGCTTCATTAGGAAAAAATTAAGCGTAAAACAATTGTGTTATGATTGAGTTGGAAAGAATAATTACGATACTTGTCCAAACGAAAGAAGTAGTACTTGCCTTTCCTACATCCAAAGCCCCACCTCTCATAAAATAACCGTGATAAGCCGGAATTGTGGCTAAAAAGAAAGCAAAAACAATTGTTTTAGTAAAAGCATAAATTAAACTATATACCTTAAAATCAAGCTGAACCCCTTGAATGAACTCGCTTGAAGTGGTGTATCCACTAACTACTGCTGATGTCCAGCCGCCTAAAATTCCTAAATACATTCCCATTGCTATCAAAAAAGGAAGTAGCAAAAGGGCAATTATTTTCGGGAAAACTAAATAATTCAATGAGTTGATTCCCATCATATCAAGGGCGTCAATTTGCTCGGTTACACGCATCGTTCCTATGCTTGATGTGATGAACGAACCTACTTTTCCTGCTAAAATAATCGCGATGAAAGTAGGGGCAAATTCCAAAATAATTGACTGACGTGTAGCAAAACCAATTAAATATTTAGGAATGAAGGGATTGTCGATATTTAATGCCGTTTGAACAGAAACAACTCCTCCCACGAAGAAGGAAATAAAAGCAACAATACCGATGGAGCTGAAAATCAAATCATCGATCTCCCGAAGAACTAAATCTTTCATAATTGACCAGCGAGTCCTTTTTCGGAATATGTTGTAGAGCATAATGAAATATCCTCCAATGGCTGCGATGTGTTTCATACAAAAAATATTAATGTTGAGGCAAAATTCTGAACAATTTTCACGAATAAGCAACATTTTTAAAGTATCGGCAAAAGTAGTAAAAAAAATATCATCAACAAAATTTACGCTTTTTAGGCTTCGAAAAACAAATTAAACTTATGTTGATGCAATGATATTTATTTGTTTTATAAAAATCACTACTTTTGCCAAGTTTGGTCATATTGTGAAAATACGCTCTTTTGCATTCCATTCCAAACTAAGAATACTTATTTGTAAGATTAATAATTTGCTGAAAACCACTAATGATGAAATTGGAAAAAGAAATACGCTTCATTTTAGCACTTGATGCACTAAAAAATATACAACGAAGAAATTATATTTTAGATGATTCCCGAAGGGAAAATTCAGCAGAACATAGCTGGCAGATAATGGTTTTCGCTCAGATTCTGTATCCGTATGCCAAGGAAAGGGAACAGATTGATTTACTTAAAGTTATCAGAATGTTATCCATTCACGATGTGGTGGAGATTGATGCCGGCGATACGTTTATTTTTGACGAGCAAGCAATGATAGGCAAGTATGAAAGAGAGCGTGCTTCGGCAAAGCGAATTTTTGGAATTTTAGATGAGCCGCTTCGTAGTGAGTTTCTTGATTTGTGGGAAGAATTTGAATCCGAACAAACTCCCGAAGCTATTTTTGCCTCTGCTGTGGACAGAATAATGCCTTTTGTTCTGAATACTCATACTTCGGCTAAAAGTTGGTTACAGGCTGAAGTGAGTGAGCAACAAATCAGAAAAGTGATTGAAAATACTGTAAAAAGAGCTTCCGATGCGATGGGAGAAACTTTTGATGTACTACTAAAGAAAGCTCTTGATGAAAATAAAATATTTAACAGATAGAAATTTCGATAGCAGAAAATAGTAATATAATATATAAGGTGTAGAAAATGGAAGTTTTTATATTAGTGAAGAGCTGGCAATCATCAAAAGAAATGTTACTAAGGAATTTTTGTTTGAGTAAAATATAATTGATAAAAATTTGCATATTACACAAATAGTTGTAATTTTGCACCCCAATTTCAGGTACTTGTGTATTTGGAATATATAATAAGGAATGTTTAATTTTTAAAACTAGTAATGTGGATACATTAAGCTACAAAACAATTTCAGTAAACAAAAATACCGCTAACAAAAAGTGGGTTTTGGTAGATGCTGAAGGACAGACATTGGGTCGTCTTGCTTCAAAAGTGGCTAAATTGCTACGTGGCAAGTACAAGCCTGAATTTACGCCACACGTTGATTGCGGGGATAACGTAATTGTTATCAATGCTGAGAAAATCAACTTAACTGGTAACAAGTGGAACGATAAAGAATATCTTCGTTATACAGGTTACCCGGGAGGGCAGAGAGTACAAATAGCTAAGGACGTCTTAGCAAAACACCCTGAACACATAATTGAAAAAGCGGTTAAAGGTATGTTGCCTAAAAACAAATTGGGTGTAGCGATTTTACGTAATTTGAAAGTGTATGTAGGTACAGAGCACAAACACGAAGCTCAACAACCTACTACCATTAACTTAAACGATTTGAAATAATGGAAGTAATTCACAAAATTGGTAGAAGAAAAACTGCCGTTGCACGTATCTACTTAAAACCAGGCAACGGAACTATCAGTGTAAACAAAAGAGAGTTAAATGATTACTTTACCACTTCAGCTCTTCAATACAAAGTGAAGCAACCATTTTTGTTGTTAGGAACAGAAGATGCTTACGATGTAAAAGTAAACGTATATGGTGGAGGAATTACAGGGCAAGCGGAAGCAATCCGTTTGGCAATTTCCAGAGCTCTTTGTGAAGTTGACGCTGAGAACAGAACTACGCTAAAACCTGAAGGATTATTAACGAGAGACCCTCGTATGGTTGAGCGTAAGAAATTCGGTCAGAAGAAAGCTCGTAAGAGATTCCAATTCTCTAAACGTTAATACGTTATCAGAACGATTAAAGAAAATAAAAACATTGTTGTCGTTGTTCCTTTTCAAAAGGAATTTAGTTTAGCATCCAAATGTTGTTGGCAAACAGGTCGTTTCCTCTTCAACATTGCTAAATCAACGGAACGTAAACTACTAAAGAAATGGCAAATAACATAGAAATTAAAGAATTGCTAGATGCTGGTGTTCATTTTGGACACTTGACTAGAAAGTGGAATCCGAATATGGCTCCATACATTTATATGGAACGTAATGGAATTCACGTTATTAACCTATATAAAACAGCAGCAAAAATCGAAGAAGCAAGCGAGGCTTTAAGAAAAATCGCAGCTTCAGGAAAAAAAGTGCTTTTTGTTGCCACTAAAAAACAAGCAAAGGATGTAGTTGCTGAAAAGGCAGCTTCTGTTAAAATGCCTTACATCACAGAAAGATGGCCAGGAGGTATGTTAACAAACTTTGTTACTATCCGTAAAGCGGTTAAAAAAATGTCTTCTATCGATAAAATGAAAAAAGATGGAACATTCGAGACCCTTTCAAAAAGAGAAAAATTACAAATCGAGCGTTTAAGAGAAAAACTTGAGAAAAACTTAGGTTCTATCGCTGATATGTCTCGCCTTCCAGGTGCTTTATTTGTAGTTGATACGATGCGTGAACACATTGCTGTGAAAGAAGCTCAAAAATTAAACATTCCTATTTTTGCAATGGTGGATACAAATTCAGACCCTCGTGAGGTGGACTATGTTATCCCAGCAAATGATGACGCTTCAAAATCAATTGAGAAAATCCTTACGTATGTAACAGAAGCTATTAACGAAGGACTTTCAGGAAGAACATCTGATAAAGAAAACAAAGAGGCAGAAACTGCTGAATAATTATTGAATTGTTTGAGATTGTTCGTTTTTAATTTAAAAAATGAACTTTCAAAAACATCAAACAAAATAATAAAGTAATTATGTTTGCAAAGTGATATGCCTTTGAAACATAGTTACTTTGTTTTTTTATAAAATAAGTTAATTAATTCATTAAAAACGATTAAATACTATGGCAAATATTACAGCCGCAGAAGTAAACAAATTAAGACAGGCAACGGGTGCCGGTATGATGGACTGCAAAGCTGCTTTGGTTGAAGCAGAAGGAGATTTTGACAAAGCTATTGAAATCTTGCGTAAAAAAGGACAAAAAGTAGCTGCAAAAAGAGCTGATCGTGATTCAAGCGAAGGTGCTGTTATTGCAAAAGTAAATGCTGATAATACAAAAGGAGCCATCGTTTCTTTGAACTGTGAAACGGATTTCGTTGCTAAAAACGAAGCTTTTGTGGCATTGGCGAAAGATTTAGCAGAGCTAGCTTTGTCAGTAAATTCAAAAGAGGAATTGTTAGCTGCTGATTACAAAGGAATTTCAGTTGCTGATAAATTGACTGAGCAAACAGGAGTTATCGGTGAAAAAATTGAGATCGGTGCGTTCGAGAAATTAGAAGGAGCTTTTGTAGGTGGATACATTCACCACGGAAATAAAATTGCTTCATTGGTAGGCTTGTCAGCTAGTATTTCAGATGCAAGTGATGTGTCTAAAAACTTAGCAATGCAAGTTGCTGCAATGGGGGCAGAAACCTTATCGTATAAAGATTTCTCTTCTGAATATCTTGCTAAAGAAACGGAAGCTCGTATCGCAATCATTGAAAAAGAAAATGAAGAGTTAGCACGTTTGGGCAAACCTCTTAAAAATGTTCCTAAATTTGTTTCTTACGCTCAATTAACAGAAGAGGTGTTGAAACAAGCAGAGGAAGATGCAAAAGCAGAGTTAAAAGCAGAAGGAAAACCAGAGCAAATTTGGGATAAAATTCTTCCTGGTAAATTACAAAGATTCATCAGCGATAACACAACATTAGACCAAGAAAAAGCTTTGTTAGACCAAGTTTATATCTCTGACGAATCTAAAAAAGTATCTGAATACGTAAAATCAAAAGGTGTAGAAATCACTGGATTTAAACGTGTAGCACTATAATTTAGTTAAGAAGTTAAAACTTAATATAATCAATCGGGTTCGTTTTTTATGAATCCGATTTTTTGTTTATAAAACTGTGATTTGTAGGCAATATTTTTAAATTTATTTTGTTATTTTGAGCTATTAGTGAAATGTAATTTTTCAATTAAGAAAACTAAAATTTTTTGATAGAAATATAATATTTAGTTATAAAAATATTGTTTTTTCAATAAATCTTTCTACTTTAGCCGGCAAAATTCAAAATACAGATGGAAAATAGAGAATTATTTCGTTTTGTGAAAGCAGAGTCTTGGGCAAATTCATTGTCTGATGAGCAAATCATTGAATTACTGAAAGATACAGACTTTTCTCGTGAGCAAACTGATGAAGGGCGTGATTTTTGCTACTTCTTACATAAATATTTTAAAGTAGATGAAACTCAAACTTCTGACTATGTGTTTATGGCATATACATTGACGCAGCCTGAAAATTTGGAGCGTGCCTCAATGTATGATATGGTTTTGGAAGAGAATGAATATTTTGATATTCATAGAATTAGTGTATTCAGAAATGGAAAAATAATTGATAAAACTTCTGATACAACGGTAAAAGTTTTGGATAACGAGAATCAAAGTGGGCGTGGGGTTTTGAGCAGTTCCAAAAAATTGAATTTTTCAATTAAGGATTTACATTTGAACGATATTCTTATTCTGGAGGATATGAGAACGAAAGTCTTCACAGAAAAGGAGTTTTTGCGTCGTGATTTTGTTAAAAATGTGTATGTTACGCCAGATACATATTGGGCTTATGGTAAATATCATTATAAATTTATCAATAATAGAAATAAGCGAGTGGCTTACAAAAACGTATTTTTCCGTGATGAAGATAGAAATGTACTCCCAAGCGAAGTTAAATATCTGAATCAAGGTGAGGCTTTTGAAATTCTGAAAACGGACTACATCAATCCGGTTGACCCAAGTCGTGAAATTTTTTCGTTTATAGATTTTGCCACAGAAAGCAATTGGAAGGATTTGTCAAATTACATTTATCCGTTTTATAAGGAAGTTTTTGAAAAATCTGATTTAGAGAGTTTTGCCCCTGATTTTGTTGAGAAACTCAATGCAATACCATCACTTGACGAAAAAATTCAGTATGCAATTGAGTACGTGCAAAACAATATTTATTATGTGTACAATGCTGATGAGATGAACGGACATAAGCCACAGGAACCAGCAGTAACATATCAAAACAAACAAGGTGATTGTAAAGCTAAGTCAGTGTTACTCAAAACAATATTGGATTATCTCGGAGTGGAATCGTCTATTGTATTGGTAAATTATAATTCGGATTTTTATCTGAAATACTATCTGCCTTCGTTGTTGGCGTTCAATCACGTGATTGTGAAAGTTAATTACAAGGGAGAAGAATACTTTGTTGATGCCACTGCACGCAATGAGTTTGGGCGTTTGCAGAACAGAGCCGTAATCAGTTTCTGTTTTTATATGGAAATAGCTCCAAATCAGGAGTTAAAGATACGTAAGCCAATTCGTTTTGAAAAGTATTGCATTGAAGAAAGCATCAATTTAGATGCGAAGGGAGATACAGGCAAAATAGTTCTGAATACGATATATCGTTACGGTAGAGCCAATTCAATGAGGGGGTATTTTAAATCTAAGAATAAAAAAGAAATATTGGATAGCTGGAACAGTTCGTTATTTTACAGTTTAAATTATTGTAATGACCGAAAAGGCAAAGATTTTCGTGATATTTTTAAAAATGCCTCTTTGCAAATTGTAAGTGATAATAAGTCTGAAAATGAGTTTGTTGTTAGATATGAAGCCGACATTCAAGACCCTTATTTCACAGACCCAAAGGGAGCACGTTTCTTGATGTACTTTGACGGAGCTCTTCTTAAAAATAGCATAAGGGATTATCAACATAGCGATTCGGGTTTTTGGCATAATTTTGATAGTGAATACTATGAAATTATACTAACAACAGACCAAAAAATTGACACAAAAGAAAAATACACTATCCAAGAGTGTGATATAAAAAATGAATTTTTCACACATAAAACAGAAAAATTTATCACAAAAAACTCAGGAAAAGTGACAATTGCTTACAATCCTTTGACAAATGTTGAGATTCCCTTAGAGAAGTTTGAAGCCGTTCGTGAAGATTATCATAAAGTGGCGGACAGCAATTTTGGAATCGGAATTGATATTATTGAAGGAGGAATTCTAAACTCGTTAAAGCGAATATTTAAATAATTTTTTAAATTTTTTGAGATTTTGGAATTTTTCCAAAATCTCAAAAATTCTTATTCTAAAATGTAAATGGGATATCGTAAATGTGACTTCTCGTAATGAGGTGTTTGCCTATAAATCCAGTTTAGTTGTTCATAACTATCATTGGCAAAAAGTTTATTTTTCTTTTTCATAATCTCCAGAGAATCTTTTAAATGCGGATTGTTATTTAAAAATTCTAAGGCAATTTCCTCAAAAACGTATGGAGAGAAATGTTCTTTTTGTTGCAAAATAGCATCGAAGAAATTCCAATTAAAAAAAGAATCAACAGATTCAGGTTCAAGAGTTTCTATCAAATATCTTTTTGCAGGTTGATTTACTTTCACAATCCAATCACCCTTTTTTATTTGAATGCTATCCTTGTGTTTTGAAACTTCTGTATTGAAATGTAAGTAGTGTCCTTCAAAAGGTTTTTCAACCGTGCTATAATTTTCAATTCGGTAGTAATCAATGTACATCAAAGAATCTTTTTGAATTTCTTTTATTTCTACCTTGTTGATTTTCAGTCTTTCTATTACATTGTTCCAAGCTTTCGGAATTATATATGCTTTGGGCGTTTCTACACTTTTTTCTGCAATAAAATGTTCGTAATACGGAATTTCTTTAATGAAAGGTTTTTCTTTATTATATTTTAATCTTGGCAAGCCTGTAACTTCACTAATCAAAGTATCAGCTTTGTATCCGTGGAATGAAATTTTTGAAACTTTTGTGCTGTCCAACTTCCACCGAATTGGAAAATCAATTTTAGCTAAATCCTCTTCAAATTGTTTGATTCTTAAATGTTTAATGTTTTTAGAATCAGAATTTAAAATATCTAAAAGACTTTTCATCATCTCATAATTGGCTTCCACTCGTTGTTTGTAAGGTTTCAGCATATGAGTTTCAATCAAAATTCCCATACAATTCCACAAATTCACATACCCTGTGGAATAACGAGGCGAATCAATACCACTGCTATATCCTTCTGCATCAGGAGGTTTATTCCAAACATTCACATACGGAATCAAATGCCAGAAAGGTTTTGGTAGAGAATCATTTTTAAATTCATTCTGTTGTTTTATTAACAAATCTGACAAACGAGGAATTAACGTATCACGCATATAAGTTCCTACAAATGAACCAGATTTATCAGGTTGGGAGATTCCATACGTTAAGATGTGCTGATAATCAGCACCATTTGTAACGTGATTATCTATAAAAATGTCAGGCTGAACCAGATGAAATATTTTAGCAAACGAAAAGGCATTTTCAGAATCATTTTTGATAAAATCACGGTTTAAATCAAGATTTTTGGCATTTCCTCTGAAACCATATTCCTTAGGTCCGTTTTGGTTTACACGTGAAGTTGAATTCCGATTTAAAGCTCCACCAATGTTATACACAGGAATAGCTACAATAACTACATTATCAGGTACTTGTATTTGTTTTTCGGCTAAGTTTCTGAATAGAAGCATCGTAGCATCAATACCGTCGGTTTCCCCGGGATGAATGCCGTTATTTATTAAAACAATCGTTTTTTCTTTCTGGAGTTTTGCAAAATTGAACTCAGCATCGGAACTATACGTAACAATGTGTAAAGGCAAACCGCTATCTGTTTGCCCCATCGTTTTCAGGCTGACGGAACTATATTCTCTTGATAAGTTTTTATAAAAATCTATAACTTCTTCATAAGTAGCACTTTCTGTTCCGTTTGAGGTTTCAAAACGCGTTACAAATCCTTCTTTCGGAGAGAAGAAGATGGTTTCGCAAGAAACAAGAAAAGATGCAAAGAAGAGAAAAGTTAAAAAGAATCTCATATTTTGAAAGGTTTTACAATTGCTCAATTCCCCATTCAGAAACGTATCTTTCATATTCCATAGGGCTGATGGAACGAATACCTTCTTTCAGCAAACGAACTTTATAACCTAAAGAAAGAGCGTCATTTACACTGTACGCTACGCAAAAATCTCCTGCTAATCCACAGAAAGTCAGCTCTGTAACATTTTTGTCTTTTAAGAATCCGTGAAGTCCCGTGCTATTGAGTTTGTTATTGTCAAAAAAGGCACTATAACTATCAACCTCAGGATTCATTCCTTTGCGGAAAATCGCAGAGATAGGACATTTGTCTAAATCTTTATGCAAGTCAGCCCCGAAAGTACCCTGCACGCAGTGATTAGGCCACAGAATCTGATTAATTCCGTGTAATTCAATCATTTCAAAAGTATTTTTTCCTTTGTGGTTAGAAGCGAAACTCTGGTGATTTTGCGGATGCCAGTCCTGAGTTGCTACAACAAAATCGTAACCGGAATGCATTTCTTTATTTATAAAGGGTATGATTTTATCGCCCTCAGCTACAGGTAATGCTCCTGTTGGCATAAAGTCGTTTTGTACATCAACAATAATGAGTGCTTTCATAGAATCATCAAGTTTTAAATCAGAAATATCACACAGATTTTGTTTGAATATTTTTGAAAAATCTGTGTGATTTGAAATTAATAATTAAGGTAAAAAGTTAAAATTCTAAATTATTCAATAGTTATTTCATCAACAAACAAAAAGCCTAATTTGCCTTTGGCTTGCGTATGCCAATTTGGAATGCTGCGTTCCGAAGCGATTTTTATTTTTACATAACGTGCTTTTGTTGGGTTGAACGATAAAGAATGCGTACGGATTTCGCTTTTATGTCCTTCTGTTTCCTGCGGATAGGTTTCAGAAGCTACTTCCTGAAAATTCTTCCCATCGTCGGATACAGCTACCGAAAAACTGCGAGCATCGTAAATCCAATCGCCTGTGATAACGTTTGTATTGAAACCTACTTTTGAAATTTCAGAGGCATCTACCAAATCAATCACTGCTTCCAAATCGTTTCCTGAAAAAGCAATCCAACGTCCTGTTTTGAAATTATGGTTACCCACGCATCCGTCCACTAAAGTGGAAGCTCCGCCGAATTTATAGGAAGAATAAATCTCGGTTTTCATATCAATGGCTCTGGCAGTAGCTTTGTTGAATTTGAAATTCTCTGCAAAGATACGTGTATTTCCGTTTTCGCGAATTCCGATGGCACGCAATTGCGTATCTTTTCTGATTTTGATAGGTTGCGTATATTTTTCTGATTTTTCCGTAGGCTCACTTCCGTCTAAAGTGTAATAAACAGGAGCATTGTCCACCGTTGCGAAAGCTACCTCAATGGCACCTTCTTTTTCTAAAGCGGAAATATCTGCTTTTAAATCAAAGATATGTGTAGCGTAATTGTATCCGTACAATTCGTAAATTTTAATCAGAGGAACTACACGTTGTAAGAAATCGGGATAGTTTTTCTTTTCAGGTTGTGTCCATTGTACTTCGGCAAGGGCGGCAAATCGGGGAAGTGCCATATACTGAACGTGTTTGAAGGTTTTGATGTACTCTGTCCAGATATTGGCTTGTGCTCCCAAAATGCGTTTTTGCTGTTCTGGAGTTAATCCGTCGGGAATGGGTTCGAAGCTGTAAACGCGTTCAACGGGAGTGTATCCTCCGATGGCAAGAGGCTCATTTTCGGCGTCTTGTGATTGGTAATAGTCGAAATAAACGAAAGACATTGGCGTCATAATGGCATCGTGTCCGGTTTGTGCAGCGAAAGTTCCACCTTCGATTCCTCTCCACGACATTACTGTGGCATTCGGAGCAATTCCGCCCTCTAAAATTTCGTCCCAACCGATGATTTTTCGTCCTCTTTTGGCAAGAACTCGTTCGGCAAACGAGATTACGTGGCTTTGCAGATATTCCTCAGCCGTATGTTTATCATCTTTTTTGATGCCTAATTCTTTGATTTTTAGCTGACATTTAGGACATTTTTCCCAACGAACTTTCGGGCTTTCATCGCCACCGATATGCATATATTCTGAAGGGAAAATATCGGCAACTTCATTCAAAATATCTTCAATGAATCTGTAAACTTTCTGATTTCCAGCACAAAGTACATCATCGGAAACACCCCATTGTGTCCAAACCTCGTACGGACCTCCGGTACAGCCCAATTCGGGATAAGTTGCCAAAACGGCTTGCATATGTCCGGGCAAATCAATTTCGGGAATTACCGTAATGTGTCGCTCTTTTGCGTAGGCTACGATTTCTTTAAGCTCGTCTTGAGTGTAGAAACCTTCGTAGGGTTTCCCGTCGTATTCTCCCGAATTTCTGCCGATTACGGTTTCTTTACGTTTTGAACCAATTTGTGTTAGCTCGGGATATTTTTTGCTTTCCACACGCCATCCTTGGTCGTCCGTTAAGTGCCAATGGAAAGTATTCATATTGTGCAAAGCCAACATATCTACAAAAATTTTGATGGAATCTACAGGAAAGAAATGACGAGCCACGTCCAAATGAGCTCCACGATACCCAAAGCGGGGAGCATCTGAAATTGAAACAAAACCAATTTCAATTTCTTGAACTTTTTTTACAGGTATTGATTTTCTGAGAGTTTGAATTCCGTAAAAAACTCCTGCTTCATCTGCTCCTTCAATAGTAATACCTTTTTCATTTACAGTTAGTTGATAAGCTTCTTTGTTTTCAGACAGAAGTCCTGTTTTTAGCTGAATGGTGTTTTCCGTATTTTCAGTTCCAGAAGTAGGATTGAGGACTATTCCTGATTGTTTTTCAATGTATTCAGAGAGAAATATTGCATTTTTTTTCAAAATTTCATTCCCTTCTGGATAAACAATTTTTGTTGAAGAGTTTAACGCAAAATGCCCTTCTTTTTCATTACTAATTTGTTTGGGCATCGGAATGATTTGAAAATCAGCTTTTGAAGTTTCTTTTTTGGTTTGACAGGAAACAATAAAAAAAATTCCTGCCAGATAAGTTAGAATAGATTTTATTTTCATAAATTTGAAATTACTTGGTTCAACTCGACAAAGATAGTTATTTTTTCTGTTAAACAAAAACTAAAACAGAGTTCTCAAAAAAGTTAATGTTATAATGTAATACATAATCCAAATTTTCATTTTAAAATTTATAAAATGAAAGCCAAAGTGCTTTCAAATTTTTTGAGTGTGTTTTTGTTTGTTGAAAAATATTTATTTTAAGTGTGAAAAAGTTGCGAAAATGTCATTCTTTGACTGTGCGTAATTACCTTTGTTTTAGTCTTTTAAAAGAAATTTTTATTTAAATTTAATGTTAAGTTTTTCCGTTTTTGTTTGCAGAATAAATTTAATGATTTAATTTTGCCCCCGAATTGAGAAAAAATATAATCATTTAATTAAATTCATTAATTTTTAGCATGAGAAAAATTGTTACTTACGTGGCTGCTTTTTTTGCATTAGCCACAGCAACGAATTGCGTGAAAGAAGTAGAGTATGATGATCTTAAGTTGAGTTCAGAGAAGAATTCACTTAGAGCAGGGGAGATGGCAACTTTTGAAGTTACCTCAGGTAGTGGAGAGTATGATGTTACAAGTGCCCAAGAGAGTGTGGTGAAAGCATCAAAATCGGAGTCTGTGGTGACATTAAGAGGTGTTAGTAAAGGAGAAACAACAGTTACTGTACAAGACAAGGTTACCGGACAAAAATCATCAGTAAAAGTAACCGTACTTAAAGCTTTAGAAAATCTTTCCCTTGACAAAGTAGAGATTAATGTAGCTCCAAGAGAGTCTGCGATTGTGAACATCAGAACAGGAAATGGAGCTTATGAGTTAAGTGTAGCAAATACAAATACAGCAAAAGCTAGTGTTTCTGGTTCAAAAATAACAGTGGCAGCAGGGACTATCGGTTCAACAACACTGACTGTTAAAGATAAAGAATCAAACAAAACAGTTCAAGTTAAAATTTCTGTTGTAGAAAAGTTATCTTTGAATAAATCCGAGTTAGTTATCAAAGCAAACGATTCAGGAGTTATTTCTGTTGTGGGAAGCGGTCAATATGTTATAAAGAGCAGTGACGAAGCAATAGCAAAAGCAACATTGTCCGGAGATAAGATTACAATTAAATCAGGAAAAGCAGGAAGTGCTACAATAAGCGTTACAGACGCAATAACAGGAAAAGCTTCTGATGTAAAAATTGTAGTTATTGCAGATGTATCTCTTTCGAAAAGAGAAGTAACCTTAGAGAGAGGTAAAGAAAATCAAGAAGTTGTAGTTAATTCTGGTAGCGGAGAGTACACAGTTTCTTCGGCTAACTCAAATGTAGCAACAGCATCTATTTCTGAAGGAAAATTGATTATTAGAGGAGTATCTCAAGGAACAACTCAAGTTTCTGTAAAAGATACCAAAACAGGAAAAGTTGCCGAAGTAAGAGTAGTAGTAACCGTAGCAAACATTACTTTATCTTCTTTATCTACTACATTAAGAGCAACAGAAACTACAAACATAAATATTTTGACAGGTAGTGGTAGCTATGAAGTAACATCAAATAGCATTGCAGTTGCTTCAGCTTCTATCAATGGCAATAAAGTAGTTATTACAGGTAAGGCAATTGGGTCAGCCAAAGTTACTGTTAAGGATAAGATTTCAGGTAAAGTAGCGGTTATAAATGTAACTGTATCTGCTAAACAAAACATAAAATTGGCTCATACCACTACTGAAATTAAAGTTGGTGTTTCAAGAAATGTGGTAATTAGCACAGGAAGTGGTAATTATGTTGCAGTTTCTGGAAATGCTGGAGTGGCAACAGCAAATATTTCAGGAAATGTGTTAATTGTTAAAGGTATTAAGGCAGGAAGCACAAATATAACAGTTTCCAATGGTGTAGATAATCCTACTGTTTTGAATGTTAAGGTAGTAGCACCAGCTCCGGTTGCTCCATCAACTCCCAAAACAGGCGATGTAGTAGGAGAATTAGCAATCGTAGAGGGAGGAACTTTCCAGATGGGAACACCTTCGAGAGGAGATGGAGATGAAATTTTGCATACTGTAACTTTAAGCAGTTTCAAAATAAGTAAATACGAGATTACAAATGCTCAATATGCTAAATTTTTGACAGCTAAAGGAAATCAAAGAGAGAATGGAGCAATATGGTACCAAGGAAAAGATATTGTTAAAGAAGGAAATGGTTTTAAAGCTAGAGCTGGTAGAGAAAATTATCCTGTGATATTTGTGACTTGGCACGGAGCAAAAGCGTACGCAGAGTGGGTTGGTGGAAGTCTTCCTACAGAAGCACAATGGGAATATGCAGCTCGTGGAGGAAACAAAAGTAAAGGATATACTTGGAGTGGAAGTAACGATATCAATGAGGTAGCTTGGTACGTAGGTAACTCGGGAGGAAGACTTCACGAGGTAGGAACTAAAAAACCAAACGAATTGGGAATTTATGATATGAGCGGAAATGCTTGGGAATGGACAGCTGATTTGTATGGACCTTATTCAACAGCACCACAAACTGACCCAACAGGAGCAACCAGAGGTAACAATCGCGTAAGACGTGGAGCTAGTGCATTCTGTACTCCAAACACTAACCGTTCTACAAACAGAAGTAATCGTGCACCTAACGGAATCCGTCATAATCTTGGATTCAGAGTTGTATTTAAATAAACTTCTCTAAAATATATTTAAAAAGAAACATCTTTCATTGAAAGATGTTTCTTTTTTTTGTGTCATTCACTACTTCAATAATTTTTTCAAACCAGAATAGAAACAAACTTAAAAATATCTGTTATTCAAATTGACATTATCAAAAATTATTAAATAATTAAAATGAATTTCTTTTTGATTACTACAAATTCCAATCAATTTTAGGTTTGGTAGGTAGGGTAAACAATAAAAAAACAGACAGCTTTTAGCCGCCTGTTTTTATAATAATTTTTCTGTGATTTATTATTTCACTCCGTGCATCCAACGGGTAATGAATGGTCCCATCAGGAATAAAACTACACCACAACCGATAGCAATAAAGCCTAACATTGTGAATACAGAAAGCCCTTTGTTAAGTGATTCTCCTTTGATAACGTTAGTTACTGAAATACCTGCTGAATTGTCAACTAATTTTTCATAATCATCAGAGGTGGCTACTTCTGTATTTACTTCACTTCCTTTGAAGGAAAGGAATGATTGTTTTGCCGATTTGAGAATTTTTTCTCGCTTCATTCCGCTGTAATTTTCAGCATCATCCAAAGTTTCTTTAATGGTTACTACCGATTTGGCATATTGTTGCTGCGGATTTAATCCGTTTAGTCGTTCAATGAAAGCATCTGAAACTAAGATTGATTCCACAGATGATTTCGCCAATTGATCTTTAAATTGCTTTTCAGACAAAACTGCCTTAATATCTTTGTCAATCTCAGCGTTTTGAAAAGCCGAACTCTCCACAATAGACTTTTCATTTACGGTAGTGAGTTTAGCAATGTGTTTTCCTCCTTGATGTGCGATGGAAGAAGATAAAAACCAAACACCCATCATAAAAGCTACCATATGTTTTGGTGAAAGTTTCGTTACTAATGATAAACCTACGGGTGAAAGAGCTAATTCCCCAAGAGTATGTAATAAGTACAAAAGAGCCATAAATATAGCAGGCACCATTCCTAATTTCGCGTAGCTACCACCGAATTTAAGCGTCAAGAAACCAAGTCCAAGCAATAGCAAACCTGTTCCGAATTTGTATGGAGCAGCCGGTTCTTTATTCAAGTTAGAGAGTTTTATCCATATCCAAGAAAAAACAGGAGCGAAAAGCATAATGTAAAGCGGATTAAATGATTGAAAATAAGTAGTTTTCATTTCAAATCCGAATAAAGTTTTATCCACGTTGCGTGCAGTAAATAGGTTTAATGCTGAACCTGCCAACTCAAAGAATGTCCAGAATATCGTAGTGAACATTAATAATAACACCACTACCCAAATACGTTGTTTTGCCACCAATTCCATTTTACTTGCTTGAAATAACAAGTATCCGATGATGATAACAGCCAAACCGCCGAGCATATAATCTACTACGGTTTCGTGTTGAATAAGTAACAGTGAAAGACCTATCATAACAGCGGCTGCTACATACGGAAGTATGCTGTTGGGAATAAAACTAACTATATTTTTAGCTGGCTTTTCATCAGGGGCTAATCCTACGTGCTGAAATACACTTGTTCGTCCGGCGAAAAAGAATATTAAAAACCCTAAAAGCATTCCGATACCGGCGGTTAAGAAGCCGTATTGCCAACCTTCATTCTCCCCGATGGCACCACAAGTTAAAGGAGCTAAGAATGCACCCATATTGATTCCCATATAAAATAAAGTGAACGCCCCATCACGTCTTTTATCGCCATCGGCATAAAAACGACCAATCATTGAAGAGATATTCGGTTTGAAAAAACCATTTCCTACCACAAGTAACGCCAATCCGATGAAGAAAGTAGTTTGATTGTTAGCAAATAACGTAAACTGACCCGCTGCCATCAGTATCGCACCGAAGGCAATTGCTTTGCGGAAACCGATAAGTTTATCGGCGAAGTATCCGCCAATTATTGGCGTTAAATAAACTAATGCACCATAAGCTCCGTAAATTCCGAAAGCCTTTGCATCGTCAAACTGGAACCCGCCATCAATTAAGTTCGCAGTCATATAAAGGATAAGAAGTGCCCGCATACCATAGTAGCTGAAGCGTTCCCATAGCTCCACCATAAAAAGGGTAAAAAGGGCTTTGGGGTGGATTTTCCTATTGGAGAAAATCACAAACCCTACCCAAAGCGCAACGCCAAGCCACGCTATTAACATCAATTTGTAATCTGGATTTAACATAGTATATATATTATTAAATTAATTCTTTAGTGTATTATTGTATTTATAAGATAAATGTAAAAAAATCACACAATAATTTATGCTATTATTCTTTATTTTACTCCTTTTTCTTTCAAAGCCCGATTGAGTGATTTCAAAATGGAAAGACCTATGATGGTCGCTACTAATAACAGACCGAAGTTTACCCAAAAGAACGTGGATTTGTGTTCATATCCGTACCACATTCTGGCAAGTACACCCGATAGTTTATTTCCAATGGCGGTCGATAAGAAAAATCCTCCCATCATAAGAGCTGTAATACGAGGCGGTGAAAGCTTTGACACTAATGAAAGCCCCATAGGCGACAAGCAAAGTTCTCCTAACGTAATGATACCATAAGCAGCAACCAGCCATAATGCTGAAGCTTTTACCATTCCGTTTTCAGAGGCATACATAGCACCTACCATCACAAGGCAACTTAAGGCAGAAATGAACATTCCTAATACAATTTTGGCAGGAGTAGTCGGTTCTTTGCCTCGTTTACGTAAAAACATAAACAGACCCACTACCACAGGTGTCAAAACAATTACCCAAAACGGATTAATGGATTGAAATAACTCCGGATTATATAAAAACACTTTCTGATTAGGATTCGTTGCCAATTCAGCTTTTTGTTTCTCAGGAAGATTTCGGAAATAGATGTCCTTTCCTATTTCTTTCTTAGGCTTATCGTTTTCATCTTTAACGATTCTATATTCCGAATCGTACATAGTCGTTTCCTTATCTTGAAAATCTTTAACTTCTACAAGGTAAATGCTTTCCATTGGCTTTTCTATAGAAGCCGGCACACTGCGGTCAGTATAATACTTCGCCCACGTAGTAAGTACGGTTCCGTTTTGTTTGAAAACAGCCCAAAACATCAAACTTACAGCGAAGATTGCTAATAATGCACCGATAGGCTTTTTGTCGCTTTGTGAGGCACGTGCATAGAGCGAAAAGTAAAAGAATACAACCGGAATGCAAGCAAAAATGAACGCATCTGTACTGTCACTTCCTAAGATGTTACCCGGAATTGCCCAACCTATCGCACCCGTTATAATAGCCGGTAAAAATACCTTCATAAGTACTGAAGTTATGGTTGTATCTCCTTGCTGTACGGGTTTTAAAACATTTGCGTGAATGATGTGTTTTCTTCCTAAGGTAAAGATAATTAATCCTAAGAACATTCCGATACCTGCAGTTATGAATGCTTCACTCCACCCGAATTTGTTACGCATAAAGGCAGCAATGATATTACAAATAAATGCACCAATATTAATTCCCATATAGAATATATTGTATCCTGCATCTTTGTTTTCTTGATAAGGCTCTTCGGAATAAAGATTTCCTAAAAGGGTAGAAATACTGGGTTTGAAAAACCCATTTCCTATGATGATTAATCCCATTGAGGTATAAAACATTGCAAGGTCTTGAAAGAGTCCTAATCCTATATATCCCAATCCCATTAATGTTCCCCCGATGTAAATAGCTTTGACGTACCCTAACATTCTGTCAGCTAAAAATCCACCTAAAAAGGGCGTAAGATACGTAAGTGCAATGAACGTTCCGAATATATCATATGCGTTTTTGTCATCAATAGCAAGTCCTCCTGTATTTTTAGGGTCAATCATATATAAAACGAAAATTCCGAGCATTAAGTAATACCCGAATCGTTCCCACATTTCTGTGAAAAATAAATAAAATAATCCCCGAGGGTGTTTTCTGTTATTAGTCATAGTATATTAAATTTATTTTGAATTAAATGTATCCAATTTTTCTTTTACTTAATTCTATATTTCTTTCAATTCGATAAGTTGAAAAAGAAATAAAAGTCAATTTGTTTTTAAAATCTTGTTATTATTAAGTTATTATGCTAAAATATATTCACTTACTTTCAGAAAGATAGTCTTTCTTGCAATAAATTTTCAAGCCATTCTTCAAAGTTATAAAAATCAGTGTCCTCTATCCAGTATTCAGGCGGAATGTCAGGATAAAATTCACCAAAATTCTCACTATCTTTTGTGGTTAAAAAGCCGGCTTGATGACCCAATGCAGGAATAGATACAGTTAATAATATTTCAGGAAATAAATCACAATCCGTACCTGTAAATACTGTGTTTGACCAATCGTGAACTTCATTCGGTGCAAGAAAATCATATCCGTTACCGGTTTTTTCCATTATGAATAATGAACACGAACCGACTGTAAGCAAAAATTCCTTATATGCTTTTGGAACTTTAATATTATATGTATTTTCAAATGTATAAATTTCTTGTTCACTAACGGAATATCTGCGTTTGAATCCATATTTTTCTTTCCCATATGGAATTAGAGTTCCATTGCTTTTAACTATCAAATCAGATATAGTTTTTAATGTATCGGCAAACATAATTCAATTGCATTTCAAAGAAATTTTAAACTATTTGGCTTTAAATCCTACAATTTTTTAATAGTAAATGATATATTTTTTCAAATAATCACGAATGATTTTTATCCTTTGGCAGCTTTTACGAATTCATTTAAGTTGTTGTATAATGAAATCCACTCATCGGCATCAAACATCAGTGTAACAAGACTTAAAAAACGACGTAAATCTCTTTCCAATTCCTTACGTTGCTTAGTTGCTGAAGTAGTTTCACGAAGTTCGGCATTGGCTTGAGCTTGTTCGCTGTAATGCGTTTTAAACTCTTCGTGCTTTGTTTTTAAATTCTCAAAAGCAACTTCAAGCGATAAATTTTTTAAGTGATTTTGATTCTCTTCAGATGAAAGTGCCTCGATGAGCTTTCCTAACTGAACGGTTTGTTCTGCATACGAAAGCTGGTCTTGCTTAAGCCCGTGTATTTTAAATTGATTGTAAAGAGCAATAGCGTCATCAATGTTAGGAGCAGAAGAAACACGCGTGTAACCTGAAAGAAATATCTTCATATCTGAAAAAGCCTTATCACGCTCTTTATTGGCTTGGGCTACGGTTTTTCCTTTTCCGCTGAAGGTTTTCTTTGATATTACAGCGTAATACTTTTGATATGAAACTTCTAATTTGTTCATAAACAAATGTGTTTTCGCTTCATTAATGTCTGATTGCTTTACAGCTTCAATTACTCGTTGTGTAAGAGCTGCCAAGTCTTTTGTCGATAATTTTCTATAATTTACTTTCATTTTGTAATTGTTTTAGTTATTATCTATCTATTTATCAAAATTTGTTTGCTTATTTATGTATTTTTGTTTTTATTGCATTGAGTGAATTTAGCATATTATTTATTGTTTTCTTAATTTCACTCGGTGTATTTGGTTTATTTTTTTAAAATGTATTTATTTCTTTTGCTGTTTTTATTTATTGTTATAGAATAAATTTATTGCATTGAGTGTATTTAATTTATTTTCTCTTAATGATTTTGTTCTACTGGGTATATTTGATATATTCTGATAAAATAATATTGTTGCATTAAGTGTGTTTAATTCGTTTTAATATTTTATTTCTGAAAATATAGTGTTATGATTTTGATTGTATAATTTGATATGTTCTTGAAATTTTTCCCAAAGGTACGTAAAAAATTTTTATTGTATGTTAAAAAGAATAAATGTTTTTTTGTTTTTAATTTCTTAAAACATTGAAAAGCATTAATATCTCCACTTTTCAATAACTTCTTCGCTGATAAATTCTGATACGACTTCTTCTAAAACTTCTTCAAATTTTGCCCATTTTTCATCGGAAACATAGTCCAGCTGTTTGAAAATTAAGCATCCTTTTAAGTAATCACTGAAATCGTCAAACAATTTAACTAAATAAGGATACGTGTCGTGGTCGAAATAATAAATTTCGTGCGTTTTTGTATGGAAACAGAACTTATTTCCATTACCTAAATAATCACCGAACCATACTAAGTAAGGAAGAGCTTCATTGTCTTCTTCGGAAAATTCAGAAATGTATTCATTGTCTTCTCCCAAAAACTCGGTTAAATAGCATATACTATCTAAATCAATAAGTTCTTCTCCAATATCAGCTACTCCGAATGTTTTGTAAAAAAGTTTTAAGCTGTCAGGAAGTTTTGCTCCTAAATACTTTTCAATATCTTGGATTTCTTCTTCGGTAACTACTTCAGGAAGTTCGTCTCCGTCGGCGGTGAGAATAAAACGTGTGTTCTTCTCCCAATTTTCATCTCCGATTTTTTCAAATGGAATGATAATATCTTCTTTTTTAGTGATTTCAAACATAATATATTGCTTTTTTATTATTTATTTTTTTATATATATAAGGATATAACATTATTTTTATTATTTCATTATGTTTTTATAATAGTTTTACCTTGTAGAATTGTGTTACATATACTTTTTGTGATATTTTTTACATCCCTCTGCTTCTTTCAAAGGGGGAGTGCATTATGATTACACTTCCTGAGTTCCCCCTTTCAAGGGGGTTAGGGGGATGTCTTGTTTTTTTTATTATTTCATTGTGTTTTTATAATAGTTTTTCCTTGTAGAAGTGTGTTGCATATACTTTTTGTGATATTTTTTACATCCCCCTACCCCCTTCAAGGGGGGAGTGCGTTATGATTACACTTTCTGAGTTCCCCCTTTTAAGGGGGTAGGGAGATGTTTCGTTCTTTTTATTATTTCATTATGTTTTTATAATAGTTTTTCCTTGTGGGAGTGTGTTGCATATACTTTTTGTGATATTTTTTACATCTCCCTGCCCCCTTCAAAGGGGGAGTTCGTTATGATTACACTTCCTGAGTTCCCCCTTTTAAGGGGGTTAGGGGGATGTTATTCAATTATTTAAACTCATTTTAAAATTCTATAATTTTTGCAATAAATATTCTGTCATCTTTTGATAAAGTTGTAAGCGTGTATATCCACCGTAAATACTATGGTCTTTATCCGGATATATTAACCAATCAAAATTCTTATTAAGCTGAACGAGTTGATTGATTAGTACCATTGCATTTTGTACGTGTACATTGTCATCAGCTGTTCCGTGAATGAGTAAATAGTTTCCTTTCAGTTTTTTAGCGTGTGTAATGGGCGAGTTATTGTCATACCCCGACGGGTTTTCTTGTGGAGTTTGCATAAATCGTTCCGTATAAATGGTGTCATAGAATCGCCACGAAGTTACCGGAGCAACTGCAATGGCTGTTTTAAATAGGTCTCCGGCTTGAAACAAACAGTTAGAGGACATAAATCCTCCGAAGCTCCAACCCCAAATCCCGATGCGATTTTTATCAATATAGGGTTGTTCTGCAAAAAAACGAGCTGCAAATATTTGGTCTTCTACTTCGTATTTTCCAAGTTCTTTGTAAGTGCATTTCTTGAAGTTACTGCCTTTATAACCCGTTCCACGACCATCTACACAGGCAACCAAATACCCTTGTTGCGTCAGAAGAGAGTGCCAAAAATCATTACTGTCAAACCATTTGTTGTTAACTTCTTGTGAACCTGGTCCTGAATATTGATACATTAATAACGGATATTGCTTATTTGGGTCGAAATCCTTTGGCTTGATGATGTAAGCATTTAATTTTCCATTAGGTGTATTTAATTCAAAGAATTCTTTTTTAGCTAAACGATATTGAGAAATATTTTCACTGTATTTTGAATTATCTAAGATGTCTTTTACTTTTTTCCCGTCTTTACTGTTGTTAAGTGTGTAGTGTGTCGGCTTAGTTACACTTGAAAATTGATTAATATACAATGAAAAATCAGGACTGAATGTAGCATTGTTAGTTCCTTCATTAGTAGAAAGTTGTTTTTTATTTTTTCCGCTAAGTGAAATACTATAAATTCCTCTGTTTATTGAGCCGTTTTCAGTAGATTGATAGAAAATATTTCCACTTTTTGGGTCGTATCCATAACATTTAGTTACTTCCCAATTGCCTTTTGTGATTTGTTTTTTTAATTTTCCATTTTTATCATAATGATAGATATGATTGAACCCATCTTTTTCTGAAGTAATTAAAAAACTATTGTCGGTTAAGAAAATAAGGTTATCTGGAATGTCTATATAGGTGTTGTTTTGTTCATTTAGTACTGAATATACTTGATTCGTTTGTGAGTTTATGAAATTTAGGTTAAAATTATTTTGATGTCTGTTGAGAGTTTGTACACTGAGTGTATTTTTATCATTTGTCCATCGGAGACGAGGTATGTAATAATATAAATCATCTTTTGCGTTCAGTGAATTTTGTTTACTGGAGTAATTTAAACCTGTTGCAATGGGTGTATTAAATGTTTTTTTAGATGAAGTATCGTAAATGTGTACCGAAACTTTTGAATTATGTTCTCCTGCTTTTGGATATTTGAAGACTTGTTGTGTAGGGTAAAGTCCTTTTCCATAAATGTCCATTGAAAACTCTGGAACTTGGCTTTCATCAAATCGAATATAGGCTAATTTTGTTCCGTCAGCATTCCAATCAAATGCTTTCACAAAACTGAATTCTTCTTCATAAACCCAATCGGTTATTCCGTTGATGATTTTATTGTTCTCTCCATCGAAAGTAATTTGAGTGGTTTTATTGGTGGTTATATTATATATGTATAAATTGTTTTCATAAGCGTAAGCGATTTTATTTCCGTCGGGTGAAAAGGTTGGTTCTTGGATTTTATGCTCACTGATAAAGATTCCTTTTTTTGTTTCCAAATTGTAAAGATAATATGAAGCCACAAACGAACGTCGGTAAATTTGTTCGGATTTTGAAGCAATGAGTAGCAATTTTTCATCAGGACTGAAAGAGTACCTATCAATATTTGTTAAAACTTCCCGTTGAGTTGAACTGTCAAATAATGTTTTTACTTTTTCAAGCGTTGTGAAATCATATAAATCAATCTGTTGTGAATTTGATTGTCGGTCGTAATTAAGTACTGTATATTGGTTTGTATTCTTCATTGCTGAAAGGTGAGTCATCCGCTGCGGATAAAGCACACCCTTTACCCAAATGTCTTCCAATGTAATGGGTTTGTTTTGAGCGATTAAAGACAACGAAGAGATAAATAAAAATAGCAAGGTAAAACAAAGTCTGTTTTTCATTTTAGTTTATATTAACGATTTAAACGGTCAATAATACTAATTTTTTCAATTCCATTCTAATTTTTTTAGTTATAAATGTAACATTATCTGTGTTTTGTATTGATATTTAATTGTTTATGTATTGTTAAAGAAAGTAAAAAAATATTTTGATTTTTTTGCATTTAGCTTTTGCAAAAAAAATGTATCTTTGTAGCTGCTCAAAAGATAAAGTCAAAAACATAAATAATTGATTAATATGAGAAAAAAAATTGTAGCAGGAAATTGGAAAATGAACAATGACCTGAAAAAATCAACAGAATTGATTGCCGATTTGTTAAAAAAATTACCTAAAACAGAAGCAGAAGTAATGGTCGCACCTACTTTTGTGAATTTGATTCCGACTGTGGAAGCTGCCAAAGGAAGTGCAGTTGAAGTGATTGCTCAAAATATGCACTTTGCTGAAAACGGGGCTTATACAGGTGAAATTTCGGCTGAAATGTTAAAAAGCGTTGGAGTAAAAACGGTAATTTTAGGACATTCGGAGCGTCGTGCTTATTTTAATGAAACTGATGAATCATTGGCTAAAAAAGCAGATACGGCTTTGAAACACAATATCCGAATGGTATTTTGTATCGGAGAAGAGTTAGCGGACAGAAAAGCCAACAATCATTTTAAAGTCGTTGAAAATCAAATTAAAAACGGATTATTCCACTTACCTGCTGATGTGTGGAAAAATATCGTTTTGGCGTACGAACCCGTTTGGGCAATCGGAACAGGCGAAACGGCTTCTCCCGAACAAGCTCAGGAAATGCACGCCTTTATCCGCAAAACGCTTGCCGACAAATACGGAAAAGAAGTAGCTGACAGTGTTTCAATTCTTTACGGAGGCAGTGTAAAACCCGATAACGCCAAAGAAATTTTTGCAAAAGCAGACGTTGATGGCGGACTTATTGGAGGGGCGTCACTCAAAGCCGATGATTTTATCGCAATTATTAACGGAATTTAATTCATAGCAGTTAGTGATTAGTGGTTAGTATTTAGTATTTTACTAACCACTGATTGCTAATCACTAAGCACTAACAAATGTTACAAAACGATTTATTTTTAAGAGCTTTGAATGGCGAAACGGTGGAACGTCCGCCGGTGTGGATGATGCGTCAGGCAGGGCGTTATTTGCCTGAATTTAGGGCGTTACGTGATAAATATGATTTCTTTACGCGTTGCCGAGTGCCCGAATTAGTCGCAGAAATTACTGTGCAACCTATTGATATTGTGGGAACTGATGCTGCTATTCTGTTTTCGGATATTTTGGTAGTTCCGCAAGCGATGAATATCGAAGTAGAAATGAAATCAGGGGTAGGTCCTTGGCTTCCCAATCCCATTCGTTCTGCCAAAGATGTTGAAAATGTGATAGTTCCTGATATTCACGAAACTTTGGGATATGTGATGGAAGGCATCAAACTTACCAAACAGATGCTTGCAGGGCGTGTGCCACTTATCGGGTTTGCGGGTTCTCCGTGGACGATTTTCTGTTATGCCGTAGAGGGAAAAGGTTCACGTGACTTCAACACTGCCAAGGAGTTATGTTTTACAGATTCACAAACAGCACATAAATTGCTACAAAAAATTACGGATACCACCATTTTGTATCTGAAAGAAAAGGTAAAGGCTGGCGTGGACGCAGTGCAAATTTTCGATAGCTGGGGAGGTGTGCTTTCGCCAGTTGATTATCAGGAATTTTCTTGGAAATATAGTAATCAAATTGTGGAAGCGTTGGCACCGCTTACCAAAGTAATTGTTTTCGGGAAAGGCTGTTGGTTTGCACTTCCTGAAATGGCAAAATCCAAGGCTTCGGCATTAGGGGTGGACTGGACGTGTACGCCACAGAAAGCACGTGAGTTAACAGGTGGGAAAATTACTTTGCAAGGGAATTTTGACCCTTCGCGATTGCTTTCTACGCCATCGGAAATAAAAAAAATGGTGCACAAAATGATTGACGATTTCGGTAAAGACCGATACGTGGTGAATTTAGGACACGGAATTTTGCCAAATATTCCCGTTGAAAATGCGAAAGCCTTCGTGGAAGCGGTAAAAAGTTATAAATCTTTTTAAATCAAATATATGAAAAAAGTTCTACAGAAATTTTTGGATACTCTTCTTCGTGAAGCAACTCCCATAATGGCAAGTTTGAACAAAGGAGTAACCGATGCTGAGATAAGAACTTTTGAACAAGAAATGGATGTGAAACTCCCAGAGGAAGTTAAAGAACTTTATAAAACTTTCAATGGGCAAAAAATGAAGGAGGAAAGTTCTGTTAGTTTTCTTAATAGTCAGTATTTTATTCCACTTGAAAGAGTAAAAAAGACACAAAATGAATGGCTTGAAAGACTGAATTCTTCAATTAAAAATTGGCAATCATTTGAATTTGATAGAGAAGAAGCAAAGGATTTTGGCTGGTATAAAAAGATTAAAAATCAGCTTTTTAACCAAAAGTGGATTCCTTTTTTAGCAGATGATGTGAGTTATGTTTTCATAGACCTTGACCCAGATGAAAAAGGAAGGAAAGGACAGGTAGTGGAATTTATATTGGATACAGAAAATGTGGAACATTCATTTGTTGAACTAATGAATGACTCCTTGAAAGGTTGGTTTGAAAATCTGATAGAAGAGTTTGAAAATGAGGAGCTTTTTTATGACAAAGACATTAAAACCTTGACATTTCAGAGTGAATCTGCTGATGAAATAATGAACAATATTTTTTCTCCAACGCCTGATTACGTGTCGCAAGGAGGTTCAAATGTGTATAGTTATGGTAAGGAAAACAGTAGTAATTTTGTATTTCCTGATCGCTCTTGTGTGTATATGGATGAAATTTGTGAGCACTTTAAGAGATATATAGGTGAGCCGGAAAGTGTTTTTCACGAAATTATGTCAGAATACGTGCATATTGATGTACATTGGATTAAGCCCACTGAAGAACGTCCGTATCACGTGCTTTTTACAACAGGAATGAGCGATTACCCGATGTATCTTCCTAAAGAATTAGAAAATCCGAACGAATTTAGCCACGCTGAATTAATGGTTTATCTTCCAAAAGACTGGAAAATAGAGGAAAATAGTTTTGATGCCGATAGCTATTGGCCAATTTATTTTTTAAAAATGATTGCTCGTTTTCCACATCAATATAAAACGTGGATGGCAGAGGGGCACACGATACCGAATGGTCCTGAGGCTGAACCTATTGCTAACACTAATTTTGGATGTATTTTGCTGATGCCTCCTTATTTGTCTGCTCCACAAGATTTTCTGAAATTACAAACCAAAGACGACACAACAATCAATTTCTATTGTATTTTACCCCTTTACGCAGAGGAAATGGATTTGAAATTGGAAGAAGGTGTAGATATTTTATTAGATTTATTCGATGAATATCAAATTAGTGAAGTTATTGATGTTCACAGAGAAAATGTAGCGGGATAAGAAAAATAAAAGCCAAAAATTTAATTTTTTATTGAAATTTTTGGCTCATTTTTTATTGTTTTTTCAATATTTCGGAAAGAGTTTTCTTTGCCCTAAGTAAAGTTACCTTCACGTTACTGTGTGACATATTGGTAATTTCAGCAATTTCTTTATAAGATTTTTCTTGTAAATATCTCAGCTGTATCACAGTTCGATAAGGTTCTTTTAATTGCTTGATACACAATAGTAACCGATTCAGATTTTGCTCCATAATTAGGCTATCCTCAGCAGTAGGAGATTCATCTACAATTGTTTTAGCTTCTTTTTCCTCAGAAGACGAGGATTGTGTAAATTTCCGCTGTTGGCTCCTAATCATATCAATATGAACGTTTTTGGAAATGGCTATGAGCCACGTTTTGAAAGAAAACTCTTCGCTGTATGTGTCAATTTTGTCGAAAGCTTTGGCAAACGTCTGGATAACAACGTCTTCCACATCATTTTCATCACCGATGCGTTTTTGTTGAAAGTTGTAAACATCTGTCCAAAATACATCAAGCAAGTAGCTAAATGCTTTTTGGTTCCCTTCTTTTGCGTCCTTGATTTTTTCGGATAATACGTTCTGATTGCTCAAAATATCCCGATTTTATTTCTTACAATCCTGCTCATCAGGCATTTTTCCGCAGAAGCCACAAGGTTCTCCCGTTTTATTCAAATGCGGATTTTGGCTGGCACAAGTTCCTGCGAATTTTCCTCCTTTTTTAGCCCATATTTTAATGGCAATGCCCGCAAAACACAAGGCTAAAATTCCGATAGTTAATAATACTAATTTCATTTTATTTAAGTTATTTTCCTGAAAAATAGGTTTTTGTGGTGATTTTCTTAAAAAATTATTTCAAATCATAAAGCGAATTTACAGCTGCCACACGTTCTACCGTAAATCCTTCTGCAAAATCCACGCCAATTAGTCGCCCGAGGTCTCTCGCTCGATAAGTTACACTATCCAAAAAGTTTTTATCGGAAATCGGGGTGGTGGGTTCGTTGCTGTTTGCATCATAAAATTGGGTTTTGTATGCCAAAACGGAAGCCAATTTTTTGTCCATAAATTCCGAGATATCTACCACAAAATCAGGTTCAATGTTTTTCCATTGTATGTAATGATAAACCACTTTGGGTCGCCACGCTTGTTGTTGCACTCCGTTTATTTCGGTTTCAATTTTCCGAAGCCCGCTCAGAAAACACGCATCACTGACTAATTTACTTCCTTTTCCGTGGTCGATATGGCGGTCGTCAATGGCATTACAAAGCACAATATCAGGACGATACTTCCGAATCATTTTGATAATTTCCAATTGATGAGTTCTGTCATTGACAAAAAATCCGTCGGCAAATTTCAGGTTTTCCCGAATTTCCACACCTAAGATTTTAGCTCCTTCTTCGGCTTCTTTTTTTCGGGTTTCGGCAGTGCCTCGTGTACCTAATTCGCCTTGTGTCAGGTCGATAATTCCTACTTTTTTGCCCAAAGCGACTTCTTTGGCTACCGTTCCCGAGCAGCCCAATTCCACATCGTCAGGATGCGCCCCAAATGCTAAAATATCTAATTTTAAACTCATATTATTTCTCAATCCAATCGATAATTTCTTTGTCTTGTGGCGAAGTTCTCGGGGCAATTACTTTCTCTAATTTTCCGTCTGTGCCAATGAGGTATTTTTGAAAATTCCACTGTACTTCGGAATCCTCAACTCCATTTAGTTTCTTAGAAGTCAGGAATTTATATAGCGGATGAGTATCTTCTCCTTTTACAGAAATTTTCTCCATCATTGGGAAACTTACGCCGTAGTTTATCTTGCAAAATTCGGCAATTTCGTTATTGCTTCCCGGCTCTTGCGATTTGAAATTATTGGCAGGAAACCCAATGATAATGAAGTTTTTATCTTTATATTTTTTGTACAAAGCCTCCAAACCTTCGTATTGCGGAGTTAAGCCACATTTGGATGCCGTATTTACAATCATCACTTTTTTTCCTTTCAATTGTGAGAGGGCAAAATCATCTCCGTATATATCTTTTACAACGAATTGATAGATAGTGTTTTCCGATTTTTGTTGTGCATTTGAAAACCCAAATATGCACAAAGCTAACATTGTAATTAATTTGTTCATATTATGTTATTTTATTGATTTATAATGAATTGATAATTTCTCTTGCTTTTTTTGTAACTTCCGATGCGGGATGTTGAGGCAATGTTTTTTCATCGAATAGTTGTAAGGCTTTTTCTATTTTTTTGAGTTCTTCGGAATTTTGTTTTTTCTGAAATTCTTCACGTAAAATGTTTACTTTTTCATAAAATTGGATGCCTTCCAGCATTCGTTCAAGACGTATGGAACTTCTTCCCATCGGGTAGATTAGATAAGTATCCCCAGCAGCCCAAGACCTGAAACGGCTGTCCAACAAAGGTTCTAACGTCCAGCTGTTGAGTGCCCAACGCAAATATCCGTCCAAATTGTCTTTTGCTGCGTACCACGCCAGCCACTCGCTTTCGGCAGGTTTACTGAAAGTAAAAGTATTTGGATAAGGCTCTGTACAACAGGTATAATAGGTAGTTACTTTGCCTTGTTTTTTTCTTTTTTCGAGAATTTTTGGCTCGTATTTGGTGTGTAGCGGAACGCAATAGTCGTCCAGATCAGGTTCCAATTCCTGATGCCAATCACCTGCTAAGGATATTTTGAAGTTAGGGTCGGCATTTTTGATGATTTTCAAAGTTTTTAACATCACTTCTTTAGGGCGTTCGTCCATTGAAATGAAGGTTTTTTCAAACCAACCTTTTGCTTTCAGATGTTTTGCAAAAGCGGTAAGCATAGCCGTCCACATTTGCTCATATTGAGACTCACCCGGTTGTGTTTTAATACTTTGCAATTGATTGGTAGCTTGGTCGAAATATTGAAAAGATAATTTCCAAGGAACCATTGAATAACAGTTGATTTGCTTGGTTATTCCCATTTGATGCATAAATTCGACCCATTTGTCGAATATCGCAAAGTCAAAATGCCACGAACCGTCTAACTTCCTTATCCACATCACCATAGAGTTGAAAGCGTCTTGTGTTTGTCCACCCCAAGGTTCGTACATTATTGAAGCTGTGATGGATTTTCCGCCTGCATCAGCATAAAGTTTCATTTCTTTCTTTAAATACTCAAAATGAGCTTCAGACCAAGGTGTTACGTTGAAGTAGCGAGCAACTGCATACGGATTCTGCCACAAATCCAAATGATATTTCCAATCTTTTGGCTGAGGAAGTGTTCGTTCCAAAACCTGAACTTCAATAGGTAATTTTTTCAGAATTTTGGTTTTATTTTTTATGGTAACAAAGCCTTTATAGTTGCCTTTTTTAGTGTTTTGAGGAATTTGTAACTTTATCCAAACTCCACGAGATGAATGCTTTGTAATCTCCATTTTTTTTATGTGATGGTCGAGGACATCAGCAACGAGAGTAGAATCAAAATCGGCAGATTTGCGATATCCGCAACCTCCTTTACCATCTTTATTGAGCTGGTCAGTCATTACATAACGCACAAAAGCAGATTCAAAATGTTCCTTTCCAATTTTATTTCTGCTGTTTTTTAAATCAGATATTTCTATGGATATTTCAGTGTCTTTGTCCGCATTTGAGATGACTATTTGAGCAGAAATACGTTCTCCCCTCCAAGCTCTTAGGTGTTTGGTTTGTTCCAAATTATTCGCGGGTTCTTCCTTTTTATAACGAACATCTGTTGACCCCCAACCAATGTTGATGCCTTTCACTGAATTCCAATTTTGTAAATCGGTAGCTACCGGATTGGGCAATTCCGTATAGTTTTCAGTAGGAAATGGATGTTGCCTCGTCTTTAAACCTGAACCTGTAAAGCCTTCTTGGTTTTGAGAAAATCCTGTTAAACTTATTAAAATCAGTAAGATAAATATATTTAGTTTCATTTCTTCCAATTTTTAATCAACTGCAAATTTAATTAAAAAAACAAAAGAAACAAGAACTATTCAGGGATGATTTTTCGCTTATATTCAATGCGAAAAGAAAAAGCCCATTCTGAAAAATGGGCTTTTTAGCTTAAAACTAACTAATTCGTTATGAAGAAAAATAACAACTGTTTCAAAATGAACACGAAAAGTAATCTTCATAATGGATTGCAAATGGAGTATAAAATATACACTTTGCGATGACGAACAATATTACTAACAACACGGCAAAGGTATGTAACTTTTTTTATTTGACAAAATTAATTTAGACTTATTTTAAATAAAATATTTAAATCATTGATTTTTAAAATTTTATTTTCTTTATAACCTTAGTGTTTGTGTATGTTGAATATGGTTTATGGATGTATTTTGACTTTCTTTTTGATTTTTGAACATTCTGTTGAAAAGAAAATTTAACTTTTGTTTACCTTTGCACAATGGAATTTTCGTCAAAACTTTTAGAAAATGCAGTTTATGAAATTGCACAATTGCCTGGTATTGGGAAACGAACTGCATTGCGTCTTGCTTTACATTTGTTAAAACAACCTGAAGAACAATCTGTTAGGTTGGCAAATGCAATATTAAATTTACGTACAAATATTCAATATTGCAATAATTGTCATAATATTTCAGATGTTGATATTTGTGAAATTTGTAGCAATCCCAGTCGGGATACAGGAATTATTTGTGTGGTGGAAGACTTTCGTGATGTGATGGCTATTGAAAATACAGGGCAGTTTTTTGGTCAATACCACGTTTTGGGTGGGAAGATTTCTCCTATTGATGGGATAGGTCCTTCAAATTTGAATATCAGCTCATTAATAAAAAAGGTGGAGGAAGGCAATGTGAAAGAACTTATCTTTGCATTAAGCAATACAATGGAAGGAGATACAACCAACTTCTACATTTTCAGGCAAATAGAGCGATATAACATCACTGTTTCAACCATAGCGAGAGGTATTTCGGTAGGAGGCGAATTAGAATACGCCGATGAAGTTACTTTAGGAAGAAGTATCACACAAAGAGTTCCTTTTGAACATTCTTTAAAAACTTGAAAATGAAAAAAGTCAGGTTTCAATAATTAAAAATTTAATAATTATTTAGTACTCAAAAATATTTAGTTCCAATTTTTTTCATACCTTTGGGCGTATTTTGTGTATAATAAAAAAAACCGATTGGTGTAAGAACTAATCTCTAAATAACTACAATTTAAGGAAATGGCTAAATACGAGTTAAGATTACCCAAAATGGGGGAAAGTGTTGCAGAGGCAACAATTACGAATTGGTTAAAAAAAGTAGGAGAAACTGTTGAGGCAGAGGAGGGAGTTGTTGAAGTAGCTACAGATAAGGTGGATACGGAGGTAATTTCGGAAGTCTCAGGGGTGCTTGTTGAGATTTGTTTTCAAGTTGACCAAGTGGTAAAAGTTGGTGAAGTTATGGCTATTCTTGAAACAGAAGCCGTTCAGGAGGAAAAACAAGAAACAAAAGTTGAAACTACGGCGAAAGCGATAGAAAAAGAAATTACTGAAATAAAGGAAACAATGTTGCAAACTGCCGAATCTTCAAAAACTCAGTACTCAGATACAGAGCGTTTCTATTCTCCTTTAGTGAAAAGTATTGCTAAAAGGGAGGGAATTTCACTACAGGAATTAGAGAAAATTAAAGGAACCGGATTGGATAATCGAGTTACAAAACAAGATATGCTTGATTATTTGGAAAATAGAGCAAACGTTCCATCTGAATCGGCATCAAGAGCATTTCAAACCCCTCTTTTTCAGTTTGAAATTCCTGCTGAAAGAAAGGCCGAATTAATAGGAAAAGGAGATGAACTGATTGAAATGTCACGAATGGGCAAACTCATTGCGGAACATATGTCAGCCAGCAAGCATACTTCACCTCACGTTCAGAGTTTTATCGAAGTAGATATGACTCGGGTTTGGAATTGGCGTAGTAAAGCTAAAAAATCGTTTGAGGTACGTGAAGGAGAAAAATTCACATTCACACCTATATTTATGGAAGCGGTTGCTAAGGCATTGATTGCATATCCGATGATGAACATATCGGTTGAAGGAACAACCATCATCAAAAAGAAAAATATAAATATTGGTATGGCTACGGCTTTGTCTGACGGAAACCTTATCGTTCCTGTAATCAAAAATGCTGATCAGTTAAGTTTGAGAGGTATGGCGAAGGCTGTCAATGACTTAGCCACACGTGCCAGAGCAGGTCAATTAGCTCCTGATGATGTAAAAGACGGAACTTATACAGTGACGAATATAGGTACATTTGGGACTTTGTTCGGTACTCCTATTATCAATCAACCACAAGTGGGTATTTTGGCTGTTGGTGCAATTCAAAAAGTTCCGGCGGTTATTGAAACTCCTGAAGGTGATGTAATAGGAATCCGTTATAAAATGATTTTATCTCACAGTTATGATCACCGTGTTGTGAATGGTGCTTTAGGAGGAATGTTTGTGCAGTTTATAGCAAAATATCTTGAAAATTGGGATGTAAACAGAGAATTATAATCATTCTAAATTTCTGAGTTTATTGTACTTTTACGCCTTCAGATACAAACATTATATTTAAAAAATAACGTATCTTTGCCCCCATAATTTTTAAAAACAAGAAAACTATAGATTTATGGCGATAAAGATTACTGATGATTGTATAAATTGTGGTGCCTGTGAGCCTGAATGCCCTAATAATGCTATTTACGAAGGAGCTGATGATTGGCGTTATAGCGATGGAACGGCTTTGAAAGGGGAGATAGTTTTGCCCAACGGAAAACAGTTAAACGCAGACGAAGTACAGGAGCCTGTTAGTGATGATTTCTATTTCATTGTAACTGATAAATGTACGGAATGTATAGGTTTTCACGAGGAACCTCAGTGTGCAGCCGTATGCCCTGTAGATTGTTGCATACCTGATGAAGACAATCAAGAAACAACAGAAGAACTTGAGGCAAAGAAAAAATTCTTACACAACGAAGAATAAAGTGAGAAATAAAATAAAAACCTCCAATTTTTGAAATTCAAAGGTTGGAGGTTTTGCTTGTATAGTGAATAACTATTTTAGAAGCTTGATGTCAAAAAAATTGCTTTCTGAAAAATAAATTATATCTTTGTGATACAAAACCAATTGATTTTGAAGTAAAATTGATAAAAGAATTCTCAAGCTAATGGTCAATAAACGTTTGTTAATAAAAAATTTGTTAGGACATAGTGATGAAAACAGTTTCTATGACCGAAAACGTTTTATTGATTTGAATAGCAGAGAAGGAAAAGCGAAATTTTTAAAGATAATTTGTGCTTTAGCGAATTCCAATCCGTATAATAAAGCATTTATTATCATAGGAGTAGAAGATGAATCGCGTGAAATAGTGGGAGTGGATTTTTTTGATGATAGCCGTATTCAAAATTTGATAAATTCCTACCTGCATAACGCTCCTTCAATTACTTACGAAAATATTATTTTTCCGGATTTACCAAATGACAAAGTGGTGGGATTGGTGACTGTAACTTCATCACAGAAGATTTGCTCTCTTTCCAAAGGTATATGGAAATATTCAAAAGATACGATTTTTAAAAGAGAGGGAAGCAACAGCAAGATACAAAATGCTGATTTTGAGCTGAAAGATTTTAATTCGGAGATTGTTCAGCAAATTGAAAAAACATCAAGCAATAACATTCAGCATACTTTAGATGGAGTTATTAATTTCATAAATCATCGCCATAAAGATTTAGAGTCGCATTATTTGGTTTTTAGGGAACAATTTGTGCTTTGTTGGGCGGGAAAGCCTAAGATTGTTAATGAGAAAAAAATGTATTCCAGAGTTGATATTGAGCTTATTAACGAACAGGTACGTTTGTTTTTTTCTAATCTTGACAAAGTTGAAATTCGTGTTGAAGAAAATACGTTTTCTATAATAGAATATATTCAGTTAGGAATTGAAAATCAGAAAGATTATCACCCTTTGGAGATTGTTCAAATAGATTTTTCAAATAATGGAACTTATAAAATAGAACAAGAACTTATTTTCTCTCCTCCTATTTATGATGAAAAGAAAATAGGTAATGTATGGAGTAAAAATCGGGCTATTTTAGAAAAAATAATTAATGATAATGCTCTGACAGAAAAAGAGTTATGTGATATTTCAACTCTACCTTCAATATGTTTAGAATGTTATTTGAACGGGCACTTGGAGGTAAAAGAATTTTTGGAAGAAGCACGACCAAAATTAAAAGAAATTGATAAAGAAGCATATAGCTCATTAAAAGAAACATTAAGAATATTGCGAAAATTAAAATACAATCGTTGATGGAGAAATCGGTTACTAACTCCCGAAGAACTTTAGTCGTTGGAGATATTCACGGAGCTTATAAGGCTCTGGTTCAGGTTCTTGAAAGAGTAAAAATAAGAAAAAATGATTTTTTTATATTTTTAGGAGATTATTCAGATGGTTGGAGCCAAACCCCTGAAGTACTTGACTTTCTGCTACAATTCAAAATGCATTATAACTGTTTGTTTATCAAGGGAAATCACGATGCTCTTTGTCTTGAATTTTTACAAGGAGCTTCGATGGAAAAAATGTGGTATTATCACGGAGGAGATGCTACAGAGAAAGCCTACCAAAATATTTCGGATGAAGTAAGGCAAAGACATATCAAATTTCTTTCAAGTTTGGAAAATTATTATTTAGATGGCAATAATCGGCTATTTGTCCACGCAGGATTTACCAATCTCAGAGGTGTTGATTTTGAGTATTTTCCTGAAATGTTCTATTGGGACAGAACTCTCTGGGAATTAGCAACATCGGTCAAAACTTCGCCTGAAGATAGCAAGTATCCCAGCCGTTTGTTGTTATATTCGGAAACATTTATAGGGCATACGCCAACCACTCGTT
Organism: Capnocytophaga felis; assembly: GCF_009684755.1. Lineage (GTDB taxonomy): Bacteria > Bacteroidota > Bacteroidia > Flavobacteriales > Flavobacteriaceae > Capnocytophaga > Capnocytophaga felis. The sequence continues at coordinate 217,501 of NZ_BLBC01000007.1, forward strand.
TAGGAACTGATAAACCAATGACAGCCAATAATGTATGGAATGTGGATACGGGAGCAGCATTCAAAGGAAGAATTTCAATTATGGATATTGATACTAAAGAATATTGGCAAAGCGACCCCGTTTTTGAGCTTTACCCAAATGAGAAGGGAAGAAATAAGTAGCGATTTAAGAATTATTCAAAAAATTTACTTAAAATCATCTTCCTGAAAATTAATTAGATATACTTTTTGAACGGCACGTGTCAGTGCGGTATAAAGCCAACGTAGATAGTTTTCATCAATTCCGTTTGGGAGATAAGGTTTCTCAATAAAAACAGCGTCCCATTGTCCTCCTTGGCTTTTATGACAAGTGATAGCGTACGAAAATTTGACTTGTAAAGCATTGAAAAAAGGATTTTCTTTAACTTTTAAGTACTTTTTATATGCCGAAGTTTCATCTTGATAATCAAGTAAGACTTCCTCATAAAGCCGATTACTTTCTTGATAGGTAAGTGATGGATTTTCAGATTCAAGAGTATCTAAAAGAAGAACCGTGTCAAACGGAGGATGATTCGGGTAATCAACAAGTTGTACTTTAGCTTCAGCAAATCGAAATCCGTATAATTCCCGAAAGGCATAGATTTGAAGAACTTCCAAAGTATCGCCATTGGCAATGAAACTTACTTCAGGAGAATCCTTCAGCCAATAATAATTATTTTTTACGACCATAAGCAAATCTCCTGCAGAAAGGTCATTTTCGTTATCCAAAATTACCTTTCGGATTTGCTTATTGTAGAGTACAGCTCTTTTATTTGAACGGACAATAATTGCGGTTTGTTCTGAACCATAATGGGAATATGAATTTTCTATAGCGTCTTGAATTTCAGTTCCTTCGGTTAATCGAACAATATCTTTGAAATTTTTGATATTGAACCTGAAATTCTTCTGGAAGGAAAAATTAAAAAGAAGTTCTCTGATTTTTGTGGCATTGTACAAAATTCCAGATTTCTTTTCTTGCCTAACTACTTCATCAAGCTCAATATGAGATATTTCCTTGTTGTATCGAATCTCTAAATTTCTGATATCTAAAGCGGGACTATAATCGGAGTTGACGGGAGGTAGCTGAGCAGAATCTCCCATTAAGAGCAATTTGCAATTTTGTCCGGAATAAACATACGTTATGAGATTATCCAAAAGAGAATTCTGTTCAAAAGAATGTTCGCTGCTATCCGCAATCATTGAGGCTTCATCTACAATGAATAAAGTATTTTTAAACTTATTGACTTTCAGCGTAAAAGAAAAATCCTTTCCATTTGTTTTTGGAAAGTAAATGTGCTTATGAATGGTAAAAGCTTGCTGTTTTGCAAGATTGGACATTACTTTTGAAGCTCGTCCGGTAGGAGCAAGAAGTACGGCTTTGTGCCCGATTGAGGGTAAGTTTTGTATCAAACAGTTAATAATGGAAGTTTTTCCTGTTCCTGCAAATCCTTTGAGTAAAAATAGTTTTTCGGAGGAATTTTTACTTAATAAAAATTCAGTAAGGAGTTGCAAAGCAATGTTTTGAGATGCTGTGGGAGTGTGAGGAAAGACCTTTGAAAGCCCGTTGAAAAAGGTATTTTTATCCATTGATGAATCCATAGAGATGCCAAAAATATAATTTTTTTTACGAAAAAGCTTTTTTGAATAAAAAAAAATTGTAGCTTTGCAGTAAACCAGTCAAGAAAAAAATATTTTTAAAAGATGAAAAAAATTTTACAAATTGCGCTTTGGGCTGTGGGCTTATTTTTTTGCTTTATGATTTATAAATCAGTTACCGGTCCTATTGAATTTAACAAAATTAAAACAGAACGTTACACAGCAGTAATCGGTAAGTTAAAAGATATTCGTGATGCTCAAGAGGCACATCGGGTTGTAACAGGGAAATATGCAAATAGTTTTGATGACTTGACTAAGTTTATTGAAACTGAGAAGTTTACAATTACATCTCAGCGTGATACGAGCTGGACAGAATACGATAAGACATTTAAAATTGATGTTTTAAAACAAGGAGTTGTGGTTGATACTTTAGGGTATGTATCAGTTAAAGATTCGTTGTTTAAAAATTCTGACCGTTACAAAAATCTTAGATATGTTCCTTTTGCTGAAAATCCAAAAGAAGAATTTGTGATGAAGACAGCTTCTCTTGACAAAAATGGGTATTCTGCTTCTGTTTTTGAAGTTTCCGTACCTAAAGTTAAAGTACTTTGGGGGCTTGACAAAAATGAAGTAGAAAAAGAAGTTGCAAAAAATTCAGTGGAAGATGTTAAAGGTGCAGATATCAAAGTAGGTTCTTTGGAAGAATTGAGTACAAACGGTAACTGGCCTACGTCATACGATGCAAAGACAGCAAGAAAATAGTATATTTAGAACTTATTTCAAGGAATTGTCCATTCAAATTAACTTGGATGGACTTTCTTTTTGTGTCTTCAATCCTGTGTTAAATTACGTTGAGTCTATTTACAATTTCCCAATAAATTTCAACTATAAAAACAAACAGGACATTGAAAGGGAGATTCATACCATATTGGATTCTGAGGAGGATTTACGTCAGGATTTTAATAATATAAAGGTGTTTCATAATACGCCAATATTTACATTCATTCCGCAGGCTCTTTTTATGGGTAAGAAAGAAGCGATAGAATATTTGAAATATAGTATTGATGTTTCCTCGCTGAAAGAAAATTTTGTTGATTATGACAGAATTATTCCCATTGAAACAGTAAATGTTTTTATTCCGGATATTTTTATAAATAATATTTTAATTGAGTATTATGGAACGTTTGAATATCAGCATTTTGCATCTTCATTGCTTAGGATGCTTTTGAAACATTACGCTTCACACGCTTATGAGATTATGTACGTGTATGCAGAGCAAAGTTCGTTTTACTTTGTAGTTTTCAGAGATAAAAAGCTGTATTATTTCAATCGATTTGAATATCAAACAATGGATGACTTTCTCTATTTTATTCTTTTTTCGGTTGAACAGCTTAACATAAATACAGAAAGAGTTCCCCTGTATTTCATAGGAGATATGAATATAAATTCCTTAATGAGTGACCGTATTAAGAAATATATAAAGTATATTTACCTGATGAAACACAACAAAAACTATTACTCTGAAGGAATGGATGAAGGATTAATTCACAAAAATTTCGTACTTACACAATCTTTTTAAAAAGTAACTCTGCGATTATTCTTCATTTTCGTCTTCTTTTTCAGGCATTGCTCTTTTTAAGATGGCTTCGGGGAGCGATTTTTTTGATTTTACTCCCATTATTTTCAATTTTTCGATACTTCGTACAATATTTCCTTTTCCTTCTACTAATTTATTCATTGCATTACCGTATTCGGACTTAGCTTCATCCATTTTTTTGCCTATTTTAATCAAATCAGTAATAAAGCCTTCGAATTTGTCGTATAAAGCTCCTGCTTGGCGTGAAATTTCATACGCATTTTCTTGTTGTTTTTGATTTGTCCACATTGAATCAATTGTGCGAAGCGTCGCCAATAAAGTGGTTGGAGTTACAATAACAATGTTTTGAGCGAAGGCTTTTGTGTACAATGAATCATCACTTTGCAACGCAATGGCAAAGGCGGGTTCTATCGGGATAAACATTAACACAAAATCAGGGCTATTTGTACATAAATCCTCATATTTTTTGCTTGAAAGTTGGTCAATATGTCGTTTTATTGAATTGATATGTTGCTTTAAGAAAATAGGTTTTTCCTCTTCTTCGGCATTTACAAAACGCTCATAATCAGTTAAAGAAACTTTTGAGTCAATTATCATTTTTTTTCCATCTGGCAGATGAATTACCACATCGGGAATGACTCTTGTGCCATCTTCTCGGGTGAAAGATTCCTGAATGGTGTATTCTCTTCCTTTTTCCAGATTTGATTTTTCCAAAACTTTTTCCAAAACCAATTCTCCCCAATTTCCTTGTATTTTACTATCACCTTTGAGGGCTTTGGTTAAGTTTTCAGCTTCTTTGGTAATACGCAAATTTTGATTTTGAAGGTCGATAAGTTGCTGTTTTAGAGCAGAATGAATGCTTATGTTTTCTTTTTGACTGTGTTCTACTTTTTGTTCAAAATCCTTAATTTTTTCTTGTAATGGACTTAAGATGTTTTTGAGATTTTCTTTATTTTGTTCTGTAAATTTGGACGATTTTTCCTCCAGAATTTTATTTGCCAAATTCTCAAATTCTTTTGAGAACTTCTCTTGCAGAAGCTCAGTTTCCTTTGCTTTTTCTTTTAATTTTGTTAATAAAAACTCTTTTTCCGATTCATTTTTGGTCAAAAGCAAATTTAATTCGTCTTTTTGGTCTCTAAAAACTTCTTTTTCTTGTTTTTCACTTGCCAAAAGTTGTTGCAATTCTTCCAAAGAGCGTTTTTGTAGCTCTTCACGGCTTTTATTTGATGAAATTAAGTTCTCAGTTTTGATTTTATTTATATAATTCCCCAAAAAGAATCCGATTCCTAAGCAAACAACACCAATTATAAGATATACAAACATATTTTAACCTTTTGAAAATTAATAAAAATGGAAAGGCACAAAGGTATTAAAATAATGAAAAAGAGCAATGAAATTTGCGTTTCAGTAAAATAATTTAGTTTTTTTCGTTGTGTGGCTTATATTTTTATATATTTGCGAGATATAAAATTAATTCGTTAATATTTCACACAAAAATTAGAGGTTTTATATTCTTTTTTAACAAAAATTAAATTATATTTCATACAAAATGCTTTTATTGGATATTTTAAAAAACGCTTTTAAAACATATCGTAACTCTTTTATAATTAATATATTAGGTTCAACTTCTGTAATTTCGATTATTTTAGGAATATATATGTTGATTTTCCCTGTACTTTTTGGAGTTTCACAAGAACACTTAATGAAAAGCGTAATTGAAAATCCTCAGGTAATTCAGGAAATAATTCTCACGCCGCAATTCCAAATAAAGTTTAATTTGTTTATCTTATTGATTCAGTGTATTATAGCTCCGATGTCAGCAGGATTTTATAAAGTTTTTGATATGAAAGATAGGGGAGAAGAAGCCAGTTATAAAGTCCTTTTTTCGTACTATAATTCCACTTTTACGACACGAATTTTAGGTTTTGTCGTTGGGTTGATGGCTGTGAAATTGTTTATAGAATTTCTTTTGATGAAATTAGGTCTTGCTTCTGTAAATTTCTCTGTATCAGTGATATTGTCTTTATTGTTTACGCTAACAATACCAATTATTATTTTTGAAAATCAATCACTTAAAGTTTCAATGAAGCAAAGTTCAGCCAGAGTAGCTCCACAAATGTTTACAACTTTAATTGTACTTTTTGTAGGCGTGATTTTAGGATTTTCCGGAGTTTTGTTTTTTGGTTTTGGTATTGCGTTAACATTGCCTATTTTTTATGCTATAAATTATAGTTTATATCAACATATAAATCAACGAATAAATAAGTAATAACAGAATAAATAAAATAATGAGAAAAACAGTTTTTCCTTTACTTTTGTTGGCTTCATTAACATTGAATAGCTGTGGTGAATTACAACAAGTAATTAATTCAACTACTTCAAATACAGGTTTTAATGTAGCAGACGGATTAAAGCAAGCCTTGGAATTTGGGGTTTCAAACGGAGTGGATATTCTTAGCAAAGATGGAGGATATTTTAAAGACCAAGCCGTTCGGATTTTATTGCCTGATGAATTAAAAAAAGTAGATTCTGCTTTAAGAAATATCGGATTGGGGTCGTTGGCAGATGAAGGTCTAAAAATATTAAACAAAGCCGCTGAAAATGCTGTAAATGAGGCAAAACCTATTTTTATTTCGGCTATAAAAAATATGACATTTGATGATGCAATGAGAATTTTGAAAGGCGATTCGCAAGCGGCAACAACCTACCTGAAAAACAATACATTTCCCGCTTTGCAGGCTGCTTTTGCTCCTAAAATACAAGCCTCGCTTAGCCAAGTAGGAGCTGATAAAATTTGGAGTGATATTATCAATCAATATAACCAGATTCCGTTTGTGAAAAAGGTAGAGCCTAATTTAACATCATACGTTACAACGCAGGCTATCAACGGATTATTTGTAAAAGTGGGAGATAAGGAAAAAGAAATAAGAACTAACATATCAGCAAGAACAACATCTTTGTTAAAGTCTGTTTTTGCATTGCAAGATTAATTTTAAATCCAGATTAAATAACGAGAATAAAGTTGATGGCATTACATTCTATTGCTATATGTGGTAGCTTTAAATCACAATAAACTATGAACAAACCTATTTTTGCAACTCCTTATCAATCAATTCCTTTTAGTAAATATAAGGTAGAAGATTTTAAGCCGGCTATTGAAAAAGCCATTTCTGAAAGCTTAAAAGGTATCGACAAGATTGTTAATTCAAAAACAAAACCTACTTTCAAAAATACAATTGAAGCCTTGGCTTTCAACGGAGAAAAGTTAGACCGGCTTACAATGATGTTTTTTAACTTGAACAGTGCAGAAACCAGTAAAGAACTGCAAAAAGAAGCACAAAGTATTTCTCCTATGTTAAGCGATTACGGCAATGATATTCGATTGAATGCCAAGTTATTTGCTCGAGTGAAGGAAGTATATGACAATCGTGGAAAATTAAAATTGTCTCCCGAACAAGTTACTCTGCTGGAAAAAACATACAAGGGATTTACACGTAATGGAGCTAATTTGTCTGAAAATCAGAAGCAACATTTACGAGAAATAGATAAAGAACTTTCAACTTTGAGCCTTCGTTTTGGAGAAAATGTACTTGCTGAAACACAGGCTTTTGAACTACATATTGTTGATGAGAAAGACCTAAAAGGGCTTCCGGATTTTGCCATTGAAGCAGCTGCACAAATGGCAACTGACCGAAACAAAAAAGGTTGGGTATTCACGTTGGATTTTCCAAGTTATAGTGCTTTTGTGAAATATGCCGAAAACAGAGATTTGCGTCGAAAAATGTTTGTTGCCTATGCAAGTCGCGGGTTTAACAAAAATGCAAATAACAACGAACAAAACATTTTAGAAATTATAAAGTTGCGTGACGAACGAGCTAAGTTATTGGGTTACAAGAATTATGCTTCTTTTATTTTAGAAGAAAGAATGGCAGATACACCCGAAATCGTAAATAATTTTCTGAATGATTTATTAAAAAAAGCCAAACCTGCAGCCCAACGAGAATTGGACGAACTGAAAGCATTTGCTCTGAAACGCGATGGAATTACTGATTTTCAGAAATGGGATTTTACTTTTTATAGCGAAAAATTAAAACAAGAAAAGTTTAATCTGGATGATGAAAAACTCAAACCTTATTTTAAATTGGAAAATGTGGTAAATGGAATGTTCCAAGTAGCGAATAAGCTTTATGGTTTGAAATTCAAAAAGATAGATACTATTGAAAAATACCACGAAGAAGTAGAAACGTATTTGGTTACAGATGAAAACGGCGAATATGTATCACTATTTTATACTGATTTTTTCCCCAGACCGGGCAAAAGAGCAGGAGCTTGGATGTCATCATTTAAGAATCAGTACAAACACAATGATGAAAATTCACGTCCGCACATAACAATTGTTTGTAATTTCACACGTCCTACCAAAACTCAACCTTCATTACTTAGTTTTTACGAAGTTCGTACACTTTTTCACGAATTCGGACACGCTTTGCACGGTATTCTTGCCGATACAATTTATCCTAATTTGAGCGGTACAAGTGTTTCCCGTGATTTTGTTGAGTTGCCAAGTCAAGTTCTGGAAAATTGGTGTTATGAAAAAGAAGCTTTGGCATTGTTTGCTACACATTATCAAACTAATGAATTGATACCTATTGAGTTAGTTAACAAAATTAAAGAGTCTTCTTCTTTTATGGAAGGGTTACAAACGATGCGTCAGCTTGGTTTTGGAATTGTGGATATGGCTTGGCACACTGCTGATCCTCAGATAATTAAAAGTGTGAAAGATTTTGAAGATGAGTCAGTTGCAGTTACTGAGCTTTATCCTATGATTAGCGAAACTTGTTTTTCAACAGGATTTTCTCATATTTTCCAAGGAGGATACGCTGCGGGATATTACAGTTACAAATGGTCGGAAGTGTTAGATGCCGATGCTTTTGAAGTGTTTTCTAAAAATGGTATTTTTGATAAGAATACAGCTAAAAGTTTCAAAGAGAATATATTAAGCAAAGGAGGAAGTGAAAAACCAATGGAACTTTACAAACGTTTCAGAGGAAAAGAACCTTCTTCGGATGCATTGCTGAAACGAGCTGGACTTATGTAGTTTAGCTTTTGAAGTGAAATATTTTTTCATTTCTAAAAATTTTAGTGAAAAACAGAAAATCTTAATAAGATACAAAATGATTTCAGAATCAGCAGAAAATAAAAGAATTAAGGAAAAAGACAGAAAAGAGAAAGAGTGGCTGCGTTGGGGACCTTATCTCAGTGAACGTCAGTGGGGAACTGTACGTGAGGATTATAGTGCAAATGGAGATGCTTGGAATTATATTTCACACGATGATGCTCGTAGCCGTACTTATCGCTGGGGAGAAGACGGATTGGCTGGAATTTGCGATAATTTTTGCAATGTTTGTCTTTCTGTAGCTTTGTGGAATGGCAAGGACGCTATTTTGAAGGAACGACTTTACGGACTTAGTAACAATCAAGGCAATCACGGTGAAGATGTCAAAGAATTGTACTATTATTTGGATAATACTCCTACGCACTCCTATATGAAGTATTTATACAAATATCCGCAAAATGCATTTCCGTATGAAGCTTTGGAGAGAACAAATGCTGAGAGAGGTTTGCAAGATGCTGAATTTGAACTTCCTGAAACAGGAATTTTTGATGAAAATGCTTATTTTGATGTGCAGGTAGAGTATGCAAAATGCAATGAAAATGACATTTTTATGAAAATAACGGTAACAAATCAAGGAAAAGAAATCGCTCCTTTGACGTTGTTGCCCACACTTCTGATGAGGAATTATTGGAGCTTCATTGATGTGGAACAAAAGCCAAAAATTAGTTTGCGTCAGAATGAGTTTGGTTATTTTGCAGAGGTAGAAAATAATGCTGTCGGAACATTTTTCTTATATTTCGATAAAGCTGATAAGCATCTTTTTACTGAAAATGAGACTAATGATGAAAAGATTCATCAACATACGAACGACCATCCTTTCAAAAAAGATTTATTTCACGAAGCAGTAATTTCCGGAGATTTTTCTTTAGCAACTCAAAATCAGCAGGGTACAAAGTTTTCACCAATGTACGTTTTTGAAATAGCTCCGAAAGAACAGAAAACAGTCTTTTTAAGGCTTACCAACCAACAGCAGGAAAATCCCTTTTTTGAGGTTGAAAAATTGTTCGAACAGCGTAAACAAGAATGTGAAATCTTTTACAGAAATCTTCTTAATGTTTCCAGTGAAGAATTGTATTTGATTCAAAAACAGGCTTTTTCAGGATTATTATGGAATAAACAATATTATTATTATGATATTGAGCAATGGCTGGAAGGCGACCCAAAACAGCCGGAACCTCCCCAACAACGTTGGAATGGAAGAAATGCCGAGTGGTTAACTTTGCGTAATAATGATATTTTGCTTATGCCTGACAAATGGGAATATCCTTGGTATGCCTCTTGGGACTCTGCTTTCCATTGTGTTACTATGGCAGCAATTGATGCACAATTTGCTAAGGAACAGCTTTTATTGTTCAATAAAGAATGGTATATGCGTCCTAATGGGCAAATTCCTGCATACGAATGGAATTTCAGCGATGTTAATCCGCCGGTGCAACCTTGGGCAACGCTTATGGTTTACAATATTGATAAAGAGAGAACAGGAAAACCGGACATAAATTTCCTTAAACGTATGTTTAATAAACTGACGGTAAATTTCACTTGGTGGGTAAATCGTTTGGATAGTACGGATAATAATGTTTTTGAAGGAGGATTTTTAGGGCTGGATAATATTGGAGTTTTTGATCGTAGTCAAGGCATTCCCGGTGTAAAATTGTTGGAGCAAGTAGATGGCACTGCGTGGATGGCATTGTATTGCCTTTGTATGCTGAAAATCAGTTTGGAAATATCTAAAGAAGATGAAACGTATGAGGAAATGGCTATCAAGTTTTTTGGGCATTTTGTTCACATCGCCAAAGCGTTAAACCATATGAATCAGGAAAATAAAGGTATTTGGGATGAAAATGAAGGTTTTTTCTACGATAAAATTATTTTTGAAGACGGAGGCTCCAAACTTATCAAAGTTCGTTCGGTGGTAGGAATGTTGGCTCTGATGGCTGTGCTTCACATTGATGCAGAAACGCTGAATAAGCTACCAAGACTAAAAAGAAGTTTTTCGTGGTTTGAGAGATACAGAATGAGCAAATTAAGGCATCCAATCATTCAAACTTCCGAAAAGGACGAAAGTATTTTATTGTCGTTAGTGCCTAAAAACCGCATCCGAAGGCTGATGCGTGCCCTCGTTGATGAAAACGAATTTTTAAGCGAATATGGCATTCGTTCACTTTCTAAAATATATGAAACTCCTTTTACGGTTCCGTTGGAGGGAAATGACTATCAGATTGCGTACGACCCAGCCGAATCCACAAGTAATTTATTCGGAGGAAATAGTAATTGGAGAGGACCTATTTGGTTTCCAATAAATTATATTCTGATAGATGCTTTAAGAGAATTACATCTCTTTTTTGAAGATACTCGTTTTGAATTTCCAACAGGAAATGAAGATAATAAATTGAGTTTTTATGAGATAGCAGATGAGTTAAGTAAACGCTTGATAAATATCTTTCGTGAGAATTCAGAAGGAAATCGCCCGGTAAATCGCTTACATTCTGAATTGTATCAACGCCCTGAATTTAAAGATTTGATTCTTTTCTATGAGTATTTTCACGGAGATAATGGCAGGGGAGTAGGAGCTTCACACCAAACCGGATGGACAGCCTTGGTTGCCAATTTAATTGATGAAACCTTCAGGGAACAGCCATCTTGCTGATTTAATTTAGTAGAAAAATAGATTATAATTTGAAAAGTTTTATGAGAGGCGAACTGCTTATTCATAAAACTTTTTCTTATTAGGCAAACTGACAGAAAAAGAAAAAGGGACTGTTTCACAACATTGTCCCTTTTCAATCACTAACTAAAAAAACTCAATCACTATGATTCTTAATTCTAAAAAAAATCTGGCAAAAACAGAAAACTATAAAAGTTTATCCGTATCATTATCAACATTCCGATTTTTTACACCGTCATACTAAATATTTTTGTGTTCGGAATATTACGTTGTAACCTTAAATCAAACGCCATACACACATTCCTTACGAAAGGCTTTCCCTCATTGGTTACTTCAATTTTTCTATCAGTAATTTGGATTAAACCATCACTGACCATTTCACCTAACTGCTTTGTTATGTTTTCTATCTCAGGGAAATACATTGAATTTTCTTCCCAAGATGTATTGAAATGACACATCAGATTTAAAATATGTTTACGAATGATTAAATCTTCCTCATTCAAAATATGCCCTCTAAAAACAGGAATTTCATTACGCTCTATCCGAGTATAATAATCGTCCAAATCTTTTTCATTCTGAGCAAAACCGTACCAACTATCACTTATTGCCGACATTCCCAAACCAATCATCACTTGTGTTTTGGAAGCCGTATATCCCATAAAGTTTCGATGTAAGTTATTGTTTTCAAAAGATTTATACATCGAATCAGACGGTAGTGAGAAATGGTCCATACCAATTTCGGCATATCCTGCATCAAGTAAATGTTTCTTTCCTGTTTCGTACAATAATCGTTTTTCATCACCCGAAGGCAAATTACTTTCGTCAAAGCCTCGCTGTCCGCTTCCCTTAATCCACGGAACGTGTGCGTAGCTGTAAAACGCAATACGGTCAGGACGAAGTTGATTCGTTTTATCAATAGTAAAAAGAACATCTTCAAGGGTTTGGAAAGGCAAACCAAAAACCAAATCGTGACTGATTGATTTATACCCGATTTCTCTTGCCCATTGTGTTACTTTTTCCACATTCTCAAAAGGCTGAATACGATGGATAGCTTTCTGAACCTTTTGGGAATAATCCTGAACACCATAACTGACACGGTCAAATCCCAAATCAAATAACATTTGCAAATGTTCTCTTGTGGTGTTGTTCGGATGTCCTTCAAAGCTAAAGGCTTTATTTTCTGCAATTTCTGCAGTTTCAAAAATTCCTTCAAGCAGACGTTTCAATTCCTTTGGTTTGAAAAACGTGGGCGTTCCACCTCCTAAATGAACTTCCTTAATAAGTGGTCGCTCTTCCAAAATATTGAGATATAACTTCCATTCTTTCAGTACAGCGTCAACATACGGGGTTTCCACTTCGTGACGCTTGGTAATGCGTTTGTGACAACCGCAAAATGTACATAAACTCTCGCAAAAAGGGAGGTGTATATACAAACTGATGCCCTCAGAACGATTACTTTCCGCAAAAGACCTTTTGAGACTTTCTATCCATTTTTCATTAGAAAAAGAAAGATTATCCCAATATGGAACCGTTGGATAACTCGTATAACGTGGTCCCGCAACGTTGTATTTTTGTATGAGCGATATTGCCATTATTCTGTTTTAAACGGCTGTGCAAAGGTAGCCGACTTTTAGTTAATAAAAAATGATATATGTCAGTAAGTTGTTTTTTTATGTTGATTTTTCTAATTTTTTTTAAGTTGATTTACCAATCTTCATCTGAAAAATAACAGGTTGCAAAGATAAAAATTTACTTCCATTGGTGAAAAATATTTGAGATTTTGAAGAAAGTTTTCTTTTTAACACTTAAAAACAATGGAAAAAACACAAAACACACTCTTTTTCACTGTTCTTGTTTTTGTATATTTTTAGAAAGAAAAATTCTGAAATTCTCCTTTGTTAAGAATAAATTAATCAGTTACTTTTTTTGATTTTTGATGTCAGTGTAAATTTTGAGGGTTTGTAAAGTTTCAAAACTTCTCAGTTTGTTTAACATAAATTGTGCGTGTGGATTATCAGAATTGTCAGGAGTAAGTTTGCGTTTCTTTTCGTCCTTCCAAGTGAAATATAAAGGCTTTTGACTTTCTACAGAAAGCACTCCGAGAGAATCTGCAATGAAGTTATAATCATTTACACCGAAGCGATAACTTAAAGATTCTGAAAACATATTATCTCCCGAATACACATATTCTTGATTGGAAAGGCTCAAATGAAACAGTGTTGGGAAGATATCTTTATGTGAAGCAATAATATTCTTATCAAAGAACAAAGGCTTATAAGCATCCGGAACGTAAAAAAGTATCGGGACACTTCGTCGGAGAAAAGCATTCTCATTGTCATATTCGAAAACTTGTCGGATGTTATGGTCGCCGGTTATAGCAATAATCGTATTTTTTCCTAAAGGAGAATCCTTAATAAATCGGATGAACTTTGCCAATTGCGACGTTGCATATTGATGAGCATAAAAGTTGTCTGATGCCATTTGCTTGTCCACTCGGATAGTTTCTTCAAGAGATTTTATGTCAATGGAATATGGCTTATAATGTAAAGGTACTTCGTAAGGAGTGTGATTGCTTACAGTTAATGAGAAAATGAAACGTGGCTTTTCAGAAGGAGTACGTAATCTTTCAGCAATATAATCAAAGAGATACCCGTCGTGCACACCCCAAGCAAAGGTTTCTGCATTGGGGATTTTATTAATTATATGTGAGCTTCCTTCGATAACATCAAAGTCTTGATGCTTAATGAAATTGTCCACATTCCTCCACGAAGGGTTCGCTCCGGTAATAAACATAGTTTCATATCCTTGCTCTTTAAAGGGCTTTGCAACAGATGATGAGAAGGAAACATCAAAATACGGCGACTGAGCTACAATACCCTTCGGTGTGTTAATCATTAAGTTCTCTAATGAACCAATCGTTCCGTTGTGAGAAGATAAACAATTCTTAAAGTAATATAAATCAGACAACAAAGGGGCTAAATCACCTAATAAGTTCAATTTTTCGGAATGTAACTCAAAATAATGATTGCTCATACTTTCCATCAGAAAGAAAATAACGTTTGGAGGATTCTTTTTCAAGAAGTCATTTTCTTGAGTTCTCGCGTACATTTCTGAATCAAATAGGTTACTATCAGGTTGTTGATATGCTTCTTTTACTTGATTGAAACTGCTGAATCCGCTATTTTGTAAGGTTTTTTCAATATCAGGATTAATGTGATTTTCTTCAAGCTCAACGTAGGCAAACCGTAAAGCATACGCTGCATTATAGCAAAGTGAATTGATAAAAGTATTTGAACTTACGTTGGTATGGTCGCGTTGAAGCGTAAAAACTCCCAAACTTCCACGCATACCTATAATAAATGAAGGAAATATTAATAATAAACAAATACTTGCAGTTTTTGAAATTCGATTCGTATTCTGCTGAAAGCTTCTGTAAATGAATTTATGAAAAACTAAGAAACTTATAAAAACTAACGTAAAAACTAATAAAATCATAAGTATAGGATAGTCTGTCCAAACGGAATGAAGCACGGCAGACGTATCATCATTGAATATACCAAAAAAGAGAATATTGATATGTGATTGGAAGAATTGATAAAAAAAGAAGTCAATAATTTGTAAGCTCGTAAATACAAATAAAGCAAACAAAAGGTAGTATTTGCTAAAAATCAAATATATATTTTCAAATTTCTGACTGAAAGATTTATTAATAAATAAGGAGATTAACCAAAAAAGAGCCAAAGGAAGAAATCCATAGCAAATTACAGATATATCAAATCGTCCGCCCATTAAGAAGGCTCGAAGCAAATCTGTTTTATGAGAGGACAGTTGCTCATAATTGCCATATACGTATAAAAATATAAAACGATTAATGAGAAAGAACAAAAAGAAATAAGCAAAATATTTAAGTCCGCTTGATATGGTTTTCCCAAATAACGAAAGATTCATTGTAAAGTATTTGTTAATTATTAAGTATTATTATTGTGAGTTATAAAAATGAAACGTTGAATTTTGTTTGCTTCAACGTTCTATCAAAAAATTTGTTACTGAAAGAAAATACAAAATAAAGGTATATTTCGGAAAATTAAAAATGATAACATAATTAATTGTTCCTGATAAATACACCTATATTATATACGCAAAAAATAAATCCGCAGGGTATATATGCGGATTTTAAAAGGTTCGGTTTATAATTTTTTAAAGGTTGCAAGTTTAATCATATCGCTTAACATTTTTCCAGGACGAAAGAGAATATGACAACTCTTCACTTTGCTTGCATTCACTTCCTCTTCTTTTTCAGAAGGAAGCCCCGTTAGTCCCATTTGTAAGGTAAAGTACTCTCCCACACGTACGATGCGTCCTTCTGAAAGGTCTGCACTTACTTTTGTCAAAACTGTTTCGAGAACTGCCAAAATATCTCCTTTAGATACTGTGGAAACAGACGAAGCATAATTGGCTAAGTCTTGCAGGGTTGTTTCTCCATCACCTATTGCGTGCGGATACCACTTTGCAGGTTCGCTGCGTTTCTGTGGGTTTTGTTTCTGGATTGCTTTAAATTTTACCGGCATAACACACAAATGATTTAAAGGTTTATAAAATATGTTTTTTAAAGTTCATACGTGCGAGTTTTAAAATTGCGACGTCGAATTTTCTGAAATCCGACGTGTCATTTTGTAAATTGCGACGTCGAAATTTTTCACATCATTAAACGAAATTAATTTAATGATGCCTCAAAGGTAAAATAATTGTACGTATAAAACAAGTAATCAGTTATTTATTTTCAAAAAAAGCAAAAGAATAAAGTGGATTTATATTCTTTTGCTTTCGTTATTTTGTAAAGACTGTTTTCTGTTTTTCTATCTATAAACAGAAAGATTTAAGCTGTGAAACTTTCTTGTTGCCTATTATATAACAACTAATTTCTACTGTTGTTTTAATTAATAGAATAGGTTGTTCCTTCTTTTCCGTCCTTAAGATTGATGCCGAGGGTTGCAAGCTCATTACGGATTTTATCGGACAAAGCCCAGTCTTTATTCGCACGAGCTTCCATACGCATCTGTATTAGCATTTGGATTACACCGTCCAATTTATCGTTATTCTCAGCGGATTGTTGCTCGTCTTTCAGTCCCAACACCTCAAAAACAAAGGCGTTGAAAGTTGTTTCCAACTCCCGAAGGTCAGCTTCGGTCAGCGTCTCTTTTCCGTCTTTTACGAGGTTAATAACACGAACGCCCTCAAAAAGTTGTGCAATGAGAATAGGGCTGTTGAAATCATCATTCATTGCTTGATAACATTCGTCCTTCCATTTTTTTACATCGAACGAAGTGTTTTGAGCAGAAGGTAAGGACGAAAGTGTTTTCACAGCCTCCATAAGTCGGTTGAAGCCCTTTTCGGCGGCGAGCATTGCCTCGTTGGAAATGTCCAAAACACTTCGATAATGAGCTTGCATAAAGCAGAACCGTACCACCGACGGCTTAAACGGTTTCTCGAAAAAGTCGTTTTCTCCCGAAACAAGCTGCATAGGCAATATGTAATTTCCTGTGGATTTGCTCATTCGTTGCCCATTCATTGTCAGCATATTGGCGTGCATCCAATAACGCACCGGACTTTCTCCGTTGGCAGCTTTTCCCTGAGCAATTTCACACTCGTGATGAGGGAATTTCAAATCCAATCCGCCTCCGTGAATGTCGAATTGCTCACCTAAGTACTTAGTGCTCATTGCGGTACACTCCAAATGCCAGCCCGGAAAACCATCTCCCCAAGGGGAAGCCCATCGCATAATATGAGCAGGTGAGGCTTTCTTCCATAGGGCGAAGTCCTGCGGATTGCGTTTTTCGCTCTGTCCGTCCAAATCGCGTGTGTTGGCGAACAGTTCCTCTATATTTCTGCGTGAAAGCTCTCCGTAATTCAGTCCGCGTTGGTTGTAGGCTTGCACGTCGAAATACACCGAACCGTTACTTTCATAGGCGAAACCGTCTTTGATGAGTTTTTCGGTGAGTTGTATTTGTTCGAGAATATGCCCCGTGGCGGTCGGCTCGATGGTCGGAGGCAATGTGTTGAACATTTCCAATACTTTATGGAAATCCACCGTATATTTTTGCACGATTTCCATCGGCTCAAGCTTTTCCAATCGGGATTGTTTTACGAATCGGTCGTTATTTACGTCGCCATCGTCAGTCAAGTGTCCGGCATCGGTAATGTTTCTAACGTATCGAACCTTATATCCGATGTGTTTCAAGTATCTGAAAATCAAGTCGAACGACATAAAGGTTCTGCAGTTTCCCAAATGTACGTTGCTGTAAACGGTTGGTCCGCAGACGTACATCCCGATGTGTCCTTCTTTTAAAGGTTCAAAATTTTCTTTATCGCCCGTAAGGGAGTTGTATATTTTTAGTGCTTGCATTTTTATAGGTTTACAAGTTGAATGATTTAAAATATCTAACAGATTATTAAGGTTTAAAGGTTGAAAAACTGAAAAAGGTATTCTGCATTTTCAAATTTTTTCTATTTCTGTGAATTTTCTTCTTTTTTGGAAAAGAAGAAAATCAACCGCCAAAGATATGAAATATCTTTTTAGAGAAGAAAACAATTTTCTATAATGTTGTAAAAGAGTTCAGGTTGATAAGAATTTTGTTTTACTATGTTTTTGAAAGTTTTTAGCGAAATTCAAAGTTCAAGTTACTTTGTGTTAATGAAAATTAAAAAGAGGGAAAAAGTTTTTTAAGTAAGAAAATAAGGATTAGTTTTGCGTTTGGATAAGAATCAATACGTTCAATTTATTTGATACAGTTGATAAAATATTAATATAAATATAGAGAAAATGAAAGAATTAAAAAGCCGATTATTATTAGTTTTGGTTTCTATTTTGATTGTGTCTTGCAAAAAAGATGAACCCAATCAAATTACTGAGCAACCTAATCAAATCATTGAGAAGATAGGAAACGTCTCATTGGAGTTTCAAAATGTTTACCAAGATAGCCCATTCGGGTTGCTTCAGGAATATACAACTCCTCCACCAATGAATCAGAAAATTAATTGTTCACGATTCTCGTACATTATTAGTGATATTTCGCTTGTAAATGATAAGGAAGAAGAAGTAAAATATCATCACACAAATCCTGATAAAGGTGCTTTTCTGTTAGTACACCATAAAAATGAAATGCCTAAAAAAGTTGAATTAAAAGGGATTCCGGTAGGAGCTTACACCAAAATCAAATTTAGAGTGGGACTTTCTAACACAGCTTGGAAATTAGGAGAAAGCCAACAAAAAGCATTTTGGAGTGCGTCAAAAGCAGTAGAAATGACTTGGGACAGCTGGACAAAAGGCTACAAACACGTGAATTTTGAAGGAACTTGGGGCGAAGAAGAAAAAATATTTAGTGTACAAATGGGAAATATTCCTTCTGAGGACAAAGAAAGGTCAATTGAATTGACATTGAATCTACCTGAAAGTTTGATTCTTGAAAAAGGAAAAACAAAAGATATTCGCCTTGAAGTGAATGTAAGTAATATATTTGGAGGTAAGAATAAAATATTATTAACCCCCGAAAATGCAGTTGTTGACAATACTAATGAGGAAATGATTGCTAAAATTAGAGAAAATATTTCAAAGGTGGTTTTCAAAGCCGCATCGGTTTACTAAAAAATAATAAAGAGCCTTTTAAGTGGGGCTCTTTTTATTTTTACGGATTTTACTTTTTGCTAAAAGTGCGTCATATTCTGTATTTTGTATTTTGAGTTAATTATATTGATTATAAATTAGGGTCAAAAAGTCTTTTTTAGTTGTCCAAACCATTAAAAGTATTTAACTTTGTGTGAAATTTTTAAATAACAATTAACAAATATAATGGCAGCACTATTCAAAACATCTATTGCTCGAAAGGTGGCGATGGCATTGTCGGCACTTTTCTTGATTGTCTTTTTGGTGATACACTTGGTGGTGAATTTCACGTCTGTTATCAGTCCTGATTTGTTCAACGAGTTATCACATTTTATGGGGACAAATCCGTTAATTCAAGGGGTAATGCAACCCATTTTGATGCTGGGAGTTATTTTCCACTTCGTGATGGGGTTTGTTTTGGAAATCCAAAACCGAAAAGCTCGTGGAGCAAATGCTTACGCACGTTACAACGGGGCGGCAAATTCCACTTGGATGTCCCGAAATATGATTTACAGCGGATTATTTATTCTCTTGTTCTTAATCTTCCACTTGAAAGATTTCTGGTTACACGAAATGACCGTGAAGTACGTCAATGGAGATATGACAGGCTTGGGAGCAAATGGCGAGTTCCGTTACTATGAAGACCTTTTGGAGATGATGAGCAACCCGATTCGTGTGGCAGTGTACGTATTGAGCTTCGTATTCTTGTACTTGCACCTAATTCACGGTTTCCAATCTTCATTCCAATCTATCGGACTTAAAGATGACAAGCGTAAGAAATTCATTAGCCTTTGCGGAAAAATCTATTCAATAGTAATTTGCGGAGGATTTGTTATCGTGGCTTTATATCATTTTTTTAACAACCTGTAATGTATAAGGATTATGAGTAAATTAGATTCTAAAATTCCAGAAGGTCCAATAGCTGACAAATGGACGAAACATAAAAATAAAATCAATTTGGTGAATCCTGCCAACAAACGTAACATTGATGTTATTGTAGTAGGAACGGGACTTGCAGGAGGTTCGGCGGCGGCTACTTTGGCTGAATTGGGCTACAACGTGAAGGCGTTCGCTTATCAGGATTCGCCTCGACGTGCACACTCCATTGCGGCACAAGGGGGTATCAATGCTGCCAAAAACTATATGGGTGATGGCGACTCCAACTACCGACTTTTTTACGATACGGTAAAAGGAGGAGACTTCCGTGCCAGAGAAGCGAACGTGTATCGCTTGGCGGAAGTGTCAGGAAATATCATCGACCAATGTGTGGCTCAGGGAGTTCCGTTGGCTCGTGATTACGGCGGATTGTTGGACAACCGTTCGTTCGGAGGTACGCAAGTTTCTCGTACTTTTTATGCCAAAGGACAAACCGGACAACAACTTCTTTTGGGAGCTTATTCGGCAATGAACCGACAAATCGCTCGCGGGAAAATTGATATGTACAATCGCCACGAAATGTTGGATATTGTAGTAGTTGACGGAAAAGCTCGCGGAATTATCGCTCGTGATTTGGTTACCGGCGAAATTGAACGCCATTCGGCTCACGCAGTGGTAATTGCAACAGGAGGATACGGAAACGTATATTTCCTTTCTACCAATGCAATGGGCTGTAACGGAACTGCCGCTTGGAAAACCCACAAACGAGGAGCTTTCTTTGCCAATCCGTGTTTTACGCAAATCCACCCGACTTGTATTCCGCGTTCGGGAGATTATCAATCAAAATTGACATTGATGTCCGAATCGCTTCGTAACGACGGACGTATTTGGGTTCCTAAAAATATGGACGATGTGCACGCTATCCGTGAAGGACGTAAAAAACCAACAGAAATCGCCGAAGAAGACCGCGATTATTACTTGGAAAGACGTTATCCGGCATTCGGAAACTTAGCTCCGCGTGATATTGCTTCGCGTGCTGCCAAAGAGCGTTGCGATGCAGGTTATGGGGTGAATGCGACAGGTGAGGCTGTGTATTTGGATTTCTCTTCCGCTATTGAACGTTACGGAAAAGAGCAATGTAAAATTCACGGAATTGAAAATCCTTCCAAAGAAGAAATTATAAAACGAGGCGAAAAAATCATCGAAGCCAAATACGGAAACCTTTTCCAAATGTATGAAAAAATCGTTGATGAAAATCCGTACAAAACGCCGATGATGATTTATCCGGCAACGCACTATACGATGGGCGGAATTTGGGTAGATTATAACTTAATGACCACTATACCAGGTTGTTATTGCATAGGAGAGGCGAACTTCTCTGACCACGGAGCGAACCGATTAGGAGCTTCGGCTTTGATGCAAGGTTTGGCAGACGGATATTTCGTACTTCCTTACACCATCGGAGATTATTTGGCAGCAGATATCCGTACAGGAAAAATCTCTACCGATTTGCCTGAATTCGTTGAAGCAGAACGCGTTGTAAAAGAGCGTTTGGCATTCTTCATCAATAATAAAGGAACAAATTCAGTAGATTATTACCACAAAAAACTTGGAAAAGTAATGTGGGATAAAGTGGGAATGGCACGTAACGCACAAGGATTGAAAGAGGCAATTCAGGAGATTCGTGAAATTCGTGAAGACTTTTGGAAAAACGTTAAAGTTCCGGGAGAACTTACAGGAATGAACACTGAACTTGAAAAAGCAGGTCGTGTAGCCGATTTCTTGGAACTTGGAGAGCTTTTTGCCAAAGATGCTTTGGAGCGAAACGAATCTTGCGGAGGGCATTTCCGTGAGGAGTATCAAACTCCTGATGGTGAGGCACTTCGTGATGACGAGCACTATGCATATGTAGCTGCTTGGGAATATACAGGAAACCCTAACGAGGTGAAATGTACTTATAACCCAAGTGAGGAAATTATGCATAAAGAAGAATTAGAATTTAAAGATATAAAATTAGCACAACGTAGTTATAAGTAAGGAGTTAGCATATAGCAAATAGCGTATAGAAATATTCGCGATGCAGAAAGCTGATGAATTGAATACAAAATAATAAAATATTTAAGGTTAGAATAATAGCAAATTGGTAAGTAAGGTTTCTTCATATAAAGAATTGATAGTTTGGCAAAAGTCAATGCTTTTGGTTAAACGGATATATGAATTAACTCGTTCATTTCCAGAAGAAGAAAGATTTGGACTAACGAGCCAAATTCGGCGAAGTGCAGTTTCTGTACCTTCAAACATAGCAGAAGGTTGGGGGCGAGGTTCTTCCAAAAATTTTTCGCAATTTTTATTTATTGCAAGAGGTTCTCTTTTTGAATTGGAAACACAAATATATATTGCAAAAGAATTAGATTTTTTATCTGACACGAAAGAGTTAGAACTGCTAATTTCTGAAATTGGGAAAATACTTAATGCAATTATTTCCAGATTCAAGGATAAGTAAAAACTATACGCTATGTGCTATACGCTAACTTCTAACCCCTAAATCCTAAATACAATGAATTTAACATTAAAAATTTGGAGACAGAAAAATGCCAGCGATAAAGGTCGTATGGTAGAATATAAAGTAACCGATATTTCCGAGCATATGTCGTTTTTGGAAATGATGGATATACTTAATGAGAGTTTGGTAGCCAAAGGCGAAGAGCCCGTGGCTTTTGACCACGATTGTCGCGAGGGAATTTGTGGTATGTGTTCGCTTTTCATCAACGGAGAGGCTCACGGACCTGACCGCGGAATTACCACGTGTCAGTTGCATATGCGTATGTTCAACGATGGCGATACGATTACTATTGAGCCTTGGAGAGCAACCGCTTTCCCTGTGATTAAAGACTTGATTGTGGACAGAACCGCTTTCGAGCGTATCCAACAAGCAGGCGGATACATTTCGGTAAATACTTCCGGAAATACGCAAGATGCTAACGCTCTTCCAATTCCGAAATACGATGCCGACCGCTCAATGGATGCAGCTTCGTGTATCGGATGTGGGGCTTGTGTGGCAACGTGTAAAAACTCATCGGCGATGTTGTTCGTATCGGCAAAAGTTTCCCAGTTTGCATTATTGCCACAAGGACGCGTAGAAGCTGCTGACCGTGTGATGAATATGGTACATCAAATGGATTTGGAAGGCTTTGGAAACTGTACCAATACGGGAGCTTGCGAGGTGGAATGTCCGAAAGGAATTTCTTTGGAAAACATCGCACGTATGAATCGTGAGTATTTAAAAGCAAGTTGCAGATAATTAAGAAATTAGGTATTTTATATAACCGAAAGTTAAGATTTTAAGAATTTAAACATCTAACTTTCGGTTTTTTATTTTTAATTGTATGAAAAAAATTTTTTTTATAATCACATTGTTGTTTACTGTGATTTCTTTGGCTCAAAATGAAAAGAATATTCAATTTTTGGTAGGTACCTATACAGATTCCGGTAGTGAGGGAATTTATATGTATAAGTTTGATAAAGAGAATTTTAAGTTTGAAAAGATAACTTCTGTTTTTATGAGAAATCCGTCTTATTTGACTTTGTCTCCTGATGATAAATTTCTTTTTGCAGTGAGTGAGAATGACCAAAATGACAGCAAGGTATTTTCTTTCTCTTTGAATAAGGAAAAAGGTAAAATAGAACTCATTAATAATCAGAATACATTTGGGGGGGCACCGTGTTACATTATGTATGATTCTGATAACAAGAATGTTATAACGGCGAACTACACGGGAGGGAATATTTCCGTATTTTCCGTAAAGGAAGATGGAAGTTTGAAAGAAATTTCACAAAATATTCCTTTTGAAAAGCATTCCCATTTGCATTCGGCACAACTTTCGCCTGACAAAAAACGAATTTTAGCAACAGACTTAGGCACAGATGAGATTTATTCTTTTCAAATGAAGAAAGGAAAGTTACGTAGCATTTTTAATGAAGAAATAAAACTTCCGAAAGGCACAGGACCTCGTCATTTTGTGTTTTCTTCGGATGGAAAGTTTTTGTACGTTTTAGGAGAACTTTCTCGAAAAATATCGGTTTTTAATTGTAGGAATAATAAATATACTGAAATACAATCAATTGCAACAGATGATTTTCACAATGGAAAAGGAGCGGCAGATATTCATATTAGTCCAAACGGAAAATTTTTGTATGCTTCCAATCGTTTGGTTAATGACGGAATTGCAATTTTTTCTATTCAAAAATCAGGCAAATTGAAAAAGATTGGTTACGAGTTGACTAAAAAGCATCCGAGAAATTTTGCAATAACTTCTGATGGGAAGTATATGTTTGTGGCGTCACGAGATGAGAATATTATACAAGTGTTTGAAATTCAGAATAATGGATTGCTTAAATTAAAAACGGAATTAAGCGTTCCTAAACCTGTTTGTGTTCAGTTTTTGAAATAGAATTTGCAATGAAGCATATTTTTTATTTTATATAATTATTGTGTTAAAAAAATAGTAATATTTGATTTTTTGATTTCATAATAATATATTTTTTGAAATATTATTCCTAAAAAGATGTGTTCTTTCTTTAAATCATAATTATTTAACAATTGCTTAACAATTCTTATTTGAAAAAATCGCAAATTTGCAACTTAATAAACTAACTTTTATATTAATAGAAAAAATGAAAAACTGGGTTTTAAATTTAGCCTTAATTTTGTTATCATCAATGACTTACGCACAGGGAATTGTAACAGGAACGGTTATTGATGGAGAACTTAACACGCCTCTTCCGGGTGCAAACGTGGTGATAAGAGGAACTACAAAAGGAGTTTCTTCTGATATGGATGGGAAATTTTCCTTACAGACGGAATCAAATTCCGGAACGTTGGAAATTTCTTACATAGGATTTGTAACTCAGAGAGTAAACTACACATTATCAGGAGGAAAAGCTAATGTAAGAGTTGTTTTACAGCCTGATGCTCAAGATTTAGGAGAAGTCGTTGTTACGGGAAGTTCTTTGTTGGATATTGCTAAAGAACGAAAAACACCTGTAGCTGTTTCGACGGTCAAGGCAGCAGAAATTGTTGAAAGGTTAGGAAATAAAGAGTTTCCTGAAATTTTGAACAGAACTCCATCCGTTTATGCAACCAAAGGTGGAGGAGGTTTTGGAGATTCTAAAATTAATATCCGTGGTTTTGCTAACGAGAATATCGCTGTTATGGTTAATGGTATGCCTGTAAACGATATGGAAAATGGTCGTGTTTACTGGAGCAATTGGGCTGGGCTTTCAGATGTGACATCTGCAATGCAAGTACAACGTGGTTTAGGAGCTTCAAAATTGGCAATAGCTTCCGTTGGAGGAACAATCAATGTAGTTACTCGAGCTTCTGATATGATGCAGGGAGGAGCAGCTTATGCGGGTTATGGTAATAATGGTGGAAACCACGAGTATAAAGGGCTTGTGGCATACAATACAGGAAAAAGTGAGAAAGGTTGGTCTTCATCTGTTTTGTTTAGTCGTAGTTGGGGAGAAAAATATGCTGATGCAACAAAATTTGAAGGGTACAACTACTTTTTTGCATTGGGATATACACCTTCTAAAAAACACAATTTACAATTTATGATAACGGGGGCACCTCAGTGGCATAACCAGCGTTCATCATCAGTATCTATTGCAGATGCAATAAAATACGGAGGGTCACTTGATAAACCGAACCGGAAGTATAATTCAGATTGGGGATACTTGAATGGGGAAGAATATACAAATCGTCGTAATGCTTACCATAAGCCAGTAATGATGTTTAACTGGGATTGGAATATAACGGAACAATCGACTTTAAGTACTGTAGCTTATGCTTCTTTCGGACGTGGTTTTGGAACTGGTGATTTGGGATCTGCTTGGACTGGTAGATTTAGACAAGACAGAAGGACAAATAGATATAGTCCGGAGACAACTAGAGTGACAAACATAAGAACAGCAGAGGGACTTATTGACTTTGATGCTATTAGTAAATATAACAAAGGAGAGGATATTTCAAGTCATAAAATAGAACGTATTAATACGCCAAATGCAGCAGGTTTAGCGAGAGAAGTAATAGATCCAAGTAATAGAAAACATAATGTTTATGAAGGTTTTGTAAGGCGTGCAAGTGTAAATTCACACGACTGGTACGGAATTCTGACCAATTTTAATCATAAAATTAATGATAAGCTTATTATAAATATAGGAATCGACGGAAGATATTACTATGGGTATCACTATCAAGTTCTTACAGATTTATGGGGAGCTTCTTACTATGCAGATTCTTCAAATAAAAATTTGTCGGGAACAAATAATGTATCAAAAGTTGTGAATGATAAGCCTAATTACAATCCGTTTGGAGGTACTGTAGACCCTATAGAAAATCGTATAACGTACAGTAATGATGGTGATGTTCGTTGGATGGGACTTTTTGCTCAATTAGAGTATTCTGATGATAATTTTTCAGCGTTTCTTCAAGGTTCATCTTCTATTCAGGGATTTCAACGTATTGATGAATTCTTAAAGCCGGGTACTGAGGCTGTTAGAGGGAAATCTATGACGAAAATGGAAAGAAAAACTGGGTTTAGAGATCTTTTGGGATACAACATAAAGGCAGGTGCTAATTACAATATCAATGAGCAACATAATGTGTTCGCTAATATTGGATACTATTCAAAACAACCTTTCTTTAATGCGGTTTATACTAATAACAAGAATTTTTTAAATCCAAATTTAACGAACGAGAAAATTTTTGGAATTGAGGCAGGATATGGCTTTAAATCAAGTTTTGCAAATGTAAATTTGAATGCATATAGAACTTCTTGGAAGGATCGTTTCGTGAGAAAATCAAATGATGTTAATGGAGTTCGTGCTTATGCTAACGTGCTTGGAGTTGTGGAGATTCATCAAGGAATTGAATTAGAAACAGATGTTAGAGTAACAGATTATTTGCGTTTCAAAGGTTCGTTGTCTTTAGGAAATTGGTTTTATGAAGGAAATGCTTTGGGAAGTTTATACAATGAAAGTAACGAACCCATTGATGGACAAGGCAATGTAGTGCTAGCTGAAAATGCAGAGTCAATCACGTTATTTTTAGACAAAGTAAAAGTAGGTGATTCTGCACAACAAACAGCTTCTTTGGGGGCTACTGTTACACCTATAGAAGGATTAAGATTTAATGTAGATTGGAGATATGTAAATAATTTGTACGCTAATTTGAATGTAGTAGATTTTACAACTCAGCAGGCGGCTGACAGAGGTGCTTTGAGATTGCCAAGTTTTAATTTATTTGATTTGAATGCTTCATATAAATTGCCTTTAACAGATAAGCAATCTATTACATTCTCAATAAATGTAGATAATGTGTTAGATACTTACTATATTGCGGAATCTTATGATAATAAGCATACCAAAACATTAGCAGACTTTAAAGATGATGCTACTAAAGGAACAGCTCAAAAGCAGTTTGATGATTATCAAAGCAATAATCTTTACAAAGGAATTGATACTTCTAACCGAGTTTACTTTGGTTTCGGACGAACTTGGAGCTTAGGTTTAAGATATGCTTTCTAAAGAGAAATAAAAGATTGCAAAAAGCCACTTTTAAAAGTGGCTTTTTTTTTTATTATTAAAATGATGAATTTTCAAAATTATTCAGAACGTTTAATTTGAAATAAGTGATTTGATTATGAGTGTTTTGTAAGATATTGTTTGTCTTTCTTTTTATGAAATATTTTTGATTTATAGAGGCATTCTCTCTGTGAAAAGTTATGAATAACTAAAAAATTAACCATTCTTTAACACGAATATCTTAATAAAAGTTGAAAATTTGTAACGGGAAAGATATAATGAATTAAGAGAGATGAGAAATGGACTACTACACTCATTAGTGCTATTTTTAATAGTCACTAGAATGACTTATGCTCAAAATTTTGTAAAAGGAAAAGTAATTGATGCAGAAACGAAACAACCATTATCAGGTGCCAGTGTGGTTTTGAAAGGAAATATTATGGGAGTTTCAACAGATGACGATGGAGAATTTTTATTGGAAGTTCCCTCCAAGATGGGAATGCTTGAAGTGTCATACACAGGTTTTGTTTCTCAGGAAACGCAATTCCGAATTTTGAGAAAAACGCAACCAACAGTAATAGAATTGGAACCTGACGCTCATTTATTGGCTAACGCCATTGTGAATAACAGTTTGTTGGATATAGCACAAGAAAGAAAAACACCTATTGCAGTTTCAACAATCTTCTCTTCTGAAATTGCAGAAAAATCAGGTAATCAAGAATTGCCGGAAATACTAAACAGAATCCCCTCAGTGTACACTACAAAATCAGGAGGAGGTTTTGGAGATTCCAAAATTAACATTCGTGGGTTTACAAACGAAAATATTGCCGTAATGGTTAATGGAATACCTATGAATGATATGGAAAACGACAGATTTTATTGGAGCAATTGGACAGGAATTGCCGATGTAACCTCAGTTTTGCAAGTACAAAGAGGATTGGGAGCTTCCAAATTAGCCATAGCTTCTGTGGGAGGAACTCTCAATATTGTTACACGTTCATCAGATTTGAATGAAGGAGGAGCGATATTGAGTTCAGTAGGAAACGATTATGCCGTAAAAACTTCTGCAACATACAATACGGGAAAAAATGAAAAAGGTTTCTCGGCTTCTGTTCTTATAGGAAGAACATCTGGAAATATGTATGTTAGAGGTGCTGATTTTGAGGGATATAATTATTATTTAGCTTTTGGTTACACACCTTCGGAGAAACATAATTTTCAGTTGATGATGACAGGTTCTCCTCAGTGGCATAACCAACGACTTTCTTATGTAAGAATATCAGATGCTTTAAAATATGGAGCTAACGGAAATCCTGACAGAAGGTATAATCCTGATTTAGGAATTTTCAAAGGAGAAACTTACAATGTTTACAGAAATGTATATCATAAACCGGTGATGATGCTCAATTGGGATTGGAATATTTCAGAGAAAACGGCGATTAACACCACGGGATATATTTCATTCGGAAGAGGTTCAGGAACATTGAATTATGGTTCGGTTATGGGAAGAGATTTAGAATCTTTCAGAAATGTTGAAACAGGATTATATGATTTCGATGCTATTGCCAAAGCAAATCAAGAATCGAATTCTGACAGAGATATTCTAATGCGTACAGCACGGATAAATTCGCACGATTTGTATGGTATTTTAGCAAATTTCAATCACAAACTTTCTGACAGATTGATATTTAACATAGGGTTTGATGGGCGATATTATAAAGGATATCATTACGCAATGTTAAATGACTTACTTGGAGCTACTTTCTACAGAGATGATTCAAACAAAAATTTGAAACTGAATAATTACGTTTCTACAAAAAACTCTAATTATCCTACATTCAATCCTCTTTTTTCCAAGATGGATGATGTGTCAAATACAATATTTTATAATAATGTAGGGCAAGTATTTTGGTCGGGAGTTTTTGGTCAGCTGGAATATTCCAAGGACAATTTATCTGCCTTCGTTCAGGGAGCGGTGTCAAATAAAGGTTATAAGAGAACGGATAATTTTCTGGCTGAAGGTACATTAATTGAAGGAACAAACATTCCTTTGCCAAAGAAAACAGATTATAAAACATTTTTAGGATATAATATTAAGGTAGGAATCAATCATAATATAGGCAATCACAATATATTTACCAATGTGGGATATTATGAGAAACAACCAAATTTCAATGCGGTTTACAGAGGAGGCATTAATTATGCTGATTTTGATAATATCAACGAAAAAGTATTAGGAATCGAATTAGGTTATGGGCTGAAATTAAAAAATCTTAACGCAAAGGTAAATGTTTACAGAACAACTTGGAATGACAGATACACAAGAAAGGATAATCTTACTGATACCGACCCGAATAAAACACATTACTATGCAGAAATTTCAAACTTAGACGAGCTTCATCAGGGGATAGAATTGGAATTGCGTTACAGATACAATAAATATTTGAAGTTGATAGGAATGTTTTCCTATGGAAATTGGTATTACGAAGGAAATGCAGAAGCCCAAACATACAGAACTGCGGACAGAAAACCTTATACCATTAGCGGAACGAAGTCAAACAGATTGCCTCTTTTGTTAGATAAGGTAAAAGTAGGAGGTGCCGCACAGATGACAGCCAATCTCGGTGTGATAGTTACTCCGTTGAGGAATTTGAATCTAAATCTTAACTGGCATTATGTAAATAAATTATATTCAGATTTTGATATTTATACATTCAGCGACAATGAAACTGCTTCAAAAGGAGCTTTAAAACTTCCGAGTTACAATTTGTTTGACTTTTCAGCGTCTTACAAATTACCATTATTCAAAAAACATACGATGACGTTTGGTTTGAATATATATAATATGCTTGATACGTACTATATTTCTGAATCACAGGACAATATCCATACAACTACAAATAGTGAAACTTACAAGGGAATAGACACACGAAATCGGGTACATTTCGGTTTCGGACGTACTTGGAATTTTTCAATGAAATATTCATTTTAACCGGAACAAAAATCCGTTTATAACTTTAAACGGATTTTTTTAATATTTTGGTTTTATTCTTCGTTTCTTTATGGTTTTTTATGTTAAAATTAATGTTGTAATTTTGTTATAATAAAAATTTTTATACATTTGTCCCGCAT
>NZ_BLBC01000008.1 GCF_009684755.1 Capnocytophaga felis
TTCCTTGATTTTCATTTTGTTTTGCATAACAAAATGAAAATCAAGGAACTTTTACTTTTCCTATTAAAAAGTTTAGACAGGTTTAATAATAAAAAATTAAGCCCCAATTAAGGAGCTTTGGATTAAATTCTTTTTTTTATTCTTATATTATTGGTATATCACACTACCTACCATACAGAGAAAACCAAAAATAGTTACAGGAATAGAAAACTATAAAACATCTTTATGAAAAAAATAGTAAATTTTCTTTGTATGCCCAAACTAAATTCATCATAGGAAAGAAAAATATATAACTAATAAGGTAAAAAATTATTTTCTTTTTAATAATTCTAAATATTATTACTTATAATATACTTCTAAGAGGGATTTCCTGCTTAAAATTTTAACTACAATTAGGTAACATTGGTGCTAAAATTTAGCCTTTGTAAGTAAGGGCTTTTAAAGTTTCGAAAAAATTCTGTTGTTCAATATTTCTTCTACTTTCAGTAGGCTACTAATT
This sequence comes from Capnocytophaga felis, assembly GCF_009684755.1. Taxonomy (GTDB): domain Bacteria; phylum Bacteroidota; class Bacteroidia; order Flavobacteriales; family Flavobacteriaceae; genus Capnocytophaga; species Capnocytophaga felis. The sequence continues at coordinate 500 of NZ_BLBC01000008.1, forward strand.
TTTCTTCTCATAATAAAGTCCAAAGATACCAAATAGTAATTACCGAACTAAAAAGTAAAAAAATGAGATTTAATTTTTTTAATAAATTTGTACTTTTTTTATAAGAAATGTAAAAGCAAAAAATAGCAATTAATCCTAAAAAGATACAAAAAAAAGTAATATCAATATTGTTTTGTATAATGCTGGGAACATTTTTATAAAAAAAATAAACTGCTTCTTCTCTATTTTTTCGATAGGTACTAAAAATAGAAATCCATAACACAACAAAATAAGAAATAATTGAAGTAAGAATTACTCCTACTGTAAAATATAATTTATTCATAATCATTATAATTAACAAGGTCCAGGAACACATTTCCAACCACACCACCAATCACAATTTACACAGGATACATCGTGTAAAAGACAAGCTGGCGAACACCAAAAACAAGGACCTCTATAATTGCTACAACAACCACAATCACTTCCTTCCCATACTCCAAGTAATAGACAAAAAGGATCATAAGGGAATTTACGATCATTTTTTGAATTTGCTACAGTTTGAAAACGCATTGTTTTTAAATTATTTAAAGAATTTTTAGGTAAAATACTCTGTAACTCTTTCCTCGTTAGTTTACTATCTAAAAATAATATAAATTCGTCTTTGACTAAACGGTCTATTTTGCTTGCGGGTAAGTATCTATTTTTATTGTGCTCAAGATAATTTAATGTTTTATCCGCATCAAATTTCTTTCCTGCAAATCTTTTGCTTTCAGATAAATCTTTAATAAGAATTAACGCACTTGTAGCATTTATTGGTTTATCTTCTTCGCAAAAGAATGGAGATTTTTCATCAAATGAATTTGCATAAAAACTACAATTACAATCATTTGTTTTATTCTCAAAGGAGCGTTTAGCAGACTTTATGGAACTTAAATGATAAAATAAAGATAGAGTGCTTTCTTTGTAATATTCTTCTCTACTTACTTCCTCAAAAAGTTTTTCAGGAATTGCATCTAAAATATTATCAATATTTCTTATTTTTTCGTAATCTAAATTCTTTTTTATAGAATTTCCTTCGATTTTCACATCCGAATATATACTTTCTATAAAGTCATCATTTCTGATTTTACTTTTAAAATTGCTTAATTTATTCCAAGAAGAAGAGTTATCGCGAAAAAACAATGTTGAATGTAAAATATCATCTTTTATAAATGCTTCAAATTTGACCCTTATGTTTTTATTTTTAGGACTAAAAACGAAAGATGTACTTTCTTCTAAATCAGATGATTTATAAAATGTAAATTCTCCATCTACACTCTCTGGCATATAAACATTATCTTCTCTGGCACAACTACTAATTCCAAGTGTAAGGATAATCCCAATTAAGAATGATATTTTTCTCATTATTTTGTATATTTTAATTTATAAAAATTTTATTTTGCACTGATTCCGTATAAGGAAACAACTCGTAGCTTAGTTGTTATCTACTTATTGATAAGTTAGATGTAAATCCTTTTTGTGTTGTAAGTTTTTGATGTAAAAATTTAATTGATTAACGCTACAAATTTATTATGTTAATTTTTAAAAATCAATATTGACTTTTGAAAAAGTTTTTATTAATTTGCAAAACTGTGTTGTGATTATCTATTTGTTCAAAAGTGTTTTCATTTCTTCTTGCATTTCAAAGACAGCCATAGAAGGAACTTTTATAGGCATTTCCAATAGAATTTTAGCTTGTTGTTTTACTTTCTCTATGTTGCCTTCTTCTTGAAACATTTTGGCTAGTAAGTAATGTGGATACAATCTGTTTAGGATCATATTAGAAGCTGTTTGGTAATGTTTTTCAGCATTTTTGTAATTATCTCCTAAAGAGGTTTGTATAATGTTGTTATTTAGGTAGTTTTCTGCTTGGTGGTGATTTTATGTTCTCTGCCAAAGGTACTAATTTTCCTTGTAAATATTTCCGATTTGAATTTATTGGGTAAAAATATTTTTTAGGTAGGAAGTTAAAATAATTCATACATTTGCAAAATAATGTAAAGATAAAATGAAAATCGCAATTACGGGAATGGGTTCAGTTTCAGCGTTAGGAAATTCTCCTTCCGAAATTACACAAGCCTATGAAAATAATCAAACACATATTTCTCTAAATGAATCCGTTCCGATGGCAAAATTATCAGAAAGTAGCCGGTTGGAAATAGAAAATATCAGAAAAACAGAAAGTTATAAAAATTTAGACGCTTCCGTTTTGTTTGCCATTTGTGCTTCACGCAAGGCTGTGGCACAGGCTGGCTGGCAAGATGTACAATTCGGTATAAATATAGGCTCATCACGCGGGGCAACTTCACTCTTTGAGGAACATTATTTGTATTTTCTTCAAAATCAAGAATGTATGACGTTGGCTTCACCCACTACCACACTCGGAAATATTGCCAGCTGGGTAGGGCAAGATTTAAAAAACACGGGGTTTGAAATGTCGCACTCCATCACTTGTTCCACCGCTTTGCACGCTGTGGCAAATGGGGTGGCGTGGCTTAAAAGCGGAATGGAAAATCGTTTTTTAGTGGGCGGAAGCGAAGCACCCTTAACTCAATTTACGATTGCTCAGGCTCGAGCTTTGAAAATTTACAGCCATTTCACAGATGATTTTCCTTGTAGAGCTATGGATATTAATAAAAAGCAAAATACAATGGTTTTGGGAGAAGGTGCAGGTGTATTTTGTTTGGAAAAAGCTACAAAATCAAACCGATTGGCACTTATTACAGGGCTGGGATTTGTTACGGAACAAATCTCACACAGTGTTTCTCTGTCGGCAAATGGCGAATGTTTGCAAAAATCAATGCAAATGGCTTTGAAAGATACAAATTTGGAAGAAATTGATGTAATTGTAGCTCATACTCCGGGAACAATTAAAGGAGATTTGGCTGAAATTACTGCAATTCGTGAGGTTTTTGGAGAAAAAAAACCCATTTTAACCAATAATAAATGGAAATTAGGACATACTTTTGGAGCAAGCGGAGCATTAAGCCTTGAAATGGCAATTTTGATGTTACAAAACCAAGCTTTTTATGGAGTTCCTTATCTTGAAAATCAAAAAAATATCCCTCAGAAAATCAAAAAGATATTGATAAATGCCGTAGGATTTGGCGGAAATGCAATAAGCCTACTTATTGAAAAGTAATAAGTAGGCTTATTTTACCTATAAATAGATAATTATTTATTTTTCAAGTTCTTGCAACTTTCCGTCTTGCATAATTACAAGTGTTTTTCCTGAAAAAGGACTTTTAACGGATATATTCCAAAAATATGGATTGTCATTGAATGTTACGGTTATTTTCTTTGCGAAAATAGTTGTTCCTTTCTTTATTTTCTGGGTTAATGCAGATTTTGTATTTGATTTGCTTGAATGATACAAATCGTATAAATATCTTTTAATAGTTTCATCTTTCGGAACTTCAAAATGGTCTTTTTCTCCTACTTTTTTCTCCGAAAAATACACATATCCCCATAATTCGGGTTCGTGCATACTGATTTTCCATTGAGGTGACCAAACCCAGTTGTATTCAGGTAAATATTTTCCGTCAGTTCCTCGTTTTTTGTCGTATTTTCCATCAATCAAATCAAAATCCCAATGCACACGCGAGAAATTTACTCGCCAAAATTTCTTCGTTGGGATATTATGCTGCATATGTGTTTCTCGCATTGCCGCCCACGGAATGGCTACTTCCACGCTCCAGAATTTGTCGGTATCGGCGGAGTTGTTAAGTGTCCCATTGATGTGCACAGCTGATTTTAGTCCGTTGATATCCCAGCCGTCAAGTACTTTGTTTGTTTCGCGATAAGGTTTGGTGAGAAACAAATCCCAAACGGTATTTAAAGCATTGATTTCAAATTCGTAATAATTATGTGAGTCGTTATCAGGGTCTAAAAAAATCTCGAAATCGTTGTTGTGAAAAATAACTGTATCACGTTGTTTAAGCGTTGCCCAGATGTGTGGGTCTTCCATTTTGGCAAAGAAATAGAAATAATCATTGTCGTAAAGCATTTTTACGTTGGTTTTGAAATGCGGAATTTTTTCTCCTTCAATGTCGATAAAATCATCGGTAAAATTGGCTGACTTCCACGATTTTTCGTTATCTTTTCCGTCAATTTCTATTTTTTCATTAACCCGATACGCAATGTATGATTTTGGTTCAGGTTTCGTTTGAGCAAAAACGTTCAAACTAAATACAAAAACTAAAAGTGTAAAGATTTTTCTTTTCATAATATGAATAATTTGGTCAGATTTTCGTTTTATATACTTCCATAAGTTGCTTAAAAACAGATTTATCTGTGAATTTTTGAGCGTATTCAAAGCCTTTTTCACTCATCAATTTTCGTTTCTCTTCATTTGTGCTAATAGCTAAAATAGCTTGTTTTATTTCTGCAGAGGCATTATTTAAATCAACATAAACAGAATGCTTTCCGCCTGCCTCAGCAAAACAACTTCCGGAAGAGGTAATTACAGGAACTTTTGAAAATAAGGCTTCAATAATGGGAATTCCAAATCCTTCAAAAACAGAAGGATAGCAAAAAATAGTTGCCAATTGATAAATTATCGCCAAATCTTCCATTGAAACATTTTTCAAAACAAAAACGCGATTTTGCATCTTATTTTCAACGCAAAATTTTTCGATTTTCTCGAAATATTTCGTCTTTTTGCCTATCAAAACCAAAGAAATATCCAAATCTTTAATCGCTTTTACAATTTCCAAAGCGTTTTTGCGAGGTTCTATGGCACCTACGTTTAGCACAAATTTTTCCGGAAGATTGTATTTTTGGCGAATTTCTTGTTTTTTTTCTTCAGGATAAAGTTGCTTAAAAGCTTTATGGCAACCCTGATACACTACAGAAATTTTTTCCGGAGGAATGCTGAAAAATTCAACAATGTCTCGTTTTGTTTGTTCGCTAATTGCAATAATGTGATGTGATTTTAGTGCTGCATATAGGAATTTCCAATAATGGATTTTTCTGTCAAAAAACGAATACAAATGCGGATAACGAAGAAAAATCAAATCGTGAATGGTAACAATGGTTCGTGTGTTTTTATAAATGCCCAAGGGGATTTCACCCGAAAGCCCGTGATAAATATCTAATTTCTCTTTTTTAGATAAATAGCTTATTTTCAGTGTTCTCCAAATACTTTTTAGTTTTTTCCAGAAGAAAGATTTTGGCGTAATTACTTTTGTTTTTTCAGTAAAATTTATACGTTCGTCCCTTTTCTCTTTCGGGTTGAACAAAACAAGTTCCCAATCACTTTGCTCTTGCAAAATGCGAATCAAATCACGGCTATAATTTCCCAATCCGCGATTATTGTGAAAAGCTCTTTTGGCATCAAAACCTATTTTCATCACTAAAAAATCAAATATTAATTTTTCTGAAAAATCCTGATAATATTGTCTTTCAGCTAAAATAACCGAAATTTTTTATCTATAATTTATTTGCGGATTAGTCAGCTACAAACATAATGAAATTTTTTAACAAAATCTTATTTGTTCGCTTTAAAAAAATCCGTACCTTTCGCAACCAATTGTTATTCACTGTTTTTTAAAAAATTATTTGTCAAATTAATGAGAAACAATTAGTTGTATTTTGATGGGCAAACCATTGACGTACAAACTATTCAAAAAAATATTTGTATGAAAAGAAGGTCATTTTTCAAAAAAGGAGCGTTAGCAACTCTGGGAGGGATGCTAATATCTCCGTTTGATTTAAGAGCTAATGCTGTTAAAGAGGAATTTAGAGGCAAAAAAGCCAAAAACATCATCTATATGGTAAGTGATGGAATGAGTTCGGGAACGCTTACAATGGCTGATTTATACTCACGGAGGATTTTGGGCAAGCCTTCCAACTGGATAAACCTTTATCAACAAAATTTAGCCACGAAAGCCTTTATGGATATGCAGTCACTTAACTCTGTGGTAACGGATTCGGCTGCGGCAAGTTCGTCTTGGGGTGGCGGATATCGTGTCCCGAACGGCAGGCTTAACATAGGAGCTAACGGTGAAGTGTACACGCCCATCTTGCAGAAGTTTAAAGCAGGCGGAAAGAAAGTGGGTTGTGTTACTACCGTGATGATAACCCACGCTACACCGGCGGGTTTCTGTGTGAACAGCAAAGCCAGAAACGCTCAACCTGAAATCGCTGAGAAATACTTGGACTTACGATTTGACGTAATGATGGGCGGAGGTGACGATTACTTCAGTCCAGACCACCGAAAGGAAAAGAGAGACTTGTACAAAGAGTTTCTAAACAGTGGTTTTACCGTTGCCAGAGATAAAGTACAGATGCAAAAGGCACCTAAAAACAAGCCTCTGTTAGGCGTGTTTGATAGTCAAGGACTTCCGTATTCATTGGATTACAAGTATGACGAGGCTTTACACAACCGTCCGACGTTGGCAGAGATGACCAGCAAGGCGATAGAACTAATGAAAGACCACAAAGAGGGCTTCGTGCTGCAAGTAGAAGGAGGTAAAGTGGATTGGGCAGCTCACGGGAATGACATCGGGGCATTACTTTTCGACCAGTTAGCATTTGATGAAGCGGTGGGCGTAGCCATTGAGTTTGCGAAACAGGACAAAAACACACTCGTAGTGGTAACTACCGACCACGGTAACGCCAACCCCGGATTGATTTATGGTAAGAAATGCAATGACAACTTCGACAATATGCAGCATTTCAAACATACAAACGAATGGGTGCTTAATAATATTCTTCCCGACAGCTCAACGAGCTTCATAAAAGATATTATAGCAGAGAACTTCGGGAATATGAAACTCACTGACGACCAAGCCAAAGCATTGCAAGCACACTATTTAAACAAAAGTAGGGAGGACGGGCTTTACAATTACAAAAATCTACCTTTCAAGCTATTGGCAGAGATACAGAAAGAACACACCTCTGTAGGCTGGATAAGTATGGATCACTCGTCGGATTATGTGGAGCTGGCAATGTTCGGACCTGGTAGCGAGAAACTAAAACCTTTTATACATAATTATGAAATGCACAACTTTTTGTTAGAGGTAGCCGAAATGGAAAGCAAGTACTTCAATAAAAAGTAAAATTATAGTTTTGTAACCAGTTGATGCCTAAATCCCTTTCCTTTCAGAGACTTGTAGCCTTTGTCGGCGTTGTATTATTTATCGGGAAAATTATTGCCTGGCAGTTAACCAATTCTGACGCTGTGTTTTCCGATGCTATGGAAAGTACCGTTAATATAGTCTCGGCGTTTATGGGGTTATATGCATTGTACTTGGCAGCCAAGCCCATAGATAATGACCATCCGTATGGGCACGGCAAGGTAGAGTTCGTTACTGCAGGCATTGAGGGCGTTCTGATAGTAATTGCGGGACTGCTCATCATCATTCAGTCGGTACATTCCTTGCTTACCGGAATTTCGCTTCGGCAACTGGATTGGGGAATCGGTATTGTGAGTGCAACTGCCGTGATTAACTATATAATGGGCTATATATCCTGTAAGAAAGGAGAAAGGGAAAATTCCTTAGTGCTGATAAGCTCAGGAAAGCATTTACAGAGCGATACACTATCTACCTTAGGGGTTGTACTGAGCCTTCTGTTAGTATATTTGACTGACTGGCTTTGGTTGGACTCCGTAGTAGCAATGCTTTTCGGCGGGTACATTATGCTGGTGGGGTATAAAATCGTTCGCAAAGCCTTAGGCGGCATTATGGACGAGAAGGACGAGATTCTTTTTTCCGAAATCGTGAAGGTACTCAAAGAGAATCGGTGTGAAAAATGGATTGACATTCATAATATGAAGGTGCAACAATTTGGCTCGCATTTGCACATTGATGCACATATTACCCTTCCGTACTATTATTCCTTGCAGGAAGCACATCAGGAAATGGAAAAAGTAATTCGGTTACTGCTTAAAAATACTGACAGAACGGTTGAATTTAATTTTCATATGGATGATTGCAAGCCTTTCTCGTGTGAAATTTGCAATATGCAATGTGATTTTCGTAAAAGACCTTTTATAAAAAGAGTAGAATGGAATGAAAAGAGCATCTCACAAGTGCAAAAACATAAGTTGAGGGAAGAAAGTTAAGAATGTTTTTTTAAAGTTGTATTTTTTATGACGTCCGGTATCGCTGAATTATAGTATATAATGATTTGAATTATGTTTCAGTGGTGCCGGATTGTCTTTTAATATATATGATGTGAATTAAAAACATTGTTGTATTGCTGTTTATGACTTTAAAATCTGTTGTCCAGTGGTGCTGGAATGTTGTTTTGATGTATTGTTGCTAAAAACTTCTATTGCTGGATTATTGTTTTTGTAATTAAAGTTTTCCTAATGTATTTTCTGTATATAAATTTGCTTTATTGAAATTATCTTACTATATTTGTGGACATTAGTTAAATTCATTTAAAACGTAAAGATATGAAAACAATTTTGGAAGTAAAATCAGTGAAATTTGAGCAATTGAATAATGATGAGTATGCTCAATTTGTAAAAAGTGTATTGAATTTGGCTCAGAATGCTTCTCTGGAGAAATTGAGCTTGGAGCAAGAAGTATATGACAAGCTTCAAAAATACCACGAAGACCTTACGGAAGCCACACGCCAGAACCGTTTTAGCAGTGAAACCAAACGCATTGCCGATTTGGATAAGCAACGGTGTAATTATCTTGTTTTCCTGCTTTCCTCGTTTCGGTTTGAACAAAAAAATGCTATTGTAGAGCGTAAGGAGGCTGCCTCAATACTTCACAAAAATATGAGAACGTACTCCGGGATTCAGGCTTTACCTATTCGGCAGAAATCGCAAACTATCGAAGGCTTTCTAAAAGACATCAATAAGCCCGAGTTTGAGCAATATGTAAACACATTGGGAATAAAGCAAACAATTACATCACTTGCGGAGACTAACAAAGAATGTCAGAAACTCATCGAAGGACGTGCTGAAAGTCAGATTACCAATACGCTTATCAATACCAAGAAGGTGAGGAGGGAAGCTACGAAATTATATAGGTACTTGACCAAATGTGCAGTGAGTAGTCATATAGTGTTTCAATCGCCGGAAAGTGCTACATTTATTAAGTTACTTAACAAATTGGTAACCGACACGATGAATGCTCATAAGCTACGAACCTTGCAACCCACAGCCAAGCCTGCTGAACCAGAGAATAAAACAGAGGAAACACAACGATAAGATATTATGAAAATAAAAGAAAGAAGCCGAGCTCAAGAGTCAACAAAGGCTATTGAGCGTATGTATGTTACGATGCGTCATCTCTTTGCACGCGGATTTTACAAACCGATGGGTGTATCAGGAGAAGCCTTGCGTGAATCGTTATTATTACTTCGTCCTGAAATATACGGTACCATTGCTGAAAGCAAAGCGGAACTTAGTGGACTGAGCTATGTACTCGACCGCCTACCTGAAGGTATTGAACAATGTACGTACATTAACCTGATTTCCGATGAAGGGTATCGGAAGTCGCATTTCAAGCCTATTATCCCTCCGAAAAGACGTCGCAATTGCTATCGCATTGATGAGCAGCAGATGAATATCGAAATCACACGCGGAAGGTCAGATATATATGATGCTCTCACACACTTGACATTCTTGTTTATAGAGTCACATAAAATTGCCCGCAATGTATTAATAGAAGAGACAGGGGGGCTGTCACGCGATTGGGAGAAGCTGGAACAGGCATTCAATAAAAACAAACTTACACAGGCAGAGCGTGAAACTACCCTCATACACATCGGGAATATCTTAGGACGTACTTTTGAAGAAGTTCTGGAAGTATATCATTCCTTTGCGACACCTTCGCAGCCTGAGCGGTTTATCCATATCGTGTATTGGCTGGGTAAATTAGCATTGAATGAAATTCTGGAAGATAAGAAAAGGGTTATTACCTTCAGTACCGTGCTTCGCGAACGATTAGGGCATCATCTGCACGGGGAGATTTGGGCTGATACTATCAAGAAAACCTTATACGCAAACGGATTGCTGACACGTCCGTTACATATTATCAGTGCCAATATGCACAGTGTAATGAACAGTATCTTTGCTGAAAAGGCATTGAAAACGGAAGTCAAGGGGAAGACGCGAATGGAAATCTTTGAGCTTTTGAGCAATCCTGATAGCGAACGACTTCGTAAAAAGGTCAAGGATTATGCTCACAATAACGGTATGATATCGATTCCGGATACCTCAGGAACCAACATTGATGTACAGATATTCGATACGGAGAAGATAGACCTTACGGGTACACCCTATTCCTTTGGTTCAGGAGCCAAACCCGTCATATTTGTGATGGATTACGCATTCGGGGAACAAGCCTATGAGACCATCGATGAACTCTTGAAACCTTTCCGAACTGAACAAAACACCTATTTTATGAACGTGGACTCTATTTCCATAATGGGGAAAGCAGGTATCTTGGAAGGTGGCAAAGGAGATTTGATGATTCCTACGGCACACATCTTTGAAGGGACTTCCGATAATTATCCCTTTAACAATGAGCTAACGGCACAGGACTTTGAAAACAACGGGCTGAAGGTATTTGAAGGCTCTATGATTACGGTACTCGGAACTTCTTTGCAGAATAAAGACGTACTGAACTATTTCCTTCGTTCTACGTGGAATGTCGTCGGGCTTGAAATGGAAGGAGTTCACTATCAAAAAGCCATTCAGTCAGCATCAAAGATACGTAAAAGCATCCGTGAAGATGTAAAGGTACGTTATGCTTACTATGCGTCTGACAATCCGTTAGAGACAGGAAGTACATTGGCATCAGGAGGTTTAGGCACCACAGGTGTTAAGCCTACATATCTGATAACGCTGAAAATATTAGAGCAAATATTTGCAAGTGAGTAAAGTACTGGTATTTTATCAATATAAATGAAGTTAAAGCATTACTCAATGTCAGTCTGAGCGTAGTCGAAGACTGAGCAAGTATAATTAGAATAAAAGGCTTCGACTTCGCTCAGCCTGACAAGTATTGCTAAAATAAAATGCTTCGACTTCGCTCAGCTTGACAAGTATTACGATGATAAAAGCTTCGACTTCGTTCAGTTTGACAAGTATCACTAAAATTATTTACAAGAATGATTTATAAAATGCTTGTTATACTAGATTATCGTTTTTAGTAATCTGAATGGGGTTGAGGTGTTACTGAATGTCAGTCTGAGCGTAGTCGAAGACTGAGCAAGTATAATTAGAATAAAATGCTTCGACTTCGCTCAGCTTGACAAGTATCACTAAAATTATTTATAAAAATGATTTATAACGTGCTTGTTATGCTGGATTATCGTTTTTAGTAATCTGAATGGGGTTGATGTGTTACTGAATGTCAGTCTGAGCGTAGTCGAAGACTCGGTAAGTATAATTAGAATAAAAACTTCGACTTCGCTCAGCTTGACAAGTATTACTAAAATTATGTACAAGAATAATTTATAAAGTGTTTGTTATGCCGGATTATTGTTTCAGGCATAAAAAAAATTCTCCCTTAGGTAAAGCACTTAAGGGAGAATTTTTGTATAATGGTCTCGGATAATTAGCTTGTCGTTTCGTTAATTAAAAGTATATCGCACAGATAGCCCGGTTCTGATTGTAGTCATCGGGAACGCAGTGGATATAGCCGATTTCGAGAAATTATACTGCAGGTAATAAGAAGCCAGTAGGTTCTTACTGAGGTTATATTCTGCTGTGAAGTTCCCCAGCCAGTTCGTCTGACCTGCCGTTACCTGATTGTTAAATACCTCCATATTGCGGATTACGGTAAACTCATCACGATACGAAAGGGTTCCTTTGAGGATTAAGTCGCTTTTCAGTGTGGTTTTCACGCCACCTACCTTGGTAACAAATCGCAGGTCTTTGATACGGTATCCCAGTCCTAATTTATATTCCTTCCCGATGATTTCAGTTAAGTAATCGTTATCCAAGCTGATGGATACGGTACGGTCACGCGTTAGTTCAGCAAGCACGTTAATAGAGTTTTTCATCTCCATATTGGCTCTGATAAGCGGATTAAATTGTTCCACTAAGGTAACATTGGTAAACAGCTTTTCACTTAGGAAGTTTCCGGCTGCATTTACCTTGTTCAAGTCATTCGGGTCGTATTCCAAATTAGTTCTGAAATCACTCAATGAATAGCTGGCTCGATAACTATGGTCTAAAGTAAATCTCCTGAATGCCTTTTTGATAGGTTCCAGACGCATTAACCCCGTGTATGTGATGCTCCATTCGGGTATGGGAATATTCTTGAAAGCTCCCAGTGATACTTTATCGGGGTTTTGCCCTGAGTAAGCCGCTAAAAATGCCGGTATCATCACACGCTGGCTGGTTTTGCCGTAGCCTTTGGGGAATCCCTCGCTATCCAAGTTATTGGGGTCATTAAGGTTGATACCTCTTTCAGCTGCCAAACGATTGGCAATATTCAGCCTGTACTGCTTGAAACGTTCAAAGCCTTCCGAATTGTATTCGTCCACCTTATCGAACGAAGTGGCAAGCAAGTTGGTAGATATGTTGAAATTCCCTGTTTGATTACCAATAAGTTTGTTATACACGAAGTTTTGTACCTCGAAGGTTTCCGTATAGTTGTCGGTATATTGCCGTAGGGCTTTCAGGGTGATTTGCAAATCGGGAATGGGTTGCAAGTTTGCCGTGATGGTTAGGTTTCTTTCTTTGGACTGTAAGAATGGGTCGTTAAAGTCCGCAAAATTGGTCAGGTACCCTCTTTTTGCCATCTCGTAACGTACATCAGACTGGTCTCCGAACATAAATCCGAATGAAGGCTTCGTGGTTCCTAAGAATCCAACGCGTTGCGTGTAGCCCGGGAGCGTTTTTCCGTTAGTCTCGGAGTAATTTACGCTGATGTTTTTAATCATCGTTGCCAATGATTTCCATAGTTTCTGTTTCTCTGTCCTTGCACTTGGCTTAATGCCAACGTAGCGATAGAGTTGGTCGAAGGTCATATTCGCTGTCAGATTGTGCGTGTTAGCGTTCTGTAACGTGTTGATATCGTGCTTGGCGAGCTGTAACAGTGTTTGCGAACCGCGTTGCCAATCAAAGTCACCTGAGTACGTGTAGTTCGCTTTGATGAATTGCAGGAACGGAAACTTGGAGAATGGAAGCTCGTAATTCAATTGGAACTTCGAGAAGAAATGATCCGGATCTCCTAAATCCCAGAAATTATCCCATAAACCTACGTCCTTGCGTACGCCGGAAACATCTCCGTTGGCATCATACGCATAGTAATTACGTATGATACTGTTATTCGTGGCATTGAAATTCACACGCAGTGAACGAGTCAGGTTGTAATTGATGCCTATTTGGTAGTCCATCAGGTAATTTCTCTGCTGAAGCTCAGGCATAGCCTTCTGTTTTGTGATATCGACTCCTTCAAAGTACACGTCTCGGAAGAGTTGTTTTGAGAATGACCTTGTGATATTGGAAGAAAACATCACGCTGGTAGGAAGCAAGTTGAGGTTTAGGTCAGATAGCCATTGCCAGTATCTTTTGCCTTCCAAGCGTTTTATCTTCTTGAAAGGCTCTAACGGCTTAGCATCAAAGGCGTAATTATATAACAGACCTGCCCGCACGTTTTGCTCGTTTTCATATTTCAGTTCGTAATCCCTGTGGTTTACTTCATTGTAAGCATAATTCAGCGTCAGGTTTTCAATGTTATAGAATCGTTTCTTTTGTCCTTCGGATAGGTTTTTCTTCACCCCGATTAGGTTTACGCCCCTTCGTACGGTAACATTCTCGGCTTGTTCTTTAATGGCTTCCCGTTCCTGAGCAGTTTGGGCTACGCTAAGCCTGTCTTCCAAGCGAATATCCTGATAAACAGGGTCGTATTCGGGCGTTGATACTTTCTGTGAATGGTTCAAAGCGAGTGGAATTTGCATATTCCACTTGGTAGGGAGTAGCTTTCCGGCATTGATGTTCATCACTACATCGTATTCCTTAGTGCTTTCAATGGCTCGCTGGTTAGGAGCTTGGTCAACGGCACCAAAGCCAACGGTATTCATACGTCCCGTGGCTGAGAGATTCATAAGCTCAGAAGCATTGGCATCTAAGGCACCTACCATTGCCCACCCTCCGGAATTGGAGAGTTCGGCTACACGCAGTTCGTTAAACCAAAATTCACCGCTTGCAGTATGCCCTGATACGTTCTTCACGCCTATCATTACGGAACGTATGCTACCCAGTGAAGGGTTTCCTTTTATTGCATATCGGTTTTCACCAAACACATACGGCGTATTTTCAGATACTGTATTGAGATTTGCATCATAATACGTGGCGTTATTCAATGTCTGATTTCTCAGCCCGATGGCTTTGATTTTTGTCAGAATTTCCATTGGGACTATCAGTTCGTTCTCCTTTGGCCAAATAAGTCCTTGCGATGATGTTCCTATGGGGGTTACTCGCAGTGGGATTTCTACCTGATAATAGTTTTCGTTAAAGTCCGTACCGATACGTATAAAGGCAACCATCTGTCCGTCATTCAATGACTTGTTATTGTAAGCCTCAGCGTGCGTGAACATCTTGATGTACTTGTACTGCCTCAAATCGATACTCATTACTTTGTAAACAGCCCTACTGTCATAAGATTCCAAATTATCAACAATGTATGACAGGGATTGCTCATTTTGTTCTATTAGCGTGTTATTGGTGTTGATTCTTTCCCGATAAACTCCCGGAGGCATCACGTACGGAATGGGTGTACGGGTTTCATTCTCGATGAGGTTCACTGAATTGATTTCAGTATGAGTGTTATCATCTGTCGGATCATCCAAATCGCTACTCAGAGTGTAGTTATAATAACGCCAATCGCCACGTACCAAATCCAGCGTCCCGAATCGCAATAGCATATCTTGCGAGAATCCGGTCATATACATTCGCATATGCGTTATGGAATTGATGATGTCAATTTCATCATTGGGACTTACGGGAAATGTGTATCCTTCACGTACCATTTTCCCTTCGGCAATGGGGATTTTAAACTGAATCCAGCGTGCCGAGACGTTCCTTCCGTTAGGAGCTTCCACCGAAACCGTACGAATGTCATTTACGTACCTATCGCTGCGTGAAATGTTAGGCTTTATAGGAAGTCGATACTCGTAGTAATTGTTTGCCGTATTCATTGTGAAATCGGCATTAATATCTTCGTAATCGGGAACCGTTGTTGAACCCCTATCGTTGTTGCCTACTGCAACGGGGGAGTTGCCCTCTGTTCCGTTATAGTTGTAATAACGATTTAAAATACCGCCACTTCGTGCTAAATAGTATTCGTAATTATCCAAAGCGGGGTCGTTAGGTGATTCGGAAATATTATTCGTGTAAATGCTTGCTTCTTGTGCGTTTTGCAATCCGTCTAACCCAACATCTTGCAGCGTTCTGTTTTCGCTACTTGCATCGAAGGCATATAACAATGATTGTGCTCCCGGAGTTCTTCCCCAAGAAGAGGTATTAACAGTTGATGAAGATGAAAGCCCCGGCAATCCGTTTTCGTACTGTTTACGTCCGTCTTTCAAAACATCTTCGGAAATATTCCCTAAGTTGAAAACCAGTTCTCCTGTTCCTGAGTATTCTCCTGAGGTATAAGGGTCAAGCATCCAAAACTGGATGTATTCAATGTTACTTTCCTGAAAGTCGGAGTAGGTCATTCCTCGCATAATTCCAGCCCATTTTTCATCGGCGTTGGCAGCTCCAAATGCAGGATTATTGTTGTACTGTCCTTTGGCGTTAGGATAATACGCAAGGTCTAAAGTTGGCTGTACAAGTGTTTGTCCCTGTGCTACTTGCTGTTCTGGAAAGATTTCTTCGATATAAATGCGTCGTGTGCTGTTCTTTGAAATCTCATCACTGCTCACATCCGAAGGTTTTTGCGATGAGTAGAATATAGGGTCAATTGTGTACCAAGCCATTTTGGCACGTCCGTAACCGTTTTTCAAATTTTCAGGATCATCGGGCGATGTTCCGTACAAGGTTCTCGGTTGTGTTCCGCTTCCGGAACCAAATTCAAGTGGGGTGCTGGCAAGTTTCCAAGCCAACGGAGAGCGGATGTCAATGGTTGTCTGAGCTGATTCAAAATCGTCCAAATAAACCGTTGTTTCTCCGTCAAAATTATCACCTTTGGGCGTTTCCGGAATAAGGTAGGCAAACTCACCACGCACAGAAAGGTTTGAGGCAACATCGGATTTTATCGTAGGAATACGATTTACTAAGCGAGTGAGGAAAGGAAGTTCTGTTGAGTAGGTTCCGCCAAAGCCAAAAATGGTATTATTAACCGATTCTTGTCCGTAACTTGTTTTCTGGGTGTAAGGACGTTCGCGAAGATTGACCACAGAAGCTCCCATTATGAATTTGTCGCTGAATTTATGTTCAACGTTCAATCCCATAAAACGTGTGGTTTGTCCTCCGAAAATCAGATTATTTTCTACCGATACTTGAATTGGCAAATTTGAAGCCTCCAAACTTGGATTGGTGATTTCAACAATTCCTGATTGATAATCAACTAAATAATCAATCCCTTCAACCAAAATACGTCCGCCTGCGGTAACTGTTACCGAACCACGGGGTACGTTAAAAGCTCCCAATGATATTCCTCGTCTGCCCGATGACTTGTAGCGTCCTTTCATTTGGAATTTGTTTTTGTTTCCATCCATTTGGGCTTGCGTTTTGGTGTTTGAGTACAGGCTCGGATAAACGTATTTTCGTTGGTTTTCGTTGTAAGTGGTTGGGTCAGAGTAGTTGCCTCCTCCTAAGGTTTTGTGCAGAAATTCCCCAAAAGGTTCTACTTTTGTAAAGAAAATTTTCCCGTATTGTTCATCAACCGTAATTTCGGGAAGAAAGTCGAAAAATCCATCTCCTCCGGGTTGTGGGTCGTTGTACTTGTTTAAACGGTCGAAGTTAAATAAGTTCAGCAATATTTTGTCTTCCAGCCCCGAAGGCCAGCCAACGTCAGATACTTTTGTAATGTAGTTGATAGGAGATGGGTCAGAATAATAGATGTTCATTCTGAAATCTTCGGGGTCCAACTGAGCCGTACCTAAGGAATAGACATTTTTCATCATCAAATCCCATATAGGGTCCTTGACACTCAGTCGATTACTTTTTAACATCTTTAAAACTAATAAATTGTTGGTAATGGCATTATTTGCTGCCGAGATGTTATAACTTGTTGCCGAAATTCCGTCGTTGGCAAATTCGCCCACCTGATGCACTTGGTTTCCGTAGGTGTACTGATATGCTACTGCAAGCACTTCATCACTGCTCAGGGCGATGTTAAGTGAGATGTATCCTAATTTTGTATCAACTTTGTAATCAGTACCTTCTTCTAATTTTCGGGCGTTTTCAATCACAGCATAATCGTAACCTTGACTAACGATGTTTGAAAGACTTCCGAAACCTTGCTGTAAAGTTGCCACATCGCGAATGGCTTCCGAAAGTACCGATGTTTTTCCTATTTGTGTAGGGTCATAGTCGTTTGCCGTGTTGCTTGGCATATTATTGTTTGTTGTGTGAAAGAAACCCGCAGGAGCATTTTGATTGATACGTGTGTTTTCGGGTTTTGATTCTCCTAAATCTTGTAGAGCCAATATGTTACGAATATTTCCTGTACGGTTGTTGCGGTTGGTTACCCATACTTCCAAACGTGTAATTTGTACTTTACTGTTGATGAAGGGATAATTTTCCAAGGCTTTGTCATATTGGTCACGGAAGAATTGTGCCAGAAAGAAGTTTCGGTTTTCGTCATAATCCAAAGCTGTAAAATCAAATTCGGTTACAGTACCTCCGCCTTGTGCCGTTACGGTTTTTCGTTCCGATTTTTGCTCAGAAAATACTCCGGTGATGGTTGTCCGCCCGAATTTTAATTCTGTTTTCACTCCAAATAGACTTTGAGAACCCGTAATCAATGAGTTAGACATTGGCATTGAGATATTCCCCAACTCTATTTTTTGAATAATATCGTCTTCATTGGGTTCATATTCGAGTTTAAAAACGTTCTGAAAATCAAATGAAGCCTGTGTGTCATATTGGGCGTTGAGTGAAAGCCTCGTCCCGATTTTTCCGGTAAGTCCCAAGCTGATTCGTTGGTCAAAGTCTAACCCCCAAGTGCTTCTGTTTCGGGGTGTTATGGCGGGATTGTCGTTCTTGTTGTAACGTATGCCCAAATCAATTCCCACGCTTCCCTGAGGAATTAAATCAATATTTCTTCCGCCGAAAATACTTTCAAAAAAATCAGAATTTACGTACAAATCCGGAAGTAAATCACGTTGTACTTTTTTCTTGTTTTCACCCGTTTTGCTATCATCAACTGCGTCCCATTTTTCTTTGTAGTAAGCTCGCATTCGTTCACGAAGTACCAAATTTTCATATTCCTTAACAGTCAGAAACATAGGAACGGAAAGGTCATACTCACCCAGCTTTTCTGTGTAAACGTACTTGTTTATTTGCGGATCGTAGGTGTACTTATGAATGATGTTTTCAGGTTTTTTCAACCCGATTTTTGGTATGTTGTTTTTGACCACAATGCTATCTTTTGGCTCATTTTGCCCAAAGAGTTGCATCGCTGTTAAAAGGAGTAGTAGATTTAGAATTTTCAAGGATTTCTTCATAATTCTATATTTTTTCCGATGATTTTTCTTAGAAATCACGATGATTTTCAAAAATGGTTTCAATTTCTTTGTCATTGAGCGGGGTCAATTGGGCAAGTTGCGTGAAAGCTTCCCAGATTTCTTCTCGCTCTAAGGTATCAATGGAATGTTTTTTATCAATTTGATTAAAAATCTGAATAAAATCAATCAATAAAGCTTCTTTTTCTTCAGGTTTGAGGTCTTTTTTGTCTAATTTTTTATAGAAATTCGTATAGGCAGCCATTGCTTTTTTGGCAATAGTAGCAGAGGTTCCGTCTCGTCCGTCCCAAGCAGAAAACGGGTTGCCTAAATTGGCTTTCAGCCAACTTTCTGAACGCAATTGTTTTGCTTCAAAATCAGGGAGTTTCGAAAATTCTTTTTTGATTTTATCGCCTACCGTTTTCGGAATGCTCCACACCCAAAGTTTTTCCAGCAGCGGAAAATCCACTGGTTGTGGGAAATCATTAAAACCATAAGCATTGGTAATCCAAAGGCTTTTTATATTTTTTAGTTCTTTGAAAGATAACACGTTATGTAGGGTTGCGTTTTGTCCGTTGATTAACATATCTTCTACTTGTGGCAGACACTCAATGATATTTTGCCCATCGACTGCATTTTTTTGGTTAGAAAAAATCCGAACCTTTTTCACTTGTTCCAAACCCGAAAAATGAAACTGTGAATTTTCTAAATTCAGTTGTAAGTCCAGCAATTTTCCGCCGAACGGACATTCAATCGTTTTCAATGTTGAAAAATCACCCGTTAAAACCAAATCAACAAGTAGCGGATTTAAAATTAACTTTTCTACATTGCTGATATTCAGGTGCAAATCACGAAGATGTGTTTTTGAAATATCTACCACTTTGAGATTTTGTTTCTGTGGAAGATTTAAACAGATAATCATCGGTGTAATTTCCAAATAATCAATGAGTTCCGAAGAGAAAAAATCACTTTCAATTTCGTAACTATATCGATGTTTTTCTGCCAAATCCTTGAAAAAATTATTAGTGGGAGGCTCTTTTATCCAAATTTTTGAATACTTCTGTGCCTTGAAATTCTTTTGTATTTCCGTGTCAAGTTGTTGCCAAAGGTATTGTGATTCAATTTGTTGTGTATTGTGAACCGTCCATTTGTCAATTTCCTTTTCTGCCGGAATGGAAGTGGTGGGGACATTTCCTAAAAAAACAGGATTAAGTTGCTCAAAATCAGATATCCAACCGCAAAAAAATTCTTTTTTCCAATAGTGATGGTCATTGTACAGCGGCTGCCAATTTTTGATATTTTCTATTTTTGGAATTTCTGACTGAAAGTTATTGAAAACCAACACCAAAAGTCCTTTATCTTCATTTTTTTCAAGGATTTGGCACGGAAAAAAGAGGTTAAACCGCTCTAACCATATCTTAAACACATCACCTACCGAAAATAATAACTCACTCATTATAAATTCTTTAATGCTTGTTTTATAATTTCTTCCACAGAAATTTCTTCTGAAGCTGATTTTACAATTTTGTCCACCACTTTTTCGGCTTGTTTTCTGGCAAACCCTAATACTTCCAGAGCGGCAAGCGCTTCTTCTTTGTTGGTATTGACTTCATTATAAGGTACATCGTCAAAATCTTGAAGCTTCATCATCTTATCTTTCAAGTCCAAAATAACACGTTGTGCGGTTTTGGCACCAATCCCTTTAACGGATTGAATTGTAGATACATCCCCGTTGATTATCGCACTGCGAACGTGCGTCGCTGTGAGTGAAGAAAGCATTGTGCGTGCCGTGCTTGCTCCAACTCCCGAAACCGATAGTAATAGCACAAAAACTTCACGTTCTGCCTTGGTTAAAAAGCCATAAAGTGTGTGAGCATCTTCTTTAATTTGCAGATACGTGTACAGCTTAATATTTTCATTTTCAAGAAGTGATGAGAAAGTATGCAATGTAATATTTACAAAATATCCCACTCCACCACAGTCAATAACTACATAGGTCGGATTTTTTTCGATAAGTTTTCCTTGTAATTGGGTAATCATTTTTATAAATTCTGATTTTCTTGCCAAACTGAACCGCTAAGGTATGAAATATATTTTTATGTAGAAATATTTTTAATAAAAACGATTTTTTTTTAAGATTTAATCCTAAAAATTTAACAATATCACATAAAGAAAGATTGTTTAAAAATAGAATTATTGTTTTTGTAAAGAGAATATATGAAAATAAAAAAAGCCTTAACAAATTTGTTAAGGCTTTTTGTTTTACAAAACTTTTATATTATTTCGCTGGGAAAACCACACGGAATCCGATGTTTCCTTGTCCATCACGAGCTATGTAAGTTCCACGATTAGCGATACGGCACTTATCGTGTAGGCAAGAGAAACTTGCTCCACGACGAACGCGGTAAGTTCCACTTTCAGCTCCAGTAGGGTTTGTTTGGTCAGTACTTGGGTAAGTTCCATACCAATCAGCAGTCCACTCCCAAACATTTCCGTTAACATCATATAATCCTAACTCATTAGGTTTCTTCTCTCCAACCGGGTGTAATTTACCTCCTGAATTGTCTCTGTACCAAGCATAATCACCAATGTTATCACCTACACCATCTTCATCAGCAAAAATTCCATCTTGGTTCAATCTTTTATTTCCTCCTCTCAGGATATACTCAAATTCAGCTTCAGTAGGTAATTTACCGCCTACCCATTCAGCATACGCTTTAGCTCCATACCAAGAAACGAGAACTACCGGAAGATTTTCTGTACCCGCTTTTGGAATAAAAACCTCTCCTTTTTGTTCAATATCTCTACCTTGATACCATTTTTTTCTGTCTTCTGTTTGGTTACCTTTTGCAGTTAAGAATTTTGCATACTGAGCATTCGTGATTTCGTATTTACTAACTTTAAAATCGCTCAATGTTACATTATGTTGAGGTCTTTCATCCCATTGACTTTGTTTATCTTTAGTAGGACTTCCCATAAGGAAAGTTCCTCCTTCAACGAATACCACAGTATTTTCAATTATTGGTTTTTGTGTTATCTCTTCTTCTTTTTTATTACAGCTAACCAATGAAATCATTGCTATTGATACTGAAACTGTGACAACACCTTTTGCTAACTTTACGATGTTTTTCTTCATAAGTAATAGTATTAAATTATTAATCTTTTATTTGTAAACCACTGTTATTGAAATAATCTCATTACTATAAAAGCATATAAATTTCTTTTAATTTATTGAAATACAGCTTCAAAAACATTAGTTTGAGGGTGCAAATATACAAATTAATGTTACACAAAAAACAGTTCAATCATAAAAAAGATATAAACTTTAAGTTTATAAAGTTAAAATGTTCAAAAAAATATAAGGAGAGAATTGTTTTTACGATGTTTTGCATTGAAATACGACTTGCTTTAAGTGAATAAAAAAATCCACCTATATATAAGAGGTGGATTTATATTATAATTCTCTAAGTTTATCTCGCAGGGAAAACAACACGGAAACCTAAGTTGTGACGTACGCCATTGGGAGCACGTTTACTGCGATATGTAGTACGGCAAGTTGCTGGTGTACAGAAGGCACTGGCTCCGCGTCTTACTCGTAAACTTCCTTGATTAGCACCTTTGGGATTTGTTTGCTGAGTTCTTGGTAGAGACCCGAACCAATCTGCAGTCCATTCCCAAGCATTTCCGCTCATATCATAAATTCCTAATTCATTAGCTTTTTTTGTTCCTACGGGATGCATTCTTCCTCCTGAATTTTTCACATACCAAGCAACTTCATCAATGTTGTTGCTTCCACTCCACATATAACCTTTACTTTTTTTACCTCCACGAGCAGCATATTCCCATTCTGCTTCGGTAGGGATCCTTCCTCCTGCCCATTCTGCGTATGCTTTTGCTCCGTTCCAAGTAACAAAAATTACAGGATGTTTTTCTTTACCAGCTCGGACTTTGAATGTTTTTCCTTCTTGAATGATGTCTTTTCCTTGATACCATCTGGCTCCATTTTCAATTCTGTTTTCTTTTTTTGAATTTAAAAAATTTGCATACTCGGTATTGGTAATTTCCCATTTGGTAATTCTGAAATTGCTCAAAGTTACTTTATGAGCTTTTCCTGTTCCCATATAGAAAGTTCCTCCTTCCACAAACACAGTGTTGTCTTTTATTGATTTTGAAAAAAGATTGGGAGAAATTTCCGGTTGTGTTTCTACAGCTACTGTATCAGAGGGAGTGAAGTCCTGCTCCTCCTTATTACAACTCATCAGTGTAGTTGTTGCCATTACTGTTAATACAGCGATACCTTTAGAAAATTTTTGCAGTTTAAAAGCATCCCACTTTTTTACTGCGGTCTGAACATTTTTTTTCATACTATATTTAATTTGTTTTAATTAATCCAGAGGAATTATTGTGACCAATAGTTTTTTAATCGGTCTTATGTATTACATAGTCTTTTTCGGGAGGCAAAACTATAAAAGAAAGTTGTTTTGAAAAATATTTATGCAGACTTTATAAGAAGTTAATAAAAATTAGAAGTGTGTGTATTCCTTTTAGAAGTCTTATTTATAATGATTTAATATAAGAATATCTTCTATATGAATAGAATTTATTATCGGATATTGATAATATATATAGTTAAATCGTTTATTTTTTATGAGATAGATGATAATTATGTTAAAAATCCCGCTTATCGTTATGATAAACGGGATTTTTTTAAGTTAAGAAATATTTCTGTTGTTAGTCGAAAACAACACGAAAACCTAAATTGTGACGTACTCCATTGGGGGCTCTGTTACTACGATTTGCAGAACGGTTGTTGTGAGCGGTACAGAAAGCACTGGCTCCACGTCGTGAACGGGCTTTACCTGTAGCAGGACCTTTAGGATTTGTTTGAGCTTCTTTTTTGTAAGGACCGTACCAGTCAGCAGTCCATTCCCATACATTTCCGCTCATATCGTAAATTCCTAATTCATTTGGTTTTTTTTCACCTACATTGTGAAGTCTTTGTCCGGAGTTACCAACATACCAAGCAACTTCATTGATGTTGTTGCTTCCACTCCAAGTGTATCCTTTACTTTTTTTCCCTCCTCTTGCTGCGTATTCCCATTCGGCTTCAGTTGGGATTCTTCCTTTTGCCCATTTGGCATAGGCAGCAGCTCCATTCCAGCTGACGAATCGTACAGGCATCCTTTCTTTCCCTTTTTTGGCTGTGTACTTTTTACCTGTTATGTCAAAATCTGTTCCTTGATACCATTTCACTCCGTTTTCAGTCTGATTTCCTCTTTCAGATAAAAATTTAGCATACTGCTCGTTGGTAATTTCGTACTTAGTGATTTTGAAGCTTTTAAGGGTTACTTTGTGTTGTGGACGTTCGTCTCCATCGCCCGAGCCGGCAGGGCTTCCCATCAGGAATGTGCCTCCTTCTACAAAAACTAAATCTGAATCGGGCTTGGAGTTAGTTCCTCCAGAATTGGATTTCCCCCCTCCTGAAGATGAAGACTTTGAATTTGTTGTAGGATTGATTAATTCTTCTTGTTCCTTCTTACAACTTGTTAATGAAATCATTCCTACTATTGCAGTGTAGGAAAGGAATCTGAAAAGATTCTGTTTTTGAATTAAACTCCGTAGAGTAAACGTAGCGTTGTTTTTCATGACTATATTTGAGTTGATTTATTCTTGCTGCTATATATTGTATTTAAAATTAATCAGATAAGGACTAATTTTTAGAGATTGCAAACTGAAAGCAAGTGTTAAAAAAAATTAAAAAAAACTAAAAAACATTTACTTATCTGGGGACAAAAATATAAATAAGTTTTATATGAAAAACATTTTTTTGAAAAAATTGATACACAATTACAAATAATTTAACAAGCTGAAATGGTGTGTGTTATAAAAATTAAATTTTAAATCATTGATTGTTAGTGTTTTATATTTTTGTTTTGACAGAATAAAAAATAAAGACAATTTTGTCATATAATGCTTCTAAATCTCGCAAAAATAAAAAAGAAGATACTTTTGGGTATCTTCTTGAGAAGTGGTAGTACATAATGTTAAGCTCCTAAATATTGAAAGTGAATATATAATATTGATTAAAAATGCTACGTAATGGATGGAGCTTAGAAGTTTTTCTTTTAATTTTTGTAAACTGTGAAGTTATCTATTTGAAATTCATCTAATATGATATCAAAATCTAAAAGGTCATTTTTAAGAGTGAGCATTAAATCGTTCGAAAATCGGTGAGGTTCTTTTACAATGCTCAGTAAATCAACACCCGATGTTTCCAAATAGTTTCTAAATCGTTTAATAATGAAGTTGTTAAACCATCTTTCTTGAGAATCAACTTCTTGGTCTTTTATTAAATTTTCTATAAAAGCAGAAGGATTCGGTTTTACACAGAAACTGTATGTACCTGAGGTTTCGATGGCTACAGATTTTAACTTTTCATCCTCAAGTGGAAAAGGATAAAGAGTAGACCAATTTTGGTTATGGAACGTTGCGGTATTTATGAAATAAACTTCTGCTTCAAACGGTGAGGTGTGATTGTATTTCCACCCTTTGAGTGTCGCGAAAATGGGCATATTGGAAGCAACCAATTCGTGTTGACCACAACTGTACATATCCGCCAATCGACCACCGCTCACAAGGGCTGCAACGTGTGTTTTATCAACAACAAGTTTCGCTCCATTTTTGATGGTTGTTGGGGAAGAAAAAACATTCCACAATTTGTCATTGTTTTCCAGACATTTTATTACATCAATATTCCGATGTAAAAATTTGAAATCCATAGATTTAATTTTGTTAAGGAAATTCATAACCCCAAAAATTTAATAGTTATTAGTTAATCAAAATCTATAGTTCGTAGTTGTGGCTGTGGTACAATCATTACAACCACAACTCAGAACCATAATTACGCAATGTGAAAAATAAATTTTATAAAATTACCCTCTCAACTCATTTAGTCTTTTAGTTAATTCAGGTGCTAATCTCTCGAGGCAAAATTATGTTACCGAGCAGAGAAATCTTTGTAAAAAGTGAGCGTTTATTTGTATGTATCACGCATTAACATTTTTCAGATTTGTATATATCACGCATAATTTTTATGTAACTTATTGAAAATGATAAATAAAAAAATACAAGTAAATCTTTTAATCCGATTTATGTAAAATGAAAGGGAATTGTACGTTTTTTTGAATTAAAAAGATTATAAAAACACGAAAATAATCAAGGCTGAAAATGATTTGGAAGAATATTGTTTGATTATTCTCAGCAAGAGTGTTTTTTTCTAATGTTTTGGTGGATTTTAATTTTGTATGATTTTAACGTTTTTATGCTCTCGATTTTCTTTGATAATCAATTGTTTATATACGGAACTATTTTTTTTGTTAAATTTCATAAATTATTCATAGCTATTATATATTTTTGTTATCTGTTAATTTTGTTTATATGGATATTTTCGCTGGAATAAGGATATCATTTCTGTTGATATGTACTTTTATCTTTCTTAATGTTTGTTCCCCCAAAAAAGAACAAGTAAAAAAGAGTATTTCAAAAAAAGAATATTTGGAAATACTTGATGGCATTTCAAAAAAGGAAGATTCTTTGAAAATTATGCTTCAAAAACAAATTGCAGCAGAAGATGATGTCGGTATGATGCTGTCATACAAGTATTTGGGTAAAAATCAGCGAGAAAATGCAAAATTTTCAGAAGCAATTGAGTCTCATCAAGAGTATTTAGAACTTGCTTTAAAAATAAAAGACACGGTTGAAATTATTCAGGCATTTAATGATTTAGGAACTGATTTTAGGCGTATTGGAGCAACATCTGAGGCTTCAAACTATCATTACGAGGCACTTCGGTATGCAGATGCTTTTTCAGATTTGAAAAACAGCGGAAGGAAAGCTCGTGTTGTGGCTTTAAACGGAATAGGGAATATCAGTCAGCAACTTGGTTATTTGTCTGATGCCGAGAGATATTTCCGTGAAGCTCTTGCTGAAGAAACAGCTTTAGGCAGCGAAGTAGGACAGGCAATAAATTACGCAAATATAGGTTCTGTTTTTAGAGGTAGGCAGGAATATGATTCTGCAAGAGTGTATTATCAATATTCATTGGAAAAAAATATCAAAGCTAATTCCAAAGTAGGCATAGGATTATGTTATATTCATCTTGGAAACTTGTACAAAATTGAACAAAAATATGACCTTGCAGAAAAAGAATATCAAAAGGCATATGACTTAATGGATAAGTTTGCCGATAAATGGCATTGGCTTAATGCGTGTGTTGCTCTTGCTACTGTATATCAACAACAAGGTAACATCAAAAAATACAAGAAATACATTCGACTTGCCGAAGAAACTGCAACCCAAATTGGTTCTATGGGGCATATTTCGGAGGTGAACGAACTAAAATATAATCAAGCCATAAAGCAACGTAATTTCCGAGAAGCACTTGACTGCTACAAAGAAAGCATCATAATGCGTGATAGCGTGCAGGGAATTAAAAATGCAAATCATTATATGGATTTGCGTGTAAATTATGAAAGGCAGCAAAATTCGCGTAGGCTTAAGCAAGTTGAGGCTGAAAGCATAATCAAAGAAAGAGAAAGACAATTTTTACTGAAGATATCTTGGGCGGTAGTTTTGGTGGTTGTAATCATATCAGGGCTTTTGTATTATGCTTATCGGCAACGTGCCATTAGCAACCGAATACTCAAAAATGTAGAAAAAGCCAGAACGGACTTTTTTACAAATCTTACCCACGAATTCCGAACGCCTCTTACAGTAATTCAAGGGCTTAACCGTCAGTTGCAAAAACGAAAAGACCTTTCGGAAAAAGAGAAAGCAAAATTTATGGATGCCATCGCTCGGCAGAGTAGTAATTTGCTTAATTTAGTTAATCAGCTTTTGGATTTTGCAAAACTTAAAAGCGGAACCGAAAAACCGGAATGGAGAAGAGATGACATTATTCCCTACTTGCGAATGACGGCAGAAACTTTTCGGTTGTATGCTAAGGAAAGAAATATAAATCTGATTTTTTACACCGATAACACCAAACAAGAAATGGATTTTGTTCCTTTCTATATTGACAAAATAGTCGGAAATTTACTCTCCAATGCTATCAAACATACCGAAGATGGCGACAAAATTGATTTTATCGTTCTAAAAGGGTCAAAACCAGATACTATTGTTATTCGTGTTAGAGATAACGGAGTGGGAATTCCAAAAGAGGAATTAAAACACATTTTTGAGCTATTCTACCAAAGTCCAAGCACAAAAAGTATGTCAGGAACGGGCATTGGGCTGGCATTTACCAAAATGTTAGTTGATAAAATGCACGGAAAAATTACCGTAGAAAGCGAAATCGGAAAAGGAACAACATTTACAGTTATTTTACCTTTAAAAAATAAAAATGTAAAAATCACTCCAATTTCAGAAAATATTGGAAAAGAATTGATTACACTACCAAAAACAATGGAAAGTGATCTGGAGGAAGATGCTGTTTGTGATGATAATATAAAAAATTCTGAGCTACCTACGATATTACTTGTGGAAGACAATAAAGATGTAACATTGTACATAAAATCCTTATTAGAAGCTAATTACAATATTATTACAGCTAAAAACGGAAAAGAGGGAATGGAACTGGCTGAGAAATGCGTACCCGATTTGGTAATTACAGA
Source organism: Capnocytophaga felis (assembly GCF_009684755.1). Taxonomy (GTDB): domain Bacteria; phylum Bacteroidota; class Bacteroidia; order Flavobacteriales; family Flavobacteriaceae; genus Capnocytophaga; species Capnocytophaga felis. The sequence goes on from NZ_BLBC01000008.1 coordinate 28,786, forward strand.
CGTGATGATGCCCATTAAAAACGGATATGAATTGTGCAAGGAAATGAAAGAGAGTGTGTTACTAAATCATATTCCTATTATTATGCTTACTGCAAAAACTTTGAAAGAAGACCGCTTGCAAGGATTGAAATACGGAATAGAAGCCTATATAGAAAAACCTTTTTCTTCCAAAGAATTATTACTTCGTGTTCATAATATTCTGGAAAACAGAAAAATATTGAAAGAAAAGTATTTGAACATTACCGACAGTAACTCTCAAGCTCGTTTGCATAATGATGAAAATTTGAAGTTTTTACAAAAAGTGATTGAAATAATTCATTCCGAATTGAATAATCCTAATTTCAATGCGGCTTTTGTTGCAGATAAAATGGCGGTAAGCCCTTCACAATTAAGCAGAAAGCTAAATCAAATAACAGGATTTTCTACATCTTCGTATATTCTTAAAGTGAAACTTAACAAAGCCAAAAAAATGCTTCACGATACATCAATCAGTTTGGGCGAGGTGGCAGACGTTTGCGGTTTCTATGATTTGAGCTATTTTTCAAGGGTATTTAAAAAAGAATTTGGCATCACGCCAAGCCAATATCAGAAAAATGTTTCGATGAATGTGAAGTAAATCAATATTATGAAGTATTTTTGTATTTCATTTATTACGTTAAAGATTTTTTATGATTACATTTAATTACGAAACCGATTTTGAACTTCCTAAGCAAGAAGCTGTTTTTCAGGCGTGGATTGAAAAAATAATCGCTTCCGAAGAAAAGCAGTTAGGCGAGTTGAATTACATTTTCTGTGATGATGCGTATTTGCATCAAATCAACGTGCAATATCTTGACCACGACACACTTACCGATATTATAACGTTTGATTATACGGAAGATGAAACAATTTCAGGAGATATTTTTATTTCGGTGGAACGCGTTGCTGATAACGCCCAAGATTTCAGGGTAGATTTTCAAACCGAATTGTTGCGAGTGATGGCTCACGGCGTGTTACATTTATGCGGTTACAAAGATAAAACCGATGCAGAAAGCCAGCAAATGCGTAACAAAGAAGAAGAAAAAATGATTCTTTTTAAATAAAATATAACCATTTAATTTCAAGAACTATGAAAAAGATTATTGTTTTATTCGCTGTAATGCTTTCATTTTCTGCTTTTTCGCAAGAGATAAAACATTCCCATTTTTATTATCAACGTGCCGACTTTTTCGATAAGTTTCCCATTACTTCAAAAGATATTGTTTTCTTAGGAAACAGCATTACCAACGGATGTGAATGGGCAGAACTTTTCGGAAAGGAAAACATAAAAAACAGAGGTATTAGCGGCGATATTTCGCAAGGAGTTTATGAAAGATTGGATAACATCGTAAACGGAAAACCTAAAAAAATATTTCTACTTATTGGGGTAAATGATATTGCCCGAAAAATTCCGGTTGAAACCACTTCGCAAAACATCGAAAAAATTGTGATGAAAATACAGCAAGTTTCGCCAAAAACCAAGATTTATTTGCAAAGTGTTCTGCCAGTAAATTCTGATTTTAAGATGTTTGAAGGGCATCAACAACCCGAAAAAATACACGAGCTTAATGCTGAAATCCGCCGAATATGCCAGCAATACAGAGTTACATATGTGGATTTGTACTCGCATTTTATCGTACCTAATACTGACAAGCTAAAACCCGAACTCACCAACGACGGGCTTCACCTAATGGCGGAGGGATACTTGCTGTGGAAGAAAATCGTTTTGCCTTATTTGTAGTTTAAGGCTCGTAACTTCCTTAAAAAACGTAATTTCTTTCAGCTAAAAATCAACAAGATTTTTAGACAGTAATTCTTTTTCTCTAAATTATCGTATTTTTGTCGCCCTAATTGTAAAGTTATTAGGAATTAAGCCAGTGGAATTTTTAATCACAATTGCCCATTGCCTAATCCCTATTACCTAAAAAAAGAAAAAAATGTTTCAAGAAAAATACGACGTTATCGTAGTTGGGGGCGGACACGCAGGAGCCGAAGCCGCCGCCGCCGCTGCCAATATGGGAGCAAAAACCTTGCTCATCACAATGCAATTACAAAATATCGCACAAATGTCGTGCAACCCAGCCATTGGTGGAATTGCCAAGGGGCAAATCGTTCGTGAGATTGACGCTTTGGGCGGATACACGGGCATCATTACTGACAAAACCGCCATTCAGTTTAAAATGCTCAATCAGTCCAAAGGACCGGCAATGTGGAGTCCGCGAGCTCAGTCCGACCGTATGCGATTTGCCGAAGAATGGCGTCTCCAACTCGAAAGATTGCCCAATCTCGACTTCTATCAGGATATGGTTTCCGACCTCATTATCGAAAATCATCAGGTAAAAGGTGTGAAAACTTCGCTCGGGATTTCCATTTTTGCCAAAACGGTAATTCTCACTAACGGAACTTTCCTAAATGGAGTTATTCACATCGGGATGAAGCAATTTGGAGGTGGAAGAGCAGGAGAAAAGGCTTCCAGAGGAATTACCGAATGCCTTGTTAATCACGGATTTGAATCAGGAAGAATGAAAACGGGAACGCCACCGCGTGTGGACAGTCGTTCGTTGGATTATTCCAAAATGATTCCGCAACCCGGTGATGAAAATCCAGAGAAATTTTCCTTTTCGGAAGAAACGCAACCGCTTCAAATTCAGAAAGATTGTCATATGACCTACACCAGCGAGGAGGTACACGACTTGCTCCGAACGGGGTTTGACCGTTCTCCGATGTTCAATGGTAGAATTCAGGGTGTAGGACCGCGTTACTGCCCGTCCATCGAGGATAAAATCAATCGTTTTGCCGACAAAGACCGCCATCAGATTTTTGTAGAACCCGAAGGATGGCACACGGTAGAGGTTTATGTAAACGGATTTTCAACTTCGCTCCCAGAAGAAGTTCAGTTCCAGGCACTTCGTAAAGTAGAAGGTTTTGAGAATGTGAAGTTTTTCCGTCCGGGGTACGCCATCGAGTACGATTATTTTCCGCCAACACAGCTCAAACATACATTGGAAACAAAACTTGTTGAAAATCTGTATTTTGCAGGGCAAATCAACGGTACTACGGGCTATGAAGAAGCTGCCGCACAAGGGCTAATGGCAGGAATTAATGCGGTACGGAAAATCCGTGAGCAAGAGGAAGTTATCTTGAAAAGAAGCGAAGCCTACATTGGGGTTTTGATTGACGATTTAATTACCAAAGGCACGGAAGAACCTTACCGAATGTTCACTTCACGAGCAGAATATCGCACCCTTTTGCGTCAAGACAATGCCGATGCAAGGCTTACGCCACTTGGTTTTTCATTAGGATTGGCATCACAAAAACGAATGGACGTTTTGGAGCGAAAACAAACAAAAACAAATGCTTTTGTGGAGTTTTTTAAGGAAACGAGTATCAAACCTGAAGAGGCGAACCCGATTTTGGAGAAATACGATTCGTCCCCAATGAAACAAGGCGACAAGATGTTCAAAGTGCTTTCACGTCCGAACATTACCATTGCCGATTTGCAACAATTGGAGAGCGTAAAATCATTCGTGGAAGCTAATGAAATTGACAGAGAAATCATCGAACAGACGGAAATTGAGGTGAAATACGCAGGATACATCGAAAAAGAGAAAAACAATGCCGACAAACTCAATCGCTTGGAAGACATCCGCATACCTGAAAATTTCAATTACGACAAACTGACTTCTATTTCGTTTGAGTCTCGCGAAAAGTTGAAAAAAATCCGCCCAACAACACTCTCACAAGCCTCGCGTATCAGTGGTGTTTCCCCCGCGGATATTAGTATTTTATTGGTGTATATGGGGAGGTAGGTTTTTATCAGAGATGTTACAGTTCTCCCTTTATTTCTGTAGTAACTATATGGAATAATTTCATTTTGATAATAATTTTTCATTACAAGATATAATGCTGTGTTTGTAATCAAAGTGGTTTGATGTGTATTTTTTGTAAACAAAGAAGTTTGATTACAAAATTTTCTTTATATTTGCAATCAAGAGGATTTGATATATATTTTTTATAAACAAAATATTTTGATGACAAAATTAGATGCACACTTGTAATCAAAATGATTTGATATATATTTTTTATAAACAAACCATCTTGATTACAAAATTTGATTAATTTTTGTAATTAAAATGGTTTGGTATATGTTTTTTATAAACAAAGTGATTTGATTTTAAAATTTACTTTATTATTGTAAACAAATTAGATTTATGGACTATAATTTAGATAATGCAGTAAAGTATCATTATGAATGCTTTCCACCAGAAAAAGTTAACTATGAAATATTCATAAATGAATATTCAAAAGCAATAGAGGCATTGTCTCGCTTTGATCAAATGTTGAAAAACTTACATAATAATGAGATTCTATTGGCTCCTTTACGTAATCAAGAAGCCTTAATGTCTTCTCGAATAGAAGGAACTATAAGTACAATGGATGAGATATTGCAGTATGAAGCAGACAATGATAAAAAAGATAATTCGAATGCAAAAGCAGATGTGATAGAAACTATATTGTATCAAAGGGCCCTAAAAAATTCTCAAAAAGCTCTGGAAGACGGATATGAGATATCTTTAAGTTTTTTGAAACAAATGCACCAACAATTGCTTTATTTGGGGAGAGGTGCAAATAAGTCTCCCGGAGAGTTTAAGACTGAACAAAATTATTTGGCAGACAGAAGAAGAAAAGAGATACAATTTATTCCTATTAGTCCTGAAAAATTAGTTGAAGGTCTCGAAAATTTATTTGATTTTATTAACAAAAGTAAATTTCCGCCCCTAATAAAGGTAGCTTTAATGCATTTGGAGTTTGAAGCCTTACACCCGTTTAAAGATGGAAATGGAAGAATAGGTAGAATGTTGATTCCTATAACTTTATGGAAGGAAAAATTATTGTCTCAACCCCATTTTTATATCAGTGGTTTTTTTGAAGAAAATAAAGAGGAGTATATAGATACGATGAGAAATGTATCAATTACAAAAAAATGGGATGAATGGATTAAGTTTTTTTTGATTGCTGTAGAGCATCAAGCAGTTGAAAACTTAAAAATAGCACAAAGTATAAAGGACTTATACGAAAAAACAAAAATTGAATTTTCAGAAATTCTATCCTCTAAATGGAATATGGAAATTTTGGATTTTATATTTACATACCCTATGTTCAGAAATAATAAGTTTGTAAGCACAACCAATATTCCAAATGCTACAGCTGTTTTGATAATAAAAAAGCTATTAGATAATAATTATTTGATTTTGAAAGAGGAAGCCTCTGGGAGAAGGGCAGCCTTGTACTCTTTTGAGCCTTTGATGGAATTAGTGAGGGTATAACAACACATTACAAATCAGTGGTGTTTCCCCCGCGGATATCAGTATTTTATTGGTGTATATGGGACGATAGTAAATGTAAAACTTCAAAACTATGACAAAAGAACAATTCATAACACAGTATGAAAAAGCAATCAAGTTACGAGATACAAATAACACGCAAGACGCAATAACTTTGTTCAGAGGAATTCTTTCCGAAATGGAAAAAAATCCTGAGATATTGACCGATGACGAAGTTGTCCTAACTGAATACGGAACGCTTATTTGCAAAGCCTTGCTTTACAGCGAGTTCGCTTGTGCTCTTGATGATAGCGGGGATTTGAAAGGAGCCTTACAGATGGAAGGTCGTGCTTTGGAACAACTCTCAAAAATGAAAAATAGAGATTATTTGGGGATTATTTATTTTAATTATTCCGATTATTCTATGCAATCAGGAGATTTTCAAGAGGCACTTTCGGTACTTCAAAAAGGAATTGATGATATTGAAAAAGAGGATTTTAAACAAAGAATTGAAATCATAACAGGAATTTACATCAACACAGGGCTTTGTAATTATTTCTTGGGGAATAAAAACGAAGCAGAAAAATATTTGGAAATAGCAGTTGATTATTTGAGAACAGCGAAAGAAGAACTAAACTTTGTGTATGAAGAAATTGACCAAGATTATTTTGAGGTAAATTATTTCTTGAGCGAAATCCACAAAGAAAAAGGGAATGATTCTGATTATGAGAGATATAGAAATGAAACCATAGAGATAACATCATTTATTTCAAACGATGATGTGGAATATTTCACTACCATTTATCCAGACGAAATAAAACAAAAACTTAAAGAATTTTATTCAAATAACAAATAAATTCAAAAAACTATCCGAAATTTGTAGAGAAAATTCACAAACATTCTCTTTAATAATTATGATTTCTATTTACAAAGAAAAACTACAAGAAGCGACCACCAACTATCAAAAACTAACCAAAAAATACAATCTGATTAGCTTTTTAAGGCTCGTTGTTGCGGTATTTGTCGTGGTCTTGATTTACTTCTGTTTTCAAGATTTTAATATAAAATCTGTTTTTGGAGTTGCTTTTTTGGTTGTTTTGTTCTTATTTCTTGTCGTTTGGCATAAAAAAATCTCTTTTTTTCGTAAATTGGAGAAGTCAAAGATAGAAATTAATGCAAAAGAGATTCGTTTTTTGGAGAAAAATGAATATTTTTCAGATAATGGAACTGAATTTCAGGAAGAATCACATTCTTATGCGTATGATTTGGATGTTTTTGGTGAAAAATCTTTGTATCATCATATTAATCGGGCTAAAACGTTTCTTGGTAAAAAGCGTTTAGCCTCTTGTTTTTTAAATCCGGAAATGGAAAATATTTCTGAAAATCAGCAAAGTATTTCTGAATTATCAGAAAAAATAGATTGGAGGCAAAATTTTTTCGCACTGACTTCACAGGTAAGTGATTCCGCTGATTTTTACGAAAAAATTGAGATGTGGATTCAAAAAAAGGAAACTTCTTTTCCAAAATGGATGCAATTTTTTACGTACATATCTTCTTTGTTATTAGTAAGTTGCATTGTTTTAGGTTTTATTTCAGAAAATTTTCCGTTTCATAATTGGGCAAAATTGTTGTTTCTGATAAATTTAGTTGCTTTTGGTTACATATTCGGAGTTATCCAACGCAATAAAATAAGTTTTGAAGGAGCGTACAAAATTTTATATTCCTACAGAAAAAGTATTGCTTTTGTTGAAAATTCGGACTTTAAATCGGATAAATTAAATGAAATTCGGAAAAAATTATCACAAAAAGAGGAAAAAGCAAGTGTTTTAATTCAAAAACTATCTAATTTACTTGATGATTTGGATAATTTAGGCAATGTTTTAGTATCAATTCCATTAAATTGCCTTACTTTTTATCATTTTCACGTGTATATTCAATTAATTCGTTGGAAAAACCAGTATGCAATTCATATAAAAGATTGGTTGGACGTTGTTGGAGAGATGGAAGCACTTGGTAGTTTCGCTAATTTTAAGTATAACAATCCGAAATATGTTTTTCCCGAAATAAATTCAGATTATCAAATATATTTTGAAGAAGTTGGTCATCCGCTTATTTCTGAAAAACAAAGAGTTACAAATTCAATTTCCTTTGTTGAAAACCCGTTTGTAATTTTAACAGGTTCAAATATGTCAGGGAAAAGCACCTTTTTGCGAACGTTGGGCGTAAATATGCTTTTGACGGCAATGGGTTTGCCTGTTTGTGCCAAGAAGGCGGTTGTCCATCCTATGAAAATATTGGTTTCTATGCGGTTATCTGATTCTCTGAACGACGGAAAATCGTACTTTTTTGCAGAAATACGTAGGATTCAGGGGATTATACAAAGTCTTGAGAATCAGATTTCTTTTGTGCTTTTGGATGAGCTTTTACGTGGAACAAATTCAGAAGATAAACAATTGGGAACCATCAAGATAATTGAGAAAATCATCCGCTTGAATGCCATTGGTGTTGTTGCTACACACGATGTTGAGGTTTGTCAGCTTGTAAAAAAATATCCGCAAACGCTTCAAAATAAATGCTTTGAAGTCCAAATTGAAAATGATGAACTCCATTTTGACTATAAAATCAGAGATGGAGTTTGCCAGAATAAAAATGCTACTTTTTTGATGAAAAAATTGGGAATAATTGATTAAATTACTTTGCAATTTTTTGTAAGAAATACTTCCATATTCCAGTTTTATAAAATAGAATTATTATAAATAGCGCTTTTCATTGTAAAAATTTCAATTGTTAAAATCTGCTGAATAGTATTGTTTTTATAATACTTAATCGAATTGTTTGATAAAAAGAAATTTTGTGAAAAGCGTCTTTGATAAAGTGGTAAATAATTCTAAAATATTGATGAAATAATAGAATGATTATTTGATTGAATATTTTTTATTTCGTTAAAACATTTCGTATATTTGCAAGTACATAAAACAAAAAAATTACATTTATGGCATTTGATATTGAAATGATAAAAAAAGTGTACGAACGTATGCCCGAAAGGATTTCAAAAGCACGTGAGCTTGTGGGACGTCCGTTAACACTTTCTGAAAAGATTCTTTACGCTCACCTTTGGGACGGAATGCCTCAAAAAGCGTACGGGCGTGCAAAGGATTATGTGGATTTTGCTCCTGACCGTATTGCTTGCCAGGATGCAACTGCCCAGATGGCTTTGTTGCAGTTTATGCACGCTGGAAAATCAAAAGTTGCGGTGCCTACAACGGTACACTGTGACCACCTTATTCAAGCCAGAGTTGGGGCAGAACAAGATTTGAAAGTTGCTCAAGAGCAATCCAAAGAGGTTTTTGATTTTCTGTCTTCAGTATCAAATAAATACGGAATTGGTTTCTGGAAGCCCGGGGCGGGAATCATTCACCAAGTAGTTTTGGAGAATTATGCATTTCCCGGCGGAATGATGATAGGTACAGATTCACACACGCCCAATGCCGGTGGTCTTGGAATGGTCGCTATCGGGGTAGGTGGTGCCGATGCCGTAGATGTAATGGCGGGAATGCCGTGGGAGCTTAAATTCCCAAAAGTAATTGGGGTAAAACTCACAGGAGAACTCAATGGTTGGACAGCCCCGAAAGATATCATTTTACGTGTCGCCGACATTCTTACAGTAAAGGGAGGAACGGGAGCGATAATTGAATACTTCGGAGAAGGAGCTAAGTCCATTTCGTGTACTGCAAAAGGAACAATTTGTAATATGGGGGCAGAAATAGGGGCAACAACTTCTACTTTCGGGTATGATGATTCAATGAGAAGATATTTGCGTGCCACAGGTCGTGAAGATGTAGTGCTTGAGGCTGATAAAGTAGCGAGCCATCTTACGGCTGATGCTGAAGTATATGCAAATCCTGAAAAATATTTCGACCAATTAATTGAGATAAATCTTTCTGAATTAGAGCCTTACATAAATGGTCCTTTTACTCCGGACAGAGGAACGCCGGTTTCAAAAATGAAAAAAGTTGCCGTTGAAAATGGCTGGCCATTGAAGGTAGAGTGGGGCTTGATAGGTTCTTGTACAAACTCTTCATACGAGGATATGACACGAGCTGTTTCTATCGTGGAGCAAGCCTTGGACTTGGGAATCACACCAAAAGCAGAACTTGGTATAAATCCTGGTTCTCAGCAAATTAAATACACTATTGAACGTGACGGAATTATCGATGCATTCAAAAAACTTGGCACAAAAGTTTTTACCAATGCTTGTGGTCCTTGCATCGGTCAGTGGGATAGAGAAGGAGCTGAAAAACAAGAAAAAAACACGATTATTCACTCTTTCAACCGTAACTTTTCTAAAAGAGCAGACGGGAATCCGAACACGCACGCATTTGTTACTTCACCTGAAATGGTTGCTGCTTTGGCAATTGCAGGGCGTTTGGATTTTAACCCAATGACAGATAAACTGTTAAACGATAAAGGAGAAGAAGTTATGTTCAAGCCTCCTTTTGGGGAAGAACTTCCGGAGAAAGGATTCGATGTTGATGACCCTGGCTATCAATCTCCTGCAGCAGACGGTTCATCTGTTCAGGTGGTAGTTCGTCCTGACTCACAGCGTTTACAACTACTTGAGCCTTTCCAACCTTGGGACGGAAAAAATATTACAGGAGCCAAATTACTTATCAAAGCCGAAGGAAAATGCACCACAGACCATATTTCAATGGCAGGACCTTGGTTGCGTTTCCGTGGGCATTTGGACAATATTTCAAACAATATGCTTATTGGGGCGGTAAATGCTTTCAATTCAAAAACCAATTCTGTAAAAAATCAGCTTACTGGAACATACGGTGAAGTGCCGGCGGTACAACGTCAATACAAAGCTGAAAACATTCCTACCATTGTAGTGGGAGACCAGAACTACGGAGAGGGATCGTCACGTGAACACGCAGCTATGGAACCTCGTCATTTGGGAGTTCGGGCAGTTTTAGTAAAATCATTTGCACGTATTCACGAAACGAATTTGAAAAAGCAAGGAATGCTTGCCTTAACTTTTGCTAACGAAGCTGATTACGATAAAATTCAAGAAGATGACACAATTAACTTTTTGGATTTGACTGAATTCGCTCCAAACAAGCCATTACATTTGGAATTTGTTCACGCTGACGGAACAAAAGACGTTATCATAGCAAATCATACTTATAATGATAGCCAAATTGAATGGTTTAAGGCAGGGAGTGCTTTGAACTTAATAGCGGCAAGTGCAACAAAATAAATAGCTGAAGACTAATTACCATAATATTTATTTTTTAGTGAAGAAGCAGGCTCTTTAAGAGTCTGCTTTTTAGTTACTGAAAGGTAAAATAAATTTTATTTCCTCTTTTGCTCTTTATGTTAAAATTCATACTTTTGTGCTTTCAAAATTGAGAAAAAATATTCAACAGATGATAAACAAAATTAAAGAACATATTGCCGAAATTGAGAATTTTAATGCTTCAACAAAGGAAGAAATAGAACAATTACGAATTCAATATTTAGGAAAAAAAGGAATTTTAAACGATTTTTTTGCGGCGTTTAAGCAAGTTCCTAATGAAGAAAAGAAAGCATTTGGGCAAGTTATAAACGAACTTAAAAGTAAGGTAGAAAATAAAGTACAAAAACTCCGTGAGGCTTTGGAGCAAAAGCAGGAAAGCAAAGGTGTTTACGGCGATTTGACGCGTCCGGCAACTCCTATTGCTATCGGGGCGAGACATCCAATATCACTGGTAAAAAACCAAATCGTGGAAATCTTTTCCAATATTGGATTTAATGTTTCCGAAGGTCCTGAAATTGAGGACGATTGGCACAACTTTACGGCATTGAATTTGCCTGAGTATCACCCTGCTCGTGATATGCAGGATACGTTTTTCATTCAAACCAATCCCGATATTTTGCTCAGAACACATACCAGTTCGGTGCAAGTTCGTTATATGGAGAATCACAAACCGCCAATTCGTACCATTTCTCCGGGACGTGTGTTCCGCAACGAAGCCATTTCGGCACGTTCACACTGTTTATTCCATCAGGTTGAAGGACTTTATATTGACAAAGATGTATCATTTGCCGATTTGAAACAAACGCTTTTGTATTTCACCAAAGAAATGTTTGGAAAATCGAAAATCCGTTTGCGTCCGTCGTATTTTCCGTTTACAGAGCCTTCTGCAGAAGTGGATATTTATTGGGGATTGAATAACGAAATCGATTATCGTATCACCAAAGGAACGGGTTGGCTCGAAATTATGGGATGTGGAATGGTTGACCCTAATGTGTTGAAAAACTGCAATATAAATAGTGAAGAGTACAGCGGTTTTGCTTTCGGAATGGGGGTAGAACGTATAGCGATGTTGCTTTATCAAATAGGAGATATTCGTATGTTTTATGAGAATGATGTCCGTTTTTTAGAGCAGTTCAAAAGTTCTTTTTAGAATGACAATAAAAAAGCAAGTTCTAAAAAACTTGCTTTTTTTGTTATTTCTTTACAGAGGAATATTACTTCTTTTTGGAAGATGTTGGAGGAGGAGGTGGAACTAACAACTCCATATCATATTTTTTAGCAAAGGCAGCTCTTTCTTTCTTGCTGTAGATGTCTAATTTTTCTACAATTCTATTCCCTTCTTTATCTTCTAAGACAATGATAGTGTTTCCGTCTTTCCGACTGGGCACTACTTCCATATCTATCATTTTGTATTTATCAGAAGAAAGCAAATATATTTTTGGATCTTCGTTGATAGGTAATGGCGGAGGTGGTAATTCCTCAGCTTTCTTCACTCTGATAGCAGATGGCGGAGGTGGTGGCGGAGGTGGCAATTGTAAACCATACTTCTTAGTAAAAGCCTCTCTTTCTGATTTATTGGTAATTTGCTCCACGATTTCATTACCTGCCTCATCTGTCAGAGTAACAGTCGTTTTTTCTCCTTTTCCGTTAGGAAGACCTACCCCTTGCACTTTTATTATTTTATATTTGGTAGATGTTTGTAAGGGAGAAACTTCTTTTTGTTTTTTTACCTCTTGGGCGTACGTTTTTTCGGCAAAGATGAATAAAAACAAAACACTTACCGGAATAAGCAACGCCACTTTGCATAAATTACGAAAATGATTTACTTTTGTTTGTAACATAATCAGACGTTTTTTTGTGTTGTAAAAATTGAAATAATTATAAATCGGGACATTTGCAGAAGCAGCTCTTTTTAGTATAAGCATCTGATATTCTGCAATATTTGTGTGTTTAGAAATCACACAAGCATCGGCTAAAAACTCGTGATTGATTCGGATAGCTTTCCCAAACAAATGCACCACAGGGTGAAACCAAAACACGATTTTCAAAAGCTCGACAAAAAGCAAATCAATGGAATGTTTTTGCCGAATGTGGGTCAGTTCGTGAAGTAAAACTTTCTGTTCATAGGCATCTTTTTTATTGATAAAAATGTAATTCCAAAACGAATGAGGAGCACATTCCTCTTCTAAAATCACCAAATAAGCTCCTTGATAGCTCTGTTTAGGATGTTTTTTAATTCTGTTGAAGATTTTAAGCAAGTTACGCAAGAAACGAAATAACATCAGAAATGCAACTAATCCGTATAATGATATGATAATCAATTCAGTAAAGTTGCGGGTTTCTGTAATGGGTTGTTCTGTTGTAGGGTTTACGTAGAATGTAGAAGTGCTAACCTCTTGCGTTGGGGCTATTTGCTCGAATGTTTTTTCGAATATCGGCTCAAAAGGCATTTCGATAGCAATCAGCGGAAAAACAAACGACGCCACTAAAGCCAAAATTAAGAAAAACCTATTGAATATCAGCATTTTTTCTCGCGATAACAGAAAGTGATAAAACGAGTAAAAACACATACCACATAATAACGTTTTGATAAGATACGGTGTCATTTTATTCTTTTTTAAGGTTTGAATCTACTATTTTTTTCAATTCTTCCCATTGCTCGGGCGTCATTGAAATTTCCTTTGCAAAAAAGGAAGCAAACTGAAAGGCTGAATTACCAAAATAATCGCTGATAATGGTTTTCATCTTTCGGGAAAAATAAGCATTTTTAGAAACTTTCGGATAATACTCACGTGAATTTCCCCGCTGATGATATCCTACCATCTCCTTGTCAATCATTCGTTTAAGAAGCGTGGCGATGGTTGTACTTGCAGGCTTAGGGTCGGGATAAGCCTCCAATAAATCTTTCATATAAGCGGTTTGCTTCTGCCATAAATATTCCATAAGTTGTTCTTCCGTTTTCGATAATTTCTTCATATTTCTACAAAGTTAGATTTTACACTACAAATGTAGAAACAAATTTTTGATAGAAAAAATTTTTCACCAACTTTTTTCAAAATAATTTTTATTCGTCCAAAAAATCGGTTTATAAGTGTTTGATTTTGTGTAAGTATTGCGGTTTTAGTTATTTCCTATTATATTTGCCTTTTTTTAGACAATGCTCGAAGTTAATAACATATCATATACACACGATAGCTCGGATGCAGGTTTTCGTAACATTTCTTTTCAACTCAAACAAGGTGAACATTTGTCGGTTATGGGCGAGAGTGGCTGCGGTAAAAGTACCTTACTGAAAGCCATTTACGGATTATTCGACCTGCCTGAAGGCACGATTTTTTTCAACGAAAAGAAAGTGGTAGGACCTTCGCGTCAGTTAGTTCCCGGATTCGAGAAGATGAAATATTTGGCACAAGATTTTGGCTTGAGTCCGTATCATACTGTTGCTGAGAATGTTGGTAAATTCCTGTCAAACATTGATTTGGAATATAAAAAACAACGTGTAAGCGAGTTGCTTTCGTTGGTGGAAATGGAAAGTTTTGCAAACAGAAAAGCTCTTCTGCTTAGTGGCGGCGAAAAGCAACGCATCGGTTTGGCAATGACTTTGGCACAAGAGCCTGAACTGCTGATACTTGATGAGCCTTTCAGCCAAATCGATAATTTCAGAAGAAGCAATTTACAACGAACGCTCTTTTCCTATTTGAAAGCCAAAAAAATCAGCTGTGTTGTTGCTACACACGACGGAAAGGAAGCGTTATCTTTTTCTGATAAAGCTCTGATAATGAGAGATGGAAATCTGCTGATGTTTGGAGATTTATTAGATGTATATAACCAGAAAGATGATTTTTACACAGCTTCACTCTTTGGGGACGTCAGCAAATATACGGAAAACGGAAAAACGACTTTTTTAAAACCGTATCAAATTGAAGTTGTTGAAAAATCGGGTTGGGAAGCATCGGTTGAAAATTGTTATTTTCAGGGAGAAAAATTTCTGATAATTGGTGTTTCTAACGGAGAAAAGGTTTGTTTTTTGAATAATTTCCCGTTAGAAATTGGGCAAAAAGTTTATTTATCTAAAAAGAATTAATATCTTTGCCCGAAAAGTAATACTGTTAAAAACAATAAGCTATGAAAGCATTTTTTGAAGCTATACAATATCTTTTTGAAGAAATTTTATTTATCCCGTTGGATTTTTTACGCAATTTGGAACTTGAAAATTGGTGGACAGCCAACCTGATAAGTTGGGTTTTTATTTTGGTCGCCATCGTGTTTTTCGTGTATTGGTTAGGTCAGTTGCGTAAATATGACAAAAAGAACGATGAACGAACAGATGTTGTTTCGCATTCATTTTTCAAATAGACTTAAAACATAAAAAAAGAGCGATTAGAAATTTCTAATCGCTCTTTTTTGTTCTAAATCCCCAGCATATTTTTCGGGTCTAAAATTTCGTCTAATTTTTCTTGTGAAAGCAAATTATGTTCCAAAACCAAATCATACACCGATTTTCCTGATTGTAAGGCTTCTTTGGCAATTTTGGTACTGCTCTTATAACCGATATATGGATTGAGTGCCGTTACAATTCCGATACTGTTTTTTACCATATTCAAACATACTTCACGATTGGCGGTAATGCCCACAATACATTTCTCGCGGAGCGTATCCAAAGCCCTTTCCAAAAATACGATAGACTCGATAATTGACTGACAAATAACAGGCTCCATTACATTAAGCTGTAACTGACCGGCTTCGGCAGCAAAGGTTACCGTCAAATCATTTCCGAACACTTTAAAACATACTTGATTTACAACTTCGGGAATTACTGGATTTACTTTTCCTGGCATAATGGACGAGCCGGGTTGCATTGCCGGAAGATTAATCTCGTTCAAGCCGGCACGTGGTCCGGAAGAAAGCAAACGCAAATCATTACAGATTTTTGAAAGTTTCACAGCCATACGTTTTAATGCCGATGAATAAATTACATATGAACCTGTATCAGGCGTGGCTTCTACTAAATCGGCAGCGGGAACGAAGGCTTCACCTGTGATGTTTGCCAACTTTTCTGCACAAATTTTCGGAAATCCTTTCGGAGCGTTTAATCCCGTTCCAATGGCAGTTCCTCCCATATTGATTTCTAAAAATAAATCGGAAAGGTTGTTCAAACGTGTAATTTCTTCTTCCAAAGTGGCTGCAAAAGCTTCAAATTCTTGTCCGAGTGTCATCGGAACGGCATCTTGCAGTTGTGTACGTCCCATTTTGATGACATCAGCAAACTCTTTTCCCTTACTGCGGAAAGCCTCCACAAGCTGTTTTAAATGTTGCACCAATGAGTCATTCATTCGGATAATTGCCAATTTAATGGTAGTTGGATACGCATCATTGGTTGATTGAGAGAGATTTACGTGGTCATTAGGCGAACAATGTTGATAATCACCACGTTCATAACCCATAATTTCCAAAGCTCGGTTGGCAATTACCTCATTAGCATTCATATTTACAGAGGTTCCTGCTCCACCTTGAATCATATCCACAGGGAATTGCTTGTGCATTTTGCCTTCAATCAATTCGTTACAAGCCTGTGTGATGGAAGTCAAAAGTTCGGTAGGGAGCAAACCCAGTTCGTGATTGGTTTGAGCGGCAGCCAGTTTCACATAAGCAATTGCTTTTACAAATTCGGGGAATTCACTCATTTTGCTTCCCGAAATATAAAAGTTATCAATAGCTCGCTGTGTTTGTACGCCGTAGTAGGCATCTGCCGGAACTTGCAAATCTCCTAATAAATCTGATTCTGTTCTAAATTTTGACATATTGTTAAAATTTTATTGAGTTTCTTTGAATGTTTTATATTATCTGGCAAATTTGACAATTATTTAATTTTTTATTGTTGCAATGAGCAGATAAAATTTCCGTAAAAGTATGAAAATATTTTATATTGAGAAATAAAAAACATTTCTTTATTTGATGAATATATAAAAATGATGTGGTTATTTTTCGAAAATGAAAAAATATTGCCTTCAAAAATCGCTATATCAGAAAAATACATTGAATTTTGAAGAGTTGATTAATTTGGTGTTGATAAGTTTGTGCATAACTATTTTTTATTTTAAGATTTATTAGTCTTTTATTTGTTTAGTTTCGCAACACGTAAATCTTAAGAAAGTTTTTCTTTTAAGCGATTGAATAACAAATATTAATAGTTTGTATTACAAAAAACTCAATCTTGTTTTCTGATAATTTCAGAAATTGAATTACTTCACTAACTATATTTTATATAAGAAAAATCTTAAGCAGAATTTAACTCAAAAAAGTTACTCTAATACAAGTATTTTTATTTTAATAACCCCAGACTTCACCGCTATTGTGGAGCAAAAAACAATTTATTATGTCAAAATTCACAAAATTAACACCAGAACAACTAAAAACGAAGCGTAATTTTATTGAAAATTACCTAAAATCACTTAATGCAGCGAGCGGCTCACTATTTGATTCAAATGCAAATGTTTCCAACAAAAATGTTGCAACAATGGAAGCTGAACTCAATAAAGATATTAATATTCAAGTAAATAGAGCATTGGTGTCACACAAAATTGCCCAGTTTTTCGGTCAGGAATTAGCAGATGAATACATCCGTCAGATTGAGGAACACGAAATTTATGTTCACGATGAAACCAGTTTGAAGCCTTATTGTGTGAGTGTTTCGATGTATCCGCTTTTGCTTGATGGGCTTTTAAAACTCGGCGGAGAGTCCAAAGCTCCGAAACATTTGGCAAGTTTTTGCGGTTCGTTTGTAAATTTCTTATTTTCAGTGTCTTCTCAATTTGCGGGAGCTGTGGCAACAGTTGAGTTTTTGATGTATTTCGATTACTTTGCCCGAAAAGACTATGGAATCAATTACTTACAAACACACGGAAAAATAGTGGAGAACGAAATGCAACACGTGGTTTATGCTATCAATCAGCCTGCTGCAGCCCGCGGATATCAATCTGTATTTTGGAATATTTCATTGTATGACAGACCTTATTTTGATTCAATGTTCGGAAATTTTGTTTTTCCGGATGGAAGTAAACCCATTTATGAATCATTGGACAGACTTCAGAAATATTTTATGAAATGGTTTAACAATGAACGAACCAAAGCCATTTTAACATTTCCGGTGGTTACGGCGGCAATGCTGACGAAAGACAAAAAAGTTTATGACTGGCAGTTTGCCGACTTCTGTGCCGAAGAACTCAGCGAAGGAAACGCATTCTTTATTTACCAATCTGATAATGCCGACTCGTTGGCAAGTTGTTGCCGCTTGCGAAATGAAATTTCGGATAACACATTCAGCTACTCACTGGGTGCAGGCGGCGTTTCTACAGGAAGCATTAATGTTATTACCATCAATATGAATCGGTTGTATCAAAAAGGACTTTCTTTGGAAGAAATGATAGATAAGATTCATAAATATCAAGTAGCGTATCGTGCTATTATTCAGGATTATAAAGATGCCCGAATGCTTCCCGTGTACGATGCCGGATTTATTTCGCTTGATAAACAATTTCTTACCATTGGCATAAACGGAATGGTGGAAGCTGCGGAATATCTGGGAATGAAAATATCTGATAATGAAGAATATAAGGCGTTTATCAATAAAAATTTGAAATTAATTTACAACAAAAATAAAGAAGCCAAAGCAAAGTACGGCTATATGTTCAACACGGAATTTGTTCCTGCGGAAAATTTGGGCGTGAAAAATGCCAATTGGGATAAGGCAGACGGGCTTTTCGTTCCAAGAGATTGCTATAATTCTTATTTTTATATTGTTGAAGATGAATCTGTTAATATAATAGATAAGTTTTATATGCACGGACACGAGTATATTCAGTTTTTAGATGGTGGTTCGGCATATCATTGTAATTTAGAGGAATATCCAACTAAAGAAGGATTTTTAAAACTACTGAATGTGGCAGCAAAAACGGGTTGTAACTACTTCTGCTTTAATATAAAAGTAACGTATTGTAACAGTTGTGGTTACATAAATAAACATACTTCCGGACATTGCGTGAAATGCCATTCAACAGACGTTGATTACGCAACACGCATCATTGGATATTTAAAACGAATAACCAATTTTTCAAAAGACAGACAAAAGGAAGCAAAGAAAAGATATTACGGAAATGCTGAGGTATAGTGATTATAATATTGTTTTACAGGAAATTCCCAATGAAATTTCGTTATGCTTTACAATAACGGGCTGCCCGTTAGCTTGCAAAGGTTGCCATTCCGAGTACCTTTGGAATCCCAATTCGGGTGGGCCCTTAACTGTGAATTTGCTGGAAAAACTTCTTGATAAATATGAAGATACTATCAGTTGTGTACTTTTTATGGGAGGCGAATGGGACATTCAGGAATTGCTTGATTTTATTGCGGTGGCAAAAAGAAAAGATTTAAAAACAGCTCTTTATACCGGATTGAATATTAAGCAAGTACACCGAAAATATCCCGAACTCTTACAACAATTGGACTATATAAAAACAGGCAAATGGATTCCGTCATTGGGCGGTCTTGACAGCAAAACCACTAACCAGCACTTATTGGAACTCAAAACGGGGAAAATATTGAATCATTTCTTTTGGAAGCAATAAACTTTGTTATTTCCTTTCTCTGCTAAAAACAGCAAAAATCACAAAAGTAACCAACGAAGGAATCACCCATTCCAAATGATAGTTATTCAAAGGTAGGGAGTCCTTTATTTGAAACAAAAAATCCAAATTCCAATTTAAGTTTAGGTTTTTCAACACGGAAATGAGAGATACCAAAGCAGTTGCTATAATGCTGGCAATGAAAGGAGTTCGTGTTTCTACAAACCTTCCGAAAAGTAATATGTACAGAATAAGTGTAAAAACAATCGGGTAAATGAACAAAAGAATGTTGATGGCGTAATTTATAATGCTGTCAACACTGTTCACAGATATAAAGGCAGAAATAAACGTACATAAAGTAACTCCCAATTTGTACGGAATTCTTCCTTTTGACATTTTTTCAAAAATGGAGCCTGTGGCAGAGGTCAAAGCGATGGCTGTTGTTAAGCAAGCAAAGGCGATGGCTATTGCCATAACATATGTTCCTCCTTTCCCTAATATTGAAGTTGAAATATGAAGCAATAGATTTGTTCTTGAAATTTCAGATGGAGAAACTCCGGTTGCCTCCAAATAATCCGAAGTAGCACCCAAATAAATCAACCCTCCGTAGATAAGAAGCAAAGCCAAAGTGGATATCATTCCTGCCGATATGGTTATTTTAACCCGCTCTCTAACAGAAGTATATCCGTCACTAACCACAGCCGAAATGATAATTCCTGCGAAAATAACGGAAGCCAAAACGTCCAAAGTTTGATAACCTTCCGCAAATCCTACACTGAATGCCTTTGAACTGTACAATCCTTCTATTCCTTGCTCAATAGGCTTCACGGGGTATAAAATCCCTAAAATAATTAAGGCAAATAGCGATAACAACAAAATTGGGGTTAAAAACTTCCCAATGATGTTCACGATTGTTGTTCGTGAAATTGACAAAACCCAAACAATTGCAAAAAATATGATTGCAAAAACAATATTGCTTAATTCTGGAAAAGAAGGACTTATGCCAACCTCAAAGGTAGTTGCTCCTGTGCGAGGAATCGCAACCAAAGGTCCAATACATAAAATTATTAGAACAGACAGAATATTAATAAGTTTTGGGTGTATTTTCTTTCCTAAGTCAGTAAACGAAGTTCCTGATTTTGTAACTACAAGAATTCCTAAAAAAGGAGCTATAATTGCCGATATAAAAAATCCGATTAATGCCTCTCCCCAATCCTTTCCAGTGCCTAATCCTATCAGAGGAGGCAAGATAAGATTTCCTGCTCCGAAAAACATTGCAAACAGTGCGAAACCTACTGTGGTGATTGTAACAATTTTGCTTTTATGAGTTTTCATTAATAATTT
The DNA here is from genome assembly GCF_009684755.1 of Capnocytophaga felis. GTDB lineage: Bacteria > Bacteroidota > Bacteroidia > Flavobacteriales > Flavobacteriaceae > Capnocytophaga > Capnocytophaga felis. The sequence goes on from NZ_BLBC01000008.1 coordinate 49,389, forward strand.
AGTTTTGTAGTTAAAGTAAGGGATAATTGTACTGAAAAATTTAGATTATTTTTCATATTGATTGATGCAAAGATAATGGTTTTTGTCAAAACTACCCAATTTCTTTTTTTGTGTTGATTTTCGTTTTAGGGAGAAATATGAATAATTTAATTAATTGTAATTCAACAGAATTGTTTTTAGTGAAATACAGAAGCTTTAATTTATAAAATAAGGCTAGGGGATTAGGAGAAAAAATTAAGCCTTAAAATGTTGTTTATCAACAAATTAAGGCTTTTGATTTGTGCGGGTGAAGGGACTCGAACCCCCACGCCGTGAAGCACCAGATCCTAAGTCTGGCGTGTCTACCAATTTCACCACACCCGCCAGTGATGAGCGTTTTGAGGTTGCAAATATACGCAAGTTTTTGTAATAAAAAATATTTTCCAACAAAAAATGATAAAAAATCTTTTATTGATAATTTAATTAATTCAATTATAATTATTTACAAATAATGAGATTTTTTAGGAATAAATATTACGGGTGAAATTAAATACGCAACTTATAAAAAGAAACAGGTTTAGGTTTTTGTCTAAAAAGTGTTAAATATAAAATCTTTCAGAAATGTTAAAAAAACTCGAATATGTTAAATCTATGTAGGAAAATAAAAAAAAAATAGGAAAAGAGAAAAAAAGTAAAGATATTTGTCGAAATTTTGTGTGTTGCCTCACATAGTCGTATATAAAACAAGATTTATATTTTACATATAACTTTATGACAATGAAGAAAATATTATTAATCCTTACAATTTTTATTTTTGGAGGAAAGTCCTATGCTCAGGAATTACACTTGCCTCAGATGAATCAGTATTTGGCAGATAGTGAGTTTTTAATCACATCTACTTATGCGGGGATTGGTGACTTTGTTAAGTTGCGATTTAGTGGGGTTTCCCAATGGGTGGGGATTAAAGATGCACCTGATTATCAATCGCTTTCTGGAGATATTAGGATAGGAGAACGAAGCGGAGCAGGCTTGATTCTTTACAATGATAAAAATGGAAATACCAAGCAAATGGGAGGGAAGGCAAGTTTTGCTCACCATTTAACGTTAGATCGTTATGAGAATCATTTCGTATCCTTTGGTATTTCGTATGCACTGAATTCTTTCCGAATTGATATTGATAAGTTTGACCAATCGGCAGGGGCAGACCCTTCCGTTACGAACAATCGTTCACAAATAAATCACAACTTTGATGTAGGATTTTTGTATCGTTACAAAGGATGGTTCTTAAGTTTGAATGCGTTAAATATTTTGAATAAAGATATTGATGTTTTTGCAACAAACGAGCCTAAAGCGTTACGCAACTACACTTTATATACTGGATACAGATATAAAAGAGATCGTAACAGTAGTTTTGAAATAGAACCTTCCATTTTCGCCCAATTTTACGAAAGTGACAGGCGTTCTTCAACGGACGTTAACCTCAAATTCCGATGGAGAGATTTGGAGGATTACTACTGGGTAGGGCTGAATTATCGATTTTTGAATGATAAAATATTTGTGCCACTAAATGCAGGTCCTATGGCGGGTATAAAAAGAGGACATTTTTATTTTGCATATTCATATCAGTTGATGCTGAACAATATAATAAAATACAATTCAGGAACACACGTTATTACTTTAGGGCTTGATTTATTCCAAGGAGTAAGTAATTGTAGATGTACTCACCAATAATATGGGGCAAATTATTTTAAAAAACATACGAATTCACACAAATCACGGGTGTTTGAATGAGGAAAAGCTAATAGGAAGCGATTATCGTGTTGATTTGAAAGTTAAATTAGGTTTGGAAAAATCAATAACTTCAGATGACTTATCTGACACAGTAAATTACGTTCATTTAAACAGAATAGTGAAGGAAGAAATGGCAATTCGCTCAAAACTTCTGGAACACGTTGCAGGGAGAATATCTGACAGAATATTTAAGGAATTACTTCGAACAGAGAAAGTTGTAGTGAAAATTTCTAAATTAAATCCACCAATAGGAGGAGATGTTGAAGCTGTAAGCATAAAAATAAAACGAAAAAGATTTTGTTAATATTAGAAAAGATTGTACATTTGCGACCTGAGTAAAAAAAGGCATCGTGGCCGAGTGGCTAGGCAGAGGTCTGCAAAACCTTGTACAGCGGTTCGAATCCGCTCGATGCCTCTAACTTAGTTCAAGTACTTAGTATAGAAACAACACTAAAAAATAAATAATATGACAAACGTATTAGATAAGTTTATTCAGGATATGAGAAATAATGTTCCTGGATTTATTGCAGTATCTGTTACAGAGGTAAGATCTGGAGTATCTTATGGCTCTGATACGGTAGACCCTAATTTTGACCCTAGCTTAGCTTCTGCCTATCACTTGGAAGTTGTTAAGTCGGAGCAAAGTGCACTTCAAGTTTTAGGATTAAAAGATAAGATTGAAGATATTTTGATTACTTTGGCAAATCAAATTCATATTATAGACATCTCTGCCAACGGAAGTTATTTTATTTATCTGGCAGTAGATTCTACAAAAGCTAACCTTGGATTAACGAGAGCGTTGCTTGCTAAATATAAAAAAGATTTAGCAGCTGTTTTCTAAAAAATATACTTTTAAGATTTTGAAACCTGAACAATTTTGTTCAGGTTTTTTATTTCAGTTTTTTAAAATGAAAATTCAGTAAAGATACAAAAAAGAAATTTAAAAGCCAATGATTTTGGTCATACTTTCTTAGCGATTTTAGAGATAACTTTGTTTCGTAGAAATCATTCAAAATAAAAAAGAAAACACTATGAAACAGCGAGTTCCCATATCTCAAATTATGTCGAGGAAGTTGATAACATTAACCCCGACACAGTCTTTGTACGATGCAGAAAGGCTTTTTAAAAAGCACAAAATTCGTCATATTCCTGTGGTGGAAAATGACAGAATTGTTGGTATTGTTAGTTATTCCGATTTGTTGCGAATCAGTTTTGCAGATATGACCGATAACGAAGATGAGGTGACTTCTGTGGTTTATGATATGTACACCATTCCACAAATAATGGCAAAGACACCTCTGACGGTAAATTCCGATGCAACAATTAAGGAAGTGGCTGAAATACTATCAAAGCAAAGTTTTCATTCCATTCCCGTTTTGGAAAATGATAAACTGGTAGGAATTGTAACAACAACCGATTTGATTAACTATTTGTTGGAGCAATATTAAAGGTGAATTCAAACATAAAAAGCTGAGAATTTCTCAGCTTTTTCTTTTTTTGCAGATATTATAAAAATAGGTTTACTAAGTTTTACTTCTGATTGTTAAACTGATATTTCACAGAGAAAGCCACATAAGGATGATAGCGTGTTTGCGTTTTTAAGGCGAATTTATCACTGTTTCTTTGTTGGATTTGTCGGTGTGAATCGAATATGTTCCAGCTCGAAAGTGTCAGTTGCCAACGATTGCGTTTAAAACTTTTGGTAATTGACGCCGAAGCCGAGAAAATTCCGTCGTTCTCAAATTGCAAACCCGTAACAGGTGATTGAAATGCCAAATTCAATCGGGCAGAAACATCTTTCGGAAATTTGAACGTATTGTTCATCTTTCCGTGGAAACGCCACTGCGAAAAACGATTTTCAATGTTATCTACACTCGTTTTTTGGTCGAAATAAAAACCACTTAATGATGCGTTTACATTCCACCACGAAAAAACATCAAGTCCTGTCATCAATTCCGAACCTACCGACCACGAATCGCCTAAGTTTTCCTGAGTAATGAGTAAAATATTATCACGAAACGGACGGCGATAATCTCCAAAGAAATCGTGCTGATTACGTGCGAAAATCTCTGCCGAAACAAAATCCTTGCCCCACGATTTTTTAAAATTCATTTCGTAAGCATCGGTGTAACTGAATCGCAAACGGCTGTTTCCATTGATATAAGTGTACCTGTCTTCCATTTTGAAGACGGAAGTAATTGTCCAATATTCAGGGCGTTGTATGCGTCTGCTGTAACTGGTTGCCAATTGCGTATCGTCCGAGAAACTATACAACAAATGCACGGACGGAAACCAATCGGTAAAGTTCTTTTTGTACTTATCGGTTACTCTTTGCTCTGCTGCTTTGTTGTAAGCGTACGAAACATCACGCCGTGTATGCTCTACCCGAAGCCCCAATTTGTACTCGAATTTCTTCCAACTACTTTTAAAGGTGGTGTAAGCAGCGTACTCATTCTGTTCGTATTTAATTTTCTGATTACTCGGGAAATCGGGGGAAGGAATGCCTATTTTATTGCCTTGAAAAATTCCGCTTTCGCTGGTAATTTCAGGAATGAAGTCCGTTTTTATGGCAATTCCTGCTTCCAAATTGCTTTTTTCGGTCAGAGGCAACTCGTAAGCCAATTCCGTAGAAGTAAAGATTTCATTTTTTTCTGCTTCTATGCTTCCAAAAACGATGGTTTCTGACGGACGCGTCCACACGTTTCGAGATTCCGTATCAGAGCTTCCTATAAACACATCGTATCCCGAAGTTAGTTTCAGCGAGTGCGATTTATCCTTATTGAAAAAGTGATTGTATTCCAAATTCACGCCCACCATCTGATAATCAAAAGTATAACTATTGTCGCTGGTTGATTTTTCCGAAGTGATTAGGTTTCGGTTTAGGTCGAATATGTTTTCAACGGTTTGGATGTAGGAAGTTTCTTTTTCGCGGTCGCGTAAAGGTTTCAGAATTACTGAAAAATCAATAAAATCATTATCAGTTACATCATAATTGAACCCAAATTCAAAGAAATTACTTCTGTTTCGCTTTTTGGAATTGTTTATTTCGTGTATTTCAAAGAATTTATTATCAGATTGCAGCTGGTTGAACGTTTCCATATCCGTTTTTGTTCTGGTGGAATGCCCCAAATATGCAGAGGTGTGCCAACCGCCTTGTTTTCCCTTTTTATCTACCGAAAAATTGATTTGACTTGTGCCGAGGGAGTTTCCCAACACGGAGGAATTGATGGCATACCCTTCCAAGCGGTTCTTTTTGAGCAAAACACGGATAATTCCTGCCGTTCCGCTTGAACTGTATCGGGCGGACGGATTGGTAATGATTTCAATCTTTTCAATTTGCGAAGCCTCAAGTGTACGCAAGCGTTCCTCGCCATTTTTCACGGCGATTCCGTTAATATACACGGCGAACGAGCCTCCTTCGCGATAACTTATCTTCCCATCGACGCTGATTTGAATTGATGGCACATTGGTGAGCAAATCAATAGCGTTGGAAGCCTCCGGAAAGGCAGCCGCATTGATGGTTTTTCGGTCAACGCTGTAAGAAAGTGCCGCACGTTTGCCTTCCACCACCACTTCTCCCAGATTTTCGGAGGTCATCTTCAGCGAAATCACGCCTAAGTCGGTTTTATTATGCGTGAGGTCGATTTCTTTTGTCAGTTTTTCATATCCCACAAAATGAACTTTCATTAAATATTTTCCTTTTTGCAGGTTTTTTATCTGAAAATAGCCTTTTTCGTTCGAAACTACGCCGATTTCAACCGATTCGTTGGATATTCCTTGAAGAGCTACTTCTGCAAAAGGCATTTCTTCTTTTGTTTGGGCATCAATTACCTTGCCCGAGAGCGAAAGATGTTGCCCGTAAGAAAGCGTACTTAAAAAAGATAAAATGATAAGGAGTTTTTTCATAAATGATTATTCTGATTGGTGTTGTTATATGAGATATGCAATCAAACGTAGTAATTTTTTTAAGATAAAATCAAAGATTTTTTAAAACCTTTGATTTTATTCAATTTGATATAGCGAACTCACTTTAGATTGTCATTTTACAAAATCCTCCTTTGAAGGAGGTGTCCGAAGGACGGAGGATGTTTTCTTAAGATTTACATCTCCCTAACCCCCTTCAAAGGGGGAATTAGTATGACAAACTATCTTAGGTTGGCTATAATGTCATATTTCTACCTAAAATGAATCTCCCCGCTGCCTGAAACGTGCGTATCCTGCAATTCGGGATTTCCTTTTACCGAGATGTCGCCCGAACCGGACACTCTTGCCTTAATGGATTTAGAAGCATATACATCTATGTCTCCCGAACCGGAAAGTTGTGCCGTTACGTGTTCGGCTCGAATGCCATCGGTGGTAATATCCCCCGAACCGACCAATTTTATACTAATTTCCGGACAATTTCCCTTGGCGATAAGGTCGCCCGAACCGCTTAAAGATAAATCCAATCGGATGGCGTCAAAATTGATGGAAATATCACCCGAACCTGACAGCATACACTTCAAATTCGCTACTTTTATCTGTTCTTTCATTGAAATATCACCCGAACCCGATAGTGAAACCTGTTCCAAGCGTTCGTTTACAGGTACATATACATTAACCTTATGCTTAAAGTTGTAACTATAACCTTCTTGCAACTCGATGGTGATTTCTCCGCCTTTAACCGTGGTTAAAATGTAAGGTTCTACGTTATCCGAAGCCTCGATGCGTACTTTCCCCACTTCGCCTTTGAGCAAAATCACATCGATGAAGCCTTTCAGTTTAACGGAATTGTAATCCCCAACCTGACGTTCTTTATTTACAATGTTTCCGTTGTCTTTTATGGTCTTTTTTCCAAACCATTGCCCATAACTTACTGAAAATGTAACCAAAAATAGAATTGTTGCTAATCGTTTCATAATATTATCTTTTAAATGTTATTATTTTTATATCTGTTTTTTTAATTTTTCTGTCGGATTATCCTCTGACTGATTCAAAAATAGCTTAATTTCAATGTATTTTCCCTTGATTTCTTACCTGAATTCAATATTTCCGGCACCGAGAACCGAAGTATCTCTCTTTTCAGGGTTTCCTTCTACAATAATATTGCCTGCTCCTGTAATTTTTGCCTTAATTTCTTTCGAAGCATACACACTTATGTCCCCTGCTCCTGATATTTTAGCCGTAACTACTTCTGATTTATTCTGATGAGCATTAATATGACCCGAGCCTGTGATAGAAGCACTTAACTTATGAGAATTTCCTTCAGCTTTAAAATTTCCGCTACCGATAAGTGATAATTCCAATTCATTGGCATCAATATTAATTTCAATATTGCCTGCTCCCGTTGAACTGCACTTCAAATGATGCACGTTGAGTCTTTCTTTTAAAAAGATATGCCCAGCTCCGACTGATTTTATCTCATTTAATTGTTCGTTTACAGGAACATACACTACGGCTTTGTGATTAATGTCATAGTTGTAATTATCATCTAAGTCGATAACCAATGAATTCCCCTCAGTTGTTATGGAAATGTAAGGTTCTAAGTTATCCGAGACTTCGATACGCACTTTCCCCATTTCGCCTTTGCTTAAAATCACTTCCAGACTGCCAACATTTACCACTTTGGAGTATTCCCCAACTACAAATTCCTTAGTTACAATGTTTCCGTTATCTTTTATGGTCTCTTTCATAAACCATCGGATACAACTTACCGAAAATACCGCTAAAAATAGCATTACTACAAATCGTTTCATATTTATTATTTTTTTATAATTAATCATTTTATGCAATTTTCTTTCTTTTATTACAGAAAGAAAGTATTTTTCAAGCCAAGAATGTGAAAATTCAATTGTCTTTTATAGAATTTTATGCTTATTTGAGATGAAAATTATATTTTTAAGTATTTTTTTATTATATTATGTGCTATTTCTGTCAGATGGTGTGTGATTTCTGTCAGATGATGTTTCATTTCCATTAGATGGTGTATGATTTCCATTGGATGACGTATGATTTCTATCAGATGGAGCATTATTTCTTATGGATTGTCTTTCATTTCTGATAGATGATGCAAAATTTTAAATGTTTTGAGCGTTAATTTTCATAGATTTTAATTCCTGCATATTTACTTGATATGATGAAAGTATTTTTTCCGCTACCTTTTTTCCCGCTGACGGTCGTTTCCATCATTTTTACGTTCTTTTTGGTGTAAGGGAGGTTCTCCGGCACTGAGATTTTTCCGTAAGAATTGAAAAACTCGTATTGAAATTCCCAATTTGGATGATATCCTAATGAAATTCCTGCATATTCTGCATTGATTTTCACCAAATTTGTATGAGGAAGGATTTCTTTTAGTTTGATTCCGCCATAATCGGAGTCAATAGTGATATTTTCGGACACTTTTCCGACACTTACCCCACAATAACTGGCATAAATCTGTCCTTTTTCAAGTTCACTTATCGAGATTCCGTTATAATCCATATTCGCGACAATTTCTTTAACTCGGTCGATGCTCAAATTTGTGTAATCGCAATTTGCTTTGATATAGTTTGCCTTTCCGATGTTCATTTTGGAGTAATCCGCATTCAAATTTAGGTTTTTAATCTGGTCGATAGAAGAATTTGGACTGTATTCAAGGTTAATTTCGGCATCACTAAGGATATCTCCCAAATTGACGGAGCCATAGTCGGCATTGATTTTGAGAAAACTTTGTGTTTTATTGATAAAAATATCTCCGTACTCGTTTTCCAGCGATATTTTTATCTTTTCCGGAAGCGAAATGGTGTAGTTTATCTGAAAACTGATGGATTTTTTCTGTCCGAAACTCTTAAAAAACGATGAATTGTTGTCAATAATGGTTTTTGCCGATACATAATTGCTTCCTGAATTGGAAAAATCCACAGAGATTTGCTTTATCCGTTCCTGAACATCGCTCGGATTGTTGCTACTTACTTTAATTTGTACTTCAATGTTTATTTTATTGGTATTGTTTTCATCAGTTATCAGCGTGATTGTGCCGTATTTGTTCGCTACGAAAAGCGAAGCCGATTCGTTTACCTTAAATTCCTTTCGGATAGTTTTTGTTTCGGTGTGTTTGTATTGTATGAATGAATCGTTTTTTCCTATTTCGGGAGAATTTTTCATCGCCAAGACAGCTACACTCCATAAAAATACGATGATTAGAGATATTTTTTTCATATTTATTTGATTTTGTGTGTTATTTTTGCCATTTTTGATTTCATTATAGTATCATTTCTACAATATTGTTTGAAAATTCAAGCTGTGTATCAAAGTTTATGACCATTGCATACAATAATTGCTTGTTTTGTCCTTCTTTAATGATTTTATTTCGTATGACAAGATAATCGGCATTCATTTTTTCGAGCTGTTGGAGGGCATCTTTCACCATTTTTTCATTTTTCGTATGGCTTTTGATGATTTTTATATTCTCCTGAATCATAGGTAAATAGTATTGCTCGGAACGATACGCCGTTTCCGATATGTTTTCAAGGCTTACGGGTTTTTGTGCCACCCAGAGAAGTACCGCCACCACCGATGCGGCTACGGATATGCTCCAATAGATAATTTTTTTGAGCGTTTGGCGTTTGATTTCGGGACGTTTTTCGGGTTCTGACTGCCGTTTTTGCATTTTTTCGAGGAATCGGGCTTCGTGTCCGTCCGGAAGTTCGTATATGTCAAAAATATTTTCTTTCATTTTTTAGTTTTTCTATGGTTTCACGTAATGCTTTTTTGGCTCTGGAAATCGTTGTTCGGCAATTTGCGTCGGATATATGTAGAATTTCACAGATTTCTTCATTATCAAAGCCTTCAATGAGCGAAAGATTCAGGATAACGCGTAATTTTTCGGGGAGCAAACCCAGTGCGTGCAGTAATACTTTTACTTCGCTTTCTTGAAAGTCGTATTGTTCTTGGTTGTTGTCGTCAATTTGGTCGATGGAGCTGTCTTCCAACGAGATGATGTTTCTTTCTTGCCGAATCATCATTAAACTCTCGTTGATTACGATGCGTTTGAGCCAACTCCCGAAGCTGCTCTCTCCCCGAAACTCGCCCAGCTTTTGGAACGCCTTTATGAAAGCTTCCTGAGTGGCATCTTCGGCTTTGTCCTGCTGTTGAAGCATACGCAAGGCGGTGTTATACATCGCTTTGGCGTACTGCCTGTACAGCTCCAACTGTGCTTTGGGGTCGTTTCGGCGACAAGCCTCGATGAGTATGTCGGTTGAGGTGGTCAAAATCGTTCTTTTTGTTATAAAGATGCACGAAAAAAGGAATTGTTACAAAATTCGGTAATTTTTTTCAAAAAGGTTTGTTTTTTTGAGGGATAAATTCCGTATAGGTCAATAATATTGTTTTCCGTTAGATACTATTAGTTTGTTTGAAAAGAAAAAGCAATGTAAATAAATTATTTACATTGCTTAATTCATTTCTGTTTAGTTCTGTATTATTTTTTCAAAACGAAGAAAAAATTACCATCCCGACACATTAATAAACATTTCCCGCTTGGTAGCTCCTTTCTTTTTCTCTATCTTGCCATTTACAAGCTCACCTTGATAAACATCAAAGACACGAATTGTTTGATTAACTTTTGTGTTGATTAGTCCGTTAAGAGTTAGTGAAAGGACTCCTTTTTGTTCAGGGTTCAAGTTGTATTCTTCAATTAATTCATTGTTGACATTATCAATAAAAATGTGTTCCTCCTGTTCCATAAAAGTATAGAAATTAAGTTCTTTGTTAAGCTCATCAAACCCTATATAATGTGAAAAGGTATCGGGAAGAGACTGAGACCACCATTCTGTACTTTTGTAATATGGAGCTGTTTCCCCTATAAATGTAATTTCTCCTATTTGTTCTCCTTTTTGGTCATTAATAAGTGAATAGATGGGTAATTGCACTGAACCTCCGCCTTTTAATTTTGTAGCGTTTACTGTTATTCTGTATTTGGCACTATCACCCTGTTTTTGAACCGCAATCACTTGTGTTCCTTCCTGTGTCAAATTCTCCAAAAATACGGGACCCAAAAACTCCATATCAACAACAGCTCTTTCGCTCGTTTCGTTTGTATTTAAGACCCATACGGTTTTTTTATCATCATCTGTGTAAATAAAACTTCCTTCTGTTTCCAACAGATTTTTTACATCTATGTAAAAGTTAGGAACGACCTTTTCTTGTACGATTTGCAGAACAAAATCATTGTAACCTTTTTTCTTGAAAGTTACTTTTTCAGAGATTTTGTTAATGTTTCGTCCGTAAAAATCGGCATAAAATTCACGTGGATTTTTTGCTTTCATTTTTAGAAACTCTCCTTTTTGTAGTTCTACATCTTCTGAAAAAGAAACGCTTACCCGATAATTTTTGCCTTGCTCCAAAGTTATTTTTCCTTCTTTTACAGCATCTGTAAGGGTATTTTCTCCTTGTTTTATCACAATTTCTGTCGGGATTAAATCTTTTTTGACGTCAACTATAGGGTTTTCGTCCTTGTCGTCATCGTTTTTGGTACACCCTACAATTAATAATGCACTTATTAAATATACAATATTTTTCATTTTACTTTCACTTTAAATTAGTCTTTGGGTCCGTTATGATATTTTCCTTCGAAAATACATTCTTCTCCGTAAAAAAGTTTGGTTGCTTCACTCAAAGCAGAAGTAGCATAACCACTCTTTATCGTTCTTCCGTTTATGTTGAAAATCATTAACAAGCCCATACAATCTTGAAGATTTTGCTCTGCCCTATATCTGGCATTATGCGTATTTAACCCTCCTTGTGCAGCTTCTATTGATAATTTTCCGTAACGTTCATCAGGAATTCCGGCAAAAGAGCTGTGGTCTTCACTGTAATTTGCCCAACTGTAATCCAAGTAATCCTTAGGTTTTTTGCCTATTTCATCGACGGAATCATATCTCAGATTGTGTCCGTAATCGTACAAAGTCAATAATTTATTAGGCATCACTTCTTTCATTGCCCTCATAAACCACAAAAGAGACTGATTGCCTTTTTCAGGTTTTTCCGGAAGTACATCATATCTTGCGTACTCCTCGTCAATATCCCAACCATCAATGCCTAATTTATCAGAGTAATGCTTGCATTGACGGGCAAAATCAAGGGCTTCCTCGTAATTTTGGAAATTGTAATATCCTACTCCCTGATGGTTTGGCAATATGTCTATGAGTACTTTTATACCTCTGTCTGTTAAAGGTTTAATATATTTTTCAGGGTCGTTTACAATTGGTTGCAGCTTATCGTTGAAGTGTAGTACACGTCTTCCCGCCTTTGCATCATAATTCATATTTGCTGCAAAGAGGATTACCATATCAAAGACTGGTTTTTTGCTTTCTTTCAAAATAAATTGCCCCATATTGCGAATGTCCCAATCGTTGGTTTCCACGTAAGCCACCATTTTCATTGGTTCTGTGCGATTTGAGCAAGAATATGTACCAGAAGGCAATGGTTTTTTGTTTGTTTCCGAAAGGGGAACATATTTGGCATCTTTACGAATAAATACCGGATGCATCAGTTTTTTTCCTCCTGCATTTACAATCAAAGGCAAGATATAATCCCCTTGTTCCAAACTTTCATATTCCTTGATTTTTAACTGAATCTCGGTCGAATTGTCTCCTTTTTTGAAAGTCCCTTCCACAAAATCATAATGAGTTTCCGGAAAAAGCGTATAATCCGATACACCTTTGAAATCATTGTAATCTTTTACCAATTTACCAAAATCGGATTTAACTAAGGTAACAATGCCATCTTCTTTTGCGACGTATCCTAATTTAACTATAAATATATATGTTCCATCTGCTGAAAAGTTGGATGAGGATGCTTGAGGGCTCATCTTATTAACCAATCCTCCTTCCGAAAATTCTCCAGAAGGAGATTGCGGCTTTGGAAGTTCAAATTTAGGGTCTAATTGTGATTCACAAGCAGTTAAGAAAGCTACTGTTGCAAATGCTAAAATTATCTTTTTCATCTTGAATACAAATTAAAAATTAATCGACTTTTACAGGGGTATCTTCCTCAAAAACAGTCATCTTAATGGTTTGACCATCTACAGAACCTTTTTGTCCTTTCATTACTAAATCTCTTCCTTTGCCTGTAAGGTCTTTGATTTTGTTATCAACTACTTCGTTCATTTTCCAATATGCATACAAATCAGGATTTTTTTCATCAGTTTCATACATACTATCACTTATCTGTGTACCGGAGCGTGCCACGTTCCAAATTCTGACTTCGGAGAAATGAGCATTAATTCCTCGATTTCCGTTATAGCTTCGTCCTATGTAAAAGCCATCGCCGTAAGAAGAACTCAGGTCTTTAGTTGCACCGAATTCTGTTATTTTTTTGCCATCTACATATATTGTTGTTTTTGAATTGTCAACCACCATAGCGATGTGATACCATTTTTTTGTTTTGAATTTGATTCCTATATCTGTGCCGCTGGCTTGCAGGTGGTCGGAGTCGACACCTGAATCTCCGAAACGCATCAGGGCTTTCCCTTCTATTCCCATAAATGTGCTGATATTAGCCTCTGTTGGTGAGAATTCATCAATGTAAATAAGTCCTTCCATAGTAAAAGGCTTGCCAACAGAAAGTCTTTCTCCCGTAGGTTCCAGATATGCATCTGATTTTATGCGTATGGTTCTGTTAATTTGACCTTTTACCAATTCAACGGTGTAGAACAGCGTCTTTGAAACGTTCATTATATTGGCTCCACTTGCAGAATTCATCGTTACGGCAAACATATAAGGTGTATTTTCTTTTAATTCTGGTGAAATGCTCATCTTTACGCTTCCCTCATCAGAGGTTACACTTCCCGCCTTAATGTTCAAAACGGAAGAGAGTTCAATGTCTTTTTCAGGAAATGGTAAAAATTCGGTTCCGTAGGTTTTGTTGTATTTTTCAACCTCTTGAAAATCCAACCCTAAATGTACGGAAACATCACGCATATTTTCTTTTGCCAATGCTACTACGAATTTTTCCTCTTTTTGCGTTCCCACATCGCTGATAGAGGCGGAAACGGAAGTTTTCTGAGAAAAATCGGCCTGCTTTCGGCTTGTACCCTCCAATTTATAAAGAATTGCCTGTTGCTCAAACACTTCGCCTCCTTCTTTTTCCTCATTTGAGCAAGATATTACAGAGAGGCATCCTATTGTTATAAATATTAATTTTATGAATTTCATTTCCGTTAATTTTTTAATTAATTCCGTGATTGTAATTTACTGATGGCATTTCGTAAGGTTTTGAAAGTTACATCGCCTTGCTTATCATAGTAATTTTTTTCGATGTGATAATACGCCACTCCTGCTTTGTTGTCTGCCTGCCAGTTTAATACGTCCATCGTACGGTTTAATCTTCCGCCTGGAACAAAAAGTTGCGAATCGGCAAAACCTTCCGCCAAATCTTCTTCCGTGAAATCCACCGAAGGCACGTATTTGAAAGAAGCCCATTTTTGTGATTGCTCGTCAAAATTTTTAAACGATTGTTTTCCTTTTTGGCGATATACTATCCAATTGGCAGAATCAACAGGTTTAACAACCGCCGCATCATCTTTGTTATACGGATTCTCAACTACCAAAAGAAGCTTTTTTCCTTTACCTGCTTCTTTTGTGATTTCCCTTAGAAATTTATCAAAATTTTCAGCAGGATAAGCCTCGTTTAATTTCTGAGGAAACTCAATGCTGATTCCGTCAAATCCGTTTGATTTTGCAATATCAAGCAACTCATCAGCTTGCTTTTCTAACTTCTGAATCACTGTGCTTGCTAAGTTCTCTGCAACTTCTCGTTCAAGTTCAGCAAGAATTTTTGTCTTTTCCTGATTTGTCAATCGTTCGTTGGATAGTTTCCATTCCTGTTCTTTATCCTTTTTTTGAGCATTTATCTCTTGTTCTTTTTTAGACTCATACTCTTGGAATGCGGCTTCAAAATCAATCCCCACGAGTACTTTGGTCGCTTTTTTCTGTTGAACGAATTGCATATCGTTTTTTAAAACCTCGGTTATGTTGTCATATCCGCTTTTTATTACAACGATATCCAAGCTATCGGGGGTGTTTGCTAAAAAAGCACCACTTTCCTTTCCCCAATTGTACATCATTCCCATCACGATATTTCTTTTCTCCATTTCGGTTTGGGATTTGTATTTCTTTAATGTTTCGGTGTCGATATCTCGCTGAGGAGCAATAATTTCGATTGGCTCTGTTTTACTGCATGCCACAGCCAATAACCCGAAAATAATTCCTATTTTTTTCATCATTAAATCTTATTTATGTGAATTAATTATTTTGCCCACCAAAGGTCGGTCGCTCCGTTATCTGCTCCTCCTAACAGATTTACAGCTTCTTGGATATTTTTAAGATTGCTTCCTTCGTATTCTTTGGTGGAGAAAGGCAATCTTCGCATTCCGCCCATATCTTTTCCGTTTTGTTGAGAGATGTTTTTTACTGAACCCCCGCTTTTGTTCTCAACAGATGGAAGCAGATTTGGGTAGCCGGTTCTTCGCCATTCAGCCCAACCTTCATGCGAACCATATGGGAACATTGCAATCCATTTTTGAGTGATGATTTTTGCTAATTTTTGCTCATCTGTGGCTGTATCTTCCCAATTTACACTAATTGAAGAACTAAAAGATCTATCATCATACCCGGATTCTTTTTCATCAGAAAAAGCACCTCTTTGATTGCTGTTGGTCAAATACGCAGTGGCATCACCTGCCCCCCATTGTTCAAAGGAAAGTTTAATACCTTGTTTGTATAACTCTTTGGCTGCACCTCCCATATTCCAGTTTTTCAAAGCTCCTTCGGCTCTTAAAAATGCAACTTCAGCTGCTGAAAAAATCATAATTGGAGAATTTTTTTGTAGATTTGGCAACGAATAGTTTTCTTTTACAAAAGTAATACTCGGAGCTCCACTTCGGCAACCGAAATACTTTTTGCCTTCACTTCGGCTTTTTACCTCGGTAAAATATTTTGCACGACGTGGGTCAGAAAAGGCGTTCATATATTCGGTAATATCGGCACTCACACGTGAATCTCCCCAAGAGTCACTTACTTTAAAGGCCGGATTATCAATAGTTTTTAGTTGTGCATTATCAGCATTGGAGGTAATTACCCCTGCGGAAACTGCCATTTCGGCATATTTTTTGGCTTCGACAGGAGCTGCTTTTGACATTCTTATGGCGATACGAAGAAGCAACGAATTGGCATACTTAATCCATTTTTGCATATCTCCTTTGTACACATTATCAAACGGAGCGTATTCCCTATCGGCTGCATCTACTTTTTTCAATCCCTCAATGGACTTTACCAATTCCTCACAAAAGCCTAAATACAAGTCCTTTTGAGAATCATACGGAACTTTCGATTGTCCTTCCTTCATCTGTGAATAAGGAAGAGGTCCGTAAGTATCTGTCAGCCAATGTGTGATGGCGACCCTATAGATACTACCCAGTGCAAAATAAGGTTTGTCATAATCCCCTTTAGAAATCTTTTTTAGCTCGTTATATGCTTTGTAAATTTTAGGATATGTATCATCAAACGGATAACTGAACCAATTCGCTCGTGGGTTGTATGTTTGGTAATCTCCTGTAAATTTGGTGGTTGCGTATCCGGAATAACCCGTTGCGTACAAATCAAAACACATCTGATATGAGTTTTCCTGTTCGGGAAGAATCAGTTTTTGTAAGTCAATGAGCTGATTACCTCCTTGTGGTATTCTGTCCAATTCTTTCCCTGTAATCCCATATTGATTTTGATTCATTTTCTCAAAATCTTTCGTACAACTTCCCAAGATAAGGGCAATTGAAGCTATTATGATAGGTTTTTTCATCTTGTTCAAAATTATAAGTTAAAAATCAGCTTTGATACTCAATCCGATACTGCGTTGGCTCGGTATCATAAAATAATCTAATCCTTGTACGTAATTTCCTGTTGAAGAAACAGATTCGGGGTCAAACGGAGCCTCGCTATAAATCATACCCAAGTTACGCCCGATGACAGAAATGGTAAGCCCCATAGTATCATTCAGTATTTTCTTAGGTAATTTGTATGAAATATAGGCTTCTTGTAAACGCACATTCGTTGCCGAATATGTGTAGTATTGAGCCAATCGATTTTTTCCTCGTTCCTCGAAATAATTTCGTGTATTAACAAGGAAACCGTTAATGAGAACTCCGCCGGCATCACGTGCCTCAGCCGAAGTTTTCGAAACCCCGTAATGGTCTAAGGCAGCTTCGGTCATTGAAATAGCTACACCTCCCAAACGAGCTGAGAACATTGCCCCGAAACTGAGATTCTTGTAGGTGAAGTCATTTCGCCAGCCCATTGTAACATCAGGAAGTACACTTCCTAACTTTTCAAAATGGCCGTTGGCAAATTCACTTTTGGTTACGTTTCCTTTTGCATCAATATAAATATTCCCATCAGAGTTACGTGTAAAATCAGCATTGGAGTACACATCACCAAGAGATCCTCCTTTTTTAAGAATGTAACGCAATGAACCGAATGAGTTTTTGACCAAATGTTCCTTTCCTTCTTTCTCTCCCGTAACAGGATTCACATAATCTTCCACCAATGACATAATTTCATTTTTGTTATATCCCATTGTGAAGTGGCTGTTCCAGCTAAAATCCTTAATCAACTGGAAGTCATATCCTAACCCTAACTCAATCCCTCTGTTGCGAACATCTCCCGTTTGGAGATATATTTTGTCGTATCCTGTAGAGGGTGAAATTTCAGAACCAATTGTTTGATTTTTAGTATTTGTTTGGTAAAAAGTTGCATCCAAAGTCAATTTTCCTTTTAACCATTTGGAAGCAAGCCCTATTTCGTACGAATTGGTACGCTCTGGGAATAGCTCCCCGATTGGGAAATGCGAAACGGTTTTCCAGGTTTTGGTGTCTTGGTCAAAGGTATAAGTTGGGGTCGTTAAACTTCTATCAAAAGGCGAACCCACCGAACTGAATGCTAATCGTACTTTCATAAATGACAGAATAGGGTTGATTTTCAATTTTGCATTTGTTGAAAACATCTCGGTTACTACTGCTGAAAGCCCCACAGAAGGATAGAAAAACGATGAATTTGGCGAATTCGCCAATTGTGAAGCCCAGTCATTACGTCCTGTTAATGTCAGATACAAATATCCGTTGTAACCTGCTTCCACGCTACCAAAAACAGATTGTGTTTGTTCTATCCATCCTACCTGACCGATTTTCGTTTTTTGTGCCCCTTGGTCTATGTTAAAAGTGTTAAACACGTTCGGAATACCATTTTCGCGAAGTGGCCCTGCTATTTGTGAGTCGTCATAGCGAGTATCTTGCAATGAAGCTCCAAGGTTAGCTGTAACCACTACATTCTTTCCTCCGAATTCAAATCGTTTTGAGAAATTCGTTAAAATATCAGCATAAGTTTGTCTTTCAGCTCCTTTTAATAATCCGAAATATCCAGTTTTACTAACATCTAATGTTGGAGCTGTTGTGGCGTAACGTTTGTCGGTTGATTTGATATGTGAATTATCGGTACGAACTCGCCCAGCAATGTCCCATTTTTCAGTTTCTGACCATTTTTTCAGTTCATAAGAAACTCCCAAAGCAATCATATTACGTTCCCTTTTCACGTCACGTAGATTGCGATATGCTACCCAATAGGGATTTTGAAGCGTGTAATCTCCTGTGCCATAACGCCATTGCTGTTCGTATATCTTACGAGCTGGATTGTATCTTTCAAAAGTATGTACACTTTCAAAATTTTCGCCACGAGGAAGCAAATATGCTCCAACCAAAGGATTCATATACTCTCCTTGGTTTATCATATTGCGATGGTCTTGCAAAACGTAATTTACTGAGGCATCAATTTTTAACTTATCATCAAGCAAATGTGCTGTATTTCTGAAAGTGAAATTATAACGATTGTATTGATTGTTGGGGACAATACCTTCTGCCTGAGTGCTACTTGCGGAAAAATACGTTTGATTTTTTGCACTTCCTCCTGATAATGAAATATTATTGGTAAAGGTATGTCCTGTTTTAAAGAAATCTTTTGGGTTGTATCTTTCAAAATTCTCTGGAAGTCTTGCCCCCCAAGATTCTACTCTTCCGTCATTTCCGTAGGTATTTTGGAATTCTGGTAGAATGAAGGGAGAAGAAACTTCGGTATTTGATGAAAAACTAACTTGAAGTTTGCCTTCTTTTCCTTTCTTGGTGGTGATGAGAATGGCACCATTTGCTGCTGCTGACCCATAAAGTGCTGCTGCCGATGCTCCAGTAAGGACAGTCATACTTTCAATATCCTCAGGGTTTATGTCAGCAATACCTTCTGTTGAACCTGACGACTGGAAACGCCCGCTCCCTTGTGTCATCGTTGTAGAAAATAAGGGTACACCATCAATCACGTACAAGGCATTGTTTGATTTTTCAATTGATTTGGTCCCTCTCATCACAACTTTGGTTGCACCTCCAATCCCCGAGGAACTTCGCTGAATTGTGACTCCAGCAACCTTACCGTTAAGACTGTTCACAAAGTTTGCATCTTTTACTTTGGTAAGTTCCTCACTGCCTACCTGTTGCACATTGTAACTCAACGCCTTTTCTTGGCGTTTGATGCCCAAAGCGGTTACTACCGTACCTTCCAATTGTTCCACTTCTTCTTCAAGAACAATTTTAACTCCACTACGGGCTTGGGTTACTCGTAAGGTCTGCCCTTTAAAACCAATGTATGAAAACAACAATTCTGTTTTGTCGCCCGGCACATTGATTTCAAAGTTTCCGTCAAAATCGGAAGTAACGCCTATTGAAGTACCTTTAACAACAATGTTTACTCCAGGCAAAGGCTCCCCGTTGGCATCTGTTACCACTCCGCTCACTTTTTTGGTTTGCTGCTGAAAAACAATCGTTTTTACTGACAAACCATCAGTCTTCGCAAAGACCGAATCAATCCAAAATCCTCCTGCAAGAACGACTAAGAAACCCAATCGTATCATTTCTCGCATTGATTTCATTAACAAATTTGTCATATTCTGATTATTTAAATTTTAATTTCAAATACTTTTTAATTTGCTATCCAATAGATAAAAGTTGTGCAAAGTTATGAAATCGAAACTTCATAACAAATAAAAAGAAATCTTTTTTGTTAAAAAAGTTAAATAATAGCTTATTTGTTTTCTTTCTAAGGATAAACGAAAATAAAAGAAATAAAAAGAGTGGTTTCTTACTTATCATAAGTTTATTACTGAAGAGAGTTCAAAACAGACATAATGTGCAACGTTGTAAAGACTTATGAAAAATAATTTTCTTGATAAATCGGTTTTTTGTACCTTTGTAGGCAGTTGTGTTGTGAAATATAATTATATCGTTTGTCCTTATACAAATATGAATTTAGTTATCGATGAAGGAAACACAGCCGTAAAGGTGGCTGTATTTCAAAATCAAGAAAAAATATTTTTTCAAGTTTTTTCAAAAAATAATTTTCAAAAGGAAATATTGCAAGTTGTTGATTTCGATGAAGTTGATTTTTGCATCGTAGCTTCGGTTGTGAAGAGCGTTGAAGAACGATTTTCTTTTCTAAAAGAAAAAATAAAAAGCGTTTTGTTTGTAAATTCACAAACACCTATGCCTTTTATTAATAAATATGCAACTCCTAACACTTTGGGCATTGACCGACTGGCATTGATGGGGGGAGCTGTAAGTCTGTATCCTAACCAAAACGTATTGGTAATCGATGCAGGAACTTGTATAACTTTTGATATTATGACTGCAAAAGGAGAGTATTTGGGAGGTGCCATAGCTCCGGGAATTGCAATGCGACTGAAAGCAATGCACGAATTTACCTCAAAATTGCCATTAATTCCTGAGCAGAAGAATTTTAATATTGAGAATTTTATCGGGAATTCAACGGAAAGTTGTATCCTTTCAGGTGTTTATCACAATGTAGTTCGCGAAATTGAAGGTGTTATTACACAATATGAAGAAAAATTCAAGGACTTAACAACAATTTTAACAGGGGGCAATCATATTTATTTGGTAAACAATATAAAAAATTGCATATTTGCAAACTCGTTTTTTTTATTGGAGGGGTTGAATGCCATTTTGGAGTGGCAAAAAAGAGATAGATAACAAAAGAACATTAGTTTTATTGTATATGAATAAAAAAATATTTTTGTTTGTTTTTGCTTTATTTTCAGTTGTTTATACTGTGTCTTCGCAACAAACAACAGAGTCGCCTTATTCCTATTATGGCATTGGGGAGCTAAATCCTAAAGGGACTGTTGAGGAGAAAGCTATGGGAGGAATAGGAATTTTTGCTGATAGTACACGTGTAAATATGCAAAATCCGGCAACTTTATCACATCTGAAATTGACTGCTTTTTCAGGAGGAGCTTCTTTCGATTATAAAAAAATTGTTTCGAATGTAACAAAAATAGGAACTAATTCCACTTCAGTAGATTATATAGCATTGGGCTTTCCTATAATTGAAAAGTTAGGATTTGCAGTAGGTTTGGTGCCGTTTTCTTCTGTGGGGTATAAATTAGCATCAAGGCAAACAATTGATGGAGTGGCTCAACTCAATCAATTTGAAGGTAAAGGTAATGTAAATCAGTTTTTTATTTCATCAGGATATGAAATTTACAAAGGTTTGAGCTTTGGAGCATCACTCAAATTTAATTTTGGAAAGATTGAAATGAAGGATATGCTGAAAATTTCAAACGTTGATTTTTACACTCAAGAAGATAGCAAATCATCACTAAGAGGTGTTTCTGCAAATGTTGGGTTACATTACACAAAAGCTTTGAAGAACAAATTGAGAATTTCATCATCATTGGTGTTTACGCCTGAAAGTAAATTGAATTCAGAAAATGAAAGAATGATATCTACTTTCGGAAATGCAAATGCCGGCAATAATTCTAATTTAATTGTTAAGGAAACTCAGGTAAAAAATTTGGAAGCCATCGGGCTGAAAGAAACAAAACTAACATTGCCTTCGCAGTTTGAAGTTGGTTTTGGCATAGGAAAAGACCTTCAGTGGTTTGCTGGAGTAGCATATACACACTCAAATACTGAAAAATTCTCAAATCCGTTTCTTTCTGCAACAAATGTAAATTACGAAAACGGATATAAAATTGCACTTGGAGGATTTTATGTGCCTCAATATAATTCGATTTCAAGTTATTGGAAAAGAGTTACATACAGAGCCGGATTCCGTTATGAGAAAACAGGAATTATGTTAAATAATCAATCAATCGATGACTTTGGCATATCTTTTGGGTTGAGTTTTCCTGTGAGAGGATTTTCGAATCTAACAACAGGATTTGAATTCGGGCAAAAAGGAACGTTAAAACAAAATTTGATAAAAGAAAATTACTTTAATCTTAAAATAGGAATCACCTTGAATGACAAATGGTTCCAAAGAACTAAATATCAATAAGAACAATAAAAAACAACGAAAAATGAAAAAAAGATTATTATTAGCAGCATTTGTAGTAAGTGTTTTTTACGTGGGCAGTGCACAAGCTCAGGATTGTAAACAAGACCAAGAGCTTCAACAAAATTTATCAATTTTTAATGAGGATGCAAAAGCAAAACGTTATGATGCAGCGTATCCTGTTTGGAAATCTGTTTATGAGAAATGCCCAAGTATTAATGCTGCCGTGTTTGTACGTGGAGAAGCTATCCTAAAACATAAGATAGATAAAAGCACTGGAGCAGAAAAAGAAAATTTCGTGAAGGATTTGCTTAAACTTTACGAAGATTACAACAAATATTTCCCAAACAGAATGGGAACAACTGAAATGCGTACTAAACAAGCTTTGTTGATTTCTGACAATAAAGAAAAAGTTTATGAACTATTGAAAAAAGCATTTGATGAAGATAGGGAAAACTTCAAAAATGAAAAAGCATTGTACTTGTATTTTTCAGTTTTAGTTTCTTTGCACGAAGAAGGTAAAAAACCATTACAAGATGTTTTTGACACATACGATGACGTTGTTGAGAAAATTCAGGATGAGAAAAACCTTCTGTCTGAAACTATTAACAAATACATCGCACAGGAAGAAGCAGGGACAATCAGTGCTAAGGATAAGAAAATATTAGAAGCTTCTCGTCAACGTGTTGATAACTATGAACTTATTGGAGAAAGTGTTGATGCAAAATTGGGAAGATTGGCTGATTGTGATAACCTAATTCCGTTATATAGCAAAAACTTTGATGCAAACAAAACTAACGAAGTTTGGTTGAGAAGAGCTGCAGGGAAAATGTCAGATAAAGATTGTACAAGTGATCCGCTTTTCGTGAAAATAGTTAGCTCTTTACACGAATTGTCTCCTTCAGCTTCATCTGCATATTATTTGGGAGTGTTGAATGACAGAAATAAAAATTCTGCAAAGGCTGTTGAGTACTATAATGAGTCTGTTCGTTTAGAAAGCGATAATCTTAAAAAATCAAAAATTTTAACTAAGATTGCTTCAAAACACTCAAAATCAGGTGCAGTTAAGTATGCTCAAGATGCGTTGAAATATAATCCTTCAAACTCTGATGCTTATCGTATAATGGCTCAGGCTTATGCAAGCAGTGCTAATGAGTGCGGAAGTACTTCTTTTGAAAAACGTGCAATCTATTGGTTAGCAGCAAGTACAGCGCGTAAAGGAGGATTGGAAAGCTTAGCAAAACATTATGATGCATTGGCTCCTTCAAAAGTTGATGTTTTTGAGTCAGGAATGGCTGGGAAAACCATTACATTTAAATGTTGGGTAGGGCAATCAGTGAAAGTTCCTGCACTATAATAATATGAAGTTTTTTGTGTTATCTAAAAATAAATTGAAAAGCATTGCCGTACTTTCTTGTATGGCAATACTTTTTTCGTGTAAAAATGATTTGAAAAGCCTTCAACAGATGAATGTGGTTCATAAGTTTCCGCAAGGGGAAGTGTTTGATTTCAGATTGGTTTACACAGATTCTACGAAGGTGGTTGCTATTATCACAAGTCCACAAAACAAGGATTTTTCCAATCAGCAATTTCCTTATTGGGAATTTCCTAAAGGCGTAAAGGTTGATTTTTTTGATAACAAAAACAATCAGAACACTGTACAAGCCAAGTACGGGATTATTTATAATAATTCGCAAATGGTGGAGCTTCGTGATAGTGTTGTTTTAACAACTTTCGATGGGAAAAAGCTCGAAACTTCTCAGCTTTTTTGGGACCAAAAACAAGACTGGGTTTTTACAGAAAAGGAATTCATTTTCACTGATTCCATCAAAGGGACACTTACAAAAGGCGTTGGAATGGATTTCGATAAGGAATTTTCAACGGTAAAGGCTCACAAAACTACAGGAATTTTGGCTATTGAGGATAAAGAAGAGCAAGAATAAATCATAAATCTTAATTATTTAGAACTTTGAACGCAAGAATTTTTTTCGAATATGCTTATTTGGTAGTTTGTGTAATTTCCATCTACTTAGCTGTGGAATATTGGCAAACAGACCAAAAACAATCCTTTTATCTTTACATTGCTTTTGCGGTGGCTTCCTTAGCAATGTTTTTTCTTAGAAGAAGAAACAGAAAGCGAGGTAGCGGAAAGGGAAATTCACAATCTTCATAAATCAGTTTTTTTCTTCTTTAGAAAATTTATTCTCCCCAAAATAATTAACTAATTGTTAATTGTGTGAGGTTGGTTGTCAATTGTCTTTTTTTTCGTACTTTTGTTGCGTTAAAAGTTGTGTTATGATTGTACACAGACTATCAAGAGATTTTTTAGATGATGATTTCCGGCTGATGGCTATTCATACCACAATGAAAGATTATCGTTTGGTTTACTTTCTGAATAAGATTTTGAAAATCAGATTGTCAAAAGATTGCAAGAAAAGGACTTTTGTAGGAGTCGATAATGATGCCAATTTTTCGTATTACCATTGGTATGATGAGTCATCAAAAATCAATTGGAATTGCATTGCTAATAGGTCAGTTACTGAAACTAAGATGAAGGTAACTTCTTTATTTGAAAGTACTACTTTTGTTAATTATTTGATTGATAATCAGCGAAAAATCGATTTTTTCCTGAAAATAAATCCGGAAGGAAGATTTGACGAAAAAGAAATCATAAAAAAAATTGCAGCAATCCCAGATGTTTCAGCAATTTATAAAATAGATACAGACACATTAAGTTCAAAACATAAAGTAATATTTCAAGAATGTTAAATACAAAGAAAACAAAAATCGTAGCTACCTTAGGTCCGGCTACGGATACAAGAGATGTAATTAAAGATATGATGCAGGCAGGAGTGAATGTATTTCGTATCAATTTTTCGCACGCTGATTATGAAGATGTGAAAAAGCGTATAGAAATGATTCGTTCTGTCAATAAAGAATACGGATATAATACAGCTATTTTGGCTGACCTTCAAGGACCTAAGTTGCGTGTGGGAGTTATGGAAGAAGGAATTATCGTAAATCCGGGAGATAAGATAACATTCGCAACAGGAGAGCCTTTTACAGGTAATCAGGACAGAGTGTATATGAATTACAAGGAGTTTCCTAAGGATGTAAATCCGGGTGAACGCATTTTGCTTGATGACGGAAAGCTCATTTTCAGAGTCGTTTCAACAAACAGAGAAAATGAAGTTGAAGCAGAGGTAATTCAAGGAGGACCATTAAAATCTAAAAAAGGAGTAAACCTTCCTAATACAAACGTTTCATTACCTGCACTTACCGAAAAAGATATAAAAGATGCACTTTTTGCAATTTCACAAGAAGTAGATTGGTTTGCTCTTTCGTTTGTACGTAATCCTGCTGATATTCAGGATTTGAAAGATTTGATAAATGAAAATTCAAGTAACAGAATTCCTATCATTGCCAAAATTGAAAAACCAGAAGCTTTGGTGAACATAGATAAAATTATGGCTAACTGTGACGGAATTATGGTTGCTCGAGGTGATTTGGGAGTAGAAATTCCTGCCGAAGAAGTACCTTTGATTCAGAAAGAGTTAGTACACAAAGCGAAATTGTATCATATTCCTGTAATCATTGCCACACAAATGATGGAAAGTATGATTTCAAGCTTGACTCCAACGCGTGCCGAAGTAAACGATGTAGGAAACTCCGTAATGGACGGAGCCGATGCGGTAATGCTTTCAGGAGAGACATCTGTTGGGGCGTATCCGGTGCAGGTAATAGAGCAAATGAGCCGCATTATCAAAAGTGTAGAAGAATCAGAATTGATAAAAGTACCTATGCGTACACCTTTCGTTCGTTCAGGACGTTACGTAACAAACTCAATTTGTTTTCACGCGGCTACAATGGCAAATGAAATGAATGCTAAAGTTATCTCAACGTTGACAAATAGTGGATATACGGCTTATCGCATTTCATCATACCGCCCGAATTCACACATTTTGGTCTTTACATCAAGTAAGCGTATTTTAACGCAATTGAGTCTGCTTTGGGGAGTTACTACTTTCTATTATGACAGATTTGTATCAACTGATGAAACCATTGAGGACGTTAATCATATCGCTAACGAGAAAGGTTACGTAAATATGGGTGACATTATGATTAGTTTGGCGGCAATGCCAATACAAGGTAAAGGAAAAGTAAATACTTTACGCGTTTCTGAAATAGATTCGTGTGCAATTAAAGCAAAATAAAAAGCCATATAAGTTATTTTTAGGATAGGAAGCAGTAGCATAGTAAAGAACTATCTACTGCTTTTTTTGTTATTGTTTCATATATTTTTGAATGATAGGAGTTAGCTTTTCTCTTCCCCATTTTGCTCCTTCAGCTAAGCCTTTTTGTGTTAAAACAGAAGTTTTTTCTGCCATTTTTTTACCAATTGGAGTTTCATAGAACTTTAGCAATTCTTTAATTTCGCTGTGTGTGAATTCTTCCATATAAATTTTTGCCATAGTTTCGTAAAGTTCAGGCATTAAGGCTTTAATTTCCATTTCGGCAGCATCAACTTTATCCGCAGGAATGAATTGTTTTAGAGAGGTAGTTACAGCATCAAAAGAAGCTCCACTCACTATTGAAATCAGTTTTTGAGTGTCTTTTTTAAAATTGTCATTCTCTTGTGAAAAACCGTAGAATGTTGTAAATAAAACAGTTAATGTTAATAAAATTCTTTTCATTGCAAAATATTTTTTGATTATCCCGACGAAGATATAAGATTTTTTTCAAAAAATAAAATTAATTGGTAGAAATTAATAGATAAATAATAATTCTTAAAAAATCATTATCTTTTGCAAAAAGGCATACTTATTGTATATGTGTAAAGGTATTAACATTTTAATATTTTCTGAGCGATGAATAATAATGTATCTATTGTCTTTTTTGCTTTTTTTTCCCTTATGGTGAATGTGTTATGTGCTCAAGCTCCTGTTTTTACTAACGCAAAAGCCGAAAAAGTACAACTTTACTTCAATGGAGCTGAAATTCAGCAAGTAGCTAATGTTACCCTGCCTAAAGGAACTTCTGAGGTGGTGATTGCCAATGTTGCAAATTATTTGGATGAAAATTCCATACAAATAAAATCAACTTCTAAAGTTACCATTTTGTCTGTTCAATTTACAAATCAGGCAATTACAGGATATGAAGAGAATTATGTATCGGAATTAGTTCGCCCGATTTATGATAGTATTCAACTTGTTGAAAAAGAAATTGGGAAAAATAAAATTCTTCAGAATTCCGTTACAAAATCTGTTGAATTATTGGACAAAAATCAACAATTATCAGGAGCGAATGTAAACACAGCAGAACTGTCAAAACTGCTTGATTTTTATAAGAATAAAAGATACGAGCTTGAAAATCAGCTGAAAAATATTGCTGAAAAGAATAAAGAACTACAAAAAAAATTAAGTTCGTTAAAATTCCGCTTAGGGGCAACCTCTTCCCAAAATACAATTAACAGAGGGAAATTGGTACTCAGAGTGATTAATGAAGTTGCAGGGAAAGTCCCTTTTCAGCTTAATTACATTTCTTACCAAGCTCATTGGAATCCGTTTTACGAAGTTCGTTCCGAGAAAGTTAATACCCCAATTACATTGAAGTACAATGCGGCTGTAAGTCAGAATACCGGGGTTGATTGGAATGACGTAAAGCTAACTTTATCAAGTGGTTATGTGAATGCATACACACAAGCTCCAACATTGAACACTTGGTTTATATACTCCAGAAAAAACGATTCTGATAAAACAGTGTATCAAGAAATTACAAATGTTAGAAGAGAAAAAGCTGCTTTTCATAAAAATATGCAAACGATGGAACTTGAACCTGTGGAAGTTGCCAATGAAGATATGGTTTTGGAAGACAAGTCATTAGATGATGTGGTAGTGATGGGGGAAACGCAATTCAATGTGGTTTTTGATATTGATTTGCCTTATACAATTCTTTCCAATGGAAAAAAACACAGTGTTTCACTGAAAAATTTAGAAATTCCCGCAACTTATCAATATTATTCGGCACCGAAATATGATTTAGGAGCATATTTGATGGGGAATATTGAAAATTATGGCAAATATAACCTTCTTTCTGGAGAGGCAAGCCTTATTTTTGAAGGAATGTATGTCGGAAAAACAACGATTAATCCTGAAAATGCGAATAAAAAACTTTTGTTAAGCTTAGGGAAAGATAAAAAAATCATTACAGAAAGAAAGTTGATTTCAAAAAATACCGAAAATAAATCATTAAGTTCCAAAAAAGTACAGACATTTGCATATGAAATTAGCGTACAAAACAACAAAAAGGAAGCCATAGTCATTGAAATTGAAGACCAAGTGCCTGTTAGCACAGAAAAAGACATTAAAGTTTCGCTAACAGAAGCTAAAGAAGCAGTTTTTGATAAAGAAAAGGGAAGTTTGAAGTGGAAATTGAGTTTAAAACCCAATGAAAATAGAAAAATCAGATTTGTTTATCAAATAGAATCTGGCAAGGATACAATTGTTGAAAATCTTTAGAATAGAATCAACAAGAATGATTTCTTGAATTTACTTTCAATTGTATTATCTTTTTGAAAACCTGAATTTTGAAAAAACATTATTCAGGTTTTTGTTTTTCGCTGAAATCATCTATATTTGCCCGAACTAAATAATTCGCTATGTACGGTACAATTCTTCAACTTCATTCGTGGTTTGCCTATGCAGTGCTTTTGGTGCTTCTTGCGGCAACAGTAAACGCAATCATTGGCTTTTTTGGTAAGAGAAAATATACCTCAAAAGATTTAAGATTAGGCCTTTACGCACTTATTTTTTCACATATTCAGTTACTTATAGGTATTATCTTGTATGTAACTTCTCCGCTTTTCAACGCTTGGAAAGCAGGTGGCGTGATGAAAGATTCATATTTACGACAAATGCTTTTGGAACATCCGTTAATGATTGTTGTTGGTGTAGTTTTGATTACCATTGGTTGGTCATTGCATAAAAAACAGCCTACGGACAATCGTGCGTTTGGAAAAATTGCTATTTTTTATGCCTTAGGTTTGATATGTTTCTTATCAAGAATACCTTGGCAGAATTGGTTTTAAGAAATAAAAAACTCCAAATTGTAAAAGCAATTCGGAGTTTTTTTATTTTATTTAAGTTTATTCAAATACAAGTTAACTACGTTTTCCAGTCCCAAATAAAGAGACTCGCTGATGAGTGCGTGCCCGATTGAAACTTCCAATAAATTTGGAATATTTTCCTTAAAGAATTTGATATTCTCCAAACTCAAATCGTGTCCTGCGTTAAGTCCTAAACCTACTTTTTGAGCTTCCGAAGCTGCTTTTATGTACGGCTCAATTCCTTTTTTGTTTCCTTTTTCATATTCGGTTGCGTAACTTTCGGTGTAGAGTTCTACGCGGTCTGTTCCGGTTCCGGCTGCGGCTGTTACCATTGCCTCTACGGGGTCAACAAACAAAGAAGTTCGGATGCCATTTCGTTTAAATTCAGCAATTATTTCCGTTAAATATGCTTTGTGTTTGATAGTGTCCCAACCTGCATTGGAGGTGATGGCATCATCGGCATCAGGAACAAGGGTTACCTGCGTAGGTTTCACTTTCAACACCAAATCCATAAATTTTGGAATAGGATTTCCTTCAATGTTGTATTCGGTAACTACGACATTCAGCAAATCAAAAGCATCTTGGTAACGAATATGTCTTTCATCAGGGCGAGGATGAATTGTAATTCCTTCTGCTCCAAATTTTTGCACGTCAGTTGCCACTTTTAATAAGTTAGGAACATTTCCGCCTCGAGAATTGCGAAGAGTGGCAATTTTGTTGATATTTACACTTAGTTTTGTCATTTCTCATTCAATTATTTGATTACAAAGATAAGGTTTTCATACAAAAATAAAAGCCGAGGAGTTGAAAAATTATTTTTTTGAATAATTTGATGAATTTTTATACTTTTTGTATCTTTACCCGATTCAAATAAGCGTATAGATTATGAAGAAAGTAATTGTATTTTCAATTGCTCTTTTAACACTTTTTGCGTGTAAAAAAGAGACTACTATTTTCAACAGTAATCCACTGTTGTACAAGGACTACATTTCAGGATTTACCAGCGGAACAGTTTCTGCTGAAACAAGTTTCAAAGTGCTGTTTAATGAGGCGATTTCGCAAGATAAAATAGCCAAAATCAATGATTTGGATTTGTTTGAAATTTCTCCTAAAGTGAAAGGTAAGGTGCTGTGTTTGAATCCTTACCAGGTGGAATTTATTCCTGAAAAACGCTTGGAACAGGATACTGAATACAAAATTTCTTTCAATTTGAAGAATTTATTTTCAGTTTCTGAAGGCTTGGAGATTTTCAATTTTTCATTGAAAACTTTGCAACAAGGCTACAAGATTAAGGAAGGAGATTTGCAGTCGTACAATGAAAATTTGTATTTTTTGAATGCTGAATTGCTTACCAGTGACAAAATTTCGTACGAAACGGCTAAAAAATTGGTTTCTGCAACGCTGGGAAGGAAGAAAATTTCTGTAAAATTTCTTTCTCAGGGCAATAGCAATAAATTTCCGATTGTTTTTGATAGTATTCCACGTTCGGATGATGCAGAAACTTTGAAAATTTCGTGGAATGCAGGCGATGTTCCTTCCGAAAATTTGCTTCCTTTTTCAATTTCAATACCCGAAAAAGGGACTTTTAAAGCTCTTTTTACAAGGACAGAAGATTCATCGAATCAGTCTTTTAGTATCAATTTTTCGGAACCGCTTGAAAAGGATCAGAATTTTAACGGATTGATAACACTCAGCAATACCAGTACAGAACTGAAGTACAGCGTAAACGGAAACGTGCTGAAAGTTTTCCGAGAAGCAACCGATGAAGGTGATTTTCAGGTTACTGTTCACGAAGGAGTGCGTAGCATTTATGGCAAACGCATCAGTAATTCTGAAAGTTTTGAAGTTCGTTTTCTGCAACAAAAACCAGAAATCCGACTTGTGAAAAATGGGACGATTTTGCCAAGTTCTCAAAATTTGAAGGTTCATTTTCAGGCAATTAATTTGCGAGCAGTGAATGCTACGGTTTATCGCATTTATGAAAATAATATTCTTCAATTTTTGCAAGAAAATAATTTAGGTTCAAGCTATGGGTTACAAAGAGTTGGAAAACCTATCGCCAAGAAGGTCATTCAACTTTCTGAAAGTGCTTTGTCTCCGTTGAAAGAATGGAATACATATTCGCTTGATTTGTCGTCAGTTATTACGCCAGAACCAGGAGCTATTTATCGGGTAGAATTTACAATGAAGAAGAATTATTCGTTGTATGCTTGTGGCTTGGAGAGTGAACCTCTCGATTTGTCATTCGAGGAAGAACCTCTTGAAAAAGAACCGGAAGATTATGAAGATGATTACTATTATTGGGGAAGTAGCGATAATCCTTGTGATGATTATTTTTATAATAAAACTGTAGGAACGAATGTTTTAGCAAGTGATTTGGGAGTAATTGTTAAAAAAGGACAGAATAATAGCTACACAGTAGTTGTAAATAACATTTTAAATACAGAACCTGTCAGTGGAGCCGTTGTAGAAGTTTTTGATTATCAACAACAGAAGATTCAAGAGAGTAAAACAAATAGTGAAGGAATTGCTAAATTTGATATTTCGAGCAGAGCTTTTTTTGCAAAAATCAAAAAGGATAATAACACTACTTACGTTAAAATGGATGACGCTGTACCTCAATCAGTTAGTAAATATGATGTGGACGGATTGCGTTTGCAAAAGGGATTAAACGGATTTATTTATGCGGAAAGAGGTGTTTGGCGTCCGGGAGATAGTATTTATGTAGGTTTTGTACTGAATGATTTTGCTCAAAAATTACCCGAAAAACTTCCGATAAAACTCAAATTTACTGACCCCTACGGGAAAGTGATTGCTGAGCGTATGCAGAGCAGTAATCTAACAAATCATTATGTTTTTGGTTTGAAGACATCGCCTGAAGCTCCGACAGGAAATTGGAATGTGAGCATTTCGGCAGGAGCGGCAAAATTTCATAAATCAATAAAAATAGAAACCATCAAGCCCAATCGGTTAAAAATTGAGAATAACTTGAGCGGGAAACTGATTTCAGCCGATGGAGCGAATGCTAACTTACAGGTACTTTGGTTGCACGGTTCGCCTGCAGGAAATACACAGGTAAACGTTAAAGCGAAGTTCTATCCTATGGAAACAGCCTTTAAAGGTTACGAAAAGTATATTTTCAATAATGAAGCATATCAGTTTGAAAATCAGGAAATTTCTGTATATGAAGGGCAAACGGATTCTCAAGGAAGGGCTAATTTCTATTTCAAAGCGAATGAATTACAAGCTCCCGGAATGTTGCGAGTGAATTTTCTTACGCAAGCTAACGAAAGCGGAGGAGATTTCAGCACGGATGTGAGTACTGCATCATTCTCTCCTTATGATAGTTACGTAGGTTTGAGATTGCCTGAAACTAACAAATATGATTACTATAACACGGAAGAAAATTACACATTTGAAGCAGTTGTTCTTTCCGAAAAAGGAGAACCTTTACGTAACCAAAGTGTTTCGGTAACAGTTTACAAAGTAGGCTGGAATTGGTGGTGGGACGCTTCCAACCAAAATATATCAACTTACAATAGCTCAAGTAGTAATGCCATCTACACAACAAAAACAGTGGAAACTAATGGCAGTGGTAAGGCGAAATTTGACCTAAAAATTCCTGATGCAGATTGGGGAAGATATTTCATTTTACTTTCTGATGAAGATAGTGGTCACAAAAGTGGAACTACGGTTTATTTCGATTGGGGCAGTTGGTCAGGGAAATCGCGAAAAGCATCAAGTGAGGAAGCAGTAATGCTTTCATTAGGAAGTGATAAAAAAGAATATAACGTAGGAGAAAAAGCTAAAATATCCTTCCCTTCTGATGAAGGTGGCAGAGCCTTGATTTCTGTTGAAAATGGAAATAATGTACTGGAAACCTATTGGGTGGAAACCAAATCAGGCGAAACCAACTACGAAATTTCCATTACAGAGAAAATGACGCCAAATGTGTACCTATATGTAACCTTATTACAGCCGCACGCCAATTCGGTAAATGATGCTCCCGTACGCTTATACGGAGTGTTGCCAATTTCGGTAGTGGATAAAGAAACACAATTAAATCCTGTAATTCAAATGGCTGATGTGCTACGTCCCGAACAGAAGACAACTATCAAAATTAGGGAAAAATCGGGCAAACCGATGACATATACTTTAGCAATCGTAGAAGACGGATTACTTAACCTGACCCGATTCAAAACTCCAAATCCTTGGAATAAGTTTTTCTCAAAAACAGCTTTAGGCGTGAAGACTTGGGATGTTTACAATGATATTATCGGAGCTTATGGAGGAACGGTAAACCAGGCATTTAGCATAGGAGGAGATGAAGATTTGGGTGGAGCCGAAGCTCAAAAAGCAAATCGTTTTAAACCTTTTGTGATTGTTAAAGGTACGTACACTTTGAAAAAAGGAAATACGAACGTTCACGATATTCAGATTCCAAATTATATGGGGTCGGCAAGGGTAATGGTAGTAGCTTCGGATGTTGCCAAAAACGCATTTGGAAGTGCTGAGAAGAAAGACATTCCTGTTATAAGTCCGCTGTCATTGTTAGGTTCTTTACCAAGAAAAGCAGTGCCCGGTGAGAAAATTACGTTGCCAGTTACGGTTTTTGCAATGGAGAAAAATATCAGAAATGCAACAATTTCTGTGGAAACGAATACTCATTTTAAAGTAATTGGCAATAAATCGCAATCGTTACAGTTTGACGGAACGGGTGAAAAAATGGCGTATTTTGAGTTAGAAACTACACAGCAAACAGGCATCGGGAAAGTGAAAATCACAGCAACTTCAGGCAGTGAAAAAGCAGTTTACGAAGTGGAAATGGATGTGTATAATCCAAATCCTGTAACTTATTTTGTTCAGAATGCGGTGCTTACAGAAGGAAGTTCACAAAATTTGAATGCTTCTGTTTTTGGGGAAAAAGCCAAAACTGTACTTGAAATTTCGAGTTTCCCGGGAGTGAATTTACATCAGAGATTAAATTACTTAATTTCATATCCTCACGGTTGTGGTGAGCAAATCACATCTGGGGCTTTTCCGCAATTATTTTTGGGAGATTTTGTCAATTTAACACCTGAAAAAGCAGAAGAAGTACGCCGAAACGTAACTGCAGCAATTAGCAAACTTCACGAAAATCAACTTCCTAACGGAGGATTTGCCTACTGGAAAGTAAACCGATATGCTGATGATTGGACGACTTCTTACATTGGTCAATTCTTCATTTTAGCGGAGAAAAAAGGATATGCACTCCCATCAGGAAGCAAACAAAATTGGCTGAATTACCAAAATAATGAAGCTCGTCAATGGCGTTATGAGCCTAAATATCAGAATGATTTTGCTCAGGCATATCGTTTGTACACGTTGGCTTTGGCAGGAAATCCTAATATGGGAGCAATGAATCGATTACGTGAAACTAAAGATATTTCAGCTAACGCAAAACGTTTGTTGGCAGCGGCTTACGCTTCTGCCGGACAAAAACAAACGGCTAATAATTTGTTTCAATCAGTTTCAATAGATGACAGTAATGGGAATTATTACTATTACGGTTCTGAAGTTCGTAATAAAGCAATGGCTTTGGAAACAGCTTTATTGATTGGCAAAAAAGAAGATGCGGCTCGCTGGGCATTGGAAATTGCGGATAGACTTTCTTCTTCCGATTGGATGAGTACTCAAACCACGGCGTATGCACTTTATGCAATGGCTAAATATGTGGAAATCAACAAAAGTGGAAAATCATTCTCAGCATCGTATTCTTTCGCAGGAAAAACGGAGAACGTAAAATCAAGTGAACCTATGACTTCTGTTGAGCTACCTATTAAAGGAGACAAACAATCGTTACAGATTAAAAACACCTCAAAACAAACGCTTTACGTTCGGCTGATTTCAAGTGGTGTTTTGCCCGTAGGGAAAGAACTTCCGATGCAAAACGGATTGGCTATCTCTACTACATACCGAGATAAAAACGGTAATGTGGTTGATGTAAGCCAAGTACGTCAAAGTACGGAGCTGATTGCTTCTATTGAGGTTAAAAATTTGACCAATGAATCTGTTGAAAATATAGCACTTACGCAAATTATTCCATCAGGGTGGGAAATTATCAATACACGTTTCACAGATTACGGGGATACAGAGCAAAGTTCATATATTGATTATGCAGATTTTAGAGATGACAGAGCTAATTTTTATTTGTCATTGAAAGGAAATCAGACAAAGGTAATAAAATTGAAATTAAACGCTTCGTATGCAGGACGTTACTACCTTCCAGGGACTTTTGCCGAGGCGATGTATAACAATCGTTACAATACCCGAACCGAAGGCAAATGGGTTGAGGTACAATGATAAACATTAAAAAAGGGAAGTTTTTAACTTCCCTTTTTCTCTTTTATACTATTCCTTCGATATGAAAACGTGCCTAATATTTTATTTAAGAACTTCATTTTTTGGGAAAACAAATTTGTGTTTGTTTTACATTAAAAAGACATTCAATCGGTTGTATGCCATAATACGAATTCTCACAAAACAAATTTATTCTAAAATGCATATTATCAGTAATTAATGTGTAAAGATGCAAAAATTAATAATGTTTGTTTTTGCGTTGTAAAATAAATTTTTTAGTTTTGTCGAAAAATTTATTTAGTAAAAATTAATCAAACTATTTTTATAATGAAAAATCATTTATTTATATTTCTGCTACTCTTAGGAGTTGGAGTTTTTGCCCAAAACGGAACTTTAAAAGGGAATGTTTCATCTCAGGGAAACTCTTTGGAATCAGTCTCTGTGCAATTGGAGAACAAATTCCATAAAAAATGGGCTATTTCTGACAAGAAAGGAAACTTTGAAATAAGTGTTCCTGAAGGAAGTTATAATTTAAAAGTTTCTTCATTAGGTTTTGTAACTGTTACAGAAAAGATTACTATTAAATCTGATGAAGTTATTGAAAGAAATTTTGAACTAAAAGAAGACGTTTTAGGGATAAATGAAGTGGTGGTAACAGCTACTAAAACAGAGTTGAACAGAAAAGAAGCTCCCGTTTTGGTAAGTGTTACAGGACAGAAAGATTTAGTAGCTGTAAGAGCAAGAACTCTTATGGAAGGCTTGGTGTTTCAACCCGGTTTGAGAACAGAAGTGAATTGCCAAAATTGTGGATTTTCACAGGTGAGAATCAATGGTTTAGAAGGAGCTTATTCTCAAATTTTGATTGATAGCCGTCCTATTTTTGGGTCATTAAACGGAGTTTACGGATTAGAACAAATTCCAACAAATATGATTGAACGAATTGAGGTTATTCGTGGAGGTGGTTCAGCACTATTTGGTGCTAATGCTATTGCAGGAACTATTAACGTAATCACTAAAAACCCAACTAAAAATGAGGCTCAGGCAGGCGTTTTAGCGGCTTTAATAGGTGGAGAATCTGAAGATATCGTGTCATCATTTAATGGCTCTATCGTAAATGATAATCTGTCAAGAGGAATTTCTTTCTACGGAACGAACCGTATTCGTGATTCTTACGATGCTAACGGAGACGGACTTTCAGAACTTACAAAGTTGAGAAACATCAATGCAGGTGCGAAATTTTTCAATGAATTTAATTCACGCAAGAAATTGGTAGGAGAACTCAACGTAAGTAACGAAAATCGCCGAGGAGGAAATAAATTTGATGAACCTGAGCATTTGGCGGACATTGCAGAATCCATCCGTACGGATATGGTAGGCGGAAATATC
Organism: Capnocytophaga felis; assembly: GCF_009684755.1. GTDB lineage: Bacteria > Bacteroidota > Bacteroidia > Flavobacteriales > Flavobacteriaceae > Capnocytophaga > Capnocytophaga felis. The sequence goes on from NZ_BLBC01000008.1 coordinate 86,388, forward strand.
AATTATGATTATTTATCGCCTTCATACAATCATAAACTTTCAGCTTTCGCCAGCGGGCAACGTACGAAAGCTAATAACTACTACGGAGCTTTTGATACTGAGAATAATACGTATGATGTTGAAGCTCTAAACTACGGAGTTACTCGTGAGAACATTTGGGTAATTGGCGGACAACACACAGCCCAACTTTATGCCGGAGAAGGAAGCATCCAATGGACGTCAGGAGCCGAGTACAAATTTGATAAAATTTCAGAAAACAGACGTAATCCGGAAATCCTTACTGTAAACCAAGACCAAAACATCTTCGGTTTGTACACTCAAGCAGACTGGAAAATACATCCAAACTTCAAGTTCTTAGCAGGTGTGCGTTTGGATAATGTTAGCTCAAACCTATTGAAAAAATCAGTTACTGCAATTAATCCGAGAGCGAGTTTGTTGTACAATGTAACTGATGAAATAATTGCCAGAGCTTCATATGCTCGTGGATTCAGAGCTCCATTGTTTTATTCTGAAGATGTTCACTCAGAATTAATTACAGGAGAAGTACGTCGTGTACAATTGGCTTCAGATTTGAAGAAAGAAACATCAGACAGCTTTACTACCTCATTTGAGTATAATCGCTCTCGTGACGGACATCAGCTTGTAGCGATGATTGAAGGATTCTTTACAGCATTACATAACCCGTTTGTGTATACCTCTGTAGGTAAGGAAAATGAATTGGACATTAGAGAGAAACAAAATGGAGACAAAGCCATTGTAAAAGGTGTGAATTTGGAGTTTAAATACAGTCCTGATCCTAAGTTTGCTTTGCAATTGGGAGCCACTTTCCAAAGTTCAAAACACGATAAACCGCAAGTAGTAGCGGAAGACGAAAACGGAAACGTTATCGCCGAAACTGACAAATTATTACGTTCACCTAATGCTTACGGAAATCTGACTGCGACTTACAAACCAAGAGAGGAGTGGGCTATCAACCTAACAACGGTTTTCACAGGTTCTATGGAAACCTTTCACGAAGGTAAAAACGAACTTGTAACTACACCAAATATGTTTGACTTTGGGCTTAATACTTCTTATGAATTTAGATTTGATAATTTCTTCACAATGGAAGTAAGTGCAGGTATTAAAAACTTATTTAACGATTACCAAAAAGATTTTGATAAAGGAATTGACCGTGACCCTACTTACATTTATGGTCCTTCACTTCCTCGAACACTTTTTGCAGGCTTAAAAGTTAGGATATAGTTTTAGTCTTTATAGTGGAGAATGAAAAATTTCTCTACCTTTTTTGAATAAAAAAACCGAGTTGATTTCAACTCGGTTTTTTTAGGTTTTTATAATTCATTTTGCTCAACAAGAGGATTTCCTTTAATTTCTGCATAAGGAATTGCGAATTGCCAGAATTTGCTATCCAACGAGTTTGGTAAATTTACCGCATTGTTACCAGAGTTACGAGAAATAGCTGTTTGCTTTTTTGTTCCTGTCAAATAAACTTGTATGTTTTTTGAATTTAATCGATTAGGAATAATTCCCAAACGTTTCATATCAAAAAATCGCTGTCCTTCCATCCAAAGATCAATACGTTTGTTACGCATTATCTCATCAATAAGCTGTGTACCTGTGAAAGCATTGTTATAATCTGTATCACGAGTTTTCATAATTGTGTTAAGCGTAGTTTGTGCCTCAGCGTCTTTATTTTGGCGAGCCTGAGCTTCAGCTTTTATGTAATACATCTCAGCCAAACGCATTAAAACCATATCTCCGGAACTGTCAGTTGCCGATTTTGCTTTAAATTTGATGGATTGCCCTGTAATTTCCCACTGCGGATTAGTAGTTCCTCCACGGAAATAGCCTGTATAGGCATCTTCGGGAATTTTATTGCCTCTGTCCGAACATACCCACCAACCACGGCGAGCATCTTTTTCTCCCATTAAGTCGTAAATATCTCGATTTACAGCAAAACGTAAGCCATTCAGCCAACGAGAGCTCATATTGTATGAATAATGAGCAAAGAAGTGTGAGTAATAGTAATTTTGGTCAGGAGCTTGTCTGTATCCCCACATCCATTCTGTTGCTTCATAATTTCTAAAGCCATCAAGTAGATCACCTCCTGATTGCAATGAAGCTCCTGATTTGGTAATTGCTAAATGAGCATATTTTTCAGCATTTTCCCAATCCGATTTGGTTAGTGCAATACGGGCTGCAATTCCGCAAGCAGTAGAATAGCGAATGGCATTTTTTATTTTTTTATCGTTGGCGTTTTCTAAATAATCCAATGATTTTGCCATATCCGAATCAATCAAGGCGTAAACTTCAGCAACTGTGGCACGAGGTAAGTGGTCTTCAGGCTTATCAACAGGACGGATAATAACTCCTAACTGTGAGTTGTCATCTCCTTTTTTGTATCTTTTAGCAAAAAGTTGCACCAAATTATGGTATGCCCACGCACGAAAAGCGTGTCCTTCGCCAAGTAAAGTATTTCTATCATTATGGGAAACATTGCTTAATTTTTCTACACCGTGTATAACTTTATTTGCGTGTTGGATTACTGTGTAGTAAAAATCCCAAGCTTTATAATTGATGCCGTCGTCATTCACTACATTCATAGTTGAGGTGTAACGATAAACGTCCATATAGTAAGCACTGAGTGTGTTTATCATATCATCTCCTAACATATCCAACTGTGCGTTCATAGAGCCTTGCCCATAGCCAAATCCTTGTGGAAACTGGTAGCTGTACATCATATTGTGTATGCCTTGTAGAATGGCATTAAGCCCTTGCAGTGTTCCTTCTGCATCTTTTTCACCAATAGTATCAGTAGGTTTTGTATCTAAAAAATCTTTAGAACACCCAATAAAACTTCCTACAAAGACGAAAGCTATGGCTAATTTATATAATAATCTCATTGTCTTTTAATTTTAAAGTTATTTTTTAGAAAGAAACAGATAAATTACAAGTTACAATTTTAGCAAAGTGATAACCTGTATTTGCTGTAAGCCCATTGAGAGAACTCATCGGATTAAGTCCTTTTCGTTTTGACCATAAAAATAGATTTTCTCCTGAGATACCTACTCTTATATTGTTTACATTAAGTTTGTTCACTACTTCGGAAGGAAAAGTATAGCTCAAGGATACATTTTTAAGCATCAGAGCGGTACGTGAAATTAAAAATCTGTCCGAATTTGAGTCTGCATATTGTCCTTGAGTTCCAGCGTCCAAACGAGGTACATCAGTAATATCACCTGGTTTTTTCCAAGCATTGTATAGGTCTATATGCATTGCCGTTCCGGTGTTAAGGCTTCTTCCCATAATCTGCCTATATGCTTCATCGTATGCATATCCTCCCAATTGGTAAGCAAACTGTACGCCTAAATCAAATCCTTTCCATTGTAGATTAGTTCCAAATCCTCCATACAAATCAGGAATAGCAGAACCTGCAAAATGCTTTTTGGCAAAATTTATGTCATTTGTATAACCTGCCAATTCTCCTTCTTTTTCGATTCCCCTAAAATTAGGGCTGTTAGGATTTGCTTGGTCAGGGAATGTTTCAGAATCAAGACGATACATTGCAAGTCCGTCTTTCGGATTTACCCCAATCCAGTCTTCAACGTAATAGTCATATATGCTATGACCTTCCATACGTTTGTAGATAGAGTTATATACAATTCCGTTAGCTCTATTGTGCTCAGGAAGGGATACTACTTTGTTTTTCAGTATTGTACCATTGGCATTGAAACTCCATTTAAAATCGTTGGTTTTAAAAACATCAAGTGTTAAATCTATTTCTAATCCTGAATTACGCATTTTTCCGATGTTTCTATCAACACTTGCAATACCTGTTGAAGAAGGCAGTGGGTATTCAAAGATAAGGTCATCAGACTCCTTGCTAAACCATTCAACAGTACCTCTCAGATGATTAAAAAGACCAAATTCCAGAGCAATATCGGTACTTACTTGTTTTTCCCATACAAGATGAGGATTTCCGTAAGTTGATATTCGTAATCCTGGTATAGTGTTATTGTTACTATATGAATAAGTTGTTTGATAAGGGTAGTAACGTTGTCTTTCATTTCTGTCTATTGTAGAGTCATTACCAGTTTTTCCGTATGAAGCTCTTAATTTTAAGTTATTTACGAGAGTTACATTATCTAAAAATTCTCTTTTCAAATTCCAACCGGCTCCCACTGACCAAAAATTCCCCCAACGATTATCCGGATGAAAACGAGAACTTCCATCACGACGATATGAAGCCGAAACATCATAACGTTTATCAAATCCATATGAAACCCTACCAAAGTAACCTTCTTTTGTATATTTGTCAGTACGAGAAGTAATTGTTCCTAAGGTTGAATAATTAGGAAATTCGTCCACACCGGCAAAAGAGACACCTTTTTTATCCGCATTCGAATAGATATATTTGTATTCATAACTTTCGTGACCTAAAAGTACACTTAAGTCGTGTTTGCCAAATTCTTTTTTGTAGTCTAACAACTGATTGAAGGTTGTTGTAGCCGTTTTATAATTACTAACTTCCAGCAAACCTTCAGGTTGTGCTCCTAATATATTGTTATAACGCATTTTGGTTGTATAACGCAACACGTCATACGAGTAGTTCAAACGTAACTTTAATTCAGGTAAGAAACGAAATTCAGCAAAAGTACGTGATGTCATTGCATCTTCATCGGTAGAATATAAATCTAAATCTGCCTCGTATATAGGGTTGTAGTTTCCTCTGAAAGGACGTTCTTGATTGTAGTCATATAATTTGTTTCCTTTGTCATCCAATATGTAAGAACCGTCTTCGTTATGTCTGTGTATGGGATAGATAGGTGCAATTGTTCTGATGAAACTAAACACATTGGAGGTGCTTGCCCCTGTTGTTCTAGGTTGCTCTCTACTTACTTTAGAATAAGATGTATTTGTACCTAAAGAAAGCCAGTTGTTTACATCATAATTTATATTAGCTCTTCCTGAAAATCTTTCAAAGAAAGTTTTAATACGATATCCCTCATCTCTGATGTAACCTGTTGACAAGTAGGTTTTTACTTTATCGGTGTTATGCCCCACACTTACGTTGTGTTCATTTCGGATACCTGTTTTGAATAGATGTTTTTCCCAATCCAAATCATCTTCCCACAAAAGCCCTGTAATTTCCGGATTTAAACTGCCATCTGGCATAACGATAGCAAGATATGTTTCGTTTCCTGCTCTTGGATTTGATGTAAGGCTCCACTGATTGGTATTATTATCAAACTCATAAACCGATTTTATTCCGGTATATGGTTGATATCTTAAATCTTCTAAAACGTCTTTTGATGCAGCTCCTGCGGCTTGGCTATCGTTGAATTTTTGTGAATATTTATAGTCGTTAAACCACTGTTGCCAACGTAAACGATAGTGGTCCATAACTCCTACTTTTTCATAATCTTCTTGCCCACGAGTTGAAAAACCAATACTATTTGAATATGTTACAACTGGGTTTTTTCCTTTTGTTTTAGAGCCCGATTTAGTTGTTATTAGAACTACTCCATTTCCTGCACTTGAGCCGTATAAAGAGGTAGAGGCAGCGTCTTTTAAAACTGAAATACTTTCAATATCTTGAACTGAAATGCTTGATATATTACCATTGTAAATGGAGCCATCCACCACGTAAATAGGGTCATTTCCAGCATTTACAGAGCCTATTCCCCGAATGCGTATGGTGCTTGACGTTCCTGGCTGTCCTCCCGAAAGAGTTGTTTGCACCCCTGTTGCCATTCCGCTTAAGGCACTAGTAATATTGGTTATTGGTCGCATTTCTAACTGTTTTGCTGACACTGTTGACTGTGCACCAACCAAAGATTGTTTCTTTGCTGTACCATATGCTACAACTACCACTTCTTCAATGGCTTGTGCTTCTTCCATCAGGATTATTTTCATTGTTTTGGATTTGTCCTTCCCTACAACTTTTTCTTGTGTTGAGAATCCCAAAGAGCTGAAAACAAGAATGTCTCCTTGTTCTGCACGTATCTCAAAATTTCCGTCAAAATCTGTGGAAATTCCGCGATTGCTGTTTTTAATAACAACGCTTACTCCGGGAAGAGGAACTCCTTCTGAATCAGTAACAACTCCCTTTACTGATGAAGTTTGTGCTAACAATGAGTAAGAGAAAACTCCCATCAAAAACACAAACAACGTTAAAACTTTTTCTCTCATTGAAATCTTGTTTTTGTTATTAATTATTTTTGGTAATCCTGATTACAAATTTAGAGTAACTGTCTCAGGTTTTTCTGACTTGTTTTGTAGTAGAAAATAAATGAAAAAAAATAGAAAAAAGTAATTTTAATGTAACAAATAACTGCAACTCAATGAAATTTCAACAATAAATTCTTTTGATTTAGTTTTTTATTCAAAATTTTCTAAGACAATTTTGCAAAGGTAGAGTATTTTTTGTTATAATCAATATTTTGTAATGTATTTCAATGATTTTATATATTTTTATGATTAAATATAACAGAAAGATATTATTTGTGTGAAAAACATCACAATAATTTAGAATAAAAATAAGTAAAAACCTTTTTCCCGCGATGTCCTGCAACACTTTCAAGCTCTTCAAGGCTTGCCTCACGGATGCGTTTTACGGATTTGAAGTGTTTCAGCAGCGTTTCTTTGGTTTTTTCGCCGATGCCTTCAATAGCATCTAATTCAGAAGTAATTGCGGATTTGCTTCGTTTCTGTCTGTGGAAAGTAATCCCGAAGCGATGTGCTTCATTACGAAGCTGTTGTATAATTTTTAAAGTTTCCGATTTTTTGTCTAAATACAACGGAATGCTATCCTCCGGAAAATAAATCTCTTCCAAGCGTTTGGCAATCCCGATGATGGCTATTTTGCCTCGCAGATTCAAATCGGTCAAAGCCTTTAGTGCCGATGAAAGTTGTCCTTTTCCGCCATCGATGATAATGAGTTGAGGCAGAGGTTGTTTCTCTTCAAGCAGACGCTTGTAACGACGATAAACCACTTCTTCCATCGAAGCAAAATCGTTCGGACCTTCCACCGTTTTGATGTTAAAATGACGATAATCCTTTTTGCTCGGTTTGGCATTTTTGAAAACTACGCAAGCTGCTACCGGATTGGTTCCCTGAATGTTAGAGTTATCAAAGCATTCAATGTGAATTGGCGGAACGGACAGGTGTAAATCCCGTTGTATTTGCGATAAAATCCGATTGGTATGCCGTTCAGGGTCAGTGATTTTTACTTGTTTGAAGCGTTCTTGTCGGAAAAGTTTTGCATTTCGCAGCGAAAGTTCTAACAATTGATGTTTTTCGCCCAATTTTGGAATGGTTAAATGCAAATTTTTGGATAAAGTCACCTCAAAAGGCACAATAATTTCTTGGGAATTGGAAAAAAATCGTTCCCGAATGTCCACAATGGCTAATTCAAGGAGCTCTCGGTCGGTTTCTTCCAATTTTTTCTTGATTTCGATGGTATGAGCCCGAACAATTGCCCCGTAAGCCACCTGCAGAAAGTTTACGTAACCGAATTCTTCGTCCGAAACTATCGAAAACACATCAACATTATTGATTTTTGAACTTACAATGGTTGATTTGGCTTGATAATTTTCTAAAATATCGATTTTTTCCTTGATTTGTTGTGCTTCTTCAAAACGAAGTTCGCTCGCCAAAACGGTCATTTCTTCCCGAAATCGTTTTAAAACATCTTTGAAATTTCCTTTGAGAATTTCAACGATTTCGGCAATGTTTTGATTGTAATCGGCTTCTGTTTGCAGTCCTTCACACGCTCCTTTACAATTTTTGATGTGATATTCTAAGCAGACTTTAAACTTTTGATTTTCAATATTCTGAATGGATAAATCATAGGAGCAATTCCGCAGAGGATACAATTCTTTGATGAGTTCCAACAGCGTCCGAACCGTTTTTATGTTGGTGTATGGACCAAAATAAAGCGAACCGTCTTTAATCACGCGTCGGGTTTGGAAAATTCGCGGGAAACGTTCTTTTTTGACACATATCCACGGATAACTTTTGTCGTCTTTTAGCAGGATATTGTAGCGAGGCTGGTATTTTTTGATGAGATTATTCTCTAAAAGCAATGCATCACTTTCAGTTTCTACCACAATATGTTCAATTCGGGCTATTTTTTTGACCAAAAGGCGTGTTTTTCCCGATTCGTGTTGCTTTTGGAAGTAGGAAGACACTCTTTTTTTCAGGTTTCTTGCCTTTCCTACATACAAAATGGCATCATTTTTATCATAAAATTGATAAATTCCGGGTGAATCGGGCAAAGTTTGCAGCGTTATGTCAATAGCGGAGAGTTCCATTTTAACCATCGAAAAATTAAAATTTTCGGCACAAAATTACATAAATTTTACGAAAACATAACGTGTTGTAAATCAATTACAAATAATTTTTTTTCGTTGATTTTGAAAATGAAATCTTAATTCAGAATTAGAGAAAAAATTAAATAAAGTCTCTTGTTAAAAAAGAAGTTAATTTATCTAATTGATAATTTTCAAAAACCGTTAAGGAATTATTTTCTAAAAGGAAGATTTTGTGACAATCTTTCAAAGTTTCTAAAATGTGAGAAGAGATGAAAACAATGTGATTTTCGGATAGCGTTGTTAAAAGTTTTTTAATGGAAAATACTGATTCTAAGTCCAATCCGTTGAAAGGTTCGTCAAAAATGTAGATGTCATATTTTTTTTGGAAAACGGCATTGAAATAGACCTTTTTTCGCATTCCTGTTGATAATTCTTTTATCAGTAGATTTTTATTTACATCAAAAATGGGTTCTTGACTGTGGTTGATTTGAGCGAGTTTACGAAAAAAATTGTAAAATTCCCCTACGGTAAGATGCTCATAAAGAAAGGGTTCTGTAGTGAGAAAAGCAATTTGTTGCGGTAATAGTTTTTTGTTTTTATACAGAATTTCACCCTGAAAATCAGTTAAGTGACTGACGCATTTAAAAAGAGTTGTCTTTCCTGAGCCGTTTTTTCCGACAAATCCATAAAGTCCGTTTTTGGGAATTTGTAATTCGATATTTTGTAAGATAACTTTTGAACTATATTTTTTATCATTAATGTTGATAGTTAGCATATTGTATTTTTTTGAGAGATTGTACAGACTTATAATAAAGTAAAGGAATAGCTACCAAAGGAACTCCGTATAAAATTCCGCTCATTACAGCAAAAAACACTAAACTTTGCATTATTGTGCTTTCAAAAAAAGCGTATTTGGTTAAAATTCCCACCAAAGGAAGTGTGAAAAATATTGGAAAAACCCAAAAGTATGTAAATTCTTGAAATACAATTAAAAAAGTTAGAAAGATAGGAGTAAAAAACATCACGAAGTTTAAGAAGCCAATTTTCAAACTTTTCCATAAGTAATCTTTTCCTAAATAATTTGAAATAGAGATATGAACACTCAATTCACGTTCAAAATAAGGTAATGAGCAGATAAAAGCAGCCAAAATCAATGAAAAAATGCCTAAATTTTGGTTTTCGTAAGCGTATCCGATGTAAATTAAAGCTAAACACAAAGGGAAAAATAATATTAATCTGTACTTTCGGAATGAAATATGCCATTGAGGGTCAAAAATCAGGAAAGGATATTTTGTTTTGCTTGTTTTTTGTGGTAAAAATGTAATAATGGCAATGCAAATCAGATATATTAGAAGATTGCTAAAATCTTTTTTTAACAAGAAAACAAATAAAACCAAGATGTTTTCAATGCAATATTCCGTGAAGAGTATTTTTCTGTGATTCGTATAATTTCTTAGTAACTCAGTATCTTTCCTTCCCAAATGATGAGACGCAGTTCCCCAAAGAAATAAAAATAACAAAAAGAAATAATCCGTATAATGCTGAAAAATACCAAATAAAGAGAATAGAATACCTCCCAAAAGGAGACTTACCGCAAGCAAATCTCCTTTGACGAAAAACTTTCGCAAGTAAATATAAGCCAGATTAAGAGCAATTTGTATCATTCATTTTTCAACGCATTCCAGCCTTTGGCGATAATTTCTACGGCTTCTCCCGAACGAGTAACCAAATATCTGCCTTGTTCTTTGTTTGTGATATATCCGATAACCGAAAGGTTAGGGTTACCTTTGATTTTATCGTAATCTTTTTGAGAGATGGTAAACAACAATTCATAATCCTCGCCACCACTTAAGGCAATAGTTGTGCTATCCAGATTAAATTCTTCACACGTGCTAATTACTTCTGGGTCAAGCGGAATTTTATCCTCAAACAAACGGCATCCCGCTTCAGATTGCTCACAGATATGTAAAATTTCTGATGACAATCCATCGCTAATGTCCATCATTGATGTTGGCAACACACCTAACTTTTTCAGTAAAGGCGGGATATCTTTCCGAGCTTCGGGTTTAAGCTGGCGTTCAATAATATAAGAATACATATCCAAATCAGGTTGGGAATTTGGGTTTACCTGAAACACCGCTTTTTCACGTTCCAAAACCTGTAAACCAAGATAGGCTCCTCCCAAATCTCCTGTAACTACAATAAGGTCATTTTCTTTCGCTCCGTTACGATAAACAATTTCTTCCGTTTCCGCTTCACCAATAGCCGTAACTGAAATGATAAGTCCGCGTGTAGATGAAGTAGTATCGCCTCCCACCAAATCCACTTTGTAAATTTCACACGCAAGCCTGATGCCTTCATAAAGTTCTTCTAAGGCTTCCAATGGAAAACGATTGGATACCGCTATGGAAACCGTAATTTGTGTAGCCTTAGCGTTCATTGCGTAAATATCTGACAAATTTACCATTACAGATTTGTATCCCAAATGTTTTAGTGGAACGTAACTCAAATCAAAGTGAACTCCCTCAATTAGCAAGTCGGTGGAAATTACAGCTTTTTTATTTTTAAAATCAATTACAGCGGCATCGTCTCCAACTCCTTTTAAGGTGGACGGATTTTTGATTTCAAAGCTTTTTGTCAGATGTGAAATTAGCCCGAATTCTCCCAAATCGGATAAAGAAGTACGTTGTTGGTTTTTATTTTCTATCATAAGTTAATCAAAATCAGTTTCGTGTAAATAGAATTCAGGGTCAAAGATAATACAGGAAACTAATTATTTCAAAAATATAATCGTGAAATTCAAAATACAGAAATTCTTCCGGCTCATTTTGTGTTGATAATAAGTGATTTAATTTAAAACCCATTTACATAATTTTCAATTGATTTTAAAAAGATAAAAACAAAATGAAAGGCTTTGAAACGAAGTTTTATAAAAAGATATGTATAGAATTTATTTTTCTGATTATTAGTTTTTTATGTTTGTGTTTAACGATTAAAACTGATTTTAATCAATAAAAAAAGATTAAAAAATTTTTAGATTTACCGATAAAAATATATCTTTGCAGACAGTAGTAATTGCACATAGTTGCAATGTTTTACAGTGAATTAAAAAATCAAACAGAAAATTAAATATAACAGATAAGTAATGTCTCAAAAAGGTAAAGTATCACAAGTAATCGGGCCGGTAGTAGATGTTGTATTTGCTTCCGAGAGCGAACTTCCTCGAATTTACGATTCATTGGAAATTATTAAAGCAGATGGTTCAAAATTAGTATTGGAAGTGCAATCGCACATTGGGGAAGATGTCGTTAGAGCAATCTCAATGGATTCAACCGAAGGATTAAGTCGTGACACAGAAGTAATTGCAACAGGAAATCCTATTCAAATGCCTGTTGGTAAAGATATTTACGGACGCCTATTCAACGTAATTGGTGACGGAATTGACGGATTAGGAAACCTTCCGAAAGATGGTGCAAACGGACTGCCTATCCACCGCGAAGCTCCTAAATTTGAAGAACTTTCTACTTCAACCGAAGTGCTTTTCACCGGAATTAAAGTAATCGACCTTATTGAGCCTTATGCCAAAGGAGGAAAAATCGGGTTGTTTGGTGGTGCCGGAGTAGGAAAAACCGTTTTGATTCAGGAACTTATCAATAATATTGCAAAAGGGCACGGAGGGCTTTCCGTATTCGCTGGTGTAGGAGAACGTACTCGTGAAGGGAATGACCTTTTAAGAGAGATGTTGGAGTCCGGAATCATCAAATATGGTGAGGAATTTATGCACTCTATGGAAAAAGGTGGTTGGGATTTGAGCAAAGTGGACAAACAAGCAATGAAAGAATCAAAAGCTACGTTTGTTTTCGGTCAGATGAATGAACCACCCGGAGCTCGTGCACGTGTGGCACTTTCAGGGCTTACCATTGCCGAGTATTTCCGTGATGGAGCCGGCGACGGGCAGGGGAAAGACGTACTTTTCTTCGTTGATAACATCTTCCGTTTTACACAAGCAGGTTCTGAGGTATCGGCGTTGTTAGGGCGTATGCCTTCAGCGGTGGGTTATCAGCCTACTTTGGCAACTGAAATGGGTGCGATGCAAGAGCGTATTACGTCAACTAAAACAGGTTCAATTACTTCAGTACAAGCGGTTTACGTTCCTGCCGATGACTTAACTGACCCTGCTCCTGCAACTACGTTTGCTCACCTTGATGCCACTACGGTACTTTCTCGTAAAATTGCTGAGTTAGGGATTTATCCTGCGGTTGACCCGTTAGATTCTACATCACGAATCTTAACTCCTGAAATTTTAGGAAAAGAGCATTACGAGTGTGCTCAACGCGTGAAAAAATTGTTGCAACATTATAAAGAGTTGCAAGATATTATCGCCATTTTGGGTATGGAAGAACTTTCGGAAGAAGATAAATTGGCGGTTGCCCGAGCAAGACGCGTACAACGTTTCTTGTCGCAACCATTCCACGTAGCGGAGCAATTTACGGGTATTCCGGGAGTATTGGTAGATATTAAAGATACCATCAAAGGATTTAATATGATTATTGATGGAGAGTTAGACCATTTACCGGAAGCAGCCTTCAACTTAAAAGGAAATATTGAAGATGCCATTGCTGCCGGAGAGAAAATGTTAGCAGAAGCTCAGTAATCTTGAAAAACAAACAAATATGAAAGTAGAAATTGTTACCCCCGAAATGATTCTGTACAAAGGAGAGGTAGAAGCTATATCTGTTCCGGGGATTAACGGGGAGTTTCAAATGTTAGAGAACCACGCTGCAATTATATCCGTTTTAACAAAAGGGTATATAAAATTGTACGGAGACATTCAACCAAAAGAAGACGTGGCTTCTCGTTTCGAGAAAGGCAATAAGAAAAGAGAATTTTTATTAGCTATTAATGGTGGCACTTTGGAATTTAATAATAACAAAGCAACTATATTAGCAGATTAAACAATTGGATTATTACATTTCAAAAACAGCTGTAGATTTGCAGCTGTTTTTGTTTGTAGGATTCTGCTTGGAAATTTGTATTCTATAAAAATAAATGGTAATTTAGCAACTCAATAAATCGAATTAAGAAAATAGTAGAAAAAATGGCTAAAAAAGATAGTAAAGAATTAAGTCCTCAGGAGGCAAAGTTGAATGCCTTGAAATTGACCTTGGAGAAGTTGGATAAAACTTACGGAAAAGGTACTGTAATGCAACTGGGCGATGCAAAAGTAGAAGAAATTGAAACGTTCTCCACAGGTTCAGTAAGTTTGGATATGGCTTTAGGAGTGGGAGGTTACCCCAAAGGACGTGTGATTGAGATTTTTGGACCTGAATCATCAGGTAAAACTACTTTAACATTGCACGCAATTGCTGAGGTTCAAAAAGCAGGCGGAACGGCAGCATTTATTGATGCGGAGCACGCGTTTGACCGTTCTTATGCTCATAAGTTGGGAGTAGATATCAATAATTTGCTGGTTTCTCAACCCGACCACGGAGAGCAAGCATTGGAAATTGCAGATGCCTTAATTCGCTCAAATGCAGTTGATTTGATTGTAATTGACTCAGTAGCTGCTCTTACTCCGAAGAGTGAAATTGAAGGAGATATGGGGGACTCAAAAATGGGAGTTCACGCACGATTGATGTCGCAAGCATTGCGTAAAATAACAGGAAGCATCAATAAAGCAAACTGTATTGTTATTTTTATCAACCAGTTACGAGACAAAATAGGAATAACTTTTGGTAATCCTGAAACTACAACGGGAGGAAATGCTCTGAAATTCTACGCTTCGGTGCGTTTGGATATTCGTAAAGCAGGCGGTGGAACGATTAAGGATTCCAGCGGGGAAATTATCGGAAATCGAACCAAGGTAAAAGTGGTTAAAAATAAAGTGGCTCCTCCGTTTAAATCGGCTGAGTTTGACATAATGTTCGGGGAGGGAATTTCTAAAATTGGAGAAATCATCGATATAGGCGTAGATGCAAATATCATTACCAAAAGCGGTTCGTGGTTCAGCTATGAAGGAACAAAATTAGGTCAAGGACGTGATACCGTAAAGGCGTTACTCAAAGATAATCCCGAGTTGGCAGAGGAGCTGGAAGCAAAAATCAGAGAATACTTGAAGAAAAACGAATCTGAACCCAAACCATCAGGAAAGGGTAAAAAATCAACATCCAAAGCAATTCAGGAAGAGGCTGATGAAGAGCAGTACGATGACGACCAATATGATGATACCGAGGAATAGCCCAATAAAGCTGACTTTTGTGTTATAAATACGAAGGTTGACATTTAAAAAAGGGAAACGGAATCATTTGTAAAATATATAAAAGGGGAAATTATAAAAAATCGGAAAGTAAACTTCCGATTTTTTTATTTGGCTAATTCTCGAATAATGTTTTTATTTGTGCCTTAATTGTTTAACACATAAAACTATTTTAATGATGAAAAGAATTTTAACTTCGGCTTTTATAGCTTTAACCTTGCTTGCTTCTTGTGGGAAAGATAGTGATTCTTCTACAACTGACACACCTGATAATCAGCAAACGCAAAGTGAGCAAAATAGCATCGAGCAGTTAGTTGGCGAGTGGAGATTAAAATCTGAAACAGAAAATGGCAAAAATTCACTCAATAACTGCAATAAATTAGATACTTACGTATTCAAATTAGACAATACTTACACAAAAGTACATTATTCTGTTGATGGAGAAGATTGTAGGAAAGAAGATGGATATGGAACTTTTTCTTTCAAAGGAAATCAACTCACATTTGTTAACGGAAAAACAGGAACTGAAGAAACAGGAAATTTTATCATTAAGGGAAATACTTTGACGCTGTCTGCTGGAGACTATATAGCTGTTTATGAAAAGGTTTTGAACCCTCTTATTGGGAAGTGGAAACTGAAAGATGATGTTATTAATGGCAAAAAAACACAATTTCAAAAGTGTGAGAAAGAGTTTTTTATGACCATTGAAGAAAAAACAATTACAGATAATTATTTCAAATCACAGGGAGACGATTGTATAGAAGACCTTAACAAAAAGGAGGTAAAAAACTATACATCTACGGAAACTACAATCACCATAGGAGATTATAAAATAAATTATTCGATAAAAGATAACATATTAACATTCCAAACTCCTGACAAAAGAAGAACAACAACCTATACCAGACAATAACTTCGTAAAAATCAGAGATTTATTTTTCTGCCTTTTTATTTGGCTAATTCTCAAAATAATGTTTTTATTTGTGCCTTAATTGTTTAACACATAAAACTATTTTAACAATGAAAAGAATTTTAACTTCGGCTTTTATAGCTTTAACGTTGCTTGTTTTTTGTGGGAAAGATGATAAAAACTTAGATGAAACTAACAGTCTGTTAATTGGAGTTTGGCACATTCAAACTAAGGTTGTAAATGGCTCTTTACAAAATCTCTCTGACTGTGAAAAGAAAGAAACATTGGTTTTTACTGATAAAACCATCAATCGAATTGAATCAGAAATGAAGAACGGCGTTTGCATACCTTTAGGGGACGACATTGCCAAATATACCATTTCAGATAATAAAATCATTGAGATTAGTGAAGGGGAAAAAGAAGAATTTAACTTTACAATAACTAATAACACCCTTACAATGACCTTAGTGGAGCAAGATGATAATATGACAATTACTACGGTTACGACGTATAAGAAAAGTTAGTTAAAAACAATAAACTCTGAAAATGAATCCTCATCAATATGTATTATTGTTGGGGATTTTTTGTTTGTTATAAAAACGAAATCTTGTTTTTCGAATTCTCAAAATTTCACTACTTTTGCAATCGTAAAACAAATCTCTAAAAATGTACAGAACACATACTTGCGGCGAGCTTCGCCTGACGGACGTAAATAAAGAAATCACCCTCAGTGGCTGGGTACAGCGTACTCGAAATAAAGGCTTTATGATTTGGGCAGACATACGCGACCGTTACGGAATCACGCAGCTAATATTTGACGAACAACGCACTGACAAAAAGGTTTTTCAGCAGGCTGAAGCCCTATCACGGGAAGACGTCATTCAGGTAAAGGGAAAGGTTATCGAACGCGAGTCCAAAAATAAAAATATTCCCACAGGTGAAGTGGAAATTTTGGTTACCGAACTTTCTGTTCTTAACAAATCGGAGTTACCGCCCTTCACCATTGAAGACAATACCGATGGCGGAGAAGACATCCGTATGAAATACAGATATTTGGACATTCGCCGAACTCCCGTTCGCAATAATTTGATTTTCCGGCACGAAGTAGCGATGCAAGTTCGTAACTATCTTTCTGCCAAAGGCTTTATTGAGGTGGAAACTCCCGTGCTTATCAAATCAACGCCCGAAGGAGCGCGCGATTTTGTGGTGCCGTCACGTATGAACGAAGGAGAATTTTACGCACTTCCGCAGTCGCCACAAACGTTCAAGCAACTTTTGATGGTAGGCGGGCTGGATAAATATTTCCAGATTGTAAAATGCTTCCGCGATGAGGATTTACGTGCCGACAGACAGCCGGAATTCACTCAAATCGACTGTGAAATGTCCTTCGTGGAGCAAGAAGACATCATCAATACCTTTGAAGGACTTACAAAACACCTGTTGAAGGAAGTAAAAGGCGTTTCGGTAGAAAAATTCCCACGAATGACCTACGCCGAAGCGATGAAAACCTACGGAAACGACAAACCGGATATCCGTTTCGGGATGAAATTCGGTGAACTCAACGATATTACACAACATAAAGACTTCAAAGTATTTAACGAAGCGGAATTGGTGGTCGGGATTGCCGTTCCGGGGGCTAACAGCTACACACGCAAGGAGATTGACGCCTTGATAGAGTGGGTAAAACGCCCGCAAGTGGGAGCATCAGGAATGGTGTATGTGAAATGCAACGAAGATGGCAGTTTCAAATCGTCCATAGATAAATTCTATACGGAAGAAGACCTTAAAAAATGGGCGGAACGCACCGAAGCCAAGGCGGGCGACCTGATTTGTATCCTCTCCGGAAAAGCCGACAAGGTGCGTGGGCAACTTTCTGCCTTGCGTATGGAACTTGCCGAACGTTTGGGACTTCGCAAAGCGGACGAATTTGCTCCGTTATGGGTGGTGGACTTCCCATTATTGGAGTTCAATGAAGAAGAGAACCGATTTTTTGCAATGCACCATCCGTTTACGTCTCCAAAACCTGAAGATATTCCGCTGCTTGACACCAATCCGGGGGCAGTACGGGCAAATGCGTACGATTTGGTGCTGAACGGAAACGAAATAGGGGGAGGTTCTATCCGAATTTTTGATAAAGAACTTCAAGCCAAAATGTTTGAGTTATTGGGCTTCACGCCTGAGCAAGCAGAGGCACAATTTGGCTTCTTGATGAACGCCTTTAAATACGGGGCACCGCCACACGGAGGCTTGGCTTTCGGTTTTGACAGATTGGTAGCCATTTTGGGAGGACAAGAAACTATCCGTGATTTTATAGCCTTCCCGAAAAACAACTCCGGACGCGATGTGATGATTGATGCACCCTCGCCAATTGACCCGACACAGCTTGATGAATTGCATATCAGGCTGAAATAACAAAGAAAAGATTTTGGCTATTTTATAGCCAAGCTTTCATAGCGTAATGCTATACTCATATGATTTAGGTTGTTGCTGTCGTAGGGATACGACAGCAACTTTTATTTTTACGATAAGGCAAAATAGGCAATAGTACACGATTTTCGATATGTAAAATTACAATTTTGATTACAAAAAAGTCTCCGGAGAATTTTTGTATTGTGATGATAGTACTATTTCTGTGATTTTCAAAAAGATTTCAGCTTGTTGTAGTGCTATTTTTTGATTTATAAAAAAGTATTAAATATGTCGTAGTGGTATTTTGGGTTGAAATAATTTTGATTTACGTTAGCGTAGTAGTATTTTATTAATAGATAAAAATATTTTAATCTGTCGTAGTGGTATTTTGGGTTGAAATAGTTTTGATTTATGTTATCGTATAGGTATTTTATTAAGTTATAAAAATATTTTAGTCTGTCGTAGTGGTATTTTGAATTGAAATAGTTTTGATTTACGTTATTGTAGAGGTATTTTTATTATAAAAAATCTGAAATGAAGGAAGATAGAAACTTATTGTTGTTTATATTACTTTTTTAGATTTTTTCTTAAATATTTTATAAATAGTTTTCTTTCTGAAATATATTTTCATACATTTGTGGAGTAGATATTTCAATTTGAGAATTGAAAGCGTATAGTTATAGCATCTATTTTAATATTCTAATGTTTAAAAATAAAATTATGGAAAAGATAAACTTACAAAAATTGGAAGTATCGCGTTTACAAAATGCGGAGTTCGGGCAATTATTGACCCGATTGTTTGAAGATATTACCAAATCAGGGATTAATTTATCCGAAGATGAGGCAGTAAAAAGAGTTCTGGAAGATTTGAAAGACCGTTTGAATACGTACGACAAAGCGTTAGAGCAAACCTACTATAATGAGGAGTCTAAAAATTTGGCTCAGCTGGATAAAGTACGTGATGATGATATGAAAGCCTTGCGGGCAAGTATCAAACCCTACCGAGCGGCGAAGACAGAAGCCCAGAAAAATGCGTATCACAACCTGTCGATGTTATTGGCAAACTACAAAGGTATTGAAACGCAAGCGTATGAGATACAAACCAAGCGTCTGGCAACATTATTATCTTTATTGAAGTCTGAAAAATATGCTAATGATGTTTCTGTATTAAAAATTTCATCCTTTGTTGAAGAGTTGGAAAAATCAAGTGCGGAATTTGATACCGTTTTTGCAAATCGCTCACATAAAAACCTTGAAAAAACAACTTATAATATTAAGGAATTAAGAAAAGAGATGTCAGATAACTACCGCAAGGTTTGTAATTATATTTTTACATCGGCAGAAATACGCAAATCAGATTTCCATATAAAAGCATTGGATGTAATTAACAACAGCAGAAAGTATTTTTCAGATGTATTATCACGAAGAAATGCCCCACGTAAAGGTAATGAAAACAGCGGAATGAGAAAAATGGAATCGTGATGAGTAAATGATGTTGATATGAATCTAACAATGTAGTATTTTACCTTTAAAATATACTTAAAGTTGTAATGTAATTGAATTTTTTCATTGATGAGAAAAGGGTTGTCTCTGTTTTAGGGACAACCTTTTTTGTAAAAAGATGAATTCTTTACAACCTTAGTATTATTTTTTTCGTTTATAATTGCAAAGAGCCTTTCAAAAGGGCAAAATAAGTTTATAAAGAAATGAAATAAGAAAGAAAGCAAATAGAATTACTTAGCAGGAATGTCAAAAAGTATAAAAATAAAAACAGATAAGAAGTATCTCATTGAAAGAGCCAAGCAAAACGACCGTTTAGCACAAAAGGAGCTTTATGAAGCGTATGCGTCATCTCTGTTAAGCGTGTGCCGTTTGTACATCAATGATTTGCATTTTGCTGAAGATGTTCTGTTAAAAGCTTTCTTCAAGATTTTCACACATTTGAAGGATTACAAAGAACAAGAGCATCTGTATGCTTGGATGCGACGCATCACGGTAAATGAATGCATTGATTTTTTGAGAAGCAAAACCCAAAAGGTAGTTTATTCGGACTGGGAAAATTCCTACGATGACACAGAAGAAATATCCAGCGAGCAATTATTTGAGCAAGAATACTTGCAGGCATTTATCGACGAACTACCATCGGGTTGCAAAATGGTCTTCAACTTATACGTATTTGAAGATTATAGCCATAAGGAAATTGCAGAAGAATTAGGTATCTCGGAAGGGACATCCAAATCGCAATTGGCATACAGCAAGAAGTTATTGAAAGAAAAACTCACCAACAAAAAATATAATTATGCAAAATGATTGGAAAAATAATATAAAAGATACATTTGAAAATAGAGAGATTGAGGCTACGCCGGAGTTATGGAATCAGTTGGAATCCCAATTGGATAACCATTATACAAGAAACAAAAATCGGAAACAGTCGCACTATATTGTTTTATCAGTAGCAGCATCTTTTTTAACAACAATAATACTGTACAATCAACATTTCTTTAATCAGAAAAACCCAACAGAGGGGTATGTAATCGTGAAAAATAATCCAGAATCCCTGAAAAGGAATCCCGCTGAGGATTTTCAATTAAAAAATATTCAGGAAAAGATTTCCGGAACAGATACTGCAAATGTAATCGCTTTGAAAAAGAGTTACATCAATAATAACAGATATATAATTAAGGAAAAAGAGTCTTCCAATCAGAATACATTAAAAGAAATGCCAGAAGATGAGATTATTTCAGATTCGCAAAAATATGTAGATGAGGTGCTGGGTGATTTTTCTTCCGATAAAATATTACTGGCACTTCAAGAAGATGTCCTTTTTGAACAGCGTGTTGATAGTATCTTTCAAGCAATGTACTTCACCAATATCAATCCTGATGAATTGTTACTGGTTGCATCGTCAGAAGCCAAGTTGAATGAATATATAGAGGAGAATTTGGATACCGAAAAAATACTTTCAGATATTGAGAAGTCTGATTTCAAGTACAGAGCCCGTTTGTTTTTTGACAGAGTGAATGATGAATATGACAAATTGAGAATAGCATTTCATCAGATGAAAAAGAATAACTAATTTTTAAATATACAATTTATGAGAATATTAAAGGGAATTTTATTTGTGTTCCTGCTTTTTCCGGGAACGATTGTAGGGCAAAATGATTACGATAAACAAATTCGGGAATCGAAAGAAAGGATAGATTCCATTATCAAAAAGGAAAGAAAATTACTTACCGAGAAGATAATAGTAATCGACAGAATGGCTAAAGATAAGGAAATATCCGAATATACCGCTAACCGAATGAAAAAAGACCTTTCGTTGCAAACAAAAGATAGTATTCAAAATAAAATCAAGAAAGAAAGGAATAAAATTATAGTCCTATTAAAAGAAAAGAGGGAAATGCAGAAGAAAATTATGGAGGAAAAACTCTCAAAACAGGATTCTATCCAAAAATACAGAGAGATTCATGTTGAAAAAGAGCTTGAAAAGGCGATGCAAAAGCTAGATTCATTATTTTCTACCAATTCGGAATCATCAGATGATGCAATATTAGAAAATGAGAACCTAACCTATAAGGATACTACCAATATTGGAGTACAGGATATAAATATTTTGGGGTTGGTAAGGATAACCAAGAATAAAAGTTGTAAAAAAAGTATGGAAATTAATATTTTTCCAATTCCCAGAAGGTCAAAACGTACCATTTCAGGCTCGCACATAGCTTTAGGATTTCATACACTGAACAGTGCAGCGAATTTCGGGAGTGATAAATTCAAAGTTTGGGGGTCAAAATCCATCGAAGTAGGTATAGGCAGAAGTACAAGAATATTCAAAAACAGTGAATTGTTTCGTATCAACTATGGCTACGCATTTATGGTTAATAAACTAAAAATGAAAGGCAATGATTACTTTGTAGATAACAAAGGAGTTACTTCAATAGAGCCGTATCCTTTCGAGGCTTATAAGTCTAAATTTCGGGCGACGTATTTGACAATCCCGATTAGCATAGAATTAAACTTGGGAGGTTATTATGATTATAGAGGAAGAGATTATAACAGAGGATTCAGATTAGGAGTGGGAGGATACGTAGGCGGATTATTAGTAAGCAAGCAAAAAATAAAGTATTATAACCAAAACGGAAACAGAAGCAAAGATGTAAGTCACAATAAATTAAATACTAATGATTGGGTGTACGGGTTATCAGCTCACATTGGTTACAGAAATACTGTTTTCTATACAAAATACAGCCTTGTTCCTCTCTTTAGGAATAGCCCGATGAAAGAATATCCGCTTTCTTTCGGTGTGCGTTGGGGATTGTAGAAAAATTGTGTTTTCAGATTATATAATTTATGTCAGAAGAGGAATAAATGTTCCTCTTCTTTTTTGTTTTCAGAAATTGTCAAGCTAACGGAAAAGATTTATTTTTGTAACTGAAAATGAATGAATCAAAAAAGTAAGTAGAAAATACAAATGAGAGTAGTAATACAACGTGTATCAGAGGCTTCGGTAGTTATTGAAAACAAAATAACGTCAAAAATTAACAAAGGATTATTGATTTTGGTTGGCATAGAGGAAGCTGACACTGAAGAAGATATTAAATGGCTTTCGGCAAAGATAGCCAACCTCCGCATCTTTGATGATGAAAATGGTATAATGAATTTATCTGTTAAAGATATTGATGGTGAAGTTATTGTAGTTTCGCAATTTACCTTGCACGCTGCTACTAAAAAAGGAAACAGACCAAGTTATATCAAAGCAGCCAAGCCTGATATTTCCGTACCCTTGTATGAGGAGTTCGTTAGGCAGTTACAAAATGATTTGGGCAAAGAAATAGGCACGGGAGAGTTCGGGGCAGATATGAAAGTGAATTTGTGCAACGATGGTCCCGTAACAATTATCATAGATACCAAAAATAAAGAATGAAATTTTTAGACATACATTCGCACAAGCAGAAATCTTCCCACGATACCATCGTTATAAAAAATGAATATCCGCTTACAGCCCAAACTGGTGATTTGTTCTCTGTCGGGATTCATCCTTGGTATCTGGAAGATTGGCAAAAACAATGGGACGCTCTTGTAAGGGTTGCCAAACATCCTAATTGTGTTGCTATTGGCGAATGTGGCTTGGATAAAAACGTCTCGGAAAGTTTGGAATTGCAAGAAAGCATCTTTGAAAAGCATATACAATTATCAGAGACGCTGAAAAAGCCTCTTATTATCCATTGTGTGAAAGCATACAGCGAATTGATAGCCTTGAAAAAGAAGTTTCAACCGCATCAAATCTGGATTTTGCACGGGTTTAATAAAAACCAGTCTGTGGCAGATATGCTTTTGCAAAAAGGAATATATCTTTCTTTCGGGAAAGCGTTACTTACAAACGAGAAATTGCAAAATATATTTAAGGCAATTCCTCAAGGAAGCTATTTTTTTGAGACGGACGATTCGGATATTAATATTTCTGAAATATATAAAAAAGCACAAGAGTTGAAAGGAGAGATTAAAATTTTTTCTGAAAAAATATTTACGCAATAGTTTGATAATCAGAAGTTTTTTATTTTTTTCTGAAAAAAATACACAAAACAACAATATTTATTTTGTTAGTTTGAAAAAAGTTTCTATATTTGCACTCGCAAAGCAGAACAACTGGTACCTTAGCTCAGTTGGTAGAGCAAAGGACTGAAAATCCTTGTGTCCCTGGTTCGATTCCTGGAGGTACCACGAGATCTTCTTCATAGAGGAAATTTTTCATATTTTTAAGGATTAGGAATTGCAAAAACCACAGTGAAAGCTGTGGTTTTTGTTTTTTTATTCAATGGTTAAATTTATTTCATTATTCTTCTTGCTGAAAAAGATATTAATTCGTACTTTTACCTCTTGAAAAATTGTAAAAAAGATAGTTAATAATAGCAATAACATTTTAAATTATGCCAACAAAAAAACTAACATTAAACCCTGATTATGTTTTTGAAACAAGTTGGGAAGTGTGTAATAAAGTAGGAGGGATTCATACCGTTATTTCAACCAAAGCGTTGAGTATCAAAAAGAAATTCAAAAATAAATATATTCTCATTGGTCCGGATGTTTGGCAACATACTGAAAACAAGGAGTTTGTTGAGAATAAAGAATTGTTCAAATCGTGGAAAATAAAAGCGGAAAGTGAAGGTTTGCGTGTTCGTGTGGGAAATTGGAACATTCCGGGCAACCCGATAGTAATTTTGGTTGATTTTACACGATACATCAGCAACAAAAATGAAATTTTACGTTATTATTGGGATACTTACAAGTTAGATTCACTCAATAGCTCGTGGGATTACATCGAATCGGTGCTTTTCGGATACGCTTCAGCAAAGGTTATAGAAAGTTTTGTGAAATTCAACACTGCTTCACGTGAGAATGTTCTTTGTCATTTCCACGAGTGGATGACAGGAAGCGGAGTGCTTTATATTGAAGACAAAATGCCAAAAATAGGCTCTGTTTTCACCACACACGCAACGGTAGTTGGTCGTTCAATTGCAGGAAATGGGTATCCACTTTATGACAATATGAAAGGTTATAACCCTGAAGAAATGGCATACCGATTTGGCGTTCAACATAAGCATTTCTTAGAGAAAATTGCTGCAAAAACCGCTGATACATTTACTACCGTTAGCGAGCTTACAGCCAATGAAGCATTACATTTCTTAGGACGAAAAACAGATATCATTACTCCGAACGGGTTTGAAGATTCTATCGTTCCGACAAAAGCCTTTGATGAAAAACGTAAAGAGGCTAAAAAACAGCTCCATAAGGTAGCACAAGCACTCGTGGGGTATTCCATAAACGAGAATACAAAAATTATAGCAATTAGCGGAAGATATGAGTTCCGCAATAAAGGAATTGACGCTTTTATCGATTCGTTAGGAGCATTAAACCGAAATGCAAAGAATAAGAAAGAATTACTTGCTTTCGTTTTGATTCCTACAGCTCACGAGGCTGTAAATCAAGGGTTGTTACATAATTTGGAAAATCCGCAACAGGCGAAAGAAAATGAACAAAAACATCTTACGCATTATTTGTCAGACACTTACAATGATCAAATTTTGCGAAGAATTCAAGAACAACAGCTTTTCAATCGTAAAGAAGACAAGGTAAAAGTTATTTTCTGTCCAAGTTATTTGAACGGAAATGACGGTGTGTTCAATTTGTCTTATTACGATTTGCTTATCGGGATAGATGGAACTGTTTTCCCTTCATATTACGAGCCTTGGGGCTATACGCCTTTGGAAAGTTTGGCTTTCAAAGTACCCACTGTAACTACATCATTATCAGGGTTTGGTAAATGGGTAGAACAATATTATCCTGAAAAACAGAATGCCATTGAAGTTATTTCACGTAATGACGGAAATTATGGAGATGTAGTAGCAGAAATTACTAAAAACATCATTTCGCTTTTGCAAATGAAAGACGAAGATTTTGAAACTTTGCGTGAAACGGCTAAAAAAGTTTCGGAAATAGCATTATGGAAAAATCTAAGTCAGCATTATTTAAAAAGCTACGAACTTACACTGACAAACATTGAAGACAGAATTATTAATTTACCAAACATTGATACAGAAAGTTCGTCCGCTTTAGAGAAAAGTAAAATGGTTAATACTCCTGTGTGGCGTAACATTATTATTCACAGAGCTATACCAAAAGCATTGCAACCACTTGAAGAACTTGCTAAAAACTTATGGTGGTGCTGGAATAATGAAGCTTCGGAATTATTCTATAATATTGACCCGGTGAAGTGGCTTGATTCACGCAAAAATCCGATTGCATTACTTGACACAATTCCGCTTTCTCGATACAAAGAGTTAGAAAACGATGCTGCTTTTATGAAAAAATTGTCAAAAGTGTATGATGATTTTCAGCATTATATGGCAAAAAAGGTAGAAATGCAAAGTCCTTCTGTGGCTTATTTTAGTATGGAGTATGGATTGCATTCTTCATTAAAAATTTACTCAGGCGGATTGGGAATTCTGGCAGGAGATTACTTGAAAGAAGCCAGTGACAAAGCTACAAAAATAACGGGTGTTGGTTTGTTGTATCGTTACGGATATTTCACACAAAAATTATCTTCTGCAGGAAATCAAGAGGCTGATTATGAAGCACAAGACTTTTCTAAAATTCCCGTAACTCCTGTAACTGAGCCTAACGGAAAATGGCTAATCGTGTCAGTTGATTTGCCTCAACGAACGCTCTATGCACGGGTTTGGCGTGTTGATGTAGGTAGAATTGAATTGTATTTATTAGATACTGATTTTGAAGATAATAGAGAAGACGACCGATTTGTAACGCATCATTTGTACGGTGGCGATTGGGAAAATCGTTTGAAACAAGAAATGCTTTTAGGTTTAGGAGGAATCAAAATGTTGCGTAAACTGGGCATTGATGCTGAAGTGTATCATTGCAATGAAGGACACGCGGCGTTTATTGGTTTAGAGCGACTTAGAGAATACATCCAAAATGATAATTTGTCATTCTCCGAGGCGATGGAAGTAGTGCGTGCATCATCATTATTTACAACTCACACGCCGGTTCCTGCAGGACACGATTTCTTTGAAGAAGGAATGTTACGTGCTTATATTGAGAACTATACAGAAAAACTACACGTGAATTGGGAACAAATTTTGGCTTTGGGTAAAGTGGATTTATATAACCCAAGAGAAAAATTCTCGATGAGTAATTTGGCTGCAAATCTTTCTCAGGAAGTAAACGGAGTGAGTTGGTTACACGGAGAAGTCAGCCGAGATATTTTCAAATATTTGTGGCCTGGATATATGCCTGAGGAATTGCATATCAGTTATGTAACCAACGGTGTACATAAACCAACGTGGACGGCAGGTTTGTGGAAAGAAATTGAAAATGAAGTTTTTGGAGAAGATTTCAAAACACATACTTATGACCCGAAAAGCTTTGAGGGAATCTATAAGGTTTCCGATAAACGCATTTGGGAAGTAAAAACCGAATTGCGTGCCAAACTTCTAAGACGTGTGGAACAGAAATTACGTTTAGAAAAAAACACGCCGTATTTCTCTCCAAAACAGCTAATTGAAATCAAAGAGAACTTACGTAAGGATATTCTGACAATTGGTTTTGCTCGTCGTTTTGCAACTTACAAGCGAGCACATTTGCTATTTACAAATGTTGACCGATTAGATAAAATTGTGAATAATCCGGAGCGTCCCGTACAGTTTATTTTTGCCGGAAAAGCTCATCCGGCCGATAAAGCGGGGCAAGATTTGATAAAACACATCGTTGAAATATCTAAATTGCCACAATTCTTAGGGAAAATTCTTTTCATCCCGAATTATGATATGGAATTGGCTCGTCATATGGTTCAAGGTGTCGATGTATGGATGAATACGCCTACACGTCCGCAAGAGGCTTCAGGAACCAGTGGTGAAAAGGCTGCAATGAATGGTGTGATGCACTTCAGCGTACTCGACGGATGGTGGGTAGAAGGTTACCGCGAAGATGCCGGATGGGCGTTGCCAATGGAGCGAGCTTACGAAAATCAAGAGTATCAAAATGAAATGGATGCCGAAACGATTTACAATATCATTGAAGATGAAATAGCTCCAGCCTTCTATGAAAAAGATAGAGACGGAATTTCGCAAAGATGGTGTTCCTTTATTAAAAATACAATCGCCAAAGTAGCTGTAAACTTTACAACTACAAGAATGCTAACGGATTACGAAAATCAGTATTATTATCCGATGAGTGAACGTGCAGCAAGTTTGAAAAAAGATAATTACGCAACGGCGATAGAGATTTCTGCTTGGAAACGTAAAGTAAGTCAAGAGTGGGACAATATCAAAGTGGTTGAAGTAATTACACCGAATAAAAACAAACAAATTATTTCGATTGGTAAAAATTATAGAGGAGAAATCACTTTGGATATCGGAGAGTTGAAAGTCAGCGATATTGGTGTGGAATTGGTTATTGCCAAGGAAGATAAGGACGGACGTATAAAAGTAGTAGATAAGAAAGAATTTACCGCTGTTTCGCAAGAAGGAAATAAAGGTGTTTATGTACTTGAAGTAGTTACGGATTATCCCGGTTCGTTACAATTAGCAGTACGAATTTTCCCTAAAAATGACTTACTTCCTCACCGTCAGGATTTTGCTTTGGTTAAATGGTTGTAAAAGATTTGTTTCTTTAATATAATAAAAGGCGTTAGAATTTTTCTAACGCCTTTTGCTATTTATCATTTTGAGATTTTATAATTCAAAAACAATTTCCTCCAAAGGTAAACGAGATTTCGGATTTTTACTGGGTTGGTTGCTGTCATTTGGGTCACGATAACCGATTGCCACAGCAAAAAGTGTTTTATAACCATCTTGCTTCAAGATTTCATCGTATTTCTCTAATTGAATTCCTTCCATCGGAGTGCTGTCAATATCCATTGACGCACAAGCACTTAAAAAGTAACCCAACGAAATATACACTTGCCGATGTAACCATTTCTTTATGGCTTCTTCACCTTTAGGTTTTACATTTTGAAAATAATAATTGATTTGTCCTTCAAGTAAATACTTCCGGATTTGACTCTCAAATTTTTCAAGATTATCGAATCCTAAAAAAACAACCAAATGGCTTGCATTGTTGATTTTTGGTTCGTTAAAGAAAGAGAACTTCGCTAATTCTTGTTTTTTCTTCTCATCAGATACAAAAATGAATCGCCAAGGCTGTGAATTTATTGAAGATGGTGCTAAGCGTAAAATTTCTTTCAAACTTTCTATCTTTTCTTCAGAAATTTTTTTGCCTTGATAAACCTTTGTTGTGTATCTATTTTTTGCTAAATCTAAAAAATTCATAATTATTTGATTTGTATATTTATTTTGTATGAAGCTACAAAGGTAGCATTTATTTTTGTGATTGCAGATAAAAAAAGATAAACAGTAGGAAGAGTGTATATCTACTGTTTATCTTTATGAAAGTATAAAATTATTTTTTATAACAAGAAATTACTTAGTTGGATTTTGTGTCAATGTGCCTGGATATGAATTTATTGCTGTTTGAGGTATGTAATAAACAACACGATAATCGCTTGCTGAAATATCAGTTAAAGCATCGTGAGGTCCGGGATAATGACGTGTAAGCGATTTTCCGTTTCTAAATACATCGTAACTGCGTTCAGCTTGGAAAGCTAATTCTAATTGTCTTTCTTTATCTATCAATTCGCTAGCATTTGAAGCATTTAACATTGGATAACTTCCACCTATGATGGAACGTTCACGAATTGTATTTAAGTCAGTTAGGGCTTCTCCATAACGTCCTAATTTGGCATAAGCCTCAGCTCGGTTAAGGTAAATTTCTCCTAATCGAGAAATTACAGGTGAATGCAAATGTGAATCTTCTCCCTCACGAGAACATTTTGCTATGTAAAACATTGGGTAAGAACGATTTAGTTTCATTAGGTCGTCAATAACTCCTTGGCAAACTTCGTTGTTATAATTAATGCTGTAAATGCCTTCTTGAGCATTTACCGCAGTAATTGTAAATGAAGTGGTTGTATCTCCAGTTTTAATGGTACAAGTTGGAGTTTTTAGGCGGTCATTTTCGTAATCGTAGTCAACAGGAGCTTGTATGTATCCGTATCCTGTTTGTTCTTTTTCTTTATTGAATGTTTTATGAATGAAACGGAAAACTTTTTGCTTGAAAACTTCTTCTTTCCCATTTATAGTGATTTTTACCTTAGGGACATCATATTGAGGTTCAATAAAACTTGCTCTGGCATCGACAATTTTGTTTTTTGCCCAATCATTACGTCCTGTTTCGTTGAGCAAGTCAATGTACTTGGCACTGGCATACATTTCGCCCCAACCCATTCCGCCGATGTTAGCATACATTCCACCAATACCATAGTAGTGGTCGTAGCCAGAAAATTCAGTCGCAACTCTCTTAATTACGAAGATTGATTCTTTGTTGTTTTCTGGTGTTAATGTATTGTACCTCATAAAAGTTTGACGGTCAAGCAAAGTGTATTTTCCTGAATCAATGACTTTAGTAGCATAATCAACAGATAGTTGAGCATAATTTGTGTTTGGGGTTTTGTAAGTTCCTGACATATAAAGATATACTCTTGATAAAAGAGCCTGAGCCGCTTCTTTTGAAGCATAGGCATTTCCTCTTTGACGAGTGATTAACTCTTCTGCTTTTAACAAGTCTTTAATGGCTTGCTCATAGGTTTCTTTTACGGAAGAACGATCAGGTAAAGTCAAATTAACCAAATCTTTAGGCGTTCCATTAACAATAGGCACTCCTAAATTTGTTTCAGGCGATTGAAAATAAGGACGCCCATAAGCTCTTGAAAGGTAGAAATACATCATTCCTCTCAAGAAATAACATTCTCCTAATTTATTTTTAGTTTCCGTAGAAGCTGTTTCTTCAGGGATTAACTTGATGATATTCGATGCCTGTGCGATAACTTTATAGCCACTGTCCCAAAATGATTGAAGGCGACCATTGTTTGGTGTTCGTGAATATGAAATAAATTCATAAAAAGAATCGGTTGAAGCTCCTCGTATCATCATATTATCACCAGCATACTCACCGCAACGGTGCATCACATCCGACCAGCCTTTCATTTGTGCGTAACAACCGTTAAGCAATCCGTCAAGTGAACTATCAGGGTCTTCTGTTATTTTTTCCGAAGGCATACTTCCGTGAGGAAATCTATCAATGTCACAAGAAGATAGACCCATAACAACTATTACAAGTATGTATATTATATTTTTCATAATGTTTATTTTAAAAATTAGCAGTTATTCCAAAAATAAATTTGCGTGTTGCCGGATAAATTGATGGCCCTGCAGAATTAAGAGCATTACCTCCAATACTTGGTATCTCCGGATCAACACCTGAGTAATCTGAAATAAAGAAAAGATTCTCCCCTGTAAGAGAAAAATGCAATTTAGGTAATTTATACTGAGAAAGGTCAAGATTGTAACCAATTGAAAGAGAGCGAAGCTTTAGATAACTACCATCTTCTAAGAATCGAGAAGAAACTTTGTTTGAATTGCTCTTGTTTTCGTATAAGGCTTTGGGGTGTGTGGCATCATCGCCAGGTTTTTCCCATCTTGACCAACCTTTTTTGAGTTTCATTTGATTTCTGTCAGTATAAGCTCCGTCAGAGTCGTATTCTGTTCGTGAATAGTTATAAATTTTCCCTCCATAGGAAAAACCAAAATTAGCACTCAAATTGAAATTTTTATAAGTTAATGAAGTTCCAAACCCTCCAAAGAAGTCGGGAGTAGCATTATCAAGAGCTACTTGATTGGCTTCGGCGTAGTTAGAAGTTGTTTCACGAATTTCATTGCCATTGGCGTCTTTTACGGTTTTATACCACAGAGGAGCTCCTGTTTGTTTGTCTACACCTGCCCATTCCCTCATATAGAACGTGTCGGCATCTAATCCTGGTTTTAATATTTTATCGGTTGAGCCGGCAATTCCCAAACCATCACTAATAATAATTTCTTCCTTGTCGCCATACAATCGTTTAACTTCGTTGGTGTTTTTTCCTATGTTCACATCTAAATACCATTGAAAATCATCGGTTTTGATGATTGAAGCTCCTAATGTAGCTTCGAATCCTTTATTTGAAAGAGCTGCTACGTTACGCCATATAGAAGTAACACCTGT
Organism: Capnocytophaga felis; assembly: GCF_009684755.1. Taxonomy (GTDB): domain Bacteria; phylum Bacteroidota; class Bacteroidia; order Flavobacteriales; family Flavobacteriaceae; genus Capnocytophaga; species Capnocytophaga felis. The sequence continues at coordinate 117,952 of NZ_BLBC01000008.1, forward strand.
AAGCCCTGAAACCGGAACAGGATACAACACATTATCAATATCCTTGTTGTAATAATCAAATGTAAAAGATATTCTGTCAAAAAATGTAACATCTAATCCCAAGCCTGTGGTTACGGTACTTTCCCAAGTTAAATCTTTATTTCCTACCTGTGATATCAAAGCACCAGGTGTTTGATTGTAACTTGCCCCTGTGGAAACAGCGTATAAATCGTATTGCGGGTATAAAATATTAGGACGACTGCCCACAGTTCCGTATGAAGCACGAAGTTTAAGTGCACTTATCCATTTTGGAGTAAACCAATTTTCGCGATGTATGTTCCAACTTCCGCTTACTGAATAGAAAGTTCCATATTTGGCATTTGTACCAAAGTTAGAAGCTCCGTCACGACGTAAAGAACCTTCCAAAACATAACGATTATCGTAACTGTACACAGCCCTTGATAAAAGTGATTGAACTGCCCATTCGGAAATTCCTCCTTTTGTTTTTTCAGGTTTAGTAACTATATCAAGTACTGAGAAACCAGAAACAATTCCTGTGCCTGCTACGGAAATCTTTTTCCCCCAATAATCATTATACTCGTATGCTACTAAAGCATTTATTGAGTGTTTATCGAATGATTTGTCAAATTTCAAAATTTGGTTTGTGTAACGACGTATAATATTATCTTGATTTTCAGATATGCGTCCTTTTACGCTTTCTCCTCCTGCAGAACGAGGGTCAGCATAACCGGTAGAAAAACTTCCAATATATTTGTAATTATTCACTGAAGAGAAAGTAAGCCAATCGTTTATCTTGATATCAAAATCCAATCCTCCCATTGCTTGGAACAGTTTGCTTTTTCCCCAATTCCATTGTAAATCATACAAATAGTTAGTTGAGTTGCTATTTACCCAAAGAGACGAACGATGAGGTACAATATTTCCGTCTTTGTCATAAGGGCTATCCCAAGGTAAATTTGAATACATTGCTCCTACTGAATGTTGTTTGTCATCAGTAGTACGAACTGTACCGGAAATATTTGGTTTTATGGTAAGCCATTTAAAAGGTTGATAATCTGCTTTTATTCGGAAATCATATTTTGTATAATCGAGTCCTTTTACTGCTCCCTTTTCATCATAAAATCCGAAGGAAAAATACGAACGAAGTATTTCAGAACCTCCACTGATAGAAGCACTATAATCACGTATGATTCCCATTGAAGTAGCTTCTTTCCACCAATCAAAATCGCTATTACGAAGTTCAGGATTCCAACGAGGGAATTTAATGTTTGAAACGTTTGAAAACGAATTGAAATAATCGTACAACTCTGCTCCGTTCATTACTTCCAAGTTTCCATTTGTAAGTGAGCTGATTCCTTGTCTGAGAGATATTTGCGATTGTAATTTCCCTTCCTTAGCTTTTTTGGTTGTAATCAAGATAACTCCATTGGCTCCTTGTGAACCATAAATTGCGGTAGAAGCAGCGTCTTTCAAAATGGTCATAGACTCAATGTCAGAAGGATTTAAAGCTCCTGCACTTGACCCGACAATCACCCCGTCAATTACCCAAAGAGGTGCTGTGCTTCCGTTTAAGGTCGACTTCCCACGAATGATAACGGCTCCGGTTTCTCCAGGACGCCCTGAACCGGGAGCAACAAACACTCCGGAAACCTTTCCGTTAAGCATATTCTCCACAGAAGGTGTGGTAACATCTGCCAGCTTTTCCTTTTTAACGGTTTGTAAAGCTCCTGTTAAGCTTTCTTTTTTCTGAGTTCCATACCCAACTACCACCACATCATCAAGTTGTTGAGCATCTTCTTTCAAAATAGCATTGATAATCAGTGTTTTACCCCCCCCCGTGATTTTTTGGGTTTGGGTTTGAAAACCAATGAAGCTGAATTCAAGCACATCGCCTTGTTTGGCTTCAATGGAATAATTTCCGTCAAAGTCGGCACTCACTCCGTGCGTAGTCCCCTTTACCACGATGCTGGCACCAGGCAGCGGACTGTTGGTGTCATCAGTAACTTTTCCGGTTACTTTTACTTGTGCTGACAACGATAATGTGCACAACATCAGTACAAGTAATGCTAATAGTTTTCTGTCCATATCTCTACTTTTTTGAATTAATTACAAATTTGCTTTGTGTGAAGAATATTTGTGTTTTGGTTGTGATGTTTATTTATTAGTAAGTGTATAATAAGTTTGATTTTGTGCTAAAAATCAGAGTATAAATTTATAGAATTTTTATGAAAAAAATTAAATAAATGCAAAAAATAATTTAATTCTTTTCTTTCAAAAAATATTGAGAAGTTATTTTTATCTTTGTAGCTTACGATTTGTTTATTATAAATTTTAATTCTACAGAAATGTTTACAGGAATAATTGAAGATTTGGGTGAAATTACGAAGGTTGAAAAAGATAAATCAAACTTGCATTTGTATGTGAAAAGCAAATTTACTTCGGAATTGAAAATAGACCAAAGTGTTGCACATAACGGAGTTTGTTTGACTGTTGTTGATATTCAGGAAGATACATATAAAGTAACTGCCATTGCCGAAACACTTGCAAAAACCAATATCGGAAGTTTACAAGCGGGCGAAATTGTAAATTTAGAACGTGGAATGCTTATGAATACACGTCTTGATGGGCATATTGTACAAGGGCACGTTGACCAAACAGGCGTTTGTACAAAAATTGAAGATGAAAATGGAAGCACACGATTTACATTTTCATACGATGCTAACAGCGGCAATGTAACTATTGAAAAAGGCTCAATTACGGTAAACGGAGTTAGCTTGACGGTTGTGGATTCCTCCAAAAATCAGTTTAGTGTGGTGATTATTCCTTACACGATGGAACATACGAATTTTAAAAATATCAAAGTAGGAAGTGTCGTGAATTTGGAGTTTGATGTTATAGGGAAGTATGTAGCTAAGTTAATGTCTGTCAGATAACTATTTTTATTTTTGAAATCCAGCTTAAATCAATCAGAAGCACACTAAATATCCCCGCAATAAGTACAAATTTCAGAATGTTATGAATCAAAATATAACGATTTTGAGAGTTGCCACTCCATAAAATAACGAGAGATAAAAGTAATATACTCTGAGAAAAAATCAGATAATAAGACATATATCCGACATTAAAATGAATAATTAGTACATAAATAGGAATAAAACAACAGATTGTAGCGAGAGTTATCACTATTTTAGCTCGTTTTTCGCCATATTTTACCGGAATTGTATGGTAATTATGTGCCAAATCGCCCTTTAAGTTCTCCAAATCTTTAATAAATTCTTTGATAAGTATCAAAAGGAATAGTAAAAGAGCGTGAATGAAGATGACTCCGTCAAAATTTTTGTAATAAATGAATACCGCAAAGAAAGGAACAATTGCCAGAATTGCTGAGGTGAAATTCCCCCAAAAGGGAATTTTTTTTATTCGGTGCGAGTAAAGCCACATACCAAAAATGTAACCCGAAAAAAATATTACAGTTCGGAAAGAAACATAACTTGCTACAATTACAGATAAAAAGTTGAGCAGAAAGTAAAGTGTTAGTTTGGTGTTTTGCCCTACCAAGCGGTCAATCATTGATTTAAGTGGCTTGTTGATAAGGTCTTTTTCTTTATCGTAGAATCCGTTGATGATATATCCTCCGGCTATTGCCAAAGCTCCTGCCAAAACTAACATAAAAAGATTATCGTCAAGCAATACTTTTCGGATAGACGTATCTTTTGAAAGAACAAAAATCGAAGCCAGATACTGAGCGATACAAACCATTAAAATGTTGTACCCTCGAACTGATGAAAATAACCCGAAGATTTTCAATAAAGTACGTTTTGTTCTTTTTCGAATCACGATTTTATTTTTAAAACGAAGAGAGAAAAACAGAAAGTTTCCTACTTTTCTCTCTTTGTGATTTTTACTTATTGTTTGTTTTTACATAATCTAAAATTCGTTGTACTAAATTGGCGTGGTCAGCACCTCGTACACCGTGTGCGTGCATCGGATAGATGGACAAATCCACCAATTTTTTCTTCGTGATAGATTCTTGCATAATGGAAAGCACGTGTTGCGGAACTACCACATCATCAACGCTTCCGTGAATGAAAAGTAATTTACCTTCCAAATTGTTGAGATATTTACCTACACGGCTGTTTTCGTATCCCTCAGGATTTTGTTCGGGTGTGTCCATATAGCGTTCTCCGTACATTATTTCATAAAATTTCCAATCTGTAACCGCACCTCCTGCAACCGAAGTAGTGAATACTTTTGGATGACGTAGCATCAAACTCGAAGCCATAAATCCACCAAAACTCCATCCGTGAACGGCAATTCGTGAGCTATCAACATAAGGAAGAGATTTTAGATATTCAACACCGCTGAGTTGGTCTTTTATCTCCATTTCGCCCAACTGACGATGGATAACGCTTTCAAAAGCAAAGCCACGATTAGCACTTCCTCGGTTATCGAGCGTGAAAACTATATAGTCCTCATTCTGAGCAAAAACAGGCATCCAAAGGTAAGAATCAGCAAGCCAAGAATTAGTAACCATTTGAGCGTGAGGTCCTCCGTAAACGTACACTAAAACCGGATATTTTTTTGACGGATTAAAATTCTTAGGCTTGTGTATTTTTCCGTATAGCGGAGTTCCGTCATCAGCTTTTATTTCCAAAAGTTCGGTGGTGCCTATGGCAAGGTTTTCAAGCGGATTTTTTGCTGTTAAAATATTATTATTTACTCCTGATTCTGTGTTTATTATATCAATATTTTGCGGGATTGAAACGCTGCTGTATGAATCTATCAAAAATTTGGCATCTGTACTTAATTGCGTTTTGTGTGTTCCTGCAATTTTGGTTAAAGCTGTAATTTTCTTCGGATTTTTTAATTCTATTTTGTAAGTATGTTTCTCACGTGGGTCTTTGCCTGTTCCTGAGATAAAAACAAATTTTCCTTTTGGGTCAAATCCTAAAATATTTTGCACAACCCATTTAAAATCAGTTATTTGTTTGATTAATTTTCCGTTGAGATTATAATGATAGATATTCATAAATCCATTTCGTTCGCTCATCCACAAAAATTCGTCATTTTTGTTAGGCAAGAAAGTTGCAGGATATTCAGGTTCAACCCATTTGCTATTTTTTTCTTCAAAAAGTGTGTTCACTTTTTTTCCTGTGGAAGCATCATATCTGTTTAACCAATAGTGGTTTTGATCACGATTGATTTCTGCTACCAAAATGTATTTTTCATCAGGCGACCACGAAAGATTTGTAAGATAATGCTCATCAGTAGTGTCAATATCTAAATATATGGTTTTTTGTGTTTTAACATCAAAAATACCGATAGCAGCCTGCTCGCTTTTTTGTCCGGCCATCGGATATTTTATGAGTTTTGAACTTGCAGGAACAGTGTTGATGTCCACCAACGGATAATCCGTAACATTGCTTTCATTTTTTTGATAAAAAGCTAACAAATTTCCTTTAGGAGACCAAAAAGTTCCCTTTTTAATGCCGAATTCGCTGCGGTGGATAGCTTGCCCTGACACAATATTTTTGTCAAAATTGTTTGTAACTGCTATTTTTTCATTCCCCGAAATCGCTACAAAAAGATTGTTTCCAATTGTGTAGGCAATGGCTTTTTGATGTTTGTTGAAGTCTTTATTTTCTGCTCCGGAAGCTAAAGGGATAGATGATAAGCTGCTGTTATTCAAATAGTCATAAACTTGAAAGGCATTATCTAATTCAAAAATAAGTTCTTTCTGGTTAATATATGTGATTGATGGGAGATATCTTAATTTTGAATATACGCTCGCCATATCTGCTTTAGAGATGGATTTTATTTTTTGTCCGTTAGCTGAAACAATTTCAAATGACGAACCATTGTTATAGATGTAATTGTTTGTTCCGTTAATCCATTGTAAGGAATTGTAGTCTTCCGGATAAAGAAGAGAATATCCTTCTGGTGAATTGTTGTCAATTACATAACCATAAACGGCATCTTGAATAGAAATTTTCTTTTCTTGCCCCAGTACGATGAGGGAAGTCAGTGCTAATAAAAGTGATAGATGTTTTTTCATTGGATATTAATATTTTTGATTTGACATTTTTTCATTTTCTGTTGTGGATATGGGTTCAACTTTTCGTTTTTTGATTCCGAGCATTTTCTTTTCGAACTCCAAAAAAAATCGGAATTGTCCTAAAAGTGTTCCCACAATTAATAGAATAATTTGATATATGGGCAATATGATAATTAGTCGTAAAATCCAAGCCAAAACAGGATTTAAGTCGTTAAAATCCAAACCAATGTAATCACAAAAAGGACGTGAAACTTTGGCAGAGAGCGAACCTGTAATTGTAAAAGTAATCAAAATGAGCCAAACTTGTGTGTTTGAGGTAACATTCCAACGTTTTTTTAGTTTTTCGAACATATTTTATACAATAAATATATAGTTAATTATTTTTATTTCGGTTATCTTCTCCCCATAAAAGTTTGTTTCTGAGAGTGTTGATGAAACTTTCTCCTTCTAATCGAATCATTTTAATGGAAAAATCAGCCTTGCGAATTGTTACAGAAACTTTGTTGAGGAGCGTTTCAATGCGAGAGTCAAACGAAATCAAATACTTTTTTTCTCGTCCTGAAATAGTTAGCTTAATTTCCGTATCGTCAGGAATGACCAGCGGACGTGCATTCAGATTGTGCGGAGCGATGGGGGTAATCACAAAATTTTTTGCATTCGGGATGATTACGGGTCCTCCGCAGCTTAATGAGTAACCTGTTGAACCAGTGGGAGTTGATATAATCAAACCATCTGCCCAATACGAGGTCAGAAATTCCCCATTGAGTTCCGTATTGATGGTAATCATCGAGGCTGTATTCTTTCGGGTTACGGTGATTTCGTTTAGAGCAAAGTTAATCTCACTTACGGGCTTTCCGTCGCTACTCACAATAGCTTCAATAACAGAACGTTCTGTGATTTTATAGTTTTTTGTACGCAAAGCGGAAAATACATTCTCAATTTCATCTTTTTGAGCTGTTGCTAAAAATCCGAGTCGCCCAACATTGATTCCTAAAATGGGAATGTTCAGATTTCGAACGAAGGTAATCGCTCGCAAAATAGTTCCGTCGCCACCAATAGTCAGCATTACATCAAAAGAAGCGTCAAGGTCTGAAAAACAGGTAAATGACTTGCATTCGTTGCTCAGAATTGCTTCTCGTTTTAAATCTTCAAAAAGTTTTTGTTCCACATAAACAACGTCTGAAGGCTCAATGTGAGCGAACAAATCTTCAAATACTTTTTTGTAATTTTCAGAATACTGCTGTGCGTAAATTGCTATTTTCATTTTGGTGCTGTGCGTCAGTAGTTTTTAGTTATATGTTCAAATATTTATCAAAATAATCCGATTTTTCTTTCAATTCTTGCAAGTAAAAATCATCTTCTTTTTCAACCAATATGGCATACTTGTAACGGCGAAACGTTTGCAGAATTTCCGTAAGTGAATTGGCAATGATTTTCAGCGTTATATGTACTTTCCCGTTGGAAGCATCGGAAATAAATATTCCCAAAATTTTAGCTTGGTTTGATTCTACAATTTGCGAAATTTCACTGAAAGAATATTCTTCCTGATTTTTTTCCAAAACGATAAAACTGCCAATTTCTCTCAAAAAAGGAGTTTCTGAAAATAAGTGAATAAAGTCAACTAATTGATAATAACCTAAATATTGATTTTCTTCATCCAAAACCGGAACGATATTGCTATCGTATTTTACAAAAATCTCCATTACTTCTTCCCAACGAGCATCTTTCTTGGCGAAAAATATATCCATATCGTACAGAAAATCAGTAAGTTTGTTGTTGTCTGAAGCAGAAAGCACAACCTCACGAGGAAGCATCCCAATCATATTTCCCATATTAAATATGGGTAAATGCGACAAATGTTGAGATTTTAGCAATTCCACGGCTTCACAAACAGAATTCTCTGGCGTGATAACAGGCAGATTGGTTTTTAAGGAATTATGAATTGACATATCGGATAATATTGATTTACAATTTGTTGATAATTAAATTAATGCGAGTTCTATCGCTTTTTTGCAACTCTTTGGCACAAAGATAGCATATTTTACAAAGCAATTCAATTTAAGAAGAATGGAATCCAACCTTTTTAATTATTCCTTTATGAAATTTACGATTTCTTCCACTAATTTTGCATTAATAGGTAAATCAGGATTTGCGTAAGATTGCATATTTTCAACGCTGTTGGTTACCGTTTTCAGCACGTGATTCATTTCTTCAATGATGCAGAATTTAGCGTTGGGTGATGCTTCTTTTAGTATTTCTTCCTCGGAAACAGGTACTTGCAAGTCAGAAGTTCCGTTTACTATGAGTACGGGCATTTTAAGCTTTTGAAGCTCAGTTTTTGGGTCGTACTTCAGCCACGAAATCATATATGGCTGAACGCTTTTTCTGAAAACAGCTTGTAACATAGGGTTTTGCACCTCCACAACATTTCCTTTTTTGAGTTCGGAAAGAATTTCTTGACTTTGCTTGAGCAGCAATGGAGCGTTTGTTTCCATTTGATGTTCAATAACTTTGTCGATTGAGCTTCCGGCTCCGGCGATGGAAATAAATTTATTAACATTTGCCTTTTGCGAAGCCACCATCCCAACAAGCGAGCCTTCGGAATGCCCGGCAATGGTCACGGATTTGTATTTTTTCTTCTTCAGGAAAAATTCGGCAACCAAAACGGCATCTTCAATAAAGTCATTGAAAGACAGTTCCTCTTCCTTGAGGTTATTTTGCTTCATTAGCCCGAAAATACGCTTGTCATAACTGAAAACAGAAATCTCATTTTTAGCCAATTCCTGAGCCAAGAACTTAAGTGAGTTGTTTTTCATAAGTGGTTGATTTCCGTCGCGGTCAGTAGGTCCCGAACCGGCAATTAAAATAACCAAATCTGTTGGCTGAGATGTGTTGGGGGTGTATAAAGTTCCGCTTAAAAGTGAATTAATCTCAACATTTTCTGAAATAAAAGAAGTCTGTTGTGCAAAAACCTGCATCGAAAATAAAATAAATAGTAAAAAGGTTCTTTTCATAATCTAAAAGATATAATTTGCTAACAAAAATATACTTTATTTTTGAAATAAGGAAAATAAAATTTACAAATGAGATAAAATTCAATGATAAAAACAGAATTTATTGTTTTGATGTTTCCGCTATGGGCTTGTGATACCAAAAAGATTTCGTACTTTTGACCTTTCCGAAAGGGAATTTTTACCTTAATAGATAATAATGAACGCAGAAAAAGTATCAAAACACATTGTACAATGGTTACAGAACTATGTTGAAAGCTCCCGAGTGAAAGGACTCGTTATCGGGATTTCAGGAGGAGTGGATTCGGCGGTAGTTTCCACACTTTGTGCCAAAACGGGCTTGCCCACGCTTTGTCTTGAGCTTCCCATACATCAAGCAGAAAGCCACGTGTCGAGAGCTAAGGAACATATCGATTTTTTAAAGAAAAACTACACCAATGTTTCCAGCCTTGAGGTAGATTTAACTCCCGTTTTTGACCAATTTGTGAGTCAAATTCCGGAAACAGATAAGCCCACGTATGAAATGGCTTTGGCAAACACCCGAGCAAGATTGCGAATGACAACTCTTTATTATTTCGCTGGTTTAGAAGGATATATCGTAGTGGGAACAGGTAATAAGATAGAAGATTTCGGGGTCGGATTTTTTACTAAATATGGCGATGGAGGCGTAGATGTCAGCCCAATTGCCGATTTAATGAAAAGCGAAGTATATCTTTTAGGAAAACATTTGAAAATTCCTGAATCTATCCTGAACGCAAAACCTTCGGACGGGCTTTTTGGTGATGACCGAAGCGATGAAGACCAGCTAAAAGCCTCGTATGACGAACTGGAATGGGCTATGTTGCAAGATGAGAAGGGAAAACAAGCCGATGACTTCTCGGGGCGTGAAAAGGAAGTGTTTCAAATTTATAAACGCTTGAATAAAATCAATCAACACAAAATGAATCCTATTCCGATTTGTAAAATAGAGGATAAAAATTAGTTTCTTTTTAATTATTTCAAATTTGTATATTTTTTCAACCATTAATCTCTTAATAAAAGAATATTATGAACATATTAATTTTAGGTTCGGGCGGACGTGAACACGCTTTTGCTTTGAAAATCAGCCAAAGTAACCAATGTGAAAAACTATATGTAGCCCCCGGAAATGGCGGAACGCATCAGGTAGCAACCAATATAAACATAAATCCCACTGATTTTCAAGCAGTGAAACAAATAGTGTTGGATAAGCATATCGAAATGGTTGTAGTAGGTCCTGAAGCCCCTCTGGTACAAGGAGTTTACGATTTTTTCAAGGCAGATACACAATTGCAACACGTTCAAGTGGTGGGGCCATCACGCGAAGGTGCCAAATTGGAAGGAAGTAAGGAATTCGCCAAACAATTTATGCAACGCCACAATATCCCAACGGCTAAGTACGAAAGTTTTACCAAAGAAACCGTAGAACAAGGATGCAAATTTTTGGAATCAATGCAACCTCCTTATGTTTTAAAAGCCGACGGATTGGCAGCGGGCAAGGGAGTTTTGATTATTAATGATTTGAACGAAGCCAAAACCGAACTTAAAAATATGTTACTCAACGAGAAGTTCGGGAATGCAAGCCAAAAGGTTGTTATTGAGGAGTTCTTAGATGGAATAGAACTAAGTTGTTTTGTGCTTACCGATGGCAAAAATTACAAATTACTACCTACAGCCAAAGATTATAAACGTATCGGTGAGAATGACCAAGGCTTAAACACGGGCGGAATGGGAGCAGTGTCCCCGGTGCCTTTCGCTGATGCGGATTTTATGGAAAAAATAGAAACTCGTATCGTAAAACCAACCATTTTAGGGCTTCAAAAGGATAATATTGATTACAAAGGATTTGTTTTCATCGGGCTTATTAAAGTTAAAGGCGAACCTTACGTGATTGAATATAACGTGCGTATGGGTGACCCTGAAACGGAGGTAGTTCTGCCTCGCATTGAAAGCGATTTAATCCCTATTTTTAAAACATTAGATACACAAACCCTGGATTCGGTTTCTCTTGCCATCACACCGCAAAGTGCAACCACCGTGATGATGGTTTCGGGAGGTTATCCGGAAGATTACGAGAAAGGAAAACGAATTTCCGGAATAGAAAATGTATCAGGAAGCATCGTTTTTCACGCAGGAACAACCTTAAAAGATGACGAGTTGCAAACCTCGGGCGGACGAGTGCTTGCCGTTACTTCTTTCGGGGAGGATTTTAAGCAAGCCTTGCAGAAATCATACGAGAATATCGGAAAAATTCACTTCGATAAGATGTATTTCCGAAAAGATATCGGGTTTGATTTATAGAAAAATCGATATAAAACACGGAAAAAGGGATTTATTTCCAAGTGTTTACGCTATAATAGTTGCTAATTGGTACTTTTAGCGATTCACAGAAATAGAATAAAAAAATGTATCGGGAAAGATTGTTATTGCTTCTCGATACATTTTTTCTTTTATTGTGTTGCAGAAAAATTCTTACGATTAATATATGTTTTAAGAATTCAAATAATCTGCTTTTGGCTGAAATTAACTCGCTTTTAGATAGAAACTTCTCCTTTAATGGCAGGATAAGGGTCGTAACCTTCCAAAGTAAAGTCTTCATATTTGAAAGAAAATAAGTCGGTCACCTCTGGGTTTAGTTTCATTAAGGGAAGAGGACGTGGCTCGCGGCTTAGTTGTAAATTCACCTGCTCAAGATGATTGTTATAAATGTGAACATCACCGAATGTATGCACAAAATCTCCCGCTTGAAGTCCGCAAACTTGAGCAAGCATCATTGTTAATAGGGCATAGGAAGCAATATTGAAAGGTACGCCCAAGAAAACATCGGCACTGCGTTGATAAAGCTGACACGATAACTTTCCGTCAGCCACATAGAACTGAAAAAAGGCGTGACAAGGAGGCAAAGCTGCTTTTCCGTTGGCTACATTTTCAGAGAATGACTTTGAAGTATCCGGCAACACTGAAGGATTCCAAGCTGAAACTAACATACGGCGACTGTCCGGATTTTTTTGTAATGTTTCGATAATTTCCTTAATCTGGTCGATGCCTTCACTGTTCCAATTTCGCCATTGATGCCCATAAATAGGACCTAAATCACCATTTTCATTCGCCCACTCATTCCAAATACGAACGCCGTTATCGGTCAGATACTTAATATTGGTATCACCTTTTAAAAACCAAAGCAGCTCGTGAATAATGGACTTTAAATGTAGTTTTTTGGTGGTAACAACGGGAAATCCTTGACTTAAATCGAACCGCATTTGATACCCGAATACACTTATGGTGCCTGTTCCGGTGCGGTCTTCTTTCTTATGTCCGTTTTCTAAAATATGTTGTAATAAATTGTGGTATTGTTGCATTTTATTCGTTTTGAAAAAGAAAAATTATGACCGCAAAGATACAAAAAACCACTTCGTAATGAAGTGGTTTTATCAAAATTGTATTAGTAAGTAATTTCTGTTGTTTTTGTCTTGGAGTTTGTTTCACGGCTACTCTTGTAAACCTCCTCTATTCTTGTCGGATAGTCCTTATCGTTGTACTGATAGGTATAAGTGGTAGTTTCTGTTTCATTATGCTGAGAGTTTTGTTTATCTGTGTAGGTTCTTTTTTTAGATAATAAGTTGTTTTTCATAAACTTTTCATTAATAAAATAGTCCGGATGTACTACAAAAGTTATCGGACGAAGTCTATAATTGTTTTTATTGTCATATTGATACTCCTCAACTATTGTACTATCATCACTTTCTTCCACAGATTTCACAACTCGCTTTTCTGCATCAAGTGTATAGGTTGTCGTGTTAGTTTGTGGTATTTCTTTATCACCCGAAATGTAAGATGATGCCTCAACTTTTTTAATTTCGGTGGCAGAAGGGTATGTAAAAGTAATTTTTTGGGGAAGTTTAAGACCGCTATCACTTCTTGTATTCTGTATTTCAACTAATTTATCACCTGAATATTTGTAAAGAGTAGTATTAACAATCTTAGCATTATCTGTTTGTTGCTCTTGCACTTCTTCAATTAATTTTCCATTTGCATATTTAAGAGTACTCGTTTCTTTTTCTTTCTTTTTAAGCAAATCTATCGTTGTTGAAGTTTTAGGTAGATTATTTTCATACGTAGTAGTAAACTTTGAAGATGCTATCTGTACTTTATTTTCAAATAAATTAAAAGTAGCACTAAGAACTTTGTTATTTACTATTTCGTAATTTTCCTCCTGAACGTATGGTATCTCACTCTCTACTCCATTCTCACGGTTGATGCGAGTGTAATGCTCCACAACCTTTTTAGGAAGTACTACTGTTTCCTCAATAGGTTGCCCTCCATCGGTATTGTCTTTGCTACAACTTACAATTAAAGACAATGCAAATAAAGATAGAATACATCTTTTCATTATGTGTATGATTTTAAAATTAACAGGGCAAAGGTAAGAGAAATATTCTTACTTATAGTCAACTAAATGTTAAATAAATTTGCTTTTTGCTATTGGAGAGAAGCAGGCAGATAGTCTTATTTATATTGCTATTTTCTGATTTTTATTAGCTATGAACCTGAAACATATTTTAATTAAGAGAAAAGCAGGTTGTAATTATCTAAAAGGTAGTTTTTACCCGCTTTAAGATGATTTTAATTAAGAAAAAGATAGTAAAAACCCGCTTCGAGGTACTTTTTAGTATCTAAAAGCAGGTTATAATTATCTAAAAGGTAGTTTTTACCAGCTTTGAGGTGGTTTTAATTAAGAAAAAGATAGTAAAAACCTGCTTTGAAGTGTTTTTTAGTGTCTAAAAGCGGGTTATAGTTATCTAAAAGATAGTTTTTATCAGCTTTTGAGGCGGTTTTAACTACTTAATACTTAATATAATATCAAATAAACTGCTAAAAATAAAGGGCGAAATATCTTTCGCCCTTACATTGATATTTTTTATGGGGGCGTATGCAATACGACCCTACATTATGCTAATTTCACCAATAAATTATCTCCTTCTTTCTCGACGGAAGCTACTTTTTTGCCGGTTAGTCCTTTTATGGCTTTATCCCATTTTTTGTTGGACAACCCCGATTGTGTTTTTAGCTCGTCCAACGGAAGTGTTTCGGCTTTTTGCAGAATTTCAAACACCATTTTCTCGTCTTCGTTTAATTCTATTGTCTGTGAGGCTTTCGCCTCAGGCTTCATTTGCGGGAAGAAAAGTACTTCTTGTATGCTTTCGTTACCCGTTAGGAACATAATAAGTCTGTCCATTCCGATACCGAGTCCTGATGTAGGCGGCATACCAAATTCCAACGCTCGCAAAAAGTCTTGGTCGATGAACATAGCCTCATCATCGCCTCTTTCGGAAAGTGCCATCTGTGCTTCGAAGCGTTCGCGTTGGTCGATAGGGTCGTTCAGCTCGGAATAGGCGTTGGCAATCTCTTTTCCGCAAACCATTAGCTCGAAACGCTCGGTAAGCTCGGGGTTTGAACGGTGTTCTTTGGTCAGTGGCGACATTTCTTTCGGGTAATCGGTAATGAAAGTCGGCTGAATGAAATTTCCTTCGCATTTCTCACCGAAAATTTCATCAATCAGCTTGCCTTTGCCCATCGTATCATCAACTTCAATTCCGATGGATTTGGCAAAATCGAACAATTCTTTTTCGGTTTTTCCCGTGATGTCAAATCCTGTGAATTTTTTGATGGCTTCGGTCATCGTAACGCGCGGATAAGGTGCCTTAAAGTCGATTTCGTTCTTGCCGAAAGTTGCTTTGGTTGAGCCATTTACCGCGATGGCACAATGTTCCAAGAGCTGTTCGGTAAATGCCATCATCCAATGGTAATCCTTGTACGCCACATAAATTTCCATTGCGGTAAATTCAGGGTTGTGCGTTCTGTCCATTCCTTCGTTTCGGAAGTTTTTAGAGAACTCGTACACGCCATCAAATCCGCCTACGATAAGTCTTTTGAGGTACAACTCATTGGCAATTCGCATATAAAGCGGAATATCCAACGAATTGTGGTGCGTTATGAACGGACGTGCTGCTGCCCCGCCCGGAATAGATTGCAATACAGGAGTTTCAACTTCCATATAGCCGCGGTCGTTAAAAAACTGACGCATTGCATTGAAAAGTTTGGTTCGTTTGATGAAAACTTCCTTCACTTGTGGGTTTACTACCAAGTCCACGTAACGCATACGGTAGCGAAGTTCAGGATCGGTGAAGGCATCGAATACATTTCCGTCGGCATCGGTTTTAGGAAGTGGCAACGGACGAAGTACTTTGCTAAGTAGTTTGATTTTCTTCACGCGTACGGATTTTTCGCCCACCTGTGTAGTGAAAAGTTCGCCTTCTACACCGATGAAATCACCCAAATCGAGCAATTTTTTAAAGACCTCATTATAAAGAGTTTTGTCCTCGTCGGGGCAAATTTCGTCACGGTTGATGTAAAGTTGTACACGCCCCTGACTATCTTGCAACGAAGCAAATGAAGCCTTTCCTTGAATGCGAACAGACATCAGCCTACCTGCTAAAATCACGCTTTTGCCTTCCTCGAACTGGCTTTCGACCTCTTTTGAAGTGGTATTTACAGGGAACAATTCCGCCGGATACGGATTGATGCCCATTGCTCTTAATTTATGGAGTTTCTCTCTACGAATTATCTCTTGTTCTGATAGTTGCATATAATTAATCTATTTTTTGAACCGCAAAAATAAGGATTTTTTGGGAAATAGATTTGATTTAAAGCGGATTTAATCGTTCTTAAGCGTACGCAATTGGAAAACTATCAAAGTTTTGAAGCCCGAATTGTGAATTTTTGCCATTTTATACAAGAAAATAGTTGCCTATTAGTGGCAAAAAGCAAGTTTAAAGAAGGTACAAAGTCAAAGAAAAATATTAACTGTTGATTACAAATAGTTTTACGGTTTGTATTTTTGTTTCGGAGCTTTCTTCTATGTAAAAATCGAAAGGAGGCATTGATACCGTTTCTCCTTCAGACGGAATACCCTCGTTAAAAGCTACGATTAGTCCGCCAAGAGTTTCATAATCTTCACTTTCAGGTAGGTCGAGGTTGTATTTCTCGTTAATGTAATCAACTTCCAATCGTGCTGAAAAGACATATTCGGTATCTGAAATTTTTTCTTCCAAGAAAATATCTTTATCGTGTTCGTCTTCGATTTCGCCAAAAAGCTCTTCAACGATATCTTCCAAGGTCAGCATTCCTGATGTTCCGCCGTATTCGTCCAAAACCACAGCCATACTTTTGCGTTTTCGGGTAAGCATATTAAGCACTTCGTGAATGAGCATCGTTTCAGGAATGTAAGGAATGGGCATTAAAATACTTTTGATGTCTTTCGGTTTTTTGAACATATCAAAAGTGTGTACATATCCCACAATATCATCAATATTTTCTTTGTAAACCAGTATTTTAGAAAATCCTGATGAAACAAAGGAGTGAATTAAATCTTCCGGTTTTTCATTAATATCCACAGCGATGATTTCAGTTCGCGGAACCATAATTTCACGAGCCTTTACGCCGGAAAATTCCAATGCATTTTGAAAAATTTGTATCTCTGCGTCAACTTCTTCTTTCTTTGAGGCATTTTCCATTTGTTCGGAAATATAATCTCCTAATTCCACTTTTGTGAATGACAGCGGAACAGAATCGCCTTCGGTTTTAAAGAAAACTTTCAGGATAAAGTCGGAAATCCAAATGATGAAATTGGAAATAGGTGAGAATAGCCAATAGAAAAAGTACGCAGGAACAGCCAAAATTTTAAGAACTTGATTGGCATAAATTTGAAAGAACACCTTTGGCATAAACTCCGCAGTGATGAGTATTATCAGCGTAGAAATTACGGTATGCCATAAAACATTTTGAAAAAAGGGAGGTAACATCTCTGTCATCACTTTTCCCATTTCAAAACCGTATATAACTAATGCTATGTTATTCCCTACCAGAACAGTAGCGATAAGTTTTGAAGGTTTCCGGGTGATTTTTGTTAAAATATTAGCCATAAAACCTCCTTGTTTTTTCTGGATTTCAATGTGCACTTTATTGGAAGATACATACGCAATTTCAAATCCTGAAAAGAAGGCTGACAGAACTAACGTAGTGATAATGATGATAATAGATGTTGTTTCCATTGTAAGTTATAACGGATTGGTTGGTATGTAAATGGTTAGCATATAGCGAGTTCTTTTCGCTATTTGCTAACCAAAGTGATTACCGTTTTTTCGGTTGATGATTATTTTGTAGCTTTTGCTTTAACAACAAGCTCCATTTCATCATTGATGAATTTGTCTTTCAAATCACCAAAAACTGATTTTGAAGCGTAATTTACACCAAAATCTACACGGTTGATTTTGAAAGCTTTTGATTCAATATTTACTTCTGTATCTGTAACAGTAACTGTGGCAGGGAAGGAAACTTCTTTTGTAATTCCTTTGATTGTCAAATCACCTACAATGTTTGTGCCGTCAAAAGATTTAAGTTCAAACGTAGCCGTAGGGAATTTTTTAACATTGAAGAAATGGTCTTCAGCTTCTTCTTTTCCTGTTCCTTTTAAGTGTTCTTCCAAGTCTTCTTTTCCGTCACCGGCTGCCAAATCCGAAACAGTGATTGTATTCATATCAATAATGAATTTACCACTTGTAATTGTTTGGTTGTCAGTGTTTACTCCGCCTTCAGTAACATTCACGGTTCCGTTGTGTTTTCCTGTTGGTTTTGTACCAACCCACTCAATAACAGATGTAGGAGCTACTGTGTAAGCAAATTTTGCTTCTTCTTTCTGAACTTTTTCAGTTTCCATTTGCATCTGCTCGGTTTCAGTAGTCATTTCGGCTTTTTGTTGCGTGTTTGTGTTGTTACAACTTGCCAATGTAAGAGTGGAAATTACCAATGCATTTAATATAATTTTCTTCATAAGTACATAGAGTTTATTAATTAATAATTCCGCAAAGTTATGGGTTTAATTCAAAATGACTGGTTAAATAAATGTTAAACAAGAATGTTCTGTTTAAGTTTTATTTTGGTTTGTGTTGATTAATCCTGAGTGTATCTTGTTGTTTTATAGTTTATTTTTTGTTATAAATAGAAATATAATAGCCGAAAAGTAGTACTTTTCCTAAAATCATTATTTAAAAATATTCTAAATAAAAATAAAATACTATATTTGCCGAGATTTATTCTAAAATATTTATAAGATATGAAAAAGATATTTGTCGTTTCGTGTTTAGTTTCTCTTTTTTCAGTAGGGATGAATGCCCAAAACAAAAAAGATGTTGAAGCCATAAAAAATATGTGTGGCTGTTATGAGGTAACTTTCCGTTATGCGGAAACTTTTCAGTATGGTGCGGATTCTACGTATGTGCCTTCAAAATCAAGTCGTTCCAAAGCATTGGAATGGGTAGAACTTATTGAAGATAGCAAAAAGAAGCTCGTTTTGCAACATTTGCTCGTGGTTGGGAAAAGAGATAAACAACACGTTATCAAGCATTGGCGACAAGATTGGATTTATGAAAATACCGACCTTTTAAAATATCAAAAAGACAATGAGTGGAGCAGTTATTCTTTGCCCAAATCGGCGGTGAAAGGGCAATGGACACAAAAAGTATATCAAGTAGATGACAGCCCTCGTTACGAACAAACTGCTACTTGGGTTCACGTGGACGGAAAAAGTTTCTGGGAGAGCGAAGCAGCTGCTCCTATGCCACGACGCGAACAAGAAATCCGAAGTGATTACAACATACTTTTAAGACGTAACCGACACGAAATCACCAATTATGGCTGGTTGCACGTGCAAGACAATGATAAGGTTTTACGTCGTGATGGCAAAGATGATTTGGTAATTGCACAGGAGCGAGGCTACAATACTTACAAAAAAGTAGCTGACGAAAAATGCAAAGCAGCTCAGGAATTCTGGCAGAAAAACAAAGAAAAATGGGCTTTGGTTCGCAACCATTGGGATGCTGCTTTCGCTCAAAAAGGAAATCTTAAAGTGGAAGAAAAAGTTGATGGCAAGGCATTGCACGAACATCTTTTTAATGAAGAAAAATACAAAACCAAGGAACAAATAGATGCTATTATGGATGTTTACATAAGCACAAAAAAATAATTATAGTATAAACACTAACTATGAAAAACATTAAAGCACGCTTCTTAATACTTTTATTGTTCTGTTTTGGATTTTCTTTCGCGGATTTGTACGCTCAACAGCCGCCACCTCGCAAGGGAACGCTTTCGGGTAAAGTGATTTACACTGACGGAACGCCCGCCGATATGGTTACGGTATTTATCAAAAGTGTGAACAGATACACCCAAACCGATGAGGAAGGATTCTTCAAAATAGAACATTTACCCATTGGGAAACATTATGAAATTGAAGTTAAAACCTTTGGTAATGAAAGTGTTAAGGTTAAGGTGCATTTCACAAAGAGCAATCAACAAATTACCATAAGGCTCAATAACAACCAAGGAATTTCGCTTGGCGAGGTTGCCGTTTCGGGTAGCAGTAAGGGCAGGCAAGCCAAAGAACAAGGCTATGCGATGAATGTTATCAGCACTAAAGAAGCCATTTTACAGAACATCCAAACTACGGAACTTTTGGGGCGTTCGGCGGGGGTGAAAATACGTCAGTCGGCGGGGATGGGTTCGGATATTTCCTTCAACCTGAACGGACTTACGGGCAATTCGGTACGGATTTTCATTGACGGAATCCCCATACGCAATTACGGGCGTTCGTTTTCACTCAGTAGCATTCCGCCATCAATGATTGAACGCATTGAGGTTTACAAAGGAGTGCTTCCTGCAGAGCTTTCGGAAGATGCCTTGGGCGGAGGAATCAACGTGGTTTTAAAGAAAGAAATGAGCAATTCGCTTACCACGTCGTACTCCTACGGGTCGTTCAATACGCATCAATGGGACTTAAACGGAACATATCGCGATAAAAAATCGGGCTTTACGGCTAATTTGTCTTCCTTTTATAATTATACGGATAACAATTACAAAGTATGGGGCGAAACCATTTATGTTACCGACAACACTACGGGCGAATATACGCACGTAAAAGCCAAGCGTTTTCACGATAAATATTATTCGTCAGGGATTAAGTCGAACTTTGGTTTCACGCGTAAAAAGTGGGCAGATGAATTCCTGCTTGGGTTTATGTTTTCTGAAACAGAGAAAGACATACAAACAGGAGCCACAATGCAAGTGGTTTACGGTAATCGCCGAACCGAGTACAATAGCCGTATGGCAAGTTTGCAGTACAAGAAAAACGATTTGTTTTTCAAAGGATTGGACGTAAGCACATTTACTACCTATTCCAAAACCAACAGACAAGTAATTGACACAGTTCCTTATATATACACTTGGGAAGGCAAAAGAGCCATCGGGCGTAACGGGAAAGAGCTTACTTGGCAACAAGGAGCCGAAGCAGGAGCCCCCACCTTGGCAATGAACGATGAGCGTAATCTTGCCAATCGTTCTAACGTTCATTATCACATCACCAGAAATCACGCTGTTGGGGTGAGCTATTTTTTAGGAGCTTTTACCCGTGATATTGATGACCCGACCTTACCTCAGCATATTCGCAATAGGCTTGATCAACGCAAGTACAACAAGCAAATCATCGGTTTTAATTACGATTTGAATTTATTCAGCAATAAACTAAAAGCATCACTATTCTATAAATTATATCGGCAGAAAGTATATTTGACCGAATATGATGTAGTTCGAAGACCTAACGGAACTGTTGATGAGAAGGTTATCGTACACGACCGAAAAATAAATGATAAAGGCTACGGAATGTCTCTTTCATATGCCATAACTCCTAAAATAATGGTTTCAGCTTCTGTGGAAAAAGCCATACGCCTGCCCGGAAGCACCGAACTTTTAGGAAATACCAGCGAAGGCGTTACTACCAATCTTTCATTAAAACCCGAATACAGCAACAATGCCAATTTGGGGCTTACCTTAAATGCTTTCATTTTTGGCAAACACGAAATAGGAGGAGAAATAAACCTTTTTATACGGGACATACGGGATATGATTCTGCGTGGAGTGCCTCGTACGAATGATGATTTCTTCCGATTTGAAAACTTAGGAAAAGTTATCAGCAAAGGAGCAGATGCCGAACTGCGTTACAATTGGAATAAGCGTCTTTTCATCAATGCGAATGTTTCTTATACAAATGCACTCTTTAATTTGGAACACGACCCTGACACAGGCTTGAAATACGCCCATTACCGAAGCCGATTGCGTAACACGCCCTATTTCACAGCCAACGTAAATGCCGAATATTTGCTTAATGATTTGATTCAGAAGAAATCACGATTGGCAATCAACTATAATTTCGGTTATACGCACGAGTTTTTCAAAGAATGGGAAGTATATGGAGCGGTAGGCAAAGCCATCATTCCTACGCAACCTTTGCACGATGTGGGGCTTACTTACACCTTCCCGAATCAAAAATGGACACTGGCATTCAACGCCAAAAACATATTTGACACACAGGTATTTGACAATTTCGCTCTGCAAAAACCCGGGCGAGCTATTTTCGGGAAATTAACATTTTCTGTATTTTAAAAAAGTTAATCATCAAAAATTAAATAACAATGAAAAAACATCTTTTGAACATAATGCTGTTCTTTATGGGTTGCTTAGCGATGCAAGCCCACACGGTATGGATAGAAACGGAAAGTAGTGGAAAATTGAACAAACCGCATCAGGTTAAGGTCTTCTTCGGAGAGCCCGACAGCCCTACTTTTACCGAAAAATGGTTTTCGGATATTAAAGATTTGGAACTCTTGTTGATACATCCTTCGGGAAAGAAAGAAATCTTGAGTAAAAGCCAACAAGAAAGCTATTATTTGGCATCGTTTATTCCTGCTGAAAAAGGCGTTTACACCCTTTCGGTGAAGCATTTGGTAAAAGATACCTTTAAAGAAATGAAAATTACGTATCAGTCGGTAGCTTTTGTAAGTGTTGGCACGAAAGAAGTTTCAGAACTTACTTTGGGTGAATTGCCTTTGCAGCTTTCGTTTGATACTTCAGCAGTGAAAGTAAACGGCAGCAAAACTTTTAAAATGCTGAAAGAAGGCAATGTTGCTGCGAAAGAACGTGTTAGCATCACTTCCCAAAACGGCTGGGCGATGGCATACCGCAGCGACAGCAACGGCAGAATAAAATTCAATCCGCTTTGGAAAGGAAATTATTTGCTGGAGTTTTCGTGGTCAAACAAAGAGGAAGGCAACCACAACGGAAAACCTTACAAAATAAATTATCATACGGTTAATTATCTGATTAAAGTGAAATAAATAACTTCAAAACAATAACATTATGGCTTTAGACAATGTAATTTCAGTAGAATTTTCTTCCGAAGAGCTGAAGAAGATTAACGATGCACTTGCAACCATTGAACAAGTGATGAAAGACAAGAGCGTAAACCTTACGCCCGATGAACGGCAACAATACGGACGCATTGCCGACCGAAACAAACTATTGGTTGATAAATGTAAGGTGTATATGGAACTCAATCCGCAATCGTTACCTCCCACACTGAACAAAGAGGAATTCGACAGGGATTATCAGGCACGTACACAGATTGACCCCATTATGAAGCGTATCGCTGTTTTGCAAACCATATTTTCCGATATGAAAACATTGCTTGACTTTGATAATTTCAATGCCTCGGTGTCATACTATCGTTATGTGAAGTACTTATCAATGCAGAACGCTCCCGGAATGACGGCGATTTACGGCGACCTGAAAATGCATTACCAAACTCGTCCGGCGACAAATCCTGCATCTAAAAGTGTACCCGAAACGCCTACGGATACGCAACAGTAACCAACAATCGGTTAGGGAAGTGCCTAAAAGTGTCAAATCAAGACTTTTAGTTGATGGTTTAACACCTAAAGGTGATTACTAATGAGGGATAACAGTACATCGGAAAGCATTTACGGGTGCTTCTCAATCACCTGCAAGCCCTTGCATAAGAGGTATAAGGTCTTTAAAAGTACCTGTAATTGATTTGGAAAGATATGTTGTATAATTTTAAAAAATAAATTTTATGATAAAACACCAATTTTTAAAGTTTAGAAATATGGCTTTGCTTGCCATTTCATTAATAGTAGTGGGATGTAACAAGGATATTGTTGACACTACTACACCATCTGCTGAAGATAATCAAAAATTTCCTGTCCAAAATGGGACAGAATTAATTTTGGGTGAGCAGCTGGAGAATCCGTATGCATTGAAAAATATGCAAAAGGCAATGGATACACTTATGCAAAGTGTTCATAAATCAGTTCTTTCGGGTAAACCTTACGGACGTAAGCCCTTGGAGCCTAAAACAAAGGATGAAAGATAATAATCCTAAAGAAAGCCAAGAAATAGAAGAATTATTTAACGCTTACGGATATTAATTATGAAAAGAATTTTACTAATACTAAGTATTTTACTCATTTCGTGCGAAGAGTTAAAAACAATAGTACCAGCACGCCCAGTAGGTTATTTAACTACCGGAAATGAAATTATTTATGCCCCCAAAAAAGACGTTTATAAAACGGAAGAGATGATAAAAGTAACCTTTTCTTTCTCACCTATATTGTTAGATGAAAAAGATAAAAGAATACATATTCAGGAAGTTGCAGGTAATTTACCTGAAAAAATAACAGTCAAATTCCCACATTATTACAAGGAGAATATTTCAACGGTTCATATCGTTTTAAACGGCAAAAAGTTAGAATCCGCAGGAGAAGTTTCCTTTGTTTATGATAAAGATAAAGACCGCTATATTTTAGCTGATAATTTAGCATTTTTGTTTCATAAAAAAGGAACTTACGCACTTTCAAACATATTGGATATGACATCCTTTCAATTTAATTGGGCAAGGACTTTATTTATGACAGCATTAGTTGCAGAACAGCAATTAACTATAGAGGAGTAAAATATATTAACTAAATTAAATTATCAATATGATGAAAAACAGAAATTTAACATTAAGAACAGTAGCTTTGGCAGTAGTCGGAGCAGGATTATTGGCAACGGCTTGTAAAAAAGACGATGCTCCGGAATCAATAATTGATGCCAACTTCCACGTAGCTTACGGGGTTGGCTATGAGAAAAATGCAAGTGCTTATGCAATGCCTTTCAATAGTTTAAAAGAGGGTAATCTCACTTTTGAAGGAAGAGGAAAAGCTCTTGAAAACACCAGAACTCACCGTTTGTATGGTTCTTCTGACGGGAAAATATTGTATGATTTGGAATATGGTGAAGGAAGAATCGTAAAATATGTCGTATCAACACCTTCGCAATTATATAATGTAGAAAAAGCTCTTAGCATTACCAATACTATAGGAACGCCATATCCGCGTTGGCGTGTAATTGATGACCGAAATGCACTTCTTTTTAATGTTGTTTCGAAACACGAAGAAAAGAAATCGGGAGGAATTACCAGCAAAGCGGCTTCAACTTTGCGTATTGTTCATATATCACTTCCTGATTTAACCTTAGGTGAGGTGAAAGAGGTAGAGCTTCCGGCAGGTATTTCATCTGACAAATTACCTGACGCTCACATCTGGCGTGTGGATAATGCCATCATTCACAACGGGAAAGTATATATCGGTACTGCAGTACAAGGTTTTGATGGAACGAAGATTGTGAAAACGCGTCAGTATGGTACGGGTGAGAGCTTGGTGGCACATCCGGCAACTGCTTTGGTACTTGATTTTCCTTCATTCCAAAATCCGAAAATCACTACCTCTACTTTGGGTAACGGAGAAACTTATGGTTATCGTGCTCCTTCTTTCTTTACAGATGAAGCAGGTGATGTGTATAACGTAAGTATGGAAGAATCACGTATTTTAAAAATCAATCCGCAAACGGGTGAATATGACAATACGTATGATTTTGATTTGGCAAAAGCCTTAGGAATGAATAAAGTAGGCGGAACAGGTATTTTTTATGTGAAAGATGGTATTGCGTATATGCCGTTTTATGATTCAGAAAAAGGAAGACAACCTGCTGATGCTGCTTGGGGAGTGGCTCGTGTGGATTTGAAAGCCAGAACAGCAATCAAAATGAACTTGCCCGAAAAACTTTGGTTAAATTACTATCAATCTGCTAAAGTAGGCAAAGACGGTAAGCTTTATATGGCGATTGCTCCTGTTGCAGGTACAGGAAATATTTATATTTTCGACCCAGCCAAAGCCGACCCCAACGGATTTGAAAAAGGTGCTACACTTCAAGTTTCGGGAGAGGGCTTCTATATGGGAGTATATTAAAGTTTTTACATAACAAAGAACTAAGAGGCTATCGCAAAGTGATAGCCTTTTTGTATTTTCGGGAAAAAGTTGTAATTTTACGGGGTTATTCTTAAAAAAGAAGCTGCGAAATAAAAACAAATTATGAAACGAAAAATCACTATAAAGGACATTGCAAAGGAATTGGACGTGAGCGTTTCAACTGTTTCTAAGGCAATTAATGACAGTGATGAAATCAGTGAAGAAACAAAACAACGCGTAAAAGCCTTGGTGGAACTCTATGATTACAAGCCTAATAGTGTTGCCTTGAGCTTGAAAAGCAAGAAATCCAAAACCATAGGGCTTATCATTCCTGAAATTGCACACGATTTCTTTTCAATGGTAGTGAAAGGAATAGAAAGTATTACCAACGAAAAAGGATACAAGATAATTGCTTGTTTTTCAAACGAATTGCTTGAGCAAGAAGTGAAAAATATTGAAACTTTAGTACAAACAGGCATTGATGGATTCATTGTAGCTCTTTCCAAAGAAACACAACAAAAGAAAGATTACCGACATTTGCGTGAAGTACTCAATCAAGAAATTTCCTTAGTTTTGATTGACCGTGTAGCTCAGGATATTTACTGTGATAAAGTAATTGTTGATGATGCAATGGCTTCATACAAAGCAGTTAATCATTTGATAAACAGTGGGTATCATCGTATCGGGATATTGACCATACCTGATTACATCAGTGTGGGGAATTTACGCACACAAGGTTACAAAAATGCGTTGCAAGATGCTAACATATCGGTTGATGAAAATCTGATTTTGGCTATTGAGGATATCCATTCCGATGGGGAAATATCCGATTTTTTTAACACACGTAAGTTCGATGCTTTATTGTGCAGCAATGAATTTTTAGCAGTAAAAGCTTTGCGAGAAGCTCACGACAGAAATATCAAAGTGCCTGAGCAGCTGGGAGTTGTAACTTTTGCAGACGGGTTTTTGGCAAAAAATTCATATCCGAAACTTACAGCAATTGACCAACACGGAATAGAGATTGGTAAAAAAGCCGCAGAACTTCTCATAGAAAGAACCGAAAGTAAGGATAAGGAGCGAAATTATCGGACAGAAATAATAAAAACCTCATTAGTAGTCAGAGAATCAACAAGGTAATGAATATGTAGAGATATTCTGAATGATTTCAGAAAGTATTTATTAGTAGTTTAAAACAAATGAAGAAATATTTAATAGCAGGGTTAGGAAATATCGGGTTGGAATATAAAAATACACGTCATAATATTGGTTTTAAGGTAGTTGACCATTTGGCAGAAAAGCATAACGTTACCTTTACCACGCAAAGATTAGGCGATATTGCCGAATTAAAGCATAAAGGGCGTACTTTCATTCTGTTAAAACCTTCTACTTATATGAATCTCAGCGGAAAAGCGGTTCGTTATTGGTTGGAGAAAGAAAATATCCCTATTGAAAATTTATTGGTTGTTACCGACGATTTGAACTTAGCTTTCGGAACTATTCGGATAAAAGGAAAGGGAAGTGACGGAGGGCATAACGGACTTAAAGATATTCAAGCACAACTTGAAACTACTGCGTATGCACGTTTCCGCTTCGGGATAAGTAATGATTTCACAAAAGGAAAACAAGTGGATTATGTTCTGGGGCAATGGAACGAAGAAGAGGAAAAATTACTTACGGAACGTTTGGAAAAAAGTGCCGAAGCAGTGCTTTCGTTTGGCTTGGCGGGACTCAACATCACGATGAACACATTTAACAACAAATAAATATATCAACATCGGGCTAAATAAATGTAATACAATGGCTTTACATCACGTATATTTAATCATTCATCTGCTTGCTGCAACTATCTGGGTAGGAGGGCATTTGGTACTTGCAATTGGTTTTTTGCCCAAAGCATTGAAAAATAAAGATTTCGGCTATATTCAAAAATTTGAGAAAACATATGAACCCATCGGGATGCCTTCGCTTCTGTTGCTGGTCGTTACCGGAATTTTGATGACTTATAATTTTGGTGCAGGAATTGGAAGTTGGTTTTCATTTTCTTCATCTATTGAAACGGTTGTTTCCTTGAAAATCACTTGTTTGCTGATATCAGTTTGCTTTGCCATAAGTGCTCAAACTCGTGTGCTGCCTCAATTACGTAAAGGAAACATTAAAAAACTACCTGAAATGGCATTTCATATCATTTCTGTAACTATTTTGGGAGTAATGATGGTTATTTTAGGAAGTTTTGTTCGTTACGGAGGAATCAATCTGTAACTGAAATGACTCGAAAAAGTTTCCTTTAGTACAAAATTAAGAAGTGATGCAAAAAGTATAATGTCTTAAAAAAAGAGGATATTTCTGTCAGGCTGAGCGAAGTCGAAGCCCCATTATTAAAAGGCTTCGATGCACATACTCAGTTCCAAGTCTTCGCTGACTTCGCTCAGCCTGACAATCAAAACTATCATCATACTTTATAACACGACCCCAAAATGAATTCCTTCATAGGTGTTTTACAAAATATTAACTTTCAGGTTTTTGATTCGTCCTTGGAAGCTATTTTTGTCGGGGCTTCCGATGTATTGCAATGGAAAGATAAGCGTTTGCTGAATGTATATTTTGTTTTTTCCGTTATCGGTGCTGTGCGTTTTTCCTTCCAATCTTTCGGATTGCTTGCCGTTTACGTATAATGTAGTGCCTTTGTAATCGCCCGAAATCCCAAAATCGTACCATTTTCCGAAATCGAATTTTTCTGCAAAATAATAAGTATATCCATCACGACTAAAACCGATTTGAAACCGATTACCTTCTTTTTTAATGATGACTTTACTATCACGTCCTTCAAAAAGTGTGCCTCCATCGATAGTTTTTTCTGACAGAAACAAGCTGAAATCCGTACGATAATCGTACCCGATTTCCAAAATAGGCGTTTTAATAAAACTTTCTTTTGACTTGAAAATAAGTGAATTATCTTTCTTATTAATAGAAATCTTGTTTCGTTGTAATTCGTTATATTCGTTTCCAGAAAAATCCTTTTCTTTTTTGGAATTCAGCTGGTAGTGCAGTACCAAATCCGTTTTGGAAGGTACTCTTCCGCTTAAATTCACCTGCGGAGCTTCTCCCATTCGGTCGGAAAGTTTTTTGAAAGTATCAAAATTTACAGAAGTGTTGCGTTTCCACATCTTTTCAGCCAATACTTTCACTGCCGGAAGCGTGCGAATGTGTACGTCTTGCTGGCTGATGCCGTTTCCGCAGTGGTCGTTCCATAC
This sequence comes from Capnocytophaga felis, assembly GCF_009684755.1. Taxonomy (GTDB): domain Bacteria; phylum Bacteroidota; class Bacteroidia; order Flavobacteriales; family Flavobacteriaceae; genus Capnocytophaga; species Capnocytophaga felis. The sequence continues at coordinate 146,540 of NZ_BLBC01000008.1, forward strand.
GGCGAACATTCCGCCAAGAAGCCCTTTTGTGCCTTCAGCGAGCGTTTCTTTCCGATTTACTTTTTCGGGTGTCCATTCTTCATAAAGCCATTTTTCATCCAGAAAATCACGATAATAACCTGCTGCCGGCACAATATAAAGCCACGTGTCGCAGGTAGAAATGAGTTTGTAACCGTCTTTTAGTGAAAGTTCGGGGTCAACCCAATCATATGACCACGCATTTACGATTACATTTTCCGAATGTACGGGAGTTTCGCCTTTAAGCCAACGCAGTCCGCCCCACATTCGTACGTTTTTGCCTAATTTCTGAATGTATTTTAGGTATCTGTCCGTAAATTCGCGGTATTTTTCCGACTCGCGTTTGTCGTATTCGTCCGTCCCGATATGAACATCAGCACCCACAAATACAGGATTTTCTCCGCTTAAATATTCGGCATAAAGGGCATCGACAAACTTGTAAGTTTCAGGATGATACAAATCCAAATGGTCTCTACCGTATTTGTCGCTTCCTATTTCGGGTTTGTAATGGGTAAAAGCCAGTGAATGGGCGGGCACGTCAATTTCGGGAATTACATTCACGCCGTAAAGCATTCCCATTCGTTGTAACTCACGAAATTCATCTTTGGTATAATGCCCGTCTTTGGCTGCAAGTCCCGGAAAAACATCACTTTGCAGACGAAAAGCCGAATAGGTTTTGTCCCAATCATCGTTGTAGAAAACCTTAAAACCGTTGTCGTTCAGGTGAATTTGAAATTCGTTGATTTTGTAATATGACAGAATTTTGATGTAATCTTTTAAATAATCAATAGTGAAGAATTTACGTCCTACATCGAGCATAAATCCGCGATGGGAATACATCGGAAAATCGTTAATTGTTCCCTTCGGAAGACTCGTACCTCCGTTTTCGAGCATTTGTAAGAGCGTTCGAGTTGCCCAAAAGATTCCTTTTGTGTTTGAAGCTGTTACGGTAATATTTTCATCAATGTCGATACGATAACCTTCCTCAGGAATAGACGTGTCGCTACTCAACGTAAAAAAAATATAACTTGACTGAGGTTGTACAAATTTGAATTGGTTGCGGATGCCATATTCCGTTCGTAAATCATTGATAAATACTGAAATGTAACTTTTCAATTGCGGAAAATTTTTATCGACAATAATTTGAGTGTTTTGCGAGAGGACAAAAAAACCTGTTTTTCCTTCCCATTGTTGTACGGACGGAATCACTTTTGGTTTTGGGTTGGTTTGTTGGGCTTTTGCCAATCCTATGCAAAAAAGCGGTAAAGCAAGTAAAAAGATGTGTAGTTTCATAATAAATATTGGTTTCGTATTATGGCAAAACGCCAAGCCACAAAGATAATGAAACCCCACCACAGAAGCAAAAGTTCAAGGTGTAAAAAGAAAAATACAAGAGGATAAATACAGAAAAACCTTCAACAGAGAAGATGCTCCGTTAAAGGTTTTACTCAAAATAAATCACACAATTTCAGTGTTTTCTATTCTGATTTTGGATTATGAAGACCTATTTTTAAAATATATTTTTCCTCTTTGTCTTTTAAAACCAAAGGTGTGTTGTCAATATCAAACAAGTGTTGTCCGTCTTGAAGTGGCTCAAGAGTTTTCAATAGGCTTTCAGAAGAAGGCAAATCAAAGATTATCTTTTCTTGTCCATCGTTTCGGTTAAATTCTATTGATAGTTGTTCTCCTCTTTCATAAGCCGAAACACTTATGGTAGTACTTCCTCCTCCATCAAAGAAAAATTCGTTTTCTGAAGAATCTTTTTTCTTATTCAATCTTTTCAAAAATCCTCGTCCTGTATGAGTGGATTCTCCTGCAATAGTTTGCAAATTATTTTTTACAATCAAATTGAAGCTGATTCTTCCTGTGTCAAATTTTTTGAAATATTTTGAATAGATAACCGTTCTGAAAGTTTCGTTTGTACCTAACTCTCTTAATTTGTAAGCAATTGGAATACCTGGATTTTCTTTGTTATAATTTGCTCCTTCTTTTACAAATTTTTTGATTTGCTCAATATCCGTGATTGCTTCTCCACCAAGTTGGGCATTTCCTCCTAAAACACGTCCGGTAATTTTTGATGTTTTATTTAAATCATTGTATGCTGTTTCTGCATTAGCATCAAATTTTCCGCCTAAAATTGACGCATTGATTTTTGCTTGAGCTTCTTTTTTAGTTAAAGTTGTTTCAATTCCTAAAAGCAGAACACGTCCCATTTTAATAGATGAAATGTAAACCGGTTTTACATCACCGAAAGCTGTTTGGTAGTCGAAATCTTCCGAGAAGAAATCAGAAGCTTTTGAAGGAATATCAAGATCCACGGTGTAGAAAACTTGCTGAATTTTTACCAAAAAACGTGTTTTTTCTTTATCGTAATTAAAACCTGCACTTGCACTTACTTTGGCTGCCGTACCGTTATAGCTACCTCCCAAAGCAATTTTTAGGTGTTGCTCATCGTGTACTTCTTCAAATGTGTATGAAATGTTCGCTGGAGGAAGCTGGAATTCCTTTTCTAACAAACCGCTTATTGCAGTTCGTACGGTTGAAAGTTTTGGGTTGTCAATAGTAACAGAAGGATTTGTACCTTCTTTTCCTTGTAGGGAAACAGATAGTGTTATAGGTTTTCTTGGGGCTGCAATGGGTAAGTACGAACCATCAATTACGGTTCTGGCTTTTACCAAAGCTCCGGGATAGAAAATTTCTTGGTCGTCAGAAAATAAAAGTTGTTCTTCAAACTGTTTTGCTTGTTCGTATTGTTCTCCTTCTCCTGAAACAGCCAGCCTTCTGGCAAACATTGCACCTGCCGGTCTTGATGAGGATGGAGTTACCAATCTTTCCGAAAAAGGAGCGATTTGCTCAACAGAAGGTAACGAACGGACAAATCCGTTTATATTTTCAACGGCATTTGAATTGTCAGCATTCTCTGCTTTTTGACAAGAAAAAAGTACTGCTGATGACAAAGCAAGTAAACCTGCTTTTACTGAAATTTGTGTTTGCATATAATATAATTTAATTATTAATTTTCGTTGTTTTTTTACAGTTTGTTATTGCTGTAAAGTGAGTTATTAAATTGTTAGTAGTAGTATTTATATGCGTTGTGAATGTTTTTCGGTTTATATGCGAAACCACAAAGTAATTTAGTAAAAGAGTTGATGATGAGTTTATTTTCCGAAAGAAAATCGTAAACCGAAATTCAAGTGAAAATTAAACGGTCTGTCTTGATAAATAGTTTTTATTGGTGTGCTATTGCTGAAATAATAACTTATACTGGGTTCGGCATAAACACCAATCAATGATGAAAAGTTATATTGGAAACCAACCGATGCATTGGCTGACCATTGCAAAGGGTCTATTTTAATGTTTTCGTTTTCATTTTGTTGCATAACTCCATCAAAGAAATGTGTTTTGTTAAGCGTTCCTGATACATTTTTTTCGGCAAGCATTCCCACAGCGGAATACAATTCAAAACCTTTCCAAGAAAACACTTGATATTTCAGATTAAGTGGCAATCCTACGAAATGGAGCTTCTGCTCGCTGGTGAAATAATAAACCTCGCTTCCTTCTCGCAAATCAGAAACTAAACGCGTGTAAGTCAAACCACTTTCCAATGCAAAACGATTGCTGAATTTGTAAGCGAACAAAATCCCCGTGCGAATAGGTAATCGGTGTTTAGCTTCGGTGTGCATTGTTTCGCCATTGCTCAAAGCAAGTGTTCCCAGTAACGGACTATCTTTCCACATTGTTTCTTCTTTTGCCTCCTCAATATTTACAGCGGTAAATTCGCTTGCAATTTCAGGTTTGTTGCTTAAAGAAGAACCCATTCCGCCAGAAGTGAAAATCCCGAAAGACATCCGATTGCGTACAATTTTCGGTTTATCAACCTCCGCAACTTCCTCTAACAGAAGTTCTTCGCCGGATACTACTTTCTCCTGATGTTCTTTGGGTTGCGATATTACAGCCCAAGTATCTTTTCGTGTTTTTGTTTCAGGCTGATTGTCGGTTTTGTCCTCTATGGAGATGAAAAATTCATCAACAGCTTCTTGCTCAGTCGAAACTTTTCTTTTCTTAACAGAAGCAACACTTTCTAACGTGTTTGGATTTACAATTTCATCAGTAAGTATGTCTTCTTTATCGCTTTTAGTTGGAGAAGTTGGTGATTTTTTATCAATATCTTTAACTTCTTCCGAAATATTTGTTATAACAGAATTTGATAATTCTTTTTCGCCACTGAAATAATGATTTAACGTCAAAACAAAGGCTAAAACGGCAGCTGCGGCAGCAAAACGCTTCGTCCACAGGAACAAAACGGCTCGTCGGTGTTTTTTATTTTTTCCTGACATTTCTGCCTGAATGCCTTCCCACAAACCATCGGGTTCCTTGGTTTGATAGTCAGCCATTTGTTTTTGTATGTCTTTTAACCATTTTTCTTTCATAACGAAACAGAATTAAGGGTTCGGTATTGTTTAATTTTGTCAGCCAATAAAAGTTTGGCTCTGTGAAATTGAGAGGCAGAGGAGTTTTCCTTGATGTTCAACAACGCTGCGATTTCCTTGTGGCTTTTTTCTTCAATCACATAAAGGTTGAAAATGGTACGATAGCCCTCGGGTAATTCCCGAATCATTTGATGAATAACATCAGAGGGAATGCCCGAAGTATCAGGTTCATCGTCAATGGTATCCATTTTTTCTTGTTTGAGCTCAACGAACATTGCTTGGCTGTTTCGTTTCATAAATTTGAGTGTTTCATTAACGATAATTTTGGTCATCCAACCTTTGAGCGAACCAACACCACGATATTCAAACGAACTCACGGACGAAAATATTTTCAGAAATCCTTCTTGAAGCACATCTTTAACATCTTCTTCATCTTGTAAATAACGAGAACAAACGGCGGTAAGATATCTGACATATTTGCAATATATCTCCCTCATCGCCTGCTCACTACCTTTTTGTATTTCAAGTAGAAGCATTTGTTCATTATCGTTATCGTTTGATGTCATCCTTTCAATTATGATTCCTTTTTTGGTATTTTAACGAAGTGGACTTTACTTATAAGTCCACTTCGTTTACTTTAAAAGGGAATATTTAGATTTTTTTCTTGTACTAAGCTATATTTTTGTTTATAGATTTAACTTTTTTGAATGTTACCGCACAGAAATGGATTTTTACCGGTAAAAGTCCATTTTGGTGTGATGAAAAATCATTTATTATCAGTAAGAATTGATTTGTGTTCGGTAAAAACCCATTTCTGTGCGGTAAATTCTCATTTTTGGTGGCTTAAAATTCGTTTTTGTACACTTTTTAGTTAATTTTTTTGAGTGACAACAACATTCTATCAAGGGGTTACCTTAGGATGAAGTTGTAAATCAAGCTCGGCAGACTTATTACCACTAAATGATTTCCATTTGAGTTTAAGTTTTACTTTTTGTGAATCTTTTCGAGGTAAATCATTCAAATTAAATGCGATAAGAGTTTCTCCCATAGGTCCGCCAACATCACCTTTGGCGTCGTGTCGTAATTCTACCTCATACGGATTTTCAGCATTAGCACCAGTAAGCAAATTAATGTTATGCTTCACGTTTGCTCGGCTCCATTGTGTACGAAGCCGTAAGGTCAAATAACCGTCTTCGGCAACAGTTAGCCAATCTCTCACAATTTCGATAGGGTCGTTTCCGTATTTGGCATCATTTTCTGCTCCTAAATCAGGGACAGGTTTTTTGGTTCGGATACTGTCTATCCAATTAATGTGTACGTTCTCAATTTTCTGTTTTGTGTCACTTCCTTCTTTTGTGTAATTTACCAATGCTCTTACCTCTTTATCTTTAAAAGGAGATTTTTTCATATTGGTAGGGTTCAATCGGGTGACATCATCTAACTGAAGGAAAAAAGTTCCGTCAGATTGGGGTCGAACAGTTACTACGGCTGTAGGTCGTAAATCGTTAATGTTGTTATCGTCTTTGAGACAAGACTGTAAGGAAAGAACAGTCATCAAAATCCCCAAAGCATACATTGAAAATTTAAACTTGTTCATTGTAATTTGTTTTAATGTTAATTCACTATAGTAAACCCCATTATTGACAAATCTTGCATCTGAAATTTAATTTTAACTAAATTTTAGATTTTTAAAAACAAGTTTTTGTATGCTTTTTTAATTGAAATTATTCTGTAAGTGTTTGTTATATATATTGTTTTGCTTTTTTAATTTCCTGCTCAAAAATATTTTCAAATTCTGGATTTGTAATTCCGTTTTCTTCCGAAAAATTTTCTTCGAAATTAGGTAAAGAGAAGTTTGCTATGATTTCACCTCCGTGGAAAGGCATTCTCGCTAAGGCAATTTCCAAAACCGATTTTCCGCCCCTTGCTCCTGGGGAAGTTGCTAAAAGAAAGAGTTTTTTGCCCGAAAAGCATTTTTGTTCGAGTCGGGTTACCCAATCGAAAGTGTTTTTGAAAGCAGCCGTGTATGCTCCGTTGTGTTCTGCAAAAGAAATCACAATTACTTCGGCAGATTGCCATTTGTTCAACAAATCCGAAGCCTTTGCAGGAATTCCTTCTTCTTTTTCTTTATCCACAGAGAACAAAGGCATTTCATAATCCCGTAAATTGATGACTTCTACATCATTTGAAATTTGTTTGGCTGCAAATTCGGCTAATTTTTGATTGATGGACGTTTTGCTGGTGCTTGCACCAAAGGCTATTACTTTCATATTAAATACGTTTTTTGCAAAAATAATTCTTTAATTTAACAATTGAAAGAAATCATTGCAGTGAAACAAAATTTGTAGAAAACAGCGGAAAATAAATCTTCCGAAAAAGTTAAAATATTTTCATACATTTGCGGATACTTTATTGATAAGAAAAAAATAAAATATACATTATGCAATTATCTAAATTTAGCTTATTTGCTTTTCTTTTAGCTTTTCAGCTATCATTTTCACAAAAAACGCCTGCGGATTATGTAAATCCGTTTATTGGTACGTCAAACTTTGGAGCGACACACCCCGGAGCCATCGCACCACGCGGAATGCTTAGTATTTCGCCTTTTAATGTGTCTTTTTATACCAAAGGAATTGAAAATCCTCTTGAAAAAGATAGCCGTTGGTTATCAAATCCGTACGTGAATGAAAATACCTTCTTAACAGGATTTACACACGTGAATATGAGCGGTGTAGGTTGTCCTGAATTAGGAGTGATTATCGCAATGCCCACTACCGGAAAGTTGGAAACCAATCATTTAAAATATGGTTCAACCTATAAAAATGAACAAGCTTCGGCGGGATATTATAGTACGCATATTGATAAATATAACGTAAAAGCTGAAATGACAGCTTCAATGCGAGCAGGTGTGAGCCGTTATCATTTTCCGAAAGGAGAGTCTAATGTGTTGATAAACTTAGGTTTAGGTCTTACAAATGAACAAGGAGCTATGGTGAAAATCATTTCGCCAACCGAAGTACAAGGCGTGCGAATGGTGGGTTCGTTCTGCTATAATAGCCCGGAATTGGCGTATCCTGTGTACTTTGTAGCAAAGTTATCAAAACCAGCAGATTCCTATGGAGTTTGGCACAAACCCGAAAAATATGAGGGTGTGGAAGCTGAATGGATGCTCTACAATGGAAAAACACGATTGAAAGAAGGCTTTACAAGAGAGGTGGTTGGAGACAGTATCGGGGCATATTTCCGATATAAATTCGATAAAGAGGAAGTTGTGGAGATGAAGGTTGGAGTTTCATACGTGAGTATTGAAAATGCTCGGGAAAATTTGGAGAAAGAAATTGGCAATAAATCATTTACAGAGGTTTACGAACAAACTAAAAACGAATGGAATAAGCAGTTTCACGTAGCATTGGAAGGCGGAACTGACAACCAAAAAACGATTTTTTACACAGGCTTGTATCACACGCTCATTCACCCACATATTTTTAACGACATAAACGGCGATTATCCACAGAGTTCCACTAACAAAATAGGAAAATCAAACCAGCGATACACCGTTTTTTCGCTTTGGGATACGTATCGAAATTATCATCAATTAATGACTTTGCTTTATCCTGAGCAACAGCTTGGTATGGTCCGAACGATGCTTGATATTTACGATGAAAGTGGCTGGCTTCCTAAATGGGAGCTCAATTCTACTGAAACATTCACGATGGTGGGCGACCCGGCGAGTATTGTATTGGCAGACACGTACTTACGTGGGCTTACTGATTTTAACATTGAGAAAGCCTATGAGGCAATGTTAAAAGGAGCTAATACATTAAAAAACAATCCGATACGTTTGGGAGTAGAAGAGTATTGGAATTTAGGCTATTTGAGCGTAGATGGAGGTGTGGCAGGACCTGTTTCTACCACACAAGAATATAACATCGCTGATTTTGCAATTGCTCAATTGGCAAAAAAACTTGGTAAAAAGAAAGATTTTGAACGATTTAGCAAACAATCACTTTCGTATCGAAAATTATTCGACAAACAAACCAAATTGTTACGCCCGCGTCACGCTAACGGAAAATGGTACGCTCCGTTTAATCCTGAAAGTGGTGCGAATTTCGAGAAAAACGTAGGATACATTGAAGGAAATGCGTGGCAATACGTGTATATGGTAACGCACGATGTGAAAGGAATGATGCAAATGATGGGAGGAGCGAAAGCCTTTGAAAAACAGTTAGATTATATTTTTGATAAAGGACAATATGATATGGCAAATGAGCCTGATATTGCTTATCCATATCTTTATAATTATATCAAAGGAAGTGAATGGAAAACACAAAAACGCGTACACGATTTGATTGAACAATATTTTCAAAATAAACCGGCGGGCTTGCCGGGGAATGAAGATACGGGCGTAATGTCGGCTTGGCTTATTTACGGAATGATGGGCTTTTATCCGGTAAGTCCGGGTGAGCCTATTTATACGTTTACTTCGCCTAAATTCAATAAAATAACCCTTACATTAGATAAAAAATACTATCCGAATGACGAACTTACTATCGAATCAAACGCTTCGCCTGAAAATATTTATATTAAACGCATTTTTATAGATGAAAAGCCTTACGATTCATATTTTATAACACACGAACAACTCAAAAAGGCTAAAAAAATACGTTTTGAATTGACAAACCACAAATAATATTTTAAGGATTTTTTTTGTGAATCACACAAAATTTTGCAACAATAAATCAAACGTTGTAACAGGTTTTGTGTGATTTATCTTTTTAAATAAATGTATCAGAATGGAAAACCTCGAAAAAAATCATTTACGAAAGATTATCCACGTGGATATGGACGCATTTTATGCTTCTGTAGAGCAATTGGATTTTCCTGAGCTTCGGGGTAAACCCATTGCGGTAGGAGGTGAACGCGAACGAGGTGTTGTGGCGGCAGCCAGTTATGAGGCTCGAAAATTTGGTGTGCGAAGTGCCATTAGCGGAATGCAAGCGAGGAAATTATGTCCTGAATTGATTTTTGTGCGTCCGAGATTTGAACGTTATCGAGAAATATCAATGCAAATCCGTTCTATTTTCTACGAATACACTGATTTAGTGGAACCTTTATCGTTAGATGAGGCTTATTTGGATGTTACCCAAAATAAGAAGAACAATCCGTCAGCTACATTAATAGCACAAGAAATTCGTCAGCGCATTCTCAAAACTACGGGGCTTACGGCTTCTGCCGGAATTTCCATTAACAAATTTATTGCAAAAATTGCCAGTGATGTTAATAAGCCTAACGGACAAAAAACCGTTACCGTCAGCGAGATACAAGATTTTTTAGATGTACTTGACATCAAAAAGTTTTACGGAATCGGAAAAGTTACCGCCGAGAAAATGTATCTGAAAGGGATTTTTACCGGAAAAGATTTGCGGGAAAAATCACTCGAATTTTTGGAAGTACATTTTGGTAATAACGGACTCTATTTCTATGAATTAGCACGTGGTATTCACCGAAGCGAAGTAAAACCTTATCGAATCCCGAAATCATTAGGAACGGAACATACTTATTCAAAAAATATCACCAGCGAAGTTTATATAGAAGAAAAGCTAATCTCTATCGCCGAGGAGCTTAGCCAGCGGATGCAACGTAAAAAATTAGCAGGAAAAACTGTTACCTTAAAGATAAAATATAGCGATTTTTCAATAAATACACGGAGTAAAACACTTAATCAATTTATTGACAATAAGGAAGATATATTAAATTGCGTAAAAGAATTACTCTATCAACAGCCATTGGAGAATTCTGTGCGTTTACTCGGAATTTCATTATCTAATTTTGATAATAAAAAGGAGAAAGAAGAGGAAAGAATTAAGCCCAAATATATTCAGTTGGAATTACAATTTCCTGATAATTACCTTTTTATATGATTATGTCATAAAAAAACAGAATGAAATAAAAACTTTAAAAAAGATTTATCTCATTCTGTATGAATGGTTTATTTTTGGTAAGATTAATTCAAGCGTCCGTCGGCAATGATTTTTTCAAGAGCTTTAATGGTAACGTCCAAATCTTCATAGGTTAAGGCGTCGTTTAAGAAATAACTTTCGAACGCACTCGGAGGCAGATAGATACCTTCGGCAAGCATTCCGTGGAAGTATTTTTTGAATCGTTCCAAATCGCCTTTAGCTGAAGATTCAAAATCAACTACGGGATTTTCGTTAAAATGTAGTGAAATCATTGAACCAAAGCGATTTATTTGGTACGGAATATCTGTTTTTGAAAGTACATTGTCAAATCCTTCGTGCAGATAAGCCGTCTTTTTGGCAAGGCTTTCAAAAACTTGCGGATTGTTATTAAGTTCAGTAAGCATAGTCAATCCGGCACTCATTGCCAGTGGATTGCCGCTTAGTGTTCCTGCTTGATACACAGGTCCTTCCGGAGCAAGAAAACGCATAATTTCGTTGCGAGCCGCAAAAGCTCCCACAGGCAGTCCGCCTCCGATGACTTTTCCGAAAGTTACAATATCTGCTTGAATACCAAGTACTTCTTGGGCTCCTCCTTTTGCTAAGCGAAAGCCTGTCATTACCTCATCAAAGATGAGCAAACTTCCGTTCTCTGTACAGAGGTTTCTCAAAGCCTCCATAAATCCTTTTTTTGGAGGAACACACCCCATATTTCCTGCAATTGGCTCGATGATAACTCCCGCAATCTGATTTTTATTAGCTTCAAAAAGAGTTTTAACCGATTCAATATCATTGTATTTTGCTGAAAGTGTGTCTTTTGCTGTCCCTTGCGTAACTCCCGGACTGTTGGGGTTTCCGAAGGTAGTGGCTCCGCTTCCGGCTTCAATAAGGAACGAGTCGGAATGCCCGTGATAACAGCCAACGAACTTAATGATTTTATCTCGATTGGTGTATCCTCTTGCCAAGCGTATAGCACTCATACAAGCTTCTGTTCCGCTATTTACAAAACGAATTTTATCGATATTTGGCACCATTGCTACTGCTAACTCGGCAATTTTGATTTCAATTTCAGTAGGGATCCCAAAAGAAGTTCCTTTTTTTGCACGATTTGTAACTGCATCAATAACAGGTGGATACGCGTGTCCTAAAATAAGAGGTCCCCACGATGCGATATAGTCAATGAGTTTGCGTCCATCTTCATCAATTAGGTAAGCTCCTTGTGCTTCTCTGATGAAAATAGGTTCGCCTCCTACCGCATTAAATGCCCGAACAGGAGAGTTAACCCCTCCTGGTAATACTTTTTTTGCTTGAGCAAAAAGCTCACTACTCCTTTTATATAACATAATTTCGTATTGTTTTTTCAATGACAAAGGTAAGATTTTATAAGGATATAAAATTATTTGAGACTAAAAATTTCAAAAATAGTGGAAGAAAAATAAGAAATAGAATTTTATATTTTCTCAATATAAGGGAATTTCATAAAACTTTAAATAGTTAAATGTTGTTAAAATATAAATTTTCTTACTGTTTTTGTGGCTTTAACTTCTTTATGAGGTTAATAGTTGATTTATAGGTTTTTAAGGCTTTGATTTGTTTTGTAAATGTTGTGCTATTACTCACTAAATGAAGCAGAAATCAAATAATGAATTTATTTTCAATGCAAAATAAAGTTGCTATAATGATAAGAAATTAATAAAAAAAATGACTTTTGTGAATTTTAAATATTAAAAAATAATCATTTAGTTGAGATTAATGTGTATTTAGGAATTGATTTATATAAAGTTTGCAATTTCTAAAAATAAAGCTAATATTTGCCAGACTAATTCAAAAAGGGATAAAAGATGAAAGAAAAATTAATTTGGACAGTATCGTTGTTTTTCTTAGCGTTACAAATTGCCCTCGCACAGGAAAAAACGATAACTGGTGTGGTAAAAGATGAGCATGGAGAGCCTTTGCCAGGCATAACAGTAACAATCAAAGGTTCTACCAGAGGTGTTGCTACAGATTTTGATGGGCATTACAAAATCAAGGCAAATGTAGGTGATGTACTCCAATTTTTAGGTGTCGGTTTGAAAACAGTTAGCAAATCAGTATCTGCTTCAACAAGTAAGGTAGATGTAGTAATGCATCTGGAAGTTGAAGAACTTGAAGGAGTGGTAATCGTAGGGTATGGTTCTGTATCTAAAAAAGATTTGACCTCAGCAGTTTCTATTGTGGATGCAGGGACATTGGTTGAAAAACCTGTAACATCAGTAGCACAGGCTTTACAAGGGAAGACAGCTGGGGTTCAAGTTGTGAGTACAGGAGGACGTGCAGGGGATAATACCCAAATTAGTATACGTGGTAATGGCTCTTTAACTGCTTCAAATAATGTGCTATACATCATTGATGGGGTTCCACAAGAGACAATGGTCAATGTTGCAGCTGAGGACATTAAAAGTATGCAAGTGCTTAAAGATGCAGCTTCAGCAGCTATCTATGGTTCAAGAGCATCTAATGGGGTAGTGATTATTGAAACCAAAACTGGTAAGAATAATTCTAAACCTTCTGTTACATTTACATCATCTGTTGGTATTCAGGAGATTATAAAATATCCTAAGTTGTTGAAAGCTCAACAGTACAAACAAGTATTAGATGCTTCTCGTATAAACTATCAAAATGATATAGCTACTGGCATACTTAATGCTCCTAAAAATCCTAATGAGTTAACTCCTTTGCAATTAGGAAACTATGAAACAGATTGGATGTCTTTGGTTTTACAGAAAGGGCTTATCCGTAACAATCAAATTAGTGTGAGTGGAGGGGGAGAATCAACCAGCTTGTATTTTTCTGCATCAAACATTAAGCAAGAAGGTATTATCAAGCAAGACCAGTACCAGATGAGTCGTTTCCGTTTGAATGCCGAACAAAAAGTAGGTAAAAAGTTTTCGTTTGGCGTGCAGTCATATTTTACAATGTCAGAGTCTTCACCTATTGCGGACGACAACAATACGTATCAACCTTGGTCAAAAGCTTTAAACGCTCGACCCGATTTGTCTCCTTATACAGAAGATGGAAAATTGAATAGAAATTTAGGTGTGAACAACCCTTTGCACGCTTTTGAAAGATATGTGATTAGTGAATGGCAACGCGTTGGAGGAACTTTCTATATGAATTATGACATATTGGAAGGACTTAGATGGCGTTCGGCTTATACGGGAAATCTGAATGTAAACCGCTATAACAGATATGACGCACCTAACACAAAACGAGGAGAGAACGGAGATGGTGTGCCAACTGGATATGGATATTATTCAACACAGAACAATAGGGATTTTCAATCAGAAAATACCTTAACCTATGATAAGAGTTTCTTTGATAAAAAACTTAAACTTAACTTCTTGGCAGGACACTCATTCCAAAAATGGATATATGAAGATTCATACGTTGAGGGGGAAAAATTTGCTTCGTCTGACTTGAGATGGTTGGTTTCTGCTGCTGAGATAAATAAAGGTCGTAGTTATTATATTGCTATGGGATTAGAATCCTATTTCTCACGATTACAGCTAAATTGGAGAAACAAATACCATTTAATGGTATCGGCTCGTTACGATGGTTCTTCTAAGTTTTTGCCTGAAAATCGTTGGGGAGTATTCCCAGCTGCTTCTTTGGGATGGACGGTTTCTGAGGAAGAGTTTTTCAAGGTTTCATTTATAAATGACTTGAAATTAAGAGCTTCCATAGGATATACAGGTAATCAAACAGGTATTTCATATGCTTCGGGACAAGATCTTATCGGTAGTGGCTACAACTACGACCAAAATCCGGGATTGGCATCCGCTGAATTGTTTAATCCTGCGTTAAAATGGGAAACAGGTCAGACAATAAACCTTGGACTTGATTTAGGGTTATTCAAAAACAGAATAACATTATCGGCTGATGTTTATGATAAGAAAACCAAGGATTTACTTACACGAGTTGCTGTTCCGCACGAGTCAGGATTTTCTACTCAATTGAGAAATATAGGTTCTATAAGAAACAAAGGATTTGAAGTTACGTTAAATGCTCAAATTATTAAGAGTGAAGATTTTACTTGGGATTTCAATTCTAATTTTTCATACAATAAGAATACGGTAGAAAAGATTGGAAATGAGAAAGGATACTATACAACAGGTTTTGTATCAGTTGTTAAAGAAGGTGCTCCGTTAGGTTCTTTCTACTTACCAGAGGCAATAGGAATTGCACAGGAAAAGTATGAATACAAAAACCAAAAAGGAGAGGTTACCAAAGTTGTATATCCAGGAGATATGTTGTATAAGGATATCAATGGTGATGGTAAAATAGATGCGGAAGACAACGTTCTTTTTGAAGGAGGAATAGCCCCAATATACGGAGGGTTAGGTACCAAGTTTGCTTATAAAATGTTTGACTTGTCTGTCACAGCACAATATTCAATTGGTAAGAGAATTTATGCGATGTACAAAGAGAATGCATTAGCAGGAGGAGATGTTGGTTATCCTGCCTATTCTGAAAATATGATATTAGACCAGATGGATTATTGGACACCGCAAAATACCAATGCAGTAAATCCGCGTCCACATATGGCTGCTTCTGTTGCAAGTTGGAATAATTTGAGATCTTCTCGTTTTTTGGAAAACGCAGATTATTTAAGAATATCCGACATTACGTTAGGATTTAATGTGAAAGGAGAGGATATAAAAAATATTGTGAAGTCATTGCGTATATACGCTCAGGTAAGAAATCCTTTTACCTTTACTAAATATTCAGGTGTAGATCCTGAAACTCATTACGTTGATCAATCTCAATATTCAAGTCAAAATCGTTCTGATACAAGCAAGATATCCGCAGGAGTTGATTATAATGGTATTCCGAACGTGAAGGTGTATTCTTTGGGATTAAACATTAATTTTTAAAAAAGAAGAAGATGAAAAAAATAGCATTAATATTATCAGTGGTGATAAGTCTGTTTGCATCGTGCAGTAAGGAATTGGATTTGCCTTCACAAGCTTCGCTTTCAGCAAATGCACCTTTATCATCAGAAGATGTAGACAAATTACTGAATGGGTTATATACAGCTGTTCAGAAGCCTAATGATTATGGTTATTTTAATATTATGATGACCGAAATTATGGGAGACAACTTCAAGCCCTATAAGTTTCAGTGGTTTCAAGTAAAAAATTTGTACGAAAAAACCATTCCTACAAAAGATATTTTGTTGAGTTACCAGTATAGAGATTATTACAAAGGTATCAGCCGTGCCAATACGATTTTGAATGTGCCTACTGCCACTAATGCACAAAAGGGACAGGCTCGTTATTGCAGAGCTTTAACCTACCTTAGATTGTTTGATATCTACGAGAGAGTGCCTTTAGTGGATGAGAACTACAAAGGGGAGCCCATAGCAGTTTCTTCTAAGGAAGCAATTCTGGATTTCATTGTAGAAGACTTAAAATTTGCTAAGGAATACTCTCCGGAGTTGGATGATAAAAGAATGGAACAGGCTCAGAAATTTCCTACTAAAGAGGCGGCTTCGGCACTCTTGGCACGTGTATATCGCGTTCGAGGAAATATGGCAGCAGCCACGGCTGAGGCTGAGGCTTTGATTACCTCGGGAAAATTCTCGTTGGCTGATAATCCTTTGGAAAGAACCTCAGAAGTCATTTTCCGATTTGCAGGTAATAAAGCAGAAGAGAACGGAGAATGGGGCTGGATTATGAGCTGGGAAGCAAGAAACTGGAATTGTTTCGGTGCATCCGACGAACTCACCGCTCTTATTAAAGGCGAAGATACTCGTAAAATACTATTTGATTTTGAAAACAGTGCAGATAGAAAAGGATATGTATTTTCGAAAAAGTATAAAACCGAAAGCAACTCAGACCTACTTGTTTCACGAATTGCAGAAATGTACTTAATTTCTGCTGAAGGAGGAAATACAAACAGACTTACGGAATTGCAAGCGGTAAGAAAATCTTCATTATCCTTAGATGATGAAAGAAGATTGGAAATGTCTTTTGAATGGACTCGCTGGCAGGATTTAAAACTTAAAGGGATAGAAAATTACGTGCCACCTTATCCTGAAGGAGCTTTAAATGCAAATACATTGTTAGGTAAATAGTTTCTTTTTGATAGAAACAAACAACAAAAATCGCAGTAATATATTTTTTACTGCGATTTTTGTTTTGGATTCAATCTAAGTGGTCATTTCAACTCCATTTTTTCAGCAAAATAATCACAGAAATCACGCATTGTATCACGCATTTTTTCGTCGTTGGTGGCTCTGTGAAAGGTGTCAGCCATTGCAGAAAGAGTTTGGTAGAAAAACATTTTCATTTCATCAACAGGCATTTCTTTGGTCCACAGGTCAATACGCAAGGCTTCCTTAGTTTTAGCGTCCCAAACAGACAGAAAAATAGCTTTAGCCTCTTCGTTGTAAATTCCGCCATCTTCGGCATTCCAAAATAGTTTTTCAGGAATCTTATTTTCGTCTAACTCAACGGTTAATTGAATGTTTGATGTTTTTTGCATTATTTTTTAGGTTTGTAAAAAGATTGTTTGAATAATTCGTCGGGTTTCATTGCAAGCATCTCAATTATTGATATTTGCTCGTTTTTCTTCATAAATGCTTTAACAATTTGTAATCCGATAAAACGCCCCACGCCTCCAGGCGATTCACTATCCAATTCCAAATAAAATTTTGAGAAAGGAGAAGGATATATAAATCTGTTTAGTAGTTTTTTGTCTGTTTGATAAAGGAGTTCATTATCAATGAAATATCTCCATATTTGCGATTCGTTTTCCACAGCCCACTTCCATTTGGTTTTGTCATATTTCAAAATTTCGGCTTCGGATTTTTTGGGCAGAAGAACCTCTGTGAGATATAACTTTTTGCCTTCATAAATCATATTATCCAAGAATGTAAGGTGCTGACGGCGAGGAACTAATTTGTCCGTAAAGGATTCGGCAACATCAATGACAATATTTTCTTTTTTTAGTTCAAAACGGATATATTTCTGAATATTTTCGTAAAAATGATGATTTTCACCTAAATAGTTATCAATCCCGATTAATAATAAACTATCAGCATAAATAACTCGAGATTGGTAATCTACCTCTGAGGTAAGTGTGATAACCTTAGGAGCTTGAAAATTAGGGAAATAATATTTGATATGTTGAAACAGATTTTTAATTTCTTGCTTCTCTTTTGACAAATTACCCACATTTTTCTGAACTTCCTTGTATAGTGCTTGTCTCAAACTATCTTTTTGAATATCAATCCATTCATTGTCGCTTATGTTTGAAGTAAAAAAGAAAGGATAAGCCTTTCTCAGTTCCGGAATTTTTTCTGAAGGAGTTGCAAAAAAAAGAGAGTCAAAACGCACTGTTTCAATCTCCATTGGTATTTGAGCAATTTCTTTTTCTTTTTTATCCCCGCAAGCCATAAAGGCGAGCAAACTGACCAACAGAAGTGATTTTTTCATTGTTAATTAATCTAAACTGTGTTGGCAAATATATGAAAAAAATAAAAAGTAAAAAATGTGGAAGATGGTCTGTATTTTACTTTTTCGTGATAATTAGGTATTGATTTGTTTTTCTGTTGTATATTTGCAAGGTACTTTGGATTAAAATTTGAATTTTTTAAGATAGAAAAACAGCAAAATATTGCAGAGATGAAAAAAATAGAAGGATTTTCAAAACTAACAAAACAACAAAAGATAGATTGGCTGTGCGAAACGTATTTTTCGGATGACAAGCAGGCACATTCGTACTTTGAAAAATATCATAATGCAGATGAAAACTTACAGAAATTGCACGACGAATTTATAGAAAATGCGATTTCTAATTATTATCTGCCTTTTGCCATAGCTCCAAATTTTGTTATCAATGGGAAAACTTATACCGTCCCGATGGTTATTGAAGAAAGTTCTGTGGTTGCTGCCGCTAGCCGAGCCGCTAAATTTTGGGAATCTCGCGGAGGATTTAAAGCTGAAGTAATTTCTACTGAAAAAAACGGACAAGTACATTTTATGTTCTATGGAGAAAAGACAGATTTGGAATGTTTTTTTACTAAAATAAAACCTAAAATGTTAGCTGATGCACAGGTTATTACTGCTAATATGGAAAAACGAGGCGGTGGCATAACCGATATTCGTTTGGTGGATAAAACCTCTGAACTTGCGAATTATTATCAGCTTTTTGCTACTTTTGAAACGCTGGATGCAATGGGGGCGAATTTCATCAATTCGTGTTTGGAGTCCTTTTCGCAAACTTTCCGTCAGGAAGCCGTAAATTTTCCTGAAATAGATGAAAACTATGAGATTGTAATGTCGATTTTGTCAAATTACGTTCCGGAATGTTTGGTTAGGGTTGAAGTTTCTTGTCCGACGGAGCGTTTGGCTGTTGCAAACTTAGACGGAAAGGAATTTGCAGAAAAATTTGTCAGGGCGATAGCAATTGCGAATGCTGAGGTTCGTCGGGCAACGACTCATAATAAAGGGATTATGAACGGAATAGATTCGGTGATTTTAGCCACAGGAAATGATTTCCGTGCGGTGGAGGCAGGCGTTCACGCTTATGCTGCTCGAAGCGGAAAATACCAAAGTTTAACGCAAGCTTTTGTTGAAGATGATGTTTTTCATTTTAAAATAGAAGTTCCGTTGGCAGTGGGTACGGTTGGCGGATTAACCAATTTGCATCCGCTTGTGAAAACTGCTCTGCAAATTTTAGAGAAGCCTTCGGCTAAGGAATTAATGCAGATTGCAGCTACGGTGGGGCTGGCTCAGAATTTTGCGGCGGTAAGTTCGCTCATAACACTTGGTATTCAAAGAGGGCATATGAAGATGCATTTGATGAATATTTTGAATCAGTTAGGAGCCAATGATGCTCAAAAACAATATATTACAGAATATTTCAAAGATAAAACATTGACATACAGAGATGTTTCTGCTGTGCTTGAAAGTGTACGTCATTTAAATTGATAGTAAATAATTATTAACTTAAAAATATTTTCCTATGAAAAAACTATTTTTACTAATTGCATTTGTATGCCTACAGAATGTATTTGGGCAAATTACATCGGAGGAGTTTAGTTCAAGTCGGCTTAATGACAAACGGAAGATAGCAATTTATCTCCCTGAAGGATATTCCGAAAGAGAATCATATCCACTTTTTGTTGTGCTTGACGCAGCTTCACTTATGGAGCCTATGATTGCAGCGACACGTTATTACGAGTATCTTCAGTGTATGCCCAAAAGCATAATTGTTGGGATATTCAACACACATACAGATGTTGCCATTGCTGAAGAAGTAGGTCATCCAATGAATGAAACTGCTCAGTTTTTTGAATTTATCGGGACTGAGTTAGTGCCTTACATAAAAGGAAAATATCCAATCAATACTTTGCGAGGAATTGTGGCTTCAGAAGAAGCAGCATATTTTGCAAGTCATTATCTTTTAAGCGACAAACCTCTGTTTAATGCCTTAATAGCGTTGAATCCTAAAGTTCAATCTTATATAAGAGAATCTCTTCCTGAACAGTTTACCAAAGCAAGGCATCATAGGTTCTGTTATATTGCAACTACCGATATGGAAAACGATAAAACCTTGAAAGAAATTGAAGCCTTGGACATTCAGCTTGAAAAGGCCTTCAATAAAAATGTGAATTATAATTATGAGAAATTTGCAGGAACATCGCCTGAATCTGCTGATTTGATGGGAATTGCACGAGGATTAGATTTGCTTTTTGATATTTATAAGCCAATCACTGCAAAAGAATTTAAGGAGAAAATACAACCTTTACAACAGAATATTTTTCAGTATTTGGGAGATAAATACACAAAAATTCAGAACGAATTGGGCGTGAAGAAAAAACCATCGCTCAATGATGTGCTTGCTATTTATGATGCTATTCATCAAAAGGAAGATTGGCCATCATTATCGGATTTATCTGATTTTGTGAAATCAAACGGATATAACGATACGGCAATGCCAAATTTCTTCTTAGGAGAATATTATGAAAAAATAGAAGAATACAAAAAGGCAATGCGGGCATATCAAAAAGCTTATGGAGAACCGAGTATTGATTTTATCAATTCTGACCTAATTAACGAACGAATAACAAATTTAAGAGGCAAGTAATCAAGTTTTTAGTCTGATTAATAGTGAATTATGAAAGTTAAAACGACATACTTTTGCCAAAACTGTGGTACTCAGTATAGTAAATGGCAAGGGCAGTGTTACGCCTGTAAACAGTGGAACACCATTGTTGAAGAAGTTGTTCAAAAAGAAGAAAAAAAAGCTTGGCAGGTAGAGACTTCTAAAGCAAAAAAAACAGCTAAATATGTTTCTGTTTCTCAGATAAGTACCCAACAGGAAACGCGTTTGAATAGTAACAATCACGAGCTGAATAACGTTCTGGGAGGAGGAATTGTGCCTGGTTCTGTGATATTACTTGGTGGTGAGCCTGGCATTGGGAAAAGTACGCTTTTGTTGCAAATTGCACTCAATTTGCCTTACAAAACGCTTTATGTGTCGGGTGAAGAAAGTGAAAAGCAAATCAAAATGCGAGCTGATCGCATTCCACACAAGTTGGATAATTGTTTCATACTTACAGAAACAAAAACACAAAATATTTTTCATCAAATCAAAGAGTTACAACCTGAGATTGTTATAATTGATTCTATTCAAACCTTGCAAACCGATTACATTGAAGCCTCTGCAGGAAGCATTTCGCAAATCAGGGAATGTACCTCCGAGCTTATAAAGTTTGCCAAGACAACCAACACGCCCGTTATTCTTATTGGGCATATCACTAAAGACGGACAAATTGCAGGACCAAAAATTTTGGAACATATGGTGGATACGGTTCTTCAATTTGAGGGAGACCGAAATCACGTATATCGCATTTTACGTTCACTAAAAAATAGATTTGGTTCTACTTCAGAATTAGGGATTTATGAAATGATGAGTAGCGGTTTGCGTGAGGTGAATAATCCGTCCGAGATTTTAATTTCCAAAACGGATGAAAACATCAGTGGAACTGCCATTGCCGCTACTTTAGAAGGAATGCGTCCGTTAATGATTGAAATACAATCACTTGTAAGTACTGCGGTTTACGGTACGCCTCAACGAAGTGCAACTGGATTTAACGCCAAGAGACTCAATATGTTACTTGCCGTATTGGAAAAAAGAGCCGGTTTCCGATTGGGGGCAAAAGATGTATTTTTGAACATAACAGGAGGTATCACTATTGACGATCCGGCTACTGATTTGGGAGTTGCGATGGCAATTCTTTCTTCTAATGAAGATATTGCAATTGAGAAAAATGTCTGTTTTGCAGGTGAAGTGGGATTAGGAGGAGAAATACGCCCCGTGCAACGTGTGGAACAACGCATCACGGAAGCCGAAAAACTCGGATTTGAAACCATTTTTATTTCCAAATACAATAAAATTGCTCTGAAAAATACGGCGATAAAAATTGTAAAAGTTGCTAAAATAGAAGACGCTATTCAGGAATTATTCGGATAAGCCCAAAAGCTCAAATTTTTAAAATTTGAGCTTTTGAAAACCTATTTTTTCTTTTTTCCACTGCGGAAAAACAACACGGTCATCACTATAAACCCGATACAAACAAGTCCGAAAAAACCGATAATAATGCTGCCGGCAGTGTGGTCATAAAGTGCAATGTTTTGAGTTATCATATTAAATACTGAATTTAAAATGGCTAATTTATAGCTTTTTAGTATTCAAAAATATGACATTTATCATAATTTGGGTGGTTGAAATGTTTGTTTGTTTTTAAAGTATTGATTATTAGTGTGTTGTTTTTCTATTTTGAATTGTTTTAAAAAATATTTCTGTAAAATATGAGCCATTTCTATTCTCGTCTGTAAGCCAAATCATTTAAATTTTTGAGAAATAAATCTTACATTTGCAACGTTGAACTACTATTAAAGCAAAGGGACTAATGGAAAATATACAGGCTATAAAACAACGGTTTAGTATCATTGGCAATACTCCAAAACTCAACCGAGCTATTGAAAAAGCAATACAAGTTGCTCCAACGGATATTTCGGTGCTGGTTACGGGAGAAAGTGGCGTGGGAAAGGAATCCATTCCGAAAATAATACATTCTTTGTCCTTGCGAAAACACGGCAAATACATCGCTGTGAATTGTGGTGCTATTCCCGAGGGAACGATTGATTCTGAGTTGTTTGGTCACGAAAAAGGAGCTTTTACAGGAGCTACCTCTACTCGTAGCGGATACTTTGAAGAAGCCGACGGAGGAACTATTTTTCTGGACGAGGTGGGCGAACTTCCACTAACTACGCAAGTGAGATTACTTCGTGTGCTTGAGAATGGCGAATTTATTAAAGTAGGTTCATCAGTTGTACAGAAAACCAACGTTCGTATTGTGGCTGCAACGAACGTGAATTTGTTTGAAGCCATCAAAAAAGGAAAATTTCGTGAAGATTTATACTATCGTTTAAGTACGGTTGAGATTTATTTGCCCCCGCTTCGGGAACGAAAAGAAGATATTCATCTGTTATTTCGAAAATTCGCCTCTGATTCTGCCGAAAAATACAAAATGCCTCCGGTAAAACTAACTGATGATGCGGTAAATCTGCTCTTAAGCTATCGATGGAATGGAAATATACGCGAATTGCGAAATGTTGCAGAGGAAATTTCAGTTTTGGAAAGAAAAAGGGATATTTCAGCAACTACTTTGAAAGAATATTTGCCTGATGAGAGTACAAATTTACCAACAGTGATGGGAGCAACCCGAAATGAAAGTGAATTTAGTAACGAACGGGAGATATTATATAAGGTGTTGTTTGATATGAAAAACGACCTGAATGATTTGAAAAAGTTGACTTTAGAACTCTTACAACACGATAATTCTCAGAAAGTTAAAGAAGATAATAAAGGACTGATTCACAGAATATACGGAGAGAGTTCACGCCCAGCAGAAGCTACACCTATGGTTTCCATCATTCCTGTGGAACACGTACAACCTTTACGAGATATCTCTGATAAGGAGGAACTCTATGATTATGAGGAAGATATCACTGAAGAACCTCTTTCTTTACAGGATAAGGAATTAGAGTTGATTATCAAGGCTTTGGAAAGAAATGGAGGAAAGCGAAAGGAAGCCGCAAAGGAATTAGGTATTTCAGAAAGAACACTTTATCGAAAGATTAAGCAATATAATCTGGATTTATAAGTATAAAATTTTTAAAATAGTAATAATCAATATTTTTGATGACAAACTCATTGAAGATATTGATTTTTAAATAACTTGTTTTCTATCTTATAATTAAATTAAATAAAAATAACTTCAAAATATAAAAAATGACTTTGTCTGTTTGGCGTTATGCCCATTTGGCTTTGGCTTTGTTAGGTTCTGTTTTCATCTTAATTGCTTCTGTAACAGGAATGATTTTGGCTTTTGAACCTGCTGTGAATTATTCCAAAGCCCTAAAAAGTGTTGATTTAGATGATGTTAATTTAAAGGAAACTATCATTTCTTTGAAAGAAAAATATCCGGAAATTCTAACTTTGAAAGTAAACGAAAATGATTTTGTACAGGCTGAAGTTATTGACAGTGAGGGAAATAATTCTGTTTTCTATATTAATCCCAAAACGGCTGAAAAAATCGGGGAAACCTTTAAAAGAGCGGAAATTTTCACTTTTTCACAGACATTACATCGTTCGCTTTTTATGGGAAAAGCAGGACGCATCATTATGGCGGTAACTTCTTTGCTGCTTATGATGATTGCTTTTTCTGGTATATTTCTGATTATCAGGAAACAAAAAAGCTGGAGGCATTTTTTTCGCAACATCGTAAAAGAGAATTTTTTTCCTTATTACCATACGATTTTCGGCAGATGGATTTTGATACCTATTTTCATTATTACTTTTACAGGGCTGTACCTTTCGTTGGAAGGATTTTCGCTATTGCCTGCGGAAGCATCTTTGAAGGAAGTAAACGTCGATTTGCTTTCGGAAGAGCCTAAAAAAGAGATTTCGGATTTTGTGGCGTTTGAGGTTCCTTTGTCAAAAGTTCGTAAAGTAGAATTTCCTCTTTTTGAAGATATTGAAGAATTCTATCGAATAGAAATGATTGATAAAAAGTTGATTATTAATCAATTTACAGGAGATGTGCTTCGCCAGTCTGATTCTTTCCTAACGAAGATTATTTCGCATTACAGCTTAATTTTGCATACGGGTCGTAGCAATTTAATTTGGTCTTTTGTATTGTTTTTGTCCTGCATCGGGATATTATTTTTTATTTATTCGGGATTTGCAATTACACTAAAACGCAGAAAATCAAAGATTAAGAATCCGTTTAAAAAAGAAGAATGCACACATATAATTCTCGTAGGTTCTGAGGGAGGAACTACTTTTGTTTTTGCAAATATGCTTCATAATGAATTGATTCGATTGGGAAAGAAAAGTTTTCTGGCAGAAATGAACGCTTTTTCTCTTTACGAAAATATGGAACATTTAATTGTGATGACTTCAACCTATGGTCAAGGAAATGAGCCTTTTAACGCTACAAAATTTAAAAAATTATGGCAAGAAAATGAGGTTAAGAATCCTTTTTGGTTTTCTGTTGTGGGCTTTGGTTCGTTGGCTTATCCTGATTTTTGTAAATATGCCTACGAGGTTGATGAGTTGTTGAGAAAGTCTTTAAAAGGAAAATCTTTTGTTGATATACATACAGTTAATAATCAGTCCTTTGAGTCATTTTCTCACTGGGCAAACTTATGGGCTGAAAAACAAGGAATTGTATTGCAATTGCCAGCTGAAATGATTTTGAGAAAGAAACGAAAACAATTTGATTTTAAGGTAGTTAAAAAAACAGATATTCAGTGTGATGAAACATTTTTGCTTGTTTTAAAACCTATTGATACAGTGAATTTTGAATCTGGAGATTTACTTGCCATAACGCCCGATACTGATGGTCGTGAACGATTGTATTCCATTGGTAAAACCATTGATAATGAGGTGTTATTAAGTGTAAAACGTCACGAAAAGGGGATTGTGTCAAATTTGCTAAATAATTTAAAATCAGAAGATTTGTTAAAAGCAGGCTTGGAAATAAATCAAGGATTTCATTTTCCTAAAAAAGCAAGTCAGGTGGCTTGTATTGCTACGGGAACAGGGATTGCTCCTTTTTTGGGAATGGTTGAAAACAATAAGAAGCAAATTCCTATAACGCTCATTTGGGGAGGAAAAAACAGGGAATCGTTTGATATTTATCGCGAAACCGTTTTGAAAAATATGTCCGAGAAAAGGATTTCAGATTTGCATTTGGCTTTCTCTCGTTCTGAAAATAAATGTTATGTACAAGATATTGTGCAGGAGAAGGCTTTGTTTTTTGCTAAACTACTTGAAAATAATGGAGTTGTGATGATTTGTGGTTCTGTTGCAATGCAAAAAGGGGTGATTACTATTCTTGAAAAGGTCTGTAAGGAACATTTGAAAAAAACATTGAGTTATTTCCAAAACAGAGGACAAATCCGAATGGATTGTTATTAAAGCAGGAGGCTAAAAAAATCTTTATTTTTAATTGGAGTTTTCAACATTTATTGTTGAAAACTTTCTGAAAATCTGTTTCCGAAATCTTAAAAATTTCATAATTAACAATATCTTTAGATTCTAATTTTGAAAATTCTGTCAAGGAATTTTGTTTTGTTTTTTGTGATTTATTGTGGAATAAAATTCTGTTTTGCAGTATTTTTTAATGATTATTTTCTTTTAAGGGTTGTTTTGTTTAGTTTTATGGTTTTTTTTAAAATAAGGGAAAGTTAGTTAATACTTGTGTTTTTGAGAGTCTCTGATTAATGAGGGGTTTTGATTTTGATTAATTTTTGTACTTTTGTCTTGTTAAATATGCTTTGTAAGAAGTGTATTTTTTAGAATTGTTTAGTAAAGATTTTTATAATGAAGAATTGTTTTTTTCATAGTATTTTTGTTTTATTTGTATTTTTATTTTCAAGTGAAGGTTTTGCTCAGTCTAACAATGGTAGAGTAGAATCTATTTCTTTGAAATTCAGCGATGCTTGTGTTTCTACTACTCACAACAATTTTAGTTTATCGTTTAAATGGGCACCTCCACTTCCTACAGCAAATAATCAATACATAATTGAGCTATCTGATGCTAATGGTGATTTTTCTAAGCCTACCATATTGAAAACAATTACAAATCAGAATACGCTTTTTGAGCTTTCTACAAATGTACAGCTGCCAACCACAGTTCACGGCAACGGATATAAAATCAGAGTAAGTAGTACTGCTCCTTCAAGTTCTTTTGAGAGTACTTCTTTCTCAGCGTATTATTTGAATGTTACTACCTCCTTGAAACTCAATAATGGGCAATCAAAGTTAGCTCTTTGTCCGGGACATTCTAAAGAAATATCCGTGGATAAGAAAACGGAAAAAGCTTATAAATGGTACAAAGATAATACTTTGATATCTGGGGTTACAGGTCCTTCATATACCGTTTCAGAAGCAGGAACTTATTACGTTACTGTAGATTATGGTAATTTTTGTTCCGGGTCATCAAACTCTCGCTCTAATAATGTTGAGGTAACGGTAGCTGGTAATATGGGAATGAGCATATCTTCAAATCCTTCAGATACAAATATTTGCAAAGGACAGAATGTGAAACTTACTGCAAGTACTAAAAACACTTCATATACTTACAAATGGTATCGTAATGATGTTGTGGTATCACAAGGGGAAGGGCTTGACACCTATACTATACCAACAACAGGAGATGTTGCAGGAAGATACTACTTGGGAGTTGCAGTTCCAGGACAAGATTGTGAAGAACGCACCAATGTTATTGAAATAAAACTTAAAGAAGATTTTAAAGTTTCAGCTACCGTAACAGATGGTGATTTGATGTTACCTGGAGCGACAAAGCAACTTAGAGCAGAGACCACAGCCGAGAATCCTTCCTACCAATGGCTGTTGAACGGTGCTGAGATAAATGGAGCAACTTCACGGGATTACACAGCTTCTGAGCCGGGAGAATATCAGGTTAAAGTAACACAAAACGGAACTTGTGCAGGTTCGGTATTGTCTGAAAAAGTTACTCTGAAAAGCCCAACAAGTTTTAAAGTGGAAATTAAGTACAAATCAGCTTCTTATCAGGCTTGTTTGTATGACAAAACATCATTAGCAATTGAAAAAATTGTAGCTGTAACGGATTCCGGTGAAGTAGTTATGGAGCCTTCTACATATAATGTATTCACATATCAGTGGTATAAAGGAGCAGAAATAGTAGATGGAGCTAACAGTAATGAAATCTTCTTGGATAACACTTCAAAAAACGGAACTTATTCTCTGCAAGTTTCTGCTTCA
The DNA here is from genome assembly GCF_009684755.1 of Capnocytophaga felis. Taxonomy (GTDB): domain Bacteria; phylum Bacteroidota; class Bacteroidia; order Flavobacteriales; family Flavobacteriaceae; genus Capnocytophaga; species Capnocytophaga felis. The sequence continues at coordinate 174,315 of NZ_BLBC01000008.1, forward strand.
GGGTATAATTCAATTCCTCGTTCTAATGAATTGTCAATTCAACTTATTGACGCAAGTGCAGTTAAGTTAAATGAGGGGCGTAGAAGTATTGAATTTTGTACCGGCTCCGTGAAACTTACCGCTCAGCCTGCTGATGCTTCAGCTACCTATACTTGGTATAAGGACGGGGTTGAGGTACTACAGGAAGTTGGTAAATATGAATATGAAATTTCACAAACGGGAACTTATCACGTTTCTATGATGAAACAAGGTGAAGCTGGCTGTGCCGCAGTTTCTAACTCCATCGTAGCGATTAAAGATGATGTTACGGCAGGTTGGTCAAGAGATATGAGACCGAAAGAAATTTATGTTGATGGGAAATCCTATACATTGACTATTTCTCACACAATGACAAGTCCTACAATAAAATGGTTCCGAAATGGACAGGAAATATCCGGAGAAACGGGTCTTTCACTAAATATTACACAACCGGGTAGTTATTATGCTGAGTTAGTAAACGGCGGAACTACTTGTGCCAATGAGAAAAGAGTAACACCTACACAATATTATATAGAGGTAAAAAGTTTAAAACCAACAATAGGGTTTAAAACGCAAAATCAATCGGAAAACTGTGACGGTACGGCTACCCAAACTACGTTGGAATTACAGAAATTGGAAGGTGTTTTAGTAGGAGAAGAACCACTACCTTTCAATAGCACCGATTTTGACAGCTTTACTTACCAATGGTTGAAAGATGGTGTTCCAATTCAAGGACAAACCGATTACAGAAATTTATTGGTAATGAATGATGGGTCAATAGGGGAGTATTCATTACAAGCCACATACAAGTCTTCAATCACGGAGTCTAACAAACTGAGAGTTTCGTTTGCCTCTGTCCCTGACGTTACAATACAAACCGAAAGCCCTAATAATACACCTATAATATGTCCGGGAGGTAACACAACCTTATCTTCTTCCGTTTCTTCAGCAGCGTATTCCTATCAATGGTACAAAGAAGGTAGCAAAATTGAAGGTGCAATAGAAGCTAATTATAACGTTACTGAGGCAGGAAATTATTATATGGAAATATCAAACGGAGTATGTACCAAGAAATCCGCAACAATTTCTGTAAATTATTTCAAAGCAGAAAATATAAAGCTTATTCGTTTGGACAACAATATGGAAGTTCCTGATAAGTCTTCTTTTTCTGCAACAAAAGGACTTGAGGTAGGAGTTTTAGATAGTAGTAGTGATTATCAGTATTATTGGAGTACTCCTGATAAGCAAACCTTTGGTGAAAAAGTTGTAATTACAGAAGTTGGGGTTTATACTTTAACAACTACAATTGGAGGAACTTGCTCGCCGGTAGTAGTTTCGTTTGAAATAAAAGATTTGTACGAAATTAATGAAATACCGAATGTTGTAACACCAAATGGAGATGGATTTAATGATTTTTGGGAAATTCCAAATGAGTATCTAAATAAAAGTTATGTAAGGGTAAGGATATATTCTCAAGAAGGAAAAGTGGCTTTCGACGGAACAAATTATGATAATAGGTGGCCTAATATGAATGTATCCAAGGATATAGGTAAAAGGGCACTCCTTTATATGTACGTAATTGAAGTCAACGGGAAAGTTGAGAAACAAGGAGTTATTACCGTAATTAAATAATGAACACAAATAACTTATTACTTTATTTAGATAATAAAGGAGGAATTATGACAAAAAGAAGTACCATCATATTAATTATTTTTACTTTTTTTCTGCAATTTGCTGTGGCTCAAAAGGTATATCACTATTTGCCGTATGAAATGCCCGGGCATACAGCCGTGAAATTCAATTCTTTTTTAATGAATCCGGCATTTCCGATTTTTGGAGAGAAGGAATCTCATATTGCGTTGTATCACAGAAATCAGTGGATGAATTTCAGAAATAATTTTAAAACCTATATGGGAACTTACGGCAAAAAATGGTCTGACCAAGAGATGTTTCACGGTATGATTTTTCAGAAAAAGGCGGGAGTATTTACAAATTACGGTATTTTAGGGAATTACATACATCAAATTGAAATTTCTGATGAAAACTACCTTCGATTGGGAATCAATGCAATGTTCGGGATGACAGGAATTTCCAAAGGTGAAGTAATAATAAACAATCCCGGAGACCCAATTTTTGAGAATGTTTCAAACACCGGAATTTTTAATATTCAACCGGGATTCGATATTAATTTCGGGAAAATACATTTCGGGGTTGTAGCTGAAAATTTAGTGGATTACGCCATCTCAGCCGAAGAAATGGCTGTGCCGTTCAACGCAAAATCTTTTGTAGGGCATTTAATGTACCGCAATACAATGATGAGTGGTTCTGGTATATTAGAAGAAGCCACTTTTTCAATGATGGCAAGAGCCAGAAGAAGTTCCGAAAATTTCCAGTTGGGAGGTAACGTAATGTTGGATATGCCTTTGATTGGCTGGGTTTACGGAGGTTATGACCAAAAATATGGAGTATTCGGAGGATTGGGATTTAATGTAACCTCTCACTTTAGTGCAGGTTTTGGGTATGAGCAAGGGATAGGTTCTTACGTGAGCAATTTGGGGGGAACGTATGAAATCAGTTTGGTTTATCAATACGGAGGAAAAAGACACGAGAAAGCCAGAAAATTAGAAGAAGCCAGAAAAGCCAAAGAAGCTGAATTGGACAGAAAAAAAGTGATAGAGAGTGCTAAGCCGGAAACTCCAAAAGAAGCTGTTACTGAAAAACCAAAAGAAACAGAAAAGCCGGTAGTTGAAAAACCTAAAGACCCTGTGAAATCATTACAGGACAGAATCAATGTACAAGAACATAAAATTGCTGGAGGAAAAATTGTTGATGGTTACTATGTTATTGTTGGTGTATTTAGAAATCCGAAAGGGGCGTACCAACGCTTAAAAGAAGTTAGGTCAATGGGGCTTACGGCTAGTGCCTTCTTGCATCCTCAAAATAATATGACCTATGTGTATTTTAATCAGCCATATGACTCAAAAGAAGATGCAGGTTTGATAATGACTCAAATGTTAAAACGCAAAGAATTTTCGGATATCAGTATTTGGATATTAAGAGTCACCAAATAGTGGTGTTAATGATTAAATTTCTGATTTTTCAGGAATAAATAAGAAAATATTACCATACCAAAGTATTTAAAAATGGAAGTAGATACAAAAACTAAAAATAAATCAACGTTTATGAAAAAGGCGATTTTTATTTTGTACGTTGCACTATTAGCAGTGTTTAACATAGGAAAGCTATCGGCACAAAATTATAAATCCTTCAAAATCCGTTATCAGACAACGGTAAAAGGGGATATGTTGCTAATAGGGAACTCAATCCTGAATGTAAGTGATGAGAAATACGGGCACACTAATCCCGATTTACCTTACACAGGAAATCACGGATATAATTCTAGTATAAATTTGGATTATATTGATATTGATGGACGTGGAAATAATACCTTCAATTCAAGTTCTGCACGAATTCAAAACCCGAATCCTCGTACTTCGTGCTTGAAAATCAACAAAGCTTACTTGTATTGGTCAGCAGCATATACACAAGAAAGAATTAATAATCAGGGGCGTAATGGTGAACCAGGTCCAAGATTTGAACGAAGTAAGTTTGCACAAGTAAAATTTAAAACACCGAGTACTGCTGCTTATCGTGATTTAACCGGAGAGATGGTGTACGATGGAAACGATATTGTAAGTTCCAATAGTAGTACGGATGGTGTTTCTGCCCAACGTGCTTATGTTTATGTTGCTGATGTTACTTCCTTATTGGAAGCTGAAAGTACACGAAATAACGGAGCCTTTGGTGGAAACTATACGGTCGCCAATATAATGGCTCCCAAAGGGAAAGAAAATACTGGAGTTGGATATGCGGCAGGTTGGACACTTGTTGTGATTTATGAAGATCAAACTAAACCAAGTCGTCATATTACTCTGTTCGATGGATTTTCTGTTTTAAATAAAGGTAATAAAAATGTTGATATTCCCGTTCGGGGGTTCCAGACAATACCTTCGGGCGAAGTAAAAGCTAAACTTGCTTTTGCTTCTTTAGAAGGAGAATTGGGGATACAAGGAGATGCTTTGTCAATAAAAAGCCCTTCAAGATCTGCTGGAGTTTTGATAGATGTTAATGGTAGAGATAGCTCTCAACCTTATTATCAATTTGATGAGAGAGGACGACCTCGTATAGATAGATGGGGAAATTATATTGTTTACTATGGTAACTTTTTCAATAGTAAAATAACAGATATTGGAGGAGAAAATTTAAATCGTACTCCTGCCAGTAGAAACTTATTGGGATTTGATGCGGGTATTTTTGAAATTCCCAATCCGAGAAATTCCCTAATACAAAATGGCTCCACGTCTGCAATAATCGCACCTTCAACTACTCAGGATTCTTATTATCCTTTTATGTTTGCATTTAACGTTGAGGTTATTGCTCCTGTGATTAATTTGGAGAAAAAAGTTTTTAAAGTAAATTCAAACACAGATGTAACAGGAGGAAGCGTAGAGTTAGGAGATAAGTTGCGTTATGAAATACGTTTTCAAAATTCAGGAAATGATGATGCACGTAATTTGGTAATTAGCGATAAGTTACCGAAAAACTTGTTGTTTGAAAATATAGCATCAGTAAAATTGTCTTGGAACCGAAGACCGATGCGGGGCACCGATTATGAATATAATGCAACAACACACGAGATAAAATTCAAAATTCCGAATGATAAAGTAAAAAAAGGACAAAAAGATTGGCACAGAATAACCTTTGAAATGAAAGTTCCTGATCATTGTGATGATTTGCGTGATGCTTGCTCCAACGTCATAGCCAATATTGTCCACGCCAAGTATTTTGGTGTGCAAAATAAATCTGTTGATGGATTTACGGCAGAAAGTGTCATTTCACACAAGGATTGTGAGGGTAACTTAACAGGTCCTTCTACTTTCATTGCAAATTTAGGAAATTGTGTAAGTAAAACAAAAAGAACACTTTGTGAGAAAACGCTTGATTTGGTAGCAGGAGCTAATTTTGATTCTTATAGTTGGACTAAAGATGGAGTAGCCGTCCCCGGAGGGAATCAACAAACATTAACTGCTACATCATCAGGAACATACCGTGTCCTTAAGAAAAAGGAAGGTTGTGCAGATATGACAGAAGAAATCACGGTAGAGCTGCACGATAATGCCTTGAAAACAAATCCGATAAATCCGTTTGCTTCTGAGGTTTTCAAATGTGGAAATGACAATACGGATTATCCTCAAATATATCTTTGCGGAACCTCGGCTTCAAAACTTATAAATTTGAACGTCACCGAGGCATTAAGTTACAAATGGGAGAAAAGAAATGAAAACTGTACTGTGCCTGCTACGCATCCTAAAGAATGTCCCGTTCGTGACAATTATGGGTGTACGTGGTCACAGGTGCATACAGGAAGAGATTACAACGTCTCAGAACCAGGAGATTATCGCGTAGAAATTACTTATGATGGAGGTTGTGTTGCAATTTTCTATTTTAAAGTTACTAAAACATTGCTTACTCCAACGGTGGATGTGAGAGATATCATCTGCAATACGCAAGGAAAAATTACAGTAACACACCCTGCAAGTGGTTATGAATATGCTTTGCAAAGTAGCACGGGTAATATTGTACAAAATTACCAAAACAGTAATGTATTCAATGTTACTAATCCAGATTCATACACAGTTTTGATACGTCAGAAATTAGTATCAGGAGCTACATATCAACCCTGTGTGTTTGAGGCTCCTGCATCAATTGTACAGAAAGAATCTAGGCTTAGTGTTGATACAACTCCGATGGCGTGTGAGGGGGCTAAAGGAACACTTCGAGTTCAGGTATTAGATGCATATCCTCAGTATACATATACAATCAGAAAAGGCAATGCTTCTGGGGCTGTTGTGAAAACACTATCAGCAACAAACGATTCAGATGTTACATTTGAAGGTTTAGATGATGGAGAATATCACATTGAGGTAAAAACTCCTGATTGTAAACTTGAAGAAACTAAGCGAATTGGGAAAATACCTCCACTGCAAGCAAGAGTTACTATCAAAAGCCACTTGTTGTGTAACGGTAAAGGAATTGTTCGTGTAGATGCTTGGGATGGTACTCGTGGGAATAGTTATGCTTATAGTATTGACGGAGGAAATACCTATGTTTACAACTATACAGATACTTTCTATGAATTTGAAGTTTCTGAGGCTAAGTCTTATACTATCAAGGTAGTAGATGCTAACAATTGTGAAGTAGAAGTTACTTCTGAAGCTGTCAGAGCAGCCACACCTCCTACCTTTAATATAGTAGAGAAATTAACAGATTGTGGAGCGAAAGGAACCATCGAATTTACAAATGTTGTTAATCCGGACGGATATCAAATTAAATACAGTATCGATGGAGGGACCACAAGCCAATTAGGAACCAAATTTATAGGATTAACTCCGGAGGAGACATATACACCAACGGTTATCTATGGAAATGGTTCGGTTGAGTGTACCGTTTCAAAAACTGTAAAATTGCCTCCTGCAGCTACCGGAAGGGTAATTGCTTCAGCAGGAGTTTCAGAGTTGATTGGTTGTGGTGAAGGAAATAATGCCGATAAAGCTCGAGTGCGTATTACCAATGTACGAGGTGGACAAGAACCTTATCAGTACAGTTTTGATGGTGGAGCAACTTGGGGAACAGAACGTGAAAAGTGGTTGTTGCCGGGTACATATACCATTGTGGTACGTGATCAGGTAGATTGTGAATTCAGAACTCAGGTAGTGGTAGAGCCTCGTCCTGTGAATCCTGTATTTAACCACACCATAACTTACAATTGTGATGGTACAGGAAACGTGTCTATAACCAGCAATCAAAGTGCTTATACCTACACCTATGAGAAAGACGGGGTGGAAACAACCACATCAACTTTCCCGAATTTGCAACCAGGACAGCATACTATCAAAATTAAATATGCTGACCCAACCACGCCAATCCGTCACGAGTTGTTTATTGAAGATTTTGGTGTCGGTCAAGGCAAGTTTAAAACACAATATATCAATGCCAATTATTTCTTTGAACCTCAAACACGTGACCATACAGGAGCGTATGCCTCTGACCTTGCAGAAGTTAATGGGGTATGGTATATCAAAAATGGATTAGGTAATCCGCAAACAGATGCCAAATTCACAGAGTATCACAGTAACCTGAATATGAACGATGGGGAATACATCGTAACAGATAGGCTGACACCGAATAATGGTGCTTGGACAATACCGGTAGATCACACAGGGCATACTAACGGAAGAATGTTGTTTGTAAATGTTGGTGATGTTCTAGGTAAAGAAGGAGGAATTCTGTATCAACGTGAGATGATTGATGTGATGCCAAATCAGCCGATTCAGTTTTCAATAGCAGTTTTCAATCTAATCAATACGAGAGGCTCAAATCCTACGGCAGCTGACCCTAATTTGACAATTGAGCTTTATGATAGTGAGGCAGCCATTTTGGCAGGAACGCCTATTATTTCACAGCACATAGGGTCACCACCTAAAAGTACACTTCCAACCGATTGGAAAACATATCAATATTCGCTCAACCCTGGTAACAACACCAAGCTTTATGCCGTAATTCGTTCAGGAAGTTTGGTGACTAACGGAAATGACGTGGCTATTGATGACATCTACCTTTATCAATTGCCAAGGATTTGTTCTTTTGAAGAAACATTGACCGTAACTATTGAATCAGGTAAAGAGTTTGGGGTAATAGAAAATACTGAGAGAGTAACGGATATTCTTTGTAATGATGCGAATAATGGTACATATCAAATTGCTCTCAAAAATACAAACCCTGCAGGATATTGGGTATCCAAAGACGGAGGTGCTTTTGTAAAAGAAACTGCCAATCCGTTTGTTTGGAATAATATTTCCGGAGGAACTCACAATGTTATTTTCCGTTATGGAGAAAACACAACTCCTGAATGTGAGGTATCTCGTACTTTTGAGGTTAAAAATCCATCGCAGATAACCATTCAACCAATATCTGATTTGACGTTGGGCTGTAACCCTGCTTCGGTAGATTTAGTTATTACAGCTTCAGGCGGTGTGGGAGCTTTGCAATATGCCATTAAACAACCTGACGGAACTGTTCTTAATCAAAACACACCTAATTTTGTACTTACAAAAGTGGGAGAACACGAACTTACGGTAACAGATGCAAATAACTGTTCAACGGTAGCTAAGTTCAATGTGGTTCAGGCACCTGATCCTACCGTGTCAGTTGCTGCGACCTCAGAATACTGTGTAAACAAATCACCAAAAATTGATGTAACGGTAACAAACGGAACGCCTCCGTTTACGTATTCAATAAATGGAAATGTTCAGGCAACTACCAATGATGCTTCGTTCTCTTTCAGTAATTTACAGCCGGGAACGTACGATATTAAAGTAGTAGATAAGTATGGTTGTGAAGGAACATTGACGGAAATCATCAAGCCCGAACTTAGAATAGATAACGCCATAATTGAAAAAGACATCACTTGTGATGCCGCTCCTGCTGATAAAGGAAAAATAAAAGTTTCGGTTACGGGTGGATATGCTCCTTATAAATACAATATCAAAAAAGGAGCTGATATTATAGTTCAGGAAACGGCAGTTACTGGCACTGAAATAGTGTTTGAAACGACAGAAGCAGGAGTTTACGCAATTCAGGTTATAGATAGCAAGGGATGTGAAGTTCTTGTTTCAAAAGAACTGACAACCCCTCAAAAACCAAGCATAACACCTCAAAAAGTTGATGTGAAATGCCACGGAGAAAGTACCGGTTCTATCGTGATTACCACTACGGGCGGAACACCTCCTTACAGATATTTTGTGAATTCGGTAGACAGAGGAACACAAAACGAATATCATAATCTGAAAGCAGGAACTTACAAAATTATTGTTCGTGATGCTAAAAATTGTGAAGTTACGGAAGACGTTCAAATCGAACAACCTACTACCGCATTAACGATTACGCACACCATCAAAAAGTTGATAAGTTGTGACCCTGCAAGTGATATGGCAGAAGTAGAATATACTGTAACGGGTGGAACGCCTGCTTATAACGATAACCAAGGCGGAACAAATTATCAAAGTAATGTTCCTCGCACCATAAAATTAGGAGTAGGAACACATAACATCGTGGTAACCGATGCTAACGGATGTCAAGTACAAACTCAGGTAGTAGTACCACAAAGACCAACGCCACCAACGGTAAATGCTACTCCGGTAATTACATATAATTGTGACGGGACAGGAAACTTTACCATAACCGCCACGCCAAATACGTATGATTATACCTATACACTTAGAACGGAAACCAATAAAACGGGAGAATTTAATAATATCGCTGTAGGAACACACCAAGTTGGAATTCTATACAAAGAGAAAAACCCAACTCAAGGTGCTGAAGATTGTGGTTACACAGTAACTATAACAGTGACTGTAGAACCTAATAAAGAATTTAAAGCAAATCTTGCAAGTGTTACTAACGTAAGTTGTAATGGAAAGAATGATGCACAGGCAACTATAAATGTTGAAAACTTTGGTGCTGGCTATACGTATATTGTTGATGGAGGTACTCCACAAAATGGAAACTTAGCAACACTTACTATTTCGAATTTATCGGCAGGACAACATACCGTTACATTAACATACGCAACTTGTACTTTGCAAGTTCCTATAAATGTAACTCAGCCTGATGCACTTACACTTACAGGTGCAGTTACTGTTCCAGCGAAATGTAGCAACGACCAAAAAGCAACTGTTACATTGCAAGTAGAAGGTGGAACACCTCCTTATACATACATATATGGCACTTTAGAACAACCTACAAATGTCTTTACTCAAGTATCTGTAGGTCAGCAACAGGTATTTAAAGTAAAAGATAAAAACAATTGTGAGCAAGAAGTAAAAATTGATATAGAAGCTCCGAAAAACATTGAATTTACGGCTGTTCCAACGGCTTGTTATTCTGGAAATAACGATGCCGAAATTGTGGTAACAGTAACTAATGGTAACGGAGATTATCGCTTCAGTATCAACAACGGAGCTTGGCAAACGCCTTCGGCGACAACTCCGTTAACATATACCTTTACGGGCTTGCCTTCATCTACAGGAACGGGTCATATTATCCGTGTGGAAGATGCTTTCGGTTGTTCTAAAGATAAACCTATAGTTATTCATCCGCCATTGGTAGTAACAACGAAAGAAACATCGTTAAATTGTAAGAACGGAAAAGTAGAAGTTACAGCCACAGGAGGAAATGGAACATATGAGTATGGTTTTGTTCAAAAAGGTGGTACTCCTACTTATGGAACTACAAATACATATAACGTAACAGCAGCAGGAGATTACGATGTTTATGTAAAATCAGCAGAATGTACGTATTCCAAAACAGTAACTATTAAACAGGCACCGGCGGTAGGCTTTACAGCAACTGCAAAAGACCCGAATTGTCACGGCTACAAAGGAAGTATTGCACTTACAAATATTGTCGGAGATGCACCTTACACATTGAATTTATACAATGCGGCAAACCCTGCAGCTTCAATAGTATCTGTACCCGACTATATTAATAATTCGTACGAGTTTTCAGATTTGGCAGTGGGCGATTATATTGTTACAGTAACGGATAGATATGCTTGTATCCATACTAACACGTTAAAACTTACCGATAAACCTGAACTGACGGCAACCATAACGCTCACAACAACAGGTTGTGTGAAGTTGAATGACATTGTTGAGTTACAACTATCAGTAACACAAGCTCTAATTAATGCTTATACGACATTAGGATATAAAATTGAGTATAGCACTGACGGGACTAATTGGACACAAATTACCAACCCAGCTACCCAAATTACAGGTAAGAGAGTGGGCGAGACATTTACACCTTCATTACGTGTTGTGAACACAACGAATAATATCATTTGTTTACAAGTATTACCAAAATACACCGTTCCATTCCCATTGAGTGAGTTGGCTGTGGCAACAGACTTGTTAACAGGCTTCTCTGGAACGTGTACTTCGGGAGGATTCACAGTTAAAGTAACAGCCTCAGGAGGTGTCGGTACATATAATTTTACGATGGATGACCCCACAGGACCATCTCCAAATTGGCAACCATCTAACACAGCGAATTCTAATGAATATATATTTAGAGGGCTTATACCAGGAAGAACCTATACTTTCTATGTAAGGGATGTTGCTGGCTGTATAGAGAAAAACAGTAGGGACATTTATGAAAATTATATCCCACCAGTAAAAGTGGAAGGTAATGTGAAACCTATCTGTTTTGATGCCAATACAGGTTCTATTGATTTTGTCATCAGCAGAACGGCAACATCAACCACAAATGCACATCAATTTGATTGGAAAGTGTTTGATAAAGCAACAGGAAATGCAGTTTCAGGAGTAGGATTTTCAGGTACAGAAACGATGCCACTGGCCGGAAGTTCTGTTACTGTTTCGGTTAATAATTTACCAGTTGGTACATACTTTATGGAAATTATTGAGAGAAATCCTGATACCGATTGTAAATGGGCAAGCCGTGATGTGGAAATGTACAAACAAACAGAATTGCAAGGAACTCCGGAGAAAAAACGAGACGTTACCTGTGCTTTACCTGGACTTATAGAAATCAAAAATCCACACGGTGGTGGAGGTACTTATACCTTTGAGCTTTATAGTACGGCGTTTAATACGACGGGTAACATTATTCGTTCAAATAATACGGTTGTTGATGTGCCTGTTGCAAAAATCAACACAACAGCAAATTCTATTTCCGTGGAAGTGAGGATAGAGGATCAGCACGGCTGTAGAAAAGTGTTGGGAACAGTAACTTTAGGTATTGAAAAATCTGCTCCTGCAGTTACGGCAGAGCCTGACAGTTGTGAAGAACCGCTATCAATTACGGCAAAATATACTTCTGTGGCAGGTAGAAATTACGAATTTGCTATCCAAAAAGGAACAGGTGCTTGGAGTGCTTGGCAGAAAGATCCTAAGTTTACCAATCTTGAAGGAGGTCAGCAGTATAAAGTAAAACTTATTGATAGGGTTACGGGCTGTGAGTCTGAAAGTCCTGAGGTTACATTGCTTACTAAAATTAGAGGTGAAGTAAAACAAACTAAATTATTAGGTTGTGGACAAAACGCTGAAATTGAAATCAAAGTTAGTGAAGGTTCAGGGACTTATCAGTATGAAGTCACTGGTGCGGGTAATGTTTCACGACAAGATTTGCCGGCAACAACACATAACTATACGGTTTCCGTTGCAGGAACATATATTATCAAATTGTGGGATAAAGATGCAAAAGCAGCTACTTGTCCCCCACTTACCTTTACGGTAACGGTGGCTGATCCTGTGTATCCAGCCTTTACGGCAAGTACGGTTTCGGCAACTTGTAACGGTGTTTCTGACGGAAAAATTCTAATCAATGAAATCGCTACAGGAGCTCCAACGGTTACTTATACCATACTAAACGTGACACCTGCTCCGGTTTATAATTCTACCATAAAAGGATTTGAAAACTTAGCAGGAGGACGACCATATACTGTCCGGGCAGAATCTGTAAATGGTTGTCATACGGAAACTACAGTAACAGTAGGTCAACCTGCTGCCGTGAATGTTGCTGCCGACTTTGCAACTGTAAAACAATTTGCTTGTACTTCGGGCAACACCCCTATAAGTGCTGAGGTTACCCTTGACCCAACCAAAGTAACAGGCGGAACGCCTCCGTATAGCTTTACCATTACCTACAATGGACAAACTGTTAACGGAACCAAGTTGATTACCAATGATTACAGCGGTGGTACGGTAACTATTGAGATTCGTGATACAAATGGCTGTACAACAGCTACACCGATAACCAGAAAAATTGATAAGTTTGACGCATTAACGGGTATTTCCGTAGACATAACTCAGAATATTTCTTGTGAGATTAATGTTAATGAAAATATAAATGTAGTGGTAACTTCAGAAGAAAATAATCAGTTGAAGTTGGAGTATGCACAAAGTGCAACCACCCCTGATGCATCAACTGTTTGGCAACCCTCAAGAACATTTACAAATCTTTCTGTAGGAACATATACTTTCTGGGTAAGACATAAAGATACGGGTTGTATGCTTTCGGTAACCCATACTGTAAAAGAACCAAACACGTTTACGGTTCAATTACAGAGCATTACAAAAGCAAAATGTAAAGGTGATAACGGAAGTGCTGTATTTGATATTCAAGATGCTACATATACTGGTGATTACAAATGGGAGATAGTTGGCACACCTGCTGTATCAGGAAACAGAACGGGTTCAGGAACTATTACCGTGAACATCAGAGCAGGAAAGCATATCTTACGTGTTACGCAAATTGCAAATCCAAAATGTCATAATGATTATGAGTTCACCATTGACGAACCTAATGTAGCTTTAACAGCAACACATACAGTGCAACACATCACTTGTAAAGGCAATGATGGAGTTATTGAAGTAACAAATGTAGCAGGAGGTTGGGGTGATTACAAATACAGAATTACTCCTGATCCGAATGGTGTGGGTGAAACAACGAATCCTAAGTTTGAGAATTTGCCACCAAATACATATGTTGTAACCGTTACAGACAGGGAAGGTTGTCCGTTTGAGTTATCTAATATCGTATTGGCTAATCCTGCACCTATAACAGCCGTTTTAATAGTTGAAACACAAAATTGCGTTGCAGGTTCTGGAGTGATTAAGGCAACAGCTTCAGGAGGAGAGGGTACAAATTACACTTTCCAACTGATAAAAAATGGAGTGAATTTTGGAACTCCTGTTTCGGGAGATGCTACAAATTCGGCTACATTTAACAATTTGTCAGCAGGTGACTATACTGTAAGAGTTACAGATACTTGGGGTTGTGAAACACCAACCAGCACTTCAGTTAAGCTTTATGAGCCAATTACAAACGTAAGTGTTGGAATCGCTAAGGAAATTACTTGTACACAACCTACAGGAGCAACTGTAACAATAACGCATCAGGGAGGAGATTCAGGAAATATTACTTACGTGGTAACGCCACCATCAGGTACGCCGATACCACAAAATAATAATCCTGTATTTACAAACCTAAATGAAGTAGGAACTTACAATGTTACCATTACTGATAATGTAACGAATTGTCCGCAGGTAACTACTACATTTGACCTAACGGGAACAGTTGCAGTGGCGTTTACACATACACAAACCAATGTAAGCTGTAACGGAGGAAATGATGGTTCATTTGTAATAAACTTGGATAACACGCAAACACAGTTGAATTACAAAATTGTGGTAACAAGTGCAGTTGTAGGATTCACAACACAAGAACGAACAGTTACGAATGTACCAGCGACACATACTTTCAATAACTTGAGAGAGGGTACTTATCAGGTAGTAGTAACTTCGGCTCGTGGTTGTGAACACCAAGAAACAATTACCATTGTTGAACCAGATCAATTAACTGTAACGGCAAACGTAAGAACCGAGTTTGCTTGTGATGCTACATCAAATGTGCCTCAACAAGCAATTATAAAAGCTACTGTTACTGGAGGAACTGCACCATTCCGTTATAGTATTGATGGAAATAATTTTGATAATACTACAGGAGAGTTTAGTATTGCAGATACCGGAGCAGTACAAAATATTACCGTTACAGTAAAAGATGCCAATGGTTGTAGTACAACAGCAAACGTAGTTCTAAATCCGTTGCCAAAAATAACTAATGTAACTATTGACAGAAAAGCACTTACTTGTGCAAATCCTGAAGAAGTTAAAATCAAAATAACAGGAGCAGGAGCTACAGGATACCAAGTTGAAGCAAAAACAACGGTTGCCGGTGCGGTAATCACACCTGCAACAAGTCAAACGTTGCCGGCAGGTACATCTGAAATTACATTCGGCTTGTCAAAACCAGGGCAATATGAATTCAAGGTAATTGATGTACAAACAGGTTGTTACACTGTGGTAACTCACGTTGTGAATCCGTATGAACAAATGAAGGTTTCTGCAACAATTGGAAAAGAAATCTCTTGTTCTGGAAGTGCAGATGCAGAAATTAAGCTTGAAACTGTTAATTATGTAGGAAGCTTTACTTGGGAAGTGCTTGATGCGGCTACATCTGCAGCATTGTCCCCTGCTAAAACAGGTACTGCCAATGCAGCAGTATTTGGTACGCCAGTGGTAACTACTATTACAGGCTTGCCGGCAGGTGATTATGTGGTGAAAATTAAACAAAATGATACACCATTCTGTGAAATTATTTCGCCAATCGTACAGATAGCAAATCCGCAGGCATTTGTGGTAACGCCAACACTTACCAATCCGCTTACTTGTAAAGGCAATGATGCAGTATTGATTGCTGAAGCTCAAGGAGGCTGGGGTGATTATCAATATCGTTTGGATAAAAATGGAGCGGCTCACCCAGCTTACGGAACGTATTCTACTACATCAACATTTGTTAATTTAGATGCAGGTAATTACAAAGTTTGGGTAAAAGACAAAGGAGGTTGTGAGAAGTCAGCAGATATCAACATCGCAGCACCTACTCCGATAAATGTAACTGTAACTCCAAGTGTAACAAGATTGACTTGCTTCGAAGATAAATCAGCGAGCATTACAGCAACAGTTACACCAGCAGGTGCGGGAAGTGGAAATTACAGATATATTTTATTGACACGTCTTGCTTCCGGAATTATTGAATCAGGAGCTCAAGATAGCCCTACATTTACAGGTTTGGGAGCAGGAGAATATGCTGTAAGAGTAGTTGACGGTTGGAATTGTGATAAAGATTCTGATTTCATTACAATAGATGCACCGGCTCCGGTTCGTGTAGAGGCAATTATTTCTAAAAATATAACTTGTGAACAAAAAGCAGAAATTACATTAATCGCAACAGGAGGTTCAGGTACAGGTTATGTGTTTACTGTTTCATCATCAACAGGAAACATTACACCATCTGGCACATCAGGAGTTTACTTGGCTGATCCGGGAACTTATGTTTTCACAGCCGTAGATGGCAATGGTTGTAAATCAGGACTTTCAAACACTATTGAAATTCTTCCGATAGAAGCTTTGGGCTTGAATGTTGATAAGACATTGGCTTATGTGAAATGTAACGGAGATAGTTCGGCAACCATTAAAGCAGAAGCTTACGGAGGTTTAGGTAACTATCAGTATGAATTGTTAGATGCTGCAGGAGCATCGTTCGCACCACCGGTTACAAACACAGATGGAGTGTTCGGAGGCTTGGCTACAGGAACATATAACATAAAAGTAACAAGTTTAGATTGTAAGTATACGACACCAACTCCTATAGTTATCAATGAGGCTCCTGCTCTGGTATTCACAACCGTAACAAGTACTAACGAAACTTGTTTCAATGAGAAAGACGGAACTATCAACGTTGAGGCTACAGGTGGTACGGGAGCAATAACATATGCAATTTCACCACGTTTAGACCGAGTTGTAACGGCTGAGTACATCAGAAGTCAGAAGTATGAACCGGGAACATATGTTGTAATTGCCCAAGATGAAAATGGTTGTACACTTGAACACGAGTTTGTAATTGCTCCGGCAAGTAAGATAGAAGTAACTTTAGTTTCGGTAACACACGAAACGTGCTTAGGTAGCAATGACGCAACTGCAACCATATCCATTGCTGGAGGAACGCCTCCGTACTATACGGCATTTAATAGTAATTCCGATACGGCAAATTGGGTAGAAGGCAAGTTGTTCTATGATAATTTACCAGCGGGAGAAAATCACTCAATATTTGTGAAAGATGCCAACGGATGTAAAGCTTATGTTGTAATACCGAAAATTGAACCAGGAATTGATTTGCAATTAAAAGCAGAAGCAACACCACAATGTTCAAACGATAATGTGCTTAATAATCGCATAGTTGTTTCGGTGAATCCTACGTATGCTACACAAGTTACTTATGCTTTGGATGGCGGAACACCACAACGAAGCAATATCTTTGATAATGTTCCGGCGGGGGCACATACAATCACGGTTTCTCATCCAAATGGATGTAACGCAGAGGTTGGGGTAGAAATGCCTAACTATACACCATTATCAGTGGTAACAAGCACTACGGAAATAACTTGTAGTGGAGCAAACGATGCAACCATAACTCTGCAAGTTACCGGAGGTTCATCAAGCTATACTTATACGATTACACCTCAGGAAGGAAACTTTGATGTAGCAACTCAAAAATTCTCATCTTTACCGGCGGGAAGCTACACGGTGGTTGTAAGAGATAACGTTCTTGGATGTATTGTTACAGAAAGATTCAGATTTGTTAATCCGGATCCTCTGTTCTTAGAAGCAAGCACTGTTTCAGAAACTTGCTACGGAGATAACGATGGTCAAATCCGTTTTGAAATCAAAGGAGGAAAACCAACGTATAGTTACGTATTGACAAATCCGCAAGGACAACAAGTTGATGTAGCAAACGGAATAGCCGCAGGACAAATTATTACTAAAACAGGCTTGGCACCTGGTGATTATGTGCTGACTTACGTAGATTTAGGAGGAGTTTGTACAAAAACTGAAACCATAACCGTAGGAGCTGCACCAAATCTTAAACCTGTAAATCAACTTGAAGTTAAGTATGAGTGTACAACAAGCATACCTTCAAATTATCTCCAAGTTATTTTTGATAATGCAATTTTGAACCAAACCAACACATTCTATGCGTTAAATAGCACAAATATTGCAGATGCAAGACGATTTACAGAGTTTAACGGAAGTACTGCAATTATCCGAAACTTGCCGGCAGGAAGCGACCAGTTTATAACTATTTTCTATAATACTTGTAGCTACACAATTCCGCTAAGTGAATACTTTGATGTACAAGATTTTGATCCATTGACATTGCAAGACAAATCCGATCCAAGGAAATTGAATCAAATCAAAGTACAGGCAGGCGGAGGAAAAGCACCATACACGTATTATTTCAACGGAAAAATGAGTAGTAGCGATGAGTACTACATTTTATCAACTGACCCAGGACGTGTTGATGCTAACGGACGTATAATTAAGCAAGTTACTGTGATGGTAATTGATGACTTAGGTTGTTCACAAACCATTACTATCGAAAAAGAATTTGTTGATATTCACATACCAAATTATTTCACACCAAATAACGATGGAAATAATGACCGTTGGGCACCTGAAAACACAAAAAGTTATCCGAACATTGAAGTTATAATTTATGACAGATATGGTAGGTTGATAGCTACTTTACGTCAAGGTGAATCTTGGGACGGTAAATACAATACACGTGATTTACCTACGGGAGATTATTGGTACTTAGTGAAACTAAACGGAGATGGTGATGAACGTGAATTTATAGGAAACTTCACACTATTCAGATAGTTAGGATAATATTTATCAAAAGAAAAACTCAAGGCTTAGGATTTGATTCTGAGCCTTGAGTTTTTTGTTTAAAACGGTTCTTTCCAAAGTTTTTCTAAAATTTAATTCTTAAAAATTTAGAAGAATAATAATTTTGTTCTTTCAAAAAAAAATCATACTTTTGGAATCTATTTAAAAAATCAAAAAAGTTATGAATATACCATCGGAATTAAAGTACACGAAGGACCACGAATGGGTTCGTATTGAGGGTGATCTTGCGGTAGTAGGGATTACTGATTTCGCTCAAAAAGAGTTGGGTGATATTGTTTATGTTGAAGTTGAAACAGAAGGGGAAGTTCTTGACAGAGAGGAAGTTTTTGGAACTGTTGAGGCTGTAAAAACAGTTTCAGATTTGTTTTTACCTTTGAGCGGAGAAATCGTTTCATTTAACGATGCATTAGAGCAAGAGCCTGAGAAAGTGAATTCTGACCCGTACGGTGAAGGCTGGATGATTAAAGTCAAATTCAATGATGCTTCTGAGATAGATGCATTGCTTTCTGCCGAAGAATATATAGAGTTGATAGGTGCTTAAGAAGCGTAAATTTACAATTTTACTGGTAATATGGTTCATTATTGTGGTAACATTGAGCCTGATGCCGGGAGATAGCACCCCTGATTTGCCCCGTATTCCATATATAGATAAAATAGCACATTTTACTTTCTATTTTGTATTTACGGTTTTGTTTTTTTTAACATTAAAATATGAATGTAAGTGTGTTAAAAAATTGACTTATATTTATATTATTTCAGCTTTGTTTGCTTTTTTATTAGGAATTTGTATAGAATTGTTGCAAAAAACAATAACAACTACAAGAAGTGGAGAAATCTATGATGTTTTTTTCAACTCTTTTGGCACAATTGTTGCTTTATTGTTTGTGACAATCATTAATAAAAAAGCTTTTAATTAATGTTAAAGAAATGTTTAATAACCTTTTAAAAAAGATTTAAGTTATGCAACCTAAAAAGAGCCCAAAAGCAGATTTAACCAGAAATAGTGGGTTATTTTTTGCTATCGGATTTGCCTTAATTTCAGCTTTGTCTTATGCAGGATTTGAGTTGAAATCGTACGATAGGCAAGTTTTCGACGACCGAAAAACAGACGTCGATAAGTTACTTGATGAAGAACAAGAGGAGATTGTATTGGAAAATGTTACTCCTCCGCCACCTCCGCCACCTCCGCCGGCAGTAGTTCAAGAGGTAGAAATTGTTGAAAATGAGAAAGAAATAGAAGAAACTATCATCCAAGATACTGAGGTTAAGAAAGATGAGGTTATTGAAGTGTCTCAAATTCAAGAAGTTGTTGAAGAACCAGAAGAGGTTGACGTTCCTTTTACAATTATCGAGGATAAGCCTATGTTCGAAAGTTGTAAAGACGTACCAAAAGACAAACAGTTTGACTGTTTCAAACAGAATTTGGACAAACACGTACAAAAGAACTTCAGTTATCCGCAAGCAGCCGCAGAGATGGGAATCCAAGGAAGGGTGAATGTTCACTTCCGTATTAATAAAGATGGAAGTATAACAATCATAGGTGTTCGTGGACCAGACAAGATGTTAGAAGCGGAAGCACGCAGAATTATAGAGAAGTTACCTAAACTTATTCCAGGTAAACAACGTGGAAAACCAACATCAGTAACATTCTCTTATCCAATTAATTTCAAGTTAAACACATAATAAAAAAGCCAACTTTTAAGTTGGCTTTTTTATTTGTTATGCTTAAGTATTACAAACTGTTTTCTTTCGTAAATTTAATAATTTCTGAGATATGCCCAAAAGCAACCCCTACTACCGTATCGGCAGCTCCGTAATAAACCGCTACTTTATCGTCTTCAATAGAATGTAATGCCGCACAAGGGAAAACCACATTAGGAACGTCGCCTGTGAGTTCGTAAATTTCCGCAGGAGCCAACAAATAAGGTTGCGTACGATATTTTACTTGGCTTGGGTCATTCAAATCCAGAATCGCAGCTCCCATTGAGTAACGAAATCCGTTGCAGGTGTTAATTACCCCGTGATAGAACATTAGCCAACCTTCATCGGTTTTGATAGGCACAGCTCCCGCCCCGATTTTGGTGCATTGCCAAGCACTATCCATAAACGGAGCTACTTTCATCACACAACGATGCTCACCCCAGTATTTCATATCAGGGCTGTAACTGATGTAGATGTCTCCAAAAGGCGTATGTCCGTTATCGCTTGGGCGTGAAAGCATTGCGTATTTTCCGTTGATTTTTTCAGGGAAAAGAACTCCGTTTCGGTTGAAAGGCAAAAAGGCATTTTCACATTGGAAAAACTCCTTGAAATCATAGGTGTAAGCAATCCCGATGGTTGGTCCGTGGTAGCCGTTGCACCAAGTTACCCAATAGCGGTCTTCAATCCACGTAACGCGGGGGTCGTATTTATAATCGGAATCAATCATTTGAGTGTTTCCTGCTTTCATTACGATGGGTTCGTGGTTAATTTTCCAGTTGATTCCGTCTTTACTGAAACCTGCAAAAATATTCATTTGCACGGCTTTGTTATCACAGCGGAAGACTCCTGCAAATCCATCGCCAAAAGGAACTACGGCACTGTTAAAAATACTATTTGAAGTGGGAATGTCGTAACGATTGATAATCGGATTTTCACTGTATCGCCACATAACATCTTTGCATCCCTCAGGACGCTCTTGCCAAGGCATTTGTGTTTTACTCATAAACTTAATCTTAAAAAATTAAATATATAGAAATTTTGTTTTTTATCGAATTAGTTTAAACAAGAATTGATTACTCCTGTAATGAAGTTGATTTGCTCATCATCCAATTCGGTATGCATCGGTAAAGAAATTACTTCTTTTACTAATTGATTGGTAACGGTAAAATCCGCTTCATTGTAGCGTTTGTCAGCATACGCTTTTTGCAAATGCAACGGAATTGGATAATAAATTCCAAAAGGTATCTCGTTTTCCGACAAAACTTTTGCCAATTCATCGCGTTTTCCGTTAGTGATTCGCAAAGTGTATTGATGATAAACGTGGTCGTAACCTTTTCCTGTAAAGGGAGTTATGATATTCGGATTGTTTTTCAGAGCATCTGTATATTTTTTAGCTGCTTCCTGACGTTTTTTATTGTAAGTGTTCAAATGTGGAAGTTTAGCTCTCAAAACAGCCGCTTGTAAGGAATCTAATCGAGAATTTACGCCAACCACATCGTGATGATAACGCACATACATTCCGTGGTTTACGATTCCTCGGATAGTGTGAGCAAGAGCATCATCGTTGGTAAAAATTGCCCCTCCATCGCCATAACAACCTAAATTTTTAGAAGGAAAGAAAGAAGTTGCTCCCACGTGCCCGATAGTTCCTGCCTTTTGTTTCCGTCCATCTGACCACGTGAAATCTGCCCCGATGGCTTGTGCATTGTCTTCAATTACAAACAGATTGTGTTCTTTGGCTATTTCCATAATAGATTCCATATCAGCAGGTTGTCCGAACAGGTGCACAGGAACAATAGCTTTTGTTTTGGGAGTAATAGCTTTTTTTATGGCTTCAATATTGATATTAAAACTATCGTCGTAAACATCAACCAAAACAGGTGTAAGATTCAGAAGAGCAATGACTTCCACAGTGGCAGCAAAAGTAAAATCAGCAGTAATAACCTCATCACCAGGCTTTAAACCAAGCCCCATCATTGCGATTTGCAAAGCATCAGTTCCATTTGCACACGGAATGACGTGCTTCACGCCCAAATAATCTTCCAATTCCTTTTGAAGGGCGTGAACTTGCGGTC
Source organism: Capnocytophaga felis (assembly GCF_009684755.1). Classification (GTDB taxonomy): domain Bacteria; phylum Bacteroidota; class Bacteroidia; order Flavobacteriales; family Flavobacteriaceae; genus Capnocytophaga; species Capnocytophaga felis. The sequence goes on from NZ_BLBC01000008.1 coordinate 196,561, forward strand.
CGTTAATGAAAGCGGTGCTATCCAAAATTTCATTGAAAGAAGTGTGTATTTGCTCTTTAATTTGTTGATATTGACCATTTAAGTCAACCATTTGTATTTTTTTCATACTTAAATTATTATTTTAAACCGCAGATTTTTGTTTTTACGGTTTTTTTAATCTCTCATAAAAATATCCCACAAAAATAAGGAAGTAATTTGAATAAATAGTGTATTTTCGCAAAAAATAATTTTCGGATGAAAACCTTATATACGCTATCGATTTATGTGGTTGGTTTTGTGCTTAAAATCGTGGCTTTATTCAATAAAAAAATCAAACTTTTTGTTGACGGACGCAAAAACGTATTCCCTTATTTGAAAGAAAATATTCAGAAAGGAGAGCAATATATTTGGGTACACACGGCTTCATTGGGTGAGTTTGAACAAGGTCTTCCTGTGATTAAATCTTTGAAAAACAGAGGGAAAAAGATTCTTGTTACGTTTTTCTCGCCTTCGGGATACGAGATTCGAAAGAATAGCCTCGATGCCGATTTGGTTGTTTATCTGCCTTTGGATACTCCAAAAAATGCCCGCGAATTTTTGGAAATCGTTCAGCCCGAAATGGCAATTTTTGTGAAGTATGAATTTTGGTATCATTATCTTAACGAGTTGAAAAATAGAGGAATAAAAACCTACTTGCTGTCTGGAATTTTTCGTGAAAATCAGATTTTTTTTAAGTCGTACGGAGCAATGATGCGGGATTGCTTACGTGCTTTCCATCATTTTTTTGTTCAGAATGAAAAATCTAAGGACTTGCTTAAATCTGTTGGTTTTGAGAATGTAACGGTGAGTGGCGATACACGTTTTGACCGAGTTTCCGAAATTTTGAAACGAGATAATTCTTTGGATTTTATGGAGGCATTCAAAGGGAATTCGCTTTGTGTGGTTTTTGGGAGCTCGTGGGAAAGCGACGAGGAAATTTACTTGAAAACGATTAATTATTCTAATAACAAAAATGTAAAATATGTGATTGCTCCGCACGATATAAAATCTGATAAAATTGACAGTTTCCGACGAAAAATCGCTTTGAAAACTGTGTTTTTTTCTGAAAAAGAAGGGGAAAACCTATCGGAATACGATGTTCTGATTCTGGATACAATCGGGATTTTAACCAAAGTGTACAGTTATGCCGACGTTGCTTATGTGGGCGGTGGAATGGGCAACAGTGGGTTACACAACGTGTTGGAACCGGCTGTTTTTGGAATTCCTGTGGTGATTGGCAAGAATTATGACAAGTTTGCCGAAGCCAAAGAATTGGTGGAAAGGGGAGGAGTGATTGCTGTTTCAACCGAAAACGAGCTGGAAAAGGAATTGAATTTGCTTATTCAAAATTCCGATAAACGGGTAGAAATTGGTAAAATCAACGCTGACTTTGTCCGAAAAAACAGTGGAGCGACCAATAAATTTTTAGAAATTGTATTTCCAAATTAAATATTGGACACAAAAAGATTTTGTTTTTGTGATTGATAATCAGTAGATTATTTATTTTAACTTTTTTTAACGATAAAATTTTCTGAAAAACTATTGTCAGAATAAAAAAATATAGTACCTTTGCAATCGCAAAACAGAAGATAATATTCCTCCTTAGCTCAGTTGGTTAGAGCATCTGACTGTTAATCAGAGGGTCACTGGTTCAAGTCCAGTAGGGGGAGCAAAGGAAATCAAGGCTTTACAGAAATGTGAAGCCTTTTTTGTTTATCGACTGAAACATAGCTGGAATATTTTTTTGTAACTTTGGAAACTCTAAACTACACACATTATGATTCAAAGCACCAGCCAAAAACCAATAGCCTTTTTTGAAGAAGTAGCAACCTACAACGAGAGCAACGTATTATTTTATTTATAAATAGCAAGTTTAATTATTTATATTATAATTAACTTTTTTGCAAAAAAAACTATATTTGCAGAAAGTTTTTTCAGAATGCTTTCCTAGAGATATGAGGACATCATTAATATTACACTCCCAAAAATAAGATAGTTATGAAGTCTTTCCTTTCAGTACTTGTGTTTATGATTGGTGTTTGTTATGTTTTTCCACAAGAGAAACGCCCTATTTCAACTGCATTTCCTTTCTTATTACTAGGTACTGATGCCATAGCTTGCGGCAAGGGAGACTTGGGAGTAGCCTCAACACCAGACGTTTTTTCTCAACATTGGAATGCTTCCAAATATATTTTTGCAAAGGAAAAATCTGCTTTTGCAATGGCGTATGCTCCCTATCTAAATCGGGCAGTACAAGATATTTTCATAGGAAATCTTGTATACTACAAAAAAACAAAGCGAGGAGCTTGGGCTGGAAGCTTCAATTATTTCAATATAGGAAATGTAACACTTACTCGCGGTTTTGATAAAGACATTTACATTCTGGGAGATTTTCGTCCCTCTGAATTTGCTTTTGACATTTCCTATAGTTTGCAGTTAAGTGCTCGCTACGCAATGGGTATTACTACTCGTTATTTGAACTCAAATTTAAGGCTCCCTATAGAAGAAAGCAATGTAGCCAGAGGGATTGCTTTTGACATCTGCGGATTTTATTCTTCCAAGGAGCATCTAATAGGGAATTATTTCGGAAAATATACTTGGGGATTCCAAATTTCAAACATTGGTAGTAAAGTGCAATATGAAAAATTAGGACAGACTTTTTTCTTGCCTACCAATCTTAAATTAGGTGCGGGGTACAACTTACAAACTAATAGTTACAACCATTTTCAGTTTCTTTTAGAAATCAATAAATTACTCGTTCCTTCACCAGCCAAGTATGGTTTTAATGACACTAATGGCAATGGTATTCAAGAGCCTACTGAACCTACTGAAATTGTAGCGGGAAAAAGCCCAAATGTTGATTTTTTACAAGGTATTTTCCAATCATTTGGCGATGCCCCTAATGGTTTTTCGGAGGAATTACAGGAAATTTCTTGGTCGTTAGGTTTTGAATATGCCTATAATGAAACCTTATTTGTACGAACAGGTTATTTCAATCAGCACAAAAACAAAGGAGACAGAAAGTATCTGACCTTAGGTACAGGGTTTCGCATACAATCGTGGCAAATTGATTTTTCATACCTTTTTTCAACGGCAAGAACAAATAATCCGATGAGTTCTTCTTTAAGAGTTACACTACAATGTAAACTTTAAAATACAAAGAGTCCATCACATATTAATCAAGTAATGGACTTTGCTTCTTTATACATTAAAATTGGTAGTAGTATGGCACTTCTGATGTAACTTCTCCATTAGGTAGGCGATATCTTAAAATTGCCTTATATTTTTTCTCAGCAGGTGCGGGGAAAGTCCGCTCCATAAATTCAGTCTCCCAAGCAGGATTTAACATCCCTCTTGTCAATTTATCCGAAATATGCCTGCTCAATTCAGTCCAGTCGTTTCTGTAATATACCAACACGTCATAGCGGTATGGAAAAAGACGTTTAAGTACGGAACCCTGTGAATTATTTTGCAAATTTTCCGCATACGAACTCACCACAGAGATTGCCTCTTTAGGAGGAAAACCTATTTTTTCATTCGATGAACCTCTTCTTAAGATACTGATAACTTGTGGATTTGTATATAAATATTTTTTAAATACAGCATCATAAGCATCTTCCAGTACTGCTTCCGTATAGAGCAAAGGTTTTCCGTCGGTGTATGCCGTTCCTAAAAGTTCTACAATTTCAAAAGGCTCATCAGTGTTCATATTGTTAAACAAAGTTACCACACTCGAAGAAATTTTATCCCAAAGTTTTCGCTCTGTCTTAAAAGCATTCATCTTCTGTTTGAGCGATTTATATTTACTAGCTTTAAAACTATACGTTAATCGTTCGAAACTACCTTCCTTAATCGTAGCTTGTGCTTTGTTACTTTTAATTGTAGCGGAAGTCTCTTTTTCTATGGTGTCGTAACCTCCCTCAACTTGTTTTGTTTCTTTCTCAGATGTGGTTATTTTGCCTTTTTTCGTACTATTTTTGCTATAACTTACTATGGAAAGGGTGTATTTTGCTCCTATATCGAGCTTTGGCATTGTATAGGTAATAGCATTTTTAGCAGCATCGTAACTCGGTTGGGCTGTTAGTTTATTTCCGTTTTCTGAAATCAAATGCAACTGTGTTTCCCAGTTATCGGACTCAAATAAATACGCCTGACCTTGTTTGAGCTGGATGAAAGCTTTTTTGGTTTCATCTACAAAATAATTTTTTTGGTCAAGCACTGGGTACGCATATTGAATATTTTTGTTAGGAATGTACTCAGGAGCTACTCCTGTAACAAAAGTTCGCTCTTCCGCCTCCAAAGCCTTCTTGCCATCTACCATCACAGTTTGATAGGAATTGCCCTTTAATTCCTGAAAACTCACCTGAGCGGTAATTTTGTATTTCGTATTAGAAGAAAGCGTTTCTGTAGGAATAAAATTCACTACATCAGAAGATTTTCCAAATTCCAATTTGCCTTTAATTGTACCGCCTTTTTCATCGGTCATTTCTAATTTTTCTAACTTTACAACATACGTATGGTCGCCATCATCTTCGGGAATAACAATGGGTTTTTCTACTTCAAGATTAAAACTTACCTGAGGAGCAATGAACACATCTACATTGGTACTTTTATCTGAAGGAGACACGTCGGAAATGATTTTCATTCCGCCCAATACTTGTTCTTGTGCCAATTCGCATTGCTCACCAAATTCCATTTTGAGTCGGAAACGCCCTTTTACCAATCCGCCCAATACGTTGTAATAGCCTCCAAGATAGCCCCTTGCCCAAAAAGGATTTGGTCCTGAACCTTGCAAAATAGCGGCAACGCCTGCTTTAAGAATAGGAATATTTTTGCGAACGAAAAACAATCGTACCCGTATGCCTAATTCTCCTTGAAGATATACATACGTTTGCCCGTTGGCATACCAACCATTGATTCCGAGTTCTCCACTGCGGTTTTTACAATGAGCGTTGCCATAATTTTTCAGCATTATATCAGCACCCAAACCCGCAGCAAATTGTGCATAGATAAACCCTGCATTGATGTTACCTGTGTCAAAATTCAGGTGCGAACCAAAGGCAAAACCTTTTCCTTCTTTAACCTGATTGAGGCTTTGCATATATCCTAAGTTGCTTGCTTTCAGTCCTAAAATTTCAGCTACTTTGGCTGGCGGTTGAGGCGTTTCATAAATTTTCGTTCCTATCATAAAGTAACTTTTTGCATTTACACTTAAGTTACCGAAACCTACTTGCAAACCTATCATCTCACGCGAAGTACCTATGTGAATGTACCAGTCTTTGGGGTCGATATGAATCACAGCTCTTCCTGCCAGTCCGTTGTCGCCCGTGCCTTTGATAATCCCTCCCGCGACGTTTATATACGCCTGCATATTGGCGTGAAACGCTTTTTGGCTAAAATCATAGTTCATTGCCATTGTAGCATAAATAGGAGCTTGCTTTGCTTTTCCATTTTTATCCAAAGAAATATCCACTTGTGAAGAAGTACTACTGTTATCCATCGAAAGGAAATTTTCTAGTTTGTCGCCTTCTTTGAGTTTTTTCATATCTACTAACTGATTAACCTGCGAAGAAAATCCTTCTTGCAGAGATTCAAAAGGATTGTCCAATTTGTCCTGTAAAGCATACATTATGGTAGCCTCCCCATCAATACCAACACGGGAAAGCCCCCCGTTTTTATTGGTTTGAAGACTTAAAATAGCCATAAAAGAAGCTACATTTTTACTCTGAAAAGCTCCTAATACACCAGCTTTTAACTCCAATTCCACTGACGCATCTGGAATAAGCTCAAAAGCTCTTTTTATTCCCGATATATTGTCATCCTTATCCTTGTTTGCCATTGTGCCATCTTTCGGACGCATATGATAGTAAGCCCCACCCACAAAGCCCGTGATATTCACAAACGAAGCTGGAATATTTAGCCCATCAACAGCCGCATCAAAACCCCAATAACGAAAATCTTTATTTCCGAATACGGCATTGGCATCTACCTTAATGGCAGGATTTTCAATCTCTACCGCCAACATCGCCCTAAAACCGTTGCCATAAAATGGGTCATCTTTCATTAGTTTGAGCCTTCCTGATACTGTAGCCACCGTTACATCTACATTGTTCAAGGCTAAATCGTTGACATCAAAAGTGTCATATCGCCAAGCCGCTTTTTCTCTTTTGGCATAAATGCTAAATCCTCCTTCGGCAGAAAATTTATCTTTCTGTAAACCTACACGAATGCCAAAATTCAACATCGCTCTATCACCCCTGAAATTAACATTCACATCTCTGACGCTTACAGGAAAATTAGCCAAACGCTGCTCTCCCTTAACTCCAAAATGTTCTGCTGAAATATAAGGTTCTTCGGTTTGAAGCGTAAATTTGCGAAAAGTGATACCGTTAAACTCATAACTGTTCTTTTCGGTGTTATTTTCTCGCAATGACATTTGTCCGTCAAGAACTACTTTGGGGACGAATTCTTTATTCTTTACCCTTAGTTCAAGGTATGACGAAGGTTCAATAGTGGCTTGGGCTTTCCATAAATCAAAATTGAGTTTTTCCAAAGAAGAGGCTTTGAGCATATAATCATCATCGGTAAAAATTCCCGTAAAAAGAATGCCTTTTTCGTTGGTTTTCTGTTTGTTTTCACCATCGGTTGCATTACTTGTTTCTTGCGAATCGTCAGCTGATTCAATAGGAAGCAATATACGCCCCGAAAGAGCCCCGCCTTTGATTTTGGAAGCCACAAAATCAGCCTGAATAAAATCCAATGAATACCGCCACGCATTTTCCCCTCCTGCCGTAGTACCTTCATTAAGAGAGATTAAATGCTCTGCCGAAAAACTACCCGAAACACCGTACGAATCCAAAATAAAACGCTCTGCTGAAATACTTACCCTCGCTTGGGACTTTTTAAACTCTTCTGGCAAAGTGATTTTCAATTTACCCATATAAAAACCACGCCACGACTCCGCTTCGGCTACCAAATACTCCTCATAACCTCGGGGCAAAAACATTCCCTCTGCATTATGTGTATCACTCATATCCAGAATGATATCCTCTGCCTCAAACACAAAAGCTCCACGTTCACTATTTTGTATTTGTTTGGTAATGGCAAACGCAGGCAAAGAAACCCGTAACAGCAGATTGTTCCAGCTTTCAGCCTTTAAAGCCACTGAAGTTTCTACCCTTGCGTTAGGTATGGGCTGGTACGTTTGCTCATCAACAGGCACTATCAACTGCGGAGATACGCGAATCACGCCATTTAAGGCTATCTCACGCAAACCATCACAATCAAAGGTAATGTACGTCAAATCACCAACCGTATCGCCCGTACGTGTATCAATGCTCCCACCACGAAGCAAAAATTCCCAATTCTTGTTGGAACTTACCGTAAAATCTCCCAAAAGGGAAAGACGCATATCGCCCACAATTTGTCCTTCATACGAAAACGAAAGCCCCGTAGCTCCGAAAAAAAGCTGTTTTTTACCCGTAGGACTCTGACTATCTGGTACCGTAAGGCGAGCGTACGCATTGACTAACGTCTGCTCAGGTAAAAAAGTAGCTTGAGTGATGATAATGGCATATTCCATTCCATTCTTCGTTTCCCGTATGCCTACCGGAAGCTCTGTGATGTCTTCTAAAGTTTCTGCCCAGCGAGTTTGCTCAAAAGTCACTCCCAAAGGATGTTCTTGAGAAAAAATAACCTCAAAAAAGGACAAAAACAAAACAAAAAAAAGAAAAATGCGTACCATAGTGAATCAATTAAAGTTGGTGATTCTGTAAAAAATCAAAGGATTTACTCCTGTTTTTATTTTTCCTCCTCAAAAAGCCAAAGATATATAAAAATTGAATACAAAATGCTGTTTTGTACATTTACAACATTTTTAATCCTTCTCAAAAGTAAGAATAGAGCATTTTACCAAAGTGTAAAATACAACCTCATAAAAACCGATATTTACCGCATTTAAAAATTATTTTTACAACACATTTGATGCGTTATCCAATTTACAAACACGTTCCCTAATAATCGTATACTTAGTTCCTTTAATTTTTCTCATAAATGTACAAATTCCCACCAGTATCCAAAATAAACATTTTGTCATTGTGAAATTCTATTTTTTCTACCATACTGACACTCAAAGGGCTTATCCATTCTCGTTTTCCTGTTTTTGTGTTGATTGCACCAACGGCATATTGCCCTCCCTCCAAACGCAATCCGTGAAAAACAAAACCATCTTTATAACAGGCTTTATTCATAATAGCGTTGTATTCTTGTCCGTTTAACAAAGCATTTTCTATACGAACAAAATTGATTAACTCGCCTTTTTCCAAATCGATTTCCATATAATGATAGCCATAACAACCATAGGCTTTATCGCCCTCAATGGATAAGGTCATAAGCCCTGCGGGTAATTGTAATGAATAAATAATTTCGCCTGTTTGTAAATTTATTCTTAAAATAAACAATTGAGTAAGAACAATAAGCGTGTTATTGTATGAGTAAATTTCTCGGATTTCACCTTGTTTTAAGCTACCATCATAATCCTTGTAATTGGTAATCTCGCTAAAGTCTTTTTGCCAAAGGAGGGAGAAGTTGGTATATCTAAATAAAGTATTGTCTGTATTAGATATTATATCGCCAGAATCAAAAAATAAAACAATCTCACCTTCAAAATCTATTTTTTGTAAAAGTTGAGATTTTTCAATCTCCAATAAATAAAAATCTACTTCAAATTTTCCAACAAATTTTCTGACAATACCATATTCATTATCAACTATATAATAAAAAATATTTTCGTTCTCATCAAAAATTTTTTTTTCAAAAAATGTATCGACTTCAATTCCTTTAAATGATTCATCAACAATAAATTTTTTCATACTATATAAGCTCCCTTCATAATTTTCGCCTATCTTTTTTATCAATTTAAAGGAGTATAAATCATAAACAAATATGGGACTACTATTATTTTCTAAAATGAATAAAAAATTATTACAGATTTTAAAGTAAAATGCCTTTACTTTTTTTATTAAATTCATCATTCTACAATTTCAAATATTTGATTAAAAATCTTATCTTCTTCTAATTTTTTAAGTAAAAAATCAAGTCTATTTTTGTTAGTTATTATTCTTGCCTCTTTTGGAAATAACTTTTTAACTTGCTCTAATTTAATCATTTCCAACTCCTCATTGGGAGTGCCGTCAGCTTTTTTGAGAGTGTTTATTATTTTTTCTTTTAAATTACTTTTATTTACCCCAGAGGTAGTATTAAAAACCCATTTTAGCTCATCCAATTTTTCAATATTTTGCAGGTCTTTAACAAACTGGTTTTTAATGGTTTCTGGGTAAAAATTACTCCAGTTTTTAAGCTCTAAATTTGTAATTTCAGTTCTGCCATTTACTCTTTTTTTAATTTCAATATCATAAATTCGTTTTATATCATCAGAGAGGTTGCTTACTTCAAATCGTATACTGGCTCCCTCATCAAGCAGTTTGGTGGCATACTCTAACTGAAACTTATTCCAGCTGGTAAATGAATAAATTATTATTACTATCCAACAGAAACATTTTGTCATCATAAAATTTTGGGGGTGCTAAATTTGATTTTACTTCTTCTAAAAACTGATGTTCTTCGATTTGGGCTGTATGCGGATTGAGCTTTGCCAAATAATATTTCCCTTTATGCTTATCGCTGAAATACAAATAGTTATCATAAAAAGTCATATCACTACCCACCATAGCTAAGTTTGCTTTTTCATATTCTGGGTCGTGGTCAAAAGGGCGAATAAGCATTGTTTCTAACACTTTTTCGCCTTTTTCTAAATTTATTACCGAATAAAAAGCCCCTCTGGAAAGGTAAGCAAAGTTTTTGTTGATATGCAAAGTAAATGGCTGAAAATCATTATATTTTATTTGCCAAATAATATCTCCTTTTTCAATATCCATAGCTAATACAGAATTTCCTGCAACTGCAATGAGTTTATTTTCATAGAGATACACATTTTTTACATTGCCTTGATGAAATTCACCCCAATACTCATAACTGGTAATATCACTAAGATCTTTTTGCCAGAGAAGAATAATTTCCGTTTTTTTATCTATATATATATATATCCTTCTTTTTCTAATATTAAAAAATCATTATAAAGATAGCTAAATAATTTTTTTTCTGAAAAAGGAAAAATGTCTAATTTATAGTTTTTTTTATTAAATCGATATAAAAAATCTTTATTTTATATATATATATATATATATCATTTTCTTCTAAAAATGAAAAATATAGTTGCTTTTTAAAAGTCAGTAATTTTATCCCTTCATTAGAATAGAATATTGTTTTTTCATCATTAAAAGAAACAATAAAATTGGTATTTGTTATATTAAAACGATAAACTTGTGCCATATCAAAAAAAGTTATTTCTTTCTTGATATTTCCGAAACTATCTATTTCTACTAATTTCTTTTCTTCTTTTAAATAAAGATATAATTTACTTCCTTTATTATTTAAAGAAACCTTTTCTATTTTTTTTATTTGTTTATACACACTATTCAACTATTTCAAAAATTTGATTAAATATTTTTTCATCATCCAATGCTTGTATCAAATCTTTTGCGTTATCTATATCTACTCCAAAGAGTTTTGATACTTTTTTAGAAAATATATCTTCTTCACCAAACAATTTATCCACTTCCTCAATGGGAGTGCCGTCGGCTTTTTTGAGAGCTTTAATTACATTCTCTTTTAAAGTTGTTGCGTCAATATTTTTATTGGCTTTAAAGATATATTTTTTCTGTCCTAATTCTGTAAAATTTACATCGGCAAGGTCGGGTATAAATTGCTTTCTAAATGAGCTATTGCTCCAATTTGCCCAAGTACTCCAATCTTTAAACTCTAATTTAGAGCCACTTAGCATTTCAATATCGTATTTACGCAACTTGGTAATACCATCGCCTAAATCTAATTCAAATTTCTCGCTGGTAAATAAACAAATCCCCACCAGTATCCAAAATAAACATTTTGTCATTGTGAAATTCTATTTCATCGGCTTTTTCGTAAGTGTCTATTTTGTGTATCCATTGATAATTAGCTGTTTCTGGGTCAATGGCAATAACAAAGGAATCTCCTGCATCATAAACCAAGTACCACAGCAAACCATCATTATAAACCACACGATGCCCTGCTGCCCAATAAGTTTTGCCCTCGTACTCAAAATCTGGTAAATCAGCATATTCCCTGCCATAATCGTACATTTCGCCATTATCAAGATTGACTCTGTAAAGAGAACCTCCTGTACAAACATAGCCAAAGTTACCTACGACCTCCATAGTACGAGCGTAAGACTCTGTTTTCCAGATAAGTGAACCATCTTGTGGGTTCAGACTTAAAATACCAAAAGTAGATACTACAATAAAATTATCTTTATAAGTATAAATTTCTTGTATTCGTAATTGGTTGTTTTTGCTGTCTTCTTTGTTAAAAAAATCACGAATGTTCTTTTGCCAGAGGAGGGAGAAGTCATTTTTTATATATATATATATATATATATCTTTTTTAGAAATTAATAAATGTTCGGTTATAAAAAGTGTAACGCCTTTTATTTCTGTTGCTCTTTTTTCTAAAATTTTGCCTTTTGAAATATCAAAAATAATTATTTCTTTATCTCGAATATTATAGAAAATATTTTTATAATAACACCTTTTCGCATATAGGTTTAGTGAAATTTTTTTATTAGAAATAATCTCTTTTGTATTTCTGTCATAAATAAATAAATCATCAAAAATTTGGTCTTCACTATCATTATATAAATTAAATATAATAACATCTTTACTTACATAATAATTAGCAATATCTTTCTCTTTAGATTGCCAGAGAATATCTCCATTTAACGATAATTCTTGTAAATATTCTATCCCTTTTCTATTAACATATATACGATTATCTATACACATATAACCATATAAATCACTAATTTTTTGTGCTAACCTATACATATAACTATTAATTTATTCCACTATTTCAAAGAACTTGTTAAAATTCTCAGGTTTATCTAACCAATCTAAAAAGGAGTTAGAAGATACCTCATTTGTGTTCATCCATAAAATTACTTTATCTTTGAAGCCGTCATTTTTAAACAACTTACTAATTTCCTCAATGGGAGTGCCGTCAGCTTTTTTGAGAGCTTTAATTACATTGGTTTTTAATACACTTATATCAGAAATATTATTCGTTTTATTAAAAATCCATTGTATATTACCCAATTCTCCCATTTTTTGCAGGTCTTTAACAAACTGGTTTTTAATGGTTTCTGGGTAAAAATTACTCCAGTTTTTAAGCTCTAAATTTGTAATTTCAGTTCTGCCATTTACTCTTTTTTTAATTTCAATATCATAAATTCGTTTTATATCATCAGAGAGGTTGCTTACCTCAAAGCGTATACTGGCTCCCTCTTCAAGCAGTTTGGTGGCATACTCTAACTGAAATTTTCCACCTTTAAATTTTTTCCAGTGCTGTGCCATATCGGTTATCACCTTGTCAAAACCAGGTACATTTTTAAGTTTTTCTAATGTTTTTTTATCAATAGAATTTAGAAAATTATCCGTTGCAACAATAATTTTATTTATATTCTCTTCATTGCCAACAGGGATAAGATTTCCGTCAACTTCTATTATTTTTATTCCGTTTTGGTCAGAAATAAGGTTTTCCAAATCCTTTTGCGAAAGCTCATCAAGTTTCTTTTTGAGGTTTATATCGGGTAAGGGCAATCCTGCATAGAGTTTGTTTGTGCCAAACCTGATTTTTAACTCGTATTTCTCAATAAACTTTAAGTTGTCAAAAACAAATCTGACCGCTTTGGTTGACTTATCAAAAACGACTGTCACTCCTTTTCCTGCGTATTTGGCAAGATGATGAATAGGGTCTAAAACATCAGCTACTTTTGCTATTTTAGCCAGTTTTCCTACCTTTGCAAAAGAAAGTGCTATGGTAAGCACCTCCGAAATATCCTTTCCTACTTGGTGGGCTATTTGGTATTGATTGCCTTGGTGAGCCTCTTTTATCATCGACCAGAGACATACGTTATCGCCCTTACTTTCCGTACAGAAAAAATCCATCTTCTTCAAGCCTTCCATTATCATAGTAAAGCTTGTTTCACCTGTCAATAAATCACTCATAAAATCAGGAAGATCTTTTACCTGACCTACAAGTCCGTTCCATATTCCGCATTTTATCGCAAAATAGGTTTCAGGAATATTTTTGTTAGGGGCAAAATCTGCTATTTTTAAGGCAATTGCATTAACATCTATATGGCTGATGTAATATAAAGTTGGGTTATAATTAGGCAATTCTGGATTATAGTAATGTTCAGGAATTTCTAAATATCCTACCATTTCAGATAAGGCATCAAGGATATCTGCCAACATCATTTTTGAGGTAAAGCCAGCTTTGCTCAATGCAGCTTTCATACTACATACAATCGCTAAATTAGGGTGTGTATTAACGCAACCTGCAAACGATATTCGTTTTACAACCCATTGCCCACCTTCATAATTAGCCCAAATAAAAACTTCGTCATCCTCAGGAGAGGATAAGAATTTTTCTACGACATTTTGCTTCTTGCCATCTTTAGTCATTAACACAAATGTATTAACGCCTATTTTTTCTTTACTTTTGGCTATTTGGCTGTTGTACAGACTTATTTCATCAGAAGTTACTTCTCCTATTGCTAATACATTACTGATAGTAGGGATTCCTGAGCAAAGTTTACCTTTGATATTTTGAGATATGCCGTTAAAGGTGATATATTCCTTATTATCAACACCTATTTTAAGTGGCTTAACATCTTCTGTAATGATTTCATAGGCTTCTTTTGGTAAAGAATCTTGTTTAAGTCCACCCTTATATAATCTGTAACTTTCAGCGTGTTTTTCATCTTGTGTATAATAATAAGGTAGGTACATTTCTCCTTTATAGAACACTCCTGCCACTTGCCCTGAATGTTCCTTAGGATCTTGAGCCACAAAGGCAAAAGGGTAAGCACCATTCTTAAATAAGATTTTTCTGCCGTCCAAATCCTCATAAACCCTATTTTTGTCTATCAAAACACGAGGAATGCAAACAACATATTCTAATTTCTTAATGATATACTCCCCATCACTTTGCTCTTCAAAGAATCCTATCCTCAATTTTGGGTCGTTTATTTGTTTCCAATCAGAATAAGCAAAAGTAGTTTCTTGGGCGTAATCCATTAGGGTTCTGAATGTTCCCTTTTTGGTTTCGTCCTTTTTGAAGGGGTGTTCCAGCTTAAAAATACCGTGACCCAGCTCGTGAGCGATGGTTCGCTCATTTGCGTCCATCACGAAGCCAAACTGACCACCCAACCGCATATAACCCGCCTGTGAGCTTTCCTGTTTGCCTACAAAAACGTAGTACGTGTCTGGTTTTACTTCTCGCTCCGATTTGTACCAAGCAATAATAGCTTGTTGCTCAGGGCTGTATGTTGAAAGGTCGCCAAAGGCATTTTCCGTATCGATTTTTTTCTTAACGGGAAAGACCTTATCCGTTGAAATCGTGAGTTTTATCCCTACTTTGGCATAAATCGCTTTGATTTTTTCGGTATCGATTGGTAAGTTTTCCGCAGTGGGAATAAGGGTTACATTTACCTCTTTTTCAGAAAGATGTGCCAAAATATACTTGCCGATAACCTCTTCTTTTTCGGTGTTTGTATTTTTGGCAACCACCCAGAGTTCTTCATCGGCAAAATCAAAAAGTCCTTTGCGTGAGATTTCAAAAACGCCGTCTTTTTCTTTTTTCGAATCGATTTTTAGCCCTTTATCCGTCTGAAAATGAAAGCTGTATCGCAAGGCATCTTTCTGTTTTATAACTACCTGAAACACATCGTTTTTGCCTTTTACCAATGCCTTGTGAGGGATTTCGCCCGAAGCATCAAAAGCAAATTCACTTTGCGAAAAATCCCATTGTATTTCGAAATTTTCGGGTTTGGGTTGTCCTTTTGGCAGATTATTTTTTCCTTGATTTTGAGCCAGTTTGGTATCTGCTTTTTCCCCTACGGAAGTTACTTCGCCTTTTTCATCGAGTGTCCACGTTTTGCCCGAAGCATCGGAAAGTTGGTAGTCCGACCCTGCCGGCAACACCACCTGCGGAGCGACGCCTGTTTTTTCGTCAGGCTTACCAATAACAACAACACGTCCGTTTTCGTCTTTTTTGACTTGGGCAATTTCAAAATCAATTTTGTTGGTTTTTACTCCCGCATCGCCAAAAATCTCGTTTTTACTTTATGTCAAAGAACGTTTTTAATATATTTAAGAATTTAATATCTTTTGATTTCCAATTTATCTACTTCAAGATATTCAATTATTTTTCGTTGTTTCTCCTGATTATAAAGCAAATGAGGCTTCATAATATCATCCATAAGTTGCATTTCAATAATTCCATTAGGAAGTTCTTTAACGTAAATAGCTTCCGTAAAATTCAATATTTTTTCTTTTCCAAAAAGGTATTGAGCTTCCTTACCAAACCATATTTTATAGGCAGGATAAAAATCAAACTTTTCCAAGTGACGAACTCTACCAACATTTTTAGATATATCTAATAGCTCCATTTGTATATTTTCATTAAAATAAAGCTTGGATTTATCATACTTTATTTTGTAAAAGTCATAAGTTTGCGGATTATCAGTAGATTGCAAGAAATTATATTCAGAATTGATCAAAAATGAAATATTTAAATTTTCATTTATGATGATTTGATTGTTTGGAAAAACATCTATATTTGTAAAATAAAAATTCATATGATCATTTCCCCATCGATTTCTTCCCACAGCAAAAACTTGTTTTTTCTTATTTTTAAGCATACAAGATTTGTTAACTATATCAAAGTTCTTTATATATTCATACCATTCATTTGATAAATTATTTCCATCATAAATTTTCATTTCTTTATGATTCGATAAGTCATAATTCATTGGATAAGTTACACCATTTTTTAACAATTCCAACAATATCAGGCTTATGGTATTACTACTAAAACTTTTCTCCTTGTAATACCCTCTATAATAAATACTATTTTCTATCATAAAGCTCTTATTTAACAACAATATTTAATACTACTCTTAGATTATTTTCCATTATATGTTCACTAAGGTGATTTTTTAAATCAGAAATATCCAATCCTTTTGGAACAACAATATCTAATCTTGCGTTTTTTACAGATAACTCCTTACCCCCTTGTACCACATATTTTTTAGCTTGTACTACTTTATCAAGTTGGTCTATGATTTTTGAAAAGGAATTTTTATACGTTTTTAAAGTACTTGCCTGAACATATAAACCAACGCTTTTTTGTTGCATTATTATTCCACTTTTATTATAAAAAAAGTCTAATAATCGTTGATTTTGACCGCCAATAAATTCCCAATTTTTTAAGTCTGTTAATTTTCTAACGTGTTCCCAAACTCTACCTCTTGTCACGCCACTGGTCATCTCCCAAATAGTGTTGTAATTTTGGGATAGTTCTCCTATATTGTCCGCTACATAGTCAGCAATTTCAGTATCAGAGTTTTTTAATGAATTTAAGTTTTGTAACAACTTCTTATTAATCTTAGCTCCCTTAATTAAATTTTTTTCTTTCTTAAAAATTTCAGAAGCTGCTTCAATAGTTTTTTGAGTTACTTTTGAGTTTTTAATTGCATTTACCCCTGTTTTTAAAGCCCCTTTTCCAGCCTTATAAAACCCTTTCCCTACAACGGTGAAACTCAATCCTGCTTCAACAAGTAGGGATGTGCCTGCTATGAGTCTGTTACGTTCTTCTCCTTCAAAATTTTTACCTGTTACCAAAATATAACCACTCTCCACAGGGATGACATAGTCCATCGTGGTGAGCAGTAATTCACGCATCTCGGCAGGCATTGGGTCACGTTTAAACTCCCTAAAATCAGGAAAAAAGCGAACCCATTTTTGGGTGTCGGGGTTGTAAATGTAAAAAAATCTACCCGGTTGGTCGTAGGCATCATAAAGATTGAAAGCGGTATGATAAAAACGAAATTCCTCGCTAACTTTATAAAACGTCCCGTTAGTACACTCCTGATATTCAGTATAATTCAAGTTGTAACTTCCGAATTTGCCGTCAAATTTATCATTCTTCCCGTCTACTTTTTTCCAGTCTCCACAAATATTTTCATTATAGATGAAATCTTGAAGCGTTTTTTTAATCTCCGCAATGGCTTGTGCTTCTTTCTTCTTAAAATCTTCAAACACAGCCAAAAGTTTATCGGCTTTGCTCTCATCAAACGATTGTTTTGACCCCGATGATTTAAAAAAATTCACCTGATTTATAGTGTTTTCTTTGTCGGCTTCGGTCAGGGTGGGGGTTTCTTTAATATACTGGCTTACAGCATCTAAACTTTTGTCATTTTGAGCGATTTCTACCTTTATTTTTTCATTTTCTTGCTCGTATTTTTCTTTATCTATTTTATTATCAGCAAATTGTTTGTCAAGGTTTTCCTGCTTTTGGGCAATATCTTTTTGATTTTTAAATATTTTTTCAATCGCTTTGATAGCACTTTCAATGCTTTTGATAATTTTACAACTCTAATATTCACTTGTATTCCTTGATTTTTACCATATTGTATGGCTCTATTTATATGACTTATCCAAAACTTCAATTATTTTTTCAGTTATTTCAAGTTCTTTTTCAGGAGAATATTCCATTTCTATTATATCTTCTTCAACTATTATATTTCCTTTATATTCATTTGAAAATTTTGTTGGAAATATTTTACAATTCTTTTCAAATCTTATAATACAGTGAGTAGAATTTTTATATAAATTTAAAAAGGATTTTTCTTTCAAATCTTTTAAAAGTTCTTTTTGCATTGATTTAAATTTTTCATTTGAAGAAGGCATTTTTACATTATTTTTGCTACTATTAAGAGCTTGAAAAATATTGTTTTTAAAGTCATTTATACTACAATTTATAGGCAAAATGAAAATCGGAGATTGAGATAAAAACAAACCTGTTTCAGATTGTGATTCTGTTATTATTTTGTAGTATTCTTGTGTTTTGTAAATTCCACAAGATTTTATTTTTTTTTCAAAATTAAATGTTTTTTTTATTATATTCCACATAATTATTTTATTACTCTAATATTCATTTTTACACCTTGTTGTTGAGCATATTGTATGGCTTTATTTATTTGTTTTATTTGTTCAGCGGTAGCACCTCTTGGAATGCCAACTTCTAATACTTTTGTATTTATTTGGTTTATTGTATTTACTCCTCCACGATTTACACCTTTAAAATTAGCCAATTTATTTATATAACCTTTTAATGTATTAAAAATAGCATTACCTACTTGATAAGATTTATCATTAAGATTTAATGTTTTGACACTTGTTGCAACTCCTTGATAGAAAGCATCTATAACAGGATAATTATGGAAATTAAACGCTCCTTTTAAATTTAACATTTTTTCATAAACAAAACCTCTTTCAAGGGGAGCTACTTTCCATAACGAATTACCTGCATTTTTAAACAATTCGGCAGCAACTCCACTGAGTTTGTTGATAACCATTCCCAAAATGGCAAACTCAGCTCCCATTTTTATAACATCATTAAAGGTTTCTTCGCTTGTATCATACTCTTTTTTCTCTATCCAAGTTGTCCCAAAAACGGTATTAATAGCCTTTTTATGTATTGCGTTTGTATTTTTATGATATAAAACTCCCTCTATTTCAACCAATTCGTAATATCTATCTGTTGAGGGCGTTACGTTTCCTACATACTCTCCAAAGTTTTCTTTGCCATTTATCCAAAAACCTCTGTTATTCATATAATAAGCAGGAATGCTATCTTTTAATTCTTTTTCATTTGAAAGATATTGCACCGCTATGTCGTTGTCATTTTTCTCAATGGAGTGCATACACTTTTTTAACTTCTCAATGCAATCATCGTCCAGAACAAAAAGCGCCTGTTTTTCAAAAGACATTCCATAACCAGTTGTCTGCCTTTTGTTTACAAAAGCAGTTGATTTGCTCTGTTTAATACAATCGCTATTTTCCAAACACGATTGATTTTCATTTAATTCCTGTATTTTTTCGGCATATTCGGCTTCTGTAAGCACGTTTTGGAGTTTCATTTCGGCTAAAATTGCCTTGCTTTGCTCGGTGTTTTTACGATTTTTGTCTTTCAGAGTCTCGTATTCCTCTTTTGAAAGGAAGCCTTGCTTTATTGCCTTTTCTATGGTTTGAATAACTTCCTCACTCAGTGCTAAAATCGTTTTTACATCTTCCGAAATTTTCCGTAGTTCTTCACTGGTAATCAATATATTACTCTCGGTTTTACTTCTATATTAGTATGTCAAAGAACATCTCAATTATTCTATTTTTACTTCATTCGTTTGATTATCAATATAATAATATTTTTTTCGATGTATATAAAAAGTTTTTATTTTTAAAAAATATTTTCCCTCTCTAAAAAGGTGAACTAAAAAAAACTCTCGTATCGTTTTCGGAGGAATCTTTACGATAGGCTCTGGAGTATTCAAAACATATTTTGTATTTACATTATAATACAAAAAAAATCCTTGTTCATAAACAGTGTCTCTAATAATTGAATCATATTTTTTTTCAAAACTTAAAATATGAGAATTTGTAGTTCCATCTTCTAAAAAAAATATCTTTCTGAAATATATGGTATCATTAGTTGTATTTTTAAATTGTAATGAAATATTTTTTCCTACATTTTTTAACTTTATCTTCAAAAAATCATTGTTTACCGTTATTTCTTTTTGTGCAAAAGAAATTTTAACCAACAAAACAAATAATATTAATAACACTTTATTTTTTAAATCCCCTACTATCATAATTTTCTCTTTTTTCATAATCCAAACTATTTTTATAAAATTGAGTATATTCTTTTATCCAATAATCATAATTTTTTCTTTTATCTGAAGAAAAATAAAATATAATGTTGTGATTACTCATACAAATGGAGTATACTGTTAATTCATCTTTATAGTAATTAGAAGGTTTGTGTATCCCCTTGTGACATTTTTTCTGATATATATCTTTATTTTTTTCTCTATATTCCATAATTATTTTTTTTCTATCTTCATCCAATTCATTAAAAGTTTGTTTAAACCAATTATCGTCAAATGGATCTATTTGATTTATAGTTAAATAATTATTAAAAACGGTTTCTATATCAGGTTCTTTGAATAAATAGCATTCATCTACCACATTAAATATTATTCTCCTATTTTCTTCCTTATATCTATATGGAAAAATTTTCTCCATATAATTTACGTGATGTAAATACTCGTGGAATAAAGTTATTTTTATATCGTCTTTTGGTGAGTTTTCTGGGTAAGAAATATTTAATTTACCATCATAAAGTCCTGTACTAAGTGTTCCAATATTCTTTGTAAATACCACATTGTCAACTTTTAAAAAATCCAGATATTTCAAGGCTCCCTCTACATAACGACGTTCTTCATTTGTAAAATTATTAGGGTTTAGCTTTTCCTTGATGTCTTTTTTTAGTTCTTCTATGAGTTTTCGCTGAAATTCAATATCCTTTTCTGTGAATTTTCCATTGTTAATAGTATCATTAGATGATGGTAAAATTCCTCTGTCCAACGCATATACTTCTATCTCTTTTTGGTCTGTTGTTAAAGTTATTTCATATTCTTTATTATTCTCATCTTTTACAACAATTGAGCCATTTTTTTGTTTTGAAAGATTTATTGTTTCGGTTACATTACCTTTTTTTATAACAACTTCTTTTGTTTTTTTATCAAACTGAACATCACTGATATTTGTTATTTTTAAAATTGTATTTTTAATATTCTTTAACTCTTCGTTTATTGCTATTACATTACTCTCCGTTTTATCATAGGTAGTAACAAGTTTTCCTTCAAAAAGTTGCCGTTCGGTGTTGATTTTGATGCCGTCGAATTTGACTTTGATTTTCGTGTCCAACAAATACGGCACTTGTACGTAGCATCTTGTTCTTTTACAAAATCATCAAGCAGGTTGCTTTTATTTATAAAAATCCCTTAAATAATCTCGCCAATCACGCATTAGCTCATACACTTCCTGTATGGGGATAATTGCTTCTACTTTGTCATCTTCAAAAATATTTTTTACAACAGCTTTTTCTCTATCGCATTCTATCATATAAAGCTCAAAACCAAAGCCTTCGTAAAAATCGGTTTTCCCTGATAAAACATCTTCTATCTTTTCTACGATTTCTTCAACATAATCAAAATCTGATGAAAGGTTATTTATTTCATCATAAAAATACCAACCATATTGGGAAGAATTATCAATATCAATAATTGGCCTTTCTTTTTTAAGCCCTGTTGGAGTTAAATATTTGTGAATGTTAAAACTATATTTCATATTATTTAATTTTTTATTGGATAATAAGAGCCTATTGTTCCATCTTGATTATAGAAAAAATGTATTTCAATTTTTCCGTCCCTTGAAAGACCAAAATATTCATTACTATTAGGCTTGTTTAAATTAAATTTTCCGTGATTATTGTTAATTGCGTGTTCTACTTCTTCTAATATTCTGGCTTCGTCCCAATCATCAGGGAAAAACGTAGATTTTCCTCTGTTGTTGGTTTTTCTAAGTTCTGTTCCATTTTCTAATTTTATAATAGGTTCTGCTTCATATACACCATTGCCAGAGCTGTCCATTACTTTATTTTTTAATTCATAACGAGCAGTTGGGTTGTTTTTCGTGTAATCATCTAACGCAATTTTACTATGACACCCTTTAAAACCTTTGCCGTTAGAGTTCATATCTATTCGTAAAACGTGTTTTATTTTAGCAGTTACTTTTTCTCTTACATTGGTTATTTTTATCCAATTAGCGTGTTGTTTTAGTAAAGATTGTGTTGCCTTATTTGATTTTGCCTCAAACCCAGCCTCTTTCCAAATTCTAATCTTGTTCTTTTACAAAATCATCGGGCAGGTTGCTTTTGTTTATAAAAATCTCTTAGGTAATCTCGTTAATAGCGTATCAATTCTTACCCTTTTTTGTAGAGTAATTATTTTATTACCACCATTTAGAAAATGATACAAATTTTAGAACTATATTTTCCTTTTCTTCATCAGAAATAACAAACTTGTTTAAACTTTTTGA
>NZ_BLBC01000009.1:0-74212 GCF_009684755.1 Capnocytophaga felis
TAAGAAAAACAAAAGAAAAATTCTTACCTTTGGAAACTAAATTCTAACATTGTTTATGAAACAAATATATTTTTTATCCGCATTAGGGCTATTACTTACGCTAAACTCTTGTCAGGAGCAAAAAACCAAAAAAGAACATTCTTACACCGTTAAAGGAAGCGTTCCCAAAGGCACAAAAGGAAAAGTTTATCTGTTGGAATTCAAAAACAGAGAGTACACAGCCATAGATTCCGTTGATATACACAATGGAAATTTTAAATTTGAAGGAAAAACTTCTCAACCCCTTTTACACTCTTTACGACTGAACAACAAAGGAAAAAGAGCCAATTTCTTTCTGGAAAACACCTCCGTAACACTACACTTGAATAAAGATTGGACAATAGAAAGCATAAAAGGAAGCAAAAACACTCAACTTTTTAAAACATACGACGACATAAACGAAAAAAGAGCCTTAAACTTGGACAGTATTCTCAAAACAGACAATAATTCACCTGTGATTGCCTACTTTCTGGGGAGAAATGCTTATATGTACGACTATCCCGAACTCGTTTCGCTCAGAAAACAAATCGCTCCGGAATTGTTTAAAAATACATATATCGAAGAACTTGACAAAGCCATCAGTAAGCTCGAAAAACTTCAGCCGGGACAACCCGCTCCTGATATTATTATGGAAAATCCGGACGGAAAAACTTTTAAACTAACCGATTTAAAAGGAAAAAATATACTCATCGACTTTTGGGCAACTTGGTGCCCCGACTGCCTCAAAGAAATTCCTTCATTGAAAGACATTTACAAAACATACAAGCCAAAAAACTTTACAGTACTTAGTATCTCGCTCGACCGCAACAAAAACAACTGGAAAAAAGCCATCGCCGACGGGCTTTCGTGGGAACACGGTTTTGTTGAAAACGCTTGGAAATCAGATGCAGCCCAAATATATACATTGCGTTGGTTGCCTACCTACATCTTGATTGATACAAACGGAATCATCATTGCACGTACCATCGACAGTCAAAAAATGATTGAACACATCGAAAAGCTGGTCAATTAAATCCGTTTTCTTTCTTTTTGAAGAAATAATTTGTACGACATTCCTTTAAAAACATTTTTTTGAGAAATAATAAGGAAGTATTCAATATATTCTTGCAAATATTCCATAATATTAATAAAAATAAATAATCACAATTCTTTTTTAGAAGAAGATTGCAAACAATCCGGCATCAAAAAAAGTTTTTCAGACAAGATTGCAAACAATCCGGCGTCAAAAAAAGTTTTTTAAACAAGATTGTAAACAATCCAGCTTCAAAAAAAGTTTTTCAGGCAAGATTACAAACAATCCAGCTTCAAAAAAAGTTTTTCAGATAAGATTACAAACAATCCAGCTTCAAAAAAAGTTTTTCAGGAAAGATTGCAGACAATCCAGTTTCAAAAAAAGTTTTTCAGACAAGATTACAAACAATCCAGCTTCAAAAAAAGTTTTCAGAACTATATCGTGCATAATTCTGTCAAATAAAAAATTTTTGAAAATAAATTCAATATAAAACTAATCATACATTTTTAAAATACATCGTTTTAATTTTAAAGTCGTTAAAAAATAATTTATAAATGAAAGATTTATTCGGACAAGCCATCTTAGATTATCAGCAAGGCAATTACACTGAGGATATTAAAACAGAAACCACTATTTCGGAAGAAGATATTTTGCCCCTGCCCTATTTATTTCGTTCATTCAAAGATATGCCAAAATTAGAGCAGAAAGCATTGCGTTTAGCCAGAGGAAAAGTTTTGGAAGTGGGTTGCGGAGCCGGTAGCCACGGATTGTATCTGCAAAACGAACGAAATTTGGAAGTTCATTCCATTGACATTTCGCCAAAGGCTGTCGAGGCTTGTAAACTCAGAGGTTTAAAGAACGTCTCGGTTGCCAATGTTATGGACTTCGAGGGGAAATTTGATACCATCTTGCTACTAATGAATGGAGCGGGAATGTGCGGACGATTAAAGCAAATGGGAACTTTTTTAACTAAAATTAAAAGTTTGTTAGCCCCAAACGGACAAATTTTAACCGATTCGTCCGACATTATTTATATGTTCGATGAAAATGAAGATGGAACGTACGACGTACCGCTTCATTTTGATTATTACGGCGAGGTTGATTATTTAGTTAAGTACAAAAAAGAAAAAGAAGCCCCTTTTGCGTGGCTTTACGTGGATTACAATACTTTGCAGAACGTTGCACACTCGGTAGGATTAGAATGCGAATTAGTTGCCGAAGGAGAACATTACGACTACTTGGCAAGAATGTTTTGAGGCTGGTTTATTTTTAATCCCAGTCCATTTCTTTTGCCATTTCTCTTTTCCTGAGGTATCTCTCGTAAACCATCCAAAATAATTGCGTCAGTAATCCGATTGCGTTTTTCAACGATTGTTTGGGCATTTCTCGCATCTCATTTTGACGCAATTCTTTTATTTTATCCTCGCATTCTTGTTTGGATAGGTTGCCCAAAGTGTATTGAGCTACAGCTTCATATATTTGCACGATGTTCATTCCCCAAACTCGTAAAAATCTGTACAAACTCGGCTCAAAAGTTAGCAGAAAGTGAAAATCTTCCACCGTAAATTCAGGCACATCAAAATTTGCGACTATTTCTTTTTTAATTTCATTAGCCCGTTGTGTGTAATCGATAATTCTGTTTGAGATTTCATCTGCCGAAGAAAGAATATGACTGACGGAAAGTTCTTTTCCCACGAAAAAACTCACGTCATCGGCGTACTCCTCCGCTTCTTCATACGAAGAAAAATTCAGGTTAAGAAATTCATACTCCAAGTCTCTCCAAATGTTAAGGTAACAGAAATGAGTAAGTTTCGCTATCAAACGGCATTTTATATGTCTGTTTTTTCTAAAAAATGCCTCCGTGTATGTAATTTCGTCTTTCTTTTCCATATTTTTTGTCAGGATAAAGTTATTAAAGTAATTTTATAAAAAAAACTTTGACAAAATTAATTCCTGTCAAAGTTTTAAAATTGTTATTTTTTCTTTGTTTTTGTGGCTGTCTTTTTGGTTTTTGTTCCTTTTGAAGCCGTTTTTGTTTTCGGAGTTTTTTCGGCAATCAAGGCCGTAGCTTGTTCTAAAGTGAATGCCTCAACGTCGGTTTCCTTTGGCAATTCTATTTTGGTTTTGCCTTTTATTAAATTATAGCGTCCCCAACGTGCTTTTTCCAATCGGATGGTGCCATCTTCCCATTCTTTTACTACTTTCTCCGATTCTTTTTGCAATTTATTCTCGATGAGTTCTTCTACATCTTGTTGCGAAAGGTTATCGAAGTCATATTTTTTGTTTACGTTGATGAAAATGTTATTCCATTTTATAAAGGGTCCGAATCTGCCCGTTCCTTTGGTAACTTCCATATCCTGATAAAATGCGATAGGAGCATCGGCTTTTTTCTTTTGTGAAATAAGTTCTTTGGCTCGTTCGATAGTTACGCTGAAGACATCTTCTCCTTTTTCCAAAGAAATAAAAGTATCTCCGTAACGCACATACGGTCCGAACCTTCCTACATTTACATCAACCTCTTTTCCGTCAACGATACCGAGTTTTCTGGGGAGTTCAAAGAGTTTCAGAGCTTCCTCGAAAGTAATCGTTTCGATAGACATTCCCGAGTGAAGGCTTGCGAAGAGTGGCTTTTCATCATCTTCATTTGTTCCTATTTGAGCCATTGCTCCGAAGCGTCCTAAGCGAACGCTGAGTGGTCGTCCTGATTTCGGGTCGATTCCCAACACACGCTCACCTGTTTCCCTTCCTGCATTTTTTTCTACATTCTCCACAACAGGATGAAAATGAGTATAGAAATGTTGTAACATCTCTGTCCAATTTTCGGTGCCTTCTGCAATGTTATCGAAACTTCCCTCTACTTTGGCAGTAAAGTTATAGTCCATAATACTCTCAAAATTAGCTACCAAGAAATCATTTACAACAATTCCGATGTCGGTAGGGATTAATTTGCCTTTGTCCGCCCCCACTCTTTCCGTAAGCGTTTTTTGTTTGATGGTTTCTCCTGAAAGTATGAGTTGCCCGTATTTTCGTTCCTCTCCCTCAAATGAGCTACGCTCTACATAACCTCTGTTTTGGATTGTTGAAATTGTGGGTGCATACGTTGAAGGTCGCCCGATGCCTAATTCTTCCAACTTCTTCACTAAAGAAGCCTCAGTGTAGCGAGCCGGCGGACGCGTAAACCTCTGTGTGGCAATAATGTTGTTATTGCTAACAGATTCTCCCTTTTTCAGAGTTGGTAACATTCCTTCTTGTTCTTCCTCTTCATCGTCACTTCCTTCGAGATATACTTTTAAAAATCCGTCAAAGCGAATCATTTCTCCGCTGGCTGTAAAAAGCTCATTATGTTTATCAGCTTGAATTTTAACGTTAGTTCGTTCCAACTGAGCGTCAGCCATTTGTGAGGCAATCGTGCGTTTCCAAATAAGCTCATACAAACGAACTTGGTCACTTTCTCCGGAAATGGTAGCACGCATCATATCTGTAGGACGAATAGCTTCGTGTGCTTCCTGAGCTCCTTTAGTTTTTGTGGCAAAATTGCGAACCTGACTGTATTGATTTCCGTATATGTTAACGATGGCATTTTTTGCAGTATTTATCGCCTCTTGTGAAAGGTTGGTGCTGTCGGTACGCATATATGTTATAAAACCTGACTCGTACAAACGCTGTGCAATCATCATTGTTTTACTTACCGAGAAGTAGAGTTTTCGAGAAGCCTCTTGTTGCAACGTTGAAGTGGTAAAAGGAGGTGCAGGCGACTTCTTCGCAGGTTTAGTTTCCAAAGAAGCTATCTTGAAATTTGCTCCTACATTTTTTTCCAAGAATTGTTTGGCTTCTTCCAATGTATCAAATGATTTCGGAAGGGTTGCTTTAAATGTTTTTCCTTCAGGATTAGCAAATTCTGCCGTTATTTTGTAGGAGAAATTAGTTTTAAAATCTTGAATTTCGCGTTCTCGTTCAACAATTAGCCTTACAGAAACCGATTGAACTCTTCCTGCCGAAAGCCCGCTTTTAACTTTTTTCCAAAGCACCGGTGAAAGTTCATATCCCACAAGCCTATCCAACACACGGCGTGCTTGTTGTGCATTTACCAAATTGTAATCAATTCCTCTCGGATTTTGAATGGCTTTTTCAATCGCAGATTTTGTAATAGAGTTAAAAACAATCCGTTTTGTATTTTCAGGTTTTAATTTTAAAGTCTCGGACAGGTGCCAAGAAATAGCCTCTCCCTCGCGGTCCTCATCACTTGCTAACCAAACCGTTTCGGCTTTTTGAGTAAGTGTTTTCAGCTCTTTAACAACTGCTTTTTTATCACTGGACACCAAATACTTAGGCTTGAAATCATTTTCAATATCTACACCCAATTCTTTGGAAGGTAAATCAACGATATGCCCGTAGCTTGATACTACTTTAAAATCTTTCCCTAAAAATTTTTCAATGGTTTTTGCCTTCGCAGGCGACTCTACAATTACTACGTTTTTAGCCATATTACTAACTTTTGGTCGGCAAAAATAGTAATTTAATTGATATTTGAAAATTAAATTATTCTTAAAATCAGAATTTTGGCTCAAAGAAGTCATAAAAACACAATAATCATCAAAAAAGAAGAAGTCTTTTTAAAAAAACAAAAAGAAAAACTCTACCAAAGCCTCGTAAAAATAAGCTTCAATAGAGTTTTCAACATCAATGTTTCAAGAACAATTTTTTATTTTTTGCTAATTTCTTCCGCAATAAACTCTTTTAAATCGATGACTTTCGGATAATTATGATATTTCGTAAATCGTTTCAAACCCATCAGTAACATTCTTTGTTCATCGCCATCGCTGAAAGAAATTATGCCATCCTTAGCTCGGGTAATTATTTTTTCAACGGATTGATATAAACGAAGCTTGGTCATCGCTATTTGTACCTTCTGATTTTCTTTACCAAATCGCTTCACGTTTTTCTCTGTTCGCAATATTGCCGATTCAGATATATAGATTTCCATCATAATATCAGAAGCTGCCATTAATAGCAGTTGGTGTTTTTCCAAATCGGTTCCGTACTTTTGAATGGCAAATCCTGAAACCATCAGAAAAACTTTTTTCAAACGAGAAATTAATTCTTTTTCTTCTGACATTACTTCCGAAAAATCAGGAATTTCAAAGGAAGGAATTCCCATCAACTCATCTTTAACTGCCATTGCAGGAGTGAGCAAATCCACGTGTCCTTTCATTGCTTTTTTGATAAGCATTCCCACTGAAAGCATTCGATTAATTTCGTTTGTTCCTTCATAAATACGTGTAATACGAGCATCTCGCCAAGCACTTTCCATAGGCAAATCAGCAGAATATCCCATTCCTCCAAAAATTTGAATTCCCTCATCGCTACTTTGTTGAACATATTCTGAAAGCATTACTTTCAGAATGGAACATTCAATGGCGTATTCTTCAATACTTTTAAGTTCGGCTTCATTTTCAGGATTGCCTTGTGATTTTCGGATTTCTATTCTGTTTTCAATCTCTTTCAGAGTTCTGTACACAGCCGCCTCTCCCGCATACAGATTGGTTGCCATTTCTGCAATTTTCCCTTTAATGGCACCAAATTCAATAATTTTTGTTCCAAACTGAATGCGTTCTTTAGCGTAATTTAATGAATTTTCAAGTATGCGACGTTGAGCATCTAAAGTAGCAACAGACAATTTCACACGTCCGATATTTAACACATTCAATGCTATTTTGAATCCGTTATTTCTCTCCGAAAGCATATTTTCAATCGGTACTTTCGTGTTATTAAAAAATATCTGTCGGGTAGATGAAGCGTGTATTCCTAACTTATGTTCTTCCTCTCCTAAAGTTATTCCATTGGGGTTGGACGGGTCATATTCTACAACAAATGCTGTTATATTTTTATCGTCATTTATACGTGCAAATACTGTAAATATTGTAGCAAATCCGGCATTTGAAATCCACATTTTTTGACCATTGAGAACATAATATTTTCCGTCGGGAGAAAGCTCTGCTTTTGTTTTCCCTGCATTAGCATCAGAACCGGCTTCAGGCTCCGTCAAGCAGTAAGCCCCAAAGGCTTTACCTGTTGCCAATTTCGGAAGATATTTTTGCTTCTGCTGTTCCGTTCCGTAAAGAAGAATCGGCATTGTTCCGATACCCGTATGAGCCCCAAAAGCTGTCGCAAATGAACCTGTCGCTCCCGAAATGTAATCACAAACTATTGATGAGGTAACAAATCCCATACCGAGTCCGCCATATTCCTCAGGCACAGCCATTCCTAACAAACCCATCTCGCCAATTTTCTGCATCATTTCTATGGTATAACCATAATCCTTCTGCTCAAAACGAGGCTTATTCGGATAAATTTCTTTATCTATGAATTCTTTAACTGTATCTCTCATCAAGATTTGTTCTTCTGAAAAATCTTCGGGAGTAAAAATGTTTTCACATAGGGTTTCTTTTACTAAGAACTCTCCTCCTCTAGTTGTTTCCATATATTTTTAAGTTAAAAATTAGACTCTATTGCCACAAATATAATAATAAAATATGAAAATCGGAATTTTTCATCTGTTTTTTTACAATTCAGCTAACATATCAAATCAGATTTTTAGCGTTTCTAAGTATTTTTTTACTTCATCGCTTATTCTGCGACTTTCTTTAGCTTTTTGAATAGCTTTGTTTTGTACAAATTTGCTCAACGATTTTTCCTCAATGATAAAAAGTGTTGTTTCAGGTTGTTTTGCCATAGCCGTAGCAAAATACCAAGCTATCATCATATTCACGTAATATTCATCACTTTTTACATCTGCAACCAAACGAAGCATTTCTTTTTTAAAATTTTCATCAAGAAAATTGGACAAAAGGAGTCCGATTGCATACCTAATCGTATAAACTTCATTACTTTTCAGCCATTCTTTTATTTTTTCATACACTTGATGTGGATATTTCTTGAAAATTTTCGGAGAAAATGTGTCACAAGTAGCCCAATTATCTATATTTGGAAGAAATTTCTCGGTATATTCCATCGCAAGGTTGTAATCTCTCAGATTTTCTATAAGAAAAGCGTGTAGATTGTTTTCTTCAAAATAAAAATGAGAAGGTAAATTGAGATACAAAAAGCTGTCGTTCTGTTTAGAAAAATCTTTAGCAAACTTTCTCAATGCCGGAATTCTAATTCCAATAATTTTATCTGGCGAAATTGTAGGAATTAATTTAGAAGTGAATTTTTTATAATCCTCATCTTTCAGCGTGAATAGCTTTTTTCTGATTTGTTTTTCAATTGTTTCCATATCAATAAAAAAGAAAAAGGACAGAATTAATTCCGTCCTTATTTTTTACTTGTACATTGCTTCGATTTCTTTACTGTAATTTGCGTAAATCACTTTACGTTTGAGTTTTAGCGTAGGCGTGATTTCGTTCCTTTCAATTGAAAAGGCATCGGGAAGCAACGTGAATTTTTTAATTTTCTCATAATCAGGTAAATCGTTTTGAAATTTCTGTAATTGCTTTGTAATGTAATCGATTACTTGGCTGTTTTTCAAAAGTTCTGTTGTTGATTTGCACTTAATGTTCAACTCCTGAAGAGCCTGCGTAAGCATCTCAAAATTAGGTACAATCAAAGCAGAAACAAATTTTTTGCCATCTGCAATTACTGCAATTTGATTTATCAGATTGTATTTTCCTACCTTTCCTTCGATGTGTTGCGGAGCGATATATTTTCCGTTAGAAGTTTTCATTAACTCCTTGATTCTGTCGGTGATATATATGTTATTTTGTGAGTCCAAATTCCCTGCATCACCCGTTTTCAAAAAGCCATCTTCTGTGAATACTTTTTTAGTTTCTTCAGGATTTTTGTAATATCCTTTCATTACCATCCCTCCTTTAACTAAAATCTCGTTATCTGCACCAATTTTAACTTCTGCATTTGGCATTATTGAACCAACTGACTGAATTTCAAAATCTACGTTATCCCAGCAAGATACTGTGGCAAGAGTTTCAGTCATTCCATACCCTAATTTTACATTCACTCCTATCGAATGGAAAAAACGCCCGATGCTTGGCTCTAAATTCGCTCCGCCACAAGGCATAAAACGAATACGTCCACCCAATGATTGTTTTAATTTTGAATATACTAACTTATCGGATATATTGTGTGCTTTTTTCAACCACCACGAAACTTTCTTACCTTCTTGATTGACTTTCAGGATTTTTCTTCCAGTTCTTACAGCAAAGGCAAATATCATTTTCTTCACAAAAGAAGAGCTATCTACTCGGTCGTGAACTGTTGCAAATATTTTTTCGTAAAACCTTGGAACAGCACACATTACAGTTGGTTTTACTTCCTCCAATGCACCTTTGATATTATTCGGATTTTCCAAATAATAAACCGTTGCACCTTTATACAATGAGTAATACGTCCAGGCTCTTTCAAAAACGTGCGACAAAGGCAAAAATGCCAGCGATTCATCCTTGTCTGATATTTCAAGTCTTATATCGTGTCCAATTAATTGATAAGCCAAATTCTCGTAATCCAACATTACTCCCTTAGGCTCACCTGTGGTGCCTGAAGTGTATATTATTGTAAATAAGTCATCTAATCTCTTTTCTTCAATTCTTTTCTGAAGTTCTTCATTGTAAATATCTGTTTTTCCGAACTCCAAAAAATCGTCCCATCGAATTGAATATTTGTCTTCTTTGAGTTCAACATCTTCCTTAAACACAACTATCTTCTGTAAAGAAGGACATTTATCAGCTATCTGTAAGGCTTTTTCATATTGCTCAGTATCACCTACAAATAATATTTTTACTTCTGCGTGATTCAACACGTAAAGAGCTTGTTCTGAAGTATTTGTAGCATAAATAGGAACAGGTATCGCTCTAACTTGCAAACTACCAAAATCCGTAATCGTCCACTGAGGCATATTTTGAGAAAAAATCCCAATAGTTTCCTGAGCTTGAACGCCAAAATGCAATAATGACTTTGAGAGCAAATCGGCAACCTTACCTAACTCATTCCAAGTGATTCCTTCCCAATTTTGCCCAACTTTGCTCATCAAAGCTTTTTTATGCCCGAATTTTTCCACGTTTTTGTGAAAAACAGAAGTATAATGATATGATAATAAGTTCATTACAAATAATCTATTTGAGGGAGCAAAGATAAGAAAAAAATAATTACGTATGACGAATAGCTTGCATTAAAAAAATCGATATGCAAACCCTATACTTACAAACCAGTTTGAATTTTCATTGAAAATAGAACGACCAAAAGCCATATCGACCTGAAAATCAGAAGTTATACTATATAATAAACCAGTATCAAAATTATGCAACGGAAGTTGATTTCCAAAAATGGCAAAATACTCTAAAAAAGTGTACACATCTTTTGTAATCGAATATCCAAATTGAGTTGTAACGTTCAATTCTCTGAAAAAATTTGATGTTCCTACATTGTAACAAAGAACAAACTCATCGGAAATATTATTTTCAAAAGCCAAATAAACATCTGTTTGCCATCCTTTTATGGGATTTTTATAAGTTAAATAGCCCACCAAAGTAATTGCAGGAAGATAATCCTTCTCCTCCAAAATACGTTGTTTAAAACTCAAAACCAAATTATCTGCCTCAATATTTTCCGATTTACTTTTCTCGAAATCAGAAGACAATCGAACTTCCGTTCCGTTGAAAATTCCATAACGCAACATCAAATTATTAGAAATATTTTCATTGGAAAAGGTAAATCCATCTTCCAACTGAAATTTATTTTTCGGGAGAGTATAAACCCCTTCACTTTGGTCTGGACGATCTGTGTTTATATTGTCAATTTGCTGAGAATACAATGTTGATGTCAGTAATAATAGAAATAATAAGTATATTTTTTGCATAATTTGAATTTAATTTATCACCAAAACTTATGCAAAAGAATGTTTTTTTATTCATTTTTCCTAATAATCAGCAAATAAAAAATGCAAATCTAAATTCTTAGACTTGCATTTTTCAATAATTATAATAATCTTTTAAAATTTCTATGCTAACATTGTTACAGGATTTTCAATGTATGTTTTAAGCGTTTGCAGGAACTGAGCTCCCGTAGCTCCATCAACTGTACGATGGTCACACGCCAAAGTAACTTTCATTGTATGTCCTACCACAATTTGTCCGTCCTTAACAACAGGTTTCTCTACAATAGCACCCACTGACAAAATGGCTGAATTAGGTTGATTGATAATTGACGTAAATGATTCAATACCAAACATTCCTAAGTTAGAAACTGTGAATGTACTTCCTTCCATT
The DNA here is from genome assembly GCF_009684755.1 of Capnocytophaga felis. Classification (GTDB taxonomy): domain Bacteria; phylum Bacteroidota; class Bacteroidia; order Flavobacteriales; family Flavobacteriaceae; genus Capnocytophaga; species Capnocytophaga felis. The sequence continues at coordinate 11,329 of NZ_BLBC01000009.1, forward strand.
TCTGCCGGAGTCAATTTCTTATTTCTTGCTTTTCCAGCTAAATCTTTTACTTGTCCGCCAATTTGTGTCAAACTCAATTGGTCAGCAAACTTAAGTACTGGCACTACCAATCCATCTTCCACAGCAACTGCAACACCAATATGTACGTGTTTGTTATAAACCGTAACATCACCTTTCCAAGAAGTATTTACTTGTGGATGTTTTTTAAGTGCCATCGCACACGCTTTCACAACCATATCATTGAAAGACACTTTTGTATCAGGTATGTTGTTGATTTGCACGCGTGAAGCCATTGCATTCTCCATATCAATTTCAATGGTCAAATAATAGTGCGGAGCTGTAAATTTCGATTCTGAAAGGCGTTTGGCAATCGTTTTACGCATTTGTGAATTTTTCACTTCCTCCACAGCTTCTTGTCCTACAGGAACGAACATATCCACCGATGCAGAAGTACTACTTTGTACTGATGGCGTTACCGCAGATGGCGTAAATCCTTCCACATCTTTTTTAGTAATACGTCCGTTTTCACCAGAACCTTTTACTTGTGCAAGATTAATACCTTTTTCTTGTGCGATTTTTTTGGCTAACGGAGAAGCAAAAATACGTTCGTTATTAACTGTATTAGAAGCAGATACAGGAGTGGAAACTTCTGCTTTTTTCTCTTCTGGTTTTTCTTCTGATTTAGGTGCGGGAGCAGAAACTTTTCCTCCGGAAGCAACAATAGCACTCACATCAGTTCCAGCAGGACCTACAATAGCCAAAAGAGAATCTACTGCTGCCGACTCACCTTCTTTGATACCTATATATAATAATGTACCTGAGTAGAATGACTCAAACTCCATTGTTGCTTTGTCAGTTTCAATCTCTGCCAAGATATCTCCTTCACTTACTTTATCACCTACTTTTTTCAGCCAAGTAGCCACTGTTCCTTCAGTCATTGTATCGCTCAAACGTGGCATAGTTACCACTTCTACTCCTGATGGAATACTTACTTCTGCTGCAGGCGTTTCAGTTTTTGGTGTTTCCTCAGGTTGTGAGGCAGGCTGAGGAGTGGAACCTCCGTTTATCAATGCTGAAATATCTTCTCCTTCTTTTCCAACGATTGCCAAAAGAGAATCTACAGGAGCTGTTTCCCCTTCCTGAAGCCCGATATACAACAATGTTCCTGAATAGAATGATTCAAATTCCATTGTAGCTTTATCGGTTTCGATTTCTGCTAAAATATCACCTTCACTTACTTTATCACCTACTTTTTTTAGCCACTTTGCAACAACTCCTTCTTCCATTGTGTCGCTCAATCGTGGCATATTGATTATTTCTGCCATTTTTTATTATAATTTATGAGATAAAAAAGGATAATTTTCTTGTTCGTAAACAGTATCGTACATTACGTTTTTGGCTGGGAATGGAGACTCCTCTGCAAACTTTTCGCACTCAGCAACAAGTTTTTTAACTCGCTGGTCAATAGCCTCAATTTCAGCTTCAGTAGCGTATTTCTTAGCCTTAATTACGTCAAGAACCTGCGTAATTGGGTCAATTTTCTTGTATTCTTCTACTTCTTCTTTAGTACGATAGTGCTGAGCGTCAGACATTGAGTGCCCACGATAACGATACGTTCTGATGTCCAAAAGTGTAGGTCCATCACCGCGTCTTGCTCTTTCGGCTGCTTCATAAACTGCTTCGGCAACTTTTACAGGATTCATTCCGTCAACAGGTCCGCAAGGCATTTCGTATCCTAAACCAAGTTTCCAGATATCTACGTGATTTGCAGTTCTTTCCACTGAAGTTCCCATTGCATAATGGTTATTTTCAATAATAAATACCACAGGTAATTTCCAAAGCATTGCCAAGTTGAGCGTTTCGTGGAAAGCCCCTTGACGAACAGCACCATCTCCCATAAAAGTTAATGTAACTGCCTTTCTGTCAAAGTACTTATCAGCGAAAGCCAAACCGGCTCCTAACGGGATTTGCCCTCCAACGATACCGTGTCCGCCGTAAAAATTATGTTCTTTTGAGAAGATGTGCATTGACCCTCCCAACCCTTGTGAAGTCCCCGTAGCTTTTCCGTATAACTCAGCCATAACTCTTTTAGGATCAACACCTAAAGCAATTGGGTGAACGTGATTACGGTAAGAGGTAATCATCTTATCTTTTTTAGGATCAATGGCGTGCATACAACCTGCAACGATGGCTTCCTGACCATTGTACAAATGCAGAAATCCTCTCACTTTTTGTTGAATATAAACTGCTGCAAGTTTATCTTCAAACTTTCTCCAAAAAAGCATATCCTCATACCACTTCAGGTACACATCTTTATCAATTTTTTTCATTTGCCTTTATATTTTAGTATGATATAATCTATTTTTAAATATTTAATATTCAAATATTTACATAAAAAACTATTGAATTATCAGAAATATTTGCAAAGGTGCAAAAAATCTGCTTTTTTTCAAAATAAAATAACAAAAAAATATTTTTTTAGCTTGTTTGACTCTTTGTTTAAATTTCCAAATTATCTATCAAACGAACTCCATCTACGTACACAACTATGAATGCCCTATATTTTTTGCCCGATTCTTTTTTTGTAATTTCAATTAATGTATCCGCTTCAGCTATTATAAAATACTCTAATTCAAAACCTTCCTTAGTTTCAAATTGCTTTTTAACCCAATTTCCAATTTCAGTAGGATTTTTTGTATTAAACTGATTTTTAACCTCTTGCAACACTTGATAGATGTAAGCAGCTTCAGTTTGTTTTTCTTTACTAAGCCTTTGATTTCTAGAACTTAAGGCTAAACCTTTTTCATCTCGAATAATCGGACAACCAATTACCTGAACGGGCAACTGTGTTTGAGTAACCATCTTATTGATAATGAGTAGTTGCTGATAATCTTTTTCTCCAAAATAAGCTTTATCAGGAGTTACAATTTCAAAAAGTTTCTTCACAACCGTACCCACTCCATCAAAATGCCCCGGACGAAATTCACCTTCCATCACCTTATCAAGTCCTTCAAAATTAAATTTTTCAGAAACTACATTTTCGCCGTAAATATCTTCCGTATTAGGAGCGTAAACAATTACTTTTTCACTAATTTTTTTTATTTTCTCAACATCTGCTTCAAGCGTTCGTGGATATTTCTTCAAATCCTCTGCATTGTTAAATTGTGTTGGGTTTACAAAAATGCTCATCACAGTTACATCATTCTCCGATAAAGATTTGGAAATCAGAGATAAATGTCCTTCGTGTAATGCTCCCATTGTAGGAACAAAACCAATACTTTTACCTGCTTTTTTATATGTTGAAATTGTGTTTTTTAGCTCATTTTGCTGCGTATAAATTTTCATCTTTTAAATAATTATCGTGCAAACTTATATATTTTTTATGGATTTCTGCATATTTTTTTGTACTTTTGTAGCTTTCAAAGCTAACAAAAAACTATTTACTCTTTATGAAAGATAAGAAAGTGCTTTTTGTATCTTCTGAAGTAATGCCTTATTCCCCTGAAAATGAGATATCAAAAATGTCTTTTGAAGCTCCAAGGATGGTTAATAGCAATGGTGGGCAGATACGAATTTTTATGCCTCGCTTCGGAAATATCAATGAGAGAAGGCACCAACTTCACGAAGTAATTCGGCTCTCAGGGATGAACATTGTTATCAATGATATTGATGTGCCTCTGATTATCAAGGTTGCCTCCATACCAAAAGAACGTATTCAAGTTTATTTTATTGATAATGATGAATATTTCAAAAGGAAAGCCACTTTTTCGGACGAAAATGGGGAATTATTCTCTGATAATGACGAACGTTGTATTTTTTTCGCAAAAGGTGTAGTAGAAACGGTTAAAAAACTAAATTGGCTACCTGATATTATTCACATTCACGGTTGGTTAGCTTCCTTATTGCCTTTGTATTTAAGAACTTATTACAAAGATGAACCCATTTTCCACGAAAGTAAAATTATTACCTCTGTGTTTAATAAAGATTTTGATGGTAATTTGGATGCCACCTTAGTTAATAAAGTAAGCTTTGACGGTATCAGTTCAAGAGCTTCAGATGCCTTGAAAGAGCCTAATTATTTCAACTTAATGAAAGTGGCTGCGAAAAATTCTGATGGAGTAATTATTGTGGGCGATGAAATGTCTGAAGATTTCAGTTCTTTCCTCAAAGGATTAAAAAAACCAATACTTTACAATACCGACCAAGAAACTTTTCAAGAATCTTACAAAGATTTTTATTTGCAAATTTTAAAAAAATAAGACGAAAATAAAATATGAATAAAACAATATGTTTTAAAACATTAGCAATTGCAGGATTATCAACGATTTTCTGTGCTTGTTCTGATGATTCATTTAAGGAAATAGAAAGTGATTTATTAGGAAATCCAAACTACGATACAGGTGTTTACACAGCTGCTGTTTCTGTAAATAATGTAAAAGAAAAGGCTGTTCAGGCTAGCAGATTAGGAGGTTATCTTTTAGGAAGCTACACACAAGAACCTTTCGGAACAAAAAAAGCAAGCATCATTGCTCAGGTAATTTTACCTTCAGAGAATCCTACTTTCGGAGCTAATTCACAACTTACTGAAGTTACAAATAAACAACAGGAAGAAGAAACCGTTACTGAAGCCTACTTGTACATTCCATTTTTTAATCCTAATAGCTTTTCAGATAAAACTTCATATATCAAAGATGCCGAGTACGTATTGGACTCTATTTACGGAGATTCAAAAGCTTCTTTTCAAATGGATGTAAAAGAACTAAACTACTTTTTAAGAGATATTGACGAAAATTTGAATAACCAAGTTTATTTTTCGGACTTGAATGTTAATAATCACTTAGGGACTTCTTTAATAAAAGAAAATAAAAGTTATACCATCAGTGGAAAACCTATTACGAGAAACAAATTAGATGGCTCAACTAATGATAAAGATGCTACTAACAATGAAGAAATTTTAGCACCGGGAATACGAATTGCCCTAAAAACAGATTTCTTTCAACAAAAAATAATAGACAAAGAAGGAAGCGATGAACTTGCCAACCAGAATGTTTTCAAAAGTTATTTTAGAGGCATTGCGATTTCAGCCGATAATCTTTCAGCTGATTTAATGATGCTTTTAAATATAGCAAAAGCAAAGATAGAATTGGTTTACACTTACAAGTCATCTTCCGAAAAAGATAAAAAAATCACAAGCCGTTATGAAATGAATCTGAACGGAATTACGGTGAATCTTTTAAATAATTCAGAAGAAAATATCAATGCAGATTCAAATCCGAATGATGTATCACGAATATTTTTGAGTGGTTCACAAGGACGAACAGCTGAGTTTAAATTATTTACAGATGCCCAACTGGCAGAAATTCGTAAAAAAGATGTTCTGATTACAGATGCAAGTTTATTTCTATATGTAGATCAGTCAGTTGGCTATAGTAAAGAACCGGAACGAATCTTCATTTATAATGCGAAAACAGGAGCTGTTTTGGTTGATTATATGCACGACCCGACAACAAGTTCTCCTTTACCTGATAATGCTCAAATAGTTCATTTAGGAAAACTACAAAAGAAGGATGGTAAAGGGGTTTATTATCAGCTTCGCATTACTAACCATATTTTAAATGTTGTAAAAAACAATGCTGAAAATGTTCCTTTGGGCGTTGCGATTGCTTCAAATGTTAAAAATAATTCGTCTGCAAAATATCTGAACTCATCAAACGAAAAGAAATTCATCCCTATGAATTCACTCTCAACTCCCTTGAGTACAGTTATTTACGGAAACAGTCCAAATATTGATAAGGATAAACGATTACAGCTAAAAATAAACTATACTAAATTGAAATAATTTATTTTAGAAATTTGAATTTGAGGTTTGAAGTTTGAGATTTTGTAAACAGAATTTTAAATTTCAAACCTCATTCACAATATAAAGCCTTCATTTTTAAAAATTGATTTAAAATGTACGCATTATTCAAAAAAGAGATACGTTACTTTTTTACTTCCCCTATCGGTTTTACCGTCATTGGGTTATTTATTATACTAAACGGATTATTTTTATGGATTCTGAAAACGGAATACAACATTTTCAACAGTAATTTTGCTGATTTGCTTCCATTTTTTAAGATTTCATCGTGGATTTTTGTATTTTTAGTTCCAGCCCTTACAATGCGTTCCATCTCTGAAGAAAAACGTAGCGGAATGCTTACACTTCTATTCACAAAGCCCGTGAGTACCTTGCAAATTGTGCTTGGAAAATATTTCGGAATTCTATTTCTGCTTTTTATCATACTTATTCCCTCTGTGATATATATATATATGGTGTGGATTTTAGGCAACCCTGTCGGAAATTTAGATATTGCAGGTACAATTGGGTCATATATCGCTCTTTTTCTGCTCATTGCTTCCTTTGCCTCAGTAGGATTATGGGCTTCATCGGTAAGTAACAACCAAATTATTTCGTTTGTGTTGGCGGCTTTCCTATGCTTTTTTTTCTTTTTTGGATTAGACCAAATCGTAGAATTAATTTTTCCTGAAAATCTTTCAAAAATTGGATTTCAGTCGCATTTTGATACTATCAGCCGTGGCGTGATTGACAGCAGAAATATAATTTATTTTCTTTCCGTCATCGCATTCTTCTTATACATAACAACCTTATCTTTAAAAAGTTACAAATTATGAAAGTTCTTTTAAATAAAATTGGATTGAGGGCTGTTATTGCTTTTTTAGTATTACTTTTCGTTAATTTTCTTGCCGGAAAATGGCATACCCGTTGGGATTTAACAAAAGATAAACGCTATACACTTTCTGAGACAACACAAAAAATATTGTTAAAAATCCACGAACCCGTAGTGATTGACGTTCTTTTAAAAGGAAATATCCCGACAGAATTTAAAAAATTGCAAACCGAAACTTTGCAACTTTTGGAAGAATATTCAGCTTTTAACAATAATATTCAATTCAATTTCGTAAATCCGTTAGAAGGCGAAGAAAATACGGAGAAAGCTCTGCAAGAATTAATTAATTTTGGGTTAAATCCGTTACAAATATCTCAAAACGAAGCAGGAAAATCCTCAGTTGAATACATTTTCCCTTGGGCAATTGTAAATAACGGACAAAAATCGGAAAAAGTAGCTCTTTTTGTAAACAAATTGGGTGCAAACGACCAAGAACGTGTTCAAAATTCGGTACAACGATTAGAATATGGCTTAACAGATGCCCTCCACAAACTAACTTTAAAAAAGAAGAAAAAAATTGCAATGTTAAAAAGCAATGGCACTTTGGAGGATATCTATATGGCTGATTTTCTGAAATCTGTTCAAGGATATTATCGCATTGCTCCTTTTACTCTGGATTCTGTAAGTACAAATGCAGAAAAAACATTAAAAGACCTCAATGAGTTTGATTTACTGATAGTTGCCAAACCTACCGAACCTTTTTCTGACCCCCAAAAGCAAGTTATTGACCAATTTGTAATGAAAGGCGGACGTGTACTGTGGCTCATCGATAATGTAAAAATTGACATTAGCGATTTGTACAATCCCTCAGGAACAACAATGGCAATGCCTGTAAATCTGAACCTTACAGACTTGTTTTTTCAATATGGCTTTCGGATTAATTACACGATTATCAACGATTTGTATTCATCACAAATTGTAATTGCAACCGGAGAAGGTAGCCAAACCCGTTATATGCCTATTCCGTGGGTATATAACCCTATGGTTTTATCAAAAAATAATCACTTAATTAACAGCCACTTAGACGCAACAAGATTGCAATTTGCCAATAGTATTGATACGCTCAAAAACGGAATTAAAAAAACCGTTCTGCTGTCAAGTTCTCCTTTTTCAAAAGCCGATGGCACACCAAGAGAAGTCAGCCTCAAAATTGATGTGAACAAATTAGATAAAAATGCTTATAAAACCGGCAATATTCCTGCGGCTGTACTTTTGGAAGGAGAATTTATTTCAGTTTATAAAAACAGAATTCGTCCTATCGATCTGAAAACCAACACAGAACTAAGCAAACCAACTAAAATGATTGTCGTTTCCGATGGTGATATTATTAAAAATGATATTGGCGACAATATTCCTTTAGAATTAGGATTTGATAAGTGGACAAATCAATTTTATGACAACAAAGCATTCTTGCAAAATGCACTTAACTACTTGTTAGATGATACAAATTTCCTAATTTTGAGAAATAAAAAGGTGCAATTAGCCTTTTTGGATAGAGAAAAAGTTGCTGAAAATCAGAAATCTTGGAAAATTAAAAATATTGTTTATCCACTTTTGTTGTTTCTTTTGGTAACTATAATCGTTCGAATTTACTACAAAAAAGTAAACATCTTAAAGAAATAGTTCTTTTAGTTGAAATCATCGGTAAATTTAGAGTGTTAATTTTTTAAAATATTTCCAAAAAATCTTCTGTATAAAAAAACTTAAAAATTTAACAAACATAAAGTGTTATATATTACTTAAATTGTATATATTTGCCGATTGAAGAAAAAAAGAATAAGTAATTAATTTTAAAAAATGCAAAACAAGGGACTTATTAAACTATTTGCACTTTTATTCGGACTTGTAAGCATCTTTCAGCTTTCATTTACGTATGTGGCAAATAGGGTGGAGAACAAAGCCAAGGCATTTGCCGAGGCGAAAGTGTCAAACACAGAGAGTAATTACGTTTCGAAACGAGAAAGAGTTGAATCTCAGTACTTAGACTCTATGTTGGGGCAAGATGTATATAACATCGGAGTTACCAAATACACCTATGCAAAGGTAAAAGACAAAGAGTTAAACAGAGGTTTGGACTTGAAAGGGGGGATTAACGTAATACTACAAATCTCTGTAAAAGACATATTAAAAGGTCTTGCTAATAATACAAAAGACCCCATTTTTAACAAATCATTAGCAGAAGCCGATGAATTATTACGAAAAACAGACCGTACATACTTGGATTTGTTCTTTGAATCGTACGAAAAAAATGGAGGTAAATTAGCTTCACCTGACGTTTTTGCTAACAAAACGTTAAGTGAAGAAATCAACTTCCAAATGTCTGATAGTGAAGTTCGTCCTATCATCAAAAGAAAAGTTGATGAGTCTGTAACATCAGCTTTTGAAGTGTTACGTAAACGTATTGATAAATTCGGTGTTTCACAACCAAACATTCAGCGTTTAGGTTCTTCAGGTCGTATCTTAATCGAATTACCTGGGGCTAAGGATGTTACACGTATCAAATCGCTTTTGCAAAGTACAGCTCAGTTAGAGTTTTGGGAAACTTTCAAAAATACAGATGTTCTTCCTTACATAAGTGCTGTAAACGAACACTTCAAATCAACAATAAAACCACAAGAAGCTGTTAATGAATCTACTACAAGTACAATTGATTCGCTTCTTACAGACATAAAAAAAGATTCAACAGAGCAAGCCAAACAGGTTAATCCTTTGTTTGATTTATTAAAACCTGTACCTACTTACGAAGGCTCACCTGTGCTTTTCGCTGTAAGTTTGAAAGATACAGCTAAGGTTAATGATTACTTAAAATCTGCAGATGCAAAAAGGCTATTACCTGCTAATCTTCAATTTGCTAAATTCGTTTGGGGTAAACCTTCAAAAGATTCAGATTTAGTAGAAATGTATGCTTTAAAAGGTAATCGTGATAATGTAGCTGCCTTAACTGGAAACGTAATTACAGATGCGGCTCAATCTTTTGACGTAAGAAATCAGCCTGCCGTTTCAATGCAAATGGACGGAAAAGGAGCCAGAATTTGGGAAAGCCTTACAGATAAAGCATTTAAAGAGCAAGGAAATATTGCTATTGTTTTGGACGATATCGTGTACTCTGCACCGGGCGTAACTAATGGAGCTATCTCTGGCGGACGTTCAGAAATTACAGGAACCTTTACCTTAAATGAAGCCATTGACTTAGCTAACGTGCTTAGAGCAGGTAAATTACCAGCAGGAGCTGATATTGTTCAGTCAGAAGTAGTTGGACCATCACTCGGGCAAGAAGCTATTGACAGTGGTATGAATTCATTCTTGATTGCAGCAATTATCATTTTTGCTTGGATGATTTTCTATTATGGAAGAGCTGGTATCTATGCTGATATTGCATTGTTGTTCAACATTTTACTTGTATTTGGTGTGTTGGCAAGTATCAATGCGGTACTAACCTTACCGGGTATTGCGGGGATTGTGCTTACTATTGGTATGGCAATTGATGCTAATGTACTTATATTTGAGCGTGTTAAAGAGGAATTAGACAGAGGTAAAGGTGTTTCACAAGCCGTTTCCGACGGTTTTGGCAATGCCCTTTCATCAATCTTAGATGCCAACATTACAACTGGATTAACAGCACTTATCTTATTGGCTTTTGGTAGTGGACCTATTCAAGGATTCGCAACTACTTTGCTTATTGGTATCGCAACTACCTTGTTTACAGCAATTTTCATAACACGTTTATTGGTAGATTACAGCGTTGAAAAGAAACACAATTTAACTTTCTCAACCAATCTTACTAAAAACATACTGAAAAACGTTAATATTGATTTCATCGGAAAACGCAAAGTAGGTTATATTATTTCTGCAGTAGCTATTTTGATAAGTATTGTTTCTTTAGCCACCAAAGGATTAAACCAAGGCATTGATTTTGTGGGAGGTAGGACATATCAGATTCGTTTTGAGCATCCCGTAGTTCCTGCGGAAATTTCTAAAGAATTGCAGCCGCTCATCGGAAATGCTGAAGTAAAAACCTTTGGAGCTTCAAACCAAATTAAAGTTGCTACTAAATACAAAGTGGAAGAAGAAAGCACTGCTGTAGATAACGAAATCCAAGAATTACTTTACAAAGGATTACAAAAATTCTTACCAGAAGGATATTCTTATGAAGATTTTGTAGGAGCTTCAGCAGAAGATACCTTAGGAATTGTCCAATCAATGAAAGTAGGTCCTACAATTGCAGAAGACATCAAAAGTAATGCTGTTTGGTCTGTACTTGGAGCTTTGGTAGTGATTGCTTTCTACATTTTAATTCGATTCAGAAGATGGCAATTCTCTTTGGGAACTGTGATACCTTCAGTTCACGATGTTATTTTAGTATTGGGAATTTTCTCCTTGACTTACAGCTTTATGCCTTTCAATATGGAAATTGACCAAGCATTCATCGCTGCGATTTTAACAGTTGTAGGATATTCTTTGAACGATACTGTAATTATTTATGACCGAATTCGTGAGTATATGCACGAACCAAACTGGACTAAAGAAAAAATAAATACAGCATTGAACAATACCTTAAGCCGTACTTTGAATACTTCACTTACTACATTGGCGGTACTGGTAACCATCTTTATTTTTGGTGGAGAAACGCTAAGAGGCTTTATGTTCGCTATGATTGTAGGTGTGGTTGTTGGTACATACTCATCTATATTTATCGCCGCTCCAATGCTTTATGATACTTTAGACAGAAAATCTCAAAAAGAGGAAGAATCACACTCATAGTAATAATTGTTTTTAAAGGGAAAAAGCTACTCGTTAATTTGAGTAGCTTTTTTTACAAAAACATACCCCAATCCATAATGAAATAAATGAATTTTTCTTCTATATTAAAGAAAAGGAAATACAAATACGTCTAAAAGAAAATCCAATCACCAATAATTCATTTCTATTTTATGAAAGTAAAAGACATTACACAAAAGATAGAGCAATTAAGTCCATTATCATACGCGGAAGATTTTGATAATGTAGGTTTGCTTGTTGGTAATCCTGAAATGGAGGTAAGTAAAGTTTTAGTAACACTTGACACTCTTGAACAAGTTGTTGATGAAGCTATTGAAAAACAATGTAATCTCATTGTTAGCTTCCACCCTATTATTTTCGGCGGAATGAAAAGCTTCACAGGCAAAAACTATGTAGAACGTGTTGTTATGAAAGCTATCAAAAATGATATTGCTATTTACAGTATGCATACAGCCTTAGATAATATGTTTTTAGGAGTCAATTCAGCAATATGTGATACTTTGGAACTTAAAAACAGAACCATTTTAATTCCTCAAAAACACACGATTCGCAAACTTGTAACATACGTTCCTCACAAAGATGCCGAATCCTTACGAAAAGTTTTGTTTGAATCGGGAGCCGGAGAAATTGGCAATTATAGCGATTGTAGCTTCAATTTGGAAGGATACGGAACATTTAAAGGCAACGATAATTCCAACCCAACTATTGGTGAGAAAAATCTGTTACACACTGAAAATGAAACACAAATTAATGTTATTTTCCCTAAACATCTTGAAAGTAAAGTATTAAAAGCCTTGAAAGAAAATCATCCTTATGAAGAGGTCGCCTATGAAGTTTATGTTTTGGAAAATACTCATCAACATATAGGAATGGGAATGATTGGCGAACTTGAAAATGCGATAAGTGAAGACGATTTCTTGAACTATTTGAAAACAAAAATGCAAACCGATTGCATCCGACATTCTGCTTTTATAGGGAAAGAAATCAAAAAAATTGCTGTATTGGGAGGAAGTGGAGCTTTTGCCATTGACGTTGCCAAAGCAGCTAAAGCCGATGCATTTGTAAGTGCAGATTTCAAATATCACGATTTTTTTAAAGCCGAAAATCAGATTTTACTTGCCGATATTGGTCATTTTGAAAGCGAGCAATTCACAAAAATGCTTTTATATGATTATCTTACAAAAAAATTTCCTAACTTTGCCGTCGTTTTATCGGACATAAACACAAATCCTATCAAGTATTACCAGTAGATATGACAAAGAAAGCTGAATTTACAGTAGAAGAAAAGTTGAGAATGTTGTATGATTTACAACTTATTGACTCACAAATTGACGAATTGCAAAACGTGCGAGGCGAACTTCCGTTAGAGGTTTCTGACCTTGAAGATGAAGTTGAAGGACTTAAAAACCGCTTATCCAAATTCAAAGAAGAATTGGAACATTTACAGTCCGGAATTGCCGAAAAGAAAAATATTATAGAAGAAGCCAAAATCTTGATTAAAAAGTACAACACACAACAGAAAAATGTACGCAATAATCGAGAATATAACTCCATTACAAAAGAAATTGAGTTCCAAGAACTTGAAATTCAGTTAGCTGAAAAACGAATCAAAGAAGGAAAAGCTCAAGTTGAACAAAAAAAGGAAGCCATCAAACAAGTTGAAGAGAAAAAAACGCAACGTGAGGCTCACCTCAAACACAAAAAAGAAGAATTAGATTCTATCTTGGCAGAAACTGAAAAAGAAGAAACTTTCCTTAGAGAAAAGGCAGAGGAATACGCCGAGCAAATTGAAGAGCGTTTGTTGAATGCCTACCGCAGAATTCGTGGAAGTGTGGTAAACCGCTTGGCAGTTGTTCCTGTGGAGCGTGGAGCTTCAGGAGGTTCGTTTTTTACCATTCCGCCACAAGTGCAAATGGAAATAGCTGCTCGTAAAAAAATCATTACCGATGAACACAGCGGACGCATTCTGGTAGATTCGGCTCTTGCTGAGGAAGAAAGAGAAAAAATGGAAGCTCTTTTCAACAGCATAAAATAAAAGAAAACAAAATAATTTGGATTTGGAAATTTGAAAATTAAGCACTAATTCGCATTTTCAAATTTCCATTTTTCATATAACAAATTTTGAAGAACAATACAATTTCTGACTACTTATTTTAAAAATCTTAAAACTTGTAAATTTCTGATGAATTCCCGAGAACAACAACTACAAGCCTTTGAGCGTCTGCTTAATATAATGGATGATTTACGAGAAAAATGTCCGTGGGACAAAAAGCAAACCTTGCAGTCACTTCGCCATCTAACCATTGAAGAAACTTACGAATTAGGCGATGCCATTTTAGATAATAACTTACAAGAAATTAAAAAAGAATTAGGCGATTTATTGCTTCACATTGTATTTTATGCAAAAATTGGTAGCGAAACGAATGATTTTGATATTGCTGATGTATCTAATTCGGTTTGTGATAAACTCATCGAACGGCATCCACATATTTACGGAAACGTAAAAGTTGAAAATGAGGAAGATGTAAAACGAAATTGGGAAAAAATCAAACTCAAAGAAGGGAAAAAAAGCGTTTTGGAAGGAGTTCCCAAGAGTTTGCCAGCGTTGGTAAAAGCCTCACGCATACAAGATAAAGCTGCCGGAGTAGGCTTTGATTGGGATTCAAAAGAAGGTGTTTTTGAAAAAATAAAAGAAGAAATTGATGAACTTCACCACGAAATAACCTCCAAAAACAAGGAAAACATTGAAAAAGAATTCGGTGATGTGCTTTTTAGTTTGATAAATTATGCGAGATTTCTGAAAATTAATCCTGAAGACGCTTTGGAAAAAACAAATAAAAAATTCATCAAACGATTCCAGTATTTAGAAAAAAAAGCAGAGGAGCAAGGCAAATCATTAAAAAATATGACCTTAGAAGAAATGGAAAATTTCTGGCAAGAAGCCAAAAAAGAAGATTAAAAATGTATCCATATCACAATAAAATAAAACAACGTATCAAAAATGGTGAATTGGTAAAATATGAATTTGTTGAAAAATACAAAGACATAAGCCCGTGTCTGTTACTCTATTTTCATACAGAGCCTTACGTCCGTCCTGTTCGCGAACATCGTTTTGAAGAGTACAGAGAAATTTTAGCTTCTCTTACAGATATTTCAAAATAAATAGACAAGAAGTAAAATACTGAAAATCAGTAATCATACCTTTCCTTCCACAAATTTTTTAAGTAAGCACGCATTGCGTTTTCTCGCTGATTATTCCCCGGTTCATAGAATTTTTCTCCTTGCAATTCTTCCGGCAAAAAATCCTGAAAAGCGAAATTATTTTCGTAATCGTGTGAATATTTGTAATCCTTCCCATAATTCAGCTCTTTCATAAGTTTGGTGGGAGCATTACGCAAATGAATCGGAACGGATAAATCCCCTGTCTGTTTCACTGTTTGTTGTGCCTTATTTATTGCCATATAAGACGCATTACTTTTAGGCGAAGAAGCTAAGTAAGTAGCACATTGACTGAGAATTATCCTTGCCTCAGGATAGCCAATCGTTGTTACAGCCTGAAAAGTATTATTCGCCAAAATGAGTGCCGTAGGGTTTGCATTTCCGATATCTTCTGAAGCTAAAATGAGCATACGTCTGGCGATAAACTTCACATCTTCACCGCCTTCAATCATTCGGGCAAGCCAATAAACCGCTCCGTTGGGGTCACTTCCTCGAATGGATTTAATAAACGCCGAAACAATATCATAATGTTGTTCGCCAGTTTTGTCATAAAGAACCGTATTTTTTTGAACAATCTGAAATACTTTTGCATTTGTTATTTCAATAATTTCATCTTCAGAAGAGGAATTTACAATTAATTCAAATGTGTTGAGTAATTTTCTTCCATCACCTCCAGAAAGTTGCAAAAGAGCTTCTGTTTCAGTAAGTTTTATATTTTTGGATTTCAAAATAGAATCTTTCTCAATGGCGTTTTTCAATAGTTTTTCCAAATCATTTCGGTCAAAAGCATTCAAAACATACACTTGACAACGCGAAAGCAAAGCCGGAATTACTTCAAAACTTGGATTTTCGGTAGTCGCACCAATGAGTGTAATCCACCCTTTTTCAACAGCTTGCAGTAGCGAATCTTGCTGAGTTTTATTAAATCGATGAATTTCATCAATAAACACAATCGGATTTTTAGCAGAAAACAAACCTCCAGTTTGCTTTGATTGCTCTATAACTTCACGAACTTCCTTAATACCTGAACTAATGGCACTTAACGTAAAAAAAGAACGATTACTTTGCTGAGCTATAATATTAGCAAGGGTTGTTTTTCCAGTGCCGGGAGGTCCCCAAAATATAAGCGAAGGAAGCAAACCACTTTCAATTTGCTTCCGTAAAGAGCCATTTTTACCTACCAAATGTTCTTGTCCCACATACGATGCTAAATTCTGCGGACGCATACGCTCTGCCAAAGGTGTGTTCATTTTCAAAAATATATTTTCGCAAAGATATGAAACTTTTCATCAATTATGTTTCAACCTCATCGGAAGGCGATAATTTTATGATGCTTCACTTTTTGTTTTTTCAAAAATAAACTCCTATCTTTCGCAACTAATTTATCATAAATGATTATATCTATGAAACATTCTAATTTTTTAACCTCAACGGCTTTGGTATTTTCCTTAGTTAGTTGTAATCAAAATCAGTCAGTTAAAAATGAAACTATGGAAGAAAACCCATTATTAATTGAAAGCAAGTTAGAGTATTTTGCTCCCGATTTTTCAAAAATTAAAGACGAACATTTTCGCCCTGCATTGTTAAAAGGAATGGAATTACAAGCAGAACGCATTAAAGCCATTGCTGAAAATACAGAAGCACCAACCTTTGAAAATACGATAGTAGCTTTGGAAAAAAGTGGAGAAGAATTTAGCCGAGCCAGTCGAGTTTTTGGAGCTTTGGCTTCTGCACAAACCAATGACACTATTAAAAATATTCAAAAGGAATTATCGCCTAAATTTGCCGCTCATTCTGATGCTATATATCTGAATGACAAACTTTTTGAGAGAGTGAAAAATCTCTACGAAAAACGTGAAAATTTAAGTTTAGATGCCGAATCTAAAAAATTATTGGAACATTATTATGAAAATTTCATAATTTCAGGTGCAAATCTATCTTCGGCAGATAAAGAAACTTTAAAAGAATACAACTCGGAATTAGCGTCTTTACAAACTGAGTTCAACCAAACATTATTGGAAGGAAATTTAGCTGCTTCCCAAGTATTTACGGACAAAAAAGTCCTTGAAGGATTAAGTGAAGAAACCTTGAAAGGACTTGAAACAGAAGGAAAATGGAAAGTTCCTACGTTCAACACCACACAACAACCTTTACTTGTAGATTTGAAAAATAGAGAAACTCGCAAACAAATTTTTGAATCTGCGTGGAACAGAACTGACGGCGGAAAACACAACACCAATGAAGTGATTAAAAAAATTGCTTTACTTCGTGCTAAAAAAGCCGCTTTGTTAGGATTTAAAAATTATGCTGAATGGGCTCTGCAACAAACAATGGTTAAAACTCCTGAAAATATCTATCAGTTTTTCAAGGACTTAGTTCCTGCTTCTGTTGGGAGAGCAAAAAACGAAACTAAGGAAATTCAAGCTCAAATTAAAGCTACGGGTAGTGATTTCAAACTTGCCCCATACGACTGGAATTTTTACGCAGAGCAAGTTCGTAAAGCAAAATATGACTTAGATGAAAATGAAATTAAACCTTATTTTGAGTTGAAAAACGCTTTAGAAAATGGAGTTTTTTATGCTGCAACAAAGCTATACGGAATTACTTTCAAAGAACGAAAAGATATTCCTGTTTATCATCCTGATGTTGTTGTATATGAACTATTTGAAGAAGATGGAACTAAATTAGGGCTATTCTATGGTGATTTCTTTGCTCGCGAAAGCAAACGCGGTGGAGCTTGGATGGGAAATTTTGTTGAACAATCCAAACTATTAGGCAAAAAACCTGTAATTTACAACGTTTGCAATTATCCAAAGCCTGCTAATGGAGCTCCTGCCCTACTCTCATTTGATGAATTAACGACACTTTATCACGAATTCGGTCACGCTTTGCACGGATTTTTTGCAAATCAGCAGTATGCTTCGCTCTCAGGAACCTCCGTAGCTCGCGATTTTGTTGAATTACCTTCACAATTCCACGAAAATTGGGCTTTACATCCTGATATTTTAAGTAATTATGCTTTTCATTATCAAACAAAAGAAGCCATTCCGCAATCTTTAGTTCAAAAAATCAAAAATGCAAGTACTTTTAACCAAGGATATTCATTTACAGAAGTTTTAGCTGCTGCAAACTTAGATTTACAATGGCATACTATCTCAGCAGATACTAAAATTGATGATGTAACCGCTTTCGAAAAAGAAGCTTTGAAAAAAACAGGATTGTTGTTAGATGAAGTTCCTCCACGTTATCGTTCTTCATATTTTGCTCATATTTTTGGAGGAGGATACGGGGCTGGATACTATTCATATCAATGGACAGAAATGCTTAGTCACGATGCGTATGCTTGGTTTAATGAAAATGGAGGTTTGACACGCACTAACGGACAACGTTTCAGAGATATGATTCTTTCTCGTGGGAATACATTGGATTACGAAAAAATGTATTTGGACTTCCGTGGAAAAGAACCTTCTATTGAATCATTACTCAAAGCCAGAGGATTAAAATAAAAATTAATATTTTTTTTTACAGAAAAACAGCCGATAGGTCATTAAAACTCATCGGCTGTTTTCTTTTTAAAATACTTATTATCAATGTCCTCCGTAATCTATGTTGTCTAGTTTCCCTTTAAAAACTCTGAATTGAATAACAAAATAAGCAACTACCAATATGGCTGCAATAATAAACCAATTCAGCCCCACGCTCAATCCATAATCATTAGCCGCTGTGTTATAAATTGTTAGTGAAGGATTTACTTCATTAGTGGAAGGCAATAAATTCGGGAATAATGATGCTACGCTAGTTGCAAAACTTCCAAAAATGAACAAGGTTGAAAACATAAAACCAGTGCTATCTTTTTTAAACATCCGAATGCGAAACTGACCTAATAATCCTACTGCAGCTATTATCGGAAAAATCCATAACCACAAATGTTCCTTAAAATTATGAAAAGGTACAGGACGCACATATTGCCACGACATTATTGAAATAATCACCAAAAATAACAAAACAAAATTCAGCCGGAAAATGATAATTCTCAAGCGTTCATTAAGCGATGAAGATGTTTTTAAAATCACCCAGTTTGCTCCGTGAATCGTTAAAGTTACCACAGCCAAAATCCCCATAAGCAATGTAAACCAATCAATTACACCTTGTTGGTGAGCAAGAGGATCAAAAGTTGGGTTCCACAAAGCAAGGAAAAAATAATGTGACTCCTGAGTAGAAACTCCATTTTCAACCATTCCCAAATTTACTCCTCGAACAACGTTTCCTAATGCCGCCCCAAAGAAAAGTGCCAACAACAAGCTCGCAATCCCGAAGGCTTTATCCCAAAATCCTTCCCATAATGAATTATGAAACTGCCCTCGTAATTCTAAGCCCACAGCCCTGAAAATCAGCAACCATAAAACCATCATCAAAGGCAAGTAAAATCCACTAAACGAAGAGGCATATAAAGTTGGAAAAGCAAAAAACAACACTCCTCCGCCAGCTATCAGCCAAACTTCATTAGCGTCCCAAAAAGGTCCGATTGATTTGGTTACTGCCGTCTTTTCTTCCTCTGTTTTAGCAAAGAATAAATGCACAATTCCTGCTCCAAAATCATATCCGTCAAGAATGACATACATTCCTAACATAAACATCAAAACAATATACCAGAATAATTCCATATTTTTTTAGTTATTTAGCTGAATTTTTGTTTCAGGTCCTTTGTTAACAATCTTGAACACTAAAAGGAGAAAAAGTAAGCCCAAAAGCAGGTAAAGTCCTACAAATCCGAGGAATGTAAACAAGGTATTTCCAGAGGAAACCGTAGGCGAAACTCCTTCCGTAGTTCTCATTAAATTATAAACAAGCCAAGGCTGTCTGCCAAGTTCAGCAGTGTACCAACCAGCCGTGTTGGCTATATACGGAAATGGAAGTAACATCATCAAAGCCCAAAGCAACCACCTTGTATGAAAAAGTCGTTTCTTCCAAAGTAAAAAAGCAGCAAAAGCCATTATCCCAATAAAAATAGTTCCCAATCCAACCATAATGTGATAAGCATAATATAAACCGGGAACATTTGTTGGGTGAAGTGATGGGTCAAAATCATTCAAACCTTTTATTTCGGCATCCCAACGATGATGCGTTAAAAAGCTAAGTACATTAGGAACAGCTATTTTATTATCAATTTTCTTGTTTTGCATATCAGGTTGCCCGATGAGGATAATTTCTGCACCCGCTTTCTCGGTTTCAAAAATACCTTCCATCCCTGCAAAGGTAACCGGTTGATATTTTGCAACATTTTTAGCTGCTAAATCTCCTGTAGGGAAAGCAACCAAAACAGCCGAAATAACCCCGAAAATAACTCCATTTTTAACAAATAATTTTCCATATTCGCTATGTTTGTTATTCAGCAGATAAAAAGCCCCAACTGCCGTCACGAAAAAAGAACTGGTAACGAGCGACCCTGCTTGATTGTGCAAATATGAAGGCCACAGCCAAGGATTGTCAAACAATGCAGAAAAATTGTTCAATACAAATTTTCCGTTAGCAAGAATTTCGTAGCCTACCGGATGTTGCATCCACGAATGTGTTGCTATTATGAGAAATCCGCTTGCCCAAGACCCTAAAAAGACCAAAAATCCGGCGAGAAAATGAAGCCTATGCCCAAGCAACTTCTCACCAAAGAGGAACATTCCTAAAAAAGAAGATTCCAAAAAGAAAGAAAACATTCCTTCCATTGCCAGCGTTTGCCCGATAATTCCACCTGTAAGCTCAGAGAATTTTGCCCAATTCGTTCCAAACTGAAACTCCATCGGAATACCTGTAACCACTCCCATTGCAAAGTTCAACGCAAATATTTTCATCCAAAATTTCGCTGCATCATTATAAGATACATCATTGGTTTTGAGAAACTTCCATTTGAAATAAACAATCATCAATGAAAGTCCCATTGTTAATTGCGGAAACAAATAATGAAAGGTGATTGTGAAAGCAAACTGCAATCGATTGTACAAAATCATATCTTCCATAAAAACGAAAATTTAAATTTTAAAATGTGTGCAAAGTTACAATTAAAATTTAATAATTCTAAATAATATTCTTCTAAAAATAAACTTTTAATACAGAACCTTAGAAGATACTATTTTTCTGAAATTTTTTATTCTATGGCTAATAACATTCAAAATGAAACAAATACTCTTCATACAAATATATTACTATTCAACGAAATAAGGAAGTATTTTTACTTTGATTTTCAAATAACTATACTTTATAGAAATATTTTCATTCAATTCTGCTTCTATTTCAAAAAATAGATATATATTTGCACCCTGAATTAATAATCGAGGTCGTGAACCTCACAAATTAAATACTTATGCCAGTAAAAATCAGATTACAAAGACACGGAAAAAAAGGTAAACCATTCTACTGGGTGGTTGCAGCTGATTCTCGTGCAAAAAGAGATGGTAAATTCCTTGAAAAAATAGGAACTTACAACCCTGTTTCAAATCCTGCTCAAATTGAATTAAACGTTGACGCAGCAGTGAAATGGTTAAAAAACGGAGCTCAACCTACGGAAACAGCTCGCAGAATTCTTTCTTACAAAGGTGTTTTGTTAAAATATCACCTTTTGGGTGGTGTTGCTAAAGGAGCTTTAACTATGGAGCAAGCTGAAGCTAAATTCAATGCTTGGTTAGAAGAAAAAGCTGGAAAAATTTCTTCAAAAGAGGAAAAATTAGCAAAAGACAAAGCTTCTGCAAAAGCAAATGCATTGGCGGCTGAAAAAGAAGTCAATGAAAAACGCAAAAATGCAGCTGCAGCAAAAGCTGTTGAGGCAACAGAAGAAGTTGCTGATGCAGAGGTAGCAGCAAACGAAGAAAACAACGAAACTGAAGCTTAATATGACTTTGAAAGATTGTTTTTATGTAGGAACAATTGTATCAAAATTCAGTTTTAAAGGGGAAGTTTTGGTAAAATTAGACTCTGACGACCCCGAATTGTACGAAAATTTGGAATCAGTATTTATTGCCTTAGGTAATAATCTGGTTCCTTTTTTTGTTGAAAAATGTTCCTTACACAAATCTGACCTATTGCGGATTAAGTTTGAAGACGTTGAAAATGAATCAGATGCTGATGCTTTATTAAAAAACAAACTTTACTTACCGCTCTCCTTTCTTCCAAAACTAACCGGAAATAAATTCTATTATCACGAAATTATCGGATTTACGATGGAGGATATTGAATACGGTTATGTCGGGAAAATTATTGGTGTAAATGACAGTACCTCACAGGCTTTGTTTGAAGTAGAAAACAATGATAAAGAAATTCTCATTCCAATGAATGATGAATTTATTGAGAAAGTAGACAGAGAAAACAAAAAAATAATTGTAAAAACTCCTGAAGGCTTAATTGATTTGTACCTTAATTAATGGTTTTTATTTTCTTTTTGTCTTTTTAGTTTCTGCTTTTAAATGCTCTGCAATTAGTTCCAGTTCTTTGTACCATTCCTCCCCAAATTTTCGGATAAGAGCCTCTTTTACAAACTTATACACAGGAATTTGAAGTTCTTTTCCCAAACTGCAAGCATCATCACAAATTTGCCAACGGTTGTAATTTACCGCCGTAAAAGAGGTATATTCCTGTAAACGAATCGGATACAAATGGCAAGAAATTGGCTTCTTCCAGTCAATTTTACCATCATTATAAGCCTGTTCTATGGCACATAAAGCCCATCCCTTCTCATTTCGGATTACGTAAGCACATTCTCCTCCATCAATGAGAGGCGTTTCCCATTCTCCATCTTCACCTTTTATATAAACTCCTTGTTTTTCAATTGATTGCACTCCCTTTTTAGTGAGATATGGAGCTACTTTATCGTAAACTTTTTCCAATATTTTGAGTTCACCTTCCTCCACAGGTGCCCCTGCATCGCCTTCTATACAACAAGCTCCTGCACAAGCATTTAGATTACAAACAAAATCATTCTCAATAATATCTTCAGAGATTATGGTTTCACCGATTTGTATCATTTTCTAATTTACAAAAATAATTTGGAGTGCAAAAGTATAAAAAAGTTCCATTACTATGAAATTTTCAGCTCTTTACTCAAATATAACCTCTTTTTCTTGCCTTTAGAATTAAAAAAATATACCTTTGTGAGACCAAAATTTTTGTTATGAGAAAAAATTATTACCCAACCGTTTTTTTTATTCTTCTTTTCTTTAGTGTAATCTTTTCCTTAAAAGCACAGCAAGAAAAAAGCATCAATCAACTTCAACAATCCGTTGTTTGGAATAGTAATTCCTTGAAAGAAAAGCAATTTCACGAAGGGCTGGCAGGAACTTACTTCGGAAAACACAAACAGTTTTTCATATTGGCAGGAGGTTCATATTTTCCTGAAGAAAAACCTTGGCAGGGAGGGAAAAAAGAATTTTCCAAAACTGTTTTTGTATTTGAAACATCAGCTGACGGAAAGTTTTCAGTCGTTTACCAAGGCGAAGACTTACCTGAAGCCATAGCCGAAGGAACTTATGTTTCGCTTCCTGAAGGATTACTTTGTATTGGAGGGCAAACTCCTAACGGAGTTTCATCGAAAACTTTTTTAATTTCTTACGACAATAAAAAAATAAAAATTACAAATTTTCCGGAATTACCAATAGCCGTAAAAAGTGCAGCGGCAACCTCTATAGAAAGCGAGGTATATGTTACTGGAGGACAAACCTTTGACGGAAATTCTTCTCAGCAATTTATTAAATTAGATGTAAACAACCCTGAAAAAGGTTGGCAAAAATTACCCAATTACCCAAAAAACGTTTCGGGAGCGACCGCTGTTGCACAACAAGACGGAGAGGAGATTTCAGTTTTTGTTTTCGGAGGAAGAAGTCGCAACAATGCTGATATCACTACTTTTTATAGCAATGTTTATCAATTCAAACCTTCTAAAAATCAATGGATTGCTAAAAGAGACATTCAAAATTCAAAAGGAAATTTACCTCTGGCAGTTTCAACAGCTACAAAAATAGGAGCTTCAAGTATTTTGCTTTTCGGAGGAGATACCGGTCTTATTTTCAATAAAGTAGAAAAAGCTATCAATGATGGTGATACGGAACTTCGTAACGAACTTTGGAAAAATCATCAAGGTTTTGAAAAAGAAATCTTGGTTTATAATACAATCACTGATGAATGGTTCACTTTAGGAAAAGCTGACAATACAATAGCTGTGGCTTCCATTTTTTATAACACTCAAAATCAGGATATTTATATCGCAGGAGGAGAACAAAAGCCAGGAATTCGTTCATCTTTAATTACTAAATTATCTATTTCAAAAGGAGAAGGGTTTGGTTGGCTAAATTACGCTGTATTAGGACTTTACTTTATAGGAATGTTATGGCTTGGTTTTTTCTTTATGAAAAACAATAAAAACACCGAAGACTATTTCAAAGGAGGCGGACGTATCCCTTGGTGGGCGGTGGGCGTGAGTATTTTTGCTACAATGCTCAGTGCCATTACATTCATTTCCATTCCGGCTAAAACTTACGCTACTGATTGGCGTATGCTAATGTTTAATATGACTATCATTTTGGCTGTTCCAATAATTATTCGCTTTTTTCTGCCTTTTTTCTTACGCTTCAAACTTGATACAGCTTACCAATATTTAGAAATTCGATTTAATCGCCCAATTCGTTGGATTGCATCAACTTTCTTTACCTTCTTTATGATAAGCCGAATCGCAATCGTACTTTTTCTACCTTCATTGGCTTTAAATATCGTTACTGGGTTTAATATTTATTACGCCATTTTGATAATGAGCTTTGTAACTATCATATACTCAATAAGTGGCGGAATGGAAGCTGTGGTTTGGGGTGATGTAATTCAAGGATTCATTTTGGTTGGCGGAGCCATTGCCGCTTTGGTAGTAATGATTACGGGAATTAAAGGAGGCATCAGTGAATTTTGGAATACAACAATGACTTTCAACAAATTAAATACTTTCGATTTTCGATTTGATTTTTCGCAACCCGTTTTTTGGGTCGTAGTTTTCGGCGGACTTGCAAACACTTTGATTTCATATACCAGCGACCAATCGGTAGTACAACGATATATGTCCACCGTGAATGAAAAGGCAACAGCTAAAAGCATCTGGCTAAACGGAATAGTGAGCGTACCCGTAAGTATTTTATTTTTCCTTCTTGGAACCGGGTTATTTGCGTTTTACAAATCAAATCCTGAACAAATGTCAATTACCGATCCCAATATTGATTCTATTTTCCCTCAATTTATTGTTTCACAAATGCCTACAGGATTATCAGGACTGCTGATAGCTTCAATTTTTGCAGCAGCGATGAGTACTTTGTCATCAAATATCAATTCGGTTTCAGCAGTAATTACTTCCGATTTTTATAAAACTCTATTCAAAAATACTTCATTCAAAAAGCAAATGACCGTAGCCCGATGGTCAGGAGTTATCATTGGATTATTAGGAACAGGAATGGCTATAGTGCTGGCTACTTGGAACATAGCTTCACTTTGGGACCAATTCAATACCTTTTTAGGATTATTAACCAGCGGATTGGGAGCTTTGTTCATTTTGGGAATATTTTTCCCTCGTGTAGGTTCTATTGCAGCTTTCATTGGGCTGATTACTGGCGTGATTATCCTCTATTTGGTAAAATCTCACACGGAACTTTCGTTTCTACTTTACGGACTTATTGGAATGATTTCTAATATCATTATTGCGTTTATCTTTAGTTTATTTATCCCAAATCAAAAAGGAATTGAATCTATCACTTGGAAAACAAGAAAGAAATAGTAAAAAATCGAAACAAAACAAAATCAGACTATCTCTTCAGGCAGTCTGATTTATTTTTTATAACAGACTAATAATAAAACACATAAAAAATTATTTCAATAAAAATAAAGTTCTCCTATCTTTTCAAAAAAATAAAAAAATAAAAATTATTTTGCTTTATGTTTTACTTTTTTATACCTTTATAGGGTATTTTTAACACAATGAAAAAAATTTATTCATTATGGATTATAGCACAAATAATATTCGGAATGTTGTCCTGTTAGGGCACGCAGGAAGTGGAAAAACATCTTTGGTAGAAACAATGTTGTTTGAAGCCGGAGCTACCACACGTATCGGAAGCATTGAAGAAGGAAATACAATTTCTGACTTTCACGAAATGGAAAAAGAAAAGAAATACAGTATTTTCAGTTCATTAATGCACGTTTTTTGGGGAAATACAAAAATTAATTTCATTGACACTCCCGGTTTTGATGATTTTATTGGAGAAGCTATCTCAGGATTAAAAGTCGCCGACACCGCAGTAATGGTAATCAATGCCAAAGAAGGAATTGAGGTTGAAAATGAACTTCATAAAGATTATATTGAAGAATTCAAAACCCCTACTCTTTTCGTTATCAATCAATTAGACCACGAAAAAGCAGACTTCGAAAAATCACTTCAAGAAATCAAGAACACTTTCGGTAATAAAGTGGTTGAAATTCAGTTCCCATACAAACTGGAAAATGGCTTTAATCACATCGTTGATGCATTGCGTATGGTAATGTACACTTTTGATTCCAACGGAGGAAAACCTAAAAAAGAGCCTATTCCCGCAGAAGTACTCGAACGGACAAAACAAATTCACAATCAACTTGTTGAAATAGCCGCTGAGGAAGAAGAAGGACTAATGGAACGCTATTTTGAGCAAGGGACACTAACCGAAGAAGAACTTACCAAAGGCTTGCAATTGGCAATGGGAAAACAAAATTTCTTCCCCGTTTTCTGTGCTTCAGCAAAAGAGAATAAAGGAACCGGACGCATTATGGGTTTCATTCGTGATATTTGCCCTTCACCTTTGCAACAACCTGATAAAGAACTTCAAAACGGTCAAACAATCGCTCCCGATACCTCTCTTCCAACGAGTATTTTTATCTACAAAACACTGAACGAACCACAAATTGGAGAACTCAGTTATTTCAAAGTATATAGCGGAACGCTCAAAAGTGGTGAAACTCTTAAAAATCAAATGAATGGTGAAGATGAACGTATTAATAAAATTTTTACTGTAAACGGAAAAAACAGAGAATCTGTAGAGGCGTTAGTCGCTGGTGATTTGGGAGTTACCATAAAACTCAAAAATTCACATACAAATAACACTTTGAATAGCGAAGGACATCACGAAATTCAAATCAAAAAAATTAAATTTCCTCAAATGAAAATCCGTATGGCAGTCGTGCCTCCTTCAAAATCTGATTTTGAGAAACTTACTAACGCCTTACATATCATTCAGGAAGAAGACCCAACTTTCACTTTGCAATATTCGCCCGAACTGAAACAAACTATCATTCACGGACAAGGTCAAATGCACTTCGATGTGGTAAAACAACGCATCAAATCGTTATATAATATTGATATGGAACTTATTCGTCCGAAAATTCCGTATCGTGAAACCATTTCAAAAGCTGCTGAAGCTCAGTATCGCCATAAAAAACAATCGGGCGGAGCAGGACAGTTTGCCGAGGTACATTTACGCATTGAACCTTATGATGAAAACGCTCCTTTGCCTACTGATTTGAACATCCGCAAAGAAGAACTTATCGAACTGCCTTGGGGCGGACATCTGCATTTCTTGTGGTGCATTGTTGGTGGAAGCATTGACACGCGTTTTATTAGTGCCATAAAAAAAGGAATTATGACCAAAATGGAAGAAGGACCTCTCACAGGTTCATATTGCCAAAACATACGCGTGAGTATTTTCGACGGAAAAATGCACCCTGTTGATTCCAACGATATTGCGTTTCAATTAGCAGCTTCCGCAGGTTTTGCTGAAGCCTTCAAAAACGCATCTCCAAAAATTATGGAACCTATCTATGAGTTAGAAGTCCTTTGTGATGTCAGTGCAATGGGTGATGTAATGACCGATTTACAAAGCCGAAGAGCAGTTATCACAGGTATTGACAACATCCGTCAATATCAACAAATCAAAGCTTTAGTCCCGATTGCCGAAATGTACGGATATTCAACTTCATTACGTTCCATCACACAAGGAAAATCAAAATTTAGCAGACATTTGTGGGGCTATCAGGTAATGAACCACGAAGTACAAGAAAAATTACTGAAAGGATAAAAAAGTTATACATCTTACTTAAGGCGAAACGTTTTTCAATGAATAATTGCGTTTCGCCTTTGTTTTTTATATTTTCACATCAAATTTCAGTTTTTATCTTTTAACTTCTCTACACATTTTTATACCTTTGCGAAAATTTTTTTTTATTAAAAAAAAGAGGCTCTACTAGCCTCTTTCCTATTTATTGATTATTCTCTTTCTTATTCGATTTTTGATGTCTCGGTTTGTTGTTATCGTGTTTAGGTTTTTCACTTCTTGGCGGACGCTCCAATAAAGCCTTGCGTGAAACCTTCTGTTTACGGGTTTTAGGGTCTATTCCGATGTATTTCACTTCGATAATATCGCCTTCTTTCACTAAATCCGATGGTTTTTCGGTACGCTCCCAAGCCATTTCAGAGATGTGTAATAAAGAATCCTTACCAGGTACAAACTCAACTACGGCACCGAAATCCAATAGTTTGGTTACTTTCACTTTATAAATCTCACCTTCAACAGGTTCAAAAATACAAGCTCTGATAGCATCAACAGCACGTTGCATTCCGTCTGGGTCTGTTCCTAATACCTCGATAATACCCAAATCGCCTTCTTCCTCAATAACAATGGTTGTTCCTGTTTCTTGCTGAATACCTTGGATATTTTTTCCACCAGAACCGATAACCGCACCAATGTAATCTTTCGGAATTTCCATTGTAATAATTTTCGGAGCGTGTGGTTTCACTTCGGCTTTCGGCTCGGCAATTGTATCAGTGATTTTTCCTAAGATATGCAGGCGTCCTTCGCGAGCTTGCTCCAAGGCTTTTTCTAAAATTTCATAAGTTAATCCTTTGATTTTGATATCCATTTGGCAAGCCGTGATTCCATCTTTGGTTCCTGTTACCTTGAAATCCATATCCCCCAAATGATCTTCGTCTCCCAAGATGTCGGAAAGTACAGCATATTTTTCGCCATCAGTTATAAGCCCCATCGCAATTCCCGAAACAGGTTTAATCATCTGTACACCCGCATCCATAAGTGCCAGTGTACCAGCACAAACCGTTGCCATTGATGATGAACCGTTTGATTCTAAAATTTCAGAAACTACACGAACCGTGTAAGGGCAATCGGCTGGAATCATTCGCTTTAAAGCACGTTGTGCCAAATTTCCGTGTCCGATTTCTCTTCGGGAAGTTCCTCTAAGGGGACGAGCCTCACCGGTTGAAAACGGAGGAAAATTATAATGCAAATAGAAACGTTCCTCGCCTTGTTCTGTGGGCAAATCAATCACGTTTGCCTCACGAGAAGTTCCCAAAGTTACGGTTGTAAGTGATTGAGTTTCACCTCGTGTAAATATTGAAGAACCATGAGCCGAAGGCAAGTAATCAATCTCGCACCAAATTGGGCGAATTTGCGTTGTATTTCGTCCGTCCAAGCGGATATTTTCATCTAAAATAAGATTTCTAACTGCCTCTTTTTGAGCTTTCCCGAAGTATTTATCGATAAGTATTGCAAACTCTTCTTGTGCTTCTTCGGTAAATAGAGCCAAGCACTCTTCTTTTACGGCAGCAAATTTTTCGCCACGTTCTTGTTTAGCCGTATTTTCTTTGGCAATCGCATAGCATTTGGGGTATGCCAGACCATACACTTTTTGCTCAACTTCTTCATTTTCAAGTTCTGGTTCGTAGGTGCGTTTTTCGGTTTTGCCTACTTTTTCTGCCAAACGGATTTGAGCATCAATTTGAACTTTAATCGCTTCGTGTGCAAATTTGATAGCTTCCGCCATATCTTTTTCAGAAACTTCATCCATTTCACCTTCCACCATTGCTACGAAATCCTTTGAAGCTCCCACCATAATATCCATATCGGATTGTGCAAGTTGCTCTTTATTAGGATTTATAACGAATTTTCCGTCAATGCGTGCCACACGAACCTCTGAAATAGGTCCGTCAAACGGAATGTCAGACACAGCGATACAAGCCGAAGCCGCTAACCCAGCTAAAGCGTCGGGCATTACGTTTTCGTCGTGCGACATTAATTGAATCATTACCTGAGTTTCAGCGTGATAATCTTTCGGAAAAAGCGGACGTAACACGCGATCTACCAAACGCATCGTCAATACCTCTTGGTCACTGGGGCGTGCTTCTCGTTTAAAAAATCCGCCCGGAAAACGCCCTGCGGCGGCAAATTTTTCACGATAATCTACCGTTAAAGGCAAAAAATCTGTTTCAGGGTTAATTTCTCTTGCGGAAACCACTGTCGCTAACAACATTGCATTTCCCATACGTACAACAACTGAACCATCAGCTTGTTTAGCCAATTTTCCTGTTTCAATGGAAATGGTTCTTCCGTCGCCTAAATTGATAATTTCTTTTTTAACTTCTGGAATCATTTTGTTATTTTTTAATTAAACATTAGGCGTTGTGTTGTTGTTTGGGTTTTCCAATGGTTGGTTCACACCAACGGCTTATTTTAGTTTTTGATTTTCCTAAGAAGAAATACTTTTATTTTTGACAATAACTAAAAAAAGAGGCAAAAAGCCCCTTTTTGATTATTTTCTGATATTCAATTCTTTGATAATTGCACGATATCTTTCAATATCATTCGTTTTTAAATAGTCAAGTAAACTTCTGCGTTTACCTACCAATTTTACTAACGAACGCTCAGTATTGAAATCTTTTCTGTTTCTTTTTAAGTGTTCTGTTAAGTGGTTGATTCTGAAAGTAAATAAAGCTATTTGTCCTTCAGCTGATCCGGTGTTAGTTTCTGAACCACCGTGTTTTTTAAAAATTTCTGCTTTTACTTCTTTTGTTAAATACATTTTAATATTATTTAATGATTATTATGTACTAGTTTTTGAAGATGCAAATGTATAGAAAAATATTTAATCTGCAAATTTATTTTAGTTTTTTTGATTGATTTTTCTTTCTCAATTAAATTAAAAAACTGATTATAAGAAAATTAAAATTCATTTTGGGTAAATATGTTTTATTTCGTAACTTTGTAGCTCGGTCTTTTCCAGTTTAAAAATCTCAAAAAAATATAAAATAATGGATTCATTAGTTGTAGTTCAAATCATATATATTCTTCTGTTGATTGCTGTTTGTCTTCGCATTATTTGGGACACACGTTCCGTAAGTAAAACTTTAGCGTATCTACTTTTGGTTATTTTCATTCCTATTTTGGGTATAATTTTCTATTTTTCTTTCGGAATTAACTACAGAAGACATAAAATATACAACAAAAAGCTGGAAATAGACCAATTTTTCCGCAATGAATTGGAAACAAAAATCGAAATATTGAAAAAAACTCACTTAGAACACCCTTCTTTAAATGAAAATACAGAAATTATCCGATTTCTTTCGCAAACAGAGCAAACTTTCGTGGCTCCGAACAGCTCAATAGAAGTTTTAGATAACGGAGAAAATCTTTTTCCTATATTACTTCGTGAAATGCGGAATGCAAAATCGCACATACATATTGAATATTATATCTATGAAAATGACATCATCGGAAATCAAGTAAAAGAAGTGCTGATTGAAAAAGCTCGAGAAGGAGTTGAGGTTCGTTTCATTTATGATGATTTTGGAAGTCGGGGAATTCGCAAGAATATTGTTAAAGAACTGAAAGAAAACGGAGTACAAGTATTTCCTTTTCATAAAATCAATTTCATTTATTTTGCTAACCGAATAAACTATCGTAATCACCGAAAAATTGTGGTCATTGACGGAAAAACTTCTTTTGTGGGAGGAATTAATGTAAGTGATAAGTACATCAATTCAGGAAATAACGAATTGTATTGGCGTGATACTCACCTAATGATAAAAGGAATTACGTCCCTTTCATTGCAAATGGTTTTCCTGTCGGATTGGAATTTCTGTAGCAACGAAAATATAACGATACAACCCGCTTATTTCCCAACAGATTTTCTGGATTTACCAAGTGATTACTATGCTCAAATCGCTTATAGCGGTCCTGATTCTGACTTACCTACTATTCTTTACACCACCATTCAAGCTATATATTCGGCTAAGGAAGAAATTATTTTAACTACACCTTATTACGTTCCTGACACTTCTCTGCAAGAAGCCCTTATCATTGCTTCGCTCAGTGGAATATCAGTTAAATTATTGCTTCCTAAAGAAGGTGATTCGTTTTTAGTAAACATCACTTCTCAATCATTTCTTGAAGAATTACTTAGAGCAGGCGTTAAAATTTATCTCTACAAAAAAGGTTTTGTACATTCAAAAACTTTTGTGATTGACGGCAAATGG
Source organism: Capnocytophaga felis (assembly GCF_009684755.1). GTDB lineage: Bacteria > Bacteroidota > Bacteroidia > Flavobacteriales > Flavobacteriaceae > Capnocytophaga > Capnocytophaga felis. The sequence continues at coordinate 43,417 of NZ_BLBC01000009.1, forward strand.
GCTTCTGTGGGAACTGCCAACTTAGATGCACGCAGCTTTGACCTTAATTTTGAAGTTTCGGCACTTATTTATCACAAAGAAACCGCTTTACGATTACGTGAAACTTTTTACAAAGACCTTGTTGATGCTGAAAAACTTACATTAGAAAAATGGGAAAGAAGACCAAAATACAAGCAATTAGCTGAAAAAGTATTACGACTAACTTCCCCCTTTATGTAGTAATTGCCACAGTAGGATTTTATTCACTCACAATTTCTAACATATCATATACTTCGGTCATAGCCAATTGATTATCAGAAATAACAATAAGCATATCGTTAGGATTTATTTTGGTTGAACCATTGGGCGTTATGTATTTTTCATCTCGTTTTATCATTGCAATAATTGAATTTTTCGGAAATTCGAGATCTACTATTTTCTTCCCAATAACGTGATTATCTGCAGGAATCAAAATTTCTTGCATTACGGCTTTCGGATGCTCGCGAATAATTGCATCGGCAGGATTTTCATCATTTTCAACGTCTTGCTGAACAGAAGCGATATTCAGCCACTTCGCCACCACTGAAAGCGTTGTTCCTTGAATCAAAACTGAAGTTACAGAAATGAAAAATACGATGTTAAAAATAATATGAGCTTTATCTATTTCTGCCAAAAGCGGATATGTCGCAAATACAATTGGTACGGCTCCTCGCAATCCTACCCAAGAAATATACGAACGTCGAGCAAAACACATCCTGAAAGGAAGAGTGCTTAAAAACACGCTCAACGGGCGAGCCACCAAAATCAAAAATACCGATATCAAAAGCCCCAAACCTGCCAGAGGAATTATTTCCGTTGGAACAACCAAAAGTCCCAATGTTAAGAACAGAACAATTTGCATTAGCCAAGCCAATCCGTCAAAAACTTTTAAAACACTTCCTTTGTGTATAAAATTCTGATTTCCAAGAAAAACCGAACATATATAAATTGCTAAAAATCCATTCCCACCAAGTGCTTCGGTTCCTGAAAATGTGATAAACATCAAAGCAATTGCCAATACCGGATACAAACCTTCAAAACCTAATTGTATTCCGTTAAAAATCAACTTACTAAGTTTACCAAAAACAAAACCAAGAACGCCACCTAAAATAATCTGACGTAAAAATATGAGAATGACCATCCAAACAGATTGTTCAGGAATTTGAACTAAACCTAAAAATGTGGTTGTCAGCACGTAAGCCATTGGGTCGTTGCTTCCACTTTCAAATTCCAACGTAGGACGAAGATTGTGCTTCAAATCCAAATTTTTGGAACGCAATATGGAAAACACAGCAGCCGCATCAGTTGAGGATACAATCGAACCCAATAAAAGACTTTCAAATAGCGTAAAATCAGTAATATACCAAACAAAAAGCCCCAAACTAACGGCAGTTAGCAAAACACCTAAAGTTGAAAGCATAATTCCTTGAAAAAGAATAGGTTTTACTGATTTCCATCGAGTTTCCAAACCTCCGGAAAACAAAATGAAGTTCAACGAAATAATACCTATAAATTGAGCTAATTTGGGGTCATTAAACTGAATTTTCAAAATTCCGTCAGAACCGGCAAGCATTCCCACTCCCAAGAACAAAATCAGGGTTGGAACGCCAAATTTGTAAGATGTTTTACCTGCAATTAAACTGACTAATAATAACAGAGACCCGATTAATAGTATATTTTCTGAAGTTAAATTCATTGTAAGTATCAATTTGGTGCGAATATAGAAAAAAACGACGAAACTTCAATTGTTTTTTGATTTTTTGAATGCCAAATTTGATATTTTTTATATCTTTGGGCGTTAATTTTATTATCAAAATACTCAAAATATTATGCAAAAGTTAGTAGAACGTTTCATAACGTACATAAAAACAGATACTCAGTCTGACCCCGAAAGTCAAACCACTCCAAGTACCGAAAAACAATGGAATTTGGCTCGTTTTCTTGTAGAAGAATTAAAATCCATTGGTTTGGAAGATGTTACAATTGATGAAAATTCGTATGTAATGGCTACGCTTCCTTCCAATGTTGATTATGAAGTACCTACCATCGGATTCATCGCTCATTTTGATACATCACCTGATTTTTCAGGAGAAAATGTAAATCCGCAATTTGTTGAAAACTACGACGGAGGAGACATTGTTCTAAATAAAGAAAAAAATATAGTACTTTCTCCTTCTTATTTTGAAGATTTGCTTCTGTACAAAGGGCAAACCATTATCACAACCGATGGAACAACACTTTTGGGAGCTGACGACAAAGCCGGCATTGCTGAAATTGTTACAGCAATGGAGTATTTGATACAACATCCTGAAATTAAGCACGGTAAAATCAGAGTAGGTTTTACTCCTGATGAAGAAATAGGTCGTGGAGCACATAAATTTGATGTAAAAAAATTTGGTGCAGATTGGGCTTATACAATGGATGGAAGCCAAATTGGTGAATTAGAATATGAAAGCTTCAATGCTGCGGGTGCCAAAGTACATTTTAAAGGAAAAAGCGTTCATCCTGGTTATGCCAAAAATAAAATGATAAATTCATTGTTGATTGCAAATCAGTTTATTAGCTCCTTACCAGAAAATGAAATTCCACAACGTACAAGCGGACGTGAAGGATTCTACCACATTACTGACGTTTCAGGAGATATTGAAAATACTGTAGTTCAGTTAATTATCCGTGACCACGACCGAAAATTATTTGAAAAACGTAAAGAATCTGTACAACAAATTGTAAATGAATTAAATAAAGAATATCCAAATGCAGTTTCAGCAGAAATTAAGGATCAGTATTTTAATATGCGGGAAAAAATAGAGCCTGTTTTCCACATTGTAGAAGTAGCAGAAAAGGCAATGAAAGAATTGGGTATCACTCCGATTATCAAGCCAATACGTGGCGGAACAGATGGTTCACAATTGAGTTATATGGGGCTTCCTTGCCCGAATATTTTTGCCGGCGGACACAATTTCCACGGAAAATTCGAGTACGTTCCTGTGCAAAGTTTGGAAAAAGCCACTCAAGTCATCGTAAAAATTGCAGAGCTTGTAGCTAAAAAATAATTTTCTAGAAGTTAAATCTCTCTTAAAATTTTGTAAAACAATTCTTTAAGAGAGATTTTATTTTCTTTGTTTACAAGAAATAGGACTAACTCCCCATTTGCGTTTGAAGGCTGTTGAAAAGTGTGAAACATAGTCATATCCGCACAAGAGAGCAATTTCGGATATGGTTTTGTTTGTATCTAAAAGTAATTGTTTGGCTAACTGCATTTTATAATCATACAAATACCCAAAAACGGTAGTGCCAAACACTTCCTTAAAACCGTATTTAAGTTTCTTTTCATTCAGCCCCACTTGATGAGCCAATTCAATAAGAGAAGGCGTTTCATTTATATTGGAAATGAGTATGTTGGCAGCTTCTCGGATTTTATCAATATCCGAAAGTGTTTTACAATATTTGCCGATTTCATTTTTTGTTTGTTCTGATATTTTTAGCAGTAACACTAATAATTCCAGTACTTTAAGGTCGGTATAAGCCATTGCAGATGTTCCCATTAAGTAACTGTTTGCTATCTGCTGAAAAATAGTATTTACCTCAAAAGAAATAGGAGAAAAATCGGGGAAAAGCATAAATATTTTTTCCCGTTGATAACGCTCATACAAACTTTCAAACACTTCGGGGTATTGTAATGACAATTGTTTAAAATGCTCATTACTAATAACTAATGTGTCTATTTCAGTTTCACCGTTTCTATCAAAAAGCGTAAATCCTTGATGATTTTCATTACAAAACAAAACATTAGCAGAACCTTGTTTTACGTTTTGTCGGAAGCCTTTTTCAAATCCAACATTCATTCCTTTTGTGATTCGATTCAGAAAATAAATCCGTAAGGAAGAAGTAACCATTTCTCCCGAAATTTTGATTTCTTCTGAAAATTTTGATTTCCAATTTATAAGTTGGTGATTTCCTACCTTTTTTGATTGTATAAAGATTTCGCCAAAGGGCAATTGATTTGAAAAAATAATTTCTTCACTGTCCAATTGCCGAGAAATTGCATTATCAAAGAGCATTTCCTGTATATTATCGTTGCTTAACCTCATAAATATTCCCTTAATATTAAAAAAATAGTCCGTTATATTAAACAAATGCTTTTGTCCTTTAACATAACTTTGCAAAGTTAAATTATTTAGAATAAAATCAAATAAAAATTTAGTTCAATGCAAAAAATATTTTATATTTTTATAACAGTTTTATTTTCAATAGCATTACAGGCTCAATCACAATATTTTGATTTACAAGGAAAAATATTTGATGCAACTACTCAAAAACCGCTTGCCTTAGCCGATATTTTTCTTAAAGAAATTCAAAAAGGTACGGTTTCGGACGGGCAAGGAAATTTTATATTTAAAAAAATCCCAAACGGAGAGTACACAATCACTATTTCATATGTTGGATATCAATCTGTTACTAAAAAAATAAACACGAAAAATAACAAAGAGATAAAAATATATTTAAATGTTGAAACCGAAAATCTGCAAGAGGTTGTTGTAAAATCCTCGAAAAAGGAAGAGCGTGAATTGAGAAATGGAGCGATGACGGTTTCAGTACTGAGTTCATCTCATTTTCAAGGAACTACAAGCAGTTTAGACGATGTTTTGAAGAAAACGGTAGGGATTACCATTCGCAGTCAGGGTGGAGTTGGAAGCGGTTCACGAATTTCCGTACGCGGGCTGGAAGGTAAACGAATTGGGATATTTTTAGACAATATGCCTATGAACCAAACCTCTGATTATGTGTCGCTTCACGATGTACCTATTGATATGATTGAACGTATTGAAATTTATAAAGGCATTGTGCCTGCCAAACTCGGAGGGTCGGCGATGGGAGGAGCAGTAAACCTGATTTTGAAAGAATATCCTCCTGTCTTTTATGATGTTAGCTATGAATTGGCTTCATTCAACACCCATAAAATTCAATCGTTGGGCAAGCTAAATTTTAAAAAATCGGGCATTGAAATTGGTGCTTCGGTCAATTACACTTATTCCGATAATGATTATGAAATGGACTTGCCTCACCACAGAGGTATCCGTGTGAAACGCAATCACGATCGTCATCGCAAATTGCTCTACGGAGTAGGGCTAAAAGCCACCAAATGGTGGTTCGATGAGGTTGGTTTTGAGGCGTTTTCTATCCTGACAGACCAACAAATACAAGGCATTGAAACCAATATACAAAAGGCTTTTAGTGAAACTCAGGTCAACGGAGTTACCAACAAATTGGAAAAGAAAGATTTTCTCATCTCCGGATTGGATTTTGATATGAACACGGTGCTTGTTGGCGTTGGGCTTCATCTTAATGACACCTCTCCGCTACGATATGATTGGGAAGGAAACACTTATCCGCCTGTTTCTTCTTATGGGGGAGAAATCGGATTGCACGCTTCTGATACCAAAACGAAAAGTACTTCTTTTCTTAACAGATTGAATTTGGAATATATAATCAATGAAAATCAGAGTGTTAATTTCAATTCACAGTTTACTACGTTCAGCAATCACACCTCTGACCCGATTAAAGAAAAGATTTCTGGTTATAAAGTAAATTTTGACAACCGAATGTTCAGCTGGATAGCAGGATTATCATACGATTTGAGTAGCAAAAATAAAAAATGGCTTAATTCCTTCACTACCAAATATTGTTATTACAAAACTCAGGGTCAAACCGTAAAAATTGTGGGTATTGGTGGGATAAAAGACATTGGGTTTTCCAAAGGGAATTTCGGAATTAGTGATGCCATACGTTATCATTTTACAGAAAATCTATTGGCAAGGACTTCCTTAGCGTATGATGTGCGTTTACCTATTGATAGTGAACTTCTTGGCGATGGTTTTCTTATCGCTCCTGCGGCAAACCTCAAACCTGAGCGAAACACAAGCGTGAATTTAGGTTTTTTGTATCAAAAAAACTTGCTTTCCGACAATAAATTAGAAGTAGAAATCAACGGATTTTATTCCTACATAACAGATATGATACGTTTTTCGGGAGGAGTATTACAATCCTTTTATGAGAATTTTGGAAAGATGCGGTCTTTGGGAATAGAAGCCGAAGTGAAAGCCGATATTTTTCCTTCCTTATACGGATATGCCAATGTAACCTATCAGGATTTGCGTGATAAACGTGATTTTGAGCCATATACACAAATTCCTAATGCAACCAAAAACAAACGAATGCCAAACATTCCATATTTTTTGAGCAATGCAGGATTGGAATTTCATAAAGAAAATCTTTTCGGAGGAAAAGACCAAAACACGCGTTTGATGCTTGATGCTTCTTTTATTGAAAAGTATTGGTATGATTTTGAGGTAAGTAAATATCAAGAAAGACGTATTCCGAGAAGTTTGGTTTTTCATTTTGGTGTGGAACAGAGCTTTAAAAATGGAAAAATTTTGCTTTCGGCAAGGGTAAATAATCTTACCGACCAAAAAGTAATTTCAGAATTTAACCGTCCGCTTCCGGGCAGAAATTTTGGAGTAAAAATCAGATATAGAATGTGATAGCTCAAAAAAAAGCTAAAAATCAAAAAAAGATAGAATAATTAAAAGAACAAAAAATGTCTAACTATCAAAAAATTAATGTAGTACAACTTGGCAATATTTCGGAAACGATGCTCATTACCCTTTGGGCAAAAGCAGCGGAGACCAAACACTCTCAACCTGTTCTATACGATGAAAAGGCGGTAGAAATAGTTGGTAAAATTGATTATGATTTCAGTAAATTCAAACGGGTAAACTTATCGCAATTAGGGGTTTGCGTTAGAGCAAAACTCATTGATAATGAAGTAAAAAGATTTATCAAAAAATTTCCCGACGCTGTTATTATACAACTCGGAGCAGGTTTAGATGCTCGTTATCAACGACTTGGAAATCCTCCGATAACTCATTGGTACGACCTTGATTTAGAAGAAGTTATCACAGTTCGAAAAAAATTCATTGAACCAACAGAAAAAAATACTTTCTTATCAATGTCTTTGTTTGATAATCAATGGATTGAAAAAGTAAAATCACACAATAAGCCAGTTTTTGTCATTGCGGAAGGTGTGTTAATGTATTTTGAAGAAAAAGAAATACGTTCGTTTTTTGAAAATCTTTGTACTAATTTTCAGGAACTTACTGTGGTTTTTGATATGTTGTTTTACAAAGGTGTCGGTCGAGCAAAAAGACACGCGACGCTCAAAACAATGAAAAACGTTCCGGAATTCAAATGGTCATTGCTCAATACTCACGATATGGAAAAATGGCACAAGAAAATTCATATTGAAAAAGAATACTATATGAGTGATTTTTACGGAAAACGACTTCCTTTCTTTTGGCGATTGTTATACAAAATACCTTACGTCTATAAGAATTTGAATCAACGTGTAGTACGTTTAAAAATAAAATAAACGGTCGTATTATGAAAAGTATGATGATAGTTTCGATTGTCAGGCTGAGCGAAGTCGAAGCCTTGTATGTAATAATAAGGCTTCGACTTCGCTCAGCCTGACAGAAATATCCTCTTTTTTAAGGTATCATACTTTTGCATCACTTCCAAAATAAACTACTGATTTTTTGAATCTTAAAAGAATATTAATTACAAATACATAAATATGATGAATACAAAAATGTTTTTAAAGGCTTTTGCAGCTACTCTTTTAATGGTAAGTTGTGGAGAAAAAGATGATAACAATCCGGTTGTTCCGGTTGGGAAAGCTGCTGATGTTTTGATTCAAACGGCAATTGTTAATCAAGATGGACAATCGGGAAGTGGTTACATACAATTGCTTGAAGGGATTGCTCCCAGAACTGTTGACAACAAAAATGCAATCCCCGCCGGAGTTAGCATTCCTCCGTTTGTTTATAAAAATTGGATTTTTACGCTTCCCAATTTCTTTGGGTCTGACGTGTCAGAGATTGGTAAATTGGTTCGCGAAAACGGACAATTAAAAAAAGTAGGTGCGTTACCTGTACCTGGAATGTCGCAAGCAACACACCTTACTTTTGTCAATGACACAAAAGCGTATGTGGGACTCACAGGATTGGGTAAAATTTTTATTTTCAATCCTACCACGATGGAAAAAACAGGCGAAATTGATTTGAATACGTATGGCGACCCCAATCCGGAGCCTTCGGGAATGATTGTTCGTGATAATCACTTGTTTGTAACACTTGGGCAATGGAAGGCAGGTACTTGGTTTCCGAAAGAAAAGGTAGTTGAGGTGTTAATTATTGACATTCAGACCGATGAGGTAATAAAACATATCAAAGAAACTAAAAGCGAATTTTCATTTCCAACCAATCCCGGAGATAAAATATTGATGGATGCCGATAAAAATATCTATATACATTGTATAGGAGCCTATGGGGAAGTGCCAGGATTCGATGGTGGGATTTTGCGTATCAAAGCCGGTGAAACTGATTTTGACCCCGATTACATCATTAAGTTTAATGAAACAGTAATTTCCGGTGAGTCTGGGAAAATTAGTTATCTCCGCCCAGCAAACTTTGAGTTCAATGGTAAAACGTACGGATATGCTTATATTAAGGAATATTCTTCCAATGTGGTTAGTCCATTGAATGTTGCTTATATTCCGTTAGAAATTGATTTGAACGCCAAAACGTTTAAACGAATTAAAGAACTTCCTGTAACTAACGGATATTCAACAGCTTTAGGTAAATATGAAGATAAAGTAATTTTTGGCTGTACTGGCAAAACTACCAAAGGCTTTTATGTACACGACCCCAAAACAGGAAAAACAAGTAGTGAACCTGTCATAAAAGTAGAAGGTTTTCCGCAAATGTTTTACTGGTTTGAAAAATAAGTATTAATCATTTTAAATCAAGAGATTGTGCCTAATTGAGTACAATCTCTTTTCTTATTACATCAATAGCAGAATCTACTTGAGAGAAAGACTTGTTAGAAAATTCATTATCTATTTTTTTTCAATCTGAAAAATAGAAAATAACTTTCTCTGTTCGGATTATTTTTTACTTTTGCAAAAAAAATAAAAATAATGAAAGGAAAAGCAATATTTTTGAGTTTTATTTTTGCATTGTGCCTAATTGCCTGTAACGACGGAGATTTAGAAGTAGGAACTATTTCTTTTGAGAATTCAGACGTCTTATCCTGTACAAGTGATACAACTGCCACATTCTTATTTAAATATAATTCAAAACAAGCCTTAATTCTGGAATTACCAAAAGGAGTTTTAAAAAATAGCGAAAATACAGTATCTGGCATCATATCAAACGATTACAAGCTATATTATAGAACTTTTAGTGATGCAGTGAACACTTCTTATTTTTGCGGAAGCTATCCTCCCTCATCGCCTTCCGTTACATCTCAGTTTGAGGCAACCGGAGGGAAAATTTCAATCATAACCAAACCTATTTTGAATGAAACCACACAAGAATTGCTCCGTTATGACCATCTGATAACCATCACAGATTTAGTAATATTGAATTCTGAAGGCAATAAGTTAGTGGATTCAAACTTTATTTTCGGAACATATCAAACTAAAAAATAAAATTCCTACTTTGTCAATTCGGAGAAAAGTTGTTCTAACGTTTTATGCTTATGATTGATTTGCAGGATTTTAAGTCCATTTTCTTTTGCAAAATCAAAAACAGCAGGACGCATATCTTTTTCCGTATCAAATGAAATATTGTACAGAAACTCAAATTCGTTAACAACTGATTTTACATTTGGGATTTGCTTTAAGAGGCGTTCTTCCACTCTGAAATCAAATGCAACTTCAATAATTTGTTCGTTTCCTTGAAGTTCTGACATTCTTTTATCTAAAACGATACTTCCTTTGTTCAACACGATAACTCTATCGCAAATCGCTTGAACTTCCTGCATAATGTGAGATGAAAGTAGGACTATTTTATTTTTTCCCAAATCTTTTATAATACTGCGAATTTCAACAAGTTGATTAGGGTCAAGTCCTGTAGTTGGTTCATCTAAAATTAAAATTTCAGGGTCGTGAATTAATGCCGAAGCAAGCCCAACACGCTGGCGATAACCTTTTGAAAGTTGCTCTATTTTTTTATTGCTTTCAGGAGTAAGTCCGGTAATTTCAATTACTTCCTCTATTCTATTTCGAGGAATTTTCCCATATAAATCAGCCATAAAAGATAGATATTCACGAACATACATCTCCAAGTACAATGGATTATGTTCTGGCAGATATCCTATTTTTTTTTGAGCTAAAATGGGATTTTTCAGCATATTAATCCCATTGATTTGAATTTCTCCTTCGGTAGGAATTAACGAACCTGTAATCATCTTCATTGTTGTGGATTTCCCTGCTCCATTAGGTCCTAAAAAACCTGTTATTTCACCTTTTTTAAGGCTAAAACTGATATGATTTACAGCTATTTGACTTCCGTACTGTCGTGTTAATTCTCTTACTTCAACTGACATATTTCAAAATTTTTGTTCAAAAGTACAGATTTTGAATGAAACAACAAACTTTTGGCAAAGAGTACAACTTGCTTCTGTTCTTCAAAAAAGGAAAAATATTTCATTTTAAAAACCAATAAACATTTAATTATCAAAATACTTCGGAAGAATATCCTGAAAATTACACTTCTGATATATTTTGCTAAAAAACTATTAAATGTTATCAAAACTTAATTTCATACTATTTTCCTTCTTAATATCTGCAGGAAATTAATTTTTTTTATGTAAGTTTGCCTCTTTAATTAAGTGTGGCACTCATTTTGCTTCTACTGTTTGGTATATTTTTACAAAAAATATGGGTTATTTTTAACGTACAATCTTTAAGCTATTTTTTACACAATGAGAAATCTTTCAATATCACTTACGCTATTATTTATCTCTTTTGCTTCGTGTAGTTTTGTGAGCAAAAAGTTTGATGATCCGGAGAAAGACAAACTTTTGGTGGAAATCATCCAACACATTCTTACAAACAAACATTTCAGTCCCATTGAAATCAATGACGATTTTTCCAAACAAATGTATAAAAACTACATTGAGCATTTGGACAGCCAAAAACGTTATTTTTTACAATCTGACATCAATGAATTCAAAAAATATGAAACTCGTTTGGACGATGATTTGAAAAATGATGACCTTACATTCTTCAATCTTACTTATAACAGATTGATTCAAAGGATAAAAGAAGCGGAAGAAATTGCCAAAGATATTTTCAAAAAACCTATTAATTTTTCATCAAAGGAAACCATTAATACTGATTTTGAAAAGATTCCGTATGCAAAAAACAAAGCCGAATTGCAAAAACGTTGGCAAAAAATCATTACGTTTTCAATTTTATCAAGCTATGTAACAAAAGAAAAAGAAGAAAAAACCAAAAAGGAAAAAGACGCCAAATATAAAGTAAAATCAGAAGAAGAATTACGAAAAGAAGCTACCGAAACTTCCGAAAAAACACTCCTCGAACTGTTTTCATTCTTCAATGATATGGTAAAAGAAGAATGGTTCAGTATTTATGTTAATTCAATGACTGAAACTTTCGACCCTCACACCAACTATATGGCTCCCGACATCAAGGATAATTTTGACCGAGATATGTCAGGAAAATTTGAGGGAATTGGTGCTCAATTACAGAAAAAAGCAGATGGTATCCGCATTACGGGCGTGATGCTCGGCGGTCCGGTTTGGAAAGGAAAACTTTTGGAAGTTGGTGATTACATCTTAAAAGTAGCACAGGGAAGTGAAGAACCTGTAGATGTGGTGGGTATGCGTCTGGATAATGCCGTTAAACTCATAAAAGGGCCTAAAGGAAGCGAAGTGCGACTTACCGTAAAACGTGTTGACGGAACTATTGAAGTAGTATCTATCATCCGTGATATGGTAGAATTGGAGGAAACATTTGCCAAAGCCGCAATTATTGAAGATGGCGACAAAAAATACGGTATCATCAATCTACCTAAGTTTTACATCGATTTCAAAAATCACAGAGAAAGAAATGCTGCATCAGATGTTGCTTTAGAAATTGAAAAACTTAAAAAAGAAAATATCGATGGTTTAATCATTGATTTGCGAAATAATGGTGGTGGTTCGTTAAAAGCCGTTGTTGAACTTGGTGGTTTGTTTATCAAAAAAGGACCTATTGTTCAAGTAAAATCGCCTCGTGGTCGTATTGATGTTTTGTCAGATACGGACCCTCGCATACAGTGGGATGGTTCGTTGGTTATTCTGGTGAATGAATTATCAGCTTCTGCCTCTGAAATTTTGGCAGCCGCTATGCAAGATTATAAAAGAGCTATCGTAATTGGAGGAAAACAAACTTTCGGAAAAGGAACAGTTCAAAGTTTTGAGGATTTAAACAATTATGTTCGTCAAAATTCATTCGGAGATTTGGGTGCTTTGAAATACACTATCCAAAAATTCTATCGTATTAATGGAGGCTCTACTCAATTGGAAGGAGTAAAAAGTGACATCATCGTTCCGGATAAATATAAATATATCGACATTGGAGAGCGTGACCTAACAAACGCAATGAAATGGGATAAAATTGATCCTGTGCAGTTTGAATCTTGGCAAAATCAAGCTAATTTTAACAAAGCCATTGAAAACAGCAATAAAAGAATTGGTGAAAATACACATTTAAAGCTCATTGATGAAAATGCTAAATGGGTAAAACAACAACAGGACAAAAATATTTTCCCTTTAAATCACGAAGCATACAAAAAAGTTGTTGAAAAAGATGAAGAAGAAGCCAAGCGATTTAAAGCCATTTCGGATTACAAATCAAAGTTGAAATTTGCTTCTCTTCCTTCTGAGGAAGCTAAAATACAAGGTAATGAAGATTTGAAATTACGTCGTGATCGTTGGCACGAAACGCTACAACAAGATGTTTACATTGATGAAGCTGTAAATGTTTTAAAAGATTTGAATGCGAAATAGTTAAATAGAGAAATTTATAATTTTTCAGGCAATTTAGAAATGAAACTTGTGATTTCGTTTCTAAATTGTCTGTTTTTTAAGTATTTATGTTGTGAAGAAATTTAAAATTAAATATTTCATAATATTTAATTATTGATTTATTTAATTTTTTATTGTATTTCCCTAACTTTTTTATACCTTTACGGAATTATTTTGAAAAGTATTAAAAATTGGCACAATCAATTGAAAAATTCAACAGACGAAGATTAATAACTTCTTATTTTTCAGTGATAATAAGTATCACTTTGGTATTATTTCTATTGGGTATTTTAGGATTTTTGATTTTAAGTTCAAAACGATTAGCAAATTATTTCAAAGAGCAAGTTTCAATGACAATTTTTTTGAAAGATGATGCTAAAGAAGCCGATATTGAACAATTACAGAAAACCCTTTCCATTGCAGAATATGTTAAATCACTGAAATTCATACCAAAAGAGGTTGCAGCAGAAACTTTTAGTGAAGAAGTTGGAGAAGATTTTGTTACTTTCATCGGTGATAATCCATTGCAAAATTCTATTGATTTGAGTTTAAAAGCCGAGTTTGCAGAACCTGAAAAGATGAAGGAACTTGAGAAAGAATTATCTCAAAATTCTTTCGTTTCCGAAGTAGTTTACGATAAGTCTTTAATTACGCTTATTCACGAAAATGTAAACAGAATTGGAGTTATACTGCTTATTTTCAGTGGTTTATTTACTTTTATAGCTATTCTGTTGATAAATTCTTCTATTCGTTTATCTATATACTCTAAACGATTCATTATCAAAACAATGCAACTTGTCGGTGCAACTCGTGGATTCATTCGCCGACCGTTCATTTTAACAAATATTCGCTTAGGAATTTTAAGTGCGGTTCTCGCCGTATCGCTTCTATATGGTTGCTTGACGTATATTGGCTCAATATCTCCTGAATTTGAGATTTTTTCAAGCACCGATGATATGATTATTGTTTTCACAGTCATCTTCATCATAGGAATATTAATTACTTGGATAAGTACTTTTTTTGCTGCCCAACGATTCTTGAATTTAAATACCAACGACCTTTATTACTAAAAATAAAATATATTAAATTTTTCAATATTCACATTATGAATAAACATCATTCAACATTAATTTTTGGAAGAAAGAACTATATTTTTATGCTTATTGGATTAGCTATCATTACATTAGGATTTATATTAATGAGTGGAGGAGGAAGCGACAACCCGAATGTTTTTGACCCTTCTATCTTCAGTTTCAGACGCATTCATTTGGCTCCTACTTTAGTTCTGTTGGGTTTTGCCGTTGAAATTTATGCCATTTTGTTGAATCCTAATAAATCTAAAAAATAATGAATACGATTGAAGCTATCATAATTGCTATTATTGAAGGACTTACGGAATATTTGCCAATTTCATCCACAGCTCATATGGGCTTTACAGCTTCTTTGCTTGGTATTGAAGAATCTGAATTTCTGAAAATGTTTCAAGTTTCCATTCAATTTGGAGCGATTCTTTCTGTAGTTGTTTTATATTGGAGAAAGTTTTTTGATTTTTCAAACTTAAATTTTTACATCAAACTGATTTGTGCCGTGATTCCCGCTCTTATTTTGGGAAAATTATTCGATGACAAAATAGAAGCTGTTTTAGGCAATCAAATTGCTATTTCAATTGTGTTAATTGTGGGGGGGATTATTCTGCTTTTTGCTGATAATTGGTTCAAAAATCCTAAAATCACCAATGAAAAGGAAATTTCAATAAAAAAATCCGTAATCATTGGTTTTTGGCAGTGTTTGGCTATGATGCCTGGAACTTCTCGCTCTGCTGCATCAATTATTGGTGGTATGACACAAGGACTTAGCAGAAAAGCAGCTGCTGAATTTTCTTTTTTTCTTGCAGTGCCAACGATGCTTGCCGTTACTGTTTATTCCATTTTTCTTAAAGATTGGGGGATTGGAACTGTAAAACAAAAAGGCTATGAAATGATTTTATCTTCCGAGCAAAATATTTTAATCTTCATCATTGGAAATGTCGTTGCCTTCATTGTTGCAATGATTGCTGTAAAATCTTTCATACATTTACTAACTAAATACGGATTTAAAATTTGGGGCTATTACAGAATTATCATTGGTATAATTTTGCTTATATATTTTGTAAATAGATAATAAGAATATAAAAAATCCGAAGCACTAAACTTCGGATTTTTATTTCAATGTTTTTGTTACCTTACTCTTTGCCAATATTG
Organism: Capnocytophaga felis; assembly: GCF_009684755.1. Lineage (GTDB taxonomy): Bacteria > Bacteroidota > Bacteroidia > Flavobacteriales > Flavobacteriaceae > Capnocytophaga > Capnocytophaga felis. Next base: position 58,611 of record NZ_BLBC01000009.1, read on the forward strand.
CGTTCTACCTATGAGAGAAATTCCGACATAACCTCTCACTTTCAATTTATTAGAATTTTCCAAAGTCATATTACATTTATACTCTTTTCCTGTTTTGGGGTCTAAAATTTTTCCTCCACTCCATTCATCCCCATCCTTTTTCAAGTCGGTAATGATAATTAAGCCCAAATAAGGTTTATTTTTATTCTTTCCGGAACAAGCAGAACAAACGGCATTTTTGTTTTTCTCTTCCAAAAGTTCTACAAGTTTTCCATAAATCAAACCATTTTTCTCATAGATTTCAACTATTGATTTTTCCTTACCTGTCTCATCATCAACGGTTTTCCATTTACCCAGAACACTTTGTGCTTGTAGTGCAAATATAGAAACAAAAACAAGCAAACAAGTCATTACATTCTTTCTCATATTTATGTTTTATGAAATTTTTCGCACAAATATAAAAAAAGAATACAGAAAAGCAAAAAAAGAGAACAAATTCACTTAATTTTCTTTAAATTTCTGAATTTTATTTCTCATAAAATCCCATTTGGTCTATATATTGCCAAACTTTTGGAGCTAATAACGGGCGTACATTTCTTTTTTCCTTAATTTCATTTCGAATGAACGTTGATGATAATTCAATTATGGGAGCATTAATTCTTATTATATTAGTCTGATTTTCAAATCCTTCAGGAATATCTCCTTCTGAAATGCGAGGATAAACAAAAATGGGATAATTTTTCAAAATATACTCATAGTTTTTCCATTTATGAAAACTTTTAAGATTATCCTCTCCCATTATCAAAGCAAAATCAAACGTAGGATATTTTTCTCCTAAATAAGCTAATGTATTTACTGTATAATTAGGTTGAGGCAAGTTAAATTCTATGTCGGAAGGACGCAATTTTTCATACTCTTCAACTGCCCTATGAACCATTTCAAAACGGCTGTAATTATCTAATAATGAATGCTTTTCCTTAAAAGGATTTTGAGGAGTTACCACAAACCAAAGTTCGTCCATTGTGCTATGTTCCACCAAATGATTTGCAATAATTAAATGCCCTACGTGGATTGGGTTAAATGACCCAAAAAACAGTCCTACTTGCTTTTTGCTCATTATAAATTATTTTAACTTTAAAAACTCACCAACCACATTTTCAGCTTCTTGCAACGCTTTCTGCAAATTGTCATTTTCTATTATTATATCAAATTTTTCAGCCTGAGCCAATTCTTGAGAAGCTTTATCTAATCGCATTTTTATTTTATCTTCACTTTCCGTTTGCCGATTCCTCAATCTTTTTTCCAATTCTTCAATACTTGGCGGCTTCACAAAAATAGCCAAACTCTGTTCGGGAAATTGTTCTTTTATTCGTAATCCTCCAATTACATCGATATCAAAAACAACAGTCTTCCCGAGCGACCACAAACGTTCCACCTCTGTTCTTAAAGTTCCGTAAAAATTTCCTGCATAAACTTCCTCCCACTCCAAAAAATCGCCTAAAGCAATTCGTTTTTTAAATTCATCTACTGAAAGAAAGTAATATTCCTTTCCGTGCTGTTCTTCTCCTCTGGGAGCTCTTGAAGTTGCTGATATAGAGAATGCTAAGTTTAACTTTTCAAGTGATAATAAATGCCTTACAATGGTTGACTTCCCGCTACCGGAAGGAGCAGAAAATATGATTAGTTTATTCATCTTAATTAAAAAATTCAAAAATTTAGTCTTAAATAAATCTCAGATTTATAAGACGTTTGAAACTTGTTCTTTAATCTTTTCAAGCTCATCTTTCATTTTTACGACAACCTGTTGCATTGGTGAAAAATTGGCTTTTGACCCCAACGTATTTACCTCTCTTCCAATTTCTTGAGCTATAAAACTTAATTTTCGTCCGTTGGATTCTTTTGAATTTAATGTCTCAATGAAATAATCCAAATGATTTTTCAACCGAATTTTTTCTTCTGTAATATCCAATTTCTCCAGATAAAAAATTAATTCTTGTTCAAAGCGGTTGGCATCTACATTACGGATTTCGGCTACGGCTTTCTCCAAACGCTCACGAACAAGTACCAAACGTTCTGAATCTAAGCCTTCTACTTCTTTCAGCAAATCTCGAATATTTTGTATTCTAAGAATAAAATCTTCTTTAAGTACGATACCTTCTTCAGCTCTAAATTTTTTTAAATCATTGATTGCTAAAACAATATGTTTCAATACAATTTCAAACTCATCCGAAGAAATATTTTCAACGGAAGTTTGTAACGCATCTGGCATACGCACAGCCATTTTCAAAAGTTCTGTCGTGTCTCCATCAACGATATTTTTCATCTGTGCTATGTACGATTTCACAACGTTTTCGTTGATTTTCACAGAAGTTTGAGCACTTGTATTCTCAACAAAAATGCTAAAATCTACTTTTCCTCGTTGCAATTCATCTGCTAGAATTTTACGAAATTCCAACTCCTTCTCTCTGTATATCAATGGAATACGAGTATTAACATCTATACTCTTGCTATTCAATGACTTAATTTCTATACTTACGTGCTTATCGGCAAGAGAAATAACACTTTTGCCGAAGCCAGTCATAGATTGTATCATAAATTCTTTTATTTTAGTATTTTAAAAACAAAAAGCAAATAATATTCTATACCTTATTGTTTTTCAGTTATTTATATTTTACTTATCTTATGTGTTTAGTCCAAGGTTTCAGCAACGTATTGCTTACCTCTCCAAAGCCAATGCGGAGATTGTGTTTTTTACAGTAACCTTTTATTGTAATTGTATCATTATCTTTTAGATATGTACGTTCACTTCCGCTATTAAGTATGATTTTTTTAGTTCCTCCTTGTGTAATTTCGAGCAAAGAACTGCCACTTTTATCGGTATTTCCGGAAATGGCTCCGCTTGACATCAAATCACCACTATTCACCTTACATCCGCTGATAGTGTGATGCGTAAGTTGCTGATCCATAGTCCAAAAAGTATTCAGATAATTTGTTTCTGAAATCATCGTTGTATCTCCTTTTGAATCTGTCAGAAATACCTCTAAATGAATATCATACGTGTAATTTTTTTCTTTTTGAAGGTACGGAAGAGGCTCTGGAATTTGCTTCTCTTTTTTAACTCTAAAAGGAGCCAAAGCATCCATTGTTACTATCCAAGGAGAAATTGACGAAGCAAAGTTTTTAGCTAAAAATGAAGAAGTTGGCTGTGTTCGTTCCCATTTTTGAATATCTCTCGCACTCCAATTGTTAAAAATCACCATCCCGAAAATGTACTCATCAGCCTCCCGAACAGGAACACTTTCTCCTAAAACATTTGCATCTGTGGTTATAAATGCCATTTCCAACTCAAAATCCACTTCATTTGATGGTAAAAGCTCTAATTTTGAAGCATCTTTTGGAAGAATCTGCCCATACGGACGGTGAATTGGGATTCCCGAAGGTACAATAGATGAACTTCTGCCGTGATATCCCAAAGGAAAACTCAATGGAGAAACCAAAAAATCTTCATATTGATTGATTTTTTTCAAATTTTCCATATAGGACATTTGGTCTTTGCTCGAATAAAAATTTGTATAATCCCCTATTCGAACAGGTAATTGCATTTCAATTTCATCCAAACTGAACAAAATTATCGCACGATGTTCCTCATTGTCCCTCAAAGAAGCGTTATTTACGTCAAATATTTTCGCGATACGATTTCTGACCAAACGCCAAGTTTTCTTTCCATCTGAAATAAAATCATTCAAACAATCCTGAGAGAAAATATCATCAGCCAAAGCAATTCCTTTGAAATATCCCAGACGATGCATAGCCCCTAAGTCAATCGCCGTATCCCCTATACGCGTTCCGATAGTTACAACATCATCGGGAGTTAAAAAAACTCCAAAAGGAATGTTTTGAATCGGAAAATCGGAATCTTCCGAGACATCAATCCAAGTTTGAAGTACTGGTGAAACTGAACTTTCAAACATATCTCTTACAATTTATAGTTTCCACACTTTTGAAGAAACAAATATATTATTTTGTGGCGTATAAATGAAATTTTTGACAAAAATATTTCTAAAATGAATACTTAAACAATTTATTCCTTTATAAATCACGTAAATAAAACAATCAAAAAATTTTTCATAAAAAAATACGCTAAAATATTACAAAAAGCATTACCTTTGGAGGATAATTTAAACAATTTGAAAACCATATGTTACGAGACAAACACATTTTTGAATTAATTGAAGAAGAAAAGGAAAGACAACTCCGTGGAATTGAGCTTATTGCCTCTGAAAATTTTGTAAGTCCACAGGTAATGGAAGCGGCTGGTTCAGTTCTTACAAATAAATACGCCGAAGGTTATCCCGGACGCCGCTATTATGGTGGTTGTGAAGTAGTTGATGAAGTTGAACAAATTGCTATTGACAGAGCAAAAGTACTTTTCGGAGCAGAATATGCAAATGTGCAACCTCACAGTGGTTCGCAAGCTAACGCAGCTGTTTACTCTGCTTGTTTGCAACCTGGCGACACTATTTTAGGATTAGACCTCGCTCACGGAGGACATCTAACTCACGGTTCTCCTGTAAACTTTTCAGGAAAGGTTTTCCGTGCCGTATCTTACGGAGTTGAAAAAGAAACAGGTAGGCTCAATTATGACAAAATTGCAGAAATTGCTCAAAAAGAAAAACCAAAAATGATTATTGCAGGATATTCTGCATATTCAAGAAATATTGATTTCAAACGTTTTAGAGAAATTGCAGATAGTGTTGGAGCTTTCCTTCTGGCAGATATTGCTCATCCTGCGGGACTTATTGCAAAAGGCTTACTAAATGACCCAATTCCTCATTGCCATTTTGTTACCACCACCACTCACAAAACACTTCGTGGACCTCGTGGCGGACTTATTTTAATGGGAAAAGATTTTGAAAACCCGTTCGGATTAAAAACTCCAAAAGGTGAAATCAGAATGATGTCATCTTTGGTAGATTTGGCTGTTTTCCCTGGAAATCAAGGAGGACCACTAATGCACGTCATCGCTGCAAAGGCAGTTGCTTTCGGCGAGGCTTTATCTGATGAATTTCTTCATTACACGATTCAAGTACAAAAAAATGCAAAAGCTTTGGCAAAAGCATTAATCGAAAAACAATACGATATTGTTTCCGGCGGAACAGATAACCATTTAATGCTCATAGACTTAAGAAATAAAAACATAAGTGGAAAAGATGCTGAAAAAGCACTTGTAAAAGCAGACATTACAGCCAATAAAAATATGGTTCCGTTTGATGATAAAAGTCCATTTGTAACTTCGGGAATTCGTCTTGGGGTGGCTGCTGTAACTACTCGAGGCTTAAAAGAAGATGATATGCAAATAATTGCAGATTTTATTGATGAAGTTATCAAAAATCATCAAAATGATGAATATTTAGAAGAAATTGCTGAAAAAGTAAATGATTTTATGGAAGATAGACCGTTATTTACTTTTTAATGCTTACATAAAACAAAAAATAGTCCTGAAAAAATCAGGACTATTTTTTATCTATGATATAATAATTAGTTATTAGGTAAAACTATCCATTCTCCTTTTTCAATAAGAGGCAAAGCTTGTTTATACTTCATTTCTTTTCGTTCACCTGTTCGAATATTCTGGATTGTAACTCGGTCATTTCTATTGATTTTAGGTTGTTCACGCACGATAGTTTCCACAACTTGCGGACGCTGCTGCGTTTGCTCCATCGCCTGCCGATGACGGCTCTCCATTTCATCACTATTCAAAACTTCTTCTTTTGAAGTTTGATAATTTTCCGGCTCGTGAGAAACTCTCGCTTCTTCTACAGGTTGCGTTTGTTGAGGCAATTCTGCTTTAAATAAGAACGAAACAATTTCTTTATTTACCTTTTCAATCATCGTTTTGAAAAGTTCAAATGCCTCAAATTTGTAAATCAATAGTGGGTCTTTCTGCTCGTGAACTGCCAACTGTACCGATTGTTTAAGTTCATCCATTCGGCGTAAATGTGTTTTCCATTCCTCGTCAATAATCGCCAAAGTGATGTTCTTTTCAAAATCGTTAATTAACTGTTTGCCATTTGACTCATAAGCTTCTTTTAAATCCGTAACGATATTAAGTGCTTTCTGTCCGTCCGTAAAAGGGACTACGATACGCTCATACGTATTTGACGGATTTTCGTATACATTTTTTATCACAGGGAAAGCAGTTTCAGCACTTTTCTCTGTTTTTTGTTGATAATGAGCTAAAACTTCTTTGTACAATTTGAAAACCAAATCATTAGCCGAAGTTTTCGCAAATTCAGATTCTGTGATTTGAGTTTTTAAAGAGAAATATTTAATCAACTCATATTCAAAGTTTTTGTAATTATTTCCGCCCTTGTTTCCTTCTACAATTACCTCACAAGTATCGAAAATCATATTCGCCAAATCCACTTTAAGACGTTCTCCTTCCAAAGCGTGACGACGTCGCTTGTAAATAACTTCGCGTTGTGCATTCATCACATCGTCATATTCAAGCAAACGTTTACGAATTCCGAAGTTATTTTCTTCCACTTTTTTCTGTGCGGCTTCAATTCGTTTGGTCATAATGGAATGCTGAATCACATCGCCTTCTTTATGCCCCAAACTATCCATTAATTTGGCAATACGCTCAGAACCAAATAGTCGCATCAAATTATCTTCCAATGAAACATAGAAGAGTGAACTTCCTGGGTCTCCTTGACGTCCTGAACGACCTCTAAGCTGTCTATCAACTCGGCGTGAATCGTGGCGTTCCGTACCGATAATAGCCAAACCTCCCGCATTTTTTACCTCAGGAGTAAGTTTGATATCCGTTCCACGACCCGCCATATTGGTTGCAATCGTTACCACACCAGGCTGTCCAGCCTCTGCCACAATGTCAGCTTCTTTTTTGTGTAACTTGGCATTCAATACGTTATGTTTAATTTTTCGCATTGTAAGCATTCGGCTTAATAATTCGGAAACTTCCACCGAAGTAGTACCAATAAGCACAGGACGACCAGCTTCCGACAAGCGTACAACTTCCTCAATTACAGCGTTATATTTTTCACGTTTTGTTTTGTAAATCAGGTCATTTTGGTCTTTACGAGCAATCGGACGATTTGTTGGAATTTCCATTACATCCAATTTGTAAATTTCCCAAAACTCTCCTGCTTCCGTGATTGCCGTACCGGTCATTCCCGAAAGTTTGTTGTACATACGGAAGTAATTTTGCAACGTGATAGTAGCGTAGGTTTGCGTTGCTGCTTCAATTTTTACATTTTCCTTAGCTTCAATGGCTTGGTGTAACCCGTCGGAATAACGGCGACCATCCATAATACGCCCTGTTTGTTCATCAACAATCAAGACTTTATTGTCAATTACCACATACTCAACATCTTTCTCAAATAAAGTATAAGCCTTTAATAATTGGTTAAGAGTGTGGATGCGTTCACTTTTCACACTAAATTCTTGGAAAAGTTTTTCTTTTAGAGCAGCTTCTTCTTCAATAGGAAGATTTTGTTTTTCAATATTTGTTATCTCAATACTAACATCAGGAAGCACAAAGAAATTTTTATCTCCGTCAAAAGAAATATCTGCAAAACCTTTGTCTGTCAGTTCAATCTGATTACTTTTTTCATCAATCACAAAATAAAGTTCTTCATCAACTTTTGGCATCTCGCGATTGTTATCCTGCATATAATAATTCTCAGTTTTTTGGAGAAGCTGCTTCACACCTTCCTCACTTAAAAACTTGATAAGTGCCTTATTTTTAGGTAATCCGCGATGTACACGAAGTAGCAAAAATCCACCATCTTTGGTATTTCCTTCGGCAATAAGTTTACGAGCATCGGCAAGAACCTTTGTTAAATATTGTCGTTGTTTTGAAACCAAATCAGACACAATAGGTTTGAGTTCATTAAACTCGTGGAGTTCACCCTTAGGCGTTGGTCCTGAAATAATTAACGGTGTACGGGCATCATCTACCAAAACAGAATCCACCTCATCGACAATGGCATAGTTATGAGCTCGTTGAACCAAATCGGCAGAGGTATGTGCCATATTGTCACGCAAATAATCAAATCCAAATTCATTATTTGTTCCGTAAGTGATATCAGCATTATACGCTTTGCGACGCTCTTCCGAGTTAGGTCGGTGATTATCAATACAATCTACACGCATTCCGTGAAATTCAAACAACGGAGCCATCCACGCACTATCCCTTCTTGCCAAATAATCATTCACTGTTACCAAATGAACTCCATTTCCTGTTAGGGCGTTCAAATATACAGGCAATGTTGCTACAAGTGTCTTACCTTCACCGGTTTGCATTTCTGCAATTTTTCCCTGATGCAAGGCAATTCCTCCAATAAGTTGCACATCATAATGCACCATATCCCACGTAACCTCCTTACCTGCTGCGTCCCACGAATTTTTCCAGATAGCTTTATCTTCTTCAAGAGTTACATAACTTTTTATTGCCGAAAGTTCTCTGTCATAAGGAGTTGCAGTAACAGTTAGGGTTTCATTATTAGCAAATCGTTTTGAAGTTTCTTTAACAACGGCAAAAGCCTCAGGGAGAATTTCATTTAGCGTTTTTTCAGAAATTTCATAAGCTTCTGTGTTTAACTTATCTATTTCTGTGTACAAATCTTCTTTTTTATCAATGTCCTCAGTTTGATTTGCTTGTTGCTGTAAATCAAATATTTTGGCATCTATTTCAGCTCTTGCACCTTTAATTTTTTCTTTGAATTCGATAGTTTTTGCACGTAACTCATCGTTAGAAATATTTTCCAACTGATTGGCGTAGGTTTTTATTTTCTCAACAATAGGCTGAATTGCCTTCAAATCCTTTTTTGCTTTATCACCTACAAAGATTTTTATTAGTGAATTTACAATATTCATATATATTTAATTAAAAACGAAATTATTAACAATCTGATAACATTTATTTTCCTTAATCTTTGGCAGGACTGCCCAATAATTGTACCATTTTCGGAAAAACTGACAAAAATTCAGTTCTTTACCAAAACAAAAAAAGTCTCTTATCTTTCAAGAGACTTTTTCTTCTATGTTCAAAACGCATTAATATTCATCTTCATTCCAAAAGTAATCCTCATCAGAAGGATAATCAGGCCAAATTTCCTCAATTGACTCATACATATCACCTTCATCTTCAAGAGATTGTAAATTCTCAACAACTTCCATCGGAGCTCCAGTTCTGATTGCATAATCAATCAGTTCATCTTTTGTTGCAGGCCAAGGCGCATCACTCAAATAAGATGCGAGTTCTAACGTCCAATACATAATGTTTTTAGGTATTAAATTTTTGTTCCACAATTTTTTTGCAAAAGTAATTTTATTTTTCAATTGTACAAACATTTTAAGTTTTTATTTTCAACACGCTAATAAAAATTAAAAATTAACATTTAACGTTTCCATTTTCAGCAAAATATTTCTTAAATAATTCTTCTGTATTGATAAATTTAATATTTTTGCATACGTAACTGATAAATATATGATTGTAAGCCAAATTCCGTTTGAACAAATTCATTTTTTTTCATCTCTTATAAGTGACTACGTACTTGAAAAAGAGCAATTACGTAGTTTTTATAATCACTTTCCGAATGCTTCAAACTTCAAAAAGCAAATTGAAGAAAAACAAAACAATTTTACCGATGAAGCAAGAATTCGTTTGGTTCAATCTTTAAAAGAACAATATTCTGAGATAAAAACATCTCCAAAAGTACTTGAAAATATTGAACTTTTGAGCCAAAAAAACACGTTTACAATTACAACGGGGCATCAGTTAAGTCTGTTCACGGGGCATCTTTATTTTGTTTACAAAATTATATCCACTATCAATACGGCAAAAATTCTTTCTGAAAAATATCCTGATTTTAAGTTTATTCCGATATATTGGATGGCAACAGAAGATCACGATTTTGAAGAAATAAATCATTTTCACTTACAAAACAAAAGTCTGTATTGGAACAGCTCCGAAAAAGGAATGACAGGAGCATTCAAAACAAATTCTCTCGATAGCGTTTTCGATGTTTTCAAAAAATCAATCGGGCTTGGAAAAAATGCTGATTTTCTGATTGATTTATTCCAAAAAAGCTACTTGGAACACAATAATCTTGCTGATGCGACTCGCTTTTTGGTAAACGCACTTTTTGAACAATACGGAGTGGTTATTGTAGATGGAAATCATCGTGAACTTAAAAAATCGTTTATTCCTTATATCAAAAACGACTTATTAGAAAACATTGCTTATCAAGAAGTTACAAAAACCATTTCAGAAATTCAGGATATAAATAAAACGTATCCCGTACAAGTAAATCCACGTGAAATTAATCTTTTTTATCTTACCGACAACGGAAGAAATCGCATCGTTTATTCCGAAAAAAAAGGATTTGAAATTCATCAAACGGATATTTCTTTTAGCAAAAGTGAAATTCTGGAAGAATTGGAAAAATATCCCGAACGTTTCTCTCCAAATGTAATTATGCGTCCTCTGTATCAAGAAGTTATATTACCGAATTTGGCTTACATTGGTGGAGGTGGAGAAATTGCCTACTGGCTGGAACTCAAACGTTTCTTTGAAGCAGAAAAGGTTCCTTTTCCAATACTAATGCTCCGAAATTCAGCGTTATTAGTATCTGAACGTCAGTATGATAAAATCAAAAAATTGGAGATTTCCATAACAGATTTATTTTTAAAAACAGATGATTTAAAAAATAGAAAAGTTAAAGAACTTAGTGATTTCCCAATTGATTTCACCCAACAGAAAAATGCTCTAAAAAAACAATTCTCGGATTTGTACCTAATTGCTGAAAAAACTGACATCACTTTCAAAAATGCAGTTAAAGCACAGGAAACAAAACAGTTAAAAGGATTGGATAAACTCGAAAAACGATTGCTCAAAGCACAAAAACGAAAATTCACGGACGAGTTACAACGCATCATTTTTCTACAAAGTGAACTCTTTCCAAATAATTCGTTGCAGGAACGTTTTTCCAACTTTTCTCATTTTTATCTGACACAAGGTGCTGATTTTATTCCAAATTTAGTTGATATTTTCAATCCGTTCAGCTTTCAATTTTTAGTTATAAAATATTAATTTTTATCACATAAATGGAATATATTCTCACAAAATATTTACCTGAAAACGCTGTTTCACCTTGTTTTGAGCTTATCAAACTTCATAAAATACACTTGAAAATTGTCAGTACACGCAAAACAAGACACGGAGATTATAGGCAACTATCTAACGGGCAACACCTTATAACCATCAATGCAAACAGTAACAAATATCGTTTTTTAATTACACTCATCCACGAAATTGCTCATTTATTGGCTTTTGAAAAATTCGGAAGACGAATTAAACCACACGGAAGTGAATGGAAATACACTTTTCGTATGTTGATGCTACCTTTTATTTCGCCAAGTATTTTTCCTTCTCAATTATTGGGAATTGTTGCTAATCACTTTAAAAATCCGGCTGCAAGTAGTGATATTGATCCTGTTTTATCAATCGCCCTAAAAGATTTTGATGAAGAAGAAGTCATCAACTTTGTTTTTGAATTGCCTATGGGAAGCATATTTCGTACCAAAGATGGGAGAGTTTTCCAAAAAGGCAAAAGAAGAATCAAATGTTATGAATGTATCGAAATAAAAACGAAAAAAATTTACATTTTTCAACCTCACGCAGCGGTAGAACCTCTAAAATCATAATTTACAATTACATCTATTCTGAAAAATAGAAATTAAAACATACAGAATGATAATCATCGGGACGGCAATAAGCTGAAAAAATAGTAATCCTAACACGCTAAATATCAAAAAAATATATTTTACCTTATTATTTTGAAAAGAATAATCTTTGAATTTTAATGCAAACAACGGAATTTCAGCATTTAACATATAACTACTTAAAAGAGTAATTCCCGCCAAAACCCATATATTTTGTAAAAAATTTTGAAGAAAATCAATTGAATAATGTTGCAAAATAACTGGTAACGACAAGATAAACAACGCATTGGCAGGTGTTGGTAAGCCTATAAAACCCGTAGCTTGCCTTGTGTCAATGTTGAACTTCGCCAACCGATATGCCGAAGCCAGTGTAATAAAAAATCCGAAGTAAGGGAATATTTCTGCAAATAAGCCATTAGTCTGAATCACAAAGCTACTTCTTGAAAGCAACTGAAACATAGCTATTCCGGGAACAACTCCTGAAGTTACCATATCCGCCAAGGAATCCAACTGTAATCCCAAATCGGATTTTACATTTAACAAACGGGCAAAGAATCCGTCAAAAAAATCAAAAAATATTCCCAATGCAACGAAAAAAAAAGCCCAATCCAAACTACCTTGTACTGCCAAAACCACCGCAACTGTTCCGCAAAACAAATTTAATAAGGTGATAATATTAGGAATTTGTTTTCTCATCTTAAAAAAAGTAACACACAAGATGAAAACCAATTAAAACTCTCATCTTATGTGTTTTATATATAATTTATTATTCACACTTATCGTTATCTACATAATCCGGAATACCATCTTTATCACAATCTGGCAAGGTAGTTACTCCATAGTCATCACGTTTGATTTCCTTGATGGAAGGAATACCATCTCTGTCGTGGTCTGCGTTTTTGGTTTTTATCAGATGTATGATAAATATGAGCGGAGAATACGCAGGAATTCTTCCTGTCGCCGAGTTAAAATAAGCCACGCCTGATGGCATAAAGAACACCCCTACTCCACCATCTTTCGGAATGGTTAATGTTCCGTCTGTATTTGACATCACTCCTGATTTTGAATCTTTTAACAAAGAAACAGCCTCTCTAAAACCTAAAACAGAGCCCAAGTTTCCTTCACTTTTAGTACCCAATAAATCCATCCAGTTGGAGCGTGTATATCCCACCGTTTTATCAAATTCCTTACCATTTAGCAGTTGCCCTTTGTAAGCCACAAAAACAGAATCTGCAATAGTTGATTTTTCTCCAGTACCCTCTTGTACAGGCAAATAGTACATTTTATGACGTACTCTTTTATTATTTATATCGTGAACATCCAATTCCACAGTTTTAACTTTTTCAAACAAAGATGTTTCCGTTGCGTTTTTCCCTGCAATGGTATCTAACGTAACTTCATTATTTTCAAACTTATAGAAATGTGTTTTTAAATATGATACAATTGAAGACTCATTTTCATCTCGTACTTCTGTTACATCACGAGGAGGAGTTACTTTTTTATTATCGTCGTCATCTTTTTTACACGAAACCGCCACCAATGCCGATAACAAACTGATACTGAATATAGTTTTCTTTACCATACAAAAATTATATTTTTTGAGGGTGCAAGATACGAAATTATATTATTTTTGCACCATACTTTATAAATATTTAATATCAAAGATTTTTATGAGAATTGATAAATTCCTATGGTGTGTGCGTTATTTCAAAACCCGAAATATCGCAACGGAAGCCTGCAAAAAAGGACACATACGCATTAACGGTGAAGCAGTTAAGCCTTCACGGGAAGTTTTCGTTGGCGATAAAATTATCGTTCGTAAAAATCAGATTAACTACGAGTTAAAAGTTTTGGACGTTCCCCTTTCAAGAGTTGGAGCAAAATTGGTAGATTTATACCGACAAGATTTAACTCCTCCGGAAGCCTTTGAGCAAGCTGAAATACAAAAACTTGCACAAGAATATTACCGACAAAAAGGCGAAGGACGCCCTACCAAAAAAGACCGCCGTGCCATTGATAATCTCCTAAACGAAATTGATGATGACGATGATTTTTTTGATGAGTAAATAAAAGAAATTCCCTATGTGCTATAAAACAATAAGGAATTTAAAGTTTTGGTATTTATCTTACTTGAATACTTGTCTTCTTAGTTTTTGGGAAAAAATTTTCTTTGATGGAATATTAAAAATGCTAAAACTGTTCATAAACCGTTATTTCTTTTTTTATCACAGCAGCAGCTTCAAAGGTAATCATTTCACCTGTAGTTGTACAAGGATTCTTAACACCTATATACAAATTATTACCTATTTGTCTTATAGTATTTTCACTTATTTCAATAACTCCATTTTTCAGGCTTTCTCTTGAACCGATAATAAAATATTGAAAATCAGTCTTAGCAAGAAATTTCGATTGGTTTTTATAATCTAACAAATAAAAATCTGCTCGTCCTGAAGTTCCTTGTTCTGGAACTTCTATTTTGGAGGCTATTGCAGAGGTAATCCCTGTTGGGTCTAATAGTAAACTTGATAGTTGAGCTGCCAATCTCAAATTTTTAATAGGTGTTTTTGCCTCGGTAACAGCAACCGTGTAAAAAACTTTAACGGCATTTTTAGGAATTTCTAACGGAATAACAGTTCGAGTTTTACTACCAAATCCTAAATGAGTAGCACTATTCAAATAAAAATTCTGTTCGGCTTGAATCTGTACCGTTTCATAAATAATTTTAGTTTTTGGAGTTTTAGGCTGCCCTGAAGTACTTTCACTTCCTTCTGAAAGTTCTGCCTGAGGTTTTTGAGATTCATCATTACTTTCTTTTTGACATCCAATTAAGGTTGCTCCTACTAACAATAGTAATAGAAATACTTTTTGCATTTGTTTAATAAAAATTTAAAATTACCCCTACTCTGTTACAGGCTTTTCGGGTTACGCCTTATTTTAATGAATAAATATTCAATGAACAAAGAATAATTATACAATGAACAAGTAATAGTTTTTATAAAGAAATATTGTTCATTATTAATTTTTCATTGTCTTTTTCTATTTTTTTAGGATTTAACACTCCATTTTACCGGTTCCGAACCGCATTTAGACAGTCCCAAACTGCATTTACTCCCTCAAACAACCTATAAATTACAGTTTAAAACCTCTTTTTTGCGGTTATGAACCCCAATTTATCGGTTCTGAAGTGCTTTTTACCAATCTGCAACCTAATTTTTATGGTTCTGAACCGCATTTTATAGGTCTAAAATTTTTAAAATAGAATTTTTATTGCTTGGTTGTGCGTTTTCCGGACTTAAAAAACTGACTTAAAGCCTCCCAAATAGATTTAATTCCCGGAATATTCTCCTTGCTTAAAAATCGGATATGTCGGTAAAAGCTAAGCGAATTGAAATAATTATCGTGGTCAAGCAATACTTTGGTATCCGAAAGCTGTTCGGCAAGGTTTTCAAGTCGTTGCAAACGAGTTTCAATTTGCGTACGAGCCAGAAAATCACGGTCATATTCTTCCTTATCCAAAAAACTCGGCACATACTGGGGATACTGCTCCATTAGCTCCTTGCATTTGTTTACAAAAAGTTTGTTCTGCTCAGCGATACTGCCATACTGCCTACGCTCATCGGGAGTTAGGTTTACCGTTTTGCCTTTCAGTACGGTTTCAATAGATTGAAGAGCTGCGTCAAGCTTGCTCAGCTCCTCATCGGTAAAAGATACCTGAATCAAATTTTCAAAAGCCATATCTATACATTTTAAATTGTTAACTTACAAGAAAATAAAAAAATCCGCTTGATGGAGAAAGTTCTCTCCATCAAGCGGATATATATTTTAAAAAATTATATTATCTCGGCTGTCTAAACGCTGTGCTGTGCTGTGCTGTG
>NZ_BLBC01000009.1:74259-202529 GCF_009684755.1 Capnocytophaga felis
TTTTCATAGTATTTTTATGCTTGGAGTTGAGTTAATGTATGTGGGGGCAAATGTATAAAAATTAACTATAATACAAAATATTTCAACGAAATTTAACAAAAAGATTTAGAAGATAAGAATGTAAAGAAATTAAAGTAGAAGATTTTTATCCTAAAAATCAGTATTGTCTGTGAAATCTGTGAGAAATATCTTTGGCAAATATTAATTTTCTTTAAAAACCTTCGCCAAAATTTTCTTCCAACGGTAATTTCTAATCCATTTGCCTTGTTCAGGAGTTACCAAAAAGGTTTGTTTTTCAGCTTTAGCTTTGAAATAACCTCGCAAATAATCTTTGAACAAACTGAATTTCTTCTTTTTAAGAGCCAATTTTACCGAAGCCAAAACGGAAAGCAAAAAGCCATAACGCAAACGATAAAAAACACTTCCTTGCAAAAAACGAGCATTCAGATTATATCCCGCTCCAGTTGGTCGTAAATGCCTAACTTTCAATGTATCATCTGTTTTTACCTCCCAACCATAGAAGCGAGCCAAAAGCTCATCGGCTGTATCCCAACCCATTGCAGTTTTCAGCCCTCCAATATCTGAAAAACAGGCTTTTCGGTAGGCTTTAACTGCACCTCGGAGGTGGTCTTTGTTTGTCAGATTTTCCAAAACCCAATTGCCGTTTTTTTCCACATAACAGAATCCCCCACACATACCAACTTTCTGATTTTCAGAAAAATGATTCGCTAAAACTTCTAAATAATTAGGTGGGAAAATCAAATCTGCATCAAATTTGCAAATTACATCTATGTTTTCTTTCAAAAGAGGCAACCCCGCATTAAATGCCTGAATTACTTTACTTCCAGGCAAATGCGTAGCTCCCTCTTCCCTACGCAAAACTGTCAGAGAAGGGTTTTCTTGCTTAATTTTTTCTAAAATTTGAGGAGTTGAATCGGTGGAGCAATCATCAACGACGATAACTTGCAGAGGCTTTTTCGTTTGTTTGAAAAGAGATTCCAGCGTTTTTTCAATACAATCTGCTTCATTATGAGCAGGAATGATAATCCCAAAGTTCATATAACTTTAATTTTCAATCTATTGTATCGTATTCTATTATAAAAATTTCCTCGTTATCGTGCTTTAAGTAATATGCCTCCCTTCCCATTTTTTCTTTTCCCTCGTCGGTATTGAGGATTTTCAGACTTTTTTTATCCTTTTCTATTTCCTTTTCCAAAAACTGTTTTTGCTTGTTCAGTTTTTTAATTTCCTTATTTAACTCCCTGTGTGTCAATAGAGAATTTGCGTCAAAGAAAGCCATCCAGACGAAGAAAAAAAGAAGTATAAAAGCATACAACCTATACCCTTTCAAAAATGCGATATATCGAAGAACGGACTTCATCAGGAAACAGTTTGATAAATTCGATTATGAACGATGGTTTTTATAATATCAATGGCAACATTATTTCTTCTGTTGTTAGGAATTATGATATCGGCATATTCTTTTGTAGGCTCAATGAACTGCAAATGCATTGGTTTTAAGGTAGTTTGATAACGATGGAGAACTTCCTCTACATCTCTTCCTCTTTCCGTGGTATCTCTTTTAATACGTCTAATTAAGCGTTCGTCCGAATCGGCGTGAACATAAATTTTAATATCAAACAAACGACGAATATCAGCGTGCGAAAAAATCAAAATACCTTCCACGATAATTACTTTCGTAGGATGTATTAATACCGTTTCGCCTGTACGATTATGCTCCACGAACGAATATACGGGACTCTCAACCGACTTTCCTTCTTTGAGTGCCATTAAATGTTCTTTCAGCAAATCAAAATCAATGGAACTCGGGTGGTCAAAATTGACTTTAACCCTTTCCGAATAAGGCAAATGACTCATATCACGATAATATGAATCTTGAGAAACTACCGTTACTTCTTTTCCCGACAGCTCTTTAACTATCTGATTTACAACCGTTGTTTTTCCACATCCTGTTCCTCCCGTAATTCCTATGATTAGCATTTTTTATTTTTCTTTTTATATAAATTTTTTATTCACAATTAATTAACTCGAATTATTTTTGCTCCCAAAGCTCTGAGGCGTTCGTCTATGCTCTCGTAACCTCTGTCTATCTGCTCTATGTTGTAGATTGTAGAAGTCCCTTTGGCAGAAAGTGCGGCAATCAACAAGGCAATCCCCGCCCGAATATCAGGAGAAGTCATCAGCGTAGCCTTCAAAGGAGATTTAAAATCATTCCCAATAACCGTAGCCCGATGCGGGTCGCACAAAATAATTTTAGCTCCCATATCTATCAGTTTGTCAATAAAGAACAAACGGCTTTCAAACATTTTTTGATGAATCAGTACCTCACCACGTGCCTGTGTTGCCATCACCAATATGATACTAAGCAAATCGGGGGTGAATCCAGGCCAAGGAGCATCGGAAACTGTTAAAATGGAGCCGTCAATGTAATTCTGAATTTCATATCCTTGCGTATGTGCGGGAATATAAATATCATCATTTCTGCGTTCGATAGTAATTCCTAACTTTCGAAAAACATTAGGTATCAATCCTAAATGCTCCCAACCTACGTTCTTGATTGTGATTTCACTCTGAGTCATAGCTGCCAACCCAATCCAGCTACCAATTTCAATCATATCCGGCAGAAGTGTGTGCGTGCATCCCGAGAGCTTTTCAACTCCGTTAATGGTCAAAAAGTTAGAACCAATCCCCTGAATATCAGCTCCCATTGAATTAAGCATTCGGCATAACTGTTGCACGTAAGGTTCGCAAGCAGCGTTGTAAATGGTTGTTTTTCCTTCTGCCAAAACTGCCGCCATAATGATGTTTGATGTTCCCGTTACCGAAGCCTCATCAAGCAACATATCCGCTCCTTTAAGGCGATTGCAGATTACGCTATATGTTTGATGTTCTTTATCATAATTAAAATCAGCTCCTAATTTGATAAATCCTTCAAAATGTGTATCCAAACGGCGACGACCGATTTTGTCCCCGCCCGGACGAGGAATATATCCCACACCAAAACGTGTCAAAAGCGGCCCCACAATCATTATTGAACCTCGAAGTCCCTGCCCTTCGGACTGAAAAGCATTTGATTTCAAGTATTTTAGGTTAACTTCATCAGCCTGAAAACTGTACGAACCTTTCCCTAACTTCTGTATCTTTACTCCTAAATTCTCGAGCAACGAAATTAGCTTATTGACGTCCAATATATCGGGAATGTTGTGTATGGTAACTTTTTCGTCGGTTAGCAACACCGCACACAAAACCTGAAGAGCCTCATTTTTAGCCCCTTGTGGAGTAATTTCACCTTTTAATGTATGTCCTCCTTCAATTTTAAATACGCCCATAGTTGAAAGTTTTTAGCTCTTTTTATAATTTGTTTTCTTACCTTGTGAAGTTCTTTTGGTTAAATTCTGTTTGGTTTTGATGAGTTCGTTACTGTTGGTCAAATATTCTTTTGCTTTGGTCAAGTCAATCTGTCCATCGCTAAGTTCATATAAATGCTGAAAAACCACTTCATCTTCAACGGCTTCTTTATTCCAAGTTAAATAACTTTTTTTCATATGATTAGCTATGGAATACTTTAGTGCTTCCTTCAGCTGCCCCTCTTCCCAACCTATGCAAACTTCAATCATTTTCTTTATATTATTGCCGTAAAATCGATATTTCGGATGATTTTGCGGATATTGAAGAACATCAGGATGTTTGATTAACACATCAGGAGTTGGTTTTTCAAAAGGAGAATCAACATCTAAGCGAAAACCCGACATAATAAAAAGCTGATCCCACAATTTATGCTGAAAATCAGGAACATCTCGCAGATGAGGAAACATATTCCCCATTACGGCAATGATACTCTTTGCCGTATTGTTCCGCTTTTCTCTATCTTCAATGGTTATGGCTTTTTCAATCATTTTCTGAATATGTCGCCCGTATTCGGGGATTATCAAAGGAGTTCGTTCCGTGTTGTATTCCAACCCCATATTTTCGGACATATTTTGCGTATTTTGATTCTCCATATTTCTTATTTATTCTGCTCTTAAATATATTCCTAAATTTCTTACAACGAAACAATTCCTTCTATTTTACCCGCTTCTCTGTAATAGTGAATTACTTCGTCCGGATTTTGTAAAAGGACAGATACGGAAACTCCGGTATATTTTCCGTTTGAGGAAGGTCGTGTTTTTATTTCCGCATTGGTTTGCTTGAAAATTGAATCAATTGTTTCTAATTTCTGGGCATCGGTAGGTATGATAAACTTGTACAGATACTTTGTTGGGAAAGAAGTAGTTTCTTCTAATTCTTTTTTTAAACGTTCATAAAATTCAGCTAATTCTTGCTCTGATTTCATTCTAAAACTTTTTTTGCAAAGATAGCAGTTTTCATCAGAAGAGAAAAAATATTTTCTGTTTTTGAATATTTATATACCGAAAAACATTGTGCTCCGACAAAATTTTCGTACCTTCGTCAAAATTTTTGAAAATGAAAAATATCACACAAAAACCCTTCGGAACTCATAAAAATAAAAAGGTAGAACACTTCACACTGACCAATAAAAACAGTATGGAAGTATCTGTAACTAACTTCGGTGGCATCATTACTTCCGTCAAATTCCCGAAAGACGGAAAACACATCGAAACCGTACTGGGATTCGACACTTTGGAAGAATATCTAAGTGCAGATTATCGCAAAGAATATCCGTATTTCGGTGCCATCATCGGGCGAAATGCCGGACGTATCAAAAACGGAAAAACCACCCTTAACGGCGAAACACTACAACTGACCGTAAACCACAACGCAGCACAACTGCACGGCGGTTTTGAAGGATTCGACAGCAAAGTTTGGGAAGTCGTTTCGGTGAAAGACGAGCCGATTCCATCAGTAACTTTCCAATATGTTTCTGCCGATGGCGAAGAGGGCTTTCCCGGCGAAGTTACCGTACAAGTAACCTATTCGCTCAACGACGAAAACGAACTTCGGGTGGATTATCACGGCACTACCAACAAACCCACTATCCTGAATCTGACTCAACACGCTTATTTTAACCTCAACACCAACTCGGATAACATTTTAAATCACCTTTTACAGATTAACGGCGACCGCGTTTCTCCGCTAAATCCCGATTATTCCCCAACAGGCGAATTGCTCCTTGTGGAAGGCACACATTGGGATTATCGCAAGCCAACGCCCGTTCATCCTGATATCGATAATGCTTTCCCGCGTCAAGTTTCGGAAAATGAAACCGTTGGGTCGCTCATTTGCAATGACAGTGGCATTCGTATGGACGTGCGTACCAATCACCCCGTATTGCACATTTATGGCGGATATTACGTCCCCGAATTACACCCTAAAAACAGAAAATCTACCGGACAAAATGCAGGAATATGCTTTGAATGTCAAGGTTTTGCCGATGCGTTGAACTATCCGCAGTTTCAATCCACACAGCTGAATCCGGAGCAGGAATACAAACACTTTACTATTTTTAAGTTCATTGAAATAGCATAAACTTTCAAAATTTAAAACGAAAGTTTTTGCCTTTCGGACATTTATTCGAAATAAGAAAACACGCGTTGTGAAGGTTCGGGATTTTCCCGATAGAAGAAAACAAACGTTTTAAAGCTTCAGGGTTTTCCCGATAGAAGAAAACATACGTTTCGAGCCTTCGGGGTTTTCCCGATGGAAGAAAACATCAGGAGGCACACATCGGGATTTTCCCGAAAGGTAAAAACATACGTTTCGAGACTTCGAGCATTTAGCCGAATGAAGAAAGCACACGTTTTGGGGCTTCGGGCATTTAGCCGTTTGAAGAAAACACACGTTTTGGAGCTTCGGGCATTTAGCCGTTTGAAGAAAACATACGTTTTGAGGCTTCAAGCATTTAGGCGAATGAAGAAAACATACGTTTTGAGGCTTCGAGCATTTAGGCGAATGAAGAAAACACGCGTTTTGAAGCTTTGAGCATTTAGGCGAATGAAGAAAACACACGTTTTAGAGCTTCAAGCATTTGTCAGAAGTAAAAAACATAAAATAAAACTATAAAAAGATTTCAGATTGCCTAAAATTGGTAATACGGAAATAAAAATGTATCTTTAATTAGTACAAAAACAGAAAAAAATATTTCAAAAAATGAAAAAATATATACAAGAAGAATTTCAGAAAAGCTATGGGCAACCTTGCGACAAGGTATTTTTTGCACCGGCTCGCGTGAATTTGATTGGCGAACACATCGACTACAACGGCGGACTGGTAATGCCTTGTGCCTTGGGGAACGGAACGTATTTAGCGGTTCGCAAAACAAACGACAATACGTTTACCTTCAAAAGTTTAAACTTCCCTGAATCGACACATCAAGTAACCGTCAATCACGAAGGATACACCAAAAACGGAAGCCTTTGGATAAACTATCCGTTGGGTTGCATCGATTATTTTACGCGTCAGGGCGTGAAATTCAGCGGTTTGGAGTTTCTTTTCTACGGAAATATTCCTAACGGTGGCGGACTTTCCTCTTCGGCTTCCATTGAATTGGTAACCTCCTTTGCGTTAAATTCACTTTTCGGATTGGGAAAAAATCAAATTGAATTGGTGAAAATTTCGCAAAACGTGGAAAACAAATTCGTGGGCGTGAATTGCGGTATTATGGACCAATTTGCCATCGGAATGGGGAAAAAAGACCACGCCATCATTTTGGATTGCCAAACGTTGGATTATACCTATACGCCTTTCGTTCTAAAAGAAGATACACTACTGATTATCAACACTAATAAAGAACGAAAACTGGCGGATTCCAAATACAACGAACGTCGTGCTACTTGCGAGGCAGCGTTGGAAATCTTCAACAAAAATGCCGATTTCAAAGACCTTTGTTCTATTCCTGCCGAGTATTTTGAAGCTCACAAAAACGAACTTACGGAAGAGATGCAAAAACGAGTTAAGCACGTAATTTACGAGAATTTACGCGTGAAAGAAAGTGAAAAAGCCTTAAAATCGGGCGATGTGAAACGTTTCGGAGAATTGATGTCCGCCTCACATAAATCCTTAATGGAAGATTACGAAGTTACAGGCAAAGAATTGGATACCATTTACTTGGAAAGCATTAATTTTGATGGCGTTACAGGCGTTCGTATGACCGGAGCGGGCTTTGGTGGTTGTGCCATTGCACTGGTTAAAAACGACCGAGTGGAAGCCTACAAAAAACACATCATCGAAAGCTATACGCAAAAAATCGGGTATGCCCCATCGGTGTATGACGTGAGCATCGGTGACGGAACTCGTGAATTATAATCATCAGAAAGCCAAGTGAAATAAAAAATTTGTTCTACTTGGCTTTTTTATTGTTTTGAAGATGAAAAAAGTATATAAATCAGAAGTTGATAAATTTCTTTTTGGAATTGTTATCGCAATTACATTCTTTCCTCTCATATTTTTGTTATATGAGTCCACTTCTTTTAGTGATACAATAATTTTAGCTATAATAATTTTGCTTTCGGCTTTATTATTAGGGAATTGTATTTGGGGTATTCGTTATATTATTGACCAGAAACAACTTATTATAAAAGCAGGATTTCTTTACAAAGTAAAAATAGACATTGAAACAATTCGCAAGATAAGGAAAAGCAATTCTATTTTGAGTAGCCCTGCCGCATCGTTTGACCGTATTGAAATTTTGTACAATAAATATGATGATATTTTAATTTCCCCGAAAGACAGAACGGTATTCATCTCCGACTTACTGAAAATCAACCCGAATATAGAGATAATTTTGTAATTCAACAGCTTCAGAAACGAGATTTTGAAATCTTTTAAAATATCTAAAAAAATGGAGTTTAAGGATTTTTTTGAAGATGAAGCTTGTTATCAAGCATATATCATTCGGTTAGAAAAGAAAATTCGTTCTTTTTCAAATTCTTTTATGAGCAATTCCAAATGGAAAAAACTTTTCGTGGCAATTTGCCAAAATCAGGATTTGATAAAGCAATGTGAGATATACAATTTCTTTGAACCGTGCGTGAACGAACTTGTTTTCAGAAATATACAAAGTAACTTAGGTCAATACATTCAACAAGAATATATTTCCAACCAAATCACCACCGCCGAATATCCGACATTTTACAGAGAAATTCAATATTTGGAGTTTCTAAAATCGTGGAATGGAAACCAGATAGGAAAGTTCGTGGAACCTATCAAACAAACACAAGATATTGAGCAAATTAGAACATATTTATCTCGCTTTGGAGAGTTTCGTTTCGAGCAGACCGATAATTTCCTGAGGATTTTGGGCTATTCCTAATTTTAAAGCCTAATAAATTAGATTTCTTGATGGGATAAAATGATTTCTTACAATTATAAGTTGTCATAAATTCTTACACTGTATTAGCTTATTTGTAAAAATAATTCCGTAAATTAGCACCCGAAAAAATAAAAACATACTAAAATTTTAATATATGAATTCATTTACAACGTTGGACTATGTGATTTTCGCACTATATGCGATGGTTATTCTCGGTGTAGGGCTTTTCGTGTCGCGTAGCAAAAAAGATTCAGGGAAAACAGCAGAAGATTACTTCTTAGCGAGCAAATCCCTTCCTTGGTGGGCAATTGGAGCATCACTGATTGCCGCAAATATTTCTGCTGAACAGTTCATCGGAATGTCGGGTTCCGGATTCGCATTAGGTTTAGCGATTGCTTCCTACGAATGGATGGCTGCTCTTACATTAATTATCGTAGGGAAATATTTTCTGCCTATTTTTATTGAAAAAGGATTGTACACCATTCCCGAATTTATCGAAAAACGATACAGTACCAACTTAAAATCAATTCTTGCGGTTTTTTGGGTGGCTTTATTCATATTTGTAAATCTTACCAGCGTTCTGTTTTTGGGTGGAAAAGCTTTGCAAGTGGTTTTGGGCGTTGATCCCTTTTACGCAATGATTGGTTTGGCTCTTTTTGCAGCAGCATACTCTTTGTGGGGAGGACTTTCAGCAGTGGCTTGGACGGATGTGATTCAAGTAACATTGCTTGTCATCGGAGGGCTTATCACGGCTTATATTGCTCTTGATAACGTAACACCGCAAGGAGGAGTGATAAGTGGCTTGCAACACATCTTTGACGTTGCTCCCGATCACTTTAAAATGATTTTGAATGAATCACATCCAGAATATATGAACTTACCCGGAATTGCCGTACTTGTTGGCGGACTTTGGGTGGCAAACTTATATTATTGGGGGTTCAATCAGTACATCATTCAACGTACTTTGGCAGCAAAATCTTTGAAAGAATCACAAAAAGGAATTGTTTTTGCGGCTTTTTTGAAAATGATTGTACCTGTGTTGGTTGTAATTCCGGGGATTGTAGCATATGTTATGCATCAAAACGGAGCAGGAACAGCTACCATTGATGGTGTAAAAGAAGCCTTCACAGGAGCTGACGGAGCCATAATGAACGACAACGCATATCCTTGGCTTATCAAAACCTTTATCCCAACAGGATTAAAAGGATTAGTTGTAGCAGCTTTGGCAGCAGCGATTGTTTCTTCATTGGCTTCAATGCTCAACTCTACTGCCACAATTTTCACTATGGATATTTACAAACAAAACCTGAATCCAAAAGCTTCTCAAAAACAATTGGTAAGCGTGGGACGTATTTCGGCTGCGGCAGCTTTGGTAATTGCTTTGGTTGTGGCTCCGGCTCTGGGAGGAATCAACCAAATGTTCCAGTACATTCAGGAATATACCGGATTGGTAAGTCCCGGAATTTTAGCCGTATTTATGATGGGATTGTTCTACAAACGGGCTACAAACAAAGGAGCTATTTGGGGAATACTTCTTTCAACATTAATTGCCTTCTACTTCAAAATAGGTCCTAACGGATGGATGGCAGATTCTGCTTTAAGCGGCTTGTTTGTTACCCTACCTTGGATGCATCAAATGATGATTACTTGGATTGTTTCGATGGTAATTATCGCTGTGATTAGCCATTTTGAAAACAAAGGTGCCGTTAGCGAAAAAGCTATTATCATCGATAAAAATACATTCAAAACAAATTCGACGTTCAACATTGCTTCTTATGTGATTATCATACTTTTAGTGGCTCTGTACGCTATCTTCTGGTAAGAACAAAAAACAATATTTCTTAAGGAGTTGCCCAAAAGGTAACTCCTTTCTTTTTGTACAATTTCAACTTCCAAAATAATTTATTACCTTTGCTCGTTACCGATTTTTTATGGAAAAACAAATTCTCACATTGGTTAATCAAACTCATCAGAATATTTTTCTGACAGGAAAAGCAGGAACGGGAAAAACAACTTTGCTACACAAAATCATTGAAAAAAGCCATAAAAATACCGTTGTTGTGGCTCCCACAGGAATTGCAGCCCTCAATGCAGGAGGTGTAACCATTCATTCAATGTTTCAATTGCCCTTTGCCTCATTCCTGCCAAGCCTTTCTACTCCACCCCTCGTAAGTGGCAATGCCCGATTTGAGAACCAAGCAACATTACGAAAACACTTTAAAATGCACAAAAGCAAACGCCAAATCATTGAAAATATGGAACTTTTAGTGATTGATGAAGTAAGTATGCTACGTGCTGATGTTTTGGATGCAATGCATTTTATGCTACAAACCGTTCGAAAAAACAAATCACCCTTCGGAGGCGTGCAGGTATTGTTTATCGGTGATTTACTTCAACTTCCGCCAGTGGTAAAAAATGACGAATGGGAAGTTCTAAAATCGTACTATGAAGGAATGTTTTTCTTCCAGTCGAAAGTAATTTCGGAAAATCCGCCACTTTACATTGAGCTGGAAAAAATATATCGTCAGTCAGACCCTCATTTCATATCCATTCTTAATAATTTAAGAAGCAACAATTTAACGCAAAAAGACATACAGTATTTACAACAATATGTAAAACCTAATTTCAAACCTGAAAATGATTTCATAACATTAACAACACACAATGCCAAAGCTGACGCCATTAACAATGAGAAAATGAGCAAACTAACCACGAAAGAGTTTACCTATGAAGCTATCGTTGTTGGTGATTTTCCCGAAAATATGTATCCTATTGAAAAAGAAATTCATTTGAAAGAAGGTGCAAGAGTTATGTTCATCAAAAACGATTTATCCGGCGAAAAGCTTTTTTTCAACGGAAAAATGGGAACCATAACTTCTCTTTCTGAAAATGAGATTGAGGTACAGTTAGATGGCGGAAAAACAATCAATGTGGAACGTTACGAATGGGAAAATATTCGTTATCGCATCAATGAAGAAACAAAGGACATTGAAGAGGAGCGGTTAGGAACTTTTACGCAATATCCGCTCAGGCTGGCGTGGGCAATTACGATTCATAAAAGTCAGGGACTTACATTTGAAAAAGCTGTTTTGGATTTGGATAAAGTTTTTGCTTCAGGACAGGCGTATGTGGCTTTTTCTCGTCTGCGTTCTCTGGACGGTTTGGTGCTTCTTTCCTGCATTAATGAAAACGGAATTGCCAATGACCAAAACATAATGCAATATGCCGAAAACAGAGCATCTGAATCTGAAATACTTAACGCTTGCCAAATAGGTAAAAAACATTTTCTGGAAAAATGCGTACTTGAATGTTTTCAATGGGATAACTTTCTGGGACAATGGAACTTACATAAATCAAGTTATATTGGTGATGTAGGAAAGAAAAATTCTTACAAAAATTGGGCATACGAAAAATTATCACAAGCCATTGAACTGACACAAATTGCCGAAAAATTCATCTCACAGTTGAAAAACATTTTCATTTCAAGCTATGATTTTTCATTCCTTTGTGAGCGTTTTGAAAAAGCGTATTCCTATTTCACACCCAAGTTAAAAGAAATTTGGTTTGAAATCTTGTGTATTGACGGAGAAATCAGTACATTAAAAAAAGTGAAGCAATTCAAAGAAGAATTATCTGATTTGGAAGATGTAACAACAAAAATTATCCGAAATCTTCTAAAAACAAAGCAATTAATCCGATTGGCTCAAGAAGAAAAAGACTTTGAAAATCAAAACATCAATACCGAACAATTAAAAAATATACGTGAAGAATTGGTTTTGAAAGTAAAACAACACTTGAAAGACAAACAACTTTTTGTAGCTGAAAATATAGACGAAAAAGACACAAAAATTCCGAAAGAAAAAATTTCTACTTACGAGATTACTTTACAACTTTGGGAGGCTTCTCACTCAATACAATCTGTCGCAGAAAAGCGAATGCTTACCGAAACAACCATTTATCGTCATTTAATTAAACTCGTTGAGCAAAAAAGAGTTAACATTTCTGAAATTCTGTCAGAAAATGCGATGCGGGAACTCACCGAGGTTTTCAATGAGGAAGAAAATTATTCATTAGGAAATATTTTTGAAAAATTTAATGGGAAATATACTTGGGACGAGCTTCGTTTATTCAAAACTCATTGGGAAACAAGCACATAGAATCATTGATAACCATTTTGTTTCGCGTAACATATCAATTGTTTTTCCTATTGCAAAAAAATTCTTTCAAAAATGCTGAAAATTGAAAACAAAATGTATATTTGCACAATAATTGAACCTTTAAAAGAGCGTTTTACTTAAAAAAATATATGACACCTCAAAAAGATGAAATGTCTTTTTTAGACCATTTAGAAGAGCTGCGTTGGCATTTAATCCGCTCAACGATAGCTGTTTTAATAGTCGCTGTCCTTGCTTTCATTTATAAAGATTACGTTTTTGCAATTATTTTCGGACCAAAAGAAGGAGATTTTTTCACATACCGAATGTTCTGTAAACTCGGGCAACTCTTTGATTATGAAAGTGTTTTTTGTTCGCAAGAATTGCCTTTTACATTGCAAAACAGAACGATGGCTGGGCAATTTTCGGCTCATATCTGGACTTCCATTTGGACGGGGGTAGTTATTGCTTTCCCTTATATTTTGTATGAACTTTGGAAATTTATCAGCCCAGGCTTGTACGAAAACGAACGGAAATTAGCAAGCGGATTTATTTTGATTGCCTCCGCTCTGTTTTTCTTAGGAATTTTGTTTGGCTACTACCTGATAGCTCCTCTTTCAATTAGTTTTTTAGGGTCATACACTGTGAGTGATGAGGTTATCAATCAAATTGATTTAAGCTCTTACGTATCCATAGTACGCTCATCTGTAATATCTTGCGGACTTGTTTTTGAGCTTCCGATAGTTGTTTATTTCCTAACGAAATTAGGATTGCTTACGCCCTCTTTTATGAGAAAGTATCGCAGACACGCCCTTGTGATTATTTTGATTGTTTCAGCCATAATTACTCCACCCGATGTAACCAGCCAAATCATCGTAACTATCCCTATTTTAATCTTGTATGAAGTAAGTATTTTCATATCAAAATATGTGATAAAGAAGGAAGAAAAGCGAAAAAAATCAGAATTATAAAAATCAAATCGAAATAAAACCCTAAAAATCAGAACTTTTAATTTATAATAAATACGATTCAATGGATTGTAAAACCTACTTACAACAACTGCCCAACGTAAAAACGTTGAAACAGATTTGCAAAGGCAAAGCTGTAATTGACTGGATTATATGTGGTTATGAGTTTGAAACATACCACACGTATTACAAAAGCAATCAGGAAGAATATGACGGAATTGAAGCTCAATGGGGGCTTGGTTTTGAGGAGGAAGACGGCACTTCGCTCTCGTTTTACTTTACCGATAAAGCTTGCCTTATTGTTCCTTCAACAAACTCGGATGAAAACGTAAACTCTGACAATCAATTATTTGAAAAAAAGATTCCGAAAGTGTTCCTTCCTTATTATCGCAAAAATTTTTCAAATGCCGATATTCCGTTCGTAATTTGGTCTTTGGATGGTGAAACTTGGAATTATGAAGAAAATTTTGAAATTGAGGAATTTATTCATAAATTTGACCAAATTACTACCAAACCGGAAGAATATAAAAATTGGGCAATTGATTTTTTCGGAGGCGAAACTTTTTTAAGAGAAGATATGTCAGAACAAACCATCAAAGATATCTACGAAGGAAAAATTTTGACAGAAAAAATGGTTTACAGCCTTGTTACGGAAGTTCACGATTGGGTTGATTTGGAAACCGAATTGGACGAAATGCCATACCGATTTGAATTCTAAAAGGTTAGTAATTTCAAAAACACACCTGAATTCTGCACACTATTGTGCTTGTTTTTTAACTATTTGAAATGAAGCTGATTGCAAACGACATTATTAAAATATACAAAGGAAGGAAAGTTGTTAAAGGCGTATCTTTGGAAGTAAATCAAGGTGAAATCGTAGGGCTTTTAGGTCCAAACGGAGCCGGAAAAACAACCTCTTTCTATATGATTGTTGGTTTAATAAAACCCGATGGAGGCACAATTTACCTTGATCGTGAAAATATTACAAATTTTCCGATGTACAAACGAGCACAATACGGAATCGGATATTTGGCACAAGAGGCTTCTGTTTTTAGAAAATTGAGCATTGAAGATAATATCAAAAGTGTGTTACAACTTACCAAACTATCCAAGAAGGAGCAGGAAAAAAGAGTAGATGAACTTATTGATGAATTCAGTTTGGGGCACATCCGAAAAAATCGAGGAGATTTGCTTTCGGGAGGAGAACGCAGGCGTACTGAAATAGCCCGTGCCTTGGCAACAAACCCAAAATTTATTCTGCTTGATGAACCTTTCGCCGGAGTTGACCCGATTGCTGTTGAAGATATTCAATCAATTGTATTTCAATTAAAAAGCAAAAATATCGGAATTTTAATTACTGATCACCGCGTTGAGGAAACCCTTTCTATTACTGACAGAACCTACCTGATGTTTGAGGGAGGAATTTTAAAGGCAGGAACTCCGGAAGAACTTGCTGAAGACGAAGTTGTTAGAAAAGTTTATCTGGGTAAAAACTTTGAGTTGCGTAAAAAGAAAATGGAATAAATAATTGAAAAATGCACAATTATATAGAATACAACTTTATAATTAAGCCTCTTGGGGTAGCTTCGGAAATTTTAGTTGCCGAATTGGCGGAGTGTGGTTTTGAAAGTTTTGTAGATTCCGAAAATGGGATATTGGCTTATATTCAGGAGAATTTATGGCACGAGTCCATTTTGAACGATATCAACATCTTAAAATCTCCTGATTTTGAAATTTCATACACATTCAAAACCATAGAGCAAATCAACTGGAATGAAGAATGGGAGAAAAATTTCACCCCCATTGTTGTTGATAATATTTGCACGGTTCGGGCTCCTTTTCACGAAATTCCAAACACGCCTTATGACATCATCATAGAACCGAAAATGAGCTTTGGCACAGGACATCACGAAACCACCTATATGATGTTGCAATTTCTGCTAAACACTGATTTGAAAGGAAAAAAAGTATTGGATATGGGATGCGGAACAAGTGTTTTGGCTATTATGGCTGAAAAACGAGGTGCGGAATCCGTAACTGCTATTGACATTGATAATTGGTGTGTTGAGAATTCTCTTGAAAATGCAGAACGAAATCACTGTAAAAATATCACAATAAAGTTAGGTGATGCTTCACTTCTTAACAATGAAAAATTTGATGTAATTATAGCCAATATCAATCGGAATATTTTACTTGCCGATATTTCTCATTACGCAAAGAGTTTACCTTTGGGAGGAACATTATTTTTGAGCGGATTTTATGAATCCGATGAACCTGCAATCACAGATAAATGCAATGAACACAATTTGGAGTTTGCAGAGAAGTTGGAACGCAATCAATGGGTTGCTTTGAAATTTAGAAAAAATTAAACCTTTAAAATTATGATTTTCAGTCACCAAGAAAAAACACAAACCACAACTTCTACAGAAGAACTCTTGGATGATGGATGTCATCTTATTTTGTACAATGATGATGTAAACACTTTTGATCACGTGATTGAAACCTTAATTAGTGTTTGCAAACATACTTATGACCAAGCTGAACAATGTGCTATCATAGTTCACTTTAAGGGAAAATGTGATGTAAAATCAGGAAGTTACGAAAAATTAAGACCTATGTGTCTTGCCTTACTAAATGCCGGCTTAAGTGCTGAAATTGAATAAAAAACAAAAAAGGGAATAAATATAAAAATTTATTCCCTTTTTTGACTTATCCTTTTAATTAATTGTTATTCAACATTATAGGCATAGCTAACATTAAAACTCTTTCTCCTGGGTCTAATCCATCAAGAGGTGTTAAAATACCTGCTCTGTTTGGCATTGACATTTCAAGCATTACTTCATCCGAATCCAAATTATTCAACATTTCAATCAAGAAGCGAGAATTAAATCCGATTTCCATATCATCACCTTGATAATTACAAACAAAACGCTCATCTGCTTTGTTACTATGATCAATATCTTCTGCTGAAACCTGCAAATCAGAACCTGCTATTTTCAAACGGATTTGATGTGTCGTTTTATTTGAGAAGATTGAAACACGTCGTGCCGAGTTTAAAAACTGTACACGATTAACAGTCAGTTTATTAGGATTTTCTTTTGGAATCACTGCATCATAATTCGGGTATTTTCCGTCAATCAATCTACAAATAAATTCCATTCCGTCAAAAGAAAACTTGGCATTGCTTTCATTATATTCTACGGTAACTTCTGTTTCACTTCCAGCCAAAATTCCTTTTAATAAATTCAAAGGTTTTTTAGGCATAATAAACTCTGAAGTTTCTGTTGCTTTGATATCTGTACGTTGATATTTTACCAATTTGTGGGCGTCTGTTGCTACAAAAGTCAAGCCTTCTTCATTGAATTCAAAGAAAATTCCGCTCATTGTAGGACGTAAATCATCATTCCCAACAGCAAAAATCGTTTTTTGAATCGCAGTAGCCAAAACATCTCCAAGTAAAGTTACCTTATTAGCTTCAGACAGACTTACAGGTTTTGGAAACTCCTCTCCATCTAAATACGCTAACGAGTATTTTCCGTGTGTTGAACTAATTTCTATTGTGTTATTATCTTTTGCAATGAATGTAAGTGGTTGTTCGGCAAAAGTTTTCAATATCTCTATCAACAACTTTGCAGGTACTGCAATGCTTCCTTCAGAATCCGATTCCACTTCTAAAGCTCCTTTAACTGTTGTCTCCAAATCTGATGCTGAAATAGTTAACACATTCGGAGCCAATTCAAATAAAAAATTGTCAAGGATTGGCATTGTGTTACTACTATTGATAACACCTCCTATTACCTGCAATTTTTTTAATAAGTACGAACTTGATACAATAAATTTCATATTTTTTTATGTATGTTTTTATTTTTAAAATTTTCTTAAAAAAAGAAAGTATTTTTTACACTTTCGTGATACTAAGAAATAAATAATGACAAATATAATCAAAAATCCAATATCACAAAACTATTTTTAAGAATAGTCTGTTGCAAAATCACATACAACATATATTACATTTTGATTATTAACAGGTTACAAAATTCAAAAAAATGAAATATTTCATACTTTTGAAGATTTTCAAAAAAGAAATTCCAGACCAAAAAAATTCAGGATTTATCAATTTGGTAAGCGGCTCAAATCCTATTGATTGATACGGAAAGGTTGCCCGCTGTACGGTTTTGCATATTCTTCCTCTAAGCTTTTTTCAAGCATTCGCTTCTCTAAATCACAACGATAGACTTCTCCTTTAATATACCTTTCTATCATCAGTGAAGCAATTGGTCCTGCTACTCTCGCCCCATAATATCCATTTTCCACAAAAACGGCGATAGCTATCTTAGGGTCATCAATTGGTGCAAATGCCACAAAAATGGAATGGTCAGTTAATTGCATTCGTTTTCCGTTAATTCGGACAAAATTCTCGGCAGTTCCTGTTTTTGCTCCGATATCAATTCCTTCTATTCTTGTTCCGCGTGCAGTACCTGAATTGTATGCGGTATTCATCCCCTGAATTATAGGCTCGAAGTGCTTCTTATCAATCGTTGTTTGCTTGACTGTTGTAAATTCCTTAAATGGCGTGACCTCATCATTTATTTTTTTTACAATATGAGGCGTGTAAAAATATCCTCTGTTGGCTATAATAGCCATTACATTAGCAAGTTGTATCGGAGTTGTCAGTATCTCTCCTTGCCCTATCGCATTTGAAATATTATACGTTGCTGCCCAACGACCTTGACCGTACTGCCTATCATACAGAGCTGTATTCGGAATTTTTCCGGGTCGCCCTGTAGGAAAATCACTTCCCAAAAAACCTCCTAAACCAAAGCTTTTAACGTGTTTACTCCAAACATCCATTCCAACGGCAGGCTTTCCATACTTTTCAATGCTACGTCTGTACGAATTGGCAAAATATGAGTTACAAGAATATGCGATACCGTGTAACAAATCATTACTTGAACGTCCACAATGACAACGCATTATACGATTTCCGTATCGGTATCCTCCTCCGCAACTAAAGGAAGTTGAAGGAGCTATTACGTTTTCTTGCAAAGCTATCAATGCATTAATTACCTTAAAAGGAGACCCGGGAGGATATTCTGCAAGTAAAGCTCTATCATACAAAGGTTTAGCTATAGAATCCTGATAGAGAGCCGTATAGTTTTTAGATCGTTGCCTTCCCACAAGTAAATTAGGGTCAAAAGTAGGAGCAGAAATTAATGCTAATATTTCCCCTGTTTTAGGCTCAATTGCAACAATGCCGCCTCGTTTATTCTGCATTAATTCTTCACCATAAGCCTGTAAACCAATATCTAACGTCAATTGTAAAGATTGTCCCATAATGGGAAGCGTATCCAACATTCCTTCTTTATAGCTACTTATTTGACGATTATGTCTATCTTTTTGAAAATAACGAACTCCTTTCTCGCCTCGTAAAAAAGATTCATATTGTTTTTCAACTCCCTGACGCCCAACTAATTCTCCAGCGATATAGTACGAATTCTCTTTCAACTCCCATTCGTTTACCTCACTTATATATCCCAGAACATTTCCCGCATTACGTGTTAAATAATGACGTAACGAGCGTCTTTGAATGTAAAAACCATCAAATTTGCGTAATTTCTCTTGCAAAACAGCATAATCAACCTTTGAAAGCTGATTTACCAAAACAGAGGGCTTGCGGTAAGAATATTTTTTTGCCTTTTGTAAACGTTCTTTAAAATCTTCCTTTGAAATCGCTAACAATCCGCATAATTCTAACGTATCCAATCGTTTAACATCATTAGGAATTACCATAACATCGTATGCTGGTTGGTTAGAAACCAGAAGTTGCCCATTTCTGTCATAAATATAGCCTCTCTCCGGATAATCATAAACCACCTCAACAGCAACATCTTCATCAGGACGTGAATTTTCATTAAATTCTACAACCTGAAGATACACCAAGCGGATTACAAAAATCACTGATGTTAAGATAATTATGATAAACAACAAGTACTTTCTCATTTCTTCTGACTCCTAAATATGTAGATAAATAGCAAACACACAATAACTGTAAAAACCGAAGCAATTCCTATTTTCACAAAGGTTGTAAACAGATGATTGAAGTTAAATATTTCGAGAAAATAAAATAATGTGTGATGCAATACAACGATAATTGTAGTATAAGAAAACACCTTTGCAGGAGGATATTGCAAAAGTTTTATTTCCTGAAAATCAAAATTATTCCCGAATACAAACTTCAATACTCTCGCACGAACATACGCTACAAAAACCGTGCTGGCTGCGTGAATTCCTCCTGTGTTTGAAAAAATATCAATACACAAACCTATCAGAAAAGCCGCAAATAAAAATGGTATTTTAGATTCTCTATATGGATAAATAATTACAAAAAGTAAATATATCATCGGGTTTGCGTATCCCAAGTAACCAATATTACTAAATACAAGTACCTGTAACAGTACCAGCACAATAAATAAAAACGTATTTTTAATAAAAAGATTATTCATTAGGATTTTGGCTTTCTAAATTACTAATCTCTTCTTTGTCCTTATTTTCAATTATGTAAATGAAATCTACATTTGACATATCTGTAAACAACTTAATATCAACAACAAAGGAATTATCCATTTGGCTTTTGGTAATGTTCATAATACGCCCAATAGGAATTCCTTTAGGGAAAATACTTGACATTCCTCCCGTAACAATGGTATCTCCTTTTTGGATTGGGGCAATATTAGGAATATCAACCAATTGAACAATATTTAATTCTTGTCCGTTCCATTTGAGTGAACCAAAATGCCCTGTTCTTTTTACCATTGCATTTAAAGAAGACTTTATGTTCAACACACTCTGAACCGTAGCAAACTGACCAGAAGTATTTTCAACAATTCCTACAATTCCTTTAGGAGAAATCACTCCCATATCTTGTTTTACTCCTTCTTCTTCTCCCTTATCAATTGTTAAGTAATTTTTCTTCCGTAAGAAGCTATTTTTTATAACATTAGCCGTATAAACCTTGTATTGATTTGCATCAAAAAATGGCAGACTATCAGCTAAAATACTTTGTTTGAGCTGATTCTCCAATGCAAATATTTTGCTTCGAAGTTGTTTATTTTCCTCACTAAGAAGAGTATTTTGACCTCTTAAATCAAAATACTGAGCCCAATAACTTGAAAAATTATATAAACTCCCCGAGATAGCATTAGCAGAATTAATATACTTGCTTTGTGGATAATAATTATCTTTGATAATCAAAAAGATAGAAAAAGAAAAAAGCAACAAAAACACAAAAAAGTTTCTTTTACGAATAAAAAACAAAATGATTTGTTGCATAAGCTCTAAATTACATATTTTTAAAATACAAATTGTAAGGTGCGAGCTTTCAGCATCCTACACCTTACAATTTCAAAATCATAAACTATTACTTAAGAAGTATGCTTCTAAATTTATCTATATTTTTTAAAGTGATTCCCGTTCCACGAACTACCGCACGCAACGGATCTTCTGCCACGTAAACTGGCAAATCGGTTTTTAAGGAAATTCGTTTGTCCAAACCTCGCAACATAGCTCCGCCACCAGCCATATAAATCCCTGTGTTATAAATATCTGCAGCTAACTCGGGAGGTGTTTGTGACAATGTTTCCATAATAGAGTCTTCAATTCGTAAAATGGATTTATCCAATGCTTTTACCATTTCACGGTATGAAACTTGCACTTGTTTAGGTTTTCCTGTTAGCAAATCGCGTCCTTGCACCATAATATCATCTGGCGGAAGGTCTAAATCTTCTGTTGCTGCACCAATCGTGATTTTGATATTTTCAGCAGTACTTTCACCTACGTACAAGTTATGTTGAGTACGCATATAGTGAACGATATCAGAGTTAAAAATATCACCAGCAATTTTCACGGATTTATCACAAACGATTCCTCCTAAGGCAATTACGGCAATTTCTGTAGTTCCTCCTCCGATATCAATAATCATATTTCCTTTAGGCTGCATAATATCCAACCCGATACCAATAGCTGCAGCCATCGGTTCGTGAACAAGGTAAATATCTTTCCCATTTACACGCTCGCACGACTCACGAACAGCACGCGTTTCCACCTCTGTAATTCCCGAAGGAATACAAACCACCATACGCAATGACGGAGAGAAAAAACGTCTTTTCAAAGCCGGCACACTTCTGATAAGCATACTAATCATCTGCTCCGAAGCGTCAAAATCAGCAATTACTCCATCTTTTAATGGTCGGATTGTTTTGATATTAGGGTGCGTTTTTCCTTGCATTAACCGAGCTTCCTTACCTACTGCTATAATTTTGTGTGAAGTTCGGTCTTGAGCGACAATCGATGGACTATCCACCACTACCTTGTCATTATGAATGATTAATGTATTTGCTGTTCCTAAATCTATTGCTATTTCTTCTGTTAAGAAGTCAAAAAAACCCATATTTGTGTAGTTGTATTAGAGATAATTTATTTAAAATGAATCATTTATAAAAAGAAAACTATTCTATTTATGCGACTGCAATTTTATGAAAAAAAAAATGTTTTTCCAAACAAATTTCAATTTTAATCCTTAAATTTCCAAAATACTATTTTAAATCATAAAAAAATGTTACTTTTGCTGTTAAGAGTTAAATTTTCAGCTTAGGAAATATATGAAATCCCCAAAAATAACATTAAAAATAATTTTAGGATATCTTCTATTAATATTAACATCTGCAACTGTAACGGTTGTTACTTATAAGGAAATTCAAAAATTAACCTCATCAGAAAACATAAACCAATCTAATAGAGATAAAATGCTGAAAATCGGCAGGATATTAACTCTTATGAATGAAACGGAAAGTGCCGGAAAAATAGCAATTCGTACCGATGATGAGCAAGCTCTAAAATCTTTTTTGAAGAAAAACAAAATTCTGGAAGATAGCATTGTAGAATTCAAAAAAAATATTACCTCTGAAAAACACTTGCAAATGCTTGATACTGTGCAGATGTTGATTCAATTAAAAAGTAAAAACCTTCAAGAATTAAAAGCCATTCAGCGTAATGATGCTTCGTCAATTACAATTCGTAATGCTATTAAAAAACTTTCAAGTTTGGAGCCTTCACTTGGGCATTTTTTGTTGAATGACAACATCATAACAAGGCAAGAGAGAATAGGTCCCAGAAGAGATTCAACAAACACGGAAAGTGAAACCCAGCCGGATATTCCTTCCATATTAAAACGATATAAGGACATAAAAATCCCTCCTACTCGAAATCAATCGAAGTTTGATGAAACTGTTATGGAAACCTTAAAATTGTTAAATAAGGTTCATCGGGAAACTCAAAAATACAAGTATAAACAAAACGAAAAAATCCAGACTCTTTGGCACAATGATAACCGTATGTCAGAGAAAATCAGCGACTTACTTTCTGATTTTGAAGAAGACATCTTAAAAAGTTCACAAGAAATTAATAACGAGCGGCAAATTATTTTCAAAAAAAGTAAGTCTTTCTTAATTCTTTCTTATGTTTTTGCCATAATCGTAACCGTTTTACTTTCTTTTATCATCATACGAGATTTTTGGAAAATTCAGGCTTATCGACAAGAATTGGAAACGGCAAACCTGAAAAGCAATCGTTTATTGAAAAGCAGAGAGCAACTCGTTTCTATGGTCAGTCACGACTTACGAACGCCTCTTAGTTCCATAATAGGATATTCCGAACTCCTTAGAAAACAAGACATTACAGAAAAAGGTAAAAATTATCTTTCTCATATTAAATATTCTTCAGAATATATTCAAAAATTAGTTGATGAACTATTGGATTATTCAAAATTAGAAGCGGGAAAAATTACCATACAAAAAGTTCCTATAAATATCGCTGACACTATCAAGGAAGTCTCTGATAATGTGAGGTCTATATACAAATCTAAACCTATTACCCTGTCAATGGAAATTTCTGACACAATTCGTAATAGTAAATTTACAAATGATTCTTATCGTATCAGACAGATTCTTTACAACCTGATTTCCAACGCTTTTAAATTCACTGAAAAAGGAGAAATTTGCATTAAAGCCGAAGCCAAACCTTTCACTGACAAGGCTTCAGAAATTATCATCTCAATTTCAGACTCTGGAATTGGTATAAAAAAAGAGCAACAAGCTCATATTTTTGATGAATTTACGCAAGCCAATACAGATGTTTCAAAACGTTACGGAGGTTCGGGATTAGGTTTGCATATTTCGCAAAAATTGGCTCATCTGCTGAAAGGAAAAATAACTCTTGAAAGTGAAGAAAATGTAGGAAGTACGTTTACTTTTCGCTTTGTATCTGAAAAAGTTACTGAAAATCAAAAAGTTGTTTCAAACAAATGGACTTCTGACAAAACTCCTAACGAAATCGAAATCCTTGCAATTGATGACGACGCAACCATTTTAGGTCTTATTCAAGAACTTTTACACCAAAAAAACATAAAAGTTATTCCTTTTAGTAATGGAAAAGAGGCTCTTTCTAAAATGAATTCACTTAGTTTTGATATGGTCATCACGGACATTCAGCTTCCTGAAATGAATGGTTTTCACTTCGTTACATTATTCAATGAGAAATACAAAGACAAGCCTATTCCTGTATTGGCTATTACCGGAAGGAAAGACGTTCCCGAGAGTTTCTATACACAAAGTGGCTTTTCAGGAATATTACCAAAACCTTTCACTCCTCAGCAATTTTACGAGAAGTTAAACTCATTTTTCCCAAAAATAGAGACAAATAGTTTTGCTTCTCCTCCTCCTTTGATTATTGATTCCATAGAATATCGCCCTGAAGTTCTGGAGCAGTTTATGGGAGATGATAAGGAGGCTATTATTGCTCTTTATGAAACTTTTATAAATGATTCTGTAAAAAACATTGCAAACTTAAAACGATTTGCGAATATTAGAGAATATGAGCATATCCGAGCTATTGCACATAAAATGCGAAGTATGTTCGGGCAAATAAACGCTAAAAGAGAAGTAGAAATATTAAATTACTTAAATGGCATTTCGGAAGAAAGTGATATTTTAGAACTTCGTGTTAAAATCAACAATTTAGAAAAACTTTTTAATGAAGAATGCAAGATAGCTATTGAAAAATACTGTAATAGTTAAAATAGAAAACAAAAATCCGAATTTCGTGATGAAATTCGGATTTTTTGCTTTGTAAAAAAGATGATTAATCTTTCATTCTTTCTACATATGTTCCCTTTTCAGTTTCAACTTTAATACGGTCTCCTTCATTGATAAATAAAGGAACGTTTACGATTGCTCCCGTTTCTACGGTAGCCGGTTTTGTAGCGTTGGTCGCTGTATTTCCTTTTACCCCTGGCTCAACGTGAGTCACCGTAAGTATCACACTGGCAGGCATTTCTACAGAAAGAGGAGATTCATCTTCTGCATTGAAGATAATCATTACTATTTCTCCTTCCTTAAGTAATTCGGGATTATCCAGCATATCTTTACGGATGTTTACCTGATTGTAATCCTCTGTATTCATAAACACAAAATCATCTCCTTCTTCGTATAAATATTGGAAAGAGCGTGTTTCTACACGTACATCGTCAATTTTATGTCCTGCAGAAAAAGTGTTATCAAGAGTTTTTCCTGTGGTAACACTTTTCAATTTGGTACGAACGAAAGCAGGTCCTTTTCCCGGTTTAACGTGCAAAAATTCGATTATTTTGTAAATGTCGTGATTAAAACGGATACATAGTCCTTTTCTAATATCTGCTGTTGTTGCCATCTATTATAATTAATTGTTATTAAATTTTTTACTTTTTCATAAACGATATTGAAACTTCTTCATAAAACACAGAAACACAATATGTTTTACATACTTCCTCCTGTGTAACCTTTCATTACCCCTCGTGAGGAATTACGAATGAAATCTAAAATTTCATCTCTTTCAGGAGTAGCTTCCATTTCTGCTTCCACTATGGAAAGTGCTTGTGTGGTATTGAAATCTTTTTGGAAAATAATCCTGTAAATGTTTTGTATTTCTCTGATTTTTTCAGGCGTAAATCCTCTTCTTCGCAAACCAACGGAATTGATACCCACATAAGAAAGTGGCTCACGTGCCGCTTTCACATACGGTGGTACATCTTTACGAACCAAAGAACCTCCCGTTACAAATGCGTGATTCCCGATAGT
This sequence comes from Capnocytophaga felis, assembly GCF_009684755.1. GTDB lineage: Bacteria > Bacteroidota > Bacteroidia > Flavobacteriales > Flavobacteriaceae > Capnocytophaga > Capnocytophaga felis. The sequence continues at coordinate 99,839 of NZ_BLBC01000009.1, forward strand.
AGTAAATTGCTGAACCGCAACCATTCCCGCCAAAACTACATAATCCCCAACCATCGTATGACCTGCCAAAGTGGTGTTATTTGAGAATATACAATGATTTCCCACAATGCAATCGTGAGCAATGTGACTGTAAGCCATTATCCAGCAGTTCTCTCCTACTACGGTTTTCATTTTGTCAATCGTTCCTCTATTGATTGTTACACATTCTCGGATAGTTGTTCCGTCTCCAATAATGGTAACAGTTTCTTCATTTTGAAATTTTTTATCTTGAGGAATTGCAGAAATCACAGCTCCGGGGAAAATAGAACAATTCTTACCGATTCTTGCCCCTTCCATAATCGTTACGTTAGGACCTATCCAAGTTCCTTCACCAATTTCAACATTATTATGAATGGTTGAAAAAGGTTCAATTACCACATTTTGAGCTATTTTTGCTCCGGGATGCACATACGCCAAAGGTTGATTCATAGCCTTTTAATTATTTGATTTTCACAATTTGAGCCATCAACTCCGCTTCAGTTGCTAACTTTCCGTTTACATAGGCGTATCCCTGCATATGACAAATACCTCGTCTAATAGGCGTTAAAAGCTCTAATTTAAAAATAAGCGTATCACCAGGCATTACCTGAACTTTAAATTTAACATTATCTATCTTCATAAAATATGTCAAATAATTTTCAGGGTCAGGTACTGTACTCAAAATCAATACACCACCCGCTTGTGCCATCGCTTCGATTTGTAAAACTCCCGGCATTACAGGAGCTCCGGGGAAATGCCCCACAAAGAAAGGCTCATTCATTGTAACATTTTTCAACCCGATAACGTGTTTATCCGAAAGTTCAAAAATCTTATCAACCAACAAAAACGGTGGGCGATGCGGTAATAATTTTGTTATGTCATTGACATTCATCAATGGAGGCTGATTTATATCAATTGAAGGAACATTATTTCTACGTTCGTTTTTAATAATTTTCGATAATTTTTTAGCAAATTGCGTATTGGTAAAATGCCCTGGTTTTGTGGCAATTACCTTTCCTCTTATACGGGTACCGACCAAAGCTAAATCTCCAATCACGTCAAGGAGTTTATGTCGAGCAGCTTCGTTTGAGTAATGCAAATTCAGATTGTCCAAAATTCCGTTTGGTTGAACGGAAATATCCTCTTTATTAAAGATTTTTTTCAACTTTTGCATCGTTTCTTCAGAAATTTCTTTATCTACATAAACGATGGCATTATTCAAATCACCTCCTTTGATAAGTCCGTGATCAAGAAGCATTTCCAACTCGTGTAAAAAACTGAATGTGCGTGAGTTAGCAATATCATCCTTAAACTCGGAAAGTTTATTTAAATAGGCATTTTGTGTCCCCAAAATTTTAGTTCCGAAATCAACCATTGTAGCAACTTGATATTCCTCAGAAGGAATCACAGTAATTTCACTTCCGGTTTCTTCGTTTACATATGAAATCACTTCCTTAACTACATATTCCTCTCGTGGTGCATCTTGCTCTTGAATTCCCGCTTCTACTATGGCTTCTACAAAATATCTTGCTGAACCATCCATAATTGGTGGCTCTGAAGCGTTTAGTTCAATGATAACATTATCCAAATCCATCCCCACAAGGGCTGCCAAAACGTGTTCACACGTTTGAATTCTGACGCCTTTTTTTTCCAGAACGGTACCTCTTTCGGTATTTGTTACGTAATTAACATCTGCTTCAATTACAGGAGAACCCTCTAAATCAACACGAACAAAGGTATATCCGTGATTTACCGGAGCTGGTTTCAATGTCATTTTCACATTTTGCCCTGTGTGCAGACCAACTCCTTCTAAACTAATCTCTCTTGCTAAAGTATTTTGCTTTACCATAGACTTTATTTATTTTCCAAATATTTTTTTTCGATATCTAAAAATCGCTTCATCAAAGCAGGTAATTTCTTGAAAATCACATACGATTTATTATAATCGGAATATCCTATTGCTGGTGCACCCTGCAATACTTCATCATCTTCTACATTTCTGATAACACCTGATTGTGCTTGAATCTTCACCCGATTTCCAATATTCAAATGCCCCACAATTCCTACCTGACCACCAATCATACAACTTTCACCTATTTTGGTAGAACCTGCCACACCCGTTTGTGCAGCAATTACTGTATTCTTGCCAATTTCCACATTATGAGCTATTTGTATTTGATTATCTAATTTTACGCCTTTACGGATAATTGTTGAACCCAAAGTGGCACGGTCAATGGTGCTTCCGGCCCCTATATCAACATAATCTTCAATGATAACATTTCCAATTTGCGGAACTTTATTGTAAAAACCTTCCTGAACGGGAGCAAATCCAAATCCGTCAGCACCTAATATAACCCCAGCGTGCAATGTACAGTGCTTTCCTATAACTGTTTCTGAATATATTTTGCAACCGGCAAATAACGTGGTATTATCACCAATAGTCACATTATCACCAACATAAGTGTTGGGATAAATTTTCACATTATTACCTAAAACTACATTTTCTCCGATATAGGAAAAAGCCCCAATATATACATCTTCTCCTATTCGTGCTGATTTTGAGATGAAAACCGGTTCCTCAATTCCTTTTTTATTTAGCTTTATCTGATTATAATATTCCAGCAATTTCGAGAAAGCCGAATAGGCATCATCTACCTTAACCAAAGTAACTGAAAGTTCACTTTCTGTTTCAAAAGTTTTGTTAACTATTGCTACAGAAGCTTTTGTAGTGTATATGTAATTCTTATACTTCGGATTTGCCAAAAAAGTAAGGCTTCCTTCCTCTCCTTCCTCTATTTTTGAAAGTTTGTATATCTCTACATCAGGATTTCCTTCTACTTCTCCGTGTAATATATTTGCTATTTGTAAAGCTGTAAATTTCACTTTTGTACTTTTAAATTCCTAAAAACCAATACTGTAAAAAATAAAAATTATTTTTTTCATTTACAGTAAAAACAATATTTCGTTTTTTCCGCAACAAAAATAGAAAAATAATTTAAAAGAACATTAAATATTATTTTTTTTAGGTTTTATATGCTCCGAATTATAAACATTTTAGCAATTATAGTTTATCTTCAAAAAATTCCTTAAAAAGGATAGTTTATTCCTATGTTGTAAACCAAATTTTTTAAAGATACATCCGTAAACCAACGACTTCCTACTGAATTTGCCGGATTGTATATTCTGTTAGCGACATCCAATCGGAAAACAAAAAATCCAAAATCATACCGAAGCCCTAAACCCGAACTCACCCCAACATCCTTCAGCGATGAAAGATTTTTGAATTTGTACGAATCAAACGAAACATCATCAAGAACATTCCAAATGTTACCTGCATCAGTAAAAATTGCTCCTTTAAAACTTCCTGCTATTGGGAAACGATACTCTAAATTCAATGTAAGTTTCATATTTGCTTCATTGTAATCCAAAATAGATTCACTGCTTCCCGGTCCCAAACTATAAGCCCTCCATCCGCGGTTATCACTTGAGCCTCCTGCAAAGTAGCTTTGTGAAAAAGGAATATTTTTTGAGTTTCCATACGGAATAGCAACCCCTAAAAAGCCACGAAACGCTAAAGAACTCTGCTCCCCTATTGGCCAATGCTTAATGTAATCAAGTTCTGTTTTTACAAATTGAGCGTATTCAACTCCCAAAAATTTTCTTGGATTGCTCTCCTCTTTTACAACACCATACAAACTTGAAAATAAGTTCAACAAGCTACCCGCACTTTCCAATTTCACACGGAATTGCGAAAAATCTCTTTGGAAAAACTGCGAATTGTTATTAAATATATAGGTAAAACTCGTTGAAAGAATGAAATCATTACGTGTAAGTCTTTCTTGTCTTTGTCCTATACTCAAAATTGGCGTTATATCTTCCTCTTTAAGAGTTACTCTCTGATTGATAATATCGTTAAAAAATCCTGATGTCCCTTTTTCTACAATCAAATCTCCTTGATCATCTAAATACGAGGGGTCAAGTGTGTATTTTTTAGCAATTGTATTCAATCGATTGTAGGTAGATCTATAAATATTGAAAAAATTCCCCGGATTTAAGTTATGTACGTATTGAACATTCAGTAAATCAAACACGGTTTTATCATTGCGTGGATTCCAAGAATATCGCAATACTCCTGTCACATTTTGCTTATCTAAACCGATGTTGGTTTGGTAACTCGTACCCACTTGCAACATCGTTTGCGGAGTCATAGAATATGGGATTATTTTAGTTGTATTTAAAAAGAACAATATCTCAGGAAAAACCAAACGAATATCCCCGCTGATTTCTGACATATTGAAAAATCTTTTCTCACTTGAATTTCTTTGTGAAGCGAAAGTTCCCTGCAAATTCAATTCCAATATTTCACTTCTTCTAAAAGCATTTCTTGTTGCAAATGAAGTTCCTAACGTGATACCAATTTGTTCAATTTCAGAGCGTTTTATTTCGTTTGTAAGCCGAAGCGAAAACTTATCCAACGGAGCTAAATATATGTTAGCATCTAAATTTTTCTGAAGCGTGTCATTTTCAGTATATTTAAACTCAATATTCGGATATTTAAAAATACGTAAATTATTGATTTGCTTATAGGTAAGTCCTCTATTTTCATCTGAATAAGTTGCTCCTTTTTCCAAAGCCGAAGCCATTTTCAAAATACGAGGTTTGTATTTCAATTTATCTTTATAAAATATTGTTATATCCTTATAAGTAATTGAATCCAAAGTTTTTGGATCCATAGTGTAATCATAATCGGTAAAAATTCGGATGTTGTTAAGGTAATGAACTTTATAAACTTTTTTAGTGATAATATCCCCATCACGCTCAATCAAATCATCAATAACAGTTGTTACGTCCAGCTTTTGGTCTTTATTTTCCTGAATCGTGTCACGCTCAATCTCAAAATTTATTGAACTTGGCTGAAATGTATAAAAACCATTATTCCTAAATAAAGTTGTAAGGCGGCTGCGTTCGCTGTTAAAATCACTTAATTGATACGGATTTCCCGACTTCAAAAAACTGTTATATAAATGTGTATCATACACAGAATCAATCTCGGAAGAAGCTATGGAAGTTTTTAAAGTATCCAAATAGTAACGCTCTCCGGTTTGAATATGATAAGAAACAATTGCTCTTTTTTTCTTACTTTTAGGATTATAAATCACGCTATCTTTCACAGTAGAATTAAAATATCCGATACTATTATGATATGATTTTAAGTAATTTACGGTTGATTTTGTTTTTGAACTGTCCAAAATAACGGGAGCTTCACCAATGTTTTTCAACTGCTTGTGTATTCCTGAAACCAAAAAAGATTGTTTTAATCGTCTGACTTGTTTTTGCGACAATATTCTTTCCAAAGAACTGTTCCACTTTGGGTGTTCATCAAGCCAATCTTGAAAATCTTCCTCAGGATTTGGTTTCGCAGCGTTATATATGTATAAGCCCAAAGGCAACCCAAACAAAGACGCATTTGGCTTTTGTAAAATAAAATTATTTATCTTTGCGTCTTCTGTTTTTTTATCATTTACGTAAACTGTATTCTCTTTGAGTAAATACGAATTTTCAGGAACTCTTTTTACAGTATTACAAGCTGATAATAAAACAGATACCAGTGCAAAAAGTGATATTTTAGGAATAAATAATCTCACAAACTTTTGTTTTTAGGGCTCAAAAATACATATTTTTTATGGTTAGCAAAAATCAAATTAAACTTATTCAGAAGTTACAACAAAAAAAATATCGTTTTCAGCATCAAATGTTTATAGTGGAAGGCAAAAAATCAATTATTGAATTTCTACAAACAAACTTTGATGTCGAGCAAATTTTTGTTACAGAATACTTTTCTGAAAAATTACCAAAAAACAAAACAATCATCACCACAAAAGAAGAATTAAAAAAAATTAGTTCGCTTAAAAATCCGGATGAGGGATTTGCCATTTTCAGAATTCCTAAAGCACAACCTATTCAACATAAAGGACTTATATTAGCTCTGGACGACATTCGTGACCCGGGCAATTTAGGAACCATCATTCGGCTTTGTGATTGGTTTGGCATACAACAACTGGTTTGCAGCGAAGAAACGGTAGATTGTTACAATCCAAAAGTAGTGCAAGCATCAATGGGTTCGCTAACTCGTGTAAACATTCATTACACTGATTTACAGGACTTTTTCAACAATACAACATTGCCAATTTACGCAACAGCTATGAACGGTGAAAACGTATATCAAACTCATTTTCCTGAAGATTTTATCCTGATAATGGGCAACGAAGCTAACGGAATTTCAGAGAAAGTATTCAAATTTGCCTCAAAAAAAATTACAATTCCCCGTTTTGGACAATTGCAACAAACTGAAAGTTTGAATGTTGCAACCGCAACTGCTATTTTACTGAGCGAAGTTAGAAGAAATTCACAAAAATAAAATCTATGCGTCTATCCTAAATATTATGTTTTAAAACGGCAATATTACATCAATTACATAAAATAATTTAAGTATGAAAAAAAATATCCAAACATTAATGTTTTCTTCCTTAATTTTTCTTTTTTTTGCAGCCGCTTGTAAAAATAAAGAAGAAAAGCCCAACAAACAGATGAAAGAAAGCAACAAAAAAGTAGTATATCAAGTATTTACAAGGTTGTTCGGTAATACAAACAATACGAACAAACCTTGGGGAACAAAACAGGAAAACGGCGTGGGCAAATTTTCCGATTTCACCGACAAAGCTCTGCAAGAAATCAAAGACTTAGGAGCCACGCACATTTGGTTCACGGGCGTTCCTCATCACGCTTTGGTGGGCGATTACACCGCCATCGGAATTTCAAACGACGCCCCCGAAGTGGTCAAAGGACGTGCCGGGTCGCCTTACGCCGTGAAAGATTACTACAACGTAAATCCCGATTTGGCAGACAACCCCGAAAACCGATTGGAAGAATTTAAAGCCCTGATTGAACGCACCCATAAAAACGGACTCAAAGTTATCATCGATATTGTACCCAACCACGTGGCACGTAAATACGAAAGCGTTTCCAAACCTCAAGGTATCAAAGGTTTTGGAGAAGATGACAACACTTCCGTACAATACGATGTAAACAATAATTTTTATTACAATCCCGGTGAAGCTTTCCAAGTACCTGACTATCCGCACGATTTCCTTCCGTTAAACAAAGAAGCCATCGCCAACGACAGAAAGTTTCACGAATTTCCTGCCAAATGGACAGGCAACGGCTCACGAAAATCAAAACCCGATTTCAACGATTGGTACGAAACCGTAAAGCTCAACTTCGGGGTGCGACCCGATGGCACAAAAGATTTCCCCGAACTTTCGGACGACTTCAACGATAAGGACTACAAGGCTCATTTCCAATTCTGGGAATCGAAAACCGTTCCCAATACGTGGCTGAAATTCAAAGATATTGCCCTATTTTGGCTCAGTTTAGGCGTGGACGGATTCCGTTTTGATATGGCGGAAATGGTTCCCGTTGAGTTTTGGAGTTATCTGAATTCCAACATCAAAATGAAAAATCCCGATGCCTTTTTGTTGGCGGAAATCTACAACCCGAAAGCCTATCGCGATTATATTCGCAAAGGAAAAATGGACTATTTGTACGATAAAGTACAGTTGTACGACACGCTGCGGGGCATCATTTCACACGGACGCTCCACCGACGCCATTGCTCCCATACAAAAAGAGCTTGCCGATATTTCCGAAAATATGTTGCACTTTCTGGAAAACCACGACGAACAACGCATCGCATCGCCTGAGTTTGCCGGGTATCCCGAAAAAGCCAAACCTGCGATGACCGTTTCCACGCTTATCAGCGATGCTCCCGTGATGATTTATTTTGGGCAGGAAGTGGGCGAAAAAGGAGCTGAACGAGGCGGTTTCGGAAGTCCGTCTCGCACCTCTATTTTTGATTACGTAGGTGTTCCCGCTCACCAACGTTGGATGAACAACAAACAGTTTGACGGAGGGCAACTTTCTGAAAATGAAAAACAATTACGCGATTTCTACAAGCGTTTATTGAATCTTCCGGTCAGCGGATTTTATGCCGATATTCACGAGCATAACCGAAAAAACACGGAATTCTACAACGATAAGGTATATGCCTTTGTACGCGGAGATGAAGAAAATCAATGGATTGTAATCGTGAATTTCAGCGATACGGACGGATTCGGGTTCGACCTACAAATTCCTCAATTTATTATCGGGAGCTGGTTCCTAAACGACGGAACATACACCGCAATTGATGCTCTTTACGAAAATCAAAAAACAGCTTTGAACATTACCAACGGACAGGGAAAAATGCGAGTGGATATCGCTCCGCTACAATCATTGGTGTTTAAAATTTCTAAAAGCCATTAAAAAAATTAGATTGCCTACCTTATGGCAGAACTCTTTATCTATTTATAAATTAACCCTATATGGGAGCGTATGTAATATGCTCCCATTATTTTTTTAAAAAAGTATGTAGTATGTGCCTATATATGTATCACAATATTAACTAAACGAAACAATCATACAATATCAAGTATAAAGAATAAAAATATTAATATCATATCACTACAATAGGAAGAAATATTTTTATTTTAAGAAATCGTACTACTACGACAACAGAAAATATTTTTAAAAGACGGATTCATAGCAATACAACAGGAATAAATGTTTTTATTTTAAGAAATCGTACCACTACAACAATAGAAAATATTTTTAAAAGACAGATTCATAGCAATACGACAGGAAGAAATATTTTTATTTTAAAAAATCGTACCATACGACAACAGCAAATATTTTTAAAAGACGGATTCATAGCAATACGATAGGAATAAATATTTTTATTTTACAAAATCGTACCACTACAATGATAACAAATATTTTTAAAATAGGAATTCATAGCAATACGATAAAAATAAATGTTTTTATTTTAATAAATCATACCGCTACGATAATAACAAATATTTTTAAAATAAGAATTCATAGCAATACGATAGGAAGAAATGTTTTTATTTTAAGAAATCGTACCACTACGACAACCACAAATATTTTTAAAAACAAAAACCTTCGCCAAAGCTAAGAACTCTGACGAAGGTAGAAGTATGTTTATGTCCTGCAGAATAAGGTTACATTCTTTTGAAACGGTTATGCGTCCAAAGATAATACTCAGGTTGTTTGTAGATTTGTTGGTTGAGACGTTCAAAAAACATATCGGTTATTTGGTAATCAGGCATTTCTGTAGGATTGGCTGACAGCAATTCAAAAGTGGTTTGATAGTATCCACGTTTTATTTTTTGAATATTTGCAAACAAAATCACTGCATTGAGTTGCTTTCCCATTCGTTCTGCTCCCGTAAAAACAGGCACACGAAGCCCCAAAAACGGACGGCGATAACTCTTGGAGTTGTTCGGCACTTGGTCGGCAGCGAAGCCATAACAGCAAAGAAGCCCTTGGTCTCTATGGCGTTTCATTTCCGCGGAAGCTCTGTATCGTGATAGCAAAAAACTTTTGTGCTTCATTCGTACTTTCTGTACAAGTCGGTCAAAATACTTGTTACTCAGTGGTGTATAAAGTGCGTAAGGTTTGTGGTTTAAATTGTAAGCCAGTGAAAGCAACCATTCATAACTTGCATAATGTCCGCACATTAGGATTATGCTTCGGTTTTCAATACTTTTTTCTTTGAATATTTCCAAATTGGTATAAGTCATTCGTTGTTTCATTTCTTTCTCGGACATTCCGTAGGATTTTATCATTTCCAAAAATATGTCGCAGAAATGTCTGTAGAATTTTTTTTCGATATTCAATAATTCCGTTTGCGTTTTAAAAGGAAAAGCAACATTCAAATTCTTACGAACAACTTCTACCCTGAATTTCAAAAATTTATATATAATAAAATACACAAAATCCGATACTATATATAGCAATCGGAAAGGAAGTTTTGACAATATCCAGATAACGGGATACGCCAAAATATATACCAATAAGTTCATTTATATCAAAAATTTCTGCAAATATAATTATATTTGTCCGAAAAAATTCAATACAATGGGAGATTTAAGTTTGGCAACCATTGCCATAATTATTGCAAATGTGCTTTTTTCTATGCAAGGTTTTAAGGATTATTCGTTTTTTAATAAATATAAGTTTAGCATTCGTGAAGTTCAACGTGGTGAGTACGTCAGGATGCTAACCAGTGGCTTTCTTCACGCCGATTGGCAACATCTTATTTTCAATATGATAACGCTGTTTTTCTTTGCCGATGTTGTCATTGCATACGCAGGAATTACGCATTTTGTACTTGTTTATATATTCTCTCTGATTTTAGGAAGTTTATTTGCGTTGTTCCTTCATCGAAATGAACCTTATTACGCGGCTGTTGGGGCAAGCGGAGCTGTTACGGGGATTTTATACGCCTCTATTTTGTTTAATCCCAATATGATGATTATAGTTCTTGTAATCCCGATGCCGGCATATGTTTTCGGAATTGGTTACCTGCTTTATTCAATTTACGGAATGAAATCACGCACGGATAACATCGGGCATTCGGCTCATTTTGGAGGAGCTGTGGGCGGACTTATTTACGCTCTTGCCTATCAACCATCATTAATTAATAAAGAACCTTTATTGGTTGTAGGAATGCTGATTCCCATAGCGTTACTATTTATTTTTCGTAAAAAATTGGAACGATAAACTACGTCGGCATAAAAATTGATTAAAAACAAAAAATTTAAATTAATTAGATTATGAAACTTTTTTTATTATTATTTGCTTTGGTATCCACTACAATTTCAGCACAATCCATTCCGGCCGTGAACGTTACAGGCGAAGGTACTGTTTATGTTACTCCTGATATCGTCAATATTTCATTAAGTATTGAAAATGAAGGAAATGATGTAAAATATCTGAAACAGAAAAATGCTGATGCTGTTGCAAAAGTAATCCAGATTCTTACCGATGAATTACCTTTGGAGAACTTCCGGACAAGTCACGTTTCGCTAACAAAATACTATGACCATAACACCAAAACATACAAATATTACATATCGCAAGGTATTAAAATCAAATTGGAAGATATCAGCAAATATGAATCTCTAATGGAAGCTATTTTTGAAGCAGGTGTAAATCAGATTGATAATATTGCTTTTGATGTAAAAAACAGAGAAAATTTTCTGCGTGAAGCTCGCCTGGCAGCTGTAGAAGATGCACGGCAAAAGGCACTTTTTTATGCTGTGAGCTTGGACCAAAATATCGGAAAAGCACTATCAGTTAGTGAATTATCATCAACCTTTGGAACATCTCTCAATGCCGAATTTATGGCAGCGTCAGAAATGAAGAGTTCCGCAAAAGAGACCTTAGCAGTTGGAAACATCGCCATCACTGCCAAAATCAATGTAAGTTTTGAATTATTATTAAAACAATAATTTTTATTTTACATAGAATATCAAAAATCGGGAAACTAAGTTTTTCCCGATTTTTTTATTTTTGAAAATATGTATATAAATTTTTCAACCATCAAATTATTTTTTCTATTTTTACAACGGAATTAAAACCAATTCATTATGAATCAACATCTTTCAGATTTTCGTTTTTTCCTTGAAAAGTACGGTTTTGCCGTATCTTCCCGCCTGTCGGAAAAACTTGGTATGCGAGCCAAAGATGTCCGTATCTTTTTCATTTACGGAACTTTCGCAACTCTTGGTGCTTGGTTTGGTGTGTACCTTCTGCTCGCTTTTTTAATTCGTATTAAAGACCTTTTCTACACTAAAAGAAGTTCCGTTTTTGACCTTTGATAGCCTTCATCTACTACCCTACTCTTCTAAAAACAAAAACGATTTTTATTCCTCACAGTCAATATTTTAAATTAGTAATATCAATAAAAACAATATGGAGAAAGGCTTTACAAAACACAACTCAAAAGGTTTTATCGAACATCAATTAACCCAAGCCGATACAGAGGAAATGCAAAAACACAAACGCTTAAAATCTCTCTGTATTAGTCATTTAAAAGCAGAGAATTTAGATTTTGTGTTACTTTTGCCTAATCTGGAATATGTAGAATTTCACGGTTGTGCTATCAATGATTATTCAGCTTTACGAAAAGTTTCAAAACTTAAAAACCTGTACTTCAATACAGTAAGGAAGGATAATAATAATTTCAATTTCCTTTGTGAGGGATTTGAGAATTTAGAATGGCTTGAATTTGCATACTGCCCTAAATTTGAAGTTTTTCCCGATTTATCGACTTGTAAAAACTTACAAATGTTAGAGATTCGCCGGTGCAAAAACTTAAACGATTTTCACAACATCAAAACCATCCCTAATTTAGAAGGAATCACATTTTTAGTATATACAAAACACCAACCATCGGATTTGGAGTTTATTGCACAAATGCCTCATTTAAAAATAATTTCGTGTTGGTTTAACACTCAGAAACAAAAGAAAGAATTTGATGAATTATGTAAAAAATACGGAAAATCAGAAGAATATATTTTGATAAATGATAAAAATTCACCGAAATTTATGAAACGAAAAGATTACATTCCTAAGTAAATAAACCTTTTTTAAAACAAATACATTAATGAAAAGCAAATTACGAAAAATTGTCGTGGAAGATATTATCTATTATTATAGAATTACCGATAATTTCCAAATGGAAACCTTCCCTTCCTTTATCCGAATCAAAATATTTTCAGAAGGATATAAAAAAACGCCTTTAATTATTGAATTTCCTTCAAAATATGATTCCTATGCAGGATTTCCACTCAAAAACGGTGTGAATTTACCCAATTTATTCAACAATATCACCGAATGTGTGAATATTCATCAGCCTAAATACGTACAAAAATTTATTTTGCTTGGAAAAAAATACGGATGGACAGGAAATAACATCATTCCAACACAAGATGGAATGGATTATTTATCTGAATTAGGTTATGATGTGAGTTCAATTCGTGATGATGAAAGATGTAAATAGTTTTAAATCAAAAATTTGTAATAAAAAGTTAATAAAATGGCAATACCTAAAAAACTAAAAACACGCTGGCAAATCTATTCAGAAGAGTTGAGCCAAGTACGAGAACTAACCAAGGATTTTACGCAATCTCCTTTCGGGCGAACAGAGGAAGGATTGCTTGATTTTAGAGGAATTTACTTCGGGAACCCAAAAGAAGTACCTGCTTATGAGGTAATCCACATTGATGATTTGTCGCTTTGTGATGCTGATTTTTCGGGGTCGGTTTGGCGAGGTGTAGTCTTGTGGAGCACTGATAAAAACTCACCTGCAAGTATTAAAAATGTCGTATTTGACCAAAGTTCGTTCGAAACTTGGTTTGGTGCAAAGGATTATCTAATGGAAAATTGCAGTTTTGCTGATTGTAAATATAAAGACGTACATTTTTATTGTTATAGTATCAATCGTTGTAATTTTGAAAATATCAAAAAATCATCGCGTTTCACTTTTTCGATTGATAAAATGATAGAAAATTGCCGATTTACAGGCGAAATGGTAAAAGTTAATTTTTGGCAATCGCCTTTGCAAAATTGCACTTTTGAAGGCAGGTTGTATGACTGTTCGTTTGCTGGTGTAAAAAACGACCATTTTAAGGAATTAGTGAATAATAAACGCCCCAAAACTGTTGCAGATTTGGATAATCGAATGTTAAACATTGATTTTTCAAAAGCAGATTTGGTTGTGTGTAATTTCACAACTTACATTCATTTGGATTTGGTAAAACCTTCGCCCAATAATTGTATATTAAAGCTCACCGAGGAATTTTATTCTGAATTACAAAAACTTATAAAACAAAAGGCAGGAACTTTAACCGAGGAAATGTTAAATTACATCCCACTTTTTTGCAAACCGCACGAGCAAATCCCCTATCGTTGTTTTTACAAGGAGGATAATCGCTATAAATCGCCCGAATTCAATAAGTTGTACTACGAACTTATTTGCGAAGCTGCCAAAAATACCAATACAAGAGTTTTGTGAGTTATTGAGAATTTATCGAATATAAGGAAAATTATATGGCAACGAGATATTACAATTTTTCTGATGAAGACTTTGATTTATGCCAAAAATATATTGAATTAGACAAAGATTATTATTGTACTCGGCAAATTGTTCATAAGAATGACACATTTATCAATAGTTCCATTGAGATTGAAGGAGAATTTTTTCTTCCCGAAGGAAGTTTCAAAAACGAATTGGCATTTCTAACCGAAGAAATAACACAAAAACAATTCGAAGAGCTTTGGGAACACTCAAAAATACCTTATTTGCAAAGCTGGGAAACCTTAAAACAATCCGTTTACATTGGAAACATCATCAATGGTCGCTTAATTTGCTTCTATCCGCAAGGAATTATATTTGATGTTGGTCAGAATTTCTACGCTATCGCTGATTATGAAGTTTGCAAAGCTATTTTTGGTTTGGATAAACTTTACCCACAACAGATTTTCCCTTTTCAAGTAACTGATTTTGATGATTTACATCTGTGGATACGAGTAATTCCGGTAAGTAAGGAGAAAATTTAAAATCATTTATTAAAAATTTTATCGTAAATCATCGAACATTTTTCATCTTAGCACTATACATAGATGAATATCGATATTTTTCAAGTAAAATAAGCAAATAACTATTTAGTTAAAGGTCAAAATCATTAGGAAGAAACTGATAATCATTTAGTCAAAGCTGAAATCATTAGGAAGAAACTAATAACTATTTAGTCAGACTCAAAATCATTAGGAAGAAGATAATAACTATTTAGTCAAACCTAAAATCATTAGGAAGAAGCTAATAACTATTTAATCAAAGCTCAAAATCATTAGAAGGAAGTAAATAACTATTTAGTCAAAGCTGAAATCATTAAGAAGAAGATAATAACTATTTAGTTGATATATAAAACTTTCCTTTATCTAAAAAGTAAGCTATCGAAGAAGTCAAAAATCTGAAAGTTTCGTCATTCAACCTGAAAGATTTTGAGCATTTGGGAAAATATCAATTCCGATTCTGAATAATTTAAATTTGAATAGACAAAAAGATTATCTTTGTACAAACATAAAAGGAAAGAAAATGCAAGAAACTTATTATTTTCACTTGTTTTTAGCTCATATAGCTGAAGGAAAAACAAAAGAATACGATACGTATGTATTTGATGAAGAAAATAATAATCCGTTATTTTTCAAAGAATTAAGAATAAATGATTATGCATTTGGCAAATATGGAATAGAAGTGTTACAACCTGATTTTCGCTACGAACTTCCATTATCGGAATTACTGAAACATTCTCTTTTAAAAAAGGAACATCTTTCGTCCGTTGAAGAAATCTGCAAAACAAAAGGCATTTCTCCAAATTCTTACATAATATTGTATCGTCGAGGACTGAAAATTCCGAAAAATCCTCAACTTTCGCACCCTGATTTACATTACATTGGCGAGTATGAAATGGACGAAAACGCCTTGATAAGCAAGAAGATACTCTTTCCTCATTTATTCTAAAACACAGATACAAACTCAAAAAAATGGCGTAAAATGGAAAATGCAACACAAAAGTGACAATCCAAAACCCATCAAACAGCCCAAACCTACCAAGAAAAAAGAGCCTTATTTTCAAGAAGGTAACGTTTTAGCAATTGAAATGCCACAAGGATACGGAATTTATTTTGTATCACAAGTTTATCAAACACCCAGAAAACTCGAATATCATTTGGCGTGCACGCAACACTTAAGTGATTCGGTTTTGTCCCCTGCTCACAACTTGGAAGATATGTATGATAAAATCACTGAAGAACCAAGACATTACGGCGGAAAAACACAATATATTTATAATATGATTACGGATATAATCAACTAAAAATAAAATGATAGATTTAATTTACACTACAGACGGAAAACTACTGATTTCTAAACAAATACACGATTGGAAAACTTGGCAAAATCATCTGCCCGATTATATGACGCATATTAATTTAAAAAATCTTGATGAATGTTTGGACTTTCTTCAAACGGATTTTAACTTACAAACAATTGAAAAACAAAATATTGAAGATTTTGTAACGCAAAGTTCGCAATTGTATTTTGAAATTGATATTAAAGACGATAAATCAATCCAAATAAAAAACTTAGTTTTAAATATATGAGCAATTATACGCTGATTTACCAATAAATAATATTCTAAAGCAAGAATGGAAAATTTTACCCAAACAGAAATAAGAGAACGCATTTTAAAAGTATTTAATTCGTGCAGAAGCAAAAAGAATACCCCTTTTGAGGAATCACATTTTATGGATTTCTTGATGTTTCCTCCGTGCAAAAAGAATCAAATCCGAAATTCGTTTCGTGGAGCTGACAAACACGGCATTTTTATGCGGAAAATAGAACTGGAATTCGGAATTTGTTTCACACTTTCGGATTATGACAGTACTTTCAGTCTTGATGATTTTACTCAAAAAGTTTTGGAACGAATCGGCAAAACCAAAAGCAACAAAAATATCATCAAACAACGGATGAATGAAAAAAATTATTTTATCTTTGAAATAGTTACATTACTGATTTTAGGAACATTATATTATTTTTTCGGAATACATTGGCTACCTATCTTACTGACTCCCTTGCTCTTGACGGCAGTTTATTGGATATGCTCTCACCGCATAAAAGATATATTACACAACAAAAAATTAGGTAACATTATTTTGAAACAGAAATAAAATTCACAAACTTCACTTAATTTAAACTCTCAAAATCAAATCATTACAAGAAAGAATATTTATTTTAAGAAAACTAAACAAAACTTTTTTCATTAAAATTTTGATTTATATTATAAACTAATTTATATTTGCATCATCAAAGTAAAACAAATATTTTTTTGAGAACTTGGTTTATAAAATAAACTAAATTTAAAAATAGAATCATCAAACTAAAAAGATTAAACGATGGAACATTTACAACCTAATGACAGCTTAAAAATCATTCAAAGCATCATCAATCAGCGGAAGCAAAAGTACGAACAAAACGGATTTTTCTTCATCTTTTGGGGCGTACTCATTATGTTGGCAGGAACTATGCATTTCCTGATGTATCAATTTGATTTTTATTTTAATAAATCGGGATTCGTATGGCTCATTTTAATGCCTTTGGGATTTATTTTTACCTTTGTTGCCAAAATGCGAGAAGGTATAAAAGCCGAAAAACAAGGCAAAAGCATCGACTGGATGGGCTGGCTTTGGCTCGTAGCGGGAGTGGGTGCAATGGTGGGCGGATTTACGCAATCTTCCAAATGGATTATTATTTTGATATACTTGCCTTTCACAATGGCTTCTTTGGCAACGGCATTACAGCTGAAAAACCGACTTTGGGTAAGCACTTCGTTGATTTCCTTTGCATTGGTGTATAGCACTTTATTTATCAATTACGGATATTACATCATATTGATGACCGTAATTTTGGCAGCTTTGTTGTTTTTAATTCCCGGTATTCAGTTGCATTCGGATTATAAAAAAAGAAAAAATGTTTAAAGATTTAGACCCTCTTTTGCATTCGCAGTTGCGGTTGGCGATAATGTCGCTTTTGGTTTCGGAAGAAAAGGCAGATTTCAACCGAGTGAAAGAAGTTACCCAAGCTACTTCGGGCAACATCAGTGTACAGATTAGCAAACTCGAAAAAGCGGGATACATCAATGTAACCAAATCATTTAAAGATAATTACCCCAACACCGAACTCGCCCTTACCACCAAGGGACTACAAGTCTTTGAGGAATATGTAGAGGCATTGAAGGGATATTTGAAATAATTTTAAAACTTAAATGTAATGAACACAACAGAACAAAACGTTTACAGAAAAGCTGAAAAACGAGTAAAGAAACTCAAAAAATTCTACAATCATTTGACGATTTATGTCGTAGTCAATGCCTTTCTTGTCGGATTGAATCTCTATCAAACTCCGCACAATTTGTGGTGCTTATAGGCAATTTTTGTTTGGGGAATTGGGCTTGTTTCACACGCTTTTAAAGTATTTGCCCTTGATATTTTCTTCGGAAAAAATTGGGAAGAACGCAAAATTAAAGAGTTGATGGAAAAAGAGGAAAAATAATATTTTTTTACAACTTTACTTTATAATATAAACTAATTTATAATTTTAAAATCAAATACAATGAACCAAAAATTTAGAAACATCATCTTGGCAGTGAGTTTGTCATTTTTTGGAATGAATCTACAAGCTCAAAATACGCAACAATCTGAAATTCATTCGGTGGAAAATCAGTTTACTCTTGGTGGAATACAACAGAAAATTGAAAAATATTTGGGTGAAGCCTTTGCCACCAAAAACGGACTTCCGTTAGAAAAATTGGAAAAACAACTTTCTGAAAATAAAGAAAATAATCAATGGAATTTGTATTGGAAATCCTATTTGCATTTCTATCAAACTATTTTTTACTTGAAAATAGGCGATAAGGAAAAAGCGAGTGAATACAACCGAAAAAGTATTGATGTTCTGCAAGATAAAAAAGACAAAAACGCCGAAGATTATGCTTTGTTAGCCAATAATTGGAATTTATCTTTTGTTTTTATGAAAAATCAGATAGAAGCGATGCAAATTGATGCCGAAATCCGTGAAAATCTGCAAAAAGGCTTTCGTTTGGAAAGGGAAAATCCGCGTTTGTACTATGTTGAAGGTAATTATGATACCCATATTCCCAAGCAATACGGCGGTGGTAAAAAGGCAGAAACTTCGCTTTTGAAAGCTATTTCACTCGCTGAACCGAACCAAAACCCCGACTGTTTGCCTACTTGGGGAAAAAGGGAAGCCTACCAAAGTCTTTTAAAATGGTACTCTTCTGAAAATCAAAAAGAAAAAGCGGACGAGTTACAGAAAAAATTCCACGAAAAGTTTTCTGAAAAATAAAACAGAAAAAATCTGGAGGTGATGTAAAAAGTACGATACCTTAAAAAAGAAGTGTTTTTGTCAGGCTGAGCAAAGTTCGTGAAAACGGAGTATGTGACGAAGCCTTATCATTACAGGGCTTCGACTACGCTCAGCCTGACAATCAGAACCACCATCATACTTTTTATAACACGATCAAAAATATAATATAATTCATTGTATCTGAGTGTTTTTCAAGAGTGAGCAAACGGCATTGAAGATGAAGTGTTAAGAAAATCAATGAATGGAACGTAGAAAATATCCACTGTTTGAGCGAAACGAGTTTTGGATATTTTCAGTGAAACAAATTGATTTTTAACGAAATATTCATAGCCTTGAATTTTTGGTTCTTTTGTTTCAAGACAAAAGAACAGAAAATAACGATTAATATAACTAGAAATACAACAACAATTTATATCAACAACTATAATTTACAAGAGCAGACATTCAAGAAAAACGAATATTTCCATTTCTTACAATCAAATTTCATACTTTATGAAAACACTACTTTTTGCATTTAATTTACTTATATTCAGTTTTATACAAGCCCAACAAGACAGTCTCCAAATCAATCAATTGGAAGAAGTAGTTATCGTGAAAAAAGACCCTATTTCCGAAAAATTTGCGGTAAAAAAACTCAATTCATTAGATATTTATTTCAATCCTGCTGCCAATGCCGACCCGCTCAAAGCCCTTGTTACGCTTCCCGCTTCGACCAATACGGACGAAAGTGCTAACCCTTCGCTTAGAGGCGGAAGTCCCGATAGGTCAAGAGTTTATCTCAATGGTTCGCCTGTATTAAATCCTGTGCGTTTCAGTCGGAATGATGGTTTGGGAAATTTTTCGCTTTTCAATACTGAACTCATTGATAAACAATATGTTTATTCGAGTAATCCACCTTTAAATTTTGGTAATTCAAGTGCGGGATTGGTGGAAATAGAAACCAAAACCCAACCTATTAGCGAATTTACACAACTTTCTTTAGCAGTTTCCAATATTGGATTGATGCGAAATCAGAAACTCGGTAAAAACAGTTTTACGCAAATTTACACCAATTATCAGTTTAGTGATGCCATTATCGGATTGAATAGAAAAAGTTTAGACCAATTACACCATTTTTCCACTTTCGATTTGGGAGCAAACACACATCTGAAAATCAATAAAAAATTGTCTTTCAACACATTTAATTATTTTATTGATGAAAAATATTCGGTTTTGAATCATTCTTTGAATTTTTCGGGCGATATTGAAGCCTCTAAAAAACGCTTTTTTTCAGTGAATAATTTGGATTATTTTACGCAGAAAACGAAAATTCGTTGGGCTTCGATGATGGATTATTCTCACTCGGAATTCAAATTCGGAAACATCAATTCCAAAGTGAAAAACTTTCAGGTTTTCAATGGTTTGGGCTTTAAAACTCAGTTTTCGAAAACGTTTAGTATGCAATACGGTGTAGATACTTCAGTATTTCGCTATCATTACAATGAAGTTTTACCGCAATTTTATTTCAGTTTAAATACTGAAAATCTGATATTTACCAATCAAGAAACAATTGATTTTTTCTATGTAGAACCTTATATGTATGCCAATTATTCACCTAACAATCAATGGAATTTTTCATCGGCTTTACGAAAAAATATATTTCTTCATAAAAATACCGAAAGTTTCACAAGTTACCAATTTTCAGCCAATTACACACCAAATAACGAGCATCGGTTGATTTTCAGTGCAGGAAAATACCATAGTTATACCACACTGAATTATATCATTCGGAATTTCAATACGCTGAGCAGTCATCAAATTGCTTTGGACTATATCTATGAAAATGAGAAGTTTAACATTTCCTCAGCAGTATATTTCAAAGCAGATAAAAGCGATATTGTAACCAATCATTACGAACAATTTGATAAAACAAAAACCTTTGGAAGTGAGGCTTCTGTGGATTTTAAATTGAATCATCGATTTTCGTTTTCAGTGTCTAATATTTTTCTAAATCAGAAGTATATTATTGGAAATCAGAAGCATAACACTCCTTTAAACTTAAAATATTTTATCAAGTCGCAACTAACTTACAAAAACCCAAAATGGTTTACGACTTCGTTGGCTTTTACCACGCGTCCGGGAAATCGTTTTACCCCTGTGAAATCGGCTGTTTTTAATCCACAAGTCAATGATTTTCAACCGATTTTCGGCGATTGGTATTCTTCTGAAATGCCTCATTATAAGCGTTTGGATTTTTCGGCAAACCGACTTTTTTTCGTAGGAAAAACGACGATTATCACCTTTATTTCTGTCAATAATCTATTGAATTTCAACAATTCTGCTTCGGTGTATTATAATTCAAATTATACCGATTTACAATACAACCACCTCCAAAAACGGATTTTCTATTTTGGAACGACGGTGCGGTTTTGACAGAATTCATTTTTTTCAGGAATAAAAATCAATTTTTTAACTGATTTTCTTCTTTTTTCTGGACATATCTTCGTGTTTTTCAGCAATTTCCGAAGGTTGCTTAGCATAATCCACTTCCCTTTCTTCAATGATAACACGAACAGAATAACTACTTGGTTCTATGGGAGTTCCGTACATTTCGGAATAATTTTTGGTAAAAACCGCTCCAAAGTAAAGTATGATTGCCGAATAATAAACCCACACCAACAAAACCAAAACAGAACCTGCCGCTCCGTAAACATCTAATTTAGCGGTATTTACCAAATAGTTTCCAATCACGAATTTCCCTAACATAAACAAAATGGAAGTGAATCCTGCTCCGATTAGGGTATCTTTCCATTTCAATTTCCCGTCAGGTAAAGTTTTGAAAATGAAGCCAAAAATGATGGTTACAATCGAAAAAACGATAGCTACATTGAATATTTGAGCAATGTAAACCGAATTTTCTGAAAACATTCGGGATAACTGCTTAAACAAAATATCAATAAACGTATTTATTAACAAACTGACTAACAGCACAAAACCCAAAGCTCCAATCATCGCAAAAGAAAGCAAACGATTGATAATGATACGCAAAATTCCCTTTTGAGGTTTCGCTTTCAATTCCCAAATATAATTTATAGAACTCTGAATTTCAGCAAATACCGCCGAAGCCGTGAAAATAAGCGTTGCAATGCTTATCCATTGTGCTACCCTTCCCGAATCGTCAATTTGAATGTTATCAATAACCGATTGAATTTGCAAAGCCGATTTTTCTCCCACTAAATCAGCAAGTTGATAAAAAAATTCGGAAGAAACGGCATTGGCATCATAAAACAATCCTACTGACGAAATAATTAAAATAGCCAACGAAGGTAAAGCGAAAATCGTGGAGTAGGACAACGAAGCACTTAATTTCAAACAGTTATCGTCTAAAAATTCCAATGAAGTGATTTTAAAAAGTTTAAATATTTTATGGCTCGCAATCTTTTTTATCATACTGATTTTATTCGTATTTTCTATTTTAATTAATATTCAATGAGTTAACCTCCGGAGGGCAAAGATAGGAATTTTAACAAAATAAAAAAGCTGCATTTCGTTTCTGTTTAAAATATTTGATATATAATCAATTACAAAAATATTCGAATTAAATGAATAAATCTGTTCTATCTGTAAATAAATTAAAAGAAAAAAATACAGCATTTTAGCTGTATTTCTTTGTTTTTCACTCAAAAATTAAAATTCTATTTTATAGCTGATATTTGGAATGACCATACTGGCTTTGTCCAATTGTATCTTCTTGGTAATGAAGTTATAGTTATGTCCCAAATAAATTGGAGCTCCAAAAATATTCTTCATCTGAAAAGAAAAAACACTGGAACTTTTACGATGATTTATTCTGTAATTCAATGTAAAATCGGCATACACAATGGCAGGATAACGGTCTTGAAAAGCACGAGTTTCATCATTGATAACTCTTTCATTCAAAATGGATTCATTTTCCAAAATAGGACTAAATCGTTCTCCACCTGTTAGAGTTACTCTTGCATTCATATCCAATACTTTACGATTATCTTTAAAAAAGAATTCTTTCCCGAATAAAGCATTAAACACGTAATTTTTGTTGTAACGCGTATTTCGCCAAATATTATCTCCTGCTCTGTACTTGGCATCAAATAATGAGGCTGTTAGAAGGTAATAATACTGATTGTTTAAAAACCGTTCAAGAGTAATATCTATTCCATAATTTATTCCTAAAGTATTGTTTTCTAACTTCTTGTGAAGACCATAATCTTGTTTAAAGTTGAGAAGTGAATATGAACTTCCTGCCTCGCCCAATGCATCATAAATATACTGATAATATGCCTCTGCCTTTAAACGAAGATTTTGACCGATTTTCCAATCATATCCCAATACAAAATGATGAGCCTTAGGAAGTTTTAGCTCTTTGTTAGGTCTTTCATTATCGATTTTCAGAAAATATACATTTAGTGCCTCAGGACGACTGTGTTTTCCATAGCCTAAACTCAAACTATGTTTCGGGTGGAAAGCCCATTGTGCACCAAAACGCGGCTCCAAAATAAATTCCTTACCCAATCCAAAATAATTTGTATGCAACCCCACATTAAGTAAAAAGGTAGAAGAGAGATTATACCTCAGTTGAGTAAAGAATTCAGGGGCATCTGTATATCCGTCATCATCAATGAGTTGTGCGTAAGTTAGCGGTAAGTTATGATCTTGCGTACTGCTCAAATCAAAATTGTAAAATAATCTCTTATATGTAAATCCAGCCTTTAGCATCGACTTTGAGGAAAATCTTTGATTGAATGTAGAGGCAAATGTGAAAGTTTTTGTAATATTTTTCAAATCCATATCAGGAGTAAAATTCTGTAAATCATCGCTTAATCGTTCTGTTTTGATAAAAGCACTTACTCCGGAAAAAGCTAAATTAGATTGCAAAAACGAATTTCCTCCCGTACTAATTCGGTGCGTAATTCCGGTTGCTCCCAAATGTGTATCCCAATTATTTTCAATACGGTCAAAATCAACTTTCCATTTGGAAGGATTCTTTTCAACACTTTTATGTGTGTGGTCAATACCTCCAATTCCCCAAAAAGAAAACGTTCCGGCACGCTTAGTAGGAAAATTAAATTTAAAAGAAAGATCTTGATATTTAAGTTTTTGTTCTGATGGAATAAGATTCAAATCTCCCAACAAACCAAAAGCTGAATAGCGATAATTAAAAATATAAGATGCTCCACTTTTTTTAGAAATAGGTCCTTCTGAAAAAAAATCAAGTCCTAAAATACCGATTTGTGCCGTATGTTCGTGTTTTGAAGCATTTCCTGTTCGCAATTTCATATCGAAAACTGCTGCCAACGCATCACCATATTCGGCAGGAAAAGCTCCTGTGAAAAAATCGGAATTGCCCAACACCTGATTGCTAAAAAGTGTAACAATACCACCTCCGGCAACATTCGCACCGGCAAAATGATGTGGCGTAGGAATCTCAACACCTTCCAATCGCCAAGCAACACCCTGCGGAGCATTTCCACGAACAATAATAGAATTATCCTGCAAATTACCAGTCGTAACTCCGGCATAAGCAGATACCAAACGTGCCGGGTCATTCATTCCGCCTGCATACCGAGTGGTTTCTTCTACCGAAAACGACCGTGCACTAACGGTTGCCATCGCGTTAAGTGGACGTTCCTTTTGAAGAGATGCCTGTACCACAACTTCTTCCATTTGGGTAATGTTTTCCTTTAAGGCAATTTCAAGCACAACTTCCTTTGATGAGGTAATCATCAACTCTGAAATAATTGAACTTTCATATCCAATAAACGAAACCTTTATTGTCTGTCGCCCAATCGGTACTTTGTCAATGAAAAAATTTCCTTCAACATCAGTGGTTGTTCCCAATACAGGATTGGAATTTTCAATAACTACTGTGGCTCCCATAAGTGGTTCGCGAGTGTTCGCATCAAATACTTTTCCTTTCAAATTTTGAAAAATGGGTGCTTGTCCATAGGTTATGAAACCTCCCAAATTCAAAAAAACAATCAGCATAAAATAAATAAATCGTTTCATCGTTAATCTTTTTTCGGCAAAATTGCCAGAAAAATAAAAAACAATCGTCCAGACCTATATATGCAGACAAAAAATACGTCCAATCGGGCAGGATTGGACGTGTTTTCTTTGAACGAGATAATATTAAATATTGTTTTTCAAATAATTAGAAGGAGTGTCTCCCGTATGCTTTTTAAATACTTGATTGAATGAAGATTTGGAATTAAACCCCGAATCAAGTGCAATCCCGAGCAGATTTAATCCTCTGTTTTTATCATTCGTGGCTCGTTTTATGAATTCATCAACTCGGTAACTATTCACAAAATCATAAAAATTTTTACCTTCACATTGATTAATAACCTGACTCAAATTGTTGGAAGAAATCGCCAATTGTTCTGCTAATTGGCTCAACGTTAATTTAGGTTCAAGATATGGTTTCTTTTCTTTCATTAACGATAACATCTCTTGATGCAATTGTGTAACTTCATCGGACTTCAAGCCTGACTTTCTGTACTCCGAAACTGCTTTTGCCTCAACAATACTATGTTCCTTTATGGCTTTTTCCGTAAAAATTCCCTGATAACGAATGCCCGAAAAACCAATAAGAAACACCAATAACACGATTAACACGAAAATAATCAAATCCGAATTGAACCCAAAATCGATTTGGAACACCTCGCGAACCAAAATGATGATAGTTCCCACCAAAAAAATCATTCCCAGCATCATAATTAGCATTTTAAGCCACCGCAAACTGATTCCTTCCTCGTAAGCAAAGTTCTCGTTGATAAGTTGTTGATACTTTGTAATTTTCCGATATGACAAAATAGGGTACGCAATCCCTGAAATAACGAAAGCCACCAACGAAAGAATAAAAAACCACTGATATTCACTGTTTATATCTTGGCTGTCCATAAGCAATTTCTGCTGAGCGGTATAACCGAAAATAAAAGGAAACATTCCTAAATAATCAATCACAAAGGGCAAGAAGTGCAACATATCTTTACGGCGGAATTTCTGGTCTGAACGCAATGAAAATACCACATACAGATATAAAAACGGTCCGTGAAGTAACGGAAACGGATGCGTAAGCCCCACCAAATGCGGATATACCTTCCAATACCCCAAATAATGCAAGTTATAGCTTAACAGGTGAATTGAAATGAATAACATCCAAACCGATAAAATAGTATCAGACAAGGTTTTATTCCGCTTGGTAAACAACAAAAAAGCCAAAAACAGCGAAAGAAAGATTCCTATCGTAAAAATAGTATTCATAATGATATTTATAATACTTATTATCAGATTATACTGATGCTTCGGGCAAAGTTAAATGTTTATTTTGCTTTTTCCAAAAAAGATTTCCTCAAAAAAGTAGTTCCGTCTTTTCGGCAGAATAATTATCTTTGCCCAATTTCAATAACAATGGCTAAAAAAAAGTTTTACGTTGTTTGGGAAGGACATAAAACAGGCGTTTTTTCCTCGTGGGAGCAGTGCAAAAACGCTGTGGAGGGTTTCCCGAATGCTAAATACAAAAGTTTTCCTTCTTTGGAGCTTGCCCGAAAGGCTTTTTCCGAAAGTTTTGACAATTACAAAGGCAAAACCTTTTTTAAATCCGAACTCTCTGATAATGAATTAAAACAAATAGGAAAACCGAAAATTCCTTCCATTGCGGTAGATGCTGCTTGCAGCGGTAACCCCGGTGTGATGGAGTATCGCGGAGTTGATACACAAACCGGAAAGGAGCTTTTCAGAATTCCGCCGATGCAGGGAGGAACAAATAATATCGGTGAGTTTCTGGCGATTGTACACGCTTTGGCTTTGCTCAAAAAACAAAACCAAACAATTCCCATTTATTCCGACAGTAAGATTGCCATCAATTGGGTAAGACAAAAAAACTGCAAAACCAACGTTACGGAAAACGACAAAAACCGAAAAATATTTGAACTCATTGAGCGTGCCGAAATTTGGTTGCACGAAAACACCTTCCCCAATCATATTTTAAAGTGGGAAACCAAAGCGTGGGGCGAAATTCCTGCTGATTTCGGACGAAAAAACAATTAATAAACTCCTCATAAATCATTGTTTATCTGTTTTGTAAAGTCTTTTTACAGAACGGATTTTTTATTGCCTCTTCCCTACCCTATTTCATTTCTTCCGAAGTATATCAAAACTGCTAAATATGACCTCAGAGGTGGTTCAGATGACCTTTTTAATCATAATTATGACCTCAGAGATGCTTCAGATGACCTTTTTAATCATAATTATGACCTCAGAGATGCTTCGGATGACCTTTTTGATGATAATTATGACCTCAGAGATGCTCCGGATAACCTTTTTGATAATAATTATGACCTCAGAGATGCTTCAGATGACCTTTTTAATCATAATTACCATTTCAGAGGTTATCCGAAATATATTTAAAAGTATCTTAATTATTATAATAATAGTTTTACTATATTTTTATTCATTTCATAGAATTGATAAAATTCAGTATTTCAATATTTTTTCCTTTGGCATTGGAGACGAAACATTAAAAAAATCAATGAATGTAGCTCGGAAAATATCCATTGTTTGAGCATTAGCGAGTTTGGATATTTTCAGCAGAATGAAATTGATTTTTAGTAAAGTATCCAAAGCCTTGATTTTTGGTTCTTTTCATCGAAGGAAAAGAACAAATTATAAAAAAAATAAGGATTTTTATCGAATCATTTTTGAAACAATTCTTATTATTAAAAAAACTATTTGACATATATGATACATCAAATTAATTATCTTATGAACAATTCTTAAAGATTTCAAAATCAAATTATTTATAAAAAATACATTCAAAAACAGTTATTTAACCATTTTTATTATTAAAAATATATTCCTGATAATTAAAATTATATTCCGAAGCATCAAAGAGGTATTAATTTTTAGTCGTGTTATAAAAAGTACGATGGTAGTTCTGATTGTCAGGCTGAGCAAAGTCCGTGAAGACGGAGTATGTGACGAAGCCTTATCATTACAAGGCTTCGACTACGCTCAGCCTGACAAAAATACTTCTTTTTTAAGGCATCATACTTTTTGCATCACCCCTAATTTCATTTCTGTATGAAGTCTGTTATTTAGTATCTTCTTTTTTTTATAATTTTGTGCAATATTTATCTACAACAAATCATTAATTATAATTCATCAATCGTAAAATACTATGAAACAGATATATTATATAAAAGGAATGAGCTGTTATGGTTGTGTGGGAACCGTACAGACAGCCCTTGCTGCCGTTGCGAACGTTCGTTCCGTTACAATAGACTTGGATTCGCAACAAGTTGAAATAGAATCCGATGAAGCAATTCCTTTCAACCAACTCGAAAAAGCATTGGAAAACACCCATTACAGCATTCATACCAATTTAAAAGAGGCACAGACCTACACGTACTTCGTAAAGGGAATGAGTTGTTCGGGTTGTGAAAATACGGTTCGTGAAGCATTGCAAGAGGTAGATGGCGTAACGATAATTTCAGTCAATGCAAAGGAAAAAAAGGTGGTAGTATGCCTATCAAAACCCGTTTCGTTTGCCAAATTAAGTCGCAGCTTGGAAGGGACTCATTATCTGTTGTGCAAAACCTTTGAACAGACCATCGAACCCATCGCACAAACAACAGAAAATACTTCAAAAGGCAATGGAATCTTTTATTGCCCAATGCAATGCGAAGGCGATAAGACTTATGATAAGATGGGCGACTGTCCTATCTGCGGAATGGACTTGGTGGAAGAAGTTTCTGCCTTTTCTTCCGATGAAAATTCTGCCGAGATTAAAAAATTAAAGGAACTTCGATTCAAATTTTGGGGTTCGGTAGCCTTTACCATTCCTATTTTCATTATCGCAATGAGCGAAATGATTCCAAACAATATTCTTTATCAGCTAATGGAACAAAAATATTGGAATTGGGTGCAGTTGATGCTCTCCGTGCCTGTTGTTTTTTATTTTTGCAATATCTTTTTTGTCAGAGCGTGGAAGAGTTTGAAGTCATTGCATTTCAATATGTTTACTCTTATCGGAATTGGAGCCGGAATTGCGTGGTTTTTCAGCGTAACGGGAATGATTTTCCCCGATTGGTTTCCTGCACAGTTCAAAACGCATCACGGAGAGGTACACGTCTATTTTGAAGCAACCACTGTGATACTTACGTTAGTAATGTTAGGACAATTATTGGAGGCTTCAGCACACGGAAAAACGCAAAATGCCATCAAAACATTGCTAAGCTTGGCTCCTAATACTGCTACCAAAATTATTAACGGGGAAGAAAAGGAAGTTCCCATCGGCGAAGTAATCAAGAATGATGTTTTAAGAGTAAAACCGGGTGAAAAAATCCCTGTTGATGGCGAAATCATACAAGGAACGGCAAGCATTGATGAGAGTATGATTACGGGCGAACCTCTTCCGGTAGAAAAACAAGCAGGAGACCTCGTTTCGGCCGGAACAATCAACGGTACAAGCAGTTTCATAATGCTGGCCACAAAGGTGGGAGCAGAAACATTGCTTTCTCAAATTGTGGATATGGTTCAAAAAGCAATCCGAAGCCAAGCTCCCATTCAAAAACTCGCCGATAGGATTTCATCGTACTTCGTTCCCATCGTTATCATCATCTCGATCATTACATTCATCCTCTGGATGGTCTTCGGGGAGGAAAACGCCTATACATACGCCTTAGTAAATGCCATTGCCGTGCTGATTATCGCCTGTCCGTGTGCTTTGGGTTTGGCAACGCCAATGTCAGTAACGGTAGGCATCGGGAAAGGAGCTCAAAACGGAATTCTCATCAAAAATGCCGAGACTTTGGAATGTATGGATACCGTTGATACGCTCATTATCGACAAAACAGGGACCATAACTGAGGGAAAACCGAGTTTGGAGAAGATAATTTCCTTTTCCGACTATACTGAAAATCAATTACTGACCATCATTTACGCTCTGAACAAAAATAGCGAGCATCCGCTTGCCAAAGCCACCAATGATTATGCCAAGCAGAATAACGTAAGTGCCTTTGAGATAGAACATTTTAAAGCCGTTTCGGGTAAAGGCGTTTCAGGAACTTTCGGTCAGAACAAATACTACTTCGGGAACGACAAACTCATTGCCGATGTAGGTATTTTGCTTCCCGTTTCAATAAACAAACAGGTCAAACAAGAACAACAGAAAGGCAAAACAATCTCTTTTTTAGTTGAAAACAAGGAAATTATCGCGGCTGTGGTCATCTCCGATCCCATCAAAACAACCACGACGGAAGCCTTGAAAAATCTGCAAGCACTCGGAATAGAAATTATAATGCTGACGGGCGACAATCCGTTCACGGCGAAGGCTGTAGCCGACCAAATCGGTCTGAAAAACTACAAAGCCGGAATGTTACCGCAAGATAAGCAAAACGAGGTGGAAAAACTACAACAACAAGGGAAGATTGTAGCAATGGCAGGCGACGGAATCAATGACGCTCCCGCTCTTGCACAAGCCAATGTAGGGATTGCAATGGGTACAGGCACCGACATAGCCATACAAAGTGCCGGAATTACGCTGGTAAAAGGCGACCTAAGCGGAATTGTAAAGGTCAAAAAACTAAGTCATTCCGTGGTGAAGAATATTAAACAAAATTTATTCTTTGCAATGATTTACAACACCATTGGGGTTCCTGTCGCAGCGGGAATTTTGTTTCCCTTTTTCGGAATTTTGCTCTCACCAATGTTAGGAGCTTTGGCAATGAGTTTCAGTTCGGTAAGTGTGATAGCCAATGCTTTGCGTTTGAGAACTGTGAAGTTATGATTTTTGCAATTTGTTAATCATTAAATAAAATACTACTTTTGGCTCTGAAACATTACAGAAAAATGAATCCGAAATATTTTATTTTTGATATGGACGGAGTGCTGGTGGATAGTGAGCCGATGCATTGTCAAATCATTCACGAAGTTTTTCAACAACTTGAAATTCCGTTCCCTAAAAGCTACATCGAAGAAACTCTGACAGGAATGTCTGCAATTCCTATGTGGGAAAAAATAAAACACGATGCCAATCGTTCCGAGCAGGCTGAAGAATTATTGCAATTTCACCGAAGTTATTTTTACGAACGATTTGAAGAAATAGAAGTTACTGAAGTACAAGGAGTTAAAAATGTCATAGAAAAGTTAAAAAATCACGGATTTTCACTGGCTTTGGCGTCTTCTTCTTCCCGAAAATTAATTGATTATTTCACAAAAAAGATAAACATCAGCCATTTTTTCGACGTAATTATCAGTGGCGATGATGTGAGATTTAGCAAGCCTTTTCCCGAGATTTTCCTCAAGGTAGCTAAATGGTATCAGGCTGAACCTGAAAACTTTTGGGTACTTGAAGATAGCAAAAACGGTGTGCAAGCCGCCAAAAGTGCGGGAATGAATTGTATTGGATTCAAAAATCCAAATTCAGGAAATCAAGACCTTTCAAAATCCGATTTGTTAATCCACTCTATGAATGATATCACAGATGATTTCATTGATAATTTAATCAAAACCAATGGAAAATTCTAAAAAAAATAGTGTAAAAATAATTGAATGCCCACGTGATGCAATGCAGGGATTCAAAAAATTCATTCCCACAGAAAAGAAAATAGATTATATACAATCGCTTCTAAATGTGGGATTTGACACTATTGATTTTGGAAGTTTCGTATCGCCCAAGGCTATTCCGCAAATGGCGGACACATCACAAGTTCTTGAAAAATTAGACCTAAGCAAAACCAAGAGCAAATTACTCGCCATCATCGCTAACGAGCGAGGTGCCGATGAGGCTTTATCCTTCCAACAAATTGATTATCTGGGCTATCCGTTTTCCATTTCAGAAAATTTCCAGATGCGTAACACACACAAAACCATAGCTGAAAGCCTCATAACTTTGGATTATATCAAAAATCAAACTGAAAAACACGGGAAAGAATTAGTTGTTTATCTTTCTATGGGTTTTGGGAATCCTTATGGTGACCCTTGGAATGAAGAAATTGTAGAAAAATGGGTTGAAAAACTCATCCGGAAAGACATTAAAATCATCTCGCTTTCCGATACCGTAGGAAATGCTACCGGCAAAGTGATTGCTAACTTATTTTCATACCTGATTCCAAAATATCCAGATGTAGAATTTGGAGCTCATTTTCACACATTGGCTAATAATTGGTTTGAAAAAGTAGATAACGCCTATAAATCAGGATGTTTGCGTTTCGATGGAGCTATTCGTGGTTATGGAGGTTGCCCAATGGCAAAAGACGAACTTGTCGGGAATATGCCTACCGAAAAGCTAATTTCCTATCTTCAGAAGGAGAAGATTTCAGCTCAATTAAATCTTTTAGCCTTTGAAAGTAGCTATAATGAGGCTATGAAAGTTTTTGATAATTAATCGTTTGCTATAAAAATATTTTCAGGATATTCCACTTTCTTCAAAAAAAGACCACAAGCAGGCACGGAAGCACCTGCCTTACAACGATTTTTACTTTCAATAATCTTCTGAAAATCAACGATAGATTTCTTTCCTAAGCCTATATCAACCAGCGTTCCTACGATGGCTCGTACCATATTTCGCAAAAAACGGTCTGCCGAAATCGTGAAAATTAAAAGCGACTCTTCTTGTCTCCAAAAAGCCTCGTAAATTTTACAATTATACGTTCTTACATCCGTATTTGACTTTGAAAAACACTGAAAATCAACATACTCAAAAAGGATTTTTGCTGCCTCTTCCATCTTTTGTACATCTAACGGAAGATTTACATACATACTTGATTCATAACGAAATGCGTCTTTCTTTGTACAAATATGATATTCATAAGTTCTTTTTATGGCATCAAATCGAGCGTGTGCATCATCTTTCACACGATGAATTTTATGAATCGCAATATCTTTAGGCAAAAACGCATTCAATTTATAAACCAACTGGTTATCAATCGGTTTTTCAACATCAAAGTGAGCAAACATTTGTAAGGCGTGTACTCCACTATCGGTTCGTCCTGCCCCAACGATTTCTATTTTTGTTCTCAAAAGCGTACTCAAACTTTTCTCCAAAACTTCCTGAACACTAACCGAATGCGGTTGATTCTGCCATCCGTGATAATTTTTCCCGTTGTATGAAAATTCTATGAAATATCGCATTTTTAGTTTTTCTTCATTATTTCTTTTACAAAGTCCAAACTAAAAAAAGCCGGAAATTTTTTATCGAAAAAAGCAATCCATTCTTTTCCTTTTTCAAAGGCAAGTTTCAAATAACGTTCTGATTCCGAGAAATTTTCAATACCGGCAAAAGCAATTGACAAACGATAGAAAGTAGTTACGTCATCAGGAAAAATACGCATCGTATCTGAGGCAACAGATAAGGCTTTGGCATAGTTTTCATTTAATAACAGCAAATCCGTCCAATTAATCAACGTATTTAATGAATAATCACCAAACTCAACTGCCTGACTAAAAGCATATTCTGCCCGCTCATAATCTTGCAAACAGAAATTAATCTCGGCACAACGACGCCAATAATACGGATTATTATCCTCAAGAAGCAACACCTTATTTATATACTTCAAAGCTTTGGAATGATTCCCTCTGAGATAGTAAAATTCAGCCAATGTAAGCCAAGATTTACTCAATTGAGGGTCTTCGTGCACTGCTTTAAAATAATATTGTTCGGCGGTGGCATCATCATTCATTTTCTCAAAACAACGCCCAATATGCAGATATACCAAAGGAGAAGCATCATCTAATGTAAGCGTAATCTTATAATTTTCAATGGCTTTCTGATAATTTTCAAGTCTTTCCAGCACTTTAGCTTTTTCAAAATAAGCTCCCGTGAAAGTATCGTCGCTTATTATAGCAAAATCAAAACATCGCAACGCCTCCTTTAATTCCTCTTTTGCCAAATGTTGTTTCCCCAAATAGTGCCACGCCACCTCGCAATACGGGTTTTTATCTAAATATGAATTCAAAAAAGCAATTGCTTCATCGTTTTCTTCTAAAATATCATAGCAGAAAAGCAATTGTTGTAATGACATATAATCCTCAATATCTTCCGATAAACACTTTTTGAAGTATTTTTTCGCTTCTTGATAATTTTCTATAAAAAGATATTCCATTGCTATGAGCGAATAAACATCTACTAAATCATCAGCTAACGGAAGTGCGAATTTTAACAAATCAATTGCCTTTTCGTGTTGATTAAGTTTGGAATATAGATTTGCCTTCTGTACGTAAACTTCTGAATTTGAAGGTTCAAGCAATTCCAATTCGTTAAGAATAAGTGATGCTTGTTGCAATTCATCTTCAAAAATCATCACTTCTACTTGCAAGAGTTTCAATGATATAGCCGAAGGATGCTGATTCAAGCCAATTTGCAACGCGTGCTTGGCTTTACTCATTTTTCCTAATTCCAAATAATATTCAATAATTTCTTCAAATTCATCAACATCAAAAAACAAAATGTGATTTTGTTGTAACATTGACTCGAATTTCGAAACAGAATAATTTTCTTCTTCTGAAAAAAATTGCATAAACTGATTTATCTTATATTTTATAAAAAGAAGTAAAATAATTTATTAATTATCTTCTATCCCAGCGATTTTGGTCAAACGATTTTTTTCTCCAGTACCACATCATCAAAAAGCCCATTAAAGCTCCTCCCACGTGAGCAAAGTGTGCGATATTTCCGCCGAAAACAGAAAATCCTGTAACTCCTGAAAATAAGTCCAATGCCACCAAAATCGGGATAAAATATTTTGCTTTTATAGGATAAGGAACGAAGAAAAGCATCAATTTAGCATCAGGAAACATCATTGCAAATGCCGCTAAAATACCGTAAATCGCTCCTGAAGCCCCAACCGCTGGTGTGAAATACGCTGACATCATATCATCAAAAGTGCTTTTTGAAATGATTTGTTCCCAAGCGGTGTTATATTTACCTTCAGCTAAAATACTTTTTACCATTTCGGCAGAAAATCCAGTCTCTTCCAAAGCCTGAAGACCTTGTTGGAAATAATAATAATTTACGCCAGAATGTATCAGTGCAGCTCCAATTCCGCAGGAAAGGTAAAAAAACAAAAACTTATTTCTTCCCCAGATATGTTCCAACGGACTTCCAAAAGCCCAAAGTGCATACATATTGAAAAATAAATGTGCCCAATCTCCGTGCATAAACATATGGGAAATAACTTGCCACCAATTAAATTGCGGATTTTCAAAGAAATAGATAGGAGTTATTTCCTCCAGATTTAGGCTTGGTATAAGATTATATTTTACAACAACAAAGAAAATAGCATTTATTATTACCAAGTGCTTGACTGTCTGCGTTATGCGTTCCATAATTTTTTAAAATTAAAAATATTTATCAATATCAACTAATGAAAATGTGCTGTAAATTCGTTTTCCAAAGGGCGAAGTTAAACTTTCTTCACAAGCAAACAAATTATTCAGTAAAGTTTCTTGCTCTTCCTCTGTTAGAGTTTGCCCTGTTTTTACAGCCAAATTTTTAGAAATACTTTTTGCAAATGCTTCTTTTTGAGAGTTTTCTCCTCCATATACATTTTCAATATGTTGTTGTACTATTTCCGAAAAAACCTCTGGTATTTGACTATCCGAAATATGAAGCGGAATTCCGGTCAGAATCACTTTATCTACTTCAATATCAATTATAAATCCGATATCCTCAAAAAATTGTTTCAATTTTAAAATACTTTCAATTTCGGGCTTTGAAAAAGAAAGTTCAATAGGAAACATTAATTGCTGGCTTGCCGTGCTACTTGATTGTAAGGTTTTTAGAAATTCCTCATACAAAACACGTTGATGAGCTCGATGAACATTAACTACAATTAATTCTCCGCCCAATGTCGTTACGAGGTACTTCCGCCCAAAGGAAATGATTTTTTTTCCGGTTTGTAATATTTGAGGTTCAGCATCAAATAGTTTACTTTCAATCACTTGAGGTTCAAAATTATTCAATCCGGAATCTATTTCCGAGTACAGACTTTCCCAAGCAGGTTGCTTTTTTGATTGATGTGAATAACTATTTGAATATGATGATTTTGACTTTATTTCTTCCTTAAAAGGATTAAAATCAGGGTCTATTTCTATTTTCGGAAAAATAGGTTCTTTATCCTTGTAATTGTACGGAATATCAAAAGAAGCATCTCTGTTAAAATCAAGCGTCGGAGCAATATTAAATTGTCCCAAACTGTGCTTTACTGCCGATTTTAAAAGAGCATAAATACTGTGTTCATCCTCAAATTTAACCTCAGTTTTCGTAGGATGAATGTTAATATCAATGGAAGACGGGTCAACCTCAAGCTGAATGAAATAATCGGGTTGCTGCTGATTGTTAATCAAACCTTCATAAGCCGTTGTAATTGCGTGATTTAAGTATCTACTTTTCACAAAACGATGATTAACCATCAAAAATTGTAATGATTTACTTTTTGTGATATATTCGGGTTTTACAATAAATCCGCTGATTTTCAGTATAGGAGTTTCTTCCTCAACAGGAACTAATTTTTCATTTGTTTTAGCCCCAAATATGTGAACTATCCGTTGCCTAAAATTTGCAACGGGCAAGTTAAACAGCTCACTTCCATTGTTATAAAAATAGAAATGGATATTTGGATGAGCCAATGCAACTCTGTGAAATTCATCTAACACGTGCCGAAGTTCCACAGAATCAGATTTTAAAAAATTCCGACGAGCGGGAATGTTAAAAAACAGATTTTTCATCGCGATGGACGTTCCGTTGGCAGTTACGCAAGGTTCCTGATAAGTAACTTTGCTTCCTTCAATACGAAGTTCCGTTCCCAATTCATCAGACGGGCGTTTTGTAATTAGCTCTACGTGAGCAATCGCAGCAATTGAAGCCAAAGCCTCACCTCTAAATCCTTTTGTTTGTAAGTGGAATAAATCTTCTGCTTTTTGAATTTTTGAAGTTGCGTGACGCTCAAAAGCCAAACGAGCATCTGTAACGCTCATACCAATACCATTATCAATAACTT
This sequence comes from Capnocytophaga felis, assembly GCF_009684755.1. GTDB lineage: Bacteria > Bacteroidota > Bacteroidia > Flavobacteriales > Flavobacteriaceae > Capnocytophaga > Capnocytophaga felis. The sequence continues at coordinate 136,780 of NZ_BLBC01000009.1, forward strand.
GCACTAAGGTTTTACCTGCGTCTTTAATGATAAGTTTAATTTCTGTAGCTTTGGCATCAATGGCATTTTCAAGCAATTCTTTCACAGCCGAAGCAGGACGCTGAATCACTTCTCCTGCTGCAATTTGATTAGCTACGTGATCTGGTAATAAGCGAATTATATCTGTCATATATTGAAGTCAGAAAGCTAAAAAACATTACTTAAATTGTTCTCAAAACTTTCAAATAAAAGACTCTTTTTCTGTTACTTTTTAAATATTGATAAATCAAAATCAAGAAGATAGAGTGCTAAAAAAATAAGTATAGCCAAAACTACCAAAAAAGTTTTGTTGATTTCTCTATTTTTACGATTACGGCTCTCTTTTCGGATATCTTGCCATTCTACAGTAAAATGGTTGGTTTGCGTTTCACGGTCTTTTCGTATGCGTGAATCAAACTCATACGGATTTCCCAAATCCTTACCCTCATAATATCGAGGCGTGTAATTGTATTTTTTATTTTTCTTCAGATAGAAAATCCTAACCTTCATAGTTTTACTCCTTTACTCTTTATCTTTTTATTGAGAAACCCCACTCATCAGGTTTTGCAAAAGTACGAAAAATTAATTTAAAACAAAAAGGCTACCCAAAAAGCAGGATAGCCTAACGTAGATAATAAATTACTTATTATTTTTATTCAACGATGAATTTCCCTTTCATAATTGCATAATGCCCAGGGAATGAACACATAAAATCATAAGTTCCTTTCTCGGGAGCATCAAATGTAATTGTTGTTGACTCACCTCCACCAATCATTTTGGTATGAGCGATAACTTCTTCACTTCCAGCAGGCACATAATCTGTGGCTTTTGCATTCATCGCTTTTCCTGCAAAAGCAGCAAGGTCAGTTCCTTGTTTCAATAACACGAAATTGTGTCCCATAACTTCTACTGGCATTTTACCAACGTGTTTCAATGTCAAAGTAACTTTCTCACCTGCTTTTACTCTGATTTCATTTGTACTGAAGGTCATTTGGTCGGTACTTTCCAATACAATTGCACCATCTTCAACTTTTTGTTCTGTTGCTGCCGGCTTTTGCTCTTGCATTGAATGGTCGTGGTTGTGAGTTGCTTCCATTGAAGAACTCGATTCATTTTTCTTAGTTTCTGTATTACCACACGATACAACAAACGCTCCCATAAGAGCCACTAAAAATACTTTTTTCATACGAATATTAATTTAATTTCGGACAAAGATATAACATTTTTTCTATTTAAAATAATTCTGAATTACTTTTAACATTCATTTTTTCAAAAAAATAATCATCTTCTACGGTAAAAAATTTGCTGCTTCCCATTCTTATTCAATACAAAACAACATAAAAACCTATTATCTTATTATTATAAGTAAAATAAAAAATGTATTTTTGCAGTTTGAAGTTCTTTCATTGAGAAGAAAAACTAACAATTATACAATTTTAACTAACTTAATAAAACAAGAGATAAAGCATATTTTTTTATCAATCTCTTGCAAAAAATATAGAATTACAAGGATGAGTTGCAATAATTGCACAACAAAAAATAAAAAAGGAGGCTGTGGAACAGGTAATTGCGGAACAGGGGGCTGCGGAAGCGGTAAATTAGCCGTTTTTGATTGGCTTTCAAACACACAAATGCCCGGTGGACAAAAACAATTCGATTGTGTAGAAGTACGTTTTAAAAACAGCCGAAAAGAATATTTCAGAAATAGTGAAAATATTCCTCTACAAATAGGCGATGTTGTTGCTACTGAAGCGAATTCCGGACACGATGTAGGCGTTATTACATTAGTAGGAGAATTAGTTCGCTTGCAAATGAAGAAGCATCGGATTGATTGGAAAAGTGATGACGTTCCAAAGATATATCGCAAAGCAAATCAAAAAGATATTGACATTTGGCAGGAAGCACGGAACAAGGAAGAAGCCGTTCAAAAACAATCACGTGAGCTGGCTATTGCTCTGGGGTTGGAAATGAAAATATCAGATGTTGAATTTCAAGGAGATGGCTCAAAAGCTACCTTTTATTATACGGCTGAAGGACGTGTTGATTTTCGTCAGTTGATAAAGGATATGGCTCGAGTTTTTTCTGTTCGGATAGAAATGCGACAAATTGGGTTTCGTCAGGAAGCAGCTCGCTTGGGCGGAATTGGTTCGTGCGGACGAGAGCTTTGCTGTTCCACTTGGCTAACTGACTTCAGAACAGTAACTACGGCAGCTGCTCGTTATCAGCAACTTTCATTAAATCCTCAAAAATTGGCTGGGCAATGTGGGAAACTGAAATGTTGCATCAACTTTGAATTAGATACCTATCTTGATGCTTTACAGGATTTCCCAAAAACAGAAGTCAAACTCATAACAGAAAAAGGAAGAGCAAGTTGCCAAAAGATAGATATTTTCAAACGATTTATGTGGTTCACATACGATGATGACCCGATAAATTGGTATAAAATTTCCGTTGATAGTGTTAAAGAAATTATCACTATGAACGAAAAAAATCAGAAAGTAACCTCTTTGGATGGCTATGCCATTGTAAGTGACGGAGTTGGGATGTCAGATACTTTGAGTAGCGATAACAATAAGGAAATGTTTGAGGAAGATATCACCCGATTTGACAAAGCCAATAAACGAAAAAAAGGTAAAAAAAGCCCAAAAAATCAAAAACAGGCGAAAAATCCAAATCAACAGAAAGGAGAAAGCCAGAATAATCTCCCTAAAAATGTGAAAGAACAAAAACAGCCAAACCCTCATAAAGAAAATACTCAAAAAAATTTAAAAAACACAAACGAATCAAAGAAGCCAAATACCAAAAAGAGACCAAACAATAGAAACAATACAAACAAAGAAAAATAATTCTATTCTTTTAGCGATTTCTTAAAAATTGATTAAAACCCTAAAAATGAGATTTTTAAAAATATTATTTATACTTATTTTTCTAACAGGTTGCAATGATAATGTTGAATACAGCCAATATATTTCTCTTTCTAATGGTTGGGAAAAGGGAAAACCTATTCTATTTCAACTTGAGCAAACGGACACAATTACTAAGAAAAATCTGTTCATAATGTTACGTAATGATGAAAAGTACGAATTTAGTAACTTATTCATAATCACAAAATTAGAACAACCTAATAACAAGGTAATCGTAGATACTTTACAATACGAAATGGCAACTCCTGAGGGTGAGTGGCTTGGCTATGGCTTTTCTGCTATTAAAGAAAGTAAATTATGGTATAAAGAAAATTTCAACTTTCCTTCAACCGGAAAATACACCATAAAAATAGAACAAGCAATGCGAAAAATTGGTGAAAATGAAGGGATTGAGCTTTTGGAAGGAATTACAGAAGTAGGTTTACGCATAGAAAAAGCCAATTAAATCTATAAAAATCAAAAAATTGATATTCAAATATTTATGGTAAAAGATACAAATAATATCAAAAAAAATAAAAACTTTTTTGTAAAATGGTTTTGGCGGATATTTGCTGGTGGTGTAATATTCGTGCTACTTTTATTTATGTTTGCTTCTTGGGGATTTTTAGGAGAAATGCCTGATTTTAAAAGACTTGAAAACCCTGAAACAAATTTAGCCACAGAAATAGTTAGTTCAGACGGAAAAACGTTAGGTAAATTTTACTTGGATGACAACCGTACCCCTGTGAAATACAAGGATTTACCAAAACATTTGGTTGACGCATTGGTAGCCACCGAAGACGAACGTTTTTACGAACATTCTGGAATTGATGCTCGAGGAACATTGCGTGCCATTGCCTTTTTAGGAAGCAAAGGTGGAGCTTCAACAATAACACAACAGCTTGCAAAACAGCTATTTCACGGAACAAAAGCTCGCGGATTGGAGCGTTATACTCAGAAAATTAAAGAGTGGGTTATTTCCACACGTTTGGAAACTCAATACACCAAAGAAGAAATTCTGACAATGTACTTCAATATATATGATTTTGGTTATCAAGCAGATGGAATCCGTTCCGCATCACGTATCTTTTTTGATAAAGAACCACAAGATTTATTAATTGAAGAAAGTGCTGTGTTGGTGGGAATGTTTAAAAATTCTTCTCTTTACAATCCGGTGCGAAATCCAAAAGGGGTTACCAATCGTAGGAATGTAGTTCTCTCGCAAATGGCTAAAAATAATTACATTAGCAACAAAGTTAGAGACTCTTTACAACAAATTCCTCTGAAAATTAACTTTACGCCCGAAAGCCACAATGAAGGGATTGCTACCTATTTCCGTGAATATTTGCGTTCATATATGAGAGATTGGATTGAAAAAAATCCTAAACCAGACGGCTCAAAACACAATCTGTACTTAGACGGAATGAAAGTTTACACAACCATAGACTCAAAAATGCAAACCTATGCAGAAATGGCTGTGAGAGAACATATGATGCGACTTCAAAAAGCTTTTGATGCAGAAAATAATCCTACTAAAAATAAAACTTATCCGTTTTTAGATATTTCCAAAGATGAATTCAACACCTTGATATCAAGAGCGATGAAGCATTCTGAACGCTGGAGAAAAATGAAATCTTTGGGATATTCTGAAAAAGAAATCAAAGAATCTTTTGAGAAAAAAGCGGAAATGAGAATCTTTTCGTGGGCAGGCGAAAAAGACACAATTATGACCCCGAAAGATTCCATTCTTTACTATAAAGCTTTTTTGCGTACAGGAATGATGTCAATGGAACCACAAACGGGACACATAAAAGCTTGGGTAGGAGGCATCAACTACAAGCATTTCCAATATGACCAAGTGATTCAAGGTGCCAGACAAACCGGTTCTACATTCAAGCCCTTTGTTTATGCAACTGCAATCGATCAATTACATTATTCTCCTTGCTACGAATTACCTGATATTCAAACTTGTATCGAAGAAGGAAAATATCAAAACATAACTGCTTGGTGTCCTAAGAATTCCAACGGGAAGTTCTCGGGTAAAATGATGACACTAAAGTATGCTCTGGCAAATTCAGTCAATTCCATTACAGTCAATCTGATGGATAAAGTGGGTCCTGTTCCTGTAATTAATATGGTTAGAAATTTAGGAATTACCTCTGAAATTCCGGAAATGCCTTCAATTGCTTTGGGTACTTCTGATGCTACAGTTTACGAAATGGTAGGAGCTTATGGCACATTTGCCAACGAAGGCGTATATGTCAAACCTATTTTGGTAACCCGTATTGAAGATAAAAACGGAACCGTTCTGTTTGAAAATACTCCTGAAACTCACGATGTTGTAAGTGCTGATGTGGCTCGTGCTGTTGTAAATCTGATGGAAGGAGTTACGCAATATGGTTCGGGAGCAAGGCTCAGAACCAAAGGAGCTGATTCTTATAACAGTTTGTACAAAAATGTAATGACAGGTTATCCGTACGCATTTACAAATCCAATTGCAGGAAAAACGGGAACAACTCAAAATAATAGTGATGGGTGGTTTATGGGAATGGTTCCGAATTTGGTTACAGGAGTTTGGGTAGGTGGCGAAGACCGAGCTGTACATTTTAAAGGTACTAGCTACGGACAAGGAGCAACAATGGCACTACCCATTTGGGGATATTATATGAAAAAGTGTTATGAAGACAAAGAATTGAGCATATCAAAAGCCGCTTTTCCTTCTCCTCAAAATATGGAAATCCCCGTTGATTGTAAAAAAGATGAACAATCAAGTGACGGAGATGATTTCGGGCAGATTGATTTTTAAATCTGTTGAAGTTTTAAATTATCAATATTAGGAGCAAATTGTTGCAAAACAGATAAATTCCCATTACTAAACCAAATGTGATGGGGTTTTCTTTGGCTATCGTTTAACAGATTACTCTGTGAAAGTACGTTTTTTGTCTGCTTCGCAACAGCATATCCTGAATCTATCACTTTTATATTCTCTGGGATAATCTTTTGTATTTGAGGCAATAAATACGGGTAATGTGTGCAACCAAGCACAAGATAATCTATGTTTTCTTCCGCCATAGGAAGTAAATATTTTTTCAATAACTCAAATATTTCAGGGCTTTCGATTTGTCCCTTTTCAATAAGATTAACCAACCCCTCGCCTATTTTTTCAACGATTTGAATTCCCTCTTTTTTAATCAAATCATTACTTGTTTTCATAAATAATTCACTTGAAAGTGTCCCTTTAGTTGCCAAAACACCAACTTTTTTGGTAACACTTTGTAATCCAGCGGGCTTAATAGCTGGCTCTATACCTATGAAAGAAATATCCTTGTATTTGGAACGCAAATGTGAGATTGCATTTGTTGTTCCTGTATTACAAGCAACTACAATGATTTTAACTTTGTTTTCCAGCAGAAATTCCGTATTTCTTTCACATAAAACGATAATTTCTTCTTTCGTTTTTCCTCCATACGGAGCATTTTTATTATCTGCAAGAAACAATGTATTTTCATAAGGCATAAGTTTTACTATTTCCTTCCAAATAGTGGTTCCTCCTACCCCTGAATCAAATAATCCTATTGGCTTTTCTTTATTAATCATAATACAAAAATAAAAAAGTGCCCGCAAAACACGAACACTTTTAACTAAAATTATTTGTATATTATGGACAATTAAAATCCTAATTCTTTTTTTACTGCACTATACAAATCAGTTCCTTTAGCTACAATCACTCCTGAACCATTGCTTGAATCCAAAACGTATTGAATTCCTTGTGCAGCAGCAACTTTTTCAACAGCAGCTCTTACTTTTTTCAAAATTGGCTCAATCAATTCTTGTTGTTTTTTCTGAATTGTCATAGAAGCTGTTTGCTGTGCCTGACGCAGATTGTTCTCCATTGTTTGAAGTTCTTCTGATTTTTTAAGGAATTCTGATTCTCTTGCTTTCAATTGAGCTTCTGTTAAAGCAGCCGCTTCATTTTGATACGCTTGAGCTTTAGTTTGAAGCTCTTTGATAGATGCTTGAAAATCAGCCTCATACGTTTGTTGTAATTTTTTCAACTGAGCTTCAGCCGATTTTCTTTCAGGCATTTCCTCTAAAAGTTTTTGTGTATCGATGTGGGCTATTTTGTTTTGTGCAGTAGCCATTGATGTTGCTCCTAAAACAAGAGCCAACGCAATCATAATTGTTTTAAAATTTCTCATCATCTTACTTTGTGTTTATAAATTATTAATGTTAGTACTCTATTTATTCTTTTTTTGTTTTGCTTCTTGTTGTTTTTGCTGGCGTTCAGCTTTTTCTTTCTCTTTTTGAGCTTGTTCTTCTGCTCGTTTGCGTTGTGTTTCTTCTATACGTTTTTGTTTTTCCTTTTCGTACTCGGCTTTTTTCCTTTCCTTTTCTTGTTCTAATTCTTTGCGTTTTTTTGTTCGTTCATCAACAAACTCAAAATCATAACTTTCTTTTAGAAGCTCTCCTATTTCTTTATTTCTGTCCTCCGCATTGTCTTTTCGCCTTAAAATGCGAAGTACAACATTGGTTAAATTATGCTGATTGTTTGAATAAAGCATCGAAACTTCACTTTTCTCAAAAATCATATCATATTTTCTGAGCTTCCCTATTTCTTGAACAATATTAAATACTTGGTCTTGAATTGGTTTGGCTAACATAAATTTTTGAGTAACATACTCACCTTTTTCAGCTCCAAACTTTTGCTCTTTATAAGCATTCAAATTGTGTTCAAGCAAATCTATTTCTTGTTGCTTATCTTTGATGAGTTCAGCCGTTAGCAATGATTTTTCAGCTTCCAGCTTATCTTTTTCATCTTGAATTTGCTTTTGGCGTTTTTCTATTTCAAGTTGCCAGCCATTTACTTGCAAGGCAAATTGTTCATTAGCTACCTTATATTCCTCCAAATTTGACAAAATAAAATCCATATCCACATAGCCAATCTTAACCCCTTTTTGAGCGAATATAAAACTTGTTATTAAAAACAAGCCCGAAAGCAAGATATGTTTTAGTTTTATCATAGCTAAAAAACTTTTACGTGTTCTTCCGTTTTTATTGCATAGAAAATATCGTGCCAAATTTTTAGAATTGCTGTCCAAAAATGAAATGAGTTTGCCAACCGCCATTGGTATTTGAGTTTAACGGCTTATCAAAACCATAACCAAAATCAATTCCTAACATACCAAATTGAGGCATAAACAATCGCAAGCCCAATCCTGCCGAACGCTTGATTTGGAAAGGATTAAAATTTGAAAAACCTGAGTAAGTTCCTCCTCCCTCAGCAAAGGCTAAACCATAAATTGACGCCATTGGCTTTAACGTAATTGGGTAACGCAACTCCAAAGAAAATTTGTTATAAATATTTTCTCCATCAGGTGATGAAAGCGAATAATTCGTATATCCACGCATTTGGATGTTGTCTCGTCCGTCCATTGAATAATATCCCAAACCATCACCTCCCATAAAGAATCTTTCAAAAGGTACGATTCCTCTATCTTTATTGTATGCACCTAAATATCCAAAATCTGCCCCGAACTTCAATACCAATTTGTCATAAATATTTGTGTACCAAGTTCCGTTAAGTTTTATTTTGTAAAATTCCAACCAATGGAAACGTTTTTGATCGATTTCTGCCATTTTTGCAACATCTCTGTCAGCTTCTGCCTGTAAACTTTCAGCAGATAACGATTTATAATCCACATTATTAAATAACGAGTATGGTGGCGTTACCTTTGCACTGATTGAAAAACTACTACCCGACATCGGGAAAATTGGATTTGGTCCGCTTGAGTTTCTTGAGAGAGCAACCGTATATGCCAAAGAGTTAGATTCTCCTTCGTTGAAGGTAAACAACCCTAAAGAATAATTTCTTAAATCATAATGCTGGTAGCTCAAAGCGTGCGAAATCTGGAAGTAATCATCAGGTACTCTGAGACGTTTTGCCAATCCTACACTTGCTCCCGTGATGAAAACTCTTTTACTTCTGTCCACATCAAAAGTTCGGTAATCATATCCAAATTGCTCTGTACGATTGAATGAAACTGAAAATTGCACAGGCTGTTTTCCTCCAAACCAAGGCTCCATAAATGAGAATCCGTACGTTCTGTAATATCTACTAGCTTGTATGTTAAGAGATAAATTCTGTCCATCACCCATTGGAATTGGCATTTTATCATAAGCCTTCTTGTTGAAAATATTTCTGATCGAAAAGTTATTGAAAACCAATGCTAATGTACCAATGAAAGAACCTCCTCCATAACCACCTTGTAGTTGTATTTGGCTAGAGCCTGTCTCTGTTAAATTATATTCAACATCTACTGTACCTGCATTAGGATCTGCATTTTTCAAATCAGGAATAATATTCTGAGCATCAAAAAGTTGCAACTGACCTAATTCACGAACTGTACGAACCACAGCGTCTTTGTTATACAAATATCCCGGACGAGTACGTAACTCACGGAAAATTACGTGGTCATTCGTGCGTTGGTTACCAATAACTGTGATATTATTAAAATATGCTGGTTTTCCTTCCACCACACGTATCTCAAAATTAATTGTATCATTTACCACAGAAGTTTCTACAGGAACAATCTGAGAAAACAGATAACCACTATTTTGATACAAATTTGCTATATCCTCTGAATCAGGCTTTGTTGGGTCTTGAATACGTTTTTTAAGATGAACCCCATTATAAACATCTCCTTTTTTGATGCCTAAAATTTGGTGTAAAATACGGTCATTATACACTGAGTTTCCTAAAAAACGAATATCTCCAAAGTAATATCTGTGCCCTTCCTCCAAAGCAATGTTCAGATTTACATTACCTTCAGCATCATAGGTTAATGTATCACTTACAACTCGAGCATCACGATATCCATTTTCTTTGTAAAAATCAACCAACGATACTAAATCTTCATCATAGTCCTTAGCTACATATTTTGAACGTTTCCAAAAACGACCAAAAGTACGTTGTTTCGTATTTTTGAGCTTTCTGCGAAGTTTTTTATCAGAAAATTTCTCATTACCAGCAAACGTAATTTTATCTACCTTTACTTTATTTCCTTTGTCAATATGAACCAGCATATTCACTCCGTTGGCATCTGTGGTATCTACCTTAGTATCAATAGTTACTTTCGTATTCAAATATCCTTCTTTTCGATATTTATTGACAATATAATTTTTGGTATCCGCAATGAAACTCTCGTTTACTTTTGTTCCTTTCTTTAAATTGGCATTTTTTATAATTTCCTCAGCTTTTTTCTCACGAATTCCGGTTACTTTTGCTTCAATAAGAGACGGAATTTCCTTAATGGCAAGTTCCAAAAATGCTTTATCTCCCTCAATTCGTTGGATATAAATATTTACGTCACTAAACAACTTGTATCCCCATAATTTGTGGATTATGGCACTAAATTTTTCACCCGGAATAATAATTTCATCACCCACTCTCAGCCCTGAAGTAGTCAAAATAGTTTGTGCATTGTAACGTTTTGAACCTGTTACCTCAATTCCTCCGATAATATATTTTTTCCCATTCTCTATTGATAATCTCTCTTCCTCTTGAGCATTTACAAGTCCTACTATTGCAGACAATGCTATAAATAAATATTTCTTCAATGACATACGTTTACTTAAGTTGTTCGCTTGTTTTTCCAAATCTTCTTTCTCTTTTTTGATAATTTAATATCGCCTCATTCAGGTGATTTTTATTAAAATCAGGCCAAAGTACATCCGTAAAATACAATTCGGCATACGCAATTTGCCACAATAAAAAGTTACTGATGCGATATTCACCGCTTGTTCTGATGAGCAAGTCCACATCTGGCAAATCGTGAGTGTAAAGATATGAATTAATTACAGATTCATTTATATTTTCTTCAGAAATAACTTGATTTTTCACATCCGTAGCTATATTTTTTATAGCCGTAGAAAGCTCTTCCCGAGCTCCGTAACCTAAAGCCAAAGTGAGTGTCAGCCCCGTGTTATTCTTCAGTTTATCAATTGTTTCTAATAATGTTTCTTTCGCTTTTTTAGGAAAAAGCTCTAATCTTCCTATTGTTTTTAAACGAATATTGTTTTCATTTAAAGATTTCGATTCCTTTTTTAAGAATTTAACCAAAAGCTCCATCAAGGCATTTACCTCAATGGCAGGACGATTCCAATTCTCTGTAGAAAAAGCATATAAGGTAAGATAGCCAATATTGTTTTCTACACAATATTCCACTGTTTGCCTCACTGCTTTCATTGCATTTTCGTGACCAAAAATTCGCATCATTCCCTGCTTCTTTGCCCAACGACCATTACCGTCCATAATAATGGCAAGATGCTTAGGATAATTTGTTATCTCTTCCATATTCTTTTTAATCCTAATTGCAATAACACGGTGTTCTTCCGAATGTGTAAGTTAATGTTACGCCTGAAAATGTATAGTAATCTTTAGTTGCAACATTTCCAAACGAAACACCATATTTAGGAGCACTTCCATCCAAATTATTTGTAAAAGTAAAGCGTGTTCCTACCTCAACTGCCACTACAAAATATATTCCCATTTTTGCTTTTACACCAAGCACAACGGGAAGTGCCCAAGTGCTGTATATTTTTGATGTTTTTTTCGCTTCCTGCGAACTTATCAATAAGCTTTCAAAGTACAAATCATCGTGCTCAATGTAGGAAATTCCCGTGAATAGATAAGGTGTTATGGGTCTGTCCAGTGGTTTGTGCATATTGAATTTGAAGAAATTATACTCTGCTCCCAAACTCGCTTCAACTATTTTATTGGAAAAAGAAAAACCCCGATTCGCTTTCCCCGCTACATCAGATTGTTTATCCTTACCTGTTAACTTAGTTGTGCTTACTTGCAAACGCAAAGCCATTTTGTCGTGAAAATTCCACTTATACAAACCTCCGAAAGCCAACTTGTTAGGAAGTACATAATGTGTTCTCCCAACATCACTAATAGGATTACTGCCACCCAAAAAAACACCTATTTCGTGAGTTTGGGCTGTCACTGCCTGCATCCCTAAAAGAATTGCTATGTAATATAAATACCTATGCATACAATAACGACAAAGTGCAAATATATAAGTTTTATGGAAAATCACATTTATTTTTTCAACAATATTTTTTATTTAACTATTTTATTTTAGTGCACGTGTTAAAATTTAAGCAATATGAGATATTCAAAAAACTTGATTTTCAAACAAATAAAGACACAACATCAAAATTCAAAATCAAATCATTTTTTAACAAATAACTTTCTGGAATTTAATCCTCTTTTGCTTGATTTGACTTTTCTAATAACACAAAAAAATAAGGATAAAGAATGAACTCTATCCTTAAAAATTTATTTGACAAAATGATTTCTTATTTCAGTACTTCTTTTACTTTGTCGGCTGCCTCTTGAAATAAAATTGCCGAATGCACTGCTAAGCCTGAATTGTCAATAATTTCTTTGGCTATTTCAGCATTGGTTCCCTGCAAACGTACAATAATAGGTACAGTAATTTCTCCTCCCATATTTTTGTAAGCATCTACAATACCTTGAGCGACACGGTCACAACGTACAATTCCGCCAAAAATATTAACTAAAATCGCTTTTACACTTGGGTCTTTTAAAATGATACGAAAAGCCGTTTCTACACGTTTGGCGTCAGCAGTTCCTCCAACATCCAAGAAATTCGCTGGAGAACCACCCGCTTGCTTAATCAAATCCATTGTTGCCATTGCAAGTCCGGCTCCGTTTACCATACATCCTACATTTCCTTCTAAGGCTACATAATTAAGTCCTACCGCTTTAGCTTCTACTTCAATCGGATTTTCTTCGCGTAAATCACGTAACTCAGCATAATCTTTATGACGGTAAAGCGAATTATCATCAAGAGTTACTTTAGCATCTACGGCTAAAATTTTATTGTCAGAAGTTTTTAAAACGGGATTGATTTCAAAAAGGCTTGAATCGGAAGAAACATACGCATTGTACAATGCCGTTACAAATTTAACCATCTCTTTGTGTGCATCACCCGAAAGCCCCAAGTTGAAAGCAATTTGGCGAGCTTGGAAAGGCAACAACCCTACGGCTGGGTCAATTTCTTCAGTAAATATCAAATGTGGAGTTTCTTCGGCAACTGTTTCAATATCCATTCCGCCTTCAGTTGAATACATAATCATATTTTTTCCTTTGGAACGGTCGAGCAAAACAGACATATAAAACTCTTCAGGTTTGCTTTCTCCCGGATAATAAACATCTTCAGCAATAAGCACTTGATGTACTTTTTTCCCTTCCGGTGGCGTTTGTGGCGTAACCAAATTCATACCAATGATTTGCTGTGCAAGTGGTTCAACTTCTTGCAATCCCTTTGCTAACTTTACTCCGCCTCCCTTTCCGCGTCCGCCTGCGTGAATTTGAGCTTTAACCACATACCATTGCGTTCCGGTTTCGGCTGTTAGTTGCTTTGCAGCTTCTACCGCTTCTTTTGGGCTTTGAGCTACGATTCCGCGTTGCACGCGTACGCCAAAACTTGAAAGTATCTCTTTTCCTTGATATTCGTGTAAATTCATTTGTAATTAATTTATAATCCTAATTGACAAATGTAAAAAAACTATTTTGATTTTTTCAATTTATTGATAACAAAAATGCAACATTTTTATAAAAATTTGATTATCAACATTAAAATAAAACAATAACCAATCTGATTTTACCTTATAATTATCTTCAAAATTAATTACTTACAACAAATCTTAATTCATATTCTAACATATTCTTCAAAAAAATATTGAAAAAATATAAAATTATTTTATCTACGCAAAAAGATTGCGTATCGCAATATTTATTTTGCATCGTCAAATTAACAGAAGAAGGAATTCCTCTTCTTTAAATTAAACATCAAGAAAATGATTATACAAATTCAATCAGAAAATCCGAAATTATTGGACATCCTTAACAAAAACCCAAACACCGATTTCGGAATTTACGCAAAATCATTACGTAACGGACAAATCATAGGAAATACTTTAAATCCAAATCGTTACGATGTTATTTTTCAAGACACACGATACAGCTATTTACCTGAGGAAAGCAACCAGATTGATTTTCAAAGTTATTGTTCTCCGCTTGTTATTTTGCACATTTGTAATGAGCTTTTTAAAGATTTGTTACAAGAGAAAGAAACCTATTTCAATCAATCCATCAAATGGCTGCATCAAACCAAACAAGAAGTTGATACAGAGGAATGTACCATTGAAGTAAAAAATATGTACATCAATTCTTCTTGGTACAAACACGGACATTTTTTGATGGAAAAATATTTCAAAAATGTGAAAATCACTCCTTTAATTGGAAATAACGTCAGCCTTTTCATACAAGGAAATAATGTTTTTGAGGCTTTCAATTTACTGAGTTTCATTGCCGTAATTGTTCATATCACCAACGAATACGGAGAGTTCACGTACATTGATGATTCTTTTGCTCAAAAATATGCTCGTATTTTAACAAACATTGATAACGTTCCTTATTTCGTATTCTATCTGTTCATTAAAAAAGCGGTAAAAAGTGAACGCCAGTTAAATGAAATCAAACCGATGTTTGAGGCGTATTTCCGCAAACAAAACATTGAAATTGAATTCCAATTTTCAGACACACACGGAAGCCGTATGGATTTTGCTGTCAATCAGTTAGAATTTGATTTTCCTATTTTAGATATTGGTTGTGGCGAACTAAAATATTACCGCAGATTTATGCGAAAAAATTACAATTATAACCATCCTTATTTTGCGGTGGATACCGCTCCTGAGGTACAAAAAATCGTAGAAAATTTTAAAGAAAAATACGATGCTGAAAACTTATTTTTCTTTAGCGATTTATCTGATTTTAAATACGATAAACCTGTAAATATTTTACTAACAGAGGTTATTGAGCATAACACGCCTGAAGAAGCTAAACGTTTGGTAAAACAATGTTTGTCATTCAATTTCAACAAGTTAATTATAACCACGCCAAATAGCGAATTTAATGTACATTATTTTGATAATGAGGAGAATATGCGACATTCTGACCATTATTTTGAATGGAATAAATCTCAGTTTGAGAGTTTTGTGAAAAATTGTCTGGAAGGTAAAAATTACAAATACACTTTTCACGATATTGGGGATAAAATCAATGAAATTTGTCCTACCCAAGCGGTTGTAATTGAGAACAATAAAAAATAAAATCAACAACAATGGAAGATAAAAATATCATCAAAAAAAGAATTGATTGGTTCTGTAAAAATAAAATAAATGCTTTTTCTCCGACCATTTCTCCTGCTCCTAAATCATTGGAAAGAAATGAAATAGAAAGTTTGTACGAAGGAATTTTATGGTTTTTAAATGCGGGAGTTTCAGAAATAGTAATCCAGAAAAAATATATGGGTTCGTATTGTGATATTTATTTACATAAAAATCTGGAAGAAAGCTATTTAGTAAGCCGAAACGGATATCAAATCAATCATTTGGATAAAGAAAAATGGACCAATGCTTTAAAAGAACTTCACGCTCGGTTTTCATGGGAAAATACGGAAATTCGTATTATTCAATCAGAATTGATGCCTTGGTCGGTTTTAGGTAAAGGATTGATTAACAATGAATTTTCAGGATATTATATTTCGCACCAAATCCATTGTGATTACTTAAAGGAATCTAACTTGTACGAAAAATTAAACAAAATCAAGCAAACGCCTGAATTTATTTGTTTTACAGAAGATTCTAAAACGTTGTCAGCAAAGGAATTAAAAGAAAAATACCCAATGCACGTTATCCGTCAGTACGAAGCGGTAAAAAAATTCAAATTTTTGAATCTGGAAAATTATCAAAAAAACATACAACTATTTAAAAAACAATTAGATGTATTCGGAAAAGATGATGAAATGTATTTCAAACCTTTCAATATTCTAAAAGAAATTCATTCGGACGGCTTAGAAACTTTTATAAATGACAATTTAAGTTTCAAACAAGTAAACGACGATAATTTTTTACACTATAAATTTGAAAATCAGGAAGATTTTGAGCAGAAATTTCCGGAAATTCAACATTGGGTAAATCAAGTAAATCAAAGCAATGAAGAAGGCGTGATGATAAAACCCCGAACTGCTTTTTTATCCGGTATGCCTCCAGCGTTCAAAGTTCGGAATAACGATTATTTAACACTCGTGTATGGAATTGATTTTCAGGATAGATTACAAGAAAATATAGCCAAAAGAAACATAAAATCAAAATTAAAATGTTCTGTCAATGATTGGGCTATCAATCAAAAAATGATTAAAACGCCTTATAAACAAATCAATGAAGAAAATTATTACTTCAAAAATTTGGTACTTGACAGAATTTTAGGAGAAGAAATTGAAAAACAATTAGATAGCAGACTATGACACGACAAAATATCAACAAACATACATTTGCGAAATTGCTTATTTTAGTGGGAGCTCCGGGTTCAGGAAAATCCACTTTTGCTAAATATTTTTTACGTACTGAAGACAATTGGGTGCGTGTGAATCGTGATGACTTTCGGACGATGCAATTCGGGGACACGAAAATGAATTCCTTCTATGAAGAACGCATCTCAAAAATGGTGGAAGCCTCCGCAATTGCACTTTTGAAAAGTAAAACCAATGTGATAATTGACGCTACCAACTGCGGACTTCGTACCATTGAAGATATGATAGAAACTTACACAGAATACGCCGATATTCAATTTAAAGTATTTGATTTACCGCTTGCAGAACTCGTATCACGTTGCGATAAACGCAATACGGAAATCGGGAAATTTATTTCAAAAGGAGTGATTGAGAAATATGTTAATCAGTTGCGTTTCACAAAAGAGAAATTTGATTTTCAGCCAATTCCAAGGAGATTAAAAGAAACTGAAATTAAATACGTTACACAAAGTAAAAATCTGCCAAAAGCTATAATTTGTGACTTAGACGGCACTCTTTCCCTTTTAAACGGTCGTGACCCTTACAACGCCTCAACTTGTGACAACGATTTGTTAAACGAACCGGTTGCAAAAGTATTGAGAATGGCTAAAAATGAGGGATATAAAATAATTTTACTTTCAGGTAGAGAAAATATTTATCGCGAGCCTACTGTCCGTTTTTTGGAAAAACATCATATTGATTATGACTTACTTATAATGCGAAATGCAAATGATTTTCGCAAAGATAGTATCATCAAACGAGAAATTTTTGATAACGAAATTCAGGGAAAATATTTTGTAAAATTTCTTTTAGATGACAGAAATCAAGTGGTAGATATGTGGCGAAAAGAACTCGGATTGCCTTGTTTTCAAGTAAATTACGGAGACTTTTAACATCTATTTAACAAATTAAAAGCAAAATAAAAGATAAATCGTATTCTTAGTGATTAATTTTTCATTTTTTCAGCATAAAAACTATTTTTCTTTCATAAGAAAATTGTAAATTTGCACCTCGTCAAAATGATTTAATTTTACTAAAAACACACTATGAAAATTTCATATAATTGGATTAAAAACTTCATTAAAATTGATTTACCTTCCGAGCAAACAAGTGCTTTACTAACTGATTTAGGTCTTGAAGTTGAAGGAGTTGAACCTTTTGAAAGCATAAAAGGAGGACTCAAAGGGGTTGTGGTTGGTCACGTTTTGGAATGTGAACAACACCCAAATGCCGACCGACTAAAAATAACAAAAGTAGATGTTGGGCAAGGAAACGTATTGCAAATTGTTTGTGGGGCACCCAACGTTGCGAAAGGACAAAAAGTACCCGTAGCAACAATTGGTACAGTTCTTTTTGATAAAGAAGGTAAACCTTTTGAAATAAAAAAAGGAAAAATAAGAGGAGAAGAAAGCTTCGGGATGATTTGTGCAGAAGATGAACTTGGCTTGGGCGAAGGACACGACGGAATCTTAGTTTTAGATGATAAGCACGAAGTAGGAACTCCTTGCAGTGAAGTTTTTGAGGTAGAAAGTGATGAAATTTTTGAAATCGGGCTAACTCCCAACCGAGCCGACGCAATGAGCCATTACGGCGTTGCTCGTGATTTGCGTGCGGGTTTGATGCAACGAGGAACTCACTTGGAATTAATCACTCCTTCTGTAACTAAATTCCACGTAGATAACAGATTAGCCAAAATTGATGTAGAAGTTAAAAACAAAGATTTGGCACCACGATATGCAGGTGTTACCATCAGCAATGTAAAAGTTGCCGAATCGCCCGAATGGTTAAAAAACAAGCTCAAAGCCATTGGATTAACTCCAAAAAATAATATAGTTGACATAACAAATTATGTTCTTCACGGACTTGGACAACCTCTGCACGCTTTCGACGTAAATCACATTGTTGGTAAAAAGATAATCGTGAAAAAAGCTGAAGCAGGAACAAAATTCACTACTTTAGATGGGGTAGAACGCGTTCTTGATGCGGAAGATTTAATGATTTGTGATACCGAAAAACCACTATGCATTGCAGGAGTACTCGGCGGGCTTAATTCAGGTGTAACAGCCAGCACCCGAACCGTTTTCTTAGAAAGTGCTTATTTTAACCCGATTTCAGTACGAAAAACAGCTAAACGACACACAATCAATACTGATGCTTCTTTCCGTTTTGAAAGAGGGATTAACATCAATGACGTAAAATATGCCCTGATGTATGCAGCTATATTGATAGAAAATATTGCCGGAGGAGTAATTTCTTCTGACATTATCGATTTATATCCTAAAAAACAAGAAGATTTTCAAGTTTTCTTGGCTTTTGATAAAGTAAATAAGGTTGTTGGTCAAGTTATTCCAACTGAGACTATTAAGAATATCTTGCATTCGTTGGACATTAAAGTAAATTCAATTACCGAAAGAGGTTTAGGGCTTCTAATTCCTTCGTATCGTGTTGATGTTCAGAGAGAAGCTGACGTTATTGAAGAAATACTGCGTGTTTACGGTTACAACAATATTAGTTTTTCAGAAAAAACCAACGCTTCAATGTCACATTCATCGAAATTTGATGACCATAATGTACAGAATACCGTTGCTAATCAGCTTATTGGACAAGGTTTCTTTGAAATTATGACAAATAGCCTCGTTCCTGAAAAAGTCATTACAGATTATGAACAAGATGTAACAAAAGCGGTAAAAATTCTTAATCCGTTGAGTAATGACTTGAGTTTTATGCGTAAAAATCTGCTATTCTCCGGATTGGAAGTTATTGAATACAACATCAATCGTAAAAGTTCCGATTTGAAGTTTTTCGAATTTGGCAAAAGTTATCATTTTGAGAATGGACAGTACAATGAAGGGAAACATTTAATCGTGTATTCAACCGGAAATAAGAATAATGAGAACTGGAACATTGCTCCTGAAAAGACAGATTTCTTTTTCTTGAAAGGAACTATTGAAGCAATTTTTGAGCGTTTAGGATTGAAAAACGTCACAATAAAACCATTAGAGGAGAATAATTCTTTTGCACAAGAAGGATTCCGATGGTTTTTGGGAGAAACTTTTTTGGGTACTATTGGGGTGGTCAAAGGCAAGATTCTCAAAAATTTCGGAATTAAACAAGAAGTTCTCTTTGCCGATATTTGTTGGGATATAATTCTTGAGAACATTAAAAATCAGAAAATTATTTATCAAGAAATTTCTAAATTTCCGAAAGTAAGACGCGATTTGGCTCTGTTACTTGATGAAAATATTTCATTTAGCGATATTTATAAAATTGCTTTTGAAACTGAAAAATCCATTTTGAAAAACATAAGTTTATTTGATGTGTATCAAGGAGATAAACTTCCGGAAGGCAAAAAAAGTTATGCGGTAAGTTTCACACTTCAAGATATTAATAAAACCCTGACAGACAAGCAAATTGATAAATCAATGCAGAATTTGTTACAAAAATTTGAAGAAAAGTTAGGTGCCGTTTTAAGAGATTAAAAACATTTTTTTCAAAACAAAAAGGACGGGAATTTATAAATTCCCGTCCTTTTTTATCTAATTCTATATCAAGTAATTATTTTAACAGTTTTATATAATCTCCGTAACCTTCTTTTTTCATTTCTTCTTTTGGAATGAAACGCAAAGAAGCACTATTGATACAATAACGTAATCCTCCTTTGTCAGCAGGTCCATCCGTAAATACGTGTCCTAAATGAGCATCACCTGTTTTACTTCGGACTTCTACACGAGTCATTCCGTGTGATTTATCTATTTTTTCGGCAATAAGTTTCTTATCAATTGGTTTTGAAAAACTTGGCCAACCGCATCCCGATTCAAATTTATCTGTTGAAATAAAAAGTGGTTCGCCTGTTGTAATATCTACGTAAATTCCTTCGCGAAACTCATCCCAATATTCATTATCAAACGGACGTTCGGTAGCGTTTTTCCGTGTTACATTATACTGAATTTCAGAAAGTTGCTCTTTTAAAATAGCATCATTAGGCTTTTCAAATTGTTTTTCCATAGATTTTTGTAAAGGATTGGCCTCCTTCGCCATTTGAAACAATTGGGGGTTTATGTGACAATAGCCTCCTGGGTTTTTATCCAAATAATTCTGATGATATTCTTCTGCATCATAAAAATTTTTCAATGGTAAATTCTCAATTACAATCGGCTGGTTATACTTTGAAGCCAATTCACTAAGCGATTTCTCAATCATTTTTCTGTCAGCCTCATCAGTGGTGTAAATCCCTGTGCGATAACGTGTTCCTATATCGTTTCCTTGTTTATTTAAACTGGTAGGGTCAATAGTTTCATAGAACAAATCCAAAAGCAATTGTAAATCAACTTGTTTAGGGTCGTACACAACCTTTACAGTTTCGGTAAATCCCGTTTTATCGGTATATACTTCTTCATAACTTGGTTTTTGTGTATTACCGTTCGCATATCCAACCTGAGTGGCAACCACACCACGAATTTGTTTAAAGAAGTGTTCTGTTCCCCAAAAACAGCCTCCTGCAAAGTAAATTTCTTTCATATTCTTCTCGTTATTCATTGTTTTCATTTCCATATTTTGCTTTTTCATTCCTGATTCCTTCATTTTCATTGATTCTTTCGATGTTTTGCATTGACTCGTAAGCAGAATCATCATAGGCAATATTGCTATAAAAGTAGTTATATTTTTCATTTCAATATCTAATTTTAAATTATTTTTTCACTTGTTTTCCTACCAGCATCAAGCTAAAACCCAATAACACAACGTCTTTCAGTATAAAAAAATCTGTAATGGGAAGCCATTCTACTTTTCGCCACATATTTGGAGTCGTAAACAAGTAACTAATTGTTACTAAAAAGGTTATTATCATTCCGAAGGCAGCGTATTTTCCTAATTTTGGAAAAAACGGACTGAGTAAAAGCAGTGAAGCCAATATAATTTCAATAATACCAACAATGTTTGAAACGGCTTGTACACTCATCAAATCATACACCCAAAATGTTAAAAAATGATTTTCAACCAAAGGTTTTATCGCGTTGGCTTCAGCAGTTGTAAACTTAAAAATTCCTATCCAAAATAATATCAAAACTGTCCCAAAAAGAGATACATAATAACCTATTTTATAGATTTTTTCATCCAATAGCGGACAATTTGAAATTTGTTTTTCCATCTGATTCAATTATTAAAAAGTTATTTTACAAAAATGTATGATTAATCGTACATTCCCATAGTCGTTAACTTTTTAAAAACCTGACAAAAAAAGAATTATTTTTTTAATTTTTCTTTCATTTTATCTTTAAACAACTGTATTTCAGAATTATCAAAAGTAACTTTTTTCTCACTGATTTCTGTATTTTGAAGCGATTTATCCAAAAATGTTACCTTTTTGTGATACATTTCACACAAACGACACAATCGCAAATGTAAAAAAAGACGCATTTTTTCAAAGAAAGAAAGTTTTCCCGCTGTTTTCTTTTCGATTAGTAATGAAATTTCACTACAAGGCAATATAAAATAATGTATAATTCTGCTAAACATTTCCAAACCAATTTATTTCCAGACATTTTCTGAGTTGCAAACGACTCCGCTGTAATATCTTCCAAAGATTAGTCGTTGAAATTTCCATTTCCTGACAAACTATTTCTGTCTTTTTATCTTCCAAATAATAAAGTTTCACAAGAATTTTCCAACGTGGTGGCAATTTTTCAATACATTCGTCCAAAACTTGCGAAAAATCTTCTTTTTCTGAGGAGTTTTCAGATATTTCTTGCCAAGAATTAAGAATGCTTTGGTCTGTCCAAGAACCTTCTTCGTCAAAAAAATCGGAAAGGCTTGTATTCACAGGATTTTTATACTTATTTCGGTAAAAATCAGCAATTTTATTACGAAGAATATTGTACAACCACGTAAGCGGACTACTTTTCCCTTGAAAAGAATCAAATGAAGTGTAAGCCACAAGAAACACTTCTTGCACAATATCAGCTGCATCTTCCTTATCCGAAACCAAGTATAAAGCCCTATTGAGCAATGACTCTGAATACATTTCAATCCACTGTGTTATTTGTTCTTCTTTTTGTTTCACTTATTTAACTTATTCCTTAACAATTAAAATTCTGTTTTTGGAGATTTTATGAGTGATTCTTAATAAATCAAGTGCAAAAATAATTTTTTGAAAATAATTTTCCAACGTTTTTACTTTCCATCTTTCCTAAGATTAATAATCTTTTTCTATTCAACTGAAAATCAAAAATCATTAGAAAAATTTATAGTTTCAAGCAAAAAACATAAGTAAAATCTATTTTGATATAAAAAATAACAGTCAATAAAATGTTATATGAGTAGGAATAGTGCTACCTTTGCAAACACAAAACAAATAGAGAATAAAAATGAACAATAACAAGCTAACAAATGCATCAGGAGCTCCTGTTGCAAACAATCAAGACACGATGACCGCAGGTAAAAGAGGTCCTGCTCTTTTACAAGATGTATGGTTTTTAGAGAAAATGGCTCACTTTGACCGTCAAGTAATTCCTGAACGCGTAATGCACGCCAAAGGTTCGGGGGCTTACGGAACATTTAAAGTAACGCACGATATTACGCAATATACCAAGGCTTCTATCTTTGCCGAAATCGGGAAGGAAACACCAATGTTCGTACGTTTTTCTACCGTTGCGGGAGAGCGTGGAGCGGCTGATGCTGAGCGTGATATCCGCGGTTTTGCAATGAAATTCTACACTGATGAAGGAAACTGGGATTTGGTAGGTAACAACACGCCTGTATTCTTCCTTCGCGACCCACTTAAATTCCCTGATTTGAATCACGCCGTAAAACGTGACCCACGAACCAATATGCGTTCTGCCGATAATAACTGGGATTTCTGGACACTTCTTCCTGAGGCTCTTCACCAAGTAACTATCGTGATGAGCGACCGTGGTATCCCGAAATCGTATCGTACAATGCACGGATTCGGCAGCCATACTTTCTCATTCATCAATAAAGAAGGGGTACGCCACTGGGTAAAATTCCACTTGGTTTCACAACAAGGCATTGAAAACCTAACTGATGAAGAAGCTGCTAAATTGGTGGGAATGGACAGAGAATCGCATCAAAAAGATTTGTACGAAGCCATCGAAAACGGAAATTTCCCGAAATGGAAAATGTTCGTGCAAATTATGACCGAAGAGCAAGCCAGAAATTTGGAATACAATCCGTTCGACTTAACCAAAGTTTGGTACAAAAAAGATTTCCCTTTGATTCCTGTGGGAGAATTTGAACTGAACAGAAATCCTGAAAATTACTTTGCCGAAGTGGAGCAATCTGCTTTCAGTCCTGCGAACGTAGTACCAGGAATTGGTTTTTCACCTGACAGAATGTTACAAGGTCGTTTGTTTTCTTACGGAGACACGCACCGTTACCGTTTGGGCGTAAACCACAATCAAATCCCGGTAAATGCTCCCAAATGTCCTGTACACGGATACCACAGAGATGGTGCAATGCGAGTAGATGGTAACTACGGTTCCACCAAACATTACGAACCTAACAGCTTCGGACTTTGGCAAGAACAAAAACAATTTCAAGATCCACCTTTATCACTTAACGGAGATGCTTACAATTATGATTTCCGTGAAGACGATGATGATTATTTCACACAGCCACGTAAATTGTTCCAATTGATGAACGATGAGCAGAAAAAAGCCTTATTTGAAAATACGGCAAGAGCCATTGGCGGAGCTCAAAAATTCATTCAAATCCGACATATTCGCAACTGTTATCACGCTGATCCTGCGTATGCCAAAGGTGTTGCCGACGCACTCGGACTTACTATGCAAGAGGTTTTAACCTACGAACATCCAGCATTAAATTTAGGTCCTGTGGCTCACAAAAAAATGGAATGCCCTTTCGGACATAAATAAAATCAGAAGTGATGCAAAAAGTATGACACCTCAAAGAGAGGATATTTCTGTCAGAGCGAGTCTTGTAAATAATAAGGCTTCGATGCACATACTCAGCTCCAAGTCTTCGCTGACTTTGCTCAGCCTGACAATCGGAACTATAATCATACTTTTTATAACACGACCATAAAATCAATATAAAAAAGGAATCGAAATTTCGATTCCTTTTTTGTTTACCAAAATCAAAAAAGCAATTTAACTTTTCAAGTATATCTCGTTCTAAATCTTTATCTCCTTCTTCGAGAGATTTACAATCACCAATTCGTTTTTATTTTTCATTAGTTTTAATTGTTTTTGAATAACGACAATAAAAAAGTCATTAGAGTATCTAACGACTTTTTTATTATCTGAACCTTTATAAATATTTTTTTCTCTGAAATTTACTTTCCGCTGGAATATTTTTGTCCGTTTTTCAATTCTTTATGACGGAATAAATCATCAAGCGATACGATTTGATAACCTTGTGTTTTTAAGTTTTTGATTACCTGCGGAATTGCCTGTACAGTACTCTTGTGAATGTCGTGTGCCAAGATGATTCCCTGTGGTGAAGTTTTGGACATTGCTTCGGCTACACGGCTTGCATCACGATATTTCCAATCAAGTGGGTCAACATTCCACATAATTACAGGTCTGCCCACCATTTCCAAATTCTCCTTAGTATGAGCCCCATACGGAAAGCGAAAATAACGTGGCTTTTCACCCGTAATTCCAACTATGATTTCATCGGTTAATTTAATTTGTCGTAATGCTTCTTCTTCTGAAATTTTACGAAAATCCTTGTGGTCATACGAGTGATTTCCAATGTTATGCCCCTCTTCTGACATACGTTTAATAGTCTGTTTTTGAACCGATGCCGATTTCCCCAACACGAAAAAAGTAGCTTTTACATTTTCCTCTTTTAAGGCATCTAACAACTGTGAAGTGTACACTGAGGGTCCATCATCAAAAGTAAGTGCGACACACGGAACCTTAGAGCAATCTACTTCCGAATATACAGGTTCTGAAACGTTTATATCAGAAACTGGAGCGATTATTTCTTCTTTCTTGAAAATTTTTAAAAACACATCACTAACATATTTTTCAATGATATTTTGTGAAATTTTCACTGAAAAATTCCCCATTGAACCACTGGCTATCTGATATTTATCGAAAAGAACATACCAATCGCCTTTTTCGTCAAAGAACAAAGCATCATAGTTTTTTTCAGTAGGAAACGTGCCTTCTATCAATGCTTCTTCCAAAGATTGTATTACCTCATTTCGTTCATCATCGTTATCGTAATCAGAAGATTCTTGCACACGTTTTTTCAATAAATCGCGAGCAATATTCCTAATTTCTTGAGTAAACTGCTCGAAACTTTCCTTGTTTTTGAAAAAATCTTCGGGTTGAAGTTTCTTTTTGTTTTTCAAATCAAAAACCGAAGCTACAAACGAATCATCATAAGTATTTCCGTAAGAAACATTTCGCTCGTGAAGAAAAATCATAAAATCTTCCGTATGGTATTTCACTTCAAAATGTTGATTGAAATCTAAACTTGATACGGATTCTTTATTTTGGTCTTCCTTAAACGTTTGTTTAAATTCATTCACAAAAGTTTCAGTAAAATCTCTTTCACTCTGATTTACAAAATCATATGCAGTAATAGGAAATGAAGCCGTCAAGTGGCTTTTTTCGGGGTCATTCCCAACTTTTACGGTATAAACTTGAATATCTTCTTCGGAATTAGTAACGATAGTTTCCTCAGGAAGAGGTATAAACTCAGTAATTTCTGCGTTTGATTCTGTATTTTCAGCAGACGAATTTGTTTTTGTTTTAGTGTTGTTACAACCTGAAAAAATCAAAGCAACAACAAAACTTATTGATATTAGTTTCTTTTTCATTTTATTTCCTTATTTTTATAAAAATCTTCTGCAAAAATAGACAAATTCCTATTCATTTACCATTTTTCTGATGGAAAAAACTGCCAAAACTAAGTAAAAAATACACAATGCCCACATTCCAAACCAAAAAGCCTGTATTGTTGGCAAAGTTGCTCCCATTTGAGTTAATGATACAAATCCTTTTGCTCCTAATGTAGTGGGGATAAGATAACTAAGTTTTCCCAACCATTGAGGCATCGCTTGTGAAGGCCACGCAATTCCGATTAAAAGGATAGAAGGTATAGAAGTGTACATTACCAGCAATATGGCATCTTCCCTCCTTTTGAAAAAATTAATCAGAAAAATCCCCAAAAATACCACAGCCAGCAAAAAAGGTATCATATATGTTACCACAGAAAGGAAATTACCACGCATCGGAATTCCAAAAATTGGCATCACAATACCAAGCATCATCAAAAGAATTATCAATCCGATAATCAGATATGCAGTCGCCTTTCCCATTACGATAAACAAAGCACCGATAAATCCTTCTGAATTTGCATAAAGTTTATGAAATTTTCTTTCTTCACGCATTGTTCCGCCCAAAATTCCTATTGCGGTTAAAATTGTTGTCTGAAAAATAATTACCAAAACTGCAGGAATCAAAAAAGTAGCGTATCCCAACGAAGGATTATATAAACTCACAACCTTGCCCCCTACTGCAAGTGTGTCATCCTTAGCTTGTGAAGGAAGTTTCCCTTGCGATGCTGTTTTTTTAAGCTGTACCCCTACATTCATATAGGTAGCACTCACTTTCGTTGCTGTCAAAACCTGTTTGTAATACAATAAATATGAAGCATCTGTAAAGACAGAAACCACAGGCTGTTCCCCTCGTTGCAAATCTCTGTTAAAATCCTTCGGAACAACAACAATTCCCCTAATATGCTGTTTTTTAAACTCTTGTTCAGCTTCTTGTAAATTCGCATACGAATCAACAATAACTACCTGACTTGTAGCGTCCAACATACGTAAAAATTGCCGACTATTAGCTGTATTGTCCTCATCTACTATTCCTATGGGAAGTTCTTGCAAGGTTTCCCTCGAATATAAATACGTATATAAAAAAGAAACCAAAACAGCGACTAAAATGAAGGATGAAAACACCGCTTTATCTCTGAAAATGTACTTCCATTCCCAGAAAAATGTTTTTATAAATGCCTGTGAATATTCATTAAGCTTTTTCATATCCTCCTTTTTTAATCATTTTTACAAATTTTCCGTATCCCCATACAAACAACAACATAAAAAGACTTAACGATAATATTGATTTCCAAGTGAATACAAAAGGTATTCCTTTAACTGCTCTGTTCACGTAATATTCCAAAAAGTGCGTAAACGGAAATATATTAGCCAAATACTGCATCGAAGCCGGTAATCCTTCCACAGGAAACGTATATACAGAAAAAGAAAAGGCAATGGCTGTAAATCCGCTCCCAATGGTGAGTGCCGTACGAAAATCAGGAATAACAGAAGCTATGGTAATTCCTATTATTTGATAAACCACCACCAAAAGACAAGTTATCAAAGTTACCGAAAACATATTTGTTTGTAAAGGAGCTCCCACAAGTTTAAATAACAGAAAGTTCATCCACCACGACACAAAAAATAAAGCAATCGTGTAGGGTAACAACTTACCTATCAACGCTATGGCAGGATTTCCTCCACTCTGCTCAAGCCAATATTTTCCTTGCTGATATCGAAATTCTATTCCTAATACATACACCGTTACCATCATCACAACCATTTGTAACATCATCGGAAGAAGGGCTGTAAGCAAATAAAAAGCATTATTCGTGAAAGGATTGTACAACACGTGTTCGTCTATCAATATGGGTTGTGCCTCAGCAAGTGCCTTTTGAAGTTGCATTCCTTTTTGAGTTTTCTTTTGCATCATAACACCTGCTGAAAAAGTACCAATAGTAGTTTGAAAATCTCTGGATATCAACCCAGAAGCCATTATAAACTGCCCATTGGTATAGCAAACAACTTCTTGAAAATTTCCTTGTAGAATTTTCTTATGAAAATCCGAAGGTATTTCTATAAAACCGAAAACTTTCTGTTGTTGAATAAGTTTTTTAGCCTCCGATTCATCTGTTACAGGGACAGCTATCCGAATGGAAGGAGTAGCATCAAGCATAGTTACCAACTTTGAAGAAAGTTGAGTTTGGTCTCTATCTATATATGCCATTGGCAAATCCCTTGGCACTTCGCTTTTAAAGAGCAAACTAAAAAGAGTGAAAAGTAACAAAGGCAATGCCAATACATAAAATAAGCGTTTGGGTGCAAAAAGAAGATTCTTCCACTCGTTGTAGAAAATAAATAAAAAATGCTTCATATTGGAAAATCATTAAGTAAGGATTTCCTTCCTCACAAATTACTCAGCAACCAAAACCGACATACCTACACGCAAATCTTTCACATCACGAACCGGATAAGCCTTGATAGCAAATGTTTTTCGGTCAAAATCACCTTTACTTTTTGTTGCCGTCCAAGTAGCGAAATCGGCTTGTAAGGCTATGTGTTTCACTTCCAATTCAATAGTTTCATTATTTAGTGCCGGAACAATCGCTTTGAATTTCGCTCCTACTTTAAACTGATTCATTTTATCCTCTCGAATGTTGAAAACCACCCATTTATCTGTCGGGTCAATCAGATTCATAACAGGATAACCGGCATTAACTATTTCTCCTTCATTAGGGATAATCGTCTGGATTTCAGCACGTGACGGAGCGAATACTTTTGCTCCTTCTTTATAAGCTTCTACCTCGGTGATTACCCCTTGAGCTTGTGCTACCAAAGCTTGTGCAGCTTCTTTATCCTCAGAACGAGTTCCGTTTTTTGCCATTTCATACTGAGATTGAGCTGCTTGTGCTTGTTTTTGCAAAGCAATCATTTGTGTATAAGCTTCATCTTTTTTTTGTGCAGGAAGCACCTTATCTTCATAAAGATTGCTTACTCTTTGATATGTTTTTTCAGCCAAATTAGCTGCTGCCTGAGCCTGTTGCCAAACATTATAAGCTCCTTGAATTTGTTCTGCTCTTGCTCCTTTTTGTGCTTTATTAGATTGAGCTTGAGCGGCTAACCGAGCAGCCTGAGCTTGTGAAAGTTTAGCATCAAGTTCCGTACTTTCAAGTTCCAAAAGCAAATCTCCGGCTTCTACCAAATCGCCTTCTTTTTTGTAAATTGCCTTTACCCTTCCCGGTACTTTAGGAGCTACGTTTATCTGTTTGGCTTCTACTTGCCCTTGTAAGTAAATCGGCTCGGAACTACTGAAAATCCAAACGGATACTCCGATAACAAGTAGAAAAATAATTATTGTAGTGATAATTCCTGTTATATTTCCTCTTTTCATTTCTTAATTTTTTTGTGTACGAATTTTGTATCTAATATTATGTAATCTTTCTAAAACTTACTTCACGTAATTCACAAATTCTTTACTCAAACCACTGGTTTCCAGAAGTTGTGCAAGTGCTTTATCCATCTCAAACATTGCTTGATAGCGTTTTATTTTAATTGCTGCCAAATAAAGGTTTGCATCTGCCACATCGGTGGAGTTACTGAATCCTTCCGTAAAAGATTTCTGACGCACACGAACTAATTCCTCGGCAAAACGCACGCTTTTTTCTAAACTTTGTAACTGTTCTTGTTGTTTTTGTATCTCGGTGTAATACTTTTTAACCAAAGTTTGAATGTCTTTTTCTGCTTGAGCCGTTAAAAGTTCTGCACTTTCCTGGATGGATTTGGCTTGTGCTATCCGATTTTTATCCTGAAAGCCATTAAACAAATTCCATTGAAGTCCAACGCCTACGTACCAATTATTAGGCTCGGTAATAGGCAAGTTTTTTTCCAAAATATATTTTTTCCCAACCACAGCCACATCAGGCAAAAAAGCCGATTGTTGCACTTTCGTATTTTGCTTAGCCATTTGCTTTTTCAATCGGGCTTGAACTATGGCAGGGTAATTTTCTTTTGCTTGTTGCTGGTAAAATTCCAATGGCTTAAGCACTCCTACCTCAAACAATTCAGTTGAAAGTTGTGTAAAAACAGTGCCTTGCTCTCCTCCTATCACTCCCCAAAGAGCCGTTTGAGCAAGTTCAAAATCTTTCTGTGAAGCCAAAAGTTCTCTCTCAGCATCAGTAACTGCTCTTTCTGCTTGCATTGTTTCGATTGGAGCAATCATTCCGTTTGCTTCAAGTTTTTGAGCATTGGTATAGTGAGATTTGGCAGATTCCAATGCTTTCTGACGCACCTCAATTGCAGATTGTGCCAATTGTGTTTGGAAATAACGTTCAGCTAACTCTGAAATAAGAGCGTTTTCGGTTTTTTCCAATTCCTCATTGACGATTTCAGCCTTAAAAGAACCTACTTTGTTTGCAGCACGAACCTTTCCCCCTGCATATAACACCCATTTAAGGTCTGCCGTAAATTTGAAAATATCAGGCTCTTGGAATTTATAACTCCAATCTTTCTGAAAATGAGGCATCACAGGAGCGAGCAATTGCCCCAAAATTGGTAACGGAGGTAAACCGGCTATGCTTTGTGTTATCTTATCACGAGCTGGGTTCATATCCAAATACAAAGCATCACTCATATGCAAATAACTCGCACTGAGTCCTACTTGAGGGAAATATAATCCTCTGTACGATTTTTGCTCAAAAATCGATGCTTCTTGTTGTTTTTGAACACCTTTTAGCTTTTGATTTCCTCCATACATTTTATCCAAAGCCTCTGAAAAGGAAAGACTTTGGGCAGAAAGGTTAATCGTTAATAAACCAATGATAATTGTGAAAGAATATTTCATAAAAATGTTTTTGAAAATTCGAGGGCAAAAATAATTTGTGTTTATTTCAAAATTTTTAATATTTATTAAAAAGCTATACGAAATAGTGAAATATCTTTGTAAATCACTTATTTTTAGCCGTTTCTCGGCGAATTACGCTCAAAGTTTGCTGTGTAATTCCCAAGTAAGAAGCAATATGCCCGAGCGAAACCCGTTGCAAAATCCTTGGATGCTGAGTAAGTAAATGCAAATAACGTTCTTCTGCTGTCTGAAATTGCAAACCGTAAATTTTATGATTGAGCATTTGTATGTAATTACTAAACTCTTTAAAAATCAATCTGTTAATTTGAGGAATTGTTTCCGAATAATTTTCTATATCTTCAAAGTTGGCAACTCTTAATACGCTATTGTCCAATATTTCTATATTCTGAAAATGTCTTTCGTGCAGAAAAATATTTTGTGTTGAAAGACAAAACATATCCTCCGAAAAAAAGAAATGAGTAATGTCCTTACCATCTTTCTGATAAAACATTCGTGCCAACCCCTTTTCAAAAAAGAATACTTGTTGCGACTTACATCCTTCTTTAAAAAGAATTGTCCCCTTCTTTACTTCCTGATAATCAAATATTTTATCAATTTCTTCTAAAAGAGGTTTTCCTAATTTTATTTCTTGACGCAAATAGCTAATTAATTCCATTTAAAACAAAAGTTAATTCTCCTTGCAAATATAACAAGGATTTTTTGTTTATCAAATACTAATATTATCTAATTATTTGACAGAATCACAAATTTCCTGAAATAACTAAAACCTTTTCAAAAGCCTTGCGTGCAGAACCTCTAAAATAGACCTCACCACAATACACATAACCCAGTTTTTCAAGTATTCTAAGCATCGGGATATTATCAAAATTAGTATCAATACGTACACTAAACACATTATTTTGAATGCTTACTTTTTCAACTTTTTTAAGAATCTCTTTACCTATTCCTTTGCCTTTAAACGATTTAGCTACAGCCATTCGGTGTACAACTGCATAATCTCCTTGCGTCTTCCATTTTCCTTCAATCACTTCATAAGCAGGCTCTTTATCGAAAATTAAAGCAAAATATGCCACTATTTCCCCTTCGGATTCAATTACATTTCCATATCCTTTTTCAATATCACTCCGTATTGTTTTTTCATTCGGATAACCGTCTTGCCATTGCTGACTTCCCTCTTGTTTACGCATTTCTTTTGCAAACAAAATAATTCCCCAAATTCCTTGTAAATCAGATAGCAAAGCTTTGCGAAATTGATAACTATTTTTCTCCATTTCAAAAATCATAATAAAAAAATTCACCAAAGAAATTCAAACAAATATCCAAATTTCTTCAGTGAATTCATATATTAAAGTTAAATTACATTTACTTGTAATTTACTGATAATCTGCAATAAAATTTATTCTTCTACAGCTACTTTTGATTTTAATGACAATTTTAAAGTAACAAAACCAAGAACACCTGCTACTAACGAAGATATTAAGATAATTAATTTGGCATTATTTATAATCAACTCATTATCAAAAGCTAACAATGTTATAAAAATTGACATTGTAAATCCAATTCCTCCCAGAAGTCCTATACCAAATATAGATTTCCAGTTTAATTCGGAAGGCAACTTACAAAGTCCAAAAGTTACAGCCAAAAATGTCAATAAAAATATCCCTAAAGGCTTGCCCACTATCAAACCAAGCAATATTCCCAAACTGTAATTTTCGGTTAATGTTTCGGTAATGTTTCCGCTAAATAAAATCGCAGTATTAGCCAAAGCAAAAATAGGAAGAATCACAAAGGCAACTGGCTTATGCAGAAAATGTTGCAATACGTACGATGTTGATTTTTCATCTCCATTTCCAAAAGGAATCGCAAAAGCAAGCAACACTCCCGTTATGGTAGCGTGAACTCCTGAATGTAGCATAAAATACCACATAACAACACCACCTATAATATAAGGAATCAAATTCCGAACTTTTAGTCTGTTCAAAACCAATAAACAAGCGAAAATACCCAATGCGATAAAAAGGTTTGATAAGAATAGTTCCTTTGTGTAAAATATAGCAATGATAATAATCGCCCCCAAATCATCAATTACAGCCAATGCCGTCAGAAAAACCTTTAATGACACAGGAACTCTATTTCCTAATAAAGCTAAAATCCCCAAAGCGAAGGCAATATCTGTTGCCATCGGAATTCCTGCTCCTGACTGAGTCTCTGTTCCAAAGTTGAATAAAAGATAAATCCCTGCAGGTAATAAAATTCCTCCTAATGCCCCAAAAATAGGAAGCAAGGCATCTTTGATGTTTGATAATTCACCTTTATATACTTCTCTTTCCAATTCCAAACCAATAAGCAAAAAGAATATTGCCATTAATCCATCATTCACCCAGTGAGCTATGCTATGCCCTTGAAAATAAGTATTCCAAAAACCAAGATACCCCTCTCCAAAAGAGCTATTTGCAACAAGTAACGAAATCGCTGTACAAAAAATAAGCACCACTCCACCTGCTTTTTCACTATTAAAAAATTCTTTAAATAATTTTGTTTGCTTCATCTAATCCTATCTTTTTACTTAAAAATTAAAAATTCAGGGACAAAAATAAGAAAAAACACACCAATAAACAATATTTTAAGAAAAAAATTAACAGTGCAATGCAAAATCTTTAATTTTTTATCAATATAAAAAAGAATATCAACATATCTTGAGAGCAATGATATAGTTAAGGTATAAATTTAAAAACCGATAGATTAAATAAAGCTCCGAGAAAGCAAATTACCAATCACACTCCGCAAATTATCTTCAAAAAGCTTCTAATTTGGTTCAAAATTACTTTTGTAAAAAAATAATTCATCAAAAAGATAAAAAATAAAAACCTAATTATCAAATAATTAAAAAACAAAACACAAAAAAAATGATTTTTTTTTGCCATAGGTATTGCCAGAATGAAAAATTGTTGTACATTTGCAACCGCAATGAAGCAGATGTGACATTGTAAGTTCTAAAAAATGGTCCGTTCGTCTAGGGGTTAGGACGCCAGGTTTTCATCCTGGTAACAGGGGTTCGATTCCCCTACGGACTACAAATTTTCGTAACATAGAATAATAGTTTTGTTTTTAAGGTCCGTTCGTCTAGGGGTTAGGACGCCAGGTTTTCATCCTGGTAACAGGGGTTCGATTCCCCTACGGACTACAAAAGTTTTTTAGATATACATCTATATCTTTTTCAACTAAAAAATAAAGAAAGTATCAAACAATGGCAAACCATAAATCAGCATTAAAGAGAATTAGAAGAAACGAAGCTGCTCGTCTGCGAAATCGTTACCAACACAAAACAGCTCGTAACGCTGTTAGAAAGTTACGTGCATTAGAAAATTTGGATGAAGCTAAAGAGCTTTTCCCAAAAGTTGTTTCAATGATTGACAAGTTAGCTAAGAAAAATATTATTCATAGCAATAAAGCATCAAATTTAAAAAGTAGTTTAGCAAAACATCTGAACAAGTTAGCTAAATAGTCATTTAGGTTTTTAGATTTATTATTATAGCCGAGTTATTTCATAACTTGGCTATATTTTTGTATCTTTTTGTCAAAACTATTCCTAACTACCTTTTTTCTCTTTTTTTTCTCATTTTAAAACTCTATCTTTGGGCTCTCAAAAACACAGATATGTTATATCGGTTACTTATCATAATATTACTAACAGCTTCATATTCTTGTAAAAATAATACAGATACAAGCAAACTACCTAAGGAACATAAGGTAAAGTCCATTGAGTTTGAAGAATTCAGCATTGCGGATATTTCTTCAAATGCACAATCTGATATTAGAAGTTGGAAGTCATTTCAATCTTTGATGCAGGTAATTGTTAGTATGGCTCCTTCAAAAATCAAAAATACCGAAAATCTTGTAAATTCAAATCCAGATTCCTTATTGATTTACAATCGTTTAGCTCCTATTAATACAAAAACCATCTACGAAAATATCACCGTTGAAAGAGACTGGCGTACTCATAACAATCTGAAAGACACTATTTTTCGATTAGAGAAAAAAAAGGATAAAGAAATTTCTTTTATGCAGTGGAATAAATTTCTGGTTAAAAATATCCCCTATACTTTTTCCGTTTTTGCAAAAAATTTGAATTATAATACGGTAACTTTAGGATTTTCTGAAAAGGAAGAAGATTTATATAAGGAAATTTTTGTTCTGGATAGTTCTTATACCGAACATACTAACACAAAGAAAGTCAAGTTACTTGATGATAATTGGAAAGAACTTCAGCTAACATTCGTCCCAAAAAATGAAGGCGTACACGGCATCAAATTATCTTTTGAAGAAGATTCAAAAAATGGAGATAATATTCTTTTTTACCGCCCAACGCTTCAGATTCCGACAAAATATTTCTCAAAAATTGGAGAATATTCTGATAAAATTATCAAGGAACAATCCTCTGTGGAAAGTTCTTACTACACTGTGTTCTTTTGGCTTATGCAAATTGAAGAAGAATTAAAACAACTACTCGCAGAAGATGCTTTCCCTGAAAAAATTGAGGCTCCGGCCATAAAGGCTCGTTTCAGATTGTTTGAAACTCAGGTAAAAGAACTTGCTGATAATGTGAAAAATAATCCTAATTTTCAAAAAGAAGATGTTCAGAAAAGCATCAGGAATATGCAAAATACTTTCAATGACATTATCTTGAGAATTAATAATTTTTATGATAGTGACTTGGAAAATCAAATGCAATACATTAAATCACAACCTGATACAATTCAAAGTATAAACAATAAAAACACAAAATCAACTAATGATAATTTACAAAATCCAGATAATATAATGTAAATTCATCAAATAAAGAAATATGTATAAAATTTATTTAATCAAATACTTATTACAATGAAGACTACAAAAACGTTAACTTTTTTAATCATTGTGGGATTATTATTTTCCTGCAAAACTATCCGAGAACCTCAAGCAGTTGGTGCAATTCCTTCACAGCGTCAATTAGATTGGCATCAGTTGGAATATTATGCCTTTATTCATTTCAATATGAATACTTTTACTGATATGGAATGGGGATTGGGTGATGAAAAACCCGAAAAATTTAATCCAACAAACTTAGATGTAAATCAATGGGTTAGAGTCATTAAAAATGCCGGAATGAAAGGTGTTATCATCACTGCCAAGCACCACGACGGTTTCTGTTTGTGGCCCTCTGCTTATACTGAACATTCTGTAAAAAATTCTCCTTGGAAAAACGGAAAAGGAGATTTATTAAAAGACCTTTCCGAAGCTTGTAAAAAAGCAGGATTGAAATTTGGCGTGTATTTGTCGCCTTGGGATAGATATCACGCAGAATATGGGAGAGAGGAATATGTTACATATTTCCACAACCAACTTCGTGAATTACTAACAAATTACGGAGAAATTTTTGAAGTTTGGTTTGACGGAGCTAACGGAGGTTCAGGTTATTATGGTGGTGCAAATGAAACTCGTAAAATTGACTCTAAAACTTATTATCAATGGGATAAAGTAACTCAAATTGTACGAGAATTACAACCTAATGCTGTTATTTTCGGAGATGGAGGTCCTGATGTTCGCTGGATTGGAAATGAGTACGGCTACGGAACGGAAACTAATTGGGCTTCTTTCAACAATGATAATACTTGGGCTGGGCATTCCAAACGTGAGCATCTGCAAAAAGGAGATGAAGACGGAGATAAGTGGGTTCCTGCGGAAGCTGACGTTTCAATTCGTCCGGGATGGTATTACCACAAACGTGAAGACCATCAAGTGCGTTCATTGGAAGAAGTTGTAGCTATTTATTATAATTCTGTGGGAAGAAATGCCTCTTTATTACTGAATTTACCCGTAGATACCAGAGGATTGGTTCACGAAAATGATATTAAACGCCTAATGGAATTAAAAGCTGTAATCGATGCCGATTTTACTGATAATCTGGTATCTAAAGCAAAAATTAAAGCTTCTAATGTACGAGAAAAACACTCTCTTTTCAAAGTAGAAAACGTAGCTGATGAAGATAACAGCACATATTGGACAACCGATGAAGGTATCAAAACTGCTATGTTGGAATTTTCTTTCGATGAGCCAATAACCTTCAATCGCTTTTTAGTTCAGGAGTATATTCCTTTAGGACAAAGAGTTAAAGAATTCAAACTTGAGTATCAAACAGACGGACAATGGAATAGCATTGACAAACAAACTACCATCGGTTACAAACGCATTTTACGTTTTGAGCCTGTAACCACTTCCAAAGTTCGTTTTACAATCATTGATTCAAAAGATATTCCTATCATTTCAAACATCGGAATTTATAACGCTCCTAACCTACTGGTTGCACCTAAATTCAAACGAACAAAAGACGGTGAAATTTCATTGTCTGCTCCAGAAAAAAACACAGAAATTTTCTATACTTTAGATGGAACAGACCCTACGGAAAATTCTCTAAAATATGAAAAACCATTCTTTTTGAATGAACCAACAACGCTGAAAACCATCGCTTTCGACAGAGTTAGAAACAAATTCAGTGACGTATCAACTCACCAAGTAGATGTTTCAAAAAAACTATGGACTGTAACGGCTGTAAGTTCAGGTGATGTATCAAAAGCGACAAGCATTATTGATGAAAACCAGAATTCTTCGTTTTCAACTCCTCAAGAAGGTGTGAAGCAATCTGTAACAATTAATTTAGGTGAAGTGCTTGAATTAAAAGGATTTACTTACTTACCATCACAAGACAGATGGGCTTCAGGAACTATTAGTCATTACATATTTGAAGTCAGCCTTGATGGTAAAAAATGGACGAAAGCCTCTGAAGGTGAGTTCGGAAACATCAAAAATAATCCTATTGAACAACGAATTCATTTCGATGCGAAAAAAGCTAAATTTATCAGATTAAGTTCTACTGCCGTTGTTGATAATTCAAACAGAGCTACTTTTGCAGAAATAGGAGTACTTACCAAATAAAATGCAATTGCATCAGGAAGTTTAATATCGCTTCCTAAATAATCATACGTAAAGTGGGTGACTTAAAAATCACTCACTTTATTTTTTTTCTAAAAGATTGATTTACGAACACTTGTCAAAATTGTTAAAACCTTTGTTGAAAAGTTATTCTGTTATAGTATGAAAATTAATTTCTATGGTTTTATCTTTGGCAGAAATAAATCATCAAATAGTTTGGAAAAAGAAAAAGATATCGTCCTTATCACGGGTGCTAACGGGATGTTATCCAAAAAGTTAGCAAATTTACTACATCCAGACTATGAAATGCGATTTCTAACGCGAAAAGCACAAAATCCTAATGAGTATCAGTGGGATATTGATAAACAATACTTAGATGTAAAGAGTTTAATTAGAGTAAAACATATTGTGCATTTAGCTGGAGTTTCTATTGCAGAAGGATGTTGGACAGCAACACAACGACAGAGGATAATAAATAGTAGAGTTCAGTCCGCAAAGCTTCTTTTAGAAAAATTAAAAAATGAAGATATCAAACTGAAATCTTTCATAAGTGCTTCGGCAGTAGGGTTCTACGGAACTAAAACAACTAACAACATTTATAAAGAAGACGCCCCTTGCGGAAACGATTTTTTAAGCCGTGTTTGCTCACAATGGGAACAGGCAGCAGATGCTTTTCGTGAAGTAGCAACACAAGTAACGAAGTTACGTTTTGGAGTAATTCTCAGCAAAGAAGGTGGAGCTTTACCTAAAATGCTACACCCCATCAACTTAGGTTTAGGAGCGGTTCTGGGAAATGGTAAACAATATGTACCTTGGGTGGCAATCAATGACGTGTGCCGATTTGTGAAATATGCCATCGAAAATTCGCTTGAAGGAACATACAATGTAGTTGCATCAGAAAGTGTTACGCATCAGGAAATGACACATCTTTTAGCGAAACATCTCGGTAAAAAAATATATTTACCTAACATACCCGCTTTTTTAGTAAAGTGGATTTTTGGAGATGCTTCGGTACTTTTGCTTGAAGGAAGCCGAGTTTCCAATGAAAAAATAAAACAAACAGGATTTGTTTTTGAGTTTGAATCACTCAACACTTTTTTAGAAAAAGAATTAAAACTGAAAGAAAAATAACAATTTTTCAGCAATTGGAAAATTCTGTCAGTAGCGGAAATAAAAACAAAAAAGAAAAAAATAAATCAAATAAAATTAATCAGATAATACTAAAGAACAAATCAATATGAATGAACAAACCAACATATGGTGGCTCAATGAAGAGTCTGAGCAAATCCTCAACAGAGGTTATTTACTAAAGGGAGAAACTGTGGAAGGAGCTATTGACCGCATCACACACGCTGCAGCTCGCAGGCTTTACAAACCTGAGTTACAACCTGCCTTCAAGGAGATGATTACCAAAGGTTGGATTAGTTTCTCTTCCCCCATTTGGGCAAATATGGGAACGGAAAGAGGCTTGCCTATTTCTTGTTTTAATGTCCACGTTCCGGATAGTATTGAAGGAATCACTCACAAATTGGGCGAGGTAATTATGCAAACGAAAATCGGTGGTGGAACTTCAGGTTATTTCGGAGAATTACGAAGCCGTGGTTCGGCAGTAACTGATAACGGAAAATCAAGCGGAGCGGTAAGTTTTATGAAATTGTTTGATTCTGCTATGGATGTTGTATCACAAGGAGGTGTGCGTCGTGGGGCATTTGCGGCGTATTTGGACATTGACCACCCTGATGCTGAGGAATTTCTTCAAATAAAAGACGTAGGATTTCCTATACAAAATCTTTTCTTCGGTTTGTGTGTTCCTGATTATTGGATACAAGAAATGATTGATGGCGATATTGAAAAACGTAAACTTTGGGCGAGGGTTCTGGAAAGTCGTCAGCAAAAAGGATTACCTTATATTTTCTTTACCGATAACGTAAATCGCAAGCGTCCGCAAGTATATAAAGACAAAAATATGGTGATTCGTTCAAGCAATTTATGTAGCGAGATTATGCTTCCGTCAGGAGTTGATGAATCGTTCATTTGTTGTTTGTCTTCAATGAACTTGGAGTTATTTGATGAATGGAAGGATACAAAAGCCGTAAAGTTAGCTATTTTCTTCTTAGATGCGGTTCTTTCTGAATTTATTGAAAAGACTAAAGATAATTACTATTTGCAATCGGCTCGTAATTTTGCTATTCGTCATAGAGCTTTAGGATTGGGAGTTTTAGGGTACCATTCTTATTTACAGAAAAATATGATTCCGTTTGAGAGTTTTGAGGCAACACAATTCAATGCAAGAGCCTTCAAACATATCCGCGAAGAAGCCGACAAAGCTACTCAAGAGTTAGCTCATATCTATGGCGAACCCGAACTTTTAAAAGGTTACGGACGCAGAAATACCACAACAATGGCTATTGCTCCAACCACCTCAAGTTCAGCTATTTTAGGACAAGTTTCCCCCGGAATTGAACCGTATTCAAGCAACTATTATAAAGTAGGTTTGGCAAAAGGAAATTTTATGCGTAAAAATAA
This sequence comes from Capnocytophaga felis, assembly GCF_009684755.1. Lineage (GTDB taxonomy): Bacteria > Bacteroidota > Bacteroidia > Flavobacteriales > Flavobacteriaceae > Capnocytophaga > Capnocytophaga felis. The sequence continues at coordinate 177,310 of NZ_BLBC01000009.1, forward strand.
ATATCTGACACAACTTTTGGAAGAAAAAGGCATAAACAATGAAGATACTTGGCGAAGCATCCGCCTCAATGACGGTTCGGTACAGCATTTGGCAGAACTTACGCAACACGAGAAGAATGTATTTAAAACATTCAAAGAGATTTCCCCAATGGAAATCATAACGCAAGCTGCACAACGTCAAGCTTATATTGACCAAACACAAAGTTTAAATTTGAATATTCCGTCAATAATGCCTATCAAAGATGTTAATAAAGTAATGATTGAGGCTTGGAAATTAGGAGTAAAAACTCTGTACTACCAACGTAGTCAATCCGTTGCAAAAGAAATGATAATGAATTTCGTGAATTGTAGCAGTTGCGAAGCCTAATCAAAAAAACAGAGATTTGGAAAATCAAATCTCTGTTTTTTATTTTACTTTTGTCGGAAATACACATCTATCGGAACTCCGTTAAAATTAAAATTCTCTCTCAATTTATTTTCAATAAATCGTTTATAAGGTTCTTTAACGTACTGAGGCAAGTTAGCAAAAAACACAAATTGAGGCATTGGCGTAGGCAACTGCATACAGTATTTGATTTTGATATACTTACCTTTTATTGCCGGTGGCGGATAATTCTCTATAATAGGTAACATAACCTCATTAAGTTTGTGTGTGGCAACACGTTTTGAACGATTTTTGTAAACCTCAACAGCGGTTTCTATGGCTTTGTAAATACGTTGCTTATTGAGTGCCGACACAAATATAATTGGGACATCGGTAAACGGAGCTATTTCCTTGCGAATCAAGGCTTCATATTCTTTAGTAGTGTTATTTCCTTTTTCAACCAAATCCCATTTATTAACCAAAATTACAATTCCTTTTCGGTTTCTTTCAGCAAGCCAAAATATATTGCTATCCTGTCCTTCAAATCCGCGAGTTGCATCAATCATTAAAATACAAACATCAGAATGCTCAATAGCTCTGATTGAACGCATTACGGAATAAAACTCCAAATCCTCCTTAACTTTTGATTTTCTGCGGATTCCTGCCGTATCAACCAAATTAAATTCAAATCCGAAACGATTGTATTTAGTATCAATGGCATCGCGTGTTGTTCCCGCAATGTTGGTTACAATGTATCGGTCTTCTCCTATCAAAGCATTTATAAATGAGGACTTTCCGGCATTGGGGCGCCCCACTACTGCAAAGCGAGGAAGTTCTTCTTCTTGCTTGTTTTCACGTTCGGGTAATACTTTAACCAAATCATCCAGAAGCTCACCACTTCCGCTTCCGTTAATGCTCGAAAGTGTGTAAAGATTTTCAAATCCGAAAGCGTAAAACTCCTGTGCATCAGCAATACGATTGTTACTATCTACCTTATTTACAGCAAGAAATATCGGTTTTTTAGAACGTCGGAGTAAATCAGCTACGGTTTCATCCATACCCGTTACCCCATCTTCCACATTTACCATAAAGATGATGGCATCAGCTTCCTCAATGGCTAAATTAACCTGATTATCTATTTCTTTTTCAAAAATATCATCACTTCCCACAACATAACCTCCCGTATCAATAACCGAGAATTCAACTCCATTCCAGTCTGTTTTTCCGTAGTGGCGGTCACGAGTAACTCCGCTCACGGCATCAACAATCGCCTCACGGCGTTTTATAAGTCGATTAAAAAAGGTCGATTTCCCAACATTAGGGCGACCCACAATAGCTACAATAGCACTCATAATTTCTTAATTTTGTGGGCAAAGATAGTTATTTTTAAATGAATATCGAAACGTTTTGGCAAATACACACTAATAAACCGTATTAACTTCCGGTAATTCATACTTTCCTAAAACCTCATCATTAGGCACATCGCTCATCTCAAAGGTTAATACACCTCCTTTAAGGATATCTTTATGCCTGATATAAAGCTTTTTGTAAGGTTCTCCATTCAAATATATTGCCTTTATGTATTTATTTTGTTCAGAAAAATTATTGGCTTTGATTTCAAATGTTTTGCCTTCTGCCAATTGAATTTTAGCTTGCTTAAAATACGGGTTTCCAAATAAATATACACCCTGTGCAGGATTTACAGGATAAAAACCTAAGGAAGAGAAAACAAACCAAGCCGACATCTGTCCGCAGTCCTCATTGCCACAATGTCCGTCAGGCTTATTCTTGTACTGGCTTTTCAAAATTCGTTGCGTAATTTCTTGCGTTTTTGATGGTTTTACCACATAATTGTACAAAAATCCAACGTGGTGACTTGGTTCATTTCCGTGTGCATATTGCCCTATCATTCCGGTACTGAAAATCGGGAGTTTATCTTCAGGAAGCGGATAATATGTAAACATCGAATCCAATTTTTGTTCAAAACGCTCCTTCCCTCCTATTCTCCTTACCAATGCAGGAATATTTTGAGGCACAAACCAGAAATAATGCCACGCATTACTTTCGCAAAAATAAGGAGTATATTCCTTTGGAATAAAATGACTTACGAACTTACCTTCACTATCTTTCGGACGAAGAAAAGTTGATTTCTCATCATAATGATTTCCCCAACTTTCAGAGCGTTTTAAAAAATATTCATAATCAGAGGTCTTTCCTAAAGCTTTGGCAAACATCGCGATACACCAATCTCCGTAGGCATATTCTACCGTTTTGGAAACCGACCAATTTTCGTGATGCCCATCGGTGGGGACATAACCTAATTTTTTGTACAAATCTATCTGACGTTCATCAACCATTGCACTTTCCTTACAAGCTTTGTATGCCAATTCCGGATTCATAGAAAAACCTTTAAAATACGCATCAACCACCACAGGAACAGCGTGATAGCCTATCATCATATTGGTTTCGTTTCCTTGCATTGACCAAACGGGAAGCCTACCTGTTTCTTGATAATGTGCCAAAAGCGATTGAATGAAATCATTTGTGCGTTCAGGTTGTGTAATGGTAAAAAGCGGATGTGTGGCACGAAATGTATCCCAGAGTGAAAAAGTATCATAACGTCGGAAGCCTTCTGCTTTTCTTATTTGATTATCAGCACCTTTATAGTTTCCGTTAGGGTCGCTCAAAAGGGTAGGACATAGCATTGATTGATACAGCATTGTATAGAAAATCGTCTTCTTGTCGCGGTCATCGGATACGATTCGCACCTTTTGCAATTCTTTTTCCCAAGCTTCGTTGGCTTGCTTACGATACTTATCAAAATCAAAATCATCCGTTTCCGCCTTCATTGAAGCATACGCTCCTTCCAAATTAGCAGTAGAAAGTGCTGTTTTTATGACAATTTGTTCGTTCTCTTCCGTATTGTATAACAGTTCCACCCGCGTATTCTTTCCCGTTGTAGGGTTGGTAGTTTTTTTCTCGTCATTGAAAAGAACATAACCCGAAAAAGGCTTTGAAAACTCCATCACAAAATAAATCCGTTGGTCTTTTGCCCAACCTGTGGACTTGCGATAGCCTTCAATAGTTGTATTATTCACTACATTAATATGCGTATCGGTGGGAGCGTCCCAATTCATTGCAAAACCCAAATCGATATTAATTTTCGTATACTCGTCTTTCGGGAATGTATAGCGATGAATTCCAACACGTTCCGTTGAAGTTAGCTCAGCTTTAATTCCGTAACTGAGTAAATCTACCGTGTAATATCCGGCAGTAGCGTCTTCTCTGTCGTGGCTAAATTTTGAAAACGGCTTGTATGAATTTTCTTTAATACGTTCGCTAAATCGGCTATTGGTAGGCATTACTAAGATGTCATACAAATCGCCCGCTCCCGTACCCGAAAGATGAGTATGCGAAAAACCGGTGATAATACTATCTTGATAAAAATAACCTGCAATTCTGTCCCAACCGGGTATCCCAATATCAGGGCTAAGTTGCACCATCCCGAAAGGAACCGTAGCACCCGGATACGTATTGCCCGGACCATCTGTACCAATAAACGGATTGACAAAATCAGTTAGTTTTTCGTCAGGAATGATTTCAGTAGATTGGTTTTCTGTACGCTGACAGGAAATAAATAGAATTACAAAAAGAAAGAAAACAGTTCTCATAATGTTATTTTTATGTAACAAAGGAAGTAAAAAAGATTCATATTTCAAAATATAATTCATTCAAAAAATTACAGGTTTTGCCCTTTTCCCACACAAAAAAAGCTACCCATTTTTCAAGGTAGCTTTTCTTCAAACATCTTAAATTTATTATGAAAATCAGTAATTTACTGTCCTAAAATATAAGCAAAAATCAGCGGAGCCACAATCGTTGCATCAGATTCAACTATGAACTTAGGCGTATTGACATCCAGTTTCCCCCACGTGATTTTTTCGTTCGGAACGGCACCTGAGTACGAACCGTAACTGGTTGTAGAATCCGAAATTTGGCAGAAATACGCCCAGAAAGGTACATCTGTCCACTCTAAATCTTGGTACATCATCGGAACGACGCAAATTGGAAAATCTCCTGCAATACCACCACCAATCTGGAAGAAACCTACGCCTTTTCCTCCGGAATTAGCTCTGTACCATTCCGTTAAATAGACCATATATTCAATTCCCGATTTCACTGTCGATGCTTTCAAATTTCCTTTGATAACATTGGAAGCAAAAATATTCCCCGTAGTGGAATCTTCCCAACCCGGACACACAATCGGAAGGTTCTTTTCTGCAGCTGCTACAATCCAAGAGTTTTTCGGGTCGATTTCATAATACTGCTCCAACACGCCTGAATTTACCACTTGGTATAAAAACTCGTGCGGGAAATAACGCTCCCCATTCTTTTCGGCTTTATGCCAAACCTCTTCCAAATGTTTTTGCAAACGGCGGAAAGCTTCCTCTTCCGGAATACACGTATCCGTTACGCGGTTATAATGATTTTCAAGGAGTTCCCACTCGTCTTGAGGCGTAAGGTCACGATAATTCGGTACGCGTTTGTAGTGCGAATGTGCCACAAGGTTCATCACGTCTTCCTCAAGGTTTGCCCCCGTACAAGAGATGATGTCCACTTTCCCCTGACGAATCATTTCTGCCAATGAAATCCCAAGCTCGGCGGTACTCATCGCTCCGGCAAGCGAAACTAACATTTTTCCGCCTTCCAAAAGATGCGTTTCATAACCTTTTGCCGCATCTACTAGTGCAGCAGCATTGAAATGCAGGAAATTCTTTTCTATAAACTGTGAAATAGGTCCTTTATTCATTTCTTATCTATTTTTACTATTTAATTTTGATGCAAAGATACACTTTTTTACATATAACATTGCATATCTTCCATACAAAAAGACTCTGAAAAACATTTGCTTATTGCCTGTTTAGCCAAATGATGCATATTTTACTTCACTTTTCTATATATGTGTACTACAGGGTCAATACCTCTTTCAGTTGTTGTTCGGGTTGTGAGCTTATCTCCTTCTACCGAAATTGATAAATATTGGTCATCGTTGATATAAACCTGATTATCTTCTACCTTATATGAGCTATTTTTACTTTTAATCGTTTCGCAATTTCCTTCTTTTATAAAAGAATGAGACAAAAAAACGGAATCATCATCAAACTTATAAAATGTTTTCTTTTCACAATCTGACAAAGTTACATTGGGTTCAAATTGATTAGAAGAACTCTCCAGCATCCAAACGCCTTTAACCTTTTTAGTATCATTGAATTTACCTTTAGCACAACTAAAAGATAAAAATACCATAACTAATAATGTCAATATTTTTTTCATAACCGATTAAAATTTTATTTACTCTCAATTATCAAAAGACTTTCTTGCATATTGTACAATTCAATTCTTTTTCAGAATGTTATTGCTCTTCTTTAGTATCTTTTTTACGCTTTTTGCGGATATTACTCAACGCCTGTGCTATTTCGGTATTGATTTTATCGGCAAGACTTTTATAAGGAGCTTCCCCACGAACGAAAGCATACGCACCGATTGCCTTGGCAAAATGCTCAAAACTTTCCTGTGCTTCGGCTCTGGCAACTTTAGATTTACCCGTTTCCTCTTCCGACATTTTTTCAGTACGGGCGTTGTAAATCTTCTCAAATTCCTCATTTTGCTTGCCCAAAAGTGTAAGCCACGCTTCCAGATGCAATTCGGATATGGTTTCCTTTAGTTTTTCGGATTGATTAATATCATTGATGATATTCCTGATAGATGTAGTCTCGGACTTAAAAGACTGTTTTGTAATCTTTTTGCCGTATTCTTGATGATTTGATTTAATCTACAACTTTTTTAATCCATTGTTATCATTATGATATCAAAAGTCATATATCAATTCAACTTAATAATTTATATCAACTAGAATAAATGAGTCTATCCTAATAAACTAATCATCCAATAAATAATTACTGAAATGTAACTTCTGTTTTTTGACCGTTGTATGCAATGGCATACACTCTCGTATTTGCCGTTGGATTTTGTTTTAGATTAAACGAGTTTTTGTTGGTAACAAAAATCAGTTGACTACCTTCGTACACTTCATAGGCAACGACATTTTGATAACCTGAAGTGGTCACTCGTGTTCCACTTTTGGTTGCCGTTCCCTTTACAATGTCAGCTCTGTCCCTAAAATACATCCAGTTACTATCACAAATATACTCTATTTTATCAGTAAGTTCAGCATATCCAGCTCCATTTATTTGATTTTTTATTTGATTTACGTAAGAGTTGGTCACAGTAAGTTGCCTAGTAACATAATCCTTAACAGATTTGTCTATAGGCACATAAAAGCCCCATTTCTCAAAAAATGGGATAAGATTTGTTTGGGTTAATTCAGAAGTAATTTTAGTAAAGTCAACTTGATATTCACCATCTTGGATATTTGGCTTTAATGGAATGGTCCGAAGTTTATCATACATTTTTACAAAAAATTCCGAATCTCCTTTTACCTTAGAAAAATATAAGTTTAACTGCCAGAAAGGAACCAATTGACAGAAGACATCACCAATATCTCCGTGAGCCTTTTGAGGTACTATGGCTATGTTGTATGCTTTTTCATATCGATTGTTATACCCTCCTTCTCTCTGCATAGATTCTCTTTCCAATCGAGTAGGGATTTCCCAAGCCGTTTGGATGTTCAAAGAATTCATATTTACAGTACATTCGGTCATACCTATCCACATAAATACGGGAGCTACTTGGTGAGCGTGTCCTATTTCGTGGGCTGGTCCCCAAACATCAGTTTTGGTTTTATCTGAAGCATTCCCCATTTTATCAGGATTGCACAAAGTGCCCATCGTACTCACATTATAGGATGTTCTGTATTCAGTACAATACATAAAACTATGATACATAACCTGAAAGTATGCTCTATTAGGTAATTCTCTACCTTTTTCCTTGGTAGTACCTGCAAAAACATGAGTTTGATGAATCAATCTATCAAAAACATCTATAAGTTCTTTACCTCTCGAACCTGTGTGCGTTTTGTAACTTTCCACTGGGAAACAAAGATGTGCCTTTTCACCTATAACATCAAAATATTTGTTAGTCGCATTATTAATCAAGCGATTCCAATCTGCTTCGCTGTGTTTCGTTTTATCAAAATACCCGTTTACCTTACCTGTGGCAAAGTGAACCTTTATTTGTGGAGCCGACTGGTAATCTGCTGTTTGATATTGCAGGTAGATGAGTCCTTTTTTGCCAGCTTTTATTTTATTAACTCCCTCAAACAATGGATGATAAGATGCTTGATCAAAACCGTCTCCTTCTGGCTTGTCCAGATTTTGGATTTTAATTTGAATTTGCCGCCCTTGCGTAGGACCTACAAAAACAATTAATTCTTCTCCTTCATCTACACTAATTCCAGTGGGGTTGTCCAAGTTGCTGTAAGAATATTGCATACGATACATTTGGCGATAAGTATCCGGATTTGGCCAAGCCCTATAATTTTGAATACGAAACTCAGTAGGATACTGACCAAGCCTCATATATTGAGCAATATTTTTATAGAAGGGATTAGTAATATTCTGTATTTCTTGTTCTGTAATACCAGATTTTAATTCAGAGCAAGTGATATCAGTAAAAATAGATGTTGGATCAAAATTTTCTGTATTTCTTTTCCAAAATTCGATCTCGGCTGCAGCTGCAAATCCTTTTCTATCACCGTGTCCTGATTTTATAATTAACTTAAATGATTTTGCTCCAGTGATATGATCAAAAGAAACTCGAGTTGCTCTTCCATTTCCTTGAAAATCAAAATCAATTATTTTCTTATAAGTAGGATCTTGCTGAGTTGCCACCTGTATTTCTAATTGTTTAAAATGTCCATTACTTCCTTTTGTGCGTGGATAATACATCATATAGTCTACATCTTGTGGGGATTCAAAGAAATACTCTATAGTAATTGGAAAATAATTTTCAGGCTGATTATCCCAATTTGAATGGTAGATAGTACCCATATCTCCATCAAAGGATTTTTCTATCTCACCTCCAGGTTGGTGAGAGGTTGTGGTACCACGAGCTATTTTCAGCTTAACATTACCCTCAACACTTGAGGAATTATTACCTTCATAACCTGCAGATTGAGTTATAAAAACACGTTTTTCAATAGGAACAGAAAGTCCTTTAGACTTTACTCGTATAGTTCCAGTTCTGGAAGAAGACCCCATATTTTCAACTACGTTGAATACATATCTATGCCCTGTTTTACCTTCCAAATCTTGCTTGGTCTTTTGTGAAATCCATTCGGGAAAATCGATCTCATAATCTACATTGGAAGTTACAGTAAGTTCTATTTCTTTGGTTATTTTTTCGATTTTTAATATTTCCAAATCGAGCATAATTTCAGGAGTATCACCCAATTGTTGCACCCTAATTTCTTGCACTAATCCTCTTCCTTCTACTTTAATGGTCGCAGCCCTTGAGGCTGTTACATTTTTACTAACATTTACCTTTACAGAAGAACCTTCTTTTTTTACACTAATCCAAGCTATCTCAGTAGAGACTTTTACTGTCCAGTTTTCTATATTGGTTTTTACTTCTACACTTTTCACTGAGGCTTCTTTGGGAAAGCTCAATGTTTTGGGTTCTAGTGTTAAAAAGGGATCTTCTTCCACTTCTTTTTTACACGCCAACCAAATGATTAACGAAGTAAAAAGGAACACACTAATCAATTTTATATTTTTCATATGCAAATAATTTTAAATAAATCAAAAAAAGGATTTTCTGTTTTTCTTAGAAAATCCTTTTTTTATGTATAGATTTTTATTTTCCGTAAACAGCAAGCTCTGCCATACTAAAGAATGTAGGAGCTGTTCCTGAATTGGTTTTATGAACTTCTATTAGGAAATAAGAAAAAGATTCTTCTGAAACAAAGGTAAATGAATCGTACTTAGAAGCTGCAGCTGTTGGTAACCCAGAACTAATTCGAGTCAGTTCTTTCCAATCATTATTCCCATTATTAGATACCCATATCTTAATATCTTGTATTTTTCCGTTAGTGTTATTACGATTTTGATAACTAAACGCTATTTTATTGACTGATTTTTTCAAATTTACCATTACATAATGAGGTGCATCTCCTGCATTAGGGCTCCATCTACTATGATAAAAAGTACTGGCATCATTATCTATAAGTGCAGGCAAGCCATCTCCATCTTTCGGGTTTAACTGAGGAAAGTTTGAAGATAACATATCGGCTGTCAAAGTGATTTTGTTATTTTCTCCACCGTAAATAACCTCTAAATTAAATGGGTTTTCTGGAAGCTGAACACCTGATTTACTAGAAGAAACTATAGTTATAGGCACAAGAGCTTTTTTACCCACAAGATCACCTATTTTTGCAACTTTTATTGAAAAAGTCTCACTCACTGAACGCCCTTTTTTAAAGTATAGTTTGTTGCCATTTTCGAAGAAAATTTGATCAGAGGTAAGTACTCCGTTTTCAGGCAGTACTACTTCGCATTCAAAATCCCAAGGACTAACAAAAGGAAGTGATAAGGTAAAATTATAGGTTGCAACATCTGTACCTGAAATATCAACCGTAGCTCCGTTTGAGCTGTAATTTACTTCAGGAATTACAATTCTTGGTTTTAATAACAGAATCTTTTTTTCTGCATTTACTGAGTCCTTGGCATTTGCCTCAACCAATTCCAAAGGCAATATATAATTGCGATTCGAAGTATTACCGCCTAATAACTCCTTGATTTCGTTTGTTTTAAAAACTACTTTTGATTTCTTATATTTTTCAGATGACGAAAATGTTATAATCTCTTCCCCTAATTGATATGTGGAAGAAGGAAGTGCCACATAGTTTCTGCCTATTGATTGTGAATAAAACTCTAGCTCAGTTGCGTCCATTGCTTTCAATTTAACTTGCGCAGAAGCATTCGGCATATTTCCTGATTTGAATATAGTTACATCATACTCTCCATCTTCTCCTGTACTGTAAAGAGTTACATTTTGCTCCCCTTCTTCTTGAAACACAAGAATAGTGTCATACTGACTTGGTATTAAATCATCGTATCTTTTTTCACAAGAAAAAAGTGTTATAAGACCTAATACAAATAACGATGATATATATACATTTTTATTCATAAATATAATTTTTTTGATTTATAATCATTTTTGACCTTTTTCTTGTTCTTTGAGTGTTTTGTATATTTTATGTAGCAAATACACAGAATTTCCCAAAAAACTAATAACAAAAATACATTAAATATCTACCAACTTACTAAAAAATTTGATGTATCCATAATATTTTTATTTATCTTAAGTAGTAGTTAGCTCTGTAAAACTAACTACTACTCTATTAAATACCAACGATTAATACCCTGGAGCTTGTACCATCTGTGGATTTTTATATACCTCTATATGAAACACAGGTAATAGATACATCCTATTATTCCATCTGAATTCTTGATTAACTGGTTTCACTGTATTGAATTGTTCAAATGTAGGATTTTTAATTCCGTAAGCATTCAAACCTTTTCGCATACCTGAACCCATCGTTTGAGGAGCAATCATCCAGCGACGAACATCATAATAACGATGTCCTTCATTCCATAGTTCTATAAATCTCTCATTTTTTACCCATTCTTTTATATTCTGTACAGATAGGTCAGCTGTGGTTAAGTCTGGAACACCAGCACGATTACGCACCACGTTTAAATTTTCAATAGCTGATACCACATTGTCTAATTCTGCCTCACATTCTGCAAGATTCAAGTACAATTCTGCTAAACGGATAAGTGAGCGGGGTTTTGTTTGATTGGAACCTCCATCACTACCACTTAGGTTGTAATTTAACGAAGGAAGAACAAATTTTTGAGAGAAATATCCTGTAACATTGTTGTCTCTATTAAAAAGTTCTGGATTGTATCCATTTTTCTGAGCATCTCTCAAATCTATTTTTAAAGGGGAGCCATTAGCTATTTTTGAACCATAATCACCACCGTCAAATCCAAACCAAGCATAAAAGCGAGGCTCACGATTTACATTTAAATTAATAATTCCTGGCCTGTTCGCTATATTGGCTGAACTAAACCAACCATCACTTGAAGTAAAACTGTCATCATGAACAGGACGTTTTCCATTCTTTGTGTAAAAATATTCTATAGAGGTGTTCAAAACAGGGGATACTCCGCTCCAACCGTTTACATAATTACCATCCGTTTTTTTCAAGATTCGATGAGGTAATGACCCCTGAACAATATTCCCTTGATCAGCAATTCCCCAAATAATTTCTCTATTACCTTCTGTTGACCGTGTTGTTACGAGGTAACGCATAAGCATCACTTTTTTCAAAAAAGCCTTACCTTCGGGTGTATTTGCATCAACACCAGGTACAAATGGCAACGCGATGCCTTCTTGTGCGTAGTGATCCTCATCTGTATAGAGAGATGAGCCTCCTTGTGAAAGTGCAAAGTCTAATGCCTCTTGACAAGCTTTTCTCGCTCTCTCCCATTTCGCTTTATCATAAGTCAAACTAACCAAATCTTTTCCGTAACCAGGAGTTTCAAAGTTAAGATTTTTCCATTGAGGGCTAGGAAAACCTCCATTCCATAAAGGAGAGGCTGCATAAAGTAATAAGCGGGCTTTCATTGCCTTAGCTATAGTTGCTGTTGCACGCCCCCATTTTTCTCCAGTGTAAGATGGAGGTAAAACGGCAGCCGCTTCATCAAATTTATTGACTATCCAATCTGTTACATAGTCAAAATGGTAGCGCCCAACGTATTCCTTCTCTGGAGTTTCTGGATCAATATACTTATCTGTTATTGGACAAGGTCCATACAAAATAAGTGTTTGCATATGATAATATCCTAGTAAAAATTTTACCTCAGCTTCCCATATTTTTTTATCTTCGTCAGAAACTCCTCTCATATTTGGCAACTCTTGTAAAAAGAGATGACACTGTCCTACAAAGCGGTAGTAAGTTCCCCAAAGCCAACCATCAGCAATATTTGCAGATGTATTCAAATCATAAGTCATTATCTGTGGTCTACCATTCCACAAAGGAGGAAGTACCCACTCATCAGAGGCTCCTTGTACTGTCAGATACCCTATCGGGTTGACAATACCTCCATAACAACTATATAAAAATCCTAAAGAAGTATTGTAATTTTTACTAGCATCGGGAAGTCCAGGCTGCTCTGGTGGCACAACATCCAAGTAATCAGAGCAAGATGCCACCCCAAGAACCGCTAATAATGTAATACTACATAATTTTATTTTTCTAAACATATTCATAACATTAAAAATTAAGTTGAACACCTAAGTTATACATTCTTTGTAAAGGATAAGTACTCCAATGAAGCTCTGGATCCCATTGTTTAAAACTACTAAACATAGCGATATTCTCACCTCTTACATAAACACGTCCAAATTTAAACTTGTAACCAACTTCTAAAGCCTTCCAACGCAAAAAGCTACCATCACGCATCCAAAAAGTACTTGACTGGTTATTATTAGCAATATCAGAGGTTTGAAGCCCCAAACGAGGATATGCAGCATTAGGGTTAGGGTTGCTTTCCGTCCAACGATTATCCGCAATGTATTGGAAAACATGTCTGTCACCCTCTCCAAAGGGAGCTAATAACCCAGTAGTTATAGTTCGTTTTGCTTGACCATTAAACTGAGCATTAAAATCAAATTTTTTGTAGAATAGATTAATTCCAAAACCGTATTGAATACGAGGAGCTCTCCCATATGGAGATATCATCGTTTTATCATCATCAGTAATCAAACCGTCTCCATTAATATCTCGGTATTTAATATCACCAGGCATTGGAATACTACCTAAGTTTTGTTTTGGACTATTATCTATCTCCTCTTGTGAAGTAAACAAACCATCTGCTATAAATCCTTCAATATGGCTTAACGGTTTATTAGTTCTTGATTGCCAAGGATATTTATAAACAGGATCATCAACATCCACATACTTATTCTGTGTATAGGAAAAAGTGGAGTTTATCCTGAAACTAAAACTGTCCGTGACTTTTTGTTGCCAGTCAAGCCCGAACTCGTATCCCCATTTATAAACTTTTCCTTTGTTTGCGTGCGGTTTTGCAGCATGATAACCTAATGACTGTGGCCAAGCTTCACGCTTTAACATAATATCGTACCTATCTTCTGTGTAGTAGTCAGCCGTAAGACTCAATGCATCTTTAAAAAATTTTATATCTGCACCAATATTAAACTGTAATGATTTTTCCCAGCGAGCATTTCTAACTGGCCAACCAAGCACCTCTGGCCCCGAAAGTCTAAAACCAAGAGATTCCCCAGTAGTGTAGCCAATATTATCTAGCCTCACATCACCTATGTATAAGAAGTGAGGACCTCCTGTTTCATCACTACCCGTAAGACCATAAGTACTTCTGAGCTTTAAGAAAGATATAACATTTTCTAATGGAGCAAAGAAATCTTCTTTACTAACTGCCCAACCAATAGCCCCAGAAGGGAAGAATTCAAAACGATCTCCTTTTGGTAAACGTTCTGTTCCTGTGTACCCAAAAGAAAACTCTGCAAAGTACTTATATCCAAAGTTATAGGTAAAACGACCTGAAATAGACTGATTACGATGAGGTAAAATTCCCTCCTTATATTCACGCTGTCTGTACAGTAGCATACCTGTTACATTATGATTTTCTCCAAACTTTCTATCATAATCAACGGAGGTGTTAAAATCAAATGTTTGATCACCTGACAAGAATTTTGCAGAAGTAGTAATGTAGTCAGACCCCCCAGTTCCCAAACGTTCCGTTTCATATTCCTGTGTAACAGGATTATAACTTCCTTCTTTAACTCTATAAATATAAGGATCCACGAAGCGGTGATAACTATTCTGTGACCAATTTTTGAAGTTAATTAACATCGACATACTAAGCCCCTTAGTTATAAAATCAAATTTTTGTTTTAACTTTAGTGCAGTGTTGATAGTATTAGATCTTGTTTCATGAAATCCTGTATTCATATTAGCAAAGGGATTGCTTTTGAAATTATTACCTGAAACGACTGAACTACCAAACTTAAAGTGCTCGTCCCCAGGTTTTTGAGGATAATACACTGGGAAATTTATCGGATTAGAAGCTAAAATTTGTCCAAAAAAGCTAGTCAAGTTAACGTTAGGTGCATGATCGCCTCGTCTTTCAAAATTAGGACCTTCTGTTTGACGAATCTGGGCGTTCATTCTTAATTCTATCGTGGAACTTTCAGATAAATTATAAGTAATATTATTTTGAAAATTATATGCCCATCTGTTTATATTGTTGTCCCATGAATATATTTTTTGAGTTCTTAGCAATCCTTCATCATTGTTAGCTTGGATACTCATATAGTAAGTAGCCTTATCACCTCCTCCTTGAATATTTATGTTAGCTCGTTTATTTACTGCCATATCACGAAAAAGAACCTTTTCCCAATTTACATCAGGATAAACATAAGGATTTACACCGGAACGAGTTGCATCAATTCTTTCTTGTGAATACCGAATAGGGGCACTTGGATTACGAGTAAGAAGTGCTTCGTTGAATAGTTCCATCCAAGTAGCACCATCAACAAATTTTGGAAAATTGATAGGCGTGTTAAATGATTGATCATAAGTGATTCCTATTTTTGTTTTCTCATTCCTATTTCCATTTTTTGTTTTGATCACCATTACCCCATTGGAACCTCTTGAACCATAAATGGCAGTAGCAGAAGCATCTTTCAGAACGGAAAAACTCTCAATTGTTTCGGCGGGAATGTTATCCAAATCCGTAGCAGATATTTCAACATCATCCAACAAAATCAAAGGCGTGGTTCTTCCTCCAAAAGTACTAATCCCCCTAATGTAAAATTCAGCAGCCGAGCCTGGCTCTCCACTTCTAGAAGAGGAAAATACACCGGCAAGCTGTCCAGCGAACGCACTTGTCAAGGAAGACGAAGGTGATCTTAATTCTCCTCCTTTGACAGTTGCTACTGCACCAGAAACACTCACTTTTTTCTGAGTGCCGTGTCCAATAACTACCACCTCATCGATTTGACTAGCCTCCTCCACAAGTTTCACATTAATTATCAGTACCTTATTCGATCCTGACACTTTTTTTGTTTGGACTTGGTAACCAAGCGAAGAAAACTCCAATACATCACCACTCTTGGTTTGTATTTCGTAATTTCCATCAAAGTCTGTTGCGACACCTTTCGATGTTCCTTTTATCACAACACCCACTCCTGGTAATGGAACTCCATTACCATCGGTAACGTTTCCTTTAACCAATAATGTTTGTGCTATAATGGGACTTAAAGCCCATCCAAACACAAAGGCTAACAATGTTAAAATTTTTACTTGCATAAGTTTATTTTTGTTAAAGATTTCTTGGTTACAAAGTTAAATAATTCTTTTATATCAGCAATTTATTTCTTTTAAAATTATTCCACAAGTTTACTTATTTAGAATATTTTTAACATAAGTCTATCAAACCTTTTGTAATAAACCTCAAGTACAATATTACTTATCAAATTGGATTTAGGGTTTCATATATTATTATCAAAACTTTAACACCATCTATCCGAGTAAAACCTCACTTTATTTTAAAACGTTTTATACAATTACGTATCAAAATAAGCATCTTCTCCTTTCCCATTTCTTCATCATCCAATTTAATGTAAGATATATTTAATTTTCATCTTTTTTGAATGAATAAATTGATTCCTCCCTAAAAATTAACGTCTTTACTTATTAAAGTGATAATACACAGACTACTAACTTTATTTTTTACTCTCCAAGATATATCTCTTAGAGAGTTTCTTCCATTGACATTCTGTTCTTAACCATTTTATAATCACAGAAAAATCAACGAAAAATTAAATCTTGCTTTAGAATTTCTTTTTCCTACGTCAAAATAAGGAATGATTCATTTTTTTATGTATTTTTGCTAAAAATTATTGATATTTAATATTTTAGATAATATAAAAAATATTATTTTTCACGAAACTTTTACCTTGTAAAAAAATTATTTCAAAATCATTAAAAAGTTAAATTATGGAGTTCATAAAGGAGATTGAATCACGTTTTAAAGAAGCACAAGAAAATTATCTATCACTAAAAAAAGAAATTGAAAGTAAAGTAGTTAGGTGGTTTTGGGCAAGTAATAGTATATTTACATTAAACCCTTTTTGGTTTGAACAAAATCGATATCCAAAAGGAAAAATCTTGAAGGAAGAACCTACCAAAAATCAAGAATATGCCCATTTATATGGTGTAAATGCCCAAAATGAAATCATTGTAAATAGAGAAATGACCAGTTTTAAAGAGAATTTCTATGAAACTTTCTATTTCAGAGCTAAAAATGAAATTTTAAGCTACCATTTTGACTATGGAAAAGAAAAAAAACTCATAAATGTCAAAAAATATACATACAAAAACGACCGATTGGTAGCAATTTATTCCTTTTTTGAGAAAAATGGATATTGGATAGAGCATTTCGTCTATGAAAATGAGAAACTTATCCGCAAAGAATGGCAGGGCGTGGATAATTATGGTAAAAATTTTAATCGTACAATGAATTACGATTACGATGAAATCGGGCAGTTAAAAACCATCAAAGAGGACGATTATATCTGGCACCAAAAACCTGATAAAAAGCTATCTTACAAGAAATTAACAGAGCTTTCACAAGAAAAATTACTTTCTTTATTAAAGGAAACTATTCGAAAAAACGCTCCGAATGAAAAGTTGTATTGTATCAATTTGAGTTATTTTGGTGAAAATATGATTCCACCACAAATTGGCTTCGGTACACAGTCCGACAGAAAAGAATGGACTGAAAATGAGTATCATATCGATATTATTTGGAATGTAGCCGACTATTCACACTCAGCAGAAATTACGCCTGACGATGAAACTTCCAACTTGTTCGACCTTTTCAATCAAGAAACAGAACTGAATGAAAAATACAGCACCGCTATCAAAGTTGTCATTGAATGTGCAAAAACCTTAAAAAAAGATTTACAGGAGCTTAAACTACAAACAACCGATGATTTTGTGGTAGTTGCCGGATATTTTGACCAATCCGATTTCAGAAAAAACTTCAAACAAATCAACCCTGAACTTTTTGAAGTTTTTAAAAAGAAATTGCCATAAAATTAAGATTTTCTTCAAAAAAGAAGAACAAACTATTATTTCTTCAAAAATTAAAATAATTTAGTTTCAAAAATAATAATGAATGAACATCGGAAGACTTTTTCAAAATCAAGAATTTATATTTTCTGGTTTCGACGGGCAAAAAATAGAAAAATTAATTGCAGTATATGATGAACCCCTCTGCAAAAATGTGGTAATGGTTTATCTCAAAGTAAAAAATCATTTGTGGCATCAATTCTTTTTGGATATTGGCATCGGTTTTTGGGAAAATTGGGAAGAAAACGAAATAGAAAAAGATGAAAATTTCATTTACATCGATAAAACTGACGATTTTCAAATCAAAAATAAAACTATTGAAAAAATTTGGTGTGAAATTGACAAAAATGAAAATAGTCAAATTAACATCAAACTTACTGATGGTAAGCAAATTACTCTAAAAACAGTATATAATGCACATTCGGAAAGTGAAGATAAATTAGAAATCAAATAGAATATGTCAATAATTAACAAAATTTGGAAAACAGAAGAAAAGAAATTGCCTTGCACTAATTGTATTGTTTTTGGCAATGACAATGTTATTATCCTTGATTTTGTAACATACTATGAATCAAATACAAAGAAAAGATCTGCCGAAGTTTCCCCTCTGTGCGACACCACAATAAGCAGTATCTTAAAGTACAATCCGTGTGAAAATTGGGCTTGGGTGGATATATGGAATGAGTTAATCGCTGATGACAAGCAAAAATTTGTTTGCGGAGATGGTTCGTATGGGAATGAAGGTTTTGTTGTTTGTGAAGATTTGGAAGGAAATTTGATTTGGGGAATATTTTTTGACCAAACTAACCCGATTGCAGAGCTGAAAATCATTGATAATAAGCTAATTGGCATCACAGAGCATCGTGAATCACAGATAGAAATTAATCTGAAAGACATCACGGATATTAAATTCATAATTTATGACAGAGACTAATATTTTCAAATTTCGTAATTGGATTTACACTAAAAAGATTCCAAACTTGGAAATGGAAATCAGATACATTCACTTTGAAGAAGGAGAAACACAAACCAAATCAATTGTAGTTGATTTAACCAACAAGAAATACGTTGGTCGTTTTACAATGTGGGAAGATAATAGTTGTGTTATGGAACTTATTGATATAGAATCAGAAAACAATATTTTATTTGATAGATTTGAATTTTCCGAATTCGATGATTTTAAAGCCAAATACAATGAATTACAATCGTTCTTTACATAAATTTTAATAATTAACTTAAAATCGAATTGTATTTAGTAAAACCTTATGATGAAAGAAGCCTATTTTCTTTCGTTCTTTATGATTTTTCGATGTATTTTTTATATCTTTGAGGCATTAGATTTTTAAATTTTCGAAATTATATGATAAAAAAATTATTTCTTTCGGTATTTTTCTTAATGTTTTTGAATTTATATTCACAAAATGAGCCTACTAACGACAGATTAGATTGGTTCAAAAATGCCAAATTAGGGATTTTCATTCATTGGGGATATTACGGAGTAAACGGAATCACAGAATCGTGGTCGATGTATCATAAACGTATTTCCCACGCCGATTATCTAAAACAAGGAGCACAATTTACGGCATCAAACTACAATCCTGAACAATGGTTGGATTTATTTAAAAAAATAGGTGCTAAATATGTGGTTCTCACAACAAAACATCACGATGGCATAGCTTTGTGGAATACAAAACACAGCTCTTTAAGTACCGTAAAACACGCAGCTGCAAAAAAAGATTTGCTCTCCCCTTTTGTCAATGCTGTTCGTAAAAGAAATATGAAATTAGGGTTTTACTACTCGCTTTGTGATTGGTCACACCCTGATTATTCACCAGTTACTTTTGAACGCATTAAAAACACTAAAAAATTCTATCCGCAAAAAGGAGAACAAAAATTAACCGCTTGGGAACGTTTTGTTAAATTCAATTTTAATCAGTTGGAAGAATTAAATGCTTATCGTCCTGATTTATATTGGTTTGATGGTGATTGGGAACACAAAGCTGAAGAATGGAAATCTGCTGAAATTAAGCAATTTTTACTTGATTGGAATCCGAATGTAATTGTAAATTCACGGCTTAATGAATATGGTGATTACAAAACTCCGGAACAAGGAGTTCCTATTGTTCGTCCTGAAGGTGCTTGGGAATTTTGTATGACGATGAACGATAATTGGGGCTACTTCCCTTCTGACAAAAATTACAAACCTGTGGCTCAAATCATTCGTACTTTCGTTGAAGTTATCAGTAATGGAGGAAATCTTTTGCTTAATATAGGTCCGAAACCCGATGGAACAATCGCAGAAGAACAAATCGAACGTTTGGAAGCACTTGGCAAATGGATTGAAAAACACAAAACAGCTGTTTACAACACTGAAGCTGGGCTTCCGTATGGGCATTTTTACGGACCTACAATGTTAAGTAAAGACCATAAAAAACTTTACTTATGTTTGTTCGACTCTCCGAAGAATTATATTCAACTGAAAGGCATTCAAACAAAAGTAAAGTCTGTTAAAGTATTGGATTCTGGTGAAAATCTCACTTTTGAACGTAATGGAGGTGCAGCTTGGAACAATATTCCGGGTATTTTACGCATTTCCGTTCCTTCAGAAAAATCCCTTGACCCTTACGTAACCATTTTAGAAATAGAATTAGAAGACAAACTCATACTTTATCGAGGTCACGGAAATGCCGTAGAACTGAATATGTAATTAGCTATTTTTTAATCGTTTAATTGTTTCTATCGGATTTTCCGAATTAAAAACAAAACTTCCTGCCACCAAAGCATCGGCACCAGCGTCAACAAGTTGTTTGGCGTTTTTATCACTTACACCTCCGTCAACTTCAATTAGGGCTTTAGAATTTGCTTTTGCAATAAGCTCTTTGGTTTGACGGATTTTTTTATACGTATTTTCAATGAATGATTGCCCTCCAAAACCCGGATTTACACTCATCAGAAGAACTAAATCAATATCTTGGATAATATCTTCCAAAACTAAAACCGGAGTATGCGGATTAAGTGCCACACCAGCTTTCATTCCTTCATTTTTAATAGCCTGAACAGTTCTGTGTAGATGCGTACAAGCCTCATAATGAACAGTTAATATTTCACTTCCTAATTTCTTAAAAGTGGAGATATAACGGTCAGGATCAACAATCATTAAGTGTACATCCAAAGGTTTTTGTGTGTGTTTGTTAATCGCATCAAGTACAGGCATTCCGTAAGAGATATTCGGAACAAAAACACCGTCCATTATATCTATATGAAACCAATCGGCTTGACTTTGGTTAACCATTTCCACATCACGTTGCAAATTTCCAAAATCTGCTGCTAACATTGAAGGTGCTAATATCATTTCTGTTTTATTTTTGCTTTAAGATAAGTTTATTTTTAAAAAGAAAAAACACAAACTTTCAACCTCTTAAAATTCAGGTTAAAAACTTGTGTTTATCTATCATCTACACTATATATCAATTAATTACAAGTACGTTTTCAAAATTTTGCTTCGGGAAGTATGCTTCAATCGGCGAATTGCTTTTTCCTTGATTTGACGCACACGCTCGCGAGTAAGTTCAAAGGTTTCCCCGATTTCTTCAAGTGTCATCGCGTGTTGGTCTCCCAATCCGAAGTACAAACGAATTACGTCCGCTTCACGAGGAGTCAATGTTTCCAAAGCTCGTTCTATTTCGGTACGTAAAGAATCCAATATCAGCTCTTTATCAGGATTTGGTGACTCACTACTACGCAAAACATCATACAAATTTGAGTCCTCACCTTCTACCAAAGGAGCATCCATTGAAATGTGACGACCTGCATTCTTCATTGATTCTTTTACGTCATTTACTGACATATCCAACTCCTTAGCAATTTCTTCCGCTGAAGGAACCCGCTCGTGAGCTTGTTCCAAATAGGCATACATTTTATTGATTTTGTTAATCGAGCCTATTTTATTTAGTGGCAAACGAACGATTCTGGACTGTTCCGCTAATGCCTGTAAAATAGATTGACGAATCCACCAAACGGCATACGAAATGAATTTAAATCCTCGTGTTTCATCAAAACGCTGAGCAGCTTTTATAAGTCCAAGATTTCCTTCATTAATTAAATCAGGAAGCGTAAGACCCTGATTTTGATACTGTTTTGCTACTGACACCACGAAACGTAAATTTGCTTTCGTTAGTTTTTCCAAAGCAATATTATCCCCAGCCTTAATACGTTGTGCCAACTCTACCTCTTCATCGGCTGTAATTAAATCCACCTTTCCAATCTCTTGAAGATATTTATCAAGAGAAGCAGTTTCACGATTGGTTACCTGTTTGGTAATTTTTAGTTGTCTCATTTAAAAATTATCCTTATTTTTGTGGTTTCTAAAAAGTACTTTTGTAACGATTACAACTCATTTTACGTTATTTGTAGAAAGAAAGTTACAAAAAGAATTAATTTTAACATTAATTTAACTAATGAAGTATTCATTCATTATCCCTGTATATAACCGCCCTGAAGAAATTGATGAACTTTTAAACAGCATATCAAAACAAACATATGAAGATGATTTTGAAGTAGTTATTATTGAAGATGGTTCTTCTATTTCTTCGGAAAAGATTTGCAGAAAGTATGCAAATAAGTTGAACATCAACTACATATTTAAGGAAAATACAGGTCCTGGGGCTTCTCGTAATTATGGGATGCAACGAGCAAAAAATGATTATTTCATAATTTTGGATTCAGATTGCTTATTACCAGAACATTATCTTGAATCTGTTGATGATTTTATTCAAAAAAATTATGTAGATTGTTTTGGAGGTCCTGATACTGCCGATGATACTTTCACGGATATTCAAAAGGCAATAAATTACGTAATGACTTCATTATTAACCACTGGAGGTATTCGAGGGAATAGCAAAAGTGTACAAAAATTTGAACCACGTAGTTTCAATATGGGGCTTTCCCGAAAAGCCTTTGAAGCCACAGAAGGATTTGGAAAAATACACCCCGGAGAAGACCCTGATTTAGTAATCCGTTTATGGCAGAAAGGATTCAAAACAGCATTTATTGAAGATGCTTTCGTTTATCACAAACGCAGAATTTCGTGGGCAAAATTCAAAAAGCAAGTTAGTAAATTCGGACAAACACGTGCCATTCTAAATCACTGGTATCCAAACACTAAAAAACTAACGTATTGGTTACCTCTATGTTTTTCATTAGGGCTTATTCTCTCTGTTTTGTTTGCTTTTTTAGGACGTCCTCAGGGAATTTTTGTTTATGGTTCCTACTTCATTTTTTTAATGTTGGATAGTGCCAGAACAAATAAAAGTATAAAAATCGGCTTTTTATCTGTTTGGGCTATTTTGGTGCAGTTTTTCAGCTATGGCTTTAGCTTTTTGTTTGCAACTATGAAACTTTGTTTTTCTTCCAAAAAACCAGAAACGTTATTTCCACATTTATTTTTCAAATAATTACGCTGATTTTTTATTATAAAAGAGGACACATTTTCAATTTTTGAAATTTTCAACGTTTATTTATGATTTTAATCAAACCGTTGTAATATTTTTCTTATCTTTGCCATCAGTGAAAACAAGGTGGTGCTACATAGGTATTTTATTGATAACCTTTTCCGTGCTTTATAGTAGTTTACGGACAGGAGTTTATTTTACCTATTATCTTGTAGATAATGAAGGTTTTACGAAAAATTTCTGTCAGAATCAAGATAAACCAGAAATGCATTGCAACGGAAAATGTAAACTTGCCGATATTGCTTCTGAAAATGAGAAAAATAACGACTTTAATTTTGAGAAATTCGCCACAGACTTCAATTGGATTACTCACGAGAATTTTTCATATTCCATTTTAGTAAAACAACAAAATATACAACACAAATTTTACCACAAAAATCCTTATTGGGAAAAAATCCATTTTGCTATTTTTCATCCCCCTATTTTCGCGTAATTTTCTTCATTTTTGATTGATTTTTGCCATCAATATACTGATTTGTCAGGCTGAGCGAAGTCGAAGCTTTAACGTTGCAAAACTCAATCTTTTAATATTTTGAAGATAAAAAATATCTTCAAAGGGGTTTTATATTCCAAAAACAACGAAAATTATTAATTTAAATAGCAATTTAAGATGAAAATAGCAACATATATCACCATTTTATTTACTTTTTTGATTGTTTCTTGTTCGAAAGACGACAAAAACATTGAAAAACCAATTGAAGAAACAAAAAATATCAGTCCTGCAGCACCTTCCGATATTCCTACACCTTTGGATAAACTTAAAGAAGTGGCAAATTTTACTGAAAATAATCACGTAATTTCTGTAAAAACTATCAATGGAGCTTTATACACCGGATATAACGATATTTATATTACCATTACAGAAGTAAAAACAGGAAAATCATTATTGCCTGAAAAAATCACTTTTTTACCAATGATGCGTATGTACGATAATGGGGATTCGAAAAAAATCAAGCATTCACATTCGTGTCCGCATACTGAAAATTTGACGAAAGTAAACAACAATCATTATCGAGGATATGCTGTTTTTCAAATGAATACAGGCGAACTCGGGCATTGGGATTTCAGCCTGAATTACACCATTTCTGGCAAAGAATTTCAAGTTCAGAAACAACACATCGAAATTCAAAAACAACCCAAAGACAGTCATCTGAAATTCACAAGATTTAGAGGAAAAGACGAAAAAATGTACATTTTGGCACTTATCAGCCCAATGCAACACCACATCGGACGCAACGACAATGTTATAGCAGGTTTGTTCAAAGCCGAATCGATGACTTCTTTTCCATTGGCAAAAGATTTTTCATTGTTGTTAGACCCGCGTATGCCTGGAGCTGATATGCAAAATCATTCTACACCTTTTGACGACTTCAAAGCACAACCTGATGGTTTTCACAAAGCCAATATCAACTATTCAATGAGTGGTCATTGGGAATTGAATTTTCAAATAAAAAATGCTGAGGGAGAGATTATTGCAGGAACAGAAGTCCCTAAAACTCCGAAAACCAAAGAAGATTTTGACACCGTTAGTGAGGTACACTTGCGAGTAGATATTCCTGAAGGAAAATAACTTTTTAGACCGTGTATAAAAAGTATGATGGTGGTTCTTATTGTCAGGCTGAGCGTAGTCGAAGCCTTATCATTACAGGGCTTCGACTACGCTCAGCCTGACAAAAATACGTCTTTTTTAAGGCATCGTACTTTTACTTTTTAGTATGAGAAATATGGTAAAATTTCTTTTATTTTGATATTCTTACATTCGAAATATTTCCTGATGGCATTGGAGATGAAGCGTTAAGAAAATCAATGAATGGAGCGTTGAAAATCTCCATTGTCCGAAGCGACCGTAGGGAGCAAGTTTGGAGATTTTCAGCAAAGTCCGCGAAAGCGGAGTATGTGAGAATTGATTTTTAGCGTAGTATCCAAAGCCTTGATTTTTGGTTCTTTTCATCTAAGGAAAAGAACAAATAACAAAATCAAAAAAGAGATTTTACCATACTTTTTAAAACAATCGTATTAAAAACGAATGAAAAAAAATCTTTTCAGTATCTTTCTATTGGTGTTTGGTTTTTCCTTTGCTCAAAAAACACAAGAAAAGGATAGTGTGGTTCATCTTTCAGAAGTGATTATCAAAGGTTTG
>NZ_BLBC01000010.1:2500-5965 GCF_009684755.1 Capnocytophaga felis
AGCTATTTCCCAGTTTGATTGGCCTTTCACCCCTACCCTCAGGTCATCCGAAGTCTTTTCAACGACAACCGGTTCGGTCCTCCACGCTGTGTTACCAGCGCTTCAACCTGCCCAAGGGTAGATCACCAGGTTTCGCGTCTACTACTACTTACTATAACGCCCTATTAAGACTCGCTTTCGCTACGAATTCGCATCTGAAATGCTTATCCTCGCAAGTAAAAGTAACTCGTAGGCTCATTATGCAAAAGGCACGCCGTCACCCAAATGGGCTCCGACCGCTTGTAAGCGTATGGTTTCAGGGTCTTTTTCACTCCGTTATTCACGGTTCTTTTCACCTTTCCCTCACGGTACTGGTTCACTATCGGTCTCTCAGGAGTATTTAGCCTTACCGGATGGTCCCGGCAAATTCAGACAGGGTTCCACGTGCCCCGCCCTACTCAGGATATCCCTATGATTTATTAAACATTACCCATACGCGACTATCACGCTCTGTGGTGTATCTTTCCAAATACTTCCGGTTCCATTTAACAACCAATATCGGGTCCTACAACCCCCACACTGCCTAAACAGTATGGGTTTGGGCTGTTCCAATTTCGCTCGCCACTACTCTCGGAATCACTTTTGTTTTCTTCTCCTCCGCCTACTTAGATGTTTCAGTTCAGCGGGTTCGCCTCCTTAATGGATACTGCACCTTCAATGCAGTGGGTTGCCCCATTCGGATATCTGCGGATCTAATCGTATGTGCCAATCCCCGCAGCTTTTCGCAGCTTATCACGTCCTTCTTCGCCTCTGAGAGCCTAGGCATCCCCCATACGCCCTTACATAACTTATTGCGCTTGTAGTCGCTCCTATCTATAGAAGCGTACCTCGTTCTCTTTGATTCTTTTTTATTTTCTCGATTTAATCAACAATCTTTTGATCTCTCGTGTTTTTTATCCCAATATGTCAATGAACTTTTTTTGAAAGTATTAAAGTATAAAGTTAAAAGTATAAAGTCTTATTTTTATCCTTGTTACTTTATCCTTTATCTTCCTTATCGTGGAGAATAAGGGAGTCGAACCCTTGACCTCCTGCGTGCAAGGCAGGCGCTCTAGCCAGCTGAGCTAATTCCCCAATAATATTTAGGAGTTAGGGGTTAGACATTAGCAAATAGTTACTATACGCTAACTTCTATACGCTAAATCCTTAGGGCTAGCTTCAACCTCTAAAATTTCCTTTCAATTCCTTTTAATGAACTTATTTTTATTAGGCAATAGAAAATAGATACTACGCAATAGTTCACTATTCGTTAAATCCTATTCGCTATTCGCTAATTTCGTAGTCCCAGGCAGACTCGAACTGCCGACCTCTACATTATCAGTGTAGCGCTCTAACCAGCTGAGCTATGAGACTGCATCTTTTTATTTTAGTAACTAGTAGATAGTAATTAGTAATTAGACCATAATTCCCTAATCACTAAACACTAAATCCTAATTACTCTATAAATATCGACTGCACAAGATTTAAAGAAAATCCCAAACAACTATCCTTTTGGATTGTCTCTAGAAAGGAGGTGTTCCAGCCGCACCTTCCGGTACGGCTACCTTGTTACGACTTAGCCCCAGTCACTAGTTTTACCCTAGGCAGCTCCTTGCGGCGACCGACTTCAGGTACCCCCAGCTTCCATGGCTTGACGGGCGGTGTGTACAAGGCCCGGGAACGTATTCACCGGATCATGGCTGATATCCGATTACTAGCGATTCCAGCTTCACGGAGTCGAGTTGCAGACTCCGATCCGAACTGTGACCGGCTTTATAGATTCGCTCCTGCTCACGCAGTGGCTGCTCACTGTACCGGCCATTGTAGCACGTGTGTAGCCCAAGATGTAAGGGCCGTGATGATTTGACGTCATCCCCACCTTCCTCACGGTTTGCACCGGCAGTCCCGTTAGAGTGCTCGACTCAACTCGCTAGCAACTAACAGCAGGGGTTGCGCTCGTTATAGGACTTAACCTGACACCTCACGGCACGAGCTGACGACAACCATGCAGCACCTTGAAAAACGTCCGAAGAAATACCTATCTCTAAGTACGTCGTTTCCCATTTAAACCTTGGTAAGGTTCCTCGCGTATCATCGAATTAAACCACATGCTCCACCGCTTGTGCGGGCCCCCGTCAATTCCTTTGAGTTTCACACTTGCGTGCGTACTCCCCAGGTGGGATACTTATCACTTTCGCTTAGCCACTCAAACATAAATCCAAACAGCTAGTATCCATCGTTTACAGCGTGGACTACCAGGGTATCTAATCCTGTTCGCTCCCCACGCTTTCGTCCATCAGCGTCAATCCATTGTTAGTAACATGCCTTCGCAATCGGTGTTCTGTGTAATATCTATGCATTTCACCGCTACACTACACATTCCAGCTACTTCACAATAATTCAAGACTTACAGTTTCAAAGGCAGTTACTCAGTTGAGCTCAGTGCTTTCACCTCTGACTTATAAGCCCGCCTACGGACCCTTTAAACCCAATGATTCCGGATAACGCTCGCATCCTCCGTATTACCGCGGCTGCTGGCACGGAGTTAGCCGATGCTTATTCATACAGTACCGTCATCAATCTACTCGTAGACCTTATTCTTCCTGTATAAAAGCAGTTTACAACCCATAAGGCCGTCATCCTGCACGCGGCATGGCTGGATCAGTCTTCCGACCATTGTCCAATATTCCTCACTGCTGCCTCCCGTAGGAGTCTGGTCCGTGTCTCAGTACCAGTGTGGGGGACATCCCTCTCAGAACCCCTACCCATCGTAGCCTTGGGGTGCCGTTACCACTCCAACTAGCTAATGGGACGCGTACTCATCTTTTACCACCAAAGCTTTAATTATCAAATGATGCCACCCGATAATACTATAAGGTATTAATCCAAATTTCTTCGGGCTATCCCTTAGTAAAAGGTAGATTGTACACGCGTTACGCACCCGTACGCCGGTCTCAAGTGCCGAAGCACTCTACCCCTCGACTTGCATGTGTTAGGCCTGCCGCTAGCGTTCATCCTGAGCCAGGATCAAACTCTTCATCGTTAAAATCTTTAATATCTTAACCAAAATAAATAATTGACTCTAGGATTAATTCTTTAAATCTTCTTTTGTGCTGTCAACAATATTTTCAATGAACTTTTCATTTGCCTTGCTTTTAGCTACCAGCTAATCGCCATTAGCTTTTAAAAGCGGGTGCAAAGATAACAACTTTTTATCTTTACTTCCAAATTTTTTCCAAAATATTTTTTGAACTTTTTTCACTTCCTCTATTCGCTAATAACTAATCACTAACTCCTATCTGAAAGCGGGTGCAAAAGTAATACTTTTTTTTAAACCACCAAAACTTTTGTAAGTTTTTTTTCAAAAATATTTTTTAGAACTTTTTCGCTTCCTCTATTCGCTAACAACTAATCGCTAACTCCTATCCGAAAGCGGGTGCAAAAGTA
>NZ_BLBC01000011.1 GCF_009684755.1 Capnocytophaga felis
ATGTCGTTTTAGGTGTGAAATATCAGTTTTAAGTTTATTGCGAAAAAATTTCTAACTTTGCCTAAAAACCATCTTGATGCCGACTTCAAAATACCAAATTAGTAAACCAAACGCATTTTTAAGCAAATACATAGACTATTTTTGGGCTGCAGAGACCGACGAATATTTTCGATATATTTCGCCTGCCTCCACACTTACCGATTGGGTTTTCTTTTGCGAAGGGACGATGAAAAACACGCAAAATCGGGAAGAATTATCCGAAAGTGGAATGATTTTCGGTCAAAAAACGATATTTAACAATTACGAAGCTGTTCTCCCAAAAGCCAAACTTTTTGGAGTTCGAGTGCGTCCGTCTGTTTTTTTGCTGACTTGTAAAATTCCTGCAATGGCATTAGATGGGCAATGCATCTCTTTGCAGGATTTGTTTGGTTACGAGGGCGAACGACTTACAGAGAAAATACTCAAATCCGACACCTTGCCCGAATTTGTGTATATTTTATCGAATTTTCTGATGCAAAAAGCGACTGATTTGCCCCTGAAATACCAATCTGTCGAAAAATGGTTATCACAAACCAATTTCCTAAGTCGCGATGTTTCTATCAAAGAGATTTGCCTTTCTCAGCGACAGTTTGAGCGAAATTTTAAAGAATTTACGGGTTTTTCTCTGCGAAAATACACCAAAATTAAACGATTCGAACGCGTATTTCAATACTTGCAAAACACCAAAAATCAAGAAAACCTTACCGAAATCGCTTACCGATTTGGCTACTACGACCAAGCTCATTTTAATCGTGATTTTAAGGCGTTTACGGGAAAAAATCCGAAATTTTTGTTAAAAGACTTAAAAATGTAAAGGCTTTTCGTATAGAAAAAGTAAATAATTGTACTTTTACAGCCTAAAATGTGTATCTAACCAATGAAAAATATTGATAAAGAAAGTTTGCACAAGGCTTATCAACTTTTTGAAAGTGGAGCTATTGATAAAATGGAAGTCGGAACTACCAAGGGATTGCAACAAATTCACGAATATTTGTTTGGTGGATTGTATGATTTTGCAGGAAAAATAAGGACGAGTAATATCTCAAAAGGCGGATTTCGATTTGCCACAGCACTTTATCTAAACGAAATTTTGGTAAAAATAGAGCAAATGCCTGAAAATTCGTTTGAAGAAATCATTCAGAAGTATGTGGAAATGAACATCGCTCATCCATTTATGGAAGGCAACGGCAGAAGTATGCGTATTTGGTTGGATATGATGCTGAAAAAGAACCTTAAAAAAGTAGTGAATTGGCAATTTGTGGATAAAACACTTTATCTGCAAGCTATGGAGCGAAGCCCAATAAACGATTTAGAAATCCGATTTTTATTAAAAGAAAACCTGACCAATGAGGTTGAAAATAGAGAAATCATTTTCAAAGGCATCGAACAATCATATTATTACGAGGGGTATGAGGGGAATGGTTGAACCTCCAATTTTCGTCGTTTCGGTACAATTTCAGCACACAAATTCGGGGTAGCTTTGCCTCAATTTTTAATTTGTAGAAAAATGACTGAAAAAGTAAATGTTCCCAAAGGAAGCCACATCGTAAACGCCCTCATCGCCACACAAGATGCCCGTGCTTTAATTTCGTTTTTGGAGAAAGTTTTTGATGCTCAAGAAGATAAAAACGCTTTGGCAATCAGCCAATCCGACGGAAAGATTTTTAATAGCAGTGTAACCATTGGCGATACTACGATGATTATTTTTGACCGAAAACAAGGTTGGAAACACACGCCCTCACTCTTGCAAGTCTATGTAAATCATATAGATAAAAAACTTGCAACCGCCGAATCACTCGGAGCGACTGTTGCTACCCAGCCTACCGATTTTTATGGAGGGAAATTAGCCCGCTTCATCGACCCGCAAGGCAATTTATGGTGGCTTTTTGAACTGTCGGAGTACGATGAATCCGATTGGGTTTCAGAAGAGACCACCGAAGAAACCGATACTGTGTGGACATTAGACCCCAATTCGGATATGACCTACATACACGATTCACTTATAGAAGCAATGAAAAAACTCAATGATTTTCAATAACCTAAAATCACATCCTCACTTTCATCTACACCTTTAAAGAGAGAATTGTAGCAACAAACTACTTTACATTAGTATTAAAACACTTATTGTTTTTCAATAATAGCTTTCATAAGAAAAATAAAACGATTGATTCACATCAATCGTTTTTTAAAATAATAAAAAAGAAAACTTAAAAATAAAAATTATGAAAAAAACTTTGTTATTTACTTATTTTGATAAATATTCTGTAATTCCTAATTTCTCCAATTTTGAGTAAATTTCTTGCAACTGACTTGCAGTTAACGTCACGTGAGGATATCTGGCACTTCCGCAATCTACCCCCAGCAAACGCATAAAACTCTTTCCACCACCGTTAAACCCTCCGTAAGAAGCCACAATGTTCACAAATTCTATAGCTTTTTGTTGTAAATCAGCAGCGAACTCATTATTCCCTTTCTCAAAATTTTCTTTGATTGTCAAATAAAGCTTCGCTAAATGATTGTAAGTACTTCCTACCCAACCTGTTGCTCCTAAAGGTAAACTTGGTAAAAAAGCCTCATCTACACCAAAAAGAATATTAAATCCCTGATTATCGTAAAATCTTGATTGGGTAAAATGAATCATATTGTTTTGTGTGAACTTCAACCCTGCAAAGGTGGGAATTTCTTCCTTAGCTTTTTGCATAAATTGAGTTATATCAAAATTAGCCCCCGTCAAATCAGGAATATGGTAATAGTAAAAAGGTATGTTTGGAGCTGCTTCGGCAATAGTTTTGCAATAATCTATTAATTTTTCAAGATTAGGTTTGAAGTAAAAAGGTGCTAATGTAGAGATTGCATCAACCTTATCTGCAGAATGTTTTGCCAATTCCACAGCGTGATTTAAGTTGATGTCTCCCACGTGATTGGTAATGAAAAAGTCTGGAGATTTTTGCTCTGCCCACGCTTCAATAATTTCCTTTCTTTCTTCAACAGAAAGCGAAGCAAAATCACCCGTAGAACCATTTGCAAAAATGCCTTTAACACCATTTCTTCTCAAAAAATCGGCATATTGAGGAACTACCTTGGTTGAAACCACTCCTTTTGAATCCATCGGAGCGTAAGTTGCAGCGATTAAACTTTTCATCTTACTGTATTATGTATTACATAGTGCAAAGATAATTCTTTTTTCAAAAACACCAAAAAAATATTTCAGTATTTTTAATATAATTTTCACTCCTTGTTAAAAAAATTCACAAACAATTTTTTCTATCGCTTATAATGACTTGCAATTACGTTTCTAACTGATGTAAATCCTATTTCATTTAAATCAATTCGTTCTATGGAAATCCATTTTAAAGCCTGAATTTCATCTTCTGCATTGACCTTTAGTTCAGCTTCTTCGAGAGAACATTCAAAGAAAATATCCATCGTACGATAAGGAACATTTTTGTACAAATAGTTATTCGGAAAAGTTGTAACGTACTTCAAATGTGAAGGTTGTATATCCAACCCCAGTTCCTCCTTAACTTCACGGCAAGCCGCTTGCTCTGCATTTTCATTCGGGTCAATGAATCCTCCGGGCAAGTCTAATTTTCCTTTGTCAGGTTCTACATTTCTGACCGTGAAGAGAATTTTATCCTGATGCCTAAACACAACAACAACCGCAGCTGCTATGTTATGATAGTAAACAAAACCACAATCGTGGCAGAGAAAACGCACATTATTCGGAAATTCAACATCGGTTGAAGTACAATTAGGACAATGTTCAAAAATCATTTTTTCCATTTATTATGTTTTATTTCTACAAACAAAAAGGGAAAATTTCTCTCCCCTTTTATTATTTAAAATTTATCTGTATAATGTAAAATTACCATAGAATTTTCGGTTATCTTTTGCTTTATTAAGCTCTAAAATATACCAATAATCACCCGATGGCATATGTTTGCCTTCGTACATTCCGTCCCAAGAATCAACAGGTGTTAATATTGTCATTATTCTACCATTTCTATCAAAAATGTAAGTCCTTGATTTTGGGTAGTTTTCAATATTTTTCGGTTTCCATCTGTCATTTATTCCATCACCATCCGGAGTAAAGAAATTCGGCATTACAATATTATAGAAAACTTTTCTTATTGTAAAGGTATAAGTACAGCCTAAATCATCCATTACCTCAACTGAAATTTCCCTGCTAACCTCATTTGTTATCGGGTCAATGTATTTCGGATCGCTTTCTTTTACAATATATACCGGATTATCTCCTTGGTCTTCATTATTGAATGAATATCGGTACGGAGCTACTCCTCCTTCAGCTTTTACCTCAATAGTGTTCAAACCATTGTTGATGACTTCTGTCGCTGTTAAAGCCTTGATTTCTTCAACGGTTAATGTAGAGACAGCACTTGTACATTTTCCTAATTGTTGCCCGTCAGAATGTGATTTTACATACTCTATCGTTAAGGTTTGAGTTGCTACCATTCTGTCATAATTATCTATAAATCCGTAATTTCCTTCTACTCTTGAGAATGAGCCTCGAGTGCCATTCAAAATATAAAACGTATTATTTGCATCCACAGGGCTTGCAAACCTTATCGCAATTGGGTCATAAAGTCCGTTTGAATTACAAGTTTTATCTTGATAAACTTCCTTGGGCTGAATATCAGGAAATTCCTCAATTGTGAATTCACTTGTAACTACCGAACAACCAGTAGCATCTGTTACTTTTGCATAGTAAACACCTGATTGCAAAATCGGGTCTGTTGTAATTTCTACTTCTGAGGCTAATGCCGGATTTGGAGGAGTTGGAGTCACGTATGAAACAGGCGTAACCCTGCTATTTGATTCCTTCGTATAGATATCAATCGAATAAGGTTGAGTTCCTCCTTTAGCTTTAATTTTAACATAACCGTCTGAATCTCCATAACAAACAATTCTGTCAGAAGCTGTTACATCTATTTTCGTTTCTATTAAAGTAGGTTCTGTTATCGTGGTGTTTGTTACGGTTTTACACCCCATATTATCCACAACCGTCACCACATAAGCACCTGCCTTCAAGTTTTCAAAAATATTTGATGCTTGCGTTATTTTCGGTTCTGTTCCGCTTTCCAATTCATATGTAAATATATTTGAGCCGGAACCTCCGCTAACATTCGTAACGACTATCCTTCCGTCGTTTTGCCCATTACAGCTTACATTTGTTGTTGTTACGCTGGCAACTACTGCCTCAGGAGCTTTCAATTCAACTGTTTGTGTACCTGTGTAGGTTGAACATCCCCATCCGTCTGTTAGAGCGATTGTGTAAATACCTGCTGATAACCCTTGGAATACGATTGAATTATCTTGAATTGTTTGTGTTACATTTTCCGTAGCAGAAGACAAAGTTACCACGTAAGGAGCTTTTCCTCCACTTACAATCTCAACAGAAATATCTCCTTTATTAGTTTCGCAACTTACTTGCGGAGTTACCGGAGTCGCTTTAACAACAATTTCTGAAGCTGCCTGAGGTATCGTAAATAAAGTACCTACCGAACAACCATTTGCTTTTGAAATTGCATCAATACGATAATCTCCACCAGCCAAGTTCAAAACCTCTAAAACTGATTCTCCAACAGGAACAACTCCTGTTACTACCTGATTTGTAGTCTGATGCGTAATTGTATAAGTAAATCCTTCGGTAGCTTTATTTCCTCCAACATTTGGCTTTTTATCTACAAAAGTAAGTGTTATTCTCCCATCATTTCCCTGATAACAAGAAGGTTGCCTTTCATTTGATTTGCTAATTTCAAACTTATCTGTTAAATCTCCTACTTGATGAGTGCCTTTTACGCTGCAATTCGTAGCCAAATTTTCAACCGTTATTTCATAATCACCTGTCGGCAACAAACTTGTAAAAGTGTAATTTACAGAGTTTGTAGCTGTTGTTGATGAATACGTTTCGCTTACTGTGAAGTTATCACTTAATCTTTTTGCAGTGAACCGAAGTTCTGTTCCTGAAACGTAATTCGGGGTGGCTGTAACATTTACCGAAATTCGTTCATTCACCAAACAAGTTACCGGATTGGCAACAGTTGCTACAACATTCGATAAACTGAAAGAAGGATTAATCGTTACTTCATTTGTATTTGTGGCACATCCCGCAGAATCTCTTACTTCTACATAAAAAGTTCCTCCATTAATATCTGTAACGGAAATAGTTGATTGATTATTTCCTCCTATGGAAGTTCCTGTTGTTTTGTTGAAAAATTCCCAAGTGTATGGAGGTACTCCCCCACTTATTTGATTCACATCGAAGGAAATTACTGCTTCTAAATTAGAATTTGTAGCACACGACAGTTGCGTAGTACTCAAAGCGTTATTTGCCAAAACAGACGGATTCGACTTAACAACTTCTCGTATTTGCTGTTTACATCCGTTATTTCCCGTTAGCTCTATTGTGTACTCAATTCCTGTAATTGTTCCCGATAAATTTGTAAATTTTGCTGTATTCGCTGAAGATGACGCCGGTGTAATCACTGTAGGGGTTACTATTCCTGTTGTCAAATCCTTCATCTGAATTATTTTAAAATCAATCGGCTCCAAAGTTGCTGATATTGCCACCAATTCGATACTTCCTTCGGATTGTTTGTAACAAGATTCAGAAGTTATCTTAGTTTGCTGTGCATCTATTTCCGGCAATTTGGCTGCTTCCACAATAACAGGATTACTGATTTTTGGAGTGGTACAAGAAGCCATTTGCGAATCTCTTACTCGGAATTCATACTCGCCAACCGATGAAACATCTACTGTTACAGAAGTTGATGTATTTGAAGGAATCGTTACTGTTGATGTGGACACAGTTACGTATGAATTATTTGCTCTGTCTATCACCTGAACAAGCTCATAGGTATAGATACCTGTTCCTCCTGAAATATCTGCCAAAGTAATTTGTGCTGCCGTTGGGTTTTTACAAGAAAGCTCCCTCGTAACACTTGCCACTCCCAACGTAACCGGTGCATTTACAGTAATTGTACGTGTATCTCCACAATTATCTGAATCAAGGACAGTTATAGTATGAATACCCGGTGATAATTCCGGAATGGTGAATGGCGTTACGTTTATCTGTACCGGATTTGCTCCGTCCAACACGTAATAATGAGTAAGTGTAGGTTCCCCGAAAGTGATATTAACATTCACATTATTTTTCCCGTTTGAAGGATTGCATACATCAACCTCAATATTATCTATCGATGGCTGAAGTGCCTGACTAATTGTAAATGTTCTTTGTGTGTATTCTTTGATACAGCCTTTGCTATCCAGCACATAAACTTTGTAAGTCCCTACCGGTAAATCCAAAATATTGTCTCCAAAATTTGTTACTACATCTGTTGAACTTGGCGTGGTAAAATCTGCTTCGGTAGGGAATGGTTCTGTACTTAATCGAGCCATATATCGGTAAGGAGCCAAACCTTCTACCGTTGTATCGATTCTCAATTGTCCTTTATCTACACAATTTACCTTATCTCTTATTACTGTTATATCCCTGATTTCCACAGGAGTTTTAAAATCAAAAATTTCAAAACTTGTTACTGTTTTTGTTCCACAAAGAATATATTTTTCTACTGTGTAAGTATCAGACGCGTTGGGCGTGTACGTTCTTTTAGTTTTACCTACAAGTTTTGTATTTCCTCTAAACCACTGATAACCTGTAAATCCTGCTTGTGCCTCAAGAGGAGTTTCCGTACAGAAAATCGCTTCTTTTCTATATTCTGAAGTATTAATTTCAATGGTCGAAGAAACTGTTCTCGTATCATTTCGCAAACAAGCTACTCCTCCTCCTTCGTATTTTATTACAGAAGTAAACTCAAGAAGATTCATACAAGGTTTACCCGCTTCTTCCTGACCTCCTGTAAGTTGCAAAGGAATCCTAACTTTTCCTCCCATTGCCGGATAATTCGGAATTGTGAAAGTATATGACTTATTAGCCGAATCGTATACAAAAGTAGTTCCCGTTCCGGCTACCGAAACATCAACAGAATGTGCTGTCGATGGCTCCACATTTGAATTGTTTGGCAACTGTACGGTTAATTCGGCTTTTGATATGATTTCTTGCCCTATGTTTTGGTAACTCACTTCATAGTAGAACAACTGATCGGCTGTTAATTCTGTCAATTCATTTGCTCCTCCATCGGTATATTTATCTGTCAGAGAAGATTCTAACTCAGGTTCATTAATTGTGATAACCAATGTCCTCGAAGCTGTATTTCCTAAAGCATCTGTAAAAGTATAAACTACGGAATGTACCCCCACAGTAAGCTCCAACGGCTGTGTATGTGTTGAAGCAACTGTTACTGTATTAGGGCAAATATCTGTATAGGTAGGCTCCTGCCAAGTAATGTTACTTACTGCACAAAGTCCTGCCGGTATGATATGAGTCTGATTATCCGGAAATGTAACGATTTGGGGAGCGTCTCTATCATCTATTATTGTAATTGTTGCTGTTTGTGTACTTCCTGAATTTGAGTTACATCCAAAATGATTTTTAAGTTTTACCGTTACCTCATAGGTTGTCTGGGTATGTACAGCCTCTGTAAGTATTTTTTGTCCGATTCCCAAAGGACCTTCTTTCGCTCCCGTATTAGGATTTATTCTAAACCATTCAATATCAAATAACGCTGGAGAAACATTTACTTCCATAGTAGCCATATCTCCCGGACAAATATTTTGAGAAGCATCAACTCCAAGTTGGAATACAGCGTCAGAATCAACCTCCACCAACTGCGATGTATAATCAAAACAGCTATTCTTAATCTCTACAATGTACTTGCCGTTATTTAAGTTTTGGAAAGAATGAGTTTTCACTGTTGGTGAAAGCGTTTCAGATTTGATAGAAGTCTTAGTACCGTTTGTTTCTTCTTTATACAAAGTATAAGTAATATCTTCATCAGCCAAATCACTCAGCGATAAATCTATGAGAACCATTCCCGAACCATCAGTAGTTCCACAAGAAATAGTAGATACATAAGGCTGAAAACTACGTGGTTCTATTTCAATATTAGGAGAATAACCTCTTGCCTCCTGAAGTATATACGGATTATTTGGTGTTTTGAGTCCCGTCAAAGGAAAATTTGCAAAAGGTGGTAATAGTGTCCACATATATTCCAAAGGAGTAACTGGTGTGGTTATTGTTGGATAATAATAATTCCGCGTTTCCAATCTGTATGTTCCAGCTTCCACATTGTTAAAAGTTCCATTAGAGCTGAAATTTTGAATATCAACAGTATCCCAGTTTCCTCGTGCATTTTTGCGTTGTAGATACACGTG
Organism: Capnocytophaga felis; assembly: GCF_009684755.1. Lineage (GTDB taxonomy): Bacteria > Bacteroidota > Bacteroidia > Flavobacteriales > Flavobacteriaceae > Capnocytophaga > Capnocytophaga felis. The sequence continues at coordinate 9,334 of NZ_BLBC01000011.1, forward strand.
TATCCATCTTCTGTTAGGAGCTACATTTCCTAAAGTGTATGTAATTTCATTGGTATCGCATTGTTTTATCACTTTATAAGAAGGACGATTATTTCCTGAACCAAAAGACATTACTTCCGTAAACTCAATTTCTTTTTGATCACTGCCACAAGCATCTTCCAATTTGAAAATGTATTTTCCCAGTGGAAAATCTCCAAGCCCTACGAAATTTACACCATTGGAATTAATTGTTTCCGAAATCAAAGGTATTTCTATCGGAAAATTAATTGTTTTATTTACAGGCTCTTCAAAAAACAACGATGTTGGGAAAGACATAGAAGTCTGCCCATCAACTCGTGTGATTGTTAATTTAGCCTTACTTGCAGTTCCGGGAGGGTCGGAAGGATGTACGTAATAGAAATCACTTGGAATAGGCATTCTGAAAGAAGCAGTTCCTTCATATATCCCTCGATTTTTTTGAATGCTATTAAACGCCTTTTCAAAACGATTGGTAGAAAGGTAATTGACATTACGAATAATTTGCTCCCGAACAGGGCAACCTGCTCCAGAAACAACACGAACTAGGTATGTACCTGTTCCGTGTCGAGTTACATCGATGAGATTATAATCAATTTCCGTATGAGTAACCTTAGAAAAAGTTCCTGCGGATATTTCTTTCTCAACTTCATATTTGAATTTCCCTAAAATCCAATTTGATTTTGTATAAGCATTTGCCCACTGGTATCCTGTTATTGGTACAGTTCCGCCATCAGGTAATAAACTTGGTAATTTTTTTATTTCGGAATTGCTAAATGAGGTTTTTATTCTTAGGTGGGGACTACAAGAATTAGGTTCAGATGAGGAATTGGATAAAGCAAATCCTCCCACCGGAGTAACATCTAATGTAAAATGTCGTTGTAAAACTGTTCCAAAACCATCATCAACAGTAATCTTCAGTTCATCTCCACTCAAATAAACTGGAAGCGTTCGGTATCCCCAACCATTAAATCCTCTGGGAGGATTTATGCTATAATAGTCAAGATTATCAACCTTCCCAACTCTACTTGGGTCAGATGAGTTTATTACTTCAATTTTGGCTCTTCCTGTGGCTCTGAAATGGTTTAATATTTCGTTTGTGTGGCAACCTCCATTATGATGAACTGTTTCTCCATCAGCTCTTCGAATATTTATACCAAAACTGTATTTACAATCTTCTTCCGCACGTAAAGCTAAAGCTCCCCAAACTATGTTGTATGAGCCCGGCATATATACAGCAGGAGGCATCGTTATTTCTACTTTTTTAATGTCTTCTTCACAATTTCTGATATTACTTGGAACTATATTCTTTACTACCAAAAATGCTTTTATGCCTGAAGGTATCCTATCTGTAGGCGATTCCTTTGTTAATGTGTACGTAAAATTAGTCGATGCATTAGGGCGTGCTACATTCCTCACCGGCACCAATATATTGCCATTTTCATCTTCCAAACTTACTTGAAAATCTGTCCCTATGCCTGTTCCTCCCACAATTGTGAAATCAATAGTTCCGTTTTCTTGTGAAAAAACAGGTGAGGTTGTACTTGTTCTGGACATTGTGGCTCCACACAACGATAAGTTGTTGATAACCATCTTTGAGTAAGTCCCTGCCACGTTGATTGATTTGGGATTGGAAGAAACTCCGGACAAATCGTGCAGAATAACAGAGTAATCCCCCGCTGCCAAATCGTCAAAAGTAACGGTTTGTCCCAAGGCAATGTTATGTTTTAATCCGCCTGTATTTCCACTGGGCATTTTCAATTCTACCGTAAGCGAAGCAGTACACCCCGCACTTGCTTTAGGAAGCTCCACTGAAACTTGTCCGTTTGCAAGACAAACAGATTCTGAAGAAGTTAGCTTAAAGCTATTAATATCATAACATTGTCCCGCAGCCCATTGGGATACAACAAAAAAAGCTAGTATTAGAAATATTCTCCTCATCATAAATAAAAAAATAAGGTTAAAAAAACACAAAAAATAATATGTCAATTCACAAATCAATTACATACTTATTTCTCATATATTTTTTAACCTTCAACCAGAATTATTTTCGCAAAAATATTTCTTTTTCCACACATAGAAAAAAAAATAACATTTTTAAGTATCACCTTAATACAGATAACTTTTCTTTAACAAAACCTTCAATTTTTGTTACCATTTGTCAAGTTGTTCAATAACGTTGTAAGCCGTTAAATCAAATTTTATCGGAACTACAGACACATAACCATTAGCCAAAGCCCATTCATCGGTATCTTCTCCAATATCTTCATTAATGAACTTACCTGTCATCCAATAATACGTTCTTCCCTGCGGACTAATTCTTCGGTCAAATTTTTCCTGCCAGCGAGCCTGAGCTTGGCGACAGATTCGGATTCCTTTGATTTCTTCTCTTTTCAATTTTGGAATGTTCACATTTAGCACTACTCCTTTTGGAAGTCCGTTTTTCAATACATTCAATGCGATTCTTTTTACAAAATCGCGGGATTCTTCAAAGTCAGCTTCCCAACTGTAATCCAACAATGAAAAACCAATTGCCGGAACGCCCTCAATTCCGGCTTCAACCGCTGCACTCATCGTTCCGGAGTAAATTACATTGATTGAAGAATTGGAACCGTGGTTGATTCCGCTTACGCACAAATCAGGCGTACGTTTTAACACCTCGTGCCGAGCTATTTTCACACAATCCACCGGCGTTCCGCTACAAGTATATTCTCTTTGTATTCCATTATCAATATGTATGGGTTCACAGTGCAAGGTAGAATCCAAAGTAACAGCGTGTCCCATACCACTTTGAGGCGAATCGGGAGCCACCACAACTACTTCGCCTATTTCGTTCATTATGTTTATCAAACAACGAATGCCCGGAGCTGTAATTCCGTCATCGTTGGTTACTAAAATTAAAGGTCTTTTCTGCATATTTCTTTACATTGAATAGATAAAAATTTATTCGTCCCAAACTTCCTCAACTTCCCAATTCGCCCTGAGTTCTATCAGATTAGGAAAATATATTACTTTTTCGGGTTGACGACGTTTTAAAAAATTGCCCGTATCCCAAATTCGGTTACCATTTCTGTCCTCAATGATACGGACTTTATATTTGCTCGGGTTTACATTTTCAAAAACATACTCTTTTTGAGCAGATTCAAAATACAGTTCCTGCTCCACTTTGCTTCCTTTTTCGTTTGTAAGTTGCAAAATTACAGGAAATTGTATTTCTTTATTAACAGTCAGTTTCAATATGGAATAATCTTCCAGTTTTTTAGTTCTCAAATTCACTCGCAAAGTATCGTTAGTGTTACCGAAAAAATCCGTTATGGCTTCCGGCAGAGCTTCGATTCGGTACGAGCTGTTATGTTTCGTGTCAAACAAAAGGGAATATTTTAACTTATCTTTGTCCAATTTTGTTTTGAAAGGAATTTCCAACGAATCTTTTCCGAAAACTCTAATTTTGCTGCTATCCACTTTTGTTATCGGAATATTTGATTTCCAAGCGAAATTTTTACCCATTGGCAATTCTCCCGAAAAGTTATTAGATATTTGTAAACTGTCAGGTTTCATCGTTTTAAGCCGAACTTTGAATGTATCTATCTTTTGGCTTCGCTGCACCGCAAATAACAAAGAATCAGATTGTTTTGGTGAGAACCAAAAGTTCAAAGTATCTTTTTCAGGCTCTTTCGAGATGATGTATTTAAAGTCTCCTTTCGTTGCCGAGATAGTCTTAATTTGCACGCTGTCAGTACTTCCCTCAAAACCAAATACAATTCTGTTATCAGATGCTTGCGAAGGGCGTGCCGCTTTGTAATTTAAAATTTCCTTGAATAAGGTAAGCTCATAAGAGGGTAATGTATCTTTATCTTCCACGGAAATAGGTTCATTCCAAAACGCTATTTTATCTTCCTTCTGGTCAAAACGATAGTTATTATTTTTGTCTTTCAGAGCCACCATAACATATTTGCCTTTTCGCAGATAATTCAACTGAAAAGTTTCAAGACTATCAAGCGTATTTGTAACATAAGTTGGCTTACTTTTATACACTAACGAATCTTTATAATTTTCGTTGTATTCGTACAGCATTACAGTTACAAAATTATCCGGATTGGGTTTAAGTGCATCTTTTATCTTGCCCTTAACCTTCAATGAATCAACAAAATCCCCTGTGGAAAAAACATATTTGAAATCAGGATAAGGATTCCCCTCATTGTAATCCTGAATGCTGCTACCGAAATTGAAAACATACGTTGTGTTAGGCTTTAATGTGTCCGAAATGTTTATATCCAGTTTTTTAGAAGCCGACATTGGCGAAATGATAGGGAAATTTTCCATCGGTGGCGAGATAATGAGTTGCTTGCGTAAATCTTTGATGACTACAAACTCATCAAAAGTCAGGCGTATTTTGTTCCGATTGAATTGTATAGCCCCCGATTTCGGTTCGGCACTGAGCAAAACAGGAGGTTTTTCGTCCTTAGGTCCTCCCGTTGGCGAACCTCTCCTTGCACATTGCCAAAACACTGACATTGTTACTATTAAAACCAAAAAGTATGTATATTTTCCTGATATCTTTTTCATTTCCCGCACACATTTTTCTGATGTACAAACCACAAAAGTACTATTTTTTGTAAATTATAAAAGAATTGCCCCCGAAAAAAAATATTCATTTTGAAACTTTCAAACACTTCCGTACTTTTGCAAAAGAATTTTTTAAACCCCGAAGCACATTGATTTTTTCTTGGATACTGAATAAAATTCCACGACCTTGGCTCATAAAAGCCAGCTATTGCGTGCGTCCTTTTCTTAGTTTATACTTTTGCGGAAACACCTATGAAGACCCCATCGACGGAAAAAAATTCCGCAAATTTTTGCCTTACGGCTATGCCGTGCAACGCCCCAACGTACTTTCCCCTTCCACTTTGTCATTGGAAAGGCATCGGCTGTTGTGGCTTTATCTTACTCGTGAAACCGACTTTTTCACCCGAAAATTAAACGTACTTCACGTAGCTCCCGAACAGGCTTTCTACAAACGATTTAAAAAACAACCGCTATGGACGTACACCACCACCGATTTGCATTCTCCTTTGGCAGATGTCAAAGCCGATTTATGCAACCTGCCCTTTGATGACAATACATTTGATTTGATTCTCTGCAATCACGTTTTGGAACACATTCCCGATGACAAAAAAGCTATGAGTGAACTCTTTAGAGTAATGAAATCCGGAGGAACGGGCATCTTTCAAATTCCGCAGGACTACAATCGTGAGGTTACCTTTGAAGATGACAGCATTACTGACCCCGATGAACGTACCCGAATCTTTGGGCAGTATGACCACGTACGTATTTACGGAATGGATTACTTCGATAAGCTACGAAAAATTGGCTTTGAAGTGGAAGAAGTCCGTTATGCTCAGCAATTTTCCGATGAAGAAATAGAAAAATACCGCATCGTTCGGGAGGAAATCATTCCGGTTTGCCGAAAGCCTTAACCAGAAATGAACTCTTACCTATCTTTTTTCTTCATTGACCTTCAAGTTTTTGTATAAGCCCGTTTGCCAACCGTTTCGGCTGATGAATTTCAGCAATTTTTCAAAACGGGAAATCATCTTGTCGCCTGAATTTCGCATTACATAACCGGGGAAGTTAAATTCTTTTTGGTGTAAATCGGTAAATTCCCACGGGTGAAAATACAACGTTGCGTATCCTCTGCGTTGCATCGTTCTTTTTAAAAGAAAATGATAAAACCATTGCGGAAAATTATGAAAGGAAAGCCAAAAAAGCGGAATGCGAAACAACGGACTCACCGCAGCAGGAATCTGTAACAATTCCTCTTCAATAAATAACCGCTTGGAAACGTGCAATTTGTTATATCTCCCGGGTAACATTGTAGGGTTAACGGACGAATTATATTCGTAACCAGCCTTTTTCACCTCTTGCGAGCAAACTTCCGCCATTCTCGGCATTCGCAATCCTTTTATGACAGTGTTGAACTCCTTTTCCAGCGTTTCTTTCGATTGCTTAAGGTGTGCGTTCTCAAACTCGGAATGGAAAAACGTATGGGAAGCCAATTCGTGTCCTTCTGCCAAAAGCCGTTCTATCAGGTCGGGAACTTCTCTGGCAAAAACCACCGTTGAAAAGAAAGTGGCTTTGGCATCGTAGCGTTTGAGCAAATCCAGAATTGCTGTCAATCCTTCGCGAGAAATGCGTATTTGTCTTTCAAAATCAATGTTGTAGCCATATTCCTTTGGCATATCAAATTCTTCTATGTCGAATGAAAGGTAAACCATTTTTACGAGAATATTTTTCTGTGAGTAACGTTCTTTTTAAAAGAAAATGCAAATATACACCTAATTTATTTCATCAAAAACTAAAACTAACTTGTTTGTCTTGCTTTTTATGCCAATAATTTTGATACATTTCCAAGGATTCTTTTATACTGATATACAGCGGATTGTTCACTTTTTGTATTTCTGACAGATGAAGAAATTCAATCTCAACCTGACGCTCATCAATCCATTCCAGAGACAGCATACAATCGTCCAGAGAATTGAAACTCAACCAAAAATAAGAAGGAAGTCCAAGCATTTCCTGCATTTTTAGCAAAAAACTTCTTTCCGTCTTTACATTTCGCAAGTCGATAACGATTTTTAAATAATCTTTTCTGTAATCAAAGGAATCCATACCTTTATTTTTTTGTAATTAATCCTACTTTTTTGATTTTTTCTCTTCAAGAAATTATTATTTACCGAAAATATCTGTATCATTACCCGTATTTTATAACTTTCTACTTCATTTTTATCGATTAAAACTTAAAATACACTACTTTTTTCCTCACAGAAATGGATTTTTACCGGTAAAAACTCATTTATCATCAGTCGGAATCCATTTATTATCGGTAAAAATTCATTTCTTATCGGTCATACCCCATTTATTGTCGGTTAGAATTGATTAATATCCAGTCGGAATTTATTTCTTATCGGTAAAAATTTATTTCTTATCGGGCGAGATTGATTTTCTATCAGTAAAAATTCATTTGTTACCAATCATAATTCATTTATTGTCGGTAAAAATTGATTTCCTATCGGTCAGGATTGATTTGTTTCCGGTAAAATGTTTATAATCTGCGGGAATGAAAGTAAACCTTATGGAATTTTAAAATTTCTTTTCGGAAATAATGTAATTAGGTCTGGATTTGGTTTGCTTGAATATCTTTCCGACATAAATCCCGATGATTCCCAATATGATAAGTTGCAATCCGCCGAAAAAAACGATAGTCATTATCAGCGATGCCCAGCCCGAAATCTCTGTCCCGCTAACAAACGACCAAATCACATACGGAATATACAAAAGCGAAAGCAACGAAAAGGTAAACCCCAAATAAACAGCGAAATACAAAGGCTTCACACTGAAAGCCGTAACGCCTACCAACGCCAAATGGAGCATTTTTTTGACCGTGTACTTGGTCTCGCCCGAAAACCGACGCTGAGCCACATACGGAATGTAGGTCTGACGAAAGCCAACCCAAGGAACAATTCCCCTAAGGAAAGGCTCGTTTTCTTCCATTGAGCGAATGACCTCCACTACTGATTTGTCCAACAATCTAAAATCAGCCGAACCTTCCTTTATCTTCACATCGGAGATTAAGTTCAACATTTTGTAGAAATATTTGGAGGTTTTCTTCTTTTTCTTAGGTATATCGTTAGGATATGTACGGATTGTTGCCACAACTTGATTGCCTTCCTCCCACTCTCTGATGAGTTTGGGGATAAGTTCCGGAGGATGTTGCAAATCGGCATCCATAGAAATGACCGCATCTGCAAAAGCGTGGTCAAGTCCTGCTTTTACAGCCAATTGATGCCCGAAATTCCTTGAAAAAGAAAGGTATTTTACATTTTCTTTCTGAGAGCTTAGCTTTTTCAAATGTTCGAGCGTATTATCCAAACTTCCGTCATTTACAAAAATGAGCGTATAATCGTATTTTTCGAGGTGTTCCCGAACAAAAACCGCCTGAATAGCGTCATACAAAACAAATATATTTTCATTTTCGTTGTAACAAGGAACGACAATATCGATTTTCTTTTTTTGCATAGTTTGAAGGGTGTTATGTTGCTGTTATCTTCGTTTATAATATGTTATTTTTCGAGGTGTTGTTCAGTCTGTTTTTCCTGATTATAGTCCAAAAAACACATCTCATAAATCATTGTAAGCCAAATCATAGCCGGCGGAATGGCACGTAAGGCATATTTAATGATATATCCCTCTTTTAACGGCTTGAATAAGTCCGTTGGAGAAAGCGAAGCCAAGATTGCCAAAACCAGTAAGGTTATTTTTAATTTTTTGTGCTTATTGGGGCTGACCATAAACCAAATTCCGATGCCAACATACGCAATTATGTAAGTGCTGTTCTCCGTTCCCGTGCTAAATAAACACAAAAACAAACTCACCGAAGCCAAAAACATCAGCCGGAAGTTCGTATGCCTATACTGTGAAATCCGCAAGTAAGGAAGTGAGAACAAAACCAAGCCTATTAGGATAACAATCAAATTGTTATTGTATATTCCTGTGCGTTGTAGGAAACCCAAAAAGGAAAGATTCTGCAAATTATAGCTTATTGTGTTCAAATTGGAGTTGTTTTTCATCGCCAAACGCTCAAACCACTGCTGATATTGCGAAATGACGTATTGCGGAGAGGAATAAATCATCGGGAGGCAGAAGAGTACAATCATCCACACGATTCCCGTCCACACAAAACGGATTTTGTTCTTCGAAAAGAAGAAAAACGCCAAGCCTACGATGCCATAGAGCTTCGTTAAAATCCCAATGACGATAAAAAGCGTTGCCCAATGGTCTTTCCCCTTGTGAATGAACACATAGGCGGCGACAAGTAAGGCAATAATGCTGATGTTAAACTGTTGCATTGCGGCAGCGGTGTACAAATCGTGAGCAGCGATGAGCAAAATCCCGATAATGGCGGTTTTCCCCAAAGGCAGTTGCTTAATTGCCCAGTACAGAAAGAAAGTATTTGCCATAATCCACAACGAAACGCCTAACCAATTGGGCAGAACGGCAAACGGAGCAATCACCGCACTGAACAAAATCCCATAATGATTCACATCAAAGTACTCGGCAGGATACTCCACGTAAAGCGACAGTTTCTCAATCGTATGCCAAAAAACCCCTTTAAAAATCAGGTAATTATTGTACTTTCCACGTATGAAAACATTCTGAATAACGGTGGCAAACGCCAGCCCAAACCATAAAATGGTGATAAAACGATAATCCTTGAATAATTTTTTAAGCATTCTCAATGTGTGATTTCGGCAAAAGTAAGAAAATAAGAACAATGACAAAACCCGAAGTTCAAAAGCTTTTTAACTTTCGAGTTATTTTTTTACTTTTGCAAAAAATCAGTTAGTCCGAAAAGAAATAATTGTGATTTAAACAGAATGAAATATCTATTTTATATACTTTTTTTTGTAATTGCTTCGTACAATGTTGCTTTTTCTCAGAAGAAACCTGTTTTTAAAGTAGTACTGGATGCTGGTCACGGAGGAAAAGACCCCGGAAAGGTGGCTCCCGGCAGAATATACGAAAAAGATGTGGTTTTGAATATCGTTTTGGAAATGGGAAGAATATTAGAACAACACCCTGACATTAAAGTAATTTATACCCGAAAAACAGATGTCTTTGTTGACCTCTATGAACGTGGAGCTATCGCCAATAAAGCCAAAGCGGATATTTTCGTTTCTGTTCACTGTAATGCTGCTGACAAAAAAACGGCACAAGGAGCTGAAACTTTCGTACTGGGACTTCACGCCAACGAGCAAAACTTTGAGGTTGCCAAAGTAGAAAATGAAGTAATTTACTTGGAAGACAACTACGAAAAGAAATACGCCGGCTACAACATCAACTCTCCGGAATCATTCATCGGATTGTCAATAATGCAGGAAGAATTTTTGGAACAAAGCATACAACTTGCCAAATATGTTCAAAACAATTTCATCAACGAAATGAAACGTTTTAACAGAGGCGTGAAACAAGCGGGATTTATCGTACTGCACCAAACCTATATGCCGAGCATTCTCATCGAAACAGCATTTTTATCAAACGCCGAGGAGCAAAAGTTCTTGGCTTCAAAAAAAGGACAGAACGAGTTTGCAAAAAATATTGCGAATGCCATCTTGTCGTATAAAAATTGGGTTCAGGCACGTAGTTCACACATTTCTCCGGACGATTCCGTTTCTGCAGTCAAAGTTTCCAAAACTCCAATCGCCACAAAAAGTGTAAAGAAAGGCAATGTAAAAGCAAAAAAATCGGATATCGTTTACAAAGTTCAAATTTCATCAAGCCCTAAAAAATTGGAAGCAAAACCCTTTAATTTCAAAGGATTATCTCCCGTATCTTCCGAGAAAATCGGGAAGATATATTGTTATTTCTATGGGAATGTGAAAAAACATCACGAAGCCTTGTCTTTACTTTCCAAAGCCAAAAAAAAAGGTTACAAAGATGCCTACATAGTTGCCTATTCCAACGGGAAGAAAATTACTGTTGAGGAAGCAAAAAAGCGAGAAAAATAAATTTAAAACGTTTCTTAGGTGAAAATTACGTTTTTATACTTATTTTTGCCTCTCAAATTCAAAAATAAATTCAATGAAATTAACCAAAGAAATTAAAACGGCGTTCATTGTCATTGCGGGCATTGCCTGTTTTTTTATAGGATTTAACTTTTTGAAATCCAAATCGATTTTCAAAAGAACAAACACCTACTACGCAATTTTTGACCATTCGGGCGGATTGAAATCCGGAACTCAAGTAACAGTTAATGGTGTGCAAGTTGGGGTGGTAGAATCCGTTGAAATAGAAGAGAAAACAGCCAAAATAAAGATTACCATCTCTTGTTCAAAAGATTTTACTTTTTCAAAAAACAGTAAATTGGAACTCTACAACAGTCTTTTAGGAGGTGCGGGGCTGCAAATTATTCCTGTCTTCGATGATGCTCCGCAAGCACAATCGGGCGATATGTTAACAGCATCAGTCCAAATGGATATGTTGGAAGCTTTAAGTACGAAAATAGAACCTACTCAATTGAAATTAAACAACTTATTATTACGCTCAGACACTTTGTTAAGGTCGGTTAATACCTTGTTAGACGACAATACCGTAGCGAACCTGAAAAAATCCGTAAGTGATTTGAGTGCAACAATGAATAATTTGAGTAAAACATCGGTAGCTTTGAACAATATGCTGGTTACCAATCAGGAAAATTTGAAAATTTCCTTACAAAATGCCAATAAAATAACCACTGACTTAGCTAAACTCTCTGATGAATTGGTTCAGGCTGAATTGGGCAAAGTTACTGCAGATGCACAAAAAATGCTTACAAACTTAAATAAAATTTTGGCTGATATTGAAGCCGGTAACGGAAGCGTAGGTAAATTAATGAAAGATGAAGGATTGTACAAAAACGTAGAAAATGCTTCCAAACAATTGGAATTGCTTTTGGAAGATTTACGTTTGAATCCAAAACGATATATGCACTTCTCTGTTTTTGGTAAAAAACATCAACCATATCAGGAAAACGAAAAATAAATTAAAAGAAAGCAGTCGTTAATTGTTAATAATCACAAATAGACTGCTTTTTATTTTTATCTGCATTTAAAAAATCAAATTAATTGTGATACAAAAACAATTATTGACAAAGCACTGACTATGAATCTACTACCCAATATACTATTTTGTTTATTACTAATCATTGCTGTAGGATTTTTTACAACGAACGTTCGTAAATTAATCCGCAACATTCGTTTGGGAAAAAGCGAAGATACGTCCGATAACCGACCGCAACGATGGAAAAATATGTTCCAAATCGCTTTGGGACAAGGAAAAATGACAATACGACCTGTTGCCGGAATTTTGCATATTCTTGTTTATCTTGGTTTTATAATCATTAATCTTGAAATGCTTGAAATTATTTTAGATGGAATTTTCGGCACACATCGTTTGTTTTCTTTTTTAGGAAGTTTCTACAATGTTTTGATTGGTTCTTTTGAAATTTTAGCTTTTTTAGTAATTATTTCAGTAACCGTTTTCTGGATTAGACGCAATATTTTTAAAATCAATAGATTTCAGAAAGAAGAACTTCGAAATTGGGCAAAAAGAGATGGTAATATCATTCTATACATTGAAGCTATTTTGATGTTTCTTTTTCTAACAATGAATGCAGCTGATTTTCGTTTACAACAATTGGAAGTTGAGCCATATTTACAGGCAGGAATCTTTCCTATAAGCCAGTGGATAAGTCAATTAATGTATCACTTTCCACAATCTGCATTGATTGCCATTGAGCGTACTTGTTGGTGGTTGCATATCATAGGAGTGTTATGTTTTCTGAATTATTTGTATTATTCGAAGCACTTACACATCATCTTGGCTTTTCCAAACACGTTTTTTGCTTCAACGCGTCCGCAAGGAGCATTAAAAGTAAATCAAACTGTTTTGAAAGAAGTCAAACTGATGTTAGACCCTACAATTGACCCTTTTGCAACTACCGAAGAAAATGTGAATCCTCCTGAAAAATTCGGAGCTTCAGACGTTTTCGACCTTACTTGGGTTCAGTTGCTCAATGCGTACACTTGTACCGAATGCGGACGATGTACCGATGAATGTCCTGCCAACTTAACGGGTAAAAAGCTTTCACCCCGAAGCATTATGATGAAAACTCGTGACCGATTGGAGGAAGTAAGCAAAAATATTGACTCTAATAAAGGAATTTTCAAGGAAGACAACAAACAGTTATTAAATGATTATATCACTCCCGAAGAACTTTGGGCGTGTACTTCTTGTAATGCTTGTGTAGAGGCTTGTCCGGTAAGTATTAATCCGCTGTCTATCATTATGGATATGCGTCAATATTTAGTTATGGAGCAATCAGCAGCACCTCAGGAACTTAACAGTATGATGTCCAATATTGAAAACAATGGAGCTCCTTGGGCGTATAGCCGTTCTGATAGGATGAATTGGGCAGAAGAATAACATATAATTTTGATTATTCTTTTTAAAGTTTTGTAAGCTTGGTTTGTTTTCTTAATAATCAACAAAAGTAGGAAGAAAAACCTATTGAAAATCTCTAATTTTACACTAAAGTATGAATCAAACACTTAATATTCCTACAATGGCTGAGATGGCCGCACAAGGCAAATCTCCTGAAATTCTTTTTTGGGTAGGTAGTGCAGGAAGTTATGACGATCGTGCCAAGCGTATCGTTAGAGCTTTTGTGCATTTGCTACATCAAGCTAAAGTTGATTTTGCTGTACTCGGAACAGAAGAAAGTGACACGGGAGATCCCGCAAAACGTGCCGGAAACGAGTTTCTTTTTCAAATGCAAGCTATGATGAATATTCAAGTGTTAGAAGCTTATAATATTAAAGAAATAGTTACCACTTGTCCTCACATTTTCAACACTTTAAAGAATGAATATCCTGCTTTGGGAGGAAATTATAAAGTATGGCATCATACACAATATCTGAAAAAACTAATCTCAGAGGGAAAACTTTCAGTAAATCGTGATAAATTAAACGGAAAACGAATCACTTTTCACGACCCTTGCTACTTAGGTCGCGGAAATAACATATACGATGCTCCACGTGAGGTTTTACAAGCGTTAGGAGCAAATCTGACCGAAATGAAGAAAAGTAAAAAACGTTCATTGTGCTGCGGAGCCGGAGGAGCACAAATGTTCAAAGAACCTGAAAAAGGTAATAAGGATATCAATGTTTTACGTACGGAACACGCTTTGGAAACACAACCCAACATTATCGCTACAGCCTGCCCGTTTTGTAATACAATGCTCACAGACGGAATCAAATTTAAAGAAAAAGAAGATTCTGTAGAAGTTTTAGATATCGCTGAATTACTTTATGAAGCTACAAAATAAGTTGGCAATTAAAAAATAAAAATAGGCTGAAACTATAAAGTTTCAGCCTATTTTTCGTCTTCTACATTTTCTAAAACAATGCTTTAACTTCTTGTAATAACTTAATTTGTTGTTGTACGGATACCGAGCTTTTTAATGTATTCTTAACAGAAAGTGCCTTATCCAAAATGTGAATAATGGCTTTATTGCCTTCCGAGCCTTTCTCCGAATACGGAGCAATTTGCTTTAAAGATTCTGCTACGGCTTTCACCAGTTTTGTATTGTCCAACTGCATTGCCCATAGATATCCTCTCTCGAAAATTTTAGCTTTTTCAGGATTGTCTTCCATCAAAAAAGGATAATACACGAAATTGGGCAGCACTTTTTCCAAAAATCTTTCCATTTTGTTATCCACAACCACCGAAGCTAAACTCACCAGTTGGTCGGTTGTAAGGTCTTCAGGGGCAGATTGTTCCAAAAAGCGTTTGGCTCGTTTTGCATCAATGGTAGCAATGCCGTTGAGTGCTGCATTTTTTACCGAAGCCGAATGCACGGATAAAGCTTTCTCAAAAACAGGTAAATATTTCTTACTTTTTGTAGCGGCAAGTGTCCACATTGCGGCGGACTTTACCAGATTTTTAGGGTCGTTTTTGGCAATTTTTTCAATTTCGGAAAGTACTTTTGAAGATAACTTCTGCCCCGCCAATGCGTTAAGTGCTTCCATTCGGATTTGATAGAACGGATCTTTTATCGCCTTCAAAAGCAATTCGTTATGTTGTTCATATTGTGCAAATTCCACCGCTTGAGACCTGCTTTTATAGTCCTTGGCGTGTGTGTACTGAAACAAATACTCTTGTGCGTTTTTATAACTATCCTCACGCATTAAAATCACACCTCGAGGATTGATATTCACTAAATTAGGTGATTTTTCAGCCGAAAAGAAAAATTCATTTTCCTTACGAGCCTTTACCCAAACCTGATGACGTTCATATTTTCCGTTTTGGTAAATATCTACTTCCAAAGGAAATTCAAAAAAGCCTGCTTCCTCCTGATTTTGAATGATTTTCAATCGAATTTGTTTTGCTGCTGCATCATAGTTATTCTCCACACTCACCACAGGATTTCCATTGCCGAAAAACCACTGATTGAAGAACCAATTGAGGTCTTTTCCACTGATTTTTTCAAATGAAAGTCGCAACTGATGTGCCTCGCCCGTGCCAAATTCATACGTCTTCAAGAAATCGGTAATTCCTTGAAAGAAAGCCTCATCACCCAAATAATCGCGAAGCATATTCAAAATTCCTCCGCCTTTGTTGTACGATACCAAATCGAACATATCCTCTTTGTCGTTATACCCAAAACGCACCAAATCCTTTACAAAATCGTTCGGACGGTGATGATACTGATTCACAGATTTAGTAAGATGGTAATCGGCAACATCTTTTCCGTATTTGTATTCGTACCACAAATATTCGGAATAATTTGCAAATGATTCGTTAATGGTTAAATTCGACCAACTTTCAGTCGTTACCAAATTTCCGAACCAATGATGCCCCATTTCGTGAGCGATAACGGCTTCCCAATAATTATTGTCCGCCAGAACGTCAGCAGTTTGATGTGCCGATTCTCCGTGACTTACGGCTGTGGTATTTTCCATCGCTCCGGCAACAAAATCACGAACCACCATTTGGGCGTACTTCTGCCAAGGGAAATCATACCCGAATCTTTTTGAAAAAAACTCAATCATTTCGGCTGTATGACCAAAAATCTGTTTAGCAACCTTTTCGTATTCTTTCTCAACATAATAATCCACAGGAACTTTGCCTCGCCAAGGAGTATCTTTCACCACTGCAAAATCGCCCACTCCCATAAAAAACAAATACGGAGCGTGAGGTTTGTCCATCACCCAATAATCCGTACGCAAGTTATCATTTTGTTTTTCAGAAGATTGCAAGATACCATTGGAAAGCGTAACGAATTTATCAGGAACGGTAATGTAAATTTCCTGTGTGGTTTTCTGATTGGGTTTGTCAAGTGTTGGAAACCAGCACGATGAAGATTCTGTTTCGCCTTGTGTCCAAACCTGAGTAGGAACATTTGGCAGTTCTCCTTTCGGATTGATAAAATACAATCCCTTTGCATCATTAATGGCTTGACTGCCCTTTGCCGTTACCTTTTCGGGTTGAGCTGTGTACTTGATATAAATTGTATAATTTTCTCCTTTTCGGTAGATTTTATCCAATTTTATTCTTAAAAAATCATCTTTGTAAAGATAGGAAAGCGGTTTGTTTTCCATTTTTACTTCGTGAATAATCATCGCTTTGGCATCTAAAATCAGGCTGTCCGACTCATAGAAAAAAGGCGATGCCGTGAGCCATTCCTCTCCGTCAAGGGTTTGATCTTCAAAATTAAACGAGACTTTGAGTTTGGTGTGTTTTAATTTGGTTTTCATCTCGGGAGTTGCTCGATAAACTTCCCTACCCGAGTTTTCGGTTTGTGCAAAACCTTGCGAAAATCCTACTAAAAGCAGGATAATTGTGATATATTTCATTGTTTACTGTTTTTGGCAAAGATAAAATGTTTTTTGTTTTTTTAAATAACAAAGGCATCATAAAATTATGATGCCTCCGAATATTATCTTACATACAGATATCCTTTTTTAGTATGTTCCTTTCCTGTCATATCCTTATATTCCAGTATATAAAAATATGTTCCCGATGGCAGACGTTTACCTTTGCCCACCACACCGTTTACATTGGAATATCCTCGGAAAACTCCGCCTCTGCGTTGATAATCTTTCGCTGCAAATACTTTCTGACCCAATTCATTAAAGATTTCAATGTGCAAATCCGTATAACGTTCAATTGGAGCAACTTTCAGGTAGTTCTCGGAAGTATTTTCAGTAGAAACTCCATTATATATGATAATATCTTCACTTGAAGAATTGTTTCCACCACCTTGTGTATCGTTTCCACCAGATGGAGGATTGCTTCCACCACCTTGTGTATTGTCTTCCCCAGATGTATTTTTAGGTAAAACTGTTATTTTTTGGATATGTTCAGCTCGATTTCCACAAGAATCAGAGGCTTCCCACGTATAAACAACTACTTTTTGTCCGTTTTCAGTAATTTCTTCACTTGTTTTTACTGCTGGAATCACTCCTTGACAATTATCATTGGCTTGCAATTCAATTTGAGAAGGAATTTTATCTTCCTCAACGGAAATATTTTTCGGTAATTCCCCCGAAAAAATAGGAGCTTCATTGTCGCCTGCTATCATAATCGTTTGCATTTGCGAAATGGTCTGCCCACAAGCCGTTGCCGTATAAGTCCGTTGAATGGTTTTACCCGTTTTACAGTTACCTGTTTCTACATCCGTATGTGTTACTTGAATTTCAGTATTTTCCTCACAACCTGAAATTTGCAATCTGCTTACTGCCTGAGGTTTATCTTTTTCGCAAGATACATTCACATCCGCAGGGAAGTTGGCAAAACTCACCTGCGGAGTCGGAGGGGTTGTATCCTCTTGAACATAAATATATTGTACAAAAGTTGCCGTATTGCTACAGCCATCGGTAGCCGTCCAAGTACGAGTGATAAGTGTTGGTGTTTTTTCTTCTTTATAAGTAGGTGTTATGAATTGTGAACCACTGCCACAGGTAGAGGTTGCCATAACATTCGCTTTTTCAGGTACTTCCCCCTCTTTTACCTCAATGGTAGGCTCGGGCGTATTTTGAAAAGTAATTGCCGAAGCTTCTATTTCAAAACCTCCTCCCAAAGGATTATTATTCGTTATATCGTGGGCAATATGGTCAATTACTTCAATTTTAATAATTCCTAAACCAGAAGTGGTACTCCCAAATTGGGTTTTCCTTCCCAACGAAATATGTGGAATGGTTACCTCTGCTGTTCCGTTGTTAGGAGCAGAAGCCAAAAGCGTATATTTATAGGTCTCGCCAAAATCGTCCGACATTAAAATACGTACTTTTGTACCACTAAATATAGTGTTATCTACATCCCACGTAAAAGTAACTTTTTCGCCTGCGGTGTACTTGTTCTTATACCCGCCCTTGATTTTAAAAGGCGTTCCACTGACGATATTTACTTTGGTATACGCTTGGTCGTAATAAACCCCGTGTGAGCTGTTAGCTAAATCGGCATCATTTACCGCCAACCAAAAATGATACGTGCCCGTAGCAGTTGGAGAAGAATTTTCTATTTCGTACAAATCTTTTCGGTAGTAGCTTCTCTCAAAAGAAACTCTACCCGTTTGCGTGGATTTTAAAGCTAAAAACTTTGCCGAACCATCGGTAAAATACGGAAAACCATACCCGCCTACTTGATGAGCGTAGTAGTACAGTTTTTGTTGCTCCGCATCCTGTGCCGGAATATAAAACTGAAAAAACGTGTTTTGTGGCAACGTATATTCTTTTTTAATTTTTGCCGTGTTGATGATTGGAGCCGTATTATTGAGCTTAATCCCGTAAGGAATATTGGTAATGTTTGAATTCCACTCACCCGACACCAACTGCGTACGATTTTTATCGGTATAATACCCTATCTTTGCTAACTTTTCCCGTATAACGGCGATACTTACCAATGAAAAATAATCACGATAAGAACGAGAATTATATCCCATTACCGACATCCCAAAACTGGGTTCGGAATAATACGTCTGGCTTCCCCCATTGGTAAATGTGTGAAGCGTACCGAACAAATGCCCAATCTCGTGAGCAATAACCGCTCCATCAGCCATAGCAAAACACTGGGCTTTACGGAA
Organism: Capnocytophaga felis; assembly: GCF_009684755.1. Lineage (GTDB taxonomy): Bacteria > Bacteroidota > Bacteroidia > Flavobacteriales > Flavobacteriaceae > Capnocytophaga > Capnocytophaga felis. The sequence continues at coordinate 28,028 of NZ_BLBC01000011.1, forward strand.
TTTTTCATAAACTCCTGCTGTGCTTCCCAATCCTTGTGTAGTTCCTACCTGCGGGTGAATAACCACCCCAACATCGTAATCATTCTCTGATATTAACTTATTAATTTCAGTAGTTCCGTTATTGTGTATAAAAAGAGCGGTTTGGGCGTAATGAAATGGGTCTGTACTTGCTGTTTTGTAAATAAGTCTTTCATCGTTGACTATCTCAAATCGTACCGATACATCTCTGTGGTATAATTCGTTGAGAAAAGCCTCTGTACTTGCCCAGAATTTTTTCACTTCTTGTACATTACTTTTAAATTTATCTGAAAAATATTTGTTTGTAATGAGTAACGCCAAGCGGTACTCCCGTAAAACACCATCCGAGCGAACGCTGTGAAATTTAAGAATTTCCTTTTCTTTATCTGACAATTGACCTTCTGGACGTGCCATAGGGCGTGCTGTGTGCGAATGTTCTCCGCCACCGCAGCAGGTGCCGCATTTTCCGTCCTTTTCGGTTTTTTCTTCTGCGACAATAACTTTTTTGCCTTCCGAAGTAATGTCATACGACTTGCCCAAGAGTTTCAAATTCCCTGAAACCCCTTGATTATCAGCCGACAAAACGCCTATCATCTCGCCATTTTGATAGCACACAAAGGTTTTTATCCCCTTGATAGAATTGGGACGTTCCTGCCAAAGCAACGTTTGTTTGGGGCTGTTATCAACTGAAATTTCCCACGAAACCTCGCCTCCTTTCGAAAATAGTTGAACAACCTCCGATGTTTTTACCTGTGCAAATAATTGCTGGAAAAACAAAAAGCATAAAATAGTAATTAAATTATATCTCATTGATTTATAGTTTTTCATTAAACAAAATGTGAATTTACCTCACATATAAGTATCCCGATTTTTGACTCATTTTTTTGTCTTGGTCTTTATATTTCAACACGTAAAAATACGTTCCTGATGGCAAACGTTTGCCTTTGCCTACTACGCCTTTCACGTTGGAATATCCCCTGAAAACACCGCCTTTGCGTTGATAGTCTTTGGCTTGGAATACTTTCTGACCCAATTCGTTAAAAATTTCGATATGCAAATCCGTGTAACGGTCAATTGGGGCAACTTTCAGATAGTTTTCGGAAGTATTTTCAGTAGAAACTCCATTATATATGATGATATCTTCACTTGAAGAATTGTTTCCACCACCTTGTGTATCGTTCCCACCAGATGGAGGATTGTTTCCACCACTTTGTGTATCGTTTCCACTACCTTGTGCATCACTTCCACTACCTTGTGCATCACTTCCAATACCTTGTGCATCACTTCCAATACCTTGTGCATCACTTTCACCACCTTGTGTATTGTCTTCCCCAGATGTGTTTTTAGGCAAAATAGTTATTTTTTGAATATGTTCAGCTTGATTTCCGCAAGAATCAGATGCTTTCCAACGATAAACAACTACTTTTTGTCCGTTTTCAGTAATTTCTTCACGTGTTTTTTCTGTTGGAACTGCTCCTTCACAATTATCATTGGCTTTCAAATCAATTTGAGAAGGAATTTTATCTTCCTCAACGGAAATATGCTGTGGAAGCTCGCCCGAAAAAGTAGGAGCCTCATTATCGGAGACCGTGATGAGTTGAGTAAGGACAATCGGAGTGCTTCCGCAGTTATCAGAAGCGGTATAGGTACGTTCAAGTACATACTGATTGATACAAGTGTGATTTCTGACTGTTTCAGTAACTTTCACGGAAGGATTACAACCGCCATCAACCGCTAAAGTTTGTGCAACAGGGATATCATTCACACAAGCAACCGTTTCATTTTGAGGCAACACACCTACGAATTGCAATGGCAACAACGGGTTGTTGGTTCTGGGAATAATTTTAAAGCCACCGTAAGGCACTCTTTTGTTATTCGAAATTTTGTATGGTGTTACATTCGTGATAGCATAAGCAATATGGTCAAGTACTTCCACTTTGAAAACACCCGCCGGAAGATTTACTTTTTTGCTTTCACCGAAAGTAGTTACTCCTATCATCACATTGGGAATAGTAAACTCATACTCACCATCGTTTTCGGTTTGCTCCACAATAGTGTATTTGTAAGTTTTTCCTAAATCGTCTGAAAGTAAGATACGAACCTTACTGTTAGCGTCAAAGAAATTGCTATCAACATTCCATTGAAGAGTTACTTTATCTCCCACTTGATATACTTCTTCTGTAGGAGATGTAATTTCAAAGGTTTTTCCTGCTTTTAAATTTACTTTCGTTTCAAAAACATCATACATTACGGGACGTTTTTTTTGCGGATTTCCATCGCTTACGCCTAACCAAAAAGTATAGGTTCCTTGTCTAACTCTTGCTGCATCAGGGTTAAATCCTCCAAAATCAGTATAAAGAGGTTGAAAAGAAATAACGTTGTGTTTGGTTCCTTTAAGGGTAATAAATTTAGCATTTTTTTCTTTACGTATGTCTGCCTGATGTGCCATATACGTCAATTCGGTATCATCAGGGTCAGTAGCTGGAATTTCAAACTGAAAATAGGTGTACTCGGGCAAATCATAGCTTTTTTTGAGTTTACTACGATCTATCACAGGAGGATTATTGGCTATTTTCTCCCCAAATGGGTGATTAATATGGTCAAAAGAAGAATGCTTAATCAACTTTGTGCGGGCTTTATCTTCATAATAATGCAATTGAGCCAATCGGTTACGAATAAAATGAATACTCACAAGTGAAAAGAAATCACGCGGCTCTCCGTAACTCATTATGGATTGTCCTTTACCGGTTTCGGTATAGTAAGTGGCTTCTCCACCTGTGGTAAATGTGTGTGAAGAATTGAACATATGTCCCATTTCGTGAGCAATAAGGTCTAAAACAGGAACCGCCATTGCCCCTCCTTTTGCATAACCATAAGCTCCATCAAGGTGAGCAAGTCCACCTACCCAAGATCCACGTTCCAATTTCATAATAGGGGTCATCACCACTCCAAAATCATAGTTTTCCCTTCCCAAAATACTATCAAGGTCATTGGTGGCTCTGTTAATCATTTTCTCTCCTGTATCCGCTTTAAAACGATCGGTGTTGGCATCTGTGATAATCAACTTTTCATCATTAATCACTTCAAAACGAACTCCTATTTCACGCATAAATAGGGCATTAAGTTGTACTTCAATATTCGCCCAGAAATTTTTTACATTTTCAATACTCCCTTTGAACACACGTTCACTTTCCGTAAACGATGCGTAAGAAACTGGCAGTGCCAAACGATAGGTAAAAAGCACATCGCGGTTGGCTATTTTATTCTCACTTGTAGTGCTACTTGCCTGAAGTTTAGGTTTACCTGTTTTTGAAGGCTTACAAGAGCCATCTTTGCAAACCCCACATTCGTGTCCGTTTTCCGAAGAAATCACCAAAAATCCTTCCGAATTGGTAGTAAACTGAATACGAGCGTGTTTCCACGTAACTTCACCCGAAACAGCCTTTTTATTTATGGAAAGAATTCCTACCAGTTCACTCTCTTGAAAACTAACAAAAGTGCGGACTCCTTCTTTTTTGGTGAAGGAGGTTTCTTGTTCATTCCATCGCAACGAAAGGGTTTCACTTCGCGATACTGGAACATCCCAAATAACATCATTACTTTTTGAAAACAAATCAATTACGTCAACTGACTTAATTTGTGTTTTAAAAGTTTCCTGTGAATAAAGAATATTCAAAGCCACCATAAAACAACATAAAAAAGTTACTAAACGCCTCATATTTTTATTATTATATTACCTAAAAACAAACAGAAACTACGTTACAGGGTTTCCATATAATTACCTAACATACAAATATCCCTTTTTGGTATGTTTTTTCCCCGTCATATCCTGATAATTGAGTATGTAAAAATATGTACCCGATGGCAGACGTTTACCTTTACCCACCACGCCTTTCACATTGGAATATCCTCGGAAAACTCCGCCTCTGCGTTGATAATCTTTCGCTTCAAATACTTTCTGACCCAATTCATTAAAAATTTCAATATGCAAATCCGTATAACGCTCAATCGGGGCAACTTTCAGATAGTTTTCAGAACCTGCCTCAGCAGAAACTCCGTTGTAAACCACCCACGCCTCGTTATCCAAATTCGGTTTAACTATGTCAGAAGCATTTTTATCATCAGATAAGTCATTTCCACTATCGGGATTGTCTGTTTTTCCATCAGAAGAGCTATTTTCGCTGTCGGAATTATTGGTTTCCTCATCAGAAGAGCCTTTTTCGTTGTCGGAATTATCTGTTCTTCCATCAGAAGAATCATTTTCGTTGTCGGAACTGTCAGTTTCTCCATCAGAAGAACTATTTCCGCTATCGGAATTATCGGTTTCTCCATCAGAAGAGCTATTTCCATTGTCGGAACTGTCTGTTTCTCCATCAGAAGAACCATTTTCGTTGTCGGAATTATTAATTTCCTCATCAGAAAAATCGTCTTCAACTTCTTCTTTAAAAGGTTCTTCCTGTTTCTCTATGTAAATCAACTGTACGAAAGTGGATTCTTTCTGACATTTATCCTTTGCCGTCCATTTGCGTGTGATGATTTTGTCGTATTGTGAAACGTTTTCGTCAATATGTTCCTCAAATGTAATCTCCACTCCTCCTCTTCTTCGACATTGGGTAGTAGCTTTCACTTCGTGTTTTACGGGAACTTCACTTCCGTGAGGCAAAACGACATAGCTTTCCGGTACATCGGTAAAGGTGATTTCCGTAGCAGGGTCTAATTCAAAGCCTCCGGCAAATTGACGTCGTTCATTCAGCGGATTAATTGCCGATAGTGCATACGCAATATGGTCAATTACCTCTACTTTGATAACTCCCGCACGTACGCGACTTATATTATTCTTGTAAGCCACCGAACCGAATTTCGTATGTGGCATCACCAACTCACATTCTCCGTCGTTTTCGGTATTTTCAGCCAGCGTATATTTAAAAGTTTTACCAAAATCATCGGAAAGTGATATGCGTACGCGTGTATTTGCAAAAACCTTCGGGTCAGCCTCCCATCGGAGTGTAAATTTCTCACCTGCGTGGTACAATATCCCTAAAGGCGAAGTAATCCGAAAAGGCTTGGCATCAACCACCTCTACCAACGAATTGCGTGTGTCATAGCGTACCACCTCATCAGAACGTAAATGTGCGTCTTTGCCCGTACTTACGCCCACCAAAAAAGTAAAACGATTGCCCACAGCCGTATGAAAAGATGTTTCCAAGTAGCCCGAACTACCATACACCTCCTCAAAAGCTATACGAGAATGTTCGGAAGGTTTGTGTGTGTAGAATTTGGCACGCGACACCCGATTTATAGCCTTATCAGCGGGATGTGCCATATATAAAAGTCGGTTTTTATCAGGGTAAGAAGCCCTTATGTTGAATGCAAAAAAGGTATTTGGCGGAATTTTATAGTTTTCCTTAACGGAAGACAGATCGAGCTTAGGTGCCGAAGAAGTAGTTTTTATTCCCAAAGGAAAATTATCGTAATTGGGAGTTGCCGTTTTTTTACCCGCAGTTTTATTGCGATGAGCATTGGTATAGTACGGAATTCCGAGTAGGTCAGTTCGCATATCTATCAAACTTACCAACGAAAAAAAATTCTGAGGCGTTCCGTATCCCATTACCGATTGCCCCAAACCGGTTTCCGTTTTGTGCGAATATCCTGAAGTATTGCTTCCTTGTTCGTGTACGTGTGAAGCCCCAAACAAATGCCCCAACTCGTGAGCGATGGCGTGCAAATTGGTACTTGCTGTTGTTGCCGATGCCTTATTTTTATTGAAATATCCGAAAGATTTATACGCCAAACCGTGGGCAGCTGCCGTAGTTCGCGACAAAAATAGTCCCATATCATAATTTTCACTACCGATGAGTTTGTTTATCTCATTGGTTGCCGCACTGATAATGTACTTCGAACCTGCATTCGTAAAGACTTCCTTTTCAGAAGTGTCAAGTATGAGGCGTTCGTCATCAACCAATTCAAAACGAACCCCCACATCACGCATATAGATTTCGTTAAGTCCTGCCTGTGTCGTTGCCCAAAAGGCTTTTACACGTTGTTTATCACTCTGAAAATGTGTCGTAAAGAAATTATAAGCCACGGGCAAAGCCAAACGATACACACGCAACACGTTATCATCAGGAACGGGCTTAACGATGGTTTTGGGCGTCTGTGTACTTTCTTCCGATGCTGAAGGACGTGCCGTATGGTTTGCCTTTTCGGAAGATTGGCAGCAAAGTCCGCATTTCGGGATTGTACTGCTATGAAGAATAAGAAAGCCGTCGTTTGACGTATCAATATGCACCTCCCCTTTTTCGGTAAAAATATTTCCGAAAACCTTTCCGCCAGAAATGGAAATAATCGCCCTAAAATCAGTCAATTCATATCCTACAAAGGTACGAATATTTTCCTTTTGGGTAAAAGAAGATACACGCTCCTGCCATAGTAAAATCCGCTTTTGGTGTTGCGAAACGGGTAATTCCCAACGGAATGTTTTCTCCCCCTGTGAGAAGAATACTGAAACATCGCTCGCACGCACCGAAGTTTTAAAGAATTCCTGAGCAAAAAGCCATTGACATACAATAAAAAGAGTTATAGTAAATTTATATTTCATCAGTTTGTTTAATTTGTTTGTCTTACAATGGGACACAACATTAACACAATTCAGGGGGCAAATTTACACTTTTTTACGCAATCAAGGCACACAATTACATTTATGTTTTAAGATAAACATACGAATTTCACAAAAAATTAATAAAAAAGGGAGAATTTTCATCTCCCTAAATACATATTTCCTTACGTTTTATTCATTATTCGGATTAGGACGATAACCTTGCATCAGTTCGTCATTTTCCATAATGAAAGGTTTGGCGGTCGGTTGTCCCTTTTCAACATCGTAACGATTCATCAAATAGTCATTAAGTTCCGTACGATTGTTAAATTTAATGGCTTGATAAGGTTCTTGAAACGCTAATTTTTCAACAAACAGAAGTTTTCCGTCCTTCATCGGAACCAAAACACCCACGTGTCCCACAAAAAGGAAAACATCGTCGGGTTCGTCGGTAATTGCCGAATGAAAAAAGATGCTGATGAGCGAGGCTTTACTCTTATCCCCTTTATGAAGGAAATGAACCCCACGCTCTTTAAATGCTTGTTTGACCTTTTCCAAATGCTGAGCAACATCTTTGTGATATCCCGTAAGTACACGTGAAAACAAGCACAAAAAACGTTCATTTTCTTCCTGAGAAAACACTTTTTTGGCATTTGTGTCAAGGGCATCTTTATCAAGAAACAAATTACTTGAATTTATCTCTTTCGGATTACCTGTCGAAACCAAATCCCGAAACATATCAAAGGACGTTATACGACAATTGTACCCTATAAACTCAGGATTTTTTTCGTCCCATTTGGTTTGTATCGAAGCCTCATCATACTTGATTATCAAATCATCAGAAGTAGCAAAACCTTCCTTCACCAAGCCAACCTCACCAACAGTTTGGTTAAATGTGTTTACGTTCTCAAAAAACGCATCAACCCGCTGTCGACTAATTCCTGCCTCAATGAGTGCCTCTCCTACTTCTTCCTGCGTAGCTTTATCCACCAAGTTGGAATATTCCATACTTTTCAAAAACGGCTGTTCGGTACTTTCCGAAACAACGTCAAGATTTTCCGATGTTTTTGGTTTTGGGTTTTGGCATCCTAAAAATCCGATTGCCAACAAAACAATAACAAAATTTCTCTTCTTCATTCTAAAATTATTTTTTTGGCAAATTTAAAAAACTATTTGATTTTTAATGCGAAACCTATAAAATTTATAGATAATCATAAAGAACAAAAGCTACAGAAATAATTTACTCCCCAATTAATCACATTATAAACCAATTTTCGGTATAAAAAAGCGACATAATTTTTTCAAATTATGTCGCCAAAAATTTTATTGATTGTTATTATTTACAATGTGTTAGTAACTACCAACCCGGATTTTGTTTGAGTTTATCTTTCATCCGTGCGATTTCTACGGAAGGAATCGGCCAAACCATTCGGTAATCATCCGCAGATTTTTTAAGCATATTGTACTGTTCTGCCGGATTATTTCGGATAAAATTAACATCTTGTGCGGGACGTATTGTACGGTCAACTCCTTCTTTCCATCGTTTTAAATCCATCAAGCGATATCCCTCGTAAGCCAATTCGCGTACACGTTCTTTTTTGATTTCTTCCAACAAATTGGTTCCCATAACGCTTATGTTGCTTGCCTTACGAGCCGTTCTGAGTAGGTTCAGATATTGAGTAGCATTGCCTGCATCATTATTCATATAAGCGGCTTCGGCAGCTATCAAATAGGCTTCTGCTATACGGAAAATTTTCGGGGCGTGTTCTGCTTTTGCTGCCTTTGTTGTACGTAATTTAGGGTTCCCCGGATATTTGTAAACCAAATACAAATCTTTCAAATCGTCCGTATCACCTTTGCGAATTTGCTTTTGTGTGTAATATACTGATTTTCGGATATCAGCATCTTCATACAGGCTCAACACCCATTGATTGGGAAGAAATGAAGGCGTAAAAGTCCGATAATCTGTTCCTTGATATGTATATACATATTCCCCTGTATATGAATCATTTCGAGCATTATCATCAACTCTTTCTACGGCAGAAGCGTACAATTGCACGATGGTTTCCTGTTTTGCATCATCTGCCCATACCTTTCGTAAAGTTTCCTCCGAATTTGCCAACGGATACGTACCCGACTGAATCAGCGAAGCGGCAACCTCATAAGCCTGTTGCCACTCTCCTTTGTAAAGCAACATACGGGCTCTGAGCAATAAAGCAGCATCAGAGGTCATCTGTTGAGCACCTTCTTCATTCTCTCTTTTTTGAAGATACTTTTCCGCTTGAGCTATGTCTTGTAAAATGAAATCATACGTTTCCTCCAAAGTACTTCTACCGGGCAAATCGGTTGGTTTTACCAAAAGTTCTTTCAGTAAAGGTAATCCCAAATCCGTTTTTGAAGTGCTGGGGTCATACGATTTACAAAAAAGGGTAAGCAATCTGGAATAATATAACGCTCTGGTCAAATGCAATTCCCCTTTATAAAGAGTAATTTCTTCTCGTTCCTTTTCTGTTTTAGATTTAATTTGATCGAAACCTTGGATAGAATTGTTTATATTGGCTATATTTTGATAATATTTCCTCCAAATATTTTGTACCTGAGGTTCCGAAGCCGTAAACTCTTCCCAAGTATATATCTTGCCTCCGAAACCTCCCAAACGAATATCTATAAGATCGGCTTGCAATTCGGAAGACGTCATATACACCCCGTGAGTGGATTCCCTCAGATTTTCATACATTCCGTTTATCCAAAAACGTGCATCTTCTATCGTATTAAACGAATCCTCGCTGGCAAGCGAATCGTGCGGATATTGGTCTAAATTGAAGCAACCTGTCAACAAAAGCGATGATGCACTTCCTATTAATATGTTTTTAATATTCATTTTCATTTCGTTTTAATTTAAAATTTGAATTCTACTCCAAAGGTGTACTGACGCGTATTAGGATAACCTCCTAATGAAAGCTGTGGATTAAACTCTGGGTCAGCTCCTTTGTAATTAGTAATTGTCAGCAAATTACGTCCTGTAGCAAAGAAACGCAAATGCGTGAAGAAAGGGATTTTTTCCGTAACCTCTTTAGGAAGCGAATATCCTACATTTATGTTCTTCAAACGAATAAACGATGCATCTTCAAGCAAGCGCGAGTCTAACTGCACAAATTGTAATTCCTTGCGAGGTAGGCTCACATTGTCGCCCGGTTGTTTCCAATAGTTTAACGCTTCTCTGCTCACATTGTACGTAAACGCACTATTGCTTTCCGTGTGATATCTATCCCGATTGGCTTGATATTTCCCGTAAGAAAAAGCAAATCCCACTTGCAGAGAAAGCCCTTTGTAAGAAGCATTCAGCCCGAAACCTCCGTTCCAGGGAGCATAGGCTCTTTTACCTGTGTTTTGGTTGAGTACAACCTCATCGAATCTGGTGGTGAGGTTGGTTTCATCGGTAGTGGTTTTCATCTTATCTTCACCGGGAACATACCACTGCGGGTCTCCGTTATCAGGATTTACTCCTTTGAAAATGGGAGCAAAAATCGTCAATTGGCTTCCTTCTTCGTATCCAACACCATATTCACCTTCAGGAATTTGCTGAGTACCCACAAAAAGCTCTAAAACCCTCATATCATTATAATTAAAATTAACATACGGAGACAGATAGAGTTTGTTTTTGGTATCTTTAAGAATATCTACGGATAATGTTACATCTGCTCCTCTATTTTGTAATTTTGCCAAATTCGTAGGATACTGCCCAAATCCGCTAATCATCGGTAAAGGCAATGTGTAGTACATATCTCGAATAATACGTTGGTATAAATCTACTTCCAATTTAACACGATTAAATAATCCCAAATTCACGCCAATGGTGGTTTTATCCTGCTTTTCCCAACGCAAATCGGGATTTCCCAAATTGCTCAAATGGTAAGAGTTTTGTTGTCCGTATTGTCCAAATTCCAGTCGTGAATAACTACCATAACTTCCTGTGCCTCCTTTACTTCCGCTGGTTCCCTTGCTGATTTTGAAACGAAGTTCGTCAAGCCAAGAAACATCTTTTAAAAACTTTTCGTTCTTTGCACTCCACATCAACCCTGCCGACCAAAAGTTAGCATACCGATTATTTCTCCCAAAAGTGGAAGAACCATCTCTACGTCCGGAAAAGTCTATAAAATAACGCCCGTCATACGAGTAATCTACTCGTGAGAAGAATGAATTATAAGTAGATACATCTCTTCCATCACCCACTCGGAGTTCTTTTTTCCCTTGCGAGAGCGTTGACAATCCGTCTGCAACTTGCCCTGATGAGGAAGCTAAAAAACTCTTAGAATCATTGCTAACCGATTCTTGCCCTACTAATGCGGTGAGAAATCCTTTATCTCCAATTCGTAGCTTGTATTCCAATGTATTGGTAATAGTCTTGTTAATGTATTCTCCAAAGGTACGTCTGACCTCCCCGACTCCTCCTTGTGGGTCATACGAAGGCAGATTTTTGCCCTCTCCAACAGAAACAGAATATTGCAAACCTGCTTGTGTTTTGAAAATCAAATTATCCATCGGCTTTAATGTTGCATAAAAATTCGGAACAATATTAGTAGCAACCGAATTGTTAAGTAACTTTGATGCAGTATATTGAGGAAGATAAAAACGATTTCCTTGTATGGTGGTTACATAATCCAAAAGTTGACCTTCTTCGTCATAGGCTTCGTAAACGGGAAGTGCCATCACCCCGCCAAGATCACCTCTGTCTCCACCGTTACTGGTGCTTATATTATGTCCCAACGACAAACTAACACCTACTGAAAACCAATCTTTTACACGAGAATCAATATTCGCCCTTAAAGAATACCGCTCATAGTCATAACCATATCGATTTCCTCCTTGTCTGAAATTTGAACCCGAAAAATAATAAGATACTTTCTTACCTCCTCCCGTAACAGACACATTATTTTGCGAGGTCAGAGAGTTAGGTTTGAAATAAATTTTATCCCAACGCGTATTACCTTTGTATTGTTGTAGAAACATATCGGCAGTATCCCTGTCAGGCAAATGCCCTAAACCCAGCATATAATCAACATATTCCGACGACGATAAGAGATTATCGTAAAACTCGTAAGAAGCTATTTGTGAAAACCCGATTTGCGAGCTTACCGAAACTTCGGTTGGTTGCTCAAAACCTCCCTTTTTGGTAGTAACGTAAATTACCCCATAAGCCGCACGAGCCCCATAAATGGAGGTTGCCGAAGCATCTTTTAAAACCGTAACACTCTCAAAATCATCAGGATTCAAAGAACCTACCAAATCATCACCTACGGGCAACCCGTCCACCACGTAAAGAGGCGTACTTCCCAGCCCATCTTCACCAGAAGCATTCACATCACTGAGCGTTCCCAATCCGTGCAGCAACACAATGGGTGCTGAGCCTGGTTTGCCCGAAGTAGCATTGATAGTAAGCCCCGCTACCTTTCCTTGCAAAGCGTCCAATACGTTCGGCGTGGGCGATTCCGCCAAGTCTTTTCCCGCTACTTTTGCCACCGAACCTATGGTAGTGCCTATCTTTTTAGCACTTCCGTATCCTACTACCACCACATCGTCCAATGCCTCCGCTTCGTATTGCAAAACGATATGCAAAGCGTTGTTTGATTTGGTTATTTTGTGTTCCTGTGTTTGCGTTCCTATAAAGGAAAAAATTAATGTTTGCCCTGGGTCCACACCAATTGTGTAAACACCGTGAAAATCTGTCGCCACACCGATGCGGGTTCCTTTGACCGCCACAGTAGCTCCGATTAAAGCCACTCCATTTTCGTCCTTTACGGTTCCGCTTACCATTATTTTCTGGGCAAAACTACTATGCAAAGCCCCCAGAAACAACACTAAAATTAAAATTAAACGCAATTTCATCATAATTACTTAATCTAAAAATAAAAGCACAAAGTAAATAAAATTTTTCCAAACAGAAGGCATACAAACGTGTTTTTTTCGATATTTATCATCATAACGCAAAAAACATATGATACCAAAGAGATATTTTAACTAAAAAATATGCGGATATACAAAAAAGTTGTATCTTTGCCACATAACATAATTATACATCACTAAATAATGAAAAAGCTATTTTTAATAATTTCGCTGGTAAGTGCCGTGAGTTTCGCACAAAAATCTAAAAATGGGTGGCAATCAGCAAACCTCAAATGCAAAGTAAAAACTGCTGGACAGGTGGAGTATGTTCCTAATGAAAAAGGTGAATTAATTCAGCAAGGGCAAAACTTTTCAGCCAACTTCAACAAAAAAGGATACATTACCGATATGCAAATGAAACAAGGCGAGGAAGTTACCAAATTGGTCATTGCTTTTGACAAGAACGGCTTTCCCACAAGAACTGAGACGTATGATGAAAAAGGAAAAATGACTTATCACAGCGTTCAGGAAAACGACTCCAAAGGAAAAACCTTGCTTGAAAGAGGGTTTACCGATGATGGGCTGGAAGTAGTTAAAACGATTTTCATTTATGACAAAAAAGGATTCCTAATTGAAAAACAAATGCATCAGTTCGGTAATTATGCTTTAAAAAGCGTTTATACCAACGATAAAAAAGGAAACCCTTTGAACGAAAACAATTACAATGCACAAGATGCCTTAAATTACCGAATTGTAAGTAAATACGACAAAAAAGGAAATCGCACGGAAGCTATCGCATACGACAAACAAGGCAACGTTATGGAGCATTATACGTATCGGTATGACAAGCACAATAACCAAATTCAGGAAGAAGGTTATAACCCCGACGGTTCATTGAGCTACAAAAAAACATTCTCTTATCAATACGACAAAAGAGGAAATTGGAGCAAAAAAATGGAACATACCGACGGAAAACTCTCGAAAGTAACCGAACAATTTGTTGAATATTATTAATCCTGAAACTATAAAATTGACACCAAGTTGAGAATATCTTTTAACTCTTCTAAAATAAAAGATTTCTCAACTTAATTTTTTATTCCAATTAAAAAAATGGCACGTGTTTTGTTTTGCCGAAAATAGTTTTAAAATAGAAAAATAATGAGAATTTTTTTAACATTTGTACTTATTGCACTCTCCTTCAATGGATTTGCACAAAAAATCTTCAAAACTGATTCCAAATATGTAGTAATTACCTTCGATGGAATTAAAACAGAATTAGAACTTTCAGTTGAAGCAAGTCCTCTGGTTTTAGAGTTAGAATGTCTTGAAAATAAGAACAAAGGAACTCTTTCTGATGGTAAAAACACAAGTGAATTTACTCTAAAAAAAGGACAAAAACTATACTTTGACATCCACACAACCGATAAAAAAATAGTTCGCGTTCAGCTTGTGGGGATTGAACCGAATGTTCATTTTTCTAATGAATACATCAAAGCTCATAAAGGGAAAAATTTTGTTGAAATTCCAGAAGTTAGCGAACTGGTAAACATCTTGCTGGTATTACACAAAGATGCCGAGAAAGACCACAATATGTTTGACACCAAAACAACTTATTATCAGAAGGTTAAAAAATATTTTGAGCCATATCGCAATCACCCCGCTTTGGATATTATTCACAAAAATATGCAAGCTCCTGTTTTTAATTCTCAACAAAACGTGCATATTTTCCCCATACCAGCGTACAAATATTACTACGCACTGAAAATGAATGCTTGTGCATATGAATTTGATAATCAAAATCGTATCAAGCACAAAGGCACAGTTCAGCAAATTGGGAAGTACTGGAATGATTTTGACCCAATGAAAGATGTTGCTGTTTTTGAAGATTTTGCCCGAAAATCAAATTTCAGAAAATTTTATAACGACAACAAACCTTACTATAACGAACTTTTGGCTACCTTTCACAGATTAAGCCCTGTGGATAAAATGCAGCAGTGGTTGGATAAAAAATTCGGTTTCGGATACGACTCCTATATGATTTATTTTTCTCCGCTGAACAAAGGGGCGCAAGCAGCCACGCAGTTTGAAAAAGGTGATTTTAAACAAACTTTTATGTTTATTTGCAAAACGACTGAGTATGAGGAACATTCTCCCACTCTAAACGAATTACTGTCTGGTTGGATTGTCTTTACCGAGATTGACCATAATTATGTTAATCCATTATCCGACAAGAATTTACAATACATAAATCGCGTATTTTCAAACAGAAATAAATGGGCAAAAGGCGACGTAGCACAGGCTTACCCCGACCCCTACGCCGTTTTCAACGAATATATGACCTTTGGGCTGTACACTCTTTACGCCATCGACCATTATTCGCAGGAAGATGTAATGAAATTCTTGCCTATGTACGAACCAATGATGGAAAATGTACGCGGATTCATACGTTTTAAAGACTTTAATCGTGCACTTTTAGAGCGATACCAAAAAAATCCCGACATTGATATGAACGCTCTGTTTCAGTATATGATGTATTGGGCATTGCAAATAAACGATAAAGAATAGATTTTTATAGCTGACAGAAATTGGCATTGCTAAAAGGTTTTTTGAGATTTTTCATCTAAAATCGCTTAGCAATGCCAAAATTTTATACCTTTGTGAGGTAAAATCTATATAAAATCAAAATATTATGAAACAACTCAACAAAAGCATACCTTTGCGTCCCCGTTTCTTCATTGAAAGTGAAAAATCTGTGGAAAAGCTACTCCAACGAACCCAAGAAGTGAAAGCCGACTTACAAAATGAGTACAAAATTGTCATCTCAGACCAACAGGTTTGGATTCATATTCACAGAAGCCAAAGAAGGTATTATTCTCCTCATCTGAATTTGGAATTTCAGCCCAAAGAAAAAGGCTGTCGTATTCGGGCTCTTTTTGGTCCTGACCCTGGATTATGGACTTTTTTTATGTTTCTACATTTTGTCGTAGCCGGAATTTTTATGTTTTTTGCAATAGCCGCCTACTCACATCATTTGCTAAAAGAAAGCTGTGTCTTTGACCTTATTATGATGGGGTTGATGGTTGTTCTTTGGTTTTCTCTCTATTTTTTTGCTCGAATAACCAGAACCAAAGGAGTACCTCAAATGTACGAACTAAAAAGCATTCTGGATAAAATAATCCAATAACGAAAAATCAGTCTATTTTCGGAAGTTCCAACGAGCGTTTAATGGCAAACAGTCGAAATACGATTATGAATGCAATTGCCACAAGTGAAGATACATAATCATCAAAAAAGCTAATTTCCCGCAATCCCAAATAAAATAAACTTCCTAATACACAAGGAGTTGCATAAATTTCTTTATGAAAAATTATAGGGATTTCGTTACACAATATATCACGAATCACCCCTCCGAAACAAGCACTCATCGCCGCTATCGAAATTACAATAATCGGATGCAAATCATATGAAAATGAAAGTGCTATCTCCGTTCCGATGATTGAAAAAAAGGCTATACCAATAGTATCAAAAAGCAGGAGAGATTTTCGTAAATAGTGTATTTTCTTACGGAAGATAATGGCAAAAAAAGTTCCACCAAAAATCATTCCCACGTAAATAGGTGCTTGCATCCAGAAAACAGGAGTTCTCCCCATCATCACATCACGAAGTGTCCCCCCGCCAAGCCCTGTAACAAAGGCAATAATGAACACCCCAAATAAATCCAATTTTTTTTCACGAGCTGCCAATGCCCCCGAAATAGCAAAAACAAAAACTCCTGCCAAATCAACAATGTAAAATAAATCCATTTCAAACTAAATTCAGACAACAAAAATATACTTTAATATGAAAAAAGGAAAATAAAACCCAACTATTTTTGAACTTTCACTTTTCCTGAAATCATTTTAAAATCAGCAGATGGCAAATTGTATTAATTCCCGTCCACTAAAATAACAAAACTTTAACACTTTTCATTCTTCCTAATAATGTTGAGGTTAGGTTTTTTATTCAAGTTCCGATACTTTTCAGATTTGTTTTTTGGAAAAATTTCTTCGTATCTTCGCCAAGAAAATAAAGAAATATAATATGGGAATTTTTGATAAACGTGAAAACTACAAGCCTTTTGAGTATCCGGAGGTTATGGAATTTGTAGATGCAATGAATCGGTCGTTTTGGGTACATTCAGAAGTTGAATTTACAGCTGATATTCAAGATTTTAAATCAGACTTATCAACTATAGAAAAGGAAGCTGTTAAGCGTGCTTTACTCGGTATTGCTCAGGTGGAAGTATCGGTAAAAACTTTCTGGGGAGACCTTTATGACCTTTTTCCAAAACCCGAATTTAACGGTTTGGGAGCCACTTTTGCCGAATGCGAATTTCGCCATAGCGAAGCCTACTCACGCCTTTTGGAAGTACTTGGTTACAATAATGAATTTGAAAACCTGCTTGAAGTTCCTATTTTTAAGGAGAGAAACAACATTTTGAAAGAATATTTAGCGAAAAACAAAGAAAACGCTATGGAACGTATTTTGTTCTTTACGTTGATTATTGAAAACGCATCTCTTTTTAGTCAATTCGCTACAATTCTGTCGTTTACACGATTCAAAGGATATATGAAAAACGTTGCCAATATCATTGCCTGGACATCTATTGATGAACAATTGCACGCCAATGCAGGCATCTATATTCTTAAGAAAATTTTTGAAGAAAATCCTGAAATGAAAGAAAGAGCCAAAGAAGAAGCTACAGATTTCATTAGAAATTACATCGCTTTGGAAGACAAAATGTTAGACTGGATTTTTGAAGAAGGAGAAATTGATTTTTTCACTAAAAAAGATTTAGCAAACTATATGCGTTATCGCCTTGATGACTCGCTTACACAGTTAGGATTAGATAAACCATTCGGCATAACAAGCGACGAAGCAAAACCTATGTTATGGTTTGAAGAGGAAGTATTCAGTAATGAATTGGACGATTTCTTTGCCAAAAGACCTACCGCCTACACAAAACACGATAAGAGCATCAGCGAAAACGATTTATTCTAATAGAATAGATATTAAAAAATTAATCACTTTATGAAGTTTTATCAAAAAGAAATTCTCATTGGTTTTCTTGTTGGACTTATAGCCAACGGATTAGGAATTCTGATATATATTCTTATTTTCTCAAAATATGGGATTGAAGCCACGCTGCAAGATGCTTATTACAAAGGATATTTAGGCTCTCTGATTGCTTTGGGAGGTCTTCTTGACCTGCTTTCTTTCTTCCTTTTTCTGCGTTTAGGACGTGATGAAAGAGCAAAGGGAGTTTTGATGGCTTCGTTTGTGTTAGCGTTAGTTATTTTAGGATTGCAATTCACATAAAATCAATCCTTTTAAATAAAAAAAGCAGAGCTATTAATTAGTTAGCTCTGCTTTTTTATTGTTCTTTCTTCTGTCCAAAAATGATGTCAATAAGTACCCCTATGATAATCAGAATCACACCTATTATTAGCGTGGTAGTGAGTTCTTCTGAAAATAATCCTACACTAATTCCTACTGCAATAACAGGCTCAATAGCTCCCATAATTGCCGTTGGTGTAGAACCTATATAACGAATAGCATAAATCAACGTTGTAACAGAAAGTACTGTAGTAATTAATGAAAAAATTGTAAGATGCAAAAACATTGTCCCTTCCGGAACAGGAATTTTTGATTCCAAAATAAGCGATTTTACTAAAAAATAAGCACTTGAGAAAAGCATCGAATAAAAAGCAATTTTGATTCCGGAAGCCGAAAGATGCGTTTGATTAACCACAACCATATAAACTCCATAAACAAATGCTCCCATAAAAGCTACAAAAAGTCCGAAATAATCAATTGAAAAAGAGGAAATATCTTTCACACTCAAGATAAATATTCCTATCAGAACTATCAATAAAGAAAGAATTGTAGGTAATGAAATCTTCCCTTTAAAAAAAGTTCCCAAAATAACCGCAACAACCACAGGATACATAAAAAAGATGGTAGAAGCTATTCCCGGACTCAAATAATCATAAGCTGCAAATAAAAACTCGGACGAAAGAGCGTACAAAAGTCCTAAAAAAGCGAATGTGTATATTTCTCTCAAAGTTAGCTTTAAACTTTCTTTGGTGTACAACAAATACCCTAAAATAAAGACACTTGCTATCAAAAAACGATAAAGCAAAGCCCCGTCTAATGAAAAATCACTTTTCTTTATCGGTATCATAAACAGCGGAATCATTCCGTAAGTAGCTGCCGATATAAACGCAAGTATGTATCCTTTTAATTTTAACTTCATAAATTACAAAAAAGGCTACCTTTTGAGTAGCCTTAAGATTGATATTTTAAAAACGATTCCTATTAAACAAAGCTATCTGCTTCTCGATTAGTAATCAACCGGAAACCTTCTCCGTGTATGTTAAGAATTTCAACTTTTTCATCCTTTTTAAGATATTTTCTTAATTTGGCTATATAAACGTCCATACTCCTGGAAGTGAAGTAATTATCATCTTTCCATATTTTAGACAATGCTAACTCCCTAGGCATCAAATCATTTTCGTGCAGAGCCAACAAACGAAGTAATTCGTTTTCTTTAGGAGAGAGTTTTACCGGTTCTTCATCTTTATATTTCAAGAATCTCAATTTTGAATTCAAGAAAAAATCACCAATTTCAAACTCAAATTTTTTGCTATCAGCCACTGTTTCAATTGATTTTCTTTGTAACATTGATCTGATTTTCATCAAAAGGATTTCAGAGTCAAACGGCTTATTCAAATAATCATCAGCTCCTACTTTGTATCCTTTCAATACATCTTCACGCATTGTTCGTGCTGTTAAAAAGATAATTGGTATTTTTTCATTTTTTTCACGAATTTCTTTTGCTAATGTAAATCCATCTTTGTAAGGCATCATAACATCCAGTATGCAAAGGTCAAAAGGTTCTTTTCTGAATCTGTCAAAACCTTCCATTCCGTTTTTGGCAAGAGCTACATCAAAGCCGCTCATTACCAAATAATCTCTCAAGACGGTTCCAAAATTGGGGTCGTCTTCAACCAAAAGGATTTTTTTGCTAGTTGTTGTTGTTTTCATATCATACGAATTTTCACCTACACTCATCATTTTATTTATTTTTTAAAGTTACGCTCTATTTTTCAAGAAGCCAGTAGTAAAGTTAGTAAATATTTATAGTTATTATTTGCATTTTTAAATAACAGAAAGCTGAATAAAGAATGTACTTCCTTTTCCTTTTTCGCTTTCTACATAAATTGTTCCGTTGTGGTCTTCCACGATGCTTTTCACATAAGCAAGCCCCAATCCGTGTCCCTTAACATTATGTAAATCACCCGTATGCTCACGATAGAACTTATGAAAAACCTGCCTCACGGCTTGTTTGCTCATCCCCTGCCCTCGGTCTTTTATACGAATGAGAATTTTATTATTCTTAATATTTTCGGTATAAATATCAATCTCAGGAGCTTCCGGCGAATATTTTATTGCATTTTCGATTATATTTATCAAAACATTCGTAAAATGCGATTCATTTGCTGATATATCTGCATTTTCTGCCATCAAATGCGTGCGAATCACTCCTTTTCTGTCATTCAACATCATTTGTACGTGTCCGATAGCCATTTCTATCAATATATGAACGTCCAGAGGTTCTTTTTCAATATTTAGTTCCCCTTTTTCAAGTCGAGAGATTTGCAAAATATTCTCAACTTGTGAGTGCATTCGCTTATTTTCATCTTTTAACATATTAACATACGTTAAAATTTTCTCAGGATTATTTATCGTCACAGGATTTCTGATAGCATCAAGCACCAAACTCGTGGTTGCAATTGGCGTTTTGAACTCGTGCGTGATGTTATTGATAAAATCCGTTTTAATTTGAGATATCCGCCTGTGAGTTACCATTTGGTTCATCGTAATTGTGAAAACCCCAATAATGATAATCATAAAAATAACTGACAATGAAGCTATTCCGATTACCGACGAAAAAACAAATCGCTCACGTTGAGGAAAAATCAATGCCAATTCGTACATCAAATCCCCGGAACTGTTTGCAAACAAAGGAGCTCTGTATCCTTTCATTTCGTTCGAGTCAAAGTACTTTGAACGGATATTGGTCAGTATATTCCGATTGTAAATTGCAAACTCAAAATCAATATCCAACCCCCTGCTTTTCATTTCTCTTTTTACAAGATATTCAATCTGCTCGGGAGAAACTCTGTCAATAATAGGCAATTTTTCAATAATATTTTTGAAAGATTCCTGAATCATTAATCGCTCTATTTCAGGCAAACGGCTGAATTTTTCATACGTTTCAATACTCGGAGCAACTTGATTATCAATCTCTTTTCCGAAAGTAATTCTCTGCTCGGATTGCCTGCTGATGTAGTTTTTAATTGATAGTGAATCTGCTATTCCCAAACTGGTTGGCAAGCTATAATCTTCCTCTAAAATACCGTGTTTGTAAATGAACGTTTCTTTTGTATTTTTATTCTCTTGGACATACATAAATTCCCGAAGAGAAGACTCCTTCAGCACCAATGTAGTATCCCTTTCTTTTAAATCGATAATTTGAGCAACATATTTACTTATCTCACTCTCTTCCAATCCATTAGTCACGGAGTTTAACACCTGCTGAACGGAATGCATAAAAGCCTCTTCCCTATCATCAATGGCAGATTTAATCCAATACCCCTGAATGATGATTATTCCCAGCAAGGAAATACTCATCAAAATAATGGTTATTGTATTCAACTTACCTTTCATCGTACAAAACTAATACAAAAATTTTCTTAATTTTATTTTTTAACAAAATTTTAACTTAAATAAAAATCAAATTATTGTTTTCTCAATTTTTTTAATTAATTTAGAATGTATTTCTTGCACTTTTAACGAAGAACTTTCAATATCTATATTATTTATAACTTCATCCGACATATTCATCTTTTTCTCGTCATTCCATTGATTTTTTATTCTTTCTCGTACAGAATTTTCCGTAACTCCATCTCTTTCAACCACTCTACGAATCCGCTCTTGCTCATCAGCCGTAACCGTTATAATATAGTCACAATCGTGGTAAGCTCCACTTTCAAATAAAATCGCACTTTCTTTAATCACATAAGGTGAATTTTGCTTTGCTTTCCACTGAGAAAAATGCTTTGCTACTTCAGGATGAACTATCTCATTGATTAAACGCAACTTATCTCTATCACTAAAAACAATTTCTGCAATGTATTTTCGGTTATATTTCCCATCAACATAAGCCAATTCCCCAAAAGAAGACTTTATTTTACGCTTGATATTTTCATCAGTTTCTATTAATTTTTGAGCCTCTGTATCTGATATGTAAACGGAAATCCCCAATTCCTCAAACATTTTGGCTATTGTAGTTTTTCCACTACCAATCCCACCTGTTAAGCCTACTACCATCATATCTTCCGAATTAAAAAATCGACCTTATTTTCATTCAAAAATGACAATTTCACACGTTTTAACTTTGTCCGGATAGTCAAAGGCAAATACGTATTATTCTGAGCATCATTATAATCTGCTATTACGGCAATTTCATCTGAAGTTATTTTTTTCAATATATTCAAATCACCTGAACATAAAATAGTTACCTCAGCAGGAAAAATTTTAATTTGACTTCCTTCAGGTATGTTAAGCACTTGTACAGGCACTTTAACAAGCTGTTCGCTCATTTTATCAACAATTGCTTTAACAGTTATTTTATTTTTATCGAATTTCACACAATCTGTATTCTTTAAATTGTAAGACTTTTCAAATGAAGACTTTATCTTTTTTTGAGGAGAAAAAGATATGGAAATAATTTTCAAAGTATCTACAACGGATTTAATCCCCGAAACTACTACCGAGTCAGGCTGTACAATCATTTCTGTAAGTTGATATTCTTTCTGAAAATCAGCATTTAAATTCACTTCCACAGGAATTTTCCTGGTATATTTTTTCTCCAAATCTACGACAATAGTATCCGAATACGTGTTTTGTATCTTCAATTCCGATGAGTGAGAAGAATTTAACTTATTTGCGATGTTTGTAGAAAGTTTGTATTTTTTTCCTTCGATATGCTCCAAATCATTAAAATCTACATTTAAAGGCTGAACACCAGAATAATACTTGAATAATGCATATCCTTTTCCTTCTGCAACAACTTTAATTTGATGTGTTTGAGAAGATTTCAAGAACATATTTTCGGGAACATTCGTAATTGAAATATCAACAGAAAATTCTCTTCGCAAATTTTTTGACAGCCGAATGAGTGTCCACAAAAACATAGATAAAAACAGGCAAATTAATACATTAAATGTCCTTCTATCTATCAAAAGTACTCGTATTTTCCTTTTTATTGAACGTATCACAAATCAAAAATTTTTAATTTTCTCCAAATCTACCACTTATTTTATAAAATAAAAAATTTTTGTTAATATTTTTCATATCGCAAAAAATATTCCTATAAATTTCCTGAAAATATCCTCTTTGAGAAATTATCGTTTTATATCAACTTAAATTAAAAAAATAAAAAATCTCCTCTTTTACAAAAGGAGATTTTTTACATATCTTACTTATATTTAATTGGTTATCCCTTCCAAATCCAACATAAAGGCATATTCTTTGGCTACTTCTTTCAAGGCTTCAAAACGTCCGGAAGCACCGCCGTGTCCTGCATCCATATTCGTGTCAAGGAACAACAGATTTTTATCGGTTTTCATATCACGTAGCTTGGCTACCCATTTAGCTGGTTCCCAGTATTGTACCTGCGAATCGTGCAATCCGGTAGAAACATACATATTCGGATAGTTTTGGGCTTTGACTTGGTCGTAAGGTGAATAAGATAACATATAATCATAATATACTTTCTCGTTCGGATTACCCCATTCGTCGTATTCGCCCGTAGTAAGCGGAATGCTGTCATCGAGCATTGTAGTTACCACATCTACAAACGGAACCGATGCAATCACACCCTTATAAAGCTCAGGAGCCATATTCACGATAGCTCCCATCAAAAGTCCGCCGGCTGACCCTCCCGAAGCGTATAAATGCTCGTTGGAAGTATATTTTTCAGCTATTAAATGCTTAGAACAATCGATAAAATCGGTAAATGTATTCTTTTTTTGTAGCATTTTTCCGTTTTCGTACCATTTTCTGCCTAAATATTGCCCTCCGCGAATGTGAGCAATCACGTAAATGAATCCACGGTCAAGCAAACTGAGGCGAGAAGATGAAAAATACGGATTTATAGTATGCCCATACGAACCGTAAGCATAGAGTAACAACGGATTTTTGCCATCTTTTTTCATTCCTTTGCGATAAACCATCGACATCGGAACTTTTGTTCCGTCTTGTGCCGTAGCCCAAATGCGTTCTTCTACATAGTTATTTTTATCGAATTTTCCACCCAAAACCTGTTGTTCTTTTAACACCGTTTTTTCTTTGGTAACCATATTGAAATCAATTACCGAAGCCGGAGTGGTCATTGATTGGTAGCCGTAACGTAACACATCTGTATCAAAATCAACATTTTGTGTAGTATATGCTGTATAAGTTTCACTTTCGAAAGGCAAATAATACGATTCCCCTCCGTTCCAAGGACGAATTTCGATTCTGTCCAAGCCATTGAAAGTTTCTTCTACCACCAAAAAGTTTTTGAAAATTTCGATGCCTTCCAAAAATACGTCCTCACGATGCGGAATAAGTTCTTTCCAATTTTCAGCAGAAGTCGCATTTTCAGATGTTTTCATCAGTTTGAAGTTGGTCGCTCCGTCTTTGTTGGTTACGATATAGAACGAATCGCCATAGTGAGCAATGTCGTACTCCAATCCTCTGACACGTTTTTGAAATACTTTAAAATCACCTTTGGGATTATCCGCTTTTAGGATTTGATATTCCGAAGTAAGCGTACTTCCCGAACCGATAACGATGTATTTTTTTGATTTTTCGCGATATACGTAGGTGTAGAAAGTATCGTCTTTTTCGTGAAAAATAAGAGCGTCTTTTTTAGTATCTGTACCCAATTCGTGACGGTAAACTTTGTCCGAGCGAAGGGTTTGAGAATCTTTTTTCGTATAGAATAACGTTTTGTTATCGCTTGCCCAAGCCGCTGAACCTGTGGTATTTTCGATTTTTTCAGGAAGAATTTCACCGGTTTCTAAGTTCTTGATTTGCAACATATACTGACGGCGAGAAACCGTATCCACCCCGAAAGATGCGTACTTATTATCATCACTTACCGAAATTCCGCTTAGTTGAAAATAAGCGTATCCTTTTGCCATTTCGTTGCAGTCGAACATAATTTCCTCCGGAGCGTCCAAAGTTCCTTTTTTGCGTGAATAAATTGGGTAATCCTTTCCGATTTCGTAACGGGTAATGTACCAATATCCGTTGCGGAAATACGGCACAGACGAGTCGTCTTCTTTAATTCGGGATTTCATTTCCTCGAAAAGCGAGTTTTGAAAATCCTTAGTGTGAGCCGTCATTTTTTGGTAATACTCATTTTCGGCATTGAGGTAATCGATTACTTCTTGGTTTTCCCGCTGGTTGAGCCAGAAGTAGTTATCGGTACGTACATCGCCAAATTTTTCCAACTCGTGCGGAACTTTCTTCGCCATAGGAGGCTGAATATCGGGATATTGTGTTTTTTTCATTTGCTGTTCGGTATTATTTTTACAAGAAGTTGCAAAAATAAGCGAAACTGTAGCAATTGCGAACTTTTTTAGTGTTATTTTTTTCTGCATAATCAATAAAATTGTTGGTTTACGTCCCAAAGGTATAAAAAAAATAGAAAGCTGAAAATATTTCTTCAACTTTCTATTTTTTTTATCTGCTTTTAAAGAGTTTATCTGTACAAAGTAAAGTTCCCGTGGAATTTACGTGAATCGATATTGCTATTCAAATCGATAATGTACCAATAATCACCACTTGGAAGTTCTCTCTTTTCATACGTTCCGTCCCACGCTTCACCTTGGGAAAGGGTTTTGAGTTTTCTTCCGTATCTATCATAAATATAGATTCTGATATAAGGATAACTTTCAGCATATTTAGGCTTCCAAGTATCGTTTATGCCATCTCCATCAGGAGTGAAGAAATTCGGAATAGTAATATCGAAATATTCTTCTTTTATGACTTTTGTACTTGAACAACCAGCCGAGTCATATACAACCACATTAATCACTTTATATCGTTTTCCGTTGATGATTTCTTCCGGATCGGTAAATTTCAATTGGTAAACCCCGTTTTCTCCTTGATTTTGACCGTTAAACACATAAGTGTATGGCTGAACTCCATCTTTCCCTTTAACCTCAATTGTATTTATTGCCGTATTTGGAACTACTTGTACCTCACCTAATTGCAATGTTTTCTCAATGAGAATAGGTTCTGTTAATGCATATACACACTCTACCGGAAGTCTGGTTTCTACATCAACATCATTATAGTAGATTGTTAATGTTTGTGTACCCGTTAAGTTCTCAAATACATTTTCATCAATATATCCAATGTTATCGGTGTGTCTGGAGAATGTTCTCTTAGCTCCCGTACCTAATTGATAGCTTAACTTGTCGAAATTCATATTACTTCTGAACTTCACTTCAATCCAAGTTTTGAACACGTTCGATTCACAAGTTCCTTCTTGAGTTGCCTTTGATGTAAGGTCAGGTACTTCCTTCACTTCAAATTTATATGTTGGCGATAAAGTACATCCTCTGGCATCTGTGATTCTTATTTCGTATTCACCAACTCCTAACATTGCCGGCACTCGGAAATTAGGGTCTGCCGCTGTAACATTCTGTGTATGTATGCTCACAACAGCATCAGTTCTCAGAAGTTCTGCTACATAAGGAGCTGTTCCTCCTTGTATTTCCACATTAATCCAAGCTGTTTTCTCAGCATAACAAACCGTTAATTCTGCTCCTGTTCTTGTTACAGACATCGGAGTTGCATCGACAATGGTTAATGTTCCTACCGTGAAGTCACAATCCCAAGCATCTGTTACAATTACCGTATATGTATCCGGAGGAAGATTTGTAAACACCGTTGATGATTGTGTAATTGATGTGTTCGTACCTTGCAGAACATAATTATAAGTTCCTGCACCTGAACCTCCTGACACGTCACTTATTGTAATAACCGCATCGTTTGCTCCCGGACAAGTTATTTCTTGTGTAATGGTAGCCGTAGCCGTAACAGGAGTAGGATGCGTAAGCGTTACCGTCGTTATATTCGGTTGCACACAGCCCGAATCATCTGTAACTGAAACATTGTATGCCAATGAACCTGAAACCGGATCGGATTTTAATCCTATAAATAGGAACTGTCCGCTATTATTTGTAATATCTCCTCCTGTTTTGGTTTGATTTACCGTACCATCGGCAGAGGTTAAAACTACCTGATACGGAGCTTTTCCACCATTGACCGTAACCATAACTTCTCCTTTGTTATTCAAGCAAGTAACTCCGAAAGTTTCATTTGCCATAGCAGAAATAGGATGTTCATTTTGTGTAATTTCAAATGAAGTCACCGCTCTACAACCATTTCTGATAGAAACTGCCTCTACTTGATACTTACCTGCCAACAATCCTGTAACAGTTTCTGTTGTTCTGTTATTTACCGTTCCGTTTTTAGTTGAGCCTGCAGATGGAGCAATCGGGCTTATCACGTACGTAAATCCGTCAGTTGCTTGGTCGCCATCTGTAAGTCTCGTATCAGTAAATGTCAATGTAATTTCTCCATCCGAACCATTGTGACACTTCACGTTTACCGAATTTGTTGCAGTAAGTATAAAGGTTTCCGGAGAATGAACATCGTATGATGTTTTTACTTCACAATCCGTATCCCTATTAACCGCCACAATAGTATAATTTCCTACCGGCAAACTAAATGTTTCTCTCAATGAATTTGACGTTTTTGTTGTATGTACTGCTTCACTACCGTTTTGATTACGTTTTATTACGGTATAAACAATCGACTCGTTATTGTAAGGTGTTCCTGTAACCAACTCTACTGTAATATCTTGCAGATTTGTGTTACAATCTATTGTTTTATTTGTTGTTACTGTTACCTTGTTTAGTATCAATGCAGGAGCAACATTTTCATTAGAAGAAACTACTGAACATCCGTTTGCATCATACACTTTTACATTGTATGCCTTTTGAGCAGTTAGATGTTGTGGCAACTGATACGTGTAAATCGTTTTGCCCGTTGTTACTATCTGCGTACTTAAAGCTGCTGCCACACCCACTTCATAAAATTCTATACGAGTATAAGTTTGTGTTCCACCACTCACTTTACCCAAATCAAAACTTAAAATAGGTAATGTTGGTAAATTTGTGTTAGCCACACATTGATACTTATCAAATTTCAGAGCGTCTGGTGCAATAGCCAATTCGCTTGGTGATGTAATTGTAGCCGTTGTTGTCGCAACACAATTTTTGACAGATGTAGCCTCTATCGTGTAAACAATTCCCGCATCGCTACTCGGCAGATTATCGAATACAGCATAATCGTTTCCTGAAGTTGCAGGAATGATGTTTACAGTTGTTCCATTTGATGCTATTATTTTGAATGTAAACGGAGCCTCAGTATTTGGTTTAGCTTGAACACGTAGTGAACCTGTTCCACCAAAACAACTTGGGTTAGTAACACTTACTACTTCTATTTGAGGCTGTACCGGAGCATCAACTTCAATTTCTTTTGTTATATAACATTTTTTGTTCGTTGTATCATACAGACGTACTCTGTACTTGCCTGCTCCATTAGCTGTTGTTATGGTATGCGTTCCTGCCGCAACCGCCGCAGATGGAACTATTGGTACTACGTACTCATTTCCTTGCTCATCTATATCGTATATTTTATCTAACTTGTATTCATAGCCACCAGAACCTCCTTTTATATCAGAAAGAACTATTTTTACCTCATTTGTTCCACAAGTCATTGGCAATGAACTTATCTTGTAACTCATTGGCAGCGGCACATCTACTGTTCCAGTTACTTTGCAATCATTTCCATCTTTCAGTTCAATTGTGTAAGTGTTTCCTGCTGCTAAACGTATTGGCAAAGCAAACGAAATAATTCCTTGAGCTATAGAAATATCAGTCCAAGTAGATACAACTGTTGTTCCCATAAGTACACGATAACTATGTTGCCCCGTTCCTACTTTTGAAAGATTCAATCGTACTGCAAAGCTGGTGTTATCAGCACAAGGGTCTTCAATTTCAATTGAATTTATGGCAGGCTGACTATCCATACCAACTGTAATCGGCGAGGTAGCTTTGATACATCCTGAAGCATCTCTCACCAATACAATCCACTGTCCTGCAGCAACTTTCTTAGATGAGGTATCAGTTGAAGTATCTAATAAAGTTTCTAAAGCAGAAGAACCGATAATTGGAGTCGGAGTTGCTAAATTATGATAGTAATACTTATACGGAGCCACACCATCACGTACATCTACTGAAATTTTTCCGTTACCTCCTTTACAATTGTCATTGCTTGCTGTTGGATTCTCGACAATTAATTCTGTCAACGACTTATTGATAACAAACGGTTTTGAGGCTTTTTTACAACCTGTTTCTTTCTCCGTAAACACGACATAATACTTATTAGCTGGCAAGCCCGTAATTTCTATATTCATAGGTGTTGCCACAGGCACAGAGCCTTTGAACGTAGTAGGTTTGTTATCTGAATATGTATATACCTCATAATCAATAATTGTAGTTGAATTATCCCAATCTGTCAGCGTAAAGTTTACTTTTCCATCATTAGCGTCGTGACAAGTAGTTGATTTAGGAGTAGGTTCAGAAATTTTTAATTTCGACTGAGCTGGAGGAACTTCGCCAGCTTCTTCTATGATATAACATTTTGTTGTATTATCATATACTATAAACTTATATGTCGCTCCCGGAATCAAATCACGCAATGTAGCAGTTACTCCTTCTACTTGAACTCCTAAATGGTTTGTTAAGTTTCCTTTAGTTCCTTTATACCAAATTGTTCCACCTACGTTCCAAGTATCTCCAGTAGCAGGAGGCGTTCCCGTAGGAGGCATCAATCCAAGTGTGTACACTGCAAACCAGTGAGAACCAGCCGCGATAGACTCTCCTCCTGCATTATATGCAGATACTGTAATCGAAGCCGTTGCACAACCCGCAGTAATTCCTGTTACAGAAGCAATAAGCCTATCAGATGTCGCTGCTATGTTAAATTCGCCTTTGGTTTTACATCCGTTAGCGTCTGTAATTACATAGGTATAATCGTGCGGAATTAATCCTTCTTTTCTTACAATTTTTCCAATTGATATGTTGGATTCCGTGTGTATAGCGTTTGCGTGAACTACATCTTTGTATCTTATCTCAATACTAAACGGAGCTGTTCCGCCATTATCAAACTGTATCGCCACGGAACCTAAATCCATTCCCTGTCCGGCATTACAATGTACTTCTTTTGGTGTAACAGTTACATTCAATGCAGGATTCTCTGTAATAGTTACAGAAATCGGCTCAGAGAAACATCCTCCTGCATCCTTAATAGTAAGAGTGTAAGTACCTGCTTTTAACCCTGTAATATTTCCTACGGAATGTGTAGTTGTAGCTGTCCCGTCAAACAATAGCAATTCATAAGGGCTTTGTCCTCCTTCAATATTATCTGCTGAAATATTTATTTTTCCTGATGCAACACCTCCACAAGTTATGTTTGTAGAAGTTACCTCTCCTTTGAATTTCGGTTTTATTATTTTAACATCTCGTTTCAAGCTGGTTGCCAAACAGTACTCACCTGCTTCATATTCGTATCTTACTCTAAAATAATAAGTTCCTTCTTCAGTAGTTGAAAAAACTGCAGAACCGGCTGTTGTTGTGATGGTAATTCCAGGTGCATTTCCGCTGTTGAACGTGGTTCCGTCGTTGCTCCACAAGAATTCTTTCACTTTATTTGGATCGCCACCCGTAGCTTTCAAATTATAAACAGATTTACTTGCTTGATGACAAGTTAAGTGCTCAGTTGGTCCTTCCACATTCAATCGTAATGGTTCATAAACCTCTGCAGAAATCTGTTGCCTACAATTCAAGTCATCTACCACCGTAAAGGTGTGAACTCCTACCGGCAGATTTTCAAACACAAAGTAAGCTCCATTAGTAAACGGACTTGGATAGAAATCTCTGCCATTTTGGCTAAATCTATAATTTCCGTTACCGTTTGTTACAGTTACTTGAATCCTTCCTGTATCTCCTCCAATAGAACAAGCCTCAAGGTTTTCAGTTTCCAATGTTAAAGGCAATTTATCTGCCACTTCCAATGTTGAAGTAGCGATACATCCGTTAGCATCAGTTACTTCTACTTCATACGTTCCCGCTGATATTGTGCTAAATATTGCCTCATTATTTACCGCCGGCTGAGTAGTTGCTCCTATTTTAAAACTTTGATAAGGTTTTGTACCTCCGGTTGCTGTTACTTTCACTTCGGCATTAGCATTATCACAACTTACCCTTCTGAGCAATGTTGTTGTAATTGAAATCGTTTCAGGAGCATTAATAATATAGTTAACTTCTGCAACACAACTATGGTCGGTATCTTTTCTGACATAAACCACACCATTGGTTGTCGCAGGCAAATCATTAATAACAGCTGAATCTTCTGAAGTAGAAACTGGCGTAACAGTCAAAGCCGTCCAATTTACATTATCACTTGAATATGAAAGATTTGCTCCATTTCGGTTTTCTATTCTCAAGTTGAGTTTTCCTAAATTACCGCATTTTGCATCTTCAGGGGTTCCCGTAATTTTGAAAGCTTTGTTTTCCTCAACCGAAACTGATTGACTTTCAAGTCTTACATCACAAAGTTTGGTGTCTTGCCAAATTACGATATCATCAACTGCCAAATCACTTCCAGCCTGAGCCGATGTGCTTTCTTTACTGCGAATTTCAAAAATCAACTGGCTTGATGTGATAGATGCCGCATTGAAGGTTACTGATTTTGACTCCCAAGTTCCCGTTGCCAGAATTTGTCCCAAACCGATTCTTTGGATTTCAGTTCCTCCCATTGCATTTAAGATTACCAAATCAATATTTGGATTTTTTCCTCCTGAATAAGTAGGAGACAATAAATTATGTAATTTCAAACTTACTTTAAGGTCAGTACCTTGAACTACATCTTTTATCTCTTTTCTGTAGATAATTCCTAAATTTCCTTGATTAGAATTCGCATTTACAGCCAAATAACGACCATTTGCCACTGCAGAGGCATCTGTTGGCGTAGGGCTTATCCACTCGGTTCTTCCTTGTACTTGTTTTGTGATTACGTACTGATTGCTCTCAAGAACTTCATTTGGCTTGCAAGTCATATAAGTTACCGAATTATCGCAAGTATCATCTCCCTGACCAAAGTCTTCCTTAAACAGATAATTAGGCATGGTCGCTAACGAACTTCCTGGTCTGTAATGAACAAAAACTGAGTAATTTCCGATAGGAAGAGTGAAAACATTTGTTTTCTTTCTTTCACTAATTGTATTTCCTACTACTTCATACTCATAATCACCTGCCGGGGTTGCTGTTATGGTAAACGTTCCTTGTCCACTACAGTTATATTCTACATTGCTTACAGAAACTGTTGGTGGCACTAAAGGAGCAATATTGACATCTATTTCAAGCGGACAACCATTACTATCTTTCACATACACTTTGCCAGAACCACTCAAATACAACACATTCGATGTTCCATAATCAACTCCATTAGAACTATATACATATCCTGTTCCAGAACCTCCACTTACGTTATTAACGTGTACTTTGTATTTTCTTGGAGTATTCATATCACAAGATTCATCCTCAACAACTCCTGCAAATGCTTTTAACGTATTCTCATTTTCATATATTTGAATTGGATTGATGTACTGACATATCTTTATTCCGCTTTTCTTGATACTTATTTCCAACTCATATTTTCCTGCCGTTAGTCCGTCATAGAAGCCGGTTGCATTTGGCGTGTAAGTTTCTACTCGATTTCCCGCTGCATCCAACTTATGAAGTTCCGTAATAATGTTTTGTAATCTTGAATTAAAATTAACAGAAATTTGTCCTGAATTAGGAGCGAAACCACAAACAATATCCTTAGTATTAATTGTATAGCCATCTATTCCTTCCGGATAAATATCTATTTTTGGCGTTTCAGCATAAGCTCCATTAGCGTCTTTAGTTACAAAAATATACTCTCCTGGTTGCGTGATGTTTATCTCTTTCTCAATAAAACTTTGTCCATCAGGGATTGTAGCTATATTGAATTCTGAAGCAGGAATAGAGGCATAATCTGCATATTTCTGTACTCCATTGATTTTCCATATAGCAAATTCATACGGAGATCTTCCTCCTTGAACTTCAAAAAGAACATTTAATTTGTTACAATCCGTCCACGCCTTTGGAGTTGCCGTAGCGGTCAGTTCGGTTTGTTTTTCTATTTTCGCCGTAAGAATTGTTGAACAATTCGCTAAATTCGGAGAGGTAACCTCAACTGTATAAGTACCTGGTTCTGAAATTCCTGTAATTCTGTAATCGTGCGAACCTGTGGCTTTGTTAATTCCGTTGACTATCTGCCCGGCAGCATCTCTCAAAGTATATTGATAAGTGATGCCTTCTGTTACCATTCTGACAGTGAAATTACCTGGTTGATAATTTGTTATATGCCCCACCGGCTGAACGATTTCCCCCGCCAAAGTATTGATATATACATCAAAATAATAGTAAGCCTCACAACCATTGCTCGAAGTTACTTTCAATCGGTATTTTCCTTGTGTATTGGCAGTGAATGTATTACCTACTCCGTTTGCATCAATACGCCAATCACCTCCGTAATCAGGACATTTACTATTGGTACTTGTTCCGTTATAGCGTTGCCATTCTAATTTTGTGTCGATGAAATTTACTTTGATGGTTCTTGACGGTTCGTTACACAATATGAAGTGGCTTGTCCATCTTCCGTCTGCTCCACAAATTGCACCTCCATTGGCTTGAGCTTTGATTAAATCCGCATCAGATGCATCGTGTTCTCTGAATTTGATTATTTCCTTGCTAACCAACGTAGTACCATCACAGTTTTTAATTTTTTCAACGGTATAAACCCCAGGACTTGTTGCCAAATGTTTGTGAAATGTTGATGTTGGTATTAACGCTCCATCAAGATACCATTTGTACGAATCAAATCCTTCTGTAGCAGTTAATTCCAAAGAAGAACCGGCACAGAAAAGCTCTGAACGCTCGTTGTTCTCTGTGGAAATAATTATCGTGCTTGTAGCTGTTTTTATTTGTTTGGGAATCAAACAGTCTTTATTACCTCCCTCATATTCAAACACATAATTAGTGGATAGGAAATTCATACAGGGTTTTCCTATTTCTGAATAGTCACCATTGACAGTCAGTGGAATATAAATTTTACGTTCCTCGCTGTTTCCTCTCAAAGTTTCTTTAGGTAACACAAAAGTATATGTCCTATCTTGTTTAGTGTACGTAGGTACATAGTTACCCACCGAAGCTTCTGTCAAAACAGGCTCGCCTATCATCACATAAGGATTATCTGAAAATTTAATTGTCAGTGTAGAGGTTGTAATATTCTCTTGACCAATATTTTTATATTCTATCCTATATTGAAACTGTTGATTTAAAGCTAAATCTCGAGTAAGAACATTACCTGTTCCATCAATATATGAAGCATCCACGTTCAAATTCAATGCGTTAGATTTCACTATAACATTAAATGTACAAGTACTTGTATTACCCGAAGCATCTGTGAAAACATAAGTTACTGTGTGCGTTCCAATATCGAAACGGTCACCGCTTTTATGTGTTTGCGTATGTGTCCAAGTACAATTATCTGTGGCTGTGATTGTTTCCCAATTAACAATAGCAGAGCAAGTCCCCTCAGCAGCATTGACTACAATGGGAGTTGCAGGACAACCAATAATTTCCGGTGCTGTCTTGTCTGGTTCTATGGTAATTGTGTTTTCTAAAACTCCTTCTAATTTGGTTCCCGGACATATCCCTTCCAACGATTTGATTTTATATTTAGCTCGGAATGTGGTTGTTGACGAAATAGTTTGTTTAACCGTTTTTCCTGTACCTATACTTGGAAGAATTTCGTTACCATCAGCATTTACCATAAACCACTCAATATCAAACAACTGTTCAGAACCTCCAAAAATAAGCGTAACTTCTCCTCCCAAACACGGATCAAAATCTCCTAAAGTATATCTCATTCTTGGATTTGCATAATTACTTGCTTTTACGGTTACGTTGTTGTACCATTTCCCACAAGTATGCTCTGTTTCAACAACATAGTCCCCATCTGAAACATTAGAAAAGACGTGTGATGTTGCCCCAGAACCTTTCTCGTAAGTTTTCGAAATCACTTTACCCGTAGCATCTTTCAGCCTGAAAGTAAGTGGATATCGAATATCTTCAGGATTTTTTATTCCTATGGCTACCAATCCATTACCATTGGTTCTATCGCAATATGTTGCTGAAACATCGGTTTGTAACGGATTGGTTTCTCTGATTTTAAACTCGTGATAATTAGTAATAAAACGTGCCATTCCTCGTTGCCAAGGCTGAGCATTACCTCTAATAACATTTATAAAATCTGGCATTTTGGTAAAACCATCCACTCCATATTGATCAAGAGAACCTCCTGCATTATCTTTATCTATTACATAATAGCCCTGAGCACCCCACTTTAATATTTCAGCTTTCGCATAAATCATATTGGTTACAAACAATCGATATTCACCCGGTGGCAAATTATTGAATGTTCCTGTTCTTGATCTGAAACCTGGCTGTCCTCCTACCGAGCTCCAAGTACCATTAGAATTTTTTCTTTGTATTCCAACAGACAAATAAGGCATTGCTCCTTTATGAATCATTGCCAGATCAAAAGAAACATTACCAAATCTGCATTCTTGGTCTACTTCAATAAAGTCTCCATCATATTTCACAGGATATCTGAAATTTATAAGTCTTGTTCTGCTATCACCACAAGCATCGCTAAATGTAACATTATATTCGCCAGCTGGAAAATCTCCTATAATAACGTAATTTTTAGGATTTATTGCAGGATTTGTAGGATCATTAATTACCTCTTCTATTGGGAAATTAATAGTTCGCTCGTATGTTCCCGTTCCATCCAAAGGCAAAGAAGTACTAAACGTTTTTGAAGTACTACCATCTGCAGGCATAATTGTCATTTTGGCAGGAAAAACAAACTTATTACTTGAAAGATAAAGACGAAGTGAAACTGTATTCTCATACACACCTCGATTCATTTCAAATCCATCAAAAATATAATCCAAGTAATGCTTATTTGGATCTTTTACAACATAAGTCATCCTTGAAATTTCGTGACAAGAATTAGGTGGGGTTCCAACAGAAGAATTATTCTTATATGTTACTTTGTACCAACCATTTCCAGAGTTTATTTCTATATTAGTTCTGTCCTTAATATTAACACCCCCTGAAGCTTGTGTAATCCTTGTCCAGTGAGCTGGGTTATTGATATCAGGAGTTCCTGTTACGGATGCTTTATACACCTCATAATAATATCCTACCTCACCAGCATTTGCCTGATCTTCTGTTAACCATTCTCCCAAATTCTGATACCATTCATATTTGGCATAAACAGCTGGATTATTAGTATCTGCTTCATTTTCAAACTGACGCCACATCCAATTTACCCCCGTATTGATTTTTAGTTGATTACCACAAGCTACTTGCGATTGGTTAATCAACCATACAGGCACTTGATTACGAACCACTGGCGGACTTTTAGGATGTTGAAAATAAGGATTCATACTTTGAGCATCCAATGTAAACTTCTCTCTGATGGTATTCAAAGCTCCTTCTATAACTAATTCTACCTTATCTCCAATATTAAAATTCCAACCACTATAGAAAGACATCCCTTCACTGATTTTACCATCAGCAAAAGTATGTGATATATCCTCTTCGTGCCCAGTGGTTAAATTTCGAATAATGGCTCTGCCCGTCTGTCTTAAAAAATTAATATTCTGACTATCATACGGCTTTCCGTCTTTTCTTCGTACCTGTATCCAAAATTGATACTTACACTGATCATTTATTCGAATGCGAGAGCTGGCTCCTTCTTTGTATATCTCAAATCTTAATTCTGTATCTACCGGTGAGGGAATTCTAATAGGTTCTTTACGCACTTCCCCACAGTCAGGCCTGTTGTTTGCTAAATCCTCAACAACAATTACTACATTTCCTGTTTTTATCGGTGTTGTTGCATTCCCTTGAAAAATAACAGCCGCATTCGATGTAGATTTTGCTATTTGTTGTGGAGGTATTGGTGGATTCAAAGGTGAACCATCAGGATTTACGATACTAACTTTAAAAGGACCTATTCCTCCATTAGGTCTGATTTCAAACTGTATTTTCCCGTCATTTCCAGCAAGAGAAGGAGCTGTAATTTTCGGAGAAGTTATGTTTATATTTTTGTACGTAGAAGTAACCTGAACTGCTTTGGAAGTTGAACGAGTTGAGTTACTTTGATTTATAAGAGTAACCGTATAAGTACCCGCCTTTAGGTTTGTAAATGTGTAACTTCCGTTTGCATCCAAAAGAGGAACACTTGGCAACCCAATTTGGTTAGGCTCTATTAATTCCACGGCAAATGTACCCTTACAACCATCAGGAACTTTTACAGTTAGCGTTGCATCTGAAAGACACAATCCTGACTTTGTTGTTGTGGTAAAATTCTCGAAACATTGTTGCCCTTTAACTACCAATGTGGTAATCAAAAATGTGAAAACAAATAAAAACTTTTTCATCCTTTGATTGTTTATTATAGAATTAGTATAGTAATCTCCAACGTACAAAAGTATTTAATAATTTATTATTCACAAAATATAACATTTTTCTCTCAAAAAAGAAATCACAAATATCCACCATTAATACAACTATTCAAACAAAAACATAAATCATTAATTATCAACAACATTCATAAAAAAAGTATTATTAAATTCATACTTTTCTAAATATTATATATCGTTTTTTCAGGAAATGTTTTAACTAAATTATCTATTTTATTTAACAAAACAACCTTCCTTTTTAACATCATAGAATAATGAAACAGCTATAATCTTTTTGCTTTTATAAATTCTTTTCATATCTTTGCTTTATGTTTAACATTCTTTATTAGAACACTATGTCACACGAAAATCAGCGAATTTTTAATTCCATTTTAGATAATGATTTTTATAAGTTTACGATGCAATGTGCTGTTTTGAAATTATTTCCTAACACAAAAGGTCGTTACAAATTTATAAATCGAGGAAAACACGAGTTTCC
Source organism: Capnocytophaga felis (assembly GCF_009684755.1). Lineage (GTDB taxonomy): Bacteria > Bacteroidota > Bacteroidia > Flavobacteriales > Flavobacteriaceae > Capnocytophaga > Capnocytophaga felis. The sequence continues at coordinate 65,885 of NZ_BLBC01000011.1, forward strand.
CGAAGGTTTTGCCCAAGCGATGCAGCAGGCGGTGAATGATATGGCTCATTTAAAACTCACAAAGGATGAAAAAGAATTTTTAACGGTTAATTGCCCCTACTTAAATCCGGCTTATATTGACTTTTTGGGAGGATATCGTTACGACCCTAATGAAGTAAAAATCAAACAAAATGGAAGTGATATAGAAGTTGAAGTTGAAGGTCTTTGGTATCGTACTATTTTGTGGGAAGTGCCTCTGCTTGCGATGATTAGCGAACTTTATTACAAACTAACCAAAGCTAAGCAATGGACGGACGAGCAAATTATGGAAAACACCATTGAAAAGGTAAGACTTTACGAAGAATTTGGTGTTGTTTTTGCTGAATTTGGCACTCGACGAAGACATTCTTACCACGTACACGACATCGTAATGCGAACACTGACAAAATCAAAAAAATATATTTTTTCGGGCTCAAGCAACGTACATATGGCGATGAAATATCAAGTAAAGCCCATCGGAACACACGCCCACGAATGGTTTATGTTCCACGCTGCCGAGTACGGTTACAAAATGTCCAACGCTATGTCATTAGAACATTGGGTTGATGTATATCGAGGAGACTTAGGGATCGCTCTTTCAGACACTTACACAACAGATGTTTTCTTCAAGCAATTTGATAAAAAATTCAGCAAACTTTTCGATGGTGTTCGTCACGATAGTGGTGACCCGATTGTTTTTGCAGAAAAAACAATAAATCATTATAAAAAATTAGGAATCAATCCATTATCAAAATACATCATCTTTTCAGACGGATTAAACACCGAAAAAGTGAAGTTAATCACAGAAGCGTGTAAAGGCAAAATAGGAATTTCATTTGGTATCGGAACCAATTTAACTAATGATGTAGGTTTGCGACCAATGAATATTGTTATGAAATTAACGGAAGTTTTAACCAGTGACAATGAGTGGGTTCCGACTGTAAAATTATCTGACGAACCTAACAAACACACTGGCGAACCACGAATGATTGAACTTGCAAAAGAAATTTTAAGAATTAGTAACTAAAAAGTATGAAACCTGCCTACATTTACATAATTCTCGGAGTTTTAGTAGCTTCACTTCGTTTTTGGTTCAAACAGTATGACCAATTTTTACTAATTGGAGGAATGATGTTGCTGATGATTGGTATTTATTCCATTTCAAAATCATTACCTCCAAAAAGAGAAGAAGATTTTCAAGAGAGAATCTTTCCAAAAGAAGAGGAGAATAACACAGAGGAGAAAGAAAAAACAGAGAATTAATTATTTTTCATCTAAGATTTTTGCATCAAAAAAATGGAAATTGATGATTTAGTAGAAGTTATAGACGACACCATTCAGGGCAAAATAGTTAAAATCAACAAAGACAAAATAACTATTTTAACTCGGGAAGGGTTCGAACTTTCATTTGACAAATCGGAAGTAGTAAAAATCGAAAAGGAAAATAACCTGAAAATTAACTTCTTTGATTTGGATAATGATTCTCTTCTTAAAAACGCCGAAAAAAAGAAAAAAGTCATTTCCAAAAAAGAGAAAAAAATCCCTCCGATGGAAGTTGATTTGCATATTCATCAATTGGTAGCTTCTACCAAAAATATGACTAATCACGAAATGCTTACACTTCAAATTGAAACCGCCCGAAAGCAATTAGAGTTTGCCATCGAAAAACGAATACAACGCGTCGTTTTTATTCACGGTGTGGGCGAAGGCGTTCTGCGTACCGAATTGGAATATCTCTTAGGGCGATATAATGTAAAATTCTACGATGCCGAATACAGCAAGTATGGGGTTGGTGCAACAGAAGTTTATATTTTTCAAAATAATAAAGAATAATTGAAATAAATTCATAAAAAAGAAATAAGCCACCTTTTTACGATGGCTTATTTCTCATTAAATATAAAATAGTTATGGATTTATTGCTGCACTTCTCCTCTAATTCTCAATGCTTTAACAGGATTTTGTTTTGCATTAGAGGTAACCGTTACTGTTTTACTGATAGGTCCAACACGTTTTGTATCGTATTTCACCTCAATTTTTCCTTTTGCTCCAGGAGCGATTGGTTCTTTCGTCCAAGAAGGCACTGTACAACCACAACTTGACGCAACATTTGTAATTACAAGCGGAGCTTTTCCGGTATTTGTAAATTCAAAAACTCGAACTCCATCACTTCCTACTTTTATTTTTCCGTAATCAATTTCTTCAGTTTTGAAAGTGATCTCGGCAGTTTCTTGTGCGTAAGAAATCAACCCGAATGTAGCTACAAATAAAAATGTTAAAAACTTTTTCATGGTATAAAAATTAAATTAGTTTTATATTCTTTTTCATATACTCTCAACAATTATGCCAACTTTAGGTTTTCATCGTTAAGATTTTTCTAAATCCTACTTAAAGATTTTCAAATGTATATATCAGATAAAAAATCAGGGTGCAAAATTAATTTTTTTCTTCAAAATAAACAAATATCTTATATTTGCACAATAAATTAAGAAACAAAAATCAAGCCAAACTATGGAAATTCCGTCAAAATATTTACCTACTTCGGTAGAAAGCAAGTGGTACGAGTATTGGATGAAATACAATTTCTTCCACTCAACTCCCGATGAAAGAACACCTTACACCATTGTAATCCCCCCGCCAAACGTTACGGGAATTTTGCATATGGGGCATATGCTCAATAACACAATTCAAGATGTACTTATCCGCCGTGCAAGGCTAAAAGGTTTCAATGCTTGTTGGGTGCCGGGTACCGACCACGCTTCTATTGCCACCGAAGCCAAAGTAGTGGCAAAGCTCAAAGAACAAGGCATTGACAAAGCCGACCTTTCCCGTGAAGAATTCTTAAAACACGCGTGGGATTGGACGCACCAATACGGCGGCGTCATCCTTGAGCAACTCAAAAAATTGGGTTGTTCGTGCGATTGGGACAGAACCAAATTTACCCTCGATGAGGATATGTACGCCTCTGTTATTAAGGTATTTGTCGATTTATATAACAAAGGATATATCTACCGCGGATACCGAATGGTCAATTGGGACCCACAAGCGAAAACCACCCTTTCCGATGAAGAAGTAATTTATAAGGAACAAAACGGAAAACTTTTTTACCTTAAATATTATATCGTTGATGAAAACGCTTCAACATCGCAGAACGGAGATTTTTTGATGGTAGCCACCACGCGTCCTGAAACGATTTTCGGCGATGTAGCGGTTTGTATCAACCCCAACGATGAGCGTTACAAACATCTGAAAGGCAAAAAAGTAATCGTGCCGATTGTAAATCGTGTTGTGCCAATTATTGAAGACGAGTATGTGGATATTGAGTTCGGAACGGGTGCTTTGAAAATCACTCCTGCTCACGACAAAAACGACTACGAAATCGGTGAAAAACACAAGTTGGAAATCATTGATGCCTTCACCGATGAGGGAAAACTCAACGCCTACGGATTGCATTATGAGGGGAAAGACCGATTTGCGGTGCGTAAGGAAATCGCCAAAGAATTGGAAGAGAAAAATCTGTTGGAAAAAGTAGAAAATTACCTGAACAAAGTCGGTACTTCGGAGCGTACGGGGGCGGTAATTGAACAACGCCCGCTCGACCAATGGTTTTTAAAGATGGAAGAACTCGTAAAACCTGCCATCAGTAGTGTTTTGGAGAATGAAGAAATCCATTTCTTCCCAAAAAGATATGAAAATACCTATCGCCATTGGATGGAAAACATCCGCGATTGGAATATTTCGCGTCAGCTTTGGTGGGGACAACAAATTCCGGCATACTATATATCCTCCCCCAACCCCTCCGAAGGAGGGGAGTTCCCAAAAGAATTGGAAAGGCAGTTTGTTGTGGCAGAAAATGAGGAAGAAGCACGAAAATTAGCTATTGAAAAGTTCCCGATATTAGCAGAGGTTAAAGGAGGATTTTACCTTCGTCAAGACGAAGACGCTTTGGATACTTGGTTCTCTTCGTGGTTGTGGCCAATGAGCGTTTTCGGTGGCATTTTAAACCCTGATAACGAAGAATACAAATACTATTATCCTACAAACGATTTGGTTACAGGCCCTGATATTATTTTCTTCTGGGTGGCGAGAATGATTATGGCAGGGTACGAATTCAAAGGGAAAAAACCTTTTACCAATGTCTATTTCACGGGGATTGTTCGCGATAAGCAAGGGCGAAAAATGTCCAAATCGCTTGGAAATTCACCCGATGCGTTGAAACTCATTGACGATTTTGGGGCGGACGGCGTTCGTGTGGGGCTTTTATTGTCGTCCGCAGCAGGAAATGACTTACTTTTCGATGAGGCACTTTGTCAGCAAGGTAGCGGATTTGCCAACAAGATTTGGAATGCCTTCCGACTCGTAAAAGGTTGGGAAATTTCGGAAGCTAATCAGTCTGAAAACAAGCGAATTGCCATAGAATGGTACCGAAATAAATTCCAAAAAGTACTTGCCGAAACCGAAGACGATTTTGCAAAATACAGAATCTCCGATGCCTTGATGAAAATCTACAAATTGGTGTGGGACGACTTCTGTTCGTGGCTCTTGGAGATGGTAAAACCTGCTTACGGACAGCCGATTGACCAAAAAACGTTTGCAGAAATTATTGCCATTTTTGAAGATAACCTCAAATTGTTGCATCCGTTTATGCCTTTCATCACGGAGGAAATCTGGCAACATATCACCGAACGAAAACCTCAGGAGGCTCTGGTAGTGGCAAAATATCCTGAAATAACTTCGTTCGATGAGCAGATTTTAGCCGAATTTGATACCGCCGCCGAAGTAATTTCGGGCATCAGAACCGTGCGAAAAGAGAAAAATATTCCGTTTAAGGAGGAAATGCCCCTTTCGGTACTCAACAACGAACAAACGGCAACAACTTTCGATGTGATTATCGCTAAGCTGGGCAACTTGTCCGAACTGAAATATGTTATCCAAAAGGTAGAGGGAGCGATTTCGTTCCGAGTGAAGTCCAACGAGTACTTCATTCCGCTGTCGGGAAGCGTGAATGTGGAAGAGGAAATCAAAAAACTCGAAGAGGAACTCAAATATACGCAAGGCTTTTTGGCTTCGGTGGAGAAAAAACTTTCCAACGAGAAATTTGTCAGCTCCGCCCCCGAAAAAGTGGTGGAGATGGAACGCAAAAAGCAAGCCGATGCACTGGCGAAGATTGAAACCATTCAGGAGAGCCTTAAAAACCTAAGAGGGTAAGGAAAAAAGAAAAGTGTAAAGGATAAAGTTAAAAGAAAGGGCGTATCGCATACGCTCTTTTTTTATAGCCTATGCGTAAGAGCGTAAAGATTTTTCGACTGTTATGTGAAAAATTATATATAAGCAAAAAATATTTTGCCCCTACATTAAAAACATATGTTTTAGATGAATTGCGATGTACCCTTGTATTAAAAACAAATATCCTTGCCAAAAAACCACCATCAAAAGAACCTAAACCACAATGTTTTAAGCTTCTATTTAAAAAAAGTCTAAATAAATTTTATGTTTTCTATGGAAAGTAATACTTTTGCCCCGTCAAAACTTTTAATGTAAACAATTACTTATGAATCGTAAATCAATTAGCACAAAAATACTACTTGGTATTCTTACAGCAAGTAGTTTCATAATGGGGTTTGCCTCGACAGGGAATCGCTTATCTGTTGCAAACAAAATGAATATCCGCATACAATCTGATGAAATTCGCGTTAACGGTAAGGTAACCGATGAAAACGGAAATCCGATGGTGGGTGTTGCCGTGATACTCAAAGGAAAGACTCATAAAGGCACACAAACTGACTTGCAAGGGCATTTTTCTATTGAAATACCCGCTGAATCTGTATTAATTTTTAAATATTTAGGATATAAAACCCGTGAAATTTCAGTGCAGAGGCAAGAAAGCATTTCCGTTACGATGATGCCTAACACGGAAGAGCTTGACGAGGTAACCATCACCTCTACTGGTGCTAAGCGAGAAGTGAAAAACTTTGCCGGAACGGTCAATATTGTTTCTTCCTCTCAAATTAAAGAACTTGCTCTGCCTACCGTTGGCGATGCCATTCGTCTTATTCCCGGAGCTAATTATACCGATGAAGACGGACGCGGATTGCGCCCCGGCATCGGGCTTCGCGGGCTGGAACCCAACCGAAACGGCAATACCCTTGTAGTTATCGACGGAAAAATACCCATTGGGCAAAGTTATTCCGATATGGCTGGATATTATATGATGCCCATCGGAGCTATTGAAAGCGTTGAAGTTATCAAAGGAGCTTCACCCGCACTTTATGGAAGCGGAAGCATCGGCGGGGTAGTCAATATCATTACCAAAAAAGGAAGCCTTACCCCATATACCAATCTTTCACTTCGATATGGAAGTCACAACCAATTAAATTTAGGCATAGAAACCTCAGGTACTAATGCCAACGGAAATTTTAACTATTATGTGGGGCTACATCGCCGGCAAGGTGATGGATTTAGAAGTTCACGCAGTAAGTTTTACACCAATGACCTCACACTTAACTTAGGTGGAAAACTCTCTGAAAAAGATGAACTTACTTTCTTCTTTAATGCCTTTGAAGAAGACTCGCAAACCCCTGGTGGTCTCTCACAAGCACAATGGGATGCCGACCCTACACAATCGGTAAATCCGCACGATTTTATGCAAATAATGCGATTCAGCGGTTCAGTTTCATACAAAAGAAGTTTAAATGAAACAAATAGCCTTACCACAGCACTTTACGGTGGATACTTCAAACGTGACTGGTGGTTTGATAATCGCAATGCAGATGCTTCAAAACGTGTTTTTCAGGGAGTGCTTCGCGATGTCCCCGTTATTGGGCTTTTCTCTGATTATGAACGAACAAATTCCTTATTCGGAAAGAAAAACAAATTGCTGGTCGGTATTCGCTTGCACGGTGATATGACAATGAATAATACTGTAAATATTAAAGACCCAGCTCTATTTGGAACAAAAGGCGGAAGCACTGCCTCAAACATCACCAACTCAATCAATGTGATGGAAGCCTACGTCTTTGACGAATTTCACATCTCTGACAAATTTTACATCAATCCGGCTTTGCGGTACACCCAAGCTGGCTATTCGCAAAAGAATTACGTAAACGGAAATTGGACAGATAATAAAAAAGAAAACGCTTTCATTTACTCACTTGGCTTATTCTACAAGTTTTCAGACAAGTACCGAATCTATGCCGTTTATTCCAAAGGATACCAAATGCCCCGTTATCGCGATGCACTTGAAACCAAAGGTGATTTAGATACTGAAAAATCGAATAATTATGAAATTGGCGTTCGGATACAACCCGCACATTGGTTTGAGATGGAAGCCACAGCTTACTTACTGAATTTCAATAATAAAATTTTTAGAGAAGGCGGACTTTTAAACAACGGAGGAAAAACCTTGCATCGTGGTATTGAACTTAACGGAAGTCTCTACCCGATTGAAGGATTAAAACTCTATGCAAGCGGAGCCATTCAACGAGCCACCATCGAAGAAGGGGAAAATAAAGGCAATCGTGTGCCATATGCACCTCGGTACGTGGCGATGGCAGGTGTGAAATATCAATTCCCATTGGGTAACGGAACGTTAGTAACCAATGCGTACGCTAATTTTATTAGCACGCAATTCTCTGATGCTAAAAATACAGAAATTGCTTCGGCAAATGGCAATGTGGGAAGTATTCCACGTTATCAAGTCTTCAACGCCACGCTAAACTATCAATTAAACAATTGGAATTTTAACCTCAACGGACTGAATTTATTTGACCACAAGTACTTTACCTTCCGTCACGCTTCGTGGGGAGGCATTATGCCTGCTGCAACCCGAAGCATCTCAGCAGGAGTTGGTTACAAATTTTAATAAAACAATATAACTATTTCTTCTTACCTAAAAAGAAAAATCAAAAAGGCAGCAAACAGGTATTTGCTGCCTTTTTTTGAGTCAAAATAAAATACCTGCTGGCATATCCTCTTTGGCTTAGTGTCAAAAAAGAAAAATCCATTATGGGAGAAAGGTGTTTTTTCAATCATTATATAATGATATACTATTTCAGGAAAATTGTAATTTGCCCCTACATCAGCAACAACAGTTTTAAATATGCAGTCAAATGCCCAAAGTGAGAAAACAAGCGTTCTGAAGCTTTGGGCAATTGCCTAAAGCCAAAAAACACGCGTAAGAAGGTTTGGGGCAAATGCTCAAAAGCAGAAAACAAGTGTTCTGAAGCTTTGGACAATTGCCTAAAGCCAAAAAACACACGTCTCCAAGCCTTGGGCATTTGCATTAAGTGTTATTTATCAAAGAACAATGACACACAAAAAACTTCCTGAAACAAGTTAATAAGTGAAATTATTTCTTACCTTTGTAAAAAATAAATTATTAACTTTAACACATTTACGCGCTATGAAGAGATTACATTCACACGTTCGCACCACCGAAATCGATGATGTTTCCGAACGACTTTTGGTGCTGTACCGAAAAGAAACTGCCTTGCAAGAAGAGGCTTTTCTGAAAGCTACTTTTACCGAAATCGAAACGCTTTCACAACAAATTACCGAAGCCATCAAACGCGACATAGCGTTCTCCAAACAGGAAGATGCCGACCTGCACAGAGATAATTTGGTGCGTTCGCTCAACACGGCATTGCTCGGTTATCGCGTCTTGCCTGTGGCTCAGCTGAAAGAAAATGCCGAAAAGCTCTATGCTGTTTTCTCCAAATATGGGGTGAAAATCACGAAAGAGGCGTACGCTATTGAGTCATCGCTCATTGAATCATTGTTGCAGGATTTGTCTGCCCCCGAATTGGAGCAGGCAATCACGTCGCTTCAGGGTATAAAAGAAATCATTTCGCAACTTCGTACCGCACAAACTTCCTTTACTCAAATCCGTGCCGAGTATGAAAAAACACTTTCGGAACAGAAAGACGCCCCTTCTGCCTCATCGCTGAAAAGACCATTGCTCAATGCCATCAACGGGAAGCTCATTCCGTATCTTATCGCAATGAAAATCGCCAATCCTGCCCAATATAGTTCGCTTGCCAATGCGGTGGCTCAAGCCATTGATGCTACCAACATTGCCATAAAACGCAGAAACAATAATAAAAACCAAACGCCTAACGAATAATTTACAAAATCACGTAGGGGCAAAACATTTTTTGACTAAAATAAACATCGAATACTAAAGGACGGAATATTTTTCGCCCCTACAATTTAAAAAAATGTCTGAAAAATTCCTTCACGCACATCCGTATCCACCGTTTATTCCTGAGGGAACTACCAAACTGATTGTAGGTACGTTGCCTCCACCTCGTTTTTCGGGATACGGACTTCTAAAACCCGATGATGTGGATTTTTGCTACGGAAGCAGAGACGGGCAGTTGTGGAAAATTTTGGGAATTATCTTTCAAACCGATTTTCTTTTTGAAAATACGCAAGAAGCTGTACATCAACGTAAAAAATTTCTTTCGGAAAATAAAATCGGGATTTGTGATATTATAGAAAGTTGTCGAAGAACCAAGATTGATGCTTCTGATTTGGGAATGCAAGATGTTGTTCTGAGGGATTTTTTCAGATATTTGGAAGCTTTTCCGTCGATAGAAATGCTTCTTTTCACGGGCGGAAGTAGTCAAAACTCGCCTGAATATTTCTTCCGTAAATACCTAAAATGCAAAGGCATAACGATGAAATTACTCTCGGAGGAAACTCCTCGCATTCACGAATTTTCTTTTCACAAACGGATTATAAAAACTGTATCGCTCACCGCTCCGTCGGGGTCGGCAAACAGAGCTGTGGGGAGCATTCCGTTATATAAAAAGTTAAAAAAACAACACCCAAATTTCTCTACAATCGACTTTCGGGTGATGCAGTACGAGGCTTTTTTCAAGTAAGAAAAAGAAAAACGAGATTATCGCATTTTCTTGATTCTGTCCAAATTACGTTTATTGTCTCGTTCCTTGATGGTTTCGCGTTTGTCGTATAGTTTTTTACCTCTTACCAAAGCTATTTCCACCTTTGCCAAGCCTTTTTCATTGATGAAAAGCCGTAGCGGAACTATCGTTAATCCCGTAGTTTTTACCTCTTTATGAAGTTTTTTAAGTTCTCGCTTTTGAAGCAAAAGTTTGCGTTCGCTTTTGGGTTTGTGATTGTAATGAGTGCCGTGAGCGTATTCTTCAATATTCATATTGATGACAAATAGCTCGCCCTTTTCATTGAACTCACAGAAACTTTCCGCAATTGAGGCTTTTCCCAACCGTATGGATTTAATTTCTGTTCCAACAAGCACAATCCCAGCAAGATACTTATCCAATATCTCGTATTCAAACTTAGCTCTTTTATTAAGGATATTAATGTTTTTCTGCATCATAGGGCAAAAGTAATGAAAAGGGCGAACAATGAAAAATGAAAACTCAAAAAATTAAATTTCGTAAAAAATTAAATCTTTACAAAAGAAAACAAACTACTGTTTTTCAATATCATAAAAGATAAAACATAAATATATTTTGATTATATTCCTCAAAAAAATATGAAATTCAATAATTATATGTATTTTTGTGATTTAATTTTACATACGATATAAAAATATATTCATAAGAAATGAGAACGATACAATTCAGAGAAGCTATCTGCGAGGCTATGAGCGAGGAAATGCGTCGCGATGAATCAATTTACCTAATGGGAGAAGAAGTTGCCGAATACAACGGAGCCTACAAAGCCTCCAAAGGTATGTTAGATGAATTTGGACCTAAACGTGTGATTGACACCCCTATCGCTGAGTTGGGCTTTGCAGGAATTTCGGTTGGTGCCGCAATGAACGGAAATCGCCCAATTGTTGAATTTATGACATTCAACTTTTCTTTGGTTGGGATTGACCAAATTATCAATAATGCAGCCAAAATTCGTCAAATGTCAGGTGGACAAATCAACATCCCGATTGTTTTCCGTGGTCCTACTGCTTCTGCAGGGCAATTGGCAGCTACACACTCTCAAGCTTTCGAAAATTGGTTTGCAAACTGTCCCGGACTTAAAGTAGTTGTTCCTTCAAATCCGTACGACGCTAAAGGTTTATTAAAATCGGCAATTCGTGATAACGACCCTGTTATTTTTATGGAATCTGAGCAAATGTATGGCGATAAAGGAGAAGTTCCTGAAGGAGAATACACTTTGCCATTAGGGGTTGCTGACGTAAAACGCGAAGGAAAAGACGTTACTATCGTTTCTTTCGGAAAAATCATCAAAGAAGCGTTCTCTGCCGCTGAAGCTTTGGCTAAAGAAGGAATTGAATGTGAAATCATCGATTTGCGTACTGTTCGCCCAATGGATACCAAAACTATCTTCGAATCTGTTAAGAAAACAAATCGTTTGGTTATTTTAGAAGAAGCTTGGCCTTTTGCAAGTGTTTCTTCAGAGATTACGTACCAAGTTCAAGAAAATATTTTTGACTACTTAGATGCTCCAATTCAGCGAATTACAACAGCTGACGTTCCTGCTCCTTACTCTCCTGCTTTGTTAGAAGAATGGTTGCCTAACGCTAACGATGTGGTTAAAGCAGTGAAAAAAGTGATGTACAAGTAATATAAACTTATTAAAGTAACTAAATATCTTAAAATCTTTGTAAGAAAAACACCATTCTTACAAAGATTTTTTTGATTTCTTTTCTTTTGACAGAAAAAATCTTCTTCCATAAATCATAAAAATTTCTATCATTTGTGTTAATTTTCACTTCAAAACTTAGGCTTTCCGCTCTACCTGCAATCCACAAAAATTAACTATTTTTAACCTCATTAACAAGTCTATTTTATTAAAAACAAATAATTCTTAGCCTTTTTAACCTTGTATCTTAACAATATTATTTTGTTAATTTTTATCTTTTCAATATGATTTCACAAAGTAGAAATGATAATATGCTATTGTTTTCAACAAAAAAATTGAGTAATTTTGCGTCCGTTAAAAAAGAGATGATTAATTATGCCGTTATTTGAGACTATTAATGTAGATGAGAAAACTCGTCTTTATGTTTGGAAAGTGACAGAGTCGCTTAGTGATTTAATCGAAAGGGCTGATTTGACGGGGATTCATCAAGTGAGATACGATTCCATCAAATTTGAAACAGGGAAGAAGAATTTCTTAGTTGTTCGTGAAATTTTAAGCTCTTTAGGATACACACCAGAAGATTTATTCTATGATGAAAAAGGAAAACCTTTCTTGAAAGACGGAAAAAATATTTCTATCAGTCATTCATTTGATATGGTTGCTCTTATCATTGGAGAACGCCAAGTTGGGGTGGACATTGAAAAAAAGAGAGAGAAAATCATCAATGTTGCGGATAAATTCACGCAATGGAATTACCGTAATGCATCATTTTCTGCTCACAATGTTCTTCAAAAACTAACTATGATTTGGTCTGCTAAAGAAGCTGGTTACAAAATGCACGGAAAACCCGGAATTACAGCAAATCACATTTTAGTTAAGGACTTCTTTCCAAATGACACTAAAACAAAAATCAAAATTGAAGATTCTGTTTACAACGTTTCATTTTTGAACGTTCAGGAAGAATTTGTTTTAGCGTACTGTTTAACTTAAAAGAGAGGGCTTAAAAAGCTCTCTCTTTTTTTATTTATAACCTTCTTAATAAGAGAAAACCCCACTATATAGTGGGGTTTATATTTTAAGCTATTATGCATCAATTTTTGCATATTTAGCATTTTTTTCAATAAATTCTCTTCGTGGTGGAACTTCATCTCCCATCAACATTGAAAATATTCTATCAGCTTCACTGGCATTTTCAATGGTTACCTGACGAAGTGTGCGATGTTCAGGATTCATTGTAGTTTCCCAAAGCTGGTCGGCATTCATCTCTCCCAAACCTTTATAACGCTGAACATTTGTTCCTCCGCCAAATTCCTCGCTTAGTTTATCACGCTGTTTATCATTCCACGCATATTCTTTTCTATTTCCTTTCTTCACCAAATAAAGCGGTGGCGTTGCAATATAAACGTATCCATTTTCTATCAATTCACGCATATAACGGAAGAAGAAAGTCAGAATTAGCGTCGTGATATGCGAACCATCAACATCGGCATCACACATAATCACAACTTTATGATAACGTAATTTCTCCAAATTCAAGGCTTTTATCTCAGGGTCATAATAAACCCCTAAAGCACTATAAATATTATTAATCTCTTCGTTATCAAGAACTTTAACAAAAGTTGTTTTTTCAACATTCAAAATCTTACCTTTAAGCGGAAGAATTGCCTGATAGTTTTTATCACGTCCGCTTTTTGCAGTTCCGCCCGCAGAGTCTCCCTCCACAAGGAACAATTCGCATTTTTCAGGGTCTTGCTCTGAACAATCCGAAAGTTTTCCCGGTAACCCGCCACTGCTCATCACCGTTTTGCGTTGTACCATTTCACGAGCTTTCTTCGCAGCCTGACGGGCTTGTGCAGCCAAAATAACCTTTTCTACAATAGTTTTCGCGTCATTGGGGTTTTCCTCCAAATAAGCTTCAAGCATATCCGCCACAGCCTGCGAAACAGCCGCCGTAACCTCTCGGTTACCAAGTTTTGTTTTGGTTTGTCCTTCAAACTGAGGTTCAGCTACTTTCACGGAAATAATCGCTGTAAGTCCCTCGCGGAAATCATCACCAACTATCTCAATCGGATTCTTTTTATCTTTACTGGCTTTTTCCAATAATCCTGACTTATCGGCATATGATTTCAAAGTTCTTGTAAGTCCCATACGGAAACCTTGCAAATGCGTTCCTCCTTCCGAAGTGTTGATATTATTCACATACGAATACAAATTCTCGTTGTATGAATCATTATAAATCATTGCTACTTCCACAGGAATTCCCGCTTTCTCACCTTCCATAGAGATTACGTGAGAAATGATTGAAGGTCTGCTTGCATCCAAATACTTAACAAATTCCGTAAGCCCATTTTCTGAATAAAATTTTTCACAAATGTACTCGCCTTTTTCATCTTTATTACGTAAATCTGTTAACGTGATGGTTATTCCTTTATTCAAAAAAGCTAATTCACGAATACGTGCAGCTAAAGTATCATATTTATATTCAGTAGTTTGCTGAAATATTTCTTCATCCGGATGGAAAGTAACCGTAGTTCCTCTCTTATCAGTATCTCCAATTTGCTTTACCGGATATAAAGCCTTCCCTCGTTGATATTCTTGCTGATACACCTTTCCTTCACGACAAACAGTCGCCGTTAGATGTTGTGAAAGTGCGTTCACACACGATACTCCCACTCCGTGCAATCCTCCCGAAACTTTATAAGAACCTTTATCAAATTTACCTCCAGCTCCTATTTTAGTCATAACTACCTCTAAAGCTGAAACTCCTTCTTTTTTGTGAATATCTACTGGAATTCCACGTCCATTATCTTCAACTGTAATTGAATTATCTGCATTAATGGTTACGGAAATAGTGTCACAATACCCAGCTAACGCCTCATCAATGGAATTATCCAACACCTCATACACCAAGTGATGCAAACCACGTGGTCCCACATCTCCAATGTACATTGACGGACGCATCCGCACGTGTTCCATTCCTTCTAATGATTGAATATTATCCGCTGAATATTGATTTTTGTTTAACTCTTCACTCATAATTTTTCCTTATGCTGTTCTAAAAAATAATAGTTTACAAAGATACAACTTTTCTCTGAACTACAAAGCCACAAATATCAAAAAAACCAATCAATATACACAAAATAAAATCTCTCAGCATAAAAAAGATATTTACTTTTAGCTGAGAGATTTCTGTAATGTATGAGATTTTTCTAACTTTTACATATAACTTTCAATGGGTGCACAAGAGCAAATTAGGTTTCGGTCACCGTGAGCATCGTTTACCCTACGGACAGTTGGCCAAAATTTATTTTCAGCGATAGATTCTAACGGAAAAGCTGCCTTTTGTCGGCTATATGGCAAGTTCCACGTATCGGCAGTGAGCATCGCTTGGGTATGCGGAGCCTCTTTCAGCACGTTAGTTTCATCAGTTGGTGTGGCTTCCTCAATTTCTCTACGGATAGAAATCATCGCATCAATGAACAAATCCAATTGAGCTTTACTCTCACTTTCAGTAGGTTCCACCATCAGCGTTCCTGCCACCGGGAAAGAAAGCGTTGGTGCGTGGAAGCCGTAGTCCATCAAACGTTTGGCAATATCGATAGCCTCAATCCCATTTTGTTTAAACGGACGGCAATCCAATATCATTTCGTGAGCAGCTCTGCCTTGTTCTCCCGTATAAAGAATTTCGTAATGTTTTTTCAAACTTTCTTTCAGATAGTTTGCGTTCAAAATGGCAAATCTCGTTGCATTTGTTAAGCCTTCGCTTCCTAACATTTTGATGTATGCATAAGAAATTAAGCAGACATACGCACTTCCGAAAGGAGCCGAAGAAATCGCCGTAATGGCTTCGCTTCCGCCTGTGGCTACAATCGGGTTAGTTGGCAGGAACGGAGCCAAATGCTTGGCAACGCAGATAGGTCCCACACCCGGTCCGCCTCCTCCGTGCGGAATGGCAAAGGTTTTGTGCAAGTTTAAGTGGCAAACGTCCGCCCCAATAGTTCCCGGATTGGTAAGCCCCACCTGAGCGTTCATATTTGCCCCATCCATATATACTTGTCCGCCGTTTTTATGGATAATATCAATAATTTCAACGATAGACGACTCAAACACACCGTGCGTTGATGGATAAGTAATCATCACCGCAGCCAAGTTATCTTTATGTTTTTCAGCTTTTTCCTTCAAGTCTGCAACGTCGATGTTTCCTTTTTCGTCCGTTTTGGTAACCACCACTTGCATTCCTGCCATTGCAGCCGAAGCCGGATTCGTTCCGTGAGCCGATGAAGGAATCAAGCAAATATTCCGATGACCTTCGCCGTTAGAAATATGATACTGACGGATAACCATCAAGCCGGCATACTCTCCGTTAGCTCCCGAATTAGGTTGAAGCGATGTGGCTGCAAATCCGGTAATTACAGAAAGTGATTTTTCAAGTTCGGTAAGCATTTGGTGATAGCCTTCTGCTTGATTTTTAGGTACAAACGGGTGAATATTTGCCCACTGAGCCATACTCAAAGGAAGCATTTCGGTTGCGGCGTTGAGTTTCATCGTACAAGAACCGAGCGAAATCATCGAGTGATTCAAAGAAAGGTCTTTTCTTTCTAACTTCTTGATATAACGCATCATATCTGTTTCGCTGTGATACGAATTGAACACCGGAGCAGTTAAAAATTCGGTTTGACGACGCAATTCTGCCGGAATAGCGTTCTTTTCTTCCAAAGAAATTAAAACCACTTTTTGCTTACCTGCCACCTCAGCAAATATTGCTAAAATAGCATTAACCTCCTCTACCCCAACGGTTTCGTTAAGTGAAATATTCACCGTTTCCGCATTCGGATAATAGAAATTAATTTTGTTTGCTTCGGCTACTGCTTTGATTTTCTCAGCATTTGCCTTTACTGAAAGCGTATCGAAGAAATTTTTATTATTTATTTGGAAACCTAATTTTTCCAAATTATTTTTCAAAGTTACAGTTGCATTATGTACTTTACCGGCGATAAATTCCAAACCTTTTGGTCCGTGATAAACGGCGTACATTCCCGCCATTACTGCCAGCAGCACCTGAGCCGTACAGATGTTGGACGTTGCTTTATCGCGTTTGATGTGTTGTTCACGGGTTTGAAGTGCCATTCGTAAAGCCGGATTTCCGTCCGCATCAATAGTTACCCCGATAATACGCCCCGGAATGGAACGTTTGTACTCATCGCGTGTGGCAAAATAACCAGCGTGCGGACCTCCGTAGCCCAACGGAATACCAAAACGTTGCGAAGTTCCCACCACCACATCGGCACCGAATTTTGCAGGAGCTTCCAACAGAACCAAACTCAACAAATCAGCTGCCACAACCACTTTTATATCCAAATCGTGAGCTTTGGCTACAAAATCGGCGTAATTGTGAACCTCCCCGTCCGTTCCCGAAGGATATTGAACGATAGCCCCAAAATAGCTTTCGTCTAAATTGATAGTCTGGTGATTACCAACCACTAACTCAATACCGAAGGGAGTGGCTCGGGTTTGTAATACGGAAAGCGTTTGTGGCAGAATGGTTTCAGAAACAAAGAATTTATTAACGTTATTTTTTTTCTGTTCGCGAGAGCGTAAATCAAGTAGCATTGCCATAGCTTCGGCAGCGGCAGTTCCTTCATCTAAAAGAGAAGCGTTGGCAATTTCCATTCCTGTAAGGTCGAGGATAACGGTTTGATAATTAAGGAGAGCTTCCAATCGCCCTTGTGCAATTTC
Source organism: Capnocytophaga felis (assembly GCF_009684755.1). GTDB lineage: Bacteria > Bacteroidota > Bacteroidia > Flavobacteriales > Flavobacteriaceae > Capnocytophaga > Capnocytophaga felis. The sequence goes on from NZ_BLBC01000011.1 coordinate 83,222, forward strand.
AGCCTGATATGGCGTGTAGGCTGTGTACCAACCCGGATTCTCAAAAATGTTTCGTTTGATTACCGAAGGCGTAATTGCTTCATTGTACCCCAACCCGATGTAAGATTTGAAAACTTTATTCTTAGCTGCCAATTCGCCTACGTGTTGCAGGAATTGATATTCGCTAATGCCTTTTGGCAAATTTAGGGGCGATTGCAGACGAATATGTTTAGGAATGGTTTGGTCAATTAATTGGTCTAAACTATCAGCACCAATTACGCTGAGCATCTGCGGAACGTCATTTTGAGCAATCCCGATATGACGCAGTTCAAATTTTTCTGTATTCATAATTGTATGTAAATCAATTTTGATTATTAAATGTACAAATTTAGAATTAAATTTGAAAAATAGCAAGTTTTTTCCGTCGGATTTCGGAATTTTCAAGAAAAAATACACACCAGATTAAGGATAAATTTCCGTGAGTGAAACCACACTCAGGCAACCATTATGCCAAGACAAATTTTATTGGAAGTTAAAGCCGATATGAATATACATTTATCCAAAAAAATCTGTTTGTGAAATAAAAAACAATATAACTTTTACAAACACAAAGAATATATACAATTTTTACTTTAAAAAATTTACAAATACATATTTATACACATAAAAAATAAACAGAAACAAATTTTTATCGATTAAAATAATTTTCTGACTATTAGAAAATATAAAATATACTCAAAACATAGTTTTCTAACTTTCAGAAAATAATAAAAGCAGTTATATTATGTATTAAAAACAAAAAAACTTTATCAAAGCAATAACCTTGATAAAGTTTTTTATTATAGAAATAAAGAATTTACTTCCGAGCTAAAATTAAAATAGTATATATTCAATTTTTAAGCCTAATGTCGGAGCTATAGGGCTGTAATAATTATTACTATCTGTTCTTACATCCGATTTTCTGTAATAATGTCCCAAACCTACGTGAAAACTGAAAAGTAAATTTTTAGCAATTTCGGTTTGTATCCCCCAATGTAACTCATTTATCATTGTTACAGCGTTTAAAGCATCATTGCCGTATAAAATTTTGTTTTGTATTCCAACAAAATTACCCCTGTTATAGGAAATATCTTTCCCTTTTCGCACTCGGTTATCTCTGTTGTAATAACGTCTTAGCCCAATTTTGGTATAAGGTGTGTATTCTCCGAAATTTACTCCCATTGAAAGCCCGTAGTCCTTTATATTTGCAGCTCCCATTCCTGCAGAAAACTCTGCTAAAATATTGGTAGAAACAGGTAATTCATATGATGCTCCCAAAGAAAGAATAGAAGCCTCTATACCAAACTGTTTCTTCAACTCAGTTGATTGACTATGCCCCAAAAACGGCAAACAAAAAATGATAGTGTAAAATATTTTCTTCATTATATTTTGAATTTATTTTAAAAATCTAATTCTTACTTCTTTCCGAATGTTAGGAAACTTTCACTTGCTCCTCCAAACAGCCTTTTTTCATCTTTAAAATACATCAAATTTTCAGGGGCAAAAATAGAATAAATTTTCATATAACAAACTTATATTTAATTTTAACATTTGCATAAAAAAATTATCATATTAATAGTAATTCCATAAACATTAATCTTAAAAATAAGGAATAAATCATCTTTAGGCAGTAAAATTTTTAATTTTTCAGTATAAATACAAAAATAGACTTCGAAAAATACTTTATAATGTATTCATTTATTTGCTTTTTCAAAAAAAATATCATACATTGCACACGTAAATCTTATAAAAATATGTAATTATGATTCCGAAAACAAATTTAGCCCAATTGCGTCTGATGGATTTCTTTCAAGTAGCCAGCAACATTGCCCATTATGCACGCAAAGAAAATTTAGAAACACTGAAATTAGCAGCTTCTTTCACAGATTATGAAACCGCTTTGGACAATCTGGATAAAGCCCTTAAAAGAGATTCTACCAAATTTGAGACTCAGAAACTCAATAAGATTAGTGGCAAACGCAGAAAAACCATTTCGGCTCTAACCACCGCAGTACGTGCTTTTTGTCATTCTCCTGAAGAAGGACAGGCTCAAAAAGCTCAAAAACTTCTTTCTGTAATTGAAAAATACGGCAAAAAAATCAGCGGATTGCCTTTAAGAGAGGAAACCGCTGCCATTACCAATCTGTTACAAGATTTTAAAACACCCGAAATCAAGGCTTTAATTGATTCGATAGGGCTGTCTTTATGGGTTACCTCGTTAGAAACCTATAATACAGAGTTTGATACACTCTATAAGGAACGTTCGATAGAACAGGCAAGCCACACAATGGGACTTACCAAAGACGCACGCGAAAAAATGCAGAAAACGCTCAACAATTTTGCCAAAACAATGAATTCATTGGCTTTCTTGGAAGGTGAAACACCTTACAAAAATTTAGCCGACTGTATTAACAACGAAATTAACAAAGCCCTCAGTGAAGTAAAACGCCGAAAAAACTCGGGTAAGGACAAAGATAATTCAGCAGAATAGTAACTCGGTAACAAGAGACTATATTTCAGACTCTTTAATACAAAGAACACTGTTGTAATTCACGATTATAACAGTGTTCTTTTTACATTTAGCTGTTATTTATATTCTTTTTTTTGCATAAAAAAGAATACTATTGCTCTTTTTCTTTCTGTTTTGCTATTTTTTTAGAATCTTTGCAATATCGGGCGGGAAATAATTTGCTCCTTTCATTACCTTTCCGTCCTCACGGTAGATAGGTTTTCCGTTTTCATCAAGTTTACTCATATTGCTGCGATGAATTTCGTTGAAAACTTCTTCTATTTTATGTTGCATTCCGTGTTCGATAATTGTTCCGCAGAGGATGTACAACATATCGCCCAAAGCATCGGCTACCTCTACCATATTTTTACTTTTAACAGCTTCCAGATACTCTTCATTTTCTTCCGCCATTAAGCGAAAACGTAAATTTGTTGTTTCTTCTTTTAAATTGATGGTCGGTTCCTGGCTCATTCCCAATCCGAAAGCCTTATGAAACTCAGCTACTGATTTTAATTTATTTTGCATTTTAATTGTTTTTTCTTTTTATAAAATGAAAAAACACCTGCAAAAAGCAAGTGTTTTTATTTTTATTATTAATTAATTTTGTCGTTTTTTGTATGTGCTTACAAGCTTTCTGTTTCCTATGACAAAAGTTAGCGTTAAAGTTTCGTCATTAAAAACGAAAGGAATTTCAGCTACAAGCCCTTCATCACTCTTTCCGAATATTTTGTTATCCGAAACTGTGTATGTCCAATCTATTGGCTTTTCGGTACAAACACCCGCAACTGACATACTGATATGCGTTTTAAGTGTAGTTTCCTGAAAAACAGCGTAACTTTTCTTTTCACAATCAGTAAGAACACGTTCCCTACCATTGATATTCATCGACATTATTTCCCACGTACCTACAAAAGGATTTTGTTTGGGAGTTTCATTTTGCTCATTCTCTTTCGTATCAGAACTATCAACCGTAGGAGCTTCATTTTGCTTATCTCCTTTCGTGTCAGAAATATCAACTGATGGTTTATCAACTTCATTTACATCATCTTTCCCGCAAGAAATCACTGACAAACTAAAAGCAAGCACTACAAATGCTAAGATTTTTTTCATAATATTTAATTCTGTAAAATTCGGGTGCAAAGGAACGAAATATTCGCAAGCGAACAAAACACGAACAATATTAAATTTGGTTAATCTTTTACAAGCATATACTGAAAAAAGACATTTTTCACTTTATTTTCAAACCTCTATACTTACCGCACGATTATGAATGTTTCTTCCTTCCTCAAAATAAAAATCAATTCTTCCTAAATTAATTCCATAACATCCCACTTGATTGACTAAAGTTATATTCCCTTTTTTGTTAGTAACTAAAGTAGGTTCCGGTAAAAAAGTATGTGTGTGTCCTCCTATAATCAGATCTATTTCAGAGGTTTGTTCAGCAATTGTCAAATCACATATAATTTCATTAGTGTCGTATTTATAGCCCAAATGTGACAAACAAATCACTAAGTCACATTTTTCTTCATTTCGTAGTTTACGTTCCATATCTTGTGCTATTTCAAGCGGATTCAAATAAACCGTCTCCTTGTAATTAGCTTTGTTTACCAAATTCTCCAACCTGATTCCCAGACCAAAAACCCCTATACGAATTCCGTCCACAACGTAAACTTTGTAAGGCTTTGTGTGTCCGTCCATTATTGTATTTTTGAAATCGTAATTTGCTGTCAGAAAATCAAACTTCGCGTGAGGAAGCTGAGCAAATAATCCTTCAAGTCCGTTATCAAAATCGTGATTCCCGAGCGTTGCTGCGTCATATTTTAACATCGACATCAATTTGAACTCCAATTCGCCCCCATAAAAATTGAAGTAAGGTGTCCCCTGAAAAATATCTCCCGCATCAAATAAAAGTGTGTTTGGATTTTCCTGACGTATTTTTTCAATCAGATAAGCACGTCGAGCCACTCCTCCTTTATTCGGATTTCTTGGGTCATTTTCAGAAATAGGTTCTATGTGACTGTGTGTGTCATTGGTATGCAAAATGGTTATTTTTTTTGTATTTTGAGATTTCATCGAAAGAGATAAACCTCCCAAACCCACAAATAATGATGTTGCTCCTATATTTTTTATAAATCTTCGCCTTTCCATAACCTTATGTTTAGTTTTAAATTACTTATCTTCAACAAAAATAAATCTGTCATCTCTTTCTACCTTTATAGAATCTATCTTTTTAAAATAGTCAATAAGCACATTTCGTATTAAATAGTCTGTTTCGTAAGCACTTATTGAGTTTTGGAAAAATATCATTCCGTCACCTCCGTGCATCAAATAATCAGAGGTCGCAACCACGTATGTTTCATCAGGATTAACAGTTTTTCCATTAATTGTAAATACCTTTATATCACCTTTTTGCGTAATATGAAGTTTTACTTGATTTGATAAAGGATGTGCTTTTTTCGCCTTGATTAAATATCGTGTCATTTCATAAAGCTTTTCTCCTTTCATCTCTAATACCACCAATTTATTCTCAAAAGGCATCAGATTATAAACCGTACCTACTGTTACGTCTCCCTTTGGTAAATCGGAACGAATCCCTCCCCAATTCAGCAAAACAAAATCAATATTTTTTCCTGTTTTTTGAAAATAAATAGGATTTATTATTTCAAAAGAAGCATCTGCTATCAAATTTCCGATAGGAACATTTAACTGATTGGTTTCCTTAACCAAAGCCTCAGGATTATACGTCAAAAACGTTGCTATTTCCTTGCTAACGTGCTTCTGATAAGGAAGTATAAACTTCTCTATTTCAACATCTTTCTCTTCGTTATTAGCTGCAATTTCTATATTTTTCCCTTGAATTAGGGTCAAATTATTTTTCGCAGGTTTACACGAAATAAAACAACAAACTGTTACAAGTACAACAAAAAAATAGTTCATTCCTAAATACAACTTTTTCATAAATGATTCTTATTTATAAATTTTATCTTTATCTTTGCGAACAGACCGTAAAAGTAGTAAATTTTGGAATTTCTAAAAAATTATTTTCTAAAAAAACAAATTCAGAAGAATTTAAAAGCCTTAGAAAAATACTCTACAAGGCTCGGAAACTCTATTTCAAAGGTAGGTTGCATCATTGATATGGATGTCATAAAAGATATTGAACCTCTTTTGGAATTGGTAAAATATTACAATTTGCGTCCTGAAAACTATATTTTTTTAGGATACAAACAAAAATCCGAAGAAACTCATACAAACGGAGTTCCCTTTTTGATAGATAAAGAAATTAACTGGCAGGGAAAAATTCGTAACTATCACGCTGACAGACTTTCGGAGCAAGAGTACGATATTTTAATAAACTATTTTAAAACTCCAAAATTACCTTTATTATTGCTTTCCTCTTCCATAAAAGCTAAATTACGAATTGGCTTTGAAGGAATTGATAATCAATATAATGATGTAACTATCAACTGCAAACTGGAAGACGAAGCCATTTTCACTACCGAAGTTAAAAAGGTACTATCAACAATGCTGAAATAAAAATAAAAAATAATATCATTATGGAACAACTAAAAGGAACAGGAGTTGCATTAATAACTCCATTTACATCTGATAATAAAGTAGATACAGAGGCTTTAACCAAGATAGTAAACTATGTAATTGATGGCGGAGTGAAATATCTTGTGGTTTTAGGAACTACAAGTGAAGCTCCCACTCTGACTAAAGATGAGAAAAAATTAGTTTGTGAAACTGTTATAGAAGCTAATAACAAACGTTTGCCTTTGGTTATCGGAATCGGAGGAAATAATACTCAAACAATTATTGATGAAATAAATAGTTTTGATTTATCCGAGTTTACTGCAATTTTATCAGTTACACCATATTATAATAAACCCTCACAAAACGGATTATATGCACATTTTTCCGAAATTGCAAAAAATTCTCCGCTTCCTGTCATTTTATACAATGTACCGGGACGTACAGGGGTTTCAATGAATGCCGATACGATAAATCGTTTAGCCAAAAACTTTGAAAATATAATCGCTGTAAAAGAGGCTTCTGGTGATTTATCTTTAGATATGGCAATAATAAAGGACAAACCTGAAGATTTTCTCTTTATCTCGGGAGATGATTTTTCCACGCTTCCTTCCGTATTTATGGGCGGTTCGGGAGTGATTTCCGTAATAGGAATTGCTTTTCCGAAAGAATTTTCTGAAATGGTAAGACTTGGTTTACAAGGAGAAGTAGAAAAAGCCAGAGTTATTCATTATCAGCTGATGAAACAAACACATTTTGCTTTCAAAGAAGGTAATCCTGTGGGAATCAAAGCTATACTTGCAGAAAAAGGATTATGCAGCCCATTTGTTCGCTTACCTTTGGTAGAGGCATCTAACGCTTTAAAAGCTGAAATTAAAGCAGATATACAAATAATTAGCAAGTTGTAAGGACTTGAAATTTTTTAGCCGAGATTTGAAAATTATTTAAATTTTTCAAATCTCGGCTTTTTATTAATTTTTCTTTTTTCGTAATTCTATTACGGTAATTTCTGGCCAAATTCCAACTCTTCCGGGGAAAGCGTGATATCCAAATCCACGATTAACATTTAGTTTTTTACCTCCTTCATCGTACATTCCTCCCCAATATTTGTACTTCCATTCCGATGGACTCCATTTAATAAAACCCTCTATTTCAATTCCTAATTGCATTCCGTGTGTATGCCCGCTAAGCGTTAATTGAATATTTTTGTTTTTCGGTAAAACCTCGTATTCCCAATGTGTCGGGTCGTGACTTAAAAGAATTTTAAAATCCTTATCATCAACATTTTGCATTGCCTTTTCTAAATCTCCGTATTTTGAAAATCGTCCATATCCCCAATTTTCAACTCCTATAATTGCAATTCTTTGTCCGTTTTTTTCAATATAACGATGGTCATTCAAAATTAAATCAAAACCCATTTCTTGCTGTATATCTTTCAGATTTTCAAAGTTTTCTGCCTTTGCTTCAGGAGTTTCCCAAGCAGAATAATCGCCGTAATCGTGATTTCCCAAAACCGAAAAAACTCCATCTTTGGCTTTCAGTTGTTTAAGAATGTCTTTCCAAGGAAGCAACTCATTTGCCAGATTATTCACAATATCACCCGTTATCATAATAACGTCACTCTTTTGCTGATTAATCAAATCAATTCCGTACTGGATTTTAGCTCTGTTGTCAAAACTTCCTGCGTGAATATCAGATATTTGCGTTATGGTATATCCGTCAAATGCTTCTGGCAAATCATCGTAATAAAGTGTATATTTCCAAATTTTATAATCGTATTTTCCTCTCGTAACTCCGTAAATAACAGACATAAACGGAATAGAAGCTATCCCCAGCCCCAGTAAGCTCACAAATTTTCTCCTCGAAGGAAAATGCTGATTTTCAATTGTTTTCTTACGGAATAAAAACTTAGCAAAACGCTGTATATCTTCCAAAAATAAAACCGAAGAAACTACAACCAAAATAATAAGCCAAGTTACCAACGCACCCACCGAATATTGCTGAAAGATTGTCCAAACTGCTTTGGTACGCAAGAACCATTGTAATATCACATTTGCAACAATCAAAATTGAAATCGCCCAAAAAACATATCTTCCTGTTTTAGAAACATTTAGTGTTTTCAGAACTTGATTTGAATAAAGTATAAGTAAAAAATATACTACTGCAAATGATAATAAAATTAAATAAATCATTTTTATTAAGTAATTGATTTTTAAGGATTAGTAATTATTTTTAGCCATTCATCGCATTGATTATCAGTTTAATTTGTTCTATTCCTGAAATCGGACGTACTGACTCATCTAAGAAACTCGCCGTGTTGAAAGAAAAAGGCAACTGACTTTCTGACTTCTCAAAAATCGTTCCGGAAAAATGCACTTCGTTAAATCCGGCTTCTTTGATTTTCAAAATTGTTTGCGGATTAATTCCTCCGCCCGGCATAATTGTAATTTTTCCTTCGGCAAGGGCATTTAATTCCTTCAATAAAGGCAATCCTTCCACTGCTGATTTTTTTCCGCCAGAAATCAAAATACGCTTCACTCCAAGTTTTTTCAATAATTTAATCGCCTCCGTTGGATTTGGAACGCAATCAAAAGCTCTGTGATAAATAAAATCCATTGTTCCTGAAGCCTCCATAAGCCGTTTTGTACGTTCTTCATCAATAGTATTATCCGGATTTAAAACGCCTGTAACCACACCTTTACAACCCAATTCTTTACAAAGAACAATATCTCGAAGCATCACGTCAAATTCCTCATCCGTATATGTAAAATCTCCGCTTCGTGGACGAATCAGCACGCAGTTTTCAATAGAAAGCTCATCCATAACTTTCTTGATAAGCCCAAAACTTGGAGTAACTCCTCCTACTCCTAATTCGCTACACAATTCAATACGATTTGCACCTGCTAATTGAGCGTTTCTTGCTGATTCAAAAGAACTTGCACATATTTCAAATACCATAATCCAAAAAATTTATGTGGTTAATAAAATGTATTGTTTCCAAGTTTGATTGATTTTATCAAAATTTCAATCTCTTTTTTTAATTTAACGGCACAAAAATACGCCTTTTTAATGATTATTTTCCTATATTTGTTGCGACAAGAATGAAACTTAATATTCTTTTAACAAAATGGAGCATTGTTTGACCATAAAGTACACCATTTTTAATGACTTTGATGAATTACCCGAATCTGTGCAAAAATTGATGAAGGAAGCCATCAAAGCAAGAGAGAATGCCTATGCTGCATATTCAGGTTTTAAAGTGGGTGCGGCTGTTCTTTTAAAAAATGGAGAAATTTGCATTGGTTCCAATCAGGAAAATGCTGCTTATCCTTCGGGATTATGTGCTGAGCGTGTGGCTGTATATCAGGCTTCTGCCCGATTTCCAGAAGAAACTATTGAGGCGATAGCTCTCACAGGAACTGCTAAGGAACCTACACAACATCCGGTTTCTCCTTGCGGTGCTTGTCGGCAATCGCTTTCTGAGTATGAAATCCGTCAGAAGCAACCCATTAGCGTTTATTTTATGGGAGCTTCAGGAAAAATTATCAAAGTAGAATCCATCAAAGACCTTCTTCCTTTTTTATTTGACGGAAGTCTTTTGTGATATTAAAAAAACAAAAATGAGATAACTAAACATTATCTCATTTTTGTTCTCATTTATGATTAATTTCGTAAAGGTTTTCCGTTTTGTAACATATATTGAATGCGTTCCAAAGTTTTGCGTTCTGTACAAAGTGATAAGAAAGCCTCTCGTTCCAGTTCTAAAAGATATTGTTCAGAAACTAAGGTAGGTTCGGAAAGGTCACCTCCTGACATCACATAAGCCAATTTATCTGCAATTTTTTTGTCATACTCTGAGATATAATTTGCTGCATTCATCGAATTCGTACCGACTAAGAAAGCCCCAAGTGATTGTTTTCCAAGAACTTTAATATCGGTTCTTTCTATTGGTTTGGTATATCCTGCTTCAGCAAGAAGCAATGCGTGTTTTTTAGCTTCGGCAATTTGCCTCATTTTATTGACAACCACCACATCTTTCCCTTTTTGGAAAATATCCAAATCAAATGCTTCATACGCCGAGGTCGAAACTTTTGCCATTGCGATAGTTAAAAAGTATTCCTGCAAACGATTGAGTTCAACATCATTTTTTCGTAAAGAATCTGAAAATCTGATAGTTAATTCTTTTGTACCTCCACCTCCGGGAATAACTCCCACTCCAAATTCCACTAAACCAATATATGTTTCGGCAGCTGCTACAACTTTGTCGGCGTGTAAACATAATTCACATCCACCTCCTAACGTCATTCCGTGAGGAGCTGCCACTGTTGGTATAGATGAGTATCGCATACGCATCATTGTATCTTGGAAATACTTGATAGTCATATACAATTCATCATATTCCTGCTCCACTGCCATCATAAAAATCATCGCAATATTTGCTCCTACCGAAAAGTTAGATCCCTGATTTCCAACAACTAATCCTTGAAAGTCTTTTTCTGCCAAGTCAATAGCTTTATTAATCCCTTGAAGTACACCACCTCCAATAGTATTCATTTTTGAGTGAAATTCTAAATTCAAAATACCATCACCCAAATCCAAAATGCTGGCTTCGGCATTTTTCCAAACAGTTTTTGTCGGGCGAATATTATCTAAAATAACAAATCCTTCCTGACCTGGTTTTTTCAGATATTTTTTATTCGGAATATCATAATAATATGTAAATTCGTCTTTTATCACATAAAAAGATTTACTGCCTGAGGCTATCATATCTGTAATCCACGAGGCTGGTTCATACCCTTCGGATTGCATCAAAGCTACTCCTTCTTGAATGCCAATGGCGTCCCAAATTTCAAAAGGACCATTAAGCCAACCGAAGCCTGCTTTCATTGCATCATCAATTCGATATAACTCATCTGAAATTTCAGGAATACGATTTTGCACATAGGCGAATAACGCTGCAAAAGTTTTTCGGTAAAATTCTCCTGCCTTATCCGTACCTTTTATCAAGATTGGAAAACGTTCAAGCACATTTTCAACAGATTTTGTGAGCTCCAACGTAGCAAAGGAAGCCTTTTTTAAAGGTTCGTACTGCATTGTATCTAAATTCAACTCCAAAATCTCACTTTTTCCTCTTTCAGAAGCCACTTTTTTGTAGAAACCTTGCTTGGTTTTCTCTCCCAAACTATTATTTTCAATCATTTTTTGAATAAAATTGGGAAGAACAAACAAACTTCTGGCCTCATCGTTTGGGCAATTTTGGGCTAATCCATTGGCTACGTGTACTAATGTGTCCAATCCTACCAAATCTGCCGTTCGGAAAGTTGCTGATTTAGGACGACCAATAACCGTTCCGGTTAATTTATCCACTTCCGATACCCTTAATCCTAAATCTTTTATAGTATGAAAAATATTCATTATGCCAAAAATTCCAATGCGATTACCGATAAATGCTGGTGTGTCTTTGGCTAAAACGGCTGTTTTTCCTAAAAATTTTTCTCCGTAAGATATCAGAAAATCAACTACTTCAGGTTTGCAATTTGCACTTGGTATTACTTCAAAAAGCTGAAGGTAGCGAGGCGGGTTAAAAAAATGCGTTATGGCAAAATGCTTCCTAAAATCCTCGCTTCGTCCTTCACTCATAAAGGAAATAGGAATTCCTGAAGTATTGGAAGTTACAAGCGTACCTTCTGTTCTGTGTTTTTCAATTTTCTCAAAAACTGCTTTTTTGATATCCAATCGTTCTACAACAACTTCAATTATCCAATCGGCATCTTTTATTTGTGCAATATCATCTTCTAAGTTTCCCGTTTCTATTCGTTTAGCAAAATTTGTGTGATAAATTGGAGATGGTTTTGACTTTAAAGTTTTCGCTAAATTATCATTAACAACCCGATTTCTTACTTGTTTATCCGTAAGTGAAAGTCCTTTTTTAAGCTCATTTTCATTTAGTTGCTTCGGAAGAATATCCAACAACAGAACTTTTACACCTATATTCGCAAAATGACAAGCAATACTACTACCCATAATTCCCGAACCAATAACGGCAACTTTTTTTATTCTTCGTTTCATAATTTACATATTTATATTCAAATAAAAAACTGTAATTCAATATATTAAATATTTACAGACAAAAAAATATTCTATACTTCCACCAAAGGTAGGAAATATTTCAAAAAGTTAGAAAAATATTGCTATAAAAAAACAGATGCTTCAAATTAAGTTTGAAGCATCTGTTAGAAATGTATTAATTAAAATGAATGCTATGAGAACAATTTCTCAAAAAAACTTTTACGCTTCAAATTCATTTGGTCATTCACGTGGTAAATGTCATCTGAAATTATCGTCGCATTATTACTTGTCATTGACATTGATGAACTAGCCTCAGCAAATGATGATTCTTCTTGTGTTTCGGACATAATGCTAATCACGAAATCCATATAATCTTTTCCCTGCTTTGCCAAGTAATTTTTAAAAAAACGACTACTCAGCTCAATTCCTCCAATTTTTTCGAGTCTTAATAATGTTTCATAGAAAGGAGCTATGTGATTATCTATAGCACTTTGAGGGACAGCCTTCCTTCTTCCTATGTAATGGGTAATATTTCCCATTATATCTCTTCTTATTTCAAAATCCGTAACTACCCAGTAATATTCTCCAAACTTTGTCATATTTTTAATTATACCAACAAAGTTATTTCCCTTTTTCAAATTATCCCATAACATTTTAAATACCACTTTTGGCATATCGGGGTGCCGAATTATATTGTGAGGCTGACCAATAAGCTCAGCTGGAGTATATCCGGAGACTTCTGAAAATACATCATTTACATTAGTAATAGTTCCGAAACTATCCGTTTCACTAATAATGGTCTTGGTTTTGTCCCAAGTTACCTCTCTGTTTACTGGTGTTGGTCTGGCTGTCATTATATAATTTTTTAGTTAGAAAAATATTGCTATTAATTTTATGAATATAATCTTTCAAGAAAACTTTTACGTTTTTCTTCAATTTCGTCATTTAATGTGTAGGTGTTACCTAAAATATTTGTGCTTATTCCCGAGGATGTAGCAGGAACTTCTTCAAAAGAAAGATGTTGTTTGTTTTTTGTTACAATATCAAAAATAAAACCTATATAGTCTTTCCCTTCTTTGTCAAGATAATTTTTTAAGAAACGACTACTCAGCTCCATTCCTCCTATTTTTTCCAACTTCAGTAAGGTTTCATACAAAGGAGCTATGCGATTATCAACAATGTCTCTGGAAACAGACTTTCTTCTTGCTATGTAATTGGTAACATTCCCTAAAATGTCCTTCTGAATTATAAAATCTGTAATTACCCAATAATATTCTCCAGATTTTGCTAAATTCTTGATTACACCAACGAAATTATTTTCATTTTTTAGATTGTCCCACAACATTTTAAAAATAAGTTGAGGCATATCGGGGTGACGAACGAGACTATGAGGTTGCCCAATCATTTCAACAATAGAATAACCACTCACATCGCAAAACGCATCGTTAACCTCCACAATCCTTCCATAAATATCGGTTTCACTAACGATGATTTTCGACTTATCCCAAACAACTTCCCTGTCAATCGGGAGTGGCTTTTTTGTTGTTAGTTTAATATCTTGATAGTCTGTAATCATAACTCATATTCGTCAAGGACAAAGTTAAGGAAAAAGAGAAGAAAAAACCTTTTTCAATATCTTATTTTTTTGCTAAAATCCAAACCGAGTTTTAACATAATTTAAAGAAATTATTTTCGAATAATGCCTTTTTATTTAACTTTATTTTATGGTTTTATAGTTATAGAATTAAGATTTGTTGTTATTATCACAAATTTCAATAAAAAAACTTTGCTTGATGTCTCCAACCAGCAAAGTTCCCATATTACTATACTTACAAAAATATTTATTCTAAACTTACCTAAAGCTTTTTCTGATATATCATCACATCTTTAAATTTTCCTTGAGAAAAAATCCAATCTTTTTTAACTCCGTAAGAAATAAAACCAAACTTTTCAAAAAGCTTTATACTAACTACGTTATCTTCTGGAATATAAGCTACTAACTGATACAAGTCAAGATATCTTTTAGCATAATCGATTAAATTTTCCAAAGATTTTTGCCCAATCCCTTTGCCTTGATATTTTTCAAAAATAGCAATTCCTACACAAGCTCGTCTATTCTTGGGGTCAAAATCATACAAATCTATGCAACCAAATAACTGATTATCAAGTGAAGAAATTACATATCTGAATTGCTTTGCTTCATAAATATCTTGCTTTGCATTTTGTATGTATTCCTTTAGTAAAAATCTTGAAAAAGGAATTTGAGTCTGGCTTACCTCCCACAAACTTTCCTGATTTTCAAGCTCGTATAAAAAATCAACATCTTCAGGTTCTAAAGCCCGAAGTTTTATTTTTTCTCTTTCCAAAGAATTCATTTTCAATATATTTGCTATATTTTCACCTCACAATTTCCTTCAAAAACAAAGGTAGCCGCACCGCATAAATAAACATTCTCATAACCCTTTTCTTTCCTTTCAAAAAGAACTTTAAGATTTCCTCCTAAAGTTCGTAAATATACCTCTTTACTATTAGTTTTTCCAAGATGATACATAGAAATTGCCACGGCTGTTGCTCCCGTTCCGCAAGAATAGGTTTCTTCCTCCACTCCTCGCTCATAAGTACGAATATTGAAGGTGTTTTCGTTTTGCTGACTTACAAAGTTTATGTTACTTCCTCCTTTGTCTTTATAAAGCTCTCCGTATCGAATTTTTGCTCCCTCAGCGTTCACATTCATCTGATTCACATTATCAACCATTTGAACGTGATGCGGAGAACCCGTGTTTAGAAAAACATAATTCTCCTCAACTTGAATGGTTTCTACATTTTTCATCTGTAACTGCACTTCATTTTGAAGATTGATTTGTGCCGAATGTTCCCCGTCCGTAGCAATAAAATGTGTTTTATCAGAAATAATTCCAAGTTGTTTTGCAAAAGCTACCGTACATCTTCCGCCATTACCACACATTGAGCTTTCTTTCCCATCAGAATTGTAATAAACCATTCTAAAATCATAATTATCAGTATTTTCCAAAAGGATTAAACCATCTGCACCGATACCAAATCTGCGATGACATAAAAAAGCAACTAACTTCTGATTATTTTTAGGAAAGCTTTCATCACGATTGTCTATCATTACAAAATCATTTCCCGTCCCTTGATATTTATAAAAATGTATATTCATTTTCAACTATTTATCAATTAAAATAATCTAAAATTTGTAATACTAAATATGCAAAAGGAGATGCAAAAACAAGGCTATCAAGGCGGTCAAGTAATCCTCCGTGTCCAGGCAAAATAGTTCCGCTATCTTTCACATTTGCCACACGCTTAAAACTTGATTCCACAAGGTCGCCAATAGTTCCTGTAACAACCAAAACCACTGCCAAAACAATCCATTCCCAAGTTTCCCTACTACTGTAAAAAGCTATAATAGAAGATGTTATAGTCGCCCCTACAAGTCCGCCTACAAAGCCTTCTATCGTTTTTTTAGGAGAAATACGCTCAAAAAGTTTATGTTTACCAAAAGATTTCCCTGTTAAATATGCAAAGCTATCACTTGCCCAAATAATGCACAGAATCCCAATCATTGTGAGCTGAGCATCAAACTGCGAGTAAACTACATCACATTCTTTTTTGTATATTAACGGAATGAAAACACATCCGCCACCAATGTACAACAAACTGATTAGCAGCTTATATCCATTATCCCGAAGCCGTAATGGCGTTTTTCCATAGAACAAAAGCAGCGTTAAATACACATTTGCCAAAATGGTAAACAACAAAAATATATAAACAGAGAAAACACTCACCTTCAGGTGAATAAATAGCCACCAAACAAACAAAAAGATTATAAAAACAGACAAACCTTTGAGCCTGACAAGTCTCTTAAATTCAAAAAGACAAATTATCCCGAAGGACAAAAATAAAAAATCAAATGCACTGGCGTCCAGCATTATAGCCGAAAGCAAAAGGAAAATATAAATAAATCCTGTTATCGCTCGTTTAAACAGTTCGTTCACAAGTTATTGATTTTCAATTTATAAATCTTCTAACAGAATGAGATAGGTCTTTTTGTAAGTCCCTCCATAATTCATAATATCATTCTGATTTCTATCCTCCTTGAAGCTACGAAGCGTTACCAAACCAGTAGGTTTTCGTTTGGTATATTTAAAGTTAATTCCTCGCATTCCTTCTGTGATGTCCTTTACCATTTGGCTTGTTTTGGCAAAAACTACAAAAATTTCAGGAAGTTCCTCTGTTTTCTTTTGTTTTAACTGATTTGATGAAAGCATAATTCCCCCAAGTGTAGTTATTAAATACTCGCAATCAGTCAAATAAACATTAGAATTTTGTATATTGGAAGTAAAAAGAGAGTCGTATTCCTCGAACATATTTTTTAAAGATTCATTGGAATAACTTATTTTTACATCTACGCCTATTTCTTTTAAAATATTACGAAAAACCCCTTGTACTTCAAAATCAGAAGTACAGTAAATGAACTTCCCTCCATTTTCGTTAAATTTAATTGCAAACTGCTCATCTGCAGGTAAATCATCATTAAAAATAGAATTAACTTGAGGGACTTCTTTTTTGGATTCGCTATTTCGTGTGCTAAATATTTTCTTAAATAAATTCATTAACTTTACTACATTTTTAGTAGTTATACGCAATTGGCGGGTTAAAGATACAAAAAAACTTGATTGAATTTTGAAAAACAATCAAGTTTTTATAAACTTTATTTTCTACAATTTCCTGTTATTCACTCTGAAAACTTGCTTCTTTAGGCTTATTTTCTTCATTTTCAGAAATTTGCTCAATTGCATCTTTAAATTTTCGAACTCCAAAAATATTTTCTAAATCTTCTTTGAATATTACTTCTCTTTCCAAAAGCAGATTTGCCAAAGCAATTAGCTTTTCCTTGTTATCGGTCAGAATTTTAATTGCTCTTTCATACTGATTTTCAATTATTTTTGAAATTTCTTCATCAATCAAATGAGCTGTTTTCTCACTGTATGGCTTAACAAAACCATACTCAGATTGCCCCGATGAATCGTAATAAGTTAGATTTCCAACCTTATCATTCAAACCGTAAATTGTAACCATTGCACGAGCCTGTTTGGTTACCTTTTCCAAATCACTCAAAGCTCCTGTGGAAATCTTATCAAACATTACTTTTTCCGCAGCACGCCCTCCTAAAGCAGCACACATTTCATCTAAAATTTGCTCAGTTCGGACAATTTGTCGCTCCTCAGGCAAGTACCAAGCTGCCCCTAAGGACTGCCCACGCGGAACTATCGTTACCTTTACAAGTGGAGCGGCGTGTTCCAGCAGCCAACTTACCGTAGCGTGCCCCGCCTCGTGGAAAGCAATCGCCTCACGTTCCTCCGGAGTTATTATTTTGGTCTTTTTCTCAAGTCCTCCGATAATTCTATCTACAGCATCCAGAAAATCTTGTTTATTAACTGCCGTTTTCCCTTTACGTGCTGCAATTAATGCCGCCTCGTTACAAACGTTAGCTATGTCCGCCCCTGAAAAACCAGGTGTTTGTTTGGCAAGAAAATCAATATCAAGAGTTTCAGCAGTTTTAATAGGTCGAAGGTGAACTTGAAAAATTTGTTTACGCTCATTCAAATTTGGAAGTTCCACGTAAATTTGTCGGTCAAAACGCCCTGCACGCATCAAAGCCTTATCAAGAATATCAGCACGGTTAGTGGCAGCTAAAACAATTACATTGGTATGCGTTCCAAATCCGTCCATCTCCGTAAGCAGCTGATTTAATGTATTTTCTCTTTCGTCATTTGCTCCCGTAAAATTATTTTTACCTCTGGCTCTTCCAATGGCATCTATCTCATCAATGAAGATAATTGCTGGTGATTTTTCTTTTGCTTGCTTGAATAAATCACGAACTCGTGAGGCTCCCACTCCTACAAACATCTCTACAAAATCAGAACCCGAAAGAGAGAAAAAAGGAACTTGAGCTTCACCTGCCACAGCTTTAGCCAGCAAAGTTTTTCCTGTTCCCGGAGGACCTACAAGCAAAGCTCCTTTCGGGATTTTTCCACCTAAGGAAGTATATTTATCCGGATTTTTAAGAAAATCTACAATTTCCTGAACCTCTTCTTTAGCTCCTTCCAAACCTGCTACATCTTGAAAGCTAACACGAACTTCTTTCTTTTCGTCAAAAAGGCGAGCTTTTGATTTTCCGATACTGAAAATTTGTCCGCCTCCTGCTCCACCGCCTCCTGCCATTCTTCGCATAAGAAAAATCCAAAGACCGATGAACAATACAAAAGGTAAAATGGAAAACAACAAATCTGATAGGAAATTTTGTTTCGTTTTGTTTTCACGTGTTGTTGTCAAATTATTTTCTTGCACAATTTGGTCAAAACGATTTTCAAAATTGCTCAAATCCCCCAACTCAAAATAATATTGCGGAACATCACTCTGGATATTTGTGCTTTGGAGTACGCCTTTACCCGGCTTCACATCTTTATGTTCTTCCTTATTCAGAGCATCTTGTGTTAAATACACATTCGCTTCCTTTCTATTGATAATCAATATTTTGACCACATCTCCATTACGTAAAAATTCCTCAAATTTTGATTGAGAAATTTCCTTTGGTTGGTTCCATAGGCTTCCTTCTGAAAAAAGATTAAATCCTAATATAATAGCTATCAGTATGGCATAAATCCAATAAGCTGAAAATCGAGGTCTATTCGTTTTATTCTCTGACATAAGTCTAATAGTTAGTTTCTATATTTATGAATTTAGCATCTCCCCACAACCCTTCGATGTCATAGTGTTCACGAATATGTTTCTGGAAAATATGAACCACAACATCTACATAATCAATCAAAATCCATTCTGCATTGCTTTCTCCCTCTACGTGCCAAGGCTTTATATGACCTTCAGCCTGACTTACAGTCTTTTGTACAGCTCCCGAAATAGCATTTACCTGAGTATTAGATGAACCACTACATAAAATGAAATAATCACATACTGCGTTTTCAATGCCTCGCAAATCCATAATGGTTATGTCACTGCCTTTTACTTTTTCGATACCTTTAATAATATCGCTAATCAACTGATTTGAAGTAATTTCTTTATTAAATGTCATTAATTTCTGTTTGAAAAATTTGTTTACTTATAAAAGTTTTTGTTTGTTAATTATAAAACTGCAAATGTATAGCTTTAAACTGATATCTGCTAATAAATCAGTAAAAAAACGCAAAAATTATTCCACAATCACAATAAGGAATTATTCAATCGATATTCAAGACAATATTTCCGTTAAAAACAACTCATTACGACAATCTGTCAGAAAAATATTCTTTTTTAGCAAAAATTTCTGCTATTCGTTTTTCTGGAAAATCTTTTCAATCTGATTGATAAGGTTTTGAGCGTGGATATGAGCTTGTGCTTTCGCCTCTTGGTTTTCAGGGATGTAATTACACGAAAAAATAGGTTTGAGCCATTCTCCACCAATTATGGTAAAAGTTTCTTGCAGAGGAAGTAAATAAGATTCAACAGACTGATTTGGTGCTTCATACATCTCTTGTGGAGCTCCTGTGGTAAGCGATACGATAACCTTTTTCCCTTTGAATTTTCCTGCCATATCTCCGTCAAAAAAGCCTGAAAGTACATCGTCAATCCATTTTTTGAGCAGTGCGGGCGTGCCATACCAATAGAACGGAAACTGTAGCACCACCACATCGGCGTTGAGCAGTGATTTTTCTTCCGTCTTGATATTTATTTTATAATCAGGATACATTTCATCTAAACGGCGTACACTGATTTTACTTCCGAAATGCTTTTCCAAATCCGAAAGAATAACGCTATTGGCAGTAGATTTACTCAAATCAGGGTGTCCTGAAATTACCAATATTTTGGTTTCACTAACTTTAGTCATAGGTTTTAGATTTTCTGTTATTGCTTTCTTATTTTCCGAATTCGGATTTGCACAGGAAGCCAAAATCATACAAAAAAGTAATAGACTTAACTTTAAATTTTTCATCTGAATTATTTTTTGGGATAAAGATATTATTTTTAAATCGTTACTCGCTTATTCTTTCAACCATTTTTTAAATTTCTTTTATAAGACATTTATTTTGAATCAGATACAAAAAAAGAGGATTTTACTCCCCTTTTATAAAAGCAATTAGCTCCTTGCCGTTGATGTCATAAAATATCAAATTAGTTTCGTTGAGTTTGTAAGTGGCGACCTTAACCATAGCTTCGTTATATCGGTGGGCAGTTTCCATTTCGGAACATAATTTAGCGGTTGTTGCTATGTCTCCAAAAAGGATTTTTTCTTGCGTAAATTCCTCAATAGAAGCAAAATAACCATTACAACTATCATTCCCATCGATGTTCATTTCCTCAAGATTGATTCTCAATGATGGAGTATTTTCTTTCTTTTCTATGGATTTTCCACCAATACGCACCGCTTTCCAAACATTTTGCAAACGTTCATCTATCAATATTTTAGAGCTAAAAATGAGTTTTTCGTTCCCCGAAGCATCTAATAAAATCAATTTTCCGTCGTTTACTTTAAAAGCACGAACCTCGGACAATGCAGTAAAATACGCCATTTCGATATTGTCCTCCGTACATAGTTTTTTGGTGGCTCCGATTTTACCAAACTGAATCGTATTTTGGCTAAGCTCGGTAATAGCTCCAAAATAATTGTTACAACCTCCAATTCCGTTTATTTTTTTCTCCTGAAGATGAATGTTCAAATTGGGCTTTAATGATTGTGTAACTTGGCTTCCGTCGAGTTTTTCCAAAGTCCAATTTCCGTGAAGGTCAAAAGTCATATCTTTTTGTTTTTCAATTTCTTTTATCATTGTATATTTTACCGAAGGGACATCAGCAGCAATATTTTTGCTATCCAATTGTGTTTCTTTGACTTGTATTTTCTTAAAAAATCCTTCTTCAAAATTGAAATTCTCAATTGGGATGTAGAGCAATTCCCATTCTGCATTGTTTAAATCCTCATTTTTAGAGACTTGTAAACATTGCATTTTTTCTGTTTCTGCATTGCAATCCGCTTTTGTAGAATTTACCCAATAAATCTGCTCTTTTGGAGTGGAACAAGCTAAAATAGTTCCTCCAATTGCCAAAAAAAGAATATATTTTAATTTCATCTTACTAATTATTTAAAATTATCTTTGACATATCAACAAAAAGCATTCCATTTTTATCCGAAGTTTGAATTTTTTATTTCTTTGGGAAAACGTCAAAACATCTCCCGCTTTAACTCAATCCGTGGGTTACAATGCCATTCTTTGATTGTTTGTGAGAAAAATAAATCGTAGGAATAAAAAATCTTGCTATTAGAACAGTATTTATCTACAAGAAAAATAGGTTCTTTTCTATTAGTTCTTTAAATTTTTCATTATCATCAAGTTGTAAAGTAAGGATTTTGTAATTTCTTTTAAATCCATACATACCATTTATTTGATGTTCATTTTTTAAATATATCACTATATTGTATCCGTCCGTATTTGAAAAAGGAGAGAGACTTTTATTGGATTTTTCCTCTTGATTAATACCTTTTGATATTAACTCAATTCTATCAATTTCTTTAATATTGATTTTTGCTTCTGATAAAAGACCAAAATATAGTGTAATTTCTTGATTTTCTACTACTGAATGTCTATAAATAATGGATTTAATGATTCCAAAAATCATTATCGCTGAATAAATAGAAAATCCTGTTAGAACCCAAGCAATAATTTCATTCCATTGATATACAAGTATATGAACAGAAACAGATTCAATTAGTATAATAAAAATAAATGCTCCTAAGGTTGAAACAGCACTACTTTTTTTGTGGGTTGTAAATTGATAAGTCGCTCTTTTTTTGTGTTTCCAAACGAAGAAAGCATAATACATAAGGGCAATTTCGGTAGCTAAGAAATTGCCAATTTTATTGGGTGCAATACGGCAAAAAATCTTTTTAGAAAAGGTGTAAAAATCTAATTGTGAGGTTTTTTCAGCTTTATGTTTTTTAATCGTTTGAAAAATTTTTATAAAAACAAAAGCCATCACAGACAATTCTATAATCGGAACTCCCCATCTTTTCGCAATCTCTATAAAAAATTGATTTTCAGCAGGAATGATATGACTTGCTAAGACAATCCCAATGATAAAAACCAACACACTTGATTTATTAGAAAGTCTTGTATTTCTTATTAAAAAGAAATAAATTACAGGAGTAAAAATAATCAAATCAAAGATAATGAGATTTGAAAAAATATTTTTATTTTGCTGAAATACTGTTTGATGGGATAAAATATAGCAAAATGTATAAATTAAAATAGGTATGCCAAAAGCCAAAAAAAATCTATTAACACGAATGACTTTATTCATAATTTGTTCGCTTTACAAATTGAATTTCACAAAAATACATTTTTTTTGCATAAAAAAATCATTAGAACAAATAAATTGTAAAAGTATGCCTTACATTACGATGTTGTTCTTTGATTGTGCCATTTTTATGATTATTAATAACTTTACTTTTTCTTGATTTTTTCATTGAAATCCAAGCACAGGTTAAGCCAAAAAGCAAAATCTTTCGGTGATTTATAGCCTATTTCCTCCACATAGCAATAGCCTTTCAGGTCTTTATTTTTCATTATGCAAGGTAAATAACCCTGTCTTTCGGCAAGCTCTTCAGTATATTGGGAATCGAAACGACACATTAAGCGGTCATTGCTAATATTGATACACATTTTATCGTTTACCAAAAATGCTAACCCTCCAAACATTTTCTTTTCTTCAATGTTGATATTTGGGATTTCTGCCAGATATTCTCTCACCCGGTTTGCTAAAGTTTCACTATATGCCATTTTTATAATGCATTGATTTCAATATCAAGACTATTTTTCTACTGATGAAAATAGATTTTTAGCTCTTTCAAAAGCCCGTTTTCAGCTTTCCAAATTTCGGCAACACTACCACTTTGTGTACTTCCGTCAGGTAAAATCCAATCGTAGTTTCCCAATACAAACGCATTATCTCCTTCTATTATTGTTTGGGCTACCCGCATTGTTTGGTAGCTTTTGCAAAACCTCTTACACATTTCTATATAAGCCTGTTTTCCCAAAAGAGGCTCTCCATCATTCATTATAAAAACAATCCTACAGCAGCCAATAGTAAATCCCAAGAAATCCAATGCCAGCCACATCGTGCCATTGTCCATTTTTCTATTTTTATGAGATAAGATTTGTCGGATTTATCAGGTTCATTAACTTTTAACTCTTTATCCCCCATAAATGTATGAATAACAAATGCCAAAAACACAAGAATATTGGCAATCAAGATAAATATATTCATTTTTTATCAAATTTATTAGATAACAGTGGCAAAAGTAACGTCTTTAAAATAAAAAAATGTTGCCTTATGACAACATTTTCAACTTATAGTGAAACTTCCTTTCTAATCCGACTTAAGGAAGTATGTGTAATCCCTAAATAACTGGCAATCTGCCTTAAAGGTACATTTTTGATTACTTGCGGTTTATCTTTTAGAAATTGTAAATAACGTTCTTTGGCAGGAAGTGTAATCATTTCGAGTGAGCGTTTTTTTATTTGAAATAACTTTTGGGTCATAAAAAGTCGTCCCCACTCAGCATAGCCCGGAAGAGAATGATACAATTTCTGAAACTCCTCAAAATCAATTTTCCAAGCCACACAATCGGTTAAAGCGACAATACTTTCAGCACTTGGCAGATGGTTGAATAACGATAGTTCTTGCACTATAATCTCATTTGCACAAAAGAAATCTGTTGTAATTTTATTTCCGTTATAATCATAGACAAAACTCCGAACAATGCCGCTTTCCAAAATCATATAATCCCGAGCTGTTTGTCCTTCCCGTAAGATGTACTCTCCCTTTTTGATTTCAATTCTATAATGAGCCTGTGTAATCTTTTTAAGGTCATTCCCAAAAATCAATGGATGTGCATATATTTTAGAAAAATCAAGAATATTTGACATTATCAATATTTTTCACAAAAGTACAATGTTTTTTATATTTAAAAAATTAATGAAAGTAAATCAGTTATAAAGATATATTTATAGATTATGATATTATTTTTGGATTTTAAATGATTATTTAGTTACTAATTTTCATCTAAAATCTACCCCTTTCGCTACGGGTTTAAAACGGAAAATATAATACGGAGGCTTTGCAAGGTTTTTTCCATTATTAAAAACCGCTCCTAAGTGAACTTGTGCCGCTGAAACATACATATAACCATCTGCGTGATTGTAACTTACGCCATCTGCCCATAACAAACGCTCGTCTTGAAACACCGTTTTTACGCTTCGGTCTTGGGCTGAAATCATCGCTACACTATTGCTTTCCATTGCGGTAAGATACAGATTTCCTGCAACATCAATGCTAAGTCCGCCGTTATTCGGCTTATCAGAATAAGTTTCTATACGATTATCCAATTCATTTTCAGAAAGTTGTTCATTGAGCAAATCCGAAATTTTCACTCGATACATTTTAGTGCCATTCAAAGGAGCAAAATAGAGCCACTCAAAGTCTTTGTCTGCCGTAATGCCATCACAACCTACATACAGTTCTTTACCATTGATAGACAAGTGTTTACCTTTCACTACAATTGGTTTTTTCTCTGGAAGCGTACAGCGAGTGCCTTCGAGCAATCGGCGTGTACGTCCTGTTTTCATATCCACCACAATAAGAGCGGCAGTGGAGCCATCACCTCCGTTTCCGATACCTTCATCGGCAATAATGATGACTTTGTTTTTCGTATCTATCAGCATATCATTAGGTTGCGAGGTTTTCACAACTGCCGTTTCGGGCAGATAATAAATGCGTTCAAGGTGGTTTGTTTTTGTATTCCAACCTACAATTTTAGGCGTTATCGGATTGCGGTTTCCCATATCAAGCATCCAAACGATATCGTTTTCGTCGTTTCTGATTCCCAATACATTACTTAAATAATGGTCGTCTGTGGCACGAGGGGTATTCCATTCAAGATTTGGAAAAGGTTCGGACGTTTTCGTCTGAGCGTTGTATTTTGTCACTCTGATTTTCGGCTCAAAAAACGGATGATAGCTATAAACCAATTCCCCCGAATGGGTAAAAGCGATATTGCCCACCGCTCCGTCTGTCGTAGCAAAAACTTCGGGTTTTGAAATGGTATATTGCTGTTTTTTAGCTTTTTGACTAAATAATAATTGAGATAAAAGAATTGCAAGTGTAAAAGTTATGTTTTTCATTTTGTTATCTATTTTTAATTATTATAAGGTCGTATTATAAAAAGTATGATGATAGTATCGTTTGTCAGGCTGAGCGAAGTCGAAGCCTTGTAATAATAAGGCTTCGACTTCGCTCAGCCTGACAGGAGTATCTTCTTTTTTAAGGCATCATACTTTTTACATCACTTCCTATTATAAATCTCTAAAACTTTTTCCTTTACTAACGGGAAACTGCCTAACATTCAGGAGCAAATGAGTCTGCTGGGCTATACTACTGAAAAACTTGACGGGCTTTTAGCCAAAGTAGAACGTTTGCAAGAATTACATCAAACTCAAAAAACGGAATATGCCGAGCAATACGCCGAAACGCAGAAGTTCGACCAAAAGTTTACGGAAATCAACGATTTGTACACCAAACATTTAGCTTTCTGTAAAATTCTTTTCAAAGGTGATACGCTGGCAAGTGCTTCGCTCGACTTTGCAGGCAAACGCAAAACGGCGTACAGCGATTGGTTGGTGCAAGTGGGGAATTTCTATTCGCAATTGCTCAAAAACCCGAGCTTTATGACCAAATTGCAGAGTATCAACATCAAGGAAGAAGACCTTAAAGCGGTGCAAAATCAGCTTTCGGAAATCATCGCCTTGAAAGAAAGTCAGAAAAAAGAAACTGCCGAAGCCCAAAAAGCCACCGAAACGCGTGATAAGTTCTTTGATGAGCTTTACCCGCAGTACAGCGAGTTTGTCGCCTATGCCAAAGTTGCTCTCCCGCAAAGCCAAGACCTTGAAGCCTTGGGCATTGTTACCAAAAGAGGCTAAAGAATTGAAAAATTATCGGTAAGGACGTCTGTCAGGGCGTCTTTACTTTTTAATAGTATTTTATAAGTAATTTTATGTATTTTTGTGGCTTGGTATAATGATGTTTCCAAAAGGGGGTTGTGTTATAAAAAGTATGATGGCAGTTCTGATTGTCAGGCTGAGCGTAGTCGAAGCCTTGTAATTACAGGGCTTCGACTACGCTCAGCCTGACAAAAAACTTCTTTTTTAAAAGGTATCTTTTTATATCACCACCCAAAAGGGAATCAAAAATTCTGAGAAAGACAACTTGCAAACCTCTAACAGTTCGCCTTTTTTTATAAGGTAATTTCCGGAGTAGTATCATCTTCTAAACTTGATTTTATTTGTAGATGATGACAAAAGGTTTATAGGTCTGATTTCTTGTATATTTCTTTATTCGGTTGTGCTATAAAAGTATGATGGCAATTCTGATTGTCAGGCTGAGCGTAGTCGAAGCCCTGTAATTACGAGGCTTCGTTACACATTCCGTTTTCACGGACTTTGCTCAGCCTGACAAAAACATTTCTCTTTTTAAGGTATCATACTTTTTATATCACCTACTTTTATTCTTTGGAGGAGAAAATAAATTCTTTTATAAGCAATATTTTAAAAAATAAAACACATATATGATGGAAAAAACGAAATTTTTTGATTTAACCGGTAAAACAGCGATTGTTACCGGTGGCGGTAATGGCATAGGAAAGAGCTGTTGCCTTACTCTTGCCAACTTTGGGGCTAATGTGGTTGTTTCGGACTTGAAGTTGAATGATGCTGAAAAAGTAGCTCAAGAAATCACTGAAAAAGGCGGACAGGCTATTGCCGTTGCTTGTAATGTAACCAAAGAAGAGGATTTGGTACACTTGGTAGAAGAAACCAAAAAGGTCTTTGGCAGTATAGAGATTTTGGTCAATAATGCCGGTGGAGGTGGAGGCGGTCGTGAAAATCCGTTTAGCATTTCGGTAACCGATTTTGAATGGGTATTCAAACTCAATGTGGCAAGTGCGTGGCGATTGACACAACTTTGTGCCCCTGAAATGAAAAAAAGCGGATATGGGTCGGTTATTAATATTACCTCTATGGGGTCTGTTAATAAAAGTCCTAATATGAGTGCTTATGCAGCCTCAAAGGCGGCTCTTAATCATATGACGGCAAATTTAGCGTTTGATTATGGAGCGTTTGGCATTCGTTTAAATTGCGTGGGACCCGGTGCTACACGAACCAATGCTTTGGCGAGTGTACTCACTCCTGAAATAGAACAAAAAATGTTAGCAAATACCCCTATCAAACGTTTGGGAGAAGTAGAAGATATTGCAGGAGCCGTGTTGTATTTTGCTTCGCCTATTTCGTCGTGGGTAAGTGGTCAGGTGCTTTTTGTGAACGGTGGCGGAGTACAAACATTGGATTAGAAATATATCTATTAGGTATAGAAATCAAGTTGATAAGGTAGTTTTTTTCTTTAAAAAGACATTAATTCACAGATAAAGAAGGTGTCGTAAGAATTAAAAAATTATTGGTAAGGACGTCTGTCGTGGCGTCTTTACTTTTTTTGTGTCGGTAATGGATTGAAATATGTTTGAGTTTTTATCTTTTTGTTCTTTTGATTTGAATCAAAAGTGCTGATTTTACTCAATCTAACAGGCACTTTGTCAAACTGAGCGAAGTCGAAGTTTTTATCCTAATATTCTTTCAAAAAAAGTCATAAAATTTATATCTTTGAGCGGTAATATTATCTTTGAAAAATAAGTCGTGGAAGAGAAGAAAACGTTTAGTTTGTTGGTTTATAGATTAAATAGAGCACTTATAAGTATTTTTATTTTCCCTTTATCAATATTATTTGCTATTATCTTAGCTGTAAATATTAAAATTCCGTATCTAAAATGGATAATTCCTTCGCTCGTTTTCATTGGGCTGATTTTATTACTAATATATTGTATAGTCAGCCGACTTATAGTAACTGTTGAAAACAACAAACTTGTATTTCATTGGAACAAGAAGTTGATATTTAACTACAAAGAGATTCCTACGATTGATATTTCGGAAATAACAGCACTTGTTTTTGATGATGAAGGAAGAAATGTGCTTCATAAGATTGTAACCCGGAATAAAACTATTGCTTTTGTATGTAAAAATTCCTACCCACTGTTTAAAAGCGATACAAAACAATTCGTTGATTTTCTCAAAAGTGAAATAACTGACTTGAAAATCAAAGATGAATTGGACCTTTGGGCAGAAAAGGGGTATTTAATTTGGGCGTGTCGCGTCAATACGGTATTGTTAGTATTGATTCCACTTGTAACCATTATTATTAGCATTATGAAAGGGGGAAAGCCAAAACAATTATTGCTATTTTTTGTTATTCTCCCAAAATTGATAATATATCAATTTGTAATGAAAGAAAAAATAAAGAAAAATAGGAAAGGATAGTGTATAATTATGGTAAGAATAAAGCTATTTTCGGTTAGTTTAAAATTCTGAAAGAGTGGAAGGAGTATCATTTTAGTATTTGTTGATTCAAAGCAAGTGAATATGGAAATACCAACGGATTTGATTTACGAACATTTTTCAGAGATTCATTTTTCAAAAGGAGATTATCTGCTGAGGTCGGGCGAAATTGAAAAACATCTTTACTATATTTTCCTTATTCAAAACGAAAACCTCTCGAAGAGGTAATCAAAAAGTAGATTGCAGGCTTTATTAACATCTTGATTAAAAACACGATGAACATATCAGTAAAGAAGGAAATATCATTGAAAAACATCGCATTATAACGCTTTTCCAAAGAAATAATAAAAATTCGGTTAAAAATCCACTGTTGTAAATCTGAAATTCATTGCATCTACAAGTAGGAGTTGATTGGTTTGTACGGGCAATTGCAGACTTATTTTCAGTACTTGCATCGCCATAAGGCTGCCCACGATGCCCGTCAAGGCTCCCAGCACACCAAATTTGTCGCAGGTTTGGGCGTTGTCGGGTTGTGTGGGGAAAAGGTCGCGGAGTTGTTTGCTTCCTTGGTAATTAAAAACCGCTATTTGCCCCTCAAACGAAAATACACTGCCATATACCAGCGGTTTGCCGTGTCGTACGCAGGCATCGTTTACGAGGTAGCGGGTAGCAAAATTGTCCGAGCCGTCCACCACGATATCGTATTGAGGTAAAAGCTCATCTGCGGTTTGCTCGTCGATACACAAATCCAGCGGAACAAACTTGATATGCGGATTGAAATGGTGTATAAATTCCTCAGCACTTTCCACCTTTTTTTTGCCGATGTTTTTTTCGACGTGAATGATTTGTCGGTTGAGGTTGTGCAACTCCAGCGTATCAAAATCGGCAACGGCAATCGTTCCGATGCCAGCCGCTGCGAGGTATTGCAAAACAGGGCTACCCAAGCCGCCCGCTCCGATGACCAAAACTTTGGTGTTGTTTAATTTTCGTTGTCCTTCCGTCCCGATTTCCTCCATAAAAATCTGACGGCTGTACCTGCTGAAAAGTTTATCGTTCATAGGTTAAATTCCTTTTTAATACTAAGCGTGTAATACAAGGCTTTTTCTTTCTAAATCGAATAACTCCTATCCCAATCTTTCATCACGGGGTCGTAGCCTTTGCTTCTGATAAGTGCACGAATTTCCTCCATAGAACGACTGTCGTCAATCTCAAACTGCTCCAAAGATTCCGTATCAATGGAATAACCTCCAGGGTTTGTTTTGCTCCCTGCACTCATTGTTGTGGCTCCGATTTGGATAATATTGTCTCTGAAATAGAGATTTTCACGGGTAGAAATGGATATTTCCAAATCGAAATTCCAAATGCGGTACGCACAGATAAGCTGCAACAAATCGCGGTCGCTCATTACAAAGTTGGGTTCGATGATGCCTTGTGCCGGTCGCAAACGCGGAAAGGATACGGAATACTTACTTTTCCAGTATTTTTTTTGGAGGTAATCAATATGCAGTGCGGTAAAAAAACTATCCACACGCCAATCTTCCAACCCGAGCAAAACGCCTAATCCTATCTTGTGAATGTTTGCCTGTCCGATGCGGTCGGGAGTATCCAATCGGTAGTTGAAATTTGATTTTTTTCCTTTTGGGTGGTAGGTTTTATACACCTCTTTGTGGTAAGTTTCCTGGTAGACCATTACGGCGTGTGTACCCGCTTGTTGCAACTCGGTATATTGCTCGGTAGAAAGTGGCTGCACTTCTATCGAAATATTGGCAAAGTGAGGTTTCAACACTTTGAGGGCGTTGAGAAAATAAACCTGCCCCACAATGTGATTTGCCTCGCCGCTTACCAAAAGCACGTGTTCTACACCCATTTTTTTAAGTATATCTGCCTCCTGAAGTAGTTCGGCATCGGTGAGGGTTCGGCGTCGTATTTTATTATCGAAACTGAATCCACAGTAGGTACAGATATTATTGCACTCATTACTCACATAGAGCGGTGCATACAGCTGAATCGTTTTTCCAAAACGCTGCTGCGTAAGTCGCTGGGTGAGTTGTGCCATTGGCTCTAAAAAAGGAGCCGCTGCAGGAGAAACCAATACCAAAAAATCTTCTATTGTTCGTTTCTTTTTGGCAAGTGTGGAGCGTACATCTTCAGCAGTTGTACGATAAATTCGTTCTTTTATATCCTCCCAAGAATAGGTTTCAAATAATTCGATGAAAGACATTGTAGGTTTTTTTTATTTCTTTTAAATATTTTTTTTTGGAGAAAACAATGAGTTTGAAAAATTTCATTGTACCTCACTTTTATTCTACATCAAAAATCCCGTCAAAGGGCTCGATGCTTCGGCGTGTTTTTGCACACTTCCCAGTCCGCTTTCGTAGGCGCGTCTGCCGGCGATTACGGCTTCCCTAAAGGCGATCGCCATTTGCACAGGGTCTTGTGCCACAGCGATGGCGGTGTTTACCAGCACAGCATCGGCTCCGAGTTCCATTGCTTTGGCAGCGTCAGAGGGGGCTCCGATACCCGCATCGACCACCACCGGCACATTGGATTGCTCAATGATGATTTCCAAAAAGTCGATTGTTTTCAGTCCTTTGTTTGTCCCGATAGGCGAGCCCAAAGGCATCACAGCAGCAGTGCCTACTTCTTCCAATCGCTTGCACAGCACGGGATCGGCGTGAATGTAAGGCAAGACCACAAAGCCCAATTTGGCAAGTTCTTCCGTAGCTTTGAGCGTTTCGATAGGGTCGGGCAAAAGGTATCGCGGGTCTGGGTGAATTTCTAACTTTACCCAATGGGTTTGCAGAGCTTCGCGTGCCAATTGTGCTGCCAATACAGCTTCTTTGGCGTTGCGAGCTCCCGAAGTATTGGGCAATAAATTTACGCCGGGCAACTGTAAGTGTTTGAGCAAATCGTCGTTTTGGTTTTGGTAATCCACGCGTTTTAGTGCCATAGTTACCAATTCGCTCCCCGAGGCTTCTACGCTTTTCGACATCAAATCGAGTGAGCCAAATTTGCCCGTTCCGAGAAACAATCGCGATTGAAATTCTTTATCTGCTATTTTCATTTTCTGTAAAAGTTGATTCTATTTGTTTTAAAAGTTGTGGTTTTTCGGTAAGTAGTCCCGAGATTGCTACCCCGTAAAGTCCATTGGTATTCAAGAGCGAAACATCCTCTAATTCAATTCCCCCAATGGCATAAATAGGCGGATATGATAGCTTGTTTTCTTTCAGATAAGTGATAATGTTTCGGTAGCCCTCCACACCCAAAATAGGACTTAATTTTTCTTTGGTGGTGGTAAAACGAAAAGGCCCTAAGCCAATGTAATCACAACCTTCGTTGATTCGTTTCAGTACATCTTCCAAAGTATTTGCCGTACCTCCGATGATTTTTTTTGCCCCCAACAAAGCCCGAGCCGAAGCCACCGAACCGTCCTGCAAGCCCAAATGCACACCATCGGCATCTACCTTTTGGGTAAGGGTAGGATTGTCGTTGATGATGAGCAGAACGTTGTACTTTTGGCAATGTTTTTTTACCTCGGTAGCCAAGTCAAAAAGAGCGGTTTCATCATTGGTTTTCCACCGCAACTGAATGAGTTTTCCACCGCAATCAAGTACTTTTTGAATGTTTGCGAGTTGCTCCGAAGCGGTGCTTCCTTGTGATATGTAATAGGTGTGTTGCATCTTTAGAAATCGTAATTTCCCAAAAGGGAAGGATGACTGTTTAAAAATTTTTCGATGAATGTTTTGGCGTGTCGGCAGGCGTTTTCTAAATCTTCGCCTTTTGCTAAATAACTGGCAATAGCACTCGACAGCACACAACCTGAGCCGTGTTTGGGCGGGCAATCGGTTTGCGAGGGCAAGAGTTTTATTTTCTGCTCACCAATGTGCAAAATATCTTCTCCCTTTTCGGCTTTATGTCCGCCTTTTTGGTAAATCGCCGTTTGCAAATTGTTGAGCACCCCCATTTCCGACAAAAATTCAAATTCCGGTTGATTGGGTGTTATCAGATTGATTTCCAAAAGGGTTTCGCTAAGTAACGACGGATTTTCTACGGAAAAGAAAGTGCGTCCCGAACTGCTTTTGAGTACCGTATCCCACACAATGGGTAGTTTTTTGTCTTTGTTGCGAATGGTTTTTACAATTTCCGACAAAAAAACAGTATTGGGCACGATGCCTATTTTTACACAACGCACCGCGTAACGATCGAGCAGGGTTTCAACCGCCTCTACCACTTCCGCTATCGGAAGCCATTGCAATTTTCGGAAAGTATCTTCGGTTTGTAAAGTAAGAGCGGTAAGCACCGACAACCCTTGTACGGAAAGTCGTTCAAAGGTTTTGCTATCGGCAAGCACGCCCGCACCTCCCGAGGGGTCAAAGCCCGCAATGCTCATTACAAAAGGTCGGTTTGTTTGCATAATCGGTAATTTTTTAGCGGATGATTTCCTTGCCACACAAAGCCCAAAAGAGCGATTCCATCAATGGGTTCACTTGCCAAAAGGTATAAGTTTTCGGCAGAAATTCCCCCCAAGGCGATAAGCTCGGTAGCGGTATTGGTTCGCTGTTTTAATTCTTGAAAAACATTTTGCTTGATACCATACCCTTGTTTGGAAATACTCGCAAAAACAGGACTTAAAAAGGCGTATTGCCAAGTATCGTCCAACAGATTAAACGCGTCCATCGAATGCACCGAAGTAGAAAGCGAAAAGTGATTTTTGTACCTTTTATAAGCTTTATTTTTTCGGTCGTTTTCGGAAAAGTGAAGCCGCTGAATGCCTAACTTTTCCGCCAAGTGATGATAAGAATGCAAAACCAATCTACTTCGGTGTATTTTATCTATAGCTTCGATGTAGTCAAGCATCATTTTTTCCGTAAACTGCGGTTTGC
Source organism: Capnocytophaga felis (assembly GCF_009684755.1). Lineage (GTDB taxonomy): Bacteria > Bacteroidota > Bacteroidia > Flavobacteriales > Flavobacteriaceae > Capnocytophaga > Capnocytophaga felis. The sequence goes on from NZ_BLBC01000011.1 coordinate 116,746, forward strand.
GGATGTGAAAACAATCCAACCCTTCGTTCAAAAGACCATTCACCCAATAGGTTTCATCGGGATAGACTTTTTCAGGAGAAATAATGATGTTTTTTAGTGGAGACATTTCCTTTCGTTTTACGAATAAATTTCCTTACCTGCTTTGATAAATTCTTCCGACATATCTTTCATTCCTTTTTCGGCTACATCGCGAATTTCCTGCGTGATTTTCATCGAGCAGAATTTCGGGCCACACATCGAGCAGAAATGAGCGATTTTAGCCCCTTCGGCAGGGAGGGTTTCGTCGTGGAATTCGCGTGCAGTGTCGGGATCAAGAGCCAAGTTGAACTGGTCTACCCAACGGAATTCAAAACGAGCTTTACTTAGTACATTATCGCGGTATTGTGCTCCTGGGTGTCCTTTGGCAAGGTCGGCAGCGTGGGCGGCAAGTTTGTAAGTGATTACCCCGTCTTTTACATCTTTCTTGTTTGGAAGCCCCAAGTGTTCTTTTGGTGTTACATAGCAAAGCATTGCACAGCCGTACCAACCTATCATCGCCGCTCCAATGGCAGAAGTAATGTGGTCGTAGCCTGGTGCAATATCAGTAGTCAAAGGGCCTAAGGTGTAGAAAGGAGCTTCGTCGCACTCTTTGAGTTGTTTTTCCATATTCTCTTTGATGAGGTGCATCGGAATGTGTCCCGGTCCTTCGATGATGGTCTGTACATCGTGTTTCCAAGCGATTTTGGTGAGTTCGCCAAGTGTTTCAAGTTCCGAGAATTGAGCTTCGTCGTTGGCATCGGCAATCGCCCCCGGACGAAGTCCGTCCCCAAGTGAGAAAGCCACATCATACTTTTTCATAATCTCACAAATTTCCTCAAAGTGTGTGTAAAGGAAGTTTTCTTTATGGTGATACAAACACCATTTTGCCATAATCGACCCCCCACGTGATACAATTCCTGTAACGCGTTTTGCCGTGAGGTGAATGTATTTCAGGCGTACCCCCGCGTGAATGGTAAAGTACGAAACCCCTTGCTCGGCTTGTTCGATAAGTGTATCTCTAAAAATTTCCCAAGTAAGGTTTTCAGCAATTCCGTTTACCTTTTCAAGGGCTTGATAAATCGGCACAGTACCAATTGGTACAGGCGAGTTGCGGATAATCCATTCGCGGGTTTCGTGTATGTTTTTTCCTGTAGATAAATCCATAATCGTATCGGCACCCCAACGGCAAGCCCATACGGCTTTTTCTACCTCTTCTTCGATGCTTGAAGTTACAATACTGTTACCGATATTCGCATTGATTTTCACCAAGAAATTGCGTCCGATAATCATTGGTTCGCATTCTGGGTGGTTGATGTTTGATGGAATAATGGCACGACCTGCTGCAATTTCAGAGCGAACAAACTCGGGCGTGATTTTCCCTACAGGCGTATTGGCTCCGAAGCTGTTGCCTAGGTGCTGATTGGCAAGTCCTTTGGGTGCGTTTTGCAACTGCTCGATGCGTTGGTTTTCGCGAATGGCAACGTATTCCATTTCGGGTGTGATAATCCCCTGACGGGCATAGTAGAGCTGACTTACATTTTTACCTTCTTTGGCAACTTTGGGCTTGTGGTTATACTCAAAGTGAAGGTGTTGGGTTTTAGGGTCATTGAGTCGTTCTTTTCCGAAGTCGGAAGAAACCTCATCGAGAACATCGACATCACCGCGGTCTAAAATCCATTGCTCACGCAAACGAGGTAAACCTTTGCGGACATCGATAGTAATATTGGGGTCAGTATAAGGCCCTGAAGTATCGTACACGGTAATTGGCGGATTTTCTTCTATAGTTCCGTTGGCAAGATGCGTAGGTGTAAGACTTATTTCACGCATTGCCACTTTTATTGGGTGTATTTCCCCGTCTACATAAATCTTTTTTGAACTGGGAAAAGGGGTGGTTGTAATTTCCATTTTTGTATAATGTTTTAACTGATTATTTATATGATTCATATTTCTTTGTTCTTTTCCTTAGATGAAAAGAACTAAAAATCAAGGCTTTGGATACTTCGCTAAAAATCAATTCACTTCACTGAAAATCTCTAAACTTGCTCTCTACGGTCGCTTCGGACAGTAGATATTTTCTATGTTCCATTCATTGATTTTCTTGACGCTTCGTCTCCAATGCCGTCCAGTATCTTTGAAAATATTAGTGCATAGTGCATTTTCTGTACTGTAGCGAACTATCCCCCTTGTGTAGCAGTGATGATAAGCACATTGTCTGAAGTGTTTACAAGCGTTGCCGTCCATTGCTCTTTGGCAATTACTTTTCCGTTGAGGGCAACGGCGATACCGTTGATTTTTCCGCTGGTAAACGAAAGCACCAATTCCTCCAACAGAGGTTGTTTTTCAAAATGTACCGATTGATTGTTGATAGTAATTTCCATTTCCGATTGTTTTTAGATGAAAAGAAACGATTTTTGAACTTCGGAAATGTTTTCAGAAATATCTATTGAAAGCTATTTCAAAAAGAAGCTATTTTTTTCACTTATTCCCTACGCTATTATGAAATAGATCAGGTTCAAAGGGTAAAATCTCAGCCTGTACAAAATACAGACACCCCCAAAGTTTGGGGGCAAAGATATACTTTTTTTTAGAAATTTTAAGCAATAATGAAAAATAATTGTTTTTTTGTTATAATATTTTTATGATTTTGCGGATAGAAGATGGTTTGGGAGGAACTTAAATTAATGATATCTTTTGGAATTAGGATAAGAGTTGGATAATCATATCTTTCAACAAAAAAAGCCATCTTTTAAGATGACTTTTTAGGATAATAAACTGATTGTTTTTGGAGCTTTATCACTCATTTTTTTGTTTTAAGATAAGAGTACTTAAATCAGCGACTTTTCTTTAATTTTAAAGTAAGAGTACTTAAATCAGCAACTTTAGTGGAAGGAAATTCAATAGAAACATGACCGATACTTTTTCCCTCTTCTGGCTTGTAACCTAAATAATAATCTTTCCAATACAGCGTTCCGTCAGTAGTTTTTACTTCATAGAGGGCAGAGTAATAATTGTCATTCGGAGGTGTATTGCTTCCTGCTACGGGTTGCGGGTAAGTAATCTCGACTTCAATATCTACATAGCCTGCTTGGGAATTTACTGAAATAGTTTCAACTTTCCAACCGTCAGTATTGGTGGCGATAGGTTTAGGGGCATTTTGGTTAGGATTCTGATTTTCATCATTGTTACTGCTACCTGAGCAATTTACAAAAAAGATTGTAAGAGCAAAAATTGATAGTAATTTTGATAAACGATTCATTTTTAATTGATTTAATAGATTAACTCTGCAAAGGTATGGAAGCTCTTTAAGTTAATTACTTGACCTAAGTCAAGAAATCACTTTTTCCTAATTCGGCTTAAAGTAGAATCGGTAATTCCTAAGAAACTGACAGTGTGTTTTTTGAATCCGATTTTGTCAAATTCAAAGCCTAAAGTTTTATAGTGTTTTTTTAACTTTCCATTATAACAAAAGTGTTGTGCATTTGCATTATATAGTCATTATTATGGAAAATCTCGTTGTGGTGAGTCATAGTGTCCTGATATCATTCGATAATAGCGTTCAAAGTCACCTTCATTATACTTTGATCCTGTTTCTAAATTATAATAATGAGTGTAGTTATCTTCTCGTAATTCGATTATTATTTCTCCATTAGGAAGACGAATAATATTTGCGTTTTCTCCAGTACTGTAATTCAATTTGAATACTTGTATTATTTTATCTTTTTCAAATAATAGTTCATTTAATTCTGCTATTTGTTTGCGAGAATTACTATATTGTTGTTCAAAGTTTTTCATTTCGGTTGAGGCGATTTCTTTTTGTTTTTCAAGTTCCTCTCTCAATTTGGAAAGAAGTTCTTCATATCTTTCTTTTTCTTTATCTAAATTTGTCTCTAGTTCTCTTATTTTACTTTGAAGAGTTTCGACCATTTTGTTGTGATTGTTTCTTTCTCTAAAATCAGTCTTTGCTTCTTCCAATTTGATTTCTTCAATAGCCAATTCTCTTTGATTTTCAATAGATTGTTTTTGTTTGTTTATTAAAATACTGTTTCTCTTAATTAGTGGATATTTTAATAAAACATCAACTAATAGGTTTAAATAAGGTAAAGCTAAAACATAAAAAATGGTTGAAAAAATAGGATAAACAAATAGAAAACAAATGCTAGAAAAATTACTCTGAATATATTCTATTTTTTCTTCAATTATTTTTGGAGAAAAAATTATAAATAATATAGGTTTCCAATTAAATATAATCCAAGATGTTAAAAAGGCTCCAATAATAGGATTTTTGACTCTTTCTTCTGTTGTTCTAAATAAAGATTGTATAAACTCTTTCATATTATTTGATTATATTATGATTTTGCAAAAGTACAAACTGCCTTTGTTTTAACTATGTGTAAGTGGTTTATTTTCAGCGTTATGGATGTAAAATAAAAAATCACTTCAATTTCCTAATTCTGCTTAAAGTAGAATCAGTGATGCCTAAGAAACTGGCGATGTATTTCAGAGGTACTTCGTGAATGGTTTTGGGTTTTTCGTGTATGAGTTTTTGATAGCGTTGTTCGGCACTAAGGGTTTTCAAATCCAGCATTCGGGTTTCGGAGAGAAAGAGTTCGCGTGTCATCCAGTAGCGTCCCCATTCACGAAAGGAGGGCATTGTATGATAAAGTTCTTGCACCGTATCCCAATGGAAACGCCAGATTTTACAATCGGTAACCGTTTCCAAAAATTCGGGCGAGGGCATTCTGCCAAAAAAAGAAAGCGTTTCTATGGCTAATTCATTTTCAAAGAAAAGTCGGGTGGTGATTTCTTTGTTGTCTGAATCAAAGGTGTAGGTACGCATTACGCCTTTTTCGATGATATAATTTTCATTGGAGATTTCGCCTTGTTTTAAGATGATAGTCCCCTTAGGAACTTCCCAATATTGGTGTTTTTGGGCAAGTATGTTGAGTTCTTCAGTAGTAAGTTCCGAAGGCTGATAAAAGTTTGTAAATAAAGAAATATCCATTTTTTAACGCTTAAATATTGTTGAAAGTGCTTGTAAAGACCAGTTTTGGGACATAAAAAACCGCTTTGTAAAGCTCTAAAATAACAAAAATATCTTTTTTTAAGAAAAAACAAAATTTTTATTCTCTATAAAAGTTTGCGAACTAAAGACTTTCGTTGTAAATAGTTGAAAATTATACCTATACAGTTATATCGTAAATAAGAGTGTCTTTTCAATGATAAAATATGTTTCTTATCTTATTTATATCTGCTTATTTCCACTTGTTTAACGTGATTTGTAATCCGAAAAACAGTACCTTTGCAGAGAGAAACAAAAACCGATTGAAACAACAAACTAAAAATTTAAAGCAATGGAACATTCACACGAAGGACACAGTCATAGCGTGGCGAGTTTGGAGAACATCAACCGAGCTTTTTATATCGGTATCGGGCTGAATTTAGTGTACACGATTATTGAATTTGTAGTAGGTTTCCGCATAAATTCCTTGGCACTGATTTCGGATGCGAGTCACAACCTGAGCGATGTTGCCAGTTTGGTCATTTCGCTTGTCGGACTGAAATTAACGCAGAAAGCAGCCACGTATTCATTCACTTACGGATACAAAAAAGCCTCTATTCTGGCATCGCTCATCAATGCGGTACTGTTGGTATATATCGCCGTGAAAATCATCGTTGAGGTTATCGAACGCTTTGACGAACCGCCCGAAATGACGGGTGATATGATTATTGTAACAGCTACTATCGGGGTTATTATCAATGCCTTATCGGCTTTTCTTTTCTACAAAGGACAAAAGCACGATATCAATGTAAAAGGAGCTTTTTTGCATCTGTTGGTAGATGCTTTGGTATCGGTCGGGGTGATTGTATCGGGGGTAATTATCCATTTCACGGGTTGGGACATTGCCGACGTGCTGACGAGTTTGGTCGTTGCGGTGGTAATTTTGATTTCCACTTGGAATTTGCTTTCCGAAAGTGTGAAACTTATTCTTGATGGCGTTCCTCAGAGCATAAAAGTGGATAAAATAAAGCAACTTATAGCGCAACACCCGAAAATTTGTTCGGTACATCACATTCACATTTGGGCATTGAGTAGCTTGGAAAATGCACTTACGGCACATTTAGTGGTTGAGGACGATATTACTTTTGAAGAAATTGACACAATAAAAAAAGAAATTAAACATACTCTTCAACACGAACATATCGGACACGCTACCTTTGAAATAGAACTTTCAAAAATGAAATGCAAGTGTGGTGATTGTCATTGATAGAGTGAGCATAATATTCGAAGTGCTGAAAAGGAAAAGCTAAGATATTTTTAATAGAAGGAAACCTACAGACAGCCTACGATAGCCACAAAACAGATTTTTATTCTGTATATTATTGGGCTTGAGAAGTTGCTGCCATCGTAAAAATTTTGAAGTTGGATGACAGTGCTTTTAAAGACAATCCCTACTACCCTTACGATATAGAGTATTGCTAGGATAAATTAAAATAATATTTATGGAATTTTTACAAACAGAACAAAAGCTTACATTAGCTGATATTGATAATTTTGAAATGAAAATCGGACTAAAACTTCCGCAGGATTTTAAAGAACACTATCTAAAATTCAACGGAGGCTATCCTTCTTTCGAATATGTAAAAGGGGTAAGAAATGTTTTTACGATAAATAGTTTTGATTCAATTAAATACGGAATACTCCCCATAGAAAAACTAATAGATGACTTTAAAGAGAGTGGTGTAGATTTTAATAATAAAATTCCTTTTGCAAATGATAATGGCGATAATATCTTCTTAATTTCATTAGATGACTCAGATTATGGCAAGGTTTATATCATTGAATCGGAATTTTTGGAAGATAAGAATTTTATTTTAGTTTCTGAGTCTTTTACGGATTTTATGAATTCTTTTTTTAATGAATGATTTTTTTGAATAATACCATCAAAAAGTTTATAACTTTGATATTGTGGTAATGAAAACTATTATGTAGGCAAAGATGATTTGGTGCATAATGGGTACAAAGAAGCATTAGATAATATCGACTTTAAAGACAATACTTATCACCTTCAATACGGAACATTTAGACAAAAATTCTGTTAAATTTGTCATCGAAAATGTAGAAAAAATCAAACAAGAAATCAAAATTATTTTTTTTAGGCGGATTTGTTGTATATCATAGCTTATTTTCAATTTTTTAATAAAATAGGATAGAAAATGAACGTGATTTTGTATTTTTGAAATTGAATTCGTCCTGGCTTTTTGAAAACAAACAAGGAATTTCAATTTATGAGATGCGTTTTGACTATGCAAAATAATGATTATAAGCGTTTTGCTAATCAAATTGAGAGTCTTCTGCCAAAAATAAGAGACAAATACGGCGTTATTTGGTCTTTGGAGGCGAGGTCTTTGAGTGCTTTGCTTCATTACTATAATACATTAGGAAATGATGAAAAAGTCTCCGAATTAGAAAAAGAAATTCTAAATTTTGTCCAAATCCATCGAAATTTAAAATTTGAAATTGACGACTATAAAATATTGGTTTTCTTTATCTCGGATATGCTAAACATATATGGTTTTCATCATTTGTCGCATCGTATTCAAGAAAAATATGTTTTTAAAGAATCGCCAAGTATTTTATGGGAAAATGGGTATGAAGAAGCCGTTAAAATAGTAAAGAGCTTGACCTTATTTTATCAGGAAGATTATACGGAGTCAAAAAAAATATTTCAAACCATCGATGTAAATAAATTAAATTTTGATTTCAAAAAATATTTTAAGATTCAATATCTTCTATTGGCTTTGGGTTTTTGTCCTCAAAATAACAACACAAAACGCCATAAAATCAGAAAGCAATTTAAGGGGGTTAAAATGTAATGTACAAAAAGATATAATATAAAAAAGGCCGAAAAAGCCTTAAAAATAAGGGAGTTACAACCAAAAAAGCCCGAAAATGAAAACAAAACCAAATGTACAACAATTACTATTAACTACCATTTAATTACCATTTAAAAAGCCCAAAATTACCATATAATTTGCTGTAACTACTATTACGGAGTACAAAGGTACTAAAAACTACCATAAACCCAGTAAAACAAGCCCTTTTGGGGCTTTTTTTATGCCCAAACACTACTACTTTTGGACCCGCCAACCGACCATTTGCGTGACCTCACGAAAATGATAACTACTACCCCTAAAAACAGGTGTTTTTACGTTTGGGCGTACCTTTGGGCATACTTTTTAACCATTTTATACCCTTATTAAAATAGGGGTGCAGATACAATAAAGGGGCATTACCTATATGTTTTTAAGAATTGTAAGGGGGGTATAACCATTTGAAAAATGTGATTTATGTATGTAAAGTATTGATTTTTAATAATTTATTCATATACAATTGATTGTTATATAGGGATTATACCCATAATGGTACGTTTTATTTTACAATAATAGTTGGGGGTTGAGTTGTTAAACGCTGTAATTGTTGCTGTTGAGTAGCCATTTCCTCACGTATTTTCAGCATTTCTATTTCAAGGTCAGCTATTTTTTGATAATTGGTTGCTGGGTCCAAGAACTCAAAGGAAAGATGCATCTTACATTCCCACACTTCCTTTATATCTTGCACATTGACAGAAATATGAGGATAATCCCTATTATCTGACTTGCAATACAATGATTCATACTCCTTAAGGCGATTGATAACCCGTTTTACAATGATTCCTTCCGTGCTTGTAACAACCACATATATCCTATTATCAGACATTTGTTCCCAATTCTCAACAAACTCCCCCACCACATAGCTATTATTCTGCAAAGTAGGATACATTGAATGCCCACCCACTTGAAACATACGATACGTACCATTACGTAAAGTCGGAACACTATACGTTGGTAGCTTTTCGATATATTCAGGGTCGCCGTAGCCATTCAAATATCCTGCTTGTGCTTTAATTAGTACCAACGGAATTCGGTCGTTATCAGCATCATCAACCACTACCACTTTGGGCATTAGGTCTCTACCTTTCACTTTTGTTGGAGTAATGATTTCGACGGGAGGATGTATTTCGTTTTTAAATATATCTCCCTCTCCTGTAAGAAGCCAAATAGGGTTTATGTCAGAATAAGATGAGAGTATTTTCTCTATTTTAGAGACTCCAACATCTTTTACCTTATCCAAAAAACCATTAGAAAGCCCTGTGTCTCTATAAAAGATACTTTTGTTTATACCTTTCAACTCTATGATTTTCAATATTCTGTCAACAACCATAAAATAATTTTTAGATTTTATACTATTTTTATTTGTTTATTTAGAGTATTTACTCTAATTTTGTCCCATCAAACAATACAAAAAGGACGATGTGCAAAGGTAAGAATAAAAAATACAAGTACAATCAAAGTATTATAAATGAATTGTCTAAAAGTTACGGCGTTACGGTTGATTTTGTCCGCAAGGCGTTGGCAGGCGACCGAGTAAGTAATACAGCCGAAGACATTAAACGAGACTATTACAAAGCCGAAAGGGCTGTAAATGAAGTAACTAAAGTAGTATTAAATAATGTTATAAATCAATAAGGTATGAAAAAAATAGAAAGAAAGAAAGATTTACAAATAGGGCATTGTTACAGAACTACGCAAGATTATTTTAAGGTAGATAGTATAGTGAACGGAGAACCTTACGGGAGTACTTACGACATCTATGAGCCTACTCCTGTAGTTGTAACTCATTACTCTTTGTCTCTTTACGTTGAAGAGATAGGCTGTATAGAGATAAGTGAGGAGGAGTACGAAGAAACGCTACAAAGGATGATTATCAATAATCAAGATACTACTCAAATAGACGATGTAGCAAAAGAATTGGAACGGCTAAAATATCACGAAGCCACTACCGTAGGGCTTTGGGCGATAGACAGGGACCCTAAGGAAGTACCTTACAATTGGATTGTAAAAACTGCATTTCAGATAGAGGCTACTCGTACCTTCCCCGAATGTAAGTGTTGAAATAGCTGCCTTTTGAGGAGGCTCTCAATAAGCCTCTGAAAATACTCTCAGGAACTCCATAATAAACATAGGTATATCCTGAATTGAATTTAATAAAAAGTTGCTTGGTAAGTGGATTGTAATCCACTGCTCTTATCACAGAAGACCTAACAGAAATCATATCACTAATTTTTAAATTTTTGACGAGGCAAACCTAACGAAGTGGTTCGCCGAACACCACTAAAAAATAAACGTTAGGTGAGGCAAATTTAGTGAAAATCCTGAAAAGCATACACCCCGAGGCAGGTACGGGGCAGGAACAAAGTTTAAAAACCATTTAAAGAGGGTTTAAAAATGTTTGAATATGTAGAAAATATATTATGCGTCTCGGCTTCGTGGCTTTACGGAGATGGTGAAATAATGTCTAAACCAAACTACGATAAAATGGTTCGCAACAACAAAATAAAACGCATTGGCGTTGCGGGGCAAGGACGTATGGTTTGGATTGTGTATGCCTCACTTCCCGAGCGGTTTAAATCCAAAATAGAGCAAAACCACAATCCGTATAAAGAGGTTAAAACCCTTGTTTTCGAGGACTATATCAAACCCGATTACGATGCCGAACGCTTTTTTGAGCAATACCTGTTGGAGGACGAAGATGGCACGGAACACCTACCCGCCGACCGCATCCGAGAGTACAGCGACAACGCCAAAATACTCAACGCTTGCCACTTTATCGCAACGAATGTAGTGGTGCAACGCAAGTTCGGAGGCCGCAAGGAAATGTGGCAAAAAATGGCGGAAATTATCCAACAATTGCCGTCAAAGGAATACAAACACAAACTGCCGAGCAATTACCGCGATTTAAAGGCTAAAACAATGGCGTTTAAAGAAATAAAAACCTGCAAACGCTACCCGACCAAAGGCTACGAGGGGTTGATACACAGCGGATTTATGAATAAAGTAGCCGCTAAACTCGTAGGGGTTTCGGCAGAATGGACACTCGCCCGCTGGTGCAATCAAGTGAATGTGTGCGTAAGTCTTTCGCAACTCCACGCCGAATACAACGACAAAGCCGTTGCCGAAGGTTGGAAACTCATCAAAAACGAAAAAACGTTCTATAACTTTCTGTATGCCGAAGATGTGCAACCGCTGTGGTGGGGGCATCGGTACGGCGAACTTTCGTACAAGGAAAAATTTGGGTTTCAGCACAAAACCAAAATGCCCACAATGCGGGACAGCCTTTGGTACTCCGACGGTACGAAGCTCAATTACTACTATTTGGACGAAAACGGCAATATGGCAACCTGCCAAGTATATGAAGTGATGGACGCATATAGCGAGGTGCTTTTAGGCTATCACATTAGCAAAACGGAGGATTACGAAGCCCAATATCGAGCCTTTAAAATGGCGGTACAAACGGCAGGATTTCGCCCATATCAAATAGCCCACGATAACCAAGGCGGACACAAAAAACTCAAAACTGGCGATTTTTTAAGCAAAATAGCCCAAGTGCAAACCGCTACTAAGCCCTACAACGGAAAATCAAAAACGATAGAAAGTGCCTTCGGGCGATTTCAAGACGGATTTTTAAAACGTGATTGGTTCTTTACAGGAATGAACATCACGGCAAAAACGCAGGAAAGCAAGGTAAATATGGAATTTATCCTCGCCAACAAACAAAGCCTGCCTACGCTGGACGAAATCAAAGAGCGATACGCCCAACGCCGTAGGGAATGGAACGAAGCTCCGCACCCCAAAACAGGCAAACCACGCATTGAAATGTATTTGGAAAGCCAAAATGCGGAAACAAAGAAAGTGGAGATTTGGGATATGGTTTCGCTGTTTTGGATTACGAGAAAAGAACCGATTACCTGCGATGCTTACGGAATTTCGTTTCAAGAGAAAAAAGTCAAATACGACTATATGGTATATACACAGAAAGGGTTGCCCAATGTGGATTGGCTTGAAAAGAATATCGGCAAAAAGTTCGTTATCAAGTTCGACCCCGATAATATGGAGCTGATTTACTTATACGAGGACACGCCTTTGGGTCTGAAATTAGTAAACGGTGCGGAAATTAAGAAAGAAGTACAACGTAACATTCAGGAGCAGGACACTTTCGACGCTCAATACATCCGCCAAGTACAGCAACTCACGGACGAAAAACGCATCACACGCCGAGACGAAACCGAGGAATTGTTAGAAAAATACGGAATGACCGCCCAGCAACAAGGATTGAATTTACCGAATATCAAGGGGATTGAACGCAAACGGAAAACGCCCAACGGCAAAAAATCCCAACAAAATGACGATTTTGGAAAATATCAAAAAGTAATGAACAACACCGATTGGGACGACGAAATGGAGCTTGTATCCATAGAACAACCCCGAAAAAGAACCAAAATAAGCGGTTTAATATAGCGGATAGCTTCCGCAATGAAAAAAGAGACGTTTAATTTCAAAAATACAAAAATATGACAACGCAGGAAAAACAACAGATAGCCAATGAATTAAAAGTGTTTTGCGACCGTAAAGGAAGCCAACGCAAAGGAGCGAACTCATTAAAAGGCGTTTCGGAAGCTACCGTAACGCACATATTGACCAACAAATGGGATAAAATCGCTGACCGAATGTGGCGGGGCGTAAAGGCTCAATTGGAAATTTCCCGTAGGGATTGGGTTTGCGTGGAAACCTCTATTTATCAGACCTTAACGGAGCTGATAGAAGATGCCCAAGACAACAGCCAAGTACACGCTATTGTCGCCTCAGCAGGAACGGGCAAAACGCAAACAATGAAGCTATACACCGAAAACCACCCCAACGCCTTTATGGTGCAATGCAATGAGTTTTGGAACAAAAAAGCCTTTATGGCGGAATTGCTTTCGGCAATGGGGCGAAAAAGTGGCGGAATGACCATACACGAGATGGTGTATGAAGCCGTAAAATATTTAAAATCAATTGAAAACCCCGTGATTTTGCTGGACGAGTTCGACAAAGTGAATGACCAGATTTTGTACTTCTTTATCACGTTTTACAACTTATTGGAGGACGATTGTGCCATTATTTTGTGTGCAACGGAATTTTTGCAAAAACGCATTGAGCGGGGCGAAAAACTCAACAAAAAAGGCTATCGGGAAATTTACAGCCGTTTGGGCAGAAAGTTTGTCGATTTGGGCGACATTACCCAGCAGGATTGTATTTTGATTTGTGCCAACAACGGCATTACCGACAAGCAGGACATCAAAAGCGTTTGGCAGGAATGCAACGGCGATTTACGACGTGTGAAAAAGAAAATACACACCTTGAAGCTCGAACGCATTGAAGCCATTGAAACCGAAACGACTTAATCCCTAACCACTAACCCCTAATAACTGAACAATGGCACAGGCTTATACACCCAAACAAGCAATAAATAAAAAATTCAAACTACTACCTTTTGAGGGGGCTTGGAAGGACTTTGTCGGTTGCCCCGCACGAGGGTTCTCTGCTATTATTTGGGGAGCTTCGTCCAGCGGAAAATCATCGTTAGCAATGCAGTGGGTAAGGTACTTAACTGAGTTCGGAAAAGTAGCTTACAATTCTTTGGAGGAGGGCTTTTCGCATACAATGCAAATGAACCTCAAACGTAACTATATGGACAGTGTGGAAGGGAAATTCCTGCTGATAGACAATGAACCTTTTGATGAACTTTTGGAACGAATGGAAAAACATAAATCGCCCGACTTCCTAATCATTGATTCCGTGCAATATATGCAAACCGACAAAGAGGAATACAAAAAGTTAAAACGATTGATGAAAGATAAGAACAAAGGCTTAATCCTCATCAGCCAAGCCAATGGCAAGGAACCCAAAGGCGAGCTGGCAGATTTTGTTCGCTACGACGTGGATTTGAAAATACGGGTTGAGGGCTATAAAGCCTTTCCGGCAGGGCGAATGAACGGTGGAGGCAGTCCGTTTGTGATTTACCCGCAAAAAGCCGCCGAATATTGGGGCGACGTAAAGCAAGACGATAACGAATAACCTTTAAATCTATAAAAATGACAACCATAGCAAAACAAACCACCTTCCGCCACAAATTGGCGTACTATGCAGAATTGAGCTATTTGCAATACGAGAATCTTCGGCATCAGTACTTTTTGGATTGGTGCGGAAAAATAGCACATCAAAAGTACATTCCGCTCAAATGGCTATCAAAAAATGACTACCTCAAAAATTGGTTTGATGACCAATGGGTGGCATTAGTTGAGGGAGGAATAAAAAGGCAGTACAATACCGAATTAGATGCGGGTATTTTTGATAAAGACGATGTGCTGCTGATGTTAGATACCTTTTACCTTGACTTGCAATATTTCCCGAAAATTTTAATCGAAAAAATAATCAAAGCACAAAAATATGAAAACCAAGAAAGTAACCCGTGAGTATTTGGAACACAAAATCAATTGCATCAATACCGACCTTATGAATTTCCATCACGAAACTAAAGAACTTCAACAACTGGAAGCCATTCGCAATCAATACGTTGAAAAGTTTATCGAAATGGAAAAATATGATTTACAAACCATTGAAATTGAATGCTATGAAAGTAACTCGTAAAGAACTGCAAACACAAGCATTGCAACTTGAAATGAAAATTGCGGAATGTGTAAATGAAAAGGAACGTGAGGCGTTGGAAGTGGAGCTTTACCAGCTCTAACACCTTCTCTTAAAAATGAATAAAAGTTTTTTAAATGAGATAGAAAATGAGCCGATTAATTGAATACATAGACGTTTTAAAGTTAGACAATTTTCTGCAAACTCTAACATTTGAAGAACGCCTACAACTGAGCCAATACCGAGCGGGACGCACTGACAGTGTTCCCCAAAAAGTAGAAAAACTCCAACGATGGATTGACAAATCTCGCTGGAAATCACCCGAACTGAAAATATCGCAAGATAGAGAGGTTTTGTGGTTTGATTTGGAGAAACAGATATTTCAACCACTCAAAAATCATCCGTTGTACAAACAAAGAGTTTACATATAAATTTACAAAAACGAATACTATGTCAGAAAATTGGTTATATCACGAAAATGACATCAAAAGACATCAGGAGGCGTTGAAATTCTTTGAAAAACACAAAGAAGAATTACAGAAACGCCCTGTAAAGAGAGTTCCAATGGGATTTTCGTACGAACGAGAAAAGATGAAAAAAAAGAGCAATAAATTAATTAACAAATAATAATTTAACAATGAGCAATATAGATTTATCGCAACTATCGGCACAGGAGCTACAAGCCGAATTGCAAAAACGACAAGACGCACAGGCGGAAAACCGCAAAGCCTACAAAGATTTGGTAAACAAGAACTTGTTCGGGATTGTCGAACAACTGAAATTACTTTCAGACGATATTAGTAAGAAAAAACTATTTATCTTTCAATCGCTTAAAACTTTTTTAGATTTAAAAAACGAAGTGTACGAAGTCAAAGGCGAGCAACAGAGCCACACTTTTTCCGATGATGATGGCAACACCATCACCTACGGTTTCCGAACCATTGACAACTGGGATGACACCGTGAACGCAGACGTTGAGAAAGTACGAGACTTTATCAGTTCACTGGCGAAAGATGACAATTCCGCTAAGCTGGTGGACGTGATTAATCGACTGCTTCGCAAGGATGCCAAAGGCAACCTCAAAGCTTCCCGAGTGCTGGAGCTGAACAAAATAGCGGAAGAATTTAACTCGCCCGAGTTTACCGATGCTGTGAAAATCATCGCACAAGCGTACAAGCCTCAACAGTCGGCATTTTTCGTAGATGCGAGCTATACGGACGCACAAGGCAAAAAGGTAAGTATTCCGCTCAATATTTCGGCGGTAGATTTTCCAGAGGGTACAAACATAGCAGACTTGTTTCCCGTTCACGAGAAATACAATAACCTTTAAAAACGAATAGAAAATGGAAATAAAAGAAAAAGTATTAGAAATAATGAATAAAACGATTGCCCACTTAAAGGCAATACGAAAATTGCAGGATGAAAGTGAGCGTATGCAACAAGAACTTGGGGAAGAATTGGAGCAACTTTTATATAAAGATAAAGAAGTTCAAGAACTTTCAGTAGAAATGGGAGAATTAATTAACGAAGTAGGGTTTTAAAATGGAAACAAACGAATAACACGCCGACTAAGGCACTATCAGAAACCTGAGAATGGTATCCGCACTGGCAGGCATCGGGGTTCGAGCCCCCGAGCGGAGCTAATTTTAAAAAGATTTGAAATGGCAACAAAAACAGGTAAAATGTTAAAGAAATTGGAAGATTTGTGTCTTGCCCGAGATTGGAACTTCAGTGTGTCTTGGCAACGAATTACAGGATATACAGTTGAAATTTATACTGGCTATATTGAAAATTATAATGGGATTTATTACGACGAAGCTTCGTCATTGTATAAAGTGATAAAGAAAGGAGTGCAATTCATCGAAAAACGACAAAGAGAATGACAATAGGAGAAAAACTAAAAATAATAGATGAGATAGTCCCAAAAGAAGACGCAAGTATTGAACATTTAGGAGGTCAATCAATCAAAATCACTCGCAAATGTGGTTGTACCTTAGTGGAACACTTCTTAGACAATCAGTCTGTTATTCAAACAATGACAATGGAAAAGCGTTTTTTTGTTGAATTATGTAAAGAACACAAGAACTATGATAACCACAGACCAAATCAAAACCATTCAAACAATTTTTTCAAGTAAGAAAAAATTAGACAGAGACGAGCGTTTAGCCTACATCTCGGGCTTTTTTCAGCAAGATATTAAAAGCCTTAAAGATTTAACCAAAATACAGGCAATACACCTCACACGGCATTTGAACGGCGAAGAAACGAAACAATTTCAGATTTACGCCTATTTCGACACTCAAAACCCGCAACACCGAGCCTTACTTGCCCGATGCCACGAGTTGGGTTGGGTGCAAGATGATAATCCCAACTTTGTGGACTTGAACCGTCTCGGGGCTTGGCTGATAAGTAAACGTTCGCCCGTGAAAAAGGCACTTCAGGATATGAGCCATAAGGAGGTCAGCAAGGTGATTTTCGCTATTGAAAATATGATAAAAGGAAAATACCAATGAACAACGAAGCAATTAACGGTGAACAATTAAACAATGAACCCAAGGAGGATACAACGCCTGTCTGTTTGCACGAAAATACGCACGTGCTAACGATTGGTTGGTATGCCACCTGCGAAGTTACAGCAATTTTCTGTAAAGACTGCGGAAAACAACTCAGCGAGGAACAATGGGACTGCTAATTTAAAACTAATTAGTAATGATGATAATGACACGAAGTGCGTACGAGTTTTGGAAAGGAAAAAAAGCCCCGCCTGAGGTACATTCTTTTGAAAAAAATATTTTAGGACAATGGACGACAATCACGTGGCAAGAGGTTTTTCAAAAGCGTAAGGCAAAGCAAGATAAAAATTTATCCTTTAAACGTGATTTATACGAAAAAACAACACCCTGCTATGTTTGGGTTTTTCATAACCAAAATCGGTTTCCTTTTGGCGGTTGGTACGTTTATGTTGTAACCAAAAACAAGGAATTTGCGTTGAATTTCAGACCTCAATCGAATTACAAAGATATTCTTTTAGAAGTGATGAATTTATTTCCTTGTGGTGTACTTCCGTTGCACGAAAATTTCACATTGTGGTGTGAGGCATTTTGTAGGCAGTTTCCTAAAAAATCAAAAAAACGCCCAACCGAAGGGGCTAAAATCTGTTACGCAGAGTTAGATAAATATAATTACCTTAAAAAAGTTATCACAAAATGAAAATCAGTATTAAAATAAGCAAAGACGGCTTGGATAGTCTGAATTTTGTACTTCAAAAGTCAAGTCTTGTACGGTCAATTACAAGAGAAGAACGCACTAACAAAAGCATCTTGGAGGAGGTTGCCAGAAAAGTATATCTGATGCACGGCAATTTTACGGGCAATAAGCCTAAAAAGTTTAACTTAAAATACCATCAGGCATCAGTATTGGAATATTGGCTTAGAAGTATTTTACCTTCTGTTAGTATGATTAACAATGATTACTATTTACAAATCCACAAGATAGCCAACGAATTACATCAAGAATTGGTTTAAAATATCCCCCGCCCTTCGGGCTTCCCCCTTCAAAGGGGGATTAAGGGGAGTGTAAAATTGAAAAATATGGAACAACTAACCACCTACCGAGTGATGGGCAAACAAACGGCAATTTCGTTCATTTTTAAATACGATTTAAATGGTGAATTAAAAGTATTTGAAATCGTGGGCGAACCACTCAATGAAGCTCAGAAAGGTTGGCTTTTCGGGGCGTACCGCTTTCCCATTGATGAAGAAAAAATCATACTTTGGACAAAAATGCCCGAGTTTATCGCCAAATTTAAAGTAGAAAAAATCCCTGCTGACTTGAGTTTCGACCGACTATGGGAAGCCTATAACTACAAAATGGGCAAAAAAGATGCACTCAAAGTCTTTAACAAACTCAAAGAGGCGGAAATAATTAAAGTCTTTTTGTCGCTAAAAGGCTACGAAGCTCACCTCAAACGCACCGGACAAGCCAAAGCCTACTTGGCTACGTATATTAACAAGGAATATTACAATAATGAGTACTAACGCTTGGATTTTTCAAGTATTTTTTTTTACTTTCGCCGAATAATCATAATTTTTTAACAATGAAAAGAATACTACTATTATTTGTAGCACTTACTCTTGCGGTGGGGTGCTCCAAAAATGACGAAAATTCACAAAAGGAAAAGGTTACACTTGAAATTCAGTTGCGACCTTCAAAAAATGGTTTAACCGTGAGCCCTGTATACTTGTTTTACAGAACCGCTGAAACGGAGAAAGTTATGAATAGCGGAAAGTATGAGTTTGATTTTAAACGGGAGGGCTTTGTTGAATTATCAACGGGAAAACTTGTGAAATATCACGACAAACAAGAAGTTAATGCCAACGGACTTGTTATTTTTCACAATGTTCCAAAAGACTACGTTTATTTTGGTGTTCGGTATTCTTCAACATCCGGAGAAGTGTCATTCGGTGAATTACTTAACCTTAATGAGAAGACAAAATACGATTTTTCCAAATAAAAAACATTTATTAATTTTGCCGTAATGAATACTACGGCAACACATAACAGGAAAGCGTACCGCAATGAAAAATTGTCGGCACGCTTTTATTTTTATAACAATCTCATAGGGTTGAAATTCTCCCGTTGCCTGCAACTTCTTGAACGAGAATTTGACATTTCAGAAAGTACAATTTTAGACATCATTGCCGAAAACAATCATATCATTGCACACCTTGAACGCAAACAATTTTCCGCCAATGATTTGAAAAAAATATACCCGTATTTTAGCTGGCAGTATAATCTTCAAACGCCGTTGCAAACTGCAACTCAACTGTGTTTAGCCCTCTGAGGTTGCGGAATTGCACGCCCGTACACTCGAACGGATAAAACTGCTCACTTTCAAAACCTTGCATTTTTTTATAAATTTCTTCAGCTAAGTCTAAGAATTGCAATCCTGTACTTTGCATCGGTTCGGGGGCGTGGCTGTTGGTTTCGCCCATTGTAGGATAAACGAGGGTAAGACTAAACGAAGCCTGTACACGCTGAGTATTCTCTCCCAAATCCTTACAATTTAACGAGTTAACATTTATCAATACCGCAGGGTATGCCAATGGTGGCATTTCCTGTTGTAGTTGTCCGGTATTCAAATCTACCCACTTGATAGCAGGTATTTGCTTTAAAGCGTCTAAAATGGTTAAGTATAATTGTTTCATATTAAAGTATTTTTGTTTCTGAATTGTTTGTGATGCGGTATATGCCGTCAGGAGTTATTTTTATGCCTTTGGTTTGCTCGCCAAAATGAGTTAATGTCTTTTCACTGAGAACAATGTCATTGCAAGTCATTTTTACTTTCCGTTCTGTGTAGAAGTTTGTCAAATCTTGATATACTCTTCCTATAAGTTCAAACACATCTGTTTTTAAAGTAGCCCCAAAAGAAGTCAATCCTGTACTTATTTGTTTAATCAATCCCGTTTGAGATATGTCAAAGTCTCCAATTTTCCCACTTGTAGCTGTAATTTTACCCGTGATTTCCGCATTGGTAGCATAGAGTTTCCCATTATCCAACACTCTGAAAGGAGCATTTGCCCTGTTGGCAAAACTACTTCCCGCCCAAAAACGTACATCTGTGCCGGAAAGCCCCGTACCATTAATCCCTGCATTGCCACCTAATGAATTTCCGACCATTACCGCTCCCGTAGCCACCGTGTTTCCGTTGATTTTTGTATCGTTGAGAAAATCTGTTTTCTCTGAAAGTCGTTGTGTTACGGCTTTAATGTTCCGGTCTTCTGCTTCAAGTAGGCGTTTGGCATTTTCAAGGGCTGTTTCCAAGTCGGTACGGACATTGGCAGCGTATAACTCAGCATCTTCATAAGCGGGAGACCAATCAGAAGATTTATTATTTTTTTCAACTTTTGGCTTACCAACTTTCACTGAGGTTGCAGAAAATTGAACATACGCTCCTAATTGAGAAATAGTTTGTATCTCTTTATCGTGAACTATTATTGTATTCGAAAAACGCTCTTTAATTGATTTTCCTATATCAGAGCTACTTATATTCTTCCAAGCATTTATCCATTGTCTGGTACCATCTGTGAATAAAATATTGAACTCAATGCCTACACGTCTTCCTCCTATAACATTATTGACTTCTAAGTCGAAAGATAGTGTAACAGGCTTACCCCTCAAATCCTTAGAAAAATCAGCGGAAAAAGGAAGCAATTTGTATTCTGATGTTATTTCAAAATTACTTCCTAATACGTAATTTCTATTCGTAATCTGCAACTCATTTACTTTCTGCTCAGCAAATGTTTTAGCTTCTTGTAACTTTTGCGTAGCATTAGCAATTTGTCGTTGCTCGGATTCGGATACTTTACCGTCAGCATGAGCAATGGCGAGGGTTTTGACAAGCTCAGATTGTTGATTCGAATAATTTTGGTTTGCCGCACTCGCTTCGTTGATGGCTTGTTGCCGTGCTTGTTGCTCGGCAGCGATTTGATTTTGCAAATCCTCAGGAGCGGGCGAATAATCTACTGTTTTATTCCCTTTTTTAAGTTGAATTTTTTCTATATGAGCCACTCCTGACCCGCCTTGCCCGACTTCTTGAAAAACACAAATTCCCGTCCAAGTATAGTAAGGATTAACGACAATTTCATTGTATCCGTTAGTTAGCCATAATATGGACTGTCTTGCCTGTCCTTGAATATCTCTGAAATAGCACCATAGAGGCGTATTCCCTTCTGAAAAACAAGAAAAAATATATTCTTTTCCTACCTCCATAGGCTCAGAGAAATCCCAATACAACCCCATATATCCGTTGAGAGTCCTTTTTTCTTTTGATTTTAAAATCAAATTCTTAACTCCCACCTGCAAATCATTTACTTTTTGCTCCGAAAACGCTTTCACCCTATTCTCCAAGCTAAGTAAATCAGGGCTGATACTTTGCTTAATTTGGTTGATGTTACCGTCGGTAATGTGTAAGTTTCCAACAATGTTAATGCGGTCGTGCAACAACTCAATATAATGATTGCCACTGGGCGGGGCAATGCGTCCGGTGGTGATTTCAAACGGATTGATTTGCGTAAAGCCGTGCGACATCCGAATGCGACGTTGCCCGTTTTCCACACTTCCCAAATACCCTGCCTCAAAATGGTAGAAAGCTACATCGCTATCTACTGCAATTTTCTCGGGCGACACAAAAACAGAGGCATTTGAGCCGATACGCTGTGCCTTGATATAGATGTAGTTAAAGCCCGCAGAAATACCCGTTTGCGTATTGGCAGCAATTTGCCATTCACGAGGGTGTTCTTCCAATGTGAGATGCACGATTTTTCCTTGCGTATTGCGTACAGTGGTAGCATTTTCCACCGAAATAACCACGTCAGGCAGGGCAAACTGTTGCATCCGTGAACCTACACTTAATAGTTTGGTTTCAATGGAAAGCGGTTTGATTTTCTCCGTGTTAAAATAGCCCTCACCGTCAAACACATTTTCGGATATTTCCTGCCCAAAACGATACGCCCGCAGTGCCATTTCAGCGTTGAATTTGTCGGCTTGTACCAAAGCGGTTTTGGCTTTTTCCTCCTCAAAATATTCCCGAACGATGTACGCAATTTCAGCACGTTCAGCAACTTCAAACTGCACATTGTACGGATTCTGCAAATCTTTGGTAAGACGAATTACCCGTAAATTATCATCTAAATTAAAGTCCGTATCCACCGCCCGAATGGTCGAACCTAAGGCGATATTCACGTTTTGTGCCTTGAAATATAACGGGTCAGTTACCATTGCATAAATCACCCGCTGACAGCTGTTTTCGTCCAAATATTGTTGTGTCTTTTGTTGGAGTTCTCGTTCGGCGTTGGTAACGTAACTTTCGGGCATTATCAAATCCGTAAGTACGTAGCGGTCGCCAATAGCAGGACGCAACGTATCGCTCGGAACTTCAATGGCTTTTTCATCTTGGTTTTTCAGCAAAGTAAAGGTTTTGGTCGCCGAATCGTAGCCGTATTGTTTGACCTCAAAAGTGTATCCCGCCAATTGCCCTGTGTTGAACGTAACCTTGACAGGCACGCCATTAATAAGGTATTTGGTATTGCCATTTTCTCGTTCGTTAAGGTCGAAATCCATTCCGCTGTCGGTAAACTGCAACGGATTGGCGGGATTTACAGCCGTAACCGTTCCCAACCTGTGCGGAAACACATCAAAGGTTTGTGAGCCTTCAATAATGCCGTAGATGTCCGTGTTTTTTTCCAAATACGGAACATTCATTCGGAGTTTGGATTGCCCACCCCGATAGTCTCCCGCAATGTTTTTTTCCGAACCAAAAGCATACAGACGAGTAACTACATTGCTCCCGTCCAACGTCTGCCGAGTGAGTGATTTTAGTCCTTTGGCTTTGCCGTATTCAAAGGAATACCCGCTAACAGATTTGCGTTCGGTTAGGTGTATAGATTTATCTCCATCTACCCAATATTCCAACTTAAATTCTTGGGCGATTTTTGATAGGACAGCCAAGCAGTTTTCAGCCGAGAAACCAAGCTGTTTGGCTTCGGTTTCGTCCACCGTGCCAAGCGACCAACCTTGCCCCGTACGGTTGGCGTTTTTTACTAATAAATCCAACATCGTACGAGCGTTTCCCATAATGTGAAACTCCGACAGATTTAATACATTTTGAGTATCGGGGAACAGATACTGCACCTTACCCAATTCGTATTTTATGCCTTGAAATTCCAGTGAATAACGGAACTCCCGAGAGCTGATTTTCTCTACTTGTGGTTCGGTGGATAAGTAATATATGTTGCCGTACACTTCCACCGTGTCGCCCGCTTGGAAGTGAATGTAATTTTTGAGCGAAAAAGTCATTGTTACGATTTCTTCGCCCATTACACCTGCCTGTAATTGCCCCTCAGGACGAATTGTGGCGATAATGCTGTTGTTGCGTTTGATTATGTATTTCATTGTTATTTAGTAATTAGAGGTTAGGGGTTAGCAATTAGAGGTTAGTAGTTAGTGTATAGATGTTAATTCTATCCGCTAATTGCTAACCACTATTCACTATTCGCTGACCACTAAATTAATTTCAAAACTCACGATGATTTTACTCACGTTTTTGATGCGTTTTGTCAGCTTTACAAAATTTTCCGTTTTTCTGTAAAAACATTGGTATGTTTTGGAATGGTCATCAATGTAAAGGTTCTGCCAACCGCTTTTCTGCCATTCGGCAAAAAAAGCGTTGTAGCCTTCCCAAAATTTCGCTTCATTTTCGGCGATAAAAAGGCATTTGAGGGTAGCCTCTTTATCGTGAAACTTGGGAGTTTCCAAGTCGTATTCTTTGCCGTTTTCTTCCGCCCAGTCATTCGTAAGGCTTTCTTTCCGCTCGGGAAAGGTAAGAAGCTCGGCAGTGTTGGTCTGAATAACGCAATGAAATTCAGTCCAAAGGTTTTTGTTGTTTAATTTGTCGTTGTACATTTTGCTAAGGGATTAGTGGTTAGTGATTAGCAATTAGCTGTTGGCTTTTGGTGGGCGTAAGCATTACGCCCCTACTATTGCCTATTGCCTCACTACGGTTTAATTCCGTTACCTTTTAGGTCATTTTTATTGGATTTAACCGATGTTTCAATATTTTTTAAACTCTCTTTCATTGCTTCGGTGTTATCAGCAGTACGTTTTGTATTGTGTTGAATTTCCAACTGAATGCCTATCATCTTGCTGGTTTGTGCCATTGTCTCGGCAAATCCTTGTTTGTTGATTTTGTTGGTTTCCAATTGTGCTAACCGAAGTCCTCCGAATTGACCCGCCAATAGGTCGGCTTGCTGTTCGGTGATGCCTCTGACAGCACCTTTGAGGGAGTTGCGGGAGGCTTCCGCTCCTTTATTGTCATATAAATTAGTACCGAGTTGCTTTCCGAGTTGCTCTAATTTGGCGTTGGTATTTTTAAACGTATTTTCAAACTGCCGACTTACTGCCTCTATCTTATCCTTGTCTAAGGTGTCCACGCCCTCGTTGAGCAGGTCGCCCATTTGTTCGTATAGGGGTTTTAATTGTTCACGCAGGTATTGATACTTAAAGGCATTGAATAGGGACGATTTTATTTTTTCTTCGGTAAACTCTGCAAACTGAGCAACATTACCCTGTGCTTGGGCAAGGGCATTAGCGAAATTATTCACGAAACCGTCGAAGTTCTCACCCATTACCACTTGTCGCATTTCGTTCTTTAGGTCAGCAAATTTTTGTTGTAATTTTTCAACGTCTTCTCCTGCTTTTTTCCATTGCTCATAGAACTGTTTTACATCGCCGTGCAACCATCCACGTTCATTGAGCATTTGAAAATAATCGCCCATCGTTTCCGATTTATTGAGCATTTCCAAAACTTGCTCAAAAATGGGTCTGTATGCTTCATCGCCGTTTTTTATTAGCTCTCGGTAATATTGTTTCATTTCCTCCATACTACCTCCAATCATCTCGTGTACTTGTATTGAACTCAATGAACCTGTTTTAATTTTACCCGTGTCAAATCTGGATTCAGCAATTCTGTTATAAAGCTCTTTTTGCGTTTTTTCGGAACTTTCCGCTTCCTTTTGGTATTCTTGAAGCATTTGTAAGTCATAGCGAAATTTGTTTTGTATTCCGTCTTGTGCGATTACTCCATCTTTGATAAGTTTATTGCGGAGTTCCAGTTGGTTGTTATATACCGAAAGTTCACGGACATTTTCTTTCAAGGCTAAATTTTGCTGACGAATGGTACGCAAGGCTTCAATATCGGCAAGCATCATTTTTACCTGTTGTTCTCGGGCTTTTTGTCGCCAACCTGTTAGCTGCTTGTAAATGGAACCAATTCCACTGAGCGAGCTGGTAATTCCGCCTACAATATCTCCCGAAGCTATCCGAGCAATCCCCGAGCCCAAGTCAAACACTCCACCGGTAAGTTTGCTGATGTTATCCATCGCATCACGTACGCCATCGCCAAACACTGCTGATAAGCTATCGCCCCAATCTTTAAACGTTCCGATGGACATTTTAACGGATTGGTCTAACGTATTCAAAGAAGTAGTAAGCCCGTCTGTGTCGCTTTCCTTTGCTGATTTTATGATTTCCTTAAAGGAATCTACCACTCTGGAAAAAGGGTTCTTCTCCCGTAAGATTCTGTTGAGTTCTTCTGCTTTGGCTTTGATGCGTTCAAATTCGGCAATGGTAATATTACTTACCCGTTTGACCACTTCGCCCTGCTCGTTGATTTGGTCGTACTCAATACGCACCATTGTTTTGCCGTTCGTAGTGTTGTACGTCTTTGCCGAGTTTAGTACCTCGCTGGTATATTTTGCGAAGTCTCGGAGTGTTTTATATCCTTTTTGAGATAGGTCGGAAAACAGTTTTTGATAGAAATCCGAGCTTTGCAAAATGGTAGCTTGTAAGTTACTTAAATCCTCTTCATATTTGGCTTTACGCATCTTTATAGCTTCGTTCACGGCATCGGCGTTGGCTTCATTACGTTGCTGTTCCAATAATGAAATATCATTGTTATACTGCGTTTCAAGGGAAATACGTTTCTGATTGAATCCTTTGTATTCCTCTAAAAGGTCGGCGAACTTGTTACGGTCTCGTTTATTTTGCTCCTCGTTGGCGAGAAGTAACATTGCTTGAAGTTCTCGCAGACGTTCCATTTTTTGAGGGCTATCGGGGTCGGCATTGGTTTTGGTAATCGCCTCTTCCAACGCTTTACGATAGCTTTCAACGCCTTTTAAATCGTTTTTAAATCGTTCTTTGGCTTCTTTTTCGCCTACCTTAGTTTTGTAGGCTTCGTACTCCTCGAATAACTCCTTTTGTTTGCTGAGTTCTTTTTTGAGATTTTCCGTTTCGTGGCGATATTTGAGTGTTTCAACGGCTTTGTCCTCCAATGTGTTAAGTTGGTCGATTCCGATTTTCAGCTTACTTTTTTTGTTAAATTCTTCCACCAATGTACGTACTTTTGCGAACTTATCTTTGAGGGCTTGTACCTCCATATCGTGCTTGTCAAAGGATTGTTTGCTGTATTCTTTGTCAAGTTCGGCGATTCTTTCAAGGAGTTTTTTGTATTCGTTTTCGAGTTTAGAGCTATCTGTTTTACTCCCTTTGAATCCCATTTCTTGCTCTAATTTTTTCACTTCTGCTAAGAACTCATTCGCTATTTTTTGATATTCATTGAGTTGCTCTTCTGCTTTTTCGAGTTCTTTTTGTTTTCGTTCTTCCCCTGCTTTATCAACATCTTTTAAATACGCATTGAAATCAGAATTATTATGTGTGGAGGGTAACCCAGCCGTTCCCGAAGGTGCTGAGTGTGTCATACTCGCTATGACTTTATCCCAAAAGGAAGCACTTTCCCTTGCCGTTTTTTGGGATATATCTTGCTTTTTAAGCAATTCATCTGTCGCTTTTTCTAAGATTTTATTAGCCGCAGATTTGTAGAGCATCATTTGAATATATCTATTTTTATGCTTATCCATCCACGCTTCTAATTCATCGTAGGTTTTTAGTTTTCCTACTGTTTGCCCTAAGGTGTCATTGTATTGATTCAGAGCCTCTTGCTTTGAAAATACCCCTTTTTTTGTGAGTTTTAAAGTTTGCTCTAAATGCAATAAATCTTGTACACCTTTTCGCACACTATTATCTCTTAGGGCTTCGTTTAACGCACCAATTTTGGCTTTTGCCTCATCTAATGCTTTTCCACCTTTGAATAAACTTATGAGCCATTCACCTATTTCATCGCCATAAACTGTTAGCAAGGTAATCCCCACCGATAGTAAGGAGTTCCAACTAAATAACGAACCGATGAGTTGTTTCCACACGGGCGTTGTCTTTTGCCCCGAAGCCTTTAATGCTTCGTTTTCAGCACGGAGTTTCGCCATTGCATCGGTTAAAATGGGAATGTTGTTGGCAATCGCCATAAATCCCGTTTGTGCCGAATACGTAAAGGCGGGCAACTCCCGTGTGATTTGGTTCACGGAATTGCCTAAGGAGTTGAATTTATGTGTGCTTTTGGTTAAAGCATCATTTTGTTGTTTTGTGGCTTGGGTTTGTTTTTGTGTAGCTTCTGTTTGTTGTCGAGTGGTTTGTGTTTGTGTTTTTTTGGCTTGGGTATTCCTGTTTAGTTCTTCCGTTTTCTGTTTAAATTTCTTTTTTACGTTCTCAACGGACTTGTCTAAATCTTTCAAGGAACCATCCAAGTTTTGGCTGTCATCAATGGCTTTTGTCACTTTCATAGCCACTTCTATTTCAATAGGGTCTAAATCTTGCATTAGTATCTGTTTTTATTGGTTTGTTTTGCCCAAATTTTAGGCGGGGCAACGTCTTGTTTGTTTTTGTGATTGACTTTCCAAACCGCACCTTCTACGGCATCGGGGGCATCGTCATTGGCTCGGCTTTTGGGTGATAAAGCTAAAAACTGAAACTCAACTTCTTTCATATCTTTTGTATCCTTTAAACGTTCGTCAAAGATGAGTTTTCCGTTTCGGTTGAGCGGTTCTAACGTGCTTTCGATACGGAAAAACTTTTCGGGCTTTTTGCGGTCATCGGCACGAAGCGGAAGTGTTAGGTTGTGCTTTTGTTCGCCCTTTTTGATTTCCATTTTCAGCGGTTCGTCCACCCACGGATATTCAATGAATAGATACACCGCCGTTTTTCCGTTTACGAAATTCAACACGTCGAATTGCCATTCTACCATTTCGGAGATGGACGTTTTTCGGCAACGAAGCCAAAGCACGTGATATTCGTCTTTGTATTTGCCTACCAATGCCGTTGCCTTGTAGTCGCCGTTCTTTTTGTAGGACGGGTCGGTATAGGCTATTAGAAATTTGTACTTGCTGAGCGGTTGAACTTTACCGTAATTCAACTCTTTAAATACTTTACCGATAGTTAGCGGATTGTTAAAATATTCGCCTTGTACGGCTTTTTGGCTAATTTTGGATAACGCTCGGTCAATGTGTTCTTCGCTGTTTTTACTTGCCCACGTACTTTTGCCGTTCTTATCACGAATGTTGATGATTTCGTGATGCGTACTTCGTTCAATGGCTTTTTTGATACAACAATAATCGGCAATGATGTTTCCGTTGAAAATCACTAATAACGGCTTATGAATAGACCTTGCTCCGTAAAGGGCTTTTTCAAACCAATCCCATTTTTTGTCCACAATGTCGGGGTTTCGGCAATCCTCATCCGTGTCGAAGTCGTCGACCACAATTACGTCGGGGCGGGCTTCTTTGTTCCTTGCCCCACGTGGCGACTGCCCCGCACCGATAGCCAAAAAAAGCGTTCCGCTGTTGGTCAAAAAATTGTCTTCTGCCCAATTGCCCCAATTGGCTTGCTCGCCGTAATCGTTACTGATTCGGGGGTTTTGTTCAAAGGCTTGTTTGAGCGGTGCTAACAACCGCACGGCACTTTCTTTGGTCGCCGACGTGTAAATGACAAACTTCTTTTTGCCCGTGAGTGCCAAATAAGCAATTTCCATCATTGTACGTCCCGATTTTGCCAACTCCCGAGACCACGCCCGCACCTCGTACCATTCGGAATTGCCCAGTACCCTTTTGGTTGATTTTTTATGAAAATCAGCGGGTTCTGCGGTGCAATATTCCCGAAAGTAATATTTAAACCACGCCTCGGGGTCGGTTTCTAATTTTTTAATCCGTTCGGCTTTAGCAATGGGGTTTTCGTTTAAATCAACGGTATCCTCACGCAACAAATTCTTATAAAATTCCTGCCATTGTCCAAAGGCTTTTTTGTCGTCTGCGGATAGTTTCATATTTATTTCATTTTATCTTTAATATACACGTCCACCCAGTGCGATACCTCTTGGGCTTTTTCCAAGTTCTGCGACCGCATAAAATTCAAAAAGCCCGTAAGAGCGTTGATTGCCTCGCTTACGCTTGCTTTGGTTTCCAACTCTTTGATGTCTTTAATCAGATTTCGACGGATGTTACTTTCTTTATAATCGGCATATCGTTTGCCCTGTTCTTTGTTTTGAATTACGCTGTTAAGTTCCTCCAACTCCTCCAACAGCAATGCCATTTGTTCGTTGCGTGTCAGCACCAAATTACGCTTGTAGCGTTCCCAATTGCCATCATTTATCCACTGGGCAATGGTTTTGACCGTAACGCCCACCTTTTGAGCCAATTCCGTTTGTGAGGTGATGTTTTCACGAACGTAGAGGAGTTTAGCGTACTCCTGTAATCGTTGTTTCTCGTCATTTGTTAGTCTTGCCATTTTTTTTGCTTTTAGCTTTTGGCGATTGGCTAATAGCTAAAAGCCAACTGCCAAAAGTGTTATTTCCACTGCAAAAGTCTTTCATATAAATAGCCTACTAAAACTGACGAATTTTTTTACCCCTATTTTAACGGTATTTTACCCCCATTTTAAGGGTAAAAAAAATCACCAACTTTTCAGGATGAAAAACCCGCCACAATTTTGCACCAACGAAAATCGGTACTCCCGATGTCGAATTACAAACTATCAAAACAATGAGCAACGAGTTAGAATTTATATTGAGTGATGAGAGTGTAGCCAATTCGTATGGCTTCCACGTACTTACTGAAGGAATAAACCTCCAACGATTCAATTCCAATCCTGTGATGTTAAATAATCATAGAAACGACACAAAGGATGTTTTGGGTTCGTGGAAAGACTTACGAAAAGAAAACGGGAAGCTATACGCTAAGCCTGATTTTGATACTGAAGATAACGAAGGCAAGGAAGTAGTACGTAAGGTACAGCGAGGAAAAATCAAAGGGGCTTCCGTTGGAATTATATTCAAAAAAGAAGCTATGCAGCTCCAAAACGGCAAATTGGTACTAACTGAATGTGAGTTGTTAGAGGCTTCCATCGTAGCCGTTCCCAGCAACGCTCACGCCATAACTCTTTATCACGCCGAGGGGAAACCTTATACCGAGGCAGAAATACAAGCGTTATGCTTAAGTGTTCACCAAAATAGTAATTTAAAATTTGATAATACAATGAATAAAGAAATTTTATCACTGTTAAAATTGGCAGATAATGCCAATGAGGATGCCGTAAAAGAGGCAATAAAAGACACCATTGCCAATCTTTCGGCGGTAACCGCAGATCGGGACCAACTTAAAACCGAAGTGACCAACCTACGAGAGGCACAGACCCAACGCCAAACTGCTGAATTTTCAGCCGAGTTGGAAAGAGCCATTAAAGACGGTCGCATTGATGCCGACGGAGCGGAACCGGTTAAGGAACTCCAAAAGGCTAACCACGCCCAAGCGATGAAGTTGTTGGCTGGGCTCAAACCGCACGCTTCTGTGAATGACCAAATCAACAAAGGCGATTCAGCCAGTGAGTTGGCAAAGCTTAGCTGGGACGAACTTGACAAACAAGGCAAGTTGGCTTATCTGAAAGCAAATGATTTTACCCTTTATGCGGAAAAATTCAAAGCTAAGTTTGGGAAAGAACCGAATGCGAATTAGCGAATAGGAGTTAGCGAATAGCGAATAGCAATTAGTTTATTAGCAATCAGAGAACTAACCACTAATTGCTAATCACTGACCACTATACACTATACGCTAATCCCTAACCACTAAATTAGTAATCAATTAAAAATCAATAAAAATGGCAATTCAAAAAGAAATCTGGATACAGGCTATTGTAGAGGCGTTTTTTGCCGATGATAGTTTCGTATCAAAATCGTACAACGCCGATGTATTTGTCAATCAGGGCAAATCGGTACATATACCCAATGCGGGAGCTCCGTCAGGCGTTGAGAAAAACCGAACCACATTTCCAGCACAGGTAAACACACGTACTGATGTGGATTTGAAATTTGACTTGGATGAGTTCACTACCAATCCAATTCGTATTCCGCACGCCGACACGGTGGAGCTATCGTACGACAAACGCACAAGCGTTTTGCGTCAGGACAAATCCGCTCTTATCAACAGAGCCAGTGAGGCGATTTTGTTCAGTTGGCTACCTGACAACGCCCACACCATTGAAACTTCGGGCAAGGCTGTAACCGCTCACAGCCCATCAGCAACAGGAAACCGAAAAGCCTTTACCAAAGAGGACGTACGTAAGGCAATGGTTAAGTTCAATGCTCAAAACGTGCCACAAACAGGACGTTATTTGCTTGTAGATGCTGAAATGTACGGGCAGTTATTGGATAGCTTGACCACGCAAGAAGCAATGGCATTCCATAATACGGCGAATGTGCAAAAGGGTGTTTTAGGGCAACTGTATGGTTTCCAAATTCTGATGCGTAGCCGTGTGGGAGTTTATGCTAACAACGGAGCGAAAAAAGAATTTACGGCGGTGGGAGCCGCTACCGATGTAGCGTGTGCGTTGGCTTGGCACGAGGACAGCGTATGCCGTGCAATGGGCGAAGTAGAAATGTTTGACAACATTTCCGACCCAACTTACTACGGCGACATTTATTCCTTCTTGGTGCGTTGTGGCGGACGTGCAATGCGTAACGATGTAGCCGGATTGTTGGCAATCAAACAAGCAACAGTGTAATAGGCAATGGGCAAAAGGTATTAGGCAATAGTTGGTGCGACACAATTCTATTGCCTGTTGCCTAACCCCTAATGTCTCAAAAAGAAAAAGCTATGAAAAAGAAACTGTTGTACTTGGTTATCCACTGCACGGCAACCCCCGAAGGTCGGGAAGTATCGTCCGATGAGATTCGGAAGTGGCACTTATCACCCAAGCCACAAGGGCGAGGCTGGAAGCAGGTAGGTTATACCGATATGATTCACTTAAACGGAGCGATTGAGCGTTTAGTTCCCAACAACGAAGACGCGTTTGTGGACGAATGGGAAATTACCAACGGAGCAAAAGGTATCAACAGCGTGGCACGTCATATCGTCTATGTCGGCGGGTGTGAGCCACACGGGCAAACAGCAAAAGATACCCGAACGCCTGCACAGCGGGAGGCTTTAGCAAAATTCGTGAGAAATTTTGTAAGTAAAAATCCCGATGTGAAAGTTGCCGGACACAATCAGTTTACTGCCAAAGCCTGTCCTTCGTTTGATGTTCCGAAGTGGCTAAGAAGTATCGGTATTCCCGAGAAAAACATTTATAAAGGTAAATAGGCAAAAAATACTAAAAAAACTATTTCCTATTACCTAACTACTAACAACTTAAAAGAAAATGAGACTACCGCAACCGTTTAAAATTACGGATATACAAAAATACCCAAGGGCGGTAGTGATTGCACTGCTTATCGGATTCCTATTGATTTTTTCAACTGTTATAGGGCATCTGTACAATCGTAAGGAAGTGATTGCCGACAAATGCGAAGCTGAAAAACAACGCCTTTATGAGGTAATCATCACCGAACGCAACGAGCGGATAAGGCTGTACGAATCGCTGATTTTCTACAAGAATGAGGCGAATAGTTACAAGAGGCAATCCGATAGTATGATGCAACAAACCAAACCTTTGGTAAGTAAAATTTTGGCTGAAAAGCCTATTAAATAACATTTAAAATTGATTTAAAGATGAGAATTAAAGTCTTTTTGGCGGTTCTGATAGCCGTCTGCCTAACCAGCCTTTCGCTCAATTGGCGACAGTGGCTAAACAAGAAAAAATCCGACGAACGGATTGCCGAATTGGTAGAACTTGGCGGGAAAGCCCGAATCGTAACCCAATACGTACGGGATAGCGTTCCGCATACGGTGTTCAAAGAAGTATTTGTCAGGGACAATGCTACCGAAAAACGATTGGCAATAACTAAAAGCTATGCTGACAGCCTCGAACAGGCGTTGCGAATATCCATTGACAAAATGAATCAGGTAAGCAAAATTAACGGAAAGCTCACCGCACAACTCAAATTGCAAGCTACCCAAAACGAGGATAAACATTACAAAGACAAGTGGCTTTCACTCACTTATAACCCTCGCTCGGACATCGTTAATCTTGATTACGACGTGAATTTGAATTTAGTACGTTATTCCGATAAGCGTTGGTTTGGGGGCGTTAAGAAGCATTACATTGATGTTTTTTCGGACGACCCAAGAGTAAAAATTCACGGTCTGCAAACCTTTCAAATTGCTGAAAAACCACCTTCAAAAATGGCTCTGGCATTACAAGGCGGATACGGAGTTACGCTGAACAATCCGCTAAAAATAGCCCCGTACATTGGCGTAGGTCTATCGTACAATTTAATTCATTTTTAATTATGAAACCATTAGAGCAAGAAGCACAGGAAATATTTGAAGTACATCCAACATTGAAAAAGATATATATCACTTCGGATGGCATCGGTTACGAGCGTGAACACGACGCCAATCAACACGCCAAAACGCTTGAAGATAAAAAAGTAACCAAGTTTGAAAGGTTTGTGCAAGAACCAAGTAACAAGGATAAAAATCCAAGTAACAAGGAGCAAGAAACAGACGACAACGGAGGGCAAACCAAAGACGAAGGTAATGACGAACTCAATGAGGGCGATGTGAATAAAGAACCAAGTGGCAAGGACGAAAATCCAAGTAACAAGGGACAAGAACCAAGTAACAAGGATAAAAACAAGAAAAAGTAAAACCAGCGGTTGGCGATTAGCTAATAGCCAGAAGCCAACCGCATAAAGCAAGATTAAAACAATGGCAAAAGAAATTAGAACATTCGGGCTGAAAGCCTTACGTTTTGGAGCAGTCAAAGAAGACGGCACCGCTCCCAAAACTTCCGAAATGGAGGAACTCGTAAGAACCAAGCGAGATACCTGCAAAATCTCGGAGGATGAAACCCAAACCACACCACTCTACTGCGACCAAGAGGACGACCCCATCGAAATTTTTAAAGGCGAAAAGGGTGAAAAAACTATCGAAGTGGATACGTTTGATTACAATCCCGAAACGCTGAAAAAACTCAAAGGCGGGACCGTAACACAAATAGAAGAGGACAGCCAGCAACTCAAAGTTTGGAGCGAGTCCACCACAGGCGAAGACATCTATAAGTCCGTTGAGCTTGAAACCCGTACAGGGGTAAAATTCCGCTTCCCGAAATGCCTTGTGTTGGCAAAATTGGATGCAGAGTTTAAGCGTGAGGAAGTGTTACTACTTCGTTTGAAAATTAAACCTGTGTCTCCGGCTAATGGCAAACCAGCTGTGTTAATCGTTTCAAAAGCTGAATAATGGAGGGTCAAAACACTGAATTTCAATCGGCAAATCTGCTACTAAAAAAGGGGGTAAGGATACAGCTCCTTGCCCCTTTTCTTTGGATTTTCAAACGAAAAAAGTCGCTGATTTTGACCGCCCCGACGTTGGAAACACTCCTAAAAGTGGCACGGTTGTATTTGACCATTCCTCCCGTCGGAAAGGAGGTCGGCACAACCGAAGCAATGGGTGTAATGGCGTCGCACGGAAAGACGGTAAGTCTGATTTTGGCGGTAACACTCCGCAATGGCAAAGAGGGTTGGCAAACCCGACGACTTGCCAAAGTGTTGCGTAAAAGCCTGTCAGCGGAAGAAATCTTTTATCTGTTTCAACTCATTGTCATTCACGGCGGTGTGCAGGATTTTATAGCTACTATCAGATACATCGGGGAGCGGAGGATAACCGCACCGATGCTGAGCCAAAACGAGAAAACGAGTTAAAAAGTGAGAGCTTTCATAGCGTTTTCGGGCTGATTTTCCACATCGCTAAAGAAACTGGTTGGAGCAAAAAAGACATTCTACAAATGCCTTTTACTGAACTAACCTTAATGCTTGCCGATGCTCCCCGATTAGTGGAACAAGGTAAAACCTCCGTAGCAGAGAAAGAATTTGAATCCGATGAGGAATTGATTGAATATATGATGAAATGATAAATGAGGCAATAGGCATTAGGCAAAAGGCAATAGAGCTACTGCCTAATCCCTATTCCCTAATGCCTAAACTATGTACTTAGAAATAACCGAACTCAAAACCCACGCCTATGCTCACGAGTTGCAGGCGATTATCCAAGGCGATGAAACCATTGCACTGGCTTCGATTGATACGGCAATTGAATTTGCCAAAAGCAAGCTGATGAAAGCCTATGACGTGGAGGCTATTTTTAGCACAACGGGAAGCGACCGCAATCCGCTACTCCTTAAAATCGTGAAAGATATAGCCGTGTGGGAGCTTATCGGCTTGGCGAATCCGTCCGTTGATTATGCCGATAAAAAATATAGGTATGAACAAGCGGTGGATTGGCTCACGGCGGTTTATAAAGGAATGCCCGCCAATCTGCCCGTAAAGATAGAAGCCGATAAAAGTAACTCAAAATCATTTAGTTTACACAGCAACCCCAAGCGGGCGAATTATTTTTAATGGAGGCAAAAGGCAATAGGCAAAAGGCAATAGGCAGTAGGCTTTTGACTATACGCTAATCACTATTGCCTATTGCCTAACCCCTATTGCCTAAAACAAACGTAATGAATAAATCAAAACAAATACACAGCATATTAACCTATCGCCCGCCTGTACGAACCCCGCAGGATATTAACAAGTGGCGAAATGCCATTCGTTCAGCGGATTATGGGCGGGTGTGGCAACTTGTCGAACTCTTTGATGATTTGCTACTTGACCCCGTTTTGAGCAACGCCGTTGAAAAGCGGATAATGGCAATTACCAACGCCGAAATTGTGTTTTCCAAAGGCAATAAGAACGTTCCACAGATAGACGATTTAATAGATACGCCCGAGTTTGAAGAACTATTGCGGGAAATCTTATTGTCGAAATTCTATCCGAAAACGGTTTTGGAGTTCGATTTTTCCGACGGGTTCAAAGTGGTTTCCCTTGACCGCCGACATTTCAACGTCAAAGACAAAATTATTTTAAAATCGTTGTCGGATACTGACGGAATCCCTTATGAGGGCAACGATTTTTTGCTTCCGCTGGGAAAAGAAAGGGAATTAGGTTTGTTTGTCAAAACCGCTCCGTATGCGATTTTTAAACGCAACGGAATGAGCGATTTTGCCCAATATTGCGAACTTTTCGGGATTGATACGCTGGTGGGCTTGTATGACCCCGACGACGAAAACGGACGTGCCGAAATGGAAAACGCCTTTAAAAATCGGGGAGGTTCGGGAAGTATGACGATGAGCAAAAACAGCGACGTGAAAACCATTGGAACGCAAAGCACGGGAACAGTTGACATACACGAGCGGTTTGCCAACAAATGTGATGAACAAATGCTTATTGCCGTGTTGGGGCAAACAATGACGACAAAGGACGGTAGTAGCTACTCGCAAGGCAAAGTTCACGCCCAAACCGAAGACGATATTAACAAAGCCGACCGCCGTTTTGTACAGCGTATTCTCAACACCGAAGTATTACCACGTCTCGCAAAACGAGGGTATGACGTTACAGGCGGATGGTTTCATTTTGCTGAGCAAAGCGAGAACCTGACCAAAAAAGAACAGTTGGAAATCGCCGAGCGTGTCAATGCCATTGTGCCGATAGATGAAAATTATTGGTATGAAACCTTTGGCGTTCCCAAGGGGAAAACTCAAGTGACAAGTAACAAAGACGAAGAACCGAGTGATGAGAAACAAAAACCAAAACAGCGAAAAGTAACTACCAAGAAGCTATCCTACTGGGAGCAGTTTTTGGATTTTTTCGCTGGCGCTCCTCGATAGAAATTCAGCTATACGAGGAGCTAAATTGGTCAGAACTTGAAAGGGAATATCAAACGCTATGTTGCGGGCATTCACACGCTGAATTGTCGTTTGCAGATGATTTGGAGGACTTTTTTAGCAAACTATCGGAACGTTGGTTGTATTTAGTTCGCTCTATCTATAAAAATAAAGGGTTACCCGATGAACTCATTTATGAGCCTATCGTAAGGGAACAAGCCATTGAACAGGCTTTTGATGAGAGCGGTTACGACACGCCTGACTATAAAATGCGGGAGTTTCTGAAAAAAAATGTTTGGGAATTTTCCGTTGCCAAGAATTACAATGACAACATCGCACTCAACAATTTGCTCTTAAAGCCCGACGGGTCACTGCGGAACTGGAACGATTTTAAGCGGGAAGCCCAAAAGGTGGTTGGCAATTCCATTCGTTATTTGAAAACCGAATATAACACGGTTGTTTTAGGTGCTCAAAATGCA
The DNA here is from genome assembly GCF_009684755.1 of Capnocytophaga felis. GTDB lineage: Bacteria > Bacteroidota > Bacteroidia > Flavobacteriales > Flavobacteriaceae > Capnocytophaga > Capnocytophaga felis. The sequence goes on from NZ_BLBC01000011.1 coordinate 154,383, forward strand.
AGTTTGTGGGCGGATATTCAGAAGTACAAGCACCTGTTTCCGTTTTTACAGTTTGATGTAGTAATGGACGGGCATACGTCGGATATATGCAAGCCTTTGCACGGTGTTATTGTTTCAGTAGATGACCCAATGCTTAAGCATTATTTTCCACCAAACCACTTTAATTGTCGTACTACGGTACGGCAATTACGAAAAGGGGTGCCTACGGAAAGTTATGCAGTTCCTGATATACCGGATGCATTTAAAAATAATCCCGGTATCACAGGAAAAGTGTTTACCCAAAAAAACAGCTATATCGCCAATACCCCCAATGATGTATTGATTTTAGCTCCTTCGTTGTATAAGGAAAACGAAAGAAACAAACGTTATGAAGGTATTGACTTTGAAGTACATAAAATAGGTAAGGGAGTTGTTGAAATCTATAAACTCGAAACATTACAAGGGCAACAAAACAAACAGAAAAAGAGTGAATTTGTTAAAAATAAAGAGGCTTTAACACTTCTTGCAAAGCAAGGCGAAAAATATAGAATGTTGCCCATTGTTGAAGACGGGCAAACCAACCCCGATGCGTTCAATTTAAAAATGTCTCAATATACAGACGTAAAAGTAGCTGAAAGTAGTAACGGAAAAAATGTTATTCAAAGTGCCTTGAAGGAAGCAAATAGACAGGGGGTAAAGGAGGTTATTATTCAGTTTACAAAAGAATTAACGTCCAACCGTGATGCTTTTGAAGCATTGAAAGCAACCTTTAAACAAGGGCGGGCAAAGAATATTGAAACCATTACGTTTATAATGTATGACAAACGGATATTAAGAGTTAATACCGCTCGATTTAAATAACAAAGGGGCAAATTAGCGAACTAACTTGCCCCTCGGGGGGGTGCGAACTTGTTCCCAGCTCTTACGTCTGGGGTTCCCACCAAATATTTATGCAAAGATACAACATAAATTCAAAATAACAACACTATGGCTACATTTTCAGGAAACTTTAACAAAATAATGGAGACTATAAATCAAAAGATAAGGGATGATATTCCGCCAATGTTGGCTATAACCGCCCGAAATTTTGTATTAGACAACTTTAAAAAAGAGGCTTGGCAAGGTGAAACTGAAGAGCCGTGGAAACCCCGCAAAGACACCAATAACAAAAAGAAATTATTGATAGCTTCGGGAGAAGGAAAAAACAGCATTCAAGCCCATTCGGAGCCATATAAAGCTATTATCAGTGTGGGTGGCGGTGATTTTTCCTATATGAAATACCATAACTCAGGGAGCAATGAAACGACTGTGCAAAACGTAAAAGCCTTTACACGAAAAATCAAAAAAGGCAAACACAGAGGCAAAGAGCAAAACGTACGGGCTTTTACCCGCACCGTGCGATATAATCTGCCAAAACGACAATTCATAGGTAGGTCGCCCGTTTTGATAAAAGAATTAAAAGAAATAATAATAGAGGAATTGAATAAATTAAATAAATAGAGCAATGAAAAAAAACAAAACAAACTTAGAAATCCTAAGTCGTAGGGAAAGCATCACGGCAAAGGGAATTATCAAGAACAATACCGTAACATTTGCTTATGACAAAGCAAACGGACAAGTACAAGCTGTTGCGTTTTCAGTGCAACGAGTTACGCAAGGAAGCTCCGAATTTACGGGCGTAGAAGCATTTAGGGGCACTGTGTATGGTGAAGCGTTTAATGTGGAAAATAACGCTTATCGGACAAGTGATTCTCCTGTTTATGATGAAATTTACAATGTCTGCCAAAGCATTATGAACCCCGAACCTCAAGAACCTCAGGAAGATGATACGAGTGTGTAAATGGCTTGTCCCGAAAGGGTATCGGGCGATAACCTTGTACCCTTTCATTTTTCTGCGGGATGAAACAGACAAGAAAAATCAGGTACTTGTCAATCACGAGCGTATCCATTTAAAACAACAGGCTGAATTGTTGGTGATTTTCTTTTATCTGTGGTATTTCATTGATTTTTTGTCGAAGTACAGAAAATATCGCAACTGGGATAAAGCCTACCGAAACGTAATTTTTGAGCGGGAGGCATACGCCAATGAAAGTGATTTGCTGTATTTGAAAACGAGAAAACGTTTTGGATTTAAACGATTTTTAAAGAGTGTTTAAATGAAGTCTCAAGGAGGGCGAGACTTAAAAAATGTCCTCCGTTTTTTAAATATTTTCTCAGGACATTTAAAAACATAAGCACAAAGGCTACGGAGGACAAATATGTCTTCTGTTCCTTTGTGCTTTTATGTTTATGTCCTGAGAATTGCAAAAGTACTAAAAATCTAATATTATGAAAAACGAATCATCAAAAAGTTGGCAGAGAACGCCAATAAGTTACTACGGAGGGAAACAAACGATGTTACCTCATATTTTACCACTCATTCCGGAGCATCATATCTATGTAGAACCTTTTTTCGGAGGCGGTGCCGTGTTTTGGGCAAAACCACCCGCAAAGGCGGAAATTATCAACGATTTTAACGCTAATGTCGTGAACTTTTACGAAGTATTAAAGTCAGATTTTGAAACTCTTAAATCACTCGTTGAGAAAACCATTGTCAGCAGAGAGACATACAAATCGGCATTGGTAATCTATCATTCGCCTTTTTTGTTTTCGCCTGTGAAAAGAGCGTGGGCGTTTTGGTATGCTACCAACTGTGGGTTTTCTAACCAAATATTAAACTGTCGATTTGAGCGTACGGGTAAAAATGTCAAAAACTTAAATAACAAGATTTTAGAGTTTTCAGAAAGTTATTCCAAAAGGCTAAAACACGTCCAAATCGAAAACAACGATGCCTGTGCAGTGATTTCTTCACACGACAGCCCTAACAGCTTCATTTATTGCGACCCTCCCTACGTTGGAGCGAACCAAGGGCATTATGGCGGTTACACGCAAGAGCATTTTAACGACTTACTTAACGCATTATCAAAGGTTAAGGGGAAGTTTTTATTAAGTTCGTATCAGAATAACGAGCTATTGAAGTGCGTAAAGGAGTTTGGCTGGTATCAAAAGGAAATCACCTTGCATTTGGGAAGTAGCAAAACCGCTGGTAAAAAGCGTATTGAAGTGCTGACAGCGAATTATGAGTTGTAACAAAAAACACGGCAATTTAGCCGTGTTTTTACGTTTTTGTATATCTTTGCTGGTGTATTACAAAATCCTCAAAAAATGTACATTTCATTTTGAAAATTGGTACATTTCATTTTGCGGATTATAAATTGGCACATATAATTGATGAAACAGGATTGATTTATTTCGAGAATTTTTTGAAAGGTACATTTGAAAAACACTCATTTTCGACTAAAACATAACAGCAATAAAATCAATATGTTAAATTTTGAGGTTTCAGCAAAAGTAAATCGTTTTTGTTAGATACTGAAATATTTAATCTCTTGATTTCAAAACCATTCAAAACTTGATACCTTTGCAAAAAAACAGCTAATCGAAAATGAATCTCCATACGATTTTTACGGAAAATTTTTCCTTAAACAAGGAAATCGTTATCCCAAGAGGAGCGTTTTTAAAAACGCCCGATACGAAAGATACGCATATTTATTTTGTGAAAGAGGGAAGTTTGAAAATCGGATTTTTTACCGAAAATGAAGAGAAAATACTAAGGTTCGGGTACGAGAATGATGTAATCACGGCATTGGATTCTTTTATCACGGAACAGAAATCCAAAATTGTATATTCAGGCAATCAAAAAGTGTCGTTTGGCGGTGGTCTCTAAGTCGGATTTTATGGTATTTGTCCAAAAATCTTCCGAAAACTTGTGGATTTATACCAAAATCTTAGAAAAACTACTTGTTGACCAATTGGAACGTGAACAAGATTTGCTCTTACCCTCGCCCAGAGAACGCTACCAGCGGGTTTTGAAACGCAATCCCCAACTTTTTCAGCAAATTCCGCACAGGCATATCGCCGTGTATTTGGGAATGACCGAAGAGACATTTTCCAGACTCAAAAAAAACATTGACGCCAATCAAGATTTAGCACCTCCATTTTGCTGACCTTTGCCCTCAAAAAAGATGGATAGAAAACAATTGTTAGACACGCTTACGCAGATAACGCTTGAAAATAAAACCTTTGCAGAAGAACTGCTACTAAAATCCGAAACAGAGTTCAGCCATAGCCCCAGTGATGATGCTTGGAGTATTTTGGAATGTATCGAACACTTGAATTTGTACGGAAATTTTTATCTGCCCGAAATAGCTTCGTGTATAGCAAAAGCTGATGAAAGCAACCGCAACCTGTTCAAAAGCGGATTTTTAGGCAATTATTTTGTGAAACTTATTCAACCTAAACCTCGGCTCAACAAAATGAAAACCGCTACTAAAATGAATCCCAAAGGGCGTAGGCTTACAAAGAATTGTTTAGAAGTTTTTATCCGTCAGCAAAACCAACTCCTTGATTTACTACAAAAAGCCCACACCGTAGATTTGACTAAATGCAAGACCAAAATTTCCATTTCCAGATTCCTGCGTCTTCGCTTGGGCGATACTTTGCAATTTGTAGTTTACCACAATCAGCGACATATGAAGCAGGTGCAGGATATTTTGGATGCAAATAAAAAAAACACTTGAAATTGAGGATATTCAAAAGCTTAGCTCATTTCACACACCATTAAAAGCCCTAAAAGACTAATCCCAATCCATAGTAAAACAGAGAAAATCAAGGGTTTTATACCTACATTGCGTAGTGTTTCGCGAGAAAGTGTACTTCCTATAAGAAAAAGCGTAAGGTGCAATCCTGCTTTTGCAGCAAAGATAATTGTATTTATAACTATTTCAGGAATAGGAAGATATGTATTTATCAATATGGCTAATACAAAACCGCCAATAAACCAAGGGATTTTAATCTTATTGCTTTTGTCTTTGAGCATCAGCATTGTAAGTAAGCTCAACGGAATAATCCAAAGGGCTCGAGCTAATTTTACCGTTGTGGCGATTTTCAGGGCTTCTTCGCCATAATTATTGGCGGCACCCACCACCGAACTCGTATCGTGAATACCTATGGCACACCACAATCCGAATTGTTCCTGACTGAGTCCAAGTAAATGTCCCACAGGAGGATAGATGAAAAGGGCAACGGAATTGAGCGTAAAAACAACCGCCAAAGCCACCGAAATTTGTTTCCCATTGGCTTTGATAATTGGCGAAACAGCCGCAATGGCACTTCCTCCACAAATTGCCGTTCCAACGCTGATGAGGTAGCCCAGTACTTTGTCGAGTTTGAAGAATTTACGCAGCAGCCAACCCATTGTAAGCACAAAAGAAATGCTGATAACGGTAACGAAAAATCCGCTTTTTCCCGCGTTCAGAGCTTCATTTAGTTGTAAACCAAACCCTAATCCTATGATAGAAAATTTTAACAATCGATGAATGGTAGGATTGATTTTAGCAAGCGGGAACGGTGTTTTCAGTGTAAAAGCAAAAGCAATTCCTAATGCCAAAGCGATGGGTGAAGAAACCCAAGGGAGTAATGAAAATACGGCGAGCGTCAAAAAAAGGAGCTTTTGAGGAGTACTATTTTTCATAAATGAATCACTTTTCATTTGCTTATGATGATTTTTGGCACAAATTTCAGTAGTTTTTTGTTATCAGTCAAATTGAAAAGAGCATTTGAAATTCTGATTACTTCTTCAATTTTCCGAGCATTTCGCTAATCATTTCCATTCGTTTTTTAACTTTTTCAGCCGAGGCATCAAGAGTGTAGCCTTCGTCTAAAAGTTCCTTGATGAGGAGCATTTTTTTGATGTTTTGGTAATCGTAGCGGCGGTTTTTACCCTCCTCTTCGGTCAGACTTTTGATGATGCCTTTATCTTCCCAATAGCGGATTTGTCGGGTAGGAATGCCTGTAATTTGCGACACTTCACCGATACCTACTACTAATTTTTCCAAAAATTCAAAATCAAAACAAAGGTCTTTATTTTCTTCCATTTTCCTGAAATTATTAACATAAGATGTTGCAAATATATTTTGTTTGAGTATGTTTTACAAATACATTACTTGATTGAATATTTAAGTGTTTTATAATCAGTATTTAATAAAATAAAATTGTAAATAATTTTCAATAATTGTTGTATATTTAAAAATAAAGCCTTTATTTTGCAATTGTGAATAATTTGCAATTGAAGCTATTTTTAAACAATTTAAAACGATAAGAAAATGAAGTATCTAATTTTAATTTTGACAGTTATGAGTACATTTTTTAATCAAGCAAACGCACAGAAAGTCAGCTTGGAACAGGCTAAACCGTATTTGGAAGCTTTTCAAAAAAGTATTGAAATCCCGAAAGAATATCAATTTCATTCGGCAGAAAAAGTCAAAATCGACAAGGTAGCGGCTTATTTGTTTCGTTACGAAAAGACAGAAAATAAAGGAATGCGTGGCGAACATTTTTCGTTTTTGGTGCAGGAATCTGATAAAACGATTTTAGGATTTATCAATATGGATAAAAAATATGCCAACACTAACCTGCCCACTAAAGAAAAAGCCAAAGAAATTTCACAAAAATTCTTACAAAAGGTAGATGCCAAATTAGCGGGGGAACTTAAAAATCAATGGATTGACCGACACGATGATGTTATTTTGGTTAACGGAGAAGAAACTACGCTTGCCGTAATGAAATACAAATGTTATCGTGCTTCAAAAGACGATTATGCGTGGGTATATGTCGGGTTTGACGGGTCTGTTCAAGCTTTTGAAAGAAATACCAAATGGAATATGTTTAAAAGACAACGACACGCAGAGCAATGGCTACACGATGTTTGGAGAATTAAAAATAATAACTAACTCACAATGAAATTATTAAAAAATAAAAATGCAGTCATCACAGGCGGAAGTGATGGCATTGGTTTAGGAATTGCCCGAGAGTTTGCTAAAAACGGAGCGAATTTAGTCTTAATAGGTAGAAGTACAGATAAACTGGAGAAAGCGAAACTACAATTAGCAAAATATCCTATTGTAATTCATTTAATATCAGCTTATTTAGATGATACAAGTCAAATTACTTGGATTTCAGAAGAAATTACAAAGCATTTCTCAAAAGTAGATATTTTGGTCAATAATGCAGGAATTGGGAAGTTTGTACCCTTTTCTGAAACCGATGAAGCTCTTTTAGATTTGCATTTGAACCTCAATGTAAAAGCTCCTTATCTGCTGACACAGAAGCTCTTACCTCAACTTGTTGAAAGTAAAGGGAATGTAATCAATATCTCGTCTTATTTTGCACACAGAATGTTAGTGGGGCGTACTACTACGGCATATTCTATAACCAAGGGTGCAATAAATTCTTTTACAAAATCTTTGGCTTTTGAAGTTGGAAATCTGGGAGTTCGGGTCAATGCCATTGCTCCGGGCAGTATTTCCACACCACAGTTTGACCGTAATTTGGCAAGTTTACCAACCGAAAAGCAAGTCGCTTTTCACGAAATGGTAAAAAGTATTTATCCGCTTGAAAAAATCGGAAATGTGGAAGATATTGGTAAAATGGCTGTTTTTCTTGCCTCGGATAATGCCAATTGGATTACAGGGGCAATATTTGCTGTGGATGGTGGACTTACAACAAATTAAAAAACAATCTACAATGAAAGAATTTAAAAAAACACTTCTGTTTGTGTTCTTCATAGCCACACCACTTTGCTTGGTGAATAGTATTATTTTTAATGGAAACAATTGGTGGTCAGCTTTTTATCTAAGCTATATAATATCTGTTCCTCAAGCGATTATGTATGTTTCCATTATTAAATGGATAACAAGAAGAAATATGAAAAATAATACGATTTTGAAATGATAAAAAAATAACATCATTATACAATGAAAAACGCTCCTTAGTTGGGGCGTTTTCGTGTTTATTATGTAAATCAATTGTTTAAAGAACAAGCGTTTTTGGAAAATTCTTCCGATTTTGCCATTTGCTTTTCGCCCCATTGTCGTAAATGGTCAATAAACGGAATGAGTTCCTTGCCCATTTCGGTAAGTGAATATTCCACTTTGGGAGGCACTTCGTGATAGACTTCACGGTGCACAAGTCCGTCTTCTTCGAGTTCGCGAAGAGTTTGTGTGAGCATTTTAGTGGTGCTGTCGGATAATTTCTTACGAAGCTCTCCGTATCTGAGCACGCTATCTTTATGCAAATACCATAAAATGCGTCCTTTATATTTGCCACCAATCCTGCGGAAGGCGTAATCTACGGAACAAACGGGGGCTGTTTTATCTTTTTTCATTTTATTTTAATTCAAAAAATATTGATTATCAATAATAGTTTCTTTTTGGTGCGTAGGTTACTAAAAAGTATATACTTGACGCAAATATACAAAGATTCTATTTTTGCCCTAAATTTTAAATATAAAACTATGAAATTTTTAACATTAGCAAAAAATCAATATACTACAAAAATATATCGCAACGAGAAAATTTCAGCAGACAAAATTGCTGAATTACAACAGATTTTACGACTTTCTCCATCGTCTATCAATAGTCAGCCTTGGCAATTTGTTTTCGTTTCCGATGAAAAAATCAAAAACCAATTGGCAGAAGTTTCGATGATGAACCGAGAAAGGATAATGCAATGTTCCCATTTGATAGTGTTTACAGTAATTGATGAAATAGCTGACTTTGAGAAACAAATAGAAAGTTCGCTTCCCGAAGGTGCCGTGAATTATTACAAACAGTTTGTGAAAATGAAGTCCGAAACGGAAATAAAATCGTGGCTTAAATGTCAGGTCTATCTTTCGTTGGGATTCTTTTTAAGTGCTTGTTTTTCAATGGGAATTGATAGCACACCAATGGAGGGAATTTTACCAAAAGAATACGACCGAATTTTAGGTATAGAAAAAGGATACAAAACCCTTTTCGCCGTGGCAATCGGTTACCGAGATGAAAAGGATGAAAATCAACCTACAAAAAAAACGAAACAACGATTACCATTATATAAAATTATTAAATTTGTTTAAAAATGAAAAGAAAATCTATATTTATGGCAATTATTTTAAGTACAATTACTTATGCCCAAAAAAAAGAGATTAAAAAGCCTGAAAAACAGGTATATATTGTTCACGGCTATTATGTTCCATTGATAGTCATTGGTTTAAATGGCTTAGTGAAGAGCTTGAAAACAAAGGGATTAAAACACATCGATTGGTAATGCCTACACCTGCCCAGCCCAAATCGGAAGAATGGCTTGAAAAAATGAAAAAAGAGGTGAAAATTAATGATGAAACCGTCATTGTAGCCCATAGTTTAGGAGTAATTACTACACTTAATTTTCTTTCTGAAATAGAAGCTTCTGTGAAAGTAATGGTTTTAGTATCAGGGTTTTATGAGCCTGTTTCAAAAGAATTAGCATCTCTAAATCCATTTATGGAAAAATTTGATCAACGCAAAAACGAACCCAAAGTCGGTAAAGCAATAGTTATTTCATCCTTAGACGATACTATTGTGCCTCAGCAATTTAGTGATAATCTTTCACAACTTCTCAAGTGCGAATTTATTCGGTTACCTGAAGGAGGTCATTTTCTTGATAGAGAAGGTTTTACGACTTTCTCGTTAGAAAATGCCAATCGCATTCGCTGAATCCATTCCTCCATTGAAATATGCACATTTCGCTTCTTCGGATTTGGATTTTGCTCGCTTTGATTCAGATTTTGGTCATTCTGATTCAAATTTTGTCCGTTTTGATTTAGATTTTCACTCATAATAATTGTGTTTTTGCTGTTAAACTTTTAATTTCCTATTGATTTTATAGATTTTTACTTCCAGGAAATGAATTTTTACCGGTCAGAATCCATTTATTGTTGGTCAAGATTGATTTCCTGTTGGTCAGAATCCTTTTCCTATTAGTAAGAATTCATTTCCTGTTAGTAAATACTGATTTCTTATCAGTCAGAACTTATATAATGTAGGTAAAACCTTGCTTCCCTGCTGTAAGAATGCTTTTCTGTACGGAAATTATCAAAATCATACAAGTAAATATTCATCTCTTACAGGGATTTCTTGTTATATATGCAGCAATATCCGTGCCGTAAGTGGTAAAAATTCAGCGGATTAGTATTAAAATGCTGTTAAAAAGAAAAGACGCCGTGAGAGCGTCTATGGGGGTGGAGTTGTGTTGGGTGAGAATTTAAATGTGTTTTTTTGGGAGAATATTTTCGTTTTTCAATTCTTTTTCTAAATCTTCTTCATTAATATTTAGCCTTTCAATTAATTCAGAAATTTTTCGAATCGGATAATATTTCATACCACCATAAATAAATTCTGAAACTATCATTAATTCATCAGATGTCAAATCAGCCATTCTAACTCTTAATTCCATTTCTATCTTTCCTCTTTTTTTGTGACAATCACGACACAAACATCTTAAGGAGTCAAACGGATATTGCCACGGTTCTAACCCAAACTTATAATAACAGTGATGAACCTCCAAAGCCTCTTTACTTCCACAATCTTGGCACATATAATTTGCTCTTTCTTTGACTTTGTCTCTTTTTTTCTGCCATCTCTCATCTTTCAATTTTTCTGAATATGTTTTTTCATCTGAAGTATCGTTTCCTGAAATTTTATTATCAAAATAAAACCCATAACTCCAACTATGTCCCATTTCTATGAAGTATCCAAATGATTCAATGAGATCATAAAAATCCTCACAATCACCATAATTTAGTATTGAGTAAAGGCCTCCCTCAGAAATTATTACAAATTCACTATCATTAAGGTAATCTTCCCCACGTTCTTTCCATTCTTCAATAGTATAAAGAGTTGTATGACCATCAAGATCATTTTTCCTTAAGTATAGAAAAATACTTTCAATTAACTTTTCTTTGTTATTAATCATATGTGTAATATATTATAATTTTAAATGGTTTGTAAAGACAAAAAAACATGGACAACAATTCTACTTCCAATTATCAATACTAAGTATATAGTAAAATAAAAGAGTTTTTCATTACAAAAAAGGGACGAAAAAATTTTCGCCCCTACTATTGTCTAATCCCTATTGCCTATTCCCTACTTACTCAAATACATCTTCCTTCTTGCATAGAGTTCATAGAATTGGTCGTCTTTGAGGTCGTCTATGAAAAGGATGCTCTCGCCGGTGGATTTCATTTCGGGTCCCAGCTTTTTGTTTACGTTCGGGAATTTGTTGAACGAAAACACAGGCTGTTTGATGGCATACCCGTCCAATTTCGGTTGGAAGTTGAAATCGGTTACTTTTTTCTCACCGAGCATCACTTTGGTAGCGTAGTTCACGTATGGCTCACCGTAGGCTTTGGCGATAAACGGAACGGTACGCGACGCCCGCGGGTTGGCTTCGATGATGTACACCGTGTCGTCCTTAATGGCAAACTGAATGTTTATCAGTCCCACCGTGTTCAGGGCTTTGGCTATTTTGTGCGTATGGTCTTTGATTTGTTGCATCACGAACTCACCGATGTTAAACGGCGGAAGTGTGGCGTTACTATCGCCCGAGTGTACCCCACAAGGCTCGATGTGTTCCATAATCCCGATGATGTACACGTTTTCACCATCGCAAATGGCGTCGGCTTCGGCTTCGATAGCTCCATCTAAATAATGGTCAAGCAACAGTTTGTTATTCGGAATTTTACGAAGCAAATCCACCACGTGTTCTTCGAGTTCGTGCTTGTTGATAACGATTTTCATTCCTTGTCCGCCCAACACATACGACGGACGCACCAAAAGCGGAAAGTCCAACTCATCGGCTAATTTTAAGGCTTCGTCGGCAGTTTCGGCAACACCGAATTTCGGATACGGAATGCCCAATTCTTTCAATAACGTGGAGAATCGTCCGCGGTCTTCTGCCAAATCCAACGCATCAAAACTCGTTCCGATGATTTTAATGCCGTACTTGTGGAGTTTTTCAGCCAATTTCAATGCGGTTTGTCCGCCTAACTGAACGATAACGCCTTCGGGTTTTTCGTGCTGAATGATGTCGTAAATATGTTCCCAAAAAACAGGCTCGAAGTAGAGCTTATCTGCCGTATCAAAATCGGTAGAAACCGTTTCGGGGTTGCAGTTAATCATAATGGTTTCGTAACCGCACTCGGCAGCCGAAAGCACCCCGTGAACACAACAGTAATCGAACTCAATTCCCTGCCCGATGCGGTTAGGTCCCGAGCCGAGAACTACTACTTTTTTGCGATCGGAAACTACGCTATCGTTCGCCGTGAAAAGATTGCCGTTCGCATCACGAATCGGAGCTTCAAACGTAGAGTAATAATACGGCGTTTGTGCTTTAAACTCGGCGGCACACGTGTCCACCAGCTTATATACGCGGTTGATACCCAATTCCTCACGTTTTTTATGCACTTCACTTTCCCAACAGCCCACCATATGTGCGATTTGTCGGTCGGCAAAGCCTTTTTGTTTGGCTTCCAATAGTAAATCCTTAGGAAGAGATTCGATTTTATAAGTAGAAATTTCTTTTTCAAGAGCGTATAATTCTTCATATTGCTTCAAAAACCACATATCTATTTTGGTGATTTCGTGGATTCTCGAAAGCGGAATACCCATTGCGATGGCATCGTAAATCACAAAGACTCTATCCCAACTCGGATTGGTGAGTTTCTCGATGATTTGCTCGTAATTCTTGTACCCTTTGCCGTCGGCTCCCAATCCATTGCGTTTAATTTCAAGTGATTGCGTGGCTTTGTGAAGTGCCTCTTGGAACGAGCGACCAATTCCCATAACTTCACCTACGGATTTCATTTGCAGACCGATAGTTCTGTCCGAACCTTCGAATTTATCAAAATTCCAACGCGGAATTTTTACGATAACATAATCCAACGTAGGCTCAAAAAGTGCCGAAGTGGACTTGGTAATTTGATTGCTGAGTTCGTCCAAATTATAACCGATAGCCAGTTTCGTAGCAATTTTAGCAATCGGGTAACCCGTTGCTTTGGATGCCAATGCCGACGAACGCGATACACGCGGATTGATTTCAATAGCGATGATATCTTCTTTTTCATCGGGAGAAACGGCAAATTGTACGTTACAACCGCCGGCAAAATCGCCAATACTACGCATCATCTTGATTGCCATATCTCGCATACGTTGGAAGGTTCTGTCGGAAAGCGTCATCGCCGGAGCAACGGTAATGGAGTCGCCAGTGTGGATACCCATTGGGTCCATATTCTCAATGGTACAGATAATTACCACATTGTCGTTTTTATCACGAAGGAGTTCCAACTCGTATTCTTTCCAGCCCATTAATGCCTTGTCAATCAACACCTCGTGAATGGGAGAAGCTTCCAAACCGCGAGTGAGAAGCGTGTCGAAATCCTCTTTTTTGTACACCACAGAAGCACCCGTTCCGCCCAAAGTAAACGACGGACGAATCACGAGCGGAAACCCAAATTTCTGAGCGATTTCTTTCCCGCGAAGGAAGGAATTTGCCGTTTCGGAAGGTGCCATCGGAATACCGATTTTGTCCAAAAGCACACGGAACTTCTCGCGGTCCTCGGTGATTTGGATAGCGTCAATATCCACGCCGATGATTTCCACGCCAAAATCTTTCCAGATGCCTTTTTCCGCAGCCTCAATACACAAATTCAGAGCGGTTTGCCCTCCCATTGTAGGCAAAACGGCATCAATATTGGGATGTTTTTTTAGGATTTCAACAATGGATTTGGTGGTTAGTGGCTTGAGATAGACGTGGTCAGCCATTGAAGGGTCGGTCATAATGGTTGCGGGGTTGCTGTTGATAAGCACCGTTTCGATGCCGTCCTCACGAAGCGAACGCAACGACTGCGAACCCGAATAATCAAACTCACACGCTTGACCAATAATAATAGGTCCCGAACCAATTAACAATACACAATTTAAATCTTTACGTTTTGGCATTTTTTTACGATTTTTATTTTTAAAATTTTTCTCTTCAATCCATTAGCAAAAATTGTAGAGAAAGATTTATTTTTTATGATTTATCTGTAAATTCTAAATTTAACTTATAAATAATGTAATTACACCACACAAATTTAGGTGCAACTTACAAATTTTCTTTTATGTTTGCTGTCAAATCCTCAGCAAATTTATCCACATTTTTGAAAATATATTTTCTATTTTCAGAATATACCTTTTCAAAAAGTTCGACTTTTGGTATTTTGGCATTAAAAATTCGATTCATATAATCCAATTTTGGTGGATAGATGTAGAATAATTTTCCTTTCGGAAACTGATTTTCCCGTTGCCAAATTTCAAACTCTTGAAAAAAACAGTCGTGTGTTGGCATCTTAATTTTGTCAAACAAATTCGCATCAAGCTCACGCACCAACCGGTACAACCCGTGAATTTCTTGAGCAAAACATTTATCTATTTTTTCTCGTGGATAACCCAATTTTTGATACGCTACACAAAGCTGCTGCAAACAATCCGATGCGTTTTGAGCATCTTTTTCTACCAACGACACAAAATACAGTACCACAAATTTTTCCCAAGCCGTTACCTTCTTTTGCATAAATTTTTCAGCCCTTTGCAAGGCTATTTCTTTCAAATGCTCTTCCTTAAAATAAATCGTTTTCAACAGATTAATTGCATTTTCAGTATAAAATTGCCCTTTTGAATATGGTAATTCTTTCGGAAAAAGATTTTCTATTACCTCAAAGTCATTGCAAGCAAAAGCCGACAAAGCGTCAAAAAAAACATTACAATGGTCTGTGCCACTTGCTGTTATAGAACTCAATAAAATTTCACGTCGTGTAGTTTGATACAAAACATTATTTAAAAGTTCAAAATTTTGGTTGCTAAAAGCCTGATAAAATCCAAACTCTTTTGTATTGTTTAACAGACTGATATACGCTTTTGTTTTGCTGATTTCATCACTTGAATCTTGTAAATATTTCTCAAAAGTATCTTGATTCCATTTTTCAAATTCCTCCCAATTGCGAGGCGGATAATAATATCCCCATTTTTTGAAACTTTCGTCACATTTCTCGTGATATAACTTCAGATATTTTTTGATGTTTTTCATCATTTCAACCATTCTGTTTCATTAAGGTTTTTGGAATAAACGATTTTTTTTTTACAAATTATCAAGCAAATAATAAAAGAGACTACTACTTAGATTTATTGAAATTATAAATTTATTTAAAAAAAAGGTGTTACCTAAAAAAGATAACACCTTTATATATTGTAAAATTCAACCATCGACATTATTTTTTGTGTCTTGGTTCAGAAGAAACTGTCAATTTTTTTCTTCCTTTTGCTCTTCTTCTCGCTAATACTTTTCTACCGTTTGCAGTAGCCATACGCTCTCTGAAACCGTGTTTATTTCTTCTCTTTCTTTTTGATGGTTGAAATGTTCTTTTCATTGTCCTAAATCTTTAAAATATCTTATTCTCAAATAAAATTTATAGAAATTTTCTCTACTTAAAAGTGGGGCAAATGTACGATATTTTTTTTAACTGACAAATATTACATCTAATTTTCTTATCAATTTTTGCTTTTCTTATTCTTTTTAGGATATTTATTTACAACAATATCGAAATATTTATCATCATAAGTCCCTGTCATAGAATAAAATAAATCCTTTCGTTGTTTTGAATCTTTCGGAAGAGAAATCAGCTTTAAATCTGTTTCCAAAATTTGCCAAATAAGCTCTGTACAATACATTTGCGAAGATTCATCAATGATGCCCATTCTATCAAACGGAATTCTTCTTTCTAAATAATATTTTGCCTGATTTACAATATGTTGTCCTTCTTCTACGTTTATATTTTTAGGGCGTACAACAATAATTTTTTCAGGCATTGAGCTTTTCAAAAACTCCTCAAGTGATTGCTCTTGCATTCCATCCGTATCGCTTGCATCCGATGAAAGTGAATGAATTACCCACCATTGATTCCCTTTCAAATACAAAATTCCAGAGTGAGTAACATCAAAAACGGAGTCATTTAACTTTTTGGCTATCAAATCACTAAAAAAGCCGTATCCTCTTCGTAAAATGATATCACCCTGTCGTATTTTCTTTAAATCTTCTTGAGTAAGGCGAGTAATTGTTTGATTTTGTTTTATGAGCTTATTCTCCTGTTTTCGGTCTATCCAAAAGAAAAAATGAAAGCCTATCCACAAAAAAAAGATAAAAAAACTGAAAAATAAAGCTATTTTCTTAAAATATGTCTTCATTTTTCAGTTTTTCTGTAATTTATTGCTCTGTTGTAGCAGACACAGCGTCTGATTCCATATCTTCAAGCTCCGTTCCCATATTTTCATCACTTGCCTCATCGCCAGAATCCATTGAATTTGGCTCTGCGTTAGGAGTTTCTTTGTTCGCATCCTCTTTATTGAAAGAAACTTTCCATTTTCCGTCAATCTTCTTTAAATCAATGCTTTGTTCTTTGCTTTCTCCTTCAATCTCTGTACTTTCAATAATGTAGAAAACCTTTGCTTTATCACCTTCTTTTTCTACCTTTGTAACTTTAACTTTCGCATTTTCAGCCTTTTTATTGTTTTCTTTTGGCATACCATCAAGCATTGTTAAAAGTTGCTTCATTGAATCATCAGAATATTTTTTGGCTTCTTCAAAATTCTGATTTTCCATAGCTGTTAAAAATTTTTCTGCTACCGATTTTGGAGAATCACCTGAACAAGAAGCAGTTAAAAGAGCTAAGAATACTGTTAAAATTAAAAATATCTTTTTCATATTAATTTATTAAATTATTAAAAAATGCCCACAAAGGTAAGAATAAAGAAGTAATGAGAAAAATCTTTTTTGATTTTTTATGCAGAATTCATATCTTCGCAACTCTTTTATTGATGTAATTTTTATGAAAATAGTTATTTCTCCTGCAAAATCTCTGAACTTTGACCGAAAAATTCCTACAGAAAAATATTCACAACCCGTTTTTCAGCAGGAAATGGCAACAATCAATTCGGAATTGAAAAAATTGACTCCCAAACAGTTGTCAGAATTAATGCACATCTCGGAAAAGCTTGCCGACCTTAACTGGCAACGAAATCAAGAATTTTCATTGCCTTTCTCAACTGAAAATGCCCGTCAGGCCGTGTACGTTTTTGATGGAGATGTGTACGAGGGATTGGATGTATATTCTTTTGATAATAAGGAAATTGAAAAAATGCAAAACATCCTTAGGATTCTCTCAGGACAATATGGATTGTTAAAACCTTTGGACTTGATGCAACCGTATCGCTTGGAAATGGGGACGAAATTTGGCATCGGGAAAAACAAGGATTTATATGACTTTTGGAGGGAAAAAATCACAAGCACTTTAAACAATGAACTATCAGAAAATGAATTATTTATAAATCTGGCAAGCAATGAATATTTCAAAGCAATTGACACAAAAAAACTGAAAACTTCAGTCATCACTCCAACTTTTAAAGATTGGAAAAATGATGAACTTAAAATTATTAGTTTTTATGCAAAAAAAGCCCGTGGACTGATGGTTAAATATATTATAAAGAACAACATTCAAACCATTGACGATTTAAAAGGATTTGATTACGAGGGATATAGTTTCAGTGAAAAACATTCAACAAAGAAAAATGAACTTGTTTTTGTAAGGTAATACAAAATTACCTTTGTAAAACCAAGTTGATTCATACAAAGGTAATTTAAAAATTATTATTTAGTTCGTTTGAAGAAAATTAGCTGAGTTTCATATCCCTAACAATAGCCTTAATTCTGTCATCCAAAGCTTTTTCGGTTTGTTTGAACTCTTCAATGCTATTAAGTGAAGTATTTACACTGAAGTAAAATTTAATTTTAGGCTCAGTTCCACTTGGGCGAGCAGCGATTTTTGTTCCGCTTTCAGTGTAATAAATAAGTACATTTGATTTTGGAATATCAATTTCTTCTACTTCTCCCGTTATAATATTATGAGCTTTTGAAGTTTGATAATCCTCAACCATTGTAACTTTTTCTCCATTAATTTCTTTCAAAGGATTTTCACGAAGATTTTTCATCATTTGAGCAATTTCCTCAGAACCTGAAATTCCCTTACGCACCAACGAAATTAAGTATTCTTTATAGAAACCGTAATCCACATAGGCTTTCAACAATTCCTTATAGAAAGAACTTCCTGATGCTTTGGCTGTTGCTGCAATTTCACAAGCTAATAACGTGGCTGTAACGGCATCTTTATCACGTACAAAATCGCCTACCATATATCCGAAACTCTCCTCTCCACCACCAATAAATGTTTGGTCAGAAAAATCACGAATCATTTTTGCAATCCATTTGAAGCCCGTTAAGCCTACTTTACATTCTACCCCGAAAGCCGTTGCTACATCATTCATCATAGGAGTAGAAACAATTGTTGAACCAACAAATTCATTGCCTTTAAATCCTTTTTCTTTGTGTCTTTGCAATAGGAATAAAGTCATCTTCACCATTGTTTGGTTTCCGTTTAAGAGAACCATTTTTCCTTCCAAATTACGCACGGCAACACCGACGCGGTCACAATCCGGGTCTGTACCAATAACGATATCCGCTCCTATTTCATCTGCTTTTTTAAGAGCCATTGTTAGAGCTTCGGGTTCTTCAGGATTTGGAGATTTCACCGTAGGGAAGTTTCCGTTAGGCGTTGCTTGTTCTTCCACAATGTGAACGTTTGTGTATCCTGCTCTTTTGAGTACCTCAGGAACCATTGTGATAGATGTACCGTGTAAAGAAGTAAATACCACTTTCAAGTTTTCTTTGCCTGGAGCGTTGAAACTTCCATTTTTAATAGATGCCTCAGCAAAAGCATTATCCAACTCCTTATCAATATATTCAATAAGATTTTCGTTGGCTTTGAAGTTGATGTCCTTAAAATCAACCTCTTCAATGGCTTTCATAATCTCTCCGTCTTGTGGAGGAACCAACTGCCCGCCATCTTCCCAATACACTTTATATCCGTTATACTCGGGAGGATTATGTGATGCCGTTAAAACGATTCCGCATTGGCACCCCAAATAACGTACGGCGAACGAAAGCTCGGGAGTCGGACGCAAATCCGAAAATAAAAATACTTTTATTCCGTTGGCAGAAAAAACATCAGCCACCACCTTTGCCAGTGTTTTGGAATTATTACGGCAATCGTGAGCTATCGCTACCTTAATCTCTTTGTTTGGGAATGATTTTTTGAGGTAATTGCTCAGACCCTGCGTATTTTTCCCTAAGGTGTATTTATTGATTCGGTTTGTCCCGATTCCCATAATACCACGCATTCCGCCTGTTCCAAATTCGAGACTTTTGTAAAAAGACTCTTTAAGCTCATCAAGATTTCCGTTAAGAAGCTCTTGTACTTTGGTTCGGGTTTCTGTATCAAAAATGTCAGAAAGCCACGTTTTTGCTGTTTGAATACTTTTCTCTAACATAGGGCTTTATAAATTAGAAGATATTTTATTTTACTTGTCATTTTCAACTAAGCAAAGGTAAAAAATTTATCTCTAATTTCTTAGTAAAAGATTTAATATTTTTTTGGGGATAATATGTACCAGCCTATTTTTTTAGTTTTCCGATTCTTTTTTCATATTCTGTTGCAATTCCACCCAAGCATCAGCGAGCATAAACTCTAATGTCTTATCATCTTTTGCTTTGATTACATCGTGAAAATGAGGTTTTTCCATCACATAATAGGCTAACAATTCTATTTCCTGAGTTGTAAGTCGAACGGTTTTCTGAAGAAAAGCGGACATATTTTCAATGATGTAATTCTTCACTTTCATATTTTCATCATTGATTACCAGTTGTTTTATCTTTTTGCTTTTTCCGGTAATTGCATTTACAAGACCTTCTAAATTCACTACAAGCGACCCAACAAGCAGAGGTAAAATTCCGTTTGGAAGAATACGTGTTTCGTTGTATACTCGCTTTTCATTATATGTTCGGATTTTGGGTTTATGTTGTAAAATCCCGAGCGATTGTGCGTTTATGTCCGTATTTTTGGAAACTTCAACTTCCTCTATCTCAATTACTTCCTCTTTCATTTTAACGAAAAACAATTGACCAGCTTCTAAATCATACTGAGTAACAACACGATGAACTGTTTCCTTCCCTACATAAGTAATTTTCAGCGTATTGCCCTCAAAAACTTCAATAGAAAACTCTCCATCAGCATTTGTTGTCGTAAAACGATTTCTCTCCAAATTTTGTATATGAACTCCTTGCAAGGCTTGTTTTTCATCAACAACTTTCCCCTTGATAATCACGGCTTCCTGAGCAACCAACGTTTTCCCTATAAACAGAAAAAACACAAATGTTATCCAATTACTTGCCCTCATTTTTTAGTTCTTCTTTGAGGATTTTTTGCAATTCCAGCCAAGCATCTATAAGCATAAATTCCAATGTTTTGTTGTCTTTCGCTCTGATTACTTCGTGAAACTGAGGTCTTTCCATTACATAGTACGCCAAAGCATCAACTTCTTCTTGAGAGATTTTGAGTTCTTTCTTCAAAAAATAACTCATTTTTTCAGAAATATAGGTTGCAACAGCCATATTCCGTTCATTTTCCAACTCTTTTTTTATTTGCTTCGTTCTTCCTGTTATGGCGTTAATGAGAGCACCCACATCTAATCCCCCACTAAAAACTCTGGTATTACTATAAACTTTTTTCTCTGCGTATGTTCTTTCTATAGGTGTATGTTGCAAAATTCCAAGTTCTTGAGCCGTAATATTTTTATACTTCGTTACTTGAACTTCCTCTAACTCATTGATATGCTCCTTCATTTGTATCACTATTCCAGCAAATTGAAAATCTGCCTTTACAATATTTCTGAAAACCGTTTGCATACTAACGTGCGTCAATTGTAAAGTATTTCCTGCAACTGCCTTTATTGAAAAATAGCCTTTTTCATCAGTGGTGGAGAACAATTCGGTATGAAGATTTTGCACGTGAACACCTGCTATAGGGATTGTATCATTCATCACACGTCCACGTACAACTTCTTCATTTTGAGCAAAAAGCTGTCCTAAAAATAGTAAAAAAATAAATGTTACACCAGCTTTTTTCATTCGTTGGATCTAATTTTCAGTTTCTGACTGTCCCATTAACATCAAATAAGCCTTTAAAAATTGGTCAATTTCGCCATTCATTACGCTATCCACATCAGTAGATTCACACCCTGTACGAACGTCTTTTACCAATTTGTACGGATGCATTACATAATTACGAATCTGGGAACCCCACTCAATTTTCATTTTTCCGGCTTCAATTTCGTCTCGTTTCGCTTGACGTTTCTTCAACTCAATTTCATAAAGTTGTGATTTTAAAAGCTGTAAAGCTTTATTTTTATTATCAAGCTGACTTCGAGTTTCAGAATTTTCAATAATGATTCCTGTTGGATGATGGCGAAGACGCACTGCTGTTTCTACCTTGTTAACATTCTGACCACCTGCTCCACTTGAACGCATTGTTTCAAAAGTAATATCAGAAGGATTTATTTCAATTTCAATAGTGTCATCTGCCAATGGATAAACGTAAACTGAAACAAAAGATGTATGTCGTTTCGCATTACTATCAAAGGGTGAAATCCGAACCAAACGATGGACTCCATTCTCTCCCTTCAAATACCCGAAAGCATATTCTCCCTCAATCTCAATAGTTACCGTCTTTACTCCCGCAACATCTCCTTCTTGAAAATTTAAAGTTTTTATGCTGTATCTTTGATTATTACACCACATTGTGTACATCCTAAGCAACATCGAAGCCCAATCACAGCTTTCTGTTCCTCCGGCGCCTGCAGTAATTTGTAATACAGCACTCATACTATCTCCTTCTTCGGAAAGCATATTTCTAAATTCCAGATTTTCTATACTTTGCAAAGCCTTCTCATACTGTTCATCTACTTCCTCAGTAGAGACAGCTCCTTCTTTATGAAATTCTAATAAAACCTCCAAATCAGAAGTTAAAACCTCTGAAACCTCATAATCTTCAACCCATTTCTTTTTAGCTCTGAGTTCCTTCATTACCTTTTCAGCCTCTCTTGGATTATCCCAAAAATCAGGTGCAAAAGTTTTTTCTTCTTCATTTGTGATTTCGATACGTTTGGCATCTACGTCAAAGATACCTCCTTAACGCACCCAGGCGATTCACTAAGTCCTTAACTTGTTCATTGTTTATCATATCAATTTTCAATTTAAAAGGCAAATATAATTTTTAGGAATTAAGAATGCAAATTATATATAGGGAAAATGAAGCTAATTGAAGATATGATTATCCTTTGTAGAATATAATTTTTTTGCTTTTCTAAGTATTTATAAAAAAACTTCATATTTCTAT
>NZ_BLBC01000012.1 GCF_009684755.1 Capnocytophaga felis
AAAAAGTTTAGACAGGTTTAACAAAAGAACAAATAGATTTATACTCTAAATATTCATTTTTATTTGAAAAATTCAAGTACATAACACTATTGCAAATGGTAATTCTATGATTATCATTCATATCTAGTAAAACAGCTTTCTTTTTTTCTTTAAGATTATTAATGAATATATCCCAATCTTCTGTTTTTATCCAAAATTCATAATAGTATGAATTTTCATATCTCATTCCTTGATTGTGATGATACATTGATATTTTGAATGAGGGAATATGGTCATCTATTTCTAATAAATTTATTTTAATTTTTGGATATGTAATCTCAATTTCTGGCATAGTATTTTTTATTTAGGTTGTGCGTGAATGAGTGCCGGTAGTAAGTTTTTATTTCTTGGAGGTGAGAATTTAAACTCCCATCGTCCAATTTTAATAATTTCATCATATTTTATTCCATTTTTAGTAGCTTCTTTTAGTGATTCGTGAAAATATGTTAAAATTAACTCGGTAGCCAATCGTTTTGCTTCTGGAGTTTTAGGTGTATTTTTCATTATGTTTAACTCTAATTCTCTTAAATGTTCTGTTGCATTTCCGTGAACCCATATTCTTTGGTTTTCATTTCGTCTTATTTCAAATGATTTGTAAATTAAAGATTTTACATCGTATAGAGGTTGTGTTTCTTTAATATCATCCCATATTTTTTTCTTGTTTAAATTGTTAGTTTTTATTCCCTCTGCTGTATGCACAACCTCCACAACAGGTTTTCCGTTAGTGTTTTTTCCTAATTTTAAAGAAGTCTTTATTTTGAATTGTAAGTTAAAATCTCTATTCTTTTACATAATACATTTTTTTATTCATTTCATAGTTTATCATATTTATAAAATCAATTTCTTGTAACCCTAAATCATATTTTTCCCAAGGGCTAATAAGGTTCTCGTTTTTTTCTATGTAAAAATTAATTTTACTAATTATATGTGCTCGATTAAATTCTTCCCCACAATAATTTTCAATTCGTTCAAACTCTTCATTATTAACTATCACATTATGTAAAGAACGTAATTGCTGTTTGAAATTATTTTCTCCCAGAAATAGAATAGATTCTTCTAACGAAAGGTTTTCATTAGAGAAAAACACCTGAAAAATTGGAATATATTCCTGATAAATTTCACCCCATTCAAAACTTTTTTCTTTTATTAAACAGAAAGGAAGTGTTTCTCTGTCAATATCAATAATTTTATTCATATTCATTATTTTACCCCATCAACTAAATTAATTTTTACATTTGGGAACATATTTGCAAAATCTTGTATTACCCCTTGACAAGACACACAATAAGGTAATTCTGAAGCTATTGTAATTTCACCTTTAATGTTTTCAAAAACTTGTCCCTTTTTTCCTCCTAATTTTTTAGCTATCTCACTTAATCCTACATATTCTGTATCAAATTCTCTACTCCAAGCTCCCTCTGCATCAATACCTCCTTGTTTATTAACTTTATATGATTCAAATATTTTTTCTCCTTTGTATTTATTTCCACTAATTTTTATATCCGAAGATTTGAAATCAAAGCCCTCAATTTTTCCTTCAAAATATGCTAAGTTTTTACGATTAAATTTTTGAATTTCTTCCAATAATTTTGCACCTGAAAATTGTTTCTTAAGCTCATAAATTTTATTTTCTCTAAACTTCTTAAATAATGATTTTGCTTTGGAATAATCAGCAACAAATCCCCTAAATATATTTTTTCCTTCTACTAACTGTGTAGGAACCTTATTTATAACTTTGTCAACATCCTCTACAATGGGTTTTCCCCCTCCCTTAAATCCAGCTTCTCTCCAAATCCTATCTTGTTCTTTTACAAAATCATCAGGCAGGTTGTTTTTGTTTTTTTGCCATTTTTCAAAAAGTTCATTAACAACTTTTTTGTTCGCAAGGCTTTTCTTAGAAAACTTTACAATGTCATCTCCTGTTTTAAGAAAACTACGTACTATTTTAGCAGCTTGTGTAAGTTGTACTGGGTCAGCTACTTCTATAAAATAATTTTCCATCCAAAAGAAAATAGCACTATCTGTCCCATATTTCCCTACATATTGCTCATATCCGTCGTGAGTGCTTATTGCTTCGGCTATACCCTCACGTTCTCTTTGTTTTATAACACGTGTAATGGTTTGATTACCATTGCTCATCAAAAAAACATATCGATAGCGTATGGTCAAATCAGCAAAGGAGTATTCATATTTGTGACCATTTTTACGATGAAAATCCTTACTATGAGCATTATATGATTTAGGAATATCCTGCCATAAATCCACCGTAGAAAATATAACGGGTACATCTCTGGAAGACGTTTCGTATTTCAGAATTTTCTTAAAATCATCAAGGTTATAAATCTTATTCTTTTTAAAAAACTGAATGTAAGCACTATTACTTCCTTGGGCTTGTTTGTCTAAAATACTCTCAGGGTCATAAATGGCATACGTTTTTTCGTGTGTTTTTTGGTCTAAATATTGTTTTAGAGTTTCAAGTTGTTTTAAGTTTTTAGTGTCTTGCCAATATTTTTTTAGTGTATTATCATTAGTTAATGCCACAAAAATAATAGTTCCTAACCCATTTTTTATTGGGGTTTCACAGGCAACACCTTGACAATTTTCTGTAATAGCGTTTTCAGGAATTACATTTTTATTGGAATTAAATGTAATTTCAATACTTTTGGGCGTGTTTTCTTGTTTCCAAGAATATTCACAAAGGCAATCTAACGCTATTGCTTTTCCTTCAATTCTTTTGGCAAAGGAAATAACACTATCATTGTGCCGTGCTATCGTATAGTTTTTAAATTTTTTCTTTTGTAAAAATTGGTTTATCTCCTCTGTTAAAATAAATTTTTTACCATTTTGAGCTAAACTATCAACTATTTCATATTGAAAATAGCCATAAAATTTATTCAAAGAAATAGTAGCAACATAAACTTGATCATTTATCTTAAAAGAAACAACACTTCCTCTATGATCAAGTTTTATACCACTTGTTTTTTCTATAAATTTAATAGGTATTCCTGAATAACTAGGGATAAATATTTCATTACCTACGCTTTTTTCAAATCCTTCTTCTGAAATAATAGTTACCTTAATAACATCATTTGCTTTTTTGTTAGCTTCTACAACATTATTGGGTATAGCTATTTCTTTTTCCAAAGAATGATTTTCTAAATAATCGGTTGTAAAAGATGTATTTACTTCATTTTTTTCTTGAAGTATATTTAATATATCTTGATTCTCCTCTGTATTAGGAATTTGATAAAAAATATCTTTTTCCTGTTTTACTAGATTTTTAAATGATTGTATTTCAATCGAATCAATAATTCCATCGTGAATGATTTTGCCTATTTTTTTGTTTATTGTAAACCATTTTTCAAAAAAATCCGAAGTAGGAACTTCAAAAATATTCTGCTCCGTCTTATCATAAGTCGTAACGAGCTTTCCCTCAAAAAGTTGCCTTTCGGAGTTGATTTTTATCTCGTCAAATTTCACTTTGATTTTTGTGTCGAGCAGATACGGCACTTGCACGTAGCCCTCTCCTGAGAAAACTCCATTACTGCCCGTAGCTCTAAGTACGGTTACCGGAAAATCGCCCGCCATAAAGGTTTCGTTCACGCCCAAAACCTCTTGCAAAAGCTCTCGGTTTTTAATGCGTATCTCAGGTTTTACCCCACATTGCACACTGGTACTGTCGTTTTGTTTGTGAGGAGTAACAAACTCTTGTTCAGCGCTGTACAAATATGTCTGCTCGCCAAACACATTGCCCATCGCTTTGCCCAATCCGCAGGCGATGCCCACTTTGTAAATATAGTTTTTCCCGCGTTTTAAACCTGTAAGGGTCGCTTGCGGGTGGTTGGACATCTGTGATTTCCAGTTCTTTCCCTTCTCACGATATAAAATTTTATACAAACCTCCGTTTTCGCCTGAGTGAGTGTTTGCCCGCACCGGCTCGCCACTCCAGCGGATATTGGCGGTATTATCTTTGGTGATGGCTGTCAAAAACTTCGGAGCTTCGCAATGGCTTACGTAATCAAAATAAAACGCTTCCGATTCACCGTTGTTATGAAAAAAAGACTGCCTCTGATTAGGATTGTTCGGGTTTTGGGTAAAGGCACGTACTTTCCATACATAACGTTTATTTTCCAGCAGTATGGGTTTGTCTGTACCATACAAAATCGTATTGGAAGGTACTTTGCCTTGATAGACCAATCTCCCTGAAATAAAGGCTTCCTCAGGATTTAGGCTGTTGTCCCACACCTCTTTCAGGGTAAATTCGTACTGCGTAAAGGGTGCCGGATCTCGCAACATCCACTGAAAAACAAGGTGTTGGAATTGGCTCTGTTTGGCAATGACTTCGCCTTGGGCGGGAAGTGTGGGCAGTGGAGGAGTATAGCGACGTATTTGTATTAAGGTTCGGGCTTTGGCAGAAAGAGGCATTTGTGTTGCCAAATCATAAGCCGTCAAACAGAAAAAATAAGCTCCTTCTGGCAATAAGTCATTGTAAAAGTTCTCGGAAACTCCCTGTAAGTTTTCAAAGGCAAGGAGGCTTTTGAGGTCAATATTGGAAAAATTTTTACGAACCCCAGAGGTAAGTTGTGTTTGAAAAGGGGAAGCATAAGAAGCGGTTTGTGCCAGAGGTTGTCCCTGCATATCTTCCAAAGAAAACCGAAGTGCCACGTTACGTACGGGGCTATTCAAATCTTTCAAAAGCAGATAGACCTGCATTTTAGGTTCAAAAGTAGCCCAATAGTCTCGTAAACTCTGCTGGTACGGGGGCGTCACAAAAAGCTGCACATCCACAGGATACTGCTGGGCTTTTAAAAAACAGCTTTGGATAACAATCCATACCAATATGACGTATTTAATATAACGCATTGTTTCTCTTATGTGTTTGTATTTTTCAAATCGAGCAAAAGAAAAGAAAAAAAAAGTTATTCTTCTTTCTTGCGAACTTATTAATCCCTAATTTCTTACTTCACTATCATTTTTTGTGAGAGTACATCACCTGCTGCTTCTATCAGTATAATGTACTGCCCGGCAGAAAGGGTTGGTTTGTTAAAAGGAAGTATAAAATCGGTTTGCTCTGAAAATTCCTCTGGGGCAAAAAGCTCTCTCCCTAACATATCTATCAGTCGTACCCGAATGGTTGATACCTTATTTAGTTTGATATGCAACTGATAGGAACCTGAATTGGGATTGGGCACAATTAAAAACGATTCGATATTTTTTGGCACTTGTACTCCTTGCGAGATACCCACACGGTCTTTTTCAACAAAAAGCTGTTTTTCAATCACTTTTTGGCATTCACCCAGTGTACCTTTAAGTCCCACACGATAAATCCCCTCCTTAGGAAAACGTACTTCCGCCTCTTGTCTGTTTTGATTTATCACAATCACATCATCCGGAAATTGCCATTGCAAAGCGTCTGCTTTTTTGGAAAGATTTATCAGCTTTAACGTATAATCATAGTAGGAAGTAGTAGCCACTAAAAAATCAACTTCCAATACCTGAGAGCTTTGTTTTACAGCAGTTTTTACCGAAGTTTTACAACCTTCCGGAGAAGTGGCTTCCACATAATAATCTCCTGCCAAGTGTACTACCAAAGAAGCTTCCGTGCCGAGCAAGTTTCCTGAGGCATCCGTCCAACGATACGTAGCACCGGCTATTTGTCCGTCCAGTTCAAATGTATGGCTATCCCCTTGACAAAGTGTAACCTCTGTAGGTAAGCGTAGTTGTAATTTTTCAGGCTGGGTAATTTCAAAGGTTTTTTCGATAGGCGGACAATCCCCCTCATCACGAAGTACAATTTTGTAAGTTCCCGCAACAAGATTTTTCACGCTTTTTCCGTCTTTAGAAACGCCTTTGGTTAGCATTCTCCCCGAAGCGTCGTACCACGTATGGGTTACCGTACCTTTTCCTCCTGAGGTGGTTAAGACAATGCTTCCGTTATTATCACCATAGCAGGTAAGGTGGGTAATTTGCTCGCTATCAACCTTTGCCACTTCTGGATACGAGAGTACCACTTGCGACTGCACCGAACAGCCTTTGCTGTCGCTCACCACCACAAAATATTTCCCTACCGAAAGCCCCATAGCGGTTGGGGAGGTTTGCCCATCGCTCCACTGATAGGTGTAAGGAGGCGTTCCCCCTTGTGGCAATGCCTTAGCCGTTCCCGAAGTAGGAGCTGAACAACGAATTTCGGTACTTTCGGTGGTAAGTGTCAATCGCTCTGGAAATTTCAGTGTAAAAGTACCGCTGGTGGTATTGTTTTTTTTATCCTTAATATCAACCCGATATACGCCTTCTGTGAGGTGTTTTAGCACGGATGCTGTCTCACCCAATAACCTTTCAGAATTTCCTGCCTCAACACGATACCATTGATATTCATAGGGAGGTCTGCCTCCTTTTACATCTGCGTAAAGCTCTCCGTCTTTATTGAGTTTGGGGTCGTTGTTGGGGTCGTCATTAG
Organism: Capnocytophaga felis; assembly: GCF_009684755.1. Taxonomy (GTDB): domain Bacteria; phylum Bacteroidota; class Bacteroidia; order Flavobacteriales; family Flavobacteriaceae; genus Capnocytophaga; species Capnocytophaga felis. The sequence continues at coordinate 6,497 of NZ_BLBC01000012.1, forward strand.
CAGGGTTACACGAAATTGCCGTTTTTTCAGAGATGCTAACTACCAATGGGTCAGGCTCATCAATGAAAATCGTTTTCGTGAGAACACAATGATTTTTGTCGGTAATGGTCAGCATATAATCGCCTTTATCAAGCTGAGTATAATGAACTACAAACTGATTTTGCAGATTTGTTTGGGTTGAAAATGTGTTGATTGTAGTGCCACTTTTAGTTGTTAGCGTACATTGATACGGCTCTGAGGGGACTTTAAAAGGCGTTCCGCCAGTGAGAATTGCCTGAATTTCTCCGTTTTTCAGCCCAAAACCCGAAACGTCCTTTTTGAAAAATGACGGATTCGGCTGGTCGTTTTCGTCCTCTGCTTCCTTTTCATTGAGAATAGTTATGGGAGCAGCAGGCTGGGTAATGGTTACTGTAACAGCATTTTCCATTTGACAATCATTTTTGTCCAAAATGCCGATAGTATAATCTCTTGCCGAAAGGTTGTCAAGGGTAAATTCATTGCCCATAAAAGCTACTGTTTTTCCATCTCTTACATATCTGTACGGAGGCGTACCTCCTGATACAGAAACGGTTACAGATCCTTCGCTCTTGCCGTAGCACTTGTTGTCGTTTTTGGAGGTAATTTCCGCTTTTAGTTCGGGAATAGCTACAATACGAAAGGTTTTTTCAAATTCCGCACCATCGGAAAAACTCGAAATAGAATCTCTGCCGTAGTGATATTTGCCTATGAATTGCAATTGATACCAATGGAGAGAATCTGTCAGCGAAGCAATGTTGGGTATGGTGATGGTTTTGTTTTTAAAATTTGCTTTAAATTGTTCATTATCATATGAAATAACAGGCTGTCCCGTACTGCTAAATGTACCATTAACCATCGCACCCTGAACAATGGAAAGACTTGCTTTTTCATTTGTGTACAATTCCCTGTCTAAAACCACTTGAACGCTTCCGCTTTCTTTGGGGCAACGAGGCTGCTCGGGCTTAAATTCTTTGACCTTAGGAGCGGAAATGGTTACGTCTAACGGAATGACATTGGAAGAAGAGCAAACTTCATTAGGATTGTCCTTATCGAACGATACCACCCGAAAATAAATCGTTTCTCCAATATGTTTCTCAGCCTCCAATTTATTGCCGAAAATATCTTCGGCGGAAACTGAGAGAATATACGATTTTGAGGTTTGGGATAAAGTTTCCCACTGGTATTCATAATCATCAATAGCATTGTTCCAAGTGCGGGTTTTTGAATATTGATAGTTATACAATTCCGACGGAAAACCCTCCTTAGCCAATAGCTTTACCTTTGTCCCGATAGGTAAATATGTGTTGGGAATTGTGCCTCTTAGCTTTTCGGAAGAAAGCGTGTGATTGGGTCTGATTTTGTAGTTGAATTTTAAATCTGCTTTTGCTTGGCTACCTCCTTTATCACCACTTTCGATTTCCCCAAAATGAACGAAGTTAGTTTTACAATAAGAAATATTCGTGTGTGGTTTAGTTGCTTTAGCTTCTGAGGTATAGTTGCAATCACAGCAAGTAGATACCCATTGATCTCTTGCATCAACAACCCGTCTATACACTTCAATTCTTATTACTTTTTTTTTCAATATAGTTGAGTGTTTATTAGGCGGATATATATTGCTATTGGAATTATCGTCGGAATAAAAAATAACTTCATATCCTCCTCCTTCATAAATAGCTTTGATTTCGGTTATTGAAGTACATAAACGGTCTTCCGCATAAGAAATTATATGCATATTTGTTAAATCTATATAAGCAAAAGGGTTTTCTTCTTGCGAAAAAGATAAGTTTGAGAGTAATAGTATAAAAAAAACAATTCTTCTCATCGTCCTTGTTTTTAAGCTGTTTTCTTCGCAAAGGTAAAAAATTTATCTTAATTTATTTGCTTGATTTACTTTTTTTTATACATTTGCCTCAATAACTTTAAAAAGCAATTTCATATGAAAAAAATTTTAACTTTTGTAGTAGCTATTTTGGCAGTTTCCCTGTATTCTTGTGGGAAAGATGACAAGAAAAATGATGCACCAAATCCGCTAATTGGCGAGTGGGCGTTACAATCACAATCAGAAGGTGGTAAAGAGTTTAAGGAAGAATGTCAAGAGTACACCTATTTTCTTTTTACTGAAAAAGATGTTGAACTTCACCGATTTAAAAAAGAGGGAAGCGTTTGTACAGATAAATTTGAAAGTAAAGTCCCTTACACTATTTCAAACAACCAAATTCATTTTGAAGCAAGAGGTCAAAAAGCAAGTATTCCTTTTTCAGTTAAAGATGATATTTTAACAATCACAATGGGGTCTGTTACTCAAATCTACAAAAAAAATGCTCGTAAGGTAATGCCTTAATCGTTAAAATACAAAAACCTCCCAATTATTTAATTGGGAGGTTTTTTTATTGTATATCAGCATCTTTTACAAAAACCTCAATTTTCTGGGTAGGTGTGGGGCTTTGGTCTTGCAGGATTACTTTTATTAGATACTGATAGGTTGTATCGGGGGCTATGTCGGTATCTTCCACCGAAGTTACAGACCGGGAAAAACTTCGCCAGAGGGTCGGTTTTTCGCCTTTAATGGCTTTGTAAATCACTATTTCACTGATAGCTACCTTTAACTTATCCCACCGAAGTTCTATTTTTCCTTGTCCAATACGGCTATTGAGCCCACGAAGCACCCGAGTATCCGTCAACGGATTGTGATGAATATGAATCACAGGAGCATATTCTGAAAAATTACCGCTTCTGTCTTCTGCTCTAAGCGAATACACAAATGTCCCTGAGAGGGTTGCTGGTTCTTTGTACGTATAGCTTTCCTGATGATTGTGTTTTTCGGAATGGATTTTGTGCCACTGTGTCGCCTCTTTTTCCTTTCGGTAAAGGTGATAGTAAGTTACATCATCATCAAAACTTTGCCGCCAAGTGATTTTCCAATGGTTTTTCTCTTGTGTATAAGTCGTAAAAATCGGTGTTGAAGGCGGGATTTTATCAGGTTTGGTCAGCTGCAAAATTTCAGAGCGTAAGGATTCGTTTTTGCGAAAATCAATCGCCGTTACAGCGTAAAATATTTTTTCGTTGAGATTTTTAAGCGACAGCGTATCGGTAAAATGCGTGTCGGTAATGTGCGAGCCTGTGATACGCATCATTTCTTCCTCTTTTTGATGGGCTCGAAATACGTAATATCCCATCAAATCGGCTTCCGTGTTGGCTTTCCATTGCAAACGAACAATCCCCAGAGAATCAATATTTCCGATAAGTTGCTGCACTTCAAGCGGTGACGTATCATCTTCGGACTGTACAAGCATTGCAAAAGAATCTTGCTGTGAGCCATCTCTGCCAAAGGTTCGAATTTTGTAATAATTAGAAGGTGTTGGAGGTGAATGCGTTGCACTTCGTTCTGCAACAGAAATCTCATCTTTCACGATACGATATTCTCTGTCATTGGGAGAATGTAATAAGGCAAAATGTGTGATTTCGTTTTCGTTTTCCTTCGGGAAATTCCACACAATGCGATATTGATTGTCCGTTATGGCTTGTATTTTTGAAAGTTGGGCTGCAATGCTGAGGGATTTGATGCCTTTTCCGCTTACAACTTCCGTGTAAGGGCTGTAACTTCCAAAAATGGTTTTTCCCCGCAAACGATATGAAAATTCTTTATCGTTTTGTGAAAGCGAATCAATATAAACCATCGAAGAAGCATTAGCACCTTGATTCATATTTACCACCGGAAGTTTACTAACAGGCTTGAAATCCGTTTTCCCTTCCGCTTTCTCCAGAAAATAATAGCTATACAAACTGCTCAACGTTTTATAATCCCACGTGAGAAGTACTTTTTGGTCTTGAAAAAAAGCATTAAAATCAATCGGAACGGGAAGCGGTTCGTACTCCTGCAAACTTGCCATAACGCTTCCTGCTTCAAGGGAGAGCTTTTCATTGGGTAACAGATGAATTTTATAAAAATATTTCTCGTTTTTTTTGACCTGTTTGTCCACGTATCCCCAACCTGCGAATTGAGCCACCTCAAAATCCAAATCGGCAGCCATTAGTGCAAAGGAAAAGCGTTGCTCAACCTCTTTGGCTTTATTTACAATCCCTTCGATGGCATTTTGGTTAGCACTCATTGCTACCTGAAAATCTTCCCCATAGATAGCCTGTGCCACAATGGCGGCATTATCGTTTTGTTCCACTAACGATTGCCACGCTTCCAACTTGGGCACCATAAAAGTTCCCAAATCCAATCGCTCGGGGGCGGATAGCAACTTTCCGTCACGTAAAACGGTAAAGCGTTCCAGCCGAAAACCTATCGTATTGGATTTCTGCCAAGCAAGGGGTGCATCCACCGCCCATCGCAAACAAATGGCATCACTTTGGGTTTCCTTAACTAACTGCAATGAAGCTTTTTCTTGTGAAAAAATTTCAGTGCTGAGCATCAAAATCGTAATAAGTATACATCTAAACGGTATCATTTAATTGATTTTTTGATATTTTTTAATTTGTTTTTATCAGAACGGAATGGTGTTTTTGCCAATTTTTAATCTTCTGTTTGTGAAAAAGCTTTGTGATAAAAATCAGCCAGCAACACGGAAATGTAATCCATTTTTTCTTTCGAGGTAATATCTTTTTGCAACGTTCTGTAGATATCTTCTTTGTGAAGTTGCCCAAAGTTTTGCAAAAGACCTTTTTCTTCCATAACATCTTTTAGGGTAAGCCCTTCGAGTTGTTGCATCATCCACAGATGATTGACATATCCTTGCTCTGCCTTGCGGAATTCGGCTTCCGACTGAGGTGTTTTTTCCTTGTCCCATTGTTGTTTTTGGGCAAATAAATTACTTTTTAAATAACCGTCCGCTTGATGTGCCTGCCGATACAGATTTTGTAAGCATCGGAAAACAAACATTCGGTAATCTTGTTCCAATTTTTCCTCAGGAGAAAGTATTTTTCTTTCTCTCTCAATATTGTTTTTCTTCTTCCTTTTCTTTTTCTCTTTGTTTCTTGTGTCTTTTTCCTTGTTTCTTGTGTCTTTTTCCTTGTTTCTTGTATCTTTTTCCTTGTTTCTTGTATCTTTTTCCTTGTCCCTTGTATCTTTCTCCTTTTCCCTTGTCTCTTTTTCCTTGTCCCTTGTGTTTTTTTCCTTGTTTCTTATATCTTTTCCCTTGTTACTTGTATCTTTTTCCTTGTTTCTTGTATCTTTTTCCTTATTCCTTGTTTCTTTCTTCTTGAATTTGAACTTAGGCAGAGGAATTTCTGTTTTATCAAAACGATAGGTGTAACCGATGCTGATGTTGCTTTCCTGTCCGGTTTGGTAACCGTTTTGAGATTGGCTATTGCGGAAAGATTGTACGGCACTGAGAGTAAACTGGTGATTTTTCCAAGGCGAATATCCTGCTCCCAATTGAATATTTGCCGTACTTGCTTGTGTATGAGTACTTACAGAACGACTATAATTACCACCTAACGATGTAGAAAGTTTATCTTCAAAAAAACTTTTAGTTACCAAAATCGAGGGACCGAAAATTTGTGATTTTTCGCGAGCTGCCCAATTATGCGTATAGTTCAGCGAAGGTGTTACGGAAAGTTGCTCATTGGGAAACAACAGCGAATAATGTATTCCTGCGTTATGAAATCGGGAAATACCTCCTCTGCGAACTATTTCATTCTCTCGATTTACCACATCATTGAGCGTATAATTCAATGTTAATTGTTGATTTTCAGAAAGAGTATAAGCAAGATTCACGGCTACATTTTGCGATACTTGTCTGTAACGAATCGAATCCTGAGGCTGCTCGTATAATTGCGGATTGTTGAGCTTTTCAAAAGGGTTTGTCTGTTTGTTGGTAAACATCGTAAAATTACTATAACTACCCGTTAGTGTGAATGATTGATTCACTTTTGCCGATACGTTCATCGAGCCTACCCATTGATTGGATTGCTTGATTTTCTGACCATTGAGGTTATCTCGCTGTTTTCCGATACTCCCCGAAATCATTACATTCCCTTGAAAAAGATGCATCGAACCATTTAACGTAATATTCTCCATATCATTTACAAAATAATACGCTCCAAGAGTTTTATAATCAGGGGCTACGGATTCATAACGCAATCCAACACTTGTCTTTCCTATCAAAAAGTTGATGCCCGTGTTATAAGCCGCATAATTTTTGGGCGTTTCGTTTGTATATGAAAACCTACTGAGAGCGTATTCGCCAAAAACCTCCACAAAATGCAAGGGTTTGTATTTTCCGAACAGAGAATAGGTTTGGTTTTCCAACGGATATATTTTCTTTTCATCAGGAATAAAAACTTCAAGCGAATTGGGTTTATCCTTAGCAAAAAAGAAAATACCGCCCACTTCTACATCATTGCTTTTGTACATCAATTTGGTTCCATAGCCCCAACGTTCGTACATAGGCACGGTTTGCGGATTGCCATCATATTCGATGGCTTTTTGTAACCGACCACCCATTAATGATACCTTAACAGGGAATTTTTCCGGATTTAGCTCTAAGCCACCTCCCGTAAACTGCAAACCATTGAAGGTGTAGGGAGAAAAACTCATACTTACATCTCCTATATGGGCTTGTATCCACTTGTACTTGGGGTGTAAGCTTAGTCTGTTGAATTTAAAAGGTATTTGATAATCAAACTTACTGCCCTGATTGGTGAAACGATAGCTGAAAGGAATCGTCCAATTGTAAATGCCTACATTGATATTTCCACTCAAAAAATATAAGAATGGGGCATTTTGTGCAACTCGCCCATTTTCTGAGGAATATGTGTAAACCCCATTGGCAGAGGCACTCCCTGAAATTGAAAACGGATTCTTTTTGAGCGTTTCTTCAGTACGGCTGCCGATATTCTCCAAATCTATCTGCTGGGAGAATCCCAAAGTACTCGACAAAAACCATAATCCGAAAAACAAAAACCTTAATTTCATAATGTTACATAATTAAAATGAAATTACGGTATTTTCTGTATTTTTATATCTACCAGTATGTAGGATTGTGTACCTTCTTTTATGTATTCCTTTATTTTGATAGCTCCCTTTCTTCCATCAACAGTTTGGAAAAGTACGATTCTGGGAATTAAATCTTTATTAAAAGGAGCTTGATTTTTGTGAGAAATAATATCTATTGGAGCAATTGCACTGCCCGAACTTAATCGGTCAAAACTATCAACATCTAATAAGGTTTGTCCTACATTTTCTTGCTTGTTGATAAAATGGCTTTGTGTGGCTTCGGCAATTTTTTCGAAAACGGTTTCTTGAACTTTATCGGGAGAAAGAAAAATATTATAAGAGAAAGAAGAATTCTGCCCAAAATAAACAAAATCAATGAGTTTTCCTGTTTCGGGGGTAATTTCTTCCGCAGTTAAAATTCTTCCCAAATAAGAAGAAAAAAAGCAACCGATAGAATTTTGAGCCGTATTAACACCCAATTTTATATCTTTAAAAGTCAACAAATTGTCTCCCTTTTCAACGATGATTTCTTTGCTTAAAGAAAGGGTTTGTTTATCATTTTTTGCGGTCAGAGTAATTTGGTATTTTCCTTCACGAGCGAGTAAAAAACTCGGATTTTCTTCGTTACTTTCCTGTGTAGAAATTCCGTCGGTAACCTGCCAATGATAACCCAAGGTAGCATTCTTGGTTTGATTGCTCAAAAAAATATGTACGGGAGCTTGGTAATTTTCAAAATATTCGTTTTTCCAATCAAAAGCAACCTTCAAAGGCGGATTTACACGAATGGTTTTTTCCACTTTTTCGCGTTGAGAATGGTTAATCACCTCCAAACGTATCTTAAATTCTCCTTCTTGATTAAAAACTACGGTCGGATTTTTTTCAGAACTATACTCGGGAGTACCTCCCTGAAAATGCCATTGATAAGCCTCTGCTCCTTGGCTATTGTTGTGCATTATCAGCGTGAGAGGAGCGTGCAGACTTCCTTGCTGTTGCCAATCAAAAGAAGCAACCAATTCTGCAAATGCAGTAAAATGTTTTTGAAATGTTTTTTGTTCTCCATCAACATTCGATGTATGCAAGGTTATCGTGTGGGTACCCGGCTGTCTGTACACGATTTCTTCAGGATGCATTACGTCCGACGAAGTATAACTACCCCCCGGAAACTCCCACTTAAAAGTGTCAGCTCCTTGTACTTTGTTGAGCATCCTAACCCGCATAGGAACGTTATATCGCTCCCCCACAACGAAAACCTCAAAATTACCTTCAATAGGAATATTTTGCTCTACAGCACAACCAAAAAAAACAACAAAACAGACACAAAAATATCCAATCCTGCTGAAAATCATCGTAGCAATATTTTATATATCAATGGCAAAATTAAGAAAAGATATCATTCACCAAAAAAATTAACATTTCTCCCAAGACAAACGTATTGAAATTGGGAACTTACTTTATATCATTTTTCCCTTATTACCTCTATTGTGACCAATTCTAAAAATGAATCTTAACCACTTTAACAACGCCCAAATATACAACCTTCATTTATTTCATTCACATCTTCCACCAATCTTCCTGATGATTTTATTTATTAAAACCAAAACCCTACCTTTGCCCAACATTGAAAACATCAATCTTAAAATGACGGTAGCCGATTCCATAGAAGAGTATAAAAGGTTAGATATCGAGAATATTTTTAATTATGAGGAGTTTCATAAAATCCTCATAACGAGTCATTCTACTCGTATCGAAGGTTCTACCCTTACCTACGAAGAATGCATTGAACTCATACAAAAAGGCAACACTCCCGGAGGGAAAAATATTCTATTTTCAAACCAAACCTTAGACCATCATCAAGCTCTGAATTTCATTATAAAAGAAGCCGACATCGGTCGAAATATATCCAAAGCATTCATACAAGAAATTGCTGCAAAAGTAATGAGATGCACAGGGGAGCTCTTTACAAACATCAACGGAACCATAGATACCTCCAAAGGCGAATTCCGAAAAGCCAATGTTGCCGCAGGCTCAGCCTCTTTTATGCATTACAGTAAGGTTGTACCCGCAGTGGACAATTTAGTCAAAGAACTAAACGATAATTTTGACAGTCAAAAAGATAGCCTTTCTCAATTGGAGTTTTCTTTCTATGCACATTATCAATTGGTGAACATTCATCCCTTTTTAGATGGAAATGGACGCACTTCAAGGCTTTTGATGAATTTCATACAGCGAAAATACCAATTGCCGTTGGGTTTTGTATTTGCAGAAGACAGATTCCAATATTACGATGCTTTAAATTCCGTAAGAAAGACAGAAAGCTTTCGTGAATATTACAATTTTATGTTCAGCCAATACCAAAAATATCTGCAAACAGAAATCGATAAACAAAAGAAAATCGGACAAGAGAAAGAGCTACCTTTTAAGTTTGGACGCAACAAATAATTTAATGATTTTTTATCACTTGTTACTTTTTTAACTTGCTTTTTTGTTACTTGTTATTTGTTATTTGTTACTTGTCACTTGTCACCTTTTATTTGTTCCTTGTTGTTCCTTCCTCGCATCAAATCCCGATTTGAAATGCACCAGTTTGCTGCCTTCACTCGGGTTCTTTCGCACAAATTCCTGCATCATCTTTGTATTGTTTTCCAAATCGTTTATGTAGGTTTTCTCATAAATCCCTTTGCCTTCATTGTATATCTCTCTTAGCAATTCTTCACGGACTTCCATCTTGGTTCTGACGCTCTCCGCAAACCAGTATTTTGCAGAAAAAGAAGTAATTACCAAAATCACAATGGAAAGAATCAAAATCCCAATGCTTCCATTGATGTTATTTTTTAGACTCTTTAGTTTGTTCTCAAACTGGTCTAATCTATCAATAGCCTGTTTCGACAAATCCAATTTGGTAGCCTTAAGCTTTTCTAAAAACCGAATGCGTTCCTCTTTTTCTTCTTTCACAAGTCTTTTAACTTCTTCCTGTGAATAAGTCGTGCCTCTAAGAGTCGATTCATTTTCTCCCAAAAGGCTTAAAAAATCCTCATACAAAGAAGTCAATTTTGCAGATTCTTCAATGTGCTTTTCATTGCTTTTAATCAATCTTTTTAGCAATTCCAAACCATCATCCTGAGGTTGATTTTCTGTGTTTTTCATTGTGTTTTCCATTAAATTTTTCATATCCATTTATTTTTTAAAATTACGTTTCTTCTTTCTAACAAGTTCATCATCAGCAGATACATACGTGGGGCGCAAAAGATTTTTAAGCAAGCCATTTTCTCTTTCTTCAGAGTTTTCTTCAAAATACGTTGCTGTAGTTTCCCCTTTTTCTTTTAAGTTTTTTGGGGCGTTAAACATTTCAGAGTTTTTATTTATCATCTCTTTGATATCCTTTATTTTCAATTGATTGGTGATTTCAGAAAGTTTGTATCCCGGCAGATATTCTCTTTGTGTTTGGTCGTTAATATCTGTGTGTTTCACAATTCGCATTCCCGAAACGCCCACCTTTACATTCTCCGAAAGTGTGACCCTATAGCCCTGTTGATGCATTTTGGCAACAAGCTCTTCAATACTTTTGGCGGTTCTTAAGCACATTTTCAGAGCGCCAAGCATTTCTGCCTTCTTTTCTTTGCCAATTTCCACATCCGTTTTTAAATACATTTCTTTGCAAACCTCCCGCACAGCTGCTCCAAAACGTTCACCGATATTGTGTGCCTTGATGGTATTCTTTCCACAGGTATTCATTCTATTAACAATAAAGTGAATATGTTTCTGTTTGGTCGCTTTGTGGATATCCAACCGAATTTGATTGTCTTCCGTTACGCCCACTTTCCGAAGTGCTTTCAAGGTCAAATCAACCAATTGTTGCTCTGTAAGTGCATCACCGATGGATTTTTCGGGGGAAATATATCCCGTAAGTGCCCAATTCTTTACTTTAGGATTTCTATTCGCCACAGCTTTCATCTCTTTAAACTGATGTTCAGCATTTTCAGAAAGTAAATTGTTGCTATACACCATCCGGGCGGTTCCTTTATCGTTACCGTTATATTCCACAGCAATTTTGGAAATCCTTCGAGTCGTTGCCGAGTTATTCATTTTATTCTTTTTTATTTTTGCCCCCTTTCATATAAATATCTATAAATAAGCTTAGTAACTATTTCAATTTCTTTCAAAATTTCTTGTTTGCTTTCCAACTTTGAAAATTCGCGATTTCGTAGCAGATTTTTAATCCTTACAAAATGAGTTCCGTAGGACAAAAGCACTTCGTCCGTTTTAAATTCATTGATTTTCAGTTCTTTTTCCGCAATCAGTAATCGGACGTATTTTGATAATTTCAGATTCAGCCTTTGAGCGTTTTCGTTTACTTTTTGGTATTCTTTTGGGGTGAGCCGTACAGAAATCAATTTTGAAAAAAGAGGCGCATTTTTCCTTGCCAGTCCTCCTTTCCTACCGATATCCCGAAAATGATTTTTCCTTTTTTCTTCTGCATTTTTTTGCTCTTGATGCTCGAAAATTTGGGTGACAAATTCTTTTAAAAAATCCTGTTTCATATCGCTAATTATTAGATTATAGTTACTTACAATGTGTTTTCGACGATAGGAGAAAACCAAAAAGACCCATCCTCTACATTAAAGCCCCACGCTTTTTGTAAACAATGGGTACTTTTTGCACTCAAAAACAAGCAAAACTTTTCCGTATAGGTTGCAGAAAGAAGAAGGGTTGGTTAAAAATTTTCTCTCTGCATTTGTTTTCTCTTGGCATCTTACCTTCTTACCAACAGATTGATTTCTCTAAGTTTTCCCTATTTTTAACTTCCTATCTTTTCCTACCTTCTTACCTATTTTTACCTAAAATTAAAATGAAACTACCTTTATAAACAATTGATAATAAGTATATTAATCTAATCAAGGCAAGCAGGTAACTTAGGTAAGAGGATTTACATAATTTCTATCTTCTTAGAAATGAGATATCCGTAAGTTTGTTTTTGCGGGTGTTTGATGCGTTTATATTTTTGACGCGTAAGAACTTTTCCGATTTTAATAATATTGAGTTTCACCCTTAAATTTGTATTTACTATCAACATCACATCAGAAGCGGTGAGAAAATCTTCAATATTCTCGGATTTTTCGAAATACTTGTTGATAAACTCTTCTTCAAGGCTAATTGCGGAATATTTTTCATTCCGCCTTTCATTAATTTCAATGTCCTCGACTGTAAGTTCCGGATCGTAATTTTTTCTCTTAAAAGCATTGAAATAAGCTTGTGACCAAACTTTATTTATATCAATTTCAGATGTATACGCAAAGTTTATTTTCGTCACTTCAAAAACGAGCCAGCGAACACTTCCCGTTTCATCCGTTAGAAAGTCTGTACGGTTGGTAGAGCCAACAAACGAACAGATGCGTTCCAAAAGCTCTGCTTTTCGTCCGTACGGAAGACGAACGTTCACCGAACTCTTAGAAATAAATGATTTCAAGATGTTTATGTCTGCCTTAGAAAGTACTGCCTGTTCGTCCAAATTGCAGATAAGATTTTTGCAAATCGCAATGATACCATCTTTATCCACCGAGATATTTTCAGTATAATACGGTAACAGCTCGGGTGGTGTAAGAAAACGTAAAAAAAAGGATTTAACTGTGTTCTGCTCCGATGTAAGCACTATGCATTGTTTGTTGATATATCCTTTTTTGAATACACAAAGTACAGCCCGTGTAAGCCACTTTTCCAGATGATAACGGAAAAGCGGGTCATTATCGGTGGAGATGTAGCTTGCTAGAACTCCGATAGCATCAAAATTGTCCCATTCGGGGAGGTTCTCAAAGTATTCCTCAAGTGGATTGTACTGCGGAATAAAGTGACTTCGCAAAAGAATTTCCAACTTTGCTAACGTAATTTCTATCCCTGACTGGGAAAGTTCTATCAATAACGAATTGATATTGAGAATTTCCCAGTTTTTGGGATTTTCCCTAAGCTGAATTTCATATTCCAGAGCAATGCTATTGTACCTGATGTTGTATTTTTTGTTTAGGTAAGCTATCGCTCGGTCATATATGGTCTGACCAGCACTGGAAGAATGATAAAGTTTAGTTTCTTTCATCTTTATTTGTTCCAGTGATTTACGATTTCGTTCTCAAAATCTTCGTCCTCCTGATTTTGACTTGATGAAAGAATGTAAGCAATCAAGTCTTCCCTCCTAAAATAAAGTTTTCGCTGTCCTTCTTTCCTGTATGCCTTTATCTTTCTCTGATGTTTCAGTTGGTAAAGATATTCTGGCTCAAGGTTAAGGAATAGGGCAGCCTCTTCCTTACTATAGAAAGGTTTGATTTCCAGTGAAAGTAACTGAATTATGGTTTCATTAAATTTTTTTTGGTTTTCAGTAAGCAATAGGATTGCTTTTTCCAACACCTCTTTGTTCATTATTTCTGATATTTTAATGGTTTCGGAGCAAAAGTATCGTGAAATAAATAAGGCAGAAAAACCTGAAGAAGATATTTTTAAATAATTTACTAACCTCTTAAAATCAATATTTTACAATAGGAATATTAATTTAAAACTGATGTGATTCGGGTTAAAAATTATGCTTTTTTCCAAATGTTATTATGGTAAGCATTAAAATTCTGAGGAGTTATAGGATTTTCTTTGGGATTACCTTTCTTGTCGACTGAGAGTACAATTTCATTTAAAAGTTCGGCTACTTTTTGAGACGTTTCAAATCCCTTTGTTTTCGATTCGTAATCCTCAAAAACAGATGTATATTTTGCAAAAAAGTTAAAAATAGACTCTACTCCCAAACCATTTTTGGCTTTATTGATAAATTCTATCTTACATAAAACTTTTTGTTTTGCGAAAAATGAAGATAAATTTTCTTTTGAATCCTTGGTTTGTTTTATACCATACAAATTGATTATATCCTCAACAGATTCTTTTTTCTCAAAAATTTGAAAAGGATAATGACCTTCTCTTTCCGCTTCTATGTGAGTAATATTAGTTGTGTTATACGTCTTTTGAAATGAAAAATTATTGTTTGTAGTGTTGGTGATTAGAAAATTATTTATGGGTGGTGTATCAACTTTTTCAACCTTTGTTTCTTGAAATTTAAAATGTTCTTGATACGGTTTTTTATAAAAATTTAAAAAAACTTTTAAAGGCTTGAAAGGAGTGTCCATTTTGTATTCAATTACAATGAATATGTAACATTTTAACATAATGGACAAAAAAGTGCTTAAGTATATATTATTGGTCAAAAAATTTTTAAAAACCCAAAAACTTATTGTAATTCCTACAAATAGTAATAAAAGCAATGATACTATTAACAACCTATTCCGATTCCACGTTCCATACCAAGCAAATCGCTCTTTCGTACAAAAGTTTACTATTAATGGCTCAATAGCAAAGAGAACTCTCCCTATCAGATACACAATGCAAAAAAGGTCTACAACAAGAAAGATGGAGAAAAAAGTTTTCATAATATATAAGTTTGAGGCAAAATTAAAAATAAACTATTATAAGATAAAATGAAGAATATTTGTTCGTCAAATGTTCGTCGCAGAAACAAAAAAGCACTTACAATTTATTTGTAAGTGCTTGATTTTCTTTGTGGTCCCAGCTGGGCTCGAACCAGCGACCACCTGATTATGAGTCAGGTGCTCTAACCAACTGAGCTATGAGACCCGTCCGTTTCAGACAGGTGCAAAAATACAACTAATTTTCTTTCACACAAAATTTTTCTGAAAAAATAAAATAAAAATTCAAAATCAGAAAATATGTTTTTATGCAAAATTCTGGTTATTAAAATGTTATAATTTGTTTTTGTTCATTATTTCCGTGCAGAATTGTAATGCTCTTTTTTCATTATAGTACACATTTTCGCTGTCGTAGAACGCTACGTGACCACCATATTGGGGAGTTTCCAAATAAAAATGAGGTGTTTTTTCAGCAATTTCATACGGAAAACAACTTCGGGAAAGAAACGAATCATTTTGAGCGTTCAGTATTAAAGTTGGTTTTCCAATCCGACTCAAAACAGCAAGTGAACTGCATTTCTCGTAATAATCCGCTGCATCAGCAAAACCATTTAATTTGGAAGTATATAAATCATCAAAATCTTTCAATGTCTTTACTGAATTTATCTCAGAAATTATCATTTTATCAGGAAATTGTTTGAATTTTTCTCTGACTTTCTTTTTCAATGTAATCAGAAATCGTTGAGCGTAAATCCAATTCCTTCTTTGATGTAATTTTTCTGAAGAACCTTTCAAATCACAAGGTGTAGAAACTGCAACTATCGTCTTCACTTCTTCCGGAAGTTGATGTGTGCCTGCATAAAACAAACTGATATTTCCTCCCATACTAAACCCTTTTATTACAATCTCAGTATATCCAAGCTCAATGACGTGCTTTACAACTTCTTCCAAATCAGAAGATTTTCCCGAATGATAGGTTGAAAGCAAACGATTATCTTCACCGCTGCATCCTCTGAAATTCATCGCACAGGTATCAAAACCATTTTGGTTGAACAGTTTTGCAGTTCCTAAAACGTAAGGTCGTTGGGCAGAACCTTCCAAACCGTGCAAAATGACAATACATCGGTTTGTTTTTTGAGAAGAATAGCTCCAATCAACATCCAAGAAGTCTCCGTCAGGCAATTCCAATCGCTCTCTTTTTTGAGTTATGCCCGATATTCTTCTGATTTTTCCGGAATAGATGGTGGCAATATCCGTTTGCCGAAATAAAAACGGTGGTTTGTATGCAGACTGAACAATAGGCATTTTTATTTGATTTTGAATACCGCAAAAATAACAAAAGAATTAGGTTTTTTTGTAGAAAAAAAGTACTTTCGCTGATGAATAAATATTCAAAAATGATGAAAAAATTGCTTCTCCCATTTATTTTACTGGTTTTTGGTTGTCAAAGTTCAAAAGAAATTACTTTTACAGAAAAAGATATTAGCATTATTCCCAAACCTCAAAGTATTTCTATTTCAGAAGGTTATTTTGAATTCAATTCGCAAACAACCTTTGTTGTTTCTGATACACTCCAAAATGTAGCAAGGTTGCTTACCGAAAAATTCCAAAAAGTTTCGGGGTGGGATTTAAAAATAACAAACAAATCTCCAAAAAACAATTTTGTTGCTCTGGAATTTGATAAATCTCTCCCAAAAGAAGGTTATAAATTCAATTCTGACAGTGAAAAAATAGTGATAAAAGCTTCTGACCGCAACGGATTTGTATATGCTTTGCAAACCCTTCGTCAGTTACTTCCTGATGAAATTGAAAGCACAAAATCCATTCAAAAACAGTGGATTGTACCTTCTGTAACTATCGAAGATAAACCACAATATCTTTGGCGGGGCTTAATGATTGATGTGGCAAGGCATTTTTTTCCAAAAGAATATATTCTGAAAACTATTGACCGAATGGCGATGCTCAAACTCAACACCTTTCATTTTCATTTGATTGACAATGAAGGCTGGCGTATCGAGATTAAAAAATATCCCAAACTTACTCAGGTCGGGGCGTGGCGGGTAAATCAGGAAGAGAAACATTGGAATGCTCGAACCACAAATCCGCCTGATGCTAAAGGCACATACGGAGGTTTTTACACTCAGGAAGAAATTAAAGAAATTGTAACGTATGCCCAAGAAAGAGGTATTACAGTAATCCCTGAAATTGAAATGCCTGCCCACGTAATGAGTGCCATCGCTGCTTATCCGGAGCTTTCTTGCCACAAACGTCCTATCGGCGTTCCGTCAGGGGGTGTTTGGCCAATTACGGATATTTATTGTGCCGGACAAGATGAAACTTTCTCTTTTTTAGAAGACGTTCTCTCGGAAGTAATGAACTTATTCCCAAGTAAATACATTCATATTGGAGGAGATGAAGCAACGCATACCGAATGGGAAAAATGCCCCAAATGCCTACAACGAATGAAAACGCACAAACTTAAAAATGCTCACGAACTGCAAAGTTATTTCATTAAACGAATTGATAACTTTCTGGTTGCCAATGGCAGAAGGTTAGTTGGTTGGGATGAAATCATTGAAGGCGGTTTGCCTTCGCAAGCTGTTGTGATGAATTGGCGTGGCATTGAAATTGGTAAAAAAGCCATTGAACAAGGACACGAAGTTGTTCTCACAAGTGATTGTTATATAGACCAATATCAAGGGCTTCCTGATAATGAGCCGCTTGCCATTGGTGGATATTTGCCTTTGAATAAAATTTATAACTATTCGCTTCATAAAGAGGAGCTAACAAAAGAACAACAAAAACAAATTTTAGGTTCACAGGCAAATCTTTGGGCAGAATATATTCCTAACGAAAAACATTCCGAATATATGATTTTTCCGAGACTTTTAGCCCTCTCGGAAATTGTTTGGACAGCTTCGGATTTGAAAGATTGGGACGATTTTATGAACAGAGTTCAACAAAAACTTCCCCGATTAGAATTGATGAATATCAATTACGCCAAATCAATGTACCAAGTATCTTCTAAAATTGAAAATCAAGAAAATAAAGTTTCTGTTACATTGAGCAGCGAATTGCCCAACGCCGACATTCGTTATTCTTTAAATAATGATATATTAAAATCGGAAAAATACACAAAACCTATCGAAATAGATAAAACCACAACGCTGAAAGCTGCCGTTTTCTTTGATGAGAAACCTAATGAAGTGATTTATACCAATACCATTGTGTTCCATAAAGCAATAGGAAAAAAAGTTACATACAATCCTGTTTATCACAAGAGTTACCAAGGACAAGGCGATGGCACACTGACCAACATCGTGCGTGGCACCAAGAATTTCCACGACAAAGAATGGCTTGCTTGGTTAGTAAACAATGCTTCCGTTGTAATTGATTTGGAAGAAAATACAGAAATTGAAAAGGTGATTGTAGGAGCGATGGAAAATCAGGGTTCTGGCATTTATTTCCCAACAAAAATAGAACTTTCCGTTTCTTCTGACGGAAAAAATTACATTAAAATCAATGAAATTAGCCATCCGCACGCTTCTAACGGATATGCCGTTTTAAAAGATTTCAACTTTGAATTTGAAAAGCAAAAGGTTCGTTTTGTAAAATTAGAAATTCAAAACTTGGGGCATCCGCCCAAAGGAGGCGACTCTTGGATGTTTATTGATGAAATTCAAATCTTCTAACATAAAAAAACAGGTCGTATGATTTTACTCGTGCGACCTGTTTTTCTTTAATGAAGGATTTTAAACTTTCTTAACGTATTGTGTTACAATCACGATTTGTTGCCCATCAACTTTTCCTTCAATATATTGTGCATTTTCACGGTCTAATGAAATTTTCCGAACTACAGTTCCTTGCTTGGCAACCATACTTGACCCTTTTACTTTTAAATCTTTTATCAAAACGACATTATCACCAGCTTGCAGAATGGTTCCGTTGCTGTCACGGTGAATAATTTTTTCACTTTCATCTAAGTGGTCATCTGAAGCTTTCGCAAAAGCGAGTTCCTCATCGTCTAAGTACATCATATTGAGCAAATCTAGCGACCAACCTTCGCCTTTCAGTTTGTTTAGCATTCGCCACGCAACTGCTTTTACGGCTCGGTGTTCACTCCACATACTGTCGTTCAAACATCGCCAATGATTGCTGTCAAGCTCTGCATTGCCTTCAATCTGTGAAATGCACGTTTGACAAGCCAACAGGCTTCCGTCTAATCCGCCTGTACTTGTGGGAGGTACTTCATAAATTTCTAAATTGTTTGTTGCTCCGCATAATTCGCAGGTATTCCCGCTACGTTTTTTTAATTCTTGAAGTAAATTCATCTGAAAATTTTATTAACTTTGCAAAGTTACATTTTTCTGAAAAAAATGACAAAAAACGATTTTAAATAAATTTGAATTACACGATTATGACAAAAAAAAATCATTTTCTTTGTGCTTTATGCTTTTTGCTACTTTCAATAAGTTGTTCTGATTCTAAATTAGTTACCATTGGGAAGGCTCCAAAATTTTCTTTTACGAATCAGAATAATCAAACGATTTCCAATAAAGATTATGAAGGAAAAGTTTACGTTGTGGATTTTTTCTTCACTACTTGCCCAACTATCTGTCCAATAATGACTTCAAGTATGGTAAAAGTACAGAATGCTCTTGAGGGGAAAAACGTCGGTTTTGCATCGTTTTCAATCAATCCTGAAAATGACACGCCCGAAGTTCTGAAAGAATACGCCAAACAACACGGAATCACAAGTCCGCATTGGCATTTGCTTACGGGCGATGAAAAAGCGATTTATGATTTGGCAAATAACGGCTTTAATCTTCACGCACAAAATAACGCCAAAGGATTGGACGGATTTGAACACTCGGGGCTTTTTGCATTGGTTGACCAAAAAGGAAATATCGTTTCACGCAAAGACGCCGATGGAAATCCGTTGATTTACTATAATGGGTTGGAAGGCAGAGAAATTGAAATGTTGATAGAGGACATCAAGCTACTTATTGGCACGCCTTAATCTTGATTATCATTTCCTCATTATCTTTTTGTTAAAATAGATTTTAAGCGTTTTTTTATTACAGTTTCTTTCTGAAAAACGATAAAGATATACAATAATAACAGAAAAATTCCGATATACATATTCCTGTCAAAGACATAAAATGAAAGAAACGATGCTAAGATGCTGAATCCTAAATAAAAACTGATTTTTTTTACATTGTACGGAATGGGATATTTTCGCTGTCCTATGAAGTATGAAGTCAGCATCATTACTAAATAAGTAGCCAAAGTAGCCAACGCAGAACCTTTGTAACTCAATATTGGAATCAACAGAAAGTTCAATGACACCGTGATGAACATTCCGAATATGGAAATATACGCTCCCACGTGGGTTCTGTCGGTTACTTTATACCAAACCGAAAGGCTGTGATATACGCCCAAGCAAAGATTTGCAAGCAAAATAATAGGAACAATCCAGAGAGCTTCCCAATATGCCGAGTTGTTTATCAGGATAAGTTTGAAAAAATCGGTAAAAACGGTGATAAAAAGCAGAATAAATGCCCCGAATATGGTGAAATATTCTGTTATCAAAGCGTATGTTTGTGGTGCATTTTCGCTTTGGGCATTACTAAAAAAGAAAGGCTCAACGCCTAATTTGTATGCCGTTACGAACAGTGTCATAAAAACGCCCATTTTGTAACACGCTGAATAAATCCCGATGGTAGCATCGGCGGTTTCAAAAGGCAGTAACATACGCAAAAACACTCTGTCAAAGCCTTCGTTTACGGCAAAAGCAATTCCGGCAATTAATATCGGAAACGCATAACGAAGCATCTGTTTCCAAAGTGCAAACGAAAAACCAAACCGAATCTGAAAGTAAATTGGCAGCAATACTATAAAGGTAAGCAAACTTGCTATGGTATTGGCAATGAAGATATAATATACTTGGTTTTCAATCTGTAAGAAACTCCAGAAAGGATTTTCATTTAGTTTGGGCAAACCCAGAAAGAAAAACAAATTCAGCAATAAATTTACCGTAACATTCCCTATTTTTATCACGGCGTATGTGAGTGATTTTCCAGCATTTCGGAGTTGTGCAAACGGAATTACCACCAAAGCGTCCAAAAACAAAATTAGAATACAAAATCCAATCAGATTTACATCATATTCTAACCACTCAGCGATTGAATGTCGTAGAGGGAATGCGATAAGAAAAAATAATAACGAGCTGAAAAATAATGAAGTAAGAGCTGTGGATTGTACTTTATTTTTGTTCTCTTCTTTTTTGTTCAGAAAGCGGAAAAAAGCCGTCTCCATTCCGTAGGAAAGCAACACGTTCCCTAAAATAAGATACACAAACAAACCCGAATACACCCCGAAATCGGTAGTTGATTTCAATTGATTTACATACAAAGGTGTCAGAATCAATGATATAACACGAGGCAAAATCGTTGCTAATCCGTATATGAGTGTGTGTTTGAATAATTTTTGAAGTTTGCTCATTTTTTCAGAATATAATGCACTGCAAAACTACAAAAATAGGATAAAAAACATCTTGCTTCTTGGCAAAAAAAATGTACCTTTGCATTTTATTTATTTTCTATGGAAATCATAAAAATACACGACAAATCATTCGAGCCTTACATTGAAGCTGAACAAATTCAGCAAATTATTCAGCGAATGGCTTCGGAAGTGGCTAAAGATATGGAAGATACGTGTCCGTTATTTGTTTCTGTACTCAACGGAGCTTTTATGTTTGCTTCTGATTTTGTGAGGCAATACAAAGCGGATTGCGAAATTACTTTCGTGAAGTTGGCTTCTTACCAAGGAATGCAATCTACTGAAAAAGTAGTGGAACTTATTGGGTTAGACATTTCTGTGGAAGGACGTGACGTAGTGGTATTGGAAGACATTATCGATACAGGTAATACTTTGGAGGAAATATATCGTATTTTCCGAGACAAAAAAGCCAAATCGTTACGTGTTGCAACACTCTTTTTCAAACCCGATGCATATAAAAAAGATTTAAAAATAGATTACGTCGGGCTACCCATTCCAAATCGGTTTATTGTAGGTTATGGGCTTGATTATGACGAATTAGGACGAAATCTACCACAAGTATATCAATTAAACACTTCAATAACGATGACAAACTTAGTTTTATTTGGCAAACCAGGAGCCGGAAAAGGTACACAAGCCGCATTTCTGAAAGACAAATACAATTTAGTACATATTTCAACGGGAGATTTATTCCGATTCAATATTAAAAACGAAACCAAATTGGGAAAATTGGCTCAATCGTATATGGATAAAGGTGATTTGGTTCCTGATGAAGTAACTATACAAATGTTACAGCAGGAAATCGAAAACAATCCAAAAGCGGAAGGTTTTCTTTTTGACGGTTTCCCCAGAACCATTGCTCAAGCTGAAGCATTAGATGCGTTTTTAGCGTCAAAAGGGATGAAAATAGACGGAACATTAGCTCTGGAAGCCGATGACGAAGCTCTAATACAACGCCTTTTGGAAAGAGGAAAAGTAAGCGGACGTACTGATGACCAAGATGAAAATAAAATCAGAAACCGATTTGTAGAATACAACGAAAAAACTGCTCCGCTTATTGAGTTTTACAAAAAACAAGATAAATATCACAGCATTAATGGCATCGGAACAATTGAAGAAATTACCACACGACTTTCGAACGCCATTGACGGACTAAAATAAAAATTGAAAATATTAGGACAAGCCCCAAACCTTTGGAAAAACAATCTTATTTTCAAATGTTTGGGATTGTTCGTTTTTTATAAATCACATTATGACTGAAGGAAATTTCACGGATTATGTAAAAGTATTTGTCGCCTCGGGAAATGGCGGAAAGGGTTCTATGCACTTGCATCGGGAGAAGTTCGTTGCCAAAGGCGGACCTGATGGCGGAGATGGCGGAAGAGGCGGACACATCATCATCCGTGGAAATAAAAATCTTTGGACGCTTATTCACTTCAAATTCCAGAAACATTTCAGGGCAGGACACGGTGAGGGTGGCGGAGCGAATCGCAGTACGGGAGCCGATGGTAAAGATGTTTATTTGGAAGTTCCTTTAGGGACAATCGTGAAAAATGCCCTAACGGATGAAGTTTTGTTCGAAATTACGGAAGATAAACAAGAAATTATCGCCTTGCGTGGAGGAAAAGGAGGTTTGGGTAATTGGCATTTCAGAAGTGCTACCAACCAAACTCCAAGATACGCTCAACCGGGCATTCCTGGTGAAGAAATGGAACTTTTGTTGGAATTAAAGGTTCTTGCTGATGTAGGTTTTGTTGGTTTTCCAAATGCAGGAAAATCGACTTTATTATCAGTGATTACTTCTGCTAAGCCAAAAATTGGAGATTATCCCTTTACAACATTGAAGCCTAATTTGGGGATTGTAGAACATCGTGATTTTCAATCTTTTGTGGTGGCAGATATTCCTGGTATTATTGAAGGAGCTGCTGAAGGGAAAGGATTAGGACATTATTTCTTGCGGCATATCGAACGAAATTCAACACTACTTTTCCTAATCCCTGCCGATAGTAAAGATATTGTGGAAGAGTATCACATCTTACTGAATGAATTAAAAGAATATAATCCTGAACTGCTTGATAAAGACAGACTTATAGCTATCTCAAAGTCAGATATGCTTGATGATGAACTCACCGCCGATATTGAAAAAGAAATAAAACCTGCGTTAAAAGGAATTCCTTTTTTGTTTATTTCATCTGTTTCGGGTAAAGGTATTCAACAGTTAAAAGATACTCTCTGGAAAATGATTAATAAATAAAAGCATAAAAAATAAATCCCGTTTTAAGCGGGATTTATTTTTTGGTAAATGTATATTTTCAATTCTAAACTTTCATAAATCGTTTGTAATATCCGAAGAAAAGGATGAAACTATAACAAACAACCAATGCCAAGAAAGCCATTTTAAACCCAATATTATCCGTTAAAAATCCGAAAAGTGGCGGAATGATAGCCCCTCCTACAATCATCGTACATAGAATACCTGATGCTTGAGGTCTCAACTCTCCCAACCCTTCTGAGGCCAATGTGAAAATAGTTGGGAACATAATTGAGTTAAATAATCCTACTGATAAAATGCTCCACATTGAGAGTAACCCATCTGTATTTATTGATATCAATATCAAAGATATAGCAATCACTGAGAAGAAAATAAGCACCTTAGCCGGAGCGATAATTTTTGTGAGAAATGCTCCTACAAAACGTCCTATCATTGCTCCTGCCCAATAAAATGTAACAAAAATACCTACCACAGCTTTAGGGTCGTTACTTGTGAGGTCTTGCTCACCAAAAACTTTTCCTAAACTTACAATTATAGAACGCATTGCTTGATTCTCAAGGACTTCCTTCGCAATATTAATTTCAACAAAATAGTTAACCAAATAACTTCCTATTGCTACTTCAGCTCCCACATACAAGAATATGGCAACAGCTCCTAACATCAATCCTTGTTTTTTAAACAAAGAAAAATACCCTTTGGTAGAACCTGTGCTACTGCTTTCGTCAATGATTTTTGGTAATTTTACAAAGGCAAAAATCAATGCCATTATAATGATGAAAACAGCAATACTTATGAAAGGAGTTTGTACTGCTGAGGCTTCCGATACAAAATAGGCTTCTTGCTCTGCTGGGCTTAATGCTTTTATCTCATCGGCTCCTTTAACTCTGTCGCTAAGAATAAAAATTGCACCAACAATGGGAGCAATCGTAGTTCCTAAAGAATTGAAAGCCTGTGATAAATTCAATCTACTTGAAGCCCCCGACTCCTCTCCCAAAACAGATACATACGGATTAGCAGCTACTTGTAAGAAAGTAATCCCACTAGCCAATACAAATACTGCCAACATAAAAACTACCATCATACGCTGTGAGGCTGCCGGATAAAATAAAAAACAACCTACCGCCATTGTCAATAATCCTAAAATAATTCCTCTTTGGTAACCAATTCTTGATAAAATAAATCCTGCCGGAATAGAAAACAAGAAATATGCAGTGAAGAACGCAAACTGAATCATTCCCGCTTGAAAATAATTCAATGTAAAAACATCTCTAAGACGCGGAATGAGAGAATCTATCAATACGGTAACAAATCCCCAAAGAAAAAACAATGCAGTAACAAATATAAATGCTTTTTTGTAACTTTTTTGTGTATTCATTATGTTATGATCGTTAAAATTGCGAAAGCAAAGTTAGCAATTTTAACCCATAAATTAATTATTCTTTAACATTTTATTTTGTTATAATTATAACGAAAAGAAAGCGAAACATTTTAAAGGCAAAATTATTTCATCTTTTTCTCTCTTGAAAATTATAAAAAATAAAATTAGGTACTATGATTTTAACGAATAATTTTTTCCTTGAATTTTGTAACACGCACGTTTTGAAGCGTTTTCTTCGGCTTTCTTTTTAGATGTCGCTCTGGCTTTTGTTACAGAAAAACCCTCTACATACACCTTAGCTACAAAATAACGAATGTCCGACCTGTCTTCTGTATCTTCTTCAGTTTCAAAAGTAAAACTTCGTTTGTGTTTTTGACACCACTCAATAAGAAGGCTTTTATGACTGATAATCTTTTCCTCTAAATTTTTTAAGTTAATATAAGGATTTATTAACTTTTTCTCGATGAATTTAGAACATTCCGTATAGCCTTTATCCAAATAAATTGCACCTATAAGAGCTTCAAATAAATTTCCGGTAATATTATTTCCTAACTGCTTAGGGGTGAGTTTAGTTCGAAGAAAATCCAATAAACCCAACTCTTCACCTAACTGATTAAGGTTACGCCTCTCCACAATTTTGGAACGCATTTTTGTAAGATATCCCTCGTCCTCATCCGGAGCACTTCTAAAAATGTAATCAGCAATAACCGCTCCCAGAATAGCATCTCCCAAAAATTCCAATCGTTCGTAACTTTTGCGTGTACTTTTCTTATATTGGTATGAAGGATGTGTAAAAGCTTCACTATAAATGGATAAACTTTTGGGTGAGTATCCTAAAAGAGCTTTCATTTTGGAATAAAAAATCCCGTCTTTTTTCTTGTTAAAACGGGTTAAATTGAATATTTTTTTTAAGTTAAACACAAATCAAAGTTTATATCTTTTTGAATAACAAACATGCATTGTGTCCTCCAAAACCAAATGTGTTACTCATCGCAACTTTCACATCGCGTTTTTGAGCTTTGTTAAAAGTGAAATTCAATTTTGGATCAATTTTCTCATCGGGTGTTTCAAAATTAATCGTTGGAGGAATCATTCCATACTTTACAGAAAGGATTGAAGCTACTGCCTCAACAGCTCCTGCTGCACCCAACAAGTGCCCAGTCATTGATTTTGTAGAATTCAGGTTGATATTGTATGCGTGTTGCCCAAATACATCCAATACAGCTTTTGATTCGGCAATATCACCCAAAGGAGTAGAGGTTCCGTGTAAATTGATAGTGTCAACTTCTTCTGGTTGCACTCCCGAATCTCTTAAGCAGTTAAGCATCACATTTTTAGCTCCCAATCCCTCAGGATGTGGTGCCGTCATATGATGGGCGTCTGCCGAAAGTCCTCCACCAGCTAATTCACAATAAATGGTAGCTCCGCGTGCGATTGCGTGTTCGTATTCTTCCAAAACTATTGCAGCTGCTCCTTCTCCAAGTACGAATCCGTCACGATTTGCGTCAAACGGTCGAGAGGCTTTCGCTGGTTCATCGTTTCGTGTGGAAAGTGCGTGAAGAGCGTTGAAACCTCCCATTCCTGCGATGGTTACTGCTGCTTCCGAACCTCCTGAAATAATGATATCTGCGTGCCCTAAACGGATGTAATTCAAGGCATCAATCATTGCATTAGCTGCTGATGCACAAGCAGATACGGTCGTGAAATTTGGTCCTCTGTATCCGTGACGTATGGAAATCATCCCTGAGGCAATATCTGCAATCATTTTAGGAATGAAAAAAGGATTGAAACGAGGCGTTCCGTCACCTTTTGTGAAGTTGGTAACTTCTTCCTGAAAAGTTTCCAATCCTCCAATTCCTGAACCCCAAATAACACCAACTCGGTCTTTATCAATGGTTTCAGAATTAATTTTAGCATCTTTGATAGCCTCATCTGAAGCTACAAGAGCATATTGTGCAAATTTGTCTAATTTTCTGGCTTCTTTTCTGTCCAAAAAATCTTCCACTTTAAAGTTTTTTACCTCGCAAGCGAATTTTGTTTTGAATTTTGAAGCATCAAAATGTGTTATGGCGGCTGCTCCACTTGTACCTGCAATCAAATTTTCCCAATATTCCTGAACGTTGTTTCCAATTGGGGTTAAAGCACCTAAGCCTGTTACTACAACACGTCTGTTTTTCATAGAATTAAACAAATTTATAAATTAATTTAATAAAAAAACAGTAAGCTATAAGCTATAACTCTAAAAAATTACAGTTCAAGGCTTACAGCTCACTGTTCATAGCTCACAACTTAAAAAATTATTGTTTAGCCTCCTCAATATATTTGATTGCTTGACCAACAGTTGAAATGTTTTCTGCTTGGTCATCAGGGATTTGAATATCAAATTCTTTTTCAAACTCCATAATCAATTCCACTGTGTCTAATGAATCAGCTCCTAAGTCGTTTGTGAAGCTTGCGTCTGCAACTACTTCATTTTCATCTACACCTAACTTATCAACAATAATAGCTTTAACTCTTGATGCAATGTCTGACATAATTTTCTTTTTTTAATTATAAATACTGGGGGCAAAAATAATAAACTTTTTTCTAAAAAGCCACTTTTATCAAAAAATATGCTGTTTTTTTAACGTTAAAGTTGGTAACAGTTTTAAATACAGTAGTTTATCAAATGGTTAAAACTTACCAAGCTAAGTACATAAGTTTGTTTAAATACCTAAATAATTGTAAATTGTGCGCGTTATAAATCCTGATTTGTGTCGTCTTCTATAAACTCTGGATATAAGAAATTATTGTACGGAAAACGTGTGATGTGTATTTCTCGTACTTTGGCATATACTTTTTCGCGGAATTCTTCCAAATTATCTTTATTCAATGCCGAAATAAAAAGCACATCGTTGCCTACTTTGTTCATCCAAGTTTGTTTCCATTGCTCCAATGAAAAATGTTTGGAGGTGGGCTCGGTAATGAGGTCGTCTTCTGCTATGGTTTGATGTTTGTAAGCATCTATTTTGTTGAAAACCATAATTGTAGGCTTGTCAGCACTTTTAATTTCTGCGAGAATTTGATTTACCGAATGGATGTGTTCTTCAAAATTCGGATGTGAAATGTCCACAATATGAAGCAGTAAATCCGCCTCACGAACCTCGTCTAACGTACTTTTAAACGACTCAATAAGTTGCGTGGGTAATTTTCGGATAAATCCTACAGTATCAGATAGTAAAAACGGAAGATTCCCGATAACCACTTTCCGTACAGTAGTATCCAAAGTGGCAAAAAGTTTATTTTCGGCAAATACCTCACTTTTGCTAATGACATTCATTAATGTGGATTTTCCAACGTTGGTATATCCGATAAGTGCCACACGCACCATTGCCCCGCGATTTCCGCGTTGTACAGCCATTTGGCGGTCAATGGTGGCGAGTTTTTTCTTCAAAAGGGCGATGCGGTCGCGTACGATACGGCGGTCGGTTTCGATTTCGGTTTCTCCGGGGCCACGCATACCAATTCCTCCACGCTGACGTTCAAGGTGCGTCCAAAGTCCGGTTAATCGAGGTAAAAGATATTGATATTGAGCTAATTCTACTTGAGTTCGGGAATAACTGGTTTGTGCTCGTTGTGCAAAGATATCCAAAATAAGTCCGGTTCGATCGAGGATTTTCGCCTTCAAAATACGTTCGATGTTTTTCTGTTGTGCGGGCGAAAGTTCGTCGTCAAAAATAACGGTTCCGACTTCATTTTCTTCCACAAACTGTTGTACTTCCTCCATTTTTCCTGTTCCTATAAAGGTTTTCGGATTCGGAACATCTAACTTTTGAGTGAATCGTTTTAAAACTTCTCCGCCTGCCGTGTAGGTAAGAAATTCCAATTCATCTAAGTATTCTTTTGATTTTTCTTCGTCTTGCAATTGGTTGATGATGCCCACCAACACTACTTTTTCGTAATTTAGATTTATCTGTTCGAGCATAGTATGCTTAATTCTTTTGTTTGCAAAAGTAACAAAATAATTTTTTAATCTAAGGAAAAATGTATCCTCAACCAATAAAAACTACTTAATTTAATAGGTGCAAAAATTCTTTTTTGTCTTCTCTTCAGATGTCAAGTAGAAAAAATGCATTTCATTGTTTAAATTCCAATTTCTGATTTTCAGATGGTTAATAAATAAAATGAAAAAAAAGTCATTTTTTTTACGAAAAAATTTGCAGAAATAAAATTTTGTACTACCTTTGCAACCGCAATGATGAAATGAGATATTCATTAATGTAAATTGGTCTGGTAGTTCAGTTGGTTAGAATACATGCCTGTCACGCATGGGGTCGCGGGTTCGAGTCCCGTCCAGACCGCGATAAAATTTAGTTGTGTTGTTTTGTGTAAATACTTTTACACGGGTTTATAGTAAACCAATGGAAGGCTTTCCTTTTAAGGAAGGCTTTTTTTTGTACTTCTTTGTTGCTTTTTAAAGTTCGTTTCTTTTTTCCGATTTACATTCTCTTTTGTTGTTATTAGTTTGCATTTAAGGTGATTATGCTTTTAGATGTTTTTTGTCAAGTTTAATTATATCTTCTAAAGTGTAGCGTTTATCACGATTTCTCATCGCTTTTCTCAGTTTGTGAATCATTTCCCAAGCCGTTCATAATCCTTCAGTCCTAATTGTGTTTGAATTTGACCCTGCCGAATCTCTTCGTTGGAATTCCTTAGCCGAAAATCCCTTTTTGGTGTGGCTT
This sequence comes from Capnocytophaga felis, assembly GCF_009684755.1. GTDB lineage: Bacteria > Bacteroidota > Bacteroidia > Flavobacteriales > Flavobacteriaceae > Capnocytophaga > Capnocytophaga felis. The sequence continues at coordinate 35,841 of NZ_BLBC01000012.1, forward strand.
ATCAAGAACATTTTTTGCAGATAATACTAATTTTATCACATTGAGTTTTAGAGTTATTGTGACGATATTCTTCTGTAACGAAATGTGTTTTTGAAACTGAAAAATATATTATTCTTTGATTATCAGTTAAGTACGTAGAATTATTTTTACTTACAGATATGTAAAAAATTTATTTTATCGATTTTTATGGACATAAAATTGATTTTTGGTAGATTAATAAAAGAGTAACACAATTCCTCTTTTTCGTAACATTTGATATAAGTTTATTGCATATGTTGAAGTAATTTAGCCAAAAAATAAATCTATGAAAAAATATGTCTGTATGGTGGTGATTTTGCTTTGTAGTAATTTCACGTTAAATGCCCAAGTTCGCCCTAACGGACGCTCAAAGATTGGTTTCAATTCCGGATGGTTGTTTCAAAAAGATAGTGTTGGAGATGCAATCTTTCCTGATGATAAAAGTCTTGGTTGGCAGGCGGTACAGTTACCTCACACGTGGAACGATAAAGATGTACTTGCTGATGGTAAGAGGGGATATTACAGAGGTGTTGGTTGGTATAAAAAGAAATTTCAATTGACTCCAGAGGTTGGGAAGCGGTATTTTTTGCAGTTTGAGGGAGCCAATCAAGTTACAGAAGTTTTCGTAAATGGGAAATTTGTCGGGAAACATATCGGAGGATACACTTCTTTTAATATTGAGCTGACTTCTTTCTTGAACTTATTGGGGGAGCAGTATGTTTCGGTAAAGGTTGATAACAGTTTTAATGAGTATATTCCTCCCTTGTCAGCAGATTTTACATTTTTTGGAGGGATTTATCGCCCTGTCCACCTAATTACCACGGGAGATAAACACTTTAGTATGTCTGATTACGGAGGATCAGGTATTTATATTTCAACACCCAAAGTTTCTGAGAAAAAAGCTGAGGTTGTGGTTGAGTATCATTTGCAAAACAAGAGCAATCGTAAAGTAAAATTATTATTAGAAACTCTTATTAAAAAGAATGTAGAATCTGTTTTGGCAGAAAAAAGAAGCAATGTAACTCTTGAAGCTGCCTCAGATATGACATTTAAAGTAACATTTAAAGAGATTGAGAATTTTGAACTGTGGAGTACTGAAAATCCTGTGGTTTATCATTTAGAAAGTAGCTTGCAGGAAAAGGGAAAAATTCTTGATAACTTGACACAGCCCTTAGGTTTCAGGTGGTTCCATTTTGATGCGAATGAAGGTTTTTTTCTTAACGGAAAGAGTGTAAAATTAATGGGAGCCAACCGGCATCAGGATAGAATCCCGTATGGCAATGCCCTGAGTGATGATATGCATCGGCAAGATATGCAATTATTAAAGAATATGGGAGCCAATTTTTTGAGAAATGCACATTATCCGCAAGCAACTGAAATTCTTGATAATGCTGACCAATTGGGGTTTGTTGTGTGGGAGGAAATTCCGCTGGTAAACGAAATAACAATAGGTAAGAAGCACGTCCAAAATGCTGAAAATATGCTTAAAGAGATGATTAAGCAGCATTATAATCATCCGTCAATATTTATATGGGCGTATATGAACGAGATTTATTGGGCACATCGTTTTAAACCAGAGCAGGAGCTTCCTGCCCGTAACAAAGCCACCCTTGAGCTTGCACAGCATTTGGAAAATCTGACCAGAGAAGCAGATCCTTATCGTTATACAGCAATTGCGATGCACAATTATCCGCTTTATAATGAATCAGGAATTGGAGATATCCCAATGATTGCAGGTTGGAACTTGTATCACGGCTGGTATTATGACACCTATGAAGATTTTGGCAAGTATATGGATGAACAACATAAAAAATATCCTAAAAGAATTCATTTTGTAAGTGAATATGGAGCAGGCTCAGATGTGCGTCTTTATTCCGAAAAACCTGAAAAATTTGATTTCACTATGGAGGAGCAAGTTCGTTTCACACAGTCTTTAACTTCTCAAATCCTTGAACGTCCCTACATTTCAGGAGGAGCTCTTTGGAATTTGATAGATTTTAGTTCGGAACGCCGTGTAGATGCCACTTCACATATGAACAATAAAGGTTTGGTAACACACAATCGCAAGCCAAAAGATGCCTATTATCTGATGCAGGCATTATTGATGAAAGAGCCTGTAACAAGGTTTGGTTATCCTTTTCGTAAGACTTGGACACACGTGGCTACATTACCCTCCGATACACTTATTCCTGTTCATTTGTATGCTTTTTCAAATCACGAAAAACTTTCTCTTTTTGTAAATAACCAATTCCACAAAACAAGTCAAATTAAAGATGGAGTAGCTACGTGGCAGCTATTGCTTCCGGAAGGCAAATACGAATTGTCTTTGCAAGAGAATGGGAAAAGGATACAAAACAAAATGGTTCAAACAAAATTAATTCCGTATCGCTTTAAGTTCAGTGAAGAGGTGGACATTGCAATGAACTTGGGAGCCAATTATGCTTTTATTGATTCACGAACAGAACGATATTGGCTTCCTGAGAAGGAATACACCGAAGGAAGTTTTGGATTTATCGGAGGTACACAACTCTATATCGGGGGTAAAATAGGAACTAAAGAAGACATTCTTGCAGTTGATGAGGAAGATCCTTTATATCAGGCTATCCGCACCAACATATCAGAATTTAAGGCAGATGTACCAAAGGGAACATATGAAGTCGAAATTTTGATGGTTGAATACGTGCCCAAGTCCCGACGTTTTGCCGATGAAGATAAAGAAATAATCTATCAACCCGATAAACGCATATTCAATATTATTGCCAATGAGAGTTTAATTGAGGAAAGATTAGATTTGGGAGCGATTTACGGATTGAATGTTCCTTATAGGCTTACATTCAAAGTTAAAGTTTTGGATAATAAAGGATTAAGTGTTAAGTTTCAGCCGATAAAAGGAGAGCCTATCGTTAGCGGAATTCGGATTAGGGGAGTGAAGTATTGATTTTTAGTTTAGAAAATTATAAAAATAAGCATAATGTAACTAAAATTCTGTTTTAAGTAACATAAATCATAGTTCTATTCAAAATGTCGAATTAACTTAGCGGTGACAAAACTCAAGGAGAACAAAAAATAAAAAAGCAATGAAAAATATTTTACTAATAATGTTTGCACTGATAAGTGTCTTAGCTGTTAAAGCACAAACGTATGAGATAAAAGGACGAATAGTAGATAGTTCCACCAACGAACCTTTACCCGGAGTTAGTGTGTATGATGCTGCAAGTTTTAACGGAACGGCCACGGATTTGGAAGGAAAATTCCGTTTGGGGAATTTAAGAAAAGGCGAAACAACCCTAACATTATCCTGCTTAGGGTATGAAACACAGCAAAAAATAGTAAAAATGCCTTCAGATAAAGATACTGACTTGCAAATACGACTCAAACCCAGTAATCTTGATCTTGGTGAGGTGGTTGTAGTTGGCAGTTTTGAAGGGCAACAGAAGGCACTGAACCAACAACGCGTTGCTCACAACATAAAAAATGTAGTTTCGGCAGACCTTATCGGGAAGTTCCCCGATAAAAACGTGGCGGAGTCCTTGCAACGTTTGCCGGGAATTAATATCGCTAGAGATAAAGGCGAAGGAGCAACGGTTTCCATAAGGGGAACACCTCAGCATTTTACTAACATCAGTATCAATGGCGAGCAGCTATCTTCTGTGCAGCAAAGCGGTTCCAGAACGGAAGGTCTTGATTTAATTCCCGCAGACCAGTTAGGAGCTATTGAGGTAACAAAAACCTTAACTTCGGATATGGATGGTGATGCCATAGGCGGAAATATCAACTTGCGAACCCCTACTGCACGTTCCATTAAGTTACAGCTGAAAGGTGACTTGGGGAAAGGATTTAATGACCTTTCGGGCAAGTTGAACTCTATCGGGAAAATGCAAATTAGCCGACGATTTTTTACCGATGAAAAATATAGTAATGGTAGATTAGGAATTTTGCTGAGTGGAAGTTATTACAGCAATAACAATTCCGAAGACAGAATGGATGCCACTTGGTCAGGAGTCAAAAAGAAAGTAAAAATGGTGAACGAAGGCTTGATTATGCCCGAATATTATCATTTCCGTAAAACAGAAAATAAGCGTACCCGTGTAGGAGGGACAACTACCATTGATTATAAGGTGAAAAATCACGAAATAATCTTCAATTATATGTACAATTATCGGCAAGACGATGATGTACGTAATCGTATGCGTTTCGATTTGGAAAGAAGTTCCTCTGAATGGATTTCGCACGATAGTTTGCTCAATGGAAGAATCCGCAGGGATATCAATCTTTGGAAAGAAATAAAGAAAAATCATAATTTTAATTTGGAGGGGAATCACAATCTGAATGGCTGGATGGTTGACTGGGGGGCATTCTATACCTCTTCCAGAAGAGATTATTCGAGTACGCGAGGGGATTTCTCACGTGATGGGATTACTATCGTAGCCGACAACAAACGCGGAATAATGGATGAAGTTCCGCAATTACGCCCTGAATATCCTTATAAACTGAAAAATCCACTCTTGATGAATGATTTCAGACGTTATGAAGAAGACAGCGAGTACACTAAGGCATCTAATTTGGTAGGGAAATTCAATGTCAGTAAAGATTACATCTTAAAAGGTTACAGCGGAAATATCAAATTTGGAGGGAAGGCTCGGAAGATAACAAACAAAAAGTTTCGTGATAATCACGTTTTTTCGTTTTTTGATCCCAATAAAGTGTTGAATCACAAGGAAGTTTTCGCTCACGTGGCAAGTAACAAAGAACCTACTAACTTTCTCAATAACAGATATGAATTCGGACCAAGGATAGACCGAGATAAATTTGAAAGTTATTTGCAAACCTATCGAAGGCTACTCGTAGAAGGAGATGACTCTTGGGATGCCGAACGCTTGTCTAAAAATGATACTTACGAAGCAGAAGAGAATGTCAATGCAAGTTATGTTATGAATCGTATTCAGCTGAAAGATTTACTTATTATTGCAGGTTTAAGGTATGAATACAATGATGTGCTTTATCACGCTTTTGACGTAAAACGCACCGGAACAACAGTGATTGCAACTCCCATCAGTGGAGGTACAAAGTATGGTTTTCTTCTACCTAATATACAGTTAAAATACGGATTAACAGAGTTTACCAACGTTCGTGCCGCTTATACCCAATCGTATGCCAAGCCAAATTTTGTGGATATTGTTCCTTTTGTAAATTACGATGCTGATGTGGCAAGGCTGTTTATAGGAAATCCTGAATTAAAACCTTCTCTTTCAGATAATATCGACCTGATGTTTGAGAAATACAACAAAGCGGGAGGAATTATTTCTGCAGGATTGTTCTACAAAGATATTAGTCGTTTTCAATTTTCGCGTATCGTTCCTTCTCTGTTAGAGGATTATCCGGGCTTCCCTCAAACCGCAGGATTTGAGTTTCGTCAGGAACAAAATGGAGAAAAAGCTACGGTTTATGGCTTTGAGTTTAATTTGATGCAAAAGTTAGATTTTCTGCCCAAAGCATTGAGTGGGCTTAGTGTTTATCTGAACTATACTTACACAGGAAGTAAGGCAAATACTCAGGACAGAACCAATATGCGTTTGCCAGGGCAGGCACTTCATACTGGAAATATTTCTCTTTCTTGGGACTATAAAGGTTTCTCTTGTAAGGGCAGTCTCAATTATAATGGTTCATATATCCATTCGGTAGCCAGTAGCGAAAATGATGATATTATTCAAGACGAACGATTTCAGTTAGATGTCAATCTATCACAACGAATCAGTAAAAAAATAAGTCTTTATGCTGAGTTTGTTAATTTAACTAATGCACCATCAGTTCGTTATCAAGGTAATTCAAGTCAAATTTCAAGGATTGCCTACTTTGGATGGTCATCAAGGTTTGGAATAAATTTTAGGTTGTAAAATAGATTTAAAAATATAGAAAGATGAAAATCAGGACTATAATATTTATTATGTTTTCTACCCTTGCGATGGTTTCTTGCGAAAGAGAAAAAATCATTGAGCTTTCGAGTGCCACAATTGAGATAGAAAATTACGACGGAGAGGTCATTGCCCGAGAGCCTTCGGAAAAGGTCTTCCTCAATGTTGTAGCAGAAGCTCCTGCCGGAGTACACAAAATAGAAGTGCTTGTTGCAGGAAAAGTAGTTGCAACAGAACAGCCAGAAAATTCGTTCACTTACAATTACGAATATATTTATCAAGTATCTGCAACGGCTACTTTGGGAGAAGAGGTTACGATTGTTTTCAAACTAGAGGATAAGCAAGGGAAAATCGTCGCTACACCAGTAGTTACCATTAAGGTAGCACAGCCTTTTGAAATTTCTGATTTTTCAATAGGAGGAAACGCGTTTAAGAAAATTTCAGGCAGAATCAATAAGGATATAACACTAACTAATGACCAAAAGTGGCTTATTGATGGGATTGTAAGCGTTGATGAAGGAGCGAATCTCACTATTGAAGCAGGAACGACTGTATATTTCAGAACATTCAATAATGATAAGTATAGTCAGTTAGTGATTATGAGAGGAGGGAAGGTCATAGCTTCAGGTTCACGTGACAAACCCATTGTATTTACCAGTGATAAAGTACTGTCGGGTACTGCTGCTGTTTCGGATTGGGGTGGGGTTTACCTCAACGGTTCAGCACCTACTAATGCGGCAAATACTGTGCTATTAGATGGTTTCAGGTATGGAGGTACGAATGTTGCGGACAATTCCGGAACCCTTCGATTCGTACGAATAGAATACACGGGGAAAGGAGGATTACATTCACTACAACTCAACGGAGTAGGGAGCAGAACAACTATTGAATATGTTCAGTCATTCAACTCCTATAATAATGCTTTTCGGTTACGAGGCGGGAGAGTTTCTTTACGTTACATAGCTGGTATACAGCACGGAGGATATGGTATTTGGGCAGATGAGGGATGGCAAGGTAATGGGCAATTTTGGCTTTTCCAGACCAATATAAAAGCTACATTAAACCCTATTAATTATTGGAATCAGGCTCGTTCAATAGAATTCCGTAATGATAATTCGATGTTTAATAAACAACCTCGTACCAGCTTTAAGATAAGTAATGTAACTTTAATCGGAAATGGTTTCGGAGGTATTGAATTTGGTACTCGTCGCGGAATACGTATTCGGCGAGGGGCTGAGGGGTTGTTTTACAATTCCATCGTTACCGAATTCCCCAGTGATGGGGTGCGTGTTGAAGACCTTCCGTTGGAAACCTTGGGAGTAAACACAAAGATTGACAATGTTCATTCTTTTAACAATGCAATAAATTGGGAACAGGAAGCTAAAACTTTTTTCTTTGAAAGTGGTAAATATAATTTATCGGAAAATCCTATTTCGGGAATCACTCGGGAGAATTTTGTCGGAGCTTTACCTTGTGCGTTTGACCCCGTTTCTGTGGGAAGTTGGTTTGTTGCTGCTCCTTATATTGGTGCAGTACATCCCTCAAGTGATTGGACTAAGGGAGGGAAATGGTTTAAGAACTATGATGGTTCTTTAAGACAATAGAAAAGAAAATCAAAAAAAAGATATTATGTTACGAACTAAAAGACAATTTTTTATGTATGCAGGAGCACTAATTGGAATACTATTTGTAGCTTTTTCCTGCAAGAAGGATAGTACGGAATACAAAGCACCATTGATTTCCGTGAAAAGTTCAGAAGTGGTTGATTTGGCTCCCGGAGAAAAAACCGAGATAAAGCTCTCTCTCAATGGAGATGGCGGAGCTAAATCAGTAGTGGTTAAGAAAAATGGAGGATTTTTAAGAGAATTTCCGGTGCACGCCACAGCCTCTGAGTTTGTTTACACTACCGAACCTTTAGCCGTAGGTCAGGAGGAAGGAGAAGAGATTAAATATGGCTTTGTTTTAGTTAACCAGAATGAGGTTGATAGTCCCGAAGTTTCTGTAGTACTCAAAACCGCTTTGTATGATAAAATTACTGTGGGTTCAACTTCACTTTTTAACTTGAAGATTGGCGTAGATGGGATTGTACCCGCTGGGCAAAATGTAAAACTTGTTAAGGGACGGAACTATTTTGTACCTTCGTCATTAACTTTTGAAGCAGGATCTTTGTTAAGAATAGAAGAAGGAGTGCAGGTTTATATGAATGCCGAAGCTAAGGAAAAAGTATCAATCAATGTTGAAGGAAAAGTTGATATTGTGGGAACGGCAACAAATCCGGTTGTCATTACAAGTTCTAAGATTCTTTCTGATGCTTCATCGGTTTCGCCAGGAGATTGGGAAAAGTTCAAGATTCTTGGGGCAGGAACACAATCGGATAGCGGTAAGATAAATTATCTTCGTTTAGAGTATGGAGGAGATCGTGTTTTTCATTTATCGGATGTAGGATTAGCTACCCAAATTAGTTATATTCAGGTGTTTAATTCTTTAAAAGAAGGCTTTATGATAACAGACGGAAACGCCCAGCTTAAATATTTGGTAGCAACTGATTGCCGTGGTGGTTCATATCGTTTGGGAGATAAGTACGAAGGAAAAATACAGTTCGTAATTTCTGTGAATTCTGCTCAATTTGGTGAAAATGATGACTTTACAATTAGGGAGGAAGCCAAACCAATCATTTCAAATGTAACATTGTTAGGAGCGGGCGAAAATGTAGAAAAAACACACGGAATGAGAATGAGAGCTAATTCAGCTCCGAAAGTGTATAACACCATCATTGCCAATTTCCCAAGGAGAGGGGTGCGTGCCACCGATAGTGTCAGTATTACTGATTTGACAGGAGCTACTGTTTTTGCGTACTCTTATGTGTTCAATGTAAAAACAGATGCTTTCAGAGATTTAGCCAAAGCATTCGCTGGAACTTTTAGCACCGCAGATGGAAGCATTACAGCAAATCCTTTCCACAATAATGCAGTAAAACTTGCAGATAAAACCTACACACTTAAAGTCATTGCAGGTATCGGAATTGCTGATTTTATTCCTGATAACGAGCAGGTAAGTGAGTTTAACCCTGCTTCATTAGATACGTTCTTTACTCCGGCAACCTATGTAGGAGCTATTAAAAATCAAGCTGAAGATTGGACAAAAGGCTGGGTAAAAAATCCTGATGGTTCAATAAGATAATCAATTATACAGGAGATAAGGTTAAAATTTGCCTTATCTCCTTACTAAATCAAATGAAAATGAAAAGAAATAAATTAGTAGCTTTTTTACTATTTCTGCTGTTTCAATGTGCTTTTGCACAAATATCTACAGAATTGCAAGCACGTTGGGATAAAGAGTCTTCCGTGCCTGAAAATCCATTGTTAGAACATCGTCCAACATCACTTCCTGATAGGATAACCTTGATTCCGGTAGCTTCTGACAATAGGGAAATTGCTGTGGTTTGGCGTACGGATACTTTGATTAAAGAAGGAACTTTGGAAATTGTTAAAGGAGATGATTATTCTTTTCCTAAAGAAAATCGCAAACGAATAACCGCATCTTACAAAGTAGTTCAGTATAAAGATTACCCGATGCACTATCACAAAGCAATTGTTTCAGATTTGGAGCCAAATAGCGTGTATCGTTATCGTGTAGGAAAATCTCCTTATTGGAGTGCTTGGAACACGTATGTTCACCACAATCAGTCAGATACGCTTAGGATACTCTATTTTGGTGATACTCAAAACGGTATTTACAAACACGCCAAACGTATTTACAAAGAGGCTTTTAGGAAGTTTGGAAAGGCTCAACTTGCTGTACACGTGGGCGACCTGATAAATCACGCCAATAACGATTATGAATGGGCAGAATGGCACGCTTCTACAGCTGACATTAACGCTACGATTCCTATAATTGCAGCACCCGGAAATCACGAATATCTTAAAAATCTGGAAGGGAAAAAAATAAAATTATCTAATTACTGGTCGGCTACTTTTCCGTATCCATACTCTTGGGAAGCCGGACAATACTATTTAGATTATGGATTTGTGCGATTTATCGTAATGAATTCCAATGAAAAGATTTATGAGCAAGGGAAATGGTTAGAACAAATTCTGTCTGAAACTCAACAAGATTGGGTGATTATTGTTGCACATCATCCTGTTTTTTCAGGGGCGAGAAATCGTATCAATAAAGGATTGTTAGAGAATTGGTTGCCTGTGATAGAAAAATATAAGGATAAAATAGGGCTTGTTTTGCAGGGACACGACCACACATACGCAAGGGGAGGACTGGAAAGCAGAACAGGAACTAAAGAAAGACCTTCACAACCTGTTTTTACAGTAACAGTTGTCGGGGACAAATATTACAACCTTGATAAACAGAACTGGATGGACGTATCGTATTCAAATGTAAGTTCTTATCAGTACATTGAAATTACAAAAAATAAAATCATATATAAGGCTATGAGTGAGACAAATACGCTCATAGATGAATTCACGATTGAGAAAAAAGGAATAAAAAAATCTCGTAAAAAAAGCAGAAAGTAATGTTACGGAAATTATTTGTCATTGGGTTTGTTTTTTATATGAAAATCATATATTGTAGTTGGGCTCAAAACGCTGTGTTCCAATGGCAAGATTCCAAAACCTTGATTGTAAATGACGGAATGAGTGAGCAAACGTATCAGTGGAAAGATGGCACACTTTGGCTTACCAAAGCCAAAAAGTTACGTCATTCAAAGACTGACATATTTTCTGTTCCGATTCCGAATCAAACAATTACCGAAACTCCTTTAAACTTTTCGTACAAAATACATCAAGTTGGTGCAACGGACAGAACTTCAGGTTACTGCCAAATCGATTTGCATAGTGTTTATAATGATTATGAAACCATACGCAGTTTGCGAGTTTATGACAATTCTCCTGGAATTGAATGGCGATTTCAGATTAAGGGGAATTCTCCTCTGCTCAAATCATTCAAAACATTTAATACAGAGTCCATAGAAGACGTTACTTTGCTTAGTGCCAATGTGCCTTTCTATTTTTCAATGCCGTTTTCAACTCCTCATTTTACGACAAAAGTGGTTGGTTTTCAAGAATCTACTGACCATCACAGTAATATAACCGTTGTTCGGGAGGAATTGCCGTATCGTAAACCTCAGTATTACAAGGGGTCTGTGCTTATTGCAGAAAATAATCACACCTCCTATGTCCATTTGGTGGTAAAATTATCTCCTTTGCAGGAGGCACAATCTGCCTACTTAGGGTTTGATTTTAGTACTGATTTTTCGGGGATGAAGGTATATTCACCTGGGATTGAGTTGCTTGAAGAAACACCAGTATGGCACGAGGCTTATCGTATTTTTTCATTGATGTATGCTGAAAATGAATCCGTTGCATTGGGTGCTTATAAAAGGTACGAATTAAACGCCCACAAATATATTCCCGAAACAGATAATACCTTCACGATGAACACCTGGGGAGATAGGAATCGCGATAGCAGAATCAATGAGAAGTTCATTTTGGGCGAATTGGATGCAGCAGCTCGACTTGGTATTACACATTACCAAATTGATGACGGTTGGCAAAAGGGATTATCAAGCAATTCAGCTACAAAAAGCAATACGATGAGTTGGGATGATTGGGAAGAATCTGATTGGGAGATAAACACATCACGTTTTCCAAATGGTTTGAAAAAAATAACCAAAAAGGCGAAATCACTGGGAATTGGACTGGGATTGTGGTTCAATCCTTCCAAAAACGATGATTATGCTAATTGGGAGCGGGATAAAGATATTATGCTGAAATTACACCAACAACACGGAGTGTCGTGGATAAAGATAGACGGTTTGCGTATTGGTAACAAAAAATCTGAAAATAACGTAAATAAAATGCTGCAAATGGCTCAAAAACAGAGTGATGGATTGCAGTTTAATATAGACGTTACAGCAGGAAAACGTGGAGGTTATTTTTTCTTTAATCACTTTGGTAATATTTTTTTAGAAAATCGTTATACGGATTGGGGTAATTACTATCCGCATCTTACTCTGCGTAACGTGTGGACGCTCGCTAAATACGTTCCCATACAACGCTTTCAAATAGAATGGCTTAATAAATGGCGAAATAATAACAAATACCCTGAGGATGATGTACTCAAACCCCAGAGAATACCGTTTGATTATCAGTTTGCTATAACAATGATGGGACAGCCTTTGGCGTGGATGGAAGCTACAGGGTTGCCTGATGAGGCTTTTTCGGTTGTGAAATTGATAAATCTTTGGAAAAAAGAACGAAGTGAAATGCAAAAAGGTATAATTCATCCGTTGGGAGAAATGCCTAACGGTTACCATTTTACGGGTTTTGTGAGTTATGCAAACAGAAAAACATATGTGTTATTATTCAGAGAGAATACAGCTGAAAACGAGGCAACTTTTGAATTACCTTTGGGAGAAATAACCAACAGAAAATTTGTGAAAATTGCAGGAGAAGGTACTCTTGTTAGTGCTGAGGCTTCGATGTTGAAGGTTGATTTTTCTGCTCCGTTTCAGTTTTTATGGGGATACTTTGAATAGATTTATTTTTTTCCTTTTGAAAATTCTTTGGGGGAAATTCCATATTTTTCTTTAAAACATTTTAAGAAATAATTTGCGTCTTGAAATCCTACTTGATCGGCAAGTTCCACAATTCGGATTTCTTCCTTTGAAAGGATGTCGGCAGCTTTTTTTAAGCGGAAGTCCCTCATATATTTTGAAGGTGAAATACCCAATAAATTTTTCATTTTTCTGTATAAATGTACACGACTCAATGCCACATCTTCACTTAAATTTTCTATTGAATATTCAGGATTTGACAAGTTTTTTTCAATGTGTAGGTCAATTCTACGTAGCAAATCATCGTCAAATTTATTGAATCTGTTTTCTGATTTTTCGGGGAGAGCATCTCGTTTGTAAAGTTGACGTAGATTTTTCTGGCGGCGTAAAATATTGTTTATTCGGATTTGTAATTCCTTATATGAAAAAGGTTTGGTCAGATAATTATCCGCTCCCAGTTCAAGGCTTTCCATTTTTACCTCTTGTTGTTGTATGGCTGTGATTAGAATTACGGCAATGTGGCTTGTTACGATACTTGACTTTATTTCGGCACAGAGTTCTTTTCCGCTTTTTCCCGGAAGCATAATGTCCGAAATGACAATGTCTATATCTTCTTCTTGTAGAATATCAAGGGCTTCTTCGGCAGATGTAACACTCAGAACATTAAAGGTTTTAGCCAATCTCTCAGAGAGTGAATTCAGTAGGGTAACATTGTCTTCCACGATAAGGATGGTGTTCTTCTTGTCGGTTTTTTCAGGAATAAATACAACCTCTTCATTGGTTTCCAATTGTGAAGTAAGTTCCATAGGCAACACAAAAGATTCATTGTAAAATATTGTTTTTGAGTCAGAAACATCAACTTTTACATTCGGGATAATAACCGTGAATGTGCTGCCTTTTCCCGGAGAACTTTCTACTTTTATTTGCCCTTTCATTAAATCTTTTACAATCGTTTTGACCAAAGAAAGCCCAATGCCACTACCCGGAATTTTTTTGTTGTCACCTTTGTAAAATCGGTCAAAGATGAAAGGTAACGATTCCTTTTCAATTCCTATTCCCGAATCCTCTACCTTTATATGTAAATTATAAGTAGCGTCTTCATTTTCAATGGTTTTTACCAATAACGACACACTTCCACCTTCAGGAGTATATTTTATGGCGTTTGATAGTAAATTTAAAAGTATCTTTTCAATTTTTTCTTTGTCAAGCAATAAAGGTTTCTCGGTTACCTCTCGCATATTTATCTGCCAGTTGATGTTATTTTTGGAAGCCAACGAATGAAAAGAATTATTGACGTTTTCAAGAAAAATTTTTAATAAAATAGGAACATTGTTGATTTTCTCTTGGTTAGATTCAATACGATTGATAGTAAGTAGTTGGTTAACCAAATGCAATAAATTTTTTCCGTGGTGTTGTATGTTTGATAGTTTTTTTCGCATTTTGGGTTGAAGTTCTATCTCATCTAAAATCTCTTCCACTGGACTGATTATGAGTGTTAAAGGAGTTAATATTTCGTGGCTTACATCCGTGAAATATTTCACTTTCATAGAGTACATCTCTTCTACTCGTTTCTTTTCAATCTCTTTTAGTCGGATACGGTGGTTAAACACAATTTTTCGGAGCATATCCCTGCGAATATACCAAACAATGCTTGCAACTATCAGAAGATATAGCAAGAAAGCAGGCCAAGTGAGCCAAAAAGGAGGTTTTACCACAATAGGGAAACTGAGTTGCTCTCCCCAAACACCATCATTATTACTGGCTTGCACTCTGAAAATGTAGGAACCTTTGGGGATTTTGCTATATTCTGCAATTCCTCTTTCAGAAGAGTAACGCCAATCAATGTCAAATCCTTCAAGAATGTATTTGAAATTATTATTTTCAGGCATCAGGTAATTTAAGCCCGTAAATTCAAGAGTAAGAGCTGTTTGGTTATGTGCCAATTCTATTTTTTCAGGGTGGATTACTGAAATATTATCAAACTCTGAAAGGGAACCAATAGGATGATTATTTACCTTTATTTCAGACAGATATACTGTAGGTTTATACCGGTTTTTAGAAACTTTTTTAGGAATGAACGACGCCCAAAGGTCCTTTCCTCCTACAACAAATACAGGCGGATTTGTAGGAATGTGAAAGGTAGCTCCTTGGTTGATTTCGGAAATAGGAAACCCGTTTCGGATATCATAATTTAGGAATCCTTCATCAGTAAATTGCGACACTCCGCTGATGCTGTTTACCCATAAGTCCTCGCCCGAGATCATCGTACTGAAAACAGTATTGTTGAGCAGACCATCTTCTGTTGTGTAATTTTTCACAACCTGCAGATGTTTGTCCAGTACAAAAACACCAAATCCGTTGGTGCTTACAAAATACTTTTCTCCCATTGCCAAAACGTGGTTCACATCATCAATATGTTTTATTTTTTGCTCAACTTTTCCGTTAGGAACATTTTCAAATTCGATTAATCCTTTGCCTATTGTTGAAAGTAAATAAGTTTTTTCGTTTATTTTCAACAAATGTTTTCCAAAATTCTTACCGATAGTAAGATGCAATTTTTTTGCTATGGGAAAATCTATTAGCTGGTTTGTTTTGCTATCGAAAAGATGAAGCCCTCCACTTTTGTCAGAAAGAAGCCACAATTTGTTATCTGATTCTTTTATAATACTGTTGATAACTCCAAGATTTTCAAGTCCTAAAGCCGTAATTTTGCCATTTTGTTCTTTATAAAGCCCTTTGTGTAATGTTCCTATCCATAATACGTCGGAAACCGAATCATAGAAGAGTGATTTGATAACGGTTCCGCCTTCTATGCGATTTGTACTTACTACTTTATGATTTTTATCGTACTCTATTAAGTATCCGTTTTCGGTACCTACTATTAAATGTCCACTTTTGTAGGCAAAAGCACTTGCCACATTGTGTGAGTTTTTATGACTGTTGGTATTGAGAGAATGAGGTGTAAAGCGTGAAAGATAATCATCACTTAGTAATAATCCGTCGTGGTAAGTGCCTATCCATAGCGACCCGTTTTTATCTATTAAAAAGGAACGAACAGAAGGATTATCAATTGATTGTGTGTTGCGGAAAATGGTTACTTCTTGCAGAATACCTGTTTGGGTGTCAAGTATTTTTACTCCTTGAAATCCACCAATCCACAGATTGCCTTGACTGTCTAAAATTAGTTTACGAATGCTACTCAAAGTTGTATGCTTATCATTTTGTGAAAAAAGCCAATGTTTTTCAGGAAATCCATCGGAATCACACTGATAAACACCGTTGTTATAAGTAGCGACGTAAATTTTTCCGTTAGGATGAAAGACGATGTCCTCAATACGTTCGTTTTTGCTAAGGGTAATATTTCCGAAATTCCCTGCGATTTGAACGACTTCTTTCTTACTGGGATTGTATCTGAAAAGCCCTTTGGTAACGCTTGCTATCCAATATTCGTTTTTAAGGGGCGATTTTACAATTTTTGTTACTGAAATATCGGCTATGTTGCCTTCGGAAGTTATAATTTCGGGTTTTTCAAAGGAATTTTTCTGTGGGTCATATTTGTATAAACCCGTCCAGCCACACGCCCATACGTCATTGTCAATAACCGATATAGAACGAATCCCTTTATTGTCTGAGTCGTTTACTTCATAGTTAGTGAAAACACCTTGCTTCCAATGTAATAAACTCACACCTTTGTTGTGTGCTACCCATATTTTATCCTTTTTGCCGTTGGCGATGTCATTAATGTGATTGCTTGCAATGCTGAGTGTATCTCCTAAGATATGCTTATGTATCTTTATTTTATTTCCGCTATACTGGTTAAGTCCGTCACGTGTGCCAATCCAAATAAAGCCAAGACTGTCTTGATTGATTGCCATTACTGTATTCTGGCTTAGTCCTTGTTCTGTACCGAGTTGTTGTACGTAGATATTACTTTGAGCTTGAGCAGAGATATGCCAAAAAAAGACGACAAGGCTTACTAAATTAGCAATTTTTAATATTTGAAAATTGAAGCTCAAGACTTGATATTTTTATAAAAAAAGATTTGTATTTTGGAAAGCAAGGTACGAATTTTTTAAATATTATTGAATAAATGCCGTGTAAATTAACAAATTTATTTGATAATTCTGTTGAAATTCAAGATTAGAGTGATGAAAACTGAGCTCTATTTTTGCAGGTTGATGAGCAAAAACGCTTATAAAAAAATACGTTTAACCTTATTAAAAGCAAACGTATTTTTTTTGAGAATTATTTTTTCTTCCAGATAGAACCATTTTTGGTGGTATATTTTTCCAGAAAGCCTTGTTCGGTTAGTTGGTTGAGGTAAACTTCGCTGTCCTTACGAGGCATTCCTGAGAGCTGCGAAAATTCTCGAGCCGTGAGGGTAGGGTAGTAACCAAAGAGTGTCTGCCAATCTTTTTTATATTCTTTTTTTGTGGTTTTGGGATTAAGTTTCAGTATCGCCTTTTCAAAATAAGCATATGGTTTTGCTCCATAAACTACTTCTTTATTACCTTGCTTATCTGTGAAAATCATTGTAGGAAATCCGCGAATTCCCAAGTCTTTACCCAATTTCAAATCGTTCTCAAAGAGCTCTTTGGCTTTGCCTGCAATGTCTTGTTTTAGTTGTGTGATGTTTAATTCTGCTTTGTCAGCAGCTTTTGCGATGTGTTCCCACTGAGTGATGTTTTTCTTCTGAAGGAAAACCATTTCTCTCAATTCTCTCAAAAAAGAAATTGCTTTGTTTTTGTCTTGCATTTGAGCAGCTTTAAACGCAATTGACGGAGGGTAAGAAGATTGTAAAGGGTCTTCCAGCCATATGTTGCCATCTATCGGCATATCGTAATATAAACTCACCTCGTCCCAATGATGAGCCACATCCGATGGTTTGCTAATGCCGCCGCTGTTGTAGCTCCAATCGGGTAGGAGTCCGCCAGTATGATAGTTGATAGTAACGATATCACTGTATTCTAATTTGAGTTGGCGAAGCTGCGGTTCGATACCCCAACACGAAGAACATATCGGGTCGGTGTAATAGGTAACAGTTATGGGTTTTTCCGCTTGTGGGAGTTCAGATTTTACAACGTTATTTTCTGTTTGAGGTACGCCACAAATTCCCTCTTTTGGGTCACAAAGTAGTGGATTAGTATTCTGTGCCATAGCTAAAAATGATTGTGTTACAAATAAAAAACTGATGATAAACTTTTTAAGCATTGTTTGTTTCTTTAAGTTTTTAGGATTGATGTAGGATGGGTAATATGCCATCTTACTTTTTGTATTCTTTGATACAAAGATATAATTTTTTGGTGGTATTGTAAAAGGTGTGAAGTTTATTTTACAGGATTAAATCAAATTGTATCGCTTGAGTGAAGTTGTGGTACAAAGGGATTTGACACATATTATTATAGTAAACCAAATTTTTTTTGAGAAAATTCTTGTTGTGGTATTGGTAACTTAAATCCTTGTTTTTGTAACATTTGTAATTAAATAATTGTTTGTTTTGTAATACTTTAGCAGCATAAAAACGAAACTTAAAATTTAGTTATGTTATGAAAGATGAATTTAATTTGAATGTTTCAGGGAAAGTAGCTGTGGTTACTGGTGGGGGAGGCGTACTTTGTTCTACCATAGCTAAAGCATTAGGTGCACAAGGTATAAAGATTGCTATCCTTGACATAAAACGTGATGTCGCTGAGCAAATAGCTGCGGAAATAAAAGAAATATATGGAGTAGAAACTGTTGGTATTTGCACAGACGTTTTAAACAAAGCATCATTAGAGGAGGCTTTGAAAGTAATTCATAATGAATTAGGTACAATTGATTATCTCCTAAACGGAGCGGGAGGTAATGCAGTATCGGCAACCACTCAAACGGAGTTCATTACCGAAGAATATCTCAACCGATTGGAAGATACATTTTTTGGTTTACAAATGGAAGGTTTCGACCGAGTTTTTGCACTGAATTTTCAGGGGACTTTGTTGCCAACAATGGTTTTTGCTAAAGATATGTTAGCCAAAAGACAAGGAGCGATTGTTAATATTTCGTCAATGAATTCTTACACACCTTTAACCAAAATTCCTGCGTATTCTGCCGCCAAAGCAGCGATAAATAACTTCACACAATGGTTGGCAGTACATTTTGCCAAAACAGGTATTCGGGTTAATGCCATTGCACCTGGTTTCTTGCTGACGAATCAGAATCGTTTCTTGCTAATTGATGAAAAAAGCGGACAGGCAACACCACGTGGAAATAAAATCATAACAAATACCCCAATGGGACGTTATGGCGAGCCGGAAGAACTTTCCGGAACAGTGGTTTACTTGTTTTCAGATTGGGCGAAATTTATCACAGGAGTGGTAATTCCCATAGATGGTGGATTTAGTGCATATAGTGGAGTGTAAAATTAAATCTTAAAACGGTATATAATGGTAGAGACTTGGCGTTGGTACGGTCCGCAAGACCCTGTTAGTTTATCGGATATTAAACAAGCAGGAGCCACAGGAATAGTAACTGCTTTGCACCACATTCCCAATGGGGAAGTTTGGTCGGTTGAAGAAATACTAAAACGAAAAAAAGATATTGAAGATGCTGGTTTGTGTTGGCGAGTTGTGGAGAGCATTCCCGTTCACGAAAATATAAAAACACAAACCGGGAATTACAAAACTCATATTGAGAATTACAAACAGAGCATTCGCAATTTGGCAAGTTGCGGTATAAACATTGTTTGCTATAACTTTATGCCTGTGCTTGACTGGACTCGCACGAATCTAAATTATGAGACGGAAGACGGGTCAAAAGCACTTCGGTTTGATGCAATTGCTTTTGCTGCCTTTGATTTGTTTCTTTTAAAAAGACCCAAAGCAGAAAATGATTATCCATCAGAAAGAATTAGGAAAGCAAGGAATTATTTTGAACAACTTTCAGAAGGAGAAAAACAATCTCTGACTCAGAATATCATAGCAGGACTACCCGGAGCTGAGGAAGGTTATAAATTAGAACAATTCCAGCAAGTTCTTGATAATTATAATCATATAGATGCCGAAAAACTCAGGGAGCATTTGATATATTTTCTTAAAGAAATTATTCCAACAGCAGAGGAAAACAACGTACTGATGTGTATCCATCCAGATGACCCTCCTTATTCTATATTGGGACTTCCGCGAGTGGTAAGCACTGAAAGTGATTATGCCTATCTGTTTGAAAAAGTTCCGAGCCGACATAATGGTATTACTTTCTGCACAGGTTCTTTGGGGGTAATTCCTGAGAACGATTTGGTAGCAATAATGCAATGTTTTGCTGACAGAGTTCATTTCATACATCTGCGAAGTACCAAACGTGATGAGCAAGGCAATTTCTATGAAGCGAATCATTTGGAAGGAGATGTAGATATGTACTCCGTTGTAAAAGAGATTCTTATCGAAGAAAAGCGGAGAAAAGAGCAAAATTATACGGATTTTAAAATTCCAATGCGTCCCGATCACGGGCATCAAATGTTGGATGATTTAAAAAAGAAAACAAATCCAGGATATTCTGCCATAGGGCGTTTGCGAGGATTGGCAGAGTTGCGAGGATTGGCAATGGGAATTTCAAAAAGTTTACATCTATGAATTTCAGCAATATAAATACATTCATTACTGAAGATTTTCTGTTAGAAACACCTATAGCAAAGCACTTATACTATGATTATGCGGAAAAAATGCCAATTATAGACTATCATAATCATCTTTCGCCTTTGCAATTATCTGAAAATATTCCTTTGGAGAACATTACTCAAGCTTGGCTCTCGGGCGACCATTACAAATGGAGGGCAATGCGTGCCAATGGCATTGAAGAAAAATTTATTACAGGTAGGGCTTCGGATGCGGATAAATTTGCACAATGGGCTAAAACGGTTCCTTTTACAGTTGGAAATCCGTTATTTCATTGGACACATTTGGAACTATTGAGGTATTTCAATATCAAGGAGTTGCTACAACCCAATACAGCCAAGAAGATTTATGAATCAGCAAATGCAATGTTACAAAGCAAAACACCAATGCAGCTTTTGCAACAAAAAAACGTTGAAGTTCTTTGTACCACTGACGATCCAGTCGATGATTTGCAGTACCACCAACAAATTTCAAAAAAGTCACAACCCGTAAAAGTATATCCAGCTTTCCGTTCGGATAATCTTTTCTGCATTGAGTGTCCTAATTTTATGGAATATCTACAGAAATTATCATTAGTTGTTGAATTTGAAATAAAAGACCTGCAAGATTTTCAAAAAGCAATTGACAGAAGAATTGATTTTTTCGCAGAAAATGGTTGTTGTTTGTCCGATTTTGGTTTGGGAGGAGCCTTCTTGATGGAGGATTTTATCGAAGAAGAAATTTCTATCATTTTTCAGAAAAGAAGAAATGAACAAAAACTTTCCGAACAGGAAATTCATAAGTATAAAAGTTTTCTCTTTATGTACTTAGGTAAGAAATATTACGAAAAAAATTGGGTACAACAATATCATTTGGGTGCTGTTAGAAATAACAATCAGAGATTGTTAAGGGAAATTGGGGCTGATGTGGGGTGTGATTCGGTGGGGGATTTCAATTACGCTTGTTTTATGTCAGCTTTATTCGGGAGGTTGGATGCCGAAAACAAATTGACAAAAACCATTACTTACAATTTGAATTCGTCACACAATGAAGTGTTTGCAACAATGATGGGGAATTTTAATGCAAATAGTACACCGAGTAAAATGCAATGGGGGGCAGCTTGGTGGTATCTTGATCAAAAAGAAGGCATTACAAAGCAATTAAGCACTTTGGCTCATATGGGATTATTAAGTCATTTTGTAGGAATGATAACCGATAGCCGGAGTTTACTCTCTTTCCCAAGGCACGAATATTTCAGAAGGATTTTGTGTAACTTTTTGGGAAATTTAATATCCCGAGGCGAGTTGCCCAATGACCTTAATTTTTTCGGGAAAACAGTGGAAAATATATGTTATCATAACGCGAAAAAATACTTTGGGTTTGAAAATGAGCAAGAACCAACGAAAAATATATAGCATATTGGTAGGGATTCTTCTTCTTCTGATGATTGCTTGTGAAAGAGAGACCGAAGTGAAAGTTTTAACTTTTGCTCACAATCTGCCCACATCACATCCCGTTCATAAAGGTGTGGAAGCATTTAAAACACATCTGGAAACTCTATCGGGTGGAAAAATGTCTATTAATATCTATGCTAACGGAAATTTGGGAACAGAAAGAGAGGTGTTGGAATTGCTTCAAATAGGGAGCGTTTCGATGACCAAGGTGAGTGCCTCGGCAATGTCCAATTTTGTTCCGGAATATCTCGTGTTGGGAATTCCTTATTTGTTTAGAGATAAAGAACATTTTTTCAGTGTTTTGGAGGGAAAAATAGGTGAGAAATTATTGGAAAAAGGAGAATATGTATGGTTACGAGGTTTGTGTTTTTACGATGCGGGAAGCCGTAGCTTTTATACTAAAAAGAAACCTGTTAAAAAACCAAGTGACCTTGAGGGGTTAAAAATCAGGGTGATGGGAGATAGAATTTCAGTGTCATTAGTGCAATCTTTGGGGGCGGCTCCTACCCCGATGGCTTTCGGTGAACTTTACACGGCTCTGCAACAAGGAGTTGTTGATGGTGCTGAAAATAATGCCCCGTCATTTGTTACTTCAATGCATTTTGAAGTGTGTAAGTATTATTGTTTGGACGAACATAATTACTTGCCTGATGTGGTTCTGATAGGGACAAAGACGTTGGAGAAACTCACATCTCAAGAACAAAAATGGGTTTTTGAAGCAGCGAAGTTGTCAGCTCAGCAACAAAAGAAGTTTTGGGAAGAAGCTGAAATTGAAAGTATGGAAATTCTAAAAGCATCGGGAGTGGAATTTTTCTTTCCAAATAAGGATTTATTTCGTGCAAAAACAGAATTTTTTAAAACGGATTTCTTCAAAGATGAAAAAAGATTGAAAATTATTGAAGAAATTGAACAGTCAAAATAAAATGATTATGGAAAAATTGTACAAAACAATAAACCATTTTTTAGAAATACTATTAGTGTTTCTGTTCGTTGTTTTGGTTGCAGATGTGTTGTGGCAAGTTTTCTCTCGGTACAGTGTTGGCAAATCTCAGGCTTTTACGGAAGAATTGGCTCGGTACCTTTTAGTTTGGCTTGCAATTCTTGGTACAGCTTACGTGCGAAGTTATAAAGGAGAAATGGCGATTGATTACTTCTTTAATAAATTGAGTGATACGAAAAAACGAGTGATGAATTTCTTGATTGAAATAACGATTTTATTATTTGCTTTGATAATTATGGTTGTTGGAGGGAGTAATTTGATGTATATCACCTTGAAATTAGGGCAAGTATCTGCTACATTGAATATCCCTATCGGGTACATTTACAGCGTAGTACCATTGAGCGGACTTATCATAATTTTCTATTGTGTGTATCATCTTAGGAGTCTATATAAAGAAGGTAAGCAAGAAAATTTAAAATCTTTTTGAGATAAAAACGTATTGATTTATGGAATTGCTTGGAATTGTTTTTCTTTTTGTAGTACTTTTCATTTTACTGTTTTTGAAAATACCAGTGGCGTACAGTGTAGGAATCGCTACGACACTCACTATGTTGCTTCATCTTCCGTTTTTGCCATCGGTTACTACTGTGATGCAACGGATGACTACAGGGGTGGATAGTTTTGCTCTTTTAGCAATTCCTTTTTTTATTCTCGCTGGTGATATTATGAATCAGGGAGGGATAGCTAATAGGTTGATTGACTTTTCAAAATCATTAGTAGGGAGTTTTCCCGGAGGATTGCTGTACGTCAATATTCTGTCGGCAATGTTTTTCGGAGCAGTATCAGGTTCGGCAGTGGCTTCTGCTTCTGCCATCGGAGGAATTTTAAATCATCGAATGGAACAGGAAGGATATAAAAAAACATTTAGTGCTTCAGTAAACATAACGGCTTCAACTGTGGGGCTTATTATTCCGCCTAGCAATGTTCTTATTGTGTTTGCCTTGGCGAGTGGCGGAGCTGCTTCTATTGAAGCTCTTTTTTTGGCTGGGTATGTTCCGGGCATATTATTAGGAATGGGATTGATGCTAGTGGCGGGTTATTTTGCTGTGAAAAACAAATTTCCAAGTGGAGAAACTGTTAGCTTTAGGAGGTTGTTTAGAACATTTTCTCGTTCATTTTTAAGTCTTTTGCTAATTATTATTGTGGTTGGGGGTATCGTTATGGGGGTTTTTACTGCAACCGAAGGGGCTGTTATAGCAGTTGTGTACGCCTTGTTGTTGAGTTTTTTTTATAGGCAAATTCGACTGAAGGATTTACCAAAAATTATTCTTTCGAGTGCGAGAACCACTGCAATTGTAATGTTTTTGATTTGTACGTCAATGGCGTTATCGTGGTTGTTTGCTTTTAACAACGTTCCTGAACTGATTTCAGAACATTTGCTTGGAGATATCAACAATCCGATAATGATTTTGTTAATTATCAATATTATTTTGCTCATTGTAGGAATATTTATGGATATAACTCCTGCGATTTTGATTTTTACACCTATTTTCTTGCCGATTGTAACCTCTTTTGGGGTTCATCCGGTTCATTTTGGGATTGTGATGGTGCTTAATCTGTGTATTGGGCTGTGTACTCCTCCTGTAGGAACGCTTCTTTTTGTAGGAAGTGGGGTGGCTCGTGTTGAAATGACCAAGGTAATCAGACCTTTGCTACCCTTTTTGGCAGTGATGATAGCCGTTTTATTTATTGTAACCTATATTCCAGAACTGGCGATGTACTTGCCAAAACTTTTTGGAGTTATAAAATTAGTTTGACAATTGTAAACTTACATAAAAATGAAAAAAGTAATCACATTCGGAGAAATAATGCTAAGGCTTTCTCCACAAGGATTTTTGAGATTTTCTCAGGCGAATAGCTTTGACGTGGTGTACGGAGGAGGTGAATCCAACGTATCTGTGTCACTGGCAAATTATGGCATTCCTGTTGATTTTGTGACCCGACTTCCTTTGAATGATATCGGGCAGTGTGCTATGATGGAAATGAGAAAACGAGGCGTAGGAGTAGATAAGATTATTTGGGGAGGCGATCGTCTGGGAATTTATTTTTTAGAAACAGGAGCCGTTTCAAGAGGGTCTAAAGTAGTCTATGACAGGGCTTATTCATCAATGGCGACTATACAACCCGGAATGATTGATTGGGATACTGTTTTTCAAGGGGCGAGTTGGTTTCATTGGACGGGGATTACACCTGCCATTTCACAGGGAGCTGCAAGGGCTTGTTTGGAAGCGGTAAAAGTGGCTGCTAAGAAAGGAATTACCATTTCAACCGACCTTAATTATCGGGCAAAACTATGGAAATATTGTGATGATGGGCAACGTAAAGCCATTATGACAGAACTTACATCTTATTGTGATATCATCTTAGGAAATGAGGAAGATGCCGAGATGCATTTTGGTATTAAGCCTCAGGGAATAAACGTACAAACAGAAGGACATAATGTGAAAGCAGGAGCCTTTCTGTCTGTGTGCCAACAAATGATGCAGAAATTCCCTAAAGCTCAGAAAGTTATAACAACTTTGCGAGGCTCTTTATCTGCATCACACAACACGTGGACAGGAGTTTTATATGATGGTGAAAAAATGTATGAGAGCCGTCAGTATCAAATTACACATATTGTTGACCGTGTGGGAGGAGGTGATTCTTTTATGGGAGGTTTGATTTACGGTCTTCTCACGTATCCTGACAATAACCAGAAGGCGTTGGATTTTGCCGTAGCGGCTTCTTGTCTGAAACACACCATAAAAGGTGATGCCAATCTGGTAACCGTAGCAGAGGTAGAAAAATTAATGGGAGGTGATGCTTCCGGAAGAGTTGTACGTTAAAAGCAAAAAGTTATGGCACGATTCTCAAGAATAGAAGTAGCAAATGTGATGCAACAAACGGGGCTTGTTCCTTTGTTTTTTAGCGATGATATTGATAAAAGCAAAAAAATAATCAGAGCTTGTTATGATGGTGGAGCCAGATTATTGGAGTTTACCGCCAGAGGCGATTTTGCTCACGAAATATTTTCTGAATTGATAAAGTACACAATAAAAGAAATGCCACAGATGATTATGGGAGTAGGTTCGGTGGTTGATGCTGCTCAGGCGAGTCTGTATATGTCATTAGGTGCAAATTTTGTAGTTACTCCTGTACTACGTGAGGATATTGCCCTGATTTGCAATAGACGAAAAATTCTTTGGTCGGCAGGGTGTGGTTCTTTGCAAGAAATTGCCAGAGCCGAAGAGTTGGGCTGTGAAATTGTAAAATTGTTCCCTGGAGGCACTTACGGTCCGTCTTTTGTGAAGGCTATAAAAGGTCCTCAACCTTGGACAAGTCTTATGCCTACTGGAGGTGTTTCTCCCGAAAAGGAAAATCTAAAAGCGTGGTTTGAAGCTGGTGTGGCTTGTGTTGGTATGGGCTCTAAACTAATTTCAAAGGAAATTATTCAGAATGAAGATTATGAAAAACTACAAAGGCTGACGGAAAATACCATTGACATAATAAAAGAAGTAAAACAGAAGAAACTCAGAGCTTAATTTGCTTTTTTAAGATTAATGTTTTGTTAATAAGCAGTTTAAATGTGAGTTGATAAAGTGATTCATTTTTTTGTATTTTTGCCCAAAATTTAAACTGTGGGAAGTAAAAATAAATTAAAACGATTCAAAGAAAACGAAACTTTTGCAAACGTATTGCAACCTAAACGCGACGAGTTATTATCTGAACAGTTCTCTTTCAAAGGTAAGTGGCATTCCGATTATTTTAAGAATAACAACCCTATTGTGTTGGAATTGGGATGTGGAAAAGGCGAATACTCTGTGGGATTAGCAAAGAAATATCCAAACAAAAATTTCATAGGAATTGACATAAAGGGGGCACGGTTTTGGCGTGGTGCGAAAACTGCCATTGAAGAAAACATCAACAATGTGGCATTTTTACGTACTCAAATTGAGCTTATTGAACATTGTTTTGTAAAAGGAGAGGTTAGTGAAATTTGGATTACATTCCCTGATCCACAAATAAAATACAAACGCACGAAACATCGGTTAACTAATGCAGAATTTTTGAGTCGATATAAAAATATTCTTGCTGCTGACGGATGCATACACTTGAAAACAGATAGCGAGTTTATGCACGGCTACACACTTGGGCTGTTGCACGGGTTGGGGCATAAAGTACTGTATGCCAACCATAATATTTATAATAGTGACGGTGTTCCTTCTGAAGTGACTGAAATTCAAACTTTCTATGAGAAATTTTATTTGGAACAGAATAAGCCAATAACCTACATTAAATTTCAAATTTAGAAAAACTGTTTATTTTGTAAGTTGCTGATTTACATTTATTTGAATTTAAAATATTGATTTTAAAAAATTCTTTTTATAATTTTTCTTTTTTAAATAAATTTTTTGAATCTCTTGCTTATGTGTTAAATAGGTGAGGTGGCTTGTTATGATTTAACTTTTTTGTTGCTAAAAGATTGGTTTTGATGGGTTTTTGATGAATTTTGTTTATTTTTTTGTGATTTTATTATTTCATAAAATAGTAGTAATTTTGTTTCAGAGATAAGATTAGTGCAAATAATTTAAAATTACTACAAGATGAGAGGGAAAATATTACTACTTGGGGTGTTGTCGTGTTTTGTATTATGTGTTGGATATGCACAAGTTGGCACTCCTGAAAAGCCATTGAGCAGATTGGAAGATTATCAGTTGAGAGGGAAGGTGAATACTTACAAATTAACGCCTTATCACGTGCTTGATTCTTTTGGAATTATAAAGAAAACAGGAAAACCCGGGTTTTGGAAAGGGGATATCCTTTCTACGTTTGATGACAGAGGCTACAAAGTTGAAAGCAATATGTACAACAAACACGGAAATCTTCAAAATAAGATTATATACAAGTATGACGATAAAAATAAGCGTCTTTCCCGTGATGTTTATGGCGAACGTGGCTACATCAAGAATAAGTATGTTTATATATATGATGAGAAAGGGCATAAAATAGCTTATCATTGTTATAATCCCAGAGGCGAGTTGGTAGAGTCTTGGATTTATAATAATGACGAAAGAGGACGTGAAACAGAGGTGATTTATCAAGTTCCAAAGAGTTCTTCAGAAACTCGTAAATTTCTCTACAAGTATGATAAATCAGGGAATGTGGAAGAACTTTCCCAATATTCAAAAGAAGATGTACCTGAAGTTACTTGGAAGTATGTTTACGACAGAAAAGGTTTGGTAACAGAATTGTACACATACAAAGAGGATAAGCTTTTCAGAAAGAGGGTAACCAAATACGATGCTTATGGCAATCCGTTGAAAATGAAAGAGTATGATAGTGATGGACGTTTTATAGAAGAAACAGATTATGAATACGAATTTGATTCTCACGGAAATTGGGTGCAACGCATTGATTATGTGAATAGTTTTCCGAGAATTATGTACGAGAGAGAGATAACGTATTACTAAAATTGATTATTAAAAACTTGATAATAACGAAGCCGCCTTTCGGGTGGCTTCGTTATTATCGAGTTTTCAGGATTGCATCACTTTTTTTAAATATATGCCTGTGTAGCTATCTGTATTTCGGGCGATTTCTTCAGGGGTGCCTTGTGCGATAATCTTTCCGCCTTTGTCGCCACCGTCCTTCCCTAAGTCAATCACATAATCGGCGGACTTTATCATTTCCAGATTATGTTCAATTACGATAATGGAATGCCCCTTTTCTATAAGTGCCTGAAAGGAAGTCAATAACTTGCGAATATCGTGAAAATGCAAGCCCGTAGTAGGTTCGTCAAAGATGAAAAGTACTTTTTCTTTGCTTTCGGATTTCGCCAAGAAAGAAGCCAACTTGATGCGTTGTGCCTCTCCACCCGATAACGTCGAAGAGGATTGCCCAAGAGTAACATAACCCAAACCGACATCTTGTAATGGTTTTAGTTTTGTGATGATTTTCTGTTGTTTATGTTTTTCAAAAAAAACGATGGCATCATCAATGGTGGTGTTTAACAAATCGTCAATGGATTTTCCTTCAAAAGTAACTTCCAACACTTCTTTTTTAAAACGTTTTCCGCCACAAGCCTCGCACGGCAGATGCACGTCCGCCATAAATTGCATCTCAATAGTAACTTCGCCTTCGCCTTTGCAGACCTCACAACGTCCGCCATCTACATTGAATGAAAAGTGTTTCGGTTGAAAGTTCCGCAACTTTGAAAGTTTTTGTGCGGCAAATAAATTCCGAATATCGTCATAAGCTTTTATGTAGGTAATTGGGTTGGAGCGAGATGACTTTCCTATCGGGTTTTGGTCAACAAACTCCACCGACTGAATGTGCTTGTATTTACCTTCGATTTTTGAGAATTGCCCCGCTTTTTCGCTGTTAATCTCCAATTCTTTAAGCATTGCCGGATACAAAATTCGCTTGATGAGCGTGGATTTTCCGCTTCCGGAAACGCCCGTAACTACCGTGAGCATATCCAACGGAAGTGTAACATCAATGTTTTTCAGGTTGTTTTCCCGACAACCAAGAAGCGTGATGTAATGCGGAGAGGTGCGTCTTTCTTTCGGAAGTTCGATTTGCATTCGTCCGCTGAGGTATTTGCCTGTGAGGGAATCTACTCTGAGGATTTCGTCATACGTGCCTTTTGCCACCACTTCGCCACCGTGCGTTCCGGCTTCGGGACCAATATCAATAATGTAGTCGGCGGCTTTCATAATGTCTTCGTCGTGTTCCACCACAATAACGGTATTGCCCAAATCACGCAATGATTTGAGTACGCCGATGAGCTTTTCGGTGTCTTTCGGATGCAGACCAATGCTTGGTTCGTCCAAAATATACATTGAACCTACCAGACTGCTTCCCAGTGAAGTTGCCAAATTGATACGTTGGCTTTCCCCACCTGAGAGTGTGTTTGATTTTCGGTTGAGAGTCAGATAGTTCAGCCCAACGTCGGCAAGAAACTGCAATCGATTTTCGATTTCAAGAAGCAAACGACGAGCAATGTTTTTTTCGTTGTCGGAAAGTTGTAATTCTTTGAAAAAAATTTGTAATTCCTCTACGGAAATATCCACCAAATCTGAAATACTTTTTCCGTTAATCTTTACATAATCAGCTTCTTTGCGTAAGCGTTTTCCGTCGCATTCGTTACATTTAGTTTTTCCGCGATAGCGTGCCAGCATCACCCGATTCTGTATTTTGTAACTTTTTTCTTCCAGTTCTTTGAAAAAATCCGTCAGTCCGGTAAAAAATTTATTGCCTTCCCAAACCAATTTTTTTTGCTCTTTCGTGAGTTCAAACCACGGCTTGTGAATGGGAAAATCGAACTTATAGGCGTTCAAAACCAGCTGGTCGCGATACCAACTCATCGCTTCGCCCCGCCACGGATAGATGCAATTATCATACACGGAAAGAGCTGTATTTGGGACAATTAGTTCTTCGTCAAGTCCGATGGTGTCGCCATATCCGTCGCACTTTGGGCAAGCTCCGTACGGATTGTTGAAGCTGAACAGATGTACGTTCGGTTCGGAAAATTCAATTCCGTCCAACTCAAATTTATTACTGAATGTCTGTTTGTTTTGAGTTTCAACTTCTTCAATGATGCACTCGCCTTTTCCTTCAAAAAAAGCGGTATCGACAGCATCTGCTAACCGATGGCTAAAATCTTCATCGTGTTGTACAATAATTCGGTCGATAACCAGCAGAAAATCACTGTCGATACTGTTTAAATCGGCTTCATCAATGCGGATAATTTCGCCTTTATGCTGAATGCGGACATATCCTTGCTGTAATAATAATTGGAGTACTTGGGGCGTTTTTCTGCCTTCGGCAATATATACGGGAGCCAAAAGCAGTAATTTCGTGCGTTCGGGATAGTTCAAAACCGCATCAACCACATCACTAACGGAATGTTTTTTTACCTCTTTTCCAGAAATGGGCGAGTACGTCTTCCCGATGCGGGCGAATAAAAGTTTCAGATAATCATAGATTTCGGTGGATGTCCCTACGGTAGAATGTGGATTGGAAGTATTGACTTTCTGCTCAATGGCAATAGCCGGAGCAATTCCTACGATATTATCGACTTTGGGTTTATCAAGTCTTCCTAAAAATTGACGTGCGTAGGAGGAGAGGCTTTCCACGTATCGGCGTTGCCCTTCGGCGTAGAGCGTGTCAAAAGCCAAGCTGGATTTGCCCGAACCCGACAAACCCGTAATCACCACCAATTGGTTACGCGGAATCCCAACTGTGATATCCTTTAAATTGTGGAGCTTCGCTCCTTTTATAAGTATTTCTTTGGTTTTCATTTTTTTATTTATGGAAGTTGGAACACAAGGCAGGCAGTGGAAAATCGGAATGACCAATTGCCTTAAAACCAGATACGCACCGGTTTAGCTCCCTTATCCGGCTCTCCGTTTGCAAAGATAACGAAAAAGAGTCTTATTTTTGTTCTGTAAATCAGAATGTTTTTAAGAGGATTTTTCGCTCGTTTGTAATAAAAAATGCAGAAAGTATTTCTTTCATTTTCTCTGAAAACTCATCCGTTTTTACTTCCAAAGGATTATATTTCTGTCAGATTTGACTTATTGCTACCTTTTCGTTTTATCTTCTTGGCTATGAATTTGTGCAAATCTTTACCTTTAACGGTATAAGTATTCAATAGCAACATTGGAGCAATGACCCCAAAGGCAAGCCCTAAAGTGATAAAACCAGTCTGCAAACCTAACTTGATGGTATCGTAAATAACTTGTGTATGCTGAGTTTCTCCACTCTGAACGGTTACGAGTTTGATGAGCCCCATCATAAATTCGTATCCATATTTTCCTGGAATCATATTAATTACAGCCGGAATTGTAAACACCACCGGAGGCGTATGTACTCTGTGGGCAAAGTACATTCCTAAAAATCCAATAGCACAGGCGGCGATAAACGATGTGAGTACAACCTGTTCGTGCATAAACGTATGCAACAAGATGGCTTTCATTCCCCAGCCGATACCTCCCAAAACGCCCGTTATCCATAAGGCACGACGTGGAATATTGAACAACATCGAAAATCCGACAGAAACCCACATCGACCAAAATATACGCTGCGATAATTCCAATAAAATATCAAAGAAGCTCATAACCGAATAAAAATAAAGAAATATAAAAACCTGATGCAATCATAAAAACTAACACTGCCGAATGTAACAGCTTTGCCCCTCCCGAAATGACACTTCCGGTGAGAATGTCGATAAATCCGTTAATGAGTGGTACTCCCGGAATCAACCACAAAACGCACGAAGCCAATGCGTTGCCATATTGTTCAATGCCAAGTAATCGGAATGTATTGACCACCGAAACCGATACAAAAGCAGCCCAAGCCCAACAAATGTACGGATTGAATTTCCGAAGTTGCAGTAGCCTTCTGCTTGCCAATCCTACAAATGTGGCAACGAACGCCATCACGAATTCAGCATAGCTTCCGTTTTTTCCCCCGAAAATAAAAGCCAAAGCTCCGCCTGCCACAGCCACGAAGAACCACATCAGATACATATTGTAATGCGGCTTGTTTTGAATCAGAGTTACCTCTCTTTCAATTTCTTCTATCGAAAGTTTCTCTTCTACCACTTGCCACGAAAGCACACTAATATCCGAAACAACGCTGAAATTTACTCCGTGATGCGTAATTGAACGTACCAACGTTTCTTTCTCCTTCGTAACTTTGTCATAAACGGTCATAATCACTGCCGAATGCGAGTAAAAAATCTCACAATTGTAACCAAGAGCCTCTGCAATGCGTTCCACATTGCGTAAAACTCTACGTGTGTTCGCCCCACTGCTTATCAAAAGCTCACTGATTTCTACAAAAAGTCTTGACGCTCGTTCTATCTTTTTCATATTCTAAAAAATGAGGTGGTGATGTAAAAAGTATGATACCTTTTAAAAAAGAAGTTTTTTGTCAGGCTGAGCGTAGTCGAAGCCCTGTAATTACGAGGCTTCGACTACGCTCAGCCTGACAATCAGAACTGCCATCATACTTTTTATAACACAACCAAAAATGATTCTCTTCACGCAAAATTGTTTGGGGCTGCAAAGGTAGTAAAAACGAATTGAAATGAGGAATTTTTTTCTTTTTTCTTAAAAAACTTACGGAAAAATTGTCATAAGTTTTTTTGACTGCGATGGATTGGAAACCGTAAGAGGTTATTTTGACTTGGCTTAAAGAAAATTCTTTCTATTATATACAAAGAAAAACCACACTTTAAAGATGTACATAAAGTGTGGTTTATTGTATCAAAAGTAACTTATTAAATACAGCTTATAAAAGTTGATATGCCAACATCGCACTAATGTAGGCAATGCCCGTCATAAAGCACCATTGTAGTGCAGTCCACTTCCAACTGTTGGTTTCGCGACGTACTATTGCCATTGTGCTGAGACATTGCATAGCGAAGGCGTAAAATAGAAGTAGCGAGATGCCTGTTGCAAAGGTGTAAACGGGCGTTCCGTCAGGACGAGTTTCGCTTCGTAATTTATCCAAAATGGTGCGTTCGCCTTCCTCTTCTTCCGTATCCAAATCACCGCCCAAACTGTAAATTGATGATAACGTGCTGATAAAAACTTCACGTGCAGCAAAAGAAGAAAGTACACCAATGCTTATTTTCCAATCATAGCCCAATGGCTTGAATACAGGCTCAATTGCCTTGCCGATGTAGCCAAGATACGAATATTCTAATTGTGCAGATTCGATGAAATGTGCTGTTTGAGTTTCATCCCATTGATGTTGTTGAGCCAAAATTGCTGCTTCGTTCTCGATATTGTTGTACTTTTCACCCATTCCGTGCGAGCCTAAAAACCAAAGAATTACAGAAATTGCTAAGATGATTTTCCCTGCTCCCAGTACAAAACTTTTAGTCTTTTCATAAACGGTAATAGCAACGTTTTGCCACAAAGGGACTTTATAATTAGGCATTTCGGCTATAAAAAAACTTTTTCCTTTTTTGATTGTAAGCATTTTATCCAGTACAAAAGCCGAAAGCAACGCCACGACAAAGCCTAAAACATAGAGAGCAAATAACGTAAGAGCTTTATAACTTATGAACAGAAACTCGCCATCGGGAATTACCAAAGCAATGATAATCAAGTAAACCGGTAGCCGAGCGGAACACGTCATAAAGGGCGTTACCAAAATGGTAATAAGTCGTTCTTTCCAACTTTCGATGTTTCGTGCAATCATTACGGCAGGAATGGCACACGCCGCACCTGATATTAATGGGACAACGCTCTTGCCGTTGAGCCCGAAACGTCGCATTATATTATCCATCAAAAATACCACTCTGCTCATATATCCGCTTTCTTCCAGTAAAGAAATAAAGAAGAAAAGAATAGCGATTTGAGGGATAAAAATCAAAATTCCCGTAATTCCCGGAAGAACTCCCTCAGTTAGTAGTTCGGTCAATGCTCCTTCCGGAAGTTTTTCTGCCGTCCAGCTTGTGAATTTTTCTAAGGAACTTTCAATCCAATCCATTGGGTAACTGCTCCAGTCGTACACGGCTTGGAACACAAGTAGTAACACCATTGCAAAGATTACGTATCCGAAAAAATTGTGAAGAAGCACCTTGTCTAATTTTGCTCGCAATGTTTTGGCTTCAGACAGACTTACCGAATAAGTTTTTTTAAGCACTTCGTTAATTTTTTGATACCGCAAGATGGTTTCCCGTTGCTTCATCCGTTTGATTTCGCTCTCGCTTTTGGTGTTTTTTATGCCCGTAAGGTCAATCTCTTTATGACTTTCGATGAAATCTACATTGTGTGAAATGATGAGCCAGAGTTTGTAAGCGTTTTCTTTGGGAAATAG
Source organism: Capnocytophaga felis (assembly GCF_009684755.1). Taxonomy (GTDB): domain Bacteria; phylum Bacteroidota; class Bacteroidia; order Flavobacteriales; family Flavobacteriaceae; genus Capnocytophaga; species Capnocytophaga felis. Next base: position 70,238 of record NZ_BLBC01000012.1, read on the forward strand.
CGTGTTTAGGTTCTGGAAATATGATGCATCCAACCGATTGACATCAAGAAAAGTTTCAGCAGAGAGTTCTCGGTAGTTTGCCAAAGCGTTTTTTAGTTCATCAAGCCCTTTACGTGTGCGTGTACTGGTGAGTATTACTTTGGTTTTCAGCTCCGTTTCAAGTGCAGGAATGTCAATTTTGATGCCTTTTCGCTGTATTTGGTCTGCCATATTCACAACCAAAACCGTAGGTAGATTAAGGTCTTTTATTTGTGTAAATATGAGCAAATTTTGTTTTAAATTTTCAACATCGGTAATAACGGCAACCACATCGGGATAAAGTTCTTCATTCTTATTTAGAAGAATATTCACTGCGACACGCTCATCCATTGAATTGGCGTTGAGGCTGTACGTGCCTGGTAAGTCAATGATTTTAGCTTTGACATTGTTAGTGAGTTTGCAGTATCCTATTTTTTTTTCGACTGTGATTCCAGGATAGTTCCCCACCTTTTGGTTTAATCCTGTAAGTGCATTAAAAATGGAAGTCTTTCCCGTATTCGGATTTCCGATAAGGGCTACTTTTATATCTCTCATCATTGTAATTTCTCAATTTCAATTAGTGAAGCCATTTCTTTGCGTATGGAAAGGTACGAGTTGTTCATATTCACATAAATAGGATCACCGAAAGAAGCCTTTTGAATAACTTCTACCTCGCTGCCCACAAAACATCCCAATTCTATCAGTTTTAACGGAATGTTCTCAATATCAATGTTTTTTATGATTCCCTTTTCGCCTTTTTTCAGCTGGGAAATGGTGAGTTTGCCTTTGGTTGAAACCTTGTCCATAAGGGTTTTTAATTTAGACTGAATTTAAGGGCAAAGATAGTTTTTTTTACAAAAAAGCGAAATTAGTAGCTGTAAAAGTTTTGTTACAAATAGAAAGGAAGCATAAAGAGGAAAAGAACACAGAAACAGAACGTATTAATGAATTGTTGTGTTTATTATTTAAATGCTTGTTAGTTAGTTAGTTGTTAATTTCAATATCTAATTCGAGAAAATATTTGCTGTAAAGATGTTTTTCAATTGTAAAAATTTGTACTTTTGCTCGAATATAAGTCAAAACAAACGACCTTATGGAATATTTAGATTTTGAATTACCAATCAAAGAATTGGAGGAGCAAATGCAGAAGTGTGCTCTTATCGGTGATGAAAGTAATGTAGATATGACCGATGCTTGCAAGAAGATTGAAAAAAAGCTCAACCAAACAAAGAAAGAAATTTACAGTAATTTGACACCTTGGCAACGTGTTCAAATTTCCCGCCACTTGGACAGACCTTACACACTTGATTATATCAGAGCTCTTTGCGGAGACACGTTTTTGGAACTTCACGGGGATAGAACCGTAAAGGACGATAAGGCGATGATAGCTGGTTTTGGAAAGATTGACAACCAAAGTTTCTTGTTTGTAGGACAACAAAAGGGAGTAAATACCAAGATGCGTCAGTACCGTAATTTTGGAATGGCGAATCCTGAGGGCTACCGCAAAGCGTTGCGTTTGATGAAATCGGCGGAGAAGTTCGGGATTCCTATCGTTTGTTTGGTAGATACGCCGGGTGCGTTTCCGGGAATTGAAGCTGAAGAACGTGGTCAAGGTGAGGCAATTGCTCGTAACATATTGGAAATGTCCCGATTGAAAGTTCCGGTAATTGTGTTTATTATCGGTGAAGGAGCCTCAGGCGGAGCTTTGGGTATCGGGATAGGCGACCGCGTGTATATGCTTGAAAACACTTGGTATTCAGTGATATCTCCTGAATCTTGTTCGTCTATTCTTTGGAGAAGTTGGGAGTATAAAAAAGAGGCTGCCGAAGCACTCAAGCTCACGGCTCCCGATATGAAAAAACTCAAACTGATTGATGAAATCATCAAAGAACCTCTCGGAGGAGCTCACCGTGATAGAGAAACTACATTCCTCACTGTCAGAAAAGTAATTTTGGAAACATATGAAGAATTGAAGAAACTTCCGCCAGAGAAACTCGTTGAAAAAAGAATGGATAAATATCTGAATATGGGAGTTTACAAATAATAAAATTACGAAAGGTTGTCTTAAATATGGCAACCTTTTTTATAAGAATTTCCCCAAAATGAGTAGAGTACTAAATGAAAAATAAAGTAAACCTAACTTCTGAAATTTTAAACAGAAAGGGAGCAACGAAAATTGAAAATATTCCCACAGAGGTTATGCGATTGCTTAACTTAGGACACATTGAAACGGTTAATCTGACTGAATGGTTGGCTATTAATCATACAATTTTGATAGCTTCGGTTTTTCCTGAAATGGTTATTTCTGAGGAAGTTATAAGCGAAGTTGTTTCAAAGCTGAAACAACAGAAAAAGCCTCGGCAATGAATAGTATAAAAATTGTGGGTTCAGTTCTTTATGATGGGTATGCAAATTCTGAACAGTACGCTTTGTTGTTTGAAAAACTCGGTTCGCATCTTTCGGATTCAGTACGTTGTTATGCAACTTATTTTTTAGCTTTGAATGATTCTATCTCTTTGAAAAATAAGCTTTTAAAATTGAAACCATTGGTCGCTGATACGCATTTTGGTGTTCGTGAAGTTGTGTGGATGGCGTTACGCAAAGATATTAGTGAAAATCTTGAGTCTTCTATAAAAATTTTATTAAATTGGGCAGAGAGTGAAAATGAAAACATTCGCCGTTTTTGTACGGAATCCATTCGTCCGAGGGGTGTTTGGTGCTCACACATTGATGAGTTGAAAGAAAAACCTCAATTGGCACTGCCTATTTTGGAAAGACTGAAATCCGATTCTTCCAAATATGTGAGAGATAGTGTGGGAAATTGGTTGAATGATGCTTCTAAAACCCGCCCCGATTTTGTTACGCAACTTTGTGAACGTTGGGAAAAAGAAAGTTCAACAAAAAATACACAATATATCATTAAGAAAGCACTCCGCACAATTTCAAAAAAGTGATTTCTTTTGTAAAAACAGAAAGTTTTCATTAGAAAAATAGTTATCAAAAATACTTTGCTTGAATTTGTATTTTTCCTGCCTCTTGATAGTCAGGATTTGTACTGTTTTTGTGTCATTTGTAAACAGGTTATCAACAGTATATTAACAATGGGTGTTCACATATCTTTTTCAAAGAATCGTTTTTTTTCCTAATTTCGCACTATGAAAGAAGCACAAACATATCCATCTTTACAGATAGAAACCACACCAAGCCCTGCTATGATTAATTTGGAGCGAGGAAAAATACCTCCGCAAGATGTTAATATAGAGCAGGTTGTACTTGGGGCGATGATGATTGACAAAAAGGGAGTTGATGATGTTATTGATGTACTCAGCCCTGAGGTTTTTTATCGAAAACAACACCAACTTATTTACCAAGCTATTTTTGAACTTTTTCAACAGTCGCAACCTATTGACTTATTAACAGTTATGGAACAGCTTCGTAAAAATGGAAATTTGGAAGCTGTTGGTGGCGAATTTTATTTGATTCAGCTTACACAACGCGTGTCATCATCGGCACATATTGAGTTTCACGCACGCATTATTATGCAGAAATTCATTCAACGCCGATTGATTCAAATTTCATCGGAAGTAATTGAAGATGCGTATGATGAAACCAAAGATGTTTTTGATTTGTTGGATTCTGCCGAGTCGAAACTTTACGAAGTTACACAAGGAAATTTGAAACGCTCAAGTGAATCGGCTGGAGATTTGGTTATCAAAGCCTTAAAAAAAATTCAAGACCTTTCTAACAAAACCGATGGTTTCAGTGGCGTTCCTTCCGGATTTACCAAGTTAGATCAACTTACGTCGGGTTGGCAAGCGAGTGACCTTATCATTATTGCGGCACGTCCGGGTATGGGGAAAACGGCTTTGACACTTTCTATGGCACGGAATATTGCGGTAGGACAAGGGATTCCGGTGGCTTTCTTTTCATTGGAAATGTCTTCCGTTCAGTTGATTACACGTTTGATTTCTTCCGAAACGGGGCTTTCTTCCGAAAAATTGCGTACAGGAAAATTAGAGCCTCACGAATGGCACGTACTGAGTACCAGAGTGAAAGACCTTGAAAAAGCACCGCTCTATATTGATGATACACCTTCGATATCAATATTTGATTTACGGGCAAAAGCACGCCGACTTTCCTCTCAATATGGAATAAAGCTGATAATCATTGATTATTTGCAACTTATGACGGCAGGAGGAACAAAAGGTGTAGGAAATCGGGAACAAGAAATTTCAACTATCTCCCGAAATTTGAAAGCTTTGGCGAAAGAGTTGGATATTCCTGTGATTGCTCTTTCGCAGTTATCGCGTAATGTGGAATCACGTCCTGGTCATAAGCGTCCTCAACTGTCAGACTTACGTGAATCGGGAGCTATTGAGCAAGATGCTGATATTGTGTCTTTTATATATCGTCCTGAGTATTATAAAATTACGGAATGGGATGATGAGTCTCAATCTCCGACTGAAAATCAAGGGGAATTTATTGTTGCCAAACACCGAAATGGCGGATTGGATAACATTCGTTTGAAATTCTTGGGTCAGTTTGGTAAATTTGACAATTTAGATGAGTTTGATAGTTCCGGATTCCAGTCTTTTACACAAGAAATTGGCTCGAAAATGAACGATGATTTTGACGTTTCCAAATTGCCATCAGCACAAGAAGCTTTTGGAGATGCTCCTCCCAATTTTTCAAACCAAAACATAGATGACATTCCTTTTTAGTACTATAAAAAATTCTCTTTTTGAGAAAGTTAAAATAAAAAAACATCTGAGAGTTAATTCCCAGATGTTTTCTGTTTTTTTAAGGATTCTATTTTTCTATTTCTCGTAAGTTTTCCATTTTTTTCTTCTGTAAGAAACCATAAATATCTTCCAAGTGTTCCGTTACTTTTCCTCCTCCAAACTCATACACTTTGGTTACAAGCCCGTCCAGAAAATCACGGTCGTGTGAAACTACGATGAGCGTTCCGTCAAAATCCAAAAGAGCCTGTTTTAGAATATCTTTGGTACGCATATCAAGGTGATTTGTAGGCTCGTCCAAGATGAGTAAATTTACGGGTTCAAGCAGGAGTTTTATCATCGCAAGCCGAGTTCGCTCACCGCCGGAAAGTACTTTTACTTTCTTTTCGCTTTCTTCTTTGTTAAACATAAAAGCTCCTAAAATATCGCGTATTTTGGTGCGTATGTCTCCAACAGCAATATTATCAATTGTTTGAAAGACAGAAAGTTCTCCGTTTAACAAGGAAGCTTGATTTTGAGCAAAATAACCAATCTGAACATTATGACCTAATGAGAGCGTTCCGCCGTGGTCAATTTCTTGCATAATACATCTTACAAGCGTTGATTTTCCCTCGCCGTTTCGCCCAACAAAGGCTACTTTTTCGCCTCGTTTGATGGTGAAATTTACGTTTGAAAAAATTTGCTTTTCACCGTAGGTTTTTTCCAAATCTTCGGCTGTGACAGGATAATTTCCCGAACGAGGCGAAGGAGGAAATTTTAATTTCAGGGCAGAGGTGTCTTCTTGGTCAACTTCTATAATTTGCAGTTTTTCAAGCATTTTTACTCTTGATTGTACTTGTAAGGTTTTGGAATAAGTGCCTTTGAAACGTTCGATGAATTCTTTTGTTTCGGCAATCATTTTTTGTTGTTCATCGTATTGTTTTTGTTGTTGAGCACGTCGTTCTTTACGAAGTTCAAGATAATGAGAGTATTTCGCTTTGTAGTCATAAATGCGTCCCATTGTAACTTCAATGGTGCGATTAGTTACGTTGTTTACAAAAGCTCTGTCGTGCGAGATAAGCACCACGGCTTTGGCGGAGTTAATCAAAAAATCCTCAAACCACTCGATGGAGTTAATGTCGAGATGATTTGTAGGTTCGTCAAGAAGCAGTAAATCAGGGTTTTGAAGTAATAATTTTCCTAATTCGATACGCATTCGCCACCCGCCACTAAATTCATTGGTTTGTCGGTGAAAATCTTCCCGAGCAAAACCCAAACCAAGTAGCGTTTTCTCGATTTTTTCCTCAAAATTGGTGTCTTCTATTCCGTAAAATTTTTCACTTAAAGATGAAACTTCTTCAATGAGTTTCATATATTCATCGGATTCATAATCGGTGCGAATGGTAAGCTCCTGATTGATTTCTTCAATGCGTTTTTCCATTGATTGAATAGAAGCGAAAGCCTTTGCAACTTGTTCAAAAACAGTGCAATTATCATCCATAATAAGATGCTGTGGCAAATATGCGATTGTAAAATCTTTGGGCATACTAACGTTACCTCTTGTGGCTTCACGTTCTCCGGCTAAGATTTTTAGTAAAGTGGATTTTCCTGCTCCATTCTTACCCATTAAAGCAATGCGGTCATTTGGATTGATGGCAAAAGAAACATCAGAGAAAAGTGTAGTGCCTCCAAATTCAACACATAAGCTATTTACTGTAATCATTTTTTTGTGTTTAAAATATTGTTATTTAGTTGTTTACAAAATGAATAAGATTTTGTAAATCAAGTGGCAAAGATAGTTTTATTATTCGGAATTAAAAATCAATAAGTAATATCAATTTTGGTATAACTTTTTTCTGTATTTGAAGATGGAGAGTTATCAAAATTTCTGTACATTTGCACCTTGTATTTGTAAGTAAGGTAATTATATGTCAAAAGGAGTTTTGTTGGTTAATTTAGGTTCTCCCGATTCAACTAAGGTGTCTGATGTAAGGCGATATTTAGATGAATTTTTGATGGATAGCAGGGTTATTGATGTCCCATATCTGTTGAGAGCTTTTATCGTTCGTGGAATTATTTTAAGGTCAAGACCTAAAAAAACAGCGAAAGCCTATAAAAAAATATGGTGGGAGGAAGGCTCACCGCTCATCGTTATTACAAAACGATTGATAGCCAAACTGCAGAAGCAAGTTTCAGTACCTGTGGAAATGGCAATGCGTTATGGAAATCCAAGTATTGAATTTGGTTTGCAACAACTTAGAATAAAAGGAGTTACTGAAGTTCTTTTGTTGCCACTGTATCCGCAATATGCGATGGCAACTACGGAAACTGTAGAAGTACTAACGGAAAAACTCATCAAAACGAAGTTTAAAGAAATGACTTTGGTGAAATTTCCGGCTTTTTACAATCGTTCTGAGTACGTGGACGCGTTGGCAAAAGTAACCAAAACACATTTGAATGGTTATAATTTTGACCATTTACTCTTTTCGTATCACGGTGTCCCTGAACGACATCTGTGGAAGACAGTAAAAACAGATAATCATAAAAAAATCACTGAGGGAAGATATTGTTGTGACCCAAAATCGGACGAAGCAGAACGTTGTTACAGAACACATTGCTTCGAAACTACTCGTCAGTTGGTTGAACGCTTACAATTGACCAGAAGCCAGTATTCGCAGGCTTTTCAGTCGCGTTTGGGTGTGGATAAATGGTTAGAACCTTTCACATCAGACAAGGTTGTGGAGCTTGCCCGAAATGGAGTGAGAAAATTAGCCGTGATAACACCCGCTTTTGTGGCAGATTGTATTGAAACACTTGAAGAAATAGAAATGGAAGCCGGAAAAGAGTTCTTGGAGAATGGAGGAGAAGAGTTTAAAATGATTCCGTGCTTGAACGATGATGATGCTTGGGTTTATGCCCTTGCAACGTGGATTCATCGATGGGAAAAACGATAAAAATAAGATTTATATATGGAAAAATCAGTAATTATATATGCTTCTGTAGATGGGCAAACGAAAAAGATATGTGAGCATATCAAGGAGGTTTTGTTGTCAAAAAATCAAAAAGCAGAAATAATCCCTATTGCTGATTTTCGCGAAAATCTCAATGATTTTGATAAAATAATTCTTGCTTCGAGCATTCGGTATGGTAAACATAATCAGGATATTGTAAAGTTAATTGATGAAAATCACGAGCTTCTGAATACTAAAAAATCCGTTTTTATTTCAGTAAATTTAGTGGCTCGAAAAGCTGAAAAAAGACAAGCGGATACAAATCCGTATGTGGTTAAATTTTTGAATAAAACAAAGTGGAAACCAACTCTTGTTGAGGTTTTTGCAGGTAAAATTAATTATAAAATTTATGGTTTTTTTGATAAGCTAATCATTAAGTTGATTATGACTATGACCAAAGGACCTACAAATTCCGATGCAGAAATAGAATACACCAATTGGCATAATGTAACCGCCTTTGCAGAAAGATTTTCTAAAATGTAATGCTTTAATCTTCTCATACTTATAAATTAAAATCAAATTCATATTTAAATTAAATCTAAATAACTATATTTGTGCCGTTAATTTTAAATTGAATGGTGATGAAAAAAGTTATCTTCTCCTTATGTTTTTTTGTATCTGGCTTATTATTAGCACAAAAAAACATTTTTCTTAGTAGTGATTACTGGAAAACGAAGCCTACTGTTGAACAAGTAAAGCAAAAAATAATAGAAGGAAATAATCCCGTTGAGTTGAATGAAAGGGCTTATGATGCTGTTTCGTTGGCAATTAATAACGGAGCTCCTTATGAAACCATACTTTTTTTACTTTCTTTAAAAGGAAATGAAATTAATAAACTTACACACGATAAACGCACTTATTTATTCTGGGCAGCATTTCAAAATAATTTGCCGTTAATCAACTACTTATTGCAAAAGGGAGCAGATGTGAATGTAAAAGATTCCCATTTGTACACGCCTCTTCTTTTTGCTGCTGTACGCGGAAACATAAATCCCGAACTTTATGATATTCTGATAAAAAAAGGTGCGGACATCAAGGAGAAAAATGAAAACGGGGCTAATGCATTGCTTTTGGCAATTCCACATATGAAAGATTTGAAAGAAGCTCAATATTTTACAAGAAAAGGATTGTCGCTTAAAAGTGTTGATAATAACGGAGATAATGCTATTTTCTATGCTGCAAGAAATGGGAATAAAAAAGTAATTGGTCAGTTGATTGAAAAAGGATTAAGTCCAAAGATATTAAACAATAAAGGACAGAATTTGATGTTTGCAGCGGCTGAAGGCTTGAGAATGAAAGTCAATGACTTAGAATTTTTTAAATATATTGAAAGTTTGGGAGTTAATCCTAACCAAAAAGATAAGCAAGGATTAACGCCTCTTTTTATACTTTCAGGTCGTCATAAGGAACTTGCTGTGATAAATCATTTTATTAGCAAAGGAAATTCTGTAAATCAATCAGATAAGGAAGGGAATACACCTTTGATTAATGCTTCTTCCAGAAATACGCTTGAGGTTGTTTCTCTTTTGGCAGATAAAACATCTAATATAAATGAGGTTGATAATCAAGGACGTTCAGCTTTAACTTTGGCTGTTAGCAGAAATATTCCTGATGTAGTTTCTTTTCTGATTAAAAAGGGTGCAGACATAAATATTAAAGATTCCAAAGGAAATTCATTAGTTTATTATTTGTTAGATAGCTATGTGCCAAGAGAAGCTAAAAAATTTGACGAAAAGTGGACTATTTTAGCCGAAAACGGATTGAATTTTACTCAAAATCAGGCAAAAGGGAATAATTTGTATCATTTGGCAGTCGATAAAGGAGACTTAAATTTATTACAAAAAGTAGCCTCATTGAATATTGACATCAATGCAAAAAATCAAGACGGACTTACGCCACTGCACAAAGCCGTGATGATAGCTAAGGATTTTGACATAATAAAATTCTTGATAGAAAAAGGTGCAGACAAAACCATTACAACAGATTTTGACGAAAACGTGTATGATTTAGCCAAAGAGAATGAGGCTTTAAAAGGGAAGAATATTAATTTTTTAAAATAGAAATATATGAAAATCAAATACTTTTTATGGATTTTAGCAGTTATTTTTGTTGGTTTTTCTTTTACAAAACAACAACCTTCCACCAAGTATAAATGTATGATTCAGCTTACAAATTATGACGGTGAGGGAGCTTACATTGTGGCTTCGTTAATCAATCCGCAAGGGAAATATGAAAAAACGTTGCAAGTTTTGGGAGATGACCCCGAATGGTATAGCGATTTGATTGAATGGTGGAAGTTTTATGGCAAGCGTGAAACCATTGATGCTATTACAGGAGCTACAATCAGCGGAGGAGAGAGAGCAGTTAAGGTTATTGAAATTGAAGACGATAAGATTGATAAAGGATATAAAATTCGTTTTGAAACTGCGGTTGAAGATCAAAAATATTACGCAACAGATGTGGAATTTGAACTCACTTCTGAAAGTGTAAAAAGCAAAGTTAACGGGAAAGGTTATATCCGTTATGTGAGAATGATGCCAAACTAAAATTTGAAAAATAAAAAAAATGGGAGCCAAAAATTCAGGACTCCCATTTTTTATTTAACCACCAATAATTATTTTACAAATGTAATAGATTTTATAATAGATTCTAATTCAAATAGATAATCTCTTTTTTCGGTCATAGGAGCCGATACAAAGCCTTCAACAACTACTAATCGGTTATTGGGTTTATCTTCTATAATGTAATTTATGTAAGGACCTCCCAATAGGAAATTTTTAACTTCCCATAAGCCTTTGCTTTCAATAGTTTTTCGGTCTTTAATTGTAGTGTTATAAATGCTTGGTGCGAAAGCAGATTCCGAAACCATATACATTCCTTCCTCTCTTCCAGGGATATAGCGTTTCCCGATGGAATCTCGCATTTTAACAATTCCTTCGGAACGGGCATCGCCCTCAGGAATGCTGTTAGGAGGCATTTCGTAAATGATGATATTGGCTGTCCCTCCTTTGATTTGTCGTTCTATCCAAAAGAAATTGTTTTCTTTTTTTACAATTTTATAAACGGAAGGCATTGTCAGTTTAAAACCTAATTTTTCTTCAATATCTTTTTCTTTATTCAGAGATTTTTGGAAGCGAAGTTGATTTTCTCTAATATCATTTTCTTTAAATTCTCTGACGATTTTTGCAAAATGTTCCTGAATTTCGCACGTAATATCACGGTTTGTTCTTCCTCGAATTACGCCAATTCGCTGAGGTTTGGCAAAAAGGTTTTCTTTTATTACCACGTTATTGATGGAGTCTTTCTCTATGATTAGGATATTTCTGCTATTTCGGGTATTATCAGTAAAAATTTGTGGCGGAATTTGATGTAGCGAAAAAATGGGTTCTTCTGTGGAAAGTCCGTCCACTGGCGAAGCAAAGTATTTACGAATAGTGTCTCCTACCGAGCCTTTCCATAAAGTGTTGTCTATCACTACGGCAAGCGAATTTATTTGTCCGTTGGATTGAGGCAGATAAATCTCCCCGTTGTTTTTATTTTTGTTTGATGTATTTTGGCAGGAAATTAGCAAAAATGTCCCGATGATAAAAAGTACTAATTGTTTCATAAGAGGTCGTTAATTTTATATATTTTTCATAGCTAAAATCGTTCCAAAGTTGATTTTTTGACCCATAATTTACAAAAAAAGTTGCACAAAATATTTTTTTTAATGTTAATTGCTGATTGTTAATTATTTCCTATCTTTGCAGAGTTTGAAAAATAATATAATTTTAGCTGTTTACTGATGAAGATATTACATTCACAGGTTATTGGTCAGGGCAAGCCTCTTTTTATTTTGCACGGTTTTTTAGGAATGTCCGATAATTGGAAAACTTTGGGAATCAAATATGCCGAAGAAGGGTTTCAAGTACATCTGATTGACCAACGAAATCACGGTCATAGTTTTCATTCAGAGGAGTTTAACTACCCTGTTTTAGCTCAGGATTTAAAGGTGTATGCACAATCAAAATCCATTTCTGAATTTGATTTGATGGGACATTCAATGGGAGGAAAAACAGCAATGCTTTTCGCTACGGAAAATCCGCAAATGATTAAGTCGTTGGTTGTAGCCGATATTGCACCAAAATATTATCCGCCACATCACAACGGAATTTTAGAAGGATTGAATTCTATTGATTTCGAAGTGGTTAAATCGCGTTCTGAGGCTGATAGTCAATTGTCTTTGTATGTTAGTGATGCTTCAGTTCGTCAGTTTTTGCTAAAAAATTTGTATTGGAAAACTCGTGAGAAATTAGGATTGCGAATGAATTTGGAGGCTTTGATGGAAAATGAATCCGAAATTGGTGTGGAGTTGCCTGAAAAAAATACCTTTTCAGGAAGAACGCTATTCTTAAAAGGTGAATTTTCAGAATATGTAATGCCTGAAGACGAATCACTTATAAAAGCTCATTTCCCGAATGCAGAAATTGATATGATTTCAAAATCAGGACATTGGCTTCACGCTCAAAATCCAACCGAATTTTTGGCAAGAACTTTGAGGTTTTTCAATTCTTAAACTAAAAAATATTTGATTATGAAGTATGTTGTAAGTTTACTTATCACGGCTGTTATTGTATTTTTATTGGGAAATATTCTTCCCGTTGCCGAAATTTCGGACTATTTTTCAGCTATTTTGGTAGCTTTTGTGCTATCCATTTTAAATGTTTTGGTAAAGCCTGTTTTACAGATTATTTCTATTCCTATCACAATCATTACGTTAGGTCTTTTTCTGTTTGTTATCAATGCAGTGATTATTCTGTTAGCTGCAGAATTGGTACGTGGTTTTGAGGTAAGCGGATTTTTTGGTGCTTTACTTTTTAGTCTTTGTTTGTCATTGGTGCAATCGGTTGCGTTCAAGTTGATGGATAATGATAAATAATGCAGATAAAAAAACAATTTTCTGCCTAAAAAATTAGATTATATGTTAAAAAACATTGTAAAAAATCCAAAGGTAAAAAATGTATTTTTCCATTTGTCTTTGGCTGTTTTGGCTCTTGTGGTTTTAGGATTTCTGGTATTGAAATTCTTGAAAGTATGGACAAATCACGGAGAATACGTAGTGGTTCCTGATTTAACAAAGAAAACACTAACCGAAGTTGAATTTATTTTGAAAGAAAATAATTTGCGTTACGAGGTTCTTGATTCAACAAATTATGACCCGAAATTTCCGGCTTTTTCGGTAATTAGCCAAAGTCCTGAAGCTACCGAACACGTGAAGGAAAACAGAAAAATTTATCTGACAATTAATCCTTCAGGTTACCGGAAAGTAACTGTCCCGAAAGTAATCCAGATTACGCGTCGTAGTGCTGAAGCTACTTTGAAGTCTGTTGGGCTTGATGTAGGGAAGATTACGTATGTTGATGATATAGGGAAAGATATGGTTCTTGAACTTTCATACAAAGGTAAAAAAATCGAGCCGGGGGAGCAACTGATGAAAACCTCAAAAATTGACTTGGTTTGTGGCAATGGGCTGGAAAATATGGGAATTTCGGATTCAATTCCTCCTGCCAATGAAGTTGTTATCCCAATTGAAGATTTAGAATAATGCAAACATTCGACGGAGAATTAGAAAAAGAAGACGAACTTTACGAACATTACAGTTTTAAAGCCGGAAAAGGACAAGAACCACTCAGAGTAGATAAATTCCTGATGAATTTTGTAGAGAATGCTACTCGAAACAAAGTGCAACAAGCGGCAAAGCAAGGAAACATATTCGTGAACGGAGTTGCGGTAAAGTCAAACCATCGCGTAAAAGCTAACGATGAAGTAAAGGTAATGTTCGCCCATCCGCCGCACGAGTATTTATTAACTCCTGAAAATATTCCTATTGATATCGTTTATGAAGATGACCAATTATTGGTAGTTAATAAACCGGCAGGAATGGTGGTGCATCCCGGACACGGAAATTACAGCGGCACACTCATCAATGCTCTGATATATCACTTTGAAAATCTGCCTAATAACAGTAGCAATCGCCCCGGATTGGTACATCGTATAGATAAGGACACCAGCGGACTGTTAGTAATTGCCAAAACCGAAGAAGCGATGCTTCATTTATCTCAACAGTTTTTCTTAAAAACTTCTGAGCGAGAATATGTTGCATTAGTATGGGGAGATGTACAGCAAGATGAAGGAACGGTGGAAGGACACATTGGGAGGCATTTGAAAGACCGCCTTCAAATGGATGTTTTCCCTGACGGAAGCCACGGAAAGGAAGCCATAACACACTACAAAGTATTGGAAAGATTCGGGTATGTAACGCTGATTTCGTGTAAGTTGGAAACAGGACGTACGCATCAAATACGTGTGCATATGAAGCACATTGGGCATACGCTTTTTAACGATGAACGTTATGGGGGCAATAAAATATTAAAAGGCACAACTTTTACAAAGTACAAGCAGTTTGTCGAAAATTGTTTTGAAGTGTTGCCGCGACAAGCTCTGCACGCCAAAACATTAGGTTTTGAACATCCTGTAACAGGTCAGTTTTTACGTTTTGATTCTGAACTACCTGAAGATATGGTTCAATGTATTGAAAAATGGAGAAAATACAAGGCAGGAAATGAGTTTGCAAAATAAAAATTGTTAAAAAAAATTGCTGCTTTACGTTTTTGATTACCTTTGGGGAAAAATTAAATATTATATGAAACTAAGAAAATTTATTCCTATGGCAGCACTACTTCTCTCAGGTGTTGTGTTTTCATCAGGAGAGCTTTATGCTCAGGTTAAAAAGAAAGAAAAGAGCTGTTCAAAAAAAGAATCTTGTGCGAAATCGTGTTCTAAAACAGCAGATTACGGTAAGCCAAGCGATGTAAAAGCCAATGACGGAGCTTTTAAATTAATTCCGCTGAAATACGATTACAATGCGGTAGATTCCTACATTGATGCACAAACTATGTTTGTTCACTTTTCAAAACACTATGTGGGATACCTTAACAATTTAAACAAAGCTGTAGAAGGAAAACCTCAAGCAGGACAATCTATCGAGCAAGTACTTAAAGGCTTGGATATGAGTAACGCTACGCTGAGAAATAATGCGGGAGGATATTACAATCACAATATGTATTTCGATGTCATTTCACCCAATGGGGGCGGACAACCAACGGGAGCTTTAGCCGAAGCCATCAATCGTGATTTTGGTAGTTTTGAAAATTTTAAAAAGTTATTTTCAGAAGCTGGTGCAAAACGTTTCGGTTCCGGATGGGCTTGGTTGGTGGTAAAAGATGGCAAATTGCAAGTAGGAAGCACAGCTAATCAGGATAATCCATTAATGCCGGGTATGGAAATTTCAGGACAACCCATTTTAGGAATGGACGTTTGGGAACACGCCTATTATTTGAAATATCAAAATAAACGCGGTGATTATGTAGCCAATTTCTTTAACGTAATTGATTGGAATAGAGTAGCGGAATTATACAAAGAAGCAAAATAAAAAGTAAAAAAGCGAAAAGAAATTTCTTTTCGCTTTTTTACTTTTAACCTATGATATCCATTTCTTTTCGAGGAAAACGTTACGTCCTCCTTTGGTTTAGTAGGTTTATAAGAACGGATAATCATCACAAGAAAATCATATGTCAAGTTTGCTAATTGATTTATGTGAGTTGATGAAGCGTTTTACCACATTGATATATTATTTTTTATGTTAATGACTCATTTTATTGATAGATATATTTAACTTGTTAGTTGTAATCTAATTAAATAAGTTGCTAATTCCCTAAAAAATAATTATTGTAAAAAATATCGACCTCACGATTATCTATCTCTTCACTCATTTTATCGAAGACTGATTTGTCAAAAATGCTATTCGTTTTTAATATAGTTTTTATCTTGCTATTTTTATCTAACCATTCATTATTCCATAATTCTATATCTACATCTTGTTTCACTATTTTGCATAATTTGTCATCAAATTCAAAATGTTGTAAACTATCTTTCAACATTCTCTGTAGCCAAATTTGTGCAAGTTCAGAGTTAGGAGAGTTCTTTAGCTTTTTATGAATTTTAGTGGATATTTCTAATTTTAATGGATTTTTAATATTCTTTAAAATCTTGCTTATAATAGAGCAACTAATAGGTATTGTTTTAGGATTTCGCTTCATCAAATCTACTAATATACATATGATTTGAATTGAACTTTCATTATCGTCTATTTGCTTATTAAACTCAGATAATGCTTTTACAATACTACCAGAATTAGGATATTCTAAACTATGCTGATAAATTAATAACATCTTTTTTTGAGAATTATGAAAAGTCTCTTTGATTCTAAAATCTAATACTTCATCCTTATTACATTGTAGTTTTAACACTTTCAGATTTAACCATTCAAACTTCAACCATTCCAATTTGTCTTTCTTTACAGAATTCACAATAACATTTTCAGTCTCTTTTGTTTTTGATGAATTTAACTTTAAACCAAATGGAATTAGAATTTCGGATAATGACTTCAATATAGTTTTTCCTACATTGGGATCATTTACGAATATTCTGTAATCATCTCTATATCTTAAAATCTGATAATCGTTTATATCTTTAATCTTCTCTAATAATAGCTCATCTACATACCCCAGAACTATCTCAGCTATAAAATCCATAAGAACAGACCCTTGTGGTATTCCATTGGTTTGACCATATTGAG
This sequence comes from Capnocytophaga felis, assembly GCF_009684755.1. Classification (GTDB taxonomy): domain Bacteria; phylum Bacteroidota; class Bacteroidia; order Flavobacteriales; family Flavobacteriaceae; genus Capnocytophaga; species Capnocytophaga felis. The sequence goes on from NZ_BLBC01000012.1 coordinate 86,662, forward strand.
CCATTTGGATACAGGAATCTATCTTATTTCCTAATAATGATTTAGTATTTTTTTGTTGTTTAGCAACTTCTTTTGTTTCAACAGCCCAAGCTATAGAGTGAGTATAAATTGAACCATAACAATCAGCAATATCTGTATCAAACATATATTCGTATTCCAATGATAGATTTATAGATTCTTGCTCTACTCCTTCCCACCATTGTAAAATTTGTTCTGCTTGATCTGATTGATGAGTCTCTGACTTTACAGGAATACTCAAACACTTAATTTTAGAATTTTCTTGAAACTTTCGAAATCTTTCCAAAAGTTTGTTCCAATTTCCATTTTCAGTTATTTCTCTTACTATAACCAAATAAACAAAGGGATGTATAATCTGTAAAGGACGCCAAGATAAATTTCCATCTTTATTGGCATACAAAGTATAATTTACATTTTCACTCTCTTTGAGTTTTGTAAAATTATACAAATCACTAATATTTGAATATTCATTGCATTTTTCATCCAATTTTTTCAATATATTAGAAAAATTAAAATATTCAGGTAAATTGATATTACAATAAGTTTTTTGTTCTAAAAAAAAATCTTTAGCCTCAATAGCTGACATATCAAGAATTGACTTTTTACTCATAAAGAAAATGTTAATTTATTTATTTCTAATTTCTGATACATAAATGGGTTTGTATTTTTCACAATAAACCTCAATGCCAAACTTGGTAATTAATGCTATAATAGAAGCTATAAGCATTTTAATGCCTATTCCCATATTCATTAAAATTGATACTACTGTACTGATAATATACTTTTTACCCAAAACGACACTCATTCCATTCGTATACCAGATTTTATAGATTTCACTCTCTTGGCTACATAAGGAATTATATATAACCCTTTTAACAGATTCAAAAATAGTTATTCCAACTTCTTTATCTTTAATTTTTTGCTCAGGACTTGGTAATGATAATTTCTCTTTATATGGTAGTTGTTTTAATGAATAGTCGTGTATTAGATATATCAAATCCTTTGTTGAATTAGGAGTTTTTTCTCCCATACTTGCAAAAATTTCATCATCAGATAATGTTTGAATTATCCTTATAACTTCTTTTTCTATCTCTTCTTCATTTATATCATCTGTACCTGAGTTTATTAATGTTACAAGAGCCACTTCTTCATTAAATCTATTGATAATTTCTGAATGAAATATACTTCTTGTTCTTTGTGTTTTGATTACAGTATCATTTTCAAGAACTTCTTTTATATATATCTTTGCATTAATTATATCTCTCATTCTTAAATAACAAATGGCAATCAAAGATATTGTTTCAAGATAAATACGCGTATTGTTATTCAATACCTTTTGATTAGCTAATAACCCTTGCAAAGCTACATCATATTTACTCTGCTCTATTGCTAATTCATAAAGCTTATTTTTTGATTGTATTAGCCTTACAAAATGCCCTGATGGTCTTAAAAGATATTGAAGGTCTAAAACTATTTTTTTTGCTTCTTCAAATTGTTTTGAGTCAATAGCTTTATTGAGTTTTGGTTCTAAAATTCTTAATCTTCCTTTTTGTTTTTCAGTTAGTTTTATCATACTTACTATACATTAACTAATCCACTGATTCTCCCCAAAGTCAGGTTTTCGTTTTTCGAGGAAGGCATTGCGTCCTTCTTTGGCTTCGTCGGTCATATAGGCAAGGCGGGTGGCTTCTCCGGCGAAAACTTGTTGCCCTACCATTCCGTCGTCGGTGAGGTTCATAGCAAATTTGAGCATACGGATAGAGGTCGGGGATTTGGCAAGGATTTCCTGTGCCCACTGGTAGGCAGTCGCTTCAAGCTCAGCGTGAGGCACTACCTCGTTGACCATTCCCATATCGAAAGCCTCCTGAGCGGTATAATTTCTGCCTAAGAAGAATATCTCGCGTGCCTTTTTTTGTCCTACCATTTTTGCCAAATATGCCGAACCGTAACCGCCATCAAAGCTGGTAACATCGGCATCGGTTTGTTTGAAAATGGCGTGTTCTTTGCTTGCCAGAGTAAGGTCGCACACCACGTGAAGCGAGTGTCCGCCACCTACTGCCCAACCGTTTACGGCAGCAATGACCACTTTGGGCATAAAACGGATAAGTCGTTGTACTTCAAGGATATTTAGCCGATGTCTGCCGTCTTCGCCCACATAGCCTTGATGCCCGCGTGCTTTTTGGTCGCCACCGCTGCAAAAAGCGTGTCCGCCGTCCTTTGGGCTGGGACCTTCGCCTGTGAGAATTACAACCCCGATACTTGCATCTTCATACACGTGATAGAAAGCATCATAAAGTTCCGATGTGGTTTTCGGGCGGAAGGCATTACGCACTTCGGGGCGGTTAAAGGCAATGCGAGCTACGCCGTTACATTTTTTATAAGTGATATCTTCGTATTCTTTTACTGTTTCCCAATTCATATTTTTCAGTTAATAATGAACAATTTACAATTAATTTATAATTTAATCAACAATTTTAAGAAGTTATTCTTTATAAAATTGTTCATTGTTAGTTAATTTCCTTTTTTGTAATCTGCTAAAAATTGTGCTAAACCACTGTCAGTTAGCGGATGTTTTAATAAGCCCAAGATAGCCGAAAGAGGTGCGGTAACCACGTCTGCTCCGATTTTGGCACAGTGCATAATGTGCATCGTATGGCGGACAGAGGCAGCCAAGATTTCTGTTTCAAAACTATAATTGTCATAAATCAATCGGATGTCCTCAATGAGATTTAATCCATCGGTTGAAATGTCGTCCAATCTTCCGATGAAAGGCGAAACGTACGTAGCTCCGGCTTTGGCTGCCAATAGAGCTTGTCCGGCAGAAAATACAAGCGTACAGTTAGTTCGTATGCCTTTATCCGAAAAATATTTAATGGCTTTTATGCCGTCTTTTATCATCGGAACTTTTACTACAATTTGCTCGTGCAATGATGCCAGCATTTCTCCTTCTTTTATAATGCCTTCAAAATCTGTGGCGATTACTTCGGCAGAGACATCTCCGTCCACAATGTTACAAATATCAACATAATGTTTGAGAATGTTGTTCGTGCCGGTGATTCCTTCTTTTGCCATAAGCGACGGATTCGTAGTAACGCCGTCCAAAATGCCTAAATCCTGTGCTTCACGGATTTGACTTAAATTAGCTGTATCAATAAAAAATTTCATAATGAATTAGTATATTAGGTAATGTTACTTTGAGTGCATTGCCAAGCGAAGGTAAAATCTCTTTTCAGGGAGATGTAACTTCGCTCAGCCAATGTACTCACTTATATGGATACTTAAAAATTTTTAAAATTTCTATTTAAATGATGAATAGTTCTGCAAATATATTCCTTTTGTTGAGAAAAATACAAGTCGGTTTTGAAATATTCATACACAAAAAGTTAAAATCTGCTTCCTGAAAATGTAAAACAGAGCTTACCTTACTTGTTCAATTTCTTTGTTAATATTGTCGATTAAGTTCTTGTACTTTTCTATCCCATTGATAGTCGCCAAAGCATTGATGTACTGCACTAATTTTTTAAAGCTATCGTACGTTTTTACACGTAATTTCTTAGCCAGCCCTGGTTCGGTGCCAGAAGTTTCATACGTGCGTTCGTTGTAGAGCTTTTCAAACTCCGTGTTCGTTTGGGCAAGATATTTCACCCAGCCGTCAGCCCCAATGTTGCTTAAGTTTTGTTTGTGCGTAGGCGTATCAAGGTCTTTGAGAAGTGAGTTGATAATGGCAGTTTGCTCGGCACGAGGTTTGTCTTGCGGAGATTTGCCAAACTTATCAATTTCAGCTAATAATTCCTTTGCAGAATTCGATTTTTCAGCTTCGGGGAAGAAAACGAACGTGCGGCAATGTTGTGTGAAGTTCACTAAAATCTTGTCGCGTTGATTGTCGGCTTCTTCAATTTTTTCAGTAAGCAAACTTTTTTGCAAAGGTTTGAGAGCTTCTTCAAAAGCTTCTAAATCGGTAACAAATTCAGCTTGAACTGCTTCCAAGCCTAATGAAGTTGCATCTTCTTTCGCTAAATGATTCTTGACGTTGGTCATATGTGCCAAGAATGCCATCTGTGGGATTCTTCCCAAATTAAAATTTCTAATCATATTAATTGTGAATTAAAATTTATATTCTTTTTTTAAGATGTTTTCTTATATTCTATGCCGAAAACTGACAAAATTTACAAGTTTTTGTAAGGTTATGTACTTGTTTCTTGTTATTTTCTGACGGATTATTTCAATTTAAGCTGAAAATACTCTGTTTTTTACGAGCAACAGCTCCAACCGATGCCGGTTCTTACTGTTGATTGCGAACAACAGCGTCTTTAGGTGCCGTTTTTGCCTGTTGTCTGCAAAAAACACTTCTATCGACTGCAGGTTTAGTCTGTTTTTCACGAGCAACACCTTCAACCGCCACTGGTTGGAGCTGTTATCTGAAATATTTGCTTCTTTTTGTGAAAATAAAGTACTAATCTGGGGTAAATGTACAAAAAAAGTCGATAAGTTCATATTATTTTGAATGAATTATCGACCTTTAAGACAAGCATTATTGGTAAATTTTGCCGAAAATCTTTAAAAAGGAGCTTACATTTTATAGTGATTCATCAGCATTTTTTCGTACGTTTTGCTCGGTAAGATACGCTTTAGAACGATGGAGAATTTCTGTAAGAAACTTCCCTGTTTGTAATGCACGTCGGGATGTTTTGTGCATATGATTTGAAAGATTTTTTCAGCCATTTCTATCGGATTGCCTCCTGAATCCACGTGCTGGTTCATCAAATCCAATGACTTTTGGTAGATTTCCGCATACGCTGAATTTTCCTTCACGGGAGCGTGGTATCTGCGTGAAGCGATGTCGGTGGCGTAATCACCCGGAGCTACTGTAGTTACTTCAATCCCAAAGTTTTTGACTTCCATACGCAGGGCTTCGGATATGAGCATTAAGGCACCTTTACTGGCGGAATAAGCTCCCCGAAACGGCAGCCCCATATATCCCGCAATGGAGGTAACATTGATGATGCGTCCGCTTTTTTGTTCCCGCATCGATGGTAAAATGGCTTGCATCAGGGCGATGGCTCCGTAAAAATTTGTGGCGAACACATTTTGGAGTTCTTCCATAGGAATTTCCTCAACGGCTCCGGTAATGCCCACGCCGGCATTGTTGATAAGGATGTCTATCTTTCCGGCTTCTGCGAGAATGGTTTTCACGGCTTGCGAGATGCTCTCTTGGTTGCGTACGTCCATTGCGAGCAACTTAAAGGGCAGTTTTTTGCCTTCAATGTTTCGGGCTGTACCGTAAACAGTGAAGCCTTTTTCTGTGAGCAACAAGGCTGTTTCTTTCCCAATCCCCGAAGTAGCTCCCGTAATTAGAACAATTTTTGAACGATTCATCGAATTTCTTTTTTGGGCAAAGATAGAAATATTAAAGGAGAGAACGAAAAGTATTTATTTCAGTTCAAACTCCAGCTCGTTGGTATTGTCGGCAGCGTGTTGAGCTACCCACAGCTTAAATTTCCCTGCTTCGGCTTTTCGTTCCATCGTAATATCGAAAAACGCCAAATCTTTTTCAGTAAGGCTGAACTGAATTTGTTTGGATTCTCCTGCTTTCAGAGCGGTTTTCTGAAAGCCTTTCAGCTCTTTTACCGGACGCGTTACGCTGGCTACCAAATCCCGAATGTATAGCTGCGTAACCAATTCGCCGTCAACGTTTCCTGTGTTGGTGATTTTGGCTGTTATCGTGATTTTTCCGCCACGCTCCATAACGGTTTTGTCTAATTTTACATCGGAAATGGAAAAAGTAGTGTAACTTAACCCATAACCGAACGGATACAGAGGTGTAATGGGAGAGTCCTCATACTTGGAGCGGTAATCTCCTTGCGGATTATCAAAATTTACGGGTCGCCCTGTATTTTTTTGATTATAATAGACGGGAATTTGCCCCACATTTCGAGGGAAAGACATTACCAAACGTCCCGACGGATTGTAATCGCCTGCCAAAACATCGGCAATCCCTCTTCCTGCCTGTGTGCCGGGAAACCAAGCCTGCAGAATGGCATCGATGTTTTCATTTTCCCAGCTCAAATCCAACGGACGACCACTGAACAATACCAATGCAATCGGTTTTCCCGTATTTTTTAAAGCCTGAAGCAGCTCGCGTTGCGCGGCGTGCAAACGAATGTCAGTCAGACAAGCAGCTTCGCCCGACCAATTGAAATCTTCTCCTAAGGCTACTAAAATTAAGTCCGAATTTTTAGCAACGGCAACTGCTTCGTTAATACTTTTTGAGGAAATTTCATTAAGCGTACAACCTTGTGCATACGAAAATTGCACGGCACTATTCTGATAGACTTCCTGAAGACCTTTAAAAAGAGAGACGGATTGATTACGGTCGCCTCTACCTTGCCATTCTCCGTTAAGATTGATGGAATCCTTCATCATTGCCCCGATGAGAGCTACTTTTTTTGGAGAATCCTTTCTGATGGGGAGCAAATTGTTGTTATTTTTCAAAAGCACCGCTGACTCGGATACTGCTTTTCGTGCAGTTTTCATAAATTCAGGCTTCTGGATGGTAGCTTTGGAACGATTTTCATCTAAATATCGGTACGGGTCATCAAATAATCCGAGCAAAAATTTCATTTCCAGAATCCTGCGAGCGGCATTATCAATAGTTTTTTCAGAAACCTTTCCTTCTTCTACCAATTCTTTGAGATATTTGATGTACGTGGAGCCCGTCATATCCATTTCAACGCCTGCATTTACGGCTAATTGAGCTGCGTGTTTGTCGTCTTCGGCAACACCGTGCGGAACGAGTTCATTAATCCCCGTGTAATCGGAAACTACAAAGCCTCTGAAATCCCATTCTTTGCGTAATATGTCGGTCATCAGCCATTTGCTGGCTGTTGCCGGCACGCCGTTCATATCATTGAATGAAGCCATATAGGTTGCCACATTCGCCTCTTTGGCTGCTTCATATGGAGGAAGATAGACGTTGCGTAGTGTGTGTTCGGAAAGTTCGGCAGTGTTGTAATCTCGCCCTGACTCGGCGGCACCATAAGCGGCAAAATGTTTTGCACACGCCAATACGGTATTTGTTTCTTTCAGTGAACGCCAATCGGTTCCGCCTTGAAATCCTTCAACTCGGGCCTTGGCGATGGCACTGCCTAAGAAAGGGTCTTCACCGGCACCCTCCATTACGCGTCCCCAACGAGGATCGCGACTAATATCGACCATCGGAGCAAAAGTCCAATGCAGACCATCGGCTGCGGCTTCTTCGGCTGCAATTTGTGCAGTTCGTTTTATTAATTCCAGATTCCAAGAACAGGCTTCGCCCATCGGCATTGGAAAAATGGTTTTATATCCGTGAATAACGTCATAAGCGAACAAGATGGGGATTCCCAAACGAGTTTTTTCAACAGCAATTTCTTGCATTTTCCGAATGCCATCAATTGTAACGGCATTGAAAATACTTCCAACCAGCCCTTTTTCCAAATACGGTTGAAAATCATCAGGCATCACGGGACCTGTTACCGACCAATTAGCCGAAAATTGTGACATTTGCCCGATTTTTTCTTCCAAAGTCATCAAACTTAGCACAGAATCAACCTTATGCTCAATATTTTTGTCTCCACTGAAGCTTTTCCAGCCTGACTTTGGCGATGATGAATCTGTACTACAATTAACTAATATTACAGTTAAGATGAGAATGTTTATGAATTTTAGTTTTGCCATAACTATTTGTGTTTTTTTAATGAAAGACATACGAGAAACAAAGATATGAAAAATTATATTGATGAAACGTTGAATCCCAGTTTCTTTAATCCTTCTTGTACTTCAGGACAGCTCATAAATAACCTCCATAAAAGTCCCGTGCGATGATTTTCAATCATTGGGGCAATGGTAAGCTGGTCAATGGCTAAATACCGATTAGGAAACCAATTGTGTTGTTCACTAAAAGCATCGTAAAAGCCGTATTTTCCCCAGATTTTATCTCCTAAATTAAAGTAGAAATGTTTTAATGCCTCCATAGATTCTTCGGGAGTGTACGGAAAACTGGAAAGTGCCGCAGTAGGCGTAATTACTGCTTTATCATTAACTACCGGATGATGAGCGGAGTATCCGTTTATTGAATAGCTGGCAGTAAGTCCCCAGCAGTTTTTTCCATAGCCTTTAAATTTATTCGGATTCTCGACGCAATAATTATAGTTTATCAAAGTGTGATTTCGGTTTAGTTGCCAATAGTCGGCATATTTGTCGGTCAATCCCTTTGGATTTAGCCCAATGTAGGAATAATGAGCCCAAAAAAGCGGTCCTCCGTAGGATTCAGCTCCGTTGTGTTTGAGTATTAGTGGTAGGTTGTAGGCTTTTTTGTCGGTTTTTATGCCTCCGGCACGAGCCCAACCGTTGTGATACGCCGATGCGGGAATGGTGTGTGTAGGAGAGGAAGCCGCTAAAATGTACGTTATCAGACATTCATTATAACCTTCCAGAGGAAAATTTATTTGCCAATCATACTCAGGACTCCAGTGCCAATAAAGAACATCTTTATTATTCAAGTACCACGTCCAGTTCATTTCTTTCCAAAGTGTATCGATGCGATTAGCAAGTTGTTTTTCTGTACTGTTGCCATTTTTGAAATATTGCCGAGCACAAAGTAGCCCTTGCATCAGAAAGGCACTTTCTACTATGTCGCCTCCATTGTCTTTGGTTCCGAAAGGTTTGGTTTTTCCTGTTTTTCCGTCAATCCAATGTGACCAAATTCCGTGATAACGATCGGCTTTTTCTAAAAAGGAGACGATTTTAAGCAAGCGTTCCACAGCTTGTTCCCGTGTAATAAAGCCTCTTTCGATGCCTACCAAAATTCCGGCTATCCCGAAACCACTTCCTCCCGTAGTAATAATATGTTGGTCGTTTGTTGGGTAATTACCGTCAATGTGAATACGTTCGCACGCCAAGCCCGAATTTTCCTCAGCTCCTTCCCACATATAGTTGAAGTGTGTTTTCTGAATGAAATCAAGAAAGTCACTGTCTGAGGCGAATTCCATCGGTCTGTTAGTTTCGTTTTTGGGTGTTTCAATTGGCTCAGGAGTATTTTTCTTTTTGTGATTACATCCTATAAAGCCCAATAACAGAAGTCCTATAAGTATTGTATATCTTTGAGAATTCATAAGCATTCTATATTAATCATTTATAAAATGTTCTTTTTTTGGAAAGATTATTTTTTATTCTGGTATAGCCAAAGTAAAAAATCAGGAGTGTTGAAGGCGGGATGCCAACTGTTATGGTCTGTGCCATAAAACTCGATGTACTCAACCTCTTTTCCGGCGTCTTTTAGAGCTTTGTATGCTTCACGTGAAAAATTAACAGAAACTACAGAATCAAGGTCTCCGTGATAGATTCGAATACGAGTTTTTCCTTTAAATTCTCGAAGTCTGTCGGTATTTACGGCACCACAAATAGCTATCGCTGCTGCAAATCGATTTGGATGACGACAGACAAAATCAAGCGTTCCCATACCGCCCATTGAAAGTCCCATAATGTAAATTTGACTTTCATCTACGGGGTTTTTCTTGATGAAATCGGTAAGTAGCTCTTCAACCAATTTGAGTTGCGTTGAAATCGGAGGATTTTTCTGAAACGGATTTTGGTTTTTGAAGCCTTCTGCGGGGCGTTTATCGATTGGCCAATAAAAATCAGGAGGGCACTGCGGAAACAGAACAAATGAAGGGAATTTTTCTCGATTTACAGGATTTGAGAAAAGCGTACCTCCGTGACGAAGTTGGCTTTCATTATCCGTGCCTCGTTCGCCTGCCCCGTGCAGAAATAACACCAACGGATATTTTTTATTTCGTTCCAATTTTTCAGGACTTAGAAGCCTGTATTTCAAAGAGTCTTTAGTTTTACTGATAAACACTCCTTTGGAATAAGGGTCGTTTTGTGCAAAAAATGATTTCGGAATAATCATCAAAAACAATATTATTATGTACATTTTCATATGAATTATTTTTCAGTTACTATTTTTTTAATTTCAGAATCAGATATGGCTTTGTTATAAAAGAGAAACTCATCTAACAACCCCACGTAATTTTTCGCCCAATTTTGTGCTTCTGTGGCAGAAGTTAAACTTGGTTTGGTTTGGAATTGTAGAGTTCCGATAACTAATTGTCCCATATTGTTATATGTGATTTTACCAAAATCAGGAAAATTTTGATTTATGACGAGTTCTCCGTTTTTGAAAATATTGAGTGATTCGGTTTTAGCATCATACCGGAAAGCTAAGTGTACCCAATTGCCTATGGCTCCTGCTATTTTTGCGTTGCCTACCCATTTTTCGGTGTTTCCGTTGTAAAGGTGCATTTTGAAAAAAGCCTCATCTCCGGTTGATTTTTCCATAAAAATATCCAAGTTTCCCCAAAATTTTTTAGTGTTTGAAATCGAAAAGATACCCGTAGCTGCTTCGGGCTGTTCAGCTTTCATCCAAAAAGCAACCGTGAAACTTCCTAAATTGGCAATTGTGTCACGAACGCTTATATCACCGGGATAAGTGGCAGGATTTGGTGTTATCAAGATGTAAGCATCTTCAGCTCCTTGATAGGCTTTTCCCTTTTTTCCGTCAGCGAAAGTAACTTTTCCAAATGTTTCTGTTTGAATTTTGTAGTTACTTCCGTCTTTGACTCCATCTTCAAAACTTAATGCCAACTTTTGAGGACTATACGCAGGTGGCGGTGGTTGTTGTGGATAGTTAAAGTCGGGATTTTGTTCCAAATCTTGAAAACAAGATTGCGTTGTTAAGGCAATTATAAAGACGATGTAATATATGAGCTTTTTCATTTTGTCTAACGTTTAAAGATTAATAATTCGGATTTTGGATTAATACGCCGTTAGAGCGGTCTATCTCTTTTTGAGGGAGAGGTAAAAATTCGTGTTTGGGCTGATAATTTGTTTTTCCGGCGGCGTGGAGTACTTCTTGAGCGATACCCCAACGCACCAAATCGTAAAAGCGGTCAAACTCCATACCAAGTTCCACGCGGCGTTCGTGACGTATGGCGTTACGTAAATCTACCTGATTAGTGGTAGTTACCTCAGGAAGTATGGAATTGTTTTCCGCTCTGGCTCTGGCTCTTACTTGCTCCAAATAGATAAGTGCTTGTGCCGAATTTCCCAATTCGTTTGCCGCCTCAGCAGCCATAAGAACCACATCGGCATAGCGAATCAGTCGGATATTATGCCAATGTCCAAAACGAGTATATGTATTTCGAAGTGTAGGATTTGTATATACTTTTTTGTTGTAATATTTGTTTACTACCGCGGCATTTGCAATAGGTTTTTCGTTATATGGGGTATTTGCAGGAATGGAGTTTGGGTCTTCTCCTGTTTTGATGAAATACAGTAGTGTTTCGTCCTTTCTTGGGTCATCTTTTTCAAAAGCATCTGCCAACAGTTGTGTGGGAGTATGCCATCCCCAACCCAAATTCCATTCACCAGCACCTCGAACTCCTTGTACTTGAGCAAATTGACTTCCAACTTCATTGGAGCCAGGATGTGTGGCATTGGCAGTGCATTGAATCTCGAAGATGGAACCACTGTTGTTTTCCCCTTCTTCTCTAAAAATCTGATTGTAAGGAGTATTTAGATTGTACAGACCAGAATTGATAACATCAGAGGCTGCGGTAAAAGTATTTTGCCAATCGTTTCGCATTAAATAAGTTTTGGCGTGGAGTGCACGAGCAGCCCCCCAAGTAAGTCTTCCGACATAAATAGATGACCAGTTTTTGGGTAAAAATTCCTCGGCTATTGTTAAGTCTTTATCAATCAGTTTATAAATCTCTGATGTTTGTACTTTCGGTTTGTTGGCTTCTTCTGCGTTTTTCACAGGGAAATCAATCAAAGGAACTTCGCCAAAGGCACGAACCAAGTTGAAATAGGCGAAAGCACGGAAAAAATGAGCTTCAGCCTTATTTATTTTATCGCCGTCAGTGAGCGTATTTTGGTCGGCTTTTTTGATTTTGTCAATTATAGTATTTGTCAGATGAATCACTTCGTAATTTGCAGTATAATAACCGGCAATCATTCCGTTAGTTGCTACATATTCAAAATTATCGAATGTTTTTGCTTGCTCAGCACCATCGGAAGCCGTTGAGCCTTTCTCGGCATCTTCTGAGCGAAATCCGTGTATAGCCAAAGGAGGTAAGCCTGCCGTGAGGTTGTATCCACGTAATTTTCCATAAATAGTAAATACATCGGCTTCGTATGAACCTGCCTTTTGGTCTCCATCAATCCATTCACCTTGAGGTTCTTGGTCTAATAATCCGGAACAATTGATTGAAAGTGAAATTGATATGAGCAATGTTGCTATGGGTAAGATATATTTTTTCATCTTTTTAATTTTTAGAAAGTTATGTTGATTCCGTAAGTCATAATCATCGGCATTGGATAGGTTCCTGTATCAATACCGAAAGCCAAAGCTGAACCGCCTATTTCCGGTGTGTAACCCGTGTTTTTACGCCAAGTTTTCAGATTTTGAATATTAGCATATATGCGGAATTTTTTAAGTTTGAGTTGTTGTGAATATTCTTTCGGAAGGCTGTATCCTAACTGTATATTTCGAATTCTAAAAAAGCTTCCGTCTTCAATGAAATAACTGGAATTCATTCGGTTAATAGCTCGTGAAGGGTCTATAATTGGTTCCCAGTTTGAGGTGCCTTCGCCTCGCCATCTGTTCATTCTTTTGCTCATATAGTTCAAAGTAGCATAACCGACTTCTCCCCAACCTCTGTATATTTCATTACCATAAACTCCCATAAATTCCATTCCGAAATCGAAATTTTTATAACCTACATTTAAATTGAATCCATAGGTAAAATCAGGAGTAGGATTTCCAATCATTTCACGGTCATCAGGTGTGATTTTGCCATCATTGTTGGTGTCGGCAAACTTTAAATCACCGGGAGCAACTGTTTGAAGTTTGTTAGCAGGAGAAGTGGCAATGTCTTGAAAATTTTGATATACGCCTATGACTTTGTATCCAAAGAAATGCCCGATAGGATGCCCTTCCAAAGAGCGGGAAACATCGCCGCTTCCAGCGTAAATAGCATCATCGGGACCTCTTCCTAATGACAGTACCTTATTATCAATCGTTGTGAAATTTCCTGAAATAGAATAATTGAAATCCGAATTTTTCTTTTGGTCAGCCCAAGTTACAGAAAATTCCCAACCCTTATTTCGTATTTCACCCAAGTTTTCCAATGCGTTATTGGCTCCTGCAATTCCTGACAGAAGTACAATTAAATCTTTTGTGTTTTTGTTGTAATATGTTGGTTCTAATGTAAGTCTATTTTTAAACATACGTATTTCCAAGCCGGCTTCCCAAGCGTGAGTTTTCTCCCAACCCAAATTTTGAACAAGATATTTTGGAGCATATCCCGTGATAACTCGGTCACCAAAAACGGCACTTCCGGAATTAATCAGCAGAGGATAAGTAGGATAATTGTATCCGCCCGTATTTTGGCTTCCTAATATTCCCCAAGAGCCTTTAATCTTCAGATAATCAATAAGATTTTGATTTTGCATAAAATTTTCTTGACTTACTACCCAACCGGCTCCGAAAGAATAAAAATTATCCCACGTGTTACCTGATTTTCGGAATACGGAAGCTCCATCACGGCGGAAAGAGGCATTCAATAAGTAGCGATTGTCATAACTGTACAAAACTCGGAATAAGTAGGACATCGTAAAGCGTTTAAACTGAGAAGAACCATTTTCTGAACGGGTTTTATCAATGGAAGAAAGCCACCATTTGTCATCATTATCAGGAATGGAGAAAATGATGTCGTTAAAGTGTTGGCTTCGGCTTCCTGAAATAGAAGAGTGTTCAATATAATTGGTTGTAATTCCGGTAATTGCTGTCAGATTATGCTTTTCTATCTGCTTTTTGTAAGATAAAATATAATCCGATTGAGCGGTTGTTGTAGTTGCTTTGGATTGCGAAATTGATTCATAATCCGAAATTCGCTCTTTTCCTAAAATATCCGGATTATAAACCCAAATAATTGGGCTAAAAGAACGACTTTCACCAACTCGATAATCCATTGAAAAAGTAGTTTTGAATGAAAAATCTTTTAGAAAATCCACTTCACCATATACATTTCCGGCAATCCGATGATTCGTAGCTTTGGTATGATTGGCTTTTGTTTCAACCTCAATAAGTGGATTCCATACTTGAGCTCTTTGAAAATCAGGAAGTGTGTGTAGAAGTCCGCTCGAAGCATCAGATACGGGAGCAATTGGGGCGGCTCTTAAGGCTTCGGAAACACCTTTAGCATCTGCAGGTAGAGTTCTTGCACCATTGATTTGAAAACCTACTCTAAGGAAATTAGTGAGATTATATTCGCTATTGAGATTGAGCGTAATACGTGAGAGTTTTTCGTGCTTGATAGACCCTTCTTCTTTCAAGTAACCAGCACCTAAATAGAATCTGTTTCGTTCACTTGAACCTGAAACGCTAAAATTCTGATTTGAAATCCAAGCTTGCTGAAAAATCTCATCTTGCCAGTTTGTATCTGCTGCCCAACGTGAAAAATCAAATGCAGCCGCTTTTTGGTTAATTAGTTGTTCAGCGTATAATTCTCTAAACTGAGAACCATTTGCCATTTCTATTCGGTCATTGATTGTCTTTAAGCCTAATGATGAATTAATATTTACCGTGGTTTGTCCTTTTTTGGCTTTTTTGGTTGTGATGATTATGACGCCGTTGGCACCACGAACCCCGAAAATAGCCAGAGAAGAAGGGTCCTTTAAAACTTCCATAGACTCAATGTCAGAAGGGTTAAGGTAATTGATATTATCGGTAAACAATCCATCTACTACATAAAGTGGAGCATATCCGTTAATGGAATTTGTACCACGAATCCGGATTTCGGGGTCTTGTCCGGCACGTCCTGTGTTCACGACCTGTACGCCCGCTATTTTTCCCTGTACTGATGCCAAAGGGTTGGTTGAAGGTCGGTTAGCAATTTCTTCTGCTTTTACACTAACTATTGACCCTGTTAAATCGCGTTTTTGGGCAGTTCCATAACCAATAACAATTACCTCTGTGAGTTCTTGAGTGTCTTCGGTAAGGAAAACATCTATTTGAGAACGCCCATTTATAGGGATTTCTTGCGTAACTCTCCCTACATAACTGAACACCAAAACACCGTTAATTGGAACATTTGGTAGCCTATAATTTCCTTCGAAATCGGTTGTTACTCCGATACTGGTACCTTTAATCACTACATTAGCCCCTAAAATGGGCATATTCGTTTCTTTCTCACGTACTACTCCGCTCACTTCTACCTGTTTTTGAGCAAACAAAGAAAGTAGAGAAAAACAAAACGAAAGCATTAGAAGAAATGTTTTTGATTTCATACGCTTCTGTATTTAATGGGTTTATCCTCCGACAAAGTTCGTCATAATAAGGAAAAAGTCAAAAAAAATAGCCTCTTCTAAAATACTTCAATAACAATAAATTACTTTTAAAAGGTACGTCAAAAATACTACATTGAATCATAATTATTTTAAAGTCAATGGGTTGAATTGAAAGTCTTGTGCAAGTAATTTCTCAATCAGGACAGATGAAAGTCTGCAAAATTTTAATCGGATTGCCTTAAAAAGAATGATGATTTAAAAAGAGATTAAAAAATCGGTTAAGGTGTCATTTTCATTAAGGTTGAGCTTTTTGCGTAAGCGATAACGAGCCGTTTCAATACCACGAATTGAAATACCTTGCATAGCAGCAATCTCTTTGGTTGAATAATTTAAGCGAATCAATACGCATAATCTTAAATCTGAGGAAGTAAGATGAGGAAATTCTGATTTTAAATTTCGGAAGAAATTCTTGTGAATCATATCAAAATTTTCTTGAAAAACCAACCATTCATCTTCTTTTGAAATGTTTTCACGGATATGTTGTATAATCGGTTTACTTTGTAATTTTGAAATCTTGTGTTCTTGCATAAAATTTTCCAAGTCGATTATTAATTTTTTTAAAAAATCATCGTGCTTAATGTTCATCATTGTTGCTCCTGCCAAAGCTTTACTTTTGTGTTGCAGTTCTGCTTCAAGCATTTTGTTTTGTAGCTTTGTGATTTCCTTTTCTCGTCCTTCAAGAAGTTGTCCTTTTTTCTTTAGTTTGTACTTGAAATAAAAGAGAATGAGAGAGATACATAGCAAAACGCTAATACACACATATATGACAGAAGCCACAGCGGACTTGTACCAAGGAGTAGTTATCTTGAAAGGAATTTCAATTTCGGAAAGTTTATTTCCCAAATTATCAGTAACTTTTGCTTTTAACATATATTCTCCTTGTGGGAGGTTTTGGTAGCTAACTTTGAAATCGGTTGAAGACTTGTTCCAGTGTCTGTCATAATTTTTTAAATAATACGTCAGTTGTGGAGATTCTTTTGAAAAATGCGGATATGTGAAATTAAAAACTAAACTATTTTGGTTGTAATCTATTGATAAAAAGGAATCTAAATCTTCAAGGTTAAATCTGTCTAACTTACGGTTGTAAGAGCCTATTGACTTAAGAGAGAGTTTATAAGGATTTACTTTTTCAGCTTTGGCAGGATTGTACTTTGCAATACATCCGTTAAGGCAAAAGAAAGATTCGCTTTTTTCACTCACGAAAACGGTAGCACGTTCTTCGTTAGAAGGTTTTTTCAAACTTTTGAAAGCAATTTTGTCTTTAATTTGGTATTTTCCATTTTCATACAAAACTAAATAATAATTTTTGTCGGTGATGAACCAAAATAAATCATTGTTGATGGGGATTATTTTATGGGTTTTTGCAAGGCTGTTTAGGTTTTGGTTTAATGATTTGCACGCAATGATATTTTGTTTTTCTTCGTCATATATGTAGAATTGATTTCCATCGGTAAAAATGATTTTCCCTCTGATTTTCAGTAATCTAAATATGCCTGATTCTTTCTTTGTCTCAAAATGATTGTATAATTTAATTTTCTTGATTTTTTTTAAATCTTCTTCCAGTTCAATGTGATATACGCCTTTATGAACGTGGTCAGCCCAGATGTTTCCCGCGTGGTCTATTTCAATATGTTTAATTAAATCCGAAAAACCTTCAACTATATGGGAATCAATCCATTCTCCATTTGTAGCCTTTTTATAAACCGTTAGAAAAGTGTACGAAGAACCAATCAAAACTTCCTGTCCGTGGATAATCCCTTTTTTAATATCCATTCCTCCAACTCCCACATTTTTAAGTAGTTGCAGTTTATTATTGCTGATGACAGAAATCCCTTTGTTGTGCCCTACAAAAAGCTGATTATCAAATCTTTTTACAAACCAAATCTGTTGGTTGAAATCAGGGATTTTTCGTATGGAATTTTCACTTAAAAAGTAAAGACCCTTGTTTGATGCCAAGTAGATTTTCCCTTCAAAAAACTCCATATCTTCTACTAATTCAATGTCCGAAAGTAAGTTAAAGAAAGATAATTTCGATTGAGTTTCTATGTGTGAAATTCCATTGTCAAGAGCAACCCAAATATTTTTTTCTGAGTCCTCATACAACCCCAGAACGGTATTATTATTCAGTCCGTTTGATTTGTCAATATTCCAAATTCCTTTTCTGTCTTCGAAGTTTATAGCAAAAATACCTTTGTTTAAGCTGCCTAAAATCAGTGTAGTATCAGAGGTTTTTAAAGCTCTATTTAAGGAAATTTTCTTGAATTGTTCATCAAAATCTGTTTTGAAAGGTTTGATTTCTTTGTTTTCAGGGTCGTAAATGAACAATCCGTTCCTAATTGTGATTAAAATTAACTTTTCCTTTCGTGGAAAAACGCCTATGATGTGGTCAAAGTTTATTTTTTCTTTTTCAATGATGGGGATTGGTGTATTTTCGTTATCCAATTTGTAAAAATCATCATTAATTCCTTGCATATATAATGTTCCATTAACAGAATACATCCCAAATGGAGCAGGTTGCGGTTTAAAAGCCGTTATTTTTTTTCCGTCAAAAGTAAAATAGGAAGAAAATGTTTGAAAATAAATAACTTCTTTGTGTTTGAATATTTTCCAAACTTCGTCATTTTGAAATTTGTAATTTGGTACTTTTTCTTTTAGAGAGGTGTATTTCATTGTACCGCGTGCACTTTGTTCAAAATAACCAAATTCTTCAAACGAACCTACATAAATACGGTTTTTGTCTATAAAAATGGAACGAGCAATTTTTTTCTCAGGTAAGTAATGTAATTCCCATTCAGTTCCATTGAATGATAAAACCCCTTGGTTATTAGCTGTGTATATAATTCCGTTTGAATCCTGTGTGATGTCCCAATTCTGTGTGCCTGCATTGTATTCTTTCTGTAAATAACTATGTACGGGAGGAACAAACGGAAGTTTACTCATTTGTGCAAACGAAACCGAATCCACTAAAGCGGAGAAAAATAGTAGAATTAGTAAATGTTGCTTCATTGTTCTTTTAAAGTTTACTATTCTCGGACTCTACAAAAATACAAAAACATTTTGTAAAAATTAGCAAGATGAATGTTGCGGACAAATAAATTTTTCGGAAGTTAGTGTATAAAAAAGTTTAAATGTATAGCGTGATTTTTTCAAAATAATTTGGTTTTTTGAAAAAAATGTGTATCTTTGCAAAGGTAAAACAATTAAATATTAACAAATGAAGAAATTTATTTTAGGAGTTGCTCTTGTATTAGGAGCAGTAATTTTTAACAATGCGAATGCACAAATCCAAAAAGGAAACTGGATGGTAGGTGGTCAGGTGGCTAATATGAAATTCACTAACGGATTGAATATTCATTTGACTCCTCAGGCTGGTTATTTTGTAGCCGATAACTTCGTAGTGGGCGGACTTGTAGATTTAAATGTGTTTAAAGTGAAGGGTTCAAGCGATACACAAACTAACTGGAATGTAGGTGGTTTTGGACGTTACTATGTAGGTAAAGATCATCTAAATCTTTTGAAAAACGGACGTTTCTTCGGAGAAGGAAGTTTTGGTTTTGGAGGAAATAATTCAAGTTCAGGAAGCACTACTAATGGTGTGGATTTGGGAATAGGAGCTGGTTATGCTTACTTCATTACACGTAATGTAAGTTTGGACGCTATGCTTAAATTCAATGCTGTTGTAGGTGGAGGAAACACAAGCGGACAAGGAGATTTAGGACTAAGAATTGGTTTCCAAATTTTCCTTCCTACTTCAAAAGTGAAAGCTGCTTTGAATGACAAATAAGATAATAAGTAGCTCTGAAAAAGAGTAAAACAATTGCCCGATTATGATTAATCGGGCAATTGTTATTTTTAAAATTAATTATGATAGAATCATTTCGTTATAAGAAATAATCGTTGAAAAACCTTTGGCTGAAAAATATTCTTTTACGTATGAAGCCTCACCCACAGCCAGCACAAAATCTCCGCCCCAAGCTCCCAGACTTTTTACAGTCCCCTTAAAGTACGGAAATTCCAAGCTTCTAACAGTAGGAATGTCCAGAAAATTAGCTAAAATTTCTTCGTGTTGCTCCAATAAGGTACAAAATTCTTTTTCGGAAGGAAACCGTAAAAGCTCTTCGGTAATTTCGGTGAGTTGGGAGCAAAGTTTTGCCTTGCCTTTTTTGATGGTTTTGTAATGTGTAATGCCTTCTTTACTATTTTGTTTTCTGTTTAAATGTATAAAAAATAGTTTATTACTAAAAGAAGGATGGAAGTTTATGGGATAAGTTTTTGGCTTTCCTGCTTCTAACTTGTACAAAATGGGCGTGTTGTGTTTTGCACAGGCGATATCATATCCGCTTCCTCCAAAGCTTCTGAATAACAACTCAAACGGACAAACTTCAGCCCATTGTGCAATGTTGTTAATCAGTGTAGAAGAAGAGCCCAATCCCCAATTTCGTTCAAATTCCAAATGCGTTTGAGCCAAGCAATTATTCATTTTTTTTAAAAACGAAGGGTTCATTTCACTCGCTACTTTCAAAATTTTCTTTAAGGTATCAACAATTGGAATGAATTTAACGTTATTTGTTTCCAAGTTTTGAGTTTCGAACCAAATTTTGTTATGAACATCGTAGCTTTTCCAAGTAAATCCATCTGTTTGAGGAATGATATTTAATGTTTGTCCTTGTTTTGTGGGTAAGGCAAGGCTCAAAGCTCCGTCTAAAACAGCATATTCACCTGTAATTAAAAGCTTTCCGTTACTGCGGTATGTTTCCATTTTTTAGAAAATTTTGTTGATTTGAAGTTTTTAAACTTTTTAAATTACGTTTTTTTTGTACTTTTGTTCCCTTGTATTCCACAAATATATAAAATACACGGAATATAATACTTTTTAGAACTATGTATTGCATTTCTTTTTGTTTAATAAATTGATTATTAATTAATAAGAAAGTGATAAAAAATGCGTTTTTATGAAAGATAATTTGGTAAAAGTGGGAATCTCCATTGGTGATATGAATGGAGTAGGGTTGGAAGTAATTCTTAAAACATTTGAAGATTCAAAGATGTTGGAGTTGTGTACGCCAATTATTTTTGCGTCAAATAAAACGGTTTCTTTTCAGCGAAAATATTTTAATGTAAACACAAATTTTCAAGGAATTGATAAAATCGAAAATGCAATACCTGGAAAGCTTAACGTGCTGAATTGCTGGAAAGAATCTCCCAATGTAACCTTTGGTCAAGTTACGGAAGATGGAGGAAAATACGCCTTTATTTCTTTGAAAAAAGCAGTTGAAGCCTTAAAAGAAGGTTTGATTGATGTGTTAGTAACCGCTCCGATTAACAAAAATAATATTCAGTCAGAGGAATTTAACTTTCCCGGACATACGGATTATTTAGCAAAGGAATTGGAAGGGCAAAGCTTGATGTTTATGGTAAGTGAGGGGCTTAGGGTAGGGCTTTTTACTGACCACGTTCCGCTTAAAGATGTTAGTTCACATATTACGGAAGACCTTATTTTTAATAAAATACGTTTAATGAACGAATCATTGAAAAAGGATTTTCGTTTGCAACGTCCTAAGATTGCTGTGCTGGGGCTCAATCCTCATTGTGGCGATGGAGGAGTAATTGGTTCGGAAGATGATGAGGTTATTCGTCCGGCATTGAGAAAATTATTTGAAGAAGACATTTTGGTTTTTGGACCATTTTCTGCCGATAGTTTTTTTGGAACACAAAATTATTGCAATTACGATGCAGTAATAGCACCATATCACGACCAAGGATTAATCCCTTTTAAAACGCTATCTTTTGGAAATGGAGTGAATTACACTGCAGGGCTCAGCAAGGTACGCACTTCGCCCGACCACGGAACGGCTTATGAAATTGCAGGGAAAGGCATTGCTGATGCAGATTCGTTTCGGCACGCAGTTTTTATGGCAATTGATGTTTTTAGAAATAGACTTGAGTATGATTCATTGATGGAAAATCCTCTAAAAACAAAAATTTTAGAAGCAGAGAAATAGTTATTAAAACAGTAAAATTAAGAATAATTTTAAATAGATGTTTTTTTGACTTTTAATAATTCTTTTTTCTTTAATAATCAATTTGTTACAGATATTAACATTTGATGTTTGAAAAAAATATTCTGAAAATTTTCTTAATTCCGTCTGAAAATGTAAATTTGCCGAATTAAGAAAAATATTGTACTGTACTTTTATTAAACCATAATGATAACAAGGAACATAATTCAACATTTTATTTTATCTTTATTATTTTTTCTGCCTTTTCAAGGATTTTCTGCTGAAACTAAGGAGGGAGAGTCTTTTGATCCTGTGGGAATGATTATGCATCACATTGCTGATTCACACGAATTTCATATTTATGGAGAAGGAGAGTCTTCAATTTCATTGCCACTTCCGGTTATTCTTTGGACGGAAAACGGATTAGTAACATTTATGTCAAGTGAGTTTCATCACGATAACGAAGGTAAGGTAATAGTTGAACGTAACGGAATGAAATTCGCTCGTTTTCACGAAGAAATTTTCTATACAAATGTTGACGGAACGCTTAATTTTGATGAAACTGGTCACGTAACTAATAATCGTCCGTGGAATTTTTCAATTACAAAGAACGTATTTTCAATGATTTTGGTTTCATTGTTATTGTTGGCAGTTTTCATCCCGATGGCAAAATCTTACAAAAAGAATCAAAGAGCTCCGAAGGGTGTTACGGCTTTCTTGGAACCGATAGTTCTTTTTGTGCGTGATGACATTGCTATTCCTCAGATAGGAGAGAAAAAGTATGTCCGTTATATGCCTTATTTATTGACGATTTTCTTTCTGATTTGGTTCGGAAATCTTTTTGGATTGATTCCTTTCTTCCCGTTTGCAGGCACTTTAACTAATGATATATTGTTTACCGGATTTTTGGCGGTGGTAACCTTTTTGGTAACATTGTTTAGTAGTAATAAAAATTATTGGAAACATATTTTTGCTACTCCCGGCGTTCCTGTTTGGTTATCTCCAATTATGATTCCTGTTGAGATTTTAGGAATGTTCACCAAGCCATTTGCGTTGATGGTGCGTTTGTTTGCTAACATTACAGCAGGTCACATCATTATTTTGAGTTTAGTGTCTTTAATTTTTATATTTAAAACGCTTGCGGTGTCGCCAGTGTCTGTAGCTTTTGCTTTATTTATCAATGTATTGGAATTATTAGTTGCAGTTTTACAGGCTTATGTATTTACCTTGTTGTCAGCTTTGTTTATAGGACAGGCAGTTGAAGAGGAGCATCATTAACAGTTACACAGATTTGAAGATTTTTTATAATTATATATTTTTTATTAACACTTAATTTTTTTATTATGACTTTAGCTTTAGGAGGAATTGGGGCTGCTATTGCAGCTTTAGCAGCAGGTTTCGGTATTGGTAAAATTGGAGCAGCCGCAATGGAAGGTATTGCTCGTCAGCCAGAAGCTGCTTCAAAAATTCAAACAGCTATGATTATCGCTGCCGCTCTTATTGAGGGTGTTGCCCTTTTTGCTGTGGTAGTTGCGTTAATCGCGAAGTAATTAAAATCAAAAATCATCTTGCAACGGTTGGTTGCAAGGTGGTTTTTATGTAAAAAAGAAATCTAATCACTAAATAAATATTTTTTAAATAATGAATTTTACACATCCTGAAAGTTTCTTGTTTTGGGCAACTGTGATTTTTATCATTTTGCTTTTTTTGTTGTCAAAATTCGCTTGGAAACCAATCCTTTCGGCAGTTAAACAACGTGAAGATTCCATCAACAGTGCATTGGACGCCGCCGAAGAAGCTCGTAAGCAAATGGCGAACCTTAAAGCTGACAATGAGCGTTTGCTTGCTGAGGCACGTGCCGAGCGTGATGCAATGCTCAAAGAAGCGAAAGAATTGAAAGACAAAATCGTTGCTGAAGCAAAAGAAGAGGCTCAAAAAGAAGGTCAAAAGCTAATTGAACAAGCCAGACAAACTATTGATTCTGAGAAAAAAGTGGCTGTGGCTCAGCTCAAAGACCAAGTAGCTTCTCTGTCTATCGAAATTGCTGAAAAAGTAATGAGAAGTGAGCTTTCTGACCAGAAGAAGCAAACCGCCCTAATTGATGAATATTTAAAAGGAGCTACTTTAAATTAAGAAAATATGTACGGATTTAGAGTAGCTAACAGATACGCAAAAGCACTTTTGGAATATGCCTTACAGCAAAATTCTGCTGAAAGAGTATTTCAGGATATGACTTTGATTCACAAAACGATAAGTGCAAACAAGGAGCTGGGTCATCTCTTAGATTCTCCTATTGTAAAAACCGTTGTGAAGAAAAATGTTTTGGAAAAAATTTTTGTGGACATCTCTCCTGAGGTACGCAGATTATTTAAATTACTGATTGAAAATAGACGTTTGTCTATTTTAAATCAGGTTGCTCAAAAGTTTATAATTCAGTATGATGGACATAAAAATAACAAAACGGCAATCGTAACAACAGCAGTTCCTCTTACTGAAACTATGAGAAGTGAGGTACTTCGTAAGATTGAAAGTTTGACACAAAATAGAAATATTACTCTTGAAAATAAGGTAGATGAAAATATCATTGGAGGGTTTATTCTTCGTATAGGAGATATTCAGTACAATGCGAGTATTGCCTATAAACTGAATAAACTAAAACAAGATTTTCAAGAAAAACTTTTTGCTTAATTGTAAACATTTTGCAATTAACATTACTAAAAATGATTTTTTATTATTAAAAGATATAACTTTAAGAAATGGCAGAAATTAAAGCCGCTGAGATTTCAGCAATTTTAAAAGAACAATTAGGAAACTTTGATGCTACGGCTTCACTGGAAGAAGTAGGGACGGTGTTGCAAGTGGGAGACGGTATTGCCCGTATCTTTGGTTTGTCAAACGCACAATACGGAGAATTGGTACAGTTTGATAATGGTTTGAGAGGCATCGTATTAAATCTGGAAGAAGATAACGTGGGTATCACTTTGTTGGGACCCTCTACCGATATTAAAGAAGGGGATACGGTTAAGCGTACAGGGCTTATTGCATCAATAAAAGTAGGAGACGGTATCGTGGGGCGTGTGGTAGATACGCTCGGAAATCCGATAGACGGAAAAGGACCTATTGCAGGGAAGCTCTATGAAATGCCTTTGGAGCGTAAAGCACCCGGAGTTATTTTCCGTCAGCCGGTAAATGAACCTTTGCAAACGGGAATTAAATCGGTAGATGCGATGATCCCTATCGGACGCGGACAACGTGAGTTAGTTATCGGTGACCGCCAAACCGGAAAAACTACCGTTTGTATTGATACCATTTTGAATCAGAAAGAATTTTACGACGCAGGCAAACCTGTGTACTGTATATATGTGGCTATCGGGCAGAAAGCCTCTACCGTAGCGGCAATTTCAAAAACGTTGGAAGACCACGGAGCGTTGGCTTATACCACTATTGTGGCAGCAAATGCCTCTGATCCGGCACCGATGCAGGTGTATGCACCTTTTGCGGGGGCTGCTATTGGGGAGTATTTCCGTGATACGGGGCGTCCGGCTTTGATTATTTATGACGACTTGTCAAAACAAGCGGTGGCCTATCGTGAGGTGTCGTTATTGCTTAGAAGACCGCCAGGACGTGAGGCGTATCCTGGAGACGTATTCTACTTGCACTCTCGTTTGTTGGAAAGAGCTGCTAAAATAATTGCCGATGACAAAATTGCACAGGGGATGAACGACTTACCCGAGAGCATCAAGCATTTGGTAAAAGGAGGCGGTTCGCTTACGGCTTTGCCAATCATTGAAACTCAGGCGGGAGACGTTTCGGCATATATTCCAACCAACGTAATTTCAATTACTGACGGTCAGATTTTCTTGGAGTCCGATTTGTTTAACTCTGGGGTACGTCCGGCGATTAACGTAGGTATTTCCGTATCGCGTGTGGGTGGTTCGGCACAAATTAAGTCGATGAAAAAAGTTGCGGGGACATTGAAACTTGATCAAGCTCAATACCGCGAATTGGAGGCGTTCGCTAAGTTCGGTTCTGATTTGGACGCTGCCACAATGAACGTTATCGAAAAAGGAAAACGTAACGTGGAGATTTTGAAACAATCGCAAAATGACCCATATACGGTTGAAAATCAAATTGCAATTATTTACGTAGGTTCTAAAAACTTGCTTCGTCAAGTACCTGTAAATAAGGTAAAAGAATTCGAAAAAGAATATTTGGAATTTTTGAATCTGCAACATCGTGATATTTTAGATGAGTTGAAAGCAGGTCAGTTTAACGACAAAATCACAGAAATTCTGGAAAAAACAGCCAAAGAAATTGCTGAGAAATACGTGAAATAGTTTTTATACAGACTGATAATGAAAAAAATAATATCTTTAATTTTCTTATTTATTAGTATTTTAACACTACAAGCCCAAAGCAAAAGTTTTGCTATTAAGGGAGGATTAGCTCAGTCTTGGTTACGAGGAAAAGAATTAAATGCAGATTCTTTCGAAAGACGTAATGGTTTCTATATTGGAGCTTTTATGGATCTTATAATAACAGAACAAAGGAATGTAACAATACAACCAGAGGTTATATTTTCAACTGAAGGAGGAACTATTGTTAAAAAGAATTCAGAAAATGATCATTCTTATGAAATAGATATACATTCGAACGTTTTAAGAATTCCTGTTTTGGTCAAAATAATGCCACTCCCAAAATTTTCAATTGAAGGAGGGCCTCAAATAACATACAGATTTTCAGCAAAATCGCTTGATTTTTCAAATGTAAGTGTAAAATCAACTCATAACACTATGGATTTTGGTATTGATTTGGGTGCTACATATCATTTTTCAATGCCTTTTAAACCAGCTTTTTTCATACAAGTTCGTTGGACAAATAATTTTCTTAAAATGCTGGATACTTCAAAAATTGATTCAAGAATTGATTTAAGTGAAAGTAATATTTTGAGAAGTTCGATAGGACAAATAGGAGTTGGGTATAGATTTTAAAAAGAATTATGGCAAATTTAAAAGAAATACGAAGCAGGATTTCATCGGTTAGTTCCACGATGCAAATTACGGGAGCGATGAAAATGGTGTCGGCAGCAAAACTCAAAAAAGCCCAAGATGCTATTTTGGCGATGAAACCCTATGCTTATAAGTTGAAACAATTGCTGGAACAATTGAGTTCGGCTTTGGGAAATGAAAGCGTTTATAATGAACGTTCTGAGGGAGCGAAAAATGTGCTTATAGTTCCAATTACTTCGAACAGAGGTTTGTGCGGAGCATTCAATTCCAATATTATCAAGAAAGTGGTAGAACTTGAAACTGAAGTGTACAAAAATCTGAATGTACGGTTTTACACTATCGGTAAAAAAGGAAATGATGTTTTGAAAAAAACAGAAAAAATATACAAGCACGAAACACATATTTTTGATAATCTGAATTTTGCAGCTGTCTCTGAGTTGGCTTCGGAGTTGATGGAGTTGTACGCTTCGGGTCAATTTGACAAAATTGTATTGGTTTACAATAGTTTTAAAAATGCAGCAACTCAGATTGTTACGGAAGAAACATTTTTGCCGATTCAATCAGTAGAAACAGATAAGGAACAATCATCGGTAGATTATCTTTATGAACCTTCTAAAGAAGAAATCGTAAAGGAACTTATTCCGCGTTCGTTAAAAATACAGATTTTCAAAGCCTTGCGTGATTCGGTTGCGTCTGAACACGGAGCACGAATGACGGCGATGCATAAGGCAACGGATAATGCGAACGAACTCAGAAGTCAGCTTAAGCTAACCTATAACAAAGCACGTCAGGCAGCCATTACAGGCGAAATTCTGGAGATTGTAGGAGGAGCAGAGGCTTTGAGTTAATTTTAAGAGCGGTTGAAATAGTTTATTTGTTTAAAATTTATATTAAGAAAAGGGAGTATTTATTAAATATTCCCTTTTTTTATAAAGTAAAAATGCCTATAATCATTAACTAAGAATTTCATTAATGATTACAATTTTTATTAGTTTAGTTACTTGGAGTAAATTAATTTTGAAAACATTAACAAAGCTTTGGGTTTCTCTTTCCTTTTTTCACTTTTTTTGTCTAACTTTGTCGCTTAAATCCATAAATCAATGATACACTTCTTTAAAAATCCGAAGCAAAATTTATATGCGGTGCAAACCACCGAAAACTTGTCTGAGCAAACAATTTCTAAACTAAATTGGCTTTTTGGTGGAGCTGAAAAAATTGACCAACAGGCACTTAACGGATTCTTTGTGGGGCCTCGTGCAGCGATGATTACTCCGTGGAGTACCAATGCGGTTGAAATTACGCAAAATATGGATATTCAAGGAATTGTTCGTATTGAAGAATTTTCAGAGGTAAATGAAGATTTCACGGATTTTGACCCGATGCTCTTCCAAAAATATAACGGACTACATCAATCTATTTTTACCATAAATATTACACCAGAACCTGTTCTGGAAATTGATGATATAGAAGCTTATAATCAGAAAGAGGGATTAGCTTTAAGTTCGGAAGAAGTAACATATTTACAAAATCTATCTAAAAAATTGGGTAGAAAACTTACTGATTCTGAGGTTTTTGGTTTTTCTCAAATTAATTCGGAACACTGTCGCCATAAGATTTTTAACGGAACTTTTATCATTGATGGAGAAGAGAAACCAAGCTCACTCTTTAAACTTATCAAGAAAACTTCTGAAACAAATCCCAACGAAATTGTATCTGCTTACAAAGATAATGTTGCTTTTATTCAAGGTCCTGTGGTAGAGCAATTTGCTCCAAAAACTTCGGACAAGCCTGACTTTTTTGAAACTAAGAAATTTGAATCTGTTATTTCGCTCAAAGCAGAAACACATAATTTTCCGACAACGGTTGAGCCTTTCAACGGAGCTGCTACGGGTTCAGGAGGTGAAATTCGCGACCGATTGGCAGGCGGACAAGGTTCGTTACCGCTCGCAGGAACAGCCGTTTATATGACGTCTTATTCTCGTTTGGAAGAAAATCGCCCTTGGGAAAAAGCAATGGACGAACGCAAGTGGCTGTATCAAACCCCGATGGATATTCTTATCAAAGCTTCAAACGGGGCTTCCGATTTTGGAAATAAATTCGGACAACCACTCATCGCGGGTTCTCTCTTAACCTTTGAACACGAGGAAACACCCATCTCCTTCGGAGAGGAGAAGGGGGTGAGGCTTGGATTCGATAAAGTAATTATGTTAGCCGGTGGTGTGGGTTATGGAAAGAAATCACAAGCCATAAAACATCAGCCCAAAGAAGGGGATAAAATTGTAATTTTGGGTGGCGAAAATTACCGAATCGGTATGGGTGGAGCTGCTGTTTCAAGTGCTGATACGGGAGCATTTGGTTCTGGAATTGAACTAAATGCGATTCAGCGTTCCAATCCTGAAATGCAAAAACGGGCAGCAAATGCCATTAGAGCGATGGTAGAAGCTGACGAAAATCCGATTGTTTCCATTCACGACCACGGAGCTGGTGGGCATTTGAACTGCCTTTCGGAACTTATTGAAGAAACGGGAGGAAAAATTGATTTAGACAAACTTCCTGTGGGCGACCCAACGCTTTCCGATAAGGAAATTATTGGGAATGAATCACAAGAGCGAATGGGTTTAGTCATTGGAAAACAACATATTGAAAAATTAAAAACCATATCCGAGCGTGAACGAAGCCCAATGTATGAGGTGGGAGAGGTTACTTCGGACAAGCGTTTTTCAATTGTTTCTGAGAAGAAAAACACTAAACCGCTGGATTTGCATCTTTCAGATATGTTCGGAAGTTCGCCTAAAACCATTATGGAAGATACTTCTGTATCAATTACTTATCAGGATTTGACATATTATCAAAGCAATATAAAATCATATTTGGAGCAAGTGCTACAACTCGAAGCCGTGGCTTGTAAAGATTGGCTCACAAACAAGGTTGACCGATGCGTGGGCGGACGTGTAGCCAAGCAGCAATGTGTCGGGTCTTTGCAATTACCACTTAATAATGTGGGAGTTATGGCTCTTGATTATCAAGGAAAAGAGGGGATTGCAACAACCATAGGGCATTCGCCACTAACGGCACTTATCGACCCTGTGGCAGGAAGTAAAAACGCTGTGGCAGAAGCTCTTTCCAACATTGTTTGGGCTCCGCTAAAAAATGGAATTAAAGGTGTTTCACTTTCAGCTAATTGGATGTGGGCTTGTAAAAATAAAGGAGAAGATGCCCGCCTGTACGAAGCTGTAAAAGGATGTTCGGATTTTGCTATTGAATTGGGAATCAATATTCCAACGGGAAAAGATTCACTTTCAATGAAGCAGAAATATCCTAACGGAGATGTAATTGCTCCCGGAACGGTAATCATCTCATCTGTTGCAAATTGCACCGATATTACCAAAGTGGTAGAACCTGTTTTGAAGCGAAACGGCGGAAATATTTACTACATCAATCTTTCCCAAGATGAATTTAAATTAGGAGGTTCATCGTTTGCTCAAATTTTAAACAAAATCGGGAATGAAGCTCCAACCATCAAAAATGCTGAATATTTTAAAAAGGCGTTTAATGCAATTCAACATCTTGTAAATCAAGGTCAAATACAAGCAGGACACGATGTCGGAAGTGGAGGGCTGATTACTACTTTGTTAGAAATGTGTTTTGCTGAAAATGATTTGGGAGCTGATTTTGATTTTTCGGCTTTAAAAGAGGAAGATACGGTAAAATTATTATTTAACGAAAATATTGGTATTGTTTTTCAGGCAAATACAGAAGCAGAAAATTATCTGAAATCAGAAGGAATTGAGGTTTTCAAAATTGGAATGGTAACAAATTCTGATGTATTGAATGTTAAGAATTTTGATAAAGAAGTATCGTTTAATATTTCGGAATTACGTGATATTTGGTATTTAACATCTTATTTATTGGATAAAAAACAAACCAAAAACGATAGAGCAACGGAAAGATATCAAAATTACTCGGAACAACCTTTAAATTTTGTATTTCCGAAGCATTTTACGGGCGAAAAACCTGTACTTCCGAGCGGAAAACGCCCGAAAGCGGCTGTTATTCGTGAAAAAGGAAGCAATTCGGAGCGAGAAATGGCAAATGCAATGTATTTGGCAGGCTTCGATGTGAAAGATGTGCATATGACCGACCTTATTTCGGGAAGAGAAACGTTGGAAGATGTGCAATTCATCGGGGCTGTGGGCGGATTTTCAAATTCGGACGTATTGGGAAGTGCCAAAGGTTGGGCAGGAGCTTTCCTCTATAATGAAAAAGCAAAAACAGCTTTGGAAAATTTCTTCAAAAGAGAAGATACACTTTCGGTGGGAATTTGTAATGGTTGTCAGTTGTTTATGGAGTTGGAAGTGATTAATCCCGAACACAAAACACACGGAAAAATGATTCACAATGATAGCGGTAAGCACGAAAGTGGATTTACTTCGGTAACCATTGAGAAGAATAATTCTGTGATGCTTTCTTCGTTGGAAGGAACAACATTAGGTGTTTGGATTTCGCACGGAGAAGGAAAATTCAGCTTGCCAATGGCTGAAAATGAGTATAATATTGTGGCAAAATACGCTTACGAAGGCTATCCAGCTAATCCTAATGGTTCGGACTATAATACGGCAATGCTTTGCGACAAATCGGGACGCCATTTGGTAACGATGCCACATATTGAACGTTCTGTTTTTCAGTGGAATTGGGCGAATTATCCCGAAGGTCGCCACGATGAGGTTTCACCTTGGATAGAGGCTTTTGTAAATGCACGAAAGTGGATTGAGGAGAAAAACAAGGGAAATAGTTAAAAATTCGATTATTTAGAGGTTGTTTTTCTTGTTTGGATGGATAAACGATAAAATTTTAACAAATAACTTATTAAAATATCCGTTAAAATTTGTGGTTTTAATTCCTTAATTTTATCCAAAAAGAATGGAAAAAACAAAAGTTTGGTAATAATTTTTTGTTAAAGTAGGGGGAAGGCATTGTATTATGAAAATTATTCGTACCTTTGCAGTGCAATGAGGGTGGTAGCTCATTGTAAAACTTCAAATAATAGTTTTCATAATTTAAAGTTTTGGTTGGTTAATGGAAAAGTCCGATAGTTTTATCGGGCTTTTTTTATTTTAAGAATATAATATTCTTATATTTGGCATAATGCTTGCATTGCCATAAATTGAATAGTAATAAATCGGATAAGTATATGAAACAAATAATGACTTTTTTCTTCTTCTTCTTCTTGACTTTTGTTTGTAATATGCAAGGTCAAGAGTTGCCTTTTAAAGGGGGAGAATGGTTGAAATTCAAGGTAAAATATGGAATATTTAATACGAGTGAAGCTACTTTACATCTAAAAGAAGTGGATTATGGGGGAGAAAGAGTGTTTCACGCAGTGGGGAAAGGTTCTACAACGGGGTTGGCCCGGGTATTTTTTAAGGTAGATGACACTTACGAAAGCTATTTTGGGATAAAAGATGACGCTCCTCGCCATTTTGTACGAGATATTTATGAAGGAGGGTACACCAAACATTTGAAAATGTATTTCAATCACAACACCCAAAAGGCAAAAATTGATAACATTGAAACAGGTGCTTCCACAGAAATTGCAGTGCCTATGGGGATTCAGGATGTGATTTCTGGATTTTATTCCCTTCGTCATCGCCCTGAAATAGAAAGCATTCAGAAAGGGCAAGAAGTGGAAATGGATATGATTTTTGATGATGATGAAATATTCAAATTCAAATTGAGGTACTTAGGAAAAGAGAGAATTAAAACCAAATTCGGTTCTGTCAATACGATGATTTTTAGACCTTTGGTGCAAGATGGGCGTGTTTTTAAAGAACAGGAAAGTTTAACTCTCTGGATTACAGATGATAAAAATAAAATTCCTGTTAGGGTAAAAGCAAGCCTTCGAGTGGGTTCATTGGTTGCCGATTTGGATGGATTTAATGGTTTGAAATATCCTACAGAACTTAAAAATAATTAGTAAATGATTTAAAATCAAGTGTGAAGATGTAAAAATATGTCAAAACACTTGATTTTATCATTTTTTATTCCGATTTTTGACGGATTTTAGCTTTGAAATGTAATAGTGAGTAATCTTATAAAGAATTAAGATTGCTTGTGGAATTAAAATATTGAAAAAATGTTATTGAAAGAAGATTTTAAAAAAGGTATCTTTTTCCTTTTGGCGACGCCTTTTTTCTGGAGTTGCGACGGATTAATAACAAAACTAAAAGAGGAGAAAAAGGAGGAAAAAGAGAAAATAGTTGTTGTTGAAGAACCCAAAAAAGAGCCTGTTTTTGAATTTGGCTTTAATTTAGATGAATACAGTATTGTTAAAGATACGGTAAAATCAGGGGATACTTTTGGTAAGATATTGGCTTCCAATAATGTAGGGGCTTCTGAAATTCACGAAATTTCTACCAAAATGAAGGAAGTGCTTGATTCCAGAATGTTGAGAGCCGGTAAGGCTTATGCTCTGCTTTTCGATAAGAAGAATCCTTCAAAACCACATAGTTTCGTATATCAGCCTTCACTTACAGAGTACGTGGTTGTAAAGATGTCCGATTCCATTTATGCTTACAGCGAGAAACGCAAGATAACGATTGTTGAGCGAGAAAAGGCAGGTTTCATTAAAAATAGCTTAATTGAATCGGCATTGGATGTGGGAATGAGTTACAATGTGGCGTTCAACCTTTCTCAAATTTTTGATTATACGATTGACTTTTTTCATTTGCAGGAAGGCGACAATTTTAAAATTATATATGAAGAACGTTATGTAGATGATACCATTTACGCAGGCGTAGCTAATGTGAAAGCAGCTTATTTTGAACATAAAGGAAAGCCGTATTATGCATTTAATTATGTAACAGATTCTGTTTCAGGTAAAAAAGGATTTTACGATGAAAAAGGAAATACGATGAAGCGAATGTTTCTGAAGGCTCCTTTGGAAATATTTCGAATAACTTCCCGATTTGGAATGCGTTATCATCCTGTGTTACATCGTATGAAAAATCACTTCGGAACGGATTATGCGGCACCTCACGGAACACCTATTCGGGCTACGGCAGCAGGAACGGTCATAGAAGCCGGATATAACGGAGGGAATGGTAATTATGTGAAAATCAAGCATAATGCAACCTATACGACACAATATTTGCATATGTCCAAAATTTTGGTGAAAAAAGGACAACACGTTCCACAAGGTCATATAATTGGTAAAGTTGGGAGTACAGGACTTGCCACTGGACCTCACGTTTGTTATCGTTTTTGGAAAAATGGCAAACAAGTTGATCCTTTGAAAGAAAAAATGCCTGAGTCCATCCCGATTGATGAGAAATTGAAAGAGAGATATTTGCAAGATATTGCTTCGGTAAAACAGCAGTTAGACGCCCTGAAAGCAGTTCCGATTGAGGAAGAAACTCAAGAGAAAGAGAACGATATGGATTTAAGTGTTGAAGAGCAGACACTTTCACAGTTGTAAAAATCTTGTATATTCAAAATTAAAAACGAAATGATAGCAAAAAGATGAAACTTTGCCATAGCTTTTTAAGCTTTAAGCAAGGTTTTTTCTGTTTTTTTAAGTTATTGAAAATTAATGGTTGAAGATTAAAATTTATTGAGATATGTTAAAAAATATAAATCCCACAGAAACAAAAACTTGGGCAGAATTGAAAAAACATTTTGAAAGTGTAAAGAATGTACATACAAAAACACTTTTTGAAAAAGACCCAAAACGAGCTGAAAAATTTTCAATCGAATGGAATGATGTCTTCGTAGATTATTCTAAAAATAGGATTGATGAAAAAACGATGGAATTATTATTGCAATTGGCTGAGGAAAGCCAGTTGAAAGACGCCATTGAAAAATATTTTGCCGGAGACCATATCAATGCCACCGAAAATAGAGCTGTACTGCACACTGCTCTTCGTGCTGATGAAAATAGCACAGTTTTGGTAGATGGGAAAAATGTTCTTCCTGAAATTAAAGAAGTTAAACAAAAAATCAAGTTATTTTCCGAAGAAATTATCTCAGGAACACGAAAAGGATTCACAGGCAAAACATTTACAGATGTAGTAAACATAGGGATAGGAGGTTCAGATTTGGGACCTGCAATGGTTACAGAGGCATTGAAATTCTATAAAAATCATCTTAATGTTCATTTTGTGAGCAATGTTGATGGCGACCACGTGATGGAAACTATCAAGCATTTGAACCCTGAAACTACTTTGTTTGTGATTGTTTCTAAAACGTTTACAACTCAAGAAACGCTTACTAATGCTTTGACAATCAAGGATTGGTTTTTGAAATCGGCTTCAGAAAAAGATATTGCAAAACATTTTGTGGCAGTTTCTACCAATTTGAAAAAAATTGATGAATTTGGAATAGATTCTGATAACGTATTCCCGATGTGGGATTGGGTTGGCGGTCGCTTCTCGTTGTGGAGTGCTGTTGGCTTATCAATCGCTTTATCAGTAGGTT
Source organism: Capnocytophaga felis (assembly GCF_009684755.1). GTDB lineage: Bacteria > Bacteroidota > Bacteroidia > Flavobacteriales > Flavobacteriaceae > Capnocytophaga > Capnocytophaga felis. The sequence goes on from NZ_BLBC01000012.1 coordinate 121,607, forward strand.
ATGAAAATTTTGATAAACTTCTGAAAGGAGCTAACCAAATGGATAAGCATTTCCGAACTGCGGAGTTTAAAAATAATATTCCTGTTGTGATAGCCTTGTTAAGCGTTTGGTATAATAACTTCTATGGAGCAGAGAGTCAGGCTATTATCCCTTATACTCAGTATTTACATCGTCTTTCTGCATATCTTCAACAAGGTATTATGGAAAGTAACGGAAAACAAATTGATCGTGGTGGAAAACCTGTAAACTACCAAACAGGAACTATCATTTGGGGAGAACCCGGAACAAATTCACAACACGCTTTCTTTCAGCTGATTCATCAAGGAACAAAACTAATCCCAACAGACTTTATTGGCTACAAACATTCTTTGTACGGAGATACAAATCATCATAACAAATTGATGGCTAACTTTTTCGCTCAAACAGAAGCTCTTTTGAAAGGCAAAACAGAAGCTGAAGTACGAGCAGAAATGGGTGAGAAAGTAAATGAAGCTTTGATTCCGTTTAAAGTTTTTGAAGGAAATCGACCAACAACGACCTTCTTAATAGAAAAACTTACGCCTGAAAGTTTAGGAGCTTTGATTGCAATGTACGAGCATAAAATTTTTGTAGAAGGTGTGCTTTGGGATATTTTTAGTTATGACCAATGGGGGGTAGAACTAGGTAAACAATTGGCAAATAATATTTTAAAAGATATTGAGTCCGCTGAAATATCTAAACACGATAGTTCTACAACAGGTTTACTGAAAAGGTTTAAAAAATAAAATTGACAAGTTAGGGAAACAAAATATAGTTTCTTATTTATAACAATGATACATATAAAAACATTAGAAGAGATTGAGCTAATGAAGGAGAGTGCCCAAATAGTTTCACGAACATTGGGTTTACTTGCAAAGGAAATAAAACCAGGAGCAACAACCTTGCAGTTGGATAAAATAGCTGAGGAATATATCCGAAGTCAGGATGCTATTCCGGGTTTTTTAGGATTATATAAATTTCCTAATACGCTGTGTGTTAGTCCAAATGCTCAGGTAGTTCACGGAATTCCTAATAACACTCCCTTGCAGGAGGGCGATATAGTTTCTGTGGATTGTGGAGCGTTAAAAAACGGATTTTATGGTGACCACGCCTATACTTTTGAAGTAGGAGAAGTATCCCCTGAGGTAAGAAAATTATTGCAAATAACAAAAGAATCTCTTTATATAGGCATCCGTGAATTCAAGGTGGGAAATCGTGTCGGAGATGTGGGCTATGCTATTCAAAATTACTGCGAAAATCACGGATATGGAGTGGTTCGGGAATTGGTAGGGCACGGTCTTGGCAGAAAAATGCACGAGGATCCTGAGATGCCAAACTATGGAAAAAGAGGCAGTGGGAAGAAATTCAAAGAAGGAATGGTAGTTGCCATTGAACCGATGATTAATATGGGAACCCACAGAATCAAACAGTTAAAAGACGGTTGGACAATACTCACCGCTGATGGAAAGCCTTCCGCTCATTTTGAACACGATGTGGCTATCGTAAACGGAAAGCCTAAATTGCTCTCTACCTTTAGATACATTTATGAGGCTTTGGGGATTGAAAGCGATGAAGAAGCTGAATTCCAGTAACAAAAAAACGCAAAATGAATTTCATTTTGCGTTTTTTATTGGTTAATTTCTATCGGTAAAGCGTGAAATGCCCTGTATATGTTCGTCTGTCTTTCGCTTCGTTAAATTGCAAATGATACCAATAATCACCACTTGGCAAGGCAGCTCCGTTAAATGTTCCGTCCCAAGAATCTTTGGAAGTCATTGTTTTAAGTTTTCTTCCCATTCGGTCATAAATATCAATTATCATACGTGCATAACCTTGAGCGTTTTTGATTTGCCAAGTGTCGTTAATTCCATCTCCATCAGGTGTGAAATAATTTGGAATTTTTATGTCGTGGAAAACTTCTTCTAAAATTTCTTCGGTAATGCAACCCAAGCTATCTTCAACACGCACTCGGATTTTCTTAACTTCTTGTCCATTACTATTCACATAACCCTCATCAAATGAACGAAGATAATACGTGTCAGATGATTGATAAATATCATTAAAATAGAAATAATAATTGCCACTGCCTCCGCTTACTGAAATTTTAATGGCAGAGAGTAAGGAATTATCTCTGACTTGTGTGATTTTCAAAGGATTTATATTTTGAAAATCAATTGTTTTTGTGAAAGTACAATTGTTGTAAAATACTGAAATTTGGTTACTTCCATTTGGTAGATTTTTAGGATAAAGCAAAGCGGTTCTTCCTTGAATTTTATCAAAAGAAAACTTAGTTGCCTCATTGTTAAAGCTATAACTAACTTGTGACAAATCTAAATTTGCATCTTCAAAAGCTAATGTGAGTTGTGATATTGATGTGTTGTCAATGCACAATAATTCGTTTGATGCGTTGAATTTCAAAGAAATAGCCCCTTTTATAGAGAAATTGTACACATTTTCACAAGTTCCTGAATCATTGATAGTTAGAGTGTATTCAGCGGGAGAAAGGTCTGCAAATGAAACCTCAGTATTTTCACCAATGTTGTTTAATGTTTCTGTTGTGTTGGTTTTGTTATTTCTTAAAATGGCTGTGTAGGGAACTTTTCCGTCGAAAACTCTGAAACTAATGCTACCATCGTTTTGATTTTCACAATTTTCATTCTGAATCTGAACAATTTGTAGTTGTTGTTCAAATTTTCGGATATTAATATTGTCGATTTTGATTACACAATCTTGCTCCAATCTTACTTTTTTACGA
>NZ_BLBC01000013.1 GCF_009684755.1 Capnocytophaga felis
CCATTGATTAGTGCATTTTAACATTTCAAAAGAAGACGTATGTAATTATTTGAAATTCAAAAAACTAATTTTAATTTTAGATGTCATAAAACCATTTTATTAAAAAATAAGAAGAAAAAAGCCAATGGGTAATTATAAGGTAAAAAAACGAATAATTTTTATTTTTGTAAAAAATATTATTTTAACTTAAATTTAGCAAAAAAATACTACATCAAACTTTATTTTTAATGCTATGAATACATACTTTAAGACTATTTTCTCAAGAGTAGAACAAAAAGAACGAAAGCTAACGTTTTCACTTGAAAGCATTGTAGAGGACTCCCTGCAAATGATTACTTTTTTTAACGACATCCTAAAAGAGTTAAAAGAATATGTGACCTCTCATCATTTTGTTTGTCAAAAGGAAGAAATTTTCTTTTTTCGAGAGGTAAAACCATATATACAGGGAAAAGAACTATTTTACTACCAAATTTATCAAATGGAAACTATTGCAGCATACCTGCCAGAAAGTCATTTAAAAAAATATTTTGTAAAGCAAGAGAATAAACTTGAAAAAGAATTCAAAAAACGTTTTCAAAAGCAACCCTTTTACAACTACTATCTTTCAGGAAGTCGTCATTGGGACAGTAAGTATTTCACCAGATATCAATGTGATATTATTGATATCCAACAAGAATATATGCTAAATTTCGATCCTGATTTTTCGACTTACTATGATTTTTTAGTAGCTCAAATTCTCTGTCACAAGCAATTGATGGAATATTTTTTTCATCGAACCATAGAACTGGAAAATAACATCATTACAAAAGATATTTCTCTTGAATGGACAGCAACTAAAAACGATCTAATTGAACTAATTTATGCATTACAACAAGTCAAAGCCATTGCAGGTGGAAAAATGAGCATCAATAAAATGATAGCTACTTTTAACAAGATTTTTAAGCTCGATTTGAAAGATAGTCATCACGCTTTTCACAGAATGAAAACACGCTCCAAATCCAGAACCTCGTTTTTGGACGAACTTAAAAGATCTTTGGAGGAATATATGGATAAAGAATAATTTACACAACCGGATTTGATTTCTGATTAGTAACATCCCATTCGATAGTACTAAAGGAATCACCTTACTATTGACCTTTTGAAGCGGGTGCGGTTGCGAGNNCTCGCAACCGCACCCGCTTCACAGGGCAAAGGTAAGATTTTTTTGACAATATGTAAATAGTTTGTAACTTTGCCTCATTGAGTTACTACCCAAAATAGGTAAAAACAATGAAAATAGTTCCGTTACCAAATCGTTACCTTACATATCTTAAAAACCAATTAACTTGCTGATAATAAAATTTTTGAGATAGCTCTTCTATTTTTCATACAAAAATCATTTTTAGTAAATGTTTAACTTTTAAATGATTATCTGTTAAAAGTAAAAATGCTTACAGAAATTAAAAAAATAATTCCGAAAGCAAAACGATTGTTTTTATAAATTAAAAAAATATCCCCCTTGCCCCCTTAAAAGAGGGAATAAAGCACCGAAATTTTAGAATTATCTGAATTAAAACAGGAAGATGTAAAAAATAATTTAATAAAAGGATAGAATTAGTTTTCGGAGCTTAAAATATTGTCATCTAAATTTAAATTATTGTTTCCAAAATTAAAAAAAATAATTCCGAAAGCAAAAATATTGCCTTCGGAATCAAAATAAATGCTTTTGGAATCTTTTAATTTTTAGAACTAATCTTTTATAAACTTGATTGTTTCAATTTAATAAAAAGAATTCTATTTTTTCAATGCTTTAAGTAATTCATTTTTCATTGTATTTACACCCGGAAAACCTGAAGTTTGATAAAAATGTTCTCCATCTCTGTCAATGATTACGTAAGTAGGCACACCTCTGGCATTGAGGCTTTTTTCCAAATAACTCCATTGTTTTTTATTGACGCGATAATGTTGCCCTTTGATGTTTGGAATCATATTTTTCCAAGTTTGTTCCGGTGAATTTTCGCCCGCTAAATATAAAAACACTACATCTTTATCGGCAAACTCTGCTTTAAGTGGCTCCATTTGTTTGTTGGCAGCCAAACAAGGTCCACACCAAGTAGCCCACATATCTATCAAAATTACTTTCCCTTTGAAAGGTTTTAACATTTCTACCAAAAGTTGTTCATCACTGGTTTGTGGAACATTAAGCACAGTAAAGCCTGTTTTCTTTTTATTTTCTTCAATTTGAGCTAAAAGTTTATCATTTTCCTTTATTAAAATTTGCTGAATTTCAATAGGTAATGATTTTATTTCTTTTTTGTTTTCTTCTGTAAGAGGTTGATAGTTTTCAAACTGATTAGCGATACTTCTTGCTTTGATAAGGTTTAATAAAAAAGCATCGTCGGTACCCCAAATTTTGGCAATGGCAGCTGCACCTCTGTTTTTGTTATTGTATTCTTTTATTAAATCATCATACTTCATTCCTATTTTCTCTAATTCTTCTATTTTTGAAAAAGGAGTATTGTTTTGTTGGGCTTCCAGAAATTCTTTGAAAAAATTTTTATCGGCATCGGTAACTTTAGGACTTTCTAACAGAAAATTAATTATGTCTGAAATTTGATTTCCTCCTGTATAAAAAAATGAAAGGTCATTAACAAGTTCACTTACAACAGGTGAAAGTAAAATATCGGGGTCATTATATGGAATTTCTTTGTAAAAATCATAAAAATCAGCTCTTTTAGGTTCTGAATAATACTTCATTCTGGCTTCATTTTCCGAAATATTATATTTTTTGGCATAAGATTTAGATAAATAATATCCCATCATATCTATGTTATTTATCAAATCATCAATGGCTTTTGAGTTTAATATTTTTCTTGACAAATCGTTTATTTTTAAAGCATTATTTCTTGAAATTTCTTTTTGATATTTTTGTTTAAAAAAGTTTTCGAGAGCATTTGTACCTGAATCAGCAATGGAATCCATATTAACGCGATTTCTTTCCTCTTCAGCGGAAATTTTATAAACATCATAATTGACATCTGCCAAAAATCCTGCATAGTAAATTTCTTCTTCTTTTGAAGTCTTAGTTCTTTGTAAACGACTTTGTTTGCGTTGCATTTCAGACAAATTGATAAATACTTTTAATTCTTTATCAGGAGCAACTATTAAAGGAATATAAAATGAATTGGAACGTAATATAAGTGAGGTAGGACTATAAATGGTCGTGTTAATTTTGAATGTACCGTCTTCCGAAATGGTTACGGGGTTTTTGTCTCTATTACCAGTAACAGGATTTGGGTAAATGAATTCAATATCTCTAAATTCAGGTCTGTATCCTATGATTTTGCCACTTACTAAACCTTTTCCTTTCTGCCATTTTGCTGAAAAGTTTTTTGTAACTTGATGTTTTTGCTGAAATTCTTTGGGAAGATTGACTTTATTAGTTTGTTTTTTATTCAAATTAATGTCATAGATTTTAAAACAACCTTCACAATCACTTTCAATAAAGTCAAATTTTTCAGTTTTTAAGGGTAAAGGTTCAAAAATAAGTTTGAAAGAAGCTTCTCCTGATTTTGGCATCCAAAAAAGAGAGTCTAATACAATGCCCTCACCTTTTCGGATTTTATATTTTTTGTCTCCTACTTTCAAATAAGTGTCAGAAGCAATTCTAATCCAGTTTTCAGGTTTGTAAAATGCATCAATGTCAAGTACGGTTTCTTTCTCAGAAAGATTTACTTTGCGAATTTCTAACGTTTGACTGTTGGCAAACCCAAAAGGAGGCAAATCCACAGCTTTATTTTGTGCTTGTATGTTTGCAAAAGTGAAAGCAAACAAAATAGTAAAGATTGATGATAGTAATTTCATAACAAATAATGATTTGGTTGATAATCTATTGAACAATATGTATTTTTCGTTTTTATAAAATTTTGATACACAACCCAAAGATAATCATTTTTTTCTTGCAAAATAGCTTTTAGAAACTTTTTAACAGATAACTGTAACAAATTTTATAGATTGATACAGATTTTTTTGTTTCTCGGAAGTTAAAAAAATATCCCCCTTGCCCCCCTTAAAAGGGGGAATAAAGTTCCGAAATTTAAAGTTATCTGAATTAAAGCAGAAAGATGTAAAAAATAATTTAAAAAAGTAATGTTATTTTCTTCAAGAACTAAAAAAAATGATTCCGAAAGCAATATTTTTGCCTTCGGAATCATTTTTTTAAAAATATTTTACTGAAAAAGAGATTATCTTCTTTAATGAATAAAATAAAATCTTTTTGTATTGCTTTCTGTAAGGTTTAAAGTATTATAATATTGGTAAATCTACAAAGCTTCTGCCTTTACCCATTCAATTTCATAGCCTTTATCATCTATTTTTGTATCACTTAAAAAATGAACATACGATAATCCGTGTTGTGAATGGTTTTTCAGCGGAATTTTCATTCGTTTTTTATCATCAACATACACTTGAGCAAAAGGTTTATCCTTTTCTAAATCCCATTCTATCCGAATGATATGTGCTTTTTCGTCTTTTATTTTTAACATTTCCGCATTTAACGGAATCGTAAAAGGAGCAAAATATGCTGCCGTGCTATCTGTTGGATTAAACCAGCGGTCATTAAGTAATAATTTCCCTTTTGTAGTTTTATCTTTAAATCGGATAGATGTCGTAAACTTTCCTTTCTGAAAAGCAGGGAAATTCCAAACTGCTCCTCGTTGTGAGGTAAGTAAAGAATCATTATGTATATATCGAATTTGTAATTTATTGTCCACCAAAGCACATCCTTCAGTACGATTGTATCCGCAATGCCCTACGATACCTTTATAATAATTAAAAACAGACCATTGTTGCAATCCGTCCGAAAAATCACAAAAACGACTTTTAGCATTAAGCCAATCCACATCAAAAATTAACATTCTGCGATGCCTTGCAGACTGCCCCAAAGAAACCAATACGCGTGCATCATCTGTTTCAACGAATTGACTTTGATGTACACTTTTATCAATGCCTGGTGCAGTGCCAAAATCAGCTGCATTACGGTATGGGTCGAGATATAATTCCCGAAAACCTTGCCACGTAAGCCCGTCATCTGTTGAAATTGCAGCGTGAATAACATTACGATTTGTAAAAACATCATCCCAAACTCCATTTGTATTGTTCACTTCGGGTAAAGGAGTTGTGTTAGACCAAATGAAAAGTAAACGTCCGTCTCTTAAACGTCCGATAGTGGGCATCGTAATTGTTCCGTAGAATGGAGAAGGTGTTGATTCACTCCAAGTAAGTCCCCCATCGTTTGAAAAAGATTGATAATGTTTATCCTGTGAGGTACGAATCAACATCCATAATTTTCCATTGTTTAATTCCACAACCGTAGGTTCTACGGCACCGTGATTCCAGCGAATTCCTTGATGAAATCCTCCTCCTTTATGGTCAGGAGTGTTTACAAATGATGACTGACGCCACGTAATTCCATCATCATCCGAAACAAATGTAAAACATACTCTTGGCAAACCTTTTTGAAGACCATAATGCCCGCAAACTACAGCTCGTTTGCCTTTGCGAATGAAAACAGGAGGTTTCAGCATTATTGCCATTGAGTCCGAAACCTTTCTAATTACCCGATTACCGTTAATTCCTCCTTCGGTACGTAAAGAATAAGTTCCCATATTGGGAGCTGCAATCAATCGGATGTATTCACCGCTTATCGGACTTCGTGTATCGGCAAAAGGAATATCACCTGAAACATTTACCCGCTTCCAAGTGAAGCCTTTATCCAAACTTGAAAGATAAAAAGAGCCCGGCTCGGCTTGTTCTCCGTAATTATAATGTCTGATTTCACCGGTTTCAAGTAATGAAAGCCCAATGTAAGCATCACTCGGCGGAACACCCACTACTGTAGGCTCCATAATTGCTTTGCCAGAATTTACATTTTGTCCTGATATGCTAAAGGCAAACATCAAAAAGAAAATGGTTATGTATCTTATCTTTTTCATTCTATCTCAATAATTTATTAATTTCTTTATAAATAAGATTACGAAAACATCTAATGACATTTCATTTATTTTTTTGTTTCTACAAATGTACAAAAATTAATTAAATGCAAAAAAAGGAATAATAAGATTTAACTTTCAAATTAAAAATTCTATATAAATGCAAACAGAAGCTACAATATTGCTTTTACAAGCTAAAAAATAATTTTTAAAACTTGAATTATTGCTTTTGAAGTCTGAAAAAATGATTCTGAAAACAAAAATATTACTTCCGGAATCTAAAAAATAGTCATCAGAATCTAAATTATTGCTTCCCAAATCAAAAATATTGTCATCGGAATGTAAAATTTAGGTTTAAAGTTCAAAGTTTGTTGTTTTTGGATTATTAGTTGTGTTATAAAAAGTATGATGGTGGTTCTGATTGTCAGGCTGAGTAAAGTCCGTGAAAACGGAGTATGTGACGAAGCCTTATTATTACAGGGCTTCGACTTCGCTCAGCCTGACAGAAACACTTCTTTTTTAAAGCATCATATTTTTTATCACCTCCGGAATATTATCAATTTTCCCAAAGACAAAAAAAGAAAAGCGATGCACAAAAATAGTGTATCGCTTTTCAATAGTTATGAAAAAATTAACCTTATTTGAGTTCCTGAAAATTGCGTTTAATGAAATCCGTGAGTTCTTTCCCTTTCAAAAGTCCTTGCGAAAGTCTCGCCAAATCAAAGGCTTGCTTAATGAGGCTTTGTTTTTCGTTTTCGTCTTTTGCATTAAGGATAGAGGTTGCCAAAGGCGAATTGGTATTGACCACCAAATGATACATTTCGGGGAAATTACCCATTCCGAACATTCCGCCACCGCCCGTAGCACTCATTTCTTTCATCCGACGCATAAATTCGGGCTGATTGATGCTAAAAGGCGTACTGTCGCTGTCCAAATCTTCCAATTGTACCACAAAACCTTCGCTCGGAATGCTTTTTTCGATGCTTTCTTTAAGTGATGTTTTTTCCTCTTCCGAAAATTTGGAAATCGCAGTATCCTCTTTTTGAATCAGTTTGGCAATCGGAGCTGAATCTACGCGTGCAAAAGTCAGGTTTTCGTTATCGTGTTCCAATTTCTGAATCAAATGCGACACGATGGGCGAATCTAAAAGCAATACTTGGTATCCTTTTTCCTTCGCCTGTTCAATGGCAGCGTGTTGTACCTCTTTATTTTGAGCGTAAAGTACCACTAATTTGCCGTCTTTGTCGGTTTGTTGGTCTTTGATGGCTTCTTTAAGCTCCGAAAGCGTGTAATATTTGTCGTCCACCGTAGGATAAAGCACAAATTCGCCCGCTTTTTCGTAGAATTTCGGTTCGGAAAGCATTCCGTATTCCAAAACAATCTTAATATCGTTCCATTTTGATTCGAAATCCTCCCGATTTGTATTGAAAAGCGATTTTAATTTATCGGAAACCTTTCTGGTAATATAATTTGCGATTTTTTTCACGTTGCCATCGGCTTGCAAGTACGAACGCGACACGTTCAGCGGAATGTCCGGCGAATCAATCACTCCTTTAAGCATTGTTAAAAATTCTGGAACGATTCCTTCCACATTGTCCGTTACAAAAACCTGATTTTGATACAACTGAATGCGGTCTTTTTGAATTTGCATATCCATCGAGAGCTTTGGAAAATACAAAATTCCCGTTAAATTAAACGGATAATCCACATTGAGGTGAATGTGAAACAAAGGGTCGTCAAACTGCATCGGATAAAGTTCACGATAGAAGTTTTTATAGTCCTCATCTTGCAAATCGGCAGGTTGTTTTGTCCACGCCGGATTTGGGTTATTTACAATATTGTCAACGGTTTGATATTCGGTTTTGTAATTTTCATCGGCATTTTCAGGACGAGGAAGCGGCTCTTGTTTGGTTCCGAATTTAATGGGAATCGGCATAAATTTGTTGTATTTACGCAACAATTCTTCGATGCGATATTCTTCCAAAAACTCGGTAGAATCGTCGGCAATGTGTAAGATGATTTCCGTACCTCTTTCTGACTTTTCGGCAGGTTCAAGCGTGTACTGGGGCGAGCCGTCGCACGTCCATTTTACGGCAGGAGCGTCGGTGTACGATTTGGTAATGATTTCCACTTGGTTTGCTACCATAAAAGCGGAGTAAAAACCAAGTCCGAAATGCCCAATCACGCCTGCATCTTTGGCAGTGTCTTTATATTTTTCCAAAAATTCTTCTGCTCCCGAGAATGCGATTTGATTGATATACTTTTCCACCTCTTCGCCCGACATCCCGATACCTTGGTCGATGATGTGTAAGGTTTTATTTTCCTTATCGATTTTTACTTCGATGATAGGATTGCCGTATTCCACCTTCGCTTCCCCAATTTGGGTTAAGTGCTTTAATTTCAGTGTAGCATCGGTAGCATTGGAAATGAGTTCCCGAAGGAAAATTTCGTGGTCGCTGTATAAAAATTTCTTGATAAGCGGAAAAATATTTTCCACCGAAACATTGATATTTCCTTTCATTTCTTATGAGATAATTTAATGATTTAAAAATTAAAATGATTAAAAAAGTTAAATGATTTTAATTCACGGAAATTGCTTTGTCAAAAAAAATACCAATGTTTTTAAAAATGTCAATTTGTCAGTTTTTATTATTGCTGTTAACACTTCTTCCAAATTAAAAAAACAAAAAAGGCTGCCTTTTCTTTTTGGCAACCTTTTCTTTATTTGATGGAAAGGATTTATTTTGTGTATTTGTTTCGCAATTGTTTTGCGGTTTCTACCATTGCAACGAGTGCTTTTTTGGTTTCTTCCCAATGGCGTGTTTTGAGTCCGCAATCGGGGTTTATCCACAGATTTCGTTGCGGAATCACTTTAATGGCTTTTTCCATCAGAAAGCTCATTTCCTCAACCGAAGGCACGCGGGGCGAATGAATGTCGTAAACTCCCGGACCAATTTCATTCGGATATTTAAAATCTGCAAAAACATCAAGCAGTTCCATTTGCGAACGAGAACATTCAATGGTAATTACATCGGCGTCCATATCGGCAATAGCCTGAATCATATCATTAAATTCGGAATAACACATATGTGTGTGAATTTGAGTGCTGTCTTCCACTCCCGAAGCCGAAATTCTGAAAGCTCGTATTGCCCAATCATAGTAGGCTTCCCAATCTTTTTTACGCAATGGCAAACCTTCGCGAATGGCTGGTTCATCAATTTGAATCACTTTGATGCCCGCTTTTTCCAAATCAATCACCTCATCTCGAATAGCCAAAGCAATTTGCGTACAAGTTGTTGAACGAGGTTGGTCATCACGCACGAACGACCATTGCAGAATCGTTACTGGTCCTGTAAGCATTCCCTTAACAGGAAGCGACGTTAAAGACTGTGCGTACTGCGACCAGCGTACCGTCATCGGCTCAGGACGCGATACGTCTCCGTAAATAATCGGAGGTTTTACACAACGCGACCCATAACTTTGCACCCAACCGAATTTGGTAAAAGTATATCCCTTTAATTGTTCGCCAAAATATTCCACCATATCGTTACGTTCAAACTCCCCGTGCACCAATACATCAATTCCCGCTTCTTCCTGAAAACGAATGGAGGCTTCAATTTCTTCTTTCAATAATGTTTCGTATTCTGACAGCGGAAGAACGCCTTTTTTGAAATTCGCCCGCCAACTCCTAACCTCTTGTGTTTGAGGAAACGAACCGATGGTAGTTGTAGGGAAAAGCGGCAGGTTCAACGCCTTTTGTTGAATGGCTTGACGCTCAACAAACGCTCCTTTGCGGTGAGCATCTTTTTCAGTGATGGAAGCTACCCGAGCCTTTACTTCGGTATCGTGGATGAGTTTGGAAGTTTTCCGATTGTCGTTAGAAGTTTTGTTTTGAGCCACAGCAGATTTTTGACTTTCAGTTAAAGAATCCTCTGCTATTGCCTTGATAGTGCTGATTTCCGCGAGTTTTTGTTTGGCAAAAGCCAACCATTGTTTGATTTCGGGAGTAAGCACTTTTTCATTGTTTTCCAACTCCAAATTACAAGGCGAATGAAGCAAAGAACAAGAGGAAGACACCAAAACGCGCTCATTGCCAATCTTTTGCTGTGCTTTCTGAATCAACGTCACTGATTTTTCAAAATCGTTAATCCAGATGTTTCTTCCGTCAACAACTCCGAGTGAAAGTTTCTTTTTACCATCTATTTGATTAAGAACATCATCTAATTGCTCAGAAGCACGTACCAAATCAATGTGAAGCACGTCAAACGGAAGGCTCAATGCCAAAGACAAATTATCTGCCAATGCACCAAAATAAGTGGTCAGGATAAATTCCGTATCTGGGAACGATGCTCTAAGGTCTTCATAAACTGATAAGTACGTTTGTTTTGCTTTTGGGCAGAGGTCAAGTGCCAAACAAGGTTCGTCAATCTGAATGGTTTTCGCCCCGGCGGCTACCAATTCCTTCACGATTTGTTTGTAAGCAACAAGCAACGAAGAAGCCAAATCCAAACGGTCAAAATCATTTTCTTTCTCTTTCCCCAGCAACAAATAAGTAACGATGCCCAGCAACACGGGTTTGGTTTCAAATCCTTTGTCTTTGGCAAATTGATACTCGGCAAGGGCTTTGTTGTATCTTACCTTAAATGATTGATTTTTATAGAATTCAGGAACGATATAATGATAATTGGTATCAAACCACTTGGTCATTTCCATAGCCGTAATATCAATCCCATCTTTCTGATATCCTCTTGCCAAAGCGAAATAAAGTTCCATATCCGACAAATGGCTTATCGGAGCAAAACGATTGGGAATGGCATTTACAGAGAATGAAAAATCAAGCACTTGGTCATAAAATGAAAAATCATTGGAAGGAATTAGGTCAATGCCCGCTTCTTTCTGAATTTTCCAGTTATAAGCTCGGATAGTATCAGCAACTTCAAAAAGTTCTTTTTCGGAAATTTTTCCTGCCCAAAAAGCCTCATTGGCTTTTTTCAACTCGCGTTTCTCCCCTATGCGAGGATATCCTAATAAATTGGTTTTCATATTTTAATTCTATTTTTTTATGTATTTTTACTCTTTTTCTTTTTGGATAGCACACAAATTAAAAAACTTTGGAAACAATATCCACTATTCCGTCCGATTTTCCCATAGAATAATAGTGAAGCGTGGGTACGCCATAGTTTTTAAGTTCTTTGCTTTGCTGAATTGCCCACTCAATGCCCACCTGTTTCACTTCGCTATTGGTTTTGCATTTTTCGAGTTCGCTTACCAATTCTTCAGGCAAATCAAGTTTGAAAACCTGTGGAAGCAAACTGATATGCCTTTTAGTGGTAATGGGCTTGATACCAGGAATGATAGGAACGTCAATGCCAGCCAAACGCACCTTTTCCACGAAATCAAAATATTTTTGATTGTCAAAAAACATTTGAGTTACAATATAATCCGCACCTGCATTTACCTTTTCTTTGAGCCGAGCCAAATCAAAAGACATCGAAGGAGCCTCTATGTGCTTTTCAGGATATCCTGCCACCCCGATGCAGAAATCGGCTCCGTAGTCGGTTTCAATTACGTCGTGCAGATATTTTCCTTTGCTTAAATCCTTGATTTGCTTTACCAGTTCCACAGCGTAGGTATGTCCGTTTTTAGTAGGCTGAAAGTAACGTTCTTCCTTCATTGCGTCGCCTCGCAGTGCCATTACATTGTTGATACCCAAATAGAAACAATCAACCAACAGATATTCAGTTTCCTCTTTTGTGAATCCTCCACAAAGCACGTGTGGCACCGTATCAATACCATATTTATATTTTATGGCAGAGCATATCCCCACTGTCCCGGGACGCATACGGGTAATTTTTTTCTCCAATAGCCCGTTGGGGTGTTCCTTATAAAAATATTCCTCACGCGAGGTGGTTACATCAATAAAAGGAGGCTTGAACTCAATAAGTGGCTCAATATTCCTATAAAGCTCCTCAATATTATTCCCTTTTTTAGGCGGAACAATCTCAAAAGAAAAAAGCGTCTTCCCTTTGGCTTTGGCAATATGCTCTGTTACCTTCATAGTGTACGTGATTTTACAAATAAATTACAGAGGCAAAATTAAAAATATTTTTTAAAAAACAAAATAATTATAAAAAAAAACTACATAAAAATAAAATTCAGAAAAAAAAACTACAAAATAACAAAATCAAAGTATATCAAAATTTACCTTTCACACAACAAACAAGCTTGTGCATATGTATTTTCTACTATTGCATAGAAATTATTTTTAAGACGAATTAATTTTTTCATACTTTTGTCCGATTTTAAAACTTTTTGGCTCACCAATCATTAAATTTGTATGAGTTATTTAATAAAACCTAAAGACTATACTCCCCTTTTAGATTTACAACAAACCGAATTGGGAATTCAGAAAATAAAGGATTTTTTTCAAGCTAACTTATCCGCCGAACTTCGATTACGCAGAGTTACCGCTCCTTTGTTCGTTTTGCAAGGAACAGGACTTAATGACGATTTGAGTGGCGTGGAACGTGCTGTTAATTTCCCAATTAAGGATATGAACGACCAACGTGCCGAAGTAGTACACTCACTCGCCAAATGGAAACGCGTAATGCTTGCCGATTATAACATCGAAAAAGGTTACGGAATTTATACCGATATGAACGCTATCCGTGCCGATGAAGAACTCGGAAACTTGCATTCGCTTTATGTTGACCAATGGGATTGGGAAATGGTAATTTCAGAACAACAACGCAATATTACCTTTCTGAAAGACATCGTACGTCGTATCTATGCCACACTATTACGTACAGAATATTTGGTTTGCGAAAGTTTCTCAAAAATAAAACCCATATTACCTCCCGAAATCCATTTTATTCATTCGGAAGAACTTTTGCAAAGATTCCCGAACCTTACTACCAAACAACGAGAAGCTGCTATCGCCAAAGAACTAAAAGCAGTTTTTATCATAGGCATTGGCGGAAAACTTTCCAATGGGGAAAAACACGACAAACGTGCACCCGATTACGATGATTGGAGCAGTTTTTCCGGTGATTTTGCAGGAATAAATGGCGATATTATCCTTTGGAATCCTATTTTGGAACTTCCTTTTGAAATTTCGTCAATGGGAATACGAGTTGATAAGGAAGCATTGCTTAGACAACTGCAACTGGAAGGACAGGAAAATCGTTTGAACTTATATTTCCATCAACGCTTGATGAATGATACGCTCCCACTTTCTGTTGGAGGAGGCATCGGACAATCCAGATTGTGTATGTTTCTATTACAGAAAGCCCACATTGGTGAAATTCAAGCAAGTATATGGTCTGACGAAATGCGTAAAGAATGTAAAAGATGGAATATTCCTCTGATTTAAGTTTTTTTAATAATTTGAATTGATTTCGAGAGATTTATTTTTTGAAAGAATAAAAAAAGTAATTATCTTTGCCCCAAGTTCATAGAAAGAACCTTGAATGGGGTCGATCGGTTTTGACAGTAAGTCGAATTGAAATGTAAGCATACCGAGCTATGAAATTAATGCTCGTTAATCTCTATTTCAAACTTTTTAAATGGCGAGAATAACTACGCTCTTGCTGCCTAATCTGAAGTTTAGTAGGATTTCTGGCTAAGTCTCTACAAGGTAGGGAAGCGAGATGTCTCTGAAAAGCCCTTGTTGACGGCGGTTCGTACAGAGGCACCATAAAAGTCAACATTGAATCGGATGATGGTTTCTGCTGAAGATTCGGATTTTAGGAAACTAAGCGTGTTGTGGGCGGTTTTTGGTCAGCAACCCGACGAAAATCAAACAAAAACTAAGTATGTAGAAAGCCTTTGAATTGCTTATTTGGACGAGAGTTCGATTCTCTCCGACTCCACAACAAAAAAGGATAATTATTTTTTAGTCAAATAATTATCCTTTTTGTTTTGTTAATTTGTACAACCATTGCACAACCAAAAATCAAACATTCTCTTTTAGGCTTTTGGCGCTGTAAAAATTAGTTTAACAGATTGTTTTTACCTCCTTAAAAAGATAAACAATACTTATCGAATGAGTATTTAAAATTAAATTTTGTCAATAAGTATTCCATTTTAAAATTCAAAACTGCTATTTAGGCTTTAACTTTCAAAGCTTTAAACTTGTTACTTTCTGAATTTTCTACTAAATTTGCCAAGAAACCAAAATTTTTCAGTTTGCTATGAAACATTTTATGATTATTGCTCTGCTGATGCTTCCTTGGGTGGGCACGGCACAAAACACCAAACCCTTTGTAATCCCTGAATTGCAACAATGGCAAGAGGCGGCAGGGAATTTTACCATTGCTGATGAAGCCTCCATTTCAGCTGATGAAAAATCATTGGAAGTGGCACAAGCCTTCGCCGATGATTTTAAAACGATGTTCGGGAAAAGCCTCAAATTCAACAATACCGAACCAAAAATTCAGTTTGAAATCAACCCTAATATCTTGAAGGACAAAGGCGAAGAAGCCTACAAAATCGAAATTGGAAAAACCGTAAAAGTTAGTGCCAATACTACCAAGGGGCTATATTGGGCGACGCGTACTTTGCTACAACTTTCCGAACAGTCTTTTGACCTGCCTTGCGGAACCATTGAGGATTATCCGCAATATCCTTTGCGTGGCTTTATGCTCGATGTAGGTCGGAAATTCTTCACGATGGATTATCTCAAATCGGTCGTAAAACTGATGGCTTATTACAAGATGAACACGTTCCAAATTCACCTGAACGACAACGGATTCAAAAAATTCTTTAATGAAGATTGGGACAAAACCTATTCGGCTTTTCGTCTGGAAAGCACCACTTTCCCCGGACTTGCCGCAAAAGACGGATTTTACACCAAAGAAGAATTTCGTCAGCTTCAAATTGATGCTCTAAAACAAGGCGTTACCATCATTCCGGAAATTGATGCTCCGGCACACACTTTGGCTTTTGCTCACTATCTGCCCGAAATCGGGAGCGACAAATATGGCAAAGACCACGTGGATTTATTCAACCCGAAAACCTATGAGTTCTTTGATAAACTTTTCAAAGAATACCTCGAAGGCGAAAATCCTGTTTTCGTAAATCCGTTGGTTCATATCGGTACGGACGAATACAGCAACAAAGACCCCGAAGTAGTGGAAAAATTCCGTTATTTTACTGATTATTACATCAAATACATTGAAAATTTTGGTAAGAAAGCAGCCGTATGGGGAGCCTTAACTCACGCTAAAGGCGAAACACCTGTTAAGGTAAAAGACGTGCTGATGTTCTGCTGGTATAACGGATATGCCGAGCCTCGCGATATGATTGCTTTGGGATACGATGTAGTTAGCGTTCCGGACGGACTTATATATATCGTTCCGCAAGCGGGATATTATTACGATTATCTGAATATCAAAAAATTATATGAAAGTTGGACGCCTGCTGTTATCGGGAAAGAAATTTTTGAAGAGCAACATCCTCAAATTAAAGGCGGAATGTTTGCCGTATGGAACGACCACGTGGGCAACGGCATCAGTCAGCAAGATGTGTATCATCGTGTCTTCCCTGCAATGCAAACGCTTTCCGTAAAGATGTGGAATGGAAAAAATACTACCTTACCTTTTGCCGATTTCGATAAAAAACGTCATTTACTGAGTGAAGCCCCTGCGGTAAACGTGCTGGGTCGCCCCGAAAAAGCTCAAAAAGGAACTGTTTTTGAAATTAAAAAACCGATTAAAGGACAAAATTTAAATCAATCGCTTACGGATATTGGATATGATTACCGCGTAACTTTCTACCTCAATGCGAAAAACAATCCGAAGGGAACTGCTTTATTCACTTCCGATTATGCAACGTTCTATTTGTCAGACCCTAAAAGCGGAAAAGTAGGATTTAGTCGTGATGGATATGATTATCAATTCAACTATTTTCTACCAACGAATAAAAAGCTGAAAATCATTATTAAAGGAACCAACAAATCGACTTCATTATATGTAAATGACGAACTTATCGAAACTTTGGAAATCGTTCCGCATAAAGACGATGCCCATTTGGATAAACCTCGAAAATGGGTGCAGACTTTGGTCTTTCCGCTTAAAAAATTAGAAAATTTCAACGGAAAAATCACCGATTTAAAAGTAGAATATTTGAAGTAGAAAACAGAAAAACAAACATTTAAAATATTAATTTTTATCTAAGCACTTGTGTTATAAGATTTTTTGTGTTATCTTTGGTGTTATTAACATTTAAAAATACTTATTATGAAACATTTAAAATTATTGTCGTCGTTTTTTTTGATTTTGTTAGTTTCTTGCAATAGCAAAAAAGAACAGTATACTTTACCTGATTCAGAGAAAGAGAAAATAGAAAGTATTGTAGAAAATAGTCTGTGGATAAATTATTTTTCGAAAACTATCAACTCACCTGCTCAAATTAAAATAGGAAAATCTACAGTAAAAGAGATTAATGGTAAGCCTTATTTAGTTTCTATATACGGAGAATACAGAGCAGTCTCTATGTTAGAGGAAAATTCAAAAACAAAGCATTACGTTTATGCGGGTATCTCTTGTACTTCAAAAACAGGTGCAGATACAGACGGATGCATTCCTGAAACTAAAACTAAATGTACCCCTTGTTCAAATGACGAGAATGATTGTGTCAAAACTGTAACAAGAGATACAGAATAATAAAAGTTTAATAAGATAAACTCAAAAAAATAAGTCCCTTTTCTGAAGGGACTTATTTTTTTATTATTATTTTTCATTTTCGATACGTTAAAAACTTAATGACTTCTTTAATAAAAAATGATTTTCAAATACTGCTTAATCACATTCTCTTTATTTACTCTTCTTCCTTGTATTCCAAAATATCGGCAGGTTGGCAATCAAGGGCTTTGCAGATGGATTCAAGCGTAGTGAATCGGATGGCTTTGGCTTTTCCTGTTTTTAAAATGAAAAGATTGGAAAGCGTTAACCACTAAATTCTATTTCCACAAACAAAAAGAAAGTCTTGAAAACTCAAGACTTTCATATTACATTTTTTAAGATTTGCTAATTTCTTTTTTATGAAGTTTTTCCTTTATTAAGAAAACGTCCAATTTCCCCCAACCAAAGTACAAAACTTGTTCCCCCTATGATTATTAGCCAATCGATTATTTTTAAAGGCGTAACGCTGAACATTTCCCCACCAAAAGTCGTGATAAAAATCTGCCCCAAAACTATTATAAAGGCAATAAACATAAAACCTTGACTTCTTGACATTTGATGTAAAGTACTCTTTCCAGTTCGATAAGCTTTCGCGTTGAACATATTCCAGAATTGAAGCATCACGAAAATGGAGAAAAATAGCGATAATTCATAAGCACTAAGTCCGTTCGGAACTTTTGAAAAATCAAAAAAGCACCCGAAATAATCAGAAATAGAAAATTGCGTAAGCGACTGAATGTCTGTATGCTTAAAGTATTGTACAAATCCAAAAAGCAGAATTACAAAAAATCCTCCTACTCCAAAAATAATTCGAGACATCACTGGAGTTACAATATTCGTATTCCTCTTTCTTGGAAGGTCATTCATTACCTCTTTACTTGGCGGAAGCGATGCCAAAGCCAATGCAGCAAAAGTATCCATAATCAAATTCACCCAAAGCATTTGCGTAACCGTAAGAGGCGATTCTGTTCCTAAAAATGCCCCGAGAAGCACGATAATACAAGCTACAACATTGATTGTAAGCTGAAACAAAATGAAACGCTGAATATTCAGATACAGCGAACGTCCCCACATAACCGCTTTCCCGATACTGGTAAACGAATTATCCAAAATAGTAATATCACTGGCTTCTTTAGCCACCGAAGTTCCATCTCCCATTGAAAGTCCTACCTGAGCCGCTTTGAGTGCAGGAGCGTCATTGGTTCCGTCACCTGTTACCGCTACCACTTCGTTTTTTTGTTGTAACAAATTGACTAATCGGGCTTTATCTAATGGTCGAGCTCTTGAAAGAACTCGTAAATCACCTAATCGTTGCGTTAATTCCTCATCATTCATCTCGGCAAACTCAGTTCCCGTAAGCATATTTTTATCAGAACAAGTTTCGTCCCAAAGTCCTATTTGTCGGGCGATTTCTTTGGCAGTTCCTGAAGTATCTCCCGTTACTATTTTCACCTGAATTCCAGCATTTAAACATTCTTTTATTGCTTGTGGAACATCTTCTCTGACAGGGTCACTGATGGCACAAATACCAACAAATTGCAAATCATTTACAGCCAATTTTCCGTTTTCAAAAACAGTTGTTTTTTCATCAAAAACTTTGTAAGCAAAACCAATGGTACGCATTGCTTGCGATTGATATTGCAGTAATCGTTCTTCAAAATCTTTTTGTGGAACCGGAGAGTTCAATCCGTTGGCTGAATGACAGAAATTCATCACAATTTCAGGAGCTCCTTTTACATACAAAATACCTTTTCCAGCCTCGGACGACTTCACAAAAGTTGCCATATATTTACGTTCCGTAGAGAAAGTCAATTGATTGATTATGTATGCTTTTTCCCGAATAGGAAGATAATTTTTTCCTCGTTCATTTAACCATAACAGCAACGCTCCTTCGGTAGGATTTCCTAAAACTTGTGGTTTTTCTTTTTCAGAAAAATCAATATAAGCTGTGGAATTTATTGCCATCGACTCGGCTATAATTTGCGATAGTTTATCATCTCCCATTTCTTTGAAATTAGGAAAGAAAACTTCATAAATTTTCATCTGATTTTGAGTAAGCGTTCCCGTTTTATCGGTACAAATCACGGTAGTAGCTCCCATCGTTTCGCAAGCGTGCATCTTACGGACTAAATTATTGGTAGCCATCATACTACGCATACTATATGCCAAACTCAGTGTAACACTCATCGGCAAGCCCTCAGGAACGGCAACCACAATGATAGTAATCGCAATCATCACAGTATTAAGGAAATACCCCCCGAAACTAATCCAATCAATTGGTAAATTTGCCGGATTTGAGAAATAAACCAACAACCGACCAACAATTACCAGAAGTGCTATTCCATAACTCAATTTGGTAATGATACCTGCAAGTCTATTAAGTTGTTCATTTAAAGGCGTTTTTACTGAATTATCTATCTGAACTCCTTCGAAAACTTTTCCATATTCAGTATTGTCGCCCACTTGTTTTACTTCAAAAATACAATGCCCATCTACAACTGAAGTGCCTCGACAAATATAATTAGAAGGATACGTGGCTTCTGCCTCAAACTCTTCAGGATTTGTAGTTTTATGTATAACAGGTTCTCCCGTAAGAGTTGATTCATTGATTTGCAATGAAATAGCCTCCAAAAGTTCCCCATCGGCAGGGACTTCTTCTCCCGTTTCCAAAAGAATGATATCTCCTACAACAATATCATTTTTAAGTACTTGCGTAATATTGTCATTACGAATAACTTTATAGAGAATATCGTCATTGACTTTATTAAGGATTTCAAACTGTTTGTTGGCTTTCAGCTCAAAATAAAAAGCTACACCTGTTGCCAAAAAAATAGCAAACAGAATGCCTATAGGTTCCAAAAATACGTGAAAGCCTTCTCCTCCTGCAAAAAATTCATAGCACGAAACTCCGAAAGAAGCCACCAAAGCCACAAGTAAAATAATTATTATAGGGTCGGAAAGTTTTTCCAAAAACTGCTTCCAAAGAGGCTCGCCCTGAACTGAGGTAAGCGAGTTATTTCCAAATTTTTGGCGGTTTTCAAGCACTTGTGCATCTGAAAGACCTTTATAATGATTTTTTTCTGTCATTTTAATTTAATTTTTGCCACAAAAGTAGGCATTTTTTTGAAATAGAATAAAATAGATATTAACTGAAACAAT
Organism: Capnocytophaga felis; assembly: GCF_009684755.1. Taxonomy (GTDB): domain Bacteria; phylum Bacteroidota; class Bacteroidia; order Flavobacteriales; family Flavobacteriaceae; genus Capnocytophaga; species Capnocytophaga felis. The sequence goes on from NZ_BLBC01000013.1 coordinate 19,811, forward strand.
GGGTTTTATATACTTATTTATTGAAAAAACTTGTCATTTTTTTCACAATAGAAGTCTGAACATCAACACTTATCTTTTGGCTTTCCGCACTGAAACATTTATTTCTGGCTTCAATCCAATATTTTGTTTTTTTCGTTGGATTTATGGTTATTTCTTTTAAATTTGATACGTTTTGATCAGGTTCTTTATCAGATTTTAAAATAATTTCAGAGGCATTCATAACATTCCAGCGAAGTTTTGTTGGTGCTTCTCCTTTTGATGTATCTCCTGTAATCAACTCAAAACCAATAATCTGAGCCTTATGATGTACCACTATTTCAATCTCTTTTTCAAATTTTGTTTCGTTATCAAGAGCAATTACCTCAAGTTTATATTTTGTGGTTTTAGCTAAATTGATTTTGATTTCAGTTTTATTTTTAACCGTATTACAAATTCCTCCAGACCAAATATAGGCTTTCATTCCATTTTTGATATTCCAAGACAAAGTAACTGTTTCTCCGTATGTTACATCAAACTTATTTGATTTAAAATCAATAATTTGAGGTCTCGGATAAACATCTATATCAATTGCTCGATATGCGTTTTCTGTTTGATTTTCAGAATTTTGAATTGGAATAGGAAAAAGAGTAAACAACGTGCTTTTAGTCATTTTCTTACGAGCCTTCCCTCTTAAAGGAACTGCCTTTTCTGAAATACTATCAAAGTCATTGTTTTTTAAGCAATTAACTTCTTGCTCTTTTTCTAAAAGATAAACTTTAGAAGCATTTTTTACCCTCCAACTCAATTCAATTTCATCTCCTTCAAGTACAACAATTTTAGAAGCCGAAAATTGAATCATAAGCGGGCGAGGAATGTTTAACTCAAAAGAAAGAATTTCATTCTTAACTCTCTGATTCAATTCTAAAAAAGAATATTCATCAATAGGTCGGATAGTTAAATAATTTGTATTTCTGACATAAACATCAAGAACAAATAACAAATCTTTAATTATTGGCGACAAATTTTGTAAATCTTTATAAATTTCGGAAGATTTCAGATTAAAAAAATCATTTTCCGAAAAAAGTAAATATTCACTTTCTTCCAATCGATATTTTTCCCACAAATCAGGATTTTCGATGATTGCCAAAACAGACAGATACACAATCAATTCAGAAAAATAATCTGCCGTTAAAGAAGATTTTTTGCTGTCAAAACGCGACGGATGCTGATAGCCTTTTAATCCTGAAACAACCTCTTCTTGCCCTTCGGTTTCCGGTATGCAAATAGAATCATAATCAATCAGACTAATGTTATTATTACTGTCTATCAATATATTACCGTGTTGCAAATCACCGTGGGAAATTTTATTTTCGTGAAGAGTTTTTACCATTTGCATAAATTTTTCAGCAAAATTCAGCAATTTCTCTTTGTCATAAAGATTTTCTTTTAGATAGTCCTTAAGCAACTGACCATCAACCCACTCCATACGAATAGTATCGTGCAGAACACCATTTACCAGCAATCCTTTAGAGTCGTAGAAAAATTCTCCAAAGTAAGGCAATTTTCTGCTATTCAAATAATTAGAAATCGCTTGAAAACGTTCTCTTTCCCCATAAGGAGTATGCCACACCCGAAAAGCCCATTTCTTTCCTTGATGCTCCAATTTAAAAACCATATTAAAGCCCCCCGTGTAGCAGAAAGGCTGTCCGTTTGCTTTTTTAACGGCAATAGCCCCCTGTAACTCAGTAACTTTAAGAAACTTCTCCAGATTCTTAACTGAAGTAATTATATTTTGCATATTGATAGCCATCGTCTAAAACTTATCAAATACACTTAATGTTGGGTTTTCCTCTTTTTTATCCACGATTTCTCCATCAATTTTCTGCTCTCTGAAATCTGTATTCTCCAAATCGGTAAAATGAGTTACAGAATAATTGAATTCCTTTTGCTCATCATCTGTAACTTCAATTATTAAAACGGTAGAATCATCATTTTTCAATAAGTTTTCATCTCTCTGTTGCTGAATGATTTCCACAAAATCTTCCTGATTTTCAATATTTAATAATGAATCTACTGCTTTTCTGACATCTTTTTTAAGTTCCGAAATAAACCATTCCGAAACGGCATCTGTCATCAGGAAAAAAGTTCCTTCTTTAATTTTTTCCTCAACCGACATACATAGTTCTCCTCGCTGATTATTCTCAATGCTTGCCAAATAATCAGGATAGTTATCAAAAACAAAATCTCTTTTGTTAGGATATTTCAATACACACTGAAAATCAGAACAATACTTAGGAACAAAGAATAAAAAACTATCTCCAATAAATTGTGCAATCCACTTATTTTCATTTTGTAGAAACGCTAAGCCGATAAAAGTTGCTGCTGCAAATTCTTTTTTACTATACTTTGTTTTTACAAACCACTTTACATTTGGCAGTTGAACAATTTCTTCAATGTTTTGTTGCCATTCTTTCTGACATTTGTTTATAAATTCCGAATCTACCCAACTCGTGCCTTTCACGTAATTATCCACCAAAATTTGCGACCATATTTCAGAGAAAAAAGAAATTGATACTCCGTCAGAAACTGCAAATCGATGCCTTTCCGTATTGAAAGCATAACTATCTGCACAATCGGAATATAATTCTGATTTCTTGTTAGTTACAAATCCTTTTATGGTAAATTTCATTATAAAATGTATCTATTATTTAGAGCTTGAACCGAAGCTAATAAATTTGATAAAACTATCTGCACTTGCATTGGAAATAAACCCTCGAGAATTAGGACGTATGTCAAAATCATATCTTCTTCCCACTTCTTTGTAGGCTCTTGGTACTTTGCTTGAAATGCTAAACAAGAATTTTGCATTTTCATCAGGCAATTCCAATGAACTTTCCTCAAAACGGCACTCTCTTCCTATTCCTAAATGAATATTGAAAACCAGAGGATTACCATCTTCCATATGCATACTCATTATATCATAAGCCTTATTGGTTGTGTTACGGATATCCTCATCGTCATCATCTTTTCCTGTAAAAGGAAAGCCATCTGAAATATTAATAATTACAGGTGCCGGATTTTTTGGTTTCTTTTCTATCCAAGCGGTAACAAGTTGTTTTGCAAACTCAAATGCCTCTGCCATAGGAGTAAGACCATTTTCAGGACAGGTAGGCTCAATGAAAATCGGAACTTCTTCTTCTATTTCGATAAATCCGCCATCGCCATCAGGAATATTTTTTTTGACAGCCTCAAAACGCAACGGGCTTTCAGCAAAAGAGCCTATGTATCCGGAACGAATATCATCTACTGAAGTGCCTCCCTTTCCTCCATAACCGATAAGAGAAATGAACAAACGGTCTTTCACCATATTTCCGCTACTGCACTGCAAAATCAAGTCATTAATTGTTTCATTAATAACAGAAGCCGTAAATTCAGCTTTGTTTTTATCTGCAGTGAATTCCTCCTGCATTGAAGCAGATTGATCTATCAAAAAAATAATAAAACCCGGCGTGGCCGAGCTCCACATTGTAGTGTAATTATCCATAATTCCTTTCTTTAAAACATCACAAAGGTAAAAATATTTTTGAAATATCATTATATTTTTTATTTTTAAATTCATTTTCAAGCATATAAGCTTATAAAAAATCCATAGAAAATTAGAAAAAATGCTTTTCCAAAAATCAACTTTTCATCAATTTTTCAATAAAAAATTGGTGAAATTATGCGATTTGGCACGGATTTAGATATTCTGTAAACAAACCAAAAAATATTTTTATGCAAAAGATTAGTTTACTTCTACTATTGTTTGCCTCCATTGTGAGTAATGCTCAAGAAATTGGCAGTGCGGGACGTTGGTTAAAAAACGAAAATCGGAGGGATGTCGCCATTGACCGCGGGCTAAACACAAATTACAATTATCGATGGGAAATGACTTACGATGCAGGTTATGCCGAAGTTTTTATTCGTATTCCTGAAATGGGGCGTTTTACCATTAGCTTGGGAGACCAAGAAATTTCAAGTAGTACCGGAATGTTCCGATTTTTTGATGTGTATGCCAAAACTCAACAACTTAACATTTGGTATGGACGAAATCTAATATACTGTGTTACAATAACTCCGCGTGACAACACACGTTTAGTATTGGATTTTTTCTCACAAAGAGGATTGTTCCTTTTAGAGGAAATAAACCTTAACAATGTTCGAGAAGTGTATTACGGAAGAAGATGGAATGACGTTTGGAATAATGCATATGGAAGAAGAACTATGGATTATAACAATTTCGGTTCTTTTTTCAAAATGTTTAAAAATCAATCATTTGACGATGACAAACTGAAATTCTTCAGAATGCAGAAAAACACAACATCTTTTACTACAAAACAAATCGCCGATATGATGAAGTGTTTGAGTTTTGATGATAATCGTTTGATATTAGCAAAAGAAGCCTTCTATAATGTAATTGACCGCGAAAATTACTACAAACTACACGAGAGTTTCTCTTTCAGAAGTACAGCAAATAAATTCGCTGACTTTTTAGAAGACGCCGATGATGACTAAAAGCAAAATTTCAAGAAAAAAACAAACCTCCTGACCTTGTTGCAAACAACTAAAAAAACAACAAGGTTAGGTTTTTATCTTTTTGAACTTCAACTTTTTTGTTAATTTTTTGCATACTTAAAAAATTTGATTACATTTGCCCACAAATTTTCAATATGTCAATTCAGCAAATTCAAAATGAGATTGTAGAAGAATTTTCTTTCTTTGATGATTGGATGCAACGATATGAGTATCTGATTGAACTTGGAAAATCTTTACCATTGATTGATGACAAATACAAAACAGACGATTACACAATCAAGGGTTGCCAAAGTAAAGTTTGGTTATTTGCCGAACTTCAACAAGGAAAAGTAGTGTACACCGCTGATAGTGACGCTATTATCACAAAAGGAATCATTGCTTTACTTGTGCGTGTTTTTTCAAATCAAACACCAGAAGATATTGTAAAGGCGGACACTGCCTTTATTGACCAAATAGGGCTAAAAGAACATCTCTCACCCACACGTGCCAATGGCTTGGTAAGTATGATTGAGCAAATGAAACGCTATGCACTTGTTTATCAACTAAAAGAATCTTAAAAATATGTCCGATACAATTGATACAGAAGCTTTAGGCGAAAAAATTGTTGAAACGTTAAAAACAATTTACGACCCCGAAATTCCCGTTGATATCTATGAATTAGGGCTGATTTACGATGTATTCGTAAATGAAAATTTTGATGTGAAGATTCTGATGACACTCACTACACCTAATTGCCCAGTAGCAGAAATTCTGCCTGTGGAAGTTCAGGAAAAAGTGAAAAGCATTGACGAAATTAATGATGTGGAGGTAGAAATCACTTTTGACCCGCCTTGGCATCAGGATATGATGAGTGAAGTAGCTAAATTAGAATTAGGATTTTTGTAAAATAGTTTCCTTTGGCTGACGAAATTATAAATAGAGTAACTAAAAGTCCGTTGGAAGTTTTTGATTTAGAAGACTTTTATCCAACAGAAAGGCGAGTTTTATTCGATTTGAAAGATTTTCTTTTTGAAGGACTCATTTTGAGAGAAAAAGATTTCAGAGAGCAATTGGAAAACCATCCTTGGACTGATTACAGCGATTGTTTTGTTGCAATTGATAACTCAGCTGATGCGATTGTTCCTGCGTGGGCTTTTATGCTTGTAGCTTCAAAATTACAACCTTACGCAAAAAAAGTTGTACAAGGAAATTTAACCGATTTAGAAAACTCTGTTTTTCAAGAAATTATCTCTGAAATAGATTTTTCTTATCTTGAAGGAAAACCCGTTATAATTAAAGGATGTTCCAAAAAACCAATTCCTGAAAATGCTTATGTTTTGGCTTTACAAAAAATTCAGCCTATTGCAAAAAGCATAATGTACGGGGAAGCTTGTTCAACAGTACCTATTTTTAAAAGAAAATAAACTTAAATTAATTAAATATTTTAACAGATGAAAAAAATTTTATTATCAGTATTATTTTTATCTTCATTGAGTGGTTTCGCTCAAGAAACGACAGAGCCTACGTCAAACTGGACACGTGGTGGAAATGCATCTTTGATGTTCAACCAAGCTGCCTTCAACAATGAGTGGCAAGGAGGAGGAACTAACAACGTTGCAGTGAACTTGGCTGTTAGTTACGCATTCAACTACAAAAAAGACAGTTGGACTTGGGACAATAACCTTTTTGTTGATTACGGAATCACAAAACTAAAAGGTGATGAGTACACGAGAAAAACTACAGACCGCTTGGAATTTAATTCAGTTTTAGGAAAACAAGCTTCTGAAACTTGGTTCTACTCACTTCTGTTCAACTTCAAAACACAGTTTGACAAAGGATACAACTACGGAAAGACAGACAGAACTCTTATCAGTAAATTCTTCTCTCCTGCATTTATTCAAGTAGGTCCGGGTATGTTGTGGAAAAAAAGCGATAACTTAAAAGTAAACATTGCTCCTTTAACTTCAAAATTCGTTTTTGTTAATAAAGATTTCACAACTCCAGGGAATGCAGTTTACAAAAAAGATTATTACGGAGTTGAAGATAATAAAACTTTCCGTTACGAGATGGGTCTTTCGTTGGCTGGATATGCGAAATTCAATTTGATGGAAAACGTTTCAATGGAAAATATTTTGACTTTGTACAGCAACTATTTGGACAAACCGCAAAATATTGACATTGATTACACCGCAAACGTAGCTATGACAATCAATAAATATTTGTCTGCAAACTTCACATTCCAAGCTATTTACGATGACAATGCTGCGAAAGGATTCCAAATCCGTGAAGTATTAGGTTTAGGACTAAACTATAAGTTGTAATAAAGAATTTTTATTAATCGTAAAAAATGCTCAAAGCTTCATCGAAAGTTTTGAGCATTTTTTTATTCATAACTCCTTATGAGTTTTTTCTAAAAACTTTGATTAATCTGATTTTATTGCTACCTTTGGGAAATTATTTTTATTTCAAATCTATGGACTCAATAAAAAATTATATTGAAGAAAATAAGGAGCGATTTATTTCAGAATTAATAGAACTGCTCAAAATTCCGTCAATAAGTGCCGATTCGGCTTATTCCCAAGATGTTATCAACACGGCAGAAACCGTAAAAAAGGCTTTAAAAGAAGCCGGATGCGACAGTGTAGAAATCTGTGAAACTCCCGGATACCCAATTGTGTACGGAGAGAAAATCATTGACCCTAAATTGCCTACGGTTCTCGTTTATGGACATTACGATGTTCAACCCGCCGATCCTCTTGATTTGTGGCATTCCGACCCTTTTGAGCCTGTTATCAAAACTACAGAAAAACATCCGCAGGGAGCCATTTTTGCTCGTGGTGCGTGTGATGACAAAGGGCAAATGTATATGCATGTAAAGGCTTTGGAATATATGGTAAAAACCAACAATTTGCCTTGTAACGTGAAATTTATGATTGAAGGAGAAGAAGAAGTTGGTTCGGAAAGCTTGGGCTGGTTCGTTGAGCGAAATCACGAAAAATTAAAAAATGACATCATTTTGATTTCTGACACAGGAATGATTGCTAACGACACGCCTTCCATCACTACGGGACTTCGCGGATTGAGTTATGTGGAAGTAGAAGTAACCGGTCCTAATCGTGACTTACACTCAGGACTTTACGGAGGTGCGGTGGCAAATCCAATCAATGTGCTTACCAAAATGATTGCTTCTTTACACGATGAAAATAAACGAATAACCATACCAGGATTTTACGATAAAGTTGAAGAACTTTCGCAAGAAGAACGCAATGAAATGGCTAAAGCTCCTTTTTCGTTGGAAAACTATAAAAAAGCACTGGACATCAATGATGTATATGGAGAAGCAGGCTATTCAACAAATGAACGTAATTCCATCCGCCCTACTCTTGATGTAAATGGCATTTGGGGAGGATATATAGGTGAAGGAGCAAAAACAGTCATCCCCAGCAAGGCTTTTGCAAAAATATCAATGCGATTAGTACCAAATCAGGATTGGAAAGAAATAACGGAACTTTTCCAAAAACATTTTGAAAGTATTGCACCGGCAGGCGTAACCGTGAAAGTAAAACCTCATCACGGTGGTCAAGGCTACGTAACTCCTATTGATACAGCAGGTTATAAGGCTGCTGCTAAGGCTTATGCTAAAACCTTTGGAAAAGAGCCAATTCCTGTTCGCTCTGGTGGAAGTATCCCAATTGTAGCACTTTTTGAAAAGGAACTGGGAAGTAAATCCATTTTGATGGGCTTTGGTTTGGATAGTGATGCGATTCACTCACCTAATGAACACTTCGGAATTTTCAACTTTTTAAAAGGAATTGAAACTATTCCGTGGTTTTTCCATTATTTCGCAAATAAATAATCATATATAAATCAATAAAATAACTTTTCAAATTCATAGCAATTCGGGCATCTTTTCTTTTCGGGAGAAGATGTCTGATTTGTTAATTTTATAACCCCACACTTTATCGTAAACAATGAAAGACGAGGAAATTCTCTACTTAATAGCCCTAAAAAAAACACCTCTAATAGGTGACATCACAGCTAAAAAGCTCATTGCCCACTTTGGAAGTGCGAAGGATATTTTTTCTCAGAAAAAAAGCAAAATTGAAAATATTGATGGTATTGGAGAAAGAATTTCCAAGAATTTACTAAAATCGGAATACTTGCACGAGGCAGAAACCGAATTAAATTTTGCACAAAAAAACAATATTAAAATTTGTTGTTTTACAGATAACGATTATCCTGATTTACTGAAACAATGCGTTGATGGTCCTATTTTTTTCTATCAACGAGGTAATATTCATCTGAAAAATAAACGAATTTTAAGCATTGTCGGTACTCGTAACATAACTCCCTATGGAAAAGCCTTTTGCGAAAAATTAATAGAAGACTTAGCCTCTCTGGATGTTGTAATTGTAAGCGGATTTGCCTACGGGGTAGATATTACCGCTCATAAAGCTGCTATCAACCACAACTTACAAACTATTGCTTGTTTAGCCCACGGACTCAATATGACTTATCCGCAAGTTCATAGCAAATATTGCGAAACAATGGAAGAATATGGCGGATTTATAACTGATTTTGGATTCCAATGTAAATTTGACAGAAAGAATTTTCTTAGCCGAAATCGTATCATTGCAGGATTATCAGAAGCCACCGTAGTTATTGAATCAGGTGCCAAAGGAGGAAGTTTGGTTACTGCAGATATCGCCTTTTCCTACAATCGTGATGTTTTTGCCGTTCCGGGAAGAGCAACAGATACTTATAGCATAGGATGCAATGATTTAATCCGTGTAGAAAAGGCTCGTATTTTAACCTCTGCCAAAGATTTATTATATCATTTAAATTGGGATAAACCCACATCAAAACCCATACAACAACAACTTTTTGTGGAACTTTCCGTAGAAGAAGAAAAAATTTACAATTATTTGAAAAACAACGGAAAACAATTACTCGACACAATTGCTCTTGAATGTCAAATACCTGTCTATCAAGTTTCCAATTTGCTATTTCAACTTGAAATGAAAAGTGTAATTCGTCCGTTGCCTGGAAAAATGTTTGAGATTATTTAAAATTAGAAGGCAAAAATCAAAAAATGTTCTGTTCTTGATTTTGAGATTTGCCTTCTTCCATTATTGCTATTTATTTCCCTCTAACTTTCTTCTCCCATTTCCAAGCCGAAGCCATTGCCTCATCTAAAGTAGATTTTGATTTCCAACCCAGTACGTTATTAGCTTTGTCAGTATTGGCATAAGCTGCGGTAATATCTCCGGCACGTCTGCCTACAATTTGGTAATTCAATTTTTCGCCCGAAACTCGCTCAAAACTATTGATTACTTCCAAAACGCTACTTCCGGTTCCTGTTCCTACATTGAAAACCTCGTAGTTTTCAGTATTTTTGCCTTCCAATAATCGCTGTAACGCAACCACGTGAGCTTTTGCCAAATCCACCACGTGAATATAATCGCGGATACAAGTTCCGTCAGGAGTTGGGTAATCATCTCCAAAAACAGACAGTTTTTCACGCAATCCGATGCCTGTTTGTGTGATGAACGGCACCAAATTCTGAGGCACTCCGATAGGCAATTCGCCAATTTCTGCGGAAGGATGTGCACCAATTGGGTTGAAGTAACGCAGTGAAATTGCTTGCAAATGCGGAGTTACCTTACACGTATCTACAATGATTTCCTCTCCGATTTGTTTGGTATTTCCGTAAGGAGATTCTGCTTTTTTCACAGGAGCATTTTCCGTAATCGGAAGCTCATCGGCTTGCCCGTAAACGGTACAAGATGAGCTGAATATAAAATGAGCTTTATCTTTTTTGCTCAATTCTTGCAGCAGATAAACCAATGTAGTCAGGTTGTTTTCATAATACAGCAACGGTTTTTCCACGCTTTCCCCAACAGCTTTCGACGCAGCAAAATGAATCATTCCTGCAATGTCGTGATGTCTTTGGAAAAAATCAATAACCGCTTGTTTATCACGCAAATCAAACTTTTCAAAAATTGGTTTTTTGCCCGTAATATTCACGATACGTGGCAACACATCTTCCGATGAATTGGACAAATTATCGATGATAACCACTTCAAAACCTGAGTTTTGCAACTCAACTACCGTATGCGAACCGATAAAACCCAATCCGCCGGTTACAACTATTTTTTTCATATCTGTCAAAATATTTTTTTATTCTTTTTTTAAGATTTGCTGGTATCGCTCACAATATTGAGAACCCTTTGCGGGAAAGGAATTTCGATACCTTCGGCATCAAATCGTAGTTTAATTGATTCAATAGTAGCAAAATAAGCATCCCAATAATCATCATTATTGCACCAAAAACGCACCGAAATATTTACGGAGCTGTCCGCCAATTCTTCCACAAACACAGACGGAGCAGGGTCTTCAAAAGCACGCTCATCATTTTTGGCTATATCCAATAAAATTTCCTTAGCTTTTTGAAGGTCAGAACTATACCCAATTCCGACTAAAACCTTTACTCGTCTTTTATCCTCTCGCGTATAGTTAATGATGCTGTCCCCGAAAAGTGGGCCATTTGGGATGATAACTTCCTCATTATTAAATTTATTCAATGTAGTGGAAACCAATCCGATACGTTTTACAGTACCTCGTTCTCCTTTTGCTTCGATATTATCTCCTACTTTAAAAGGCTTGAAAATCAATATCATAATTCCGCCTGCGAAATTCGATAATGACCCCTGCAAAGCCAAACCTATGGCAACCCCGGCACTGGCTAAAATAGCAAAAAATTGCGTTGCCGGAATTCCGATAATTTGAATGATTATTAAAAATAATACAATGTGAAGAATCCATTTAACTAATTGTAAAACAAAAGTTTGAAGAGTTATTTCTACCTCTCGACGCAACATTATTTTCTGTATTAACTTCACTAAAAAACGTATTATATAACGCCCTCCGATGAAGATTAAAATAGCTCCAACTAACGTCGGGACAAAATTAATCAGTTCGGTAGTCCAACCTTTTAATAACTTTTCAAAATCTTCTGTTGTAAAATGATTCATCTTTCTTATCCTTATTTATTTTATAATTAACTTTTTAGTATTTTAAATTTAAAAAAATTGTAATTTATTTTTTGAAAAAAATTAGAAAAAACGGAATTATAAATATCACAATATTAATCCACAACGCACTTGCTTTCGGTAATCTTTAAAATGAGCGTAAAAGACTGATATAAAAACTAAAACCCCAAACAATGAAAGTACAATGCTGTAATAGGGAATGTTAAAAAATCCTAAAAAAGTGAAGCATAAAACTAAGAGGTAAAATAAATTTAGCACCCTTTCCATAGTCTTTTTGTTTCTTTGCTTGAAGCAAACAAAGGTAATTAATAAATATTTATTTCACAAACGTATAAAAAAATAATTCAGCAGGAAAAACGCTTTTCTTGCTGAATTATCTCACTATTGAATTGACTATTATGAATCTTTACCTTTGTTTTTCATTTTTTCTGCAATTTGATTGGAAGCAGTAAATGAAGTTATCATATTATTAAGCATATCGCTTCCCGCTTGTGGAGAATTTGGCAACAGAATCAGATTACTGTTAGTTTCCTGACCTACAGCTTGTAACGTATCGTAATGTTGTGTTACAACAATCAGAGCTGAAGCTTCTTGCGAACTAATTCCAACTTTGTTAAGTACATCAACACTTTCCACCAATCCGCGAGCAATTTCACGACGTTGGTCAGCAATACCTTGCCCTTGCAGACGTTTGCTTTCTGCTTCAGCTTTCGCCTTTTCTACAATTAAAATACGCTGAGCATCTCCTTCATACTGAGCTGCAACTTTCTCACGTTCAGCCGCATTAATTCTGTTCATCGCTGCTTTTACTTGTGCATCGGGGTCAATATCCGTTACAAGAGTTTTGATGATGTCATACCCGTAAGTTTCCATCGCTTCTTGCACCTCACGTTTTACAGCAATTGCAATATCGTCTTTCTTAACAAAAACATCATCCAAACGCATTTTTGGAACTTCGGCACGCACCACGTCAAACACATAACTCGTGATTTGGTCGTGTGGATATTCAAGACGATAAATAGCATCATACACTTTATCCTTAATTACCACATATTGTACTGATACTTTGATTTTAACAAATACATCATCAAGAGTTTTGGTTTCCACAATAACATCTAACTGCTGTATTTTCAAACTAATACGAGCCGAAATTTTGTCTATGATTGGAATTTTAATCTGTAACCCCGAATGGCGGATACTTTGAAACTTACCAAAACGCTCAATGGAAACTGCAGTTTGTTGTTTTACCGTAAAAAATGTTCCCAAAACAATCACTACTGCTATAATAATAAAAGGAACTGATGTTATTAACTCTCCCATAAGTTTTAGTTTAAAATTTATTGGGCTAATATACAACTTTCTGTGAAAAATACAAATAGTTTTTATCGTATAAAAAAATTCCAAGTATCAGGAATTTCTCTAACACTTGGAATTTTACTTTCTTTGAATGCTTACAAAATATTTTCTTCTTTTTTTAGAAAATGATATAACAATCGGATTCCTACACCTGTTGCTCCAGCTTTAAAGTATTTGTATGGCGCTGTCAGAAAAGCAGTTCCTGCAATATCGATATGTAACCAAGGATAATTTGTGAAATGCTCCAAAAATTTCCCTGCTGAAGAGGCTCCGCCTTCGGGTTTTCCTAAGTTTTTAATATCAGCAATGGGCGACTCCAAATCTTCGGCAAATTCATCCCAGAAAGGAAGTTCTGCTAATCTTTCAAAAACCATTTCCCCTGATTGTTTCAAACTCTGTTTAATTTCCTCAGGAGCATTACCCATAAAGGCACTTCCGTAGTGTCCTGTAACACGAGCTGCCGCTCCGGTAAGTGTAGCTAAATCAATTACTATTTTAGGATTCAAATTTTGAGCATAAACTAAAGCATCAGCTAAAATAAGGCGTCCCTCGGCATCTGTGTTTTTAACCTCAACCGTTGTTCCGTTCATCATTGTGAGTACATCGTCGGAGACAAAAGCATTGCTGTTAATACGATTATCCGTAGCAGGGATTAACCCTATCACATGTATCGGCAGTTTGTTCTGAGCCACAGCACAAAGCAACCCAACTACCGCTGCTGCCCCCGCCATATCCGATTTCATCGTATCCATATAACTGCCCGGTTTCACGTTATAACCTCCTGTATCATAGACAACTCCCTTACCTACAAAAATATAAGGTTGTTGATTTTTAGCATCTTGAGGTCTCCAAGTGAGAATATTAAACGTTGGAGGAACATCACTTCCCGCATTAACGCCAAGCAATCCTCCCATTCTTAATTTTTTAATCTGTGATTTGCTAAGTACATTTACATCAAATCCGTAACGATTGCCCAAATTTGTAATTTCTTCTGAAAATCGTGTTGTTGTTAAAACGGCAGGAGGCTCATTGACCAAATTACGAGCAATGGCTACTGTTTCCAACAAACCTACGAGCTCAATTATCTTATCCTCAGCAATTTCTGTATATATCTGAATATCTTTTTCTTTCTTATCTTCTTCCTTCGTTTTGTATTTTGTGAAATGATAATCGCTTAAAAGCATCCCTTCAAGAACCATCAACGCTATTTCATCTTCCACAGTAGAAACAATACGAGCTGTGAGGCATTCTTCTTTTTTTAACGACGTAAGTATTTCATTTCCAACCAACCTTGCCTTTTCATTATTTACAGATTCCTTTTCGGATTTTTCCAAAATTAGTGCTACAACCAAAGGTTCTTCCAATGTAGGAATTGAAATAACTACATTTTTCTTTTTTTCGAAATACTTTTCAAGATATGGATAAAGCATAGCCGGCAAGCTATTCAAACTTTCTGTAACATAAACAGTTACATCTATCACCTGCTCTTCTTCAATATTTTTAAACAACTGAACTTTCATCTTTTTCTTTTTTTAAGTTATAAAAAAGACGATGCCTTTGCACCGCCTTTAAAATAAATTATTCTTTAACAACTTCTTCTTTTTCAGAAATTTCCTCTTTACTTTCTGAAGTTTCTTCTAAAAATCCTTTTTCAAGAAGCAAATTGTACCATTGTATTACTTTTTTAATATCACTTGCATACACACGGTCTTCATCATAGTTAGGCAAAACACTGAAAAAATATTCCTCCAATGTTACATCATCAGATTTGTGAGAAATACTCGTTTTTCCGTTATTTTCTTTCTGTTTAATATTTTTAAATACCTCAGCTAAAGGCACTTCTGTTTCCAATGTATATATAGCTATTTCTGAAAGTAAACTCACATTATTTCTGATTCCCACTGAAATTCGTTTTCCGTCTAACAATGATGTTGCCAAAAATCCTGTACGTGTTTGCGATTCTAAATGATATAACCCTGGTTTGCCTGAAATGGCTAAAATCTTGTTTAAATTCATCTTTCTGTGTTATAAAAATTAATCTCTAATTCTCTATCTATTAAACTTTTATATTTATATTGCTTTATTTTATCTTTTCTTTACATCCGGAAAACGCATTCTGTAATCCACCTTTACTTTTCCTTTGCTAATATCTGTAAGTTTTCCTTTTAGCAAACGTTTTTTAAAAGCTGAAAGTTTGTCTGTAAATAAAATTCCTTCGATATGGTCATATTCGTGTTGGATAATTCGTGCAGCAAGCCCATCTACGGTAAGTTCTTGCGGAACAAAATTTTCATCTACATACCTGATAGTAAGTTTTTTATGTCGTAAAACATCTTCACGAACTCCCGGAATGCTTAAACATCCTTCATTAAAACTCCATTTATCGCCAGTTTCCTCAATAATTTTGGCATTGATAAATATTTTTCTGAAATTTTTTAAAAATTCCTGCTCCTCAGGACTCAACTCTTCATCGTCCGCAAAAGGTGAAGCGTCAATGACGAATAAACGAATTGGCAAGCCAATCTGGGGGGCAGCAAGCCCTACTCCGTGACTTGCTTCCATCGTTTCAAACATATTGGAAATCAGCTCTTTCAAATTAGGATAATCAGCCGTGATGTCTGTTCCTACCTTTCTAAGTACAGCATCTCCGTAAGCAACAATAGGTAAAACCATAATTTTGTAATATTAAAGGCTACAAAAATAATAAATAAAGTTGATATTTGTAAAATCAGATGGGTTTAACTTTTATTTTAGATTAATTTGAATCTTTCTTTTCCTCGCCTTTTTTGTTCTTAGTTTTTGTGATGACTTTATCTCCTTTTTTCAAAGTTTTGCCCACCAAATTATAAGGTCCTGTTATGATTTGTTCTCCTTTTTCAATTCCTGACAAAACTTCAATATTTGTATTATCCTGAATACCAGTAGTAACAGCTCTGAGTTCAGCTTTTCCATCTTTCAGAACGAAGACAGCTTCTTGGCGTTTTTCGGCTTCCTCTTTTGATGCTTCGGGATTAATCTCTGACATTTTTTTAACGACAATAGCACTTATTGGCACTGCAAGTACATCTTTTTTACTTTCAGTAAGTATGTCCACCGTTGCTGTCATTCCCGGTCGGAAAGGCGAATAACCCGCTTTCTTATCTTTCAATAAATCCTGATAAGAACTCTCCTCTATACGAATTTTTACTTTAAAATTTGTAACTTGATCAACACTCGCTGTCGCATTTGCTGTATTTGCGATATTGGTTACAGTTCCTTTAAATACTTTTTTCAGATATGCATCAACCTCAACATTGACACTATCCCCTACACTTACTTTTACTATATCATTCTCATTTACATCAACTTCCACTTCCATTCGGCTTAAATCGGCAACACGCATAATTTCCGTTCCCGTCATCTGAACCGTACCTACGACTCTCTCTCCCAATTCTACGCTAAGTTTGGAAATGGTTCCGTCAGTTGGTGAAAAAATAGTTGTTTTTCTTAAATTATCTCGAGACTCTGTTACGCTTGCCATTGCACTTTGAACATTATAACGAGCTGATTCTCTGTTTGCTTTGGCAATATCATAAGCAGATGTAGCTTTTTCCCAATCCGATTTTGATATCACGCCTTTTTCATACAAAATCTTGCTGCGTTTGTAACTCTCTTCACTTTCTTTTAGGCTTGCCTCGGCTTGCTGTAATGAGGCTTTTACTGTTTCAAGCCCTGCCACACTTCTGTTTACAACAGATTCGTAAACATTGGGATTAACACGCACCAGCAAATCGCCTTTCTTTACCATTTGCCCCTCAACCACAGGAAGTTCAATAATTTCACCCGATACTTCGGAAGATAATTTAATTTCCAATTCAGGTTGAATTTTACCCGTAGCCGAGACTTTTTGCGTTAGTGTTTCTAACACAACATCTTGAGTTTCTACCTCTTTACCATCAGGCTCTCCTCCAAACCACCCGGCTTTTTTGCCTAAAATTAGCAATATTAAACCCAAAACAATTGCTATGATTATGAATACAGTCTTTTTTTTCATAGTATTTCATCAATTTAAGAACAACTATTAATCTGAAAATTTCAAAACAATAAAAAACAATTTCTATTTATTGACATTCAACCCATTGAAATAATATTGTAATACTTTTATTTTAAAAATATATTGATATTTTGCCTTAATACTTTCATTTTCAGCATTCTCATACTGATATTTTGCTTGGTTAAAATCAAAAGTATTCATCAGACCTACATCGTAACGCTCTTTAGCATAAGTGTATGACTGCTTTTTTGCCTGTAATGTTTTCTCGGTGGCTTCAAAAAACTTTTTAGCATTTGAGGCATCTGTATAAGCCTGATAAACATCCTTTTCCATAGTAAGCTCCACCTGCTGTTTGTTCCATTGACTCTTTAAAAGATTGATTTCCTGACGCTTCACACTTGCTGTCGTTGAAAATCTGTTGAATACCGGAACTGATAACGACAAGCCTGCATACATTCCTTTATTTTGATCAATCTGTTGCCAAAAATTTTCCGGATGATTTTTTGACCATCTTGAATTGTAGCCCCATTGTGCCGAAAGTCTTGGGAAGTGGGAAGAACGTGCCAATTTTAGATTTTTTTCTGCCAAATCTACATTTGCCTGTGCAATTTTCACATCTTGGGTAACTTCTTTTGCTTTCTCGAAAATTTCGGCTGGTGTTTTTGAAAGAATATCAGTTATGGGAATCTCAAGAGATGTGTCTGCAATTTCAAAATCCTGATAATTTTTCAGTAATAATAGCTGTGCTAATCCCATTTTTGAAATAAACAGAGCATTTTCAGTAGCGATAATTTGTTGTTCCTGAGAAAAAAACTGTGATTCAGCCTCATAATAATCTCCTTTGGGAAGTGAACCTGCCTCAATTAAATCTTGAGTACGTTTCAAATTTTCTTTGGAAACCTCAAGCTGAATTTTCAATTTCTTAATTTGCTCTTTATTCGATAGAATTTCAAGATAAGCATTGATTATCATCAAGATAATATCGTCTTTCATCTTATCAAGCTTATATTGGGAAGCCAATTTGTTGAGTTCTGCAAGTTTCAATCTTCGCCAATTTTGCAAACCCGCAAAGAGAGTTACATCCACACCTACGCCTCCCGAAGCCGATTGAAAAAAGGCATTTTCATACTGATTCGTTACCGGATTAATATTCTTCCCTTCATTAAAATTATAAGTTACATTTCCGTTCAATGAGGGTAAAAAATCGCCTCGTGCTTGTAGCTTATCAATTTCTGTTGCATTCAAATCAATTTCCGATTGCTTCACAGAAATATTATTTTGCAAAGCGTATTCAATACAATCCTCTAAAGTCCAGAGCTTTTGTGAATATACTGAAAAAGACGATATCAGTAAAACTATGTGTAATAACTTTTTCATTTTTAAAAGATTACCAAAGAAACAAAAAATATCAAATCATTAAAATTATTTTATAACCAGCTCATTTTTAATTATTACTCTTAAATCCTCATTTAAGGATGTAGAATATTTTCTAAATTACATACCTTCCTTCAAATGAAAAACAATGAAAAATGAGAAATAACAAACTATTTAAAGTTAATTATAGTGAGCTAAATCAAAATTTGTCTGCCAATATATTAATTTTTTTCAGTATTACTGACATATTTTCAAAATTATTTTCACGATATCTTCACAATAGCCTATAAATCAAATAAAAAAAGAAATCACCCTCACGGGTGACTTCTCCAGTTTAATTTTAAAAATGTTTATTATGAAATCAAAATCTTTATTCGCTTTTTTCAGTGTTATCCACTAAAACTTGACCACGATAGTACAATTTTCCTTCGTGCCAGTGAGCTCTGTGGTACAAGTGATTTTCACCTGTTGTAGGATCTTTTGCAATTTGAGGAACAACTGCTTTATAATGTGTTCTTCTCTTATCTCTTCTTGTGCTTGACTGTCTTCTCTTAGGATGTGCCATTTCTTATTTTTCTTTATCAGTTATTATTATTTTCTTTAGACTTTCCCATCTCGGGTCTATATATTCACTTTCTTCAAGTTCTTCTCTCGGGCTTAATTCTTCCAATTTATCCAAAACATCAGAGTGTAATGTTCCTTTTTCAACTTCAGGATGAACACGTTTTACCGGTATTGAAAGTACAATGAGTTCATAAATATATTGTGCTACGTTCAGCAGATGCTCTCCGTGAGGTAAAATGAGTAATTCATCATCTTCATCATTGTATTCCTCTCCAAATTTCACTACCAAAAAAAGCTCTCCTTTAACTTCCATATCAAAAGGCTCGTTGGACAAGTCACAATTTACGTTTACAACTCCCTCATTTTTAAAATGTAGCTCAAGTAAAGTACTTTTTTTATCTAACTCAACAGTTACAACCTGGCGGATATCATTCACATCATCATATCCGAATGAATCCAAGAACTTTTTATCAACCTCATAAACGAATTGATGTTTTCCTTGTTTCAATCCTGCAAAAGAGATATCATATTCTTTTAACTTCCTCATTTTCTACAAGTTTATAAAACCAAATCGTTTTTTAGCGAGTGCAAATATACTACTTTATTCTGAATGTCAAATATTTTTGCTAAAAAAATTATTATTTTTTGGATTTGTCATTTCGAAGTAACGGATTACTTTTCCTCAATTACCTTAACCGAATCTTTAAACCTTTCAGGGAAATTTGCTTCGGTTTGGCTGCTGATTTCCCCTGAAAAATGTTTAAAGCCATCTGAGTTGGTCTTAAAACACGATTTTCCTTTCAGATTGAGGGTTAGACTGTTACAAAGTACATTTCCTAATTCAAAATTACTATTCAATCCATTGATATCAAACGATTTATACGGAATTTTAGAAGTTCTTTCCAATATGTGGGTTATATCGCTATCGTATGTCGTTTCCATTATCACTTCACTTTTATTCAGATGAAAAGACGTAGAAGCATTTTCTTTCTTAAAAGTTACCGCATTGATTATCAATCCTATTTTATCCAAACTTACCGATTGTAAGGCAGGAGCGAACAAATGCAAACGTGGAGTGCTTGTAAACACTTTGATATTTTCGCCCCAATAGGAATTTCCTATTTTATTGAGCGTAATTATCAACGTATCTTGCTTGTTATCAACGGAAAATTCTCTGGGTAAATTGTCTTTTTTGTTCAGTGAAAAACAAGAATCAGAATAGGTAAAGCGAATATAACTCAACTGCGTGCTATCGTTTCCGATGATTTTCAGATGTTTGAACTCTTTCAATTTTTCTAAATCATAATATTGGCTTTCCTTTCTAAATAGTTTTGTAGGATTTTTTTCATATTCCTTTCTCTTGATGTAAGACAAAAATGCAGGATACAAAAGTAATAGTACTGCTAAAAACAAGAGGATTTTATTACTGGTTTTCATTTTGTTTCTGATTTAAAGTGGTTTTAAAATTTTCGTAATGTTGCTGTAATTCATTGATTTCAATACCTAAAACATAGAGTGTATTAAACAACACAGGAAGTTCGTTTTGCAAAAATTCTTGCTGACGATACTTTTTGGCTTTTTGTTCGCCATCGGTTTCTACGAAATAACCGATTCCGCGTTTATCAATGATGATTCCGTTATTTTTCAAAAATTCATAACTTCGAGCGACCGTATTGGGGTTGACGCTCATCTGCACCGCCAACTCACGAACGCTCGGTATTTTGGTTTCGGGTTGCCATTCGCCCAACAAAATTTTCTGGCAGACATAATCCGCAATTTGAAGGTAAATGGCTTGTCCGCTATCTCGTAATTCCATAATTATCGTAATTCTCGTTCTTTCAGCCTAAAATAAGATGCTATAAATAAGATTATTGGAACTGAAAGTGTAAAAATAAATAATAAAAACTCAATTAACTTAGAATTGTTATACATCGCAAAATATTTATCTTCATCTATACCAAGCCCCAACTCCTCTCCTTTAAAAGGATTATTATATCCACCAAAGAATCCTGCCATACTGCTAGTGTGTTCAAAAAATAAATACACAATTACGATAGAAATAAACAACGTCTTAATAATTCCATATT
This sequence comes from Capnocytophaga felis, assembly GCF_009684755.1. Classification (GTDB taxonomy): domain Bacteria; phylum Bacteroidota; class Bacteroidia; order Flavobacteriales; family Flavobacteriaceae; genus Capnocytophaga; species Capnocytophaga felis. The sequence continues at coordinate 40,810 of NZ_BLBC01000013.1, forward strand.
TTTTAAAATGAAACAATCCTACGTAAAATATTGATTGAATAAAGAGAAGTATCAACAAGAAAAATATAAAAACATTACTTTTTATTACTTGATTACTCCAATTGTTTATAGTTCTATAACGTTTTACAAATTCCAAACTGTTTATAAAGGCTTCTACCGAAATCATCAGTATATTATTCCAAATCAAACTTATAATAAAAAATGAAATGGAATAAATTGTAAACAAGCAAAGCCATTTTTGCAAGTTACTGACAGGAAGCGTTAATGTTTGTATCATCTTTTTCCTTTTAAACAAGGAATTGTGTCCCCAATAGACAGCAATAACACCTCCTACCGGAAAGCTAAATATCATCGGTGTTAAAATACTGTCATACGAGAAAACAAATTGTTTATATTCCTGAGTTTTCATATAACCATCATAACAAACATAAGCTACCAAACCGATAAAAATTATCGTAAAACCAAGATAATAATACAGAAAATACTTTGCATTTTCGCTCCATTCTTTTTTTAAAAGATTTAAAAACACCTTCATCGTTACTTATTTTTTGAGTTAAACCAATCATTTACTTTTTTAGGATTTGAAATCACGGCTTTGTAAAGCAATTCCAAATCTATCTTACTCTCATTGTGGCTGTTATTAGGCAGAACGAGCATATCTCCGAAGAAACTTTCCTCCAAATAGAAGGCTTCTTCACGCTGGGTTTTATCGTGCGAGGCTTTAAACTCCAAAAACTGAGAAATTTCTTGCATCGACTGATTGAAAAGCACCTTTTTTTCATCTAAGACAATCACTCGGTCAATGAGGTTTTCCAAATCCTTCGTCTGATGTGTACTGATGATAAAACAACGTTCATCGTTCATTATTTCAGCCATAATTTTCCGAAATTGCGTTTTTCCACTGATGTCCAGTCCGTTAGTAGGCTCGTCCATCAGCACCACCGACGTATTCGCTGCCAAAGCAAAGCTAATCAGCACTTTTTTGCGTTGCCCATAGCTCAAATTATGGAGCTTTTCTTCTTCCGAAACTTCAAATGCACGCAAAAAATTTCGGAATTGTTCCAAACTGAATTTCGGATAAAAACACGAAAGCCTTTTTTGGTACTTTTCTACCGAAGTATCGGGTAAATACACCTCGTCGGGGATTACGAAAATCTCTCGTAAAAAGTCCGTTTTTCGCTCTTTCGGGGCGAATCCTAAAACTTGAATTGTTCCTTGATTTGGGAAAAGCAATCCCGCAAGATTGTACAAAAATGTGGTTTTCCCAACCCCATTCTTCCCGAACAAACCACAGATTTGCCCTGGCTCAATATCCAAATTCAAATCCTTGAAAATGTTTTTCTTACGGAAAGAAAAATCTAAATTTTTGACAGTTATCATAAAAAGCGTTTTAGCGTATTACTTTACTATTACACTACAAAAGTAACACAAAAAATCATTCGTGCAAATTTTTGATGTAAAAAAACACAATCATAATTCTTTTTCTAATTAAATAAACAGATTTTCAGCATATTAATTTTCCTATAAATTAAAAAAATGATATACAGAGTTCAAATTCAAACTTTAACTCGTTTAACTTTTATTTCACATCAATTCAAAACAACAAAAAACTGAAAATTAAATAGTTAAAAACGTAACCTTATCGGATTCAACGTTAAATTTATAAAATATTTAACTAAATACTTAATTATGAACATCTTGATTATTCCCTATCGAAAGAAAAAACTTATCAACAATGTGGGAGAAAGTGGTAAAATATGGGATTTTTTTTCTACTTTTGTCCTGTAATTATCAAAAAAACGATTTCGGTGGGAATTCTCATAGGAACATATGAATGTAAAATCGACGCCAAAGGACGGATAACACTTCCAGCTCCTCTCAAAAAACAATTGGGGGACTTGGAAGCAGGATTCGTCCTTAAACGTTCTGATTTTCAAAGATGTGTAGATTTTTACACGATGGACCAATGGAATTTGGAAATGCAAAAAGTAAATAGCCTAAATCGATATGTAAAGGAAAACAATGATTTTATCCGAAAATTTATGTCGGGGGTAAAACTCATTGAAATTGACTCGGTTGGAAGAATGTTAGTACCGAGAGATTTGCTGGAATATGCACAGATTGATAAAGAAATTGTGATGTCGGCATTAGGAAATCGAGTTGAAATTTGGGATAAAACCGCTTATGAAAAAGCGATTTATACAAGTCCGGAGGATTTCTCTGTGTTGGCAGAAAAAGTTATGGGAGGTTTAGGAAATGACTAACACGGAAAGATATCACAAGCCCGTTTTATTACACGAAAGTATTGATGGACTGGCAATTAAGGAAAATGGAATCTATGTAGATGTAACTTTCGGTGGAGGAGGTCATTCACGTGAAATTCTAAACCGATTGGGTAAAAACGGACGGTTGTACGCCTTTGACCAAGATGCTGATGCTGCCAATAATGCCATTGATGATGAACGATTTACACTCATAAACCAGAATTTCAGATATATAAAGAGATTTTTAAAATTCTACGGAGTTAAAAAGGTAGATGGTGTTTTAGGTGATTTTGGGGTTTCATCGCATCAGTTTGATGTTCCCGAACGCGGATTTTCTACTCGTTTTGAGGGCGTTTTGGATATGCGAATGAACCAAAGCGGAGCCATTTCAGCTCAAAACATATTAAATGAGTATTCTGAAAATGAATTGGTTAATATCTTTTTTAAATACGGAGAACTGAAAAACTCAAAAGCCATCGCAAAAGCCATCATTTCTGCCCGAACAGAACAAAAAATAGTAACGGGCAATCAATTACAGCAAATTTTAAAACCTTTTTTACAAAAATTCAAAGAAAATAAAACACTGGCTCAAATCTATCAAGCCATTCGTATTGAAGTGAACGAGGAAATGCAAGTTTTGGAAGAATTCCTTACACAACTTCCTGATATTGTTGAAATAGGCGGACGAATCAGCTTAATTAGCTATCATTCATTGGAAGACCGATTGGTAAAACGATTCATTCGTGACGGACAGTTTGAAGGAGCTCCCGAAAAAGATTTTTACGGAAATGTTTCCGTTCCTTTCAGAAAAGTAGGCGGATTAATCGTCCCAACCACAACCGAAATCGCAGAAAATAGCCGTGCCAGAAGTGCTAAACTCCGCATCGCAGAAAGACAATAAAAAACATTCTACCAGAAAAAAATGGGTAACGCAACAAATGAAATAAAAAATATCCTCAGAGGAAAATTTTTGGTAGAAGGCAAAGAAGCTACCAAAAACTGGACATTTATTGCTTTTCTGTTCGTTTTGGGCGTGATTATGATTACAAGCTCTCATAATGTAGATAATAAGGTACATCAAATCGCAAAACTCAATGAGGAAGTAAATGAGCTAAAGAGCCAGTTTGTGGACGTTCGTTCACAATTGCAAAAAGTAAGGTTGGAATCATCTTTACTTAACAAACTTAAAAGCAGAGGTTTAAAACAACCCGAAAAGCCTCCTCAAAAAATTAAAGTAATCATCAAAGAATAGAATTAACATTTCACAACAAATTAAATTATAAAAAATGGCAACAAAAAATGACAAAAGAATATTGGCTCGCACATACATTGTTGCGACAGCTATGCTTTTGTTGGCAATTGTCATTTCTGTGAAACTCGTGAAAATTCAGATTGAAGGCGATGAATATCGAGCAAAAGCAGATGAAACCACACTGCGAGAAGCCGAAATAATCCCCAATCAAGGTAATTTATATTCCGATGATGGGAGCTTACTTGCCACATCAGTAGTGCGTTACGATGTGAGGTGGGACGGAATTGCTCCTTCAGAAAAAAACTTCAACAAGTACGTAAAATCCTTAAGCGACTCGCTTTCAAAGATGTTTGGCAAGCCAAGTTCGTACTATCAAAATTTACTAAAAAAAGAACGCAAATTAAAAAATCGTTATTTGTTAATTGCTCCTCAATTGGGATATAGTGATTATCTACGTATTAAAAAATTTCCGCTTTTTGAGAAAGGTCCGTACAAAGGCGGGCTTATTATTGATAAAAAAGTAAAACGCGAATATCCTTTGGGAGGAATCGCTCATCGGAGTATTGGATACGAGCGAACTGACGAAAACGGATACACCATCCGTGTTGGTTTGGAAGGAGCTTATTCCAATTATCTTTCAGGGACAAAAGGACGCCGTTTGGAGCAAAAAATCGCTAAAGGACAATGGAAACTTGCCAATGGCTTCAATACCATTGAACCGAAAGACGGATATGATGTAGTTTCTACCATAAATATTAACATTCAAGATATTGCACACCACGCTTTACTTGCTCAGTTGGAAAAGTTCAAAGCCAAACACGGTTGTGTGATAGTAATGGAAGTCAACTCAGGAGAAATAAAAGCCATTTCAAACTTGGAACTTACTTCCACTAACACATATTCAGAACGGTTCAATTATGCTATTGGAGAAGCTCACGAACCTGGCTCTATCTTCAAACTGATGTCAGTCGTAGTTGCCATTGAAGAACGTGGAATTGACACTACATATGTGGTTGATATTAAAAATGGTAGAGCCAATTATTACAAAGAAACGGTTGATGATTCTCAAAGAAGATTTACAGGAAAAATAAATATAGCCAAGGCTTTCGCTGTTTCGTCAAACGTTGGGATGACGGAAATGGTTCATCATTTATTTTCTAAAAATCCAAAAGATTTCACTGACAAACTCTCAAAAATGGGATTAGACCAACCTTTAGGATTGCCCATAATGGGAGAAAGAGTTCCGTACATACCAAAACCAAAGGATAAAAATTGGAGCGGTATTTCTCTTGAATGGATGGCTTTCGGATATGGCTTGCATCTGACTCCTTTACAAACGCTAACATTCTATAATGCAATTGCTAACGATGGCGTAATGGTAAAACCACGACTTATAAAAGAAGTCCGCGAATGGAATAAAACCATTGAAAAATTCAATGTGGAAATCATCAACGGGAAAATTTGCTCAAAAGAAACCGCTCAAAAAGCAAAAGGACTGCTGGCAAGCGTAGTAGAAAAACCATACGGAACCGCACATAAGTTGTACTCATCTGATTTTTCGATGGCGGGAAAAACAGGAACTGCTCGGAAGAATTATGGCAATAATGACAAGTCAAAATGGAGTTATATTTCTTCATTTGCGGGTTTTTTCCCTGTTGAAAGTCCGAAATACTCGTGTATCGTGGTCATTCACGAACCTGACAGAAACGTAGGTTATTACGGAGCCGACGTTTCAGGACCTGTATTCAAAAGTATCGCACAAAAAATTTATACAAACTCGCTCCTTATTGACACCATTGAAGATGTGGACAATGCCTCGGATAAAACCAACACCGATTACGACCAATATTATACAAAAGCCCAAAAATATAAAACGATTGTTCCTAATGTAGTCGGGATGGCAGCAATGGATGCCGTAGCTTTATTAGAAAACATCGGGTTGCGAGTAAAATTAGTTGGTGAGGGGAAGGTGATTCATCAATCCATTCCGAGCGGTCAGAAAATAAAAGACAATAAAAACGTTATTTTAACGTTAGAAAATAGTTAGTAGCAGGCTTTTTCCTGTGAAAATAAAAAGTTCTTTGACATAATGGGATTTTTAAAGTAATTATAAAGGATTTTCATAACGAAAGTTCGTGTTACAACGAACTAAAATAGGTTTTTCAAATAAAGAAATTGATATTTAAACTGCGGTTTGTGATTATATGACCGCAGTTTATCAATTTCAAGCCCAAAAAATCATTTTTAGCAAAAGAAAAATCAATCAGCAAACTTGTTGAACCATTTCTGCAAGCTGATAATCCATTTTTCAAACTTGTTGAGCCATTTCTGTAAGCTGAAAAATCATTTTCCAAACTTGTTAAATCATTTTTTTGACTTAAAATATTATTTCTGATAAAAGATATATTATTTCCGAAAGCATAAAATACTACTTCTGAAAGATACAGACAAAAAATAACCTCGTATATTACAATAAAAAACTAAACTATTGAGCTATGACCGAAAAACAATTGCAAAACATAAAAGAAATGGAGGAAATTCTGAATAAAACAGAAGTTTTTACCTCTGAAGCCAAACAATTTTTAGAAAAATGGGAAAATTTGCTACCTGAAATCAAAAAACTATCCGATTATTACTATGAAGGCGGGTGGAAAGACGATTATGATGCTTCCAACCGAGGAGAAATTCCTGAAGGAATCCCGCACGGGGTACTTTCCGAAGATGCCATCTACAACGCTATGGGAGAACATTATCTTACTGCAGTTGAGTTTCTAAAAACAGTTACGAAAATCATTGCAAATGAATAAACAATGAAACGAATCACCTTGCTTTCAGCAAATCACACCGATTATCATCTCGGATTTGAAGTGCAATCGCCCAAGCCGAAATTTTTTTCGTGGGACACTACCTATGAGGAAATCATCGCATCGCCTTTGGTGGAATGGGACAGCCCTTTTGATTTGGATTATGAGGTGTATGAATATTATTATTTCAAATATCCGGTGCGGGTAGGCAATTTGCTTTTTTCCAAATTTGAATTTCGGATAGACAACCCTCAACGCAGAGATATTGCCGTGCAAGAATATTATGCCAATGGCGACAAACAAGTAGAAGCATTTGATTTTTGGCAAGTGCATCAGCAATTAGAAAAACATTTAACCCTTGATAAAAGCTACGAAGCTTACGAAAACCTCTATTCGTTTTTTCACAAAGACGGAATCACATTTCTGGTCATTTATTATGGAGAACCACCGCATCAATATGTATTTTTTAATATTATCAATGCTCGTAAATATCCCGAACTCATTACGCCTATTGAAAATGAAGACAACATACAACTCACTGATTTTGTGTTATTTCCGAAGGATTATATCGGTATTGATACGGACTATCTAAAAAACGAAGCCGTTAAACGCCGTCCACCTCTGCTGACGGAAAGGTTTGGAAATAAAGCCGTTTTATGGAAAGATGAGGTGAATAAACAACTCGGGGTAAGTGCGGGTAAGTTTTGCAATGTTTTTCCGCTGTCGGACATCAAAAAAGTGGACATCGACCGAATGCTTCCTGCCAAAGGCGGTGGTGCCGATACCTTGCGAGTGTATTACAAAAAAAGAAAATACCCAACGGCAATTCTCAATACCAAAGAATATGATTTGGACAATTATTTGCCCCAATTAGAAAAATTCTTCGGTAGGTCTATTGAAGTAACAGGGTTTTATTATAATTGTTAATGAACAGATTTTATGACATTTAAAAAATTAAATTATGAATTACGATAACTTTTTTCTTCCTGCGGAAGATTTCGAGAAAAGCAAACATTTTTTTGCTGAGATTTTGGGCTTGGAAATCAAATTTGATTTTTCACCAATGGGAATGATTGCCTTTAAAGTGGGTAATGAAGAGGCTGCTATTATCTTAAAGGATAAGAAAAAATTTCCGAATGCAAAACCCACTATTTGGCTTGAAGTAGATGATGTAGTGGAAGTTTATGAGGATTTAAGGACAAAAGGCGTGGAATTTTTAACACCACCTTTTCCCATAAAAACAGGTTGGGCAGTCGAGTTTTTAGACCCTTCTGGCAATGTAATGGGTTTTACGGATTATCGTGCTAATGCTTAAAAACTATAAATCCACGAAACAAGCCCCCTCACTAATAAACAAATGAAACTATGAAACAAATCACTTTACTTTCAGAAAATCACACGGATTATCATCTCGGATTTGAGGTGCAATCTCCTGAACCGAAATTCTTTTCGTGGGACGCTACCTACGAGGAAGTTATCGCATCGCCTTGGGTGAAACAGATTTTTTATAAGGATTATGGCGAGGGGCAACTTAGTCGTCAATTTGCCTTTAAATTTCCTGTGCGAGTGGGCAATTTACTGTTTTACAACTTTGAATTTGGCTTTACAAGTAGGCAACGCACCGATATTGCCGTAAGAGAATACCGTTTTACGAGCAAAAAAGGGGCTTCTAAACACGATTTTTTACAGATTTGCGAGCAATTTAATAAAGACCTGTCGCACAGGGAAGTAGATGAATATTTAGAAAATTCGTATTACAACAATCATACGGACGACATCAGTTTTCGTATGCAATATTATGGCGAGGCTCGGCATCGAGATTTCTTTTTATCTATTTATAATACAAGGAATTATCACCAAATCGTCAAGCCTTTGGAAAACGCAATACAACTTACGGATTTTTTGGTTTTCCCACCAAAAGACATTCGGATGGATGCCAATTACCGAGAAGACATTCGTGTCAAACGCCGACCATCTCTATTAACCGAAAAGTTTGGTAATCAGTCTATTTTATGGCGAGATGAGGAGAATCAGCAAATCGGTGTAAGTGTGGACAAATTTGTTCGGGTTTTTCCACTGTCAGACATCGAAAAAGTGTACATCGAGCGTATGCTTCCTGCCAAAGGACACGGAGCAGATTACATTTTCATACGATATAAAAACGAAAAATATCCCACCAAAATCCTTGAAGCCGAGAACAACTTTTTTGACAAGGTGGATTTAGAAAAAATCTTTAAGCAGAAGATTTTATTTGGTGGGGAGTATTATAATTGTTAATCAAACACACGAAAGCGAATGTCCGTGCCAATTTGTTTCGTTTTATAATTATTAAACAACACCATAAAAATGAATACGATTTTTAACGATACACAACGAGAAAACCTCATCAAACGCATCGGCTTACTTACCGAAACAAAAACTCCGCGATGGGGAAAAATGAATGTATGCCAAATGCTCGAACACTTAAATCTGACCAATGAATATTTTTTAGGAAAAGACGGAAAGAAAGGAAAACAATCCTTTTGGGGGAAAATTTTAGGAAAAATAGTTTTAAAACGATTAACCGGAGAAAAACCTATGCCTATCAATCTGCCCACGATGAAGAATTACAAAGCTCAGGAAACTTCTTCCGATTTTGATTTTCAGAAGAACAAATGTATCGGGTTGGTTAAAGATTTTGAGCATTTCAACAATGATGATTTCATTCACGATTTTTTTGGAAAAATAACCCGAGAGCAAGTCGGTATTTTAGCCTACAAACATTGCGACCACCATTTACGACAATTTGGTGTGTAATGAACCAAATAGCGAAAAGGATTCGTTTTTGTTATAAAAAACGGAAACAATATTATTTATCAAAAAGAATTTTAAAATGGAAAACAAAATGACAAAATCAAAAAAACTTTGGCTATATTTCATCATCACAATGGCGGTGTATTTGCTGATGGTTTTTGTCACTATCCCCACACTGAATCGTCTTGCCAACGGACTTGATATTATTGATGTATTACCCTTTTACGATGGCGAATATGTGGTGCGTTTGCTTGAATATTTAGAAAGTGAGGGCAGACATTACTATCTATACAGGCAAATCCCTTTGGATATGCTATATCCGCTATTGTATGCCTTTACCTATTGGAAAATTTTAAGCCATTTCATTGATAAATTGAACTTGAAAAGGATAAAATGGGTAGTTTTTTTCCCTATTGTCGCAGCAGTGTTTGACTACTTGGAAAATATAGGTATTGGTATATCGCTCTATCATTTTCCGTCGCTTTCAGATACTCTTTTGTCGGTACTGCCTTTTTTTAGTTTGCTGAAAACCCTCTTTGTAGTGCTGTATCTGTTAGCATTTTTCGGATTGGGAATTATGGTTTTGGTGAGAAGAAAGAAATTATGATAATTAAAAAACTCAATTTACTTTTTTTATATGTTTTTATCAATTTAGATAGCAAAACTTAAAAAAATGTATTAAAATTATATAACTTTGTACATTAGTAAAGAATTTAACAATGAAACTATCAAACAACACTATTTTAATTACGGGCGGTTCATCAGGTATTGGTTGGGCATTAGCAGAGCGTTTTTATGAACTTGATAATAAGGTAATTATCACAGGAAGAGACCCTAAAAAATTGGCTCAAATCAAAAGCCAATACCCAAATATTCAAACTTTTGCACAAGATTTGACCCAGCCCCAAGCTCTTGATGATTTAGCCGCTTTTATTAAAGAAAATCACCCTGATTTAAACATTTTGATAAACAACGCGGCGGTGCAGTACAATTATTTGTTTACTGAAGAACGTGATTACGCCCAAAAAATAGATTACGAACTGGCTATAAATCTGGCTATTCCAATGAAGTTAAGTGTTAATTTACTTCCTATTTTGTTGAAAAACAAAAATTCGGCAGTGGTCAATGTCAGTAGTGGACTTTTTATTGCACCGAAAAAAACGGCTTCGGTGTATTGTGCCACCAAATCGGCATTGCATAGTTTTAGCCAAACGCTTCGTTATCAGTTAGAAAGTACACCTGTTAAGGTATTTGAAATCGTGCCTTCGCTCATCGATACGCCAATGACCCAAGGGCGTGGCAAATCAAAAATCAGCCCTGAAAAGTTGGTTGATGAATTTATAAAAGGCTTTAAGTCAAATAAATACGAAATTTATATCGGCAAAACCAAATTGCTTAAATTCATACATCGCATTTTTCCGAAAGTGGCTTATAACATAATGAAAAACGGATTGTAATCACTTAAAAATCAAAGATAAAATTCATATGGAAAATCAGTTTAGTAATATGGATATAGAAAACATCTTAAAAGAAACCCCTGAGGCGTACAATGTGTTTCAAAAAATGCCCCTTTCGCACCGAAACGAATACATCAAGTGGATAAACGAAGCCAAAAAGCAAGAAACCAAAGAAAGGCGTTTGGAGAAAATGATAAGTATGTTACTTGATAAAATAAACAAGGAAAAAATGTACAAGACATCATTTAAAATATCAAAAATGGATTGCCCTTGCGAAGTGCAAATGATAAAAATGAAGCTTGCAGAGTTGCAAAATATTCATTCAATGGAATTTAGCATAGATAATAGACTGTTAATTGTTTTTCATAGTGGTAACTATCAGCAGATTTTTCAGCACCTTAAAAGCCTACAATTAGACACTTCTCTGATTGATAGCAGTGCTGCAGATGATTACTCAAAAACAAATGACACCAATGAAAGAGTATTGCTCTGGCGTGTTTTATATATCAATTTTTTCTTTTTTATTTTAGAAATGGCAACAGGATTTTTATCTGGTTCTATGGGGCTTATCGCCGATAGTTTGGATATGCTTGCTGATAGCTTAGTGTATGGACTTGCTTTATTAGCTGTTGGTACGAGTATCATTTATAAAAAACGCATTGCAAAAATAGCAGGTTATTTTCAAATATTTCTTGCCATTATCGGACTTGTAGAAGTCATTAAGCGATTTATTGGCAGTGAATCCATTCCTCATTTTCAAACGATGGCTTTTGTTTCGTTGCTGGCACTTATTGGTAACGCTCTTTGCTTGTATTTATTGCAAAAGAACAAAAGCCAAGAAGCTCATATGCAAGCCAGTATGATTTTTACTTCTAATGATGTCATTATCAATATAGGGGTGATTATTGCTAGTGGATTGGTTTATTTGACTAATTCTAAATCTCCTGACCTTATCATCGGAGCCATTGTATTTTGCATTGTTTGGCAAGGGGCAATAAAAATTTTAAAACTCTCAAAATAATGTAAATTAACTTTAATTAAAAAAGGAAATCATATGAAAAACGAATGTAAAATCATCGGCATAGTGGTACGCACGACCAATGCCAACGGACAAGCCGCAACAGATTTGGGCAAACTTTGGGGACAATTTATGAGCGACACCATCGCAAAAATCCCCAATACCATTTCAGAAGAAATTATTGCGATTTACACCGATTATGAAAGTGATTATCAAGGGGCTTATACCGCGATTATCGGCAAGAAAGTCAGTTCGTTAGACGAAATTCCAAACGGAATGATTAGGCGAGAATTTCCTGCTACAAAGTTTCAGAAATTCATTGCCAAAGGAGAAATGCCCAATGCCGTTATGCAGACTTGGAAAACCATTTGGGAACAAGATGAAGTGCTGAATCGTGCCTACCAGTACGATTTTGAAGTGTATGGTGAAAAATCCCAAAACGGCAGTGAGTCTGAAGTGGAGATTTTTATCAGCGTAAAATAAACAACTCAAAAATGGACACCTACATCGCACTCATTAGATGCTTTATACTAAAAAGAGCCTTCTCCTATGGGGTATATACATCGTTTAATTTTTAAAAGGAAATAATATGACACACGAAATACAAAACCGCAAAGGGGCAACCAAACTTGAAAACATTCCAGAACAAGTACTAAAATTATTGAACGAAGGTACAATAGAAAGCGTTAATTTAACCGAGTGGCTTGCTGTAAATCATACGGATTTGGTGGCTACAGTGTTCCCCAAAATAGGGATTTCAAATGCGTATATTTCTGAAATTCAAGAGCTCATAGAAAATCAAAAAAAGCCGTCAACGATGAATACTATCAAGTTGATTGGAGCATTTCTTTATGAAAAATACGCTCAATCAACGGATTATTTAGCCGTTTTTGAAAAATTAGCCACACATTTATCTGATTCGGTGCGTTGTTATGCCACTTATTTTATGGCTCTGAACACCGATTTTTCGCTTGAAAAAAAGCTCGGCTTGTTACAGCCGTTGGTGGCAGACAAGCATTTTGGGGTGCGTGAAGTGGTTTGGATGGCACTCAGACCTGAATTGAGCCAAAATTTGGCATTTTCAATTGATTTTTTATCGGTTTGGGCAGAAAATAAAGATGAAAATATCCGTCGTTTTTCTTCGGAAGCCTTGCGTCCGCGTGGGGTGTGGTGTTCGCATATCGAGACCTTGAAAAATTCACCTGAATTAGCATTGCCTATTTTGGAGAAATTAAAATCGGATTCGGCTAAATATGTGCAAGATAGCGTAGGCAATTGGCTCAATGATGCGAGTAAATCTCGCCCCGACTTTGTGCAGGAGTTGTGCAAGCGTTGGGAAAAAGAAAGCCCTACAAAATCAACAGAGTACATCATCAAAAAAGCTTTAAGAACCATTTTAAAGTAGCAAAATATTGTAAGGGCGAAAAATGTTTCGCCCCAACATCGTAAAAACCAAAAATATGAACACCTATATCGTCCTTTTGCGTGGTGTGATGCCCACAGGGAAAAACAAAATTCCGAGTATGGCTTTTCTGAAAGAAATTTTGGGAAAAGGCGGTTTTGTGAATGTAAAAACTTATATTCAGAGTGGAAATGTGGTCTTACAAACGGAGCTTTCCCCTGCGGAGGTGAGTAGGAAGGTACACGAACTCATCAAGGAAAACATTGGAGCAGAACTCCCCGTGATTGTAAAAACCGCTGATGAAATTGCACAAGTTTTAAGCGAAAATCCGTTTACCGAAAATCACGACAGCAAACGCGTTTTCTTTACCCTATTTAACGATGAGCTACCACAAGCAATGGCAAACGAACTCAAAAAGCAGGATTTTGGCGAGGAAAAATTTGATTTTAGCGAAAAAGCATTGTATATGTATTTACCCAAAGATGCCAGTCGTAGCAAACTCAGTAACAATTTTTTAGAAAAGAAACTAAAAATCATTGCTACTACACGCAATTTGAATACATTAACAAAGTTGGTAGCGTTGGCGGAGGAAATGGGAAATTAATTCGTACTATTAGGAGACGGATATATCCGCTTCGATGATAACAAAAATGAAAAAATGGATTTTTATAAATATCAAAAACCTGTCGGAAAAATAGAAGATATTTCTGCATTACGCGATGAATTCATCACGATTTTCGATACCAAAAATCGTCAGGAAATTGTGTTATTCTGTTTGTCATTAGCACAACATCTCATAGACTTTACAAAGTTTGAGCCTTGTGATGAAATGCTGTTGGCTTTTGAGGCGATGAAAGAATGGCTTGATGGGAAAACCAATTATCATAAAGCAAGAAACATAAGCTTTCAAATCAGCAGATTAGCAAAAGAAGAAAATGATGTAGCAAAAGTAAAGTTTTACCGAACGATGGCTCAAATTACTGCAAGTCCGCACACTAAATTTCACGGATTATGGGCAACAGATTTCGCAATAACCCTTGTTAACAAAATGCTTCCTAACGATATGGAAGCCGTTAGAACAGAAAGAGAAAAACACATTGCTTTATTGAAAGCATCTTGTTTTAATAACGACGACGCTTTCCAAAGTTAAATTTTTTTATTACACAAAAACTATGAACCTAAAAGATATATTACAAAACATAGAAATCATCTCCTTTTTTGGAGAAATCAATACCGAAGTAGGCGATTTGGTGCAAGACTCGCGGTTAATTAAGCAAGGCGATGTATTCGTTGCTGTAAAGGGTACAGCATCAAACGGGCATCAGTTTATAAACAAAGCCATCGAAATGGGAGCGAAAGTCGTCGTTTGTGAGGAAATTCCGCAAGAAATCACTTCGGAAATCATTTATATAAAAATAAAGGATACCACTTCCGCTTTGGCAACAATGGCGAGTAATTTCTACGAAAATCCGTCGGAAAAATTGAAATTGGTGGGAATAACAGGCACGAACGGAAAAACCACCACTACGAGTTTACTGTATCAATTGTTTAGAAAAGTAGGCTACAAAGTAGGGCTTATTTCTACCATCGCTATTTATGTAGATGAGCAAAAGTACGACACCAAAAACACCACACCTGACATTCTCACAATCAATAAATATTTGAAAATGATGGTCGATGCAGGTTGTGAATACTGCTTTATGGAAGTGAGTTCGCACGGCGTGGAGCAACGACGCATCGAAGGTTTGCAGTTTGCGGGGGGCGTGTTTACGAATTTGACGCACGACCATTTGGACTATCACCAAACCTTTGCCAACTACCGCGATGCCAAAAAGAAGTTTTTCGACCAATTGCCAAAAACGGCTTTTGCTCTTACCAATATCGACGACAAGAATGGTGGAGTGATGTTGCAAAATACCAAAGCTCAAAAGAAATCGTACGCTCTGAAAACAATGGCGGATTATCGTTTGCAAATTTTGGAAAATCAATTTTCAGGTTTGGTGCTGAAAATAGACGGACAAGAAGTTTGGACAAACCTCATCGGGCGGTTCAATGCTTATAATCTGTTGGCGGTTTATGCTGTTGCAGATTTGCTTGGAATCGATAAAATAGAAAACCTAACGGCTTTGAGTACGTTGCAATCGGTAGGCGGACGGTTTCAGTATTTTGTTTCGAAAGACAAAATCACCGCAATTGTGGACTATGCCCACACACCCGACGCCTTGCAGAATGTGTTGGATACCATCAACAACATACGCACTAAAAACGAACAACTCATCACAGTAGTGGGTTGCGGAGGCAATCGCGACAAGAGCAAACGCCCTATAATGGCAGATATTTCGACCAAGGAAAGTACCCGAGTGATTTTCACATCAGACAATCCGCGAGACGAAGACCCACAAATCATTTTGGGCGAAATGGAAGCAGGCGTATCGGCAGAAAATTACAAGAAATTCGTAACCATAACCGATCGCCGTCAGGCAATAAAAACCGCTTGTCAGTTTGCCCAATCAGGAGATATTATTCTCATTGCAGGAAAAGGACACGAAGCCTATCAAGAAGTAAAAGGCGAACGCACCCATTTCGATGATATGGAGGAAGTGAAAAAAATATTAAACGTGTAGGGGCGTATTGAATACGCCCAATGATGTAACATTGTATATGCCCAAACAAATAATTTTGATAAAAATGATAATAAGGGCGTATTGAATACGCCCCTACAATGCAATAAACAACGACAACAATAACAAATCAAAAATGATAAAAATTTTAGCTGAATCTTTTTTGCAGGTCGCTCTGTTGCTTCCTTTTGCAATTTTATTTCTGAAAGAAAAAAGCAAAATCAGCTTCATACGATTATTGATTTTTGTAGGTTGCTATATGGTGTATCAGCTTTTTATCGTGCTTCCAAAAATCTTAGAATTTGACATAGTAGAAAGCCGTTGGAATTGGGAAGGAAAAGCATTGGGTGTGATTTGTGGAATAGGTTGTTATTTGTTTTTCAGAAGGTATTTTAGAGAAAATGATTTTTTCACAATAAGACAAAATAAAGAAAATTTTAAACCAAGTCTCATTGTAGCGGTGGGAGTGGTATTATTATCAACTGTAGTTTGGTTTTTATTGGGTAAATCCGAGTTTGATGTGGAAACATTGGCTTTTCAAATATCCTTACCGGGCGTTGATGAGGAGATAATATTTCGCGGAATATTACTTGGACTTTTGGCTTCCTCATTGAAAGAAAAAACAGCTTTTGTAGGAAATCCGAGCGTTTTATTAACGGCAATTCTATTCGGATTTATGCACGGTTTGACACTTGATAAAAACTATGCAGTGGATTTCGATTTCATTTATTTCATACAAACCGCTTTTGCGGGATACCTTTGGGGATGGATAACCCTAAAAAGTCGAAGTATATTGTTAGCGATTTTGTCCCATAATTTCAGTAATTTTTTGGGAACATTAGCCACAATGATTAAATAACCCGTTCATTAGAAATAAAATATGAAACTAATCACAGACGAAAAAATATATCTCGAATTGGTGAAATTATCTGATGCTGAAACAATTTTCAACACCATCAATACGCAAAGAGAATATTTAGGCGAGTGGTTGCCTTTTGTTCAGTATATTAAGGAGGTTACTGATGAGGAAAATTTCCTAAAATCAGCTTTGGAAACGATGGAACAGACCAAAGAATATGTGTTTTGCATTCGAAAAGAGGGCAATTTTGTTGGGCTTATCAGTTTTATCAAAACGGACAAACTCAATCAGAAAACTGAAATCGGTTATTGGATTTCAGAAACATACCAAAAACAGGGCATCGTAACGAAAGCCACTAAACGAATGTGTGAATTTGCCTTTACCGAAATGGGAATGAACCGCGTACAAATCCGTTGTGCCACTGAAAACATTGCAAGTAAAAGCATTCCGAAGCGATTGAACTTCGTTTTTGAAGGCATCGAACGGCAAGGCGAACGCGTTTCTGAAAATGTATTTCGAGATTTGGAAGTGTACAGCAAACTGAAAGAGGAATTTTAAAATCGTAGGGACAAAAATTATCCAAAGACAATTTTTCGGATATTTGTTTAATCTATAAAATTTTGTAAAATAATGAAAATAAAGAATTTATTATCAGGCGTATATGTTTTTGTTATGATGGTATTTTTGCTAACGGCTTGTTCAGGAGATGGCGGTTCTGACGGCGGGAACACAGGCGATTTTTATATGCGTTTTAAGGTTGATGGTCAGCAAAAGGAATACAAAACCGCACTGCTCACAACCTATAAATACCACAAAATTCGTGGGAATCACTTTATGTTGAATGTCGGTGGCAGAAAAGAAGCCTCTATTGATTCCGAGTCAATGACTTTGGATTTGTATGTTCCCGAGACTTCTAATTTTGATTTAGGTGTTGGAAGTTATACCCCTACTCAAAATCAGTATCGTTTGGATATTACATTTTTCAATAATGGGAATCATTTTGACGACCCCAATAATTTTGTGGTTACGATTACCCAAGTGGACAAAAATACGGTAAAAGGAACCTTTGCAGGGAGGTTAGAAACAGGACTAACCATTACAGAAGGAGAATTTTACACCAAAGTACGCTATCAAGAAGTGGAATAAATTTCACAAAATATGCTTCTATGAGGTTTGCAAAACGCACCGCAACCGTAGGAACAAAATTACCATTTACGAACGTAGGGGCGTATTGCATACGCCCAATAATAATGAAATAAAAAAGGGCATATGCAATACGCCCCTACGACAACAAAAAACAAATCAACAATGAAAAAATACAATCCCGACATACACAAAAGGCGTTCAATTCGTCTAAAAGGATATGATTACAGTCGTGAAGGATTGTATTTCATTACGATTTGTTGCCAAAACAAAGAACATTATTTTGGGGAAATTATAGACGGAGAAATGCGATTGAACGAAATAGGAGAAATTGCCCAAAAATGTTGGAGAGACATTCCTAATCATTTTAAAAATGTTTTGTTGCATTCATTTGTGGTGATGCCCAATCATATACACGGAATTATAGAAATCGTAACACGTGTAGGGGCAAATCAACATTTGCCCCATAATGAAACGACAAATCAACATTTGCCCGATGATAATGGGGCGAAATATCTTTCGCCCCTACGGGGGACGTCAAACACGATTGGTTCGATTGTGCGTGGTTTTAAAATTGGTGTAACCAAATGGGTTCGTGTCAATACGGATATTCATCAAATCTGGCAACACAATTACCACGAACACATTATCCGAAATGAAGAATCGTATTTCAAAATTCACGAATACATCGAAAACAATCCCGCCAAATGGGAGGAAGACCGATTTTATTCATAATATGTGTGTTGGGTAGGGGCGAAACATTTTTCGCCCTCATAAAATAACCAAATAAAAATCGTAAGGGCAAAAAATATTTTGCCCCTACAATACACCCAAACAAAAGGGCTTATGCAATAAGCCCCTACAACGAAACGCAAACGTAAGGGCTACACAATACGTCCTACAACAACAAAAAAACAATTTAAAAATGCTATATTATTTATTTGATTATTTAGAAAAAGAACACAATTTAGCGGGTGCCGGATTGTTTCAGTATTTATCATTCCGAGCGGGAGTGGCGGCGATTCTTTCGCTGCTCATTGCTACCATTTTCGGGAAAAAGATTATCCGCAAACTATACGCTTTGCAAGTGGGCGAAACCATCCGCGACTTAGGATTACAGGGACAAAACGAAAAAGCAGGAACACCAACAATGGGCGGAGTCATCATCATCTTGGCAACGCTCATACCCGTACTCTTATTTGCCGAACTAAGCAACGTTTATATCATACTATTGGTGGTTTCTACCTTGTGGATGGGAACTATCGGGTTTTTAGACGATTATATTAAAGTATTTCGGAAGAATAAAGACGGACTTAAAGGAAGATTTAAAGTCTTGGGGCAAGTAGGATTGGGATTGTTCGTCGGGGCGATGCTTTATTTCAATCCGAATGTAACCGTGAAGAACGAAAACATCAAAGCCTCTACCGTTTCGGAAATACAAATGCAATCGGAAGAAGTCAAATCTACTAAAACGACCATTCCGTTTCTGAAAAATAACGAATTCGATTACGCCGAACTCATCTCGTGGGCAGGCGAAAACAGTAAAGAATGGGTATGGCTCATCTTTATCCCCGTTGTGATTCTCATCGTTACGGCAGTTTCCAACGGAGCCAACTTAACGGACGGCATTGACGGGCTGGCGGCGGGCAGTTCGGCAATTATAGTGCTTACACTCGGGATTTTTGCTTGGGTTTCGGGAAATATCATCTTCTCGCAGTACTTAAATATTATGTACATCCCCCGCGTGGGCGAAATGACCATTTTTATTGCCGCCCTTGCTGGTGCACTTATCGGATTTTTATGGTATAATACGTATCCGGCTCAGGTTTTTATGGGCGATACGGGCAGTTTGACCATCGGTGGAGTAATTGCCGTGATTGCCATCTCGGTACGGAAGGAACTACTCATTCCCTTGCTGTGCGGCATCTTTCTGGCGGAAAACCTTTCTGTGATGATGCAGGTTTCGTACTTTAAATATACCAAAAAGAAGTATGGCGAAGGCAAACGCATCTTTTTAATGTCGCCCCTACACCATCATTATCAGAAGAAAGGCTATCACGAAAGCAAAATCGTGATGCGATTTTTGATCATAGGCATCATTCTGGCAATTATGTCGTTTGTAACGTTGAAAATTCGATAGAAAACGAACGTAAAGGCGTATTGCAATATACCCCTACACAGGAAAAACACAATGTAAGGGCGTATGCAATATGTCCTTACAAGAGAAAACAACAAAAATGAAATGATAAATCTGTTAAAATACAAATCTCTGACTGAAAAACTGTTTTCCGAAGCTCGAAAAAAGGAAAATAATATCGACAGAAAGCATAAAGATAATATACTTTCTGCCGGTTTTTCCCAAAAAAATGATTTTATCATCATCGGAGAGAAGTGTTTTTACAAATTTAACAAGACAAAACCCGAACAACAGCAGGAATTGCAATACATTTTCTCTTCCGATTGGAAAAAAGAGTTGTATTATGGCTTTGCAAAGTATTATGCGGAGAGTATCAAGCAGGAAAATATGCTCAGTATATTAATTCTTTTGGGAATAAATCCTGAAAAACTCTCTGAAAAGAGCGTACAAGAGACTAAAAACATCGGATTTTGCAAAAAAGGTAATGTTTCTTGCGAAGAAGACACGGGAAATT
The DNA here is from genome assembly GCF_009684755.1 of Capnocytophaga felis. Lineage (GTDB taxonomy): Bacteria > Bacteroidota > Bacteroidia > Flavobacteriales > Flavobacteriaceae > Capnocytophaga > Capnocytophaga felis. The sequence goes on from NZ_BLBC01000013.1 coordinate 61,074, forward strand.
TCATCTATAAGTCGATTCACATTGCTGGAGTGTTCGTACCGAAGCAAAAATTGAAAGAAAAACTAAAAAATGAGTTTCCGCTGAAGCAAAAGATTGAATTTACAATAAAACAAAAATCCAAACTTCCAAAAATAGGAGCTTATACAAAAGCCATCATGCTGTTACCTTTTAGTTTATTGTACGATTTACTAATAATTGTCTTATTATACGCAACAATAGGTCTGGTTTTTCTCATTTTGAAGCTAAAAAAGCTCTTCAGAATGGATTAAATTGACAAAAATATGTCAGTATAGCACAAAATTGAGCTTGTATGACACAAAATGAAGTCCGTACAACACAAAATAAAGGCGGTACATAACAATATAAAGCTCGTACATAACAAAATGAAGTCCGTACAACACAAAATAAAGCAGGTACAATACAATATGAAGTGCGTTCGGAACAAAATAAAGCAATTTTATAACAAATTTAACATTGTATAGAAGAAACATTTTTAATCTAAAATAAAAAGGATAAATAATAATTTATTCCTAAACAGGAAAAAACACAACATTATGAAAAATATATTTATCGAAAAACTAAATCAACTTGATGATGACCAAAAATATGATTTTATCAGAGAAGTTGAATTTGAAGAAACCGATGAAAAATGGGATCTTTTCAACATAATTATCGCCAATGAAGCAGAATATGATTTAGCACGCATCGAAGCATTGAAAATTATTGCAATTTATGACATCCCAAACGATAAAAAGCCAAAAATTGCTCAAAGTTTAGAGTATATCATCACAAATGAAGAAGATTATTTGGTAAGAAACTATGCCATAATGGCCTTACGGAACTTTATTGAATATCCAACATTGATTAAACTGGCAAAAACTATTGTAAGTGATAGCAATGAAGATGAAAATTGCAGACATAATGCTTTATCTGCCATTGAAAAAATGCCTAATGAAGCTAAAAAAGAGATATTAACATCTTTACTTACTGACAAATATATGAAACCTTACGTCCAACAAATTTTAGATGAGATGTAGATTTCTAAAACTATAAAAAAACAACAAAAATTCTATATCCCTACACAAGAAAACATTGTAAAGATTATGTTAAGTAACGAATTACAAGAGTTTTTAAAGGAACAATTTCCTTACGATGCTCAGAAAATGATTTTTACTCCCGAAATGAAGCTTTATAAAGATTTCAAAATGGTGGGAGAAGACGTAGAAGACTTTCTATTGGACTTTACAAAGACTTTCAATGTAAAACTTGGAGACAATTTTAATTTCAAAGAGCGTTTTTATTTGGAATTTGAAGGAAGTTTGATAGAAAGATTATTGTTACCCTTTACTTTTATTCAAAAATTAATAAACATTTCGTTATTTGAATCCCCAAAAGAAGATGAACGAAAAGATTTAAGTTTTGCTGAACTCGATAGAGCTATAAAAACAGGAGTTTTGGAGTAAGTAATCAATAGAATTAAAAAATGAAAACATAAAATAAAATGAACGAATTATCAGATTTTGATTTTTTAAACTTAATTGAAAAGTCAAGAAAAAATGCTCAAAAGAAAATACAGCAAGGATTAACATTTGTTACTCCTGAAAAACTACTGTATGATGAACTAAAATCAAATTTATTCTATTTGAATAGTAACCACGCTTCATATCATTGCCAAATCGGGAAATTGGAGAACAAAACACCTTATTATGAAAGAATAAATTACAAAGAACATATAACAAAAAGTTCCATTGCAGCAGGAATGATTGCCATCGGGCAACCTATCATACGAAAAAAAGTAGTTATGAAGGGAACTGTGGATAGCACATCCATTGCTTCAAGTTTTTTGTCAAATATTATTAAAACAAAATCTTCATTCCGAATATATTCAATTAACGCTCAATTCAGGTTAGTTGGAACTAAAAATGTGGGAAGAGCCATCGGACGCTTAATTCCTAATATTGGCGTAGTTTTATTGGTTATCAATGCCGTAGATATTTTAATAGAAATATACCAAGCCAATAAAGACAACAACAGAAACTCCATCTTCGGCGGAGGTATCGGTGGTGGCGGTGGAGCTTCAAGCCTTTGGTAGAAATATGAACAAATAATTAAAAAATCTTGAAAATTCAAATCTTATTGAGCTGAACGAGACTATAATAAATATAAATTTCCGTAAAAACATCTGCGATTTGCGGGATAAACTATAAAAAAACAACAAAAAATGAAGAAATTAGTCATTTTAGGAGGAGGCGAAAGCGGTGTTGGAGCAGCCATTCTTGGAAAAAAAGAAGGCTGGGACGTGTTTCTGTCGGACAAAAGCAAAGTAGCTGACAGATATGCCAACGTACTCAATCAACATAACATTCGTTGGGAAGAAAATAAGCACACCGAAAGCGAAATTCTCTCCGCCGATAGCATCATAAAAAGTCCGGGAATTCCAGACAAAGTGGAAATCATCAAAAAAGCCAAAGAAAAAGGCATCGAGGTCATTTCCGAAATTGAATTTGCCTACCGATATACCAAAGGAAAGATTATTGCCATAACGGGAAGCAACGGAAAAACCACCACGACCAGTCTGCTGTATCATATTTTGAAAGAAGGAGGGCTTAATGTGGGTGTAGCGGGCAACATCGGGAAGAGTTTTGCTCAAATGGTTACTGAAAATGACAAAGAATACTACGTTTTGGAAATCAGCAGTTTTCAACTGGACGGAATTACGAGTTTTAAGCCGCACATTGCCATTTTACTGAACATCACTCCTGACCATCTGGACAGGTATGACTATAAAATGGAGAATTACATCGCATCAAAATTCAGAATCATTGAAAATCAGACCGAAAATGATTATTTCATATACAACATTGATGATCCGATAATCAGCCAATGGATTGAAAACCACGATATAAAATCACAAAAAATCCCATTTTCAACAGAAAAAGAAATTATTAAAGGAATATATAGTTTAAAAGACAAAATACAGATGAATATTGACAACCAAACATTTGAAATTGAAGTAAATGAAATGAGTTTAAAGGGAAAACATAACGTAAAAAACTCAATGGCAGCTTCGGTGGCTTCACGACTTTTGAAAGTACGCAAGGAATCGATTCGCGAAAGCCTGAAAGGTTTCGTGGGAGAGCCGCATCGTTTGGAATTTGTTAAAACGGTGGAAGGAATTACCTACATAAACGACTCGAAAGCTACCAACGTAAACTCTGTATTTTTCGCTTTGGACACGATGAAAACTCCCATAGTTTGGATTGTTGGCGGGGTGGACAAAGGCAACGATTATTCTCCCCTACTGCCCTACGTACACGAGAAAGTAAAGGCAATTATTTGCTTAGGAAAAGATAACAGAGTGATATTAAACTCTTTCGGAAACATTGTAGAACAAATAGTAGAGACACAAAGTATGGCTGATGCCGTAGCTTTTGCAAAACGTTTCGCAAATAGCGGAGATACGGTGCTACTTGCCCCCGCCTGTGCAAGTTTTGACCTGTTTCAGAACTACGAGGACCGCGGAAATCAGTTCAGAAAGGAAGTAGAAAAGTTATAAGCAATGCGAGGTTGGTTAGCACGAAATATAAAAGGCGATAAGGTTACTTGGGCTATCATACTGATATTTACATTATTCTCATTTTTGGCTGTATATAGTGCCAGCACAAATTTGGTTTATGTTATCGGTAAGGGTACTACGCTCGGGCATTTTTTAAGGCACGGACTCATCGTCTTTATTGGCTTTGTCATCATTTACATCATTCATAAGATTCCGTATCGTTTCTCACGTCCGGTTTCAAAATTAGGGTTATTCCTTTCGGCATTGCTATTGGTTTTTGCAGCTTTGAAAGGAACCACCATTGATGGAGCCAATGCCAGCCGATGGATTCAAGTACCTATCGTGGGTATTTCGTTTCAGCCTTCTACCTTCGCTTTGGTGATGTTAATGACGTATGTAGCCTCGTACTTGGCTGAAAATTATGGCAAAAAACCTACATTTTCCGAATCTTTCCTTCCTTTGTGGTTGCCCATAGCGGTTATCATCGGGCTTATCGTGCCTTCGAACCTTTCTACGGCAGTACTGGGGGCAGGTTCGGTTGGGATTTTAACCTTTATCGGTCGGCATCCTTTGAAGAATATATTTACTGCTTTATGTATTGGTATTGTGCTTATGGCGATTTTCGTACTTACGGTAAAGGCATTTCCTGATAATTTTAAAAATACACGGGTAAGTACTTGGGTAAGCCGTATTGAATCCTTTACAGCCGGAGAAGACGAGAAAGAAGGCTACCAAATTGAACGTGCTAAAATGGCTATTGCTAAAGGCGGATTGATGGGCGAAGGAGCCGGAAAGAGTACAATGAAAAACTTTCTGCCTCAAAGTTCTTCTGACTTTATTTATGCCATCATTACGGAAGAATATGGCTCGTTCGGAGCATTAGTTATAATGGCTCTTTACGTACTTTTACTTTTACGAATTGTCATCATTTCGCAAAATGCAAGAACGATATTCGGGCAATTATTAGTGTTGGGAGTTGGCTTTCCAATCATCTTACAAGCTCTTATAAATATGGGCGTTGCGGTGGAATTATTTCCGGTAACGGGGCAAAATCTTCCGCTTATCAGCAGTGGCGGGACATCTATTTGGATGACGTGCTTGGCATTGGGGCTAATTCTGTCAGTAAGTACAAGCAAACGCAGTAGCAAGCAACAGGCTATGGAAAAAGATAAAAACTTAGCCGACGTAGAAGAAGAACTTGCTGAGGAAATTATGGAAGGAATTAACAAAAGGAAGAAATAATGAAACCACACAAATTCATCATATCAGGGGGCGGCACCGGCGGGCATATTTATCCTGCCATTGCCATCGCAAATGAGATAAAGCGTCGGTTACCCGAGGCTGAAATTCTGTTTGTGGGAGCAAAAGACCGAATGGAAATGCAAAAAGTACCTCAGGCAGGCTTCCCCATCGAAGGATTGTGGATTTCAGGATTGCAACGCAAGCTAACGTTCGATAATTTGATGTTCCCTTTCAAGCTCATCAGCAGCTTATGGAAAGCTCGCAGCATCATCAAAAAGTTTTGCCCTGATGTGGTTATCGGCACGGGCGGATATGCCTCTGCTCCAACGCTTAAAGCTGCTGAGTGGTTGGGAATCGCTACCGTAATTCAGGAACAGAATTCGTACGCAGGCGTAACCAACAAATGGGTATGCCAAAAAGCGGAAAAAATATGCGTAGCGTACGACGATATGGAAAAATTCTTCCCGAAAGACAAAATCGTAAAAACGGGAAATCCTGTTCGGGCAGATTTGCTCAACATTTCCGAAAAAAGGAAGGAAGCTCAGCTATTTTTCTCGCTCAATCCAAATAAAAAAACGCTTTTGGTTTTGGGCGGAAGTTTAGGAGCAAGACGTGTCAATCAGCTCATCGAAAGCCATTTGTCGCTCTTTGAAAAACTTAATGTTCAGGTACTTTGGCAATGCGGAAAATTATACTTTGAAGAATATAAAAAATACGATTCCGAGAACATTAAAGTCCTGCAATTCATTGACCGAATGGATTTTGCATACGCCACAGCCGATGTGATTATTTCCCGAGCGGGAGCAAGTTCCGTAAGTGAGCTTTGCATCGTGGGCAAGCCCGTGATTTTCATTCCATCACCCAATGTAGCGGAAGACCATCAGACCAAAAACGCACAAGCGGTGGCAAAAAAACAAGGTTGCATTTTAATTCGTGAAAGCGAGTTGGATAGTGAGTTTGAAAAAATATTTTCACAACTGATTTCGGACGAGGTTTGGCAAAAAAATCTCTCTGAAAACATCAAAAAATTAGCACAACCCAACGCAACTAAGGACATTGTAGATATTATTTTTGAGTTATTAAATAATTAAATGATTCAAAGATTGAAAAAATGAAGAATCAAAAAGATTAAAAAAATAAAATCAAATAAAAGAGATAAAGGAGGGCAAAACAAGAGTTAATCTTTTAATTATTAAATCTTTTTAATCTTTCAATTATTTTAAATTGCTAAACAAAAACACTATGAAAATCAATTTCAACAACATACAAAACGTTTATTTCATCGGGATTGGAGGTATCGGGATGTCGGCATTGGCTCGTTATTTCAAAGCCATCGGGAAGAATGTTTGCGGATATGACCGCACGCCAACAGAAATTACCGACACTCTTGAAAGCGAAGGAATTAAAGTCCACTTTACGGAAGATGAAGCAAATATCCCGACCCATTTTAAAAACACTGAAAAAACATTGGTAATTTATACGCCCGCCGTTCCTAAGGAACACGCCGAGTTGATATTCTTTCAAAAGAATGGTTATCAAGTGTTTAAACGTTCTGAGATTTTAGGAATGATTACCGAAAACAGTTTCTGTTTGGCGGTGGCGGGAACACACGGGAAAACCACAACATCGAGCATTTTGACTCATATTTTGGTAGAAAGCGGGGCTTCGGTAAGTGCATTTTTAGGCGGAATTGCTGAAAATTTCAACAGCAATTTGGTACTTCACGGAAGTGAATTTACAGTTGTGGAAGCTGACGAATTTGATCGTTCTTTCCTAAGATTATCGCCTGATATTGCGTGCATTACCTCAATGGATGCCGACCATTTGGACATCTACGGGAATAAAGAAGAATTTGAAAAAGGATTCCGTGATTTTGCCGACAAAATCAAATCTGATGAAAATCGAATTATATGTAACGGACTGAAAATAAACGGAAAAACCTACGGTTTGGAAGATAATTCTGATTTCAGTTTTCAAAACATTCGCATCGAAAACGGTATGTATCACTTTGATTTTCATTATACTAACAACGTTCTTAAAGATTATGTATTTCCCAAACCAGGTAGACACAATTTGTCGAATGCTTTGGCAGCGGTAGCGATGGGCGTACGAGCAGGATTTCCCGCCGAAAAATTATTGTCGGCTTTGGCAACGTTCAAAGGAGTAAAACGCCGATTTTCGTACATCATTAAGGAAAAAGATTTCGTTTTCATTGACGATTACGCACATCACCCATCGGAAATCAATGCACTTTTTCAGGCGGTGGACGAAATGTATCCGAAAATCAAGAAAACCATTGTTTTTCAGCCGCATTTATTCACCCGAACACGCGATTTTATGGATGAATTTGCCGAAAGTTTATCCAAATTCGACAATGTAATTCTGTTAGACATTTATCCTGCAAGGGAGTTGCCTATTGAAGAAATCTCTTCGGAAAAATTATTAGAAAAAATCCGAAGCAAACAAAAAACTTTGGTGTCGAAAGAAAATTTAATTCCGTTACTGAAAGAAAAACAACCGAAATTATTGCTCTCCGTTGGTGCAGGCGACATCGGGGCGGAAGTTGAGAGAATTAAAAAATCTTTCTTATAAAATTGATTTTTGTTGATTTATTTGTAATAAATGAAAACCAAATTACGAAAAATATTAAAAATAATAACAATTATTTTGTTGCCCGTTTCATTACAAGTTTTCGCATCAAGCAGAAATAAAGTTCGGGTTATCAAAGAAGTACGTGTTGATCATCAAAGCTCGGATATGTACATCACGGACGAAACGGTACGCAGAATGGTTCTTAACAACTCGCACAACGCAAATCAATTGGGTTTATTGAAACTCAACGAAATAGAAAAGTTATTGGACAATCACGCAATGGTTGAAAAATCGGAAGTTTTTTGTACAATTGACGGAATTCTGAACGTAAGCGTAAAACAACGCCAGCCCATTGCACGGTTTTATGAGAATGGAAAATTCTTTTATATGGACTCTCAAGGCAAGAAAATGCCTCTTTCCGATTCGTTTTCGGCAAGAGTTCCTCTAATTACCGGCAATGTTAATGAAAAATATTGGGAAAACACATACGATTTAATAAAATTCATACAAAATGATGATTTTCTAACAAAAAACATTACCGAAATTAAGGTAAAACGCAACGGCGAATACGAATTCCAAATGCGGGTAGCAAGTTTTGTTGTTATTTGGGGAGATTTGGAGGGAATGGAACAGAAAAAAGCAAATCTAAAAGCATTTTACAAACAAATGGAAAAAAGCAAAACCTTAAATGTTTATAAAATTGTTAATTTAAAATATTCAAATCAGGTGGTTTGTACGAAATAATTGTTTATTTTTGCGTTTTTGGAGTTTTTATGTTATTGAAAAGTAGTTAATATTTTCAGAAAAAGATTGGAATTTAACAAATAAATTCATTTACAATCTGCAATTTAACATCTTAACACGAAAAAAAATATGAAGCATAATGATATGAAACATAAAAAATATTACGTTGGCTTAGATATCGGGACAACAAAAATTGTCGCGATGGTTGGAGTCAAGAATGAATATGGAAAAATTGAAATATTAGGCTACGGGCAAGCTAAAAGTGAAGGGATAAACAAAGGTGTAGTTCATAATATTACAAAAACAACGCAATCAATTCTTGAAGCAATCCGTGATGCGGAAGAAAAAACGGGATTACAAATTAAGGATGTTGTTGTAGGAATTGCAGGTCAACACATCTTGAGCCGTTCACATAGTGATTACATCATTCGTCCTGACGCAGAAAAACTCATTGACATTGAAGACATTGAGCAACTAAAACAGCAAGTATATCGCATTGGTTTGTCTCCTGGGCAAAAAATAATTCACGCATTACCGCAAGAATACAAGGTGGATGACCAAGACGATATTCGAGAGCCTATCGGAATGATTGGTTCCCGCTTAGATGCTTCATTTCATTTGGTAATCGGGCAGTTAAATTCTATCAAAAGTATTACCCGATGTGTAGAATTATCAGGGCTGACATTCACAAATCTTACGCTTGAACCTTTGGCTTCTGCTAATGCTGTTCTCAGTGAGGAAGAAAAAGACGTGGGAGTAGCTTTGGTTGACATCGGTGGCGGAACTACTGACGTAGCAATTTTCAAAGATGGAATCATTCGGCATACGGCAGTAATTCCAATGGGAGGAAATATCATCACAGAAGACATTAAAGAAGGATGTGGCATTTTAGGAAGACAAGCCGAAATGTTAAAAGTAGAATTTGGTTCAGCTTGGCCAGGGGAAAATCGCGATAATGAAATCGTTTCAATTCCTGGAATTAAAGGCAAAGAACCGAAAGAAATTACTCTGAAAAACCTTTCAAAAATAATCCACGCTCGTGTAAGTGAAATTATCAATTTGGTTTTCAATACAATAAAAAGTTACGGACACGAAGAACACAAAAAGAAACTAATCGCAGGCATTGTGCTTACAGGCGGTGGAAGCCAATTAAAACACATTCAGCAATTGGTAGAATACATAACCGGAATGGATACCCGTATTGGTTATCCTAACGAACATTTAGCAAACAATTCGGACACAAAGGTAATCTCTCCCATCTATTCAACATCTATTGGATTGGTAATGAGTGCAATTGATTATGAAATGGAAGAAATTATCCGACAAAAACTGGAGGCAGTAAAGGAAATTACTTCTCCTCAACCCGAAGTTGTACATCCGGAACCTTCCGCATCTCAAGATTTTGATTCTTCTCCAGATGAAAATACTGAAAATGAGGAAGAAGTTAAAAGAAAGCCAAGAGGAGTTTGGGAAAGGTTAGGCAAAAGAATTAAAGATTTTTTAGACAGTAGCGACGAATAAATAATAAAACAAATAGTTATGAGTACAAATGATATGAACAACACAGGATTGAAATTTGACTTACCCAAAGGTAAAAGCAATATTATCAAGGTTATAGGCGTTGGTGGCGGTGGGTGTAATGCTGTGAACCATATGCATATTCAAGGAATAAAGGGAGTGGACTACGTTATTTGTAATACAGATGCCCAAGCCCTTGAAAATAGTCCGGTTACCAATAAAATTCAATTAGGAGTAACACTAACAGAAGGATTAGGTGCCGGTGCAGACCCTGAAATTGGTGAAAAAGCAGCCGAAGAAAGCTTGGAGGAAATTCGTAAAGTTCTGGAAGGGAACACACAAATGGTTTTCATCACAGCAGGAATGGGTGGTGGAACTGGAACCGGAGCAGCTCCCGTAATTGCCAAACAAGCCAAAGAAATGGGAATTTTAACCGTGGCTATTGTTACATCTCCTTTTACTTATGAAGGCCTAAAAAGAAGTAAACAAGCACAAGCAGGAATCAAAAAATTAAGAGAATGTGTTGATTCATTGATTGTTATCAATAATAACAAAATCTCTGAAATCTACGGAGACTTGGGTATCAGAGATAGTTACGCTAAAGCTGACGAAATCCTCTTGAAAGGAGCCAAAGGAATGGCTGAGGTAATCAGTAAGCACTATATTGTAAACATCGACTTGAATGATGCTCGCACTGTACTTGGAGAGGGAGGAACTGCAATTATGGGTTCTGCAATCGCCGAAGGAGAAAACAGAGCTTTCGAGGCTATTTCAGGAGCTTTAAATTCTCCTCTGTTAAATGACAACAAAATTACCGGAGCTAAAAATGCCTTATTGCTAATCGTTTACGGAAGCAAACAAGCAACAACTAAGGAAATTGAAGAAATCAGCAATTATGTTCAGATGCAAGCAGGTGAAAATATGGCTGACTTAATCACTGGTATTGGTGAAGATGAATCATTAGGTGATGCTTTGTCAGTTACAGTAATTGCCACAGGATTTGATGCTAATCAACAACACGAAATTGTTAGTGGTGAGACCAAAAAAGTTATTCACGTACTTGATGATACTCAGCCTATTATACACGACTTAACGGAACGTAATGCTCCAATTGTAAACACAAATGAGTGGCAGCCTGTTTACCCGACACCTACCGCTCCTTCTCATCAAGAAAAGAAATCAAATCCTCAGGCCTCTTCTCTCGCTGAATTGTTCAACATTTGGGTTGATTGCGAAGTACTTTCTCCAGAGCAGCTTTTCACGATTGTTGAAAAACCTAAAGCTACTTTGAATAACAATTCATATGCAGCAAAGGAACGGGTTCAACCTCAAAGAGTTATAAAACAAGAGCCTATCAAAGAAATCAAGAAAAATTCCGATACACCTGTTTTCTTTCATTTGAGTAGTGATATTAATGAGGATTACGAAGAGCCAAAACAAATCACTCCAACTGTAAACCAGAAAGGGGAAATTCGCCATTCGTTGGAAGATTATATGGAGTTGGAGAAAACTTTTAACGAAGCCAAACCATTTTCTTCCCGTTCCACAATGGAGGAAAACCGAAATGAATTCATCCTTTACAGAAAAGAAGAGATTGAAACTCCAAAATCTACAAACATTGACGAACAAGGACAGATGAGTATGTTTTTGGATGAAGAATCTCAAGAAATTGACCCTGTAAACAGCAGAATTTCAGATGTTATGGCAAGGCGTTCAAATCGATTACAAAATTATAATCACGTATTTGGTTCATCAAGCAACTATTCTGAAAACAACCAGTCAAGAACTTCAATCAGCAAGGACAGCTCTGGTGAATATCAAATACGCAGAAACAATTCGTTCCTACACGACAATGTAGATTAATGTTGAAAATACTCTCATAACAAATAAATTTTTAAATTTTCTTAGCATTCCAATACAGAAATTTGTATTGGAATGTTTCATTTCAACAAAAAACAAATGCCTAAAAATCAAATCTTTGACAGAAAACCAATCATCAAATAATGAAATCGTTTTCTTAGCTTCTTTTTTCAATGATTTCAAAAAAGATTTTTATTTCTTTTTTTATATTTAAAAAAAGATTAACTTTGGGGAATAATTTTTAATCTCTCTAAAAATAGAAAATTATGTTTAAAGAAAATAAAAAAGTTATGGCTGAAAACACATCATCAGGAAGTAGCAACAGAATCGTTGCTGAAACAAAATTTAAAGGAGATATAATTTCTAAAACTGATTTTAGAATTGATGGTGAGATTGAAGGAAATTTCCAAACAAGCGGAAAGTTAGTTGTTGGAAGAACAGGACTTATCAAAGGTGTGGTTATTTGCGAAAACGCAGATGTTGAAGGTAAAATTGAAGGAACATTGCGCGTAAATGGCGTACTAAGCTTAAAATCAACTTCAGTAATTGAAGGAGAGGTTTTTACGGATAAATTATCTATTGAACCCGGAGCTATTTTCAATGTTTCGTGTACTATGAAAGGCTCTAAACCTCAGATTTCGAATGAAAAATTACAAATTGCCGACAAAGCAACTAAATAAGTGGATAAAATTCTCCCAAGCGGGATTACAAATGGCTATTACCATAGCCATTTGTGTTTTTTTGGGCGATTGGTTGGACGGAAAATTTCCTAATCTATATCCCTTATTCACTGTGGTTCTCTCTCTTTTAGGAGTTTTTGTGGCTATATATTCCGTAATCAGGCAAGTGATGAATATGTCTGATAAATCTTGATTATGAGTATTTTTTTTCGCTTTTTTCTTCTTATAATTGCCCTGACTGGTCTGACGTATTTTTCTTTGGAAACTATTGTTGGCAAGTACGGAATTTCGTCTTTTTTAGGAATTGACAAAGTTTGTTTATTTCATTTCAGTTTATCTGTTTGTGTAATAAGTATTATTTACACAATCCATTTATTTTTAAGAAAATACACTGCATTTGCTTTTCTGGGGACGGCTTTAATCCGTATGATAGCCATTATCATTTTTATTTTTCCTTTAATAAATAATACGGAAAAAACTCCCATCTCCGATGCCTTATTTGTGGTAATTCCTTACTTCATTTTCACAATTATAGAAGCTATTTTCACAGTAAAATTAATCAAACAAAGAATTGAAAACTAAAAAGAACACAAATCTGTGTTCTTTAAATTCACTAATTTTCTTTGTAGCCAAATCGCCTTAATTGCCGTGTGTTGGAACGCCAATCTTTATTTACTTTTACAAATATCTCAATATGAATTTGTTTTCCGAAAAATTTCTCTAAATCGGCACGAGCCTGTACACCTACCTTCTTGAGTGCCTCACCTTTATGACCGATGATAATTCCTTTCTGAGTTTCACGCTCCACCATAATTACCGAACGGATATGAATGATTTGTTCGTATTCAACAAAAGCCTCTGTTTCAACCTCAACCGCATACGGAATTTCCTTTTTGTAATTCAGTAAAATTTTCTCACGGATGATTTCATTAACAAAAAATCGTTCGGGTTTGTCCGTCAATTGGTCTTTTGGGAAAAAAGGAGGTGATTCGGGCAATAATTCTAAAATACGATTGAATACTTCCCCAGTTTGAAAACCTTCCAAAGCTGAAATCGGAAAAATTTCTGCCTTTGGAACTTTTTCTTTCCAATAAGCAACCTGATTTTCCAATTCTTCTTGTGAAGATTTATCAATTTTGTTAATTAAAAGAAGAATTGGAACATTCATTTTATTTATTTTCGCAAAAAAAACTTCATCTTTGAGTTCTTTCTCCCCCACTTCAACCATATAAATGAGAATATCGGCATCTTCCAAGGCACTTTTCACGAAATCCATCATTGAATGTTGCAATTCGTAAACCGGTTTAATAATTCCGGGAGTATCCGAAAATACAACTTGAAAATCATCACCACTTACAATTCCAAAAATACGATGCCTTGTCGTTTGAGCTTTTGAAGTAATTATGGACAACCTCTCACCAACAAAGGCATTCATCAAAGTAGATTTCCCAACATTGGGATTGCCTATAATATTTACAAAACCTGATTTGTGCATAAAACAAGAAATTAAATACGCAAATGTACTGAAAAAAATAAACACAAAAAATGGTTTGCCATAAAAACAAACCATTTTAATCCTTAAAAAACTGTATAACTATGATGGCTCCACACCTCCTACAAGGAAGTCTTGCCAATCTTTAAGTTCCTGCCATTTGCCTTGATACGCCAACTCTGCTTGACGAGCCCACGTGCCAGGATTGTGAATCATAAACCGCTCTCCTCCAATTGTAAGAATTTCTTTAAGCCTTTCCACTGATGTTTCCGAAAGTTTCTTCCAAGTAGCAATTCCGTTTTCCTTAAACAATTCCTGAATTTTAGGTCCTATGCCTTCAACGATTGTCAAATCGTTTTCTTTAATTTTCTTACCAAAAACAAGTTTTGCAGCTTCTTCATCAAATACAAATTGAGGTACCGGCGGTTTTTCCAAATCTTTTATTTGGCTTCGGAATCCAAAAATCTCATTTTCCTTAGATTTAAGTTTCTCTTCTAAATCAAATCGTATCTTTTGAAAATCAGAACGTTCCTTTTCAAAATCCTTCCGCATATTTTCACGGATTGCTTCACAATCATCTAATTTTTTACACACACAACGTTTGCCAAGTAAATAACCCAACAAAGCACAAATAAGTCCAACGATAATAGGTATAATCCAACACAACATATTTTTTGTAATTTAATGATTAACAGTTTATTTTGATTATTCTAAAGTAATTTCAACTCTTCTGTTTTTGGCTCGCCCTTCTTCGGTTTTGTTACTTGCAATGGGTTTATCCGGTCCGTGTGAAATTACCTCAACAAGTAACTCAGGAAAATGATTTTTAACCAAATACGATTTCACAAAAGCAGCCCTTTCTTCTCCCAAACGCAAATTGGAAGGTCGTTTTCCAACGTTATCCGTATGCCCAACAACTTGTACGCAAGCTCCTTCCACGTGTGAAATATAATCGTTCAACTTTTGGATTTTTTCACGTTCTTCCATTGTGAGATTAATGTGTGATTCTCCTGTTTCAAAGTACAATCGGATAGGATTTTCACGAAGTTCTTTGGCAAAAGCCTTAAAAGACTCCATTTTTTCTGACTGACTTTCAGCAGTTATCTCTATTACTTGAAAAGCTGTTGCAATATCTGCCTCATCTAAATTTTTTCCTATGCCTTGCTCCAATCGGTCTGAAATTTTTAACTGTTGGGACGGAAATCCTCTTTTCTCGAAGTACATTTTAACGACATTAGCCCTCGCTAAACCAATCGTAGGAAAAACAGAGTGATTCGTTTCATCTGAAGAATACAATCCAATAATTTCCAATACTTTAGATTCATTTTCTTTAAAATGTTCTTTCGATTGGTCAATTAAAACATCTATTTCCGCTACTACGGGACGAATTTCATACGAATTTTTAGTAAACTTGAAATTATCCGTATGCTCTAATTTCAAAGGATGGGTAACAATCAAAAAACCTAATGTTTTTTGCTTTTCCTTAGGAAGTTCTTCTTTTACAGTCTGTTCAGAGGAATTATTGGAGCAACAAACTGCCTGACAACAAAAATGATACTGCAAAAAAGCACCAAGAATGACAGTCAATAAAATACCAAGTAAGTAAAAAAGTTGTTTCATAGTTTTCTTGTTGAAATACAGTTACAAAGTAACAAAAGATATGTAAATAAAGCAACTCTATTTTAACATAAAAACTCCTGAATAACAATATTTTAAGAAAATAAGAAAGTAAAACAAACTGACTTTCAAGTACATACACAAAAACATCTCAAAATCAGCGGTTAAACTTTAACATTACTTTATGCCATATTCCTATTTTTCAGCATATAAGCTTCAGAAAAATACAAAAACTTAGTAATATTTCGTCCTATAAAAAAATCACACAGACATAAATTTCAGGTCGTGTTGTAAAAAGTATGATGATAGTTTCGATTGTCAGGCTGAGCAAAGTCCGCACTGCGGAGTATGTAACGAAGCCCTGTAATAATAAAGCTTCGACTTCGCTCAGCCTGACAGAAATTTTTTAAGGCATCATACTTGTTTTACATCACCTTCAAATTTCATTATTATCTGTGTGATTTCTATATTTTTAACCTATTAATTTAGCTACATCTTTAGCAAAATAAGAAGCGATGATGTCGGCTCCCGCCCTTTTGATAGCAGTTACTTGTTCGAGCATCACGGCATCGTGGTTAAGCCAGCCTTTTTCGGCAGCCGCTTTAAGCATTGCATATTCACCCGAAACCTGATACACCGCAACGGGAACTTCCGACATATTTTTTACCTCACGAACAATATCCAGATAACACAATCCGGGCTTTACCATCACGATATCTGCTCCTTCTTCGATATCCATTCGGGTTTCTCTGATGGCTTCCAAACGATTGTGATAATCCATTTGGTAGGTTTTTTTGTCTTTCGGAATATCCTGAATATCAACAGGAGCACTATCCAAAGCATCACGGAAAGGACCATAAAAAGCAGAAGCATATTTGGCACTGTACGACATTATCCCAACATTCTGGAAATCATTATTTTCCAATGTTTCACGGATATTCAATATTCTTCCGTCCATCATATCGCTGGGAGCAACAAAATCGGCACCTGCCTGAGCGTGTGAAAGGCTCATTTGGCAAAGGGCATCTACTGTGGCATCGTTGGCAATTTGTCCGTTTTCGATAATTCCGTCGTGCCCGTAAACAGAATACGGGTCAAGTGCTACATCAGTCATTACCAACATCTGCGGAACGGCATTTTTCACAGTTTTAATGGCACGTTGCATTAATCCGTTAGGATTAGCGGCTTCCGTTCCTTTGTTATCTTTCAAATTGTCAGGAACTTTCACAAACAATAACACCGATTTCAAACCTAATTTCCAAAGTTCCTTCACTTCTTTTTCAAGCAAATCCAAGCTATATCGGTAATAATTTGGCATTGAGGCGATTTCTTCTTTTACACCTTTGCCTTCCACCACAAAAAGTGGCACCAAAAAATTATCAGGCGTAACGATAGTCTCACGAACCAAACTACGAATGGCTTCGGTGGTACGCAATCTTCGGTTTCTTCTTAATGGATACATATTTTTCGTTCAAAAAATTAAAATATTAAAAAAATTAAACAATCTAAAAAAGTATTTTTTAGTTTATTAATTTCTTGAAAGCAATTGCTTTATAATTATATGGAACAAGTTTTATAGCCTTATCGTATTGAAGTATTGCAAGAGATTTATCACCCTTAAATTCATATAACAGTCCTAAAAGAACATAATACTCACCTATCTGATTTTTCTGTGCATCGTTCATTTTATTAATGTCAACTTCGTCCAATACCTCTTGTATTTTCTTTATAAGCATTTCCACTTCTTTTTTGTCTTCAGAAGAAGCATCTTGTGTTGCTTTTCTGATATAAGATGTTTTAAAATCACTCATTCCTTTCAGATAGATATCGCAATTATCAAGTGATTGTACAAGCATTTTTTTTCCTAATTGCTTTCCAAAAAGCCTTTCTCTTTCATAATCTGATAAGCTTGAATCAGGATAATTCAGCATTGCAAATTTACGTATATCAGCATATAAAATCTCATTTTCAGTGTATTGTTTCATTATTTTGGCTACACAATCCACCCATATTTGGGGAATTTGCTCTCCATCTTTGCCTACAGATTCTTTTTCCAAACAAGCACACCAATCCTTGCTAAACATTGTTTCCAATTCTGTTTGAGTCAGTTGCTTTTGTGCACAACCAAGATAAACAGACAATATCAATATAACTAATACAATTTTTCTGTTCATTTTTATAAAGCTAAAACTTTGGTTTTATAGATACTTTGGAATAATACCAAAATATAAAAAATAGATTTCCTATTAGCACAAAGAGGTCGAGTTATAAAAAGTATAATGGTAGTTCTAATTGTCAGGCTGAGCGTAGTCGAAGCCTTGTAATGATAAGGCTTCGACTACGCTCAGCCTGACAAAAACACTTCTTTTTTAAGGCATCATACTTTTTATATTACCTCCCACAAAGGTATTAAAAAATTGTAAACTTTGTCCTTTTTAGGATTGTTTTTTATAATTTACCCTTTTTCAAGCTCAAAGATAGTAATTTCAGGGCGAACATTCAACCGAATTTTCTGTGAATGTCCCAATCCGCGATTAATATAAAGTGTTCTTGCGTTGGATAAGTTGAATTTTCCTGCGGTATAATTTTTATTTTTCACGGGAAGTATCGGAGGTGGCAAAAAAGGCGGTTTGCATTGTCCTCCGTGTGTATGCCCAGAAAGAATCCAACCTTCGTAATTGTGCCATACATTCAAATCACAAACATCAGGATTGTGGCAAAGCATAATATTCGCTTTGGTTGGCTCATAATCTGCAAAGGCTTTTTCTGCATCAGTTTGCTTTGCCCAATAATCATCAAGTCCAATAAAATTTAATCCTTCTATTTCAACAGAGGAATTTCTCAGCACAGTAATCCCTTCTTTTTCAATTATTTTTATTATTTGGTTAGCAACTTCGGGGTCGCTCCAATTCAATCCGTAATCGTGATTTCCCAAAATAGCAACTGTACCCAACTTTCCTTGAACGCTTTCTTGAAATACTTCTTCAAGTTTATCACGAATCAACCGCTCTTGATGAAGCGTGATATAATCTCCTGTATATACCACAAAATCAGGATTATATTCCTTTGCCTTTTTCAGCGAATTTATTAAATAAGAATTATCTACCCGATTCCCCGTGTGAATATCACTTATCTGCATTAAAGTTTTCCCAACCAACGATTCAGGGAGATTTTTGACAGGCATTTTCACACGGACAAACTCCAGCCAATGAGGCTCAATTCTCCAAGCGTACAAACCCGTCAAAGCCGTTATGCCCACAGCTCCCAAAAAACTTTTCTTTATAAAACTTCGTCTATTCACCGGATTTTTCTTTTAAAACCAAAAGAAAACATAACAATTTTTATGCCATAATAATTCAAAAAATCTTTACAAACGGAAAACATTCCGATTTTATTTTTTTGCTTAGATTGACATTTTTTACACTCTTTATATTTTTCAATTTTTCTTTGGCAATAGCTCACAAAGCAAAATGACGTAAAAAAGACATATCAAAAATTAGAGAAAAAAGCTGAAATCCCCATATCTTTGCGAAAAATCAGGAAACTATGAATATCGAAAAACTATCACAAAAAATTAAGGAATTACGAAAAGTTAAATGCCTTTCGCAAGAAGAATTGGCAGCTCAAGCGGGAGTTTCGCTCCGAACGGTTCAACGGGTGGAAAATGCAGAGAGCAATCCTTCGGGAGAAACTTTAAAACGTATTTTAAAAACTTTGGGTACTTCCTACGAGGCTCTGATTACTGAAACTATAACAGAAAAACCCTTGCGAACCTTACAAGGTGTAAACGAGTATCTGCATATCTTCAACGATAAACTGATAATCAATAGGTCTGTTATTCCTGAAAATATAACAAAAACTTACGAGAAATCTATTTCGTATTTGTTTAAGTCATTAGGAGTTATATTTATTACAACATTATTGTCTACTATAATAGCCATTGTACTTTTCTTTTTGAACAACACTGGTTTAGCTATTTTTGCAACTGGTTTTGCGGTTATTCTTTTGATAGTGATTTTCCTTATAATGTGGTTTTCTTCGGGGGCAGTTCCATATATTGAACGTAAGCATATTGTAGCAACAAAAATAGAGAGCACAAAACTTGGAAATATTTATTTCATAATCACTTACCGTGACGGAAAGTACATAAAAGAAAGGTCAGTTACTTTCAAAACCCGTGATTTAATGTATATTCAAGAAGGATTACATTCAGAAAACCTCATTGAGACCTACGAGGTAAATCAAAACTATGATACTTTAATTATTATACTTTCTGTACCTATGCTTCCTATTTTAGCAAGACTTTTTGATAAACTTGATTTTCCTGTAGTTATTACCTTATGGAGTTTAATAGGCATTATTTGTATAGTAATCAAAGTCATCATAAAAACAATTCGGAATAACAGAAGATACGCACAATCACTTTAGAAAGAAAAAACAAATCCCAAAACCTGAAATTCTTACACTTTATTCAATTATTAACCAACCATTGAAAAATAAGAAGATTACATCTGTTTATCTCACTATCACCTTGCAAATTATCTTCCTTCATTTCAACTGACCAAATAAATTTAACAATAGTCAGTTGTTTTTTAACAAACAATTAACTAAATGGGGGGGGGTAAATCATATCTTTGCCGCACTAATTTTAATTTTATTACCAATGAAAAAAATCATTATGTTGGCTTTTGTAGCCTTAGGAACGTTAGTTATTTCGTGCGGAAAAGATGAGGATGCTAGTCTTGAAGGAACTTGGTATTTGGAATCTGCATCTGAAAATGGAGTTGCTTTCCCTATTGATGAGTGTATGAAAAAGTCGTACAATAATTTCTCCAGTAAAACTTACACTACGGTACTCTATTCCAAAAATGACAATGGAGAGTGTGTAGAGGATGAGCAAGATAAAGGAAGCTATGTTGTTTCCGGAGATACAATTACCCTTACAAATACAAACAACGAGACACTAACTTTTACTTATTCAATCAAAGGTAGTACTTTGACCACAACTCATAAAGAAATGGAGAATGGTAAGGAACTCATCATCGTACAAGTTTTTAAAAAGAAATAATTTGTATGAGCGCAAAAAACTCCCAAGAAATTTTAAACTTACTTCTTGGGAGTTTTCTTTTTACTCCATCATATAAGTTGCATCAATGAGTGTATTTTGTTGATTTTTAGATTGCAGTGCGTAATTAAATCCTTTCCTAACGCAAAATGCCCCAATTTCTCCTTTTTTGTTCAAAGCGATAAAACCCACTTGCAGATGTTCCAATTCGGGCGAGTTTTTATACAAATCATAAATGCGTTTGGTAACGATTTCACAAGCCTCTTGCGGAGATTTTCCGTGTCGCATCAGTTCCACTACCATCGCACTGCCCGCCGTACGGATAACCGCCTCGCCCAAGCCTGTCGCCGCAGCTGCTCCCACTTCGTTATCCAAAAACAGACCTCCGCCAATGATGGGCGAATCGCCTACTCTACCTGCCATTTTCCAAGCCATTCCGCTGGTGGTGCAAGCTCCCGAAAGATTTCCGTTTTCGTCCAATGCCAACATACTAATCGTATCGTGGTTTTCAATGTTGATAATGGGTTTGTATTGCGAAGTTTTTAGCCATTCTTCGTAGGCTTTTTTTGATTTTTCAGTAAGTAAATTTTCTTCTTTAAATCCTTGTGAAATAGCAAATTGCTTAGCTCCTTCGCCCACAAGCATCACGTGAGGCGTTTTTTCCATCACCAAACGAGCTACCGAAATGGGGTGTTTGATATTTTTCAAGCAAGCCACCGAACCGGCATTGTTATGACTGTCCATAATGCAGGCGTCAAGCGTTACATTCCCCTCACGGTCGGGGTAGCCGCCATATCCCACCGATGTTTCTTCGGGGTCAGCCTCAGCAGTCATCACGCCTTTTTCAACAGCATCCAAAGCATTTCCTCCCGAAGCAAGAATTTTCCAAGCCGCATCATTAGCGGGCAATCCGTGATTCCAAGTGCTGATAACCACAGGTTTAACATTAACAGAAGCTTCTGTTGTAGCAGTTTTTTCTGACGAATTTGATTTACAAGCAACTAAAAATAAAGGAATTGCAAAAAAATAGATGGTTTTCATTTCTATAAATTTTGGTGAATCATTTTTATGAAAAATTCGGTTTCTTTTCGGAAGATGTCAATCGGATAGGAATGTTCCATTTTATTAATCAAATGGATTTCAATATTCTGATTTTCAGAAATATCACTACGAAGTAATTCCAAAGATTGCCAAGGCGGAATGACCTCATCTTGCAACCCGATTACTATTTGCATATATTGATTGTACTGCCGATTAAAGTCTGTTTTTATGGGCATTTCACCACGGAAAGCCAACGCCGGATTGAACAACAAACAAGGTTTTTGCAACGCTTGAGCCAAATAATAAGTTACTAATCCTCCGGCACTTGACCCGATTATCACATCTACATCGTGGTATTCTTCCTGCAAGGCTTGAAACAGATTGGGCGTATTTTTGTAATCCAAAACGGGAGCAAAAACCCTTGCGTACCGTTGCAAAACTTCCCGTCGGTCATCTTGCAGAAAACTATCCAAACCGTGTAAGTACAATATTTTCATTTTATGAGGAATTTTACGATTAATTGCCTAACGACAATTTTTCTAACTTTTTCTTATTGAGTATTTTAATCTTCTTTACTTGGGTTTCAATCCAATTATTTTTACTAAACTCGGAAAGCATCCTGATGAGTGATTCTGTTGCAGAGCCTATCATATTCCCGATTTCTTCCCGTGAAAGCTGAATGTTTATATAACCTTTTTCGTCAGTTCCGAAGTTATCCTCCAAGAACAACAATGTATCTGCCAATCGTTGTTTTACGGTTTTTTGTGCCAAATCAACAATTGTGTTATCCGCTTTTTTAAGTTCGTCACACACATTACGAAATACTTCAATGGAGAAATCAGTGTTAGTGGCAAAAAAATTAAACACTTCGTCTTTTGGAATAAAACAAGCTTTTATATCCGTAAGGGCAACCGCCGTCAAATTCACCGAATCATTGGAAATCACACTTCGCTGCCCCAAAATATCGCCCTTTCCCACAAAGCGTACAATTTGGCTTTTCCCGTTGGCACTCAGTTTACTAAGTTTACAAATTCCTTCTTTAATACAATAAACACCTGCAAGTACATCACCTTCTTCAAAGATGACCTCTCCTTTTTTGATAACCGAAGCAGTTTTACAATCAGAAATGATACGAAGCTCACCATCGCTCAGCGTTTTTAATATCTTTTGATGCCGAACAGAACAATGCTCACACTTTGTATCGGTTTGGTTTTTCATAATGTTTTTGTATTTCTTCGCAAAGATAAAATTTTTATGATAATTATCATATCTTTGCGGGGAAATAATGCTTGCCTGATTTACTTTTTTACACGCAAAGCAAAAACACACCCTGATATGAACTGTTACCATTGCGGAAATGAATTTGATAATGAGCCTCTTTCGGTAGATAACAAGGTTTTCTGCTGCTTAGGATGCAAAACGGTTTACGAAATTCTCTCTGAAAATAATCTGTCATCTTACTACGACCTTGAACAAAATCCGGGGGCTCGTTCTGAGGAATCGTTAGAAAAATATTCCTTCTTGGATAATGATAAAATCGTAGAAAAATTACTTGAGTTTAACGACGGAAATATTCAAATCGTAAACCTGTACATTCCTCATATTCATTGTAGTTCTTGCATTTGGGTACTTGAAAATTTAGACAGATTACATTCGGCGGTAGGAGGCTCGGTGGTTAATTTTCCTCAAAAAACAGTACGCATCACTTTCAATTCCGAAAAGATTTCTCTTAAAGAATTGGTATTGTTACTGGCTCATATCGGTTATTCTCCATACATAAGTTTAGAAGATTATCAGACAAAGAAAAACAAACCTAACCGACAGATTTACTACAAATTAGGCGTTGCGGCTTTTGCCTTCGGAAACGTAATGTTGCTTTCTTTTCCTGAATATTTTGAAACCGATGAATTTTGGATTCAGCAGTACAAACCGTTCTTTCGTTGGATAATGCTAATTTTGTCACTTCCCGTAATGTTTTACTCTGCTTCGGATTATTTCATTTCGGCATACAAAGGCATCAGAAGCAAGATTTTAAACATTGATATTCCTTTGGCTCTGGGAATTTTGGCAATGTTTGTACGTAGTTGTTATGACATTTTCACAGATTCTGGTCAAGGATTTTTTGATAGTCTTAACAGCTTGGTTTTCTTACTTTTAATCGGAAAATTTTTCCAACAACGAACGTATAGTTTTCTTTCCTTTGAAAGGGATTACAAAAGTTATTTCCCTATTGGAATTACTAAAATTCTTCCTGATGGAAAGGAGGAAAGTGTTCAAGTTTACGATATTGCACAAGGAGACAGGCTTCTTATTAGAAATCAAGAACTTATCCCCGTAGATGCTATTCTGATTCGAGGTGAAGCTCATATAGATTATAGTTTTGTGACGGGTGAAGCCAATCCTGTACAAAAAATTAGCGGCGATAAGCTTTTTGCAGGTGGAAAACAAACACAAGGAGCCATTGAAATTGAAGCACTTAAAGGAATTTCACAAAGTTATTTAACTCAACTTTGGAGTAATGAAATTTTCAGCAAAGACAAAGATGATAAATTCAAAACATTAACAGATAAAGTAAGTAAATATTTCACAATCATAATCTTAGCAATATCTTTCATCTCCTTGTTTGTGTGGATTTATTTGGCATACAAAAATCTCGCTGACCCCGTGATGCCTTTGAACGTATTTACGGCTATTTTGATTATCGCCTGCCCGTGTGCTTTGGCTATTTCTGCTCCCTTTACTTTGGGAAATATGCTGCGTATTTTCGGACAACGTAAATTGTATCTGAAAAATAGCAAGGTTATTGAAAAAATGGCAAAAATTGACACCATTATTTTCGATAAAACAGGTACAATTACCACCGCCAACAAATCAGATTTGACTTATCTGGGAACTGAATTATCCATTGAAGAACAAAAAGTTATAAAGAAAACATTACGAAATTCTAACCATCCGCTTAGTCGGCAAATTTACGACTATTTAACCGTTTCGTACACCTCTGTTTTCATTGACGATTTCAAAGAAATAGCAGGAAAAGGAATCGAAGCTCAAACGGACGAAATTTCCGTAAAAATAGGTTCCGCCGGATTTGTCGGTAAAGAAACAGATAAAGACAATCTCAAAACAAGTGTGCATATTTCGTTAAACGGAATCTATAAAGGTTGTTTCATTTTCAATAACTCTTACCGAAAAGGAATTTCGAATTTGTTCAAATCCTTGGCGAACCAATATAGGTTGGTAATTCTTTCGGGAGACAATGAAAGTGAGCGAGATACATTGGAAAAATTACTTCCTCCTAATTCTACTATTTTGTTCAATCAAAAACCCAACGATAAATTAAATTACATCGAATCACTACAAAAGAAAGGAGAAAAAGTAATGATGATTGGTGACGGACTGAACGATGCCGGAGCTTTAAAACAGAGCGATGTAGGAATTGCCTTAGCCGAAAATGTAAATGTATTTTCCCCTGCCTGCGATGGGATTATGGATTCTACCAGAATAAGTGATTTGGGAATATTCCTGAAACTTTCTCAAACATCAATCCGAATCATTCAAAGGAGTTTCTTCCTTTCGTTTCTGTACAACATTATCGGAATTTCATTTGCTGTTTTAGGGCATTTATCTCCTTTGGTAGCAGCCATTCTGATGCCCTTGAGCTCAATTACTATCGTGCTTTTCACGACTCTGAATACAAATATAGCGGCAAGAAAATTGAAATAACTCAACTTACTGATTACAAATAAAAAAGAGTGATTGTTAACAATCACTCTTTTTAAACCCTGTAGCGGGAACAGGACTCGAACCTGTGACCTTCGGGTTATGAGCCCGACGAGCTACCTACTGCTCTATCCCGCGATTTCTGGGTGCAAATATACAACAATATTTTATACTACCAAACTTATTTACAAAAAAATCCAACGAAACTATTCCACATACACGCGTTTTATCCTTCTGGAAAGTGATGTAATTAATTCATAGGAAATAGTTTGTGCCGTTTCAGCAAGGATTTCAGAAGTGTGTTTTTCATCGAAAATAATTACCTCATCGCCCTCTTGGCAGTCGATTTCACTAACATCAACCATCAGCATATCCATACAAACATTACCTACAATCGGAGCCTTTTTATCGTTAATATACACAAAGCCAACGCCTTTCCCGTAAATTCTATTCAGTCCATCGGCGTGCCCAACCGAAATGGTTGCCGTTCGAGTAAGGGTTTCGGCTTGAAAACCAAAATTATATCCCACATATCCGCCTTTGGGAACATCGTGAATTTGTGAAATCAACGTTTTTAAAATGGTTATCGGACGGAAATTTGCTTGATATTCAGCATCATTTCCAAAACCGTACATTCCAATTCCGCTGCGAACCATATCAAAATGTGCCTGCGGATAGTTCAAAATGCCCGAAGTATTACAATTATGATACAACACCTTATATGGAAAATACTTTTCGATAATTTGCTGACATTCCACAAATTTACGAATTTGCTCCTGCATATAAGTTTCAGCGTTTTTATCTTCCGAAGCCAATAAATGTGAATATGCCGTTCTTACTCTAACTTGCTTTTTATCTGCTAATATTTGACAAACGTTTTCAATTTGCTGAGGAAGAAACCCTAAGCGATTCATTCCCGTATTACACTTAATATGAACCGGATAACCTTCCAAATGATGTTCTTTGGCAAAAACAAGGAATGCCTCCAAAGTGCGATGTGAATACAAAGTAGGTTCTAACTCATACTTTACAATATCCTGAAAGTGTGCCACTTGCGGATGAAGCACCAAAATAGGTTTCGTTACTCCTGATTTGCGTAATTCAACACCTTCCGAAGCATAAGCTACTGCAAAATAATCTGCTAAGTCCTTTTTCTCTAAATATTTGGCTATTTCACAGTGATTATTTCCGTATGAAAATGCTTTCACCACAGCCATAAATAACGTATTTTCTTTCAATTTGCTTTTCAGGAACTTCACGTTATGTTCCAAGTTATCCAAACGGATTTCCAAAGTGGTTTCTTGTATCGGTATATGTTCGTTTTGCTCTTCTTTTTCTGTATTCATATATTAATTTTTAGGGTTGATGTAAAAAGTATGATACCTTAAAAAGAGGATATTTCTGTCAGGCTGAGCGAAGTCGAAGCCTTATTATTACAGGCTTCGACTTCGCTCAGCCTGACAATCGAAACTATCATCATACTTTTTACAACACGACCGATTTTTATACTTAAAATTCTTTTTCTTTTATTTACCGACAGATTTTTTATCTTTTATAGGGTTGGAAGCTCTTTTTCAAAGATGAGTTCCAATACATAATCGGGAGATTCGGGTGTTTGTGGAAATTTTAGCAATATTCCGTCTTTGTCTTGGGTAAATTTAAGGGCTTTTTTGGTCTTAAATTCAACAGCTTTGATAAGTTTGTTTCCTGAGTAAGGCAAAAATAAGGCTTTGTCAGTCAAATCCAAGACGTGTACATAAAGTACTTTCCCTTTTTGAGTAGTTACGCCCCAATGACTCGGAGGTATCACGCCTCCTCTTGTCCCCTGAATGGTAGGAGCGTAGGTTTGCATCCATTGTCCCATTTCTTTAAGGCGTTGCACAGCTACGGCGGGGATTTCTCCGTTAGGTTGCGGACCTACATTCATCAGTAAATTAGCGTTTTTGCCCGCTGCTTTCACCAAATACTGAATTAAGGTTTTGACAGACTTATAATTCTGGTCGGTAATTTTATATCCCCACATTCCATTCATCGTTTCGCAAGTTTCCAAAGGCAAGCGGCTAATATCCTGCCCTGATAATCCGGCTTTGTTCTCTCCGGGCAGGTCGCGTTCAAATATTTGAATATCTTCTCCAGCAAATGGAGTGATATGATGATTATTTCCGATAAGGCAAGCAGGTTGCAAACCGTGAATGAGTTTGTATTGCTCGTTCAAATCCCACGTTTTGGCAGTCATTCCGTCAGGATAGATGTCTTTATCCCACATTCCGTCAAACCAAATGGCTCCTATCTTGCCATAATTGGTTAATAATTCAGCAAGTTGATTCTTCATAAAGGTATGATAATCCTCCCACTTGCCGTGCGTGGTGCGTCCCGTGCCTTTGCCCGTACGTCCCAACGGATAGTAATCCGCCCGACGCCAATCGAGGTGCGAATAGTACAAATGTAGCCGTATTCCCTGCTTTTGGCACTCCTGTGCTATCTCTTTGATGATGTCGCGTTTGAACGGAGTGGCTTTCACGATGTTATAGTCGCAATGTTGGGTATCAAACATTGAAAATCCGTCGTGATGGCGGGTAGTTATCGTGATGTACTTCGCTCCCGAAGCCTTAATGGCGGAAACCCACTCGGCAGCATTGAACTTTGAAGGATAAAATCCTGAAGCCAACTTCTCATATTCCTGCCAATGCAGATTTTTGTTTTGCATAACCCATTCACCATCGGCAAGCATACTGTAAATGCCCCAATGAATGAAGATTCCGAACTTATCGTCCTGAAATGTTTCTCTTGCTTTGAGATTCTCAGCTGATAGTTTGTAATCGGGTTGAGCCATTACCAAAACAATTCCGAAGAAAATCCCGATGATACTCATTAAAATGCGTTTTGTTGTCATACTTTTGATTTTAGGTTTAATATAATTGGTTTTGATGCTGTTATGTTATTACATTATGCGAGTTTGAACTTTGGCAAAGTTAGTAATTTTATAAACGTTTTTTGATAAAATATACTTACTTTTATTCTGTTAAAAAAACAAATCCCTTTCATTGCAATTGATGAAAGGGATTTGAATCATATGAGTAAGTTATTTTTTCTCGTCAAACATATGTTTGGCGTAATTCACCTTCATTATATCAAAGATGTTTCTGATAGAAGTGATACGCTCTTTAAATTGGTTGTAGTCTTTCTGTGCTACGGGTGTCCATTGCACTTCGGAAAGAGCTGTCATACGCGGTGCTACCATATACTCGGCTTGTTCGGGGGAATGTACATATTCTGTCCAAAGATTTGCCTGTACTCCCAAGATAAGTTTGGCTTGTTCCTCAGTAAACTCGGCAGGTACGGGGTCATAGGAGTATGTTTTCTCGACTGTAGTAAGGCAACAGATACTCAGATAAGGCTGTTTGGTTTCAGCATCTACTGCATCTTGATAATGGTCAAAATAACAATATCCTCCCGGAGTCATAATGGCTTTATGTCCGGCTTTTGCAGCTGCAATTCCACCTTCTACGCCTCGCCAACTCATCACGGTTGCATTAGGGGCTAATCCGCCTTCTAAAATTTCATCCCAACCGATGATTTGTCGTCCTTTACTGTTTAAGAATTTCTCTATACGGCTTATGAAATAACTTTGCAGCTTTTCTTCCTTCGTATGTTTCTTCCCATCGATAGGATTTGGCTCCGTATCGTCCTTTAACCCTAATTGTTTGATAACTTCCTGAGCTTGTGCAGACTCTTTCCACTCTTTTTTCGGTGCTTCATCGCCCCCGATGTGAATATATTCGCTTGGGAAGATATCCATTACTTCGGTAAGCACATTTTCCAAGAATTGGAAGGTTTCTTCCTTCGGTGCCAAGACCTGTTCAAAGATTCCCCAGTATTCGGCTACTTTGTAAGGACCTGTTCCGTTGCCGAGTTCAGGATATGCAGCCAAAGCGGCGAGCATATGTCCGGGCATATCAATTTCGGGAATGACTGTGATGTGGCGGTCAGCGGCATATTTCACAATTTCGCGGGCTTCTTCCTGCGTATAGAAGCCTCCGTAGCGTTTTCCGTCGCCTTTGAAGACAGCATCTTTGGCAGCTCCCGGAAAGTTCTTGCCGATGGCGGTCTGTTCACGCCACGCTCCCACTTCGGTCAGCTTCGGATACTGTTTAATTTCAAGTCGCCAGCCTTGGTCTTCGGTCAGATGCCAATGGAATCTGTTCATTTTGTGCAGTGCCAGCAGGTCGATGTACTTTTTGATGAATTCCATCGGGAACATATGCCTTCCTACATCCAGATGCATTCCGCGATAAGCAAATCGGGGAGCATCTTCGATTTTTCCGCTCAAAATGACAAAATGTTTTTCTCCATTTTCGGCAGAAACCTCTTTAATCATCTGCCGTAACGTTTGCAATCCATAGAAAACCCCTTGGGCATTCTTCCCGCTAACGACTATCAGATTGGAATTTCCGTCGATTTTGTAACCTTCTTCCTCATTAATCTTTTCATCAATGTGAAGGAAAATCCCTTTGTCAAATTTGCCTTCGTTTCCGAAGGTAATTTCAATCCCTGTTTGCAACTTGATGTATTCTTTCAGGAATTCGGCTTCTTTTTGAAGCTCGTCGTCAAAATAAACCTTGGTTTTGTCGTTCAGCAAAAGCCGTCCGTTCTGGATTTCCAACTTCTGCGGAAGCGGTACTAAGGCATAGTCGCTTACTACGTTTTGAGTTTCGGCATACGGATTCTTCTCCTGGCACGAAACCAATGCAAAAGCCAAAGCAATGGCTAAGATACATTTCTTCATACGTTTAAATTTATGTTGTTAATTAATTTTTTTAGTCATATTTGCATTCATCAAGTATTGTTCAGGCATTGTAACAGACATACAATCAGTTAGAGTGTCAGGCTGAGCGAAGTCGAAGCCTTGTACATAAATGGCTTCGACTTCGCTCAGCCTGACAATGCCCATTATATTATAAAACTTTATATTTTTTAACTCAAATCCGTTTAGTACTTCGATTTGTTTGGTACAAATTTACAATTTTTTATTTATTTCAAAGGATTGCTTGCTCCTGAAAATTTCAAAAATAAGAAAAGACACCCCGAAGAGCGTCTTTTCTTTGTATTAATTCCTCATAAATTTGCCAAGGCTTTCCAGCAATTGAGGCTGGTCTTCCAGTGCAATCTTAGCAATGCTGTAAAATTCGCGTACCCATTTCTCCAAAGCCTCAAAGGCAGCATCTTTGTTTTTGGTTGCCTGTTGGCTTTCGCCTTTTTCGTTGGTATATTGCAGATATGCCTGCCGTACCTCCGTAAGGGCTTTAAGTTGTCCGGCGATATGTTCATCGGTAATTTTAAGTCTTTTCAGAGGCGTGCGAAGTTCCTCTTTAGCTTGCAATTGCTTGTAAAAAGTATCGACATCATCGAGCATTGCACCAATTCGGATACTCATAACTCCCTTGATTGCCAACACGGTAAGAATCGTATCCTCATCTTTGAAGATAATTTTTGCCTTTTTACGGTCAGTAGTGTATGATTTTTTCAACTCCTCGAACTTTTTGCTGAATGTATCGTATGCCATTTTCTCTTCGGCAGTTTCGGTTTTGTTCAGGTCGAGCTTTTGTGCGGCATTGTCATATAGGGCTTTCCCTTTGGCAATTTCTTGTTCATCATAGCCGTACTCTGCCAGCTCGTTTTTCAGCATTTCGTTCTTGCTGATGTTCTCAAAAATAGCTCCATAATTCTGGAACTTCTCAATAGTTAATCTTTTTTGTGCCATAATCGTCATTTTTTTATTAAACGTCAGATTTCTTTTTGTTTTTAGACTTATTTTACAGCAAAAATCATTCCAAAAACACTCTTTTTCAACCAAAAATCATTTCATTTCCCATCATACGGACTTTATTTCCTTCCGAACTTGTTTTATCTCCTATTGTACGGGCTTTATATTGCTATGTACGGACTTCATTTCCTATTGTACCAACTTTATTTTACATTGTACGGGGTTTATTTTGTGTTGAATATTATTTTTGTTGAAGGGCTTATGCAATAAGCCCTTACATTTGGCTGAATGTTGATACGTTTCTCACTCGGAAATGTATTTTATATACGTAAATCTATTGTTTTCTATCTTTACTATAATATTCTGATGCAATAAGCCCCTACGTTTGGACGAATCATTGTTAGATTTCTCTTGTAGAAGCAAAAATTTCTTATCTTTTTCATATTTGGCAAAAGATATTTCGCCTCTACACTGGTGATATTGTGCTGTATAATCCTTTGTTTTATAAATACATCAATCAAACATTTCAGGGTCTTTATTTGCTCGTTTTTTCATATAAGAATATAGAAGGTATGCGAGTAAACTTAGCACAATAACAGGAAGAAAGCTACCTATTATTAAACTAATTTCATAAGTACTATCAGGAGCTTCAGCAATTTTTTGTTTTATTTGTTCTAAATGCTGTTCTTGTTTTGGATTTTGTAATAAAAGTATCATCGATTTTTGAATTTTGCTAACATTTGTTTGGTTTGCTGGGAAAGTACTAACTTTCCGGAGATTTCGGCATTCTTCGGAAGCTCTTCCAGCCAATGTTCGGTGTGTTGCCAAGTGATGCGTTTCATTTCGGAAAGAGCTACAGGATTGGATTGCAACAATTTTTCCAAGAAATATTCGATGGCTTCATCCATTTCCTTGCTGTTTTCAAATACGCGTGCGTAAAGTCCTTTCTGTTGAGCCCAATAGGCGTTCTTCCATTGGTCGGGAGCCATAAAAAGCTCGTTGAGTGCGGCTTGACCGGTCTTTCTGAGGATTACGGGAGCAATCACAAAAGGACCAATTCCGAGCGAGAGTTCCGATAAACGAATGATTGCCGCCTCGGTAGCAAAAACATAGTCGCAGGCAGCGATAAGCCCCACTCCCCCACCAACGGTTTTGCCCTGTACCCGCCCGATGATGAGCTTTTTACATTCACGCATTGCCAGAAAAAGATTTGCAAAGCCATTAAAAAAGCGGTTGCCTTCCGTTTCGGTTTCTATTGCCAGTAATTCATCGAACGAAGCCCCTGCACAAAAGGCTCGGTCGCCTTCGCTTTTAAGCAGAATGAGAGAAACCTCAGGATTATCGGAAAGTAATTTCAATTCCTTGGCAAATCTTTCCAAAAGTTCCAATGGAAAAGAATTCGCATTAGGATGCCCAAACTCAATGGTGGCAATTTTATTTTCGATTTTGGTGTATAAAGAACCGTTTTGTCTGTTTGTTGTCATAATCTTATTTTTTTCCAAAAGTAGTAATATTTTTACAGATTATTGCCTTTTGGTTTATTTTTTTAGATTCATCAGCTGAAATTCCTAAGCAATACGAACAATTCCATTACTAAAAAATCCCTGACAGAAAGTTTCTTTTCCTCAGGGATTTTCATTATTTATGAACACATATTCAAACGATATAGCCTTTATCTCAAGTATTTTATTGCATTGGTTATTCTTTATCTCAAGAAATTGCTGCAATAAATCGACTTATAAGGTTGTTGGACACACAAACGGACTAATTTTCAACTCTTCAGATGCTTTTATGCCTTTAAATCCTCCTTGTACATCAATCAGGTTATGATAGCCTCTCGCCTTAAGAATAGAAATAAATACCATAGACCTATAACCGCTTGCACAATGCACGAAATACGTTTTATTTTTATCTATTTCAGAAATATAGTTATTGATATAGTCCAACGGCGTGTTCTTTGCTCCTATTAGGTGTTCCGAAATGTGCTCGTTGGGCTTACGTACGTCCAAAATTTGAATTTCGGGATTGTCTTTCATTCTTTTTGACAGTTCTTTGGGTGTGATTGATTCTACCTTATCCATCTCTTTTCCTGCTTGCCTCCACGATTCAAATCCTCCTTCAAGAAAACCAACACTGTTGTCATAACCTACGCGAGCCAATCGGGTTACTACCTCTTCTTCTCTTCCTTGTTCCGCCACGATAAGGATTTCTTGTTTGATATCCGGAATCAATGCACCCACCCACGGAGCAAAACTGCCGTCAATGCCAATGTTTATTGCATTAGGAATGTGACCTTTAGCGAATACTTGCGGAGCACGCGTGTCCAACACCAAAGCTCCCGTGAGGTTTGCTTCCTTTTCAAAATTGTTGGGAGACAAAGCTCTGAGTCCTTTTTTTAGTACTTGGTCAATGCTTTCATATCCTTTGATATTCATCAATACATTTTCAGGAAAATACTCAGGAGGAGGCATCAAACCGTCCAATACCTTTATGATGAACTCCTGTTTTGTCATTGGCTGAAGTGCGTAATTGGTTTTCTTTTGATTTCCGAGTGTGTCACTTGTTTCTTTGCTCATATTCTTGCCACAAGCTGAGCCTGAACCGTGTGCCGGGAAGATGATGATGTCATCGGAAAGCGGAATTATCTTGCTGTGTAACGACTCGTACAAATGTCCGGCTAACTTTTCTTGAGTTAAATCGGCAGCTACCTTCTGAGCCAAATCAGGACGCCCTACATCACCTATAAAGAGAGTATCTCCCGTGAATAGAGCGACTTGTTTTCCATTCTCATCGATAAGTAAATAGCAAGTACTTTCCATCGTATGCCCCGGAGTGTGAATTACCTTAATGCGGACTTTACCTACCTTCAAAATCTCGCCGTCTTCCGCCACGTGAGCCTTAAAATGAGGCTTTGCCGTAGGACCAAAAACGATAGTAGCTCCTGTTTTGTTTGCCAAATCAAGATGTCCACTTACAAAGTCGGCGTGGAAATGTGTCTCGAGTACGTATTTGATTTTCGCTCCGTTCTTTTCCGCCTTCTCGATGTAAGATTTTACCTCACGAAGCGGGTCAATTACAACTGCCTCTCCTTCACTTTCAATATAATAAGCCCCTTGAGCTAAACATCCCGTATAAATTTGTTCTACTTTCATAGTATTTGATTTTATATTATTTTTCTGTGCCTGAACTGTACATAATCCCAACAGACTTAGGATTGTACAAATAACTTTCTTTATCATAATCTCCTTTGTTACTCTATTAATATTCTTTTTAATTGTATTCCAGCCAAATGCTTTCTACAGAAATAGTTCTTTTACAAAAATATAAACTCCCATAACTAATACAAACCACCCAAAAATGGATTTTAAACGAGCTCCATCAATTTTTCTGGAAAGAAATATACCCACAAAAATCCCTAAAACGGAAAGGATTGAAAAAATTATAAGCAATTCCCAATCAATGATTTTGAAATAATTCTGTAAATCGCCTATGAAACCTAACATTGATTTTATCGCAATAATAAACAAAGACGTTCCTACAGCAAGTTTAATAGGCATTTTGGCAAGAAGCACCAAAGCAGGGATTACTAAGAATCCTCCACCAGCTCCAACCAGCCCAGTAAGCACTCCCACAGCTATCCCCTCCAACAAAATCATAAGATATTTGTAACGTATTTCAGTTTCCTCTTCTTGCTGATATTTTTTTTTGGGGCGGAGCATTGAAACTGATGCCAAAATCATCACTACCGCAAACAGAACCATCAAACCCATTGATTTGGTAAAAACCAGTGAATCCATTCTGAAAATAACATCGGGTATCATAGGTAATAGAAAGGCTCTACTGAAATAAACTGCCAAAACAGAAGGTAATCCAAAAACAAATACACTTTTAAAATCAACCCTTTTCAGAAAAGCATTTTTAATTCCTCCCACAAGTGATGTAACTCCAACAATAAATAACGAATATGCCGTAGCTAAAATTGGCTCTACACCCATCAAATACACTAAAATAGGAAGAGTAAGGATAGAACCTCCGCTACCTACCAGCCCCAAAGAAATCCCTATTAAAGTAGCCAAAGCATACCCCAAAATCTCTGTTTCCATACTTTTTGATGTTTTACGGGGCAAAAATAAATCGCATATTTGGGTTTGACAGCAACCAAAGTTACATATCAATATTTTTCTGAAAAAAGTACAATCTTTTTCCTTCGATAAGTGATTTTATTCAATTTTTTATCATATCTTTGCCCCACTTTTGGGGATGTAGCTCAGTTGGCTAGAGCGCTTGCATGGCATGCAAGAGGTCGTGGGTTCGAGCCCCATCTTCTCCACAAATATAATTCTTTGGAATACGTATCTGTCTTTTGCTGAGTCAGATACGTTTTTTAGTAAATATTTCTGCAAACATTAAAAAACACTTCTCATAATGAAAAATATTTTTACTCTTCTATTGTGTTTGTTCAGTGGGATTCTGATGGCTCAAAAAGAACAAAAACCAAATATTATTTTTATTTTGGCTGATGATATGGGATATGGAGATATTGAGCCCTACGGACAGAGCATCGTGAAAACGCCTCACCTGAGTAAACTTGCCAATGAAGGAATGACCTTCACGGATTTTTATGCGGGAAGTACCGTTTGTGCTCCCTCACGAGCCTCTTTGCTTACAGGACAACACACCGGACGTACGAAAGTAAGAGGAAACGGCGAATTTCCATTAGACGAAAACAAGAAAATTTTTCCTGAACTTTTGAAAGAAGCCGGTTATCAGAATGCTATTTTCGGAAAATGGGGAATGGGACTCAAAGACAGCGGAAGTACACCTCTCACACGTGGTTTTGATGCCTTTGCAGGTTTTCTTCACCATATGGAAGCTCATTCCCAAACACCTGACGCTATCGATTGTATTGAAGATGGAAAAATAGTAAGAAAGCCACTTGCCAAAGGAACATACGCCAATGAAATTTTCATAACCAAAACACTTGATTTCATCAAAGACAATGCGAGTAAAAATCCATTTTTCATTTACTTGTCATTGACCGTTCCTCACGCAGAACTTTCTGTTGCACAGCACTATATGGAAAAACAATTAGATGAAAATAAAAATAGTATTCATCCTAATGAAAAGAACTTTAAAGGAGGACATTACGGACCTCAAAAATTCCCCAAAGCGACATATGCTGCAATGGTTAACGGAATAGATGATTATGTGGGACAAATCTCAACTTTGGTGGAAAAGTTGGGCATCGACCGAAATACGATTATCATTTTTGCAAGCGATAACGGCACACATATAGAAGGAGGCAGAACTATGGAAGATGTAGCTTATTTTCAAAGTAGTGGCATTTATCGAGGTGTAAAACGTGATTTATACGAAGGAGGCATACGTGAACCTTTCATCGTACGGTGGAAAGGAACCGTGCCGGCTAATACTAAGAGTAATTTTCAAGGAGCTTTTTGGGATATTTATCCTACTTTTGCTGAAATGGCAGGCGTTCGCGTAGATAAAAACGACCCGATTGACGGAATATCGTTTATGAATACGCTCAAAGGAAATAAAAAACAGAAAAAACACAAATATCTTTACTGGGAATTTTATGAATTTGGCGGAAAACAAGCTGTTAGATATAAAAATTGGAAAGCAGTAAGGGTAAATGTAGATAAAGACAAAAATGCCCCCATTGAGCTTTACGATTTGAGTAAAGACCCTTCGGAAACGAACAATATAGCGGGAAAATACCCTAAAATGATAAAGAAATTGACCAAGTTTATGGAAAAATCCCGTACATCTTCGGATATTTTTAAATATTCGTGGGAAAAAACAAAAAAATAAATTCGTTTTTGTTTAGGTTACTTTGTTTTACAAAAAAGAAAAATATATGAAAATAAGTTGGGGAACGGGAATTGTGATTGCTTTTGTGTTTTTTATCACATTTATAATGTATTTTGTTTTAAATATGATAGTTGATAAAAAATATGATCACGATTTTGTAACGGAAGATTACTATAAAAAAGAGTGGTCATACCAAAATATGATGGTTAAGGTCAAAAAAACGGAGCAAGAACAGATGACCGTACAAATAAAACCTTCTTCGGAAGGAGTTTTGTTAATTTTCCCTGAAAAAACAACTGATGAGACTGTTACGGGTACGGTTTCTTTCTACCGACCTTCCGATAAAAAAAGAGATTTCAGAATTCCTTTGCAATTGAAAAACAGAAGGATGCTAATCCCGATGAACGTTTTGGCTAAAGGACGATGGAACATAGAAGTGGACTATACTTTTAATACAAAC
The DNA here is from genome assembly GCF_009684755.1 of Capnocytophaga felis. GTDB lineage: Bacteria > Bacteroidota > Bacteroidia > Flavobacteriales > Flavobacteriaceae > Capnocytophaga > Capnocytophaga felis. The sequence goes on from NZ_BLBC01000013.1 coordinate 98,257, forward strand.
GATTATTTTTCGATTAAAAATATTACCATAGAATAATGTTTTATACTGCCTTTATATTGGGCTTTTTGGGAAGTTTTCATTGTGTGGGAATGTGTGGTCCTTTAACTTTAATTCTTCCGCTTGAACATCAAAAACCTTTTAAAAAAGCCTTTCAAATTGCTTCTTATCACATCGGGAAGGCTATGGCATACGTGTCTTTGGGGTTAGTGTTCGGAATGCTTGGAAAAGGGTTATTTATCAGAGAATATCAGCAAGTCTTTTCTATTATTGTTGGTTCACTGATGATTTTGATTGTGTTGCTTTCTTTGGTAAAAGTAAAAATGAATCTGTTTTCCAAACCGATTTATTTTTTGATAGGAAAGGTAAAATATGCTCTTGCTCAGCAACTTCGTCGTAAAGGCGTACTATCGATTCTTTTTATAGGTTTTTTCAATGGGTTTCTTCCTTGCGGATTGGTTTATATGGCGTTATTCGGAGCGTTAGCTCAAGGGGAATTGAGTTACTCGGCAATGTATATGTTTGCTTTTGCATTGGGAACCGTTCCTTTAATGACCGCCACCATTTATTTGGGAAATTTTTTAAGTCAAAAAACGAAAAAATACATTCAAAAAGCAATTCCTTTTGTGATTATCATCATTGGCGGATTGTTTATACTCCGTGGGCTTGCTTTAGGAATTCCGTACATCTCCCCGTCAAATATGAATTTGATGATTAAAGCCGATGCCGATTGCATTGTCCCTATGCCGAAATAAAATTATTCGAAAGTAAATTTATTTTCGTTTTTTCCTTTCATTTTTTTAAGATAATTATACTTTTGTAAAAAAATCGGTTTAACAGATTCGTATTACAGATGAATTATTTAAAAAGTGTTGTTGCTGATGTGTTGGAATGCTTCCCTGATGAGCTTGAAAATTTGATTTTCGTAACCTCAGGAAAACGTCCTGTACTTTTCTTGAAGAAATATTTCGCGGAACTTAATCACAAAACAAGCATTGCTCCTGAATTTATAGGAATTTCGGAGCTTTTCACTCGAATTTCGGGAGTAGAAAGCTTCGGAGAATTACCTCTTTTGTTTGAATTTTACGACACTTACAAATCTGTATGCAAAAAAGAACCTGATGATTTTGAGACTTTTATCGGATGGGGACAAACATTACTGAAGGATTTTAGCGAGATTGACCAGTATTTGGTTCAGCCCGAAAAAATTTTCCCCTACATACACGCTTTGAAGGAAGCCGAGCATTGGTCGGGAGCAGATGAGCTAACCGAAATGCAAAAAAAACATCTCGAATTTTGGAATACACTTGGCGATTATTACTTTGCTCTTAATGAGAAACTTACTTCATTAAATAAGGGATATTCCGGATTTATTGCCAAAAAAGCAGTTGAAAAATTGCCACACTACATCCAAAATAACACCAATAAAATTCATATTTTCGTGGGATTCAATGCTTTATCAAAGGCAGAACAAAAAATCATTCATTCCATTTTAATGGATTCAAAATCAGAAATTTATTGGGATATTGATGAATATTTTATAAAATCGGAAGAACACGATGCGGGTTATTTTATCCGAAAATATATAAAAAACTGGAAATATTACGAAACAAACAAACCAAAATGGTTAAATAACAACTATTTACAAGAAAAAGAAATTCATATCACAGGAGTTCCGAAGAGTATCAACCAAGCTCACGAAGTTGCCGAACTGCTCCAAAAAACGCCTAACAGCGAATTGGAAAAAACAGCTTTAATCATTGCTGATGAAAATCTGTTAATCCCTATGTTACAATCAGTTAAACCGAACACATCGGTTAATATAACAATGGGGTATCCGCTGCAACAAACGCCTCTTAATGACCTATTTACAGGCTATTTCAGGTTACATTTATCGAAGAATTTCTATTATAAAGATATTTTAAACCTCATTTCGCAACCTTTCTTGCAAAATATCTTCACGGAAGAAGCTATAATTAAGATTTCAGAATTCATAAAAGAACGCAACTTGAATTATTTAACTCGGGAAAAAATTCTGGAAGCAACTCCTGACGCTCAAAAAGAATTCATCGAAATATTATTCCCAGAGAAAGATGAAAACCTGATTAACAAACTGATTGACAATGCTTTATTTTTAATCTATAGTATCAAACAGAAAACAAATAACGATGATGGAAAACATACACTTACCTTGGAGTTTCTGTATCGTTTCTATTTGTTATTCAACCAGTTAAGACAACTTCAAAATAAATTTGGTTACATTGATTCGGTAAAATCTTTATATCATTTCTATTTAGATGTTTTACAGAAAAGTTCTCTGAATTTTGTTGGAGAACCTCTTGAAGGACTGCAAGTTATGGGAGTTTTGGAAAGCCGAAGTTTGGATTTTGAAAACATCATAATAACCTCAGTAAATGAAGGAGTTCTTCCTTTGGGGAAAAGCGGAAATTCGTTTATTCCGTATGATGTGAAATATTTTTTGGAATTGCCTACTTACAAAGAAAAAGATGCTGTTTATAGTTATAATTTCTATCGTATGTTACAGCGTTCCAGAAAGATACATCTGATTTACGACACGGAAATGAGCGGACTGAAAAGCAAAGAAAAAAGCCGATTTGTTTTGCAATTACTTGCCGAAAGGATTTCTGCACACCGGGTTTTGCATCAGGTAAAAGCCCCTGAGGTGTATCCTGCAACTGCTCCGAAGATTATCATTCCAAAAACTGATGATATTTTGGAACGCTTGAAAAATATAGCAGAAAAAGGTATATCTCCCTCTTCTTTAACGAATTATATTCTGAATCCAATTACATTCTATCAACAAAACGTCCTGCAAGTTTACGAAGAAAGAGATGTTGAAGAAACGGTGGAAGCACGCACCTTTGGGGATATTGTTCACGGAACTTTAGAGGATTTGTATAACCCATTGCTCAAACAAATTCTAACGGAAAGCCATTTCAAAGCAATGCGTCCTAAAGTACGTTCTTTAATTGAAAAACATTTTTTGGAAAAATACAAAAACTCCGAATTCAAAAGCGGTAAAAATTTACTGATTTTCAATGTTATTTATGAATATGTAAATCGATTTCTTGACCTTGAAATTGCTGAAATCCGCAAAGGAACTGAAATTATCGTTTTGCATTTGGAGCAACGATTAAGCGTCCCTTTTGAAAGTAAAATCCTGCCTTTTCCTATCCATTTCAAAGGAATTATTGACCGCATTGATTTACGAAACGGCATTTTGCATATTATCGATTACAAAACAGGAAAGGTAAATCACAATAACGTTTGCGTTTCTGATTGGGATTTGCTAATTACCGATTTCAAATATAGTAAAGCTTTTCAACTGCTTACATATGCCTATATGTTTGATAAACAGAATCAAAATCAACAAAATATGATTGCAGGAAATTTTTCGTTTAAAAACCTTAACCAAGGATTAATAAAGTTTCACATCAAACAAGGAAGAGAAACAGAGTATGAAATAAGCCCGCAAGTCATTGAAATTTACAGAGAATACACCGAAAAACTACTATCAGAAATCTTTGACCCCAACATTCCTTTTTCTGAGAAAAATACGTAGTTAAATTTTTGCCATCTTGCTTTCTTATATTTTAGTTTGTACTTTTGTTCTCTGAAAATTAAGCTTTTTTGGATGAAATCACTTTTTTTGACTTTTTTTACAATCATTTGTTGCTCTTTTGCTTTCGCCCAAACCGATACACTTTATCAAGGCGAGAATTTTCAGTTTATTGATACAATTCGGCTTCCGGAAGTTGTTGTTTTTGGAAAAGAACGAAAGTTTGTCAGCGAGGAAGCTCGTAAACAATATCTGATTTTGCGTAGTCGCGTTAAAAAAGTTTATCCTTATGCCAAGCTCGCCGCTGACCGTCTGGAAATTATGGAACAGACAATGGATACAATGCGTAACAAACGAGCCAAAAAGCTATATACCAAGCGAATGCAAAAATACATCGAAGACCGATTTACAGCCGAACTCAAAAAACTTTCACGTTCACAAGGACGAATTTTAGTAAAACTTATACATCGGCAAACGGGAAGAACTGCTTATCAATTAGTTAAAGATTTACGCAACGGATGGAGTGCTTTTATGTATAACAGCACGGCTTGGCTATATGATATTTCCCTTAAAACCGAATATAATCCTGCTGAAAATAATGAAGATTTACTAATAGAAGAAATCTTGCATCGTGCTTTTGCCAACGACGAGTTGGATTACCAAGCTCCTGCCTTTGAGATAAATTTGAGTAAAATAATTGATGAGCGAAAAAGTAGAAGAAAAGAAGGTAATTCAAAATAATTTTTCTTCTCGTCACAAAATAAGATTGAGTTCTTCAATGGAGAATTTCAATTGGCTTTTCCTATCTTCTGAAAGAATTCAGAAAACTGTACTTTTTTATCATATTGCAAAAATTTTGTATCTTTGCACGATTTTTTAAAGCAATCATATGATACTTCCTATGAAAAAATTAATTTTTCTTACTTTTTTGCTTCTTTCCTATGTAGGGATTTATTCACAAGTACACACTCCATTCAAAATTCGACAAAACGAAAATCTAAAAGGTGGCTTGAAGATGATTGGAAATCAAATACTAAACAAACATCCTGCCAATGAAAATCATAATGATGATACAGGTATGAATGATTTACTACCGATGAAATACGTAGATATTGACAATGATGAAAATACCTTCAGTTCAAGTGCTGCTACATTGACTTTTGATAATCCTACGTGTTCCAAAATAAAATATGCTGGTTTATATTGGGGAGGTGTATATTTACAAAACGACCCCAATCTAAGAAATATCAAAATAAAAATTCCTTCTCAAACGGATTACATTGACATAGAAGCTGATACGTTCATTTATGACGGCTATGCTTTAAACATACAGCAAGGCAGAGATTCTTACATTTGTTACAAGGATATTACAGAATTACTTTCCAATGCAAATCCAACCGGTGAATATGTTGTGGCAAATGTAAAAGCTTCCCGAACAACAAATCCTCATGAAGTCCGTGGAGGAGTATCAGCAGGTTGGTCACTTGTTATCATTTACGAAGACCCCGACAAAAGCAACAAAAACATTACAACTTTTGATGGATACGCCAGAATTACAAAAGGAGAAAAAGTTGATTTTTCCTTTTCCGGATTCAAAACCCTACCCTCGCCACTTCCCGTAAATGCTCGTTTTGGAGTGATGGCTCTTGAAGGAGATAAAGATATTTCAGGGGACAAGCTATCCATCTTAAAACCAGATGGTTCTTATGAAGACCTTTCTAATTCTATAAATCCAGCGAATAATTTCTTCAATAGCTCAATAAGCGAAGGCGAAAATTTAATTATAGACAGACACCCGGCATCGACCAATACTTTGGGTTGGGATATTGATTTATTTTCTATTCCAAATACAAATAACTCTATTATACAAAATGACCAAGAAACAGCCTCTTTCAAAGCTCACTCAACAGGAGACCTTTACAATATCTTTTTCAGTGCTTTTGAGGTGGAAGTCATTGAACCAAAGATGAATCTGTTAAAAACTGCCCAAGATGTAGCAGGAAATATTTTGAACAACCAAACGGTTGCTCTTGGTTCAACTGTTTATTACGGACTTGAATTTCAAAACGTTGGAAATGACGACGTCGTTGATTACCAAATCAAAGACTTTCTCCCCAAAAACGTAACTTTAGATACCAGTATTCCTTTTGAAATTCCTGCTGGAAGTGGCATTACGCATTCGGTAAATAATTCTACTAACGGAAGTGAAATTACTTTCAAAATTCCTAATGAGTTGGTCAAAAAAGGTGGAGAAAAACATAAAATCCGATTTGCCGTAAAATTAAGTTCTAATTGTTCCGATTTCGAGGCTCCTTGTTCTGAAAAAATCATAAACAAGGCAAAATCCACATATAAAGGAACTCTTAATCAATCAATTATAAATGACAATGGAAGTTTTTCATCAATTGATAATTGTAATATTGGTATTTTAGAAGATACTGTTTTTTATGCTGATTTAACTCCTTGCGTGATTCCGGAAAATATTGAACTACTTTGCGGAGAAAATCTGGTGTTAACGGCTCAGGCTGGTTTTGACAAATATGAGTGGAAAGACAATATGGGAAATATTATCAGCACAAACCAAACTGTAATTATATCTGCATCAGGAAGATATACTTTAATCAAACATACCAACAATTGTGTTGATAGACAGGAAATTTATAATGTTTCAACGGTACAACGTCAAGGCACTAATCCTCTTATTCCTTATTCCGAAGTTACTTTTACTTGTGCAGAAACACACAGAACCTTCCCTCAAATATTTCTATGCGGAACGGGAGCTTCAAAATCAATTGATTTAACCTCAATCCAGAATGTGGCTACGGTTAATTTGGAAAAATACGCTGGTACACAATCACTTGCTTTGGAAGAAAACTGTCCGCCTAACGACAATATGTGGCAAAGTATATCAAGTTCCAAAACCTTTTCACTAACTGAAGAAGGAATTTACAAGTTAAATCTGACTTTCCAAAATGGTTGTTTGGCAACATATTATTTCCGTGTGCATACATCGCCCATTAATCCAACTATTTCAAAGGAAGACATTTACTGTAAAAATGGGAAAATTTCCGTGCAAAATGCAAGTTCCGATTACGAATATGCTATTGAATTACAAGGAACAACTGAATCTCCTGTATATCAACAAAGTCCTGATTTTGAAATAGAAACAGCGGGAATTTATTCGGTTCTTGTTCGTAAAAAAGTAAGATTGGA
>NZ_BLBC01000014.1 GCF_009684755.1 Capnocytophaga felis
CCATTGATTAGTGCATTTTAATGTTTTTTAACGAAGTAATTATAATTTACAGATAATCAATTGTTTAATTTTATTACATTAAACGATCATCTCCAAAAAGAAAAAAACAGATACAAAAAAGCCAATGAGCCTATATGGGTAAAAAAGCGTAGTTTTCACATTATTAGCAAGATTAGGGCATTCCACCTAAATTTGACATAGCACAAAGCTTTATAGAGAAATTAATCAATTATTCAAGAATATGAATACATTTTTTTATCAGTTTCTCTTGAAAATAAAGCAAGAGGAACAAAAGGTGAGTTTTTTGCCTGAAAGTTGTGTAGAGGAATCATTACAGATGATGTCCTTATTAAGCGATATGCTTAAAGAGCTAAAAATCTATGTCTTAGACAATGGATTTGATTCACAAAACGAAGAAATCATATTCTTTCGTGATGTGAAACCTGTCGTGCAGGGAAAATGGTTGTTTTATCATCAGTTATATCAATGGGAAGCAGTAACTTCGGTATTGTCCAAAGCACATCTCAAAGATTTTTTTGTTCAGCAAGGAAAGAAAATTGAAAAAGATTTTAAAATTTGTTTAAAGCAAAATCCTTTTTACAATTATTACCTATCAGAAAATCATTCTTGGGATGACAGATACTTTGTAAGGTATCAAATCAATGTGGATACCGAAGGACTGCCTGAAAATATGTTGAATTTCGATGCCGATTTCTCAACTTATTACGATTTTTTGGTCGCTCAAATACTTTGTAAAAAACAATTGGGTGAATATCTTTCCAATCGTATTACTGATTTAGAAGGAAGCCTCCAAGAAGTCGTTACAGATTTAGAATGGACTGCTACCAAAAATGATTTGATTGAACTCGTTTATGCCTTACAACACATCAAAGCGATTTCTTATGGGAAGATGAGTATCAAAAAAATCATTGCTGTCTTTGGTAAAATATTCAATATCGATTTAAAAGATAGCCATCACGCTTTCCATCGGATGAAAACACGTGCCAAATCAAAAACCGCTTTCTTAGATGAATTAAAAAAGACATTGGAAGAATATATGGATAGGTAATCCGTTTTCATCAGTAGGGTAACTAACTTACAAACGTCCCGTTTGATTGTTTTGAACGGGACTGCCTTACTATTGACCTTTTGAACAGGTGGTGGTTGCAACCACCACCTGTTCACAGGGCAAAGGTAAGATTTTTTTGCCAATTTGTAAATAGTTCGTACCTTTGCGACATTGAGTTACAACGCAAAATAAATAAAATCAATGAAATTGGCTCCGTTACTAAATCGTTACCTCATAGACTTTGAAAAATAAGTAACTCTCTGATAATAAATATTATATAATTTTAGTTAGATTTTTGTCAGAAAAATACATATCAATTTTATGAAAAGGAAAACAGAAAAAGATACATATTGTATAATTTATTTTTTGATGTTTTGTGTTTAATATATGCTTTTAACAAAATAATTATTTTTATTTAAAAATGAAATAGATAGCTAAAAAAAATATTATTTTTTATCTCAAATAATTGTATATTTTTGCAGCCGAATTAATTAAAAAATAATGTATTATTAAGTAGTTATTAATTTTTATATAAGATGAAAAAAATAATTTTAATGTTGATTGTAAGCTTTCCTTTATTTACTAAGGCACAAGATATTGCAGTAAAAAGACAAATAGGCATTGACGCTACAATGTTAGGAGTAGGGGCTTTTATTGAACAGCCTATTTCAACAAATATTTTAGCTGAAATTTCTGCAGGAGTGGGTTCTTCCGTATTAAAAAATTTAGGAAGTATAAATTATGTTTTTGATGATTTTCGTCCGTACACGCGAATTGAACTCAAAAGATTTTACAACAGAGATAATCGTATTCGTAAAAATAAAAATATTTTATTTAATAAAGGAAATTATATCGGTTTTCAAAATAAATTATACTACGGAATTAAAGCCGATGAGGGTACTCATACCTTTATGATAAATGAATTACATTGGGGAGTACAAACCGAATTGCATAATAGATTATTGCTTAATTTTCATATAGGATTAGGATATGCTTCTACAAAATATAGTTTATACAGTAGCTTTTTACCTACCATCGGTTTGAAAATTAAATATGTGATTTTTTAATGATAATACTTTAATAACTTATATCTAAAAAGACAGCTTATAAAAGGCTGTCTTTTTTTATGATTTTTTGTAAGTAAATAAAAAAATACTTTTGTATAGACTATATAACTAACTGATAAATCAGATTGTGTTTGTCTGTCTGAATAAAGTCAAAGACATTATTTTAATCGGAATTTTTCGGAGAATAATTTTTGATCGGGCAAACTCTTCGTAATTTTTTGGAAGGTAATTTCTGCTTGGGCGAACTCTTTGGAATTTTTCGGAGAATAATTTTTGCTCGGGCAAACTCTTCGTAATTTTTTGGAGAGTAATTTCTATTCGGGTGAACTTTTCGGAAAAAATTGTATATAGCTAACCCAAAATAGTCTGTCATACTGATTCCCCCTTCAAAAGGGGGCAGGGGGATGTAAATTCTAAGGAAACATCCTCCGTCCTTCGGACACCTCCTTCAAAAGGAGGATTTTAGAGTGCGACAATTTATATAAAGTTAGCTATGTTATATTTCAGAAAGAAAATAAAAAACAATAAAAAAATATGAGATAAAACAGAAAGGAATACACATTGGTTGTTTTATGCTTTTATTTTCTAATTAAAAATTGATTTTTACGAAGTTACGCAAAAAAATAGTTTGCCGTATTTTTTGTTTGTCGGGTAAAATGATTATTTTTGTAGGGAAATAAAAAATCGGTTTTAAAGTCTGATTTGCTGTTGATGATTTAGTTTTTATTCCTGTTTTCGGCAAAGGGATTAAAATTTGAGTTTTTTATTCATATAAAAGAGGTGTATCAATAGTATGATAAAAAATGAAAATCAATATAATTACTGACATCCGCTGTGCTTTTTTTTATTTTCTCGTGGTAGTTTGCTTAGGAGTTTTTCTTCGTTTGGTATATGTTATGCCGATTCCTTTTGAATACAACTATCGTTATATACTTCACGCACATTCGCACACTGCTTTTTTGGGTTGGATGTATGTTTTGTTATCATCACTTATTAGTAGAGAATTTATTAATGTTGTTTACGAAAAGCAATACAGAAGATTGTTTTACGTTACGCAATTTTCGGTGCTGGGAATGTTTTTTAGTTTTCTTTTTCAAGGATACGGAGTGTTTTCTATTATATTTTCATCTATTTTTGTTCTTTTATCATACATTTATAGTTATTTCTTCCTGAAAAAATCCAAAAATCAGATTTTGATGATTGAAAAGGAACAGAAATATAGCAGTGTTTCGTTTCTTTTTGTAAAAATGGGCGTTTTTTACTTGATTCTTTCAAGTTTAGGAATTTGGTCAATACCTTTGTCGATTGTCAAATTTGGGAAAGATTCGGATTTCTACAAGGCTTCTATAGCATTTTTTCTGCATTTTCAGTACAACGGTTGGATACTTTCTTCATTAACAGGATTATTCATACGGAAATTTGGCTGGGATGTGAGATTTCCTCAGCTGATGAAAAAAATATTTTACGGATTTCAGGTTGCCGTCATCGGGACATTAACGGTGTCTTGGTTAGGAATATTTAACTTTACGGAATTTTACGTAACAGGAGGTTTTTCCGGAATTATATGGCTGATTATGATATTAGTTTTAAGTTATTTATATTTTTTTAGGACTTCTGAAAAATCGCTTTTGGCTACATTGTTTTTGTTGTTTTTTATTTTGAAAGTGTGTGTGATGATTTTCGGGATTGTTTTAAATATTTTCAAACCTGTTTTTAATAATCCTGATTTGATTGTCAGTTATTTGCATCTGAATTTTTTAGGAGTTATAAATTTGGGATTGTTGAGTGTTTTATCTTCTTACAAATTATTGAAAGTAAATAAATTATCTGTTTTAGTTTATCTTTTGGCTTTTATTGTTACAGAAATTCTTATAGCTTATAAAGGTTTATTTCTTTGGCTTGACTTTCCTTTTTTTGATGCGTATTTTTTGTATTTGGCTATTGGCAGCATTCTGTTTTTACTCCCTGTTTCGTATTGGTTCGTACTTAGCTTAAAATTAAAAAAAGAATAATTTTTGACTTGCATTTTTATCGTAAATTTATTATTTTTGGCTAAAAATTATTGATTTATGAAAAAAAGTGTTTTTTTGATTGTATGTGGCTTATTTTCAATCAGTTTTTATGCTCAACTTCTGAGATATAATTTTGATGAACGGGGAGATACGTACATTCAGGGGTCGTTTCGCGGGCAATTTTGGCTGAGATATACGGATACTAATCCGGGAACAACCATAGGCGGAGAAGCTGTGAATCAGGCTGTTGATTTTTCTGTAAGACGCTATCGAGTTGGTTTTCAAGCTCAAATAAATAAGAAGTTGTATTTCTTTTTGCTGATGGGAAATAATAATATCAATCAGAAAACCATTCGTTCAACCGATTTCAGGTTGCTTGATATTTTGGCAGAATACACATTCAGTCCGAAATTGAAATTGGGAGCAGGAAAACTTATTTTTGCGGGTCCCGGGCGTTATGTGTATTTTTCCAATGGTTCGATGATGAATTTGGATCCTGCCATACATCAATTGTTTACAATAAATCATCACGATGATGTGGGACGAAACATAGGAATGTACGTTAAGGGACAGTTAGGAAAGCTTGAATATAACCTGAATGTTCAAAGTATTGCAATGCCCACAGATGCTCACATAAAAAGTTTTGGTTATTCCAAAAAACATACCTCTTTTGGATATGCTTCATACCTAAAGTATGAATTTTTTGATGATGAAAGTAACAGAAGTCCTTATAGTGGAGGTATAGGGACTTATATCGGAGCAAAAAAGATACTAAATTTGGGATTGGGATATGCTTTTAAGCCAAAAATGTTTGAAAGATTGATAGGAACAGATGTTAAACACGATGATTATAGAAATTTGGGTATAGATTTGTTTATAGATATGCCCGTATCGGAAAGAAATGCAGCTGTAACTACCTATTTAGCCTTCAATAATATAAATTTAGGAGAAAAATATGTCCGAAATATTGCAGTTAACGGTATTTTTGATGCGGAAGGGACTTCCTTCAACGGAGGTGGAAATGCTTATCCGATTGTAGGAACGGGAAATTCCATTATGTTTCAATTTGGATATTTGTTGCCAAAATCGGAAAATCATAAGGTACGTTTTCAGCCCAATTTTGGTTGGAAGTTTGCTGATTATAAAGGTTTAAATCAGGCAGTAAATGTGTATGATTTGGGATTGAACGTTTTCTTTAACGGACATAAAAGTAAGTTGTCATTAGGTTATAACAGTCGTCCTATTTTTGATAAATCTGAAAAAAAAGTCAGTACAAGGAAAGGAATGTTTGTGGCTCAATATCAAATCGAATTATAAAGGATTTTAGAGATTATCATTTGATAATCTCTAAAATTTGTTGAGTATGTTGCTTTGTCTTCACTTTTTCTATGACGTGTGTAATGATATGATTTTCGTTTAGAATGAAGGTCATACGATGTATTCCGTCAAAAGTTTTACCCATAAATTTCTTTTCTCCCCACACGCCGAATTGCCCAATAATTTGCTTGTTTTCGTCGGCTATTAAAGGGAAATTCAGATTGTTTTTAGAAGCGAAATTAGCTTGTTTTGTTACAGAATCGGCACTGATGCCTAAAAGTTCGTATCCTTTTTCTTTCAAAAGGTTGTAACCATCTCTCAAATCACAAGCTTCGGCAGTACAACCCGGAGTGCTTGCTTTTGGATAGAAAAAAATTATCAGCTTTTTTCCTTTGTAATCGGAAAGGCTAATTTCTTTTCCGTTTTGGTCTATACCTTTGAAATTTTTAACAGAATCGCCAATTTTTAATGTGTTCATATCTTAATTTGTTTGTTTTATTAGAAAAAAGTAGCTTAAAAAGGAAACAACAGCGGAAGTACAAAAACCATTACGATTCCCATAATGATTTGCAACGGAAGTCCAATTCTTACGTAATCTATAAAAGTGTATCTTCCTGCCGACATTACCAAAGCATTGGGAGGTGTTGAAAACGGAGAAGCAAAGCACATACTCGCTCCAACGGCAACTGCAAAGAGAAATGCTTGCGGATTCAGCCCTAAAGAAACTGCCGACTGGAAAGCTATTGGTGCCAGCAAAACCGCTGTAGCTGTGTTGCTTATGAACATTGTCATCAGTGAGGTGGTAAAATAAATACCTGCAAGCAATACATAAGGACTGTAACCTCCCAAACTTCCTACTAAAGTTTTTGAAACCAGATCGGAAACTCCTGTTTTTTCCAGAGCCAAAGCCATAGGTAACATTCCGGCAATCAGCACTACGCTTTCCCAATTGATGGTTTTGTAAGCGGCTTCCGTATTTCGCAACGCTCCTGAAATCACCATTAAAAGCGACGCTATTAAAACAGCAGTAACAGGAGCAATAGGAATGAAATCGAACATCATAGCAAAAACCATTGCTATCATAATGAGTCCCGCTATGGGAGCTTTGTGAGTTAGTGTTACTTTCGATGCCTCGCTCATCGGCTGTCCTAAAACAACCAACTGACTACGTTCGGCTTCAAGTTGTGCAATGTGTTCCCAAGTTCCCTGTACAAGCAGAATGTCTCCCGAATGCATTTTTTCATCTTTCAGATGTTGTAAAATATAAGTGTTTTTCCGCTGAATTCCCAAAATATTCAGACCAAAATGTTCTCTTAATTTGGAATCTTTGATGGGTAAATTTACGAACTTTGATGCCGGCATAATTAACACTTCTGCAATTCCTATTTCTTGAAAATTAAGTACATCTGTCTTTTTTTCTTCTGTTTGATGTGTGTCCAAAAGTTCCAATTTATTTTCGGAAATCATCATTTTTATGTTTTCGAAATCTCCTTGCAGGTATAAAATATCTCCCTCAAAAATAGTTGTGTCAGCATTAACCACTTCTTGATTGCCGGATTTAAAAAAAGGATTGTTGGAAGTAGATTTACGACGTATTTCTAACACAGAAGTGCGATATTTTTCATAAATTCGTATTTCCTTTATGGATTTTCCTTCAAAAGGTGAGTTTTTATTAACTTGTACACGATATAAATTCGTAGCAAGTTGATATTCATTAACTAAATCATATAAAGATTTACTCTTTTTTTTGTTTTCCGTACCTGAATTCTCTTTTTTTGATAATAAAAACTTGCTTGCAGGGATTAAAAATAAGATTCCAACAATCAAACAAACAATTCCAACAGGTGTAAACGAAAAAAATGTTAGTTGAGGATATCCTTCCTTTATGAGCACTTCATCAATCACTAAGTTAGGAGGTGTACCAATGAGGGTCATCATTCCTCCCATACTGCTGGCAAAAGCCATTGGCATCAATAAACGACTTGTATTGATGTTGGAACTCATCGCCATACTGACCACTATCGGAAGCATCAAAGCTACTGTACCTGTGTTACTTACAAAAGCTCCGATGAATGAAGTTACGAGCATTAACAGAATGAAAAGTTTAATTTCACTGTTTCCTGCCATTCGAAGAATTCTACTACTAATCATTTTTGCAAGTCCTGTCTGGAAAATGGCTCCACCCACCACAAAAAGCCCAATCATCATTATTACAACGGAACTCGAAAAGCCTGAAAGAGCTTCTTCAGGAGTAAGAATGCCAAAAACTACCAATAAAACCAATGAACACAGAGCTACTAAATCGGAACGAACTTTTCCGCTCATAAAAAAAATCGCCGAAGCAAACAAAATGGTAAGAGTTATGTACATAGAAGATTAATTTGGAATAAATTTAGAAATACTTGCACACCAAAGGTAGTAAAAAACAACATATTATCAAAATTTTTGATGTTTAATGTTTGTATTTTTTCATATATTTGAACCGAAAAATAGCAAAAATTATGACACCAATATTAAATCATCAAGATATTCAACACAAAATCAGACGGATAGCTTTTCAAATTTACGAGGCAAATTTAAATGAAACCCAAATTATTTTAGCAGGAATTCAAGGAAATGGATATATTTTTGCGGAAAACTTAAAAAAAATACTTTCTGAAATTAGTCCTATTGAAGTGATTTTATGTAAAGTGAAAATGAACAAAAAAAATCCGCTTGAAGGAATTACAACTTCCATAGAGTCAGAACAATACAAAGATAAAGTAGTGGTTTTGGTTGATGATGTTTTAAATTCGGGATTGACATTAATCTACGGTGTTAAACACTTTTTAGAAGTCCCTTTAAAAAAATTAACAACTGCCGTTTTAGTGAACAGAAACCACAAAAACTTCCCGATAAAGGCTGATTTTAAAGGGATTTCATTATCTACTTCCTTACAAGAACACGTTTCGGTTGAGTTTAATGAAGGAAATTATGTCGCATATTTAGAGTAATTAAGCAAATAAATATTAGTTTTTCAAATTAAAAAGGCATTCTGCACGATTTTAGTTTAGAATGTCTTTCTGCCATATTGTCACAAAAGAAAAAATGGCACACTTTTGAATATGATTATATCGTTTTTATACTAAAAAAATTGATTATGAGTACAAAAAAGAATACACACGAAGAGTCCGCTTCAAATGAAGAGCTTCAAAAAGAAGAAATTACTCCTGAAACGGAATCTGAACAAAATAATGAATCTCCTCAAAATAATGTAGAAGAGGAGTTGGCGAAAGAAAAGGATAAATTTTTACGTTTGTTTGCTGAGTTTGAAAATTATAAAAAACGCACAACCAAGGAGCGAATAGAGCTTTTTAAAACGGCAGGAGAGGACATTTTGTCAGCAATGTTGCCTGTGATAGATGATTTTGACAGAGCTTTGGCAGAGATTTCAAAATCAGGTGACGAGAATATGTTAAAAGGAGTGGAATTGATATATAATAAATTAGTTAATACGCTCAAATCAAAAGGATTGGAAAAGATAGAGGTAGCTCCGAGTGATATTTTTGATAGTGAAATACACGAGGCTGTTACTCAAATCCCAGCTCCTTCACAAGAATTGAAAGGTAAAGTGGTAGATGTTATCGAAAAAGGATACAAGTTGGGAAATAAAGTCATTCGATATCCAAAAGTTGTTGTAGGACAATAGTTTATAAAAATCAATGAAAAAAGATTACTACGAAATATTAGAAGTTTCAAAAACGGCAACCGCTGCTGAAATCAAAAAAGCATATCGCAAACAGGCTTTAAAATACCATCCGGATAAAAATCCCGGAGACAAGCAAGCCGAAGAAAATTTCAAATTGGCGGCGGAGGCATACGAAGTATTGAGCGACGATAGCAAAAGAGCCCAGTATGACCGTTTTGGGCACGCGGCTTTTGAAAACGCAGGAGGAGGTTATCACTCAACAATGGAGGATATTTTCAGTCATTTTGGAGATATTTTTGGCGGGCAATTTTCAGGTTTTTCAGGATTTGGAGGCTTCGGAGGAGGTCAGCAAACTCATATGCGAGGCGAAAATCTTCGAGTTCGTATAAAAGTTTCACTGGAAGACATCGTAAAAGGTGCAGAGAAAAAAATAAAAGTTAAAAGAAAGGTTCAGGCAGAGGGAGTTACCTATAAAACGTGTCCGACTTGTAACGGAACAGGGCAGATTGTTCGTGAAGTGAATACAATGCTTGGAAGAATGCAAACAGCAAGTCCTTGTTCGTCTTGTCACGGAAGTGGGCAAATTATTGATTATCGACCTTCAGATGCTGATTATCAAGGATTAAAAGTTGTTGAGGAAACTATTTCCGTGAAAATTCCTGCCGGAATTATGGAGGGCGTTCAACTGAAAGTTAGCGGAAAAGGAAACGAGGCTCCGGGAAGAAACAGCCTTGCAGGTGATTTGTTGGTGGTTATTGAAGAACAAGAACACGAAACGCTTAAAAGAGAAGGCGAAAATCTGCATTATGACCTGTATATCAGCTTTTCGGAAGCCGCTTTGGGAACTTCTAAAGAGATTGAAACCGTTACTGGAAAAGTACGAATTAAATTGGAAGAAGGGATACAATCAGGGAAGATCCTTCGGTTAAGAGGAAAAGGAGTTCCCAGTTTAAATGGTTATGGAACAGGAGATTTAATCGTTCACGTAAATGTTTGGACCCCCAAAAATCTTACAGAAAAACAGAAGGAATTTTTTAGAGAGATGCTCAACGATTCTAAATTTGTTCCCAACCCTGAAAAATCAGACAAATCCTTCTTTGAAAAGGTAAAAGAAATGTTCTCATAATAAATAAATTTAGAATTTGTATTACGATAAAGTTGAAAGGGCAGTGTAATTGCTGGGCTTTCAACTTTATTTTTTATGTTTGTTTCTATTTTTGATAATATATCCAAAATAAATTTCTGTTTTTACCAAACAATGAAGAATATTTGTTATGGGGGAAGCAATGGAAAAATATTTTTTACTCAATCATTGTGGGGATTTTATGCTAATATTTTGATATATGGGTTTTCAATCCCAGTGCATAGAGCGAGAACAAGATTTTTTTGTTGATTTGCAAATAGTTTGTATCTTTGCCTCACTGAATTACAACCTAAAAAAGGTAAAATCAACGAGGGTTGTTTTTGTTACTAAATCATTGCCTTCTATTCTTCGGTGATGAGGTTATAAAAAAGATATTTTATTTTGTTACAAAAAAAGAAAGTTATGAGAAGAATTAGTCTGGTTATCATTTTTTTAGTGGTTTTTTCTTGCAAAACAAATCCTTTTACGGGAAAAAATACGTTAAACTTTAAATCGAACAGTACTTTGTTTCCGATGGCTTTTACTCAATATTCTACTTTTCTGAAAGAAAATGAAGTTGTTATGGGAACGTCAGAGGCTGAAATGGTTAAGCGAGTAGGGCAACGGATTGCCAAAGCAGCTCAAATGTGGGCAGAGGCAATCGGTCATAAGGACTATTTGAAAGATTATAAATGGGAATACAATTTGGTTCACGACAAACAAGCCAATGCGTGGTGTATGCCGGGAGGGAAAATTGTGGTTTATACAGGAATTCTTCCCATTACCAAAAGCGAGGAAGGGTTGGCAGTTGTTATGGGACACGAAGTTGCTCACGCACTACTTGACCACGGAGCTCAGCGGATGAGTGCAAGTGACATACAGGTACTCGGAGCGATTGTCGGCAATGTGGCTCTTCACGATAGCAAGTATAAGGACACATTCAACGCAGCGTACGCACCGGCAACACAAATATTAGGAATGTTGCCTTATAGCCGTTCACACGAAACCGAAGCCGATGAAATAGGAATTCAACTTATGGCAATTGCAGGATACAATCCTGAAGAAGCACCTAAATTATGGGAGCGAATGCAAGCAAACAGTTCAGGACAGTCGCTTGAAATATTGAGTACGCACCCGTCCAATGCTTCGCGAATAGCAAATCTGAAAAATTGGGTTCCTAAAGCAAAAGCCGAAGCAGCAAAATACGGAATAACAACCTTCAAATAAGGAACATTTTATCAAAAAAATATATTTTCTGCATTCTTTGAAAAAGAAGTACGAAACAAAACAGTGAGTACAAGCAATTCTTTTTTGAAGAATGCAGATGAACGTTAAAGAGGAAGCATATAAATATGAAGAAATCCGAAAAAGTAAGTTTTGTAATCAATACATTGGAGGAAATATACCCAAAAGTAGATGTCCCCCTTGACCATAAAGACCCATACACCTTGTTAATAGCCGTGCTACTCTCTGCACAAAGTACCGATGCCCGCGTAAATCAAATAACACCGTTACTTTTTGCAAAAGCGGACAATCCGTACGATATGATAAAGCTATCCGTTGATGAGATTCGTGAAATCATCAAACCGGTGGGGCTTTCTCCTGCCAAGTCGAAGGGAATTTATGAACTGTCACACATTTTGATTGACAAACACGGCGGAGAAGTACCACAAAGCTTTGAGGATTTGGAAGCGTTGCCTGCGGTTGGGCATAAAACGGCAAGTGTGGTGATGTCGCAGGCCTTCGGCATTCCTGCGTTCCCCGTGGATACTCATATTCATCGGCTAATGTACCGATGGGGGCTATCAAACGGAAAGAATGTAACGCAAACTGAAAAAGATGCGAAGCGTTTATTTCCTCAGGAGAAGTGGAATAAACTCCATATCCAGATTATTTTATACGGAAGAGAGTATAGTCCTGCCCGAGGGTGGAATATCGAGAAAGATATCATTACAAAAACTATCGGACGGAAATCAGTTATTAATTCCATTTAGTCAAAATACTTAATGAAGAAGTAAAAGTTTACATAACAAATTATAAATATCTTATATCAATATAAAAAATACAAAGAACGGGAAGGAATTTTAGAAGAGAGATTAGTAAAAATTCAAATAATTGAAGAAAAATCAAAAAACAAGTGTTTTTTATTGGAATGTAATTGTGAGCAATTCAAAAGGAACTATAAAAGATACAAAAACAAGTGTGATATGTTTAAAAACAAGACAAAATAATATAAGATAGATAGTAAAAATTTAATAAACAAGTGTTATTTTTGAAGATGTAATAATCAAAAATATAAATTCAATACAAGAAAATATAAAAGTAAAAGTATGCAATGTCAAATCAATAATTATAGATAAAGATGATGAAGAATAAGTATTGATTTAATAAGATAAAAATTCAACGCAAATTAAATAATAAGCAAAATCGTGTAGTAAACACAAAAGATATTTTAATAAATAGAAGTAACTAACGATAAATAATTATGAAGTTACAACAAAGAGATGAAAAACATCTGTGGCATCCTTATACGCAACATCAAACAGCTTCCAAACCTTTAGGAATTGTTAAAGGGAAAGATGCTTTGCTTTGGGATGAGGACGGAAAGGAATACATTGATGCCATTTCCAGCTGGTGGGTAAACCCTTTTGGGCATAGTAACGAGCTTTTAGCACAAGCGGCATACAAACAATTAACACAACTGGAACACGTACTCTTCGGGGGATTTACTCACGAGCCTGCGGTGCTTTTAGCAGAGAAACTAATTTCTATTTTGCCTTCCAATCAGCAGAAAATATTCTTTTCGGACAATGGTTCAACTGCTGTGGAAGTCGCAATAAAGATGGCAATACAGTATTTTTTCAATAAGGGAGAGAAAAAACACGTAATAGTGGCGTTCGAAAATGCTTTCCACGGCGATACTTTTGGGGCGATGGCAGCTTCCGGAATATCGTTCTTTACGGAATCGTTTAAGGGGCAGCTTTTGGAAGTGGTGCGGATTCCCATTCCGGAGAAGGGCAAGGAGCAATTATCGGAAGAAAAGCTAAAAGAAGCCATAACAAAGCACAAAGTAGCGGCTTTCATCTTTGAGCCGTTGGTTCAGGGTGCAGCGGGAATGAAAATCTATGCTGAAAAGGCTTTGGACAATTTGATAAAAATAGCTAAAAGCCATAATGTTATCACAATCGCCGATGAGGTAATGACCGGATTTGGTAGAACAGGGAAAACATTCGCTTGTGATTATTTAAGTGAGCAACCGGATATTATTTGTCTTTCAAAAGCATTGACCGGAGGAACGATTCCGTTGGCGGTAACCTCGGCAACTCAGGAAATCTTTGATGCTTTTTGTGATGAAGACGTGAATAAAGCTCTGTTTCACGGGCATACTTATATGGCGAATCCTACAGGATGTGCTATTGCTTTGGAGGCAATCCGAATTTTGCAAACAGACGAAACTCAGCAAAACATAAAACGTATCGAGCAACATCATAAGGAATTTGTGCAAAAATTAAATGACAACCCGAATGTTGAAAATGCACGAACGCTGGGGGTTATTTTAGCTTTTGAAGTGAAAACATCAGGAAATACATCGTATTATGGAAGTATTCGCAACCGATTGTATGATTTTTTTATTGAAAAAGGCATAATTTTACGTCCTGTTGGCAATACAATTTACATACTTCCTCCGTATATTGTTACAAATGCACAGTTACAGCGTATTTATAGCGTAATTGAAGAAGCAATAAAGGAAATTGCTTCATAAAATCGGTTTAAAAATGAAAAAAGTATTCGATTTGAAGGTCGCTCCCATAGAAAATCTTTGTGTGGGATTTATCGGCGTTGGCATTCGAGGTATTGAAGCCCTGAAGCGATATATGTATTTGGATGTACGTATCTCGGCGGTGAGTGATGTGTATAAGGAATATATAGAAAAAGCCAAGAAAATTACAGAAAATCAGTCTGCTTCACCGGTTTTCTTCACAGGAAAGGAAGATTGGAAGAAACTTTGCGAAATGGAAGAAATTGACTTGGTTTATATATCTACACCTTGGGAGCAACACACCGAAATGGTGACATACGCAATGCGTTGTGGCAAGCACGTAGCAGTGGAAGTTCCGTTGGCTATGACCGTTGCCGATTGTTGGGAAATTGTCAGAACTGCAGAAGAAACTCAACGACATTGTATGATGTTGGAAAATGCGTGTTACGATAGCTTCGAATTGATGACTATTGAAATGGCAAAGAGAGGAGATTTTGGAGAGATTGTTCACGGAGAAGGGGCTTATATTCACGATTTAAGGCGTTTGAATTTTCAGCAAAATGATAGGGATACCTTGCGAGGCGAATGGCGGATGAAATATAGCCAAACACATAACGGAAATCCGTATCCAACACACGGAATAGCTCCTATTTGTCAGGCAATGAATATTTTAAGAGAAGATAATTTGGTAAAATTAGTGTCGATGTCATCTCTTTCAATCGGGATGAAACGCTATGCTGAAGCCACCTTTGGGAAAGACTCTCCACAGGCAAAAGCACATTACACAGGCGATATTAATTTGACGCTTATTCAAACGGAAAAAGGGAAAACCATTTTATTACAACACGATGATACCAGTCCGCGACCATATTCAAGAATATTTTTAGTGAGTGGAACAGACGGATTTATTCAAAAATATCCCACTCCTCAAATTTATTTCGACAAAAGGGAAATTCCACAATTAACTCAGGAGGAAGTAGCATCGTATTTGGAACAAAATCAGCATCATTATGTATTGGAAACCGCTCATTTGAGAGAAAAACTTCCGGAACAAAAGCCTATGGATATCATTATGGATTACAGATTAGTGTACTGCCTCAAAAATGGACTTCCGTTAGACCAAAACGTATACGATGGAGCATTGTGGTCGTGCATTACAGAATTATCACAAATTTCCGTAGAAAAAGGAAGTATTCCTGTTGATATTCCTGATTTTTTGAATGGATAACGCTTGAAAAATAAAATTTAGATTCTTTTATAAATTTATTACTTTAAATAATTATATTTGCCCGAAAATTGAGTTAAGATGAAAAAAATAGAGCTAAACACAATTGAAGAAGCTATTGAAGATATAAAAAAAGGAAAGGTAGTTATTGTGGTAGATGATGAAAATCGTGAAAATGAAGGAGATTTCATTGCTGCTGCAGAAAAAGTTACTCCTGAGATGATAAATTTTATGATTACGCACGGTCGTGGCTTGGTTTGTGCACCGCTTACTGAAAAGCGTTGTTCCGAGTTGGATTTGCCGATGATGGTACACAATAACACAGTGTTACATCAAACTCAATTTACAGTTTCCGTGGATTTGATAGGGCAGGGGTGTACCACCGGAATTTCAACTCACGACAGAGCAAAAACAATTTTATCATTGATTAATCCTGAAACAAAACCGTCGGATTTAGGGCGACCCGGGCATATTTTCCCACTTCGGGCGAAAGAAGGAGGTGTGCTTCGCCGAACAGGGCATACTGAGGCTACAATTGATTTGGCTCGGCTGGCAGGCTTTCAACCAGCGGGAATTCTGGTGGAGATATTAAATGAAGACGGAACAATGGCTCGGCTTCCACAATTGGTAGAAATTGCCAAACGTTTTGATTTAAAACTTATTTCAATAGAAGATTTGGTCGCTTACCGAATGCGGAAAGATACTTTAATTGTTAAAAAAGAAGACTTCTACTTGCAAACACCTTACGGAGAATTTCGCTTGCGTGCCTATGAGCAAACGACTAATAAACAAATACATTTAGCTTTTACCAAAGGCACTTGGGAGCCCGATGAGGCGGTACTTACCAGAGTCCACGCGTCATTTATCAGCAATGATATATTAGAGATTTTGGCAAATGATAAGGATAATCCGCTTGAACGAATATTTAAAAAAATCAATGAGGCAGGTAAAGGTGCAGTAGTGGTTATCAATAAAGAAGGATATTCGCAAGATTTGCTAAAACGTATCACAGAAATTAAAGAAAAACAGAATGGCAATTATATTCCGCAACCTTCCACTGATACAAAAGATATAGGAATGGGATCGCAAATTCTTCACGACTTGAACATACGTAAGATACGATTACTAACTAATTCAAAACAATCACATTACGTAGGGATGTCAGGTTACGGACTTGAAATTGTAGAGGAAATTGAATATTAAAAAAGTTGCCTATTTAGGCAACTTTTTTGTTAGTTTTTATCTTTATTACTCGGTTTTAGAATCATTCGGTAGGATTGGTCTTTACTGATGTAATATCCTAACCAATTATAAAAAGCTTTGAGGCGATTTCGAAATGTTACAAGCGACATAATATGTACAAAAACCCAGATAAACCAAGCAAAGAATCCTTTCAGAAATATTTTTTTAGGAATATCAGCAACGGCTTTATTTCGTCCGATAATAGCCATAGAACCTTTGTCAGTATATAAAAAAGGTTTAGCTTCTATGAAATCATTACTCAGATTTTTACCCAAATTTCGTGCTTGTTGTATAGCAACTTGAGCCAATTGCGGATGACCTTGCGGAAAATTTGAATCGGTAGTCATAATACAAGAATCCCCAATTGCATAAATATTTTCAAAACCTTCCACTTTATTGAAAGCATCTGTTTTTATTCTTTTTCCTCTTCCTAAAAGCGATTCATTATCAATGCCTTTGAATGATTTTGCGGAAACTCCGGCTGCCCAGATAAGGTTTCTTGCATCCAAAATTGTTCCGTCAGAAAGATGTACTTCATCATTTATGAAATCTTTTACAAAAACGTTGAGTTTGAGTTTTACACCCATTTTTAACAAGGATTTTTCGGTGTAATTTTGCGATTTTTCGGACATTGGCGCGAGTACTGTTTTTTGCCCATCAATCAGGAAAATATCTCCTAAGTCTTCCTGAGCAAGTTCGGGGTAGTCCTTTTCCAAAATGTAATGTTTCATTTCTGCAAAAATTCCCGAAAGTTCAACGCCCGTTGGTCCCGCTCCAGCAATGGCAAAGGAAAGCAGTTTTTTTCGTTGTTCTTTATCTTCAGTACGAGTAGCTCTTTCAAGCCGTGTATATACCAAATTTCGCAACATTAAAGCATCACTAATTGTCTTCATCGGCATTGCTTTTTCTGCTACATTTTGATTGCCAAAGAAGTTCGTTTCCGCTCCTGTTGCCATTACTAAAATATCGTAAAACATTTCTCCATTACTGAGTATCAGTTTGTTTTCAGAAGGAATTACCTCTTTGAGTTCTCCCATTCTGAAATTCGTGTTTTTGTACGAACGCAAAATTTTCCGAAAAGGATACGAAATGGCAGAAGGTTCCATAAAACCTGCTGCAACTTGATAAAGTAAAGGCGGAAAAAAATTGTAATTATTCATATCCACCAAAGTAATGCGGAACTTATCGGAATGATTCAATTCTTTAACAAGTTGTAAACCAGCAAATCCACCTCCAACAATAACGATATGTTTTTTATATTTCATTGAGTTTTTTTATATTTTAAAAATCGGTACAAAAGTAAAACGTTTTTTGAAATAAACAGGAGAATTTTGATGTTAAAATCAGAAAAGTTGAGTGATAATATAGATTAGAAGCCCAACCAATCCGCCAACTAATGTTCCGTTAATACGAATAAATTGTAAATCTTTACCCACTTCAAGTTCTAATTTTTCGCTTAATTCACGTCCTTTCCAATTTCCGACGGTTTCACTTATAAGCTGACCAACTTCATTTTTGTTTTTCAATACGAATTGATAGATTGTTTTCCGGCTCCATCCGTCTAATCGATTTTGAAGCTGCTTGTCGGTTTGTAACTGTTGAGTAAAATTCAGAATTGATTTTTTTAAATAACTTTTTAAAACAGAATTATTTAAGGGTTTTGACAAGTCTTCTGTCAGAAAGTTTTTGATGTAAATCCAAATATTTTTGGCGTATTTTTCAATATTTTCAGATTGTAACAAATTGCTTTTTAGTTTTTCCAATTTTTCTTTCCAATGAGATTCGTTTTTTAAATCTTCACTAAATTGAAGCAATTGGTTTTCTATCTCTTTGCGAACGGAATGTTCTTTATTTTGAGCCGCTTCAGCCATATAGTTTGCCAGCCCTGCCGTGATTTTATCAGCTAAAATTTTATCAATGAAATTAGGAATAAAAAATGCACTTTCTTGAGAAATTTTTTGATGTATTAAGTCCTTATTTTCCAAGATATAGTATTCAATTTTTAGGAAGATAAAATCAAGTATTTTTTGATGTTCTTTTTCTTTTAGTAAATATTCTAATATATTGCTTGTTAATTTATTTAACTCTATGTCTTGAAGTAATAGTTTAGATTTTTCTGTGATAAAATTTGTAATTTTTTCGTCATTAATATTTTGTATTATTTCTTCAAGTTTTACTTTAATTTCGCTTATTAATATGTTGATATTCTTTTCTTTATTTAAGTATTTAACAATAAAAGGAGAAACATTGATACTTTCCACGTATGGGCGGATATTTTCTGCTTTTAAAAAGTTTTCCACTACAAAGTTACCCAAATTATCTCCAATGTCTTTTTTCCGATTTTCAATCAAATCTGTGTGCGGAATCGGAAGTCCCAAAGGTTTATGAAATAGAGCGGTAACAGCAAACCAATCTGCCAAAGCACCAACCATAGCCGCTTCGGAAAAGGCTTTGATATATCCTACAAAAGACCATTCAGGAGCTTTTTTTTGCAGAATTACCATTGTAATGTACAGTAAGGTCATAAATAGGAATAATGCCGTGGCGATTCGTTTGTGGTAACGTAATTTTTTTTCTTTCATAAGTAGTATTTAAAAAAGAAAAGAATCAACAATTGAAAAATATCCAAATTGTCGATTCTTTATATTTAATTTGTTGATTATTCAACAGTTACTGATTTGGCTAAGTTTCTCGGTTGGTCAACATTACATCCTCGTTTTATGGCAATGTAATAAGACAATAATTGTAACGGAACGGAAGCCAAGATAGGGGAGAGAGCCTCACTTACTTCCGGAATTTCGATTACGTGGTCAGCAATGGAAGCCATCTGTTTGTCGCCCTGAGTTACTATGGCAATAATTTTTCCTTTCCGAGATTTTATTTCCTGAGCATTGGATACAATTTTATCGTAATGTCCTTTAAGCGGTGCAATGAAAATTACAGGCATATTTTCGTCAATCAAGGCAATAGGACCGTGTTTCATTTCAGCTGCCGGATATCCTTCTGCGTGGATGTATGAAATCTCTTTTAGTTTTAAAGCACCTTCAAGTGCTGTTGGGAAATTGAACCCTCTTCCTAAATATAAGCAATTTGATGCGTTTTTGTAGATTTCCGCTACTTCAATAGCAGTTTGATGCGTATTTTTAAGCGTTTTTTCTACTAAATTTGGAATGTTAGCCAAATCTTTAACCAAATTATGGTATGTTTTTTCATCTAAAGTACCTTTTTTACGTCCTAAATGTAAAGCCATCAGGGTCAGAACGGTAAGTTGGGTAGTAAAGGCTTTGGTTGAAGCAACCCCAATTTCAGGTCCTGCGTGTGTGTAAGTTCCTGAATCCGTGATACGTGCAATTGAAGAGCCTACCACGTTACATATCCCGTAAATGAAAGCACCTTGTTCTTTTGCCAGTTTTAAAGCAGCAAGAGTGTCGGCGGTTTCTCCTGATTGTGAGATAGCTATGACAATATCATCTTTGTGGATAATTGGATTTCGGTAACGGAATTCTGATGCGTATTCCACTTCCACAGGAATTCGGGCAAATTCTTCAAACAGATATTCTCCCACTAACCCTGCGTGCCAAGAAGTTCCGCAAGCCACTATTACGATGCGTCGGGCATTCAAAAATGTTTCAAGATGATTGTCAATTCCTGATAATTTGGTTGTATAATCCTCAAGTAAACGTCCACGCATTGTGTCTTGAATAGACTTTGGCTGTTCGTAAATTTCTTTCAGCATAAAATGGTCATAACCTCCTTTTTCAATGGCTTCTAAGCTGATTTTCAGCTCCTGCATAAGCGGAGTAACGCTTTCGTTGCTAGTGATGTTGCGGACATTTAGCGGTTTTCCCAAACAAATGGTAGCCATTTCACCATCTTCCAAATAAAGAGCATTTTTGGTAAATTCAACAAAAGGAGAAGCATCTGAGGCAATGAAAAATTCATTTTCACCAATACCGATAACGAGCGGACTTCCCAAGCGAGCCACTACGATTTCTTCCGGATGACCTTCTTCCATAACAGCAATGGCATATGCTCCCACTACTTCGTTAAGAGCATGTCGAACGGCACTTTCCAAAGAAAGATTTTCTTTTTCTTTGAAGTATTCGATGAAATTTACCAAAACTTCAGTATCTGTATCGGACTGGAAAGTAAATCCTTCTTGTATCAGTCGTTGTTTGATACTGTCATAATTTTCAATAATTCCGTTATGAACAATGGCAAGTTTTTCTGAACTTGATAAATGTGGATGTGAATTGACATCATTCGGAACTCCGTGCGTAGCCCAACGCGTATGTCCCATTCCGCAACCGAATTTAGGAATGTCATTTCCTGCTTTTTTTTCCAAATCGGAAACTTTTCCTTTGGTTTTTACATTTACAAATTTCTCAGAATTCAAAATAAATCCTGCACTGTCATAACCGCGATATTCCAATCGCTTTAATCCGTCAATAACAACGGGAAAAGCAGCCCTGCTGCCTAAATAACCTACAATTCCACACATAATTTTTATTTTTATTTTAAAATTTATACTTTTTTGAGTGGTTGAGTAGTAGTATTTTTTGTGAATTTGGTATTTTTAAAGTTTTTTATAGTTCACATTTTTATCTAATTTCACGCTTTCAGGAACAAGAACGGTGTAATTTCCGCCGTTTCTTATTACATCACGTACAATTGATGAAGAAATAAACGAAGTTTTTGCCGCTGTAAGCAAAAAAACCGTTTCGATTTTTGAAAGTGTACGGTTAGTATGTGCTATGGCTTTTTCAAATTCAAAATCAGCCGGATTTCGAAGTCCTCTCAGAATGAATTGAGCTTTGATTTCTTTGCAAAAGTCCACAGTAAGTCCTTGATATGTTGTAACTTTTACCTTAGGCTCGTCAGCGAAAGCTTTTTCTATAAATTCTTTGCGTTGTTCCACCGAAAACATACAATTTTTCTCATTGTTTACCCCGATGGCAACCACGATTTCATCGAATAAGTCCAACGCTCTGTGAATAATATCGTAATGCCCTAATGTAATTGGGTCAAATGATCCCGGAAATAATGCTCTTTTCATTTTTAAACTTCATTTATGGCTTCTTCGATAGCATTTTCAAACAAATCTGAGAGCGAAATTCCTGCTACTTTGGCTTGTTGAGGCAATAAACTGGCTTCGGAAAGTCCCGGCGTAGTGTTCATTTCCAACAAATAAGGAGTTTCTCCTACAATGATAAATTCACTTCGGCTGAATCCTTTCATTTTGAGTATTCGATATATTTTTTCTGCCAAATGATTGATTTTTTCAGTCATTTCAGCAGAAATTCGAGCGGGAGTAATTTCATCGGATTGCCCTAAATATTTTGCTTCATAATCAAAAAAATCATTGTGCGAAACAATTTCTGTCATTGGAAGCACTTTTACTTCGCCTTTGTAGGTAATCACACCAACGGAAACTTCTGTTCCTTCCAAAAAACTTTCAATCAGAATTTCATCATCTACATCAAAAGCCTTTTCGATGGCCTCTGCTAATTTTTCTTCTTCATACACTTTGTAAACTCCAAAGCTACTGCCTGATTTATTGGCCTTTACGAAACAAGGGAGTCCTACTTTTTTAACAATTTCAAAAGTCGAAAAACGTTCACCTTTGTTGAGATATACCGACGGAGCGGATAATATTCCGTAAGGTTTCAATACTGAAAGCATATCCCTTTTGTTAAAAGTTAAAGCCGACGCATACATACTGCAACCTGTTAAAGGTAAACCAATTAAGTTGAAATATGCCTGTAAATAACCATCTTCACCAGGTGAGCCGTGAATTGCATTAAAAACAACATCAAAAGTTATTTTTTTTCCTTCAACTTCAACAGAAAAATCATTTTTATTGATGGGGAATTCCTGATTTTGATTGTTGATGAAAACCCATTTTTCTTTGTAAATGTGAATAGGGAAAGTGTCGTACTTTTCTTTATTAAGATGCTGTATTACAACACTTCCGCTTTTTAAGGAAACTTCTGCTTCGGCAGAATATCCTCCCATAATAACAGCTATTTTTTTCTTCATTATTTTTTCGAGAATCTCTGTAAATACGTTTAATGCACGTGCCAAAAATAGTATTTATTATCTAAAATAAAAGTTAAAAGAAAATTTTTTATTATTTTAACCGATTTTTTGTATATCCCTGATTATAGATATACAAAATTGTAATAACATCCAAAAAAGTTATTCCTTGTTTTATATCAAGCCATTCAAATTATTGTAAAAATTTTGGTCATTTTCTTTTTCAAGTTTAGTTTCTTAATCCAACTTGATAGTTATAAACAAAATTGTAAAGCAAAAACCGTTTATAAAAAACAGCTTAGCGAAAAACCGTGAACATCTTTTAAATAATTCTGCTCCAAACTAACGTGATGACTATAACCATAAGTTGCACGAAAAATTTTCGAAATGCGTATCCCTATCATTGCATTGACAGCTGAGACCGTTTTATATCCCAAACCTATTTCTAAAATATTTTTATAGATGAAAGAAAGGTTGGCATCAGCTTGAAAAGGGGCTTGATTTTCGTATTTCAACAAGAAATTAGGTTGTAAAATCATTGTTTCAAATCGGTCAATATAAAAACGATAACCGAAGTATGCATAGAAAGGGTATGTCAGTTTTATAACGTTTACATTCTTGGCTAATGCATTTCCGATAAGGTTGGGAGCCGAAATACCTGCAAAAAACAAATTGTGATTATATACCATTGAAATTCCTACAGTGGGAATGGTAGCCGAAACATTTTCAGAAAACCGAGGGTCATTTTGTAATCCTAAATTTAACAAATCATCTTGGAAAAATCGTGCCCCCGCTGTGATACCAAACGACAAAGCGTGCGGACGATACAACGCCCATTGCGGACGTGATTCATAATAGGTTAAATCCAAAACGTACGCATAGGTAGCTTGTAGTGAATTGTTGGATATGGTACCCGTTTTGTCACTTACCACGCCTATGCCTAGAGCAAAATTTCTGTCGTTAAAAGGTAAAACACCCGATGCTGTAAAAGTGGTAGGAGCACCTTCTACACGCCCTGAAAATCCTTTGGCAGTGAATGTACTTAATGAAATCATTGCCTTGTCAAGCAACCCTGCATAAGCCGGATTTACCAGAAAAGGGTTGTGATTATATTCTGAAAAAGAAGGTGTTTGTTGTGCTTTTACAGAAAAAAACAGAGTTAAAAACAAAATAGTACTTATAGCGATTCTTTTCATATCATTTTACATTTATCTTCGTAATTCAAGTGAGCCATTGAGTTTCGTGTAAGGATGTTTGCCGTCTATTTCTATAATGAAGAAATAAGTTCCTTCGGGTAATTTTCCAGCACCTAATTTGGTTAGTTTGTTTGCTTGACCGCGAAACGCTCTGTCCTTATTATTATAACCTTCCACATAAAATACCATATCTCCCCAACGATTGAAAATGGAAACGCGATTGTTAGGATATTGTTCTATGGCTTCGATTTCCCAAACGTCATTGATACCATCTCCGTTAGGAGAAAATCCTTGTTTGAAATGACGGTCTTTCGCTATGGTTGTGAAGCTCTCTTCGGAGCATTCCATTGCATCACCCCAGCGATTAAAAGGGGTAATACGCACATAAATCGTACGTCCTGCGGGCAAGTCATTGGCAAATTGATATGAGGTATTGTTTTGACCATTAATAATTTGGTTTTCTACGATTTCGCTTCCTCCCGCCGATGTTCCTACCGAAATTCGATAGCCATCAGCACCTTCAACCATTTCCCATTGTAATTCAGTGTTAACAGGAACCAAACGACTATGGTTGTAAGGATTTACAAGGCGTGTGCATTGCAATGGGTTTCTTAAAATATTTACGTTATGAGAACTTTTGCAACCATTGGGCAGTTCGTAAGTTACTAAAACACTACCTTGTAATATTCCTGTGATAATGACTTCATTATCATTTGGAGAGATGGTTGCCAATGATGAATTTGAAATAGACCAAATTCCCATCTTTTTGTTGGCTTTTAAGGTAATTGTATTGCCAATAATTACATCAGATTCTCCTGTAATATTCACATTTTCAATAATAACAGAAATTTCTACCTTTTCGCTTTCACAATCGTTTTGTGTTTGTGTAACGAAATATTCTCCTGATTGTAAATCGGTTGTACCTTCCAATACAATATTTGAAGCGTTATACCATTTTAGGTTTTTACCCGTTGCTTCCAAGTCAGACACTTTTGCATTGTTGCAGAAAGTTTGTTGTCTTTCAACTGTTGGGGGATTAGTTTTATTAACAGTAACAGTAACTTCCAATTTTTCGCTTTCGCAATTATTCAGCGTTTGCGTAACGAAATATTCTCCTGATTGTAAAATAGTTGTGTCGTTTAATAGATTATCCGAAGTATCGTACCATTTTAAGTCTTTACCTGTTGCTTTTAAGTCAGATACTTTTGCGTTGTTGCAGAAAGTTTGTTGATTATCAGCTGTTGGGGGATTAGTTTTATTAACAGTAACAGCAACTTTCAACTTTTCGCTTTCGCAACCATTTTGTGTCTGCGTAACGAAATATTTTCCTGATTGTAAAACGGTTGTTAGGTTTAATAAATCACCCAAAGCATTGTACCATTTTAGGTTTTCACCTGAGGCTTTCAAGTCAGAGACTTTTGCGTTGTTACAGAAAGTTTGTTGGGTATTAGCTGTTGGCATTGGTGTTTTATTGACTGTAACAGCAACTTTCAACTTTTCACTTTCGCAATTGTTTTGTGTTTGCGTAACGAAATATTCTCCTGATTGTAAATCGGTTGTTGAACTTAATTCCATACCCGAAGCATCGTACCATTTCAGATCATTACCCGTTGCTTCCAAGTCAGACACTTTTGCACTGTTGCAGAAAGTTTGTTGCCTTTCAACTGTTGGTATTGGCGTTTTATTAACAGTAACTTTAACTTCCAATTTTTCGCTTTCGCAACCATTTTGTGTTTGCGTAACAAAATATTCTCCTGATTGTAAATCGGTTGTATTTTCCAATACATTATTTGAGGCATCGTACCATTTTAGGTTTTCGCCTGTGGCTTTTAAGTTAGACACTTTTGCACTGTTGCAGAAAGTTTGTTGATTATCAGCTGTTGGCATTGGTGTTTTATTAACAGTAACTGTAACTTCCAATTTTTCGCTTTCGCAACCATTTTGTGTTTGCGTAACGAAATATTCCCCTGACTGTAAATCGGTTGTTAAACTTAATTCCATACCCGAAGTATTGTACCATTTCAGACCATCACCCGTTGCTTTCAAGTCAGACACTTTTGCACTGTTGCAGAAAGTTTGTTGCCTTTCAACTGTTGGCATTGATGTTTGATTAACCGTAACAGAAACTTCTACCTTTTCGCTTTCGCAATCGTTTTGTGTCTGCGTAACAAAATATTTTCCTGATTGTAAATCGGTTGTATTTTCCAATACATTATTTGAGGCATCGTACCATTTTAGGTTTTCGCCCACTGCTTTTAAGTCAGACACTTTTGCACTGTTGCAGAAAGTTTGTTGCTTTTCAGCCGCTGGGGGTGTTGTTTCAAAAATTTGTAAACTTACGATGTTTGAAGTTTCTTTGTGTCCGCAATTTCCTTCTACAATTACTTGATATTTGTAGTTGTTTATTTCGTTTGATGTTTTAACAGTTAAATTATTTGATGTTACTCCGCTGTATGTCGCATCATTATTCAGATTTACAAATCCATTATTATCGTTTTTATCAACTTGCCATTGATATTTTGTAACGCTTTCGCCTGCAATGTTTATTGTTATGGTTTTTCCAGTACAAGCCCTAACAATAGCGTTTGGTTGGGTTGTTATTATAGGAGCAATACATTCTGATTCAAATGCTCCCAGATCAATATTTGCTCCTATGATTCTCCGCTCTCCAACCAAATCTTCATCTCCGTATTCGGGTAAAAAATAAGAGTTATCTCCGCCATTAACTGCCTGATTGTCTGCCTGAGGTTTCAAGTCAAAATTACTGCCTAATGGAGATAAATCGGATTTGATACTTCCCTTCACATTTTTTTGTTCATTATCACCAACAACACCAAATCCCGAAACGTACCTTCCTCTTGAATCATAATTTCCTATTTCTTTGACATAACTATTATAGTAAAAAACCTTATTTTGTCCCTCTTGAAAACCTGAAATAGAAGGACTTAAATTGGTTACGTCACTGCTTTCTCCCCCACTGGATGTGTTACCGTAGATGATACTATTGTAAAAGTTTATGGTAACTTTATTTCTGTTAGATACAGCTCCACCGATTTTATGCCGATTCGCGTGATTATTTGCAATGGTAACATTTACGAAGTTAACGGTATTGAAGCACCGTAAGGCTCCTGCTTCAGCCCCATAGTTATCAGTAATCAGTGAGTTGTGTATTGTGACACCACTGCTAATACCAGAAAGGTACATAGCTGCTCCTGTAATTCCTTTATTTTTATCAATCCAAATATTCCCTATCTTTGGTGAAGAAGAAAAAACAGCAACACCAGCGCCATAATCGGCTTTATTTCTGTTTATTTTTAGATTTTTTAACTCTAATGATGCTCCGTTGATATATATACCAGCTCCATAACCTTCTATTTTGTCGGAGTTTCGTGAGTTATGCCCTCCCACAATGTTAAATCCATCTAAAACGGCATTTCCTACATCGCCTTGTGCATATACCACCCGAAAGGCATTTTCATCATTGTTAAAAAATTTTAAGGAAGCACCTGCTCCACTGGTATTGTCATTATTGTTGAAATCGCCACTTAAAACCGTTTGATTGGATAACCAAAGACGCTGCTCAATATTGGTTTCATTACCTGCAAATCCTCCGTAAAGTTTTACGTTTTTGACCATCTTAAAGGTATTTTCCCTATTCTTATTATTAGAGCCGTCTCCCGCTATCGTATATCTCGGATGATATTTCCCTTTGGCAATCCATATTTGCAAAGGCTTGTTTTCCCAACGGTTTTTGTGTTGATCCGCCCAATGAAGAACGTATGCCAAATCAGGATATGCATTTTCCCAAGAAGAACCATCATTAGTACCTTTTGCTCCTTGTTTCACATAAATAATGTTTTCTGAGGAAGGATTTAAATTCTGTGAAATGATATTGCCGTAAAAAAATAAAAATAGAGTTAGAAGTATTATACGCTTCATATTTTGTTTATTTAGAGTCAGTAACTATTTTTTTGTAAAACTATTCAAAACCGATAATTTATTGTTGAGTAAATAAATTTTTATGATTTTAAGATGGTAAAATTCAAAAAGGGTCGCAAAATTAATAAAAAAAAGTATTTCTCTCCAAAAGAAAAATCATTAGTTTTTACAAGAAAGATATGAAAATTTTTCAATAATGTCTTTCTTTGGGTTTGGTAAAATTTAGTTTGGATTTTTTAAAGCGTTGCTATACGAGGAGTTACACACGATATATATTTCTCATCAGATGCGGAAAATATTTCACAAATAAAACCATTTTTTTTATTTTTTATAACACAATCGAAAAATTAAGAAGATGAACAACAAATATCAAGTGCTGACTGCTAAATTATTGAAAAAGCCCCAAGCAGTTCGGCACTGCTTGGGGCTTTTTCAGATTTTTAAATTATGAGTAAAGTTGCTACTTAGCACTTATTTTATCTTTGTATATACTCCACCAGCTATCTGGGTCTTTATATTTAACTTCACTACCCGCGGGAACATAAATATGTTCTAACGGATTACTAATTTCATCATTGTCTGAGAATAGATAATACTCTAAAGCGATAGGTTCAGATGAATTTAAAGTGATCGTTCTTAGTGAATTACAATTTCTAAATACGTAATCCCACATTTTTGTTACCGAAGCTGGAATGGTAATTTCAGTCAGTTTGTTACAACTATTGAATGCCGTATCGTAAATCGTTGTAAGTCCCTCCATTAAGGTTACATTTGTTAGTTCAGAACATCCAGAAAACATATTGGCGCTTAGCACTTTAACTCCTGAGGGAATGGTAATTTCAGTCAGTGCTTTACAATCTGCAAAGGCAGCATCTCCAATTTGCGTAACTGTATTAGGTAAAACGATGTTTCTTAACTTAATACATCCATTAAAAACTAAATCGCCTATTGCGGTCAATTCATTAGAAAATGTGATAGTTTCCAAACTGTTACATTTTCCAAAAAGCCTATCTGGAAAGGTTTTTACTCCGTTAGGCACAGCTATCGAAGTAAGGGCGTTACACTCCAAAAAGGCAGAGTCTCCTAATTCGGTTAGTGCATCTGGAAGAGTTATCGAAACAAGCCCTCGGCAACTATGGAAAGCTCCATCGCCTATTGAAGTAACTCCTTCTGGAACTGCGATATTTGTTAAAGCGACACAAGATTCAAATGCACTTTCTCCAATGGTTTTTAAGCCTTCGGGAAGTACTATTGATGCCAGACTGGTTTTTGTAGAAAAGGCTCTTCTACCTATGTTAGTAACCTGACTTAAAATGGGGTCAGACTGCATATCTACCTCAGTAACACCATCATTAAGCCATCGAACAAGAGTAGTACCATCGGTACTCAATTCGTATTGGTCTTCTGGGACTTTTACGAAAACCTTAACTGCCACGGTAAGCTCTTTTGAGGTCTTGGTGTCGGTAACAGTAACGGTTACTTGCCCTTTGGCAAGGGGAGTGAGCGTGATTTCGCTTCCGCTTACAGCTACGGTAAGTATTTGTTCATCACTGGAAACGGACTTATAAGTACCACTTCCAGATTTTGCTGTAACCGTAGCGGTTTCTCCCACAGCTACGGAAACTTCTGTTTTGTCCAACACAAATGCGGTAACGGTTACCTTTACGGTAGCTTTTTTGTCTTTGCTATCGGTGATGGTAAGGGTGCTTTCTCCTGATTTTTGCCCTGTTACGGTAACGACATTATCTTTGATGGTTGCCGTAACATTATCATTATCAGCAGAAACCTTGTAAGGCACATTTCCAGAAGTGATTTTTACTTCTTTGGTTTCGCCTTCTAAAATGGCAAGTGTTTCGCCTTCAATTTTAAGTTCGTGAATTTTTGGGGGTTCTGGCTCTTTCCCCTTTTCGTCTTTGGTACAGGATACTGCCCCGAAAATAAAGAACATTACAGCATAAAGAATGGTTGCTTTTTTCATTATAAAATATTTAATTAAAATTTAACAGGGGCAAATATACTTATTTAAACTGAATAAATATAATGTTTTTTGTAAAAAATGTATGAAGAAGCAATATTTTTTTATCGTTTGTGCAAGTAAAATCGAGTTTATTTGCTGAATATATGTATTTTGACAACGCCCATAGTTTTCTTCACAGTAATTTACATAAAAAACATTTTCCCACTGCTTCCTTCAATCTGATTTGAGTAAAAAATATTTTCCCATTGCTTCCTTCAGTCTGATTTAAGTAAAAAATATTTTCCCATTGCTTTCTTCAGTTTGATTTAGGTAAAAAATATTTTCCCACTGCTTCCTTCAATCTGATTTGAGCAAAAAATATTTTCCCATTGCTTCTTTCAGTTTGATTTGAGCAAAAAATATTTTCCTATAGCTTCCTTCAATCTGATTTGAGTAAAAAATATTTTCTCATTGCTTCCTTCAGTTTGATTTGGGCAAAAAATATTTTCCCATTGCTTCCTTCAGTCTGATTTGAGCAAAAAATATTTTCCTATTGCTTCCTTCAGTCTGATTTGCCTTGTGGGAATTTTTTCTATGGATATAAAATATACTTTTTGAAGAAAGAAAAGGATGTTTTTTAACTTTCCAAATCCGTATATCCGGCATAAAACAAAAAATCTTAGCTTAAATTTTACTTTTAAACTAAGATTTTTCTTTTTAAGGATTGGGATTTTAAAGCGTTTCTTTAAGCCATCTGAAAAAGTTTCGCTGCCAGAACAACCCGTTTTGAGGTTTCAATACCCAGTGATTTTCATCGGGAAAGTAAAGTAATTCGCTTTTTATACCTCTAACTTGTGCGGCGGTGAAGGCTTGAAGTCCTTGCTCTTTCGGGACTCTGTAATCTTTTCCTCCGTGAATAATTAATATGGGAGTATCCCAATTTCTGACCAAATTAATAGGGTTGAAATCTCGGTACGATTTTTTTGCCGCTTCATTGTCTTTCTCCCAATATGCACCTCCGATTTCGTTGTTATTAAAAAATAATTCTTCCGTGGTGCCATACATACTTTGCAAATTGAAAACTCCGCAATGAGCTATGAATGTTTTGAAGCGTTTGTTGTGAATTCCGGCCAAGTAGAACACGGAATATCCGCCGTAACTTGCCCCAATTGCACCCAATCGGGAGGTATCTACATAACTTTCTTTTGAAATATCGTCAATGGCGGAAAGGTAATCTTTCATCACTTGTCCTCCCCAATCTTTACTGATTTGAGCATTCCATTCTACACCAAATCCAGGCATTCCGCGTCTGCTTGGGGCAATGACTATATAGCCTTGCGAAGCCATAAGCTGAAAATTCCATCGGAAGCTGTAAAATTGTGTAAGAGCCGATTGTGGTCCTCCTTGGCAATATAACAATGTGGGATATTTCTTTTCGGGATTGAAATCAGGAGGATAAATAACCCAAGCGAACATATCTTTCCCATCGGTTGTTTTTATAATTCTTTCTTTTACTTCACATTTTGCGATGGATTTGTACATATCATCATTAATATGAGAGAGTTGCACTACGTCAAAGAAAGTTTTTTTCTTTGATTTTTTTGACAGGTTGATGGTGTAAATTTCAGCTGCCCGATTCATATCAGTACGTGTTACCACCAATAAATCTCCTGCCTGACCTACAATTCCGTTAATGTCAAAATTCCCCTTTGTTAATTGTTTCGGCATAGGTTTTTCATCAAACGGATTTATCTCAAAAACTTGTTCCGTTCCGTCTGTTGCGGCAAGGAAGTAGATTTTCTTTCCGTCATTGCTCCAAATGTAACTAAAAACGGTATTGTCCCAATGTTCGGTAATGTTTTTTTTCTGTCCGTTTTGAAGGATAACCAAATCATTTTTATCAGCTTCATTGCCTTCTTCCTTCATACTGAGCCAAGCCAGAACTCCGTTTTTATTAAATGAAGGATGCGTGTCGTATCCCATCATTCCTTCGGTAATATTTATTGTCTTTCCGTTTTTTGTATCGTATTGATAAATATCTGTATTTGTACTCAAAACGTAATCGGTTCCTACTTTTGCTTTGGTAACATATAAAACCTTTGTTCCATCATTGTTCCAGATATAATCTTCACTTCCTCCGAAGGGTTCTTGTGGAGAATAATAAGGAAGATTTTCCATAATGTCCGTTTGTTTTCCATCTTCAATATTTTCAATAAAAACGTGATTGAAGGTTCCGTCCGTCCATTTGTCCCAATGACGATGGTCTAATGATTTGTAAAGTTGCCCGGTTGATTTTTCTAAATCCTGATAGAAGTCCTTTGCAAAAACAGAGTTGATTTTTACTGCTTTGTGAATTAGTTTTTTATCTCCCGAAGCATTTATTTTTTCGGTAACTTTTTTTGTTTCTTCTTCGGAAACGGGAATGGGAACGCCCCCTTTCACCGAAAGTTTATAAAACGATTTTCTGAAAGAATTATCTTCCATATTGGGTTTTGATACGCTGAAGAAAACATAATTTTTGTCAGAACTAAGTCCGATGGCTCCAATTCTGTTCAGTTCCCATAATTTTTCGGGAGTTAATGGTTGTTGTGCTGTAATAAAATTCGTAATCATTCCTGCAATTAGTGTAATAAATCCTTTCTTCATATAAGTTTGTTCTTTAATAATGGGGGTAAAGGTAGTAAATATTTGAAAAATGAAGTTTCTTCAGAAATAAAAAGCACGATATTTTTTTGATAAATGAATTTTAAAAACTATATTTGCAAACGATATTAAGGAATATTGTTGTCTTTCCAAATAATGTATGTTAGTCGGATGAAGAATGTAGTAATTACAGGTACCAGTAGGGGAATAGGTTTAGAACTGGCAAAACAGTTCGCCAATTTGGGGCATAAGGTACTAGCTTTATCAAGAAATGTACAACCACTGCAGGATTTTAATCATAAAAATATAGAGTTTTTCCCTTTTGATATAACATCAGAAGAGGATTTGGAGCAAGTTTCTTGTTTTTTATCTGAAAAATGGAAAAAAGTAGATGTTCTTATCAATAATGCGGGCAAATTAATTAATAAACCTTTTGAAAAACTTACTCGTGAGGATTTTTTTCAGGTTTATGACGTGAATATATTTGGAGTTGCACAACTTATACAGACTGTAATTCCGTTTATGGACAAAAACTCGCACGTGGTTACCATCAGCAGTATGGGAGGCATTCAAGGAAGTTTAAAGTTTGCCGGTTTGGCAGCTTATAGTTCGTCAAAAGGTGCCGTGATTACACTTTCCGAGCTTTTGGCTGAAGAATATAAAGAAAAAGGAATAGCTTTCAATGCGTTGGCTTTAGGTGCCGTACAAACGGAAATGCTTTCTGAGGCTTTTCCTGAGTATAAAGCCAATACAAGCCCTGAAAGTATGGCGAAATATATCGTTGATTTTGCCCTGAATGCAAATAAATTATTTAATGGGAAAGTAATTCAGGTTTCTAATTCAACACCGTGATAAATTAAAAGATAAAAAAGATAGAGTGAGAAATAAATGAAGTGAGAATTGAATGTAAGGAGGATTTGTGAAGAGAGATTATGTAGAATGATTAGCAGAGTTGAGGGAAAAATGAAGGAGAAATGCGTGAAAAGGGCTATTCCGAAAGGAATAGCCTTTTTTATCTGTATCTTCTTTCCAAAGGAATGACAAAACCGAAATTAACATTGGCGTTGAGGCTGTTTTTAGGAATATATTGTTCTGATAATCTCCCAAAAAATCGGTCTGAACCTATATAAAAATTAAATCGCGGTGTATAAAAGCTAATCATTCCGCCAAAAGTAACGCTATCGCTGGTAGCAGAAGCACTCAGTGAAGCCTCAAGCCAATCAATAGGGCGAATATTTCCACAAAACATCATCTGTGAAAAGCTATATATGTCGTTGAATCTGTGTGAAAATAACACGCCAAAATGTAGCTTATCGTAAGACGGAACCACATATTCCGCACCCAAATTTATCGTAGCAGGAAGCATCTTTCCTACGTTTTTCTTTCCGTCGTAATACAAAGAAAGCATCCGGGCAGTTTCAATTTTTAATCTGTTCATTTGGGCAGAAACGGTGGGCGTTTCCGTTGGATTGTAGTGAGAAAAATCCTTGAAGCCATCAAACATCCAATTCCCTTTTGACGACGCTAAATTTGCATTTTTCCACACCATATAACCTACATCGGTTAAAGAAGCGGACAAAGTAAGTTCTTCTACAAAAGGAGTTTTGTAAGTGAGTCCCATATCCAAGGCTATCCCTCTTCCGGGCAGACCAAAAGTGGGGTCGGACAGGTCATTTACTCTCGGTTTGCCGTTTAATGGTGCTTGATGTTGTAAGCCCGCATCGTCGCTATATCTGAGGTGCGAGTTAAGCACTGCCGTTGTAAGTTCGGTATCTCCGTCAATGTCCCAATAATTCCCCCCTGAAGAAATATTGAAATGATTCATCTTAAATTCTCCGTAACTTGCTCCGATTAAGACCTTTAATTTTGCCCCAACCGAAACCCTTCTGCTCAGTTTGCGGGAGTGTCCCAAAACTAATTCTGCGTATGTTTCCGATTTCATTCCTAATTTCTTGAAAGAATAGTTCTTTTTTGAGGCAGGCGATTTCATAAACACAAAAAGATGGTGCGGAAAAATTCCGTAGTTGTTGGAACGTAAATTAACCTCTACCAAATTCGTCCCGTTGAAGGCGTTGAAAGCTACCGAAAGCAGGTTGTAATTCAAATTGGCATTGATGGTTACATTGTTTTTTATCTTTTTAAGAAATTCCTTTGCGTCAACCGAAGGATGCAAGAACGTTACCAAATGACCATCTTGGTTTCCTTCAAGCGGATACAAAAACGTGGAATGTCCGTTCTTTCCTCGCGTGCCGATATTG
This sequence comes from Capnocytophaga felis, assembly GCF_009684755.1. Taxonomy (GTDB): domain Bacteria; phylum Bacteroidota; class Bacteroidia; order Flavobacteriales; family Flavobacteriaceae; genus Capnocytophaga; species Capnocytophaga felis. The sequence goes on from NZ_BLBC01000014.1 coordinate 34,533, forward strand.
ATGTTTCCCATCAGAGGGACAGCAACATACGGCTTGTCAAGCAAGGCAGGATTCATTTGATGTCTGAAAGCAGATGTTTCCATAAAGTACGAAGAGCGTAGTTCCTGAGCAATGCTCCCCATCGCAGAAAAACTTAAGGCAAGTAATAAAATCTTTTTCATTAATAAGTCAATTAAATTTCCGGATACGATTTCCTTTTGGATTTTTATTTAGTGAAAATTTTCTGAAATAATAATTTTCCTTACAAATTAACCCCAAAAAACAAAAATGCCGCCGTAAAACAATTCTATTAAGCTGTTTTGTATGTATTTTGGGTTGTTTTGGGGCAAAACTATGAAAAAAGAACGGCTTTTTGCAAGCTTTTTTAGTTAAAATAAACGGAGTTAGTGAAGAAATATCTTAGCAAGCTGCATCTGCTAAAAGCAAAGTGATTATGAAAAATATTTTTGAATGTATATTTATTCAATATAAAACCAAAACTAATTGTTTTTATGATATAATATTATAATTTAAAAAATAAACAGACTGATATATTGAAAAATAAGCAGTAAATAAAAGCTATTATAATAAATTTATCAGATAAATGTATTTTTTATGAATGAATTATCTTTAGAAATATCCTTTTTCAAGAATTTACAAAATGTATTCTGCTAAAAAAGTTTTGCAATCAAATCAATTAGTATTGTAAAGAGCATTCCCACTCCGATTAAAAAATTAAATCCGGTACTATAGAAAAAACCAATGATAGAACCTTTCATTGATTTGAAAGCTTTACTTGTATCTTGGCTGTCGTGTAGTAATTCTCCTATGAAAACCCCGACAAGCATTCCTATTAAAAATCCTAATGGAATTGGAATAAAAAAGCCGATGAGCATTCCTACAATGCCTCCTGCACTTCCCCAATTTGTCCCTCCGTATTTTTTATTTAATTGTACAGGAATAATATATTCCAGCACCAATGAAACTATAGTTAAAATAGAAAATATCCAAAGATATATATTTGGCAATTCAGCTCCATTTCCAAAGAACTTATAAGCAAACAATCCGGCTAAACATAAAACTAAACCGGGTAACATAGGGATAATCGTTCCTAAAATTCCTACAATGATTACTAAAATACTTAGTATTGTTACTATGATTTCCATTTTTTTAAATTTTAAAATTTTACCTTACAAATATACTAAAAAATAATCTGAAATACAAAACGATATTATAGCATATTTTTAATCAAATTTATAGTAAAAAGGTAATATAATTCTTCCAAATAGATTTTATTCCTATTAAAATATCATCTGAAAAGCTGTTTTTAATATTAAAACAATGAAAAATATCTTTTTTGAAGCTGTATTTATAGTTAATTCTATGAAAAATATGGTCTAAAGATTCATTTTTTAATTGAAAATATATAAAAATATGATGTCAAAACCTTCTATGAAATTCAGAGAAAGAATTATATCACATTAAAAGCTATTTTTTAAAGCATTTCAATAAAAAATATCAGAAAGAAATTCTCAAAAATATTTTTTTCAGTTTGGAAGAAAAAGAAATTAGTATCTGATAAAAAATATTCTTATAAAAATTGTTTTTGAATATAAAATTTTATATTTTTGGCAAATAAAAATAAAAGCAAATTGCTATGATTAATCGTACAGACCTTCGGAAAGTTCGCCAAATGGAGTATTTCCAAGTAATGGCAACCATAAAACGCTTCTTGGAAGCAGAGAATTTAACCGAGTTAGGACTTGAAAGCCTCAAACCTGACTTTGATACAGCACTTGATGAGTTGGATAAGGCTCTGAAAGGAATGAAAAAAAGTGAATACACTGAAGTAATTTCAGAACTTGACCATAAACGCGATATGTTTCTGGTTGGTTTCATTGAGCAATGCAATCTGTATTTGGATTTTCCGGTTGAAGAGGTGGCACAAGCTGCCAAAAAGATTTTACCGGTGATTGAAAAGTACGGAAAAAATCCGCAAACGTGTCCGTTACAGGAAGAAACGGGAATTATCGTGAATCTTTTGCAAGATTTAGAAACTTCCGATTTGAAACAAGCTGTTGAAAAAATGCGGGCTAAGGAATGGATTGACGCACTTCGTGATACCAATGATAAATTTATCGTTGCCTATGAGCGTCGCATAGAAGAACAGGGTGGAAGTGAGACCGGTAAGGCTAAAGAAAAACGTGAAGAAATGCAAAAAGTATTCGTAAAGTTATGCAAACGAATCAATGCACTTTCAGAAATTAACGGTGTGGCAACGTATAAGAATATTATCAACAATATTAACGAGACGGTTAAAAAAGCCTTAAGCTGAAAAAACGAAAGCAATCCGTTTTAGAACTAAAATAACTAAAATCAAAATGCGATGCGAATAGGAACACGCCTTACCGTGCTGTTATATAAAAATAATACGTATCAGCGAGCAATTGAAATTAGTACAAATAAGTATCGGCTTGATGATGGTATCGGATATAGCTTTTGGGACATCAATCAGTTAGATAAGGAAGAAGATATGAAAAGATATCAACTCACAGAGGAAGAATATGAGGCTGTGCAGTTTGAATATTTTTGGTTGGAAGACTTGCTTGTCAGAATTAATGATTATCATTTTGAAATGGATTATTCCAAAGTTACTGCCAAAGGGCTTTCAAAACCAAGCAAGTTAAAAGAACTTTTGGAAAGAATATATCTGATTGAAAGAGAACACATACAGGAAGATTTTTCCGCTTTAAGTAGTAAAATACGAAGCCATAGGCAAGATTTAACTCAGATAAAAGTTTATATGGGAGGGATTCCTAAGGCAGAAACGTCCAATTTCAATGAAGTACTTTCGGCAATGGATGATATCGAGCGGAAATATATCGGGCATTATGATAAAATGAGCTTTATCAACCTGCTTGGAATTTTAACAGGAACGCTTATGGATATTACCGATGATTATGATATTAAAATCATTATGTTTGCAGGATAAAACAACAAGAAATTATTTTATTTCCTTTTAAAAAGATGCTGTATAAATGTTTTAATATATAAAATCATCAAAAAATATTCTTTAAAGATGGCTGAAAAAATTTAGTTATCATATTTTTGTAATAGTTATTTAATTTGAAATGATTTAGTGTTTTTGGGGATAGAGGCGGTCTGCAATAGAAATTTTCGTTCATAATATATATATATTAATTTTATGCCTCTATCCCTTTTTTTAAAATATAAAAAGAAAGAATTTTTCTTTAAAAATAAATGATTTTTTTTGGGGGTAGAGAAAACACCATTAGGTTAAATTTTTTTTTTCGTATGCAATACACTTTTGTTATTCTCTATCCCTTTTTTTAAAATATAAAAAGAGAGAATTTTTCTCTAAAAATAAATTATGTTTTTTTGGGGATAGAGAAAACACGTTTAGATTAAACTTTTTTTCATAGTAAGGATATGTTTTTTATTATTCTCTATCCCCTTTTTTACTGTTTAGGATAGGAGGGAAGTGCTTATTTAATTTTACATAATTTCATTTTTAATGGTTTTTTTTGCCCTCCTATCTTTATTATGTCTGTTTTGGTAATAAAATAAGCTATTTTTATTATAAAAGAATAGAAAATACAATGTTAATAAGCATATTTTAATCAAATTATGTGTATTATATCCTCAAAACGATGCCGAATAAAATCATTTCCGATAGTTTTTGCCATATTTTTCAGTGTATTGAATTATGCTCAGGCAATTGACGTGATGACTTTCAACATTCGTCTTGATAATGCAGGCGATAAGGAAAATTCTTGGACGCAAGGCAATCGGAAAGAACGTGTGGCGAGATTCCTTAAGGCTGAAAAACCTGCCATTTTAGGCGTTCAGGAAGCGTTACATCATCAAGTAGAATTTTTAGAAGATGTTTTTGCCGATTATCAGCGTGTGGGAGTCGGCAGAGACGACGGAAAGCAAGGAGGGGAGCATATGGCTGTTTTCTTTGATAAGAAAAGATTCAAATTACTTGATAGCGGTCAGTTTTGGCTTTCGCAAACTCCCGAAATACCGTCAAAAGGCTGGGACGGAACGTGCTGCAACCGCATTACAACTTGGCTGAAATTACAGGAAGGCAATAAGGTATTCTTTGTATTCAACACACATTTTGACCACGAAGGAAAGGTGGCTCAGCGTGAAAGTGCGTATTTAATTCTGTCTAAAATAAAGGAAATTACAGCTGACTTAAAAGCCAATGTGATACTTATGGGCGACTTTAATGTTCCTCCACAACACGAAGGGATTGTTGCCATCAAAAAACAGCTTAAAGATACTTACAAATCGTATAAAAATATTCCTAAAGGCACATTTACGGCGTTTAAACTGGATGAAGAACCTAAGCAACGTATTGATTTCATTTTCATTTCTGAAGGATTGCGGGCAAAAAACTATAAAATTATAGACAAAAAAATTGACGGATTATATCCGTCAGACCATTTTCCCGTGAAAGTAACCATTGAGCTTCCTAATCGGAAGGATTGATAATTTTTAGCTTTCGTCTGTCAGCATCAATCCATTGAAATTCAAGTGTTGTATAGTGTTCAGGCAGGTAGGTGCTTACACGTTCTGCCCACTCGATGAAGCACCACGCTCCGGAGTATAGATATTCTTCAAAACCAATGTCAAAGGCTTCTTCCTCACGTTCAATACGATAAAAATCAAAGTGATATACGGTGTTATCATCACTTTCATAATGATTTACCAACCCGAAAGTAGGGCTTGCGACAACATCGTTAATTCCAAGAGCTTTTACTAAGGATTTGATAAGCGTAGTTTTTCCCATTCCCATACTTCCTTCAAAAATGACTATCTTAGATGAAAGCAGAGGGATTATCTGTTGGGCTATTTTGTCTATTTCGGATAAAGAATATGTTATTTCCATATAAAAATAATTGTTTTAGAATTTTTTTCAGGCTGAAAAGTTGATATTTTAATCATATTTTATTCTGATTGGTGTTGTTTTGATGTTATTTTAGTCGGTTTTAATCTTCATCGGGGTTTGTATTCCATATTTCCCACGCTTTTTCGGCTTGTAGTTCTAACATTTTTCGCCCGTTGATGATAGTTGCGTTCTTTTTTTCGCCTTTTTGCAGAAAAATTGTCTTCTCCGGATTGTAAATTAGGTCGTAAAGCAAATGTTCTGAGGTCAAAAACTGATAAGGAATGGGAGGGAAGTCTTCCACATTAGGGAAAGTTCCTAAAGGCGTACAATTAATGATGATTTTGTACTTGCCGATAATTTGCGGGGACAAATCTGCGTATGAAAATTGCCCCATTTTCGGGTTTCTGGACACAAACCGAAAAGAAATTCCCAACATTTTCAGTGCGTACGCCACAGCATTGGACGCTCCGCCTGTGCCTAAAATCAGGGCTTTAGTGTGTTGTTGTTCCAAAAAAGGCTTTAACGATTCGCTAAACCCGAAATGGTCGGTGTTGTATCCCACCAATCCTTTTTTGGTGATTTTAATGGTGTTTACCGCCCCAATTTGTTCCGAAATGGGGTCTAACTTTGCCAACATCGAGATGATTTCTTTTTTGTAGGGAATGGTTACGTTCATTCCTTGTATGTTTGGATTTTCCTGCAGTTTTTGAGGCAGCTCTCCAATGCAATTCAAATCAAAATTGACATATTCTGCATCTGAAATATGTTCTTTTTTAAATTTTTCTGCAAAATAAGCCCTCGAGAAAGAGTATGAAATATTTTTTCCGACCAGAGCAAACAAACGTTTCATAATATTTATTTTTTAATAAGCCTGATATATCACCAATTCGGAAAGATTATAACTTAAAAATGAGACTATTTTAAGTATTTTTAAAACAATCTCATTTCAATGATGTTATCAATGTTCCTTATGGGTTTGTTTTCAATTTTCCTGCCCATTTTTCAAGTCCGTATAACAAGAAGAAACCAACCAAAGCCATTACAATAGCCAGAATTACTTGCGGATTTCCGTCGTACGAACTGGGAAGGATACTTTTTTCCAATAACGGAATTACTTTTCCGTGGGCATCTATTTTGGTTGAGATGACCTGTTTCCAAGGCCATACTTTATTGAGCGAACCAACGATGAATGCCGTTAGGGAAGCAATGGTCAAGTTCCGATGATGCTCAAAAAGCCATTTCAATATTTTGGAAAAACTCAACAACCCGAAAACGGCTCCCGCCGCAATTATTGTCAATACTTTAATATTTTTTTCATCAACAGCAGTAAGAACTGTGTCATAAGCACCCAAAAGCACCAAAATGAAGGCTCCGGAAATCCCCGGAAGAATCATTGCACAAATAGCCAAAGCTCCGGCAAAGAATAAGAAGATTAATCCGTCGTGGCTTCCTAAAGGAGGTAAAGTTGTTATTCCGTAAGCTGCTGCAAACGAAATAATCATAACCAGAATTGTTGCCAAACTCCATTTTTCTACACTTTTTGCTAAAAATAAAATGCAAGCCACCATCAGCCCGAAAAAGAAAGACCATACCGAAATGGGTTCGTTAGCCAGCAACCATTTGATTCCCTTTGCCAACGAGAAAACACTGATTCCGATTCCTAAAAATAGTGCAAGAAAAAAACTCCCGTTGATATGTTTCCAAAAGGGGATGAAACCTTCTTTTTTCAGGATTTTTAAAGCACCTAAATTTATTTTGCTGATTGAATCAATAAGTTCTTCATAAATTCCGGAAATGAATGCTATCGTTCCTCCGGAAACACCCGGAACCACATCGGCGGCACCCATTGCCATCCCTTTTAAGGAAATTAAAATATAATCAAAAAAATTTCTTTGCATCTTTTTTATGTTTAACATTGCGTGCAAATGTACATAAAATAATTATAAAGCCCAAAAGCTTTTTTTAACTAATAAATATCTTATTTTCAGCATAAAATGAATATCTTTACAGAATGCAAATTTGAAGTTGTTTTGTGTGAAAATGGCTGTAAAAAAGGTGTTTAGTTCTTTAGTTTTTCAGACCTTATGAAAAATTATTTTATAATCAGTGTGATAGACATCAAAAAAATTGCTTTATTTGCAAAAAAATAAAAGAGAAAATGACTTTAATTCGTGAGAAATTAACACTTCCTAATAACGGTAAAAAACTATTACTGCATTCTTGTTGTGCCCCCTGCTCGGGAGAAGTAATGGAGGCTATCCAAGCTTCAGGTATTGAGTTTACAATATTTTTTTACAATCCGAATATTCATCCTTTAAAAGAATACGAGATTCGAAAAGAAGAAAATATTCGTTTTGCCGAGAAATGTAACATTCCTATCATTGATGCTGATTATGATGTAGATAACTGGTATGAACGTGCCAAAGGAATGGAAATGGAACCCGAAAGAGGTATCCGCTGTACGATGTGCTTTGATATGCGTTTTGACCGTACGGCTTTATATGCTTATGAAAATGGTTTTGATACGATTACAAGTTCGTTGGGCATTTCACGTTGGAAGAATTTTGACCAAATCAACGACTGTGGCATTCGTGCTGCCGAAAAGTACGAGGGCATAACATACTGGACGCACAACTGGCGAAAAAAAGGAGGTTCAGCCCGAATGCTCGAAATCAGTAAACGTGAAAAATTCTATATGCAGGAATATTGTGGCTGTGCCTATTCACTTCGTGATACTAACAAATGGCGACTTGAAAACGGACGGGAACGCATCAAAATAGGAGAAAAATACTACGGTGTTGATGATTAATCAAAATATTTCTGTTTTATGAGCAAGTCCGAATTAAAAAGAGTCATAGCTGATTTTGAAAATGGTAAGTTTCCTGTTGAGGAAGCATTGAATAAAATTCAAAAAATCACAGAAAAGAGGATTGATTCATATACTTTGGAAAACTATTGGCGTTTAGCTTCTTTAGATGATTTTTGTGATGAATTACTTAGCCAACCTATTGAAAATTGGCAAGAAATAACGGATGGTCAAGCTTTAGAGTTAATTCAAGAAATTATTGAAAATATTGAAAACGATGCAGTTCTTCGGAGAAATTCCGAAGTATTGGAAAAAAGATACGGCAAAGAAGAAGGATTTGTTGAAGATTTAATTTTTAATTTGGACATTAATATTTCAGAAGAAATTTTGAGTAAATTAAAAGAAAACACGATTTTATACCTATGACAGAAGTTATGACAGAACATTTTTTAACAACTGAACAAATTCTTGAAGGTCAAATCTTATTGATTGACAAACCTTTACATTGGTCTTCGTTTCAGGCTGTTAACAAAATAAAATGGTCTATCATCAAAAATTACAAACTCAAAAAGGTTAAAATCGGGCACGCCGGAACTTTAGACCCGTTGGCTTCGGGCTTGCTTGTCATTTGTACGGGAAAATTTACCAAGAAAATCACTGAGTTTCAGGAAGCATTAAAAACATATACGGGAACTATTCGGTTGGGAGCAACAACGCCTTCCTTTGATTTGGAAACAGAAATAGAACAAACCTTTCCCGTTGAGCATATTACACCTGAATTCATAGAGCAAGTCCGACAGAAATTCATAGGTGAAATCGAGCAAACACCGCCCGTTTTTTCGGCAATAAAAAGAGAAGGAAAAAGACTGTATGAATTGGCTCGTGAGGGAGAAGAAATGATAGAAGTTCCTAAGCGAATCGTTCAAATAGAGCAATTTAACATTGATATTAGCAACTTCCCCAATATACATTTTGAGGTAGTTTGCAGTAAAGGAACTTACATTCGTTCTTTGGCGAATGATTTTGGAAAAGCTTTGCAAAGCGGTGCTCATTTAACTGCTTTGAGACGTACGAAGATTGGTGATTTTTCTGTTGAAAATGCCCTTTCTCCTGACGATTTTGTAGAACAAAATATCTTAAATTATAGAAAAAACTAAGATGAAAACCATCAATGACCTTTATGAAGACAGACACAAGCCTTATGAAGTAAAGGTTGAAGAGAAAAAAACTGTAAATCAGCTTTTTGAAGAAAAAGTCAAAGGGAAAGAGACTTTAAATGAGAAAAGACCGCAATCCGGCAAAAAAGTTGTCTTTTTTGAAAAAAAACGCAAAAAAACAAGCGGTTTTCGCTATGAAATGGAATATTTTCTCTCTTTATTTTCAGATTCGGACAAGTCAATAACAGTAACGTTGTTTATTATGTTTTGCTTGGTAATTTCGCTCCTTGTAATACAACTTCAGAACAAGGAAAAAGAAATTATGATTGAAATGAGCCATATTTCCGAGCTTCCGGAAGAGGTTAAAGAAGAAGAGCCTAAAAAACTGGAAGAATCCACAGAAACTCCAAGTAATACAAAGGTAACTTTAAACGCTTATAATGAATCGGATATGGATTTGCAACATTCCGAAGATGCTCATAAAAGTCTTGATGAAATTCTTGCAGAACGCGAAATGATGGAAGCTAACGAAGAGTTGCTAACTTCTAATGCTCCTAAAACTGACCTCATTTTACCTACAAACATAAAAGTTGAAGAGAAAAACTTGACTAAAAATGAGGATGTTGTCAATAAAAATGCTTTGGTGAAATATGCCTTGGCTGACAGAACTTTACGAGAAGAATTACCAAATCCTATTTTTACTTGTGAAAGATATGGTAAAGTGGTGATTATCATTAAAGTAAACGATTCAGGAAACGTAATTGAGGCAACAATTGATAAGGTAAACTCCACAACTTCAGATGGTTGCCTTATTGATAATTCTTTGTTGTACGCTCAGCAAGCTCGGTTTAACATTGTACAAGGAAGAGGTGTGCAAGTAGGAACGATTACGTATTCTTTTCAACAAAAAAGATAAATTTTTAATATGAAAGCTGTTTTTTTGTCATTCATTTTCTGTTTTTTATTAATTTCTTGTAATGGAGTAGGAACACAGAAAAAAGAGAAATTTTCCATAGAAATCAATCCCAAAAGCAGAGAATATCAATTGAATGATGTTCTTGATTTTGATGTGTCTAAAAATAATTTTGGAGAAGGAATTTCTTCTGTAGCATACCGAATTAATGGAAAGGAAATCACCAAAATCAACGGAAAATATCAACTTAAAAACATAAAATTAGGCAAGCAGTTTTTGGAAGCTGAAATAACAACGCAAAGTGGAAAAACGCATAAAATCCAAAAAGAGATAATGATTTTAGCGAATCAGCCGCCTAAAATTTATACTTATAAAATCATAAATACATATTCTCACGATAAAAAATCATATACGCAAGGTTTTGAATTTCTGGGAGATACAATCCTTGAGAGTACAGGTCAATACAGAAAATCTTCTTTAAAAAAATGGAATGTTTTCACAGGCGAGACTTATAAAAATATTAACTTAAATCCACAATATTTTGGTGAAGGAGTAACTGCTTTTAATGGAAAAATAATTCAATTGACGTGGCAAGAAAATACAGGACTAATATATGACTCTGATTTAAAGCAAATAGGAAGTTTTAAATACGGGAAAAGTAAAGAAGGCTGGGGAATTTGTCACGATGGAAAAAAAATTTACAAAAGTGATGGTTCAGAAAAGATATGGATTTTAAATTCAGAAACCTTTGAGGAAGAGGATTTTATACAACTTTGTACAGACAAATCACTTTTTTCTAATGCTAATGAACTTGAATGGGTTGAGGGAAAAATTTATGCAAACACCTATCAAAAAGATGGCATTATGATAATTAATCCTGAAAATGGGGCAATTGAGGGAATAATTGACGTACGTGGATTAAAAGAAAAAGTAGAACAAATTGATGAATTGGATGTTTTAAACGGAATAGCATATCATTCTGGTCGTAAAACATTTTTTATTACAGGAAAAAATTGGAGTTCTGTTTTTGAGGTCGTTTTCATTGAAAAATAATTAATTTTTAGCGAAAATTATTAACGCTTTAATTGGCATTGGAATATAAATTTTTTTACGGTTACTGATATTAATTTGCATTAAAATACGCTCAATATATGAAATGGTCGTTAGATTCAGAAGAGGAAAATAAAGCAATCGCAAGGGAATATAAAGAACTATTAAGTATTAGTTATCAGACCCTTACAGAGGAAGATAAAAAACTTATTCGTTTGGCATTTGATACGGCGGTTGATGCCCATAAAGACCAACGCAGAAAAAGTGGAGAGCCTTATATTTTTCATCCGATTGCCGTTGCGAAAATAGTCGCTTCCCAAATAGGGTTGGATGCTGTTTCTATTGCGGCAGCACTATTACACGATGTGGTGGAAGATACTGACTACACCGTGGAGGATATGGAACGCCTTTTCGGGAAAACCGTAGCTCACATTGTGGAAGGACTTACAAAAATTTCGCATCTTAGTCGTGAAAACGATATTTCTTTGCAAGCCGAAAATTTCAGAAAGCTGCTTCTGACAATGAACGATGATGTACGTGTGATTATTATCAAAATTGCCGACAGACTGCATAATATGCAAACGATGGATTCAATGGCAGAACACAAACAAGCCAAAATAGCTTCCGAAACACTGTATATTTATGCTCCGTTGGCTCATCGTATTGGTCTTTACAATATTAAAACTGAATTAGAAGATTTAGGCTTAAAGTACACGGATTCAGAATATTATTATAGTATTCTTGGTAAAATGGAAGAATCTAAGGAAGAGCAAAAATCTTACATTGAGTCTTTTACCAAAATTATAGAATCTTCACTCAATAACCAAAAGATAGATTATCGCATTAAAGGTCGTCCAAAATCTATTTATTCGATTTATAAAAAGATGGAGGCTCAAAATGTTACTTTTGAAGAGATTTATGACAAATTTGCCATACGAATTATCTACAAAAGTTCTCCTGAGGAAGAAAAATTTTTAGCGTGGAAGATATATTCTATTGTAACAGACCATTTTCGTCCCAATCCTACACGTTTACGAGATTGGATATCTTCCCCTAAATCAACTGGTTATGAAGCATTGCATATTACCGTTATGGGACCTAAAGGGCGTTGGGTAGAAGTGCAAATCCGTAGTGAACGTATGCACGAAATTGCCGAAAAAGGTTATGCAGCACACTTTAAATACAAACACGGAAACCAAAAAGAAGCGGGTATTGAAGAGTGGCTCAATCGTTTACAGGAAGTTTTGGAAGGCAGCGAAGGCAATGCGGTTGATTTTGTAGAGGATTTCAAACTGAATTTGTACGCTAAGGAAATCTTTGTTTTTACGCCTAATGGGGAAATAAAATCGTTGCCAAAGGGTGCAACTCCTCTGGATTTTGCTTTTTATATCCATACGGGTGTGGGAATGAAAACACGTGGAGCAAAGGTAAATAACAAGCTCGTTCCGTTAAGCCACGTGTTAAGAAGTGGCGACCAAGTGGAAATTATCACAGCAGAAAATGCAAAACCAAATAAAAACTGGCTAAATTATGCAACAACCGCCAAAGCTCGAAATAAAATAAAATCGGCTTTGAAGGAAGAAGTTAAAATTGTTGCTTCCGAAGGAAAAGAGCTGTTAATGAGAAAGTTAAAACAGCTCAAAATAATTCTTACGGAAGATGTTGTGAATGAATTGGTTAGTCATTTCAAGACAAAAACAAGCTTAGATGTTTTCTATCAGGTAGGTACAGGCGAAATTACTAACCAGATGTTGCGTGATTTTGCTTCAAAAAGAAGTTCGTTTTTTAACTTTTTTAAAAGCAAAATTACCACAAGCAAAAAGCCAACTGAGGAGATCGTTCACACTCCGAACGAGCATTATGACAGTATTGTTTTCGGTAAGGAAGAAGAATCGTTGGATTATACCTTTGCTAAATGTTGTAACCCAATTCCCGGAGATTCTATTTTTGGTTTTATTACTATAAATGAGGGAATTAAGGTTCATAAAAAGAACTGCCCCAATGCCATTTCAATGCAATCGAATTATGCTTATAGGATTATGCCTGCTAAGTGGGTAAAATCGGAAGAGCAAGAATTTAAAGTTGCCGTTCGCATTAGTGGGTTAGACCGCGATGGTTTGGTGGGAGATATTTCACGGGTAATTTCTGAAAATAAATTTGTGAAATTGACCAATATTAATATTGATACAGAAGGAAATATGTTTAGCGGAAAAGTCTCAATTACAGTTAATAACAACGCCACTTTGAAAAAATTGATGCAAGATTTGAAAATTTTGAAAGGAGTGGACAAAGTGAGTCGTTTATAATTTTTTCAGGAAAAATATGCGAAAATTAGCCAATAGTGAGTTAGAACGATTAGAGATAGATGAATTTAAAAAAGCAACCAAAACGCCACTTATTGTTATTTTAGATAACGTTCGGAGTTTGAATAATATAGGTTCCGTTTTTAGAACTTGTGATGCTTTTTTGGTTGAAAAAATATTTCTTTGTGGCATAACCGCTACTCCTCCGAACAAAGAAATTCACAAAACGGCACTCGGAGCTACTGAAAGTGTGGATTGGGAATATGCAGAAAGCACAATTTCAGTGGTGGAACGCCTAAAATCGGACGGAATTCGCGTTATTAGCATTGAGCAAGCCGAAAAATCTGTAATGCTCAACGATTTTCAACCCGAGTCTGGCACAAAATACGCAGTTATATTCGGAAATGAGGTAAAAGGAGTGGAACAAGAAGTAGTTTCTGCCTCTGACGGAGTTATTGAAATTCCGCAGTACGGAACGAAGCATTCTCTAAATATTTCAGTAAGTGCAGGAATTGTGATTTGGGATTTATGGAAAAAATTGAACGAGTAGATAAAGTTTAAAAAAAGAAGTTAGTTAAATTTTTCTGTAATAATTTTCGGAAGAACAAAAAAATGAATAGTTTTGCCGAAATTTATTCGAAATGACAGATATAACACTTTCCATACAAGCTACAAATAATCCTGAAATTATAAAATTAGAAGCTTCAAAGGCTTTAGTAAAAGGAAGTTACGAATTTAAAAACATTGATGAAGCTAAAAATTCTCCTTTAGCCAAGCAACTTTTCTATTTACCTTTTATAAAAACTGTTTATATTTCAAGTAATTTTATTGCATTGAAACGTTATCCGATAGTAGAGTGGGAGGAAGTGCAAGAAGAAGTAGCCGAACAAGTTTTGGAGTATATCAAGTCAGGTAAAGAGTTGATTATTAATGATTCAGGAGATGTAAAAAATCCTGTAACTGTTTATGCAGAAAGCACGCCTAATCCTGCGGTAATGAAATTTGTAGTGAATAAGCAGTTGGTTCCTGAAATTTTTGAATACAAAAATAGTGATGAAGCCAAAGATGCTCCGTTGGTAACTGCTCTTTTCAAGTTTGCTTTTGTAAAAGAAGTCTTTTTGGATAACAATTACATATCAATAACCAAACACGATGTTGTTGATTGGTATGATGTGGTGATGGAATTGCGAGAATTTATTCAAAATTATCTTATTCAAGGAAATACTGTCATCTTATCCGGAGAGATTAAAAAACGGATAGAAAAAGAAGAGAAAAAAGAAAATAGAATTATCACTACGGATATAACTTCTCAAAAGATAGTTTCGATTCTTGACCAATATATAAAACCTGCAGTAACTCTTGACGGCGGAAATATTGATTTTATTTCATATGATTCTGATAATCATTTGGTTGAAGTTGTTTTGCAGGGGGCTTGTAGCGGTTGTCCTTCATCAACACAAACATTAAAAAATGGTATTGAATCAATTTTGAAGGAACAGTTGCAAAATCCTAACATTCAAGTTGTTGCCATAAATGGTTAATTTCTGATTTAAGTCGTTACTTACAGCCGATTGTTACAAAAATTTCAAATACGAAAGTTAAATTTTGCAGAACAAGTTATTCTGCTCAATGCTTTATTTTTTGTAATTGTCCATTTGCTTACAAACTTGGCTGGGTTTTCACAATATCAAATTAACAATTGGTTAGGGCTACCTCAAAGTATAAGAGAATTTTTCACAAAACCTTGGACAATAATTACTTATTCCTTTTTTCACGCCAGTTTTCAGCATTTATTTTGGAATATGTTGATATTGTTTTTTACAGGACGAATATTCTTCAATTTATTTAATAGAAAGCAATTTATCAGAGTTTATTGTGCCGGAATTATTTTCAGTGGAATGTCATTTTTGTTGATAGACACATTATTTCCTCTCTTATTTGATGGTTCTATTTTATTAGGTGCATCGGGGGCAATTATGGCTTTGTTAGTGTTTGTTACTGTGATTGTTCCTAAATATACTGTGTATTTACTTTTTTCAATTCCAATGAAACTATGGGTGATAGTTTTATTTTTAATATTGTATGATATTGTTCAAATTTCATCAAACCCAGGCGGAAAAATTGTCCACTTAGGAGGGGCTTTTACAGGATATTTTATAGGGATTTTGACAAGAAAACCAATCCGAAACAAAAGTGAAAAAACAGTTAAATTAACAAAAAATAATGTTTCTAAGAAAATCGTAAAACCTTTGAAATCAAATGACGGTTTGAATGATTCTCAAAAATTAAAACAACATAAAGTTAATATTTTATTAGATAAAATCAGTACCAGCGGATACGCAAGTTTAACTGAAAAAGAGAAAAAATTTCTGTTCGAGGCAAGTAAAGATATGAATAATTAACCTCTCTTTTTAGCTTCAATAAGATTTATGATTTTTTCAGGACAACGGGTTGGTTTCCAAGTTTTGGAGTCAACAAAAACTAACGTTGTATTAGCTGTTGAAATTACTTCTCCTTTTTCGTTAATTATCTCATAATCAAATTCTATTTTGCTTGAAGTGACATTTTTGAATTTTGTTCTGATAGTGAGTAATTCATCATAAAATGCTGGTTTTTTATAGTTTATTTGTAGCGAAACCACAGGTAGCATAATTCCTTCTTCTTCTAACTTTTTGTAAGAAATTCCGAGTTCTCTAAGCCATTCTACTCTTCCTAATTCCAAGTACTGAGTGTAGTTGCCGTAGTAAACAACTCCCATTTGGTCGGTTTCGGCATAACGGGTCCTTAAAGTGTAGTCAAAATATAATTCTTTCATATTCAGGGGGTGTTTTTGCATTAACAAAGTTTAACTTTCTTCTCTTGCAAAAAAAAATGAAAAAAACAAGAGTTAAATCATTTTTTTTATTCAAAATTTATTCACAATTTTGCTTCCTCGAGAAAGTGACATTTTGGTGGTGTGTTTATTTAATTCTCGCAAATTTATATGTTTTTTTTAAAAGAGCAACAAGTAAAGGACTTAATTTCTGATTAAGTGCAAAGAATATTTTGACTTTTTAATCAATAATGAAAGATTTAGCCGAAAAAGTATGGGGTAGATGTCTTGATTTTATCAAAGACAATATTGATGAACAGCCATTTAATGTGTGGTTTGCTCCCATTGTGCCTATGGGATTAGATGGAAATACACTGAAAATCAAAGTTCCAAGTAAGTTTTTCTATGAATTTTTGGAAGAAAATTACATTTCACTTCTTAAATCGGCATTGACCTTTGCTTTAGGGGCTAATTCTAAATTAACGTATATTATAGATGCTTCGGTTAGGGAACAAGTACCAAGTACCAATCGACCTGAGTTGGCGAAACAGTCTGTTACTGTGTCAGTTCAAAATAAAGATCCCGAACTGAAAAATCCATTTGTTATTCCTGGAATTCGGGAAATTACGATTGACCCGCAACTTAATCTGAATCAGAATTTTGACAATTTTGTAGAGGGAGCCTCTAATCGTTTGGCTCGTTCGGCTGGCATAGCTGTGGCTAATAAACCTGGTGGAACATCTTTCAATCCTTTGTTTATTTTTGGAGGTGTAGGGCTTGGAAAAACACATTTGGCACACGCTATTGGGGTGGAAATCAAAGAGAAACATCCTAAGAAAAAGGTATTATATGTTTCTGCTGAGAAGTTTACACAGCAATTTGTAAATGCCACAATGTCAAAGGATAAGGATAAAAATACATTAAATGATTTTATTCATTTTTATCAACTTATTGACGTTCTGATAGTTGATGATATTCAGTTTTTATCCTCAAAAGTGAAAACACAAGATGCTTTTTTCCATATTTTCAATCACTTACATCAGAATAATAAACAGGTGATTTTGACATCGGATAAAGCACCGGTGGATATGCAAGATATTGAGCAACGATTACTTTCTCGTTTCAAATGGGGATTGTCGGCAGAATTACAAGCTCCTGATTATGAGACACGTTATAAAATTCTGAAAAATAAATTTTATAACGATGGAGCTGATGTTAGTGATGAAATTATTGCATATTTGGCTCAAAATGTGAGAACTAATGTACGTGAATTGGAAGGTGTTAGTAATTCATTGATTGCTCAGGCGGCTTTCAATCGTAAAGAATATTCGATTGAGCTGGCTCAAAGCATTATTGAAAAATCAATAAAAAATCATAGAAAAGAAATAACAATTGATCACATACAGCAAATAATTGTAGATTATTTTCAGGTAGATTTGGAGGATTTGCAGTCAAAAACACGAAAAAGAAATATAGTGCAAGCACGCCAATTGGCGATGTTTTTTGCTAAAAAATATACGAAAAATTCCCTTACAACTATTGGTTCACAGATTGGACAACGTGATCACGCAACCGTTCTTCACGCTTGTAAAACAGTCGAAAATCTGGCAGAAACAGATCGTGAATTTAAAAAGTATGTTGAAGATTTAACCTTGAAATTATCTAATTAAAATTACGCTCCCAAGTTTGAATACTTGGGATTTTTTATGTCAAATTCTTTTTAGCTAAGATGTTATCATTTCAAAATAAGCACAATTTTTATTTGTATTTTTGAATGAAAAAATGTAGTTTTGCAATATTCAATTTTTCTACAAAAATTTAAATGAAAACAAAAATATTGATGGTTTGTTTGGGGAATATTTGTCGTTCTCCATTGGCAGAAGGAATTTTGAGGTCAAAGCTTGATTCAGAGAAGTTTGAGGTGGATTCCGCAGGAACTTCAAATTATCACGTAGGTGCAGCTCCTGATCGTCGTTCTATAGAGGTTGCTCGTAAAAACGGAATAGATATTTCTAACCTTAAAGGACGTCAAATTTCAGTTGATGATTTTGAAAAGTTCGATTATATTTTTGTAATGGATAGGAGTAATTATGCTAATGTATGCGACTTAGCAGCAAAAAATGAGCACCGTGAGAAAATATCTTTTTTATTAGATACACTCGGTAAGGCAACTTTGAAAGAGGTTCCTGACCCATATTATGGGGATAAAAATGATTTTAGAGCTGTTTTTACTATGATTGATGAAGCTTGTGATGTGATAAGTGAAAAGTTGAAAGCTATTCATTAAAATAATTTCTTCGTTTAAATTACTGTATTTCAGTTATTCATTGTATGTCAAGTATTTATTTGATTCCTAATTTTTTAGGTGAAAGCTCTGCTGATATGGTTTTGCCAAATCAGGTTGTAGCAGTTGTTCGTTCGTTAAAACATTTTATCGTAGAAAACGAAAAATCGGCACGAAAGTTTATAAAACAAATCGCCCCTGAGAAATCTCAACAGGAATTAATTTTTTTTACCATCAATAAACATACACCTTCAGAAGAATTACCTTCTTTTTTGCAGCCTTGTTCTGCCGGATTTTCAATGGGAATTATTTCTGAGGCAGGTTGTCCCGGAATTGCTGATCCGGGAGCTGAAATAGTAAAAATAGCTCACAAGAAACAAATCAAAGTAATTCCTTTAGTTGGTCCTTCTTCTATATTGATGGCGATGATGGCAAGCGGACTGAATGGGCAAAGTTTTGCCTTCAATGGTTATCTTCCAATTGACAAATCAGATCGTAAAAAAATGCTAAAGTTACTTGAAAGAAAGGCAATAGAAAGCAATCAAACTCAGATTTTTATCGAAACTCCTTACAGAAATGACAAAATGTTTGCCGATTTGATAGAAACTTTGCAACCAACAACTCTCTTATGTATCGCGTGTGATATCAGTTTGGAAACTGAGGAAATTAAAACTCAAACCATAGCTCAGTGGCGAAAAACAAATATTTCTTTTCAAAAACGTCCCGCAATTTTTATTATAGGTAGTTAAAAAATGTTTGGTGTTTTTAGAATATTTATTCATATATTTGCCGAAAAGTTTTTCTTTTTACACACCAAGTTGATTTTTTTGAAAATTTTACATATATGTTTCATAAAGAAGGTTTTAAGATAATTCTGACTACATTTTTCATTACCATAGGGTTGGTTTTGTCTGCACATTTTTTCATTGATATTTTTTGGTTACAAAAACTAATTCAGGTATTTGCATTGGTATTTTTGATTTTGGTACTTCAATTCTTTAGGAATCCTAAAAGAATTACACAAAAGAATGATAATCATATCATTGCACCAGTTGATGGAAAAGTTGTAGTTATTGAAGAAGTAGAAGAGAAAGAATACTTTAAGGACAAACGTCTGCAAGTTTCCATTTTTATGTCACCCTTTAACGTTCACGTAACTCGTTATGCCTTAGGAGGAAAGGTGGTTTTTAGTAAATATCATCCCGGAAAATATTTAGTGGCTTGGCATCCAAAAGCTTCTGAAGAAAATGAAAGAACTACTGTGGTTGTTGATAATCAAGTGTTTGGAAAGGTGTTATATCGACAAATTGCAGGGGCTTTGGCAAAACGTATTGTGAATTATGCAAAAGAAGGAAATGTAGCAATTCAGGGAGCTGATGCGGGATTTATCAAGTTTGGCTCACGCGTGGATTTATATTTACCACTTGGAACCAAAATAAATGTTGAACTTGGTCAAACCGTTAAAGGCGGAGTTGACGTGATAGCTGAAAAATAAGAGTTTAGCAAAGAAATTAATTTAAGTTTTTTAAAAAAGATAGAAAAAATTTATGGGAAGAGCATTTGAGTTTAGAAAAGCACGAAAATTTAAACGTTGGGCTGCGATGGCAAAAACGTTTACACGTATCGGGAAAGACATCGTAATGGCAGTTAAAGAAGGAGGTCCGCATCCTGAATCTAACTCACGATTAAGAGCTGTAATTCAAAATGCTAAGGCGGCGAATATGCCGAAGGAAAATATAGAAAGAGCAATTAAAAAAGCATCGGAAAAAGATACTGCAAATTATAAGGAAGTTCTTTTTGAAGGTTATGCACCTCACGGAATTGCAATTTTGATTGAAACGGCAACGGATAATAATAACCGTACTGTGGCAAATATTCGTAGTTATTTTAACAAATGCAATGGAACTCTTGGTACTTCCGGTTCAGTGGAATTTATGTTTGACCACACGTGTAATTTCCGAATTAATGCAGAAGGAATTGATCCGGAAGAGCTTGAACTTGAAATGATTGACTTCGGTGCAGAGGAAGTTTTTGCTGATGAAGACGGAATTCATATTTATGCTCCTTTTGAAAGTTTTGGAGCTATTCAAAAAGAATTGGAAGGCAGAAACATAGAAATTTTATCTTCCGGATTTGATCGTATTCCTCAGGTAACTAAAGAGTTATCAGCTGAAGAACAAGCTGATGTGGAAAAACTTCTTGAAAAAATAGAAGAAGACGAAGATGTCCAAAATGTTTATCATACAATGAAAGAGGCTGAGGCTTAGTCTTTTAGAGTTAAATAAACTGTAAATATTCAATATAAAAATATGTAGAAACTGTTGGAGATTGCTTTATAGTTTTTTTCTGACAGTTTTTCTTTTATTATAAGCATAATTATGTCATTTATAGAGGATTATAAAAAAGCATTTTTAATTCATCTGGAAAAATCAATCGTTAAAACAGAACCCGAAAATTTGTATGCACCAATGCATTATATTTTGGGATTAGAAGGAAAACGCATTCGTCCTGTTTTAACATTAATGGCTGCAGACCTTTTTGGAACAGATTACAAAAAGGCTCTTCACGCAGCTTTGGCTGTGGAAGTTTTTCATAATTTTTCGTTGGTTCACGATGATATTATGGATAATGCTCCTTTGAGGAGAGGCAAACAAACGGTACACAGTAAGTGGAATACTAACACGGCAATTTTATCAGGAGATGCGATGTTAATCATTGCATATCAGTTGTTTGAGAATTATAAGCCAACTATTTTTCAGGAATTGGCGAAATTGTTTAGCAAAACGGCTTTGGAAGTTTGTGAAGGTCAGCAATTGGATATGGATTTTGAGAGCCGAAACGACGTGAACAGTGAGCAATATTTACAGATGATAAAGTACAAGACTGCCGTTTTAGTAGGAGCTGCTTTGCAAATGGGGGCAATTGTAGCTGAAACTTCCGAAGAAAATAAAAAACTTGTTTACGATTTCGGAATTCAGTTGGGTTTGGCTTTTCAATTGCAAGACGATTACCTTGATGCCTTTGGAGATAGCTCTTTTGGCAAGCAAATAGGAGGGGATATATTGGAAAATAAGAAAACAATGCTTTATCTGAAAGCTTTGGAACTATCTGATAATGAACTTAAAAAAGAATTGTTTCTTTTGTATAATAATACGGAAGAAAATCCGGATAAAGTTGAAAAAGTGAAGAAAATTTTTGTGGAAACTCAAGCTGCTGATTTTGTCAGAAAAGAGATTGAAAAATATACGCAAAATTCTTTAGATTCGCTCGAAAAATTGGATATTATCGAGGATAAAAAACTTGAAATCAGAAAGTTTGCCATTGATTTAATGAATAGAAAAATATAAGAAACAGAATAAAATTACTAAAAATATAGAAGAGATGGAAAGAACATATGCAGGAATTCCTGAAGAAAATGCAACGTTTGAAAATTCAAAAGTGATGCTGGTAACAGTTCCTTATGACGGAACGTCCACTTGGGGAAAAGGTGCGGACAAAGGTCCTGAACTTTTTTTAAACGCTTCTGAAAATATGGAACTTTATGATATTGAAACAGATACAGAGCCATATTTGAATGGAGTTTATATGGCAGGAGAAATATCCGAGAGCAGTTCGCCTGAGGCAATGACTGAAGCTGTTTATCAAAAGACAAAGGAACTTTTACAGCACGAAGGCAAATTGTTTACGCTTTTCGGTGGAGAACATTCTGTTTCAATTGGTTCGATTCGTGCAGTGGGAGAGAAGTACGAAAAATTAACAGTACTTCAGTTAGATGCTCATACGGATTTGCGTCCAGAGTTTCACGGTTCTACATCTAACCACGCTTGTGCTGTGTTTGAGGCTAATCAAAAACATAAATTAGTACAAGTAGGTATTCGTTCAATGGATGCAGAAGAAAAACAATATCTTCCAAAAGGACGTGTTTTTTTCGCTCACGAAATTGCTAAAAATAAGAAATGGATTGACGATGTTTTGGATAAAGTTTCCGGAAATGTTTATATAACTATTGATTTAGATGCTTTTGACCCTTCAATAGCTCCGTCAACAGGTACTCCTGAACCGGGAGGATTGCAATGGTATCCGACATTGAAATTACTTCGGAAAGTTTTCAAAAAATGTAACGTAGTAGCTTTTGATATTGTGGAACTTATGGATAGCCCTGCTGCTAAACCAACAGCTTTTTTAGCCGCAAAATTGTACTACAAAATGTTAGCTTATCATTTTAAATACAGTAAAAGAGTTAAATAGCAAGAATTGTGATAAATGAAAAAGGTCAGAATATTTCTAATTCTGACCTTTTTTATTTTGATAATTTGGTAAAATTACACATTAAAACGGAAGTGCATTACATCGCCGTCTTTTACGATGTATTCTTTGCCTTCTACACGCATTTTTCCGGCTTCTTTTACTTTGGCTTCGCTGCCGTAGGTAACAAAGTCATCGTAGGCAATAACTTCGGCACGGATAAATCCTTTTTCAAAATCGGAATGGATAACTCCGGCGGCTTTAGGGGCGGTATCTCCTTTATGAATCGTCCAAGCACGCACTTCTTTTACTCCGGCGGTGAAATAGGTTTGTAAATTGAGCAGTTTGTATGCTGCCCGAATCAGTTTGGAAGCTCCCGGCTCATCAAGTCCGATATCTTCCAAGAACATTTGACGTTCCTCATAGCTTTCCAGTTCTGTAATATCGGCTTCGGTAGCAACAGCCAGTACGATAACTTCCGCATTTTCGTCTTTTACGGCTTCTTTTACCTGCTCTACATATTTATTTCCGTTTTTGGCGGCAGCCTCATCTACATTACAAACGTACAGAATAGGCTTGGCGGTAAGCAGCTGGAAGGAATCCATCAGTTCTTGCTCATCATCAGCGACTTGTACGGCTCTTGCAGAATTGCCCGATTCCAACGTAGTTTTAATTCGATTTAAAAGTTCTTGTTCTTTGGCAGCTTTTTTATCGCCCGCCTTAGCAGCACGATTTACTTTGTCGAGGCGTTTTTCAACGGTTTCCAAATCTTTAAGTTGAAGCTCCACATCAATGGTTCCTTTATCGCGAATGGGGTTTACGCTTCCGTCCACGTGAACGATATTGTCGTTTTCAAAACATCTGAGTACGTGTATGATGGCGTTACACTCGCGGATGTTCCCCAGAAACTGGTTGCCCAATCCTTCGCCTTTGCTGGCTCCTTTTACCAGTCCGGCAATGTCCACAATTTCAACGGTGGCGGGTAAAATGCGTTCGGGTTTTACCAATTCTTCCAATTTTTCCAATCGTGGGTCGGGTACGTTTACTACGCCTAAATTGGGTTCGATGGTACAAAACGGAAAGTTTGCACTCTGTGCTTTGGCATTTGATAAACAATTAAATAAAGTGGATTTTCCAACGTTAGGAAGCCCTACAATTCCTGCTTTCATATTATTTTTATGGGTTTTACAGCCTTTCAATGATTTAAAATACTCATTTTTAGCTGTTTTTCTTTTTACTAAAATTCGTGCAAAAGTAAGAAAAAATCTTGAAACTCAAAAAAGCAAAATGAACATTCCAAATGAAAGGAATTCTAAAATCTTTTAGTAAACATAAAAAGAAATATCTATAAGAAAATAGTTGTAAAATTTAACATTTGAATACATTTAGATATGAAAAATTAATATATATTTGCACCCTGACACAAAGCGATATAAAGCATTTGAAGTGATGTGAAAAGTATGATACCTTAAAAAAGAGGATATGTCTGTCAGGCTGAGCGAAGTCGAAGCCTTATTATTACAAGGCTTCGACTTCGCTCAGCCTGACAATCGGAAGTGTTATCACACTTTTTATAATACAATCAAGCATTTAACTACTCAAAACTTTATGAATTTCAATATTAAAAACTTGCTTAAGTTGTTGAATTTCCGTATATTTGCATTGCAAATTGATACAAAAACGCAACGCAACGCAACGCAACGCAACGCAACGCAACGCAACGCAACGCAACGCCTTTCTTGTGCTTTAATTAAAAGTACCCTCGCACGCGTATATACTTTTTCCGCTTATATACAACATTCCGTAACTAATTTTTTAAAACAAAATACAGATTTGCTGTGCAAAACGCAACGCAAACAGACCGGCTATGGGCATTTCGCTCGTAATCGGTTTTTTGTGTTTTGTGCAAATTGGGAAAGTAAAAATTTTAATTATAAAACTTTAATACGATGACAGACAAAAATTTAGCCAGTGTAATTTTTACCACCGAAGAATTACAAAAATTAGATGAAGCCTTACAAAGCATTGAAAATGTATTAAAAGGAAAAACATTTAACCTCACTCCCGACGAACGCAGACAATACGGGAGCATTGCCGAACAAAACAAACTTTTTGTAAATAAATGCAAGGAGCTTATGGAGCAATATCCGCAGTTTGTGCCTTCCTTTTTGGATAAAGCCGAGTTTGACCGCGATTATCAAGCTCGTCAGCAGATTGAAACCCGCCTTATCCGTCTCAAAACCTTTACCGAACAACTTTCGGACACTAAAGTATTGCTCGACAATGACAATTATTACAATTCGATAACTTTTTACCGAAACGTAAAATTTTTAAGCGTACAAAACATTCCGGGTATTAAAACCTTATACGAGCAATTAAAACAGTTCTTTAAAGGCGGACGAAAGAAAACAGACGCATAACAATTCCCTTTTAAAGTAAGCCACAGAAGTTATTCAATGGAACAAAAGGGTATTGAATAAATAGTTGAGTTTTCAGAGGTAATGTAAAAATTATGATACCTTAAAAAAAAAGAAGTGTTTTTGTCAGGCTGAGCGTAGTCGAAGCCCTGTAATTACAAGGCTTCGTCATATACTCCGTTTTCACGGACTTTGCTCAGCCTGACAATCGGAACTTTCATCATACTTTTTATAACACGACCGAGTTTTCTAAATTCCCCCTTTAAAGGGGGTAGGGGGATGTTAAAAATGTATAGAATATAGCAAACAAGCTATTAAATAGGTTTTATAACTATATTTAATAGATATCATCAGGGTATTGAATGCTTTTTATCAATGTATTTAATAGGGTTTAAAACAGTATTAAATACATTGTTTTAGTGTATAAAATACATTTCCGAAGGGTATTTTATGCATTTTTGAGAAGTATTTTTACGGGTTGAAAAGCCTATTTAATACCTAAGTAGAGAACAATTAACAATCATTCATTGAAAAATTATTATTTGTTCATTGAAAAAAGGCGTAGCCCGAAAAGCCTGTAATAGAGTAGGGAAAATTTTAATAGATTGAATAATGAATAAATCTACTTTTGTAACATTATTGATTATTGGGGTGGGTGCATTTTTATACTTCTACAATTCAGAAAAAGCATCTCCTATTGATTTGGTTAATTACCAACCAACCCAAGAATTTGCTCCAGCATACAATATTCTCAAAGAAGAATCTAAAATTTCCGAAGAAAGAAAAGGAGAAAAGGAATATGATATAGAGGAAACTGTACGCATTATGAACGGACTGGAACTGGCACAGTCCCAATCCGATAATTTTTACGACTTTTTGGAATATCTGGCTAAACAAGATTACAGTTTGGTGGCACAAGATGTAATCGAAGCTAAAATGAAACTTTTGCCTATTCTCCAAAAAATGTTTGAGTTAGAAAAGAAACACCAAGAGATTTCATTTATGTGGGAATTGGCTAAAAATATGGCTACAACTCCAAGTTCAAATTCTGCAATATCTGACTTAGTAATGAATGTTTCCCCTGCAAAAGCCCATCTTCAATTACTTTCCGCTGCCAAGGCAGTAGGCACTCAAGCTATTGATACTTATCAAAAACAACAAGAATTAAAATCTGCATTGGAGGATGAAATTAATGTAGTGAAAAATGCCTATATTGAATACCTATCAGAATTTTCTCCTATTTATTATAAATATATGAAAGAGTGGGACTTATTGTGCGTCAATAAAGATAAGGCTTATCTTGAAGTTTATTCTGGTAGAATGGAAGAGGCTCGCAATTCTACTTCTGATATTTTGAAAAAATATCCAAATAACAGAGAAGCACTTCTTTTGAAGGCTTTAGCTTTAATCAATATACCTCCTAAAATTAAAACTATTGAAAATCAAGAAAAAATAGAAAGCATTTCACAAGATGAAGTTTTACCAATAGTACAGGAAGAAGTTAATGAAAATTTCATAGAGGCAGAAGCTACTTTAAATACATACATCGAATTATATCCAGAACGTTCTGCTCCCGCATTAGTACTTAAGGGATTACTGAGTGCTAAAGAAGGCAAGGTACAGCAATCTTTATCTTACTATGATCAAGCTGCCATAGAATACCCTCGCCAAGCCATAATGTTGACTGACTTATTAGATTCTTACAGAAACAGAACCTATTTGAATAAAACACCCGAAGGACAATATCTGTTAAGACTCTACCGTTCTACAATGGAAGGATACGGAATTTTTAGTCCCAATTTTTTAAAGGCTAACTATTACGTAGAAAAGGGAATGTTAGAAGAAAGTAAAAATGAAATTTTCAATCATTTTTTCAGAAGAGGGAATCAAGGTATTTATGATTGTCTATTATCAGATATGAATTATTGCGAGGATAACTTATACAGCAGTTTTAAACAATTGTTGATGGAACAATCTTTTATAGATGTTGGTGTAAATCCTGCTTCGGACTGGAAATTTTTAGATAAAGAAGATGAGATATTAGTAACCATTAACAATCGTTCTGATATAAAATTAGAAAATGTTCGTTTGTTCCTTTGTTTGCATTACACAGATATGTACAAAGATGAATACGACGTAATAAAAACCTCTGCTAAAAACATAATAAATCCTCACGAACAGATAGAGTTAGCCCCTATAAAATTAGAATACAATGGTAAAAAATACAACGATATTACACGCGTGAGGGTTATAGCTATGACAGATGATAAAATTTGTTGGGTAGATGATGCTGAATACAAACAAAATCATGCTCTGAATATCTCTAATAACTTACAATATGCAAAAAACAGAATTGTAAATGAAAAGAGAGAAGTCTTTTTAAAAGACTTTTCATTAACAGCAGATAAATTAAAAACAATATTGGAGGAAAGCATTGGAATACAAGGCGGACAGAAAAAATCTAATTCTTCTGTCAGTTGGTATTCTTGGGATGGAGTAAAAGAGGTAGGTTCTTCAATTTCAAGCCTATGGAAAGAATCTGATAAAAAATTAAAAATAGAACTTCCTCGAATATTAACACTGATTGACCCCATTTTTTCTATCTATGAATTACAAGATAAAGATAGAGTTATATTGCCTAAGGAGAATTATTTAGCTGGCTCAAATATCCGTCTGAAGTTTGACAATGAACCCAAAGAAGGAGAAATTATTCCTCTATATATTTACAGTGACTTTGTCAATTTTAAAATAAATCTTATTTTCAAAGGGAATAATCCAATTGTAAAGAATGTAGAAATACTTTAAGTTAAAATTTTCATTATGAAAGAAATTAATGAAAAAAACCGAAAGCATTACACTTTCGGTTTTTTGTTATCCTTAAACAGAATTCTTAAGTTATTTAAATTCTTTTTCGTAGCGTTTGCGGTCGTTTTCGTTTAAGTAGATTTTACGCAAGCGTATTGACTTTGGTGTAACCTCCACGTATTCATCTTTTTGGATGTACTCCAACGCTTCTTCCAACGAAAACTTAATAGCAGGGGCAATACGCATTTTATCGTCCGCACCGGCTGAACGTATGTTGGTGAGTTTCTTGGTTTTAGTAACGTTCACTACCATATCATCACCGCGTGAATTTTCCCCAATTACTTGTCCTTCATACACATCTTCGTTCGGGTCGATGAAGAATTTCCCTCTATCTTGCAGTTTGTCAATAGAATACGGAATGGCTTTTCCATTTTCCATTGAGATTAACGAGCCATTGATACGCCCAGGAATTTCGCCTTTGTAAGGTTGATATTCCAAAAATCGGTGTGCCATAATGGCTTCTCCAGCAGTAACTGTAAGTATCTGATTACGAAGTCCGATAATTCCTCTTGACGGAATGATAAATTCGATTACCATTCGCTCGCCTTTTGGGGTCATTGATAGCATTTCGCCCTTGCGAAGAGTTACAAACTCTACGGCTCTTCCTGACAGATTTTCAGGCAAGTCGATGGTCAGTTCCTCAACGGGTTCGCATTTTACGCCATCAATTTCTTTTATAATTACTTGTGGCTGACCGATTTGCAATTCATAGCCTTCACGACGCATCGTTTCAATAAGTACTGAAAGGTGCAATACACCACGCCCAAAAACCATAAATTTGTCGGCACTATCGGTAGGTTCAACACGAAGAGCAAGATTTTTCTCCAATTCTTTTTCTAAACGCTCCTTAATGTGGCGTGAGGTAACGTATTTTCCTTCTTTTCCGAAGAAAGGTGAATCGTTGATAGTGAACAACATACTCATCGTAGGCTCATCAATGGCGATGGTTGGCAAGGCTTCCGGATTTTCAAAATCGGCAATGGTATCACCGATGTCAAAACCTTCCAAACCGGCAATAGCACAGATGTCGCCCGCTTGTATTTCATCGATTTTTTTTCTGCCCAATCCGTCAAAAGTGTGTAATTCCTTAACCTTTGATTTGGTGATAGTTCCGTCTCGTTTTACCAATGAAACGTTCATACCGCTTTTGAGAACGCCGCGTTGCAAACGTCCGATGGCAATTCGTCCCGTAAAGGAAGAATAATCAAGCGAAGTGATAAGCATTTGTGTAGTTCCTTCTTCAATTTTTGGTGAAGGAATGTATTTGATAACCATATCGAGAAGCGGTGCGATAGAGTCGGTAGGTTTTTTCCAATCTTCTGACATCCAATTATTTTTGGCAGAACCATACACGGTAGGGAAATCCAACTGCCATTCTTCGGCACCGAGTTCAAACATCAGGTCGAACACTTTTTCGTGAACCTCATCGGGCGTACAGTTTTCCTTATCTACTTTATTTACCACTACAATGGGTTTGAGCTTCATTTCGATGGCTTTTTGCAGTACGAAACGCGTTTGTGGCATCGGACCTTCAAAGGCATCAACCAAAAGCAAAACGCCGTCCGCCATATTGAGTACACGTTCTACCTCGCCCCCGAAATCGGCGTGTCCTGGCGTGTCTATAATGTTGATTTTTGTATCCTTATAAGTTACGGAAACATTTTTGGAAAGAATCGTGATTCCGCGTTCGCGTTCAATGTCGTTATTATCCAAAATAAGTTCGCCGGACTCTTGATTTTCTCTGAATAAAGCACAATGATGCAATATTTTATCCACCAAAGTAGTTTTCCCGTGGTCAACGTGGGCAATAATAGCTATGTTTTTGATAGCAGTCATAAAATGTATTTAAAATTAAAAGCGGGCAAAAATACGATAAAATGTGAAAAGTGAAAAATAAAGCCAAAAAAAGTTTTGTTAAATCATAGAATTTGAATAAACAGAACTTAAATCTCAAAGAAATTTTATTTTTGATAAATAAAACAAAAAATAATTATAAAATACTGAACCGAATAAATTACAAATATTTAGTATTAAATCAATAAAAGGCATTTTATTTACTAAATTGTAACTAACTTAACACCAGCTCTATTTTCTTTTGAAAAATAAAAAAAACGCGAAAATATATGTCATAATCAATTTTTTTCGTACATTAGCCCGTTGATTTGTTGAATGAAATTAGAAAATAGTAAACATTAATTATGACAGAAGGAGAAAAACTCATTCCTGTAGATATAGGTGATGAGATGAAATCCGCTTACATTGATTATTCAATGTCGGTAATTGTTTCACGGGCGTTGCCGGATGTTCGTGATGGTTTAAAGCCTGTTCATCGTCGCGTTCTGTTCGGAATGTATGAGTTGGGCGTGTTGAGTAACAAAGCATATAAAAAATCTGCGAGAATTGTAGGGGAGGTTCTGGGTAAATATCACCCACACGGAGACTCGCCCGTGTATGAAACAATGGTGCGAATGGCACAGCCTTGGAGTTTGCGTTATATGCTGGTTGATGGGCAAGGAAACTTCGGTTCGGTAGATGGAGATTCAGCAGCGGCAATGCGTTATACGGAGGCTCGTATGCGAAAAATATCGGAAGATATGCTTGCTGATATTGAAAAAGAAACCGTTGACCATCAACTAAACTTTGATGATACTCTGCAAGAACCTACGGTGTTACCCACTCGTATCCCTAATTTATTGGTGAATGGTTCGTCAGGAATTGCGGTGGGAATGGCGACCAATATGGCTCCGCACAACTTAAGTGAAGTAGTTGACGGAACAATTGCTTACATAGATAATCCTGAAATTGAAATAGATGAATTAATAAAATACATCAAAGCTCCTGATTTTCCTACCGGAGGAATCATTTACGGATATGAAGGAGTACGAGAAGCTTTCAAAACAGGACGTGGTCGTGTTGTGATGCGTGCTAAAGCTGATATCCAAGAGGTTAAAGGAAGGGAATGTATCGTAGTTACAGAAATTCCGTATCAGATTAATAAAGCCTTGATGGTTAAACAAACTGCCGACCTTATTAAAGAGGGAAAACTGGACGGTATTGCTGAAATTCGTGATGAGTCATCAGGACGCGAAGGAATGCGTATTGTTTATGTGCTCAAGCGTGATGCCGTGTCTAACGTAGTGTTAAATAACTTGTTTAAACACACAGCTTTACAATCTTCTTTCAGCGTAAATAATATTGCCTTAGTTAAGGGTCGTCCGCAATTGTTAAACTTGAAAGAGTTGATTCATTACTTTGTGGAACACCGTTATGATGTGGTCTATCGCAGAACACAATTCGAACTTCGTAAGGCACAAGAAAGAGCTCACATCTTAGAGGGATTAATCATTGCTTCGGATAATATTGATGAAGTAATTGCGATTATTCGTTCATCGGAAAGCCCTGAAGTAGCTCGAACTCGATTGATGGAACGTTTCAATCTGTCTGAAATTCAATCAAGAGCGATTGTTGAGATGCGTTTGCGTCAGCTTACGGGTCTTGAGCAAGATAAATTACGAGCTGAATTTGAAGAACTTAAAAAGTTGATTGTTGATTTAGAAGATATTTTGGCTCGTAAGGAACGTCGTACCGAAATTATTAAAGAGGAACTTCTTGAAATTAAAGAGAAATATGGCGATGTTCGTCGTTCTCAAATCGAATACGCAGGAGGAGAATTTAGTGTGGAGGATATGATTCCTGATGAAACAATGGTAATTACCATCACACACGCAGGATACATCAAGCGTACATCTTTAAATGAGTACAAAACACAAAACAGAGGTGGTGTTGGTCAAAAGGCTTCAAATACGCGTGACCAAGACTTTTTGGAACATTTGTTTGTGAGTTCGAACCACCAATATATGTTATTCTTTACTCAGAAAGGAAAATGTTTCTGGATGCGAGTTTACGAAATTCCGGAAGGAGGTAAAACAGCCAAAGGACGAGCTATTCAAAATCTTATCAATATTGAGCAAGATGATAAAGTAAAAGCCTTTGTAAGTGTTCAAAACCTTAAAGATGAGGAATATATCAATAATAATTATTTGATTATGGCTACGAAACAAGGTATCGTTAAGAAAACTTTGTTGGAGCAATACTCTCGTCCTCGTCAGAATGGTATTAATGCAATCACAATCAAGGACGGAGATGAATTGCTTGAAGCAAAACTTACTTCTGGTAGAAGTCAGCTGATGTTGGCTGTGAAATCGGGTAGGGCTATTCGTTTTGAGGAAGAGAAAGTACGCGCCGTAGGTAGAAATTCGCAAGGTGTTCGAGGAATTGATTTAGATGTTGAAAATGATGAGGTTATAGGAATGATTGCAATTGAAAATCCATTGGAAGAAACTGTACTTGTAGTTTCGGAAAACGGATACGGAAAACGTTCTTATATTGATGAACCGGAAACAGGAGAGGCTGTTTACCGAATTACAAATCGTGGAGGAAAAGGAGTCAAAACGATTTCCATCACTGAAAAAACAGGGAATTTGGTGGCAATCAAGAGCGTGCTTCCGGGAGAGGATTTGATGATTATCAACAAATCCGGAATTGCTATTCGTTTACCAATTGATGATTTACGAATTATGGGGCGTGCCACACAAGGTGTACGTTTGATAAACATCAAAGGGAATGATTCTATCGCGGCTGTTGCTAAGGTGATGAAAGAAGATGAGGAGGAAGAAACGGTATCAGAAGAAAATCAAAATCCTGAAACTGAAAATAACGTATAGATAGTCAATTTTGCATAAATCTTGTCAGAAATTAAGACTTTGGCAAGGTTTATGCTTTGGTTAGTCTAAAAATCAAAAAATTATAAAATAACTTACAAAAACAAATCAGATGAAAAAATCATTATTGTTTGCATCAGCATTATTGGTATCGGCTGTTGCGTTTGGACAAAAAAAAGAACTTAGAGAGGTAGAAAAACAAATCAAAAAAGGAGATTTGGCAAATGCCAAAAATGCATTGGAAGGAATTAAAAGTGCGGCTACATCAAACAGCGAGTTTGCTCCTCAATACTATTTCTTGGAAGGGCAATTGAATCTTGCTAATGCTAAAAAGAATGTAAATGTAGCGTCTTCTTTACAAAATGCTTCTGCTGCGTTTGCTAAAGTAAGAGAATTGGAGGGAGGAAAAGGGAAATATGTGTCAATGTTACAACCCCTTTTGGAAGATGCAACTAACATTGCTCTTACTCAAGCACAAGAATCTTACGGAAGAAAAGATTTTAAAAATGCTACAACCGCATTTGAGCAAGTGTATCGTTTAAGTCCACGTGATACTGTCTTTTTGTATAATGCCGCTTTAGTTGCCGTACAAGACAAAAACTATGATGCTGCTTTAAAATATTATAAAGAGTTAAAGGATTTAAACTATGACGGAACAGAAGTTCTTTACTATGCAAAAGAAAAGCAAACGGGAAAAGAAGAAGCTTTCTCAACTAAAAATCAGCGTGATTTAATGGTAAAAGGAGGTACTCACACAAATCCAAGAACTGAAAAAACTCCTTCAAAACGTGCTGATATTGTCAAAAACATTGCGTACATTTATGTAGAACAAGGGAAAAATGATGAAGCTTTGGCTGCATTTGCAGAAGCTAGAAAAAGATATCCAAATGATGCAAATTTGATAGTTCAAGAAGCAAGCATTTATATGCAGTTGGATAATAAAGATAAGTTCAAAGAGTTGATGCAAGAAGCAGCTAAATTAGAGCCTAAAAACCCTGATTTACAGTATAATATAGGTGTTATTAATATGCAACAAAATCATTTGGAAGAGGCTCGTAAGGCGTTTCAACAAGCTTTGAGCATCAAACCTGATTATGCAGATGCTGTGTTAAATATTTCAACAACCTATATCAATGAAGGAAATGCTTTGGTTGAGCAGATGAACTCTTTAGGAAATTCAAAAGCAGATATTGCAAAATATGAGGAATTAAGACTTAAAAAAGATGAATTCTTTAAAAAAGGTGCTGAAATTCTAGAGAATTTTTATAAAACACAAGGTAAAAATGAAAGTATCTTGGAGCAATTAAAAAATATCTATGGAGCCTTAGGAGATAGTGCTAATTTCCAAAGAGTTAAAGGATTGTTAGGACAATAATTCTTTTTTGAAATAAAATAACTGATAAATAAAAGCATAAAGGATTCATTTTCTTTATGCTTTTTTATTTTATCTTTAGGATTAAATAACATATGTTCGGTTTTTAACTTTCGACTTTTAATTCTATCTTTGCCCGAATTTTCAAATAATAAAAATGCAAATAGAAGTATTAAAATCTAAAATTCACAGAGTTACGGTTACAGGAGCTGACTTAAACTATGTTGGCAGTATCACAATTGACGAGGATTTACTTGATGCAGCCAATATGATTGAAGGCGAAAAGGTTGCAATTGTGAACGTGAATAACGGCGAACGTTTAGAAACTTATATTATAAAAGGAAAACGCAATTCTGGAGAAATTGTATTGAATGGTCCTGCTGCTCGCAAAGTACAAAGAGGAGATGTTATTATTATTATTTCTTACGGAATTATGGATTTTGAAGAAGCAAAACAATTTAAGCCCTCAATTATTTTCCCAAATGAGAAAACAAACAAAATAGAATAACATAATAAACTAATTTCCAGAAAGATGAAACTTGTAAAAACTCTTGTTCCTCTATTGTTGGGTGTCTTCTTGTGTTGGTATGCGTATAGCCAATTTACTGAGGAACAACTTGTTGAAATCAAGACAAAGTTTATAGACACCAATTACTTTTATATTGGTCTTTCCATCTTTTTGGGATTTTTAAGTCATATTTCAAGGGCAGTTCGTTGGCAATTGTTAATCAGTTCGTTAGGATACAGAGCGAAGACTACAAACAGAATTATGGCTGTTTTTATTGGTTATTTAGTAAATATTACAATTCCTCGTTCAGGTGAAGTTTCACGTGCCTTAGTAATCAATCGTTATGATAATGTCCCTTTTGATAAGTCTTTCGGAACGATTATTTCTGAGCGTATTGTAGATATGATTTTGTTGTTATTATTCACATTATCAGCGTTTTTAATTCAATTCGATTTGATAAGTGATTTTTTACTTTCAAGAGTTCCTTTTAAAAAATTAATGCTTATCGGAGGAATTGGGTTCGTTCTTGGTGGAGGATTTTTGTGGTGGCTTTATAAATCAAAAAATTCATTTGCAGATAAAATTAGTAATTTTCTTCTCGGTTTAAAAGAAGGAATATTTTCAATCGTAAAATTAAAACAACGAAAAATGTTTATTTTACATACATTTTTTATATGGGGAATGTATTTTTTGATGTTTTATGCTCCGTTTTTTGCTTTGCCTGAAACTAGTGATGTTGAGCTATCTACGGTTCTAACTGCCTTTGTAGTAGGTAGTTTTGCAATTGCTTTCACCAATGGGGGCTTTGGTTCGTATCCATTTTTTATTGCAGAAATTCTTTTACTTTTTGGAATACCATTAGTTACAGGAACGGCTTTCGGATGGATTGTTTGGGTTTCGCAATTTTTTATGACTTTATTTTTTGGTGGCATATCTTTTATACTACTTCCGTTATTAAACAGAAAAAGAAACTAATTATATAGGATTTCCTAAGATAATTTCCTTTCCTTTAACAGATTGCGTAAAAATTAAATATCTATCGCCTCCGTCCTTAAGTTTGTATTTTTTCTTAATTTCATCAGCTGATAATGGATGATTTTTGGAAATTACATTGTATCTACTTCCTTTTTCAATACTTTTTGTTGAAATAATTTCTGATTTTAAGATTCTTCCCGGGAAATTAGGATTTATTTGTTCGGAAGTATATAAATGTGTATTGGGATGCAATTTTTCTAAATTAAAATATTTGGAAATCAAGTTGAAAGCTCCTGATTTTAACAAACTATTATTAGGAATGTATATATATTCTTTAGGGACTGAAAAAGAAATCGTTACATTTTCGGCATCTTCAAAGAAGAAGGAAAATATAGGTTCATCAGTTCCTAAATTTACACATCGGCAAAGAGCTTTATCGTTTGCTTTATCTTGATTTTGTAAAACAAGAACTTCTTTTACTTCATTTTTAACGGACACTATATCAATACGTTTTACATTTGGAAATACTGAAAGTAAATATTTTAAGTCGATTAAAGGCGATAGTTTTATTAAAATTTGGTCTGCGATTTTCCAAAGTGCAGGTTGAATATCCAATAAGTTTGGGGAAAGCTCCTCCAAAAGAAATTTTTTCTTGTTGTTTTCGTCTCTTCTTGCAGGGTCGATGAAAATCAAATCGAATTTTTCTGAATTTTTTTGTAAAAATTCATATAAAGATTCTTGATGAAAGTTCGCTTTTCTACCTAAAATCAACCAATTATGTTGTACTAATTTTAGAAGTTCCGGATTTTGCTCTACCAAATGTACTTCTTCAAAATTTTTAGACAGAAAAAAGGCATCTATTCCCAGTCCGCAAGTCAAATCTAAAAAACGTTTTCCCTGCATTCCAACAGACTTAAATTCAGCTGTTTGCTGTGAAGAGGCTTGCTCCAAATTAAGTTGTGGAGGGAAAAGAATATTGGGTTGATTTAAAAAAGGAAATTTTTTGGAAGCAGTGTTTCTTCCGATAATTTGTTGAGCCAAATATTTATTACTAATTCCTTCAAAAACAGTTTTTTTAAGCAATAAATCGGAGATGTTTATATTTAAATTTTCGGTGATAAAATCCTGGATTTTTCTATCTAAAATCATACTAAGAGAAAAAACAAAAGAATGATTTTTTTGAAAAATTCTTAAAATCATTCTTTTTAATGCTATAAATCTTTCATTTTATTTGCCAAAGTTTCAATGAATTTTGAAATAGGAGATTTAATCATCATTGCCATCATTGGATTAAAATTTCCTTGAAAGAGAAGTTGTGCTTCCGTCTGATTTTCAGATTTTTTCAATAAATTTGCAGTAAGTGTAAACGGAACTTTATCACTTTTTGCTCCCAAAACAATTTGTGAATTTGGCGTACTGCTCTTCTTTTCCAATGCAATTTCAGGCATTCCTTTCAATGCAAACAGAAAAGAATTTTCATTGAGTATCTGAAACTTGCTAATGGAATCGGGCATTAATTTTTCAAAGTTTTTCATATTTTCCAACAAATCAAATAATTCTTGTTGGCTTTTTGGTACGGTTACTTTCGAACTTTCTAAATTCATTATTTTTTTAATATAAAGTTAAAAAAGAGGCAAAATTGAATTTCTATTTTTTCAATTCTAAATTTGGATTTTACACATTGGATTAATTTATTGTTTCCATTGTGATGGATTTTCTCTCCATTCCTTTAATGTTTCTAATTCATTTTCAGAAATATATCCTATTTTTAATGCTTGTAAAAGTAAACTTTCATAATCCCCTAACGTGTGTAAATTTACTTTTTCATTTGCAAAATTGGAGTTAGCCACATCAAATCCGTAAGAGAAAATAGCTATCATTCCCAACACATTAGCCTGACTGTCTTTCAATGCTTTAACGGCATTTAAACTACTCATTCCGGTACTGATGAGGTCTTCAATTACAACCACATTTTGGTTTGCTTCCAAAAGCCCTTCAATTTGATTTTGCCTGCCGTGTTTTTTAGGCTCAGGACGTACATAAATGAAAGGTAGTCCTAACTGATTTGCCACAAGCATTCCGATACCGATGGCTCCCGTAGCAACACCGGCAATTACTTCCACATTTGGATATTTTTCTCTGATTTGTTTTACCATCTCTGAGGTTACAAAATTTCTAACCTCTGGATATGAGAGTATTATACGATTATCACAATAAATTGGAGATTTCCAACCTGAAGCCCACGTAAAAGAATTTTCAGAATTCAATTTTATTGCTTTTATTTGCAATAAAAAATCAGCCGTTTTTTGTGCGGTATTACTATTTAAAATCATTTTTTGTTATGTATGAAATTTTTGTAAATGATAAATCTATTATTCTGACAAATATAGAAGAAAATATTAACAATATCAAATTTTTTCGACTAAAAGATGTAACAATCGATTTTATTATGTCAGAATTGAATAAAAAAGGTGTTGAAAAAATCTATCTTTATCATCCTAATGAGGAAAAACTTCTTAAAAAGTTCAAGAAGAAAATAGATGTCATCAAAGCTGGAGGAGGAATCGTAACCAACAAAAAAGGGGAAATTCTGGTGATGAAAAGACGAGGAAAATGGGATTTACCAAAAGGGAAAAAAGAAAAAGGAGAGAATATCGCCGTTTGTGCTTTGCGTGAAGTAGAAGAAGAAAC
Source organism: Capnocytophaga felis (assembly GCF_009684755.1). Classification (GTDB taxonomy): domain Bacteria; phylum Bacteroidota; class Bacteroidia; order Flavobacteriales; family Flavobacteriaceae; genus Capnocytophaga; species Capnocytophaga felis. The sequence continues at coordinate 72,549 of NZ_BLBC01000014.1, forward strand.
AGGAGTTAAGAAGCTGAATTTGATACGATTTAGAACCATAACCTATCATATTTTTAAGCAAGATGGGAAATATTTTTTGAAAGAAACATATTGGTATGATATGGAAACGAAATACAAAGGTGTTCTTAAAGCCCAAATTGAGGAAGATATAGAAATGGTTTGTTGGAAAAAGCCTGATGAAGTTCAAGAGCTAATCAAAAAATCATATAAAAATATTCAAAAAATATTTGAATAAATTTATAATGTATTGATTGTTATAAATTTAATTTTAAAATAAAATGATTAAGCTGATTTTAGTGTCAGGCTTGGGAAGTTTCATAGGTGGGATTTTGAGAGTAATCATTTCTTTTATTTTAAACATAAAATTTGACAAAACTCTGCACTTTCCTATCGGAATTATGACTGTAAATATCATTGGATGTTTTTTGATAGGTATTTTTTTTACTTATTTTAAGGAAAAATCACAATTTGGAGCATTACAGTACTTATTAATGACCGGAATTTTAGGAGGATTCACTACTTTTTCAACTTTTTCGCTCGAAACACTTCAACTTTTTCAAAATAATGAACCAATAAAAGCAATTTTTTACGTTTCAGGTAGTGTTTTATTGGGAATTGCAGCTTGTTTTTTAGGAAGTAAAATACATTTTTAATAAAAACTTAAAAGCAAAAATGAAAAAAAATCTACTATTAGCAATATTATCAGGATTTCTTTTGGCTCTCTCTTGGCCTACATACGGTTTTACGGCACTGATTTTCATTGCTTTTGTTCCACTGTTATTGGCTGAACAAAACATACGTGTAAAATACAAACAAACAAAAAGAAAAGTGTTTGTAATCAGTTATTTATCTTTTCTTATTTGGAATATAATTACCACGTGGTGGATATGGCATTCAACCAAAGGCGGAGCAGTTTTTGCAATTTTAGCAAACACATTATTGATGACCATTACATTTTTGCTTTACCATATTATTGCAAAAAAATTACCTCAAAAAACAGCATTTATCTTCCTGATTACAATATGGTTATCTTTTGAAAAATTTCATTTAACGTGGGATGTTTCGTGGCCTTGGCTTAATTTAGGAAATGTTTTTTCCGGAAAAATTACTTGGGTTCAATGGTACGAATATACGGGAGTTTTTGGAGGTAGTTTATGGGTTTTATTTGTAAATATTTTACTTTTTTCGTTTATTAAATCATATTTTGAGCAAAAAAATAGAAAAATTCTTGCAAAAGGTGTCGGGATTTCAGTTTTATGCTTCGCTGTGCCTGTTTTGGTATCTTATTTTATGTATATCAACTATAAAGAGGAGCGAAATCCTATTGATGTAATCGTTTTACAGCCAAATATTGACCCTTATTTTGAAAAATATCAGATTTCAAATCAAGATATAGCACAATTATTAGTAAATCTTTCTGAAAAATTATTAGATGAAAAAGTTAATTTTATCATCACTCCTGAAACGGTTTTTGCGGATAATGTTAAGTTTGAAAACTTACAAAATTCGTGGGAATTTTCCATTTTACGTTCAATGGTGCTGAAATATCCGAATTTGAACGTTGTCGGAGGTATTGCGATGATTGATTTCTTCAAAGAAAAATCTAAAATAACTGAGCAAAGTAATTATTTGGAAAGAGCAGACATTTGGTATAATGATTACAATTCAGCTTTTTTGCTAAACAGAAATGATTCAATTCCTTTGTATCACAAATCAAAATTAGTAGTTGGAGTTGAAAATTTTCCATATCAAAGCGTTTTAAAACCTATTTTAGGTGAAACTTTGATAGATTTGGGAGGAACAGTTGCCTTAAAAACCACTCAGCAGGAGCGAAGTGTCTTTTTGGGTGAAAAAACGGAAGGAAAAGCAGCTCCTATTATTTGTTATGAATCCATTTATGGTGAATTTGTAACCGATTATATAAAAAAAGGAGCTAATTTCTTAGCAATTCTTACAAATGATGCTTGGTGGAAGAACACACAAGGACACAAACAGTTATTAAGTTATGCTCAATTGCGTGCCATTGAAACTCGTCGTAGTATTGCCCGAAGTGCCAACACGGGAATTTCCGCCTTTATCAATCAGCGGGGTGAAATTACCAATTCATTGGCTTACGAAAGGCAAGGAAGCTTGCGAAGTACTATCAATCTGAATGATAAAATAACATTTTATGTAAAAGCGGGTGATTATTTGGCAAGAATTTCACTATTTTTGAGTTTGTTTATATTCTTGTACGCAATGGCGAAAAAAAGAGTTGGAGTGGTTTTGGTTAAAAAGTAATTTTATGAGAAGAGTTTTAACTTGTTTGTTGGCAGCTTGTTTATGTTCATTAAATATTTACGCTCAAAAAAGAATGAAAATAAAAATACAGAAAATCAGTAATATAGAAGATTTTCCCAGCGGTTCGGGATTGGGAGCAAATGGGGAAAAATTGTATGCCATTGGTGATGATAGTCCGTTTTTGTATGTTATAGATTCGGATTTTCAGGTAGAAAATAAAATTTCACTATTGGAAGTTCCCACAGAAGATTTTAAAAGCAATCGCATCAAAAAGAAAAAGAAAGCTGATTTTGAAACTCTGGAAATCATTTCGGAAAATGAACTTGTCATCTTTGGATCAGGCTCCAAATCGCCACAACGTGATGTATTTGTACGAGTTTTTTTGAACGAATCAACGATAGAAAGATATTCTATTTCAATGCTTTATACTCATTTAAGAGAATTACCACTGTTAAAAGATTTGGAATTAAATATTGAAGCAACTGCTTTTTCTGACGGATTTTTATATCTATTCAATAGAACGAATAATATTATAATAAAGTTTGACTATCAGGAATTTATATCATATTTAAAAACAGAAAATCTTCCCAAGATTGAAATAATTCAGGTTTCTCTTCCTAAAATTGAGGGCATTGAAGCAGGTTTTTCAGGAGCTACGTTTTTTGATAAATCGAAGATTCTTTTTACGGCTTCGGTTGAAGCTACCGATGATACCTACAACGATGGAGAGATTATTGGAAGCTTAGCAGGAATAATTGATATTTCCGATTTTCAAAAGGCAAAAGTAACTCATTATAATTTTATTCCGAGTGAAAATCCCATAAAGGTAGAATCCGTTACTATATTGCCGTCAAAATCAACTCGTAATACGAACGTTGTCTTTATAACTGACGATGACAACGGAAACACAAAGCTCATTAAAGCAACTTTGAAAATATAGGTCGTGTTATGAAAAAGTATAATGATAGTTATTGTCAGGCTAAACTAAGTCGAAACCTTGTAATAATGAGGCTTCGACTTCGCTCAGCCTGACAGAAATATTCTCTTTTTTTAAGACATTCATACTTTTTGAATCTCTTCCAAAATATAATTTATCGGAAATTACGTTCAAATTTTCCGTAAAGTAAATCCAAATAATAGCGAGATTCTTCCGTAAGATTAGGATTTTCAAAATATTCTTTTTCAATGATGGGTAGTACAATTTTAGCAAGTTTAGTGCTTGTTATCCAATTTTGTATTTGATTATTAAACTCAGGATTATCCGAAAAAGAATGAGAATAATAACCATCAGAATCAACATAATAATACATCATTATCTGTAAATGTTCGAGAGCAAGTGGGGAAGAGGTTAGTTTACTTTCCCAAATTCCGAGCAGATGTTCAGTTGGAAGTCCCGCTAAATCAAACATCAAGATATAATTTATTGCATTATCTCCCTGACTTTTATTGTAATTTGTAAGTATATATCTTATGAATTCTGCCGAAAAGCGTTTCATAAAATCCAACTCGGTTTGTCGCCAACAATCTTTTTCAAAATGGCATTTGTCCAATATAATTTCGGTAGAATGTCTTATTGTTGCATCTTCCGCTAATAGTTCAAGTATTCGAGGTAAGAAGTGTTTGATTTCATATCCCGTCTCATCATAATGTACAGCATCTAAGTAATCATAAATGGCAGACGCAGAAAGTTCGCATACAGGAGTTCGTAAAAGTTCTTGCATTCTCTCCGAAGATACACAACACGGAGTACATACATTTAGTGTTCCATTAAGTGAATATTGAAAAATATCATAGGCTTCTTCTATAAGTAACCGTATAGGCTTACTTACTTTAGGCGTATTTTTTTCCGGACGTGTTTTTATTTTCATCAGATTTATTGTATTTTGATTACGCAACAAAATTAGAATAACCATACGCAATCTTTTTACGTAATTGGTTTTTTATCAATAAAATTAAAACAAACAGGCTGAAAAAATTCATTCTCAGCCCGTTTTATTTTAGATAAAATGTATATTTCTTTTCCGAATTACTTTCGTTTCAATACTTTCTCCACAGCTTTTAGAATGCCGTCTTTATCGAGTCCGTATTTTTTCATTAGTTCGGCAGGTGTTCCCGATTCTCCGAATGTGTCATTCACCGCTACCAGTTCTTGCGGAATAGGGAACCTTTGTGCAAGAACACGCGATACGCTTTCGCCTAATCCTCCGTAGTAATTGTGTTCTTCACAAGTAACGATACATTTGGTTTTCTTTACGGAATTTAAAATAATTTCCTCGTCCAAAGGTTTTATGGTGTGAATGTTAATTACTTCGGCAGAAATACCTTGCTTTTCCAATTCATCAGCAGCAAGTAAGGCTTCCCAAACTAAATGTCCTGTGGCGACGATAGTTACGTCTTTCCCTTCGGTGAGAAGAATTCCTTTACCGATTTCAAATTTTTGGTCTTCCGGAGTAAAATTTGCTACCGTCGGACGCCCGAAACGCAAGTAAACCGGACCTACATAATCGGCAATGGCAATAGTAGCCGCTTTGGTTTGATTATAGTCGCACGGATTGATAACTACCATTCCGGGGAGCATTTTCATCAGACCGATGTCTTCCAAAATTTGGTGCGTTGCTCCGTCTTCCCCTAATGTAAGTCCTGCGTGTGAGGCACAAATCTTTACATTTTTGCCTGAATATGCAATCGACTGACGGATTTGGTCATACACCCTTCCCGTTGAAAATGCGGCAAATGTACCCGTAAACGGAATTTTTCCTCCGATGGTAAGTCCCGCCGCGATGCCCATCATATTGGCTTCTGCAATACCAATTTGGAAGAAACGCTCAGGGTTTTCTTCAATAAACTTCTCCATTTTGAGCGACCCGATAAGGTCAGCACAAAGTGCCACTACGTTAGGATTGGTACGCCCAAGCTCAGCCAATCCCGCCCCGAAACCGCTTCGAGTATCCTTCTTTCCTGTGTCTGTATATTTCATAATTGTATTTATTCGATGATTTTTCCGTTATTAATGTCTATTTTAATTGTTTTTGTTCCTTCTTCAAACTGTTCTTGTTTCTCATTATCTTCATACTGAAGTGTATAATTTACTATAAAAGTCCAAATATTTTCAGCTTTATTTACTTGAGTTACTCGGCTTAGAAACACTCTTTTAGCAGGAAATATTTTCTCAGAATCAATTTGCCAAACAATATTATTATCTTTAATATTTATCCTTTTAAATAGATGTTTTTCATCTCCGAACTCAATAGCTTCTTCCTGATTTAACGCATATATTTTGTCAGGATTAATTAAGGATTTTGATTTTGCCTTAAACAAGAACTGCCATTTATCATTGTAAATATAAAAATCTCTATCGGAATTTCCAGTTACTTGAACAAGAAAATTCGAATTATTCCAACTACGTATATCAAGAATATCGCCGTTCCAATCATAGGATTTATTATCTATTTTAACAAAAATATCCTTATGAAGCACAAAAGAAAAAAGTATATAATACGGATTTACCGAAGTATTTCCTTGTTCCGCCCAATCACGTGTTATATCAATCCAAATGAAACCATTTTCTTTTAATCGACTTATGTTAGGTGTAAAACCCTTTACTAAATACGTTTTTTCTCCTTTTTTTACTTCTTTAGGAATAGGCTCTTTGTGTGAAACTACGATTTTTTTATTCTGAATTTTATATAAAAACAACTCAAAATCTTTCTTTCCTACAACAATTTCAAAATCTTTTCCTAATGAAATTCTCTCAATAGAAATATCTTGTGGAATATTTCTTTCTCGTTTAAATAGCTCAAGAAACTCTTGTCTGTTCGGTTCACTTTCTTTATTGCACGATAACATAACTATCGACAATAATATAAAAACTAATCTTTTCATTGTGTTGAATTTTAAAAATATAAACTATTATTATTCCCAAAAACTATCTTCCAAATAGAAAACAGTATCAATAAAAGCCAAAACTCCATCAACAGTAAGTACATTCTCATCGTGTAAATCTTCGAGTATAATTCCTAATTCTTGGTTTTTATAATCATTATTTCGGATAAGTTGAAATCCATTATTAGCCATAAATTCTCTTACATTTTCTAATGAAGTTAATTCGGTTGCTTTTACAAATTTCTGTTGTACAACTGCATATAAAATATTTTTATCTTTATAAAATCCTAATAACTTGTATGCAGTATCCGGAAAAAAATAATTATTTAAAAGCAAATTATAAAAGTAATCCAACCAAGATAGGTAGTAAATACTGTCATTAAGTTTTATTACATACTCTTCCTGATGCAAATATACCTTTTGTTCTGCACCTTGCGATATAAACTTATCAATGTCAATGGTGTGAATCCATAAATTATTTTCTTCTATCCATTGGCAGAGTTTCTCCGTTTCCTTACTTTTGTTTTGCTCTTTTTCTTCAACCATTGTACTTGTTCCCGAGCTTCTTCTAAGGTAACAGGCAATTGTTTGGATAGGTTCTCCATACTTAACTTCGCCCTTTCCTGAAAGGATATTTTGTAACTCATTTTTAATCATTTGTATTTATTATTCAATATAAAAAATAATAAAACTTATAACTTAAAATATAAGTCATTTATTTTATATATAAAACTTCATCAACTTGTATATATATTTTTATAAACTTATATATATATCTTCGATAAGATATATACATATAATTTTAAAAATACACTTACTCGTATATCAATGAATTGAGACTTCTTTCTGAAAATAAAATTATTTTTTGTATTTTTCGTATTTGATAACGCGTTGCATTTCCTTTAAATCCACTCCGGGTGTAAACTGAATTTTATTGCTTTTAATTAAAGCAGGATTAAATTTCTCCGAGGATTCTGCACCTTCACTTGAGATAGTAATTCTGAAACTCCCGAAGTCGCCTAACCGAACGATACGTCCTTCCGAAAGATGTTTTACTAATACTTTGGTCAAATCATTTAATACTGCTAAAACATCTGTGTCCGACACGGTTGATGAACCTGTCGCAATTTCTTTAGCAAGAGCACGGAAAGATATTTCGCCGTCTGCTTTTGCACTTGCATAAAATTTAGGTTTAGCTTCTTTGTCTAAAAGGTTTTTTCTTTCTACGATATTGTATTTTACTGCCATAATAATAAGTTTTTTAAAGTTTATAATATATATAAGATGTGATGATTTTAGTTGAGATTTGAAACCAATAAGCGGAGCAAAGTCTGATTTTATGCTTTTTTTCGTTGAAAACTTTGCTCCGTTTGATTGTTGTTTTTCTATTTCAATTCGCTTAAGGCTTTCTCTAATCTTGGGAGAACGTCCTTAATATCTTGCAACGAACATCCGCCCGCCGAAGCTCTAAACCAAGGCATTGTTCGGCTATTTCCAAAGGCAGAAAACGGAACTAATGCCATTCCGGCTTCCTTAATCAGATAGAAAACCAAGTCGGTTGTATCGTTAAGTTTCTCGCCTTTCGGGGTGGTTTTTCCAACATAATCCAACTGAATGGTTAAGTACAAAGCTCCCATCGGACGAATGCTTTCCACAGCATATCCTTTTTGTTTCAATGCCTGAATGCCTTCGTGTAGGGTTTCCAAACTATGTTTAATCTTTCCTTTGAAATCATTTACGAATGCGTCAACTGCTTTAGTATCAGTAAGGAACTGAGCCATCGCCTGTTGTTCGGGTTTCGGAGCCCACGCCCCAACGTGCGTAAGTAGAGCCGCCATTTTACCGATGATTTCCGAAGGACCAAAAGCCCAGCCCACGCGAACGCCCGTAGCCGCAAAACATTTGGAAGAACCGTCGATAAATACCGTATAAGGCTTCATTTCAGGGACTAAACTTACCGGATTAAAGTGTTTTTCTCCAAAGGTAAGCATCGCATAAATTTGGTCATACATCAAGTAAAGGGGCTTTTCGTCTGCTCCACGTTTGCGGTTTTCTTCCACAATAAGTTCGCAAATTTCTCTGAGTTGATGCTCGGAAAACATCGTTCCTGTCGGATTAAGTGGCGAACAAAGTGCTAACAGAACGGCATCTTTCAGGTGCGGACGTAGCTCTTCCGCCGTAGGTAAGAAGTTGTTTTCAGGCTTAACTTCCAGTTCTACTTTCTGAGCAGAATTCAAATACGAATAGTGATTGTTGTTCCACGAAGGTACAGGATAAATTACTTTATCGCCCTCATCTACAATAGTTTTAAAGGTTGCGTAAATCAACGGACGCGAACCTCCTGCGATAAGAATATCTTTCGCCGAGTACTCCAATGCGTAACGTTGTTTGAGGTCTTTTGAAACATTTTCCCGAAGCGAAAGGATACCACTCGCAGGAGGATAGTTCGTAAGATTGTCGACATACGCTTTTTGGATTCCGGCTTTCAGCTCATCAGGAATGGGATAAATATTCGAATCCAAATCGCCAATAGTTAAATTTGTGATTTTTTCGCCTTTTGCTTTGAGGTCGTTTACTTCGTTTCCAATCTTTACAATCTCAGAACCGATTAAATTTTGTGCTAATTTTGATACGTTCATTATGGTTTGATGTTTTTAAAATTAAGGTTCGATAAATACATATGTGCCCTAAATGTTCTTTATTTGCAATACGGAACGGTATATTTTCCTTCAGCTTTATGACCTGAAATTGTTTTTGCTTCTACCCAAATAGTTACTTGTTTGTCATCATATTTATAACGAATTTTACTGTTTAAAGCATTCATAGGAATACTTCCCTTACGCCCGAAAACAACATTATATTCATTTTTGTCGGCATTTTTTGGGATTTCTACGTTTAAATAATTGTCATATTCATAGACTTTGGACGAGCAATTACTCGGATGTGGAGTTACGTACACCGAAATGGATGCTCCGTTATCGAACGCTTTTCCTCCTTCCGCCGTGAAACGTTGTTCATCTATTTCCCAATAAAGTGGTTGTGAGTTATCGTTATTGTCTTCGTTTTTTGAACAAGACATTGATAAAGCAATAACTACTGCATAAATCATTTTTGTTAATTTTCTTGTCATAATAATTATTTCTTTTTATTTTGAATTATTGTATTAGTTTGTCGTTAATTTTCTTCTTTCACTAAAACTTTTTTATTGTTCAAGCGAGTTGAAAGCCATTTTCTTAGTTTTTCTATTTCAGCTTTTCGTTCATCTTTTTTGGGTTCCTTTTTCCATTGAATACGAAAAACAGGAATTGTATCTATCTTCTTGAAGTTACTTTTCAGTTCGTTAGCAAATGAAACAGAAGCAATATCCTCATAATTTACAGCTATTTCCTTCGTGATTTGTTGGAATTTAGCAGCTTCCTTGTTGTATTTGCCCAAAGTTTCCACTTGGTCTTGCAGTAATTTTATCTTACTTTGGCTTGAAATAAGTTGTTCTTTATTAGTATTATACAACTCCTGAACGTACAGACTTTGGTCACGCTCTCGGCTATCATTCAAGATACGTAACTCTGTATTTTTCAAATACGGATAAGCTTCTTTTTGGTTATTCCAAAGGGTTTTTACCTCATCAGGAATAGGAATGTCACCAAAGAAAACCAGTTCAATGTAAGGATTTCCGTTATTATATTCCACTTTTGAAAGGTCTTTTAAGAAACGACCTCCGTCAAACTCGTACGTTTCGATGCTGGTTTCAATGAAAGTATTGGCGTTATTTTTAAATTGGGAAACTCTCCAAACCTCGTAAAAAGTATATCCGGCAGGAACCATTACCAAAGTAGCACAAATGTAAGCTATGTTTGAAATTCGTTTACGTTTGGAAGAATTTGCATAAACCACCATTGGTAAACGTAAGAAACGAAGTACCAAAAATGTAGCCAAACCAATAAAAATGGTGTTGATTAAGAATAAATACAAAGCTCCCAAAGCCAATTTCCAATCACCAACAGCCAAGAAGAAACCAACGGTACAGAGCGGTGGCATCAACGCCGTAGCAATAGCAACTCCAAAAATAACACTTGCCATCGTGCCGCGTTTAGCACGAGCAATTACCAAAGCCAATCCACCAAAAAAAGCAATTAGTACATCGCGAATATCAGGAGAGGTGCGTGCCAAAAGTTCAGAGGAAGTATCACGAAGCGGAAACAACCAAAAGAAAACAAAAGCTGAAGTCACACTCAAGACAACCATCACCCCGAAGTTCTTTACGGCTCGTCGTAATAAGTCCACATCATTGATAGCCAAGGAAAGAGCCATTCCTAAAATAGGTCCCATCAATGGAGAAATTAACATCGCTCCGATAATTACAGCTGTTGAATTGGCATTTAATCCTAATGATGCAATTACGATGGAGCAAATCAAAATCCAAGAGGTGTGTCCTTTAAAGGAAATGTCGGCTTTTATACTTTCGATGGTAGCTTTTCTGTCGGTGTCTTGACGAATATTCATCAATTCAGAGAGAAACTCTTTAGTTTGTTCTAAAATACTTTTAGGTTTCTCATTTGTGTCATTCATTGCACTCATAGTTAATTCATTTTTATTAAATTTAAATATTATTCAATCCCGAACGTATGTGTAAATCGCGTTGTGGGAAAGGAATTTCGATATTATGTTTTGTAAATTCCTTAAAAATTTCATAGTACAATTCGCTTTTTAAAACGATTGGCTTTTGAATATAGGTAGATGTCCAGACAACAAGCTCAAAGTTTAGTGAATTATCGCCGTATTCAACAAACCAAAAAGCCGGAGCCGGGTCTTTCAATACGCCGGAATGATTTTTAGCTATTTCCAGAACAATATTTTTCACTTTTTCAGGGTCTTCTTTATAAGCAACTCCCACAGGATAATGAAAACGAACCAAACGATCATTATGCGACCAATTCGTTACATTTCCGTTAATAAACTGAGAATTAGGTACAATTACCGAAATATTATCGTTAGTAACAATCGTAGTGGAACGCATTGAAATAGAAATAACATCTCCTGAAATATCTCCGACCTGAATGCGGTCACCTATCTTGATTGGACGTTCAAAAAGAATAATTATCCCTGATATAAAATTATTGGTAATGTTCTGTAAACCAAATCCGATACCGACACCCAATGCCCCAAAAAGCCAACTGAAAGCCCCTAATTCAAATCCTGCTGATTTAAAAATGAACAGAAAGCCAAATAGCAAAATCAAATATCGAATTATAGTCACAATCGCAGAACGATTTCCTTTTTCTGCGATGCGACCTACAAAGAATTTATGTTCCAGAAAATACGTGATTTTCCTCGAAGCAAAAATCAAAACAGTAATAGAAACTATTAAATATACCAATGTCAATAAAGTAAAATTACTTCCTTGTATATTAAAAATTACATAGTTCATTACTTCCTTAAGTTTTTCGAAAAAATCGAACTCTGTTTCTTTCATTTTAGCAAGATTTATGCTTTTAGGCAGATAATTTTTTAGTAATCTCCTAATGTTTCAGGATTTTGAGCGAGGGCTTTGGCAAGTTGCTCATCATTCGGTGCTTTTCCGTGCCAAGCGTGTGTGCCCATCATAAAATCTACACCATTCCCCATCTCGGTATGCAGAAGTACACATACGGGTTTTCCTTTACCGGTTAGCGATTTGGCCTTTTGCATCCCTTGAAGAATAGAAGGAATATCATTTCCTTTTTCAATATCAATTACTTGCCAACCGAATGCTTCAAATTTGGCTCGTAAATCGCCTAATGGCAGAACATTATCGGTACTTCCGTCGATTTGTTTTTTGTTGTAATCAACGGTAGCTATCAGGTTATCGACGCCTTTTCCGCCAGCGTACATCGCTGCTTCCCAAATTTGTCCTTCTTGCAGTTCGCCGTCTCCGTGTAGTGTGTACACCAAATGCTTATCACCGTTGAGTTTTTTGGTCAGTGCAGCTCCAATCCCAACAGAAAGCCCTTGCCCTAAAGAACCTGAAGCAATACGCACCCCTTCCAGCCCTTCGTGTGGGGTTGGATGCCCTTGCAAACGAGAATTTAGCAAACGAAACGTATTTAATTCACTAATGGGGAAATAGCCTCTGCGAGCTAAAACGCTGTAAAACACGGGAGAAATATGTCCGTTAGAGAGGAAGAAAAGGTCTTCGTTTTTGCCATCCATTGAGAAATTCGTGTCAATTTCTATCAATTCGTTATAAAGGCAAACTAAAAATTCAGTACAGCCAAGCGAACCACCAGGATGTCCTGAATTTACTTTATGAACCATTCGTAAAATATCTCTACGTACTTGCGTAGTTAAATCTGTAAGTTGTTGAATATTCGACATAGTTTATTTTTAATTTATCCGCACAAATGTATATCTTTTTATTCTTGTGTGCAAGAAGATTTAAAAAAATGAAAATGTAACAGAAACAAAATCAGAAGACTACTTTTTCAAAAAGACAAATTTCATTTCCATTTCATTAAAAATATAATTGATTCTATAAAATATTGTAATTTTGTGCTCGCAAAAGTATTAAGATTATAAAGATAAAAATTGATTTTGCTTTTTAATATATTGATTATTATATAAATAGATAGAAAATGTATATAGATTTTAAAGAATTACCTGAAAGTTCACGAATTTGGATATACCAAAGTAATCGCAGTTTCACAGAAGTAGAACAAGTAGAGTTGCACGCCAAAATCAAAACATATTTGGAGAATTGGACAGCTCACGGAATTGGACTAACTGCCTCATACGAATTACGTTACAATAGATTTATTGTCATAGGAGTAAATCAGGAATTACACGCAGTTTCAGGATGTTCGTTGGATAATTTGGCTCAATTTATTCAACAACTAGAAAAAGATTTTCAAGTTGATTTACTTGACAGAATGAACGTAAGTTACAAGCAAGGTGAATTTATAGCGTATAAAAATTTAGTCGATTTCAAAAAAATGGTAAAAGAAAAAGCTGTTTCTGGTAAAACAATCGTATTCAATAATTTAGTAAATACAAAAGGTGAGTACGAAACACATTGGGAAATTCCAATGGAAGAAAGCTGGCACAGTCGTTTTCTATAATAAAGCAATCTTGTAAAAAGAAAGAAATTTTATTAATCAACTTACTATCAATTACTTGTTTTTAATTTTTAACAAAAATTTCTTCAGGTGATTTTTTCTTTTTAAAATTATTTTCTTTTTTCAAAAAAAGATGTAAATTTGCACACCAAAAAAATCGGGGTGTGGCGCAGTTGGTAGCGTACACGTATGGGGTGCGTGTGGTCGCTGGTTCGAGTCCAGTCACCCCGACTTTTTTATTAGTGGCAATATTTTTGAATCTTCTTTCTTTTAAAATGTAATTGTTTTATTTACAATTATTTATAAATCAAAAATAAAATTATTTTATAATTTACTTGACAACCCCTATCTTCAAAATGTATATTTGCACGCTTTTATAAAAAATATACACTGTTTGAAATGAAATTATCTAATTTTAACTTTGACCTTCCAAAAGAGTTATTAGCTGAATACCCAAGTGAGAATCGTGATGAAGCTCGTTTAATGGTTTTGCACCGAAAAACGGGAGAAATTGAGCATAAACTATTCAAAGATGTTATTGATTATTTTGATGATCAAGATGTTTTTGTATTGAACAATACTAAAGTTTTTCCTGCCCGATTGTACGGAAATAAAGAAAAAACGAAGGCGAAAATCGAAGTTTTTCTACTCAGAGAACTCAATGCAGAACAACGTTTATGGGATGTTTTGGTTGACCCTGCCAGAAAAATTAGAATAGGTAACAAACTTTATTTTGGAAAAGATGATAGTTTAGTAGCCGAAGTTATTGATAATACCACTTCCAGAGGAAGAACTCTTCGTTTTTTGTATGATGGTTCTTATGAAGAATTCCGTAATAAATTAACCGAGTTAGGGCAAACGCCTCTTCCTAAATATATTTCTCGTGCCGTAGAGCCTGAAGATGAAGAACGATATCAAACTATTTATGCGAAACACGAAGGTGCTGTCGCTGCACCAACCGCTGGTTTGCACTTCTCAAAACACTTAATGAAAAGACTCGAAATCAAAGGTATAAATTTTGCAGAAGTAACTTTGCACGTAGGATTAGGTACATTTAGTCCTGTTGAAGTAGAGGATCTTTCAAAACATAAAATGGATAGTGAAGAGGTTTTCATTCCTGAAGATCAAACTAAAATTATTAACAGAGCAAAACTCAGTAAGAAAAAGGTTTGTGCAGTTGGAACGACTGTAATGCGAGCTTTGGAAAGTTCTGTTTCATCTGAAAATACAGTTAATCCTTATGTTGGCTGGACAAATAAATTTATTTTTCCTCCGTATGACTTTAGTGTAGCTAATGCAATGATTACCAATTTCCATACTCCAAAATCAACACTTTTGATGATGGTTTCTGCCTTTGGCGGACACGATTTGGTAATGCGAGCTTATAAAGAAGCTGTGGCTGAAAAATATAAGTTCTATTCGTACGGAGATGCAATGTTGATACTTTAAGGATTTTATTTTGTAAAAAATATCTCTGATTTTTTCTATTTGAAATTTGATAGGAACTTATTTAATTTTATTTTTTTTGAATAAAAAAATACAAAAATTTTGTGGATAATAAAATTTTTTGTAATATTGCGACCTCTTATAAGCGTTTAAAGAGTAAAGAGGTTTATTTTAATGTTTAATTCTTTCTGATGGAAATTCGCTAAGCTCTTGATTTTCAAAAGAAATACAAATTTATTTATCAGCAAATGGCTGAACAAAAACAAACGCAAGAAGAATTCTTGCAAAATTTTGATTGGACAAAATACGAAGAAGGTATTGAAAGTGTTCAAGAGGATAAGTTGAAAAACTTTGAAGATTTGGTAAAAAACAATTTTGTTGATACGCAAGACAATGAAGTTGTTGAAGGAACAGTAGTTAGAATCACTGACAGAGAAGCAATTATTGATATTAATGCTAAATCAGAAGGTGTTATTTCTTTAAATGAGTTCCGTTATAATCCCAATTTAAAAGTAGGTGATAAAGTAGAAGTTTTGATTGATATCCGTGAGGATAAAACAGGTCAATTGGTACTTTCTCACAGAAAAGCACGTACAATTAAAGCGTGGGATCGTGTGAATTTAGCTCACGAAAATGGAGAAATCGTAAACGGATTTGTTAAGAGCAGAACAAAAGGTGGTATGATTGTTGATGTATTTGGAATCGAAGCATTCTTACCAGGTTCCCAGATTGATGTGAAGCCAATTCGCGATTACGAACAATATGTGAATAAAACAATGGAGTTCAAAATTGTGAAAGTAAACCACGAGTTTAAAAACGTAGTTGTTTCACACAAAGCTCTTATTGAGGCTGATATTGAAGAACAGAAAAAAGAAATCATCGGACAACTTGAAAAAGGTCAAGTTTTAGAAGGTGTTGTTAAAAATATTACTTCTTATGGTGTATTTGTTGACTTAGGAGGTGTTGACGGATTAATCCACATTACAGACCTTTCTTGGTCAAGAATCAATCATCCGAATGAAGTGGTTGAATTAGACCAAAAATTAAACGTAGTTATCTTAGATTTTGATGATAACAAATCACGTATCCAATTAGGATTGAAACAATTGAGTAAACATCCTTGGGACGCTTTAGCTGATGACTTGAAAGTTGGAGATAAAGTTAAAGGAAAAGTAGTTGTTATTGCTGATTATGGTGCTTTCGTTGAAATCGCAGAAGGAGTTGAAGGTTTAGTTCACGTATCAGAAATGTCTTGGAGTACACACCTTCGTTCAGCACAAGATTTCGTAAATCTTGGTGATGAAATTGAGGCTGTTGTGTTGACTTTGGATCGTGATGAGCGTAAAATGTCATTGGGTATCAAGCAATTGACTTCTGACCCTTGGGCTAACATCGCAACAAAATATCCTGTAGGTTCAAAACACGTTGGAACAGTTCGTAACTTTACTAACTTCGGAGTGTTTGTTGAATTGGAAGAAGGAATTGATGGCTTGATTTACATTTCAGACCTTTCTTGGTCTAAAAAAATCAAGCATCCTTCAGAGTTTGTTAATGTAGGAGACAAATTGGATGTAGTAGTTTTAGAATTAGATGTAGATGCTCGCAAACTTTCTTTGGGGCACAAACAAACTACTGAAAATCCTTGGGATAAATATGAAGTAGAATTCGCAGTGGGAACAGTTCACAGCGGAACTATTTCTAAAATGGTAGATAAGGGAGCAACTGTTGAATTTAACGAGGATATTGTCGCGTTCATACCTACACGCCACTTGGAGAAAGAAGATGGCAAAAAACTAGGAAAAGGCGATACAGCTGATTTCAAAGTGATTGAGTTCAATAAAGAATTCAAAAGAGTTGTAGCTTCTCACACTTCTATCTTCAGAGAAGAAGAAGAAAAAATTGCTAAAGAAGCATCAAGCTCTACAACAACTGTCGAAAAATCAACTTTAGGAGATTTAGAAGCTCTTCAAGAGTTGAAAGACAAAATGGAAAGAGGAAAGTAATTTAGTTTTTTTCATAATTTTTTGTTTTAATGAGGAAAAGCCGTTGCTGGGAAGTGACGGCTTTTTTGTATTTAAATTCAAAAAAATTTTATTTTTTATAAATTTATTACGAAGTTTGTGAGTTGAATTTATTTTTTCTAATTGGGAAAACAGATAAAATTAAGATGAAGAAAGTTTTAATTATCACATATTATTGGAAACCTGCCGGAGGACCCGGAGTACAACGCTGGCTAAAGTTCATTAAGTATTTACGTGATTTCAATATTGAACCTATCGTTTATACACCTGAAAATCCAGAATATCCAATAATTGATGAAAGAATAGGGGAGGACTTACCCTCTAATATTCAAGTAATAAAATATCCCATTTGGGAGCCATACAAATTAGCTTCTTTTTTCTCCAAAAAGAAAACACAGAAAATAAGTTCAGGGATTATTCCTCGTAAAAAAGTATCTTTTATAGAAAAAATTATGCTTTGGATAAGGGGCAATTTATTTATTCCCGATGCGAGAAAGTTTTGGATAAAACCATCTGTTAATTTCCTTTCAAATTTTATACAAGAAAATGAAATTCAAACAGTTATAACTACTTCTCCGCCTCATAGCGTACACCTAATAGGTTATCATTTGAAAAAAAAATTTCCGCAATTAAAATGGATTAGTGATTTTCGTGATCCGTGGACAACGATTGGTTATTACAAAGACTTACGATTGACAAAATGGGCTCATAAAAAACATAAATTTTTAGAAAAAGAAGTTTTACAATCTTCTGATTTAGTTATTGTTACAAGTTTTAAAACTAAAGAAGAATTTTCACAAATAACGAAAAAGCCAATCAAAGTAATAACTAATGGATACGATATTATAAATCAACCCAAAGCAAAAGTTTCAGATAAATTTCTGATTTCACATATTGGTTCATTGCTTTCCGATAGAAATCCGAAGTTATTGTGGAAAGTATTAGCTGATTTAGTTATTGAGAATAAGGAATTTGCTGAAAATTTTGAATTATGTTTTGCAGGAAAAATAAGTGGTGATGTAGAGGAGGAGATAATTTCTTTAGGATTGAGTAAATACATAACAAATATGGGGTATATTTCTCATAATGAAGCTATTAAATTACAGCAAAAATCTCAAATATTATTATTAATTGAAATTAATTCAAAAGAAACAGAATGCATCATACCTGGAAAATTGTTTGAATATATGATTTCAGAACGTCCTATTTTAGCAATAGGTCCTAAAAATTGGGATGTTATAAAAATTATTAAAGAAACTAATACTGGACGTTTTGTCAGTTATGATAACGAAACTAAAATTAAGGAAATTATATTGACTTGGTATAATGATTACAAGGATAACAATCTGAAAACAAATCCCATAAGATTAGCTCCTTATAGCAGAAAAAATTTAACTCAAAAGTTAGCTGAATCAATACAAAATGTCTAAAGTTTCTATAAAAGAAATCAATCGTTTGGCAATTCCCGCTATCATTTCGGGAATTATTGAGCCTATCATATCTTTAACCGACACAATTGTTGCGGGGCATATTCCTACAAATACAGAAGAAATACTTGGGGCTGTGGGGATTGTTGGCTCTTTCATTACTGCAATTATTTGGATTTTTGCTCAAACATCGTATGCCATAGCTTCGCAAGTTGCACAAGGCTATGGACAAAGTAGGCTTAGGAATTTAAAAGGACTGGTTGCCCAAGTTTTTTGGTTCAGTGTGGGAATTTCTTTAATAGGTTCTGGAATAAGTTTCGCCTTAGGAGATTCTCTTTTTCGGCTTTACGGAGCGGAAGGAAAGTTATTAGATGTTTGTCTGCAATATTTTAATATACGTGTTTGGGGATTTCCTTTAACTCTTTTAACCATAATGCTTTATGGAGTTTTTAAAGGTGTACAGAATACTTCTTGGGCGATGGTCATCAGTGTGTTTGGTGGGATTCTCAATATTATTTTGAATTTAGTTTTTGTATTTTTATTGGATTTGGAAGTAAAAGGGCTGGCTTGGGCTACTTTGATTTCGCAAATAGTGATGTTTGTATTAGCTTTAATATTTTTGAACCGAAAAACAATTTTCAAAATATTTATTTTTAGGAAATTACATCCTTCTTTTTGGAATAATTTGATAATGAGCTTTAATCTTCTAATTCGTTCACTTTCATTACAAATTGCTTTATTTTTTGCCTTTCGTGTAGCAACAAATTTGGGAGGCGAAACCGATAATTCTTTTGTGGCAACACATACTTTGTTGGCTCAAATTTGGTTATTCTCAGCTTTTTTTATTGATGGTTATAGCAGTGCAGGCGGAGTTCTTTCTGGAAAATTATACGGAATGAAAAAACTGGAGACAATGACAATTTTAGTAAAAGACTTATTGAAAATCACAATATTAATAGGATTTTTTTTAGTTTTAGTTTATTCTATTTTTTATTTCCCGATAGGTAACTTTTTTACCAAAAATGAAGATATTCGCAGTTTATTTTTTGGTACTTTTTGGATTGTAGTTTTAATGCAGCCTATTAATTCTATAACTTTCTTACTTGATGGCGTTTATAAAGGTATTGGATTTACAAAGACATTAAGAAATGTGCTTTTGATTGCTACTTTTGTAGTATTTTTACCTTTTTTATTCCTATTTCAAAGTCTAAATTGGGAATTGAAAGGTATTTGGTTTGCTTTTTTTGCTTGGATAACTACTCGCGGACTGCTTTTGGCTCTTCATTTCAGAACAAATTTTATTCAAAAATAATTTTATTTTAGTTACTTTTGCAGACAGAAAACAGACAAAATGCGAATCATTTCAGGAAAAAACAAAGGAAAGCACCTCATTGCTCCCGCTAAATTACCCGTTCGCCCTACAACGGATTTTGCCAAAGAAGCATTGTTTAACATATTGAATAACAACTATTATTTTGATGAAATTAGCGTTCTTGATTTATTTACAGGAACGGGAAATATCAGTTATGAGTTTGCAAGCAGAGGGTGCCAAAACATCATTTCAGTAGATAGTCATAGCGGATGTGTACAATTCATCACTAAAACAGCAAAAGAGTTGGGATGTCTTATAACTTGCTTGAAATCAGATGTGTATAATTATTTGAGAAAAACAAATCAAAAATTTGATGTTATTTTTGCAGACCCTCCATACGATTTTACCCAAGAAAAGTTTTCTGAAATAGTGGATTTAGTTTTTGAAAGAAATTTACTAAATGAAGGAGGAGTTCTTATTATAGAACACTCAAAACAAACTGATTTAGAAGAAGTTTCACACTTTTCTTATTCTAAAAAATATGGAGGAAATTTATTCAGTTTTTTTGAATTAGAAGATTAATAATAGGAATGTTTCCAAATATTAACAATCAAAATAAAAAAAGTTACTCTCAGAAAAGAGTAACTTTTTTATATTCAATTTTTTGAAAAAAAATCTATTAAGGGAAAACACCTCTTTCTTTATATACTTGCTCAATTTTAGCCAAAGCAACAATGTATGCAGCCGTTCTGTAATCGGTCTGATATTTTTCAGCTGAAGCCACCACAGCATCAAATGCAGTTTCAATTTTTTGTTTTAGCTTAACAAGTACTTCATCAATTTCCCATATTTCAGCACGTTTATTCTGCAACCACTCAAAATATGAGCCAATTACGCCTCCACTGTTACAAAGAATATCAGGGATGATAGCAATGCCTCGTTTCATCAAAATTTCTTCTGCAGAGGAATCTGTAGGTCCGTTTGCACCTTCAGCTATAAGGGTTGCTTTGATATCATTAGCGTTATCAATAGTGATTTGGTTACCCAAAGCAGCAGGAACTAAAAGGAAACAGTCTGTTTTCCAGAACTCTGCATTATCAATAGTCTTCGCTTTAGCATATCCACCCACACCACCTTTATTTGTTTTTGCATAAGCCAATAAATCTTCTGGGTCAATTCCTTGCGTATTAAGAATTGAGCCTGTATGGTCTTGAACCGCGATGAGTTTAGCTCCTAATTCGTGTAAAAAATGAGCCGTCCAATAACCTACATTTCCGAAGCCTTGAACAATAAATGTTTTTCCTTTCAAATCAACATTATTTTTCTTAGCCCATTTTTGAATGGAAACTACAACACCAAACCCCGTGGCACGGTCTCTACCTTGCAAACCTCCTGATAAAACAGGTTTTCCAGTAACTACGTGCAGGTTTATAGAACGATTAGCTGGAGATTTTGCAGAAGTATAGGTGTCTGAAATCCAAGCCATTATTTGAGCATTTGTGTTTACATCCGGAGCAGGAATATCATAATCTGGTCCGATATTGTCACCCAAAGCGTATGTAAATCGGCGTGTAATTCTTTCCAACTCACCTTGTGAATATTTTGAAGGATCTAACTGAATTCCTCCTTTTCCGCCACCATAAGGAAGCCCTGCTATGGCTGATTTCCACGTCATCCAAGTTGCCAAAGCTCTTGCAGCATCAATATCCACGGTTGGGTGATAACGTAATCCTCCTTTATAGGGACCTAAAGCATTATTGTGCTGAACGCGGTATCCGGTGAAAACTTCAATAGAACCATCATCCATTTTAACAGGGAAATGCACCACAATTTCGTTCTGTGTAGAAGCCAAAATCTTGCGTACTCCTGCATCTAAATTCATTTTATCAGCGGCTTTGTTGAATTCGTGCATCACGTTTTCATACATTCCAGTTCTTTTCTTTTCTGTATTGTTACTCATAATTTATAAATATAATAAAGCAAGGGTAAAAGTATGTATTAAAATTGATATAAACAAAAATAGTACGTAACATTTTTTTCATATTCATAAAAATATTAATTCATTTAGCATAATATCAGTGAATTAGTATTTTTTAAAGACGAAAAAAATCGAAAATTAATAAAGCAAAACGAAACCTCAATAAAATAAAAAAATAGAAAGCCAAATTCTCAATTCACTTTCTATTTTTTCAGATTTTGATATTTTTATTTAATTTTTCTGTTCTCGGTTGAAATACACCAAGTAATAGTACATTTGCTTTTCTTCGTCCCAACCTTTTTCAATGAATTTTTCAGCCGATTCGGGGTTTACAAAATCCATTCGTATTTGAATATTGGTGTCCAATTCAATTACGTTTTTGATTTTTTTCCGAACATCCGAAACCGCTTTATTGGCTATCGGAAAACTTGAAACATCTTCAATTTGGTATTTGGGACCTTTTTCAACCTTATAATGCTTAAACTCGGGGATAAGTTCCGGATTATCAATCACTTCGTTTACAAAGGAAGTTTCTTCAAACTCGTCATTTTTAGCAAAATAATTGATTGCCCGATTCATAAACATTACTTCTTGCTTTTTGTCTTCGGCAGGAAGAATCACATCTTTAGCAAAATCTTGACTGAATTTCAGATATTTTTTCGTGTAAAAATTCTCATCAATTAGGGCATCGACTCCCAAGAAATGCTCTAACCAATATTTAGTATCGTAACGATTGCTGTCCACCGAAAGCAATTTGTATCCGTCTTCTTTATTGACATTGAAGATGATACAACCTTTATCAAGTTTGTGGATATTTACGCCTTCTTGAATGATGATATCCAACTGATTTTGATTCTCTTCAAATTGCAGAAAACTGTGCTTCATTTCCGATTTGAAAATCCCAACGGCGGATACTTTATTGTTATCCAAATAAATATCGTGAAGTAACGTAACATACAATTCACCACTTTTAATATGCGGATGATTGGATTGATTATAAAGATGTTGTGCTATTTTTTTTGATACTTCGTGAATGGAATTTTCATTCTCAAAAATGGAAGTAACCAGTTGATAAAGCTCGTTAAATTCCACATCGGCATCGTGCGAAAATCGGAAATAATTTTCTTCCTTTTCGCGAAAAGGTTTGAAAAAATATTCCTTCAACAAACCTACAATTTCATCATTGAGTGAATAGGGTTGTGCCGACAAAAACAAAGGTTCGTTTTTACTTTGATTTCCAATGCGATGGATAGATAAACTATCAATATGCGTAGTGTAAAGATTTAGCATTTTTCTTTATTTATTGCGATTTTTTTAATTATAAATTACTTATGAGTTTAAAAAACTTGGTTGTGTTATAAAAAGTATGATGGCAGTTTTGATTGTCAGGCTGAGCGTAGTCGAAGTTCTGTAATTATATGGCTTCGACTACGCTCAGCTTGACAAAAACACTTTTTTTGAGCATACTTTTTACATCACCTCCAAAAACTTTTGAACTTTTTGTTAACTGCTTACTGAAATATAAATTTCCACTTCTGAATTTTCTTCTTTTTGAGAATTTTCCTTTGACGTAAAAATCACGCTATCAAGAGTTTTGTCATACAATTAAAGTGGCATTTTTGTGTTGAAAGAGTAAATAATCAGAAATTACACCTTTCTTAAAAGCATTTCGTTTTCGTCCAACTTTTCTTGGTAATCGTATGTCATTTTTCACGAAAGTAACCTCTATTTTCCGATTGAATTTTTGCAATGTAAGATTGCAAACTTCATCAGATAATGAGATATTTTCTATTTTACTTCCTAAAATATAGTCAGTTAAATCGTCCCAATTTTGCTCGCCTGCAAAGTCTGATATCCAAGGTTTTGTTTTTTTGTAAAGGTCTGGATTGCATTCCACAACCCTGTCATCAATAATGACATAATCCCCTGCTCCCCAAACGGCATAAGTCAAATATTCAGTGTCGTTAAGTAGCAGCCCGAAAAATCCTGCTCCTCCCATTCCATAAGTCCCCAAACATGTCGAAATTTCTGTGATTTCAAGCCCTATGAGTTTATTGGCAGGAATATTTTTCAGTAAAGTAGGTCTGTTGAATATTAAAATTTCATCTTTTTTGATTTCTCCATAAAGCAAATAGGCTTGTTCATCTCCTTTGGGCAATCCAATTTCGGTAAATGTCAGCCATCCTAATTGTTTCCAATAATCTAAATCGACCTTTTTGATAACCATTGAATATTGCTCAATAGCTCCTATTTTCAAGTTTAAAAAATCGTGTTTTTTCATCTATTTTTTTGGCTTTTTAGGGGGACACAACTAATGTGAAACTTTATGTAATCAATCAGTTTTTAGTAAAGATAATTTTCAATTTTTTTAATAATAGTCTTCCTCGCGATAATTATCATCACCGTAACCGAACTCTCCGTAATCTTCTTCGTCCATATCGAAGTCGCTAAATTCGTCTTCAAATTCGTTAAAATCATCGGCAATGAACGATTTTTCGGGAGCTTCGGCAGGAATGCTTCCGTGTGAATGTATCAACATAGGATAACTCATTGCACTTTCTTCTTCGGCAATTTCCACGAGTTCTACAAAGAAAGTCCACATTGAAAAAAAGTCGTACACGTACAGCAATTTAGGTTCTTCTTCACTTACAACCGAATCAATGGTGGTTTCTTCCATCAAGCGAGTTTCTCCGCTTTCGGAAAGGTCAAAAAGAGTGATTTCCTCACCCTGATTCCAATCGTCATCAGTTAGGTAAAACGACGCCATTTCATTACCAGCAAAGCCAAATGATTGTACGATAACGTTATGAAAATCTTCCAAAGTGGCATCTCCCTGAATCACTATATCACGGAAAACGTCTTCTTTTACGTCAAGTATTATTCTGAATTTATATACCATTTTTTATTTGAAAATTTATTTTTCTTTCCATTTTCTTGCTAAAAGCGTGTTTTTCAGAAGCATCGCAATAGTCATTGGTCCCACGCCACCCGGAACAGGTGTAATATAATCAGCTTTTTCTTTAACCTGTTCAAAATCAACATCTCCTACGATTCTGTAACCTTTCGGAGCATTTTCATCTTTTAGGCGAGTGATACCCACGTCCACCACAGTTACACCTTCTTTTACCATATCGGCTTTCAAAAATTCAGGAATTCCGAGTGCCATTATAATGATGTCTGCCTGTTTGGTAATTTCTTTTAAATTAGGCGTATAGCTGTGTGTAAGGGTTACTGTTGCATTGCCAGGATTTCCCTTTTGGCTTAGCAAAATACTCATCGGGCGACCCACAATGTGCGAGCGACCCACCACAACTACGTGTTTTCCTTTGGTTTCTACATTGTGGCGTTTTAGCAGTTCCATAATTCCGAAAGGTGTGGCAGGAATGAAAGCCTCCATATCCAAAGCGATTTTTCCGAAGTTAGTGGGGTGAAAACCATCCACGTCTTTCTCAGGATCAACTGCCATCAGTACTTTTTGGCTATCGATGTGTTTTGGTAAAGGAAGTTGTACAATGTATCCGTCAATGGCTTCGTTTCGATTTAATTCATTGATTTTCTTTAATAATTCGGCTTCGGTAATGTCAGCAGGAAGTTCTATTAGGGTAGAGTCAAATCCCACTTTTTCACAAGCTTTTACCTTACTACCCACATACGTGAGGCTGGCTCCGTCATTGCCCACCAACACAGCAGCCAGATGTGGAACTTTTCCGCCACGTGCTTTGATTTGTTTAACTTCTTCGGCAATTTCCTGTTTGATTTGTTCCGATGTTTTTTTTCCGTCTAATAGTCTCATATCGTCATTTTTTTGTTGTCAATGATTTATTTTTGGTCTAATTTTCTGTTTCCAAATAATTTTTCAGATGTTTTATTGATTTGAAATTCTTAAATGTTATTTTCACGTTTGTTTTTTCAACTTCATTGATGATTTCTTTGAGCAAATCAATAGGAATTTCTTCTTCACCACATAAATTTTCGTCAAAATCAATACCGACTGCTACGCCATCTTCATACATTCCGAGACACCAAAACTCCATAAAATCGGCAAGTGATATTTCGACTACCTCATAATTTTTCCATTCTTCCTTCTGGCAGCTTTCCGCTTTTAACTTGCTCGACCAAAAAGGAAAAACCGAAATGGGTTGATTGTTTTCTTCAATAAAAAATACGTTAGAAGAGCAAACTGCCACTTCTTTCTTGTTTTTCAGATAGAAAACCAGTCCGTTTTCAAGTATTTTATGAATAAAATCGTGCATTTTTTGTTAAAAATCTAAATTTGGTTTGTCAGATTGAATATGATAAAAGCTTCTTCTATGTTATTATTTGAAATTAGAGGTTTAAGCTTCATCGTACTGATCTTCAATTTCTTCCAAATAATCTTTTAAATCAAAAAGCGAGTCAAAATTTTTGAAAGAAAGTTTGGTTTTGGTATCTTCTACTTGATGAATTAAATCATTTAATAAATCTAATGGAAGTTGCTCATAACCAAATAATTTATGGTCGAACTCAATGCCAACCACTACACCGTCATCATACATTCCCAAACACCAAAGTTCCAGAAACTCAGCCAGTGCAATTTGTGAAACGCAATATTTTGCCCATTCTTCCTTTTGGCAAAGTTTAGCACGTTTCTCCTCACTCCAAAAAAGAAGTACCGGACAAGCCTCTTCTTCCTCTTCATCATAAAAAAAATGATTAGACGGACACACAGCTATGTCTTTTTTATTCTTTAAAGTATAAACAATACCTGTTTCAACTACTTTTTTTATGAATTTATTATATCTTTCTTCTAATGTTTTTGAGTCTATTAACATTTTTTATTTCTTAAAATCAGATGAACTTTTATTTGTTAGCAAATACATTAAGATGAACAATCTATTTTAACCAATTATAGCCAAATTATTTTCCAAAAGAGGCTATTTTATTTAATTTGACTTGCTAATAAGGTGTTTTAAACAAAAATGAATTATCGTCGCATTCCTTGCATCATTTGCATCATTTTTCTGCCACCACCGCCTTGCATCATCTTCATCATTTTGCTCATTTGGTCGAACTGCTTCATCAATTGATTCACTTCTTGAATATCTCGTCCGCTTCCTTTGGCAATTCGTTTTTTACGGCTTGTGTCTATGATAGAAGGCGTACTACGTTCCTTAGGTGTCATTGAATAGATAATAGCTTCGATGTGTTTGAAGGCATCATCGTTAATGTCGAGGTCTTTCACGGCTTTCCCAACTCCAGGAAGCATTCCGAGTAGGTCTTTCATACTTCCCATTCGCTTGATTTGCTGAATTTGCTCTAAAAAATCATCAAAACCGAACTGATTTTTGGCAATTTTTTTCTGTAATTTTCGAGCTTGTTCCTCATCGAATTGTTCCTGGGCACGTTCTACAAGCGAAACCACGTCTCCCATTCCCAAAATACGGTCAGCCATACGTTCGGGATAGAAAATATCAATGGCATCCATCTTTTCGCCCGTCCCGATGAATTTGATAGGTTTGTTTACCACTGATTTAATAGAAATAGCAGCTCCACCGCGCGTGTCTCCGTCCAACTTCGTGAGGATAACTCCATCAAAGTTAAGCACATCGTTAAAGGCTTTGGCAGTATTCACGGCGTCTTGTCCAGTCATTGCATCAACTACGAAAAGGGTTTCTTGCGGATTGATGGCTTTATGAATGTTTGAAATTTCATTCATCATTTGTTCATCAACTGCCAAACGTCCTGCCGTATCTACAATTACTACATTGTAACCATTTGATTTGGCGTGCTGTATCCCTTTTTGAGCAATGTCAACAGGATTGTTATTGCCTTTGTCAGAAAAAACTTCCACACCAACCTGCTCGCCCACAATGTGAAGCTGGTCAATCGCTGCAGGACGGTAAACATCACAAGCTACGAGTAATGGTTTTTTATTTTTTTTCTTTTTAAGGAAGTTAGCTAATTTACCTGAAAAAGTAGTTTTACCCGAACCTTGCAAACCTGACATCAAAATCACAGATGGATTTCCTGACAAATTTACTCCGGAAGCATCGCCTCCCATAAGTTCGGTAAGTTCATCCTTAACGATTTTTACCATTAATTGTCCGGGCTGCAACGTAGTAAGTACGCTTTGTCCCAGAGCTTTCTCTTTAACTTTATTGGTAAATTCTTTTGCTATTTTGTAGTTTACGTCGGCATCAAGTAAGGCTCGGCGTACTTCTTTTAGAGTTTCGGCAACGTTAATTTCGGTAATTTTTCCGTGCCCTTTGAGGTTATGCAAGGCTTTTTCTAACTTATCACTTAAATTATCAAACATAATTTCCTATTTATTGAATATGCAAAGATACTAAAAAAGTGATAATGAGAAAGTGAAAAATAAAAAAGTTTTAAAAGACAGAAAATATAATAAATTGCAATAAAAAATAAGCAACAAGTAATAAACTTATTGCTTATTTGTATGATATAAAGTGCGTTATTTATTAATACTCTTGTTCTTTTTTCTGCATTACGGCTCCTGCAATTAGGGAAATTACAAGCCCTGAAAATAAACTCCCAATGATGGAAAATGTAAATGTAGTAAATGGAGAAAGAGAAAATTTCTCAGCCATTTCTCCCATAGCTTGTAATTGTTGTTCAGTCAAATTAGGATTAGCTTCAATCATTGCTTGTCGCTGAACTTCAAGGAGCTTTTCAAAATAATCAGGTTCAATTACAGTTGTAAAAAGTAACGCGTAAGCAGCTGCTATAACACCACCAATCAATGCAACTCCAATCCCTATTTTTAAGGCTTGGCTCAAAGATAAGTAACTATTATTTTCTGCCTTAAATTTTTTGATTGCAGAAACAATGAAAAATATTGAAATTCCTAAACCAATAATAGTCAGTAAGGCTCCCATCAGTGGGTTTGTGGAATAAGTATTTCCCATAGCATACCAAATCACACTCACTGCAATAGATACTAGCCCCAAATACAATCCGTTTTTCAGCATAATGTCTTTGCTGTTCACTACATTTGTTTCCATAAAAATAAGAATTTTAGTTAAAATTTATTCGCCAAATTTACAGAAATAAATCTTAATTACAAATAATTCTTAAAAAATGTTTACGATTATTCTGATTTTGTTTCTTCTTCTTTTTCCTCCTGCGGAAAAATTTCTATTTGAGGCTCTTTTAAAGTTTCCTCATTTGCAATGCTTCTTTCAAGAGCTAACAACAGACTTGGCAAAAACAGTAAGTTTGTAGCCATTGCAAAAAGTAATGTTACGGATACTAACCCTCCAAGAGCTTTCGTGCCGCCAAATCCTGATAACAAAAATACTGAAAATCCGAAAAGTAATACTATGGAAGTGTAAAACATACTAATTCCTGTCTCACGCAATGCTGCATAAACTGATTTGCTGATTTTCCAGTTTCGGGCAACCAATTCCTGACGATATTTCGCCAAAAAGTGAATTGTGTCATCTACCGAAATTCCAAATGCAATACTGAAAACCAATATGGTAGAAGGTTTTAACGGAATTCCCAAAAAGCCCATCATTCCTGCCGTTATTAACAAAGGTAAAATATTCGGAACTAATGAAACTATAATCATTTTAAATGAGCGGAACATATACGACATAATTAATGCAATCAGCAAAATCGCCAAAGCCAATGAATACACCAAATTCGTTACCAAATAAGAAGTTCCTTTTGTAAACAGATAGGCTTTTCCTGTGATTTTCAATTCGTATCTGTCTTCCGGAAACAATTTTTTAGCTTTCATATAAATACTTTCTTCAATTTGTTGCATTTTTTTCTCCGTGCCAATATCCTTAATAAAGGTAGTAATCCGAGCGGTTTGTCCTAACGAATCCACATAAGCTGACAACATTTGAGCGTTTCCTTTTGAATTTCGCACATACGACAAAATAAAATTCTGTTCCTGTGTGGTAGGCAATTCGTAATAATCCGGATTTCCGTTGTAATACGTTTGTTTTGCGTATTTTACCAAATTCAGAATCGAAATTGGTTTTGAAATTTCAGGAATTTCCTCCAAGTGAGACGTAAGTTCTTCAAGTCGTTTGAGAGTTGCCAGCTTGGTTACGCCATTTTTCTGTTTTGTATTTACGGTAATTTCCAAAGGCATAATTCCGCCAAATTCTTTCTCAAAAAATAAAATATCATCAAAGAAAGGAGCGGATTTAGGCATATCTTCAATCAAACTTCCTGAAATTTTGATTTGATAAATTCCGATAATGCTGCTAACCAACAACCCGACAGCAACAGAAAATACTGCAAATCGATGGTGTTTTACCGTATTTTCAAGCCAGCGAATAAGTCCACCCATCCAATTGCGACTCAAATGACGTAAATGTTTCGCCTTCGGAACTTTCATAAAACTATATATAATAGGAATTATGAGAAGTGAAATAAAGAAAATAGAAATCACACTTAATGAGGCAACTACACCAAATTCTTGCAAAAGGTCGCTCGCCGTGAATATAAACGTGGCAAAACCGATGGCGGTGGTAAGATTTGTTAGTAAAGTTACGTTACCGACATTTCGGATAACACGCTGCAATGATTTTGCCTGATTTCCGTGTTTATTTATTTCTTGCTGATATTTGTTAATCAAAAAGATACAATTTGGAATTCCAATAACGATTATTAGCGGTGGAATCAGCCCTGTGAGAATTGTAATTTCATAATCAAACAACCCGAGAAAACCAAACGTCCACATAACTCCGATAGACACAACTGTCATCGAAATAAACATCGCCCGAAAGGAACGGAAAAACAAGAAAAAAATCAATGAAGTTGTAAACAAAGCCGCCCCAATGAATAAACCTATCTCATCCGTAATACTTTGAGCACTAAGCGTACGAATGTACGGCATTCCCGAAGTGTGAACCTTCAGCTTAGTTTGTTGTTCAAAATTTTCTATTATAGGGATAAACTGATTAATAATGAAATCTTTACGAGCTTTAGTATTTATGATTTTTTTATCCATATACACCGCAGTTTGCAAAGTTTCCGTTTCCTTGTTATAAATTAATCCTTCATAAAAAGGAAGCCTTTCAGCAAGGACTTTTTTTATGCTGTCTGCCTGTTTTTGAGTTTCAATTTTTCCATTCAAAAGTGAACGCGTAACAAAACTTCCAGTTGCAGTATCTTTCACTAAAATTGGAAGATTTTCAATAGAAATTACAGCATTTATTTCCTTAAAATTTTTAAGTTTTTGGCTTAATTCATTCCATTGATTTAATATTTCAGGAGTGTAAATATTTTCATTTTTGATGGCAAGTAGAATTAAATTTCCTTCTTCCCCAAATTTTGATAAAAAGTCCTTGTACTCCAGATTTACAGGATGTTCGTTTGGCAACATATTCGCTTCCGTGAAAGTAAAACGAATGTTTTTCCACTGAATAGCCAAAAAAATGGTAATCAAGGCGATACCTATCAGAACAGTTATTCTATTTCGTAGTATTAAACGTGCAATGGTTGTCCAAAATTCTGCTTTAAACCATTTAATCATTGGTAATTTTTTAAAATATTCGTGCAAAAATAATAATTAATTTCCAGATTTCAGGATTAGATTTTCTAATTTATTCCTGAGAAACAATTAACCTTTCAAAGAGATGTCAAAAAACAAAAAAAGAGGTAACGAAAAAAATTCAAGTTACCTCTTTTTAATACTAATTATGATTTTATTTTTTCATTGGTGGATATTTTTCCAAAATTTTATTTACAAAATTAGCAATAGCTTCTTCCTTAGCTTCCACATTTTGAGGAATATAACCGGTTCCTTTTCCTTGCCAAATAAGTTCTTTTTTCTTAACATCAATAATTTCAATGTAAAGTGTTCCTTCCGCATTTGAACTTACATTGTAGGAAGCACCTCCCCAAAAAGGTCCCCAGCCTATTCCCCATCCCCAATAATAAGGATAGTTATTGTAAATGTTAATATTTTCACGTTCTCGTGTGAAAATATTAACCAAAAAATCAGGATTTTCAGAAACCACCATTCCTTTTCCATTCAGATTTTGTTCTATGGCACGCAAAATTCGTTTTTTATCCAAATCTGAAATTTGAGCTTTATCCACTCCCTCTTTAAAGAAAGCATACGATTTATAGGCAGAAAAATCTGCTTTCCCGTCATAATCCACTGCTACTGATATACTTGCACACGAAAATGAAGTCAAAGCAACGAATAAAACAATGATAATTGATACTGCATTTTTCATATTTTATACTTTTTATTGATTGAATATTTATCAAATAAATCTACCGCAAAATTCATACCGAAAATCATTATTTTTACTGAAAAAGCAAAAAAACTTACAAATTCTTTAAAAGAAGAAAATCAAAAGTCTTAAATTCCGAATTCGGTTTTAATTTTGTCCACAAAATCCAATTTTTCCCACGTAAAAAGCTCTACTTCAATAGTTTTTGTTTCATTGTAGGGTGAAGTAAAAACTTTAGTAATGGTTTGCGGAGTACGTCCCATATGCCCGTAAGCTGCTGTTTCACTGTATATTGGATTACGAAGTTTTAATCTTTGCTCAATATCATACGGACGTAATCTGAAAATTTTTCCAATTTTTTGAGCGATTTCACCATCGGTTAAGTTTACTTTTGAAGTTCCATAAGTATTGACGTACAGCCCGGTAGGTTCTGCAACTCCGATAGCGTAACTCACTTGAACCAAAATTTCATCAGCAACTCCGGCAGCAACCATATTTTTGGCAATATGTCGCATTGCATAAGCTGCACTTCTGTCCACTTTACTTGGGTCTTTTCCTGAAAAAGCCCCTCCGCCGTGAGCACCTTTTCCGCCATAAGTATCTACAATAATTTTTCTGCCTGTCAATCCTGTGTCACCGTGCGGACCTCCAATAACAAAAATACCTGTCGGGTTGATGTGATAAATAATATTTTCATCAAAGAAAGGAGCATATTGCGGATATTTTTTGATAACTCTTGGAATTAAGATAGTTACAACGTCATTTTTAATTTTTTGCAACATTTTTTCTTCTGTATCAAAATCATCGTGTTGCGTTGAAATTACTATTGTATTGACGCGGATAGGTTTGTTATCATCGCTATATTCCAACGTAACCTGACTTTTAGCATCGGGGCGAAGATATGTAATCTCTTTATTTTCACGACGTAACTCGGCTAATTCTTTCAATAAAGCGTGTGACAAATCCAACGCCAAAGGCATATAATTTTCAGTTTCATTAACTGCATAACCAAACATCATACCTTGGTCTCCAGCTCCTTGTTCTTCCGGATTTCCTCTGTCAACTCCTTGATTAATGTCAGGTGATTGTTCGTGAATTGCCGATAAAATTCCGCAAGAATTTGCCTCAAACATATATTCACTTTTGGTATAGCCAATTTTGCGAATAACATTTCGTGCAATTTGCTGAACATCAATATATGTGTTCGATTTTACTTCGCCAGCCAACACCACTTGCCCTGTTGTTACCAAAGTTTCGCAGGCAACTTTTGAAGTGGGGTCAAAGGCTAAAAAATTGTCAATAAGTGCATCACTAATTTGGTCTGCAATTTTGTCTGGATGTCCTTCTGAAACAGACTCGGAGGTAAATAAATATCCCATTTCTATAAAATTTTTAGAAAGGAAGATTTTAGGCGATAATTGCAATTTTCATTATTCATTCCTGACTATGAAAAGAATTATTTAGCAATTATAAAGTAATATAAATCACTGTTTTAGCATTTTTTTGGAAGTCCCAAAAAGAGGTTGCAATCAGTCCAAATCTTTCCTCTTGTTATTAATTCGGGGACAAAGGTACAAAAACAAACAAAAACAGAAAAACAAAAAAGAAAAATTTTACAGCCCTACCACGATTCCTACGTTAGGGATAAATCCTGTTGAAAATATACTTTTATTTTTGTTATAAAGTACATTATATGAAAGCCCAAGTTGCATATAGGCTCTTCCTCCCAAATGTTGCATATAACCGCCCCCTATGTATAAAGCATTTTCTCGTGCGTTGTAAGAAATTTTGGTAGTTTTATGTTTCTGTGATACAAAATAATGCTGAAAAGACGAACTTACAAAAAAATTTCTTTGTATGTAATAGCTAACAGAAGGACCAAATCCTAAGAGGTTGTTTTTATAGTATTCTGTACTTTGAAATGTGTAGTTCAGATTCATAGCTATTTCAAAGGCTTCTGAGATTTTATAACCAACTCTTGGCGTAATGAAAACTCCCAATCCGTAACTTCCTCCTGAAAGTCCTACATTTCCTCCAAAAGTCCAATTATTAGGTGAATAGACTTTTGATGCTGAAGAATTTCCTTGTTGAGCAGCCAAAAATCCGCAGATAAAAATAACCCCGAATGTTAAAATTAATTTCTTCATAATAAAATATTTACACTGGCAAAAGTACGCAAATATAATGATTGAGCAACTTTTTTACTCACTATAAAAATGTTAATTAACAATTTTTTATTT
The DNA here is from genome assembly GCF_009684755.1 of Capnocytophaga felis. Classification (GTDB taxonomy): domain Bacteria; phylum Bacteroidota; class Bacteroidia; order Flavobacteriales; family Flavobacteriaceae; genus Capnocytophaga; species Capnocytophaga felis. The sequence continues at coordinate 106,428 of NZ_BLBC01000014.1, forward strand.
ATTGAAGTCTTGTTTTTTTAATTATATGAACATAGTTTTGCATCGATTTTCGTTATAGTATAATAATTATATATTATGAATAAGATACTCCGTGTAATTTGTTTATTTAGTTTATTTATCTCAACACATCTAACAAAAGCAGAAAATGCTGTTTTTAAAACAATTAGTGATTCTATTAACTCAAAAGAGTATGTTGCTTTGGCTCTGAAAAAAATGGAAACGAGCATCAAAGATGTTTATGATGAAATTGGTGCCGAAGAATACGATTTAAACTTTGAAGCTTTCAGATATGCCTACATTGGTTATCAATCCCTCAGAAAACAGCAACGCTTAAATGATAAAGAAATCTTCTCAATTATTGACTTTTCAAAAGACTGCAACACAAAACGCTTCTACACAATTGATTTAGAAAACAAACAAGTTATCTACAATACTTACGTTGCACACGGCAAAAAAAGCGGAGAAAAAACAGCTACTTCATTTTCAAATGTTAAGGAATCTAACAAAAGTAGTATAGGTTTCTATATAACTGGGAAAACTTATATGGGAAGTAGAGGATTTAGTTTGCAACTTCACGGTGATGAAAAAGGTTATAACAGCAATATGGCTGAGCGTGGAGTTGTAATTCACACAGCAGATTATGCCAGTGAAGATTATATAAAAAGAAATGGGCGTATGGGAAGAAGCTTAGGATGTCCTGTGCTTCCTAAAAATATTTACAAACAAGTTATAGAAACTATTAAAGAAAAAACAATGATTTTTGCTTACTACAATAATCCGAAGTATTTGAGTTCTTCTAAATACTTGAATATATTGAAATTAATAGAATATTCTGTACTTTAATTTAATTGTTATATAAAAAACAGGACAGCATTTTTTACTGTCCTGTTTTTTTAGTTTTGAAATTTTCTTAACTCCTTGAGTTGTTCTTGGTCAAATCCGTATATATCATTTTTGATAATCAATTCTCCTTTTTCATCTACCCAAGCTGTAATATAAAGCATATTTACTAAGAATTTAGTATTCAGCGTAATACGTCTTTGATTTCTTCCCGAATTCATAGCCTCTACTACTTTTTCTCTTGTCCAATCATCTTGATTTTTCAAAAGAAGATATGCCAATTCTGCAGGCTCTTCCACGCGTATGCATCCGTGACTCAAAGCCCGATTTTCTCTGGCAAATAATTTTGGAGAAGGTGTATCGTGAAGGTAGATGCTCATATCATTTGTTAAAATGAATTTTACCAAACCTAAAGAATTTCGAGCAGAAGGAGCTTCCACAAATCTGAATTTCCGTTTGTTAATATCAGGGCTTTCCCAGTTAACGGTTTTAGGATCTACTTTTTTTCCGTTTTCGTAAAGTGTATATCCTCGTTTTTGATATTTTTCAGGGTCGGACTGTGATACTATTTGAGGAATCATTTCCTTTTTTATAATACTCTGAGGGACAGTCCAAGTGGGACGAAATTCAACATATTTTAACGTATCTACAAATACAGGTGTGGCTGTATATTCTTTTCCAACAATTACATTCATTTGATGAATCATAGAATCTTTGTGATATATAAACATTTTAAATTCAGGAATATTCACTACGATATAATTATCTCCTAAATCATTGTTTAACAACCGAATACGCTCCATATTGAGTTCAAGTAAATCACGTTTCTGTGAAATGGTCATATTCAAATAGTAAAGTGTTGATTTTCCTGGAATTCCATCAGGTTTAATGCCTTTATCTTCCTGAAATTTCATCAATGCTTTAAGCAATGTGCTGTCTACCTTATCCATTGAACTTTCAGGAATTGCTTCATAGCCTTTTTGTTTTAAATTATATCGTAAATTCTCCACCGATTTATCTCTGTAGCCTACGGAAAATTCTTTGGGTTTAAGGATTACAACTTCTGTTATTGAATCTTCTTCTGTGTTTTTCAAGATTTTATATTTCTCGCTCATTCGTTTGTAAAGAGAATGTTGAGGATGAAGAGCTTCAACAATTTCCGATAATTTCTCATTATCTTTTACCTTTAACAAGATTTCCAAATCGTCTCTGTTCTTTTTTGAGCGTCTCCACACGTGCTTTCCGTGAGCTAATTTTGTAATTCGTCCACGCCCTAAATGACTGGTTAATAGCAGAAAAGAAGATGTAATTTCCTTATCCAACTTTTCAATTTCTGAAAGAGTAGGGGAGGAAGCGTATAGACTATCAACGGATTGTAACAAGAATTTATGATTATACGTTTCAGGATTTAACCCATAATTTTCGGAATTCTCCAAAATTTTCATATATTCATAAAACAATTTTCCAGGCTTAGTTTCATAAAGCCAACGAGTTTGAAATCCGTTTTGTGTGTAGAAATTTTTAGTGTCAGAAATTACAGACTTTCGTAGTACACTGTCCTTTATAAATATTTGATTAAAAGACCTTTGTGTAGTATCAGATAAAGAAATTGTTTTGGAATTCTCATAAGTTTCTCGCTGTTTAATTTCCTCAACGAGTTCTTTTGGAGTTTGCTGATTTTTACAACTTTGTAAAATTATAAATATCCCTAAAAGGATAAGAAAATGTTTTTTCATTCTATTGAATTGAAAGTTAATAATATAAATATGCAATTTAATTTATTTAAATAATTTCGTTTTCTTTAAAAAACAACAATGTTTTTTCGATATATTGCTTCAAATCTTGTTTATTTGTGTCAAAATCTAAATATTCAATATATGTTTTTATGATCTCAGAATTGTAATGAATTTTTTTATTGAATATAATCAAAGTTACTATCAGTAGTTCAATAGCCAGAATTTGTTCTATATTTCTAATAACTTCATAACATTTTACGGCTGAACTTCCTCCCATTCCTTTAATATTTGTCATTTTTTCGGTAAAAATAGGACTTTCTACACTTACAGGAACTGATAATCGCTTATTTTCTGCTAAAATTCCTTCAGTTATACGCTGAAGAACAGGAAAATTTAAAAATATTGAGGAATTTTCATCGTTGTTTTCGGTACTTAAAGTAGAAATTAAGTAAAAAATTCTTCTTTCAGAGATATTTCCCAAGCTCGTCAATGCAATTGAAAGAAAATCCAAACCAAGTGACAACGGTAAAGTATGCGAATTCCCTCCCAAAATAATTTGTTTCTTTTCTGGGAAAACCAAAAGATTATCAGTTGTTGAATTGATTTCCGTTTTGATAATTTTTCTCACATATGCAATTGTATCTTTCACAGCTCCGTGTACTTGCGGAATGGCACAAAAAGCCTCAGGGGCGGAAGCAGCAACAGCTTTATTCAACTCTAATTTATTGTAATCCATAAATTTACGAATGGAATCGGCTGTTTGAATTTGTCCCTTATGCGGACGTACAATTTGTACTTGTTCTGAAAAAAACAAGCTATTTACACCAAAAACTTGCACCGAAATAGATGAAATAAAATCAGATATTCTGCACAATTTCAATGATTTAATCAAATTACAAGCCCCGAAAGCAGTTGTAAGTTGTGTGCCTCCCAACAAAGCTTCTGCTTCTTTATCTCTCAATTCAATGGGTTTCCATCCAAATTTAGATTCCAACTCACAGGCAGAAAAAACCTTTCCTTTAATTCGGACTTCTCCTTCTCCTATTAAAGGTAACGACAAGTGAGCCAGAGCAATACGGTCATCCGGAGTGTTTTTAGAATATACTACAGGCAATATGTTATTATTGAAAAAATCAAGCAAACGCTCCACAATTTCCAAACGTACACCGCTGAATCCGTAACATAATGATTGAATTTTAAGAAACAACATAAGTTTCACAACCTCGTCAGGAACTGCCTCTCCAACTCCGCTGGCATACGATTTCAGTACAAAATACTGATTATTAGTGTCCTTAATTTGAGATTCGTTTGAAATTTCTTCATTCAGAAAAGCATTACATTTTTGTACATTAATTATTGCTTCTTCTGATAACTTCAGTTTGATGTCATTGACTAATAAAGACTCAATATGCTCTAAAATCAATACATCATTGGATATATAGTGAATCATACTTTATTCATTCCTTTCAGGCACAAATATATGATTTTTTTGAATATACGAAAAAATGACCTTCAAATAATAAATGATTTTTCCTAATATTATAAAGAAAAAATCTTAAAAAAGTGTAAATTTGCCACCTTGATAATTTTACTAACTAAAAAGTTGCTTATGGCAAATCAATTTCCGCGAGGGCATAAAAAACTTCTAAAAGCTTGGATATTATATGATTGGGCGAATTCAGTATATAGTTTAACCATCGTTTCTGCGGTATTTCCTATTTTTTACGGATTATTGTTCAAAATTGCTAATATAACTCATATTCAGCTATTTGGAATTGATTTTAAAAACACAGCGGTAATTACGTTTGTTACGTCATTGGCTTTTTTGGTGGTAGTTTTGGTTTCTCCTATTTTAAGCGGAATAGCTGATTATCTGGGAAATAAAAAAACTTTTATGAAGTTTTTTTGTTACTTGGGAGCAATTTCGTGTATTGGTTTGTATTGGTTTTCATTGGAGAGCATCTATTTCGGACTTACGTGTTATTTTTTAGGAGTTGTAGGATTTTGGGGAAGTATCGTTTTTTATAATTCCTATTTGCCTGATATTGCCTTGCCGGAACAGTATGATGAAGTAAGTGCTAAAGGATTCATTATGGGATATTTAGGATGTACTACATTACTGATTTTCAATTTAGCAATGGTAATGTATCCGTCTTTTTTTGGCATTGGGGGAGATGAAACACAAGCTACCCTTACAGCAATGAAAATTTCATTTGTAACAGTAGGAGTTTGGTGGATTACTTTCAGTCAGTATTCTTTCAGGTATTTGCCTGATTTTGAGAAAGGAAGAGGAAAAATAAACAAAGACATTATTTTCAACGGATACAAAGAACTACGAGGTGTTTGGAGAAAATTGAAAGAATCTAACCGATTGAAAATGTTTCTGTTTGCATTTTTTGTATATAGTATGGGAGTGCAAACCATTATGTTAGTTGCGACTTATTTTGGTGAACAAGAAATTAAATGGAAAGGAGCCGAAGAACGTACTTTAGGGCTCATAATCAGTATTTTAATCATTCAAATTGTAGCGATTTTCGGAGCCAAATTAACGGTTATAGCGGTCAAAAAAATAGGTCAAATCCCTGTACTGATTGCCTTAAATTGTATTTGGATTATCATTTGTTTGGTGGCTTATTTCATCTATCTCCCGATACATTTTTATGCCACAGCTATGCTCGTGGGAATGGTAATGGGTGGTATTCAGACACTTTCTCGTTCCACCTACTCAAATTACTTACCCGAAACAAAAGATACAACATCTTTTTTTAGTTTTTTTGACGTAGCTGAAAAAATTGGCATTGTTATTGGTATGGGAATATATGGTGCCATCGACCAATTCACTAACAATATGCGAAATTCGGTAGTTTTTTTAGTTCTATTTTTTGGTTTCGGTGTATTTTTGTTATTGAAAGTTTTAAAGATGGAAAGAAGAAAAATGAAGTTAGAAAAACTTCAATCTAATTGAGATTAATCTATAAAATTTTATCAAAATTTGAGAAATCGGATTCATTTTTGATGATTTTTAATTTGATTTATTATGAAAAAACGTATTTTTATTTGTTTGTTTGGATTTGTTGTTGCTTTTGCTCAAGCACAAACTTTCGAAACTTCAAAAAAGGAAGTTCCCGTTGTGGTTCCGCTTGAGAATGCCCCTGAGCTTAATTCATCTAACAATTTGTTTTCCTTGCCTTTATCTACAAAAAAAGATGAATCGGGTTCTCTGTTGAAAAGACCTGAAAAAGAAATTAATTTCACGAAAAAAAGTGATTTAATCCGAAGAAAAGTGGATTTCAAGCCAAATTATCTAAATGACTATAAAAGAGAGGAATATGATGCTCCGAAAGGAAATCAATTTTTTGGAGATTTTGTAAGTAACGGAGGATTTGTAAATGTTTATTGTAGAGATTTTCAAGCTATTGATGGTGATAGAGTTAGCATTTTGGTTAATGATAAAGTAGAAATTCACGATATTTTCCTATTGGGTGAGTACACTGGTTTTCAAATCAATTTAAAACCCGGTTTTAACAAAATAGAATTTTTGGCTTTAAATCAAGGAGAATCAGGACCTAATACGGCTGATTTCAGAGTTTTAGACGATAGAGGTAAAATCATTGCTCAAAATCAATGGAATTTAGCGACGGGCTCAAAGGCTCAATTCGTTATTATTAAAGAAGTTAAAAATCAGGAAGAAGAAGAAAAGTAAATTCGGCTTTTATATTATTCACTAACAGTTAGTTAAACTTATGGAAGCAAAACAAGTTTTAGAAGCCTTTATTAATGAAATGAAAAACTTTGAGGAATTTTGGGGAGAAAAACTTCAAAATTTTTTAAATGATAGAAGTGAAGAAGGTTTATTACGATTGAAAGAAAAATTGATGGAAGATAATCGCGAAAAAAGATTGTCTGAAATAATTAATATTCAGGAGAAATTTTTATCAAAAAAAGCTTTATCTTTAAAACAAGATAGACGTACAACACTAACTTATCAAATTCCACCTGAGTATAATCAAATAATTACATCTGAGCGAAAAATTAATGATAAGAAATATGAAATCAATGTTTTGGATGATGACAACGATAAAAAAACTTATGTTTTGATTTTAGAAGATGGCGAGTGGAAAATAGACCAAATGGCATTTATGTATTACGATAAATGGAAAAAATCACGGCAATTGTTTTAAATTTTTCAAAAAATATTTACTTCAAATTCTAAATCTATATCAAACTTTTCTTTTACCGTATTTTTTACAAGATGAGCAACTTGAAGAATTTCCGAACCGGAAGCGTTGCCATAATTTACCAAAACAAGTGCTTGCTTTTCGTGTACGCCTGCATCACCTTTTCGATAGCCTTTTAATCCGCAAGTATCTATAAGCCAACCTGCAGGGATTTTTATATGATTGTCGTCAATAGAGTAAAAAGGCATTTGTGGAAATCGTTTTTGTAAAGCTTCAAACTTGATTTTCCCTATTATCGGATTTTTGAAAAAACTTCCGCTGTTTCCTATTTGTTTTGGGTCGGGAAGTTTGCTTTGTCTGATAAAAATTACAGCTTGTGAAACGTCTGTCGGAGTTGGATTTGTAATTCCTTTTTCTGTTAGAACTTTCTGAATATCACCATATTTTATGTTAAGAGAGTGATTTCTTTTCGTTAGCTTAAATGTTACAGATGTGATTATGTAATTTCCTTTTTCTTCATTTTTAAAAACAGACTCACGATATGCAAACTTACAATCGGCATTAGTAAAAATTCTTTTTTCTTGCGTTTTTATATGAATTGCGTGGCAAATTTCCATAATATCCTTAATTTCAACGCCATAAGCTCCTATATTTTGTACAGGAGTAGTTCCTACATTCCCCGGTATAAGTGACAGATTTTCAAGCCCTCCAAAACCTTGATTTAGTGTATATAATACAAATTCGTGCCAATTTTCGCCTGCCTGAGCTTTTATCCAAACAAAATCATCGGTTTGTTTTTCTACAGAAATTCCTTTTAATTGTATGTAAAAAACAGGATTTTCAACATCTTTAGTCAAAAGCATATTGCTACCGCCTCCCAAAACAAACGGATTTGAAAACTGTTTTAATGCTTCAATCAATTCCTGTTCAGTTCGTATTTTAACAAATTCGCTTGATTTAACATCTATATTAAAAGTATTGAATGGTTTTAAGGATATTTTCTTTTCTGAGAATATTTCTTTTGACATAATTGTATTTTTAATGCTGTTTTTTCTGTATCATTTCTTTTTTGCAAATATACAAAATCCACATATATTTTTAATTTTTTAATCAGTGTTTGGAATAACTTTTTTCCTTTTTGAAAAAGAAAAATTTAAAATGTTAATAATCTGTACAGTTAAGAAAAAAAGTTGATTCATTTCGCTCACGGATATTTCTCAAACTTGCTACTTCAAAAAAAATTACTACTTTTGTCCACAAGAAAAATCGTAATAAAATATGTTTGGAGATCTTATGGGAATGATGGGTAAGTTAAAAGAAACCCAGCAAAAAATTGAAGAAACGAAACAACGTTTAAATCACGTTTTGATAGATGAAGTTTCACCAAATGGCGGAATTAAAGTTACTGTAACTGCCAATAGGGAAATAAAATCAATTGAAATTAACGAAGATTTACTTTCTGATAAGGAAGAATTAGAAGACTATTTGGTACTTACGTTAAATAAAGCAATTGAGAAAGCTACACAAATCAATGAAAATGAGTTAGCTGCCGTTGCTAAACAAGGAATGCCTAATATCCCGGGTCTTTTCTCATAGGCACTTCAACTTTCATATAAACATTACTTTCAAGATAATTAAAATTTAAGATTATGGGCAAAATAATTGCTGTTGCAAATCAAAAAGGGGGAGTGGGAAAAACCACAACTTCAGTAAATCTGGCAGCTTCTTTAGGTGTACTTGAGAAAAAAGTATTGCTTATTGATGCTGATCCTCAAGCAAATGCCACTTCAGGATTGGGAATTGATATTGATTCCATTGAGCACGGAACTTACGAGCTTTTGGAACATACTGTGGAGGCAAAGGATATGATTATTCATACAGAATCGCCAAATTTAGATTTAATTGCAGCACATATTGACTTAGTAGCTATTGAAATTGAGTTAGTTGATAAAGAACAACGCGAATTTATGCTCAAAAAAGCCTTAGAGCCCATCAAAGACCAATATGATTTTATCTTGATTGATTGTGCTCCTTCATTAGGTTTAATTACATTAAATGCACTGACAGCTGCAAACTCTGTTATTATCCCTATTCAGTGTGAGTATTTTGCTCTGGAAGGTCTTGGAAAGCTTTTGAATACCATCAAACAAGTTCAAAAAGTATTTAACCCGAATCTGGACATTGAAGGGCTTCTTTTAACGATGTATGATGCTCGTTTACGTCTTTCAAATCAAGTAGTTGAAGAAGTTCAGAAACATTTCAGCGATATGGTTTTCAAAACAATTATCCAACGAAATGTACGCTTGAGCGAAGCTCCGAGCTTTGGTGAAACAATCATCAATTATGATGCAACCAGCAAGGGTGCTACCAACCATATTAATCTGGCACAGGAAATTATTGACAAAAATAAAGTTTAAATCATATAAATGGCTAAAGCATTCAAAAAACAAGCATTAGGAAGAGGTGTTTCGGTTATATTCGGAAATAATCCGGACAATGACATTAACTCAGTAAAGGACAAAGACGCTGAAAAAATAGTAGGTAACATCATTGAACTAGAGCTTGATTTTATAGAAGTTAATCCTTTTCAACCTCGTACTTCTTTTAATGAAGAAGAACTTAAAGGCTTGGCTTCTTCTATTGAAGAATTAGGTGTAATTCAACCTATTACGGTTCGTAAAATCGGGTTTAATAAGTTTCAATTGGTTTCTGGTGAGCGTCGTTTCAGAGCTTCGAAGTTGGCCGGATTGAAAACCATTCCTGCTTACGTTCGTATCGCTGATGATAACGAATCTCTGACAATGGCTTTGGTTGAAAATATCCAACGTCAAGATTTAGACCCAATTGAGATAGCTCTTTCTTATCAACGTTTGATTGAAGAAATTAATCTCACGCAAGACCAAATGAGTAAACGTGTGGGCAAAAAACGTTCTACGATTACTAACTATTTGAGACTTTTAAAGTTAGCTCCTGTAATTCAAACAGGAATTCGTGACGGATTCATTTCTATGGGACACGGACGTGCCATCATTACCATCGAAAATCCTGAACAACAAGTAGATATTTACCAACAAATCGTTTCTCAAAATTTGTCTGTTCGTGAGACGGAAGATTTAGTTCGAAGAATTCAAAACCCTGATTTGGAAACTACTGAAAGTGAAATATCAGAAAACGAAACCTCTAAAAATCAGAGCTTAAAAGCAGGAATTCCTTCGTACATTCAGGAGAATTTGGATAATTTCAGTCACTTTTTTGGTACGAAAGTTTCTGTAAAAGTTGCTAAAAACGGTAAAGGAACATTAACAATTCCTTTTTCTTCAGAAGAAGATTTTAAACGTATTCAAAGTTTGTTGAATAAAAATGTCTAAATCAATTGTTTTCATATTTATAATGTGGCTTAGCTTGTATGTATCGTATGCACAACAGGGAGCTGGTGTACAAGATACATTACAAGCGAAAGCTGTAAAAAGTGAATTTCAAATAATACAACAACCCACTTGGAATACAGACCCTCTTTCCCCTGCAAAGGCAGCATTTTACTCTGCCGTTCTTCCCGGTTTAGGACAAATCTATAACAAAAGTTATTGGAAAGTACCTCTCGTTTACGGAGCTATCGGGACAGGGATTTACTTTTATATCCGAAATACAAAAGAATTCAACCGATACCAAACAGCATATAAAAGACGAATGGCAGGACATACCGATGATGAATTTTACGGGAATAGGAGTGATGGTCAGCCACGTTTAAGCACCGATGGTTTGCGTAGAGCTCAACAATTTTACAGAAGAAATCAGGAACTTTCCTTGTTAATTACAGCGGGCTTGTACGCACTTAACATCATTGAAGCCAATGTAGATGCACATTTAAAGCAATTCAATGTAGATGAGCGTCTTTCTGTTGAACCTTTTTTTCAATCAAACGAGGTAAACGCAAAGCCTATGTTTGGAATAACAATGCAATATCGTTTTTAATACTTTCTTCCTCAAGGATATAAACTTTAAGAGTATTGTATTAAATCCCCATCTAAATGAAATATATTTTACTTATCATCAGCTTTTTTACAATTTCTTTCATTTCTTTGGCTCAAAATAAAGAACCAAAAGTTAAACGCATTGAAATCGTTTATGGAGGTGAATTCACTATTGACAATGCAAAATATCCTGGGGCAACCATTTTTAAGTCGGACGGAAATAAAGTTCAATTTAGGCATCAAGGATTAGATGTATGGTGTAATTTGGCTGTACTTTATGAGGAAAAAAATATTGTAATCGCTCACGGAGATGTACTTGTACAACAAGGAGATACATTACAGATGAATAGCCAATACATCTCCTATGACGGAAATCTGAAAACAGCCGTAGCTAAGGAAAATGTAGTTCTGAAAAACGAAACAATGACCCTTGAAACAGAAGAACTTTTTCTGGACAGAAATACACAAGAAGCTTACTATAATAACTTCGGGAAAATCACTGATGTAGAAAATGAATTGACAAGCCAAACAGGAAAGTACTTCATTACCAAAAAGAAAAATCAATTTACCAATTCCGTAAAGATTGTCAATAAAGATTTTACAGTAGATTCACAAGTGTTGGATTATTATCATCCTACGGGAAATGCTTATTTCTACGGAGCTACAACCATTATCGGGCAGGATTATAAAGTTTACTGTGAACGAGGTTTTTACGATACACGAAAAGAAGAAGGTTACTTTATGAAAAACGCAACTATCGATTATGATTTAAAAACCTTAAAAGGAGATAGTTTGTATTTTGACAAAAAGAAAAACTTTGCTTCCGGAACAAATAATATCGTTGTGATTGACACCATCAACAAAACCATAGTTAAGGGACATTATGGCGAAATTCACAAGGCTAAAGATTCAATGTTTATAACCAAAAAGCCCGTAATTATCTCATTAATTGAAAAAGATTCAATGTATATGCACGGAAAGAAAATACTGGTTACGGGGAAAGAGAAGAACAGAATAATTCGGGTGTTCCCTGATGCTCGTATTTTTAAATCGGATATGCAGGCAAAATGTGATTCCATTCACTCTGACGAATTTAACGGGCTTACGCAACTTATCGGCAAACCTGTGGTTTGGACAGGGGAAAGCCAAATGACAGGAGACAGTATCCACTTGATAGCCAACACAAAAACAGAGCAACTGGATTCACTTAAAGTTTTCAACAATGCGTTAGTGGTTGAAAAAGACACACTGAGTGACGGATACAATCAAGTAAAAGGAAAAGTTTTGTATGGCAAGTTCAAGAAAAATCAGCTCAAGCAAATTGATTTTCTTCAAAATACCGAATCTATCTATTATGTTTACAACGATAAAAAGGAAATGGTAGGCATCAATAAACTGACTTGCAGCCATATTAAACTTCATTTGGACGGGCAGCAACAAGTTGAACAAGTTGTTTTTATCACGCAACCCGTAGGAGATTTGTATCCTGAGGACAAGCTCCACAAAAATGACCGAAAGTTTCGGGAATTTATATGGCGTGGCGATGAACGAATTGCCCGCAAAGAAGAAATTTTTAGCGAGGAAGAAAGAAAATCTCAGCCTGTAAAAATACAAGGACCTAAAGAACCCGAAGAAGTTGATTTGGAAGAAGCCAAACTAAACGCCGAGCAAGACGAAAAAGAAGCTGCCGAACCCCAAAAATAGTTCGGCTGACAGTTATAAAAAAACATACGGCAAACTGAAAAAAGTTTGCCTATAAACTGAAAACACTTTGACGCCAAAGTTAAAATACTTTACGGTCAAAGTGTTTTTGTTTTTACCAAAAAGATCAAACTTAGAAAATTATCATTATAAATTTCTTCCCGTTAGAAAATAAAAAAATATACGTATAAAAAATAATTTATCGATTAGCTTCATCATTAAAAAATACTCTTACACTTTCGGAAATATCAAATAACATAGCAAATAAAACACTAAGGAAATTAATAAATTCAAGGTTAAAAAATTTCACTTTTCGAGTGTAGTAAGTTTGAAAGTTCGCAGTAAAATAAATTATTTTTTAGTGTTAATTTCATATTCTTAAACTTTCAGTGCTTTTGATTTAAGGTAAAAAAGCAAATATCAGAAAGTCATAATCTGTAATTATTAAAGTCTATTTTTATCTTATTTTACTGGTATAAAAATGGCTGAAAAATAGCATTTATAATTAATTGAAAGTCAATAAGCAAAAAAACGTACGTCAGAAAATAAATTTCTTGACGCTAAGAAAAAAATTTCCTGACGTCAAGAAGTTTCTAATCATACGTCAGTAATTTCATAATAGTACGTATCGACATAAAAAATCTCCGTTAAAAACATTCGGATTTTAACGGAGATTTTGTCTTTTTGGTATGTGTATTTCTATTTTTATTGCTCTATGGCTGCTTATCTTTTCTCTAAAAGTACCACATTTTCCACGTGATGCGTCTGCGGAAACATATCTACGGGTTGCACTTTGGTAACCTTATACATTGCGTCCATTAACGCCAAGTCGCGTGCTTGCGTAGCAGAATTACAACTCACATACACCACTTTAGGTGGGGCAATGTTGAGGATTTGCTGTACTACGTCCTTGTGCATTCCGTCGCGGGGCGGGTCGGTGATAATCAGGTCAGGGGTTCCGTTTTCAGCAATAAACGTCTCGTTGAAAACGTTTTTCATATCGCCCACAAAAAAATCAACGTTAGCAATATTATTGTTTCGGGCATTGGCTTTGGCATCTTCAATAGCTTCCGGAACTGCCTCTACGCCAACCACTTTCTTAGCTTTCTTAGCCACGAATTGAGCGATGGTACCCGTTCCGGTATAAAGGTCGTACACCAATTCATTTCCGGTTAGTCCAGCAAAATTGCGGGTTACTTTGTAGAGTTCGTAAGCCTGTTCGGAATTGGTTTGATAGAAGGATTTAGCGTTGATTTTGAACCGCAAACCTTCCATTTCCTCAAAGATGTAATCGCGTCCTTTGTAGCAAATAATTTCTTGGTCGTATATCGAATCGTTTGCTTTTCCGTTGATAATATATTGAAGCGATGTGATTTGCGGAATTTTTTCCGACAGGAAGTCGAGCAACAGTTCCCGTTTGGTTTTATTTTCCGAGAAGAATTGAATGACCACCATAAGCTCACCGGTGGAAGCGGTTCGTATCATCATCGAACGCAACAAACCTGACTGATTACGAGGGCTGTAGAACGGCATTTCGTGTTCCAAGGCGAACTGCTTTACCGCCAAGCGTATGGCATTGGACGGGTCGGCTTGCAAATGGCATTTTTTAACGTCAAGAATTTTATCCCAAGCCCCCGAAATGTGAAAGCCCAGCCCGTTGCGATTGTCAAGATTTTCTGAATCCTTTATTTCTTCGGGCGTGAGCCAACGCGTATCGGAAAAGGAAAATTCCATTTTATTGCGGTAAAAATAGATTTTTTCCGAGCCTAAAATGGGCTGTATTTCAGGGAGTTCTATTTTCCCTAAGCGTTTGAGATTATTTTCCACCTCTTGCTGTTTGTAAAAAAGCTGATGTTCGTAGCTCATATTTTGCCACTTACATCCGCCACAATACCCGAAGTGTTCGCAAACGGGAGCGGTTCGCTTTTCTGATTCCTTATGGATTTTCGTTACAAATCCTTCGTAATAAGCAGTTCTTTTTTTGGTAGTTTGAACATCCACCACGTCACCCGGTACGGCATCTGAAAGGAAAATAACCCTTCCGTCAGGGGCTTTGGCTACGCTTTTGCCTTTCGCACCGGCATCGATGACTTCTATATTTTCAAAAATTAAATTTTTATTTTTTCTTCCCATAATTGCGGGCAAAGATAATTCTTTATTGATAAAGAACAAAATATGCCAATCCAAGCATTAATCATAACCCATATTTTATAATTTGAAACACGGAATTAAGAATTTTTTCAGATATAAAAAAGAACAAAACATCATTCGTGCTGGTTTACAATATCTTAATTATTTTGAATTTTTAAAATCTCTTTTTAAAGAGCAACTTTTTAATTTTTTTCGGTTGATTATTCATTTTTTTTATATTTTTACGAATTCAATATGGTAAACCCACAAAATTAATTTTAGATGAATATAGCAATTGTTTGTTATCCTACCTTTGGCGGAAGTGGGGTAGTGGCAACCGAATTAGGATTGGCTTTAGCTCGGAAAGGGCATCAAGTACATTTTATAACATACAGTTACCCAGTACGTTTGGATTATTTAGAGGTGAATATTCATTTTCACGAGGTACACGTTGAGGAATATCCGTTATTCCATTATCAGCCGTATGAATTGGCACTTTCCAGCAAGATGGTTTCTGTGATAAAAACTTACCAGATAGATGTTTTGCACGTACATTATGCCATTCCGCACGCTTATGCAGGTTATATGGCAAAACAAATGCTAAAAAAAGAAGGGATTGAAATTCCGATGATTACAACCTTGCACGGAACGGATATTACCTTAGTGGGAAATCATCCGAATTACAAACAAGCCGTAACATTTAGCATCAATGAATCGGATGTGGTAACCTCTGTTTCAGAAAGTTTAAAGCAAGATACGTTGCGATTGTTCAATATTGAGAAAGAAATTTTTGTAATCCCGAATTTTATTGATATTGAGAAAGATATACACACAGCTCCGTGCAAACGTTCGATAATGGCACAAAAAAACGAACGAATTATCACCCATATTAGCAATTTCCGTAAGGTAAAACGAATCCCTGATGTGATTGATGTTTTTTACCGAGTGCAACAAAAAATTCCTTCCAAATTGATACTGGCCGGAGATGGCCCTGAAAGAGAATTTGCCGAGAATAAATGCAAACAGTTAGGCATCAAAAATAAAGTACTCTTTTTAGGAAACACGTTAGATGTAGATAGATTATTGTGTGCTTCCGATTTATTTTTATTACCTTCTGAATCAGAGAGTTTCGGGCTTTCTGCTTTGGAGGCAATGGCATCGGGCGTACCTGTAATTTCCTCAAATGCAGGAGGTTTATGTGAAGTAAATGAAAATGGTTTTTCAGGATTTTTAAGTCCTATCGGTGATATTAAAGATATGAGCAAAAATGCTATCTACATTTTGGAAGATGAAAATCGTTTGGCTCAATTCAAAAAACAAGCAAAAATTTCTGCTAAAAGATTTGATGAACGAAAAATTATTCCGATGTACGAGGAACTTTATGAAAAAACTATAAAAAATACATTAAATAAAAATTAACCATTCTAAATTATAAAATTTATGAAAGTATCAGTAGAACTGACATTCAGTCCGTTACAAGATGATTTTGAGCAACCTATCATTCATTTTATTAAAAAGCTACGAGCTTCAGGATTAAAAGTGCTTGAAAATCCGTTAAGTACACAAGTTTATGGTGATTATGATAAAGTAATACATACACTTACCGTTGAAATAAAGGAAGTGATGGAACTCGTTGAACGTGGATTGATGTATGTAAAAATTGTAAAATCAGATAGATACGACTATGAGCCACATTTTTGATTGGTTTTTTGCTCAATACAAAGGTGTTGAAGCACATTTTGTTGTGTTAGAAATCATTGGTGTGTGTTTTGGTCTTTTAAGTGTTTATTTCAGTAAAAAGCGAAACATTTGGGTATATCCCACAGGAATTATCAGTACGGTAATTTTTGTGTATTTACTTTGGGTTAGTCGGCTTTTCGGAGATATGCTTATCAATGCTTATTATACTATTATGAGCATTTATGGTTGGATTCTTTGGGCAAAAAGCAGTAAAGACAACATACATATTGAAGTTTCAAAAACCACTAAACGTGATTGGCTGATTAGCTTAGGATTAGCTGTTTTTAGCTGGTTGTTTGTAACGGGAGTTTACCTCTTAAAACCTTACATAAATAGTGGATTTTCATCTGACGAGATTTCCTTTGATTTTCAACACTTTACTTGGGTAGATTGGACAGATATTTTCACAACCTCCATTTTCTTGGTTGGGATGTGGTTAATGGCTAAACGAAAAATTGAAAATTGGATTTGCTGGATTATCGGAGATGTTATTTCAGTTCCGCTATATTATCATAAAGGGCTTGTATTCAGCTCTTTTCAATATTTTATTTTCACCATAATTGCAATTGCTGCTTATTTTGAATGGAAAAGAAACTTGAACAAATCAAAAGTAAAATAGTTCGTGTGGCTTTTGTAGGACCTGAGTGTACAGGAAAAACAACAATTAGTCAGACCCTTGCTAAAGATTTCCAAACAGAATGGGTGCCTGAATTTATGCGAACGTACCTTCAAAAAAAATGGGACGAAAAACAGGAAACTTGTACTTGGGATGACCTCGAAATCATTGCTTTAGGACAAATTCTATCGGAAAATGAAAGTATTCAAAAAGCAAATAAAATTATTTTTTGTGATACAAATTTGCTTGAATTAATGATTTATTCGTATATTTACTACGGAAAATGTCCTACACAAATTGAGAAATATGCTCTTGAAAATCATTATGATATCGTTTTTTTAACGGATATTGATGTTCCTTGGCAGGCAGATGATTTACGTGATAAACCTAATGAACGCGAATTTATGTTTTCCAAGTTTAAGCAAATACTTGATGAACACAACATCAAATACATAGTAATAACAGGCAACCTTGAAAAACGTTTAAAAACAGTAAAAGAGGTTGTTCATAAAATATTAAAAAACAATGAGTAAACTTACAGCAAAAGACCGGCAATTGTTGGCTAAAAAAGGAATTTCAGAAGAAATGCTCGAAAGCCAATTAGAACTTTTCAAACAAGGTGTTCCTCCGATTGAACTGCAAGCTGCTGCTACTATCGGAAATGGAATTTTATCCTTCTCAAAGGAAGAAACAGCCAAATATGCAGCTATCTATCAAAAGAAAAAGAAAGGTATTTCTATTTTAAAATTTGTTCCTGCCTCGGGAGCTGCAACCCGAATGTTCAAATCTCTTTTCGCTTTCAAGGATAATTTTAATCCAGAAAAAGAATCATTCAAGGCTTACATCAACCGAAAAAGTGACAAAGAAATTGAAACCTTTTTTGAAGGATTGGAAAAATTTGCTTTTTATCCTATTTTAATGGATTACATAGCAAAAAATATTCCCGATTTTCATACTCAAAATGAAGATAATCAAAAACATACAATTGTTTCCATTTTACTTGGTGAAAACGGATTAAACTACGGAAATTTACCAAAAGGATTACTTCCTTTCCATAAACATTCTGAAAAAATAGTTACTCCTTTTGAGGAACATTTCAGAGAATCAGTAATGTATGCTTCAGGTGAAGATATCGCACACTTGCATTTCACTATTACTGAGCAACATACAGGTGCTTTCAACAAGGAATTGAATGAAATTAAAGATAAACTTGAAAAAAGGTATAACATCAAATTTGATGTGAACTTTTCGTATCAAAAACCAAGCACAGACACTGTTTCCGCTACTGAGGACAATGAATATTTCCGCGATGAGAACGAAAACTTGCTTTTCCGTCCGTCAGGTCACGGAGCTTTACTTGATAACCTTAACGAAGTGAATGCTGATATAATCTTTATAAAAAATATTGATAATGTGGTAGTTAAAAAATACACAGATGAAACCGTTTTTTATAAAGAGGCATTGGCAGGAAAATTACTTGAAATTCAGTCAGAAGTTTTTCATATACTGAAACGTATTGAAAATGATAAAGTTAAAAAGAAAGAAGTAAAGAAATTATTGAACTTTTTGAGAGAAATCAATATCTATGTGCCTGATTATCTGTATAAATTCAGAAGACGTTATGCTCTTGAGTTCATTAAAGAACAACTGAACCGCCCAATTCGCGTATGCGGAATGGTTAAAAATGAGGGAGAACCTGGCGGAGGTCCTTTTTGGGTGAAAGATGCCAACGGGAACTTAAGTTTACAGATTATCGAATCTGCACAAGTTGATTTAAATAATCCTCAACAAAAAGAAATTTTCCAGCAATCGACACACTTTAACCCGGTGGATTTAGTTTGTGGGACAAAAAATTTCAAAGGAGAAAAATTTGATTTACAACAGTTTACTGATCCAAAACAAGCTTTCATTACAGGAAAAACATATATGGGAAAACCGCTTAAAGCTTTGGAACGACCAGGGTTATGGAATGGTTCAATGGCAAATTGGATAACTGTTTTTGTTGAAGTCCCATTAATTACTTTCAATCCGGTAAAAACCGTAAACGATTTGCTGAAAAAAACACATCAGTAATTATTTGATTATAAAATGATTTGGGAATTTAAAAGCTGACAAATCTTTCTGAATATGTTCTTTTTTTGAATTTCCAAATCATTTATTTTTTTTTAAAATTTTCCAATTTAATATATGTATCTGAAAAAAATTATACTTACTATTTCTATTATCGGACTAATTA
Organism: Capnocytophaga felis; assembly: GCF_009684755.1. GTDB lineage: Bacteria > Bacteroidota > Bacteroidia > Flavobacteriales > Flavobacteriaceae > Capnocytophaga > Capnocytophaga felis. Next base: position 125,576 of record NZ_BLBC01000014.1, read on the forward strand.
TTTTAGGAATTTTTTCTTATTTTGTGTACAACGCTGTTTTAAGCCCAAACACAAGTTTTCAAGAAAATGAGATGGTTATTTATATTCCTACTGGCTCCGATTTTAATGATGTTACGCATAAAATAAGTCCATATCTTTCTGATATAGAAACTTTTAAAAAAGTAGCTGTTCAAAAAAAATATGCTAATAATGTAAAAGCAGGGAAATATGTTATAAAAAAAGGAAGTAATAACAATGACATTATCAACGCTTTAAGAAGTAAAAACATTCCTATTAAAGTAACTTTTAATAACCAAGACAGATTAGAGGATTTGGCGGGACGTATTAGCCAGCAAATTGAAGCGGATAGTGTTTCTCTGCTAAAATCTTTTTTAGATGCATCATTTTTATCTGAAAATCAATTTAATGAGAAAAATGCCATTGGAATGTATTTACCTAATACGTATGAATTTTTTTGGAATACATCAGCAGAACAATTCAGAAATAGAATTTTAAAGGAATACAATCGTTTTTGGACAGAAGAAAGAAAACAAAAGGCTAAAAATCAGAATCTTACTCCAAAACAAGTAGCTGTTTTAGCATCAATAGTACAAAAGGAAACTGCTCAGGTATCAGAGCGGAGTAGGGTAGCGGGTGTTTATCTTAATCGATTGAAATCAAATATGTTACTTCAAGCTGATCCAACTGTAATTTTTGCAATTAAAGAACATACAGGTAATTATGATACAATTATTAAGAGAGTTTTGAATCGAGATTTAGAAATTAATTCTCCATATAATACTTACAAGTATGCGGGATTGCCTCCTGCTCCCATTGCAATGCCTGATGTTTCTTCTATTGAAGCTGTTTTAAATCCTGAAAGGCACGATTTTTTCTACTTTGTTGCAGATATAGAAAAACCTGGTTTTCACAAATTTGCACGAACCTACAATCAACATCTTATTAATAGTAAAGCATATCATCAATGGATAAATTCACAAGGAATCAGAAGGTAAATTTAATATGACATATCCATAACCTTAATTTTTCATAAAATTTTGGTTATTTCATAAAAAATTTAATATCTTTGAGGACTTATTATAACTTTAATTTATGACAAAAAAGAATACAACCTCCAAGCTTTTGCTTAATAACAAGTTAAAAAGCAATGCTTTAGAAGATTACAAAATTGCCCTTATCAGTAGAGAATGCAGTACTTTGGGAAGGGTAGAGGTTCACACAGGAAAAGCTAAATTTGGTATTTTTGGTGATGGAAAGGAACTTCCACAATTGGCTATGGCACGAGCTTTTAAAAATGGAGATTTCCGAAGCGGATACTATCGTGACCAAACTTTTATGATGGCGATAGGTGCCTTTACCGTTGAGAATTTTTTTGCCGGGCTTTATGCACACGCTGACATTCAAGCCGATCCAACGAGTGCTGGAAGGCAAATGGGAGGACATTTTTCAACACACAGTTTAGATGAAAATGGAAATTGGAACAATTTATTGAACCAGAAAAATAGCAGTAGTGACATTTCGTGTACTGCAGGACAAATGCCTCGTTTACTCGGATTGGCACAGGCTTCTAAAATATACAGAGAAGTTCCGGGTGTACAAAATCATAATTTCTCTGATAACGGAAATGAAGTAGCTTGGGGAACTATTGGAAATGCAAGTACCAGTGAAGGACATTTTTTTGAGACAATTAATGCTGCAGGTGTTATGCAAGTGCCAATGGTAATGTGTGTATGGGATGATGATTACGGAATTTCTGTCCCTGCCAAATACCAAACTACAAAAGAAAACATTTCTGAGATTTTAAAAGGATTTCAGCGAGACAAAAATTCCAATAATGGACTTGAAATTTTTGTTGTTAATGGTTGGGATTATCCTGCGTTGATTGATACGTTTGAAAAAGCCGGAACTATTGCACGTACAGAACACGTCCCTGTCCTTATTCACGTACGAGAACTGACACAACCACTTGGTCATTCAACTTCAGGTTCACACGAGCGTTATAAAACTAAAGAACGTCTTGAATGGGAAAAAGAGTTTGACTGTAATCGCAAAATGCGAGAATGGATTTTAAAAAATGAACTGGCAACAGAAGAGGAACTTATTCAATTAGAGCAAGATGTAAAAAAAATAGTTACCAACGGAAGAAAACGAGCTTGGGAAGCTTACATAACTCCTATAAAGAATGAAAAAAATGCATTTATTAGCGTAATTGATGAAATTATCAATCAAGTAAGCAGTAACAAACACGAACTTGAAGCAATTAAAAATCAGTTAGTTAATAATACAACTCCAATTCGTAAAGATATTATAAGTGCCGGACGAAAAATACTTCGACATTTGCGTTATGAAACTCCGCAAGTTACTGCAAAATTACAACAATGGATAAGAAATTATTCATCTGAAAATCAACCTAAATACAGCAAATATCTATACATCGAAAATGAAAGTAATCCTACTTTAGTAAAAGAAGTTCTTCCCGTTTATGATGAAAATTCAAAATTAGTAGATGGTCGTATTGTTTTGCGTGAAAACTTTGATGCTTTGTTTGCCAAACACTCTAATTTACTTATTTTTGGAGAAGATACCGGAAACATTGGTGATGTAAATCAAAGTTTAGAAGGTTTACAGAAAAAGTACGGAGAGTTGCGTATAGCCGATGTAGGAATTCGTGAAGCGACCATCGTAGGACAGGGTATAGGTATGGCAATGAGAGGGTTACGACCTATTGCCGAAATTCAGTATTTGGATTATATACTTTATGGATTGCAAACACTAAGTGATGATTTAGCTTCGTTGCACTATCGTACATTTGGACGACAAATGGCTCCAATGATTGTCAGAACTCGTGGTCATCGTTTGGAAGGAATTTGGCATTCAGGTTCTCCTATGGGTACACTTCTGCATACTCTTAGAGGAGTTTATATTTTAACGCCACGTAATATGACTAAAGCTGCAGGATTTTATAACACTTTGCTGGAAGGAAATCAGCCTGCAGTTGTGATTGAATGTTTAAATGGATATCGCCTTAAAGAAGAGTTGCCAGCAAATCTCGGAGAATTTAAAACACCTATTGGTGTTGTTGAAACTGTAAAAGAAGGAAAAGATATTACTTTGGTTTCCTACGGTTCAACATTACGAATTGTACAACAAGCAGCAGAGGAATTAGAACTATTCGGAATAAGTGCAGAAGTAATTGATGTTCAATCACTTTTACCTCTTGATCTAAATCACGATATTGTAAAAAGTGTTGCTAAAACTAATCGACTGTTAATTATTGATGAAGATGTTTCAGGAGGAGCTTCAGCTTATATTTTACAAAAAGTTTTGGAAGAACAAAATGCCTATCAATATTTAGACAGTGCTCCGCAAACACTTACTGCAAAAGACCATAGAACGGCATATGGTACCGATGGTGATTATTTCTCAAAGCCGAATATTGATGATATTTTTGAAAAAGTCTATGCCATAATGCGAGAAGCAAATCCCTCAAAATTTCCAAACTTTTTGAAATAGAATAGATTAATTTATCAATTCATATTTACAAAACCTCTGTGTAAAAAACTTAACAGAGGTTTTGTTTCTTATTTTTTTAAGTCTTTGAGAAATTTATTTTAAAATTCAACATTTTATTTTACATAATATAAATTATGATACAATTTTAAAATAGTAAAATAAAAAAGATTTAATTTGATGAGATTAAATCTTTTTTATTGTTTTATTTATTTCTATGCTGAATTTCGGCTTGCATTAATATTTCCAAACATTGAACGCATTACCATTTTCTCATAAATACTAATTAATTCTGCATCAGTAATTTCATTTTTAATTTTTTGTAAAGCATACTGTTGAATTGTTAACAATGGTAAAACCATTTTTTCACGTATCTCTATAGATGCTTTTCCACTTTGATGATTTTCCATTAATTCTGAATAACCTGTTAATTTCAATAACATTTTTTTAGTTAATTCAAATTCTTCGTAAATTAATGTCCAAAATGCTCCAAATTCTGCATCATCACGCATATATTCAGTTAATTTGAAATTCGATTTTGTCAAACTCATCATACTATTTTCAAGTAATGTTCTGAAAAACAACGAGTTTTTATACAAATAAATTGCTTTATCGAAATTTCCTTTTTCTTCAAGATGTTTCAACGCAGTTCCCAATCCGTAAAATCCTGGTACATTTTGTTTTAACTGGCTCCAACTTCCCACGAATGGAATAGCTCTTAAATCACTGAAATTCAGTCCTTCTGATTGTGAACGCTTACTCGGACGACTTCCAATATTGGTTTTGGCATAGTATTTCAATGTGCTAACTCGCTCTAAATAAGGAATAAACATCGGGTGATTTTTAAAATCAGTATAACTTTCATAACTAATTTGAGCGAGTTCAGAAATTACTTTTTTATCTTCCTCAGTAAGAACCGTACTTTTATTATCATTGAAAACTTTATTGTTAATTCCTGCACTGAGTAATTGTTCAAGATTGTATTGGGAAGATTCTAAAGTTCCAAAATTAGAACTAATTGTCTGACCCTGAATAGTTAACTGAATTTGTTCTGCCTCAATGGTATTACCTAAAGATGCATAAAATTGGTGAGCTTTTCCTCCACCACGTGCAGGAGGTCCTCCCCTGCCATCAAAAAATATAACTTTAATTCCGTTATTTCGAGCAACTTGGGTCAAATGTTCCTTAGCCCGATAAATACTCCAATTTGCCATCAAATATCCACCATCTTTTGTTCCATCAGAAAAGCCTAACATAATGATTTGAAGATTATTACGTTTTTTTAGATGTTCCTTGTACATTGGATTTGCGTACAATTCTTGCATAACACGCTCAGCAACAGACAAATCATTAATAGTCTCGAAAAGAGGAATAACATCTACACTGGGATTTTCCCAATCACATAAACGAGTCATTGTCAGCACTTCAAGCACATTCAAAGAACTTTGATTATTGCTAATTATGTAACGATTTGCCCCACGTTCACCATTAAGTTTTTGAATTTCTTTCACAGCATAGATGCTCTCAATAGTTTGCTTGGTGAGTTCATCAGAAAAATCCTCAGCATTCAAAATTCCTTTTGCATTTTTCAAACATTTATACTTCTCTGCATCAGATAATTCGCCATAATTTTCAGGAAGAATTTTTCCGTTTAAAGTTTTGGCAATATCTTTTACAACAGAATGATGCACTCGCGAGTCCTGACGAATATCAAGTGTTGCGAAATGAAACCCAAAAATTCGTATCTTATGCAATAAATCTTCAACTTTTTCAACAAACAATGATTGATATTTCTTTACTAAAATCTGTTTAATATTTTTAAGTTTTTCAACAAATTCTTCTAAAGAAATAGAATCATCTTTCTGTAAAAAGCTTAAATTATACAACTTGATTTCCAATTCATTAACTAAAGGTTCTACTTCCGGAAAAGTAAGTCTTCTTTTAATATTGCGTAAATCTTTATAATAATTTCGGATAACAGACCTCCTAAGACGCTCTGCTACCTTGCGTGTGATTTCTGCAGTTACAAAAGGATTTCCGTCACGGTCACCACCCGGCCAAAATCCAAGTTCAATAATTTCGTTATCTATGTTACTGTCTTTAAATATATTATGGTATATATATTTATAAATTGCTCCTACGGAATGGTAAAAAACATTTTCCAAATACCATATCAAATTTACAGCCTCATCATACGGAGTTGGTTTTTCTTTCTTGAAGAAAGGAGTTTTGCCTAATTGAGCTAAAAGATTCTTAATAAGCAATATATCATCTTTTTTGATAGCCTCAGACAAATCGTTTATAATTCCCAAAACGGCTCCGGGATAAAACTGAGTTGGATGAGCTGTAAGCACAGGACGCACTTTAGCATAACGTAAATATGCCTTCAATTGCTCTGTTTTTTCCTGAGATTCAGCCTTTTCTCTAACGTTACGAAGCGTACCAAGTCCGTCCATATTATTCACAATGGCAAAGCTGGCATCTTCAATCGCATCGAATAAAACTACCTGACGTTCAATATATTGAATGAAGCGAAATAGCAAATCATTTTTTTCTTTTTCGGTAGGATTTTCTAAGTATTTACGGAAAAAATTATTAACTATCTCAATTGGAGATAGATTTTCTTCATATCCTTTACTACACATCTCGCTAAAAAGAGGCAATAAAGTTCCTGTTTCCAGCACTTCCCTATAAGGAAGTGTCATCAAAATGCCGTTGTAAATCTGATATTTACTCAGTACATTTTCATTAAATCGTTCTAATTTGGTTTTTCTTGGCATACAAATTTGATTATTTCTTAAACATAAAAAAATCCTCTCCAAAAAACTTTGGGAGGATTCTACTATTTTTTCTTAAAAAATTATAATTCTTTAAAAACAGTACGCATCAATCGTTTTTTATCATTGATGGTTTCCTCTAAAGAAATCATACTTTCTGTGCGTGAGACTCCCTGAATATCATCAATCATATAGATAATTTCTTTTGCGTGTTTTGTATCTTTTGCACGAATTTTACAGAAAATATTATACTTACCTGTTGTTATGTGAGCAACAGTTACATAAGGAATATTAGCTAAACGCTCTAATACAAATTGAGTCTGATGATTTTTTTCAAGGAAAATCCCCACATAAGCTACAAATGTGTATCCAAGCTTCTCATAATCAATGGTTAAAGTTGAGCCCTTAATAATTCCTGATTCCTCCATCTTGCGAACACGAACGTGAACCGTACCAGCAGATATATCCAATTTTTTAGCAATATCAGTAAACGGAGTACGCGTATTCTCTATTAACATGTCCAAAATTTGATGATCAATCTCATCCAATCTAAATCTTCCCATCGTATTTTCTATTAATTACGAATGCAAAGTAAATCATTTTTTCAATATATTCAAAATAAATTCATTTTTTTTTTGTAAAAAATTATATTTATACATATTTTGGTTCGAATTTTTTTAAATCTAATCGTTTTTCTATATCTTTTTTATCTATTTTATTTGTAAAAATTTCTGACAGTTTATACTCCTTATGACCATAATAATTCGTTAAATTTCCTACTTCAGAAATATAAGGTTCAAAATAAATTGTATTATTTTTTAAAATTTCTTTAAATAAAATACCAATATCATTTGTATTTTCATAAAAATCATCTCTTAGCAAAACATCAAAAAACAGTTTTTCATTTTCTGGAATTTCAAAATAAGATTTATATTTAGTTCCAGAAACATCATTATCAGCAATGTACATAAGCCCCTCAATCATAGCCAAGCAAATATATTTTCTGGTTTCCTCACGAAGATAATCTGATTGATAATGCCCCGCTTCAAAGAGAATTGTTGATGTGTTTACATTTGTAAAATAATCACCTGTGCAGTCTATATTAAAACTGTCATCAAAACGTCCTACTTGATTAGGAATATACCTTTGTAATATTTTATTCATTACTGAAATTATCTCCATACTTTTTTTGCGTACATCATTTATGTTCCTACTTTCATTATACGAAGGAGCTAAAAATGACACTGTTGCCGGATTTTTTGTTTTTCCTGCTGAAAAAATGGTTCGTTGGTCGTGCAAATTAAAGCAAAAATCGGGTTTTACTAACTGATATGCTTTTCTGAGACATTTACTTTCAGGTTGAGATAATCTAAATGCATCACGATTCAAATCTACTTCATTAGCATTTACACGTGTGTACATTTCTGCTCCATCAGGATTCAAAATTGGAATAAAAAATAATGAAACTTTATCCAAATAACCACTATTTACTTTTGTAAAATAATTCAACATATCGAATAATGCTTTGGTTGTGGTAGATTCATTTCCGTGCATTTGCGACCACATTAATATTTTCTTATTCCCATTACCTATCTGATATAAATGAATTGGCGTATTATTTACTGACTCGCCTAAAAATATCTTATTTTGAATGCAATAACTTTCTAAAATAGGTAAAATCATAGCAGAAGTTATATATCTCCCTAATAGTTTTTTTTCTTTATATAAATTATATTCCATAAAAATTTAATTTTGTAAATTAGAAGGTTTTTCACAAAAGTCAATCTTTCTATTTAACTCAATTTACTTTTGTTTGATTTGTCAATTTTATTTTTTACATTTGTACTTTCTTGAATTTAAAAATTTAATTACAATGATAAACATTTCTGATTTCACAAAGCGACTCCAAATAGTAATGAATTATTACGGACTGAGTGCCTCTGCTTTTGCTGATTCACTTGATATTCAGCGTTCAAGTATTTCTCACTTACTTTCCGAACGAAATAAACCCAGTCTGGATTTTATTCTAAAGTTAGTATCTAAGTTTCCTGAAGTTGATATATTTTGGATTACACAAGGAAAAGGTAAATTTCCAACAACCTCTTCTGATACAGATAAATCTATAAAGCAATCAGTTCAAACAGATTTATTTAAAGAAAAAAGCTCTCAAAATATAACAAACAACCCTGTAATGACAGAAAAAAAAGAGCCTAAAACTGTAACGCCACAAAATAAAACTGATAAAAAAGTTAAAAAAATTATCTTTTTTTATAATGATAATAGCTTTGAAATATTTGAAAATGAATAAAATTTCATCAAAACATCAGATTAAAACATAGTTTACAAATGTAAATCAAAGCCATTTCTTACGTTTAAAATATAATACCATTAAAATAGATATTAAAATCATTATTCCCCAAACAATAGGATATGCCCATTTATATTGAAGCTCGGGCATAAAATCAAAGTTCATACCATAAACTCCTACGATAAATGTTAAAGGAATAAAAATTGTTGATATTAAAGTGAGTAGCCGCATTATGTTATTCATTTTGTTGCTCATAGCTCCCATATAAGTGTCAGTCAATCCCCAAAGAATATCCCTATAAGTTCCTAAAGTTTCTACGATTTGAATAATATGGTCATGAAGGTCACGAAAATAATGTTTTGTATCATTTGTAATCAAAAAATGATTAACTTTCTCCAATTTACTGGTTATTTCACGTACAGGAACAATTGATTTTTGAAGAAAAATAGCACTTTTCTTCAAGTTTTGTATTTCCATAATCATTCCTTCATCAGGATTATTAATAATTTCGTCTTCTATATCTTCAATTTTACCTCCAATCTTATCCAAAATCACAAAATAATTATCAATCACGGCATCTAAAAGACCAAAAAGAAGATAATCAATCCCCTTTTTATGAATATTATTTATATTCATTGATAATCGTCTGCGTAATGGTTCGAATACATCCTCTCCTTCAGCTTCTTGAAAACTAATAACATAATTCCTCCCTAAAATCAAAGCCAAATGTTCTGAAATAAACTGCTCTTGCTTCCCAAAATATATCATCTTAATGATAATTAACAGATTATTTTCAAGAACTTCACTTTTTGGAAGATGCTCCGTATCAAGGATATCTTCCAAAAGTAAATTGTGTAACTTTGTAAACTCTCCTACTTGCTTTATTTCCTCAATATTATTTAACCCATTGATATTTATCCAAGTACGATTTTCAGCAGAAATTAAACGTAGAGCTTCCTTTACTGAATTTACTTTCTCTGAATGGAAAAACGAATCTCCGTAGGAAATTACATCAATATCAACTGATTTTTCTTTTTCGCCGAAATACAGCAAAGTGCCAGGAGGCAATTCCATCTTATTAATCCGATTTAATTTTCTCCTTTTACGTTTTTGGGAAATATTTTTAGCCATCTTTTAATAACTTAAAAAAACCTCTTCCAAAAGTAAGAATTCTTTTCTGAAATATAAAATTTTATTTTCACGATTAAATTTCAAATTTATAAAATATCTTTGACATTAAAAATTCATTTAAAATACTGATTATATATATTTTATAATATATTTATTAAACTATAAATTTAACTTTATTAACAATTTAATAATGTATGTCATTTTGTCATTTGGTTGTGATATTTAAAATATTTTTTAATATAAATATTTGATTTATAATATTTTATAATAGTGAACTTTTTTAATTTTATGCTATAAACTTTCTTCAATATTATTAGTTAATGTAATTATTTAAGTATATATGTATAAATATATTATTACCAGATAATTATTAAAAAAAATGTGATATTTAGAAAATAAAAAAAGAACTCGAACTATCTCTGTCGTAAAAGAAAATTCGAGTTCTTTAATTGAAATAATTTATCGTATATCTTACATAAAATTTAGTTGATATAGCTTATTTTAAAATTCCCAGTCTCCACGTACTTTCAACACTTGCGTAATAACATCACGAACACAGCCTTCTCCACCCTTTAAATGTGAAATATAGTCAGCGACAGATTTTACTTCAGGAACAGCATCTTGCGGACAGGTTGCCAATCCCGAATGCAACATCGGAGGAATATCAGGCATATCATCACCCATATACAATATTTCTTCTTTTTTTAATCCTTCTTGTTGTTGATATTGTAAAAATGTTTCCAATTTCTTGGCTCTTTTCATAAAAATATCGTTAATCCCTAAATCTTCAAGCCGTTTTTTGGCTCCCTGATTATTTCCACCAGTAATAATACACATCTTATAGCCTTTACTCAATGCTAATTTCATTACAAAACCATCTTTTACACTCATACTTCGTAATAATTCTCCCTCATCTGTAACTAAAACCTGAGCATTTGTCAATACTCCATCTATATCAAATACAAAAGTTGTGATATTTTTTAAAAATTCTTTATAGCTTTTTGCTTCCATATCTTTCTAATATTGAATTTGTTATTGTTTTATAAATTTCTTTTCGATTTCCACTTAAAATAGCTAAATGATTTTCAATAGTTTGGCGGTCATTGCGTCTTGCCGGACCTGTTTGAGCTTCAAAAGGTTCTGTTTTTTGAATTTTTTCAAAGGTTTCAGTCAATAAAGGTTTTAGAATTTCAAAAGGAATTTTATTTTCTTCACATATTTCTTTACTAATTGCAATTAAGTGATTAGTAAAATTATTCATCATTACAGCTGAAATATGCAAAATTTTCCTTTGAAAACTGTTTATTTCGTAAACTTCACTGGTTATGAATTCTGCCAAAAGACGTAAAATTTTCAAATCAGACGAATTTTGAGCCTCTATGCATATCGGAACTTTCTGAAAATCAATTGAAACTTCCTTTGAGAAAGATTGCAACGGATAGAAAACGCCTTTTCTGTTTTTACTGCTTAAGACATCTATATCCGTATTTCCTGAAGTGTGAACAACCAAATTTCCCGAAAAAGGTAGCTTTTCAGATACTTCAAAAATAGCCGAATCCTTTACAGCAATTATACAAATGTCAACAGGTTCTAAAAATGAAACATTTGTAATTTTTTCTACTGCAAATTGCTCAAAATGAGAAGTGAAGCAACTTCTATTACAAAGTTGCTTCACTTGAATTTTATCATTGTTATAAAAAACATTCATTAAGTGAAAAGCTACATTTCCGCCTCCTACTATGCTTAATGATAATTTTTTATTACTTCCTTTCATCAGAATTTTACAATATTTCTATAAATTCCAATTTATAGTGATTCGTGATAATTTTGCATCGTCTTCTATATCATTTTTTGTAATTTCAGAAGAAAGCCCGAAATTATTATTCTTTAAAGCCGATTTATCAAAAGTGAAATAATAATTCTCATCTTTAGGCGTAATCAATATACTTTTAAGTGTTTGTTCAATTTCAAAATCAGGATATTTTTCTTTTACATCCTTGTAAGTACTTGTCAGAGAAATTCCTTTTTCAGTTGCGAAACGTGTGTCCAAAATCAATACACTTTCTACAACTTTTTGATTATCAGAATTAACAACAGGAGTTATTTCTATCAGTTCCTTGCCTCCTTTCTCGAAAATGATGATTCGTTCCATACTCGCATAACGAAGCTCTCCTTCAAAAGTAGTATTGACCAAAGAATCTTTTGCATATATGGAATCCAATTTCTGAATAGGCGTATTTTTTTGCAATACTCCTACCCTGTCTTTGGTTATCAAAAATTTGTTATCTGTTTTGTTACAAGCAATCGTTACAATTAAAATTAGTATTAGTACAATATATTTATTCATTTTTATAATTATTTTTACAGATTATTAAAAAAATTGTTATTTCTTCATTACTTTATTCAAAACTCCAAAAACACCACGAATAAATGTAGCACTTGTGACCATTTTCAATATCGGATTTTGAGCCGTGCTTTGTTTTGTTGCCGTACGTCCGCCTGATTTAGTCTGTTTTGATTGTCTTTCTTGTTCTTTCTGTTGATTTTGTTGAGCCTGAATCTCTGAAATTTTTTTATTTAGTAGCTCATAGGCACTTTCTCTGTCTATTACCTCATTATATTTTCGTACCAATTCGGAACGATTTATAAGAGCATTTATTTCATCATCAGAAAGAATATCCATACGGCTCATAGGTGCTCGTAACATAGTAGCTACCAATGGTGTAGGAATTCCTTTTTCATTCAAAACAGTTACGAAAGCCTCTCCCGTTCCCAAAGATGTTAGTACTTCAGTGGTGTTGTAAAATTCTGACACAGGATAGTTTTCGGCTGTGAGTTTGATGGCTTTTCTGTCCTTGGCTGTAAAGGCTCTGAGGGCGTGCTGTACTTTCATACCGAGTTGCGAAAGAACCGCATCAGGAACATCTGTTGGGTTTTGTGTGCAGAAAATCAGCCCAACCCCTTTGGAACGAATTAATTTTACGATATTTTCCAACTGATTGAGCAGTGTTTTTGATGCTTCATTAAAAATTAAATGAGCTTCATCAATGAAAATCACTAATTTAGGTTTTTGCAAATCACCTTCTTCCGGAAAAGTTGAATAAATTTCAGCTAACAAACTCAGCATAAAGGTTGAAAACATTTTAGGACGGTCTTGAATGTCCGTTAAGCGTATGATATTTACGTATCCCTCTCCTTTGTTATTAGTTCTCAGTAAATCAGTTGGTTCAAAACTTCTTTCACCAAAAAATAATTCTGCTCCTTGATGTTCTAACTCTACTATTTTTCTGAGAATCGCACTTGTAGACGTCTTTGCAATTGCTCCGTATTCTTTTTCGAAATCAGCTTTGCCTTCTTCAGTGGCGAATTGCAAGATTTTCTTCAAATCTTTCAAATCCAACAACGGATAACCGTGATCATCGCAATATTTAAAAATTACCGCCAATACTCCCTCCTGTACATCACTCAAATCCAAAATTCGAGAGAGCAATACCGAACCAAACTCGGAAACCGTAGCTCGCATTCTGACACCTTTTTGCTCCGAAATGGTTAATAATTCCACCGGAAACCCTTGTGAAACATACGGAATACCTATTTTATTATGACGTTCCGTGATAAATGCTTTTTCTTCTCCGGCTTGTGCCAATCCACTCAAATCGCCTTTCAAGTCCATCAAAAGTACGGGAACTCCGCTTTTGGATAAATTTTCGGCAATTACTTGTAAAGTTTTTGTTTTTCCCGTTCCTGTGGCTCCTGCTATCAATCCGTGACGATTTAATGTCTTTAACGGAAGATTAACCAATGTATTTTCAACAGGTTGCCCTTCATATATAGCTCCACCCAATGTAATATATTCGCCCTTACAAGCATATCCGTTGGTTATGATATTTCTGAAAGATTCTATTTTATTCATATTTTGAAATTAAAACAGTAACATTTTTAAGGAAACAAAGGTATGATAAAAAAGTGAAAGTACGTTATATTTATTCAATTTTCCTCACCAAAATTTGTTTACTAACTTCTATTCATATATTTTTGCGTAGCGTATATTTATAAAACCAAATTATATAGAATACAATGAGTAATTTTCCTAAATTTTTGCTGGGAGACAATACGGACTTTCCCGATGCTATTTTTGTAATTCACACCGAATATCCTCGTTTTGTGCTAAATTTAGAAACTGACGAAGTGGAATGGCTGGAAGAATTTGATGAAGAAGACACCAAAGAACTTGAAACCGAAGCCGAAAACCTCATTCAACAGGCAAATGAATTTTACGAGCGAGAAATAGACCGATACGAAGGATAAAATAAAAACCTTCAAAAAAACTTTCTATTCAATTTGTTTGTTATCTTGTTGATTACAAGCATAAGGTAAAATATAAAAATCATACGTTTTGATAATTCGTTATGCTTGAATATATTATAGAAAAAGATAAAGAACTTCTCTTGTTTTTAAATGGTTTAGGTTCTGAAAAGTGGGACGGTTTTTGGCTGTTTGTAAGTCATAAATTTTCCGCTTTGCCTTTGTACGTTTTATTGCTTTTTTTCTGTTTGAAATATTTCAAATGGAAGAAAACAGTCATTATATTGGTATCTATCGCTTTGATGATTCTTGCTACCGACCAGCTTGCAAACCTTTTCAAATACGGCTTTGAACGATTGCGTCCGTGCCACGACCAAAGCTTAATTTCCCAAATGCGTTATGTAATTTGTGGCGGTAAATTTGGTTATTTTTCGGCACACGCAGCCAGCTCAATGGCGGTGGCTACTTTTTTTAGCTCACTTTTCCACAAAAGAATAAAATGGTTGCCCCTTGTATTATTTTGTTGGTCATTTTTAGTGGGATACAGCCGAATTTATTTAGGAGTTCATTTCCCCGGAGATGTTATTACAGGGTTTGTTTTAGGAGGAGTTTTGGGATATCTTTTTTATAAAATTACAAATAATTATTTTTTATTTTCAAAGTGATTTATTCTCATTGAATGGCTCAAAAAAACAGATTATGTATTTGAAATTAAACGAAATAACAGACAAAGAAACTCTTTCCAAATTACTGGAAGACGATAACTTAACAATATTGATTAACAAAGAATTTAATGCTTCTTATTTAGACGTTATTAACGAGAAATGTGCAGATAAAACAATCACGATAAAAGTTTTCTTAAATAAATGTATATCTCCTGATTTTTGGACACGAATTACAAATTGTAAACGATTGTGCATACACGCTTCCTGCGAAATACAATTGAACAGCCTTGATTTTTTAAGCAACTTTAATACGTTGGAATCTTTAGAGTTAACAAGTGATTACACAAATAAAAATCTGTCATTCAACCCCATTGGACATATATGTGACTTAAAAAATTTTACTTTCATCAGCGGGCTATCCAAACAATATTCTTTTCTTAACCAACAAAAAGATTTGAAAAGTTTGTATGTAGGAAGCATTGATTTTGAGTTTGTTACAAATAAAGAAAATCTAACCGACTTGCTCGTACAAAGAACTTTAAAATCAGAACATTTGTTACCCGAAAAGTGCCCGAATCTGGAAAAATTACATCTTTATGGTTGCAGTCGATTGAAAAATCATTCATTCTTAAGCAATTTAGCAAAAATTAAAAATATCAACGTTAGCTACAACAGTTATATTACCGAATTTCCGAAAATTCAGAATCCGGAACTAGTCAAAACCATTGAAATGTTTACCTGTCCAAACTTCTCTTCTATTGATAGCTTGCTCCCTTTTAAAAATCTGGAAAAACTTGTTTTGACAAGCCACGACAAACCCTTGCAAGTTCCCATACAAGATTTTGAAAAACTCACGCAATTGAAGAAACTGAAAACCGTTTATACCGCTTGGGGAAGACGACCTAAAACCGATTTGGATATTATCGCGAAAATTTATAATAAAACCAGATGGATAAACTCCTCTTTGGAATATTAATTTTTTTTAAAGCACTATGAATCAGGATGTACTTTTAAAATATTTAGAAAAATTTATCACAGAAGAACGAAAACAACGATTTTCTGAAATCCTTGAATATCGCACCAATCATTTTACGGTTGCTGTTGAAGATGTTTTCCAGATGCACAATACAAGTGCCGTTATCCGAAGCTGTGAAGTGTTTGGAGTGCAACAAGCCCACCTAATTGAGCAACGTTTCGGGAAACGATTGGATGCCAAAATTGCGATGGGAGCTCAGAAATGGGTGGATACATTCCGATATGATAACACACAAGATTGTATGAATACGCTTCGTGAGAAAGGCTATCAAATTGTGGCTACAACACCTCACAAAGATGCTTACTTTTTGAGCGATTTTGATATTTCCCAAAAAAGTGCTTTCTTTTTTGGAACGGAAAAAGACGGACTATCGGAATTAGTTTTAAATCAAGCTGATACATTCTTGAAAATTCCGATGGTAGGATTTACTGAAAGTTTGAATATTTCGGTTTGTGCTGCTATTATTTTGCAACAACTTACTGAAAAACTCAGAAAATCAGATGTTTCGTGGCAACTTACAGAGGAAGAAAAAATGGCAATCCGCATTGATTGGACAAAAAAATCCATCAGAAGTATAGATGATATTTTAAAACGATTTTATGAAATGAATTCTTAAATACAATAAAAAAAGAGCAAGAATTAAAAAATTCTTGCTCTTTTTTATTCATAAACTCCTGTATTAAAGAGTATTAACATTATTCAAATCCTCGAAAGCTCTTTTAAGACGAGCAATGAAAGTTTTTTCACCTTCTCTCAACCAAACACGAGGGTCATAGTATTTTTTGTTTGGCACATCGGCTCCTTCCGGATTTCCGATTTGGCTCATCAAATAGTCTTTTTTGCTTAATATGTAATCACGAATTCCCTCTGTAAAAGCATATTGCAAATCCGTATCAATGTTCATTTTGATTACACCGTAAGAGATTGCCTCGCGAATTTCTTCAAGAGTAGAACCTGAACCTCCGTGGAAAACAAAATCAACCGTGTTGTGAGGAACGTTATAGTTTTTAGAAATATACTCTTGTGAATTTTTTAAAATTTTAGGAGTAAGTTTCACATTACCAGGTTTATACACTCCGTGAACGTTACCAAAAGCAGCGGCAATGGTAAACTGCGGGCTTATTTTCATAAGTTCTTCATAGGCATAAGCCACTTCCTCCGGTTGTGTGTATAATTTTGATTCGTGTACATCTGAGTTATCAACGCCATCTTCTTCACCACCTGTGATTCCCAATTCAATCTCCAAAGTCATACCCATTTTGCTCATTCTTTGCAGATATTTTTTGCAAATTTCAATGTTTTCTTTAAGTGGCTCTTCCGAAAGGTCAATCATATGTGAGCTGAACAAAGGTTTTCCTGTTTCAGCAAAGTGTTTCTCTGAAGCATCAAGCAAACCATCAATCCAAGGAAGTAATTTTTTTGCACAGTGGTCAGTATGAAGAATTACGCTAACCCCATAAAGTTCAGCTAATTGATGAACGTGTTTCGCTCCCGAAACTGCTCCCGCAATTGCCGCACGTTGATTTTCATTTGAAAGTCCTTTTCCTGCCATAAAGCAAGCTCCCCCGTTTGAAAACTGAATGATGACAGGTGCGTTCATTTCTTTTGCTGTTTCCATTACGGAATTAATTGTGTTTGAACTAACAACATTCACAGCCGGTAAAGCAAATCCTTTTTGTTTGGCGTATTGGAAAATTTCTTGTACTTGTTTCCCAACGGCTACGCCTGGTTTAATATTGTGTGCCATTTGTACTATAAAAAATTTAAAAATTATACTATCTAAAGTTTAAAAAAGTCCTAAGAGTAAGGTTTTGAGCATCTTACATTTAAAACCTTAAAGTTGGTAACAAAAGTACGATTTTTTAATCAGATAGCAAAAATAAAAAATCATTTTTTAAGTAAAATTTCTTATTTAATAATCGAAGACAAGATTTTAAAAAAATAATACAAATTGAACAGCTCTTTTATATTGATTTTTGTAAAATATACATTTCCAATCGATTCATTTTTTGTTAAAGTTAAAATAATTCTTGTAATCTCACTCACTCAATGGATTAATTTTCCTACCTTTGCCCCTTAAAATAAAACTTTATGAAAAACCCTATTTTTAGGCTTTACTTTATTGATGTGATGAGAGCCTTTGCCATTTGTATGATGTTGCAGGGGCATTTTGTAGATGGATTATTAGCAAACGAATATAGAACTTCTGAGTATCCTTTTTACTCTATATGGTTATTTCTCAGAGGATTAACAGCTCCTGTTTTTTTCACTGTTTCTGGTTTCATTTTTATGTATCTTCTGGCAAAAGAAAAAACTGCTGGAAAAACCGGCTGGAATCACGTACGAGTTATCAAAGGAATTCGCAGAGGAATTACACTGATTATCACAGCTTATTTATTAAGATTACATATTTGGAGCTTATTTGCAGGAAAAATATATCCAAATTCCTATATGATTGATGTACTTCATTGTATTGGGTTATCTTTACTTTTTTTAATTGCGATATATTTGTTTTCATATAAAAGAAAACCTTATGTAATGCCTTCAATATTAATTGGTTTTACACTTTTTTCTTTTTTATTGGCTCCTGTTTATCTATCTCAAAATTATGATTTTCTGCCGGTTGCTTTAGCGAATTATTTTACCCAAGCTAATGGCTCGGTATTTACCATTTTCCCTTGGTTTGGCTACGCTTCGTTTGGGGCTTTTATTGGTGTCTTGTTCAGTATGTTCAAAGATAACAAACAAATTTACAGCTATGCAATTACCTTTGCAATTGTATTCGGTTTGATTTTATCTTTCGGTTCTCAGCCTTTCTTTAGTTGGATTTACAACGTAACGGACTCGCAATTGGCTTTTCTAATTTCGGAAAGTACTATTTTCAACAGATTGGGAAATGTACTATTAGTTTTTTCAATATTTATGTTGCTTCGTAATGTAATTATGTCTGTAACAATCCGAACCATCGGGCAAAATACGCTATCTATTTACATCATACATTACATTATTTTATATGGAAGTTTCACAGGATTTGGTTTATATCAATATTTTCACCATAGTTTGAATCCTTATGTTGTAATTCCAGGAGCTTTACTTTTTATTTTAGTAAATCTCTGGTTATCTTTTAAATACAACCAATGGAAGCCTTTCGTTGTTGATAAATACGAAATTATAAAAAACGACATCAAAGAATTCTTAACCGAAGGATATTACCTAACCATTTCGTTTTTTAATAAATTGAAGAGTAAAATATTGAATTTCATATTCGTTTCCAAACGAAATTCATAACACAAAAAAGGGGATTCTTCAGAATCCCTTTTTTTAACTATTTTTGTTTCTTTGTTTTTTCTTTTTTCTTGTAGTCTTTTTTATTGGTGCTGACGGAGCTTCTCCACCTTTGTAATAATACAAACACTTTTCAATGTAAAAATCTCCTTGATTTTGAATCATACCTGCAATGTTGTCATTATACCACATTTCAGCCAAACTCGCTTTCAGATATTTTGAAATTTCATCTTTATTTCTTCTGAAATCTATAAATATTTTTCTTGTTGAGAGGAATTTTGAGAAAGCACTCAACATTTCTTTTGATATTTTATATTTTTTTACAAAATATTCTTCATCTGGTTTTTTATTCGCTTCAGGATGATTATCGAAATATTCAAATAAGAAAAAATTTGTTAATCCGGAATTTAATATTTCGTGTATCATATACATATCGGGTTTCATATCCATCGTTACATAAACATCCGGATAAATCCCGCCACCACCATAAACGACTTTACCTTTAGGTGTTGTAAACTTCAAAGAATCAGCTATTTTTGCATTATCTATTTGAACACTTCTTTTATTTCTAAGATTATAAGGTTTTTGAATTGAACGACCTGTTGGCGTGTAATAACGAGCTGTAGTTAAACGCACTGCCGAACCATCAGGCAAAGGCATTTCACTCTGTACCAACCCTTTACCAAAAGTACGGCGACCAACAATCACCCCTCTGTCATTATCTTGCAATGCTCCGGCAACAATTTCACTTGCTGAGGCAGTTTGCTCATTAACTAAAACAAAAACAGGTTTGTCATCAAACATACCTTCTTCGGTCGAATAAACTTCTTCAATTTCCTTTCGATTATTTTTTGTAAAAACAATCATTTTATCTTTAGTCAGAAATTCGTCTGCAATTTGGATTCCAACGTTAAAAAAGCCACCGGTATTGTCCCTCAAATCCAAAATTAAACTATTAATTTCTCCAAGCTGCTTCAATGCCGATGTGAACTCTTGATGAGTAGTTTCGGCAAAACGATTCATCCTGATATATCCCAAAGTATCGTTAAGTTTATAATAACGGTCAATACTCTTTATCGGAATATATTTTCGTGTTATTGGTACAGTAAAAAGACTGTCTGTCACTTTTCTATATACCATTAAGTTTGTCTGAGAATTTATTTCTCCCCTGAGAATAGTTCTAATCTTATCAGCCGAAAATCCTTTACCAAAGAGAGTATCTTCATTGGCTTTCAAAATACGGTCACCAAGCGAAATTCCCTTCTCAAAAGCATCGCTTCCCTCAATTGGTTTTATGACAGCAATGGAATCTTTATACATATAAAAAGAAACTCCCACACCAACAAATTTTCCGCTCATATTCTCAGTAACTTCCTGAATATCTGATTTTGATATGTATGTAGAATGTGGGTCTAACTTATGAAGAATTCCATTTACGGTAATATCTACGATGCTGTCTGTATCAACCTTATCAACATACTCATCTTCAATATAGTCTATCAACTTACCCAATTTCGCCTTACTCGGACTTTCCTCCGTAATGGTATCAATCGTAACCACAGGAACTGGAACCGGAGGAGGTAACTTTTGCACATAAAAATCGGAAAGAAATTTTCCCACGAGAATTCCTATGGCTAAAACACCTCCTAGTACAATTGGCACTATGTAAGTTTTTACTTTCATCTAAAAACTTTATTCAAATTTATTTTTCTTGTATCCCAAATTCTGAAAAAAATCTAGAATCATAAAAACAAAAACACGACAGCTCATCATTGCAGAAAAGCGGTCGTATTTTTGAATATTTTTACAAACATTTTACTTTTTAAAAGCTTCCAATCCTGATTTCAACCAATTATAATATTCCTCAGTATCAGGCGTATAACCAACCGGATCAACCAAGTTAGTTTCATCGTGATTCATTAAAACATAAAACGGTTGTGAATTGGCTTTATAACGAACCGTTTGGAACTCACTCCACTTTTGCCCAATATATTTTAACTTTTTTCCTGGTTTAATTTGAGATTCAACAACCTCGCTTTCAGGAAGCAATCGCTTATCGTCCACATAAAGAGAGACAAGTACAACCTCGTTTTTCAAAATTTCAAGAACGTGAGGCTCTGTCCACACATTTTCTTCCATTTTTCGGCAATTGACACACGTTTTTCCTGTGAAATCTATCAAAACAGGTTTATTCACTTTTTTAGCATAAGCAAGTCCCTTATCGTAATCATCAAACGTAATGATATCGTGAGGAGCAAAGAAATGAGCTCCTTCGGGAAGAGCAGCCTCCTGCGTGTTTGTTACACCTTTTTTGTAGCCTACACCATAAGGTGACTCGCTATAATGTTGTGGTGGAGGAAAAGCACTAATCAAATTTAGAGGAGCTCCCCAAAGCCCCGGAATCATATAAATGGTAAATGTCAATGACAATAATCCTAAACTTAATCTTCCTACCGAAATTTTTTCGATTGGTGAATCGTGAGGCAAACGAATTTTCCCAAATAAATAGAACGCCAATGTTCCAAAAACAGCAACCCAAACAGCAATAAACATCTCTCTTTCAAACCAATGTCCTGTTACTGCCAAGTCTGCATTTGAAAGGAATTTGAAAGCCAAAGCCAATTCTAAAAATCCTAAAACAACTTTAACCGTGTTTAACCATCCTCCTGACTTGGGCAAAGAATTCAACCATCCGGGGAAAGCTGCAAAAAGAGCAAAAGGCAATGCAATAGCCAATGAAAAACCAAACATTCCTATAATCGGAGCAACTCCTCCTTTTTGAGCAGCTTCCACAAGCAATGTCCCTACAATAGGTCCCGTACAAGAGAAAGAAACTACCGCTAAAGCCAAAGCCATAAAGAAAATACCTACAAATCCACTACGATCAGCCTGAGCATCTATTTTTGTACTCCAAGAGCTTGGCAAAGTAAGCTCAAAGGCTCCTAAAAATGAAGCAGCAAAGAATATCAAAATAATAAAAAACACCAAATTGAACACAACGCTACTCGCCAAAGCATTCAACGCATCTGCTCCAAAAATTCCTGTTACAACAACACCCAATAATACGTAAATTACGATGATTGATATACCATAAATAATTGCATTTTTAATCCCTTTTGCTTTTGATTTACTTTGTTTTGTAAAATAACTCACCGTCATTGGTATCATCGGGAAAACGCAAGGTGTTAGCAATGCTGCAAATCCTGAAAGAAATGAAATAATGAAAATACTCCATAACCCTTTATTTCCAACTCCTTGATTAGCATCACTTTTATCAGCTTTTTTTTCTACTTTTTTTGCAGATTCTAACTCATTTACACTTGTAGGAATTGCCGATTGCATTTGAGTATTTTCCCCTGAAGTTGCCAAACCAGCTTGTTGTCCTGAATTTTCTGCAGGTGTTGCAGTAGCATCTCCATTTGAGAAAACAAACTCCAAATCCACTGTATCAGGAGGAAGACAGTTCGCATCATCACAAACCATAAATTCAACACTTCCTGTTGCAGTTGTTAATTTTTTTGTGGTTTTTATACGTTGTTTGAATACTGCTTTTTCATAGAAAAAACCTATTTCCATATCAAAAACAGCATCGTGTTTAACCACCGTTCCTTGTTCCTCTGTTTTTCCTACAAGCTGAAAATCAGAACCTGATTTATACTCAAAAGTAGTAGGAACCGGACCATTAGGCGGAATGCTCTGTGAATATAACTTCCATCCTTTTTGAATTGTAGCTGTTGAAATCAAATAGAATTCATTATCGCCTACCTTTTCAACTTTGGTTTCCCACTTCACAGGATCATATACTTGAGCATTCAATGCAACAAATATAAATGAAAATAAAAGAGTTAAAATTTTTCTCATAGATTATTTTTTATTGTGAAGCGACAAAGGTAACAAAAAATAATTAATATTTTTACTCTTAATATTTATTTTTTTACCGATATCTTTTAACCTTTTCAAAGGTTTGTTTTTCCTGATAAAATCTTTTACTTTTGCAAGGAAACGAGAATAAATTACTTCTATGACGAAAATAAATCCTAAAAAATATCGTGTTAAGGAAAAGATTAATCTCTCAGAATTAGCCACTTATGAAGACTTCTCAATGAATGAAGAAAATTTAAAAACTGAGCTTAAAGAGGTTAGCAAGAAACTCGCTGATTTTCAAGATGTACTTTACGCCCACAACAGATACAGCGTTTTGGTTTGCATACAAGGAATGGACACTTCCGGAAAAGATAGTTTAATCAGAGAGGTTTTCAAAGGTTTTAACACTCAAGGTATTGAGGTTCATAGTTTTAAATCTCCTTCTCAAAAAGAACTCGAGCACGACTATTTGTGGAGACATTACATCGCTTTGCCTGAACGTGGTAAATTCGGGATTTTTAATCGTACGCATTATGAAAATGTAACCGTAACTCGAGTGCATTCGGAGTATATTTTGAATGAAAACCTTCCAAAAATAACAAAAATTGAAGATATTGATGAAAAATTTTGGAAAAAACGATTCAAACAAATAAGAAAATTTGAAAAAAATATTTCTGAAAACGGAACAATCATCTTTAAGTTTTTTCTGAATATTTCAAAAGAAGAACAAAGGCGAAGATTGCTGGAACGTTTAAATAATCCTTCTAAAAATTGGAAATTTTCAATAAGCGATTTAAATGAACGAAAACTCTGGGCGGAATATCAAAAATATTATGAAGAAGCAATTAACGAAACATATTCAAAATCAGCTCCTTGGTATATAATTCCTGCAGATAATAAAAAAGCTGCACGATTGTTAGTTGCAAAAATTCTATGGAATACGCTAAAAAAATACGAAAACATAAAATATCCTGAATTAAGTAATGAAATAAATCTCGCAGAATATAAAGAACAATTATCAAACGATTGATTATAAAATATTTATCAGTTTATGAAAAACAAATTTATCATCATTCTTACTTGCATTTTTTGCAGTGTTTTTAGCAGAATGAATGCTCAAAATGAGAAAGATTCGTTATTTTTACGAAACATCTACAATCAAGCCTTGACAGAAGGAAAAGCTTATGATTGGTTACATCATATTTGTTATAACGTTGGTGCCAGGCTTTCAGGTTCTTACGGTGAAAAAAAGATGATTCGATTTCTGGAAACAGAACTCAACAATTTAAACACAAAAGTAACCCTTCAGCCTGTGATGGTTCCGCATTGGGCAAGAGGAATTTCAGAATATGCTTATATTGAGACAAGTAAGGATAAAATTACGACAGTTCCCATCTTAGCCTTGGGCGGTTCCGTTGTAACTCCGGCTTCCGGAATTAAAGCAGAAGTTGTGGAGTTTAAAAGCTTAGAAGAGCTCGAAAAAGCTGATATTAATAAGGTGGTTGGAAAAATAGCTTTCATCAATGGTGCTTTACCTAATAACTTTATCGATGTTTCGGATGCGTACGGAGTTCGTGGGGCTCAGCGATATTCCGGAGCAAGAATTGCCGTCAATAAAGGAGCCGTAGCTGTGATTGTTCGCTCTTTAACCCACAAATTAGATGATTCTCCACACACAGGAGCTATGTCCTACGAAGATTTACCCAAAAGCAGACGTATTCCGGCAGCTGCCATCAGTACGAACGGAGCAAATCTGCTTAGTAGTTTATTGAGTTTGAATCCTGATTTGAAATTCTTTTTCAGACAAAGTTGCAAGATTTTCAACGATGTGCAATCAAACAACGTAATTGCTGAAATCAAAGGCTCTGATTTTCCTGATGAAATTATTTCGGTCGGAGCTCATCTCGATTCGTGGGATGTGGGACAAGGAGCTCACGACGATGGTGCCGGAGTGGCTCAATGCTTGGAAATCATTCGTATATTTAAAGCATTGAATTACAATCCAAAACGAACAATTCGCATTGTATTTTTTACCAATGAAGAAAATGGTGCAAAAGGAGCAATCAAATATGCAGAAGAATCAAAAAAGAAAAAAGAAAATCAAATTTTTGCATTAGAATCAGATGCTGGTGGATTTACTCCTCTGGGTTTCAGCTTACAAGGAAACGAAAAAAAAATACAAAAAATAAAGTCGTGGAAAAATTTATTCAAACCTTATCAAGTTTACTATTTTGAGAAAGGTTTTCCGGGACTTGACATTAATTTTTTACAAACTGAAAATAATGTTTTGGCAGGCTTGTATGTAAATTCACAACGTTATTTTGATTATCATCACTCTGAAAATGATATTTTTGAAGCTGTAAATAAACGAGAATTAGAACTTGGTGCTGCTGCTATGGCAAGTCTGGTTTATTTGGTGGATAAATACGGGCTATAATCATTATTTTTGATGTAAGCTCCTTTTTCTGAAGTTGTATGAAACAAAATTCCAAGTTCATCGCATTTTGATTGCCATTTTTTAACCATATTTGGAAAATTGCTTCCATCTGCAATTACTTTTTTAGGATTGATTTCTAACAACATACGCTCAAAATTAATTTTCGGAGATTGAGTAATGATTATCTCGTCTATTTTTATATTTTTACTTTTTGGATAAACCCCCAAACTATCCAAACAGAGGATTGTATTTCCCTGAAATTGAATTATATGGGGAATTTCCCTCACACGAATGTCGGAAATTCCTAAAATTTTGGCATAATTATCAATTGTTCGATTCTCTTTTAAGCTATCTTTTTGAAAAACAATCAGTTGTTTTCCTTTTCTGACAGAAATTAGGCTTTTTTTATATAAATGAAAAACAGTCAGATTTTCTATCTTCTCAACTTGATACTTATTATAGAATAATACAACTTGAAAAACCAAAATAGAAGACAATAAAGCTACTGTTCGTTTAAAATCTTGCTTATTTATCCAAAAAATTAAACACAAAACTATTAATAATGAAAAAATCAGCAACTTATCATCAAAATATATATTCCGAACGATTAATTCTTCTTGTGAAGCGATAATTTTTGTGAAAAAATTCATCAAAGAAATGATTTTTTCCAACAAAAACACTAAAAAAGAAGGTAAAATATTGAAAAAACCAAGTATCAAAGCTAAAAAACCTAAAACAAGAATGGGAGACAAAAGAGGAACAAGTAGCAAATTGGAAACAAAAAACAAAAAAGGAAATTGATGAAAATAATATAAACTTATTGGTAAAATAACAAATTGAGCCGAAATACCAACAAGGAATAACGACCAAATATTTTTTAAAAGTTTCGTTTTAGGTCGCCAGCATTTCTCCATCCAAGGATAAAATATCAAAATAGAAAAAACAGCTAAGTAACTTAACTGAAAACCAACTTCATACAAATAATTTGGATTAATCAATAATAATAAAAGCATCGAAAACATCAGAGCATCAAAACGTCCCTGCTGCTTGCTTAACATTAAGGATATTCCGATAAAACTAAACATTGTAACAGCACGCAGCACCGAAGGCGACAGACCTGCCAAAAAGGCAAAACTCCATAAAAAGAACAATAATAAAACAAAACGCAACTTTTTCCAAATTCCAAAATTCGGTAACTTTTTTAATAAAAACAGTAAAATTGCTGTGATAATCCCAATATGAAGACCCGAAATGGCTAAAATATGCACAGCCCCAGCATCAATATAATTCTGATATGTGTTTTCGTCCAATTCTTTGCGGTTTCCTAAAAGTAACGTTTTCAGCAAAGAAGCTGTTTCTTTTGAAAAATTTAAGTCAAGAATCGAAAACATTTTTACCCGCATTTTTTCAGAAAATCCTCGTATTGAATTATTTTTCAATTCATTATGAATTATATACGAAACTACATTTGCTCGCCAAAACACCTCTTGACGTTGCATATAATTTTTATAATCAAATTGATGCGGATTTTTAGGAGCCGGAATTGAAGTCAGTTTTGCAGAGATAGTCAGAAACTCATCTCTCTGGAAATCAGCTTTATTCAATGACTCTTTGGGAAAGAAAACGAGCAACTTCCCTCCTACTTCTTGATTATCAGCTGAAATTAATTTTGCTTTATAGGTGGTTCCGAAATCAGATTCTGAAATTTTTTCTATAATTGCAGTTTGTAGCAAATAATACTTATTTTCATTCAGTAAATTCGTGTAATGATTTGATTTTAAGGTAGGATTATGCAATGTTGCAATTAAAATCCCAGTAAAAACAGAAGTTACCGAAGTATGAAAAGTAAAAAACTTTCTGAATTTTATATTTCTAAAGGAAAGAAACGAATGTACTGATAATGTTGTTATTGCAATAAAACAAAGAGCCAAAGTAACTTGTAAACTCACACAGAAAAAGCCCGAAATTGCAATTCCTATTACAATTCCTGAAAGTATGGTTAATATTGCTGTATTTACAAATCTCACATAAGAACTCTTTTTGCTTTTCGATATGCTTTTGACCAATAGCCTTCACTCAACGATGAAATAATCACACCTCTTGATGTTGATGAATGTATGAATTTTATTTCATTTCCTGTTTCCACTACAATTCCAACGTGGGAAATTCTTTTATTTTTTCCTGTTACAAAAAACAGTAAATCACCTATTTGTACATTTTTTAAATCTACATTTTTCCCTTGATTTGCCATTTCGTGGGAAGAACGATGCAAAGAAATATCCAACGGTTGGAAAGAGGCAGATACAAATCCCGAGCAATCAAATCCTTTGCGGGTAGTTCCACCATATTTGTAAGGCGAACCCAAGTAGGACAATGCTGTATCAAGCACCAATTGCTGTTGTTCGCTTGTTGTGTGAACCGATGTATTTTCCTTTTTTGTACTAACGGAAGTTGTTTTTTCTACTACCTCTTTTTCAGCTTTTTCCTGATGATTTTTCCCTGTTTTTTTCCTCAACTTGACGTGAGATACTTCCTTATTTTTGGAAATATCCTCCCTTTTTTCCATTTTGGCAGTACGTTTCCTTGTACTATAACGTTCTGCACAAGATGTAAAAAATATGGTCGAAATAATTAATATTATTGTAAAAAATCTCATTATCAAAAGCTAAAAATGGGGTAAAATATAAAAACTGAAAGAGCAAAACTTGAAAAACTAATCTTTGCCCTTTCAGCTTATTACTTTAAAACTAAATAAGTGATTTTATTGATATTACCAAGTTATCTCCTTCTGGATTGACATCAAAATAGATGTTATCTCCCTCTTTGATGTGTGATGAAACAATCTCTTCAGCCAAAAGGTCTTCAACATATTTCTGAATTGCTCGTTTTAAAGGTCTTGCTCCATATTGTTTATCGTAACCTTTTTCTGCGATGAAATCCCTTGCCTTTTCGCTTAGTTCAATTGAATATCCTAAATCTTTGATTCGAGAATATAACTTATTAAGCTCAATATCAATTATTTTAACTATATCTTCTTTACTTAGCGGATTAAATGTAATCACATCATCAATACGGTTCAGAAACTCAGGAGCAAATACTTTTTTAAGTGCATTTTCAATAACCGACTTTTCGTGAGCGTCTGATTGCGCCATTTTGGCAGAAGTACCAAAACCAATTCCTTGTCCAAAATCTTTTATTTGTCTGGCTCCGATGTTAGATGTCATAATAATGATACAATTTCTGAAATCGACTTTACGTCCTAAACTATCAGTTAAAAAACCGTCGTCAAACACTTGTAACAACATATTAAATATGTCCGGATGTGCTTTTTCTATTTCATCAAGCAAAATAACAGAATACGGTTTACGACGCACTTTTTCAGTAAGTTGCCCGCCTTCTTCATAGCCCACATATCCCGGAGGAGCTCCAATAAGCCGTGTGGTTGAGAATTTTTCCATATATTCGCTCATATCAATACGAATCATCGTTTCTTCCGAATCGAACAACTCCCGAGCTAAAACTTTTGCCAATTGAGTTTTTCCTACTCCGGTTTGTCCTAAGAAAATAAATGAACCTATCGGCTTATTAGGGTCCTTCAATCCTGTACGATTGCGTTTGATTGCTTTTATAACTTTCTCAACAGCAACATCTTGACCTATAATTTTTCCTTTTATGGTATCAGAAAGTGTTGAAAGTTTGTTCATTTCTGTTTGAGCGATTCTGTTCACGGGAATGCCACTCATCATTGAAACTACATCTGCGATATGTTCTTCCGTTACTGTATCTCTGTGCAATTTAACATCTTCCTCCCACTTTCTGTGAAGTTCTGCCAAAGTCTGCTCTATTTTCTTCTCGTCATCGCGTAAACGAGCTGCCTCCTCAAACTGCTGACGCGAAACAGCATCACCTTTTGATTTTACAACACGCTCTAATTCAGCTTCTAATTCCAAAATTTTCTTCGGAACTTTCATTTGAGTTATATGTATGCGCGAACCAGCCTCATCTAATGCGTCTAAAGCTTTATCCGGAAGAAAACGATCTGTCAAATAACGGCTTGTTAATTTTACACAAGCTTCAATCGCTCCGTCAGTATAGCTGACACTATGATGATCTTCATACTTTTTCTTTATATTATGAAGAATTTCAATAGTTTCATCAATTGATGTCGGCTCTACAATAACTTTTTGGAAGCGTCGTTCTAAAGCTCCGTCTTTTTCAATAGACTGGCGATATTCATCTAAGGTAGTGGCTCCAATACATTGAATTTCTCCTCTTGCCAAAGCAGGTTTAAACATATTTGAAGCATCTAAACTACCGGTAGCTCCACCTGCCCCTACAATTGTATGAATTTCATCAATGAACAGAATAATATCATCATTTTTTTCTAATTCATTCATTATCGCCTTCATACGTTCCTCGAACTGACCGCGATATTTAGTTCCTGCAACAAGTGAAGCCAAATCAAGAGTAATTACACGTTTATTATACAAAACACGTGATACTTTTTTCTGAATGATTCGCAATGCAAGTCCTTCAGCAATAGCACTTTTTCCAACTCCCGGCTCTCCTATAAGCAATGGGTTATTTTTCTTTCTACGACTTAGAATTTGAGAAACTCGCTCAATTTCTTTGTCTCTTCCTATTACCGGATCTAATTTTCCTTGTTCTGCCAGTGAAGTTAAATCCCGACCGAAATTATCCAGAACAGTTAATTTGCGTGTTCCTTTTTGAGTATTACTTGATTCGGAAGACTGACTTTTGCCACGCTCATAAGTGCTTCCCTCTTCTCTTTCTTCTTCATCAAATTCATTTGTAGGGTTGAAAAACTTATCATCACCAATTGGCTGAAATTTCGATTTAACCAATTCATAATCAACTCCAAGTTTATTAAAAACCTTAGTTGTTGGGTCGTTTTCATTCCGCAAAATACTCAGTAAGAGATGTCCTGTGTTAATCACATCATTTTGAGCTCGTTTCGCCTCCAAATATGTAGCCTGCATCGCTCTCTCTGCCTGAACGGTAAAATGAATGGCATTATGACTCGGCGGATTAAGTCCACGAGATGAAGTCAATGCGTGAATGTTCTGTCTTAATCTATCCATATCCGTTTTCAGACTAATCAAAACCTCAAAAGCCTTCCCTTCGCCTTCGTGAAGCATCGCTAATATGAAATGTTCTGTCCCTACCGTTGACTGTCCCAAACGGATAGCTTCATCTTTACTGTACGTAAAAATTCTTTTAACTCTTGGAGAAAAATTGTCACTCATAAGATAAATATGTTCTAAGAATGTGTTGTATGTAACAAAAATTATTCCTTTTACAATAACCTGAAATTTTGTCACTTAAAACAAAACTTCTTTCATCGGGTAAAGATAAATAAAATATCTGAAAGTCAAAAATTAAGATATTTCTATTCTTAAAAAACGTTTTTTAAAGATAAATCTTGAAGCTAAAAAGGCAGAAAATCTTTAGAAAATTCTCTGCCCTTACAAATTATACTTTTAAAATTCTTTATATGTGAATTACTTCGCCATAAGCAGCAGCAACAGCTTCCATAACTGCCTCACTCATAGTTGGATGCGGATGCACAGCTTTAAGTACTTCGTGACCGGTAGTTTCAAGTTTGCGAGCAACAACAGCCTCTGCAATCATATCCGTAACTCCTGCTCCAATCATATGACAACCAAGCCATTCACCATATTTAGCATCGAAAATTACTTTTACAAAACCGTCAGCATTACCACCGGCTTTGGCTTTTCCTGATGCCGAGAATGGGAATTTTCCAACCTTGATTTCGTAACCTTTTTCTTTGGCTTGCTTTTCTGTAAGCCCCACCGAAGCAATTTCGGGTGTACAATAAGTACAACCAGGAATATTTCCGTAATCAAGAGGTTCTACGTGCAATCCTTTGATTTTCTCTACGCAAAGAATTCCTTCCGCAGAAGCTACGTGAGCCAACGCCTGACCCGGAACCACATCTCCGATAGCATAATAGCCAGGAACGTTTGTTTGATAAAACTTATCTACTAAAATTTTATCACGGTCAGTGGCAATACCAACTTCCTCTAAACCAATATTTTCTATATTCGTTTTGATTCCTACAGCAGATAAAACAACATCAGCCTCCAAAACTTCCTCTCCTTTAGATGTTTTAACGAAAGCCTTTACCCCTTTGCCTGAAGTATCTACTTTTGTAACCTCGGCAGAAGTCATAATCTTGATGCCCAATTTTTTGAAACTACGTTCTAATTGTTTTGAAACTTCCTCATCTTCAACAGGAACGATGTTTGGCATAAACTCCACAATAACAACCTCTGTTCCCATTGATTTATAAAAGTACGCAAACTCAATCCCGATAGCTCCACTTCCCACTACAATCATTTTTTTAGGTTGCTCAGGCAAAGTAAGTGCTTGACGATAACCAATTACTTTTTTACCATCTTGCGGAAGAGCTGGCAATTCACGTGAACGAGCCCCAGTAGCAATAATAATGTGATCAGCTGAGTACTCCGTTACTTTGCCGTCTTTATCCGTAACCTCTACTTTCTTGCCAGGTTTTACTTTCCCGAAGCCATCGATTACATCAATTTTATTTTTTTTCATCAAAAACTGAACACCTTTGCTCATTCCGTCAGCAACATCACGACTTCTTTTCACAACTGCAGAAAAATCTTTGTCAAATTCCTTTACAGAAAGACCATAATCTGAAGCGTGTTTCAAGTATTCAAATACCTGAGCTGATTTCAAAAGTGCTTTTGTAGGGATACAGCCCCAATTTAAACACACTCCACCCAGATTTTCTTTTTCAACTACTGCTGTTTTAAAGCCTAATTGAGAAGCACGAATGGCAGTTACATAACCACCTGGCCCACTTCCCAACACAATAATATCGTATTTACTCATCTTATATAATTTTATTTGTCAGTTTTATTCAGGCTACGAAAGTACGTAATTTTATTTTAATTTTTAGTCCTTTTGGAGTTTTTTCAAATTCAATAATCTGCAAAAAATTAAAAATCAATCTTTTGAATTATAGTTTTCTTACAAATCTTAAACCCCAATTTTTTCACTTATTTTGTATCTCTCCTCCTTATTTTTGGTTCTCAAAATAATTTCACCCAAAAATCCTGCGATGAAAAATTGAGTACCAATAACCATTGTTGTCAAAGCAATGTAAAACTCAGGTCGGCTGGCTATCAATCGGTTATGTGGATTAATAAATAACTTATCTATTCCTAAATAGGCAGAAAAAACAAAACCAATGAAGAACATCAATACCCCTAACGCTCCAAAAAAGTGCATTGGTCTCTTTCCGAAATGAGATATGAAACTGATTGTTATCAAATCCAGAAAGCCATTAATAAATCGGTTCATTCCAAACTTGGTTTGCCCATATTTTCGGGCTTGATGTTGAACTATTTTTTCGGTAATTTTCTTATAACCAGCATTTTTCGCTAAAACAGGAATATAACGATGCATCTCTCCTGAAACGTCTATATTTTTAACTACTTCTTTTTTATAGGCTTTCAATCCGCAATTAAAGTCGTGAAGACGCAAGCCTGAAGTTTTGCGAGCCGCCCAATTAAATAACTTTGATGGCAAATTTTTTGCTATTTTTGAATCATAACGTTTTTTCTTCCAGCCTGAAACCAAATCATATCCATCTGTTGCTATCATTCGGTATAACGCAGGAATTTCATCAGGACTATCCTGTAAATCAGCATCCATCGTTATGATTACATCTCCTTCTGCTTGTGCAAAACCAATATGCAGAGCTTGTGATTTACCATAATTTCTGAAAAATCGTATTCCCAAAACGCAACTATCTTTTTGTGATAACTCCTTGATTATCTTCCAAGAATCATCGGTACTTCCATCATCTACAAAAATTATTTGGTAGGTAAATTTATATTCTCTCATTACCTGAACTATCCAATTATGAAGTTCAGTTAATGATTCTTCCTCATTTAAAAGGGGGATTACTATTGATATTTGCATTTGCCTTAAAGTGCGTAAAAATTTAATTTACAGTTAGTTTACAAAATAATTCTACATCAAATTCTGATTCCTGCAGGAAGCAATTCCTTATATTCTTTATTTCTTCTGAAAAAAGCAGTAGCTTCAGCACAAATTGGCACTATCCGAAGCTTTTTGGAAGAAATTTCTTCAAGAACAGCCTTAATGAATTCATCTGTAAATTCTTTTTCAGCCACTTCCGGAATGTGTACTTTTGTGAAGAAAATCTTTCTTTCCTGCAAGGAATACTCCACAAATGCAATTTCACCATTTACTTTTGTCTGAAATTGACGTAAAAACTCACTGTTTGTTATTTCAACCATATCAGTATCAAATATTAACAGCTTAAAAATAAGGCTATTCTTGTTACCACTTTTATATTTAATAAAAAGGTTGTATCTTTACCCTAAGTTTTATATCTGTTACTTCGGCACAAAATTACGAAATAATTCATTAATTTTCAATTTTTAAATGATAAATACTAAAACTCATATTTACCTAATGCCAGGGATGGCTGCAAGCCCTAAAATTTTTGATTTTTTAAAATTTCCTGACAATTACGAGGTTCATCTTTTGGATTGGATTCCTCCTCTGAAAGAAGAATCTTTGTCGGAATATGCCTTGCGTTTATCAGAAAACATCAAACACGAAAAACCTGTTCTTTTAGGAGTTTCTTTCGGTGGAATTATCGTACAAGAAATCGCAAAGCATATTGATTATAAGAAAATTATCGTAGTGTCAAGCGTAAAAAGCAAACACGAACTCCCTAAAAAAATGCTTTTGGCTCGATATACAAATTTATACAAATTGCTCCCCGTGAGCCTAATTAATTCTTTTGAATTTTGGAAGCAATTTTCATTTATAGATTCCATAACAAAACGTATTGAACTTTACGAAAAATATATTGGTATGCGTTCTCCTTTTTATTTAGAATGGTCTATTGATAAAATTGTAAATTGGGAACAAGAAACTCCCTTGCCAAATACCGTTCATATACAAGGAAGTAAGGATAAAATTTTTCCGGTGAAATATATTTCTGATGCAATAATTGTTGAAAAAGGCACACATATTATGATTATTAATCGGCATAAATGGTTCAATGAAAATTTACCCGAAATAATCGAAAAATAAAAAATTGTTTATTAGCAATTTAAACATTAAGAATTCCTTAAAATTTTGCTAAAATCAAAAATTGTGTTACCTTCGCACAGAATATATAAAAATCCGATTTCATTAACGGATTCAGTAATTTTGATTTTTTAGATTTTATTTATCAATGAAGAAAATATTATTTTTAGTTTCAGCTTTAACACTTTTAAGTTGCTCAGAAACAGATGATAAAAACACAATGATTATCGAAGGAAACATTGAAGGACTTAAAAAAGGAAAGATTTACCTACAACAATACAACGGCGAAAAGTTAATCAATCTGGATTCAGTTGAGGCAAAAGGCGATGGTAAATTTACCTTCACAAGAACGCTTGAAACTCCTGAAGTTTTTTACATTTATCTTGATTTGGACAAAAAAGAAGGAACTGACTTTGGTGACCGACTTCGCTTTTTTGGTGAACCTACAACAATCAAAATCAATAGCAAGCATAATATGTTTGATATTCACGCAAAGATTGAAGGTTCTGAATCACAAAAGCTTCTTGAGGAATACAATCGAAATATACGAAAATTCAGCAATCGAAATTTAGAGCTTTTAGAGCAACAACTCAACGCCATAAAAGAACTCAATCAGAAAAAAGCTGATTCCATTAATCAACTTTCAGAGAGAAATACGCTTCGTCGTTATCTTTACACACTGAATTTTGCCATTACACATCCAAATTCCTATGTATCTCCTTACGTTGCTTTAACCGATGCACCCGATGCAAACGTCAAATTTTTGGATTCCATACACAAAGTACTATCTCCGGAAGTGGCTTCTTCCAAATATGGTAAGGAACTAAAAAAACACATTGAGGAAGTTAAAAAAGAAAATTAAAAATTCAACCTCTAATGAAAAAGAAGATTGTAGCACTTACAGGAGCGGGCATTAGTGCCGAAAGTGGTATAAAAACATTTCGTGATTCAGACGGATTGTGGGAAGGACACGATGTAATGAAAGTTGCCTCTCCTGAAGGTTTTGCTAAAAATCCCAGTCTTGTTTTGGATTTTTACAACCAACGCAGGCGACAACTTAAAGAAGTACACCCCAACTTAGCTCATATTATTTTATCAGAATTACAATCTGATTATGAAGTGGTTATAGTTACTCAAAATGTAGACGATTTACACGAAAGGGCGGGAAGCAAAAACATAATTCATCTTCACGGAGAATTGTTAAAATCAAGAGGAATTGATAATGAGGAGCTTATTTTTGATTGTTTTGAGGATATTCATTTAGGAGATTTATCTCCTTCTGGAGTACAATTGCGTCCACATATTGTGTGGTTTGGTGAGTCCGTACCTATGATTCCTAAAAGCATAAAAGAAGTAGAATCTGCTGATATTCTTTTGATTATAGGAACGTCTTTACAAGTATATCCAGCAGCAGGACTTATGGATTATGCTCAATATAATACTCCTATATATTATGTGGATTTAAATCCTCAGATTCGGAGTAGAGGAAATTTAACAGTAATTAAAGAAAAAGCGTCTGTTGGTATGCAAAAAGTAGCTAATTTATTGAGAAAACATCAATAAATCTTCATCGATGGTGATAAGGTTCATTTTTTAATATTGTAAAAGCCCGATAGATTTGCTCCACAAAAAACAAACGTATCATTTGGTGGGAAAATGTTAACTTTGAGAGAGATAGCTTTCCATTAGCCCTTGCATACACTTCTTCTGAAAAACCGTAAGGTCCTCCTATGACAAACACAAGTTGCCTGATTCCTGAATTCATTTGTTTTTGCAGAAATTCCGAAAAACCAATCGAAGTATATTCTTTCCCTCGTTCATCTAACAAAATCAAATGATGGGAACTTTCTATGTTCTTCAAAATCAGTTCTCCTTCTTTTATTTTTTGTTGTTCCTCACTTAACGATTTACTGTTTTTCACATCTAAAATGATTTGCAATTGGAAATTCACATAATGCGAAAGTCTCTTTTCATAATCTGTTATAAGTTGCTGTAATGCAGAATTATCCGTTTTACCTATGGCTATTAATTTGATATTCATTCTCTCAAAAAATAAAATTTAGGGACTGATATTCTGAAAAACAAAACATCAATCCCTAAAAAAATTAATTAATTTCAATTAAAAGAAGAATCTTTCTTTTTCTCCTTTTTCGTTTAATAATTCCAATGAATTTCTTGAATTTGATGACAAGTTTGACATTATTTCCTTCAATTCATCAACATCTTTTATTGATTTTCCATTCACAGAAAGCAACACTTTTCCTACTACTCCAATATTGTTATATTCATAAAACTGAGAAGCTCCCGTGATTTTTACCCCAGATTTGGTTTTGAATTTTTTGTAATCATTGTCCGATAAATTTTTCACCTCCAATCCAAGGGCATTGACAACATATGTAGTGTTTTTCTTAAGTGTAATGTTTGTTGTTTTTTCTTTTCCTTCACGTACATACAAAACCTTTAAAGCATCTCCAGGACGTTTGGAAGCAATATATCCGCTAAGGTCAGAATATTTGTGAATTCGCACATTATCAATTTGTTTGATAACATCTCCTTTTTTGATTCCAGCAGAAGCAGCTCCTGAATCATCATCAACTGAATCAACATAAAAACCTTCAGTTTCTTTTATTTTGAGTTTTTCTGCGTAGCTTGAGTTTAGTTCTGTACCTCTTACACCCAAAATTCCTTTTTGAACGTTTCCAAACTCAATCAAATCTTCAACAACCTTCTTAGCTATATTACTGGGTACAGCGAAAGAATAACCAACGTAAGTACCTGTTGTTGAAGTTATTGCTGTGTTTATTCCTATTAAATCTCCTTTTAAATTTACTAAAGCTCCACCGCTGTTTCCTCGATTTACTGCGGCATCTGTTTGAATGAATGACTCCACCTTATCGCTTGAACGTTCGCTGATATTACGAGCTTTTGCACTGATAATCCCCGCAGTTACAGTCGAATTCAAATTAAACGGATTTCCAACAGCAAGCACCCACTCACCTATTTGTGTATTATCTGAATCAGCAAAAGTTAAGAAAGGTAGTTGTTCTTCCACATCAATCTTAAGTAAAGCGATATCCGATGAAACATCTGTTCCTACAAGTTTAGCTGCGTATGTTTTGTTATTATTTAAAGTCACTTCCAAACTTGTGGCACCAGCAATCACGTGATTATTCGTAACTATGTAACCGTCAGGTGTTATGATAACTCCTGAACCTGTACCAATCTCAGTCTGTCCCTGTCCTCCTCCATTTCCATAGAGCAAATCAAAAATGGACATTGCTCCTCCTTGTACTTTTGCCACGTTTTTAATGTGAACAACACTATTTACCGTTTTGTTTGCCGCTTCAACAAAACTGTTTTCATTTAATTCAAATTTTGTTCCTGCGGTATAATTTGTCTGAACAAAATTTGGTTTTTCCATTCCGGCA
Source organism: Capnocytophaga felis (assembly GCF_009684755.1). Lineage (GTDB taxonomy): Bacteria > Bacteroidota > Bacteroidia > Flavobacteriales > Flavobacteriaceae > Capnocytophaga > Capnocytophaga felis. Next base: position 163,466 of record NZ_BLBC01000014.1, read on the forward strand.
ACAATTGCCTGATTTGCTTCTTTTTTGTCAAAAAATAATTTGTATCCTCCTAATGTCAGCATTCCTCCTAAAAAAGCTGCCGAAACTGCACTTACATAATTTTTCATATTGTTTTTCTTGAAATAGTTATACTTAATATATTTTTTTAACATACTCTTTTTACAATCATCAATAATTATGCCAAAAAAAGAGGAAATTTACCTTATGAAAAGAATATCTGAAAAATATTTTTTTGAGTATTTATAGAATGATTTTATAATTCAGAAAAATCTATTTCTCTAAGGATTCAATAATTGCTTTTTTCATCTGTGTATGAACATAATCTTTCACTTCTGCGTATGAAATATCATACTTTCTGTCAATATTTTTCATTTCTTCAGGAAAAGGCATCAATATTTTGTCATAATAGGCATTTAAACGCTCTTTTGTTGGAAGTTGAAAGTCCAATTTAAGTTGAAAACGACGAAGTAAAGCAAAATCTATGAAATCAATATGATTTGTAGCACAAATAAGCATTCCATCTTGGGGAAAATAGTCAAAAAGCTGAATGATTGTATTGACCAAACGACGCATTTCTCCTACATCACGTTCATCATCGGTTCGAGTTTTCCCTATTTGGTCAAATTCATCTAAAAATAAAACTGCTTTTTCTCTTTGAGCTTTATCAAAAACTGCTTTCAAATTTTTAGACGTCTCCCCTATTCTTGAATTTACCAAATTACTCAGATTCAACACAAAAGAAGGTTTATTCAGTACTTTTGCGATTGCCTTAGCCGTTGTAGTTTTTCCACACCCCGAAGCCCCGTGAAATAAAATTTTATTATCGGGATACAGCCCGTATTTTGAAAGCTCCGCAAAATACTTATGTTCATTAATAACCTGATTTAAAGCCTTCTTGTTTTCTTCAGATAAAAAAATCTCTTCAAAAGGAATAGATTCTCTATCTTGAATTACAAAATCTGTTGTAATCATAAAATTCTATTTGTAGTAATTTTTTCAATTTGGTTAGCCTAACAGCACATCTAATGACATCATTATAACAAACCCGATGAGAAACCCAATTGTGGATACATCCGTATTCTTATTCTGTTGTGATTCAGGGATTACCTCTTCAACAACCACATAAATCATCGCTCCGGCTGCGAAAGACAAGGCATAAGGCAAAATTGGTGTGAAAAACAACACAGCAACTGCCCCCAAAACTCCCGCAATAGGCTCAACCACAGCGGATAACTGTCCGTAAAAAAAACTCTTCCTTCGGCTTAATCCCATAGCACGCAAAGGCATTGAAACTGCAATACCTTCAGGAAAATTTTGCAACCCAATTCCAATTGCTAAAATTACTGCTCCTGCAATGGAAGCCTCAGGAACCCCAGCTGCAACACCACCAAAAAGAACGCCTACTGCCAAACCTTCGGGAATATTGTGCAAGGTTATCGCTAAAATCAGCAAAGTGGTTTTCCTCAATCTTGATTTTACTCCCTCTGTTTGTTTAAAATTTGCGTGAAAGTGAGGTAGCAATTTATCCAAAATAAAAAGAAAAAGAGCTCCTAATAAAAAACCTAAAATAGCTGGTGCCACTTTATAAAACCCTTCTCCCTCAGTCATTTCCATAGAAGGAATTAGCAAACTCCAAACACTTGCCGCTACCATCACTCCTCCTGTAAACCCGAGCATTCCGTCAAGAAAAGTTTTATTCATTTCCTTGAAAAAGAAAACCACAGCAGCTCCCAAAGCCGTTACAAACCACGTAAATAATGTTGCATAAAGTGCTGCAATCACGGGGTCAATAGTCTCTAAATAAGCAATTACCGATTCAATCATACACTAAAATCTAAAATTATTGAGTGCAAAAGTAATAATTTTATTTTAGATTAATCTAAAAATATTTTTATATCAAGTCAATATTATTTAGATTCATTTTACAAATCTTTATTTATTCAAGTAATAATCATACATTGCCTCCTGTGACCTAACTTTAAGATTGTCATTGCTTCGGTAAGCATTGTCTTGTTTCTCTGAAATAATTCTTGCTTTTACATTATCCGACCAACCGATTTCAAACGTATCAATCAACTCTTTTTTGATATCAGGGTCATAAATTGGACAGCCCACTTCTACACGATAGGAAATATTTCTTGTCATAAAATCGGCAGAGGAAATGTAAACCTTTGGATTTCCGTTATTTCCGAAAATGAATAATCGAGGATGCTCCAAAAACTTATCCACAATACTAATAACTTCAATATTTTCACTCATTCCTTCTATTCCCGGAATCAAACAACAAATGCCACGCACTATCATTTGAATTTTAACTCCTGCTCTGCTGGCTTCGTATAGTTTGTCTATCATTTTGTAGCTTGTTAAGCTATTCATTTTCAATTTTATATACGCTTCTTTACCCGCCTTGACATTTTCTATTTCCTTGTCAATGAGTTTCGTCAACATTTTTTTTGTATAATGAGGCGAAACTATCAAATGTTTGTAACGCTGAATTACATAACTCGTTTCCAAAAAGTTAAATACTTTATTTACTTCTTTTAAAATATCCTGATTCGCGGTAAATAAGGTGTAATCTGTATAGATTTTCGCAGTTGATTCATTAAAATTTCCTGTGCTGACAAAACCGTAACGCTTAATTTCCTTACCTTCTTCACGCTCAATAACACATATTTTACTATGTACTTTTAGTCCGCGAACGCCAAAGATGAGTTTCACACCTTCTGCTTTTAAAAGCTCCGCATATTTTATATTTGATTCCTCATCAAAACGTGCCTGAAGCTCAATTTGTACTGTTACTTTTTTTCCGTTTTTTACAGCATTTATCAGAGAATTAACTACTTGTGAATTTTTCGCCAAACGGTAAATTGTAATTTTAACTGCTTTTACTTTTGGGTCTAACGCTGCTTCACGCAAAAACCAAACAATATTTGAAAATGTGTGATAAGGTGTAAATTGTAAATAATCTTTTTCAGCTATTTTTTGAAGAAGACTTCCTCCTGTGGCAAGCCCCTTAACCGGAAGTGGTTGAATAGGTTCATAAGTTAAATCGTGACGCCCCATACTCGGAAAATTCATATAATCACGGCGATTATGGTATCTTCCACCCGGTATAATGCTATCTGTTTCAACAATTTCCATTTTTTCAAACAAAAATTGTAATGTATCTTTTCCTATTTCCTTGTCGTATACCAATCGTACAGGTTCTCCGCTACGTCTGCCTTCCACACTTGACGATATTTTCTCTACAAAACTTTTACTCAAATCATCATCAATATCAAGTTCCGCATCACGAGTAATCTTTATCATATGAGCAGTAAGAGACTCATAATCAAATATATTAAAAATACGATGCATACAAAATCGAATAATGTCATCTATCATTATGATATAGTGCTTATTTCCGATTTGAGGAAGCTCTACGAATCTGTCCAAAGTCGTAGGAAGCTCAATAAGAGCATATTGTATTTTCTCTTTATAAGCTTTTGATGAGAAAAACTTTTTCACTCCTTTTGTTTTTGTTTCCTCTTTAAGCGTCATTTTTATTGCCAAATACGCCACATCATCTTTGAGTTGCGGAAAAGCTTCCAAATCATTTAAAATAATCGTAAATAATGCAGGACGAACTTTTGTTAAAAAATATGTATTTACAAATTGCTCGTGCTCAGGGAGTAACGTTTTTTCGTTTACAATGAAAATATTTTCTTTTTCAAGTTCTTTTGTTACAGAATTAATTATACGAAGGCTTTCTTCCTGTAATTCAATCACTTCCTTTGTTATTTCCTCAAGTAACTCCTTAGCGTGTACACCAAGTTCATCGTGTGCGTGGTCATTCATCGCCACACGCTTCACGGTTGCGTAACGAACCTTAAAAAATTCGTCCAAATTGTTTGAAAAAATACCGGCAAAACGTAATCTTTCCAACAACGGAACATTTTTGTCTGCTGCTTCTTGAAGAACTCGAGCATTGAATCTCAACCAACTAAGCTCCCTATTGATATATTTATTTTTATCTTTTGCCATTTTTAATTTCTTTAGAAAAATCCGTGTAAAGATATAATTTTTTTTTATAAGAACAAAAAACAAAATATAGAATATAATATCGTACAATCCTCTGAAAATGTGATAATAACAATTGATATATTAAACAAATGCAAAACATTGATTTTTTTATTTTTAATTTAAGAAGAAAAATTTTTCTCTAAATAATTTTGATTTTCCCTAAATAAAGCATTTAAAGTTGATTTTTTTGAAAAAATATTTGCTTTTTATCTATATAGATTGTAATATTGCACCAACTTTTCAGTTCCTTCTATTAAAAACATTCTCTAAACATTTCTTAATAAAGGAAAATATCTATCTCAATGACATTCTAAAAACTGAAAAAAAATCATCATTTTTTTATTTTAATAACAAAAAATTACCAATGTTTGACATTACTGATTTAAAATCTATGAAGCTTCCTGAATTACAGGAAATAGCTCAGGAGATGAAGGTTCCTAAATTTCGTAGCTTTAACAAAAGCGATTTAATTTATCAAATACTTGATTTTCAAGCATCAAACCCTCCATTACCTAAAAAACAACAAAACGAAAAGGAAGCTCCTGAAAAAAAGGCAAATCCTACAAAAACTCAAAATAGAAAGAAGCGTACAACCCCTAAAGTAGCTTCTGAAAATAACAAGACCGAACAAGTTGAACAACCTGAAAAAGAAACTATTATTACTGAAGAAAGAAAACAGGAACCTACCAAAAACCAAACTGTAAAAAAGGAAAATACTCCTATCGCAGCCAAAGAAAATAAAAAAACAGAAACCAAAGAAGTTTCCTCACAAGATTCCAACGAAGGAAACAAAGAATCGAAGCAATTCAAAAAACAACAAAACCTCCAGAAAAAAAACAACCAACAAAACACTCAAAATCAGCAAAACACATCAAACAATAAATCTAATTTCAATAAAAACGGAAATGGGAATAACCAAAACCATTCAAATAGCAATCACTCTGAAAACTTTGATAAGGAGAAAAAAAATCGCTATCGTTCCCCGGAGTTTGAATTCGACGGAATTGTAGAGTGTGAAGGAGTTTTGGACATAATGCAAGATGGTTATGGTTTTCTTCGTTCTTCTGATTATAACTATTTAGCCTCACCTGATGATATTTATGTTTCACAATCTCAAATACGCCTTTTCGGGTTGCAAACAGGTGATACTGTGCTAGGTGCGGTTCGTCCTCCAAAAGAAGGAGAAAAATATTTTCCATTACTTAAAGTCCTGAAAATAAATGGTCTTGACCCTCAAATCGTACGTGATCGTGTTTCATTTGAACATTTAACGCCTCTTTTCCCTGATGAAAAATTCAAATTGGCAGAAAAAGGAAGCACCATTTCTACTCGAATTATTGACTTGTTTTCTCCTATAGGAAAAGGGCAACGCGGAATGATTGTTGCTCAACCCAAAACAGGTAAAACAATGTTGCTCAAAGACATAGCAAATGCTATTTCCAAAAATCATCCTGAGGTTTATTTAATGGTTCTGCTTATTGATGAGCGTCCTGAAGAAGTAACTGATATGCAACGAAGTGTGAAAGGCGAAATCATAGCTTCTACTTTTGATAAAGAGGCTTCGGAACACGTACGAATTGCCAATATCGTATTGGAAAAAGCCAAACGACTTGTTGAATGCGGACACGATGTGGTAATTCTTCTGGATTCTATCACACGATTGGCAAGAGCTTACAATACCGTTCAACCTGCTTCAGGTAAGGTACTTACGGGAGGAGTTGATGCCAATGCACTTCACAAGCCCAAACGATTTTTCGGTGCAGCTCGGAATATCGAAAATGGAGGTTCTCTTTCAATTATAGCGACAGCTCTCACAGAAACCGGTTCGAAAATGGACGAAGTTATCTTTGAAGAATTCAAAGGAACAGGAAATATGGAGCTACAATTGGACAGACGCATTGCAAACCGCCGTATTTTCCCTGCCATTGACCTTGTTTCTTCTTCAACACGCCGTGATGATTTATTACTTGATGAAAAAACATTACAACGCACTTGGATTTTGCGTAAATACTTAGCCGATATGAATCCTGTGGAAGCTATGGAATTTATGGAAAACCAAATGAAGCAAACACAAAATAATGAGGAGTTTCTCATTACAATGAATAATTAATTTTTTTCACAATACGAAAAAAGCTATTTCTTCACAGAAATAGCTTTTTTATTTTCAAAATAGATGAAATTTAATTCTCCTCAACCATATCTAATTCCACACGGAGATTATTTATGATAAATTCCTGACGGTCGGGAGTGTTTTTACCCATATAAAACTCTAAAAGTTGGTCTGTATGGATAGCTTTATCCATCATTACAGGGTCTAAACGCATATCTTCACCAATAAAATGCTTAAATTCATCAGGTGAAATTTCCCCTAATCCTTTAAATCGAGTGATTTCAGGTTTTCCTTTTAGTTTTTTGATTGCATTTTGCTTTTCCTCTTCGCTATAACAATAAATTGTTTGTTGCTTATCGCGTACTCGAAAGAGAGGCGTTTGCAAAATATATACGTGTCCTTCTTTTATCAATTCCGGAAAAAATTGCAGAAAGAAAGTAATTAAAAGCAAACGAATGTGCATTCCGTCCACATCGGCATCCGTTGCAATGACGATATTATTGTATCGCAAATCAGAAATGGATTCTTCTATATTTAATGCAGCCTGCAATAAATTGAACTCTTCATTTTCGTAAACAATTTTTTTCGTCATTCCAAAAGTGTTGAGCGGCTTTCCTTTAAGGCTGAATACGGCTTGCGTTTCCACATCACGCGACTTGGTAATAGAACCTGAAGCCGAATCTCCCTCAGTTATAAAAAGAGTCGTTTCCAAATTTCTTTCTTTTTTGGTATCTGTTAAGTGAATGCGACAATCACGAAGTTTTTTGTTATGTAAACTCACTTTTTTTGCCGTTTCCCTTGATGATTTTCTAATTCCTACTAATTCCTTACGTTCGCGCTCCGCTTGTTCTATTTTCTTTTTTATCTCATCAGCTATTGCTAAGTTCTTGTGCAAGAAATCATCTAGATGTTTACCAATAAATTCGTTTATGTACGAACGCAACGAAGGCATACCTTCTCCCATTTCAGTGGAACTCAGTTTAATTTTTGTCTGACTCTCAAACATAGGCTCCATGACTTTAACGGATATTCCACCAATAATCGACTTACGAATATCCGCAGCATCATACGATTTATTAAAAAAATCCCGAATAGTTTTTACATAAGCTTCTCTGAAGGCCTGCAAATGTGTACCACCTTGAGTTGTATTTTGACCGTTTGCAAAAGAGTAATATTCTTCGTTGTATTGTGTTCGACTGTGGGTTATAGCAACTTCAATATCAAGTCCTTTGAAATAAACTATAGGATAAAGAAAATCTTCTTCATTATTATTTTCTTTTAACAAATCTTTTAACCCATTTTCAGAATAATATTTCTCACCGTTATAATGTATTGTAAGTCCGGCATTTAGATAAACATAGTTCTTTAACATCCGTTCGATGTATTCATTCCGGAACTTGTAATTTTTAAAAATACTTTCATCTGGGACAAAAATTACTTGAGTTCCCCTTCGTTTAGAAGATTCTTCAATGGGTGATTCGTCCTTTAAAACACCTCTTTCAAATGTGGCAGACTTTGACTTATTATCTCGTATGGATTCTACCCTAAAGTAAGCCGACAAAGCATTCACTACTTTTGTACCCACACCATTTAATCCCACCGACTTTTTAAATGCTTGAGAATTATACTTTCCGCCAGTATTCATTATTGAAACTGCATCGACCATCTTTCCTAAAGGAATTCCTCGTCCGTAATCTCGTACCTCTACCCTATTTTCAGTAATCTTTACTTCAATGGATTTTCCTGCCCCCATAACAAATTCATCGATGCTGTTATCCAAAATCTCTTTCAAAAGAAAGTAAATACCGTCGTCAGGAGAAGAGCCATCTCCCAATTTTCCGATATACATACCCTGTCGCATCCGGATATGTTCATGCCAGTCCAAAGACTCAATGTCGTCCTCAGTATATTGTTGTATATTTTCCATAGTTTTAACTTTTTGAAATCCGTGCGAAGATACTAATTTTTTAAACAGAAGAAATATCCTCTACTGAAAAATTTATTTATTTTCAACCTGTTTTTTTATATCTAATAAAGTCTTAAAAATCTTTCCGTCAGACACTTGAACTCCTTGACGAATTAAATCAAATATTTCTAATTTACGGTCTTCTGCTAATTTCTTTTTTCCTGTATAAAGCTGAACTTTATCAGAATGTATGTTGTTTTCAAGCCATTGAAATCCGTTTGGAGTTGTTAAATCAACAGTATTGATTGAAATTAAAACAGAAATCATTTGAGCATCATTCTCTCGAAAATAGAAACAATTAATTGATTTACTGTCAATCCTTTCCAAAAACTTAACCTTTTCCAAACTCTTTTCCCAAACCAAATCACTAAAAATATCAATTTCTTCCTCTGCTACGTGTGGTTTTTCTCTTTTTATGGTTTCCCATTCATCGGAAGTAATTTGTTGTGAAGCCAAAAAACGAGCAAAATCGTGATGGAGTTCTTCTAATTGTTCTTTGGTTAAACGTATGTATTTCATCTATTTACAAAAAATCAAAAGTTGAGAGTTAAAATGTTTTCACGCTCTAATTCTCAACTGTTAAACCTATTTTTCTTAAGTAAGAACGAAAGAAGAATTAATCTTCCAAAGATAATTTTTTCAAAACATCAACAGCTTCATCATATTGATTTTCAAAAACATAAACTTCCACCTGCATTGGAATTTCACTTGCAAATCCTGCCAACCTTCCCGATTCCGTGCGGTCTTTTATAATTGGCTCAATTCCAATTTCTTTCAAAGCCAACCGTATGAGATTAGCTTGAATTGAAGAACCTTCGAATATTTTCTTTAATTCCGGCATATTAATTTGTTTTTATTTATTTCAGAAAAGTCCATAAAGCAAGCCATCAACCTTGTTTATTATTTCGCCCAAATCCTCAGGATTATCCACGAAGTTAATGTCATCCACATCAATAATCAATAGCTTTCCTTTATCGTAATTTTTAATCCATTGTTCATAACGTTCATTTAAACGATTAAGATAATCTATTGATATAGAGCTTTCATAGTCCCTGCCTCGCTTATGAATTTGCTTCACCAAGTTTGAAATTGTGCTTCGCAAATAAATGAGTAAATCGGGCGGTTGTACCAACTTTTCCATCAGAAAGAAAAGCGATTTGTAATTTTGGAAGTCTCTCCCGCTCATAAGCCCCATTTCGTGCAAATTAGGTGCAAAAATGTGAGCATCTTCGTAAATTGTTCGGTCTTGTATTATATTGTTTCCTCTTTCACGAAAATCTAAAACTTGACGGAAGCGGCTATTTAAGAAGTAAATCTGCAGATTAAAACTCCAACGTTCCATTTGATGATAAAAGTCATCAAGATACGGATTATCTACAACATCCTCATAATGAGCTTCCCAGTTATAATGCTTTGCTAAAAGAGCTGTTAGTGTCGTTTTTCCTGCTCCGATATTTCCTGCAACGGCTATATGCATCAGTATTAACTATTTTTAATATGTATTTATGATTCGCTACTGTTTTTCAATGTGTTATTATATTCGCATTCTGCTTCGTCACGTAAACATTTTATCATTGACGTATTTTTAATTTCCTTGATTACGAACGAACTTTGAATGTTTGCAATTATTTCCAATTTTGAAATTTTATGTACAACAAATCTTTGGTATTCTTCCATATCGTTTAATACCAATTTGAGCAAAAAGTCATAACCTCCCGCCATATATGAAGCTTCAAGAACCTCATCCAATGTACTTATGTAGTTTTCAAATTCTTCAAAAAGTTCTCCCTGATGACGCAATAATTTCACCTGACAATACGCCACAAGCTTCTTACCCAATTGTTTAGGATTAACCACGGCAACATAATTTTCTATAATTCCGCTGGTTTCTAATTTTTTTATTCGCTCGTGAACAGGTGTTATGGAAAGTCCTACCTTTTCTGCTAACTTTTTGATTGACTGCTTCCCGTCTTTCTGCAACTCATCAAGTAGCATAAAATCTATATGATCTAACATTTGCATAGTTATTGAGTTAATAAGATTACGTCGGTAAAAATATTTTTTTTTTTTGAGAAACACAAAAAAACAGAAATTTTTTTCTGTTTTCTCGTAATTAAATCCTTAAAAATAATCTTATTATACTTTTTTCAGAAAAGTGTAATAAAATCTATCTTAAATGCTTCCCAAATCTGTTTTTAACATCATTTAGTATCTCTTTAATATCTTGTTCATTTTGTTTGGGGCAAATCAGTAATACTTCTTTTTTATCTACAATTATATAGTCATCAAGTCCCTCAATCACTACTGTTTTTCCCTTTTCGGAGCGTACAATATTATTAGTTGCATTTCTGAACAAAACTTGGGCATTTACTACTGCGTTTTGCGTTTCATCTTTCGGAAGTTTTTCGTACAACGAACCCCACGTTCCTAAATCGTTCCAATCAAAACGAGCAGGAAGTACATATATATTAGAAGAAGGCTCTAAAATGGCATAATCAACTGAAATATTGTCAGCTTTGGAATAATTTTCGTTGATAAAACCGGATTCTTGCTCCGTATTATAGAATTCACTTCCTTTGTTAAATAACTCATACATAACAGGTTGATACATTTTAAAAGCTTGCAATACACTGCGTACACTCCAAACAAAAATACCTGCATTCCACAGAAAATTACCTAATTGTAAAAACTCTTTAGCAGTTTGATAATCAGGCTTCTCCCGAAATTGACTTACTTTTTTCACTTCATCGGAAGTATTTTTATCATACTGAATGTAGCCATATCCTGTATTAGGAAATGTAGGAACAATCCCTAAAGTCATCAGAATATCAGCATTTTGTGAAGTTTCAAAACACTTTTTCACATTTTCAGCAAAAGCAGCTTCATTTTCAATCCAATGGTCGCTTGGAGCAACAATCATTAATGCATTGGGATTTCGTTGTTTTATTTTCAACGAAGCATACAATATACAAGGAGCCGTATTTCTCATACAAGGCTCTAAAACAATATTTTGACTATCTATTTCAGGAATTTGTTCCTTGACTAACTCACCATATGTTTCGTTGGTCAAAACCAAAATATTTTCTTTTTGAATGAATTTATTAAGTCGGGAAAAAGTTCTTTGGAGTAATGTTTGTCCCGTTCCTAACATATCGTGAAATTGTTTTGGGTAACTTTCTGTACTGATAGGCCAAAAACGAGAGCCAATTCCTCCCGCCATAATTACCGCATAATGGTTATGATTCATAAATGAAATATGATAAGTTTTTCGCAAAGGTAAAAAATATTTGAGTTAAAATCAATTTCAGACAACGGAAAAACATCAATCGAAACAAATGTTAATAAATAATACTTTAAAAGAATGTGTAATAATATTTTTTTTAGTATGTTTGTGGGCATTTTTAATCGTACTACAATAATTTCAAGTGTAATAATACTTAATTTGAAAATCATTACATTAACTACAGATTTTGGAGAGAGAGATTACTCCGTTGGAGCTGTGAAAGGTGCTATTTATAGTAATTTTTCACAGGCTCACGTTGTTGATATTTCACACTTGATTACTCCTTTTGATGTTTTGCAAACGGCTTACATTCTTAAAAATGCCTATGTGCATTTTCCAAAAGGAACCATTCATATCGTTGGTGTAGATTCGGAGCGAACTCCCGAAAAAAAGCACTTGATTATGTATCTTAACGGACATTATTTCATCGGAGCTGATAACGGTATTTTTCATTTATTATCTGAAAATGAGAAAGATGTAGAAGTTTATGAAATTGGAGAAAATGAGCCTGTTACGCTATTTCCGGCACTTGATTTCTTTCCGAAAATAGTGGCTAAAATAGGTAATGAAATTCCTCTTGATAAAATTGGAAAAAAAACAGATGACTACTTGAAAATAAGTTATTTAAAACCCGAAATTTCAAGAGATAAATCTTTCATTTACGGAAATATTATTTATATAGACCATTACGGAAATGCAGTGAGTAATATCAGTCGTTCACTATTTGATGAAATTGGACAAAATCGTAATTTTGAAGTGATTTTTAAAATGTATTCATTTCACAAAATACACAATTTATACACCGATATAATCGATTTTAAAATTCCAAAAGAAAACAGAGCCCCCGAAGGAAGAAAATTACTTTTATTCAACAGCACTGATTTACTGCAAATTAGCATATATAAAAGCGATTTGAGTTCTTTGGGAGGAGCTTCCACCCTTTTGGGAATGGAATGCTTTGACAATGTTACCGTACATTTTTTTGAGTAAAAACGAACATATTTAATCATAAAAACATAAGAATATGACATTAATTAAATCTATTTCAGGAATTCGGGGTACAATCGGAGGAAAACCCGAAGACAATTTAACTCCAATTGATGCCGTAAAATTTGCCGCCGCTTACGGAACTTGGCTAAAAACAACCTTAAGAAAAGAAAATATTCGTGTGGTTGTAGGACGCGATGCTCGAATTTCAGGCGAAATGATTCAAAATTTAGTTGCTTACACGCTTGTAGGCTTGGGTATTGAAGTAATTGATACAGGTTTAAGCACCACGCCTACTGTGGAAGTTGCCGTACCAATGGAAAAAGCTGACGGAGGTATCATACTGACTGCCAGCCATAATCCAAAACAATGGAACGCCTTAAAACTTCTCAACAACAAAGGAGAATTCCTAAGCGGAAAAGATGGCGAAGAAATCCTGAAAATTGCCGAAAAAAATGATTTCAGTTTTTCTTTGGTTGATGATTTAGGAAAAATCACTAAAAATGACACCTATATAGATAAACACATTGAAGCTGTTCTTGATTTGAAAGTTTTAGACGTAGAAGCTATAAAGAAGAAAAAATTCAAAGTGGTTGTTGATGCCGTAAATTCAACAGGAGGAATTGCAATTCCTAAACTTTTGAAAAAATTAGGGGTAGAAGTTGTGGAACTTTATTGCGAACCAACAGGTCATTTCCCTCATAATCCGGAACCTTTAAAAGAGCATTTGGGAGATATTTCTGCCAAAGTTGTTGCTGAAAAAGCTGATTTTGGAATTGTAGTTGACCCAGATGTGGACAGATTGGCACTCATTTGTGAAGATGGAGAAATGTTCGGAGAAGAATACACACTTGTAGCTTGTGCTGATTATATTTTAGGAAAAACTCCGGGAAATACAGCCTCTAATCTTTCTTCTTCAAGAGCTTTACGTGATATTACCGAAAAACACGGCGGAAAATACTTCGCTTCGGCTGTGGGGGAAGTAAATGTCGTTGAAATGATGAAAAAACACAATGTTGTCATTGGTGGAGAAGGCAATGGCGGAGTAATTTATCCTGAATTGCACTACGGACGTGATGCTTTGGTAGGTGTTGCCGTATTTTTATCTCTTTTAGCTACGAAAAATTGTTCCGTAAAGCAGCTTCGTGAAAGCTATCCCGCTTATTTTATGAGCAAAAACAAAATTGAACTTACACCAGATGTAAACGTAGATAACATTTTGAAAAAAATGGCAGAAAAATATGCCAATGAAAATGTGAATACTGTTGACGGAGTGAAAATTGATTTTGCTGAAAGCTGGGCTCACTTAAGGAAATCAAATACTGAACCTATCATCCGCATTTATACAGAAGCTAAAAGTCAAAAAGACGCTGATAATTTGGCTTTAAAAATTATTGACGATATTAAAAAATTATAAATCAACAAACTAACACTTTTATAATACATTTCGAAACTTCATCAGAGTTTAATTTTGGTGAAGTTTCTTTCATATAAATTTATTTCAACAAGAAAAATATTCTTTTAAAAACAAAACTAAATTTTAACATTTTATTTGTATTCATATCTCTTATAAAGTTTACTTTTGCATTATTATTAACAATTTAATTATATAAAAAGATGAAAAAAATTATTTTATTATTCGGATTGTTTGTGTCTTTCACAGCAACTATTTATGCTCAAGGTTCGTTGGAAGTTGGTAACTATCAGCTAAATGGTGGTTTTGGCTTTTCTGGCTGGGGTATCCCTGTTTATGTAGGTGTTGACTATGGTATCGCAGAAGATTTTACCGTAGGTGGTGAAATTTCTTATCGTTCTGATTCTCATAAAAATGTAAGTTACTCAGGGTTGGGAATTATGGCAAACGGAAATTATCATTTTAACAGAGTACTCAGAATTCCTTCTGAATTTGATGTTTATGCTGGTGCAACAGTTGGGTATTTTCATTGGTCACACAACAATAATCATCCTTATTTGGAGTCGTACCATTCTTCTGGTTTAGGTTGGGGATTGCAAGTAGGCGGACGGTATTTTTTCAATGATAATTTCGGGGTAAATCTGGAATTGGGAGGAGGAAATGTTGTTAGCGGAAAGCTCGGAATTACATACATTTTTTAATAATCAGATAAGGTTAAGTAGGAAATGTACATTGAAAATGCATATCGTGGTAAAAGCCCAAAATGGCTATATATAATCTGTCCGCTGTTATTTTTTGGGGTCACTATATTGAGTTTTTTGGCTTTTTTGGTGATTGATTCCGGCGAATTGATAAAAGCATCTATTAAACAGAAAGGAGAATTACGTTTTTTTGCAGAAAATTTAATTTCTTTTGCCTTTTTTTGTGTCATTCTGCTACTTTGGGTTCGTTATGTACACCAACAACCATTATTGCACTTTCACACTTCACGAAATAAGATAGATTGGAAGCGTTTTTTCTTTTCTTTTTTTCTGTGGGGAGGTATTGTAATTGTGATGATTTTTGCTAATTACTTAATATATCCACAAGATTTTGAGTGGAATTTTCAGCTCGAACCATTTCTAATACTGTGTGCATTATCCTTTGTACTTATACCTTTTCAAGCAGGATTTGAAGAATATTTTTTTCGAGGATATTTAATGCAAGGAATAGGAATTTTTGTTAAAAATCGTTGGTTTCCACTATTTTTCAGTTCCGTAACTTTTGGATTGGTTCACGCCGCCAATCCTGAGGTAGGAAAATTAGGCTATTGGTTATTAGCGTATTATATTGGAACGGGATTTTTCCTCGGAATAATCACTCTGATGGATGAAGGTTTGGAATTGGCTTTGGGTTTTCATATAGCGAATAACATTTTCTCTGCCATTTTACTGACAAGCAGTTGGTCTGTTTTTCAAACACCTTCATTATTAAAGGACATTTCCGAACCCTCACTTACAGCAACCGTATTATTTCCATTATTGATTTATTTTCCACTAATGTTATTCATTTTTACAAAAAAATATGGTTGGACAAATTGGAAGGAAAAGCTTTTTGGACGAGTATTATCTGAAAAAGAATTTCTTGAAAATCAATAACAAAAGAGAGCTAAATGCTCTCTTTTTATTTTTATAAACGGTGCTTAATTAAAACATTCAATTCTTACAGATATATCAAAAAAAAATTGTAACTTTGTCCTTTGATTACATTAAATAGTTATGGCGAATACTACCCAAGAAAATTTAGAAATCGTGAAAAAAGTTTTCACCAAATATTTGGAAGAAAACGGACACCGAAAAACTCCTGAGCGTTACGCAATTGTTAAGGAAATTTACGAAAGTGGAGAACATTTTGATATAGAAACTCTTTATATCAAAATGAAAAATAAAAAATATCGTGTAAGTCGTGCCACACTTTACAACACTATTGAACTTTTATTGGAATGTGGTTTGGTTCGTAAACATCAATTCGGGCAAAATCAATCACATTATGAAAAAGCGTATTTTGATCGCCAACACGACCACGTAATCCTTACTGATACGGGCGAAATTATGGAGTTTTGCGACCCTCGAATTCAAGCTATTAAACAAACCATAGAAGAAATATTTGACATAAAAATAAACAATCACTCATTGTATTTCTATGGCGTAAAAAATAAAAAAGAGGAAGAAAAATAGTGTCACCACTTTGATTTTCCTAAAATTTTGATTTGGAAATTAAAACTTAAAATCTTTAAATCTTTCATTAAAAGAAATAACTTTATAAATCTGACGATAAACGATTTATAAATAAAATTGTAAAATAATTTTTCAACATAAAACAAACAAAAAAATGGCAGTAGATTTACTTCTTGGGCTTCAATGGGGCGATGAAGGAAAGGGAAAAATCGTAGATGTACTTACGCAAAAATATGACATCATCGCACGTTTTCAAGGAGGTCCCAATGCTGGACACACTCTCGAATTCAACGGAATTAAACACGTTTTACATACCATCCCCTCAGGAATTTTCCATGAAAATGCAATAAATATTGTTGGAAATGGCGTGGTTATCGACCCTGTTATTTTCAAAAAAGAAATTGACGCTTTAGGAAAATTCAACCTCAATCTGAAAGACAGATTATTAATATCCAGAAAGGCACATCTTATCTTGCCTACTCATCGATTGCTTGATGCTGCTTCCGAAGCTTCAAAAGGAAAGGCAAAAATTGGTTCCACATTAAAAGGGATAGGCCCTACATATATGGATAAAACTGGCAGAAATGGGCTTCGTGTGGGCGATATCGAATTAGCTGATTTTGAGACAAGATACCGCAATTTAACAGATAAACATCAAGAAATGATTTCGCACTACAATGTGGAAATTCAGTATAATCTGTCAGAATTAGAAGCAGAATTTTTTGAAGCTATCGAATCTTTGAAAAAACTTCAATTTATTGACAGTGAAGAATATATGCATCAAGCTATTAAAAGCGGAAAAAAAATATTAGCAGAAGGAGCTCAAGGTTCATTATTAGATATTGATTTTGGAACATATCCTTTTGTTACTTCTTCAAATACAACTGCAGCAGGAGCTTGTACCGGCTTAGGGGTTGCTCCAACAAAAATTGGTGAAGTTTTAGGTATTTTCAAAGCTTATACTACACGTGTGGGCAGCGGACCTTTTCCTACTGAACTCTTCGATGAAGATGGCGAAACAATGGGACGCATCGGACGCGAATTTGGTGCCACTACAGGACGCAAACGCCGTTGCGGATGGCTGGATTTGGTTGCATTAAAGTATGCTGTGCAAGTAAATGGAGTTACGCAACTTATGATGATGAAAGCCGATGTTTTAAGTGGGTTTGAAACATTGAAAGTGTGTACTTCCTATAAATACAACGGCAAAGAAATCAATCATTTACCATATAATATCGAAGAGCAAAACGTAACTCCTATTTACACCGAAATGAAAGGATGGGCAAAAGACTTAACGCAAATCACTGATACAAAAGAACTTCCAAAAGAATTAAATGATTATATTTCATTTTTAGAAAAAGAATTGGAAGTGCCCATTACGCTTGTTTCAGTAGGTCCTGACCGAACACAAACCATTGTTAGATAATTATCTATTTTTGAAAATTGAAAATATGTCTGTTGCAAAAAAAGAATATAAACGCGTAACAACAAAGTCGTTAATTGATATGAAATCTCAAGGAGAGAAAATTTCAATGCTTACGGCTTATGATTATACATTTAGCAGAATCATTGACGGAGCAGGAATTGATGTAATTCTTGTGGGTGACTCAGCGAGTAACGTGATGGCAGGACACGAAACCACTTTGCCAATTACCTTAGACCAAATGATTTACCACGCCTCTTCGGTAGTTCGGGGGGCAGGACGCTCATTAGTGGTTGTCGATTTACCTTTCGGTTCGTATCAATCTAATCCCAAAGAAGCCCTTCGTTCAGCTATTCGAATTATGAAAGAAAGTGGCGGACACGCTGTAAAACTTGAGGGAGGAAAAGAAATTAAGGAAAGTATCAAACGCATCTTGAATGCCGGTATTCCTGTGATGGGACATTTAGGATTAACGCCACAGTCAATCTATAAATTTGGTTCATACACCGTTAGAGCTAAAGAAGAAGCGGAAGCTCAAAAACTAAAAGAAGATGCCATTATGCTCGAAAAAATGGGCTGCTTTGCTATCGTATTGGAAAAAGTTCCTGCCAAATTGGCAGAAGAGGTAGCGAAGAGCATAAATATTCCTGTTATCGGGATTGGAGCAGGAAATGGAGTTGATGGTCAAGTACTTGTACTTCACGATGTTTTGGGAATGACTAATGAATTTCACCCGAGATTTCTACGCAGATATGCCAACTTATATGACGAAATAACTTCGGCTGTTTCTCGTTATGTGGAAGATGTGAAGAATCTTGAATTTCCAAATAAAGAGGAATCGTACTAGAATTTTTCAGAAGTTTCAGATTCAGACTTTTACTCTGAATCTGAAATTTTTGAATATTGCATTCGTGTAATGTTTCAGCATCAAGGAAAAAACAGAACGGCAAAAAATAACTTACAAATTGCCGTGGTACTTTCGTTTGTAGCGGGGATTGTTAATGTTGTTGGTTTTTTATTTTTAGGGAAATTAACCACTAATGTAACGGGACATTTTGCTCTTTTTATTTACGATGTCTCTATTATGGAGTTTTGGAAAGGAACAATTTACTTTTTGTATATTTTTTCTTTTCTATTAGGCTCATTTACATCTGGTTGGTTAATTGAAACGGCAAATCATTACAAAAAACATAACATTTTTGTTATTCCTACTTTGGTGGAGTGTTTTTTGTTGTTTACTGCAATAGCACTTAATCATTTTTTTGTTAATTTCCCAACCGATGTTACTGCCTGCATATTGCTTTTTGCTATGGGAGTGCAAAATTCATTTGTAACAAAAATTTCTAACTCCATAGTCAGAACTACACACCTTACAGGTTTATTTACAGATTTAGGAATCGAACTTTCTCAATGTATTTACCTGAAAAAAAACAACTTAAATAATCAGTTAGATAAAATAAAATCAAATATCAAGCTACGTCTGTTCATCATTATTTTCTTCTTTTTAGGAGGATTAAGCGGTGGTTTTTTCTTTATAAAAATGGAAATGAGTCTGAAAGCTTTGATTATTCCCATCATTGTTTTACTTTTAGGACTTTTTTATGACGATTTTCGTTTTGTCTATCTTACGAAAAAAAGAAAATATGAAAATAATATCAAACGCAGAAAATCTGCAAATACTTTACGAGGACAATCATCTGATAATCATAAACAAAAGAGCTGGAGACATCGTTCAAGGTGACAAAACAGGCGATTCTCCCTTGAGTGAAATTGTCAAAGAATATTTAAAAAATAAATACAACAAACCCGGTGAAGCTTTTCTCGGTGTGGTACATCGTTTGGATCGTCCTACCACAGGAATTGTAGTTTTTGCTAAAACTTCAAAAGCGTTATCCAGATTAAATACCTCATTTGCAGAAAAAAACAATGTTGAAAAAAACTATTGGGCAATTACAGAAAAATGCCCCTCTCCTACCGAAGGTTCTCTAACACATTGGCTTACAAGGAATACAGAAAAAAACAAATCCACAGCCCATAAAAAAGAAGTGAAAAACAGCAAAAAAGCGGTACTAAATTACAGATTACTGAAAAAATTAAATAATTACTATCTGCTGGAAATTCAGCTAATTACAGGAAGGCATCATCAAATTAGGTCGCAACTTTCTGCCATAGAATGTATTATAAAAGGAGATTTAAAATATGGTGCAAAACGCTCAAACCCAGACGGAAGTATCCACCTTCACGCACGAAAATTAAGTTTTATTCATCCTGTAAAAAAAGATAAAATTGAAATCACGGCTCCCGTTCCTGATGAAAAGTTATGGATGGATTGCTTGTAATGATGCAATTTAATGTTTTTATTAAGTTTTACAAACACTTTTTTATTCAATCAAAATTGAAACTTACTGGTTTTTCTGTTAAAAAATAACATCACTTAATTATTTAAAGTCCCCCTTATCACTTTCGCTAATTTTGTAATCAACGTTTAATTCTTATCATAATCCTTTCTGTATATTCCAAATCCAATTAAGTAATATCAAGAAAATGAGAGGAATATAAACGTATGTTCTTTTCAAATATTCTTCCGTTTTTATGTACATTTGATAAAGTAAAGTTTTACGAAATAGCAAATCATATAAAAGCACAATCGGAACTATCAATAAAAATAAAGAAGCCAATATACCTAACGGATTAAAATAAAGAGATTTAACAAAATTCCCTTCAAAAAAAGAAACCACGGAACGAGTTGTTCCACAGGAAGGACAAGGAATATCTGTTAAATGTTTGGACATACAAACCGTCAATCCTATATCATTTTTTTGAGTGAAGAAACTGATAATCAACCACACCCAACCTATGATACAGAATATCGTAAAAAGCACATATGTATTTTTTGCTGTCAATTATAAAATGCTGATTGCAGAATCTCTGAATTTTTATCACGTGTAGCATCCATAATCAAGAACCAATCGACGATTGTCCAAATCCCTAACCCTCCGCAAGTTAGCAATTTAGCCAATCCGAGTCCCACATCGCCAATGTAAATCCTGTCAATCCCACTAAATGCAAGAATAGGTGTTAAAATAGAAATTAACAAAGCCGTTGTAGGGTCTTTAAACTGAAGTGTTTGCAAATAAATCCACCGAGAATCATCCATCTCAAGCAGTCGCTGGCGAATTTGAGGAATTATTTCTGGTTTAAAGAACTTGGCATTTGTAATCATAAACATATCTACTTTCTGAGCATCCATAATAATATTCTTTAAGAAATAATGTGCAATATTACCATTTTTTTCCGAATTTTCATAATTTAGAAACACAAATAATCGTATATTTTCAGCAGTAAAACTCAGCCAATATTTTTTTATTATGCCTTTTTATTGTACATTTGTAACCGAATTAAAAAGAAATGATTATGGCAAGCATCAGAAGTTTAAAAAAAGAAATTAACTACGTTTTTGGAGATATTATTGATAGTGTTTTCCATTGGGAGTACACGAGCGGAAATCTTGGTAAGGGTTCAGAGCTTGTTCAAGAAATTTTGGTAGCTTATGATGATTTGATTGAAAAAATTTATCACCGAAATATTGAAAACAGAGGTTCTCATTTAAAGCAAGTTAGAAAAGATTTTGAACAAAAGGCAGGGACTTTTATCGGAAAATTAAACAAATTGAATTAATTTTTTTCAAAAAATAGTTGCAAATTAAAAAAAAGTTCTTACATTTGCACCCGCAATAACGCCGATATAGCTCAGTTGGCCAGAGCACGTGATTTGTAATCTCGGGGTCGTGGGTTCGAATCCCTCTATCGGCTCAAAAAACAAAGCCATCTTTTTAAAAGGTGGCTTTTTTTCATTTTCTTAATTCATAAAATTTTACAACTCTGCAATGACAAACATTCAGTATATTCAAAATCAAAATAATACACTTCAAAAAAATCAAATTGAAAATACATTATTGCTCCTTTCCGAAGGCTGTACAATTCCGTTCATCGCACGTTACAGAAAAGATAAAACACAAAATTTAGATGAAATAGCCATTGAACAAATCTCAAAATGGCAAACAGAATATGAAAATATTCTTAAAAGGAAAGAAACTATTTTGGCTGCCATTGAAGAGCAAGGAAAGCTATCGGATGATTTGAAGCAAAAAATCAATCTTTGTTTTATTCTCAACGAGCTGGAAGACATTTACTTACCTTACAAAAAGAGAAAAAAAACACGTGCCGATGTTGCCAAAGAAAAAGGATTGGAACCTTTGGCTAAAATCATTATGTCACAAAAAATCAATGATTTAGAATTTACTGCGTCAAAATATATTAATAAAGAAGTTCCCACAGAAAAAGAAGCTTTGCAAGGAGCTTCTGATATCATCGCCGAATGGATTAGCGAAAATATTTTTATCCGAAAAACTTTGAGACGTATGTTTCAACGCAATGCTAATGTTATTTCACAAGTAGTCAAAGCAAAAGCAGAAACCGAAGAAGCTCAAAAATTTTCAATGTACTTTGATTGGGAAGAAAATCTTCTGAAAACACCTTCACATCGTGTTTTAGCAATGCTTAGAGCTGAAAGTGAGGGATTTGTAAGATTAAAAATTGAAATCGATTCGGAAGAAGCAATCAACTTTATAGGTAAAAACATCATCAAAAGTAATGGAGAAGTTGCTGATTTTCTGAATGATGCAATTTCGGATAGCTATAAACGTCTTTTAGCTCCTTCCATTGCTAATGAAACTTTGCAAGAAGCTAAGGAACAAGCTGATAATAAAGCTATTCAGATTTTTGCCGAAAATTTAAAACAATTATTATTGGCTGCTCCTCTTGGAGAGAAAAGAATTTTAGCCATCGACCCTGGATTTAAAACAGGTTGTAAAGTTGTGTGTTTGGACGAAAAAGGAGATTTGCTACACAATGAAACCATTTTTCCGCATCCTCCGCAAAAAGATATCACAATGGCGATGAAAAAAATAAAATCAATGGTTAATTCTTACAAAATTGAGGCCATCGCCATCGGAAACGGAACAGCCTCGCGCGAAACGGAATTATTTATAAAAAATATAGCTTTCAGCTCTCCTTTGCAAGTTTTTGTAGTCAATGAAGCGGGTGCTTCTGTATATTCAGCATCAAAAATAGCTCGTGATGAATTCCCCAACTATGATGTTACAGTACGTGGAGCCGTATCAATAGGCAGACGCCTTTCCGACCCTCTGGCAGAACTGGTAAAAATTGATCCTAAGGCAATTGGCGTAGGACAATACCAACACGATGTAAATCAAACAAAATTAAAAGAAGAACTTGATTCTGTTGTGATTAGATGCGTAAATTCCGTAGGCGTGAACCTCAATACAGCAGGAAAATCTCTTCTTTCATATGTGTCAGGAATTGGTGAAAAAATGGCAGAAAACATTGTAAAATATCGTTCTGAGAAAGGGGCTTTCACTGAAAGAGAAGAGCTTTTGAACGTTCCAAGATTAGGAGCAAAGGCATATCAACAAGCAGTTGCGTTTTTGCGTATTCACGAAGGAAAAAATCCGTTGGATAATTCGGCTGTACATCCCGAGGCTTATCCCATCGTCCAAAAAATGGCAAATGACTTAGGTATTTCACCAGAAAAACTTATCGGTAATAAAGAAGCTATAAGCAAAATAAATATTCAAAAATATATCAATGATAATGTGGGAGTTATCTATTTAAAAGATGTTCTGAAAGAATTAGAAAAACCTGGATTAGACCCACGTAAATCTGCTAAAATCTTTGAATTTGACCCCAATGTAAAAACTTTTGATGATGTGAAAATAGGAATGATTTTATCCGGCATTGTCAATAATATCACGGCTTTTGGCTGTTTTGTTGATATCGGAATAAAAGAAAGCGGACTTATCCATATTTCACAACTGAAAGAAGGTTACGTTGCCGATGTAAACGATGTGGTAAAAATGCATCAACACGTTACTGTAAAGGTAATTGATATTGATAATCAACGAAAAAGAATCGGATTAAGCTTAATAAGTTAGAAAAAAAATCTCCGGAGTTTATAAATTTCCGGAGATTTTTTTCTTCACTTAGCATTTTTATAATGATTTATCAAGTTTCTATGAAACTCTTTCTCAGCATCTTTTAATAAAAGTAATTTTTTTGCTGAAATTATCTTTAAAAGTTCTTTATCCTTTTCCTTGTTCATTTGCCATATTTTATCAGCAAGTTCATCATCTTTCTTTAAAATTTCCACAGCTTCTTTTTCTGTCAAATCACTTTTTTTCTGACAACCTTTTTTTCTGCAACTTCTTATTTGACAATGCAAATTATGCAAATTTTCGTTATATTTTTCATATACAGGCCAAAAAACCTTCGCCTCACCTGGAGTAAGTTCTATTTTTTCAGTAATGTACCCTATTTTTAGTGTTTTTATCCGCTCATAATTATCTTCTTTCTGAGAAAAAACAGAAAGATTGACAAAAAGAAACAAAATAATCGTAAAAATTACCCTCATAATGTATTTTTTAATAATTTTCTTCTATATTATAATCATATTCTTGTAAATAATTACCAAGATTTTCCATATTTTGACTTTCATTCACGATAGAATTATTCAAACTTACGGCTTCCAATTGCTCCAAAATCAAATATGTTTTATCATCTTCTAAATAAATATCATTCAGATAGTTCTGTATTTCCAAAGAGGTTAAATCCGAAAATTGAACGCTTTCCAAAGAATTTCGGGAAATATAAATCCAAATTGACGAAACAACTATCAGAATTAGAACAGAAGCCACCGCGTGCCTAACAATTGGCAAATAAAACGTTTTTGTTTTTCTGGTAGTAAATTTTAAAATTGATTCTCTTGATTGTTCAAAATAAGCCTCTGGAATTTTAAAACCTTGTTCTTTTGTTATAATAAATTCAATATCAATCCTATTCTTCAGATTTTTCTCAAAATCATCAAAATACGTTTCCGGAACTTTCATTCCTGAATTTATATGTAATTTATCTTGCTCCATATCCAAGCGTAAGACGATAAAACCTGAAAAAAGTTTAATGAGTTTGCAAATAATTTTTAATTTTCTGAACTGCGTGATGATACGATGCCTTTAAGGCCCCCACCGAAGTGTCCAATATTTCAGAAATTTGTTCGTATTTCAGCTCTTCAAAATATTTCATATTGAATACAAGTTGTTGTTTTTCAGGAAGTGTCGCAATCGCTTTCTGAAATTTAATCTGAATCTCATCTCCTTCAAAATAAACATCTGCTTCCAAGTTAAGACTTCTGGCATATTGTAAATCTTCGATAGAACAATTTCGTTCATTGGCTTTTTTCTTCAAAAAATCAAGAGCTTGGTTTGTAGCTATTCGGTAAACCCACGAAAATAAAGAACTATCCCCTCTGAATTTATCAATATTCCGAAAAATTTTAATGAAAGTTTCTTGTAGCACATCATCAGCATCATCGTGTGAAATAACCATTCTTCGGATATGCCAATAAAGTTTCTTTTGGTATGTATCTACCAGAAATTCAAATCCTTTTGAACGTGTTTTTGAATTTTGAAGCAGCTTTATGAGTTCTTTTTCCTCCAAATTTATGATTCAAAAGATTGCATTTCAACTAATTTTTTGTACATACCTTGCCTTTGTAAAAGCTCATTATGAGTGCCTTGTTCCACTATGCGTCCTTTTTGCATAACCACTATCAAATCAGCTTTTTGAATAGTTGAAAGGCGATGGGCAATCACAATGGAAGTTCTATTTTTCATCATATTTTCCAAAGCATTTTGTACCAAACGCTCACTTTCAGTATCAAGTGCAGAAGTTGCTTCGTCCAAAATCATAATCGGTGGATTTTTTAAAACCGCACGAGCAATGCTTAGTCGTTGTTTTTGTCCTCCACTTAGCTTACCTCCTGAATCTCCAATATTTGTATCGAAGTGTTCGGGTAAATCTTTAATAAATTCATAAGCATTCGCCACCTTAGTTGCTTCTAAAATTTCTTGCTCGTTTGCATTCGGATTTCCAATAAGCAAGTTATTTTTAACCGTATCATTAAACAATATTGAATCCTGAGAAACCATACCTATTAAACGACGTAACGAACTTATTTTTAAATCTTTAATATTAACACCATCAATTTCAATGCTTCCTTTATTTACATCATAAAAACGTGTAATTAAATTGGCAATGGTACTTTTTCCACTTCCCGATTGTCCTACCAAGGCAATTGTTTTTCCTTTTGGAATTTCTAAAGAAAAATCAGTTAAAACTTCTTTGTCATCATAACCAAATGTAATATTTTTTAATACAATCGAAGATTTAAATTCCTGTATATCAACCGAATTAGTTTTCTCCTGAATTGGGCTTTTGTATTCCAAAACCTCAAATACACGTTCAGCGGCTGCATTTCCTTTTTTTAAGTCATAAGAAGCCTTACTAATTGCCTTTGCCGGAGTTAAAATATTGTAAGCCAATCCCATAAAAGCAATAAAAGCAGCTCCGTCCAAAGTTTTATCAACCAAAACCATAGTTCCGCCAAACCAAAGCAAAACGGCAATCATCAAAATCCCAAGAAATTCACTCATTGGTGACGCCAAATTTTGTCTGTTTGCCAAATTGTTAGCAAATTTGAAAAAACGTGAAGTGGAGTCTTCAAATTTATTCTGAAAAACTTTTTCAGCATTGAAAGCCTTCACAACTCGCAGTCCGCCAACGGTTTCTTCTATGAGAGATAAAAATCGTCCTTGTTCTTGTTGTACTTTGGTGGATTGCTTTTTTAAGGATTTCCCAATTTTAGAAATAATCCAGCCTGATACCGGAATAAAAATAAAAGTGAAAATTGTTAATTTCACACTGATTCCCAGCATCATAACAATCGAAAAAATAATTGTAAGAGGCTCTCTAATAATTAGTTCCAATATCGAAAGAAAAGAATGTTGCACCTCCCCTACATCACCCGCCACACGTGCGATTATATCACCTTTTCGTTGCTCGGAAAAGTAAGAAAGTGGCAAATTTGTTATTTTTTTGTAAAGTGCATTTCGCAAATCCTTTAGTACGCCGTTACGCAAATGTGTGATGAAAAATACTGCAATATAATTGAATGCGTTTTTAAGCAAGAAAAGTACAATTACAAGGGCAATAACAATGGTTAAAGCAGAAACAGAATCTTCTCCTACAATATTTGATATTCTGTAATTTAGCAAATTTTTACCATAACTTACCAAATCCGAAACTTTGCCTGAAAAAACAGGTTCTTCGGTTATTTTTTGGGCGTCTTTTCCAAATAAAATATCCAACATCGGGATAAGTGCCACGAATGAAATAGCACTAAAAAGTGCGTACAAAATATTAAAAAAAACATTCAGAAAAGCGTATTTCTTATAAGGAAGTATGTAAGGTATAAATTTCTTTAAATACGGACTCATTGTTGATTAAATTGATTAAAGCTCAAAATCATCATTTTTTATATTGATTTTGAGCTTTTAATTTCTATCCTTTGTATTTTTTTATGGTTTCTTTACGTTGAATTTTTCCGTTGCCAGTGAGTTCAAACTTAGGCATAAAGTAAATGGCTCTGGGAACTTCATACTTCAGGATTTCCTTATCCATATACAAATCGTGAGCCAAATTCGGATAATCTTCCTCGCTTCCTTCTACGTAAAGCACAGCTCTTTGCCCGAGTTGCTCATCTTCCTCACCTACAAGGAAATAATTATTCTTAATATATTTCTTGATTTTACGTTCAACACTTTCAGGGAACACCTTAAATCCTCCCGAATTAATTACATTATCCAAACGCCCTAACCAAACAAATTCAGTGTCTGAAATTAATTTGACAATATCATTTGTAATAATCTCGTGGTCAGATATTTGAGGAGCATTTATAATCAAACATTTTCTCTCGTCTTGATGAAATGTTACATCCGGAAGAGCTTTGTAACTTTCTTCGTGGGATTTCGTGTGGTTAACGTGTCGCATTGCAATGTGCGAGATAGTTTCCGTCATTCCGTAAGAAGAATAAACTTCTGTTGAAACATTCTGTAGCTTGGCTTCCAATTCATTATCAACTGCAGCACCTCCAAGAATTAATTTTTTTACGCGGTGCAAATCGTACAGCGATTTTGAGGCTTGTAACGGAATCATTGCAGTAAAATCATAATCTTTATTCGTTAAAGCCAATGGCATCGATGAAGGCTGAATAATATCCAAATGCAATCCCAATACAATAGAACGGATTATCATCATTTTTCCTGCGATAAAATCAGCTGGCAAACACAACAAAGCCGTGTTTTTAGGTGATAAATTCAGGTATTTTCCCGTAGCCAAGGCCGAATTTACCATATGTTGCTTTTTCAAACGAATTACTTTAGGAATTCCTGTTGAACCTGAGGTAACTGCCTCAATATAATCATTATCATCAAGCCAATTCAACAAAAAATTTCCGATAGACTTTCGGTAAGGCTCTCCATCTTTGATGTATTCCATAGCCAAAACTACCAAATCCTCTCTATCAACAGAAAAACCATTGATTTTCAAATGTCTATCTACAAAAGTATAATCTATTTTATCCATTTCCTTTTCTTGCATCTTTCTAAAACTAAAACAAGTCGCAAATGTACAAAAAAGATTTGAAGTCTGATAAAAATTTATATTTTCAAAAACAGATTTTAACGAATTATCAGCAATCATTTTCAGATTAATTTTAACAAAAGGTAAGGATTCGGCAATTTTCAAGAATTGGATTTTTGCAATAATCTAAAAATCAAACCATAAAAAATTAATTTCAAAAAACAGTTCTTTTTGTTTGAAATTTGAAAAGAAAGTTATTAAATTCGCAGAAAAAATAATATTATGGAAAATTTGGATTTCAATTTAACTATCGAAAAAATAAAAGAAAGCCGTATCAACCAAGTAGATTTCTCGAAATTGGCTTTTGGGCAAACTTTTTCTGACCATATGTTTGTATGTCATTACAAAAACGGACAGTGGCAACAACCTCAAATTAAGCCATATGCACCAATTTCTTTGGAGCCTTCCGCAAGTGTTTTTCATTATGGACAGGCGATTTTTGAAGGAATGAAAGCATATAAAGACGATAATGACGATATTTTCCTCTTCCGTCCGGAAGAAAACTACAAACGTATGAACAAATCGGCTGTACGTTTGGCTATTCCTGAATTTCCTGAAAAATGGTTTGATGAAGGACTAAAAACCCTCTTGAAAATCGATAAAGATTGGATAAAAAAAGGTGTTGGAAATTCGTTATATATCCGACCTTTTATTATTGGAACTTCAACAGGAATAATGGCTTCTCCTTCAAAGGAATACATTTTTTTCATTATTACCTCTCCGGTACAGGCTTATTACGGAGGTGAAGTGAAAGTAAAAATTGCGGATTATTACAGCCGTGCTGCCAACGGAGGTTTTGGTGCAGCAAAAGCAGCAGGAAACTATGCAGGGCAATTTTATCCTACACAATTAGCAATACAAGAAGGATATCAGCAAATCATTTGGACAGATGATACAACTCACGAATTTTTGGAAGAAGCCGGAATGATGAATTTATTCTTCCGAATCAATAATAAGTTAATTACTTGCCCAACCAGCGACCGTATCTTAGATGGTGTTACGCGTAAAAGTGTACTTGCCATTGCAGAAAAATTAGGCATCAAAACGGAAGTTCGCCCTATAAAAGTTCAGGAATTATTATCAGCTACTGAAAAAGGCACACTTCAGGAAATATTTGGAAGTGGAACTGCTGCTGTTATTAGTCCAATTTCAGGATTTGGCTACAAAGGGAAAGACTATACAATCAATCGTCCTGCTGACCTATATGCTACAAAAATTAAAGAAACCATCTTAAATATACAGTACAACAAGTCAGAAGATTCTTTTGGCTGGAGAGTAAAAGTTATTTAAATCACTGACAATAAAGGAGTAGCAAAAAAAATTATTTTTTCTTAAAAAAAGTATCAAAAACATTTGGAGTTTTAAAATAAAGCTGTATCTTTGCAACCGATTTAGAAAATAGCAGGCCTCGTAGCTCAACTGAATAGAGCACTTGATTACGGCTCAAGAGGTTTCAGGTTTGAATCCTGACGAGGTCACAAAATATAAAATAACTCACTGTAAAACAGTGAGTTATTTTTTTTGAGGTAAGTAAAAGGGTAAGTTACATTTTTTAAAAAAAAGTAAAACAAGAAATTATCTTATTTTACTTTTTGGGCAAAAACTACCGTTTACCGGCTTTAACCGATCCTTTCTTTTTAGTAGCGGATTTTGCTTTTACGATACGTCCGTTTTCGTTGTAACGGAATCCTTTTTTCAGCTTGCCGTTGGCTTTTAAGCCTTCTTTCTTGGTTGCCATATTTATAAATATTTAATTTGTTACTAATTTTGTTTTACTTGATTGTGAATAAAATACATTACATTGTGATACTTTGCCACGTGTCTTGACATATTTTTCACTTTCATTGCTGTTGTATCCTCTTTTTCAACCGCATCTATAAAAATATGCTCGTGATAGATGGGGAAGCCTAACACATCAACTCCTATCTGAAAGGAAACTTTTTCAACGTTTGTGATAAATACTTTTGCCGTATTATATTTAATGAGACGTTTCTTTAAAATATCCTCATAAGTTAACATTACCTTTAATTGTTTTTTTAGTAATGGTTGTTGTGCCTTGTCTATTTCTTTAAATTTTGAACTTTTGACAAAAATTTTTAGTTTCCCAATTCTTTCTGAAAGTTCAGACAATTCTGTTTGAACTCTTTTTTTACTTCTTTATCCATATTTCAATTTTAACATATTATCTAATTTGTTGTTCAATCTCATCAAGTTCTCGTCTGAGAGAATTAATTCTTTCGATTTCTTTTTTTGCTCTTTCAGAAACGATTGCTCCACTTATAGCACTGGAAAGGATTGCACCTCCTAATACTCCCGCTATCTTAACGCCTTTTTTTTGCTTGGTAGCAAAGGTTAATACACCTCCTACAACTGCACCCACAAGGCTAAAAACGATTATTCTTTTTTTGTCATTTTTAGGGATTATGGTTTTTGTGTGAACTTTCAACTCTAATTCCCTTAAAATTTCTGACTTTCGTTGTTCTAATTGTTCTCTATTCATATTCTTAATAAATTACATCATACACTTGATTTTCAGTTGTTTGTTCTTCGGTTTCAACAGGTAACAGCCTTTGTTGAAATATATTGTATTTCAGCTGGTCGGCTGGTATGTGATTGTATCGGTTCTTGTCCGGATACACATAATTTTCTTGGTAATTCGCAAATTTTTCCGTGAAAAGAATGATGTCTCCATCGTATTGAGAACTACTGCCCCCTTTCATTTTTCCATCTGTTGTCTGTTGATAAATCACTAAAAACAACTTGCCGTCATATTTTTTTCGTAAGTCTTTATCTACTTCAAATTTTCGGTCTAATTCCCGAAGTTTTTGAAAACTATCTATCACAATTACTTCATTTTCCCGAATGATTTTATCCAATTCAGATATGGAGCGAACATCAAAAGCCAATGTATTTCCTTGTGCTTGGCGGTTTAAATACTGATGAATTTTCTCATCGTATAGAAAACTTTCGGGATGTTCCTCTATAGAAATATGCCCTACCTTGTATCGTTGCCCCAAAGCGTTGATAAACTGAAAAGCAAACCGCGTTTTTCCCGAACCTTGCCCTCCCGTGAGTGTAATTACAAGGCTATCTTTTGTTTTTCGCTCTACTTTGCCCAAAAACTGCGACATTTGAGGCTCGTCAATTTGGAAAAAATCCCAATCAGTAGGCTGCGTTGCCAATTTGTCAATTAAAGAACCTTTGCGGTGATTAGTCTCCGCTGGTAATGAATTTACGGGTTCGGGTTGTACCTGGCTGGTTTCCGTAAATTCTTCAACAAAAACCTGCGGACGATGAGCCTCCGCTAACGTTGGTTCTTGGATAGTTTCCACGACTGGAACGGGAGCTGCGAGTCCGTATTTTTTTTCTAATTTTTCTCTGTCGCCTCTAACTTTACTGATTTCTTTTTTTATAGCTTCTTTTACAAAGTGATAAACAAATAAAGCGTCTTCATTAAGTAAATAGGCTTTTTCATCTTTTATTCCAAATCGTTCTAAAAAAGTCTGATGTTCTTTTGATTTTTTTCCATTCCACGTAAAAACCCTATTTCCATTTTTACCGTCTGCTACGCTGTTTTCTACGATTTCCCAAATATCTTCTTTTTCAATATTGGAAATTCTTTCTTTTAATTTAGGTAGTAGTGATTGGTAAAAATCTATTCTTGAATAGCCATTGTTTAACCAATTCAATTTATAATCATTTTTCCATTTTGCATCGCTTTCTAAATCATTCAATTCACTTTTTATCTTTTGTTTTTGAGAAATTTTATCTAAAACTTTTTCTTTAAGTAATTGATATTCAATCTGTTTTTTGTCTTTTGGAATATAAAAGTATTTGCCATTGGTCAAAATTCCGTTTTCTTCGTAATACCAACCTTTGCGTAATTTTCCTTTGTCGGTAAAGGCTTTTTTACGGATTTCATCGGTTAAGAGTAAGCCTAAACCAAAATTTTCATCTGTTTTTTTGCCGGAAACAGATTTTTTTGTATTTTTGTGTTCGGAAATCGTTTCAATTTGCCCGTCTTGCAGGGTGGCTACTGGCTCCTGTGCGGATTGAAGCGATTTCTTTCGTTTACCAACTTCTATACTTTTTAATTCCGTTTTCCTATTCTTATATACAGCCAAAGCAATTCTCAAATGCCTTTTTTCGCCGTCAATTATCAATTTTGATTTGAAATTCATATAACCAATAACATCCTTAGAATCAGTTATTTTTCTATCACCCCAATTGTTGTAAGATGAATTTTTAATTAACTGCTCTAAATGTTTTACAGCCACAGCCTTTGCTGAATACATAGCTTCACCATTAGCTATTTTTTTACCTGCCTTGGTTGTAAAAACTACTTCTTTCAGATATTTTTTGATAACAGTTGTTTTCCCTTTCAGGTGAGTGTTGTAATATTCTAATGTAAATTTACGCAACTCACTTACTTTCATATTCTTAAAATCATCAGTAGAAAGCTCAGGCTGGGGGGCTGCTAAACCAAAATTTTCATCTGTTTTTTTGCTGGAAACAGATTTTTTTGTACTTTTGTCTTGTGAAAATCCGTTACCAAGTAAATTTTCCGGTCTGGCTTCGCTTTTCCGTGTTGGTAACGGATTTTCTATTTCTACTTTGTGGTCGTAATAAATTACACCATTTTCGCCCTCTCGGAGCGTGATTATCACCTCTCTTTCTTCATCATTGACTACGCCAACACTTCGCATTCTATACACGCCCTTGATATTTTCTCTGCCTTTATTTTCTTCTTCAAACTTAATTAAATGAGAGTTTTTAAGCATTTTTTCAGCCTGTAATATCAAGGTCATTTTTTCTAATGAAATTCTATTGGAAAGCGTATGCTCTATACCTTTTCTATTGAAAATAACCCATTTTTCAAGTTCTTTATGATATACTTTTTTACCTCGTAAGTTCTTTAAAGCCCAATCTAAAAAGTACTTTTTAGCTTCTTTCAGATTTTTAAAAAAGTCTAATTGAGGAGCTGCCAAGCCTTGACTTTCTTTAAAATCTTTGTTTTCAGTAGCAGAAATTTGCACTTGATTAACGTTCAAATCGCTTTTCTTCTCTACAATAACAGGCATTAGCAAAGCTACATTCTTATTTTCTTTACTTTTGATTGTTATCGGTTTGTTATAAGCGACACACTCAAAGCTCACTTGTTTTGTGCCATTTACATACAAGCATTGCAAGGACTCAAATAATTTAAGGGCGCTAATATATATATCCAATTTTCCTATACGAAAAGGTATGGTATAACTATCCTCTTTTTGAACATCGAATTTCAGTAAATAGTATGCCTTATAAGCGTGATTTAAAATCGGTTCTATATCCACAAAGGGCGTTTTCCATCGGTATTGTTTGGGAAAAACAGTCTCATAATTAGGAAATACTGCATCAATGTATCTTTCGTCGTCCCACTCTTTTTCAGATAGAGCATCATCAATATTTTTAAAAACATTCAGATAATTGATATACCTGGCATTGACATCGTAAATTTTGCCTGTTTTAAGTCCGTCATTTTTAGTTCTTTCTATAACAAGCAATTTATGAGCGTCTGTACCCACATAAACCTCTTTTTCAATAAGTACCCCCGTCAGAGCAGGACGAAGTTCATCTTTTATTACGATTTTTTCAAAACTTTCAATCCCTTTTTTGCTTGTTTTGGGTGCTTTAAAATCAAACTCGTTGGTATTGATAAAACCGCTTCGAAGACGTAGCATTTTTGAAAGTTTTTTGTCAAAAATATTCTGAATATCCTTTGCCGATTGGTTTTCTTTCTCGGTTGAACTCAAAAGGATATTCAATTTTGTAGGTTGATTATCGGCAAGAATAAGGTCATTTGATGATTTTTCAACTGAATTTTGTTTACTTTCCGTATTACCGCAGGTTTTACACTCTTTTTCAGTTTCTGTGGCTTTTTTCTCGGTTTTTGTTACTTGTTTCTTGGGTTTTGAAACTTCTTTCTTCTCTTTTTTCTCAACCTTTACCACGTTTCCTTTTACGAATTTCCAACCTTTACGCAATCGTCCGCAGTCGTCTAAGGCTTCTCTATAATCGCCCGTGTGCATTGCTCCGGCAAGTCCTTGTGAATATTGCACGATATTCATTTCAAAATGCTCAACATCAGGGTAATCATTCAGAATTTTTGATATACGATAAATCACAGGCGTTTGATTTTCCGTTTTTGCCTGTTGTAAAATTTCTTCTAAATAGTTACGGCTTACCTCTTTGCCGTTCAAGTTATTAAAGAGTTGTATGCTGGTCAT
Organism: Capnocytophaga felis; assembly: GCF_009684755.1. GTDB lineage: Bacteria > Bacteroidota > Bacteroidia > Flavobacteriales > Flavobacteriaceae > Capnocytophaga > Capnocytophaga felis. Next base: position 197,806 of record NZ_BLBC01000014.1, read on the forward strand.
TTTTTTCTATTTTTATACAAATAATATCCTGTGAAACAAATTCCTGACAGCAGTAAAAAACTACCTACTGCCATCACTACTTTTTTTTTGTAGGATTGGGTAAACTTGGGTCTATTATTTTCATTATCAATTGCAAAGTGTACGCATAATCTGGTGCAGTTGCATACCCCGCTTTTGCGATTTCCTCAGCGAATTTGTACGGGTTGTGCTTTACCGCCATTGCCTTTGCATATCGGCTTAATTTGCTGAAAAAATCAGCTTGGTACATAAAACTTTCTTCCGGAGATGAAAATTTCCTAAACCAATCTTTCACTTTATACAAAAACTTGCCGTCAGAACGTTTGGTAACGGAAATAATTTGCGGGAATTTTGCATTCGGATGGTTTAAAACTTCCGTTGTGGTTAGTAATTGCTTTTGATGTTCGGGCGTATTTTTGGTTGCTTTCACCCCGAAAAACATATTTCCTGGAGCATTCTTTCCCCAGCCGCTTTCTAATGCAGCTTGAGCCAAAATAAAACGATAATCAATGCCCGTTTTCTTCTGCACATTTTTTGCAAAACCTTGATATTTAGCTATAAATTCTTGTACTGTCATCTCCTTTATTTTTAAAATTCTACATTTCCGTTAAACGTAAAAATATTACCAAGTCCTTCAATATCAACTTCATATCTTAGTGTACGAGCAAAAGCAAACCAATCTGTATTTTTTAGTGAATTAAAGGCAACTGCCGGCTTTGTAAAGTTTCCAAAACCTCCGACTTTTTCTACCAAAATACTGATGAGTGCCGATATAGGAACTTCAACCTGAATGTTTTTGAATGTATGAAATCCTCCCGCAGGTAAATTCACGCTACTGATGTCATTCAATGCTCCCGAAACCAGCAATTCATTATCGCGGTACACTCGATATACCTTTCCTTTGATGATACCAGCCGATGAAACTGTAAAATCTTGGGCAGTAGTATTTTGCATTGTCAAATCTACGTAGAAACGCAACCGGCTGAAATTAATGCTTATATTACGCAAAGCACTGATTTTGAGCAACATTTTTTCAAAAACTTCTGCTGCTTGTGATTTTTTAGCACTGGCAAAACTCATCAGAGAAACCGCCAACACGCCAACAGCTCCAATAACTGCGTATTTTTTATTGATTTTCATAATTTTTCATTTTATATGAAAGGAATAAATCTTCTGATTATTCTATAATTTTTAATTCCGAAGTAGGTAACGGAAATACCACCTATCCAAGCCAATATTTCTACCCAAAACGGCACGTATTTTTCTGTTTTAAAAATCGTTATGGTTTCTAATTTTGTACTTTGCTTATCCGTATGTTTACTTTTATATTCGGTAAAAGTGCTATCCAACTGAGCGTAAGCAACCAACGCATTTTTGTAGGCATCATAATAAAAACCGTACTCGTTGCTGCCCGATTTCTTTTTCGTATTTAGCTGCTTTAATAAGCGTTGTACTTCTCTTTGGCAAAGGCTGTCGCATTTTTTATCGTTGGTTTTTGGTGCAGGTACAGACACAAAAACAGTATCTGTTATTTTCTGATTTTTAACGATGTAAATCGTGTCGTTTATTGTAATGATTCGTTTTTCTATATTTTGTGAGGTTTTCTGAGTACTTTTACAAGATAACAAGCCTATTGCCCACACTGCCAATAACAGAAAAATTAAAAAACGATTATCAAAGAGTATTTTTTTCATTGCTCGGCGTATTTTCTTTTTTCTCATTCATATAATCAACCACAGACTTAACGATTTCTCCTAAATCATCACGATTGGTAATAATTTTTCCGACAACCTGTCCGGCACTGTCCAAACGAACTTTATCTTCTGCTTTTTCGTAAATTGATTTCACTTCAATGAGGCATAGCATTAAAGCACCTAACAAGGTTACAAACGGAAAGAAAATTATTTTATATTCATAATATTGCTCAGAATACCATACTGCGGACATTTGCAGTGCGTCTGCTACCGTTAAGGCAATGAGCAAGTTATAATATTGTGATATTTTTGTTATGGTCCTTCTGTACCCGTATGAAGTACGAGTTACATTCATTAATTTTGCTTTACGAATGCCACTCCACAAATCGGCAAGAATGGCTATCATTACAAGTAGATATATTCCAAATATAATCCAAAGCGTTACAAATATTTTTTCCATAAATTAAGTTTGTTATAAGTTTATATAATCGCGAAGCTCATCCAATTCTGATATTGTGGTTGGAGTATATTCAAAAACGACATTGTATTCCTTTCCTACTTCAACATATTGATTTTCAGGAAACGTAAATAATCCTGTTGCCTTGTCATATTGCCAATAACCTTGTGGAATAATATGCTTATTAATAAAGTTTCTCGATTCATCGTAGTATCCTATAATATTTACACTCAGAATCTTATCTATACCTAAGTCGCCGTGACCATTATTTCTGAATCTTAATGAAGATTTTGATTCTGCTATGGCGTGTGTCATACTTCTGACAGTAGGATTTAAAAAATCAAAGTTGTGACGTAATAGATTTTCAGTGGAGCCAATAAGCTTACAAACTCCTTTTTCATCTGATACTAAAATACTGGGATTTTTAGATATGGAATCATACACATAAAGAGAACAGGGGCGGGATATTTTTCCTGTTTCTTGTAAATGCTGGGATACTCTGCTATATTTTTCTGATTCATCTTCAAATAAATGATAAAACATAGGATTGTCCTTATTTTCTTCTATGAATTGATTCACGTAATCAAAAGCTTCTCTTCCTATAAGAGGCAAATCATAGACAATAAATACTTTAAGTGCTTTTTCCATTATTTATTAAGTTACAGTTTTTGTTCTATACACTCCTTTAAAATCTGATTTCTCTTTTAATTTTATAATTTCTTTTTCAAGGGTTGCAATTTTTTCAATTTGCTGTTTTTCAGTAGGAGTTAATCCAGATGAACCGGCTCCTTTAACTTCTACTGAAATTTTTTTCTTATTACTCTTTTTTCCTATCATAAAAAATAAATTAAGCTGTCCCTTCCAAATATTCCCAACGATTTTCTCCAATCTTCCGCATTTTTAAGCGTTTACCTCGTGCAAGAGCAAATTCTTGTACTCCGTAAGCCAAACCTTCAATATCGGTGGCGGTTTCAAATTTCAACTTTACTTCGCCTGTTGAGGAGTTTTTGACGTAATATTCTAAATTCGAAGGAAATATCTCATCTTTAAAAGTAATATTTCCTGAAGTTGTTTTGTTCAAAAAGGTGTGAACACTATCATTACCGATTTCAATATCCTTGTTTACCACATCACTATTTAACAACTGTGTTTCAGGATGTTGAGTTAATTGGAATGAATTGTGAATCTGATGTTTGCTTAAATTTTCAAACACTTTTTGATAACCCACTACTTTTACGTTTTCAACCTGAACATTCTCTAAGTCGTTAGCTTTGTCAGGATTTGCATACACAGTAATTGCTGCCTTCCTGTAGGTTACTTTCCCGCTATTGACAATCTCCACGTTTTTGATGTGGATGTTTTTATTCCCTTTGCGTTGATTAACGTTACGTTGTTCTATATACTGACTGTTTCCATTTGCTGATGAATAAAAACATAACGGACGGCTATAGTATTGAGGTTCAGAACCTGTCCAATGTAATTCTGTTCCGCAATCAATCAACTTTAAACCATCAATATATGTGTGGAAATTGTCGCTGTTATGGTCTATAAATGCAACCCCAAATCGCTTTGAATTGATAACCGTAACGTTGAACATTCGCAAATAGCCGTGCGTCCAATTGGTCGGAATCTTGGCGAAAAGTCCGCAACCTTTAAATACGGGATTGATAAGTTCAATGCTTACGTGTGTCGGAACAAACTCATTTTCAGACTTTAATTCATATTTCATCGACCCGTGTTGAGCCGTTGAAAGTGAAAATCCCGCAGGCTCAAAACCTCCGTTGTCTTCGAACACACAATTCAAAAATTTGATGTTTTTGAAATGATTTCTGTTATAAATAGGTTCAATATCAGTTCCATAGCCGAGATTTCTGAAATTCGAAGCCTCTGCAGGACTGGTAAATGAAAACTCACACGTATCAAATACCACATTTTCAGCACTTCGTATTCCCAAACCTTCCATTCGGGCGTTATAGAGCTTCGTATTTCGCACATACACATTATTAGCACGGGACAGAAGCATTCCGTCGCCGATGAAATATTTAGCGGTCAAATTCTCAATGGTAACATTCTGAGATTTAGTAATATAAACTCCGTGTATTTGCTCCGAACGAAAAAAATAGTTGTCTTCCTTAGGGTTCATCCATTGATGGTCTGATTTATCACCAACAAGCAAACCTCCTCGAATAGTTACATTGTTTGCCTCTTCAATACGAAGTGTTGTAAAATGTGGTAATGGATTTGGCAGCACTTTAAATTCAGCTCCTTCTTCAAGTTCAATATTGGAGTTGCTATGAACATGTACACCTACGTTAGTAAGTGCCTCTAAATCATATCTTCCTGCTTTTATAAGAATATTACGATGATAGGCAAACAACACGTTGAGCCACGTACGGGTATCGCCGATAATATTTTTGGTTGAAATTACTTTTATTCCCTCTACTGAAAATAAATCCTGAGTTTTTACCAAATCTTTATATTCCGTATCGTCTTCAAATTCAAACTTATACTGAATTATGCCGTTCTGAACACGTGCTTGCAGGGCGTATTTCAGGTGGAAATTTTCCCCGTGAAAGGGCAAGCGTTTCCATTGAGTGTCGTCTTCGGTAGTTTCTTTCCACTGCAGATAATTTCCGTCTAATATTTTGATGTGAAATGTTTCAGGATAATTTACGTTAATTAATTTTTCTTGTCTGTCTTCTACGAAACGCAACGTATTGACCCTTACCATCATATCCCCTTCGGTGTTTCGGCGATTTTCCTCGTTAGCGATGAAAGGCATATCCACCCACTCAGCATTTAATAATCCAGAGTGCCACTGAATCTTTTTATTGTCAAGAACTTTGTACTTGAAAGCGGCAACCCATTGCCCCATAAGTAGTTCTTTGTATTTTTCATCGGGTTCTCCTTGTTTTTTGATATAGATTCGATTTCTATCTACTTTGGCGACAAGTGTTTGATTATCAAGCGGACGCAACTCGTAATTATACAGCAATTTTTTCCAAGCGGAAGATGCTTCGGTTTTTAACTTCCACCATAGGTATTTATTTTGAAACTTAAACTCGAATTGGTCATCGGGAACGCTTATTTGACCTTCTAACAAATCCTCTTTGGAAATGGTTGTTCCGTCATTTAACAGAATATCCTTTGTTGTTCCTTTTTTTAAAAGTTGCTGTTTTTCTGTTTCTGTAAGTCCTTGTCCTTGCAATGAGTTTAAAAAATCTTGCTCAGTTCCTTGATTACCAGCGTCCAACCAAGACTGATAGGCGGATTTGCCGTCAGCTCCTTGAATGCCTCTTTCGCCTCGTTGTCCACGTTCGCCTGCGTCTCCCTTGTCGCCTTTGAGTTCGGTTTTGGAAATAGTTTCTCCGTTGGCGAGCAAAATATCATCACTTTCCGTTTTTTTCAGGATATTTGCCGAATTTTCTTTGAAATTATTAAGAAGTTGTCGGTCATTTTCAGAGAGCCCTCCGCCTTGCCCCGCAACCTGAAGTTCAAGAACTATTTTATTATCATTTGCACTTCCTATTGCCATTACTGTTTTTTTTATTTGTTTTTATCTTCTTTAAAATATTGATACGTACCGAACGCTGCAAGTCCAAGGATTACCAACCACATCCACGTTTTATTTTTGCTAACTTTTTGATTTAAAGATGGTTTAACAAAAACCTTCTTTTTAGGAGTTACTGTAACTCCCTCGAGTTCCATAATATCCTCAATCATATAGATTAAGGATGGTACATCCTTCGCCTTAGCTTTTACAGTTTTGAAACCAATATGGCTTATTTCTATGTCGTCATTAGGTTGTGCCTCAAGTTTATAAGCTCCATTATCACCTGTTGTTGTACCCGTTCTTTTTGTGCGGTTGATGACGTGAACTCCAGGTAATGGAAGTTTCTCATCATCAAAAATTTTTCCTGTCATTGCATTATTTTTTTTTGTTGATTCACATTCAGAAACTGCCTTAGGACGCAAGTCCTGTGCAGTTCCTGAAAAACCCAAACCAATAATTCCAATTTGATATTTTTTTAATATTTTGCTCATAATTCCCTGTTTTATAGTAATCTTGGAAATTTATCTTTTAACTCCTGATATTCAGAAGAGGACAATTCTTTTTCAAACCACTCCCTAAGATTCTTTTTTGTACCAGAACCCCACATCGGTTGTCCGTAAAAACCATACGGACGCATTCCAAAACGCTTATAAACAATCTCAAATCTTGGCTCATCAAGGTAGGACAACGTTTCCTTAATTTTAGAAAAATCCGTCCCGTTATCCTTCATCGCATCGTGCAAGTCCTGAGCTATTTTGCTAACCAAAATCCTATCATTAGCAAACGCCGCCAAATCCTTACCATATGTGTCTTTGGGATTTACGGAATAATTATTTACGGCTGAGTTGTAATCTTTGTGATTTTGTGAGGGTTGATTAGAATTGCTTTTGCTTAAAAAATAAATTATCGCTCCCAATCCAACAGCAACCGAACCGATTATAATATGCTCTTTTTTCATAATTTTTTGTTTTAAAACAGACCTTGACCACCTCCTTGGATTAGGAAGCGTAAATTTTGAAGTTCTGAATTACTGAACTGGTCAGCCATCCATTCTGTGAGTGTCATATGGCTTTTATTGCCAAATCCCAACACATCCGTTGCTGGTTTTCTTTTGCCGAAAGCGTTGTAAACCAACACAAAAGCATTTCTATTTAATCCTTTGAGTGCCTCATACACTTGCTTATATCCATTCCCAACACCTACCATTGCATTGTATAATTTTTGAGCTCTTAAACTCGCTTGTGAAGGCGTTATGTTAGAAGCTCTATCGTTAGGATTCGTTTTTATTGGAATGAATCTGTTTTTCCAGTACAAAGTATAAAAGGCAAAACCGCCAATACTTGCAATCGTAATACCAACAAGCACAAAGCCCACATTAACAGCTTTATTTACCATTTTGGGATTTTTGGCAGCGTAACTCGTTACAGCTGCCACAGCTGCCGGATTTCCTAATTTATTAGAACCTCTTTTTTTCATAATTTTTTGTATTACCGAACACTAAATCCCAAAAAATTTTTTTACCGTTACCCATAACAACGGATTGGTTAAATAGTCTTTTGCTTTTTTGCTTTTTGAAAGTGCTACTAATTTTTCAAGTACTTTTTCATCCAAATTTTCAAGTTCTTTGATATATTGTTCTTTCATAGTGTTTTACATATTTTGTCCGAAAATTAAATTGTACCAATGGGTAACTTGCTCATCGGTTACAGATGGGTCAGAAATAATATTGATAAATTGTTGTTTTATTTCTGAAATGCCTGGCGTCGCCAAAGCGGGAACCATTCCCGTTGCAGGGCTTTGCATCATTCTTTCGGCTACCATTGGTAGCACTTGTCCTAATGCTCCCACAATGTTACTGCCCGCTTCGCTTTCCCAAAAACCTTTTTTGTCTAACTCTTGACGTTTTAAATCAACCGCGTGTTTTTCTTCCGAAGTATCTAATTTTAAACGCAACGAAAAATTTTCGTCTTTCAGTTGGCGAATTTCACTTTTGGCGTCTTTGAGTTCTTCATCCAGTTTTGCATTTTCTTTTTTCAAATCTTCAAAACGCTCACGAATAACCTCGTTACGTACCAAGTCATTTTGTGTTACCTGAACAAACCCCATAGCCGGAGCCGCCAACATAGGAGGCTGGTAAATGGGAGGTGCTGGCTGTTGTTGTTCGGTTATTGGAATCATTTTTTCTTGATTTTCTTCTTGTTTTGAAAAATTAAGCGTTATCGTTTCAATATTATGGTACGAACCTGTACCGCCGTTTTCATATATACGCCTCAATGCTAACGTTGTACCATCAGTAAATCCTTGTTTAGGGAGTTCCTTAAAGAAATTTTCAAAACCTCCAAAAATCTGATTTATATCCTCCGTTTTAAACGCATTGCGTGGAGCAGTACTTTTTGACAATTTTTTACTACCCTGTGATACACTTATTACGTTTAAATGATGTTGATTCAGGAAGTTTGAAACTTTATCAATCAATTCTTTCATTGCTATTCATTTTTTGTAAAACATTCTTTTTCAACAACATATCTTATAAATACCTTGTTGATTGTTTTGCCTTCTGACTTTTTGAATTTCAGTCGGAAGGATTCGTTTACAATGGCAACAGGACTTTCAATGACAAAGCTCTCACCAGGTAAGATTTCTTGCCTTGTGGAATCGTCTAATACCAAAATGGTATCCCCAGCATTGAACATTGAAAAATGTAGAATGCCCTCACCGCCCGACATATCCATAAAATTTAGCGAACTATCATCGGTAATCACAATTGCATTATAAAGTCCTTTTCGTGTCATTGTCTGTTTTTTTATTATTCTTTGTTACATCCGCAAGAACCTTCTCTTTGGATGATGAAAACTAACTGTCCGATAAATTCATCTGTCAATGGTTCTTCTGCATTGATGGTTACGAAAAATCGGTTGTTGTCAGTCGGGAAATTCACTTGCTTAACTCCTTGAAAATAACCGCCCTCAGTACGTACATAATCTCTGTAATCGGTAGGATTGAGCAATGTACCTCCTTGTGCGTTTTTGATTTCAATTTCCACAGGAAATTCAGGCTTGTTATTCTTCATCGGGATAAAATGCACCCCTACGCAAGTGCCTTTTTCTAAGGAAATATTCCCAGAAAAAGCCGTGTCGCCTGATTTCATATGAACGTTTAATCTGCTGTATATTACGCTACTTGTCATAACTTTTTAAAATTTTAAGATTAAAAAAAGCCCCGCCCTCTTAAAAGGCAGGGCTTTTCACGTTTACAAAAAAATGAGTATTAGCGTTTTTGGTATGTTTCAAAACCTTTGAGAAGTACTCTTGCAAAAGAAGTGTCCCCGCTTGAAGGCGTGATTTTACTTCCCATTGGAGTTTCAATCTGAATTTCAACCGGAGCATTTGGCTCAATGAGTGCTAATGCCTCTAACTTACGGTAGTAAGCATCGGATTTTTTCGCATTCTCAATGGCAGAAATTGGCAATTTCACAATGATTTCGTTTTTCTGACGAATAACCAAGTGCGATGCAAGCAATACCGGAGGTAATTCTACATTATACTTAATGTTGTATACTGGGTCAGAAGAATTTCCTTCACCATATTGTACCGTTACGGCATCAGCTACGAAATAGCGGTCAGCCTCCAATTTGTTACCGTCAAAGTTGGTAACTCCCACCTCTTGCACTGCGTTACTGGTAAGCAAGTTAGCCACTCCGCCAGCAGCGAATTTAGAGTTTACATACAACTCACTCGGAGTTGGTTTTAATCGGGCAACCGGCATTTGCAAATTTTTTGATGCATTAACAGCTGCCAAAAAGTTGGATACTTTTACGTATTGTTCTTCGTTTAGCAATAATTCGTTCATTTTATTATGATTTTAAAAGTTTGTATTGATTTTTTTAAACTGCGGCAAATTCTTGTTTTGGTGCTGACGAGAATTTAACTTCATCCGCATAAGGATTGTCAATTACATCGTAATTATCCACGTCCGAAGGTAGAATAATGATTGGGTTTTCGGGGCTTCCCAATGCGGTTTTTAAAATACCTTCTTGAGGATTAACAATCTCTTTTACAAGCTCCCCTAATTGGGTCGCTGCCATTCCTGCTGCTGCTCCTTGAAGCATTTTACCAGCGTTATCCTTACCGTTAATCATTGCGGTTCCCACCACTCCGACCACAGCAAGTAATCCACGTTTCAATTTTGAGTTTTTAAGCGGAATTTTGTCCGCCAACACTCGTGAACCCATAGCTCCGGCAATAGCACCGCCAGTGAATGCCGCTGCTCCGGTTACTGTCTCTGAATTTAGTTTATTAGTTTTCATACTGTTTATTTACCTTTTTTATTTGTTGCCATTATAATTATTCCTCCAAGTGCCAAAACACCTACTCCTATACCAACATACAATGCTGTGTTATCCTTGGGCTTTTCAGCATTTCGTTGATTCATCAAAGCTATTATCGTTGCCATATCCACATTGCCCCCAGCTTGCTGTGCTGCCATTGCTTGGCTTTCCATAAAAGCCATATCTTCGGCAGTGGCTCGGCGTTGTTCACCAGTGGTTGAATCTTGAATATACACCGTTCGACCGCCTTTAAACTCATTGACCAAAGCTACTATCCCTGCCACAGTATTGATAACCTGCCCCGAGGCATTCATTATCGTGTCAAAACGCGTCTGTCCGTGTCGCTCTCTGTAAGAGAATTTTTTAGGAGTAGCTTTTGAGCCAACTGCCGTTATAGGTTTCTTGACTTCTATATACTTTTTTGAGTTAATGGCATTGCCCGGAATGTTATACCCTCTTGTTATTGTAGGTACTACCGTTGTAGGACCTGCCAAACCCATTATTGGTAATATTGCCTCTGACATAATTTCTTGTTTTTCAATTTATTTTTTCACTAATAACACAATCAATCCCAAAGCGATAACCCCACCGGTGATATACAATGCTGTATTATCTTTTTCAGGTTTCGCACCGAAATTACCCGTTATTACACGTCGCATATCGGCAGCTTCCTGCATTTTCATTGCCCGGTTGTACTGCTGTTGCTTTAACCACTCGGCGTGTTGTTCCTGCTTGATTCTGATTTCTTCAGGAGTAAGTTGGCGTTCTACTACAGTAGTATGATTTACTGTTTGACCGCCTCCACCGCCGTTGTTGCTTCCTTTGATAGAGCTATATACGTTAGCTCCGGTATTAACGACATCAAGAGCGGTGCTTACCCAACCCAACCCATATTTTCTGTATTTGTTAAGCATTTACTTTTGTCGGTTTATCTTTTCCTTTAAAGACATAAGCTCCTACGCCTATGGCTGCCAATACAAGCAGCAACGTTGTCATATTACCCTGTGAGGCTTCCGTTTTTGGAGCGTTTTTGAGTCTTTCTGCCTCACGGGCTTGTTGCTCCAAAGCCAAACGTTCTGCCTCTTTGCGGGCGTTATAGGTCGCCTTTAAGTTTTCAATTTCAGCTAAGATACTTGCCAATTTTTGCTCTCGTACTTTTACTTCCTGCTCCAATTTCTGAGCCTCTGTACGAATGAGTTGCATATTAGAAGGTGAAAATTTTGTTTGTAAAACTTCTAATCTTTCTGTTACAGCTGAAAGTTCCTTTTCCAAAGGCAACGCCTTTTCTTTGTACTCTTTTTCTCTATTGGTATAAGTATCGCAAGAAAAAGCCTTATTCCACCAACGCTTCCCAAACCAGCCTAAGCCGGAACCTGCTGCTACTTCGGGGTTTTGTAACCACATATCACGAGTGATTGTAGCCTTATTGATTTCATTATCAAGTTCCGCAATACGTTTTCTTCGGTTTGCTTGTAGTTCTTCAAGAGAAACATATTCGGCTTGAAGTACACCCGTTTCCAATGCAGAAATTTTGCTTCTTACTTCACCAATACGCCCCGGCAGAGAATTAAAGTGAGCTTCAGCCTGTCCCGCTCTCGCTCTGTGATTATCGCAACCGCCTAACCCAGTATTATTTACGTTGTATTGTGTATCGAATTGCATAATTTTTTGTTTTTTATTGTTTTAATTTCCAGATGATAGCACCTCCTAACAATGCTAAGATTCTCAAACTCATATTTTTTTTGTTCAAAATACCTGCTTCAACTTGAGCTTTTTTTCGTTCGATAGTTTGCACATTTTCAAGTCTTCTTTTTTCGTCAGAAAGGCGTTGAGCTCGTATCTTTTTCATTTCTTCCCAAAAGGAAACTTGTGTTTTCGCATACGCCTCCAGCTTATTTTTTGAAGCCCTAAGCATTTCGTTTTTATATTCCTCATCGTATTTTAGCCATATTTCGTATTGCTCTTTTCTAAGTTTGTCTTCTGCGGAAACTCGCGTAAGTACCGGCAGAAAAATATTCCTACGAATTGCCGCTATTTTTTCTTTAAACGGAAGCATTTCAGCCTTATACTTTTGTCCTACTTGCGTTCCGTATTTTCCTGAAAGCACTGCTACGTTATTATTCAACCAATTATCAAAACTTTCTTCTGTTCCGTAAGGATAAACGCCTTTTTTCTTATCACGACTTTCAATGCTTAAAACTCGATATGTAGCTTTAATCGTATTTTTGGCAGCAGGGACGATAAAATACCACATTCTACTGCTGGTACTGCTTTCCCTTTCAATAATTGATACATTAAAATCCTCACCCAAAGCCACTTTAAGCCCTTCAAGCATTGCATCAACCGATTGCTTTACGTTTACAGCAAAATTTTGATACCCTTGTAATGCGTTTCTACTACATTCATTTTCAAAGTGCGTGTTCAGTTCGTGCTGAAAATGTTTGAAGCCTAAGTCAATTTCTTTCAAAAGCGTGTTCAAATCATTGACTGCCAATGGTTGTGTACTGCCGTCAATGTTTTTTTGGACCCGCTCCATTGTAGCCTTAAACTTTTTGTGAAAATCCGATTGTAAATTATTGTTGATATAATCAGAAGTATAAAATGCTCCGGCACAAGGGTCATAACCAAACATAACCGCCAAAGAAACCAAAGCCGTTACAGCCGCAATACAAATACCCACAATCTGCCCGGCACCCGGAAACAATGCTGCAACCGAAGCCGCCGCATTTCCCACAACATTCACATTATTAAATGCTTTTTGCTTTCCTTGTTGCCTGCTCAAATCAGTGTAATGAGACGCTTCATTATAACTATCAGCTATCAAAGCATCAATATCCAAGGTAGGTGCCGACATTCCTTGCGGAATTTTTATTAAATCGTAACGTTCACCATCCAACAGAATAGTAAAGCCGTCAATAAAAAAATGAACATCTGTTCTTTGTTGTTTTGCAAGCCAATGGACTTTTCTTTTCAGACGGAGCAAATCCAGATTATCAGGCATCAAGCCTTCAAATACATCTATTGCCGATACAAACGATTGCCAAGCTCCGTGCTTTCCCGTGCTTTGTGTTTTTATGTTTTTTGTGTTTTCAGGTATTCCCAAGCCTTTTGCTTTTGGAATAAAAACATCGTCTTTAGCTAAAAAAGGAAGTTCGCCAAATTGCCTAATCGTGCCGTCAATAGTGTAATATCCTTCTGATAAATCATTTGTTTTCTGATTTTTAGGCACTACAATATACACGTGTGTAAACGCATCCGGATACATTCCCTCTTGCTTAATTCTTCGCATATAATGCGAAATGCCCGCATTTTGCAAAATGGTACTGGCAAAAATGGAATAGCTTTTACAATCAATTCCCTCATTGCGAGTTAGCCAAGCACAAGCCGGAGAACGCAACATTTGGTTGGTGCCGTCCAACTTGTACTGAATATGATTAAACAAGAAGCTATGCACTTCCTTGCACAAATCATTTAATTTCAAAGAACTAAAAAAACGTTTGGTTAATCTTTCGGTATGATGGCGATATTTTAACGCCCATTCTTTCATTTTTGCAATGGAAAAAGAGGTATCACCCTCACCGAGCTTCACAGAAGAGCAGTCGCTGAAAGGCATATAAGCATCATACCTTATTCCAGAGAGTAAGGGACGATAAAGGGACTTATTTATGCTTTCAGCGTTGCTCATATCAAACTATTTATGCAAGGATTTCACAAGCAAAAGTAGAAACACAAATGTTTAAAAATGCACGATTGGGTGAGATTGGGTACGATTGGGTGAGATTGGGCAAGATAGAGAACATAAAAACAAAAAAACGCCCTACTTCGGGCGGTTTTTTCTGCTGTTGTCATTGTTTAATATCCTTTTCCTATTTTTTCTTTCCTCAATTTCATTTTGTAATTTAATGCCTTTTTCTACATCCACGTTTTCAAGCGTTTTTTGAGCAACATATGTGAACATTTTATCGGTATTTTCAAAATAGATTGTATCTTTATTGTTGCTGTTGGTTAATCTGTTTTTATCTATATTCATATGATACACAATATCTTTAGTATATATATCCAGTATCATATCTTGTTTTATAATCTTTTGAGAAGTAGAAGCACTTGCTTTGCTTTGTGAATGCACACTGACCGTTACAGCCAGTGTAAAAATTAATATTCTTACTAAATTCATCTTATTTTTGTATTAAAGAATGAATAAAATCAACGAAGTACCGAGGCTGATTAATGATATTTTCATCTATATTGACAGGAATATCAACCGAATCTGCTTCTTCACCTGATTTTCTGCTCATAATCCAACGATTACATTCCATAATAAATGAAATATCGCTATCTTTATGCTTTTCGCAAACCCATTGGAATATGTGTGTCATTGTTACCGGAAGCCCTATGACTTCAAAATGATTCCGAACAAAACACAATCTGAACAAAAACACATCTGCATTTGATATTTTCATCAACTTAACATACTCATCATCAACATATATAATCTCATAGTCATTCCCGAAACAATGAAGGACACATCCCTTCTCTATTTCTAACAAATGAGGTAAATCCTTTCGCACACAATTTTCAACTTCGTTTACTTTCTTCTTTAATGTTTCCATATTAAACTTTTAATTTTCTGTTATTCATTTCTTTTTTTAGTTCCTCTGATAAAACATAACCATCAGGCGTACCATATAGCTCAATGAAAGTGAGTGCTTCTTGCGTGCTTATGTTTTTGCAGTTTTTTGCATTTTTACGATAATCACATACTATTTCATTGATATATTTTTTGATGTTTTTTTCGCTGTATTGGTTGATGTACAGCAGCACTATTTGCTTTTTGGTGCGTATGTTATTTTTTTCCAGAGTTTTCATAGTAATCATTTATTATTTTTTTCATAGATAAAACGATACATTTCAAGTATTTTGTCATAAATTGCTTTACCGTTATCGAATATATCCTTGCCAATAGTTTCCTTACCTTTTTTGTTTAAGCATATTCTTAACCGACTACCATTGCTCACGTACGGAACGGGATAAATACTTATTCCTTTGCTCCAGCACCAAGTCATCATTTTATGTATAGGAACCTCTTTCTTTTGTGTTTTTTCTGTTTTCATAGTTCTTTTGCATTAGGCTTAAAGCATTAAAATTCTATTCCGTCAACATCAACATCATTGTTTTGGTCACTTGTAACTTGATAACTTGAATTTTGGTCACTTGTAACTTGTGTTTTTATGTAGATGCACTCAACAGACCTTCGTTTCATACCTGTTTCCGTACTTATGTGTTCAGTTGTTAATATACGACCATCTGCACCGCATTTTTCTTTCGGATTCAGCTCATACCCTTTGTATTTGCAGTAATTTTCCAAATTTTTACGGAAACGCTGTGCCGTGGTGTGCATTCGCCCCATAACCCGCTTATAATCTTCATATACATCTTTTTTGTTAAGATTTGTATTAAGTTTGTCATCCAAAAAGTAACCATCTGCCCATTCCATAAAGTTATCACCCATTGAAGCCTTGATACTGTTTATCTCCAAGTTGCCCGTTGGTGATAGTAGCGGAGTGCGTATGTTAGTCAAATACAATTGCAAGCACTGCAACATAAAATTGAAAAAGAAATGCCACTGTGATTCGTTCCAGTCTCTGAATAACTGCCCACCAAAATCATATTCAGGCAAATAACTTTCCTTGTGTACATCGCTGGTGTAGTGATAGTAATCGGAAAATAACACAAACAAGATACGCCCTAAGGTACTGTTTGAAGGATTGCGTAATGCGTGGTTATAAGTACCTACCAATTTCGGGGCACGCTCGTAAGGAATATGGTACGAACCTACATTCTTTTGATTGACAACAATACCTTCGGTAATCATTGAATACAAAAAGTCAAAGCCGTGTGTGGTATCGTTATTCAGCATATCATCAAAAAAGATGAGTTTTTGATTTTTGTAGGACCCTAAAAGGTGCGGATCATCAAACATACGTTTGGATTTTCCGTTCACATAAAAGTAAGGAGCCAACATTGAAACGCCTTGAATTAAAAGTCCTTTACCACTTCGCCCGTTGTTTTCGCCCGTTTCTTCCTTTACCTTGTCATCAATCATATACACAAACTTTTCAAAACCACGACGTTTGTAATTATGAAGCAGATAACCGATGGCAAAGCATTTTCCTAAAAAGTGCGATTCTTGCGTAATTTGTTCATCCTCCGATAAAACGGCACTGTTAAGAATGAATTTTTTGCGGAACGCATCGCCTTGAGCCAAGAATTCCTTATCCCAGTGCATACGACAAGTATTTATAACGAAATTCATAAAATCACAGCCGTTTTCAAGAATATTCACTCGTTTTTGTCCGGTTTCGGTTTCGTAAACTTCAAAGAAAGGCTTAGCCACACGAAACTGGTGCGGAATGATATTTTTTTGCCAAACATAATTCTGTAACTCCCTTGAAGGAATTACCTTAATGGCTTCGTCTGTTACTTTTACGGCTGTATTTTCAAAGAAAAATAATTGATTACTTTCCGTTGCATCTGTGAAGTCTAACTTTTCTTCTAATAACGGAACCGTTGCCAAATCAGAATTTCGTAGTGCATTACAACCCTTTACCAATTCCAAAACTTGAGTATTTGTCCCTTTACGTATCAAATAATCCACACAAAATTCTCTAACTTGCTTTGATGTAGGTTCTTCCACTTTGAAGCCGTCAATACGTATTAAGTAATCGGCGGTTTCATTGTGTTTGTCCGAAGCAAAAAATTCAGGGGTGTAGCCAAAAAAGCCTTCGGAGTTTAAGAAATAATGCAAACTCCTTACGTTTACTCGATACTTTTTATCCTTTTGCGAAACAAAATCACACGAAACGGGAACGTTTATCAGCTTTTTAAATTCCGATGCAATAACCTCTTTCGGAGTGTTTTTCTTGGTGAAATACGAAACATAATCGCGAAAATCCTTGCCTTTTTCGCCTAAGAAATACTTAGGAAGAAAAACAATATCCAGTTTCCAATATTTTTGTGAATATTTGTAAGCGAAGTTTATACCCGAAGTGTCCACATCCGGCAAATAAAACAACTGTTTGCAATTGGCTTTGAGATATTCATACGTTTGATAATCAATAATATCATTTTCCGAATTGCCCCAAACCGGAAAAAAATCATCGGAAAGGCTGGCGATGGTTAATCCGTCAGAACCTCCGGAACACAAAACAACGTAAGGGAGTTTGTTTCTGTCCTTATCTTCCTTTAAATAGTCGCTTTGAGGGTCTGTTTCATCAACGATTAGAAAATCGTATGAATCTTGGTTGTTTTCCTGCAAAAACGCAATTTGCTTTTTTATGCGTGACAAGCCGTGATAATATTTTTCGGGCTTTTTGCCTAAATATCCGTGCTTGAAATTAATTTCCTTGCTTTTTCCGTTTTCATCGGTGATTCTTCGCTTTTTTTCAGCCGGACAATAGATTTTTGCCCATTTTTCCAAATCATCGGAGTAACAAAATATCGGATAATCAGGCGTTGCATTAACACGCATTAGCACCTTTTTTTCTGAGGTTACTTTCTCATAGTATTCTACCTCGTAAACATTGTATTCTTCACATATTTGTGCCGTTACGAAGTTGGAAAAACGTGTAGGATTTTCGACCTTGTCTTTTACCTTTATGAAGAAATAATCATCGGGTTTATCGCCTTTGTCTGAAAACGTTTTGTTGGGAGCAAAAAAGATGCTGTTTACCATTACGTTGAACTCATCATACAAGCGTTGCAGTACTTCATAGTACTCCAACCCTGTTTGCTGCATTACAATATCAATGGGGGAAAACGTTTCTTTGCTTCCGTGATCATATACCAACCAGCATTCGGCACCTTTGAAAATACCGGCTGAACCGGTACGTTCATTGCGGAGCTTGAATTTTTTACCTTTATTTCTTTCGCAACCAACACTATCAGGCAAGTATCTATGTAAAATATCTAATCCGTTATCAGTGGCTTCGTATAGTTTTTCAGGTGTATATTTGTATTCGCTCATAACTTAGGGTAAAAGTTAGTATAGTACTTAGTGATTTTATAAAGTAGCGGGACAAATTCAGGACTGGCATTGCCCCTGCTACTCTACATCCCTAAGTTATTTTTTTTGTGTTCAGCAATGATTTTTTCAATGAATTGAATTTTTGGGATACTATATGTAGCACCCACGGGATAAGCAATAATTTGCTTGTTTTTTATGGCTGTACGTACTGTATTGATGTGCTTTCCTAAGTATTTGGCACATTCTTCAGGAGTGAAGCATATATCGTGAGTTTTTAAACTATAAAGCAGATTTACAACCTCTTGTACTACATTAACAGTTTGCGGTTGCACTCCCATCAATTTATGCAAACGTTCTACTTCACTATGAGGCATTTGCTCTATGATTTGTTTGGCTATTTCGGCAGTCATAACGGCTATTTTTGTTTTTTTATCAGATATTGTTCAGCTAAAAATTCGTTTTGCTCCTGTGAGATGTTGTATTTTAAAACGACTATTTTATCGCGTTGCGTGAAGCTCACATACCAATTAGGAGGTAGGTTTTCTTCTATTTCGTTGAAAACCTCGTAATCCTCAAACCAAAACGAAAAGTGAATAGCAAAATTGGTATTGTAATTAAGGATATTCTTAATGCCTACTATATTTTTTAAGGCTTTTTCTATTTCTTGGGCATATGATTCTAAGTGTTTCATAACGATTTGGTTTGTATATGATTATTTGGTTTGTGTTTTTAAACTTTTCAAAAGCCAAAATCAAAGATTTATAAAACTTTTTCGGTATTTTTTCGGCTATGATTTTAGCTTTTTTCATACTGAGCGAAGAACTTCGAGGCACGAACTCAAAATGAATGTAGGTACCCGGAATTGGAATAGGGAAAAAACCAAAAATTGCGAAATCATAACCTCTATCTACCATAATTGTTATTTCATATTCCGAAGCTATTTCTATTATTTTCAGTGTTTTATCTATGTTTTTCATAACGTTTTTTTGTTCTTAGTATTCATCAAAAAAATTGTATAAAAATCCTAATAAAACAGAGCAAAGAAGAAAATATATACCTAAAACTTCTAATTTGTAATTATCTAAAAGTAAAGTTATTATGATAAAAATAAGTAGCATCAACATTATAATAGAGCCAAATATGGTGTTTTTTAAATCTTTCATTGTTTTCTTGGTTTTTACGGTTTTTTGGTTGTAAGGGCGTAAGCATTACGCCCCTACGGTTGGCGACACCTCTGTTATTTCTCTTCAATTTCCACGATTTTGGTTATTGCGGTTTGTGTGATTTCCGAAATGGCAAGTAAGATGCCGTACATCGTGAGTTTTTCATCATTGGAGGTTATCCAACGCTTTAGCGTAGTGATAGGAACGTTTGTTTTTAAAAACAAATGGGCTATCGCTCGTTCGTCTTCTTTGAGCTTTTCCAGCACTTCATTTTTGATTTTTACTACTCTCATTTTTCGTTTGGCTTTAATTTTGATTTCAGATGATTGTTTTTTTTTGGTTTCATTTCTGATTGCAAATGTATAAAATTTTTATACAAATGTATTATTTTTTTCTACTTTTTTTTGAAAAAAATTCCACAAAAAGTATAATGTATTGATTTTTAAATATTTAATTTTAACTACTATGGAAAAAAAAATAGGACAACTAATCAAAGAAAGAATGAAAGCTCAAAAACTGACAGTTATAGAGTTTTCAGAGCTAATTGGAACAGAAAGAAGTAATGTTTATAACATCTTTGAAAGGGATAGTATAGATACAAATTTGTTGAAAAAAATAGGACATATTTTGGAGTATGATTTTTTTGAACATTTTTTAGAAGAAAAGACTATCCAAAAGATAAAACTTTCCGACAACTTAAAAAAATCGAAAGTTTTTATCCAATTAGATGTAAGTGAAGATGAAATTGTAAAAATAGGATTTGAAGAAAAAGTATTGAAAATATTAAATGTGAAGTAATTATGAGTAAAGATTTATTAACACAATTGAATTTGGATACTATTAAGAAATATATAGAGGTTTTATATCTATGTTGTGCAAATTATGACAGAAAATATGTCTTCTCGGATGAAATTAGAGAGATGTATCATAGAAAATATGGAGAATATCCACAATTAATTGAAGTAAGGTCAGCCATACATATATTGTATTCTTTATTTAAAGAGCATATGCCTAACTCTGTATTAGAAGACAATATAGGGCGAAGTGTTACTTATGTTTCAGAAATGAGAAGTAATGATTTCGATGCTTTTTACAATAATTATGAGAAGTCTATAAATAAAAATATAGAGTATTACAACAATTATGAGGATTTGGCAGATAGGCTTGATAAAATAGAAAACATAATTTTTTCAAATGGGGAATAACCTAAATATTTTGAAAGATGTATGCTTAAAAAAACACAATTAAAAGAAATTCAAAAACGACTACCAGAGGATATTTTATTGATAGATTCAACTACGTTTGATAATTATACCGATGATGAATATTTAGCATTACTTTCTTGGATAAAATGCTTCAAAAATCATTATGAAAAATTTCAAAATAATGCTCCATTTTATCCCCATTGTGCTTTCGTTTCAACAAGATTGTTTATAGATTTCTTATATCATAACCGAGAAGAAAAAGCAATTTATTTGAACGAGATCCATATAAAAACAAAAAAGCAAATGGATGCATATATCCGTTTGTGGGGTATGTAATTTGCTGATCATAGAGTTTTTTGAGGTTAAAATTTTTGTGTGCAGAAATTCACGTTGTCAATGAAAAATTTGCACACAAAAAACGCTCTGCACACAAAAAAAATCTTGAAAAAAATTTTTGTGTGCAGATTTGTGTGCAACGTATTTTATTGATTTTCTTTATATTATACTTTATTTTTATTCTTACACACAAAACACACAAAAAAAATATAATAAAAAGAGTGTGAAAAAAATATACCGAAAACCCTCCCAAAAGTGTTAAAATCGGCATTTTCCGCACCTCACAGACATCAAGCATAAATAAATGAAAAATTTTTGTGTGTTTTGTGTGTTTTGTGTGCAAAGGCACTTAATGAATTGAAAAACAAACACATATACTTACACACAAATTGCACACAAATATTTTCAGTTCAAAATCATATTTTCTTTAGGGGGCGGGTTTTTGTTATATAAGGGAAGTAATCCTTTACCTAATTTGCTTTGAAAATGGTACCGGAAAATGAGGCGGCGAGGTGCTCCGGTACCGGAAAAAAGGGGAAAAATTTTGTAGTTATACAAAATTGATATACTTTTGTGGCGTAAATCTTTCACGTTTACAAAAAATTAAGCCTTATGAATAGATCACATACACATAACATCAGCAATCCAAGCGAAAAGTTACTTCATTTCTTTAGAGGGCTAAGAACTATGAAAGAAAAAAATCAAGATTCTATCAAATCTAAGGAGTATAAGGAGTTCAAAAAGATATAAATGGACAGTTTGGAGTAAGTAAATGAGTTTTATACTCCTAAATTGTCTTTTAAAATATCTATATTGATATTTTCGTATTCTGATTTGTCATAAATAGATACAAAAGAAACGAGCATTTCTTCAATATTCACAATGGTTTCGTAAGTAATGACCCTTGCACCGCCACTTTTACCTTTGTTTTTAGCAGTTATTTTCATTCGTATTTTCTTAAACCCTCCACCTAAATCAACACCTCCATCTTTTCCATTTTCAATGGCAGACATCAATTTTTTCAAATCATCGTTGAGGGTTTTATATTTTTTCCGCAAAGATTTAAATTCTTTATCGAAATCATCGGTTGTTGTAAACTCATATTTCATTGAGCAAGGCATTTACGGAGTTTCCTTTTCTTTTTCCTGCGGCAATTTCTTTTGCGTGTGTAGCGGAACGATTAAGTCTTTTCAAAAAGTTTTTTTCCTTTGCAGTCAAAACCTTTTTAGGCTTTGTCTTTACTTTTGTTATTTCAGTAAAATCAAATGTTTTAGCAATTTCCAAAAGAGCCAGTGCCTGTTTGCTTTCGCTGTTTATTGTAATGATGTAGCCCATAATTGTATAGATTTTCTGCAAAGATATAAAATTATTTCTGATTGTAATACGCTTCCCAATGAGCTAAAAGTTTCTCGGCGTGTTCGGTAGGCGTTACTTTAATGTAGCTCAAAAATGTTTTCTCGCTGGTATGACCTGTGATTTTCATTATTGAAATTGTTGGGAAATTCATCTTATATAAATTGGTTGCGAACGAACGCCGACAAGTGTGTGAGCTTACCAATTGCCATTTCGGATACATAGCCGTCTCCTTACGTTTGGTAAAAGCATTCATCAATGAACCACGAATAGGTTCTACCAATCCCACAATTTGGCAAACTTCTTTAATGTATAAATTGAACTTAACATCTGAAATGCTTTTGGGCATACCACGCTTAGAAATCATTTCTTTGATATGATGATGCAACGGAATAACCACTTTTATTCCGGAACTATGTTTTGTTTTCTGCGGTTGTACGGTAATAAATTTGTCTTCGGGCTTTATTTCTGGTAAGGAAAGGAAGTCAGAAACTCGTAAGCCGGTCCAAAAACCAATAATTGCCAAATCACGGCAATTTTCGAGCCTGGGATTATTGGAAAAATCATAATCGAAGATACGTTGTATTTCATCTTCACTGAGTGCAATACTCACGCTTTCTTCTTTCAGTACGGAAAATTCTTTGTAGTCAGGCAGAACGCTGTATTTCATTTCTTCTGCTTTTTTAAGCAATACTTTTACGTTTTTAACTAAATCACCAACAGTATTTGTAGCGTATCGCTTAGAATACAAATAATTGACAAATTTTTCGTAATCGTCAGTTGTAAAACTGCTTATTTTCAATTTTCCGTGCTTTGCTTCATATTCACGCAATCGATTAGCCGTCTTTTTGTAGTGCTTTATTTTTGAAGGTTCATAATGTTTTTTAGTGCTTTTATTGATAAGGTTAGGAGCTTTCTCGCAAAAATCATCAATGAAGTCTGTAAAATACTCAAACTCCTTTGCCTCCGGTACCTTGTTTTTGAAATGCAAGTCAAAAGCATTTTTAAGCTCTTGCACAGTAACGGCAATTCCATTTAGCTCCATATTGTTTATGGTTGTGATTAAAAAATCATTGTAAACGGAAATTTTTGTTTTGATATGGGAATTTGTTAGCCCGACCGCACCACGTTTTACTTTAGGGCTTCGAGCATCAAAATCCCATTCTTCCGGAGATATTTTTACGCCAGTAGTGTATTTAAAGATTTTTTTATCTACCTTTGAATAATATTGTATAATAATGGGAGTTGGCTTATCTGATTTTGGTTCTTTTAAATAAAAATACATTGCAATTTTTTTTGCAAATATATAAAAAGGGTAAGAAAAAGGGTAAGTTATTTTGTTATTGTAGTTTATTTTTGACCACACACACAAACAACCGTTTTATATAAATAACTGAAAATGTTTGTGTATAGATGTAAATAGTTTAGGTAGGTAAAATAGAATGTAATCCTGACGAGGTCACAAAATAAAATAACTCACTGTAAAGCAGTGAGTTATTTTTTTTAATAAAACTTTTACAAATTAAAATTAACGCTTCTTCAAAATTATAAAACAATCAATTCCTTATTTGAAAAGTAAAATCAGTAACTTATTTTTTAAGATTTTCTTTCTTCTTCAGGTAATTCTCCCTAAAGTTTCTTCCTTGTCTTTTGTATAGTTTATTCCGATTTTTTCTATCATTCCAAAAAACAAGAAAAAAGAACACAGGAATAATCAATAATCCCCATAACCACCACATATATTTATTATATTTTTAAAAATTATTCTTTTCTAAAATCACTGTCTATCAATCCATCACGCAAACGAATAATACGGTGTGCGTGCTGAGCGATATCTTCTTCGTGTGTTACCAAAATAACCGTATTTCCTTTTTGGTGAATTTCATCAAAAAGAGCCATAATTTCGTACGAAGTTTTCGAATCCAAATTTCCCGTAGGCTCATCTGCCAAAATAATGGAAGGATGATTCACTAAAGCTCTTGCCACAGCCACTCTTTGTCTTTGTCCGCCCGATAGTTCATTAGGTTTATGCGTCATTCTATCTCCAAGTCCCACAAGTTCAAGCACTTCTTTGGCTCGTTCTCGTCGTTTATCTTTTCCTATTCCTGCATAAATCATCGGCAAAGCCACATTATCTAACGCAGTAGTTCTGGGCATTAAGTTAAACGTCTGGAAAACAAATCCAATTTCCTTATTACGAATATCAGCAAGCTCTCCGTCAGAAAGTTTACTAACATCTCTCCCATTAAGAATATATTCACCCGAAGTTGGCGTATCCAAACAACCTAAAATATTCATCAAAGTTGATTTTCCTGAGCCTGAAGGTCCCATAAGTGCCACATATTCACCTTTTTCAATCGATAAAAAAATGCCTTTTAACACGTGCAGAACCTCGCTCCCTAACTTAAAATCACGTTTGATATCTCTAACTTCTAATAAACTCATATTTTTCACAAATTAAGCGAATTGATTGTTTTTTACAACATTCCAAATAATAAAACTTCAACTATTTTTTTGCGAATATACTAAAAATCATCAGACTTTAATATAAAAAACTTCCTTTTTTTGTTCCCTACGTATAAAAACATATCCTTGTGAAAAAGTATTTATGCAAGCTGTAGTTTTTGGATGATTTATCAATTTCTGCCAATGAATTGTATTACAATCCTTATTTATATCATTAATTATCAACACACTATCATTATGCATTCTTTCTAAAAAAGATGTAATTTCCAAATTCTCAGTATATTTATTTACAAAAATCAAATCGTATCTTTTTATTACAGAATTCGAGTAAATTTCTGTTTCAACGGAAATATTTCTTTCTGTGAATTGTAACGCTTCTTGGATATTTTTATCATTTATAAAAATGTATTTTGCATCAAAATATTCAACAAATTGTAACAATAATTGAAATTTTCTTTCAGAAATCTCCATTTTTTTGAAATTGTACATTTCTTTATTTTGAATTTCACTTTTTACACGCAAACAATTGTTAATCAAATCAAAAACAAACGGAGAATGAACTCCGTGAAGATGAATTGATTTGAAAAAAAACAAAATATAATTAAAAATAAACTTCATCACCTTTGTGTAATTCAATCACAAAAATAGAAAAAACAATTCATAAATTTCTCGTATGCGAAAAAAGTTATATATTGCGAGGTTGAATCAGAAATATAAAAACAATTCTTTTTATTTTAACTTCATATGAAAAAAAATACAAAAATTGCGTTACATTGGCAAATTCTCATTGGTATGTTAGCAGGAGGTTTATTAGCCCTGCTAATGTTACAATTTTCGTGGGGAAAAAACTTCGTGTTGGATTACGTAAAACCTTTCGGAAACATTTTTATTAAATCATTAAAAATCATAGCTATACCTCTAATTTTAGCTTCTCTCATCAAAGGAATTTCCGATTTGAAAGATATTTCCAAATTTTCCAGAATTGGTACAAGAACAATCATCATATATATGCTGACCACAGTTTTGGCAATTTCCATCGGGCTAATAGTGGCAAACATCGTTAAACCGGGAAAAATGCTGAAAGAAGAAACCCGTATTGAATTGATGGAAAGCTTTAAATCACAAGCAGATAAGAGTATAAGCATTGCTCAAAAACAAAAAGAAGCACGCCCGTTAGACGCTATCGAAAACTTAGTGCCAGATAACCTCTTTTTGTCGGCAACGGACAACGCCAATATGCTTCAAATCATTTTCTGTGCGATATTATTCGGATTTGCAATGATTTTAATCCCTGAAGAAAAGACAAAACCAGTAAAAGATTTCTTTAGCAGTCTTAATGATATAATACTGAAAATCATTGATTTGATAATGAAATTTGCTCCTTACGGAGTATTTGCACTTATTGCCGGATTAATCGTGGAAGTACCTAATTCTGAAGTACTTTCTGCTCTATTGGTTTATGCTCTATGTGTGTTTGCCGGCTTAACCATATTGATGGGAATATATTGCATTTTGGTATGGAGTTTTACAAAAAGAAGCCCGAAATTCTTTCTGGAAAAGATGGCTCCCGTTCAGCTTTTGGCTTTTTCAACGAGTTCAAGCTCAGCAACAATGCCTCTGACAATGGAACGTGTGGAAGATGAATTAGGTGTAGATGAGGAAGTTGCAAGTTTTGTGATTCCTTTGGGAGCGACTGTAAATATGGACGGAACGAGCCTGTATCTTGGAATTGCAACTATTTTCATTGCTCAAGCCTCAGGAACGGATTTGAACTTCGCGGCTCAACTTGGGATTGTTGTTACTGCAACATTGGCTTCCATTGGTACGGCGGGCGTTCCTGGTGCCAGTATTGCTATGCTCGTGATTATTTTGGAACAAGCTGGTATTCCTGAAGCAGGTTTGGCATTAATCTTCGCTGTTGACCGTCCGTTGGATATGATGCGAACCGTTGCAAATGTTACAGGAGACGCCTGTGTTGCAATGATTGTAGGAAAATCCGTGGGAAAACTCCACGACATAAAAGAAAAAGAATAATTCAATATTTATCTGTATTTTAATTATTTATGAGAAACACTATCTCTCGAAGAGTTTATGATTTTTTAAAAAAGTATCCTCCTTTTGATATTATTGACGAAGACAAATTACTTAATTTATCAAAAGAAGTTGTCGTCATCTACTTGGAAAAAGGTAAAATTCTCTTCAAAGAACACGAGGACGCTCACGAGTATCTGTACATCGTTAAGGAAGGGGCTATTGAGATGAGACAAACGGTAAACGACAATTCCGAAATGGTAGATATTTGCGATGAAGGCGATGTTTTTGGGGTACGACCTATGATTACGAATACACCCTACTTAATGACTGCCGTTGCTCAAGAAGAATCCATCATTTACGGAATTCCGGCAAATGAATTTCGTCCGCTTATTGAGAATGATACAAAAATAGGATTATATTTAATTGAAATTTTTGCTTCAAAAACAAGAAATCCGTACTCGGTTGATTACACGAAATTTTTGTATCAAAATTTTGACCGAAATATGCTTCAAAAGGATTTTTTTGAGCTACAACCTGCTGTTTATGTTCGTAAAGTAGTGAAAACCAATCCAGAAGAAAACATCCAACAAGCTGCTTTTCTGATGACTGAAAAACGTGTAAGCAGTATTGTTGTGGTTGATTCGGAAAAAAAACCTTTGGGTATTGTTACCGACAAAGATTTGCGAAAACAAATTGCAACCGGCTGTTTTTCATTGGATATGAAAGTATCGCAAGTGATGAGTAGCCCTGTCAGAACTTATCCCAAAAAAATGACGATAGCTCAAGCTCAATTTGAGATGATTAAAAATAATATTAATCACCTGATAATCACAGAAGACGGAACAGACAAAACCTCTGTTTGTGGCATAATGACACAGCACGATATCGAAACAGTAAAAGGCGATAGCATTCCGGAGTTGATGAAAGCCGTGAAGCGTTCAAAAAAATCAAAACACTTGAAACGAATCCGTAAACAATCGCTCAACTTACTGAAAGGATATGTGTTACAAAATATTCCTTTGGGATTAATTACCGATTCGTTCCATCAACTATTTGAAGCTATTATTTCTAAAGCTATTGAGATATGCATCAAACGAATGCCTTCTCCCCCACCCGTTCGGTTTGCTTGGGTTAGTTTGGGTAGCCACGCCCGAAAAGAGCAATTTTTAGTAACTGACCAAGATAATGCAATTGTTTTTGAGAATGTTGCAGAAGAAAATTATGAAAAAACAAAACAATATTTTCTGCAATTAGCCGATAAAATCAATACAATGCTCAATAAAATTGGATACGATTACTGCCCTGCGGATATGATGGCAAGAAATCCTAATTGGTGCTTAAGCTTGGAAAAATGGGAAGAACAATTCCAAAAATGGATTTCTGATGCAAATGATGCTGACCTTCTGATGTTTTCTATCTTTTATGATATGGCTTTTTCTTTTGGCGAACCTACTTTGGTAGAAAAGCTAAGTGATAAAGTATTCGAACTCACGCAAAGTAACGAACGTTTTATGGCTTTGTTAGCAAAAAGTGCATTGGAAAATCCGTCTCCTCTCGGATTTTTTAGAAATTTCATTGTCGAACACGACGGAAAATACAAAGACCAATTTGATTTGAAAGCTAGAGCCTTGACAACAATCAGTGATAGTGCACGGTTGCTTTCTCTTTCTTACAAAATCAAAGGAGTGACCAACACCTCTGAACGATTTGAGAAATTAGCAGAATTGGAACCTCAAAATAAAGACATTTACTTAGCAAGTGCCTATGCAGCTAAAGCATTGTTAAAATTTCGTATAAAAAGTGGATTGAAAAATGATAACAGCGGTAGATATCTTGACCTCAATAGTTTAAGTAAAGAAGAAAAAACAAAATTAAAACGTTGTTTCAAAGCTATTGCAGGAGTGCAGGAATTGATAAAACTACGATTCAAGGTAAATCTTACTTACGTTTAAAATTATTGAAATTCATTATAAAAAAACAAAAGAGAGAAACATAATGTTTCTCTCTTTTTTGATTTAATAATATAAATTTTTTATTATGAACGTTCTTATTTAAGTGAGAACTCCGTCTCTCCTATAGATTTCAATTTATCATCAAAAACAACAACTTTGTATGTTCCTTTTTCAAATCTATCTCCTGATTTTGCAACAAAATCACAAACATCAATGTTTTTATTTTCGTAGATAAATTTAGTTACTGTACTATAATTTACGGTATTATTTCCTACTGAAGTTGTTCCGTTTTCTCCTAAAGTAACTCCATTCGGATCAACTAACTGTATGTAGAAATATCTAGTCCCTGACTTAGCAATTCTGTTTGCTGCAACTGTGAAACACACACGGATTTTATCTGCAGCTTTTGATCTACTTGTTCCAACTAATCTACCGCTTGAACGCTCTTTAACAGCCTCTGTAGTCAATTTATTGATTTGTAGCTCTTCACCACTTTCAACTACTTGTCTTAGCTTTGTGTTTTGTTGTACCAACGAATCTGCATACGAAACCGTTGTTTGCAAAGCTCCCGCAACGCTATCACGTTCCTGACGAATTAACGCATTTGACCTTCTTAGTGAATCGTTAATAGCCAACAAGCGTTCACGTTCTTTGGTTAAAGTAAAAACTTGATTTCTGTACTTTCTCAAGGATTCCATCGAAATCTTCATTGTTTTTAAAGAATCAATGTACATACTTACCTTGTTACGAGCGTCAATCAAATCCTGATTAGTAGTTTTGTTCTCTTCTACAGCTTTGTCATAACTCGTTTTCAAAGCACTCAACTCTTTGATTATCTGTTCTTTCTGTTCATTTAATTCAACTTCATTTTTGTCTTTTTCCTGACGAAGCGAATAGGCTTGATATCCTACCCAACCTGTTGTGATAGCCAAGATTCCTATCAAAATTTTGGAAATCACTCCGCCTCCTCTTCTAGGTTCATTTCCGTAACCTTCCTCGAATGTAAACTCTTCTTTTTGAGAAGATTTGTCAAAATTTTCTGAATTTATCATAGCTTTTTTCTTTTTGTTTGCAGGGCAAATATATACAAAACTTTGATATTCTCATAATATTTTATGTTTTTTTGGATTTTTATTTCATTTTCCTTATCTAAAAACTCTCCTAATTTTCTTTTAGTCAATTATTTATGAAATAAATATATTTATCGCTAATTTTTTACTTTGATTCAGAAAGAAAATATATTAAAAATTTCTCTCTATTTTTACAAAAACAGAGTACTTTTGCAACAAATTTCATCATATGTTAGTTAGATATTGTGCCATTATTTTTGGTTGCTTAGCTTTGGGAGAACTGTTTGTTTTTGCTACAAAAATACAGTTTCCTTCAAGCATTATCGGAATGTTTTTCTTAACTTTTTTTCTGCAATTGGGATGGATTAAATTACATTGGGTGAAAGCTATTTCGGATTTATTAATAGCCAATTTAGGACTTTTTTTCGTTCCTCCGGGTGTGGCTATTTTAGCTCATTTTGACTTAATAGCCACCAATTTTTGGTCAATTGCTATTACCGTCATCGTTACTACAATTATTGTGATTGTTATCACAGGACATAGTTATCAATTTTTACGAAAGAAGATAAAAAAATAATGAATTCATTTTTAGAAAATCCTTTACTACTTTTAGGACTTACATTTGCTATTTATCATATTACTCAAATACTTCAGAAGAAGTACAATTCTGCTTTATTGAGTCCGGTTTTGATAACAACTGCCGTTCTCATTGGCTATTTATCTGTTTTTAATATTTCTCATAGTAAATATAAAGAAGCAGGAGTTTTTATCGAATTTTGGTTAAAGCCCTCCATTGTTGCACTTGGCGTACCTTTGTACTTGCAAATTTCAAAAATAAAAAAACAGTTAATTCCATTGCTTGTTTGTCAGTTTATTGGTAGTTTGGTTGGTATTTTTTCGGTCTGTTTAGTAGCGAAATTATTTGGGGCAGATAAAGAAATCATATTATCATTAGTTCCCAAATCTGTAACAACGCCTATTGCAATTGAAATTTCAAAAGTTATCGGAGGAATTACTCCTCTTACGGTTGCTTCAGTAATAATCACGGGAGTACTTGGAAGTGTTTTTGGATTCAAAATTCTTAATTTTTTCGGAGTTAAAAGTCCTATGGGCAAAGGAATTGCCATAGGAACTGCTTCTCACGGATTGGGAGTAATGGCTGCTTTTGGATTGAGTGAAAAACACGCAGTTTATGCAAGTTTGGGAATGATACTTAATGGTGTTTTTACTGCTATTTTAGCACCTCCGGTAATTCAATTAATTGAACCTTGGTTATAAAAAAAGCCTTGCAATCAGCAAGGCTTTTTACTTTTATCTAAGAAAATTTTATTCTGCAAAAGCGTGTCTGTATTTTTTAACTTTGTTCCAAGCTCCACGTGTAAAATCTGGAATTTCAACCGGAACACTTCCATTTTCCAAAGAAAGTTTTGAAAGAGGAACCAAGCAAGACCATTCAGCTAAATCATACACGTCCATATCTAACGGAAGTCCATTTCTTAAACAATATATCAAACGGTAATCCATTATGAAATCCATTCCTCCGTGTCCTCCTACTTGTTTGGCTTTCTCTTCCAATTCAATGTGAATTCTATGTTTGTATTTCTTCATCAGAGCTTCTTTTACTTCTTTCGGAACAAATCCGTGAGAGCTTAGATTCTCGTGATTAGGAACATCATCTTTTGAAATATTTTCAGGTTCTACTGTGTATCCTTCTGTTGGATATTTATTTGCAAATCCTTTTGTTCCAGTAAGTTGATACATACGTGAATAAGGACGAGGAGTCATTACATTATGCTGAATTTGCATTGTTTTTCCTTTTTCGGTTTTAATCATCGTCATTGTATGGTCTCCATTTTGGAAATTATCCCCGTTTTTACCTGTAACCTGCTCATACAATTTTTTCCCTTTGAAAGGTTTTGTATCAAAAGAAACTAAGTAATTCATCTTATCACCTCGGTGGATGTCAAGTGCCTGACAAGCAGGTCCCATACCGTGTGTTGGATACACATCTCCACGATGTTTAGCATTATAATCTAGTCTCCAGTTGTTCCAATAAGCTTTCCAGAAATCATCTAAACTATGAATATACGAACCCTCTGCGTGAATGATTTCACCAAATAATCCTTGTTGAGCCATATTTAATGAAGTTAATTCGAAATAATCGTATACACAGTTTTCAAGCATCATACAATGCAAACGTTTTTTTTCTGCCATATCAATCAATGACCAGATTTCATCCATAGTCATTGCTCCCGGAACTTCAATTGCTACGTGTTTACCTTTTTCCATAGCATACAAAGCCATAGGAACGTGTGACTTCCAATCAGTTACAATATACACTAAATCAACATCATCTCGCTCACAAAGTGCTTTCCAAGCATCTTCTGAACCGCTGTAAGTTGCTGCTTTTTCAACTCCTGCCTTTTCTAAAATTGTTTGAGCTTTCTCAACTCTCTCTGGGCGAATATCACAAAGAGCTGTAACTTTAGCTCCCGGAATATGCATAAAACGCTGTACCGCACCAGGTCCACGCATTCCCAAACCAATAAATCCTACACGAACAGTTTCCAACTTTGGAGTTACTAAATTCACTACATCTTTCTGACCAGCAGCACGTTTTGGCGTAGGCACTTTAATGTGCTGATACATTGTTGTTTTTTCTGTGGTGGGAGTACTCGCTTTTTGTACAGAATTACAAGCCACAAAGCTCAAGCACAACATCCCTCCTAAAAGTACTTGGTTAATTTTTCTTAACATATTATTATGTATTTAGAGGTTAATTACAAAATTCCGAGCAAAGATACTGATTTTCGGATTAATTGCAAAAGTATTTCCATTGAATATTACAAAAAATCTTTCATCAACAATTTACAATGTATAAATGATTATTTTCTCACATTCTGACAACAAACCTCAAAAATAAAGCACTGACTTACAGATAACTACCGTAAAAAATAAAATTCATCACATTATAAAGATATTCCTTGTCTTTAATTTCCTAAACACAAACGTTAAAATCTGAAATACTTTTTATAAATTTGCGACTTTGACAAAATTACGAGAATAGCAATTTTACGAGATTAATAAAAAAATGAGTAAAAACTTAACAAAACGCGGAGAAGATTATTCAAAATGGTATAATGAATTAGTAGTAAAAGCCGAATTAGCTGAAAATTCCGGAGTGCGTGGCTGTATGGTAATCAAACCTTACGGGTATGCTATTTGGGAAAAAATGCAGGCAGAACTTGACCGAATGTTCAAAGAAACAGGTCACGTAAATGCTTATTTTCCGCTTTTCGTACCAAGAAGTTTTTTTGAAGCAGAAGAGAAAAATGCGGAAGGATTTGCCAAAGAATGTGCCGTTGTAACACATTATCGCCTAAAAGCCGACCCTAATGAAAAAGGAAAATTAATGGTTGACCCTGAGGCTAAATTAGAAGAAGAATTGGTAGTGCGTCCCACATCAGAAGCTATCATTTGGAATACATACAAGAATTGGATTCAATCGTATCGGGATTTACCAATCCTTATTAACCAATGGGCAAATGTGGTGCGTTGGGAAATGCGTACTCGCCTATTCTTACGTACTGCCGAATTTTTATGGCAAGAAGGGCATACAGCACACGCCACCAAAGCCGAAGCTATTGAAGAAGCAGAAAAAATGATGAACGTATATGCCGAATTTGCTGAAAATTTTATGTGCGTACCCGTTATAAAAGGTTTTAAAACCGAATCGGAGCGTTTTGCCGGAGCCGATGAAACTTACTGTATCGAAGCCTTGATGCAAGACGGAAAAGCCTTACAAGCAGGAACTTCACACTTTTTAGGACAAAATTTCTCCAAAGCTTTTGATGTAAAATTTGCTTCAAAAGAAGGAACTCTTGACTATGTTTGGGCAACCTCTTGGGGGGTTTCTACCCGATTAATGGGAGCTTTAATTATGACACATAGCGATGATAACGGATTGGTACTTCCTCCAAAATTAGCTCCTATTCAAGTAGTTATAGTTCCCATTTACAAAGGAGAAGAACAATTGGAAGCCGTACGACAAAAAGTATTACCTCTAATAAACGAGCTAAAAAAACGAGGAATTTCAGTAAAACTTGATGATCGTGATACTCAAAAACCGGGATTCAAATTCAATGAATACGAGCTTAAAGGTGTACCCGTTCGTTTGGCAGTAGGGCAACGTGATTTAGAAAACAACACTTTTGAGGTAGCCCGCCGCGATACGTTAACCAAAGAAACCATTTCGGGTGATGTAATTATAGCACATATTGAAAAATTATTAGTTGATATTCAAGAAAATATCTACAAAAAAGCTTTAGATTACCGAAATTCTCATATTACGGAAGTTGATTCGTATGATGAATTCAAAGAAGTTTTGGAAACCAAAGGAGGATTTATTTCTGCTCATTGGGACGGAACTCCTGAAACGGAAGCTGCAATTCAAGAAGAAACCAAAGCAACCATTCGTTGTATTCCTTTGGACGTAAAAGAAGAAAAAGGAGTTTGTATTTTTTCAGGAAAACCTTCTACCAAACGGGTTTTATTTGCTAAGGCATATTAATCAAAGAGTTTAAACAATATGATGAGATTTGAAATTACACATTTTTTTCAAATCTCATTTTTTTGCTTCAAGAGGAGAAAAAAATTATCAAAAAACTATTTTATGTCTGCTAAATTTAATAACTTTGTAGAGTTTTAAAAGCTTAGAAAAATTGTTTAATAACATAAAAATAGAATAAAATGAGTTACAGAATTGAAAAAGACACAATGGGCGAGGTAAAAGTTCCTGCTGATAAATATTGGGGAGCACAAACCGAGCGTTCACGTAACAATTTTAAAATTGGAGCTCCGGCTTCAATGCCAATTGAAATCGTAAGAGGGTTTGCTTACCTGAAAAAAGCAGCTGCTTATGCTAACTGTGATTTGGGTGTGCTTTCGACCGAAAAAAGAGATGCTATTGCACAGGTTTGTGATGAGATTTTGGCTGGCAAGTTAAACGACCAATTTCCGCTTGTAATTTGGCAAACAGGCTCGGGAACACAATCAAATATGAACGTTAATGAAGTGATTGCTAACCGTGCTCAAGTACTTGCTGGCGGAAAAATAGGCGAAGGAGAACCCGTTTTGAAAGCTAATGATGATGTAAATAAATCACAATCGTCAAACGATACTTTCCCTACAGGAATGCACATCGCTTGCTACAAAATGGTGGTTGAAAAAACAATCCCGGGAGTAGAAAAACTTCGTGATACATTGAAAGCCAAAGCAGAAGCCTTCAAAGATGTAGTAAAAATAGGGCGTACACACCTTATGGATGCCACACCTCTTACCTTAGGACAAGAAATTTCAGGATATGCCGCTCAATTGGATTACGGGTTAAAAGCCTTAAAAAACACATTGACACATCTTTCTGAATTAGCTTTAGGAGGAACTGCCGTAGGAACAGGTCTTAACACTCCAAAAGGATATGACGTAAAAGTAGCTGAATACATCGCTAAATTTACAGGACATCCGTTTGTTACTGCACCAAACAAATTTGAAGCATTGGCTTCACACGATGCCATTGTGGAAGCTCACGGAGCTTTAAAACAATTGGCGGTTTCATTAAATAAAATTGCAAATGACATCCGTATGTTGGCTTCAGGTCCGCGTTCTGGTATTGGAGAAATTTTAATTCCTGAAAATGAGCCAGGTAGTTCAATTATGCCGGGTAAAGTAAATCCTACTCAATGTGAAGCACTTACAATGGTCGCTGCACAAGTTATGGGGAACGATGTAGCTATTTCTGTTGGAGGAGCTCAAGGTCATTATGAATTGAATGTATTTAAACCATTAATGGCTTCCAATTTCTTACGTTCAGCAGAATTGTTAGGAGATGCTTGCCTTTCATTTGATGAACATTGTGCTCAAGGTATTGAACCTAACTATAAACGTATCAAAGAATTGGTTGACAATTCACTGATGTTAGTTACAGCATTAAACACCAAAATAGGATACTACAAAGCTGCCGAAATCGCTCAAACAGCTCACAGAAATGGAACTACATTGAAAGAAGAAGCCGTTAGATTAGGTTATGTAACTCCTGAAGATTTTGACGCTTGGGTAAAACCTGAAGATATGGTAGGAAGCCTAAAATAATTTTTTTAAAACGAAAAAGGCTGTTTTTTTAAAAAAACAGCCTTTTTATTTTTCTTCTATTCTTGAGATACTAAACCTGTATAAACTTTTACTTTTTCAAAAATTCAGACAGCTTTATGATTAAAAATTTTGCCAAATGTGAGCTTTGGCAAGATAAAGTATTTTAACAAAATTCGTCGTAAGCTTGTTGAAGATTTTCTGCAATTGTTTCTGCATATCTTCCTTCAATATGATGACGCTCAAGCATATGCACCAATTCACCATCTTTAAAAAGAGCGATACTTGGAGATGAAGGAGGAAAAGGTAACATAAAATGACGAGCTTCCGCAGTAGCTTCTTTGTCAACGCCTGCAAATACAGTTGTTAAATGATCAGGTTTTTTTGGATTTTGAAGACTCATAATTGCCGCAGGACGAGCATTTCTGGCAGCACATCCACAAACCGAATTCACAACAACTAAGGTTGTACCTTGCTTTTTAAGTGCTTCTTGCACATCATCAACTGTTTTTAATTCTTGAAAACCAACCGCTGTTAGTTCTTCTATCATAGGTTTTACCAATTCTGGTGGATACATAATATTTTGCATTTTAGTTAAGTCGCAAAGATAGAAAAAATAATTAACAAATAATCAATGAAGTTAAAAAAGCGAACTAAAATGATAACTTCAAAATTTAAATATCATTTTTCATCATAAAAGCTTAAAAATTTTGAATTTCGAAAAAAAAATGTAATTTTGGAACTTATAAATACATTTTTCACAACAAAACCAATTTTTCGAGCATATATGACTAAATACTCAACCGCAGAAGAAGCTCTGAAAGTAGTAAAGAGCAATGATTTTATATACATACAAGGAGGTGCAGCAGTTCCAACACACTTGGTAGATGCTTTAGTGGCACGTGCCTCTGAATTGAGGAATGTAACCATCGGACATATTCACGTTGAAGGAGATGCTCCGTACGCTGACCTGAAATACAAAGATAGTTTTTTCGTAAATTCTTTCTTTCTATCAAAAAATGTCCGACACGTAATTGCAGCAGGAAATGGGACGTATACACCTGTTTTTTTGAGCGATGTACCTTTATTATTTGACAGAAAACATATATCTGTTGATGTGGTTCTGATTCAAGTTTCGCCTCCTGATAAAAATGGATATTGTTCGATGGGTGTGTCTGTAGAGGCTTGTAAATCAGCTATCAGAAATGCAAAATATGTTATAGCACAGGTTAATAAGTACACGCCTCGTATTTTCGGAGACGGAATGCTCCACATAAGCGAAATTGATTATCTGGTTGAATATGACAGACCTTTATTTTCTGTAAATGCTATCACGACGAACGAAACAGAAAATCAAATAGGGCGGCACATCGCAGGGTTAATCGAAGACGGAAGCACAATACAATTAGGAATTGGAAGTATTCCCGATGCAACTCTCTCGCAAATGACTCATTTGAAAAATTTAGGTGTTCATACAGAATTACTTACTGATGGAGTTTTAAATTTAATTAAAAAAGGCATCGTAAACGGTTCTCAAAAAAACATAGATAAAGGAAAAATAGTTGCCTCTTTTATGATGGGTTCGCAAGAATTTTATGATTTTGTTGATGATAATCCGTTTGTAGAACTCCGAGAATGTTCCTATACGAATGAAGTATCAGTAATACGGCAAAATCCAAAAATGATTTCCATCAATTCAGCCATTGAAGTTGATTTAACGGGACAAGTTTGTGCGGACTCCATTGGAACTCAAATGTATTCTGGAACCGGTGGTCAAGTTGATTTTGTAAGAGGAGCTTCGCTAAGTGAAGGCGGAAAATCTATTATCGCTCTTCCTTCCGTAACCAAAAGAGGTGAAAGCAGAATAGTTCCTTTCTTAAAAAAAGGAGGAGGAGTTGTTACAACGCGTTCGCACGTCCAATATGTAGTTACGGAATATGGTGTAAGTCAATTACATAGCAAAAACATTCATCAACGAATTAAATCAATGATTGATATTGCCCACCCTGACCACAGAGAAAGTTTAGAAAGACAATATTTTGAAGAATTTTGTAAGAAATAGATTTTATTTTTCTATTTTTGTACAAAAATTAAACTAAAAATGACAACACAAGAAATTATTGCATATGTTTTAGTTTTGATTGCTGTTTTTTTTCTCGTAAAGAAATTTTTTTTAACAAATAAAAAGAAAAAATCTTGCGGAAAGGACGACGATCAGTGTAAATGTGGATAAAAATAAAAAGAGTATTGTTATGCAATACTCTTTTTGTTTTATTAATCTGACAAATCTTCATCAGATAAAATTTTGTAACAGAATTACTTGACTACAGCTCCATTTGTAATATTTTCATTATCAGGATTCAAGAAAACAAGTTTTCCTGCTGAATTTTCTGTCATCAAAATCATTCCGTGGCTTTCAACACCTCTCAATTTTCGCGGAGCAAGATTTGCCAAAACAGTAACTTGCTTTCCTACAATATCTTGCGGATTAAAACTTTCTGCAATTCCTGAAACTATGGTTCGCACATCAATTCCTGTATCTACTTTCAAAACAAGCAATTTATCCGCTTTTGGCATTTTTTCAGCTTCCAGAATTGTCCCAATACGAATATCCATTTTCATAAAATCATCATATGAAATCAACTCTTTTTGAGGTTCTACTGACATTTTTTCTTCTTTTTTGTTTTCAATTTTAGTATTTTCCAATCGTTTGAGCTGTTTTTCAATAGCTTCATCTTCTATTTTTTGAAAAAGAAGCTCTGATTTTCCAATAATATGACCACTTGAAAGAATTTTATCGCATTTTTCTATATCATTCCACTGTATTTTCACTTTTAAATCATCAAATTGAAGCATTTTCTTTAATTTTTCAGAAGTAAAAGGTAACAAAGGTTCACTAAGTATGGCTAACGCTCCGGCAATTTGCAAAGCTACATACATTTGTGTTTTTACGCGTTCAGGATTTTCTTTAATGAGCTTCCAAGGCTCTTCATCAGCTAAATATTTATTCCCAAGACGAGCCAAATTCATTAATTCCTGTGAAGCTTCACGGAATCGGTAACGCTCTATTGAATTGGAAATCAATTCAGGAAAAGCTTTCATTAAAGCCAATGTTTGCAAATCTGTTTCAGTAAACTCGTTAGGTTCCGGAACAATTCCATTGTAATATTTATGAGTCAAAACCGTAACCCGATTGATAAAATTCCCAAAAATCGCTACTAATTCATTATTATTCCGAGCTTGAAAATCTTTCCACGTAAAGTCATTATCCTTGGTTTCAGGGGCATTAGCTGTCAAAACATATCGCAACACATCTTGCTGATTCGGAAAGTCTTGCAAATATTCGTGTAACCAAACCGCCCAATTTTTAGATGTTGATAATTTATCTCCTTCCAAGTTCAAAAATTCATTGGCAGGAACGTTATCAGGCAAAATGTAACTTCCTTCGGCTTTAAGCATCGACGGAAATATAATACAGTGAAACACAATATTGTCCTTACCAATAAAGTGAACCAATTTTGTATTTTTGTCTTTCCAATAAGGCTGCCAATCTTTGCCCTCACGCTCAGCCCATTCAATTGTTGATGAAATATATCCGATGGGAGCATCGAACCAAACGTAAAGCACCTTTCCGTCAGCCCCTTCAACCGGAACAGGAATTCCCCAATCCAAATCACGCGTAACGGCACGAGGCTTAAGTTCATCATCAAGCCACGATTTTACTTGACCATAAACATTTGGTTTCCAATCTTTTTTATGTCCTTCTAAAATCCATTCTTCAATAAATTTTTGATAACGGTTCAAAGGTAAAAACCAATGTTTGGTTTCTTTAAGTGTAGGTTTGGTTCCTGTGATGGTCGATTTCGGGTTTATTAAGTCGGTGGCATTCAATGATGTTCCACATTTTTCGCATTGATCTCCGTAAGCCTCTGTATTTGAACACTTAGGACAAGTTCCAGTAACGAAACGGTCTGCCAAAAATTGCTGAGCTTGTTCGTCATACAATTGCTCAGAAACTTCTTCAATAAAATCACCTTGTTCGTACAATTTTCTGAAAAAATCGGAAGCCGTTTTATGATGAACGGGAAGCGAAGTTCGTGAATAATTATCAAACGAAATTCCAAAATCTTCGAACGATTTTTTGATAATGTTGTGATATTTATCAATAATTTCCTGTGGCGTAACTCCCTCTTTTTTAGCTTTAATAGAAATAGCTACACCGTGCTCATCACTTCCGCAAATAAAAGCTACATCGTTGTTTTTCAACCGCTGATAACGAGCATAAATATCCGAAGGCACATAAACTCCCGCTAAATGACCGATGTGTATAGGTCCGTTGGTATAAGGCAAAGCTGCCGTAATGGTATATCTTTTTGACATTTTTTAGAAAAATAAATAGGTTGCAAAGATAAGGTCTTCTTCGGAAATTTGAAAGTTATAAAAGTCGTTTTCCTTTTCAAAAATGAATAATTCCAAACTCAGTAAACTATTTTATCAAACAAACATTTTGAAAAAACAAATTAACACACTAATAATCAAAAACATAACAACAATAAAAGGCTTTGTTTTTCTGTTTTATTTGGTTTGTGTAATGAGATAGACTTCAACAAATTTTCGCTCATAAAAAATTATTATCTAAAAAAAATGAATTTTTAATTTGAAATATAAGCTGATAAACATTGTTTGGCACAAATATTGTGCTTTAAAATATGAAGATTCACAATAAAAAAAAATCTTCCTAACATTACATCATTCCGAAATATTGAGAAGATGTTTGAAGAATTAATTAAATTTTTAGAATTAAAAATTATTTAGCTATGAAAACGAATAACAAACTCAAAAGAAATGTGGCGAAATTTTTAGGTATATTCGCCTTACCTGCTTTGCTTGCCTCTTGTGGGTCGTACTATGTTTATTACAGCGACGGAATTTACGGTGAAGTTCCTCCCGAGCGAGTAACTGTAGTTGAACATTACAACAATTACCCTTCAAGGAATATTCACACTCCTCGAAGTAAATACAGAGATTATTTCAGAGAAAAAGCAGAACAATACAGTAACACTGAAGAAAGTTTCACACACTTTACTGATGTAGATGCCTATACTTCTGATTTTTACACTAATCCAGAAAGAAAGGCTTACGCCGGATGGGGAAGCAACCCTAGCCAAGTAACTGTAAATATATATGATAATAATTGGAATTATCCATATTATGGATACAATTCGTACTGGGGTTATGGAGCTTGGTATCCTTATGAGAGCTATTACGGATATGGTTATTATCCTCATTACAGAAATAGGCTAAACTGGGGATTCTCAATAGGTTGGGGAAACTACTACAATCCTTATTGGAATTGGTATGACCGTTACGGATATGGATATTACGACAGAGGTTATTACCCTCATTATGGATATGGCTATTATCCTTACTATTATGGTGGAAGATATTATCCAAGATATTATAATGATGGAAGATATTATGACAGAGGTTACTACTATCGAAATGATAGCCGAAGATATTCACCTACGGTAGGACGTAGAGGTGATGATAATCGTTATAATAATAACAGACAAGGAAATTATTCGAGAACCTATTCTCCTAATCAACACAGAAACAATTCTGATTCAAGACCTTACAACAGAAGAAATGATAATGATTATAATTACTATAATCGTAATAATGATAACTCTTCCAGAAATTATAATTCAAATAGAGACTATAATAACAATTCTTCTCGTTCGTACAGTCCAAGCAGTAATAGCAATAGTGGCAACCGAAGTAACGGAAGTGGAACTACACGAAGAAGCTATTAAAATCATTAGTCTAAAAGATATAATATATTTGTAATATGAAAAATACTTTTTTAACAGCATTATTTTTGACTGGAATGGCGGTTTCTGCCCAAAATATTACCGATGCTTTGCGTTACTCAACCGAAGATTTAAACGGAACAGCTCGTTTTAAGTCAATGAGTGGGGCTTTTGGGGCGTTAGGAGGAGACTTTTCTGCCATAGGAATAAACCCTGCGGGAAGTGCCATTTTTTCAGGAAGTGAAATCGGATTTACCATTGGAAACGAAACTTTTAAAGATAAAAACACATATCTTTCAACAAAAAGTGAAAGTAAGTCATCTGACTTTTCCTTCAGTCAATTTGGGGCTGCTTTTTCAATTCCGAATTATAGCAAAGATGCTAAATGGAAAAAGTTTTCTTTAACTTTCAACTATCAAACAGCTAAAAACTTTGATGAGAGAGATTTGTATTTCGGCGAAACTACCACAAATAATAATTTAAGTGATTATTTCTTATATTATGCAAGCGGAGTTCAACAACAGGACTTGATGCTTGATGAGTACAAAAATAAAGTCAAAGTGGGTGAAGCTTCTCTTTCGGAACTTTATGATAGAATGGGAAGTTCAAATAGAGCTTTCAAGTTACGCAATGCCATTTTAGGATATACAGTAGGCTTAGTTGATCCTAAAATTGGAAGACGTGAAATATCTACTTCAGATTCAGATCAATTAGCAGATGATATTTTACAAGAAACTGAATATGTTAAAAACGTATCAGAAGGAACGACTACAAAACAATTTTTCAGTGTATTCACAAGGGGTGAGATTGCAAAATACAATTTTAATTTTGCCACCCAGTACGGAGATGACATTTATTTAGGAATTAACTTAAATTCACATCAAGTTGATTACCATAGCGTTACATCACACAGTGAATCTTATGAAACAAATTCAAATAT
The DNA here is from genome assembly GCF_009684755.1 of Capnocytophaga felis. GTDB lineage: Bacteria > Bacteroidota > Bacteroidia > Flavobacteriales > Flavobacteriaceae > Capnocytophaga > Capnocytophaga felis. The sequence continues at coordinate 240,351 of NZ_BLBC01000014.1, forward strand.
TAAGAGTGCTTTTTTCAAAAATGAATTAAAAACCACAGGTAGCGGATTTTCTTTTCAATTGGGGGCAATTGCAAAAATTACTAAGGAATTGCGTATGGGATTAACTTACTCTTCTCCAACTTGGTATCGTTTACAAGATGAAACTACTCAATATCTCGAAACAAACAAAGGAGAATTTTTTGCAAATCCAAATATAATTGCTGTTTATGACGAATATAAACTCAGAACTCCGGGTTCGTGGACAGGAAGTATTGCTTACATATTTGGGAAAAAAGGTTTAATTAGCTTAGATTACGTGTACAAAGATTATGGTAATATCCATTTTGGTAGCGGAATAAACAACGAAAATACTATTATTCAGCGTGAATTAGGAAGTTCCTCATCAATTCGTTTTGGTGGAGAGTACCGCATAAAGTCGCTCAACCTACGAGCCGGATGGCGTTACGAAAAAAGTCCTTATAAAGGAAATTCCAAATATGTGGGGGACCTTAACGGATATTCTTTCGGGGCGGGTTATTCTTTTGGTGGCATTCGTCTGGACGTTTCATACGATATTGCAAAACAAGATAATATGTTCCAAATGTATGAAGCCGTTTTGACCACTCCGGCAAAAATTTCATCCACAAGAAGTAATTTATTATTTACTTTATCAGCAAAATTATTCTGACAAATTCTATCTACTAACCTATAAATTTAGGCTATCCGCTTTCTGGGTAGCCTATTTTTTTAGTTTTTTCAGAAATAATATCCTACCTTTGTAGCAATTCTTTTTAACCAAAATTTTATTTCCGATGGAGTACAATTCTTTTTACAAAAAGGCAGGAAAAGGAAAAACGGTAATTCTACTACACGGATTTTTAGAGAGTTGCAAAGTATGGAACGAACTAATCGAAGTACTTGAGAAGGATTTTCATCTTATCGTTCCTGACCTTCTCGGACACGGAAAAACGCCCGCAATTTCCAAAATCCATACGATGGAAATGATGGCTCAACAAGTCCTTTCTATTCTGGAAAATGAAAACATAGAAGAATGCATCTTGGTCGGGCATTCGATGGGAGGCTACGTAAGTTTGGCTTTTGCAGAAAAGTATCCGCAGAAAGTAAAGGGAGTCATACTTATGAATTCCACTCCCCTGCCCGATTCTGACGAGAAAAAAGCAAATCGGGAACGGGTTGTAAATTTGGTTGATAACGACAAAACTTTTTTTATTCGCAATTCCGTAACTAATTTATTTAGTGAAGAAAACAAACTATTGATGAAAGAGAAAATAGAAAAAATCATCAATATCGCTTTGCAAACTCCCGCCGAAGGCATCAAAGCGGCTTCCTTAGGAATGAAAGACAGACCTGACAGAACCCTCATTCTAAAAGCATTACACACTCCAAAACACTTCATCATTGGGAAAAAAGATGCGTTAATTCCTCACGAAGAATTGGCTGCTTTGGCAAACGAAATCGGGGCGACTTACTCTCTGCTTGACGGAGGACATATGTCGTTTATCGAAGATAAATTGCAAACCATCAGTATTTTAAAGAATTTTTTCAATGAAGTTTAAATATTTTCTCCCGTTATTTCTCACTTTTCTTGCCGTGAGTTGTGGCGAAAACTCTGCAAAATCCGAGAAAAAGAAAAGCGTCGCTCAATCTGCTAAAAGCCAAGAAAAAACATCTGAAAAAAAAGAAAAAAAGGAAAAACCCCTCGAAACACTGAATACACAAAGCGTTATCCCCTTTTTGTTTAACTATGAGAAGGAAAATAAAGAGCGGTACGTTCGTATCATTACCGACTATGGAAATATTGATATTGAACTATTTAACGAAACTCCGTATCATCGGGCGAATTTCATTTTTCTGACCAAACAACAATATTTTGACGGGTCGGTTTTTCATCGGGTTGTAAAAGATTTTGTAATTCAAGGCGGAAATTCCGATGGCTGGGACATTCGTAAAAAACGCCAAAAGATAGGCTATTATTTACTTCCTCCCGACACCAAAAAAGGATTCAAGCATCATCGCGGAATTGTTTCGATGCCAAGCAGTGATATTGATAACCCGCATCAATTTGCTTCTCCTTATGAGTTTTTTATCGTGGTGCAAAGCCCCGGTGCGTATCACTTGGACGGAAATTACACTGCCTTCGGTAGGGTTATTGACGGAATGGACGTCGTTGATAAAATCAATCAGGTGGAAACCAACGAAAAGAGCGAATGGCCTAAACGTGATGTGAAGATGAAAGTTGTTCTTCTCGATAGATAATCTTCAAGGCAAAAACCGACTTTCAACAGAAGTTTCATAACGAAAAAATCTTTCCTTCAAACACATTATAAAAAAACTGACGTCAAGCTAAAAATTTCTTGACGTCAGGAAATTTATTTTCTCACGGGAAGAAATTATTTTTCTCCCGTCAAGAAATTTTTATGATTCCGTATAAATTTATTTGAGAATTATTCCCGCTTCTATGAGGATTCGTTACAGCAATTCTTACCACTTGAATTGAACCAAAAATTCGTGCGAGTTGCGTGCGTACAAATTTAACTGCGAACGCGTAACACTCTCATATCCGTATCCCACTCCCAGAAAGTATTTCGGAATAAAAAACAGAACGTATCCGCCCAAAGCACTATCAGTGCGGTAAGTTACCCCTATTTCGCTGTTTTTAAGATACACGCCTGCTATAGTAAAATCAAACGACGGGCTGATATCTTTTGCAAAACGAGCCTGAAGCATCGGTTTTAAGGAAAATTCGTTGGAAAGACTCCAATGATATCCGCCCAAAGCGTAAAAATGAAGCCTTTCTGCCACCGAAGTCATCACGTCGTCCTTCAGTTTAACTTCTTTGGAAGCCAACAAATTAGGTATGGATACTCCAAAATAGAACTTAGGATGCTCATAAAAAATTCCCGTTCCTATATTTACTTGGAATTTTCCTGAAATGGTTTGCAAATACGGGTCATAGTGCGTGTTGTGCGGAGTGGTGTAAGTGTGAATGCGGCTTCCGTCGATATTAAAAAAATCACCCCCGAATTTCAATCCCGTGTAGATTTTGGTGCTGTCGCTTATCTGTAACGAATATGAAAAATCGGCATAAATACCCGCTTGTTTTTGTATAAAAACTTTGTTGTTTGCTATGGAAAATCCTAAACCTATGCGGTCATTAATTTTATGCGTGGTAAAGAAGGTTTGGGTTTGGGGAGCATCAACCACTCCTTGCCATTGGTTACGAATATCTATGGAAATCGTATGTCCTTTTTCCGTTCCCACCGCAGCCGGATTGACCAGATTTTTATGCTGATTGTAAAATATATAGCTCGGTTCTTGTGCTTTCAGCCTATTTATTGCCAGAATACTCAATCCTATAAATATGATGTTTTGAATGCGTTTTTTCATCTTCTAATAATTAATAAATATCCTACCTTTAATAATTGATAAATATCCAGCCTTGTCGTTTATGTATTTCTGTATTATCTAACGTAAATATATAGAAATAAGAGCCTTGCGGAACTTTATTGCCATTATTTCCTATACCGTTCCATTGACTTTTATAACCTTTCGTTTCATAAACCAATTGCCCTAAGTGATTGAATACCCGAAGTGTATTTGTCGGATACTTTTCAGCCCGAAGAATCGTGAAATAATCATTCACACCATCTTCATTAGGAGAAAAGGCATTGGAAATCAACACATAATCCAGCGATGTATCGTCAGAATTTACTATTCCGTCCCCGTCAATGTCGTCATCACAAAGGTCTCCGATTCCGTCTTCATCTAAATCGGCTTGATCGGGATTGTACACCATCGGGCAATTATCATCTGCATTTAAAAGACCGTCGCCGTCAATATCGTCATCACAAACATCGCCGACTCCGTCTTTATCCAAATCGGATTGGTCATTGTTAGCCGTTTTAGGACAGTTATCCTTCTCGTTAGGCACATCGTCCCCGTCCCAATCATCGTCGCAAATATCCCCGATGCCGTCGTTATCCAAATCAAGCTGATCAGGATTTGGAATCTCAGGACAGTTATCTTTACTTGACGGAATGCCATCTCCATCAGTATCCTCATCATCTTTGATTGTGATTACTCCCGAATTTACAGCCAAAAAGATATTATCATCAGCTTTAATCATATATTTTCCTTTCGTAGTTCGAAGCGATTCGGGAATGGAAACTCTTGCTTTACCACTGTTTTCAAGCCCCTTTGCCAATGTATGCGGAAAGGTAATTCCTCCATCGGTTGAAAACAAAACAGATACTTTTTTAGCATTTATGTTGCCTGTATTGGTTTTGGCTACATTCCAAGTAATTGTTTGATTCTGCCCTGCAAACCAATTTGAATTTTCACGATGTGAGGTTACTTCAAAAGGTCCTGCCGAGCCATCTACAACCACCTGAATTGTTTTATAAACAGTACCTCCCATTGTGTTTGTTGCCGGCTTTCTGTCCAAAACCATAAACGACCAATTAAGCGTTCGCCCAACAGTCAGAACGGTTTCCCATTCCGAGCCGATAGGTGGGTTAGTCTGCGTAAGTTTTCCTGCTACAATACGGCTTAATCGCGGAATGTAACGTTTGGAGGAGGTTGAAGGAGGAAGCGAACGTGCTATGGCTCCGTTTTTTGAAGTGGGTGAGAATGAATAATCCGCACTTCCTCTGCTGTCCGACTGTTCCCACGTGTAAAGCAACTTGTCTCCGTCGGGGTCTGTAGCCGAACCTTCCAACAAATAGGCCGTTCCTTGAGGAATTGTATAACTCCTTAAATTGTCAATTTCAGGTAATTTGTTTGAGGAAGAAGCCTCTGTAGCACAAGTCCTGTTCTTAGCTACCTGCATAATATCATACACGCTTCTGTGATGAAAATATGCATCTGTTTTTTTCTGTACATTGTGATTTTCAATGACTCCGGCATATCCCATTATCGTTGAACCACTTCCCGGCTCCACTTGGGAACTTGTATTCTCATATTCGTAGGAAAATGTATGATATGCTCCCATTTGATGCCCTATTTCGTGAGACAATATATCTACGTCAAAAAAATCCATATCCATACCTGATCTGAAACGAATCGAAGAAAAGGCTGTCCCTTTTCGTCCTGTCTCACATACGCAACCTATGCAACCTGCATTTCCTCCTAAGTTTTTATTGTGGAATAAATGCCCTAAGTCATAATTTGCCGAGCCTACTTTCGCATCCAATGTTCTTTGCAACACACCCGATTCTGAACTGTACCAATTATCGTAATTAATGTTCTTGAAAGGGTCATCTGCTTCGCTATCAAACAGAATAGACTTATCCGAAACTATCTGAAATTGAATTGATAACTGTGCCCCGTACACCTGATTTACTCGGTTTATTGTACTGACTACTTGTGCAAAAGCTCTATCTTTCCCTCTAAAGTATTGCGTGTACTGATGGGTAGTGGCAATGGCAATTCTGAAAGTTCGCACCCGATTGTCTGTCTGATAAGTAGCTTTTCGGGTTTTATTACCCTTTCGAGCTTCAACTTCTTCCATTGTTTTACAATCAAAGTATTGAGATTCTGAAGATTTTCGACGATAAACCTTATACTTAGTTCCCTCATCATCAATAGATTCTATAAAAGAAAGCTCAAAATTTTCTCCCATAATTGCATTTAAGCCAAATGACGACCACGTAAAACGAATCGTTTTTGAAGGATTTTTAGTTGAAAAACCTACGTACGTTTTTATATCTGTATATTTTTTTGACAAACTCTCCGAAAGTACTTGTGTTCTTTCAATACGATAATTCTCCATATTACCATTACAATCAGGAATTTGAATTAAAACTTCTTTTTTGTCGGCTAAACTCTTCGTAACATTCAAAGCCTCGTCAAAAGCTTTTTTATCTAATGTATAATACTGATATCCTGGTTTTTGTTCTTTTCTATCTGTCAATCCTGTACGTTTCCAATACGTTTGTGCCGATATCAGCCCGAAACCCAAAATAAAAAATAAAATATATAATCTCCTTATAATTCTCATCATTGCATATAATAATTGAACGCTCTGTAAATCAATTCGTTTTCTATTAAACAATCTAATTTTGGTTTGGCAATATCTTCCAAAAGAACAAAATTAATATTCCCGTGTGAGTTTTTTTTGTCAAATTTCATCAAACTAATGATTTGTTCAATTTCATTTTCTGTAAAATACTGCTTTTCAAAATACTGACCTAAAATATCCTTGATTTCAACACATTTCTCTTCAGGAAAATCTAACTTTTCAACCGAAAGAAATACTGCCAAAACCATCCCGATAGCAATAGCCTCTCCGTGTAATAGTGTTTGTCTTTCAGCGTTTTGTAAGCAATACGATTCAATGGCGTGTCCCAAAGTATGTCCAAAATTAAGCGTTTTCCGCAATCCCTTTTCCGTAGGGTCTTGCTTTACTACACGATTTTTGATAAGTACAGATTCGTAAATCAAATCGTCTAAATCATTTAAGGTCAAATCACTCAAATTAAGCATTTTATTCCAATAACTTTCGGATTGAATAAGCCCGTGTTTGAACATTTCTGCCATTCCGCTACGTAATTGTTCGGCAGGAAGTGTAGCTAAAAAACGACTATTTATAATAACCAATAGAGGATTGTTAATCACTCCTATCTGATTTTTTAAAGTCCCTAAATCTACTCCCGTTTTCCCGCCAACAGAGGCATCAACCATCGCTAAAAGTGTTGTCGGAACATTCACAAAATCAACACCTCGCATATAAGTTGAAGCCACAAATCCTCCCAAATCGGTTACAACTCCGCCGCCAAGATTGATTATCAAACTTTTACGGTCTGCACCCAATTCTGATAAAGCGTACCACACTTGCGTACAAGTTTCTATATTTTTAAATTCTTCTCCTGCCTCAATTTCAATGACTTCAATAGGTATTTCCGTTGCTAATTCCGGTAAAAATAATGGCAAACAACACCGATTTGTATTTTCATCTGCCAGTATAAATATCTTTGAATATTTCTTCTCTTGTAACAAATTATTCAGAGACGAAAACCCAATTTCATTAAAATATACTGATTCTATATTTTTCATTTGCACTGATATTCTGTATGTTTGGTTTCAATCTTTTTTAAATGCCTTTTCAAAAATAAAATTCGGGTAAAAATAATCAGAAAAAATGAGATACAGACAAAAAATTACATATATTTGCGATGCTGAAAATCAATCGAACATAATTGGATTCATTTTCACTTTTTGTTTTTACCATAAAAGAATACTGAATTTTAACGCATTAAAAAATTTTTCAATGGCGACACGATTTGGCGACACAAAAACTGCATTCGCACTAAAAGACAATTTTGAATTGGGAAGAGCTTATTGGCTTTTCCGCTTTATCGGAAATAATACGCTAATTGGCATTGGCACGGCTTTGACCAATTTTTCTTTGAAAATGCATCTGCCCGTAGAATGGCTTATCCGAAAAACCGTTTTTAATCAATTCTGTGGAGGCGTTTCTGAAGAAGATTGCAAACCTGTTATCAAAAAGATGTACGAAAAAGGTGTAGGCTCCGTTTTGGATTATTCCGTTGAGGGAAAAGAAGACGAAGCTTCATTTGAAGCCACTTTTAACAAAACGATGGAAATTATTGATTTCGTGCATCAAAACCGAAATACAGGAACTCCGTTTGCTGTTTTCAAACCTACGGGATTCGGAAAAATTTCAATCTACCAGAAAATATCTGAAAAACAACCTCTTACTAAAGAAGAACAAAAAGCGTGGGAACGAATTGTGGAACGCTTCGATCAAGCCTGTGCAAAAGCAGCTGCTTATAAACTTCCTATTATGATTGACGCCGAAGAAAGCTGGATGCAAACCGCTGCCGATGATTTGATTGAACAAATGATGCAAAAATACAATAAAGAAGAAGCCATCGTTTACAACACTTTGCAAATGTATCGCCACGACCGATTACCCTACCTAAAAGGACTTCACGAGCGTGCCACAGCCAATGGTTTTTACATAGGAGTGAAAGTAGTTCGAGGGGCATATATGGAAAAAGAAAATGAAAGAGCCGCCGAAAAAGGCTACACCTCCCCTATTTGTACATCAAAACAAGCCACTGATGATAATTACAATGCCGCCATTACCTATATTCTTGATCATACCGACCGCATTTCGCTCTTTGCCGGAACGCATAATGAGAAAAGTTCGGCTTTAGTGATGGATTTGATGGACAAAAAAGGACTGAAACACAACGACAAGCGTGTTTGGCTTGCCCAACTCTACGGAATGAGCGGCCATATCAGTTTTAATGCGGCAAAATTAGGATACAATGTAGCTAAATATCTTCCTTTTGGTCCTGTGCGTGAGGTAATGCCTTATCTGATTCGCAGAGCACAGGAAAACACCTCAGTAGCAGGACAAATGGGACGCGAACTTTCCCTATTGATGCAAGAACACAAAAGAAGAAAAAAAGAGAAATAACAATCATAATACCTTTATTTATCGGAAAAACCAGATGTTTTGTAATTTCAGAAATATCTGGTTTCTTTTTGCTGAAAATTTGAAACACAAATTAGCTTATTATCAAACAATTATCAAATAACAAAATACAAAGCGAATGGAAAACAAAAAAGACATTTTTGCGAAAACAAGTTACGACAAGTTAAAAACAGCAATTGAAAATATTGCCAACGAAGAAGATGTAAAAGATGTATATGCCCTATCCTTCTGGTTTTATTGCGATGATGATGAACGCTACCCCAAAATTACATTAGGCTACAACACTCTTTCCAACTTTAAGGAAGAAGCGTACAATGCCAGCACTAAAGAAGAAGCAAAATGGAACTTTGCCTACTGGCTCCAAAATGAAATCGAAACCGTTGGTGGTGAAAATGACACTCTTTTAAGCAATTGGTTTGCAGCATCGCCCCACTTTTACACTGAGGAAGAAAACGAAAGAGCAATGGAAGAAGATGAAGCACTCTACGAGAAAATCTTAAAAAAAGGCGAGAAATTCCGAAAAGAATTCATTAATGAGATTATTGCCATCGCCAAGAAGCTCTTTGAAGAAAAAGTAATAGAAAAAACTTTCGAACACGATATTCCAATCATCATACACGAACTGGAATACTATGACGAACCCATACGATGGACCAAAAAAGCAAATCCCGCAAAACTCATCAAGGAATTCATCAAATACTGGGACGACGAAAATTAAACAATACAAAATCAGGAATCCGAGCAATTAAGCCGATTCCTGATTTTCTTTTTGTCCGCATACGAGCTTCAAAGTGATTATCATCTGCAAGTGTGATACTTTTTGCATTTTACACAAAAATATCTTTTATATTTGAGAAATATTCATTATCTTAGCACACAAAAGAACATTAATTATGGAATTGTTAATTTACATTGAGCTCTTCGTTGTGTTAGCTGCCATCTTCATTGGTGCCCGTGTTGGGGGTATCGGACTGGGAATCTTCGGTATAATGGGGTTAGCCGTTTTAGTTTTCGTGTTCGGGCTGAAACCGGGCAGTACTCCCATTGACGTTATGCTTATGATTGTAGCCGTAATCACTGCAGCATCGGCACTGCAATCGGCGGGCGGGTTGGACTATCTGGTACAAGTGGCAGAAAAAATCCTGCGTAAGAATCCCTCTGCGATTACTTTCCTCGCACCTGTGGTATGCTATTTCTTTACTTTCTTTTCCGGTACGGGACACGTGGCATATTCACTTCTGCCCATCATAGCCGAAATTGCTACCGAAAGCAAGGTACGTCCGGAACGCCCAATGAGCATCTCGGTAATAGCCTCGCAACAAGCCATCACTGCAAGCCCCATTTCGGCGGCAACTGCGGCACTACTTAGCAAAGACCTGCTTGGCACGCACGGGGTGGAACTCAGTGATATATTAATGGTGTGTATTCCGGCAACGCTGATAGGTGTTATCGTAGGGGCATTCGTTGTCAATTTCATCGGGGTGCCACTTGAAAAAGATCCTGAATACCAACGCAGACTGGCAGAAGGAACCATTGGCAACTCGCAAGATAAGAAAAAAGCACTTGACCCGCAACAGCAACGCAAGGCCAAAACGGCTGTATGGATATTCCTATGTGGGGTACTCTCTATCGTGTTGTTTGGTTCGGTTGCTTCATTACGACCTGCATTTGCTGACGGAAGCCGATTGGGAATGCCTGAGATTATAGAAATTGTGATGATGACGGTGGCTGGGCTTATCTTTATCATTGCAAAGGCTGACGTTACCAAAGCCGTGAAAGGAAGCGTTTTTTTAGCGGGAATGCAAGCCGTTATCGCTATATTTGGGATTGCTTGGATGGGCGACACCTTCTTTCAAGGCAACTTAGAGTTCTTTAAATCAAGTATTGAACATATTGTAACCGAATATCCGTTCTTGTTCTCATTGGCCTTGTTTGTAATGTCCATTTTGTTATTTAGCCAAGCAGCTACCGTACGGACGTTATACCCGCTGGGAATAGCATTAGGAATTCCGCCAATGACAATGGTAGCAATGTTCCCTGCTGTAAATGGATATTTTTTCATTCCCAACTATCCAACGGTAGTGGCAGCGATAAACTTTGACCGTACGGGAACCACCCGCATTGGCAAGTATGTGCTAAATCATTCATTCCAAATACCAGGCTTTGTAGCTACTATTGTTGCCCTTGCCGTAGGATATGTTATTGTACTGACAATGGGATAACACCAAACTAAATGCCTAACACAATATCTATCGAAATACATTTAAAATAATTAGTATATGCAAAAAACTTTAAGGAAAATTGCCCTTGCATTATGCTTAATGATGTCTGTGGCAGTCTTCGGGCAGAAACCGAAGATACGTATTATTGCAACGGGAGGTACCATTGCCGGAGTGAGCAAATCATCTACCGAGAGTAGTTACAAGGCGGGTGAGCTCGGTATTTACCAATTGTTGCAAGCCGTTCCTGAGGTAAAGAACCTTGCAGAGGTGAGCGGAGAGCAACTCGTTAAAATCGGGTCGCAAGATATGAACGATGACGTATGGCTAAAATTGGCAAAACGCATCAATGAACTCCTTAATAAGGAAGGTTATGATGGGGTCGTTATCACACACGGTACTGATACAATGGAAGAGACGGCGTACTTCCTAAACCTTACCGTTCACAGCAACAAGCCTGTGGTGATGGTAGGGGCAATGCGTCCAGCTACGGGTATGAGTGCTGATGGTCCTGCCAATCTATACAATGCCGTAGCAGTAGCAGCAAGCCCAAGTGCTTCCGGCAGAGGCGTTATGGTATGTATGAACGACATCGTATTGGGGGCAAAAGATGTGGTTAAAACCAACACTACCGCAGTAGAAACCTTCCAAGGGGCGAACTATGGTAAGTTGGCTTACTTGCACAACGGAAAACCCTTCTTCGGGGCAACTCCTCAAAGCAAGCACACCACGCAATCCGTGTTCAACGTGGACAACCTCAAATCATTACCAAAAGTAGGCATCGTGTACGGATATGCCAATATGTCCGAATTACCTATGAAAGCCTTCATCGATGCGAAGTTTGACGGTATCGTATATGCAGGAGTGGGGAATGGAAACTTCTACCACACGTTGTTTGATTTAGCTGTAAAAGCTCAGCAAAAAGGTATTCAAGTGGTTAGGTCTTCTCGTGTACCGTTTGGAGGAACCACTCTTGATGCAGAAGTGGACGATGCTAAGCATCATTTCGTAGCAGCACAGAACCTCAATCCGCAAAAAGCACGCGTATTGCTGATGCTCGCACTTACTAAAACGAAAGACTGGAAACAAATACAACAGTACTTCAACGAGTACTGAAACAATGATTTATCCTTATTATCAAAATGATAGTAATGTATGCCTAAAAAATATACTTTCTATACGGAGAAATACTACACCTATATAATATATATGGTATAAAAATGTTTTCTGAGGTAAGAAACCAACATAGAAAGAAGTATTACAAAGACATACACACATCATAGAATTAACATCGTAACTTTAAAATTCAATTCATATGAGCAAGATGAAAGCGTGGCTTAAACCCAATCTTTTGACAAAGGGAGACACGACCGACTTTATAGCGGTACCTGTTACCGTTGGGAGCATTTCGACTCAGGACATTATCCAACGCCTTAAAGAAGAAGGTATGGAGATACGTACAGAAACGGCTCAGGACATTATCAGCCGATTTAATCGTAAAGTAGCGGAAATGGTATTGGAAGGCTACAATGTGAATACTGGATTGGTGTATATGCGCCCCACCATACGAGGCGTGTTCCGCGACAAAACGTGGAATCCAGAAATACACAACGTACAGATAAGCATTACACAAGGTGCTGAACTACGCAAGGAAGTAACACAAACCTTAGTAGAAATACTTGGTGTACAGGCCGACCCGATGACCATATTAAGCATCACTGATAGTGCTACAAAGAAGACTGATGGTTCTATCACGAAAGGGAAAAATGTAGAAATCAAAGGAGCTTATCTCAAAATTGCAGGAAGTTCACCCACTAACGGAATTTACCTACGAAATATCGACACAAGCCGAGAGACAAAACTCCCTGAGGAAGACATTGTACTGAATGAACCTTCACGACTTTTGATTCTTATCCCACCTGATTTGGAATCAGGGTCGTACGAACTGAGTATTGTTACTCAATTCAGTCAAGGGAAATCTCTGCTGAAAGAACCAAGAAAGACTATCTTTGAAGGGACTATAACTGTTAGTTAAAGCAAGATACTCCCACCCAACCGAGTGCGATAGCAACACTCACCCGAGCAATGGTAGCACACTCACCCGAGTGGGAGATTATCTATAATCCTTTTTATGAAGATTGTATAAGCACGTTTAAGCAAACAAACCTATCTTTACAATGCAAAACATACTGACGATAAAAAACAAAAGCACAGCAGTTTTACAATTGTAATGAAATACTAAACCATTATTATATTTAATTCTACTAATTATGAAAAACATATACACAGCAATGGCTTTCTTGGCAGGAAGCATTGTATTTGCACAACAGGGCTTTCAGGAGCAAATTGATGAGCTGAAAACGAAGTCCGATAAGTTTAATGTATATCTGAATTTTCAGTCAAGTTTTGATGCTACAACTGTAAAAGATACAGATACACACTTTGGTTTTATAGCAAGACAACTTCGGTTGGAATTCAGAGGAAACATTAACGAGCGTATATTCTATCGTCTTCGTCATCGTCTAAATCGTTCAAGCGGAGGGTCTTCTCTTGATAACCTTGCCCGTGCTACCGATATGATGTATGCAGGTTTCCACTTAAATGAAAAATGGACGGTTACCGCAGGGAAAATGTGTCAGGCGTGGGGTGGATATGAATTTGACCTTAACCCAATGAATATCTATGAATACTCTGATTACGTAGAGCATATGGATAATTTTATGGTGGGTGGAATGCTTACCTATACTCCTGATGAAAACCACGAACTGAACTTTCAGGTAACGAACAGCCGTACAAATAGATTTAATGAGCTTTACCCTGATAACAAGGATATAAGAACAACTAATGCACCGCTTGCCTATATCTTCAATTGGAATGGCTCAATGTGGGACGGACTTATACAAACACGTTGGGGCATAGGGTACGAACAGGAAGCTGAAAACCACAGCAGCTCCAAAGTGATGCTTGGTACTATGTTAAACCTGCCTAAGTTCCAGATGTTCTTTGATTATATGCTAGCTAATCAAGGTCTCGACAGATTCGGATACACTGGAATCTATACAGATGCTATTGGAATCAAACACACAGGAGCTCTAAAAGGTACCACTTATAACTCCTTTGTAACCAAAGCCGAATATCAGCCACACGAAAATTGGAATGTATTTGGTAAGTTTATGTACGAGACAGCCCGTGTAGGTAAGGACATTCCTGCTGGTTTTATGGATAGTAAGCGTAACTCCTTTGGCTATTTCTTAGGGATTGAATATATGCCGTTCAAAGACCAAGATTTGCGTTTCTTTGCAACCTATGTGGGTCGTAAGTACAGCTATGCAAGGGATTCGTTTAACACACATTCCAACCGATTCAGCATCGGAATGATGTACCGAATTAAAGCATTTTAATTGATACCTACATATAAAAAACCTTTGCTTTAACAGAATAAAGCAAAGGTTTTTTCCCGTTTAAGTTGCCTGATGTAGGGAGTGCGAAACATTTAGCTTTAGCACAAATGCTCTGTTTCCCATATTTTTTCATACCTTTGGCACGCATAAAAAACAGTATCTATTATGAATAAAATAATGTTCCTCACTGCTTGCTTACTTACCGCTTGCAGTTCTAAATCAACAGACAATAGTAACCGACCGCCCAATGCCTTTGCCATTAGGGTAACCAATGTTACTCCCAACGTGGCAACAATTGCCTGGACGAAAGCCGTTGATCCCGATGGCGATTATGTTACGTATTCCATCAAAGGTGATAATATTGATGTCAGAGGCGTGGAAGCCACACATTATACGTTCTCCAAACTAAAGCCCAACACCACTTATAACATTATCATCACCGCACACGATGGCAAAGGAGGTGCAACTGACCTTAAACACCATTTCACTACTGAAAAAGAGCCTACCAATAACACCTCTTTTAACATTCCTCCCGCCTTGCAGAATTATTACAAATCGGTGGATTTTACCAAAGCAGGACGGGCTTTATATGATGAATTGGCTACACTTACCATTACAAAGCACTCAACTTTTCTGGAGTATAGCAGTCGGCACAAATATTTGCCCACTGCCGACCGTTCAGCAAGTGATGCTAACAAGGTGGTGTTAATCTACACAGGTGAAGTACGTAGCTCCCGAAGTAAAGATGTGAATACGGAACACGTTTACCCACAATCCAAAATTGGCAACACTGCCAAAGGTGACTTGCATCATCTGAGGTATTGCGATATGAATGTAAACTCAAGGCGTGGCAATCATCCGTTCGCCAGTGGCAGTGGTAAGGCAACGTTAGTCAACGGCGACAGCTGGTATCCCGGTGATGAGTGGAAGGGTGATGTAGCCCGAATGGTACTATATCTGAACCTACGCTACAACGAGGATTTAGGAGAAGATATCTCGAGAGAGGGTGTTGATTTGCTCCTGAAGTGGAATGCCGAAGACCCTGTGTCTGCTATTGAAATCAACCGCAATGAGGTTATTCAGCAAGCACAAGGCAATCGCAATCCGTTTATCGACAATCCTTATTTAGCCACTCTGATATGGGGAAAAGCTAATGCTCAGAATCGTTGGTAAATATTCTGGCAACAAAGAGTTAAACGAAGTATTTTAAATTTTGGCACAAAGTAGTATCTTTGCCCAATTATTTCCTATAACAAATGAATAAAACTATAGAACAGTATAACAACGTTATCAATACGTGCAAAAGTATGTTTGTCAATAAGATGAACGATTATGGAAGTGCTTGGCGTATCCTCAGATTACCTTCACTCACCGACCAGATTTTCATCAAAGCACAACGTATCCGCAGTTTGCAACAGAATGGCATTCGTAAGATAGACGAAGGTGAAGTGTCTGAATTTATTGGCATTATAAACTATTCCGTCATAGCTTTAATTCAGCTTGAGAGAGGCGTTGCCCAACAGCCCGACCTAAACACCGAACAAGCTCTTGCCCTTTACGAACAGAAAATTGAAGAAACACGCTCGCTGATGGAAAGCAAAAACCACGATTATGGTGAAGCGTGGCGAGATATGCGAGTAAGTTCACTAACCGACCTTATCTTGCAAAAAGTGTTGCGTGTCAAGCAAATAGAAGACAATCAAGGCAGAACACTCGTTAGCGAAGGCGTGGAGGCAAATTACCAAGATATGCTTAATTACGCAGTTTTTGCATTAATCCACCTAACTGAATCGTAACGTTACATACTCAATCATCATCATTAATCATCATCTAAATATGAGATATATTACACATTTTGTCCGTTTTGTTGTGGGCGTACTATTCATCATCAGCGGGCTTATCAAACTCAATGACCCCATCGGGTTTTCATTTAAGTTGGAAGAATACTTCAGCGAGCCGGTGCTGAATCTTCTCTTCTTGGAGCCGTTCGCCCTTTGGTTGGCAATTGTGGTTTGTATAGCAGAAGTTCTTTTGGGAGTGATGCTTCTTGTTGGCTACAAAGCGAAATTTACGTTGTGGTCACTACTGGCAATGCTGGTATTCTTTGGCTTCCTTACCTTCTACTCTGCTTATTTTAATAAAGTTACAGATTGTGGTTGCTTTGGCGACGTTATTAAATTCACTCCTTGGCAATCCTTTGGTAAAGATGTGTTTCTGCTGGTTTTAACTTTGATTCTCTTTATCGGACAGAAGTACATTACTCCCATCACAAAAGGGAATACTCCTTTAATTATCAGCATTTTATCGTTAATAGGTTGCATTGCTTTTGTGTACCACGTGTACAATCATTTACCTGTGGGAGATTTCAGACCTTACAAAATAGGCGTAAACATCCCTAAAGGAATGATTGTTCCTGAAGGAGCTCCCCTGCCCAAATACGACTATCATTGGAAATTCAACATAAACGGAAAAGAGGAAGTATTTGTAACACAAGGTGATTATCCCAAAGTGGACGGTGAGTTTGTTTCCTTTGAAACGAAATTAATAGACCCGGGTTACACACCTCCTATCCACGACTTCTTCATAGAAAAGAATGGAGAAAGCTATTTCGACGAAATGATGGATAAAGAAAAATTACTTATTGTGGTTTCTTATCGCATTGATAAATCTGATAAAGAAGCGTTTAAAGCTATTAAAAAGGTAACAGACAAAGCCCTGAAGCAAGGATATACTGTAATTGGTTTGACCTCAATCATTGAGCAAGCTGAACAAATCAAAAAGGATTATGAGCTAAACTTTGATTTCTACTTTAACGATGAAACAACCTTGAAAACAATGATTCGTTCCAATCCCGGAGTTATGACATTGCAAAAAGGAAATATCACAGACAAAAAGCATTTCAACGATGTAGAAAAACTGCAATTACACTGATATTTTATCGAATTACGAGTGTCCAATCAAGATATAGAGGGAAACAGTTACAAAATTGTTTCCCTTTTTCGTTTAAACAAGAATAAGCTAACTATCAACTTCTTACAGATTCAGTTTGTTAATTTATTTAACATATTTCGGAAGAAATTTTGTTTATATTATTTTTAATTCTTAATTTGCGTTATAATTTAAAATGAAAGAGCTATGAATGCTGTTACACGTTTGTTTGACATTCCTTATTATCAATTGAAAAATTCTCCTTCGGAAGCGGCTTTCGTCACAAAATATAACGGAAAATGGGAAAAAACTTCCACGCAGGAATACATCAATAAATTCAATCAATTTAGTCGTGGATTGTTGCGATTGGGTGTCGAAAAAAACGATAAAATTGCAGTTATTTCATCTAATAATCGTACGGAATGGCACGTAATTGATATGGGAATTCTGCAAATTGGAGCACAAAACGTACCCGTTTATCCTACTATTTCTCTGGAAGATTATGAATATATTTTCAATCACGCCGAATGCAAATACTGCTTTGTTTCTGATAAAGAATTACTTGATAAAATAACTTCAATTCAAGATAAACTTCCACATCTTAAAGGCATATATACCTTTGATGATGTTCCTTACGCTCACAGCTGGAAAGAAATTTTGGATTTAGGAGAAGATAACAGCAATCAAGAAGAAGTGGAAAAGCTCAAAAACAGTATCCAACCGAATGATTTGGCTACCATTATCTATACCTCAGGAACAACTGCTCGCCCTAAAGGAGTAATGCTTTCACACAACAATATTATTTCAAATGTAATTAACTGTCAAGACAGATTACCTGTTGCCAAAGGCTCTCGTTGCTTGAGTTTTCTTCCTGTTTGTCATATATTTGAACGAATGCTAACGTACTTCTATCAATACAATTTTATGCGGATTTATTTTGCTGAGTCTATTGATAAAATGGGAGAAAACATTAAAGAAGTGAAGCCCAATTTGATGACTGTTGTTCCCCGATTGGTTGAGAAAGTTTATGACAAAATTTACGCAAAAGGAACAGAACTAAAAGGAATTGCAAAATTTTTATTCTTCTGGGCAGTAGATTTAGGACTTAAATATGAACCATACGGAGCCAATGGGTGGTGGTATGGCTTCAAATTGGGAATTGCACGAAAATTAATCTTCAAAAAATGGCAAGAAGCCCTTGGCGGAGAGCTTGAAATGATGGTTTCAGGGAGTGCTGCCTTACAACCTCGATTGGCGAGAATTTTCTCGGCTGCAGGAATTAATATTGTGGAAGGTTACGGACTTACAGAAACCTCTCCCGTAATAGCAGTAAACAGAAAATCAGGAAGATATTGGAAAATAGGAACCGTTGGTAAACCTATTGAAAATCTGGAAGTCAAAATTGCCGAAGACGGTGAAATTCTATGTAAAGGACCAAATGTGATGATAGGATATTATAAAGACCCTGACCTCACAGCGGCTTCAATTACTGATGGTTTCTTTCATACCGGAGACATCGGAGAAATTGATTCTGAAGGTTTTTTGAAAATTACAGATAGGAAAAAAGAAATTTTCAAAACCTCAGGAGGAAAATATATTGCTCCACAAACCATTGAAAATCTGCTGAAACAATCACGATTTATTGAGCAAGCAATGGTGGTAGGCGAAGGAGAAAAAATGCCGGCTGCTATCATCCAATTGAATTTCTCTTTTGTGAAAGAATGGGCGAAAAGACACAATATCAGTTTGGGAGAATCAAATGAAGAAATTATCAAAAATCCGGAACTTTTTGCAAGAATTGAAAAAGAAGTTGAAAAAGTAAATAATAATTTAGGACAATGGGAAAAAATTAAGCTTTTTGCCTTCACTCCCGATGAATGGAGCATTGACGCAGGACAACTTACTCCAACATTAAAACTTAAACGCCGTAACATCAAAGAAAAATACATTGACATTTACAACTCATTCTACAATCATTAATTGAGCTTGATTTTAAAAATTGTTTATTTCATAAATAAAAATGAAAGAAATTACAGATATTTTCAATTTTACGGCAGAAAAAGGCAGTGTAATTACCATTGGTACGTTTGACGGAGTTCATTTAGGACATCGGAAAATAATAAAAAAACTTGTAGAAACAGCTAAGAATCAGGATTTACTGGCAACTATTTTTACTTTTTTTCCACATCCGCGAATGGTTGTTCATCAGGATAGTGAACTAAAACTAATTCATACACTTGATGAAAAAAAACACGTTTTAAAGTCATTAGGAATCAATCAATTAGTTGTTTGTCCTTTTAATGATTCTTTTTCGAAAATGTCAGCAGAAACTTTCGTTGAAGATTTGCTTGTAAAACGCCTGAAAGCTAAAAAAGTTATCATCGGATACGACCATCGTTTCGGGAGAAATAGAACTGCAGATATTAGCGATATGCGAAAATTTGGAGAAAAATATGGTTTTGAAGTGGAGGAAATTCCCGCACAAGAAGTAAATGAGGTGTCTGTAAGTTCAACAAAAATACGAAAGGCGATAAGCGAAGGCGACATCAAAACTGCTTGGGAATATCTCGGAGTCCCTTTTTGTATCAGCGGAAAGGTAATTCACGGGCTAAAAATCGGGAGAACAATTAGTTACCCGACTGCCAACATTCAAGTAAAAGAATCTTATAAACTAATTCCAAAAGATGGAATTTATTTGGTTTATAGCTTCTTTAACGGAAAAAAAACATACGGAATGATGAGTATCGGCAAGAATCCAACCATCGAAGGAAAAGGAGCAACCATTGAAGTCCATTATTTTGATTTTGATGAAGATATATACGGAAATGATGTAACAATCTATTTTTTGGAACGTCTACGCAACGAACAAAAGTTCGAGTCGGTTGAAAAACTGAAAGAACAATTACAAATTGATGAAGCCACCTCAAGAAAACTTATAAAACAAATCGGATAAAGGAAAAATTTCTCGGTATTGATTAATCATTTTGAAATAAAAAAATAGTTAATAACCTCCTGAATAGTAAACCTCTATTCACTAAAAACAAAAGCCTATGAAAACAACTTACGTAGTAAAAGCGTATCGTACAGCTGTGGGGAAAGCTCCACGCGGACTTTTACGCTTTAAACGACCCGATGAATTGGCTGCTGAAACCATCGCTTATATGATGGCACAACTACCTGATTTTGATAAAAATATGATTGATGACGTTATCGTTGGTAATGCAATGCCCGAAGCCGAACAAGGATTGAACATTGGTCGTATAATTTCGCTTATGGGACTTCATACAGACCAAGTTCCGGGAGTAACCGTAAACAGATATTGTGCTTCAGGGCTGGAAACTATTGCAATGGCAATGGCTAAAATACAATCAGGAATGGCAGACTGCATCATTGCGGGAGGTGTAGAAAGTATGAGTTTTATCCCTTTGGGAGGATATCGTCCATCTCCAGATTATAAAGCAGTTAAAGAAGGAAACGAAGATTTCTATTGGGGAATGGGACTTACAGCCGAAAAAGTTGCTCATCAATTCAAAATTTCACGCGAAGACCAAGATTTATTCGCTTTCCAATCTCATCAAAAAGCATTAAAAGCTATCACAGAAAGTAAATTTGAAAAGCAAATAGTTCCGATTGAAATAGAGCAAGTACTTCTCGAAAACGGAAAACGCACAACTCATAAATACACCTTTAAGACCGATGAAGGACCTCGTGCTGACACTTCCTTAGAAGCTCTCGCAAAATTGAAGCCTGTTTTTGCACAAGGCGGAACTGTTACCGCTGGAAACTCATCACAAACCAGTGACGGAGCTGCTTTTCTACTTTTAATGAGTGAAGAAATGGTTAAAAAATTTAACATTGAACCTATTGCACGATTAGTAACTTACGCCGTAGCAGGAGTTCCTCCCAGCATAATGGGAATCGGACCGGTGAAAGCCATCCCGAAAGCACTTCAGCAATCCGGATTAACACTGAATGACCTTCAACTAATAGAACTAAACGAAGCCTTTGCTTCACAATCTTTAGCCGTTATTCGTGAATTAGATCTGAATCCTGAAATAATTAATGTAAACGGAGGAGCAATAGCTTTAGGACATCCGCTGGGTTGTACCGGTGCAAAATTATCCGTACAACTTTTTGACGAACTTAAAAGACGCGGAAAAAAATATGGTATGGTAACAATGTGCGTGGGTACAGGACAGGGAGCAGCAGGTATTTACGAGGTATTCTAACAAAAATTGAAATCTATGAAACAAGCGGATTTGAAAAACTTCGCTCGTTTTTTATTTATTTTCATAATCCAAAAATTCTTTCTTATAAAAATCTTTAAAAATACGCTTGTAACAATATTTTTTCATACCCAAAGCTGTTTTTGTTATTAATTTTTTATATTTTTGCTCTTTGAAAATAATTTGATTATAAGATGAAGAAGCAATTAATAACAGGAGCCATAGCTGTATTTTTTTCATTTACATTTGCTGTAAATGCTCAGGAACAAGGTTTAGACACTATAAATGTTCAAGTTAAGAAGAAACAGAATACACTCAATGAACAGTTTGAAACCTTAGTTGAAAAAGCAAACTCTTGGCAAAGTTATAAAATTATTGATAGAGCTAAACTTGGAAATTATCAAAAAAACGTAATTGATAGTTTACAAAGTGTCAAATCAAAAATACAAGCTCAACAAGATATCATTAACGGACACGAAGAAGAAGTTAAGCAACTAAATGGGAAAATATCTGAGTTACAGAACAATCTTGAAAAAACTCAAAATGAGAAAGATAGTGTCAATTTCTTAGGAATTTTGCTTCCAAAATCAACCTATTCGTTAATGGTTTGGAGCCTTGTTCTGATTTTGACCTGCTTGCTGTTATTCTATGTCTATAAATACATAAATGGAAGTGCTGTTACTAAAAAATCACTTCAAGATTTGAAAGAACTTCAAGAAGAATATGAAAATTACAGAAAATCAGCCATTGAAAGAGAACAAAAAGTGCGTCGCCAGCTTCAAGACGAAATCAATAAACATAAATAACTAATGCGTATTGATATTATTTCGGTGGTTCCGGAACTTTTGGAAAGTCCTTTCAATGCTTCAATTATGAAGCGAGCAATTGAAAAAGGATTGGTGGAAGTTCATTTTCATAACTTACGAGATTACAGCACAGGAAATTATCGGCAAGTAGATGATTATCAGTTTGGTGGAGGTGCAGGAATGGTACTAATGATTGAACCTATTGATAAGTGCATTACCAAACTAAAATCACAACGAGATTATGACGAAGTGATTTATATGACTCCTGACGGGGAAACTTTTAACCAGAAAACCGCAAACCGAATGTCTCTTTGTGAAAATTTAATTATACTTTGTGGGCATTACAAAGGTGTTGACCAACGTGTTCGCGACCATTTTATCACAAAGGAAATTTCTGTGGGTGATTATGTGCTTTCTGGCGGAGAATTGGGAGCTATGATTGTTTGCGATGCAGTTATTCGTTTGATTCCCGGTGTACTTGGAGATGAAACTTCAGCTTTAACTGACTCATTTCAAGATGATTTGTTAGCTCCACCTGTTTACACACGTCCCGCATCGTACAACGGATGGAACGTTCCGGAAATATTACTAAGCGGAAATTTTCCTGAAATAGAACAATGGCGTGAAGAAGAAGCTTACAAACACACCAAAATACGAAGACCTGATTTACTTAAAAAATAAATTAGAAAAGGCTATCTAAATTAGATAGCCTTTTTTTGATTCTTTTTCTGTTTACTAGTTTACCGCGTCAGAAAGTTCAGAGCCTGGCTTGAATTTCACCACATTTTTAGCAGCTACTTTAATCACTTCATTGGTACGAGGGTTTCTCGCCTCGCGAGCTTCTTTTTTAGTTACTGACCAAGAACCAAAGCCTACAATCGAAACTTTATCTCCTTTTTCCAGAGTTTTTTCTACATTTGAAAAGAAAGATTCCAACGCTTTCTTTGCATCTACTTTTGTAATTCCTGCATCAGCAGCAATAGCATCAATTAATTCTGTTTTGTTCATAGTATTGATTTTAATACAATTAATAAAGACAAAGATAGTAATATATTTAATCTGAACAACAACTCTCTGTAAAAAAGCAGATATTTTAAATAAAAATTAACATCATTGCTGGAATTCGCTAAAATAATTATAAAGAACACATTACTTTTCCTTTATTTTAATGGTAAATCCTACAAAGGCAACTTAATATTCACAAGTAAAACAATGTAAAAAATATACTCTTCATAATATCTTTATCCTTAAAATTATTTTATTTTTCTGATATTAAAATGATTTTTTCACAGATATACTCATTTTAAAATTTAAAAATTATATTTTTCGTAAATTTCTTCCATAAAAACAAATAAAAAAGGATTAGAAAACATTTTCCAATCCTTTTCATTATAATTGTTAATTACGAACTAATTTCTTGTACTTAATACGTGTTGGCGTAACTTCTTTTCCGAGGCGTTTGCGTTTATTTTCCTCGTATTCAGAAAAACTTCCTTCAAAGAAATATACTTGAGAATCGCCTTCAAATGCCAAAATATGCGTACAAATTCTGTCCAAGAACCATCGGTCGTGTGAGATGATTACAGCACAACCCGCAAAATTCTCCAAACCTTCCTCCAAAGCACGTAATGTATTAACATCTAAGTCGTTAGTAGGCTCATCGAGTAAAAGTACGTTTCCTTCTTCTTTGAGGGTCATTGCCAAATGCAAACGGTTACGTTCTCCTCCCGAAAGCGTACCTACTTTTTTGTTTTGCTCACTTCCGCTGAAATTAAATCGGCTTAGATAGGCACGTGAATTAACCTGCCGTCCGCCCATCATAATGAGGTCTTGTCCATCGGAGAAATTCTCCCAAATAGATTTTTCAGGGTCAATATTCTTGTGCGACTGGTCAACATAAGCGATTTTTACCGTTTCCCCAACGATAAATTCCCCTGAATCGGGTGTCTCTTCTCCCATAATCATTCTGAAAATGGTCGATTTTCCTGCTCCGTTAGGACCAATCACCCCAACGATTCCCGCTTGTGGCAATACAAAATTCAAATCTTCATATAGGATTTTATCACCAAAGGCTTTGGATACGTGTTTGGCTTCAATAACGTTTGTTCCCAATCGTGGTCCGTTAGGAATATAGATTTCGAGCTTTTCTTCCAATTGCTTTTGGTCTTCATTCAAAAGTCGGTCGTAGTTTTGCAAACGGGCTTTTTGCTTGGCTTGCCGTCCCTTAGCTCCTTGGCGTACCCATTCCAACTCACGTTCCAACATTTTTTGGCGTTTGGATTCAGTTTTTTGCTCTTGTGCCAAACGTTTGGCTTTTTGGTCAAGCCACGATGAATAGTTTCCTTTCCACGGAATACCTTCTCCTCTATCGAGTTCCAAAATCCAACCCGCAACATTGTCCAAGAAATAACGGTCGTGGGTTACAGCGATTACAGTTCCTGCGTATTGTTGCAAATGTTGCTCCAACCACAGAACAGACTCAGCGTCAAGATGGTTCGTAGGCTCATCAAGTAACAGCACATCAGGTTGTTGCAAAAGCAAACGGCAAAGAGCAACACGGCGACGTTCTCCTCCCGAAAGCACTTTTATGGGCGTGTCGGGATCTGGCGTGCGGAGAGCATCCATAGCTATTTCCAATTTATTGTCGATTTCCCAACCGCCACAAGCGTCGATTTTATCTTGTAATTCGGCTTGTTTGTCCATCAACTTTTGCATTTTGTCAGGGTCAGAATACACCTCTTCCAAACCAAACATATCGTTAATTTTGTTGAACTCGTCCAAAATACCGATAATTTCAGAAGCACCCTCGCGAACTACTTCTATAACCGTTTTATTTTCATCTAATTGTGGTTCTTGTTCTAAATACCCGATCGTGTAGCCTGGGGCAAATACCACATCACCTTGATAGTTTTTATCAACCCCTGCAATAATCTTCAAAAGGGATGATTTTCCTGAACCATTCAACCCCAAAATACCTATTTTTGCTCCATAGAAAAAGCTCAAATAAATATCTTTAAGCACTTGTTTATTCGTCGAAGAATAGGTTTTGCTTACCCTCGACATCGAAAAAATTACTTTCTTATCGTCTGACATATTTTTAAAATTTAAGGCTCAAAGTTACATCTAAATATTGAAAAAGAAAAATATAAAAATTTGTACTTCAATCATTATTTTTTCAATCTATTTCACTAATGTTTTGGAGTGACAAACCTCTATTAATAATTTGATTTTCATTAAATTAAATAACTTTAAAACAGATTATAAAACGGATTTTTACGTAAATTAAATGTAAAAAATAAAAATCTTTGTATTACAAAACTCAAGAAAATTACTTATTTTTGTTACATAAACATAAAATGAAATCATAATGAGACTCTTTTTTATCACAATATGTTTAGTACTTTCAATTAATGCAAACGCTCAGAAAATGAAAGACATAGCTAATCGGACGGCTATAAGTATAGGATATGATTATCAAGGAAGAAATAGCCTTACTGCCGGAATTGAATACAATTTGCCTATTGATAGCTATCGTTGGCACGGATACAACTTGGGAATGGCTATACGTTATTTTAAAGGAAAAGATGGCAACCAATATTTTGTTCCGGAAGTAAAATTAATTTACAGAAAAAACGGATTACTATTTGGTTTTCAATCTTCTACAAAGAATTTTTCGCCCATTGCAGGAGTTAATTTTCTTAATTTTTTGCATCTTTATAGCGGATATAGTTTTCCTTTTGATAAAACTCAAACGAATCTGCAAGGTGTAGTTTTTGGAATTAGAATTTTTGTTGCACTTTTTGAAGGAAAATTCTATGATAATTTAAAAATTGGATTTTAATACCGAATAAAAAAACAGCCAAATTTCTAAAAAGAAATTTGGCTGTTTTAACTTTATTAACAATTAACCTATTAGTTCTACTACTTCGTTAGCTATTTGTAACTCTTCGTTTGTAGGAATGATAAGAATCTTTACACGACTTTTATCACTTTGAACCTCAACAGCTTGTTTAGGTCGGTTAAATTCTTTATTTTTATTTTCGTCAATTTCTATCCCTAAAAACTCCATTCCTTGACACGCAAGCAAACGAATTAAATCATCATTCTCGCCCAAACCTGCTGTAAAAGTGATGCTATCCAATCCGTTCAAAATAGCGGCATACGCCCCAATAAATTTCTTAATTCGGTAAGCATACATCTCATAGCAAAGAATTGCATTGGCATCTCCTGCAAAGTATTTGTCCGATACATCTCGTGCATCGGAACTGCCTGTTAGTCCAAGCATTCCGCTTTTCTTGTTGAGAATTGTACTAATTTCATCAGCTGTTAAATTCAATCTGTCAGCAAGATAAAAAATAACTCCGGCATCAATATTTCCACAACGTGTTCCCATCACCAAACCATCAAGTGGTGTAAGCCCCATTGTTGTATCCATACATCTTCCACTTTCATTCACGGCTGCCATACTTGAGCCATTTCCTAAGTGTATTGTGATGTTTTTTATATTCTCATTCAAATGTTTACGTGCTTGTGCATCAACATATTTATGACTTGTTCCGTGGAATCCGTACGCTCTTACACCATAATTTTCGTAATATTCATTCGGGATAGCGTAGCGAAATGCTTTGGCTGGCATTGTTTGATGAAAAGCAGTATCAAAAACAGCTACGTGTTTTGCTTTTTTGAAAATCTTTTCTGCACTGCGAATCCCCTCCAAACAAGCAGGATTATGCAAAGGCGATAGCGGAATAAGTTTTTCTATTTCCTTTTCAACTTCCTCCGTTACAAGTGTTGGTTGCACAAATTTTTCTCCTCCGTGAACCACACGATGCCCTATGGCTTTAATATCATCCGGATTACTGATAACCCCTACTTCTGCATCTGTTAGTAAATCAGTTACTTGCCTCATTGCCTCTTCGTGGTTACTGATTGGTAACTGTTTTTTTATTTCTACTTCTTTACCATCTTTCAAAGCCACATATTTGATTGAACTTCCTTCAATCCCAATTCTATCTACAAGCCCTCTTACTTTTGAGATACCCTTTTGTGAATCAATTAATTGATATTTTAGTGAGGAACTTCCCGAATTTATTATCAATATTTCCATATATTTTTATTAAAAACGATTATATAATTTAATTCAATTTTTTTTGAGATTATATTTACTATTTCCTTCTGAAAGAAAACGGCACAAAGCTACAAAACTTTTTCAAACTCAAAGAATTTTTATTGCAAATATATTTCTAACTCAATATTAATCCAACTAATATGTAACAATATTGTTATAGTAAATGTTTCATTGCAGCTTCTTCTTGTCGAATACGGATTGTTAAAATTACCGCATAAATAGGCAACATAACACAAAGTGTGATGTAAGCCTTACATAAAAGTGCAATTCCCACAAGTTCAGGCAGAATATTCAAAAAATAATTAGGATGTTTTACCCATTTGAATAAAAAAGATTTATTGATTTTATGGTTGGGCAATATGTATATTTTCAGCGTCCAAATTTCCTTAAGCTGATAAATCACATAAAACAGCATCAAATATGCAAAAACTAACAAGGCAACTCCTATATTTGAGGTAAAATCTAATGAAAAATGTTCGTTTCGGATAGCTTCAAATAAACAAAGAAAATAAAAAGATACGTGAGCAAGTGTCAGCAACATCGAGTTGAATTTTCCGTATTGAATTCCTCCCATTTCTTTAATTCGTTTTTCATTTTTAATCGAAATTGCTAAAGAAACTAATCTTAGTGCAAAAAAACAGATAAAAATAATAATGACTTCTTTCATACAATGATTTATAATTTTACAGTTTTAAAAATACATAGTCAAAAAATTTGCCAAAGCTTTAAAGGCTTTGGCAAAAAGTATACATTCAAAAAGAATTCTATTCTTCCATAACTGACTGAATAGCAGTGATTAACACTGTATTATAAATATCAGGAATGGTAGCTCCTCGGCTTAAATCATTTACGGGTTTTTTAAGCCCTTGTAACATTGGTCCTATAGCTAATGCCCCTGTTTCACGTTGTACTGCTTTGTAGGTATTGTTTCCTGTGTTCAAATCGGGGAAAATAAGCACATTTGCTTGCCCCGCTACTTTTGAATCAGGCATTTTACTTTTTCCTACTTTAGGGTCAACCGCAGCATCATACTGAATAGGTCCTTCTACAAGTAATTCAGGATGTTGTGATTTTACAATTTCAGTTGCTTCACGCACTTTATCCACATCGGCACCGCTTCCTGAACTTCCTGAAGAATAGGAAAGTAAAGCAACCTTAGGCTCAATTCCGAAAGCTTTTGCCGATTCAGCCGATGAAATAGCAATTTCAGCCAACTGTTCTGCTGTCGGATTCGGAACGATTGCACAATCTCCATAAACAAGCACTCTGTCGTGCAACAACATAAAGAACACTGAAGAAACCGTATTTACATTCGGTTTGGTTTTTACAAATTGTAATGAAGGACGAATTGTATGTGCCGTTGTATTTACCGCACCCGAAACCATTCCGTCAGCATCACCTAAAAATACCATCATCGTTCCGAAATACGAAACATCAAGCATTAAATCACGTGCTTGCGATAGTTCCATTCCTTTGGATTTTCGAAGTTCGTATAATTTTTCGGCATATGAATTATACTTCGGACTTTCTATCGGATTAACAACAGAAATACGATTTTCATCCCAACGCAATCCCAACTCGTTCACTCGTGCAATTATTTTTTCAGGCTCGCCAAGTATGGTTAAATAAACCAATTCATCCGCTGCCAACTGTGATGCTGCCGTAAGAATACGGTCGTCTGTTCCTTCAGGCAAAACAATGTGTTTCTGAGCATTGCGAGCCTTTTGCACCATATTGTATTGAAACATACGCGGTGTAATAGTCTCGGACTTGAAAGAAGAAATCCTTTTGTTCAAATCCTCCACATCGGCGTATTTTTCAAAAAGTTGTATGCACAACTTAATTTTTTCAAAACTTTCAGGATATATTTTCGATTTAATATTTCCGATGCGATTGGCTGTTTCAAAAGTTCCTAACTTTGATACCATAATAGGAAGCATTTTTTGTGTCCCGTCAAGGATTTTCACGATAGATTTTTCAGGTGTAAGTGCTCCAGAAAGTACTATCCCAGCCACACGCGGATAATTGGAAGAAATATGAGCTGCCAATGTTCCCACAATCAAATCAGAACGGTCAGCGGGCATTACCGCCAAACAACCTTCTGACAGATGGTTTAGGAAATTGTGTAACTGCATTCCCCCTACAATGGTTTTTTTGGTAATTATATCCACGTCATCACCTTTGTACAGAAAGCGGGCACCTAATTCATCGGCGACTTCTTTTACTGTTGGACGACTTAAATCGCCTTCTTTTGGAATAAAAGTAAAGTGAATATCCTTGTACTCTTGTTGAAGTTTTTGTTTTATTCCGTCAACGTAATACTTTGCTTTATTGACAAATACGCCCAAAATTTGAACCTCTTGTTCAAGTAAGGAATTTACCTCTATTTGTATGTGATTTACCAATTCATCTTCCGAAGAAAAATTATCCTTCAATACAATAAGTGCCGGAATGTTCAGACTTTGAGCCAACGACGCATTGAAATTAATGTCAAACACATTGCTTTCTTCCAGTAAGTCTGTTCCTTCAACTAATACAAAATCATATTTGTTTTCCAACTCTTTGTATCTTTTAATAATTGTGTCGTAAACCTCTCCGATTTTCCCTTTATTTTTAAGGCTCGCCACTTCACTACGTGAAAAAACATACGCATCATCGTACTTCATATCCAACTGAAAATGAGAAAGAATCGTCATTATATGATTATCTTTCTGAGTTTTACTTTCCAAAATTGGCTTGAAATACGCTACTTTAGTTGTATTTCGCATAATCATTTGCATTACCCCTATGGTAACCAATGATTTTCCGCTGTAAGTGTCGGACGTGATGATATATACCGATTTATTCATATTTAATTTATTTAATTGATTGAGAGATTAATGCAAAAAATCACCAAAACTCCCCAATTTTGACCGCACAAAGGTAGTAATTT
This sequence comes from Capnocytophaga felis, assembly GCF_009684755.1. Classification (GTDB taxonomy): domain Bacteria; phylum Bacteroidota; class Bacteroidia; order Flavobacteriales; family Flavobacteriaceae; genus Capnocytophaga; species Capnocytophaga felis. Next base: position 270,455 of record NZ_BLBC01000014.1, read on the forward strand.
TTGAAAAAAGAATAAAAATTTTTAAGCGATAAAAAAGAAAGAAAACTTCCGTTTAGGATTATTTACAGAAAATCAAATCGTACCATTCCGTCCGAATCAATTTTAGTAAGTTTCACTTTATGCAAAGTGTTTACCAGTTCAGGATTCCAAGGGGTTTTAACTTTCACGTAATTTTCTGTGAAACCGTGAATATATCCTTGTTTATTTTCGCCCTCAAAAAGAACGATTCTTTCTGTTCCTAATTGACTTTGATAAAAAGCATTTCGTTTTTTAGCAGAAAGCCCTCGAAGCATTTTACTTCGTTTGGCACGAACCGCATCAGGCACAACACCATCCATTAACACAGCTTCGGTATTATCTCGCTCAGAATATGTAAAAACGTGTAAATAAGATACTTCCAACTCACTTAAAAAATGATACGTTTCTAAAAAATGTTCATCAGTTTCGCCAGGAAAACCTACAATAACATCTGCACCAATACAAGCGTGTGGCATTACTTCTTTAATTTTAGCAACTCTGCTGGTATAAACTTCTCGCAAATAACGACGCTTCATTTTTTTGAGAATCTCATTACTTCCGCTTTGTAAAGGCACGTGAAAATGAGGAACAAAAGCCTTACTTTTTGATACAAAATCAATGGTTTCGTCCTTCAGCAAATTCGGTTCAATGGAAGAAATCCGCAGACGCTCAATTCCCTTCACTTTATCCAAGGCTTGTACCAAATCCAGAAAAGTATGCTCGTGTTTTTTATTGCCAAATTCACCTTTGCCGTAATCTCCTATATTTACGCCTGTTAGTACAATTTCTTTTATTCCTTGTTCCGAAATTTTGTGTGCGTTTTTAAGAATATTTTCAATGGTATCACTACGCGAAATACCACGAGCCATCGGTATTGTACAGTAAGTGCATTTGTAATCGCAACCATCTTGCACCTTTAAAAAGGCACGTGTGCGGTCGCCAATGGAATAACTCCCCACGTAAAAATCCGTTTCTGAAATTTCACAAGAATGCACCTGTCCTTCGTTATTCTTAGTTAAATCATCAATATATTGTGTAATATCAAACTTTTCTTTTGCTCCCAAAACTAAATCCACACCATCAACGGCAGCCAATTCCTCCGGTTTGAGCTGAGCATAACATCCCACAGCAGCAATAAAAGCCTTATCATTCGTTTTCAGAGCCTTACGAACTATTTGTTTAAATTGCTTGTCGGCATTTTCTGTTACGGAACACGTATTTATCACGTATATATCGGCAGATTGCTCAAAATCAACACGTTCAAAGCCTTCCGTTTCAAAACTACGAGCTATAGTTGAAGTTTCTGAAAAGTTCAACTTACAACCTAACGTGTAAAATGCAACCTTTTTCCTATCTTCTGATGAAGTCATTTTTATTTTTCGTTTTTTGGGTGGCAAAGATATGCTTTTTTTCAGAATATCGGACAATTAAGCCTCATTATGAGTATTACTCATCTTGAAAAAAGCCTCTATTTTCAAAATATTGAACGATAGCTTCTTTCATTAAAATGGACTGTTCGCCGGCTTTTAATGCAGGAAGCTGCTCTACCAAAGAATAATGAGGCCAGCCATCAGAATCCGTATAATCAAATTTATAATAACCATAAGGCTCAAGCAATTTGCAGATGGCTATATGCATCAAATTTACTTTTTCATCTTTTTTATATTTTGATTTTATTTGACCTAATTCCTGAATACCAATAAGATATATAATTGCTTCCAAATCAAGTTTTTCACCATCGGCGAAAGTTTTTGATAGTTCTTCTACTATTTTTTCCCATCGAGCTTTTAAGACCTCGTCTCTTGCCATATTTTACATTTTGGTGGCAAAAATATGAAGATTTTTTCTAAATCCGTGGTTAAGTTACTCTCTGAGTTCCATTTAAAGAAATTAAAATAATTGTTTTTATCAGCTACATTGACATATCAACAGTAAAAATTAATTACAGACATAGAGATTTTGAACCATTATTTTTTTCAGTTCAATCAAATTGTATTAAAATTTAACATAAATAATTATTTACTATACATTTATTTTCGTAGCTTTGACAGAAATTTTGACCACCTTTTAAATTATACATTATGGCAGATTCCAGACATTATTCATTTCAAATCTTGTCACGTATTCAAAAAGTAGTTGACATACAACGCAGGATTATTTACTTTTTGCTGAGTGCTATACTGGCTTTCGGGCTAACGTATTGGCTACACGAACCTGAGCTTAATCGAGCTCAAATTTACGTTCTGTTTATTCTGTTTTTGGCTATCGGGTTATGGGTAACTGAAGCTATTCCGCCTTTTGCCACGGGGCTTTTTATTTTCGGGTTTCTTATCTTTGCTACCAATAGCTATTATTCGGAATTAGATCCCGAAAATGCCAAATCGTATTATCAAGACTATGTAAATACGTGGTCGAACAGTGTGATTTGGTTGATGTTGGGAGGTTTTTTCATCGCCTATGCTATGCAGAAAACACATTTGGACAGAATTGTTTTCAAAATGTCCATTTCACGATTCGGGAAAACACCTGATAAGATTCTTTTAGGATTGATGCTTACCACGGCAGTCTTTTCAATGGTAATGTCAAACACGGCAACTACTGCGATGATGGTAGCCTCGGTAGTTGCTTTTTTACAAACTCTCCCAAAAGATTCTACTTTAAGTAAAGCACTACTGATTGGTATTGCGGCAGCGGCTTCTTTTGGCGGTATGGGAACGTTAATCGGCTCACCACCAAACGCCATCGCTGTTGATGCACTCTCCGATAAAGGTATCGGATTTCTGGAATGGATGTATGTAGGGATACCTGTTTCAATAATTTTAACATTAACTGCTTGGTACTTACTTAAAGCTAAATACATCAAGGAAAACACACCTGTTCATATTCAATTTGAAGACGAATTAACCGAAGAAGAAAAGCAAGAAAGCCCTGCTATCTTGAAAATGAAAAAAAATGTGGTTTTGACAATTCTTTCCGTTACGCTTTTGCTGTGGCTTACCGAAAAACTACATAATATCCCTGCCGCCATCGTTTCTTTTATTCCCATTATGTTACTAACGATGCTCGGAATTGTCAATGGACACGACGTTCGCAAGTTGCCTTGGGATACGTTAATGCTTGTGGCTGGAGGTTTGGCATTGGGTATGGCTATTAAAGAAACAGGATTAGCACAACATTATGTAGATAAACTTCAACAAGTTAATTTAAACTTTTATGTTTTAGTTGTTGTTTTTGCTCTGCTAACTGTTTTAATGTCGAACGTGATGAGTAACACTGCCACCGCAACAATTTTAATTCCCATTGCTGCTATTTTGGCACATCAATACCCTATTGTTTTACCTATTGTCATCGGGCTTAGTGCTTCCACCGCATTATTTTTGCCAATTTCCACCCCACCGAATGCCATTGTTTACAGTACGGGTTACTTACAACAAAAAGACTTCAGATATATAGGATTAATTGCAGGACTTGTAGGACCTTTAGTTACTTGTGCCATTACAATGTTAATTTTTATGGTAATCTTTTAATAGAATAATTAAAAAATAGAATTCAAGCCTCAAGAATACAGTCAGAAGATTGAAATTCTTGAGGTTTTATTTTTATAATAACTAATATTCTAAAAAAATAACATATAAATATTTGGTCTTTTCTATAAGTAGCACAGAATTTGTATGGTAATCCAAAGGAAGGTAATATGTTTAAAAAATCTATCTCTATTGAGCTAACATACAATTAAATACACCCGTTCAGTACCAATCTTTTTCTACTGCAAAAGGTGTAATTCCTTTCTTTTCTGCGATTTGGTTAAAAGCATTGATTCGCGTTTGTTTTGGAAGTTTCAAAAATTTATTTCTCATCATTTGGAAGGGCTTTTTTCATTATGATTCGTATCTATTCGGGAGCTAATTTTATATCGTGTTCCAAACGGTGGGGCTCTTCATTTTTCAAATGTTTTAAGATGATTTCTATTTCCTCATCGCGAACATTTTCCTTGCCAAGTTCTTTAAGTGCCTGAATGACTAAACCGCTAATTTTCCCAATGGCTGACAAATTTTTAGGACTTGCTTTTTTGAAAACTACTTTCCTGTTTACCAAGTTGATAGTTCTTGTTGAACCATCAGTATAATACACCAAATTCAGCGGAACTTGCGTGGATAATCCCAATGCATTCAACGCCAAAACTCCCGACGAAACGATTCGAGCTTTATCTCTTTTTCGTATGGATTCTGCAATTTTTTCGGCTTTGGGCTGTATTTCTCCCAAAATAGGGTCTCGCTCCAAAATAGAAAAAATCCCCCTTGCTACTCGGGAAATTTCACCTTCATTTACTAATCGTTCCAAAGCCTTTGAGATTGCCTTGTGCGTACCGAAAGACAAAAAATCTTCCGTGTAAAACAGCGTACCCCTTTTAGCTTTTTTTATTTTATCAAGAATTTTATTATCAACACTTTCATTTGTTTTTGAATAAATTTCTGTCGCATATTCAGTAAATATTTGCGACAAAGCAATGAGTCTTATACTTACTTTTTATTATCAACTTATGTAACAACATATATCTCTACGGTTTATCTAAATTTATATTTTACGAATTTCACCACCGTTTAACCTGCAACAATTCTTTCCCTCACAAAAGTACTTACCGTCAGCCGATGAACGCCCAAAATCCTGCCAATAGCAGAATATGAGACTTTCTTATCAAGCAATTCTTTAATTTGTTTTTCTTGCCCTGTTAGTTTGGTTTTAGAAGATTTTCTACCTTTGGGTCTGCCAAGAATTACGCCTTCGGCTTTTTTCCGAGCAAGGGCTTCTTTGGTTCGCTGACTGATAAGATTTCGTTCTATTTCTGCGGAAAGTCCGAACGCAAATGCCAAGACTTTGGAATTAATATCACTCCCTAATCTGTAATTATCTTTAATTGTCCAAACTTGAATATCTCGGTTCATACACTCGTTGAGTATTTCCATAATCATCAGCAAGTTACGCCCCAAACGAGATAGCTCAGAACAGATTAAAATATCGTCCTTTTTCATTCGTTTGAGGAGTTTACCGAGTTCTCTTTTTTCTAATTTTTGAGTTCCTGAAATGGTTTCGTTAATCTATTCGTCTATTGTTAAAGCCTCTTTTTTACAAAATTTTTCCACTTCAAAGCGTTGGTTTTCTACGGTTTGCTTATCTGAACTCACACGGATATATGCATAAATCATTGTCTAAAATATTTTGAATTAACCTTTAATATAGTCAATTTAAGAGGAATATTTTTGGACATAAAAAATTTATATTTCACTGAAAATCAATATACTTTTTATTTATTCCACACACCGTCTATTAGTCTAATTATTTCTGAATCTCTTTTATCTTTATTTTCTTTAAGTTTATCCCAATACTTTTTAAATGATTTATTCAGCTTTTCTTTAATATCTCCATTTGGTAATTCAAAACATCTTCCTATAATTTTTTTAATTTCTTTTGCATATGCCATCCAATCTTCTTTTGATTTTCTCTTGAAATTAAGTCCTACCAACTCATCAATTAAAATTAATAAGCTCTGCCAATCCGTATTTTCTTTATTATTCTTTGCTTTCAGCTTCCAAATTATAGGTTTATCAATATCTTTAAGTTTCGTACCATTGAACACTCTTTTAAAATCATCAAAAGCTATTTTCTCTATAAATTTTCCGTTTTCTTTATTTCCTCCAAGTTCTTCCCAAAGTAAATTTAGTTTTTCACCATCATATTCACTTTTTACCATAAAACTATTTCCTTTAGAATACTCATCAAAGGTTTCTAACTCTCCCTTTAGAAATCGTTTATACTCCAAGTATCCATACAAAGGAGCTACCAAATATGCAACTTGAACAAGATAACTTTTAATATTGTCATCGATGTCTATTTCTTTACTAATTTCTATATCAATGTCTTTAAATATTAATTCTATAGAGTATTCTATATCCTCACTACTTTCATAAATACTGACATATTTTTTAGCAATAAAACTTAAACATTTATTCCTTCCTATTAGCTAAGGAGTCTATTATCTCTACAACTTTCTCTATTTTATTTTCAATGAAAGACTTATCTATGATATTCTTACTTATTTTTTGATAATCTTCAATAAGTTCTTTTTTTGTTTTAAAAGCAGGTATATCGTATTTTCTTTCTCCCTTTAGATATAAGTGCCTCAATGCTAAGTGCAACCAATCTACTAATCTTTGAAAATATAAAATTCTTTCTTCTGTATTCTTAGGACTTATATCATATAAGTAAATTGTGTTGTCATATACATTATCATTAACTATCGTCATACACAAAGGACTTATTCCTTTTTCTTGATGAAGATTTAATTTATCTATGTAACGTTTTAAACCTTCACTTTCTTTCATAATCATTTTCAACTCATCTTCCGTATAGCCTTTGATAAACGGCTCTAAATCCTGCTGATTTAATTTAGCTAAATCTGCAACAATTCCTGAAATGCTACACATCTCTAACCACATAACCTCTTTATCAAAATGTTTCATATCTTTGAATCTCTAAAAAATTTATCCAAAGATACAAGGAATTTTAGATACAGCCTCTATTTTTTTCTTATCGATAACTTTTGCATATATTTCCGTAGTTCTTATATGTTTATGTCCCAACAGTTTACTAACCGTGTAAATATTTGTATCAGCAGAAAGCTGTAACGTTGCAAAACTATGACGACCGCAATGGAAAATACTTTCCATTCGAGGAATTGGAAGAATGTAGAGAATAAACCTGTAACGTGTTGTGAATTAATCGTTTTTCTATATTCTGCAACAGATAGAGGTAGGCAGAACTGTGTGGAATATTGAAACCTTTCAGTTACCAAACCGTTATCCTGTTGTTCCCCGAACAAACTGAGGTAACGATTATTGGAAGATTTTTTCATTCGGCTTCTTCTTATCTGTTTATCAATGTTTTGCGTATCAGAGAACGCTTTGATAACGGGTAATTTTGCTCATAAAATTAAAGCGTATGAAAATAGAAAAATTCAAGGTGTTGCTCTACCTCAAAAAGAGCCGATTAAACAAGTCGGGCAAAGCTCCCATCATGGGACGTATCACCGTCAACCGTTCGATGGTGCAGTTCAGTTGCAAAATCTCCTGCACACCCGACCTGTGGAATCCTCGTGAAAGCCGTCTGAAAGGCAAGAGCCGCGGGGACCAATGCGAAGCTGGACAAACTGATGCTCTCCATCCATACGGCATTCAACACGCTTGTGGAAAGAAAAGCAGACTTCGATGTGGAAGCCGTCAAGAACCTGTTTCAGGGAAGCCTCGAAACGCAGATGACCCTATTAGGGATGACGGACATTGTCTGTGAGGAATTGAGAAAGCGTATCGGGATAGACCGTGCAAAAGGAACCTACCCTGCCTATATCTATACCCGGAGAACCTTGGCGGAGTTCATAGAAAAGACGTTTCGCACCAAAGACATCACTTTCGGTCAGATGACGGAGCAGTTCATTCATGACTATCAGAGTTTCATCTTGGACGAGAAAGGACTTGCCATAGATACCTGCCGGCACTATTTGGCTATCGTCAAGAAAGTATGCCGAAAAGCCTACAAGGAGGGACATGCCGACAGATGCTTCTTCGCCCACTTCAGCCTTCCCCAACCAAAGGAGAAAACACCAAAAACCCTAAGCCGAGAATCCTTCGAGAAAATTAGAGATTTGGAAATCCCCGAATACCGAGCCTCCCACATTTTGGCAAGGGACCTCTTTCTCTTTGCCTGCTATACGGGAACAGCTTATGCCGATGCCGTTTCCGTTACACGGGATAATCTGTTCAAGGATGACGATGACGGTTTGTGGCTTAAATACCGCCGCAAGAAAAACGAGCTTCGTGCCTGTGTCAAGCTGCTGCCCGAAGCCCTTGCCTTGATAGAGGGATACAGGGATGACGACCGTCAGACTCTTTTCCCGATGTTGCACTATCCCAATATGCGCCGCCTCATGAAATGTCTGGCTGTCCTTGCCGACATCAGGGAAGACTTGACCTACCATGCCGGCAGGCACTCGTTCGCATCGCTGATTACCTTGGAAGCCGGTGTCCCCATCGAGACCATCTGCAAGATGTTGGGGCATTCGAACCTGCAAACTACGCAGGTTTATGCGAAAATTACGCCCAAGAAGCTATTCGAGGACATGGACATATATATTGAGGCGACAAAAGACCTCAAACTCGTATTATAAACACACAGACATATAGAAAACAAAGTGAAAATCAAAAAACAATGAAACAACCATGCGTAGTACATTCTCTTTATTGTTATACATCAACCGAAGCAAAGTCCGTGCGGACGGTACGACTGCCGTACTTTGCCGAATCTCCATCGACGGGAAAAGCAGGACGATAACCACAGGTATCTCCTGCAATCCCAAACAGTGGAATGCCAAAAAGGCAGAGACTGAGGACGTGCGAACAAACAACCGCTTGAAAGAGTTCCGCAAGCATGTGGAGCAACTCTATGATGAAATGCTCAAAGAGCAGGGTGTGGTTAGTGCCGAACTATTGAAAAACAAAATTGCAGGTCATATGATTGTTCCTTCCCATCTGCTCCAAATGGGAGAAAGGGAGCGAGAACGCCTTTCCGTCCGTTCCAAGGAAATCGACTCCACTTCGACCTACAGGAGTTCTCGGTATTACCAGAGCTATCTCCGTGAGTTCTTGGACTCGAAAGGCAAGACGGACATCGCCTTTTCGGATATCACCGAGGAATTCGGACGGGAATACAAGGCCTACCTGAAGCGATACAAGAACTTCGGAGCATCGCAGACCAACCATTGCCTCTGCTGGCTGAACAGACTGATGTATCTTGCCGTAGATCATGAGATCATTCGTGCCAATCCTCTGGAAGAGTTGGAGTATGAGAAGAAACCACCTTCCAAGCGGATGCATATCAGCAGGACTGAACTGAAACAACTGCTGGAACTGAAACTGCCCGCCAATGACCCTTTGAAGGAACTGGCTCGACGGACTTTCATATTCTCCTGTTTTACGGGGCTTGCCTATGTTGATACCCTACTGCTTTATCCACACCATATCGGGCGGACTGCCGACAATAGAAGATATATTCGCATCAACCGCAAGAAGACGAAAGTAGAGTCCTTCATTCCCCTGCATCCGATAGCGGAGCAGATACTTGATTTGTACAATACGACTGATGACACGCAGCCGGTCTTTCCATTGCCGAGCAGGGATGTCATGTGGTTCGAGATACACGAACTCGGTGTCATTATCGGACAGAAAGAGAATCTCTCCTACCACCAAGCCCGGCACAGCTTCGGCTCATTTCTAATTTCCAAAGGGATTTGCACAGAGAGTATTGCCAAGATGATGGGACACGCTTCCATTACTAGCACGCAGACCTATGCGAAGATTTCCGAGAAGAAGATTGCGGAGGATATGGATAGGTTAATCGAAAGAAGAAAAAGCAATGAATATTGAATTAGTATGAAAACATAAATCATAACCATCAGTGAGAATGGAAATATACACATCCCGACTGCTCCCGTTTGGATGTTGGTTTGCGAGATTACCGACCTGTTCGGTGTTTTACAGAACTAACTCTGTAATTTCTCATCATGTTCAGAAAAGATGTTTTCTATGAGAATATAAAGACACTATGCTTTTCCATAAGGATAGTTTGGTGAAACTATGCGATATAGATGTTTCTGTTTAATTGTTTTTACGCTTATAAACGCAGAAGTCAAGGATTCTCTGCTGATGGTAGTCAGTAGAGAAGACCAACTCTAAGAGAAAGCAAGTCTTCAATCATCCACAGTTATATGCTTCCCTTCGGAAGTACCTAAAAAGATTTTCGTGTTTTCTTTGGTATAAACACGAAAAATGTATACCTTTGTGACGACTTGGAATACAAACTTCGAAAGGGCCTAGGCAATGATAAGATATTACAAGCCAACGCACTCCGCTACGAGGTACACCTGAAAGAGCAGGAAGCTATTGCCCTAATAGAAGCAGTAATTGAAGGAAAATTGTTGAATTTTAAATATAAAAAAACATGGGAGAAAAATCGAAGAAAATAGGCGAATACGGAGAAGATTACGCCGAAAAATTTTTCAATTCAGTCGGCTGGGACAGTTTATCCAAAGGTATTGAATTGAAATGCAGTAATGAATTACATCAAAATAAAAAAGGGAATCCCTCTCGAACACATGGCATAGATTTTTTATACACTTACCAAAGCCCACTTGTAGACGGGCAGTTGAATAATGTAATAATTTCAGTCAAAGATCAAAATTATCCCAATAATCCCAATACAAAGTTTAGGGAATTTATGAAAGAACTAATAGCAATGCTTGAATGTTATGACTGCTCCGAAGAAAAACAGAAGGTGTTAAAAAATTATCGGTGTAATTCAATAAATGACGTTGGTATTTTATTTTGGATAAACAATACTGGAAAATCCGATACAGACTTAATCAAATCAGTATCTTCTGTAAGGCTTGAAGATACAAGGGATAATACCATTTATCTAGTTGATAATAGAAGAGCAACTTTCATATTAGAAGTAATGAAGTTTATTAAAACAAAAAACGATTCTCAATATTCTTTCTATTATCCTTTGACCGGTCGAAATCTCAACCCTCAGAATAGAAGTAATGCAGGGAAAATTCTCCCAATTGAGTATCTTAACTCTAGTGTAATTCCAATAAAATTAGAGAAAAAAAGTAATAACAAAGAGATTTCATTGTTTTTGGCAACAATAGATCATTTTGAAGCTGATGAGTTTATGCGTCTAATGGGATTGGCGAAGGATATTTCGACAAATTTAGTTGGAGAAGTTATCATTGCCTTTCCCGATTACGACCAATTGAAACATAGCAATGTCGTTAATGAATTGAAACAAGGATTCCAAGATGCCGATTTTACAAAAACTGTTTCTGTTATAAATTATATTAATCCTATAAATGCTTTATAATATGAATGTAGAACATAAAGATATAGACAAGTTTATTCCATATGGGGAAATGCTTCGTGGATATGCTAATCAAAATATAATATCCAATGCAGAAATACACAGAATACTGAAAGAACGAGGCATCTTTACTTTAAATCAAGAAAAGGAATATACCGTACCAATATTACAGACTTTGTTATTGTCCCCAAAAGAATTTGAGGAAGTTAGAAATTCATTCTCTAAAAAGGAAGATAACGAAAAAGCATTTTCGAGAGAAATTAATTGGGCAATAACTAATAATATATTTGTCCCTGAAATACTATCGGTTGATATTAACGATTATTTGAAGAAATCATTACCTACTTGCGAACTTAAACAACCAATTCTTTTTACCAAATTAAACAATAACCAGAACCATCTGATTGCTGAATTTACAATTTGTCGCCACGATAGAAACAAATCTTGGTTCGAACAGACCAACGAATTCATCGGGAAAGTTGAGTTTATTAATGAAAATGGGAAAGGGAATATAAGAATTACCCATACTGCACCAGAAACAAAGGATTTGGCGGAACAAATAATAAAAGTGCAAGTGAATAAGTTTAAACAAAAAGGTCTTATTAATCAAGATGAAAAACCAAGAAAGATTCTTTTTTCAGAATTTTCCAATGAAACACGATTTGTGTTTTTTTATAGACTGACAACTCATTTGGATACTGAATATTTTTCTTGCGAAAACATAAAGGATATTTCGATTAAACCAGAAGAAGACATTGCACTTCCAGAAGAAATTAAATGGATGGACAAATTAAAAAAGATACTACTATCGGGAGATTCTCTGGATAAAAAAGATTTTATGAAAGACAATAAGTTTCATAAGTCTCTAGTATTGTGGAATATTGATGCGGCTTTTACGTATGATTATATGGGTGAAAAAGGTAGGATGACCTTGAGTTTAGGTTTTTCGGATTATTCTTCAAAGGCTAATAAATCTGAATTTGAAATTAATATATCTCAATTCAATACTGAACGTAATTTGGGCATACGAGACAAAAGGAAATTAAAATCACAGATACTATCTGAAATGGACAGACAAAAATCTATTGTATATAATAATTTTTTGGCATACGTAAATAACAACAAATAATGAGAATTGTATATTTAGATACCTATATATCAAATATTTGTTTGCATATAGTTGGTAATAAAATTGCAGATGAAGGATCGTTATTCTCCATACTACCTACAGAATTAAATAGTAATATTAAGAAAATTTTAACAACATATTTTATTAATTCTTTCACATCCGAAGAATATTATCAACTCTACCACGAAAGTGATTTGGTGTTGAATGAGGTTTATACCTATGTATCCAAGATTTTCGATGAGCCTGAGCAACTTTATGAACAATCGGTAAATCTGACAAAACATTTGTATGAGCAAAGCACCCACCCAAAAATCAAAGGCGGAGAGTTTTATACTGTCTATTTTAAAGACTGTATATTAGATGGAGAAACTCTTGATGCGGTGGGCTTGTTCAAGTCTGAGAATAAGGATACCTTTTTGAAGGTGTTGCGTGAAAACGGCAGTTTCAATTTAGAGAGCGACAAGGGTATCAACATTAGAAAGCTAGACAAAGGCTGCCTGATTTTCAATAAGGACAGAGAAAACGGATATGTAGTTGCTGTGGTTGATAATACCAACAAGGGCATAGAAGCTCAATATTGGATTGACGATTTCCTACATGTCTGCCAGCGTAAAGACGAATACGCTAATACGCAAAATTTTATGACGTTAGCAAAGAACTTTGTAACCAAAGAATTGCCTAAGGAATTTGAGGTTTCCAAAGTGGACCAAATTGATTTGCTCAACAAGTCGTTGCATTTTTTCAAAGAGAAAGAAACTTTTGATATTAATGATTTTGCCCATGAAGTAATTGCTCAACCCGAAGTGATTGAAAGATTTCATCAATATAAGCAAGAGTATGAGGATCAAAGTGATATTGTCATCGATAATCAGTTCGAAATTTCCGAATCCGCTTGTAAAAAGCAGCAGCGGTCCTACAAACGTGTCATCAATTTGGACAAGAAAATCCAAATCGTCATTGCTGGCAATCGCCAAAACGTAGAACAGGGAGAGGATGATCGTGGAAAATTTTACAAGGTGTATTATAAAGATGAAGAGTGAATTGTGCGATAAAGTGTTCGTGTTTTTGTAGGAATAAAAACGAATTTATGAGCGAAAACATTTCAGAAATAGTAAGAAACAAAATAGAGAGAACGGATTATGGTATTGTGTTTTCCGCAAGCGATTTTCCTGTTGAAGTTACCAAGCAGAAATCAGTAAACAAGGTCTTGGAAAACTTGACTAAAGCTGGTGAAATTAGACGTTTGTCGAAAGGACAGTATTATAAAACAAAAATGACAGAGTTTGGCGAGCTTATGCCCAGCAGCTATCAGATTGTAAAGGACCTACTGGAAGAGAACGGCAAACTGATTGGTTATATTACAGGATATCAAATTTTTAATGAGCTTGGATTGACTACACAAGTTTCTGCCATTTTGCAGATAGGCACTATCAAAGATAAGAAAAGCACAAAGCGTGGTTATTACAGGATAAAATTTGTAAAGCAATGGAATACAATTACAAAAGAGAATATTCCTCTTTTGCAGTTGCTTGATTGCCTTCGTTTCTTCAAAAATATTCCTGACACTAATCCTGCGGATAACTGTAAAAAACTCTTGGGACTATTATCTAAGTTAAGCGAAATTCAACGCAACAAAATAAAAAAACTGTCTTTAAAATACACTCCGCAGACAATCGCATTATTGGGTGCAATGCTTGAAGTGTTGAATCCGAACGAAGATGTTCTGATACTGCAAACGTCGCTTAATTACCAGACATTTTATAATTTATCAATCCCGCAAGAAGTATTGCCTAATCAAAAAAAATGGAATATAAGATGAAACTGCACGAAAATCAACCTCTGTTTGCCCAACTACTCAATTTTGCAGCAAACACCCTGAATATAAGACCAGAATTTATCGAGAAGGACTATTGGATTACTCGTGCGTTACAGAGAATGTCTCAAAATGTCAATGCCGAGAAAGTAGTTTTCAAAGGAGGAACATCCCTCTCTAAAGCATACCGTCTAACCAATCGCTTTTCTGAGGATATAGATATAGCTATTATTGATGCGGATTCTTTTTCTGGGAACCAACTAAAAACATTTATCAAACGGCTTGCTAAGAATATGTCAGCCGATTTAAACGAACTTGTCGTACCCAATGTAACAAGTAAAGGTTCCCGTTTCTACAAGGCAATTTATCAATATCCAAAATTGGTCGGACTAACTTCTTCCGCTGTGAAAGCAGGACAGATTTTAATTGAGGTCAATACTTATGCGAATCCATATCCATACATCAATAAGGAAATCAGCTCGTTTCTGACTGAGTATCTTGTAACTATTGGCAGAATAGATTTGATAGAACAATACAATTTAAAATCTTTCTCAATCAATGTTTTAGACAAACGGAGAACGATTGTGGAGAAATTGGTTTCACTATTTCGTTTCTCATTTGAGGCTGATACCATTAAATCTTTATCTTCGAAAATCCGTCATTTCTATGATTTATATTATTTGATCAACGATAATGAATGCTCTAATTATATCCAATCAGCAGATTTTAGAAATGATTTCCAAGAACTTCTTATACACGACCAACAACAATTTTCCGAACCTGATGGTTGGTGTACAAAAACCGTCAATGATTCCCCTTTGTTTAAGGATTTCTTTGGTATATGGTTGAAATTAAGTCCTAATTATCGGAAAGAATTAACGCCTTTGGCGTTTTCCGAAATTCCCAACGAAACGTTAATTGCAGAAAAATTTATGGAGATTTTAAAGGTATTATTAATTTAATGATGCGCATAGATAAGATATTATGTGATATTGTAGCAATTGAGCACGGATTTCAGCATATCCTTGATGGGGCTGATGAAATCCTTTCGGCGTACTCAAAGGAGCAGTGTTTTCAATTTGTACACACGTTGTTTGAATATGAAGCCTATCAAGCCCGAATGTTGGCAACAACTATATTGGGCAGATTGGCAACAACGAATAATGATGCACTTCATTTTCTGAAAGAACAAGTAAGCACTGATGAAAATTGGCGTGTGCAGGAAATGCTTGCAAAGGCTTTTGACGAAGTTTGCAAACACAGAGGACATGAAGCATCCTTACCTCTCATCGAAGAATGACTGAATGATAACAATCCGAATGTTATCCGTGCCGTAACTGAAGGGTTGAGGATTTGGACAAGTCGCCCGTTCTTCAAAGGAAATCCATCGGTGGCTATTGCCCTAATCAGTAAGCACAAAGCACATGAGAGCGAGTATCTTCGGAAATCTGTTGGAAATGCTTTAAGGGATATAAGCAAGAAGCACGCAGAATTAATCCAGCAGGAAGTACGACAATGGGATTTGTCCAACCCCAAAATTCTCTTCACCTATAAACTTGCAGCGAAGCTATTAAAGTAGAGCATGAGATCATAAACAGATGAGTTATGACGAAATTAGAACTGACAATGTTACTTCTCCCTATTGTATTCATGGTTCACAAATACGAGGAGATTATTATGTTCAGGCATTGGCTTGACAGAAATAGGGACGAATTGAAAAGGCGTTTCCCTCAATTCGAACAGTTTCTTGCACACAGGGGACATTTTGATTATTCCACAGCCACATTTGCCATTTGGACTGCCCACCAGTTCATTCTGATTTCCCTCATTTCTTTCTGTGCCGTGTGGATAGATGCTTATCAATGGTGGTTCGCTGCATTTTCAGGATATTCCATCCATCTTATAGTATATCTTGCTCAATGGGCAATATACCAAAAATATATACCTGTTATCATTACCACAATCTTGACATTGCCTTATTGTGTCTATGCCTTTGTTGAATTTGCAAACGCATCTATTCTATCTCCTTTACAGATGTTCTTATGGGTAGTTGTTGGGATTATCCTAACAATGCTTGGCTTACTCTCCGCTTTTTTCTTGATGAGCAAGTTTCAACAGTGGCATGATAGACATTGAGAGCGTATTGTCAATAATAAAATAATAGAAAGAATGTCCCGGTTCCCCAACCATAGAAGTTCACAACTCTCCGATTTCGGAGTATATCTGAAGACAGTCGTCTTCCAAACATCGGCATCTTCGGAAAAATATGCCTTTTCCCATACCGATGATTATTATTTCTTTGGCTTCATAGAGGATGGGCAATGCTGTCTGAATATTGATTTCGAGGAATACACTTTCGGGAAAGAAAGTCTGGCTATCATCCATCCGGGACAAGTACACCGTATCATCGACGCTTTCAATCTTTTCGCAACGTTTCTGATTATCGACTCTGTATTGGTAAACGAGGAGGAAAAACAAACACTGGAGCGATACGGTTGCCCCAGAATTCAACTATCAGACATCTCGGAACTGAAACTATTACTATCGCTTCTCGACCGCAAATTGAGTTGCATGGAAAATCCATCTGCCAAAGCAATCGTTCAACGACTGACCACCGTCATTGTGGGATTGGTCGTGGAGAACGTTGCAAATGCGATAAAGGTTCAATCCGAATTGCAGGGAACTGTGAGTCGACACAAGGAGATTGTATGGGAATTTCGGGATTTGCTGGAAAGTAATATCCAAAGCAACCGTTCACCTTCGTTCTATACCGGACGGCTGAACATTACCGTTGCCTACCTGAATGAGGCGGTAAATGCTGTTCTGGGGACAAGCGTGAGCCGCCATATCCAAGACGAGATTGTTTTGCAGGCTAAACGTCAATTAGTCTATACGAAAGCCTCCGTCAAGGAGATTACGCATAGTCTGGGCTTTGACGATTACTCCTACTTCACACGACTGTTTACCAAGGTTGTAGGCGTTTCTCCCACGCTCTTCAGAAAGAATTACCACGAATAGTGCTATTATCCCCATTGTTCGTCTATTGTGACGATCTGTATCCCACTGTACCTTTGTAGCGGAATTTATTTACTTAAAAAGATACGGATTACAAGGATGAACAACGCTGTGAATTTTTTGCAAGAAGGAAGTATGATGAAAGCTCTGACAAAATTGGGGATACCTATTGTCATTGCAATGCTGGTGATAGCAATATACAATGTGGTGGACACTTTTTGGGTTGCACGTTTGGGAACTCTTCCCGTTGCCGCTGTATCGGTCGTTTTCCCTCTGTCGCTGTTGTTTCTCGGGATAGGTTTGATGTTCGGTGTCGGAGGCGGAGTGTATATATCCCGCTTGTTGGGGGCGAAGCTGATTGTCAAAGCAGGTTAGATCGCTTCCGTATCGTTGATCACCTCTATGATTTTAGCTGCTCTCATTGCCCTTGTATGCAATGCGTTCCTGCCAGACATCCTGCTTTTCATGGGGGCAAACGAGGAGATGATAAACTTAGCAGAAGCATACGGAAGACTCTTCATCATCAGTTGTGTCATAGGAACATTGAATGTATCAATGTCCAATATCATTGTTTCACAAGGTGCATCGAAAACATCCGCAACGGCAATGATTATTGGCTCTGTCGTCAATGTAGCATTAGACCCCTTGTTTATCTACACTTTCAATTGGGGCGTGGAAGGTGCGGCATAGGCCCATTCTTTCAAGAATCATTACGACAGCCATTTATATTCGCTTCTTCCTTACGAAAGCAGAGGCAAAAGTATCACTTGCCTTGTTCGTTCCCACGATAAGATTATACACAGATATCATAAAGATTGGTATCTCTATGCTCTTTTTACAGTTGCTACAAACTCTTTCTATCAGTTTGTTGCAGAGAGCCGCGGTGAAATATGGGGCAGAGGCAGTCGCGGCTGTAGGAATCGTCTTGAAAATCGTCACTTTGGGAACAAATGTGGTCTTCGGATTTGTCAAAGGACTCCAACCGATGGCAGGCTATAATTACGGAGCAGGCAATTTCCAACGATTAAAAGAAGCGGTGCACTGCTCTCTGATACTCACAACCTCATTTTGTGTACTTTGGAGCACTTTCATACTCATGTTTGCTTCTCATGTTATCAGTTGTTTTGGAAAAGATGAAACAATGCAAGAAATTGCACGAATTGCCCTTCGAGCCAATACGATTATGTTTTTCACTTTCGGATTTCAATTTGTATATTCTACACTATATATGGCAATCGGAAGAGCAAGACAAAGCCTTTTGCTCAATATTGGACGGTAAGGTTTGTTTTTTATCCCTACCATATTGCTACTACCATCGTATTGGGAACTGAACGGAGTACTCTATGCCCAGCCTGTCGCCGATGTCTTTGCAACCCTGATGACGCTGCTTTTTGCCGTCCGAATTCACAGGGAGATAGATCATCAATCACATCTCACGACAGAGAATATATAATGTTGAACTTAAAAGATATGATTATGCTAAGACTTATTCAAACAGAAGACTTTAGGATAATGCTCTCTTCTTATTCTACAAAAGAACAGATACAAAAGGTGTCAGACAACTTTATATTGAAGGTTGTTGCTCTATGTGATACAGAAGAAGATACTGTCTCGTTGTTTCGTATCCTCCGCTATACTCGTTTTCGTTTACAAACCTTGCAAGAGAAGTACTTGATGGACGGAGAGGGGAAAAAATGTATTGGAGCTACTCTTTGTCATTGACACGGAGCTGGAATTGCTGAAGGTGCGAATGCAGGGGCTTCTTCCTGCTTTGCCCGTCAAGTCTGCCAAGAAACTCTGTTGGACAGGTAAGGTAACAGACTTAGTCGAACTCCTTTATGCCCTTGACACTTGCGACTGCATTAATAATGGAGAGATTGGCGTAGAAGAACTGGCAGATGCTCTTTCCGAAATCTTCGGAGTGGAGATAAAGAACTGCTACAACTTCTATATGAACATGAAGCGTTGCAAAGATGACAGTCGTACCTATTTCCTTGGTGAACTCCGTGAGAAACTCAATAAGCGTATGGTGGATAGCGACCTGAAAGGTGGCAAGTTCAAGAAACGATAACTGCATTCAAATGGCTTAATCAGGCTTCCCTCTCATTTCGGGAAGCCTGATTTTCTTTCATTGAGGAATAACACTACACAATAAAAGGCTATCGCCGATGTTGCCATTTATCTTGGAATTCACGGGTTAATTGCACGATTTCCCCTCCGATTATTGCCAATTCAAGTGTGAGTTTCTCCAATTGGCGAGCATTGCAAAGGCTTTTTTGTCGGTAAAGTTGCTCTTCAAAGCGACAACTGTTTGGTTATAATTCACTCCCACACTGCGGAATTGCCCGTACAAAGTCGTCAGTTTCTGATAATAATCAAGCAGGGAACGATCCACTTTTATCACCCGGAAAGTCTCATTAAAGACCCTTGCCTTGATGAAAGCGGCTTTGTTTTGAAGCCCCGATTGCTCGAACAGCGTAAGGAAACGAGTAAATTCAGTGTCCGTAAATCGAACCATACAACAATGGCTGGCTCGTTCATTCTTGGGAGGTCGTCCCACATTTCTCTTTGTCATTACTTTGGATTTTAATAGTTTGTAATTCTCTCTTCTGGAAATCGAACGTGCTAAACACAATTGAAATCCATCAGAGAGCGTTCACGATAAAATAGCCAATCAAGACAACGAAAACTTCTATCCAAGAACACCGACTTTGGAGGTGTTCCACCCTCTGCAAGAGCAAGGGTTTTGAGTTACCGAAATAATTTCGGGTAACGCAAGACATACCTTGCTATTTGCTCCGACGCAAATAAATCCGCCTCGAAAGGCGGTGCTTTATCTTCTCGAAATGTATGTTTCAAAGCCATGAAATACCGGCTTATCGCTTGCTGCAAAGTTACGACCTCTTGTCCCCAAAGCCATTAAGAGAGACGAAGCCACAAATAACCAAATCGAAGCCACAAGTACGCACTAAAGGAAATCACACTGATTATAGCATCACCGAGCTATATATTTGCACTGTCGAATATGTCGGTAATGGTATGTGTCTTCGATAATATCACGTTTCGATGAGCGATATGAGCGAGGGGTATATCAAAGAGTATATCCTTGGTTCTTTCATTTGAATGTGGGAATGTGCGAAAGCAGATACAATCGAACGATTGTATTGATGGACACTAATCAATATCTCCACAGAAAGGGTATGAACGAAAGGATGTAGCCCTACCAGTATAAGCTGATTATCGGGCATATCTTCGATAGCAGATGTATTCATCTTCATTGGTAAATATATCGGCAACGAAATGAACAGTGAATTGTATAACAATAAAAAATAAGGAAGTATGACAGAGAATCAAAACGGCAAGGTAGATCCCGTTGCCATCCGAGAACTTATTTCACAGGGTATTCCCATGAAAAGAAAAGAGAGTGAGATAAAACGCTCTCAATCAGAAGAGCAGTGTGTTGAATCGGAAAGTCCAAATGACGTGCCAATGTCAAAGGATTTTTCAAGAGTCCCAAGAAGAGAAAGTCGAAAGTCCGACAAAGGCGATTATGAGTCGCTTTTCATCTGTCGCAACACTTTGAAAAATCGCAAGACCATCTACATTGCCAAAGAATTGCAGGACACATTGGCGGAGATAGTCATGTCTATGAGGAATAGAGATATGACCATCGGTATCTATGTCGAGAACATCATCCTTCATCATCTTGAGACCTACAAAGATGAAATCAACAGATTGGCTGAAATGAAATTCAAGAAGCTGTTGTAATTCCCTATCTTCAGATGTTTTAAGTGGAACTGTTCTGCTGCTTACCGTCCTGTCCTACAATGTCGGGACGGGCAGGTTGCTGGGATACGGCAAGCATCCCAAGAGCCGACTGCTACGGCAGGGCAACCGCATCAAAATGTAAGCACTTGATTATCAATCATAGTTTTGAGTACATTCTTTATCTTTGAGTATAATCTCCGAAATGCAATCATTTGAAAATTAGCAACTTGTATTTTCTCGAAATTTTTGATGCGGTTGCTCTGCTGCTACGGAAGATAGAGTCCGGCGATAGGAATTTCTACCGTAAATTTGTCTCTTTTTGCCGATACAAAGGCAAGGTATTACGAGGACTCGTCAAACGGCGAAAGGTGGAGTTTGCCCTGTTTTATATGCCTTGATTATCAAAAACGCCTCTTGCTACATTTTTATGCTCCGCAAGGGGCGTTTTCTTTCCATTTTCTTCGTCTTTCTCATTATGTGTGAGTAACTTTGCAGAATAAGCTATAATTTGAATGTATAAGCCGAAAATTAATACTTGAAAGGTCTTATAAAAAAGTGAAAACTTTCGGTAAAGAACTTCCTTTTTGTACTGAAAAAGAAGAGGAATCAAAAGAAGAATGACTATATGTTTCAGTAAGAGAATAAGCATTTCAAATTCCACAAAGCAGGACTGAATTTACTATCCCTATAGGGTAAAACATAGTTTGATGAAGCTGTGATGTGTTTCTAAAATCAAACTGCTCTAATGGCTTCTATGAACAATTATTTGATGTTGTTTATTGGGGAATTCAAAGATGACAGCTAGGTATAAGAAAATACATATGTTAAAATTCCAAAATAAGATGGCTATATATAATAAAGGAGAGCTGACAGGAATTGTTGGATACAAACAATTGTACCCAAATGGAGAAATGTATCCTCTCGAAAAACTCCTTGCTGGATTACCGCGTATTTGGGCTATCAGGTTAGTTTCAAATATGCAGAATAAGTTGGTTGGTAAACCTTTCTATAATCCTGATTTCAGAGATGAGAAAACGACTCAGATTGATGTGTCGAGATTCTTCTTTGGTCCTAATAATTTAGACCAGTTACTTGGTGCAATCCATAGGTATAAAGCCTATTTCGCACTGGAGACAGAAAGAAAGCAACAACCGATGGAATATGCAACTGGCAGCGAGACACCGCTACTTTTGCTGAAATACATCATGGCTATGCCAGAAAGTGATGGTTCTGATAACATTGCGCAATTAGAGAAAAATTTATACATTGCTTTTTTGATAGCCAATGAAATTACCCTTAACAGAAATCAAGGGTAATCACCATACAAACAAGAGAATGATTTAGAATTGTATTTAGCCTGTCTTTTGATGTCGAGGTTTGCGTATAATGACTTTATAAATCAGGAATCAGATATTAATGAATTGGTTAGGAATCAGAATATCCGAACTGTTAAGTTCTTCAATTTTGTGTCCCAGCATCCTCAACTCAAAGACCTATATGATGAATTTCTAAAAGTATACGGTCTTACATCATGGAAATATTATTTGAGAACATATTGGAGCATTTTAGCTTTAGCCAGAGATAAAACCGGTGTTATCAACTTTGAACGACTTAGGGATGAAGAAGAATTATTATCTGAGCAGATAGTGGATAGAGATTCCATTGACATTCATGAAGTCATCCCCTTGGAAGATAATGTGGATTATCAAACTTTTAGAGAGAAACCATTTATTAAGATAGCACCTCACGAATATGTCGTCATAGATGTTTCATTTATGATTTATAGGATGTTTGATGGGCTATATTTCATATTCAATGATTTGTGGAAATGTAAGTACCCTGATAATATGCAGGGGTTTAATACAATCTTTACAACAGAGTTTTCGGAAAAGACTATATTGGTAAATTGCCTGAAAGAAGTAACTAACACACATGGATGATTTTCGCTTGCTGACGATGAATGTAGGAATGTAGTTCCCCAGAAGAAGTTGAGTTCTCCTCCAGATTTTTATATTCGAGACGGAAAGAATGTTATACTGTTTGAATGCAAGGATGTCAAAATACCCAAAGAGGTCAAGGCAGAAGGAACCATGCAGATACTCTTGAATGAAGTTGACAAAGACTTTGTGGCTATCTGGATACTAAGAAAAACAAATGACGTTATAAGGCTGTAGGACAGCTTATTAGGAATGCTAAGAGGATTTTGGAAGGAGAATTTGCTTGGGATAAGAACATAGATAGAGATAGCAGAATATTCATGGTACTGGTATTAGCTGATGCAAGACAAGTAGATGCAGGCTGGAAAAACTACTTGCAGAGAAAGATGCGTGAAGAGTGCACTCGTCAGGGAATTGATTACGAGAGAATATGCCCGCTGATATTAATGGATCTAGGAACTCTTACCCTTTATAAGGGCAACTTTAAAAAGGACGGATTCCTAAAATACTTTACTCGCTACTATAAGCAAACAACCTTTGATCTCGCGACAATTAATATTGGCGATATGATGACAAATGTTATGAATCAGACCATGTCATTCAGTAGGTATATGGCAGGTGAAAGACTTTTGGACGGTGAAGAGTTGAGAATAGATATAATGAGTGCAATAACCAAACAACCTGAACTATTGGGACATCACTCTTATGTTACCAAGACAGTAGAATATACAGACTTGTTTAATGGACAAGTAGAAGATTTGGAGACATACCTTACAGGCATCAACAAACGATGGCTGATAGAAGGTGTAGTTCACATGATTAGTGTGGACTGTTTTGATAGCTTTTCAATGGAAGCGAAACATGGGCTTCTGGTTATGTTCCAAAACTATAGGGAAAGGTCTGAAGTCGAGCAACTATTTCGCCGATTGAAAGCACTAGAGGAAAAATTTAATAGTACCTGGCTGACATTGATTAATCATCGAGCACTTTATCGTCTATTAATAAAAGTATTGAGACTTCCCAATGAAAGAGAGGGTATAGGTGAAAGTTTTGAGGCATACGAAGCTTTGCTGAAAGCCATTTTGCTGGAGAACAGTATGGAGATGCAGCGTGAAAAGGAAATCTTGGTAAGGATAGATGGTGACACAGATATTCGAGATGCAAAGATTATTATGCAGCAAGATGTACTGAATATCGATCTATTTGGTGAGAATAAGAAGGAACTGGAAAAAGCACAGATTCTTAAGTTTGTGGCATTAACCAAATTTGGGAAGAACACAAAGAGGTGGGTGAAGCCATCAGAAGGGTTGTGAATAATTATGGATTCCAGAATGAGTTCAGTTATATATTGTTGGCGCAAATGCCTTTGGCTGTTTATCACGATAAAAAGAATTTTAAAGAAGGTCTATATTGTGTGCATCGCCAAGACTATAAACAAACTAATGCTTTACGATTATGGGATGAGTTTACTACATATATTGCAGATAAATGTATTGATATATGGGATGTAAACAAGATGGATACAATCTTTGCCGAGCAGGAGTTGCTAGATAATACCTGTTTCAGAAAGTATCCTGTGCTGAAGATGTCCGAAGAAGAATACCTAATAGTATCGCAACCGTACTATACGCATTTATTGTTCGATGGCTTTTGGTGGAGTGTAAAAGAAGAATTAAAACTGGTCTATTCTGAAAAAACCATTATGAACTTGTTAACAAAAGATTTCTCGGAGGAGAAATTGTTCTATGAGTTGGTGAAACTTATGATAGGCGACAAGCGTATTCAAATCTACAATAAGCATTGTTTTGCGGCGCAACAATCAGCACCTGATATTGCTATCAAAACACGACATCATTTGTTTATGTTTGAATATAAAGACATGAGGGTTCATAGAAAAATCGCAGATGGAGGTGATATGAATCAGATGATGGATTTTGTGGTCGTATAAGGACTTTCGGAAATTCCATAATCTTCTGTATGGTTACCAAACTTATATAAGAAAAGGACGAGACATTGTAACACGATGTAATTCCTTTCGGTATTATGTGATGAATAAATGGGAATTGGAGATGACCGAGAAAGACAAAAAGAAGTTTGGACATGCTTATAAGGAAGTGATTAAAGTTATGTTTGGAATGAAAAATATATAAAATGAATGAGATGATTCTGAGCAGGCACATAGAACTCCTTAATCTTTTCAATGGGAAGGACTTTTGGAGATACATAAAAATATCGTGACTCTAGATATGAGAGATAATATTGATTTCATAGATATGAAACATAAAGAATAGTTAAATGGAGGAATTAGCTTTTTGTTACTTTTGAGTCGTCTCAACTCACTGTCAAAAGTAACGAGGTGCTTTTCATTGGGGGACTTTTGCTCCTCTCTTTGTCCGCCCAGAGCTCACGAAAGAAAGGAGCAGTCGACAAATCTGCCGACCGCTTTACTCCGTCTGTTCTTCTTGAACGGTTATCTGTCCCGTCCTTACTTCGGAAAAAATCATCTTGTCTGATTTTATGCAGATTCCAGAGGTGAGGGAGTTTGAGTTTCAACTTTTCTTTTTCCCTGCTTCTCGCATATCCAACATTTTTTATGCGTCTTTCCGTCGGGTCGGTCGTTTTCGTTTCAGTGGCGTAAAAAGGTTGGGCTTAGGACAAACAAGGTTTTACGGCGAGAATACTACCTGCAATGAAATGGAAGTGTGGAGATTGTCGTCTAAACGGCTTGCCGCCCCGACCTTTTTTGTCCGTAAAAGCCCGGAACTACCTTTGCCGCTGACAACAAACAACCGATCCCGACATGATATATGGGCATAAGTGGAGGATGTGCAGACAGAGAAACTAGGCGAAAACAGAAAACGCAGTCTCCGGAGACTGCTTTTTATCATAAGAATAGAATACCCGGAAAACAAAAAGCAGCCCCAATGGACAGCTTTACGAAAATAACTCAGAGAAAATTCTTTTTTCTCACGATATACTCTTATCTTTGCAACTTACAAAGTGGTTCTTTAAAATGGCAAAATGAGGTAGAGTGTAGAAGCTCACTGGTTTCCTTATCGTTACCATCCCTTATTGATAATCAAACTAATCTACTGGTTATTTGACATTTACGAATTTCTCTATGCTTTGCCATGTGAAATGTTATATGTTTATCAATTCCTGCATCTTTTATCCACTTGTGTAATATCTTATTGTGATGTGCACTATATATCAGATTTTCAAATACTTTATCATTATCTTTTTTTCGTTTACCAATAATTTTTACAGCCTCTTCACTAATCGGTAAATTCTCTACACTTTTCGTCTTCTTTTGTATATATTTCAAATACCAAATACCATTTTCATTAACTACATTCTTCCAAGTCAAATTCTCAATATCTGAAAAACGTAGCCCTGTCAGGCAACTAAACAGAAACGCATCTTTCAAAACAGGATACAAACACTCTGTAACGACCAATTTTTTTATTTCTTCCAAAGTCAAATATTGTCTGTTCGTTTCCTTTTCTTTTATCAATTTCACTCTAACAAACGGATTTTCATATATCAATTTATCTCTGTGAGCTTCTTTAAAACACGCATTTAATTTATTGAAGTACGACAAAGCTGTATTTTGTTGCAACTTCACTCCTCCTCTTCCGATGTTTTCTTTCAAAAGATAATTTTTAAATCTTTCCAAGAAAGTCTCATCTACCTTTGAAATCAAAATCTCTTTTGAATTACAGAAGTTTTTTAAATGTTGATATGCACAATGCCAAACATTACAATTCGATGTAGAATCATATTTTTTCTCTGTTATTTTAAGAAAATATTCAAGAAGCCCTACCTTTTCGTTAAACCTATCAAAAAATCCGTGTTTATTCCTTTGATACTCCAAACTTCTTTCAGAGCGTATTGCTTCAGCTAACAACATTGTCTCTTTGTTATGTTCTTTCTCAACAAAATTTCGTGGTTTATCATAAATGTACAATTTCAGAAACTCATACCTTTTAACTTTAGTTTCATTATCATAGTACACCAAGTAAAGACTATTTTTTCTTACCTTTCCTTGTCCTTCTCTTGTTTTACTTAGTTGTCCCTTACGAACTCTTAAATATACTTTCATAGTTAATTTATTTTTGATTTAGGCTGTAACATTCCGCCTAAAAGGACACGCAAAGCAACACAAATCACCTACAAAGTACCATATTTCTTCGGCATATTACTTTCTTTTACAGTAATTCCCCCATTTCTACACAATGTTTTATGACCTACTAAAAACAAAAAAAATCCAAACTTTTACATTTGGATTTTCATAACAACCTTTCGCTATTTTTTAGGATATCAACCTCCCTATACATCATTTAAGATACAATAAAGAACGCCCTTTTTATCTTTTTTCGCAACGATTTCGCCTATTTATTTTTAATTTCATTTTACTTTTACAAAACAAAAATAAAACACTATTAATCAATAAAATACAAATTTTTAGTCATAAACACATCGGTACCTCACTACCTCTTATTTATAACTAAAAATTTGTAATTACCACTTTTTTAATCCTTTTACTATTAAAAAGAAGTATTTATTTTGTTTTATTATATTATATTGCATATATTAATATACTATATACATATATCATATTTTGGTATATAATATATTTATAATAGCAAGCCAATATTTTTTTGAATTTAGTTAAACAAGAAATTATAAATCAAACAATTAGTGATTTTCATTCAACTTAAAATAAACGTGATTTTTTCTATTATTATTTTTAATTGGATGAAATATTTCAACAAGATACTTAACATTAAACCTGTCTAAACTTTT
>NZ_BLBC01000015.1 GCF_009684755.1 Capnocytophaga felis
TTAAATTATGAATAACAGAGGCTCAGAATGGAGAAAATGGGATTTGCATTTTCATACACCGTCATCTTATGATTATGAAGATAAAGGCATTACAAATCAACAAATAATAGATAAACTATATGAAAATAAAATATCTGTTGTTGCAATTACAGACCATCACATTATAGATATCGAAAGAATAAGAGAATTACAACAATTAGGAAGCGAAAAAGGGATAACAGTTTTACCTGGTATTGAATTTTTGGCTGATGCAAGGGGAAAAGAGCCTATTCACTTTATAGCTATTTTTTCAGAAGATTGTAACTTATCATTTATTTGGGGACAATTAGAAAACAATACAAACATCAAAAATATCAAGGGACTAAACAAAAAACATAATGAAGTTTATTGTGATTTATTAGATACTATAAAATTGGTTAGAGAGTTAGGAGGAATAATAACAATTCACGCTGGAAAGAAAACAAACAATATTGAAAACATTACAAATTCACTACCTCACGCAATAGCACAAAAAACCGATATAGCATCTAATGTAGATGTGTATGAACTTGGAGCATCAAGTGACAAGCAAGACTACATAAACATTGTCTTTCCTGCTATACATAAATATATCCCAATGGTTATAGCATCTGACAACCACGATATTAAAAAATATACTTTAAAGGAAAATTGTTGGATAAAAGCAGACCCCACATTTGAGGGTTTAAAACAAATTATTTATGAACCAGAGGAAAGAGTAAAAATACAAGAGTATAATCCAGAACTAGATTATGATAAACCTTTTTTTTCTTCCATTAAATTTAAGGATGACGAAAAAATATTTAGTAATGATGAATTATATTTTGACAAATCAACACAAGAAATCCCCCTGAATTCTAATCTTGTAACTATTATAGGAGGAAGAGGAGAAGGAAAAAGTATGTTGATGAAATATATTTCTACCAGTTTTGAAATTAAGACAATTGAAAAAGATGATGATTTTTTGAAAAATAACAATATTGAGGTTATATATTCAAAAACTATTAAAAATAAGGAAGAGATAGAGCCTTTTCCTATAAAAAAGAACTCAAAACACGCTCTTGATTTTATTTATATTAGTCAGGGAGAATTAAAGAATATTGTTGAAAAACAAGAATTAGCAGAAGCTATTAGTGAAATGGCTAATATTAGAAAAATCACATTTGACCGAAATCTAAATGAGGAAATTTCTAATAAACTTGATAAACTACACTCATTGAAAAATTTTCTTGACAACCCACAAAATAATCTTGAAGAATTACAACAGAGAGAAAATACTCAACAACAATTTATCAGCAATATTACAACAAAAGAGAATAAAGAAAAATTAGAGAAGTATTCAGAAATATTAAAACAAATAAATACTGAAATTAATAAGAAAAATCAACTTTCAAACTTTAAACAGAGTTTAATACAAAAAAGCAATGAATTAAATCAGAATATTGATTCTTTAAATGAAAATTATGGTTTGGGTATTCCTATTATTGAAGTGGAACAAATATTTGTATCCCAACTTGATAAAATACACGAGTTAATTACTGCAATAGATAATCAGTTAGGTTTATTAAATGAAAGAAAAGAAGCTATAAAAACTGAGTTTAGCGAATTTTATACAGGTGATTTAACTACACTATTAAGAGATGTAGATAAATACCAAAATGAACTTTCAATTATTCAGACGCAAATAAAAGATGTAAATGAGAAGAAAATAAAAAAAGAAAACTTACAGAAAGAGATTTTTGAAGGTGCAGATACTCAAAAATCTCTGATTTCCAAAATAGAAGATGAATACAAAAAGCAAAAAGAATGGATATTAGAGGATTGGAATAAATTTAAAAATATTGAAGAGCGAGAAAGTCTAAATCTTCAGCAAAAAAAATTATGCAAAGCCTCTTACAAGATTTGGATATTGAGGTCAAAATAGATTTTGATAAAGAGGCTTTTTATGGAGAAATATATCGCTGCATCAATGGTACAGAATGGAGGGTAAAAAACAATCAGAAAGCCCAAGAAAATTATTTTGGAGTAAACAATTTAGAAACTTTTTTTAAACTTATCAAAGAAAAATACATTGAAGCATATTATGCTAACGGAATTTATGGTGATACATTGAAAGAAATACTGTTCGATGAAGAGATAAGAGGCAAATATATAAAAGTATATCCGATTTTAAAATATAAAGGAAAAGATATTAATAAATTATCTGTTGGGCAAAAGGGAACAATGTATTTGAAAATGAAATTGGCTACCGAGGCATTTTCCAAACCTATTATTTTCGACCAACCAGAAGACGATTTAGATAATCAGTTCATTATAAAAGAACTTGTTGATTTATTCAAAGATTTAAAGAAATATAGACAAATTATAATTATTACTCATAATGCTAATTTGGTAGTCAACGCAGACGCGGAACAAATAGTAGTTGCTAGAAATAATAATGAAAAACTCTCTTATCTATCGGGAAGTCTTGAAAATCCTGAAGTCAATAAACATATTTGCGAAATATTAGAAGGTGGAGTACAAGCCTTCAAAAACAGAGAGAAGAAGTATGGTTTTAATACCCGTTTATAAATTACGTTGTTTAACAAGTTTTCTTAGAAATAACTATTTATTATGACTCAAAAAGACATTTTACATTTTTGGAGAAATGTGGAGATATTCAATCTACCTGATTTGGATGTTAAAAATATAAAACTATTGAATGGAGAAAATAAGCTTCCTTGGGAAACGGATAAAAGTACCAAAAAGGATAAAAAAAGAATTTACACACTCTTCTTTGGAAAAGTTTCAAAAGAAAATGTTATTAAGCAGATAGAAGAATTATTTCCAGACGAAAAAGAGAACCAATGGAAAGAAAAAACTATCGGGTTTACTTGTCTGTCTTCCATAATACTTGATGAAAAAGGATGTCCCGATGCCAAAAGTTATACTTTGGCAAGTTTTGTTTTGGGGTTGGATGTTTTGAAAAAATGTAGGGAAATTTCATCGGTTTATAGATTATTGAATAATGTTTCAGATGAGTATTTGGAAAGATTTAATATCCTAAAAACTACTGATGATGAAAACCCAAAAGGTAATTCTGTTACGAGGGAATTTATTGAAAAAGAAATAGCATATCTTAGAAGTATAAGCCAATGGAATGACGCTGAAATTAAAGTATATTTCACTGAAAAAGAAGTTGGTAAGAATATTGAAGTTGATTATGCTTTTCTGAATAGTTTCTTCTTGGATGACTTGAACCAATTAATAGACGATTATACCGAGCTTTCATCAACTGTGCAAAGTTATCTAACCCTCCAACCTACTCAAAAAAGATTTGATTTAATAAAGAATAAAAAAAATCTTTTCAACACCATAAATCCAGAGCAACTCACAGAAGGAAAATGGCCATCAACGCCCAAATATGGATTATGTACGGCACAGTTGGGAGCGGTGAATACCATTTTTAAAGAATTAGGCAATAGTTCGGGAATACAGGGAATAAATGGACCTCCCGGAACAGGCAAAACTACCCTTTTATTGGATGTTATTGCTCAAGTCATAGTAGACCGAGCTAAGGCAATTTTAAATATTGGTATTGATAATCTTTTTGAAAAAGGTGAAAAAATAGATATTAAAGACAAATATCTTTATATCTATCCATTAAATGCTATTTTACAAAAGAATTACGGAATTGTTGTAGCAAGTAATAATAATTCTGCGGTAGAAAATATCAGCAAAGAACTACCACAAGCCAAAAAAATTGATAAATATGGAGAAAATGCAGCCTTTCCATATGCTGATTATTTTGGTGAATATGCAAAAGAGGAACTTACAGGTGATGAAAATTGGGGAATTTTAGCTGCTGCATTGGGTAATTCAAAAAACAAGAATAAATTCAATAACCTCTTTTGGAAATCATTTTTAAAAGATGAGAAAGGAAATTTAATCGGAAATGGTAAGAACAAAGCTATTATAGATGAAAATGCTATTAATTTTTATAATTACTTAGTAAAAAATCAAGATTTACAAAAGCAACATCAAGACAATTTTGAAATTGCTAAAAAAGAGTTTATTTCTTTGTTGGAAGAATTCAAAATTTTCAAAAATACTGCCATCGATTTTCATAACAGATTTGATGATTATTCGAAAAATGTCCAACGAAAGACAGATTTAGAAAAATTGAAAGATGAAAATAAAAATTATGAAGATCAGCTTAATACTGAATTACAGAAGTTGACATCCGAACAAAAGAGAGTAGAAAAAGAAAGAGATGCATTAAAAACTTCTTTAGATGCTATCAATACCCAAAAACCTATATTCTTTTTCTTCCATAAACTGTTCAATACACAATCCTTTGTAAAATGGAATAATGAGATAAACCAAGTGTGGAATGAGTTTAATAATATTTCATTAGAATTAAAGCAAATAAACAATGAAATTAAGAAGGTTGAGTCAGAGAAAAGTAATATTATCAATCGGTTAAAAAATATTCAAATCGAATTGGAACAAATTGAAGAATTCAAAAGAGAATATGAGAATTTAAAAACTCAGCTATGTAAAGATTATCAGATAGAGAAAGTAAATATTTTTGATGAAAACTTTTATAACAAAGATTTAAAGGATATACATTTGCTTTCACCCTACCACTCAGAAAAAATAGCCAAACTTCGTAGCAAAATTTTTCTAAAAGCTCTTGATGTACACAAATTTACAATTCTTGCCAATGCAAAACAATTCAAAAATAATCTGAATGCTTTCTTTGATATGATATTGGGTAGAGCAAAAGTGTCAGATGAGCTTACTACCACACTTTGGGATACTTTTTTCTTTTGTATTCCGGTGGTTTCAACATCATTGGCATCGGCAAGTAGGTTATTCCCGAATATGATTAAAAATCAGATAGGTTGGTTGCTGATAGATGAGGCAGGACAAGCAACACCTCAGTCGGCAGTTGGGTTAATACAACGTTCAAAACGATGTGTTATTGTAGGAGATCCTTTACAGGTGGAACCTGTTGTTACTATTCCTAAAAGTTTGGTTGACAAATTAATCTCTTACCAAAATGTAGAAAGCAATTGGTCACCGTATAACACTTCTGTTCAGCAGTTAGCAGATAGAATATCTCAATATGGGACTTTAATGGGAAATGATGAATATAGCATATGGACGGGATTCCCTTTACGAACCCATCGTAGATGTTTCAATCCAATGTTTGATATTGCCAATGAAATTGCTTACAACAATCAGATGGTAAAAGGTACAGAAGATAAGGAAGAATGCGAATATATTGGCACGTCTTGTTGGTTTGATGTAAAAGGTAGTGGTTCTGGAGATAGCCAAGTCATAAGAGAAGAAATAGAATTGTTAAAAGTCAAAGTAGATGAACTAAGGGAAAACGGATATAAGGGTAAGATTTATGTTATATCTCCTTTTAAATTAGTAGCTAATGAATGTGAAAAGATATTAAAATTTTACGAAAAAGTTCAATGTGGTACGATTCACACATTCCAAGGAAAAGAAGCAGATGTAGTTTTTCTTGTGTTGGGAAGTCATCCGGAAAAAGAAGGCACCCGAAAGTGGGCATCTTCAAAGCCTAATATGCTCAATGTAGCTCTTACTCGTGCAAAAAAACGCTGCTATGTGATTGGAAACAAAGAATTGTGGAGCCAACAACCTTACTTCGATGTGATGATAAACAAAATGGAATGAACATAGGGGTAAGTATAGACTTTTGAGAAGCTGTCAAAATGGCTAAAACACACCCTCTTTCTGTCAAAATGTTATATTTGTTGCATTTGGAATGTTTTTTGACGAGATAAGACAAACAATTTTATTTTAATTAATATGAATAAAAAAGATTATTTGGAAACAGTTATTGACTCTCATAAGATGAGTAAAGAAGAAGGTTTATTGAATAAGCATAGGGATAAAAAGACTCAAATAAAGGAGGCTTTGGAGAAAAAATATTCTTCAAATATATATTCTCCGTTTAATTCAGGTTCTTATGCTAAGAATACAGCGATTAACACTAAATTTGATTTTGATTTAGTTTCTCCTTTTAAGCGTAATGCATTCGGAACAAATGGTACATTAAAAGAGATGTATGAGGATGTATATAATTTTTTATATGAAGAATATAAAAATGGAGCCGAAGTAAGAAAACAAAAAGTATCAATAGGTTTAGATTTTTACGAAGATAAAGATGGCGATAGAATAAAAATTGATGTAGTGCCTGGTAGAGAATTTAATCAAGGACAATATTCTGAGGATAAAAATCTCAATCTCTATGTTTATCATAAGTATGGGAACATCAACGCTGGGAGTGAACGCATTAAAACAAATATTGTAGCTCAAATTAATAATATTAAAGATAGAGCTACTGCTGAAAAAGATTCAATAAGAAAAATTATTCGCCTCTTGAAAGTTTGGAAAAATACTAAATATAATTATCCAACCAAATCTTTCTTTCTTGAACTTATTACAATAAAAGCATTTGATAATGTTGAAATAACAGGCGATTTATGGAATAAACTGAAATCTGTGATGGAATATATCAGGGATAATGTTACCAATGACGGATTTACACTGAAAGACCCAGGGAATAGTGCTAATAATTTGGTTGATACCTTGACTGATAATGAAAAGCAACAGTTGTCATATGATATGAAAAATATGCTTAATAGGATTGAAGAAAATGAAGAAAACATCAAAATCTATTTTCCTGAAAATCTGAAGTTCAAAGAAGACAACAAAAACAAATACAATACTAGTAGCGGTATGCCTATACCTCCTCCGAAATTAAATTTTGGATAAAAAATGAATGATAGAGTTAGTGAAATCAATTCTACAATAGAGAACATTCCCAATGTCAAACTTATTAAGCCTTTTGAGCAAAGTAAGTTTGACATTGAAGGATGTATCTCTGTTTTTGTTGAAGGTTTGGAACAACCATTAAATTTCAACGTAACCATCAGTCCACAATACCCTTTTAAAATTCACGATACGGAAACTATTAAGTTTTCCAATGATGAACTTTTAGAATATAAGCATATTATGGCTAATGGTTCTATTTGTATTCATACAGCACATAGCCCTATATTATCCAAAAAATTGGTATATGATATTGAAGCTGTCAAAGTTTGGATAAAAAAATACTATATCAATAAAGATTTAGACTCTCATTATGAACATCTTATCGTAAATCCAAAAGCGTTTAAAGGAGGACATTTTGTTTACTTTTTTAATGAGGTTGATTATGTTTTTCATAAAAATCAATTTGGTTTTATCGACTACTCAATAATGAGTAGTGGAGTCTTTCATAATGAAAATATCCAAAGTAATATTTTTCAAGTTTTTTTGGATAAAGACAGAAAAAAGTTAGTAGATGTAAATTGGAATTTTCAACTTAAAAATTTACCTTATTGTACAGGATTATTTATTTTTATAAAAGATGAGCCAAGTAAAAATCAGCGTTGGGTTTTTGAAAATTGGAAGGATTTTGAATCGCTTTTGCCACAAGATTTTTTAACCTTTCTTCATAGAGTCGAACAAAAAAAATCAAAAGAACAAGGCAAAACACTGCCTTTATTCATAGGATATAATATTTCTGACAAAGAAATTCACTGGCAAGCCATTATATTAGAGATAGGTAAGTTCCCTATTTATGGCGAAAAAGTAAATAAACAATGGCTAACAAGATTGGATGGTGAAACGATTATTGATTGGGCTATGACAAGGAATTGTTCCTATAAATATTTTTTTGGACGAGGAAAATTGAATCAGCAATTAACCGATGGTAAAATTCTAATTGTTGGAATAGGAGCTATTGGAAGTATCATAGCAAAGACTTTAGTAAGGTGTGGTTGTACAAAAATTAATTTTATAGATATTGATGTAAAAGAACCAGAAAATGTTTGTCGGTCAGAATATTCATTCTTTTCAGGTATTACCAATAAAGTTAATGATTTGATAGATGAATTATGTCTAATATCTCCCTTTTTTGAGCCAATAAAAGGCGGTTATGAATTTTCAAGAATGCTTGATTTTTTTCTAAAATCTCATTTAACTAACAAAGAAACAAAGGTAGAAATAGAAAACTATCTTAATGGATATGATATAATTTTTGATTGTACAGCCGATAATGATTTGCTTTATGTGTTGAGCCAATTAAATATAAAGTCAAAACTGTTGAACCTTTCAATATCAAACCACGCAAAACAATTAGTGTGTGCAACCGAGCGTAATAGATACCATTTTATTGATACCCAATTTAATGGAAATGTTTTAGAATTTGATGTTGATGATTTATATAATCCAACAGGCTGTTGGAGTCCCACATTCAAGGCTTCTTATAATGATATAAATACTCTTGTTCAGTTTGCAATTAAACATATCAATTCAAGATTTGAGAAAAACAAGTCTTTGAGAAATTTCGTGATAGAAACTGAGTATACAGATTGTGTAGCTATAAAATTAAACGAATTTTGATTTTAAAAGTAAAAGAAATAGAATTGAGTATCGAAATTGATAATGAATTATTAAATATCCTGATAGAAAAAGGGAAAAGTCATTATCCAAATGAATTTGGAGGTTTTTTGATTGGATATTATAGTAATGACAATAAGCATCTACATATAACAAATACTATATTTCCTCAAAGTTTTAAATCATCAAAATACTCTTTTGAAAGAAATACAAGAGGTATTGATAAAGAACTTAAAAATTACTATAACGAAACGCCTAAAAAAATCTATGTCGGAGAATGGCACACACATCCTGACAATAGCTCTACTCCAAGTACAACCGATATTTTAGCAATGAAAACTATATCTAATATCCCTAATTGTCCTGTAAATCCTGTATTACTGATTCTTGGGTATTCCCAAACAAAACTTGATTTCGGATTTTATGTTTGGTTTGAAAATAAATTATATAAATATGAGTAAAGTTAATTTAAAACAGTTATTCAATGGGTTGCAAAAACAAATGTCTGCTCAACTCAGCACAAATAGGGATTTTATTGAACATCCAGGTTCAAAAGGTGACGCTTTAGAAAATGCTTGGATAGAATGGTTACGCAAATATTTGCCGAGCAGATATTGCGTTGATAAAGCAATAGTAATAGACCACGAAGGCAATACAAGCCAACAAATAGACATCGTGATTTACGATAATTGGTTTACACCTTTTATTTTTAATCAGAATGGATTTTATTACATACCTGCCGAAGGTGTTTATGCTGTTTTTGAAGTAAAACCTGATATAAAAGGAAATGTTAAAAATAAAACCTATATTCAATATGCAGGTGAGAAAATAGAAAGCGTAAGAGTGTTGAAAAGAGAAGCAGCAAGTTTCATCAATGGAGGAACAAAATTTAACCCTCGTCCTTTGACTAAAATTATTGGTGGAATTTTATGTACTACAAACACTTTCACACACAAAAATAATGATACGATAGAAGAACATTTAAAAGCATTAGAAAATCTAAAAAGTATTGATTTAGGCTGTATTACTGATTATGGAAGTTTTTACATAGATTATACCCCAAACGAAGAAATTACTATTGTTGGGCAAGATGCTTATTTAGACTTTTATGCAAAAAGAAAGTTCAATAAAATAAAATTTAGTAATGCAGACCATTCCCTTGTAACTTTTTTTATGCAATTAACAAGATATTTACAACAAGCAATCGGGACAATACCTGCAATTGACTTAAATGCCTACTTGAGAAATATCGGAGAAGAAGTTGATGAACAAATATGAAAGTGGAGTATAAAAAAGGTAGTTTTCTATCGAGAAACTACTTCTTTGCGCTTGTATTCTCTCACACAAACTCCTTAATATCAAAATCACTTTCTTTTTTGGGAGTTTGTGGTAAAATTTCG
>NZ_BLBC01000016.1 GCF_009684755.1 Capnocytophaga felis
CAAACCTTTGATAATCACTTCCGAAAGATGAACCACACTATCCTTTTCTTGCACTTTTTGGGCAAACAAAATCCCTGACAGCAAAACAGATATGCCGAAAAAAATATTTTTCATTCGTTGTAGCGATTGTTTTAAAAAGTATGGTAAAATCAATTTCTTTTGAAGATTTTCAATATGAAAGAGACCTTACCGTACTTTTCATACTAAAAAAATTATTTTCCTTCAGGAATATCTACTCGCAAGTGTACCTCACTAACGGTGTCAAAATCTTCTTGGGTTTTCGGAGTTTTAGGGATTTCTGTTCCCGCAATGATTTCACCCTCAGTATTTTTTATTCGGAAATTCAGTTCCCAGTAACCACTCATTGAATAGTTGATATTGGCTTTGTGGAAACCGTCGGGTTGTGCTTTGAAGTCATCAAAGGGTGTAGAATGATTTTGCATATCAGCTCCGGGCATACGCGGGTCTAACAAAAGCGAGAAATCTTTTGCTTGCGGAAAAGAAACCATCGATTCCGCTTTGAACAAACCTGCTATAACATTGTCGTTGCGCCCGATACGGTGTTGCATTGGGCTGATAAGTGCCAAAATGTACGTTTTTCCGTCTTTTCCTTTAAATCTTGTAAATTTCAGATGACTTTCTTTAGGTTGTTTCTGAATTTCGATGCGTTGTTCCTTAACCTGAAATTCTTTGCCTGAAATGGTGTAATTCAAATTCAAATCCCAATGTCCAAGTTCGCCCGTATTCATCTGAAAAACAGCATATCCTCGATAATGATTGCCGTTTACTTGCATCAAATTTTCAGTATGCGGACACGAATGTGAATGTTTGATTTTTTTCGAATCGCCATTGTCGTACATACGCATCATTGGCAGGAAATTGATTTTTTCAGCCGACAATGCTTTACCTGTTTTTACATCTGTAATGGTGAGGTAAACATCATTATATCCTGTGTATAAAGCTCCATTGACAGTTTTTACGGAAATTAAGTGATTATTTTCGGTGAAATTTGCCACTTCTTTAAGTTTATCCGAAGGTGTAGGAATATCGGAAGGTGCTGCAGGACTGATATTTTTTGTTTCTTCAATCGGTTTTTCAATGTTTTTGTCGTCTTTCGAACAAGAAACAATCAAAAAAGCACATAAAATAGTGATATATGTTGTTATTTTCATCTTAAATTGTTATTTAAATTAATAATTTTCGTTGTTTTTGGGACAAAAAATGCCCTTGAAGATATTTTTTATCTTCAAAATATTAAAAGATTGAGTTTTGCAATGTCGGGGCTTCGACTTCGTTCAGCCTGACAAAATCAGTATATTGATAGCAAAAATCAATCAAAAATGAAGAAAATTACACGAAAATAGGGGGATGAAAAATAGCAAAGTGAATTTTTTCCCAATAAGGGTTTCTGTGGTAAAATTTGTGTTGTGTATTTTGTTGTTTTAAAAAAATGGAATACGAAAAATTCTCGTGAGTAATCCAATTGAAGTCTGTGGCGAATTTCTCAAAATTAAAGTCGTTATTTTTCTCATTTTCAGAGGCTACATCGGCAAGCTTACATTTTCCGTCGCAATGCATTTCAGGTTTGTCCTGATTCTGACAGAAATTTTCCGTAAACCCTTCATTATCCAAAAGATAATAGGTAAAATACACACCCATCCGTAAACTGCTATAAAGTACGGAAAAAGCTATAAATAAAATACCTATGTAAAATTTTCTTTTCAACGAGGACAAAAATAAAAAAATATTGTATTGGTTTTATTAAATCCATAAATAAACATTGGAAATTTCAAAAAAACCGAAATTTCCAACGTTTTTTCTATTGCAATTGTTTTTCTAATGCAACAGCTTTTGAGAATAAAATGTTGTTTTCCAGATGAATATGTCGATGTAAATTATCTTCAAATTCTTGAAGCATCGCAAAGGTAACTCTGTACGTGTTGCA
The DNA here is from genome assembly GCF_009684755.1 of Capnocytophaga felis. Classification (GTDB taxonomy): domain Bacteria; phylum Bacteroidota; class Bacteroidia; order Flavobacteriales; family Flavobacteriaceae; genus Capnocytophaga; species Capnocytophaga felis. The sequence goes on from NZ_BLBC01000016.1 coordinate 1,946, forward strand.
AGCGTCGGCAGGTGGGGTGTAGCCATCTGTCAGTGTTGCGATTTTTTTAAATCGGTCACCTTCTGCACTATGTTCGTGCTCCATCATTTTGATGGGGTTGGCAACTGTTCCGAAGTGAGGCACAGGCGTTTTCCTACCATTTTGTGAGGCTTTTACCAATTCTTCAATGAAAGGAAACAGAATTTGTTCTTCTTTTTCCAGATGACTTTGCAAATCAAAAGCACTTTCCGTAAAAAGGTGATTGATTTCAAGCAATTCGGGATGTCTGTCTCCGTGAACTTTGCAAAGTTTATCTAAAAATTGCAGTAAATACGGAATTTTTTCTCGTACATAGCTATGATGCATTCGCACGATATAGTTAACCAAAAGGTCAAGAGGCCAATCACTTACGTTCAGATTTTCATTTCCTCCTTGCGGAATGGTTTTTAACTCATTTATTAACTGATTTTGATTGATTTCTTTTTTCTTGCAAGCTTCTGTAATAGTTCGCCCTCCTTTGCAACAAAAATCAATTCCGTACTTTTTGAATATTGCGGCAGCTCTAAAATCCTGAGCTACAATCTCTCCAATAGTATTATTTTCTAAATTCATATTTAGCGTTTTAAATTTTGGTGCAAATATATAAAACATAAAAAAAGATAAACAAATCTTTTTATCTTTAAAATAATAATTTTAATTGATGTCCACAAATTTTGATGATTTTTAAACCTCAAAATTTTTAATTCGCAATGAGAGGAAGAGCGAAGTCGTTTTGTTAAAGCGAGTTCCTAAATTAGCTGTCTGTTAAAAATAGATAATTCATTAATATGATAGCCATAAATTTCATCCATTATTTCTATATTGATTTCATCTTTCAATTTGAAAAGTTTGTTTCCAACTAATTTATAAACAATTAATTACCAGGAATTATCAAAGTAAGTAGCAATAAGTTTTATCGGATGATGTTTTGATACGAATGTATGTTGTTTATTCAAATCTAAGAGCATAGTATGACTGTTTATTTATTCTTTTTATATATGTTATATGCTTCAATGGCTTTATCCAATTTACTTGCTTTTCTTACCTAATTTCAAAAATACTATGCACATATAGAGTTGCTCGAAATACTCCCGCTCCTCTGTACAAATCAGGTAAATCAAGATAAAAAATAATTGCGAATGTTCTATTATTTAGTGCGTGTTTAAAAAGAGCA
>NZ_BLBC01000017.1 GCF_009684755.1 Capnocytophaga felis
GAATAATGGAAGTGATTGTCATTGAAAAAGCGATTTTTGAGCAAACGCATCAAGAATTAGAACAGCTTATAGGAACCTTACAAAGTGTAGTGAATAGCTACAAAGGACTTTGTTTACAAGAAAAGTGGTTGGACACCCAAGAGGTCTGTTTAATGCTTGGTATCAGCAAAAGGGCATTGCAAGGTTACAAAGACCGAAAAATTTTGCCATATTCGTCCATTCAACGTAAGAATTATTTCAAACGAAGCGATGTAGAACAATTGTTGTCTTCCCAAAATTCTCAAAACACCAAAATGACTGAAAATGAAATTATTCACGCATCATAACCAAGAAATTACCGATTATATGGCTCAAATAGAAGCCTTAAAAGCCCAAACGGAATTTATTCTTAAAAACTTTCGTCCTGTGTTTAATGGCGAAATCTACCTAACGGGCAAAGAGGTTTGTGAGCTACTGCATATCACTAAAAGAACCCTACAACAATATCGTGATGACAAGCTACTTCCATACATTCAAATCGGTGGAAAAATTCTTTTTAAAGAAAGTGATTTACAACGTATTTTAGAAGCGAATTACCACAAATAATCTCTTGCCATTCTTCATTATTTCTCTCTGTAAAGCCCTCTGATTTAAAGTAAGGGGGCTTTCTTCTTTCTAATAAGAAATGACTGATTTTCAAGGAAAACTTCTATTATAAACCCATAAAAAAACCATCTGTAAGTAAGCGGTTTTCTTTTGCTTCTTTTCTTTGTCCGCAAAACAAAGAAAAGAAGGTCGGTAGCACCGACAGGCAATTATCCCCCAAAAGGGGGAACTTTAAACCTTAAACATCAAACAGAGAACCTTGAACCCCCAACTTAAATATCAAACCAGTATCGGCTGACTTCTAAAATCCTGCAAATTCAGAAAAAAGCCTCGTTTGTCGGTAAGCCCATTGCGAAACAAATTCCAAAGTAAGGAAGCTCCCATTTGCGATAGGGTGGCATTGATAAAGAGGTCTTGTTTGAGTAAAGCATCGGCAAGGGAACAACTTGGGGTATCCTCATTTTGGTCGCCACTCGCAAAAAAATCATAAAACTCATCGGTTACAAAGGGTAGATTTTCAATACCTATTATTTCCTCATTTTGGGGCTGTGGGTGTGAGCCTATGGTGGACAAAATTACTTGCCCCGTATGGCGGTTATTCCCAAAATCCAACCAATAAAGCGGGGGATTGTGATAATGATTGGGACGTTTTAAATCGGTAAGTATTTGGGCTATTTCAAAACGAGCCTTTGCCGTATCCACGCACGAAATATAAATACTTCCCTGCATTGATTGAGAAGCAGCCACAAAAGTGTCGGTATCAAATTTTCGGTGTTGTGCTTTCCAATCCGTACTAAAAAAGCGATTGATACGGCTTATTAGTGCGGTGGATTTGTGTAAGCCTAATTCGGTTTTGGCAAAGAGTTGTCTGCCTAAATTGGCTTGGGTAATGGTGTCATCGTCCCAAAGCGTTAGGCAAAAACCTGCGTGTGAGAGTTGTTGTAAAGCGTGGTGCATACGTCCCAAAGCCGTTACCACCTGTGAACCCGTTCCCCCTGCTCCGATTAAATGTATCTCAATGGGATTAGTGGCATTGAGCAAGGAATTATGTACAAAATGCACTCTTTTTTTTATGGAAGTGTCGGTATTTTTCATTGTTTTTTCTTTTTAATTCTGATTTTCTACTTCTTTCTAATCTTTCTTTCCTCTACAAAATATTTTCTAATTGTTGATGGTTAGGCTGTAAAAGTTCAGTAGGAAAAGGCTTTTGCGTTTTTGAGAGTTCTTGCCAAAGGTTTTTTAAATCGGTTTTGCCTTTGATAATGGGATAACTGCCCAATTGATGTGAGAAATAACTATCAAAAAAATAGCTTTCCCAAAGGTTCATAAAGTTTTCTAAATAGGTACTATTCGTTATCTGAATTTGTACCGACCCCATACAGACATTACCATTTTCATATACATTGAAAAACGGAGCATAATGCAAAGGAGTTTTTAGGCTTGGTTTTCGATTTTTTGCAAGGGCATACACAAAAAGTTTGTCCTTATAGGCTTTCCAAACAAGTGGCGGAATACTCACACATACCTTTTCCATTTGAAGCGATGGGGCAAACAATAGTTTTCGCCTTTGAGCCTTTGTGTACCAAATTACATAGCCATTTTCAGCAGAATTGACATATAACACGTTGGCAGGAAGTAAGCCGTTGGATTGCCAAAATCCGTTGTTTTTATCATCAACACAAACAAGAGTTTTAGCAAGATTTTCGGCTTGTTCTTTACATAGAGGCTGTGCCGATAGGGGTGTTCCGTCCGTGTCAAGATGTACAAATTCCGTGTAACATTTTGTGTTATATTTTTGGGTAGTCTGATAAAATACTACTGCCGAAGTGGGATAATAAAGTTCTCCAAAGTTTTCCGTAAGGTCTTTTAAGGGTTGAGGGTTTGTATTCATTTTTAAAGGTTTTTAAAAAGTATTTAAAAGGCTTATCAATTGATGTAATAGTGAAAAAAAGTAGCTTTCAAATTTAAAATTAGAATAAGAGGACACTCCGTCAAAACGATTGACAAAGGTAGGTACTTCAATTTCTCCACATTGTGAAAATTCGCCATTCACAAATCCTATGATTTGATACTCAAAAAAATCACTTTGCGTTTCAAAAGCGAATGAAACATATTTGTCAATGGTAAATAATTCTGTTTCATCAGATATTTCTTCTCGGTTTAAATGCGTATATAAATCAGCAGAGGGAAACTCCTGCCACAACTGAAAAAAGGCTTTTGAAATTCGTAATACCTCTTTTTCCGTTTCATTACAAGCCGTAAAATCGTTTATCCGTTTTTCAAAAAGTTGTAGGTTTTTGGGATTTCGGATTTTTTGATACAAGTGTTCGCCTACATATTGGGCTTGTCGCAAATTGCTTGAAAATGTTTCTTTTTCTTGTGGGTCGTCCCAATCGTTTAGTATCCAATCATTGAAATTTTCGTATATATATCCCAAAAAACAATCGTCCATAGTGTAATAAGGAACATATACTTTATGACTTATATAAGCAAAAACCGACAGGAACAATTGCCCTATTTTTTTGTGTCTTTTATTCTTGCTTTTCAGTAGTTTATAAACAGGCAACACAGGAATGTAAAACAGCGTGTTGTCTGTGCGAAAAGTTTCCTCTACCGAAAAGAAAAACGATAAAAAAGCCTTTGGGGTTGTGTCCTGCCACACTTGTATCCGATACCAACAATCCATATTTTGTTGCAGGTGTTTTTGGGCTTGGTCAAGTGCCAATGCCACATTGTATGGAAATTCATACTTGCTCATATCAAGGGCTTGAAAATCATAAAAATTTGCCATTCTCTCCAATGATTTTTGTAAATCGCCTTGTAATTTTTTTACGTGTATTCCTTTGAAATCGCTAAAATTTCCGACTTTGGGCAAAAAGCGATGTTTTAGAAAACCATTGGTAAAATGGACTTCGGTGCGGTGGTTTTCTGCTCTTGTTGGATTTGGGCAAGGTCTTTGGGACAGCTTACCCATTGGGCAAACTCCGAGAGTTTTTTGTGTAATTCGCTCTCTTTGGGGTCGTGTATCGGCTTGATGTTGCCTTTTATTTTGGATTGCATACATAGTTAGTTATTAAGTGATTAGCAATTAGTGATTAGCGATTAGTGGTTAGAGTGTGATTTTATATCCTAATCACTATACACTAACCACTAATTGCTAAAAATTCAACCTTTTGTTCCGATGGAAGTTTCAAAATGATATTCTACATATTCGCCATTTACACGAGGTGCAGATATTTTGGCGGTGGTTAAAATCGGATAGGTAGGTGCATAAAAATGCTGTACCATTTCTACCGACCATTCTTGGTTGGGGTCGTCTAATCGTGTTTCTTGTCCATTATTTTTAAATACGAACACTCTTTTGAGTTGGGTTGCGATTAACATATTTTTCTTTTTTATAGATTGATAAATTAGATTTTATTCTGCGTTTTCAAACAAAGTAGGGGCAAAATGAGCCGATAATTCTGACCTTTTTTTGCGTATTTTTTCGGCTTGGTCGGGAAATTCATCGGGGGGTGGCAATTTTGTCCACGCTTCACGATACTTGCCTTGTGCTTCCAATTCCGAAACTTTTTTCATTGCTTCATCGTATTTCTTTTGGGCTTTTTCTGTCTTTTCTTTTTCCATTGCCGATTGCTTTTTGGCGTGTTCTTGGGCTTGGATATAGTTTTCCATATTGACCAAAAGCGATGAAGTTTCCTCAAGGGGGCGGACGATGCTTTGAAAAAATCCGCCGTCCAATTCCTCTGCCGTTCCCTTTAACACAAGAGGAGGAATACCATTTTTGGCAGGGTCGCTACATTGGTCGTTTTGTAGTAATACCGACACAATATATTGCCCGTTTTGTCCTTGTTGGAGGGTCATTTGTAGCGTTCCCACTACACTTATCATTGCGATTTGATTAAAAAAATTCGTTTCCATTGTGCTTCCTTTTTTTGAATGTTACTAACTTGTTTTTATGATGGTTTTATTGTTTACAAATAGCTTGTTGAGTGCGATATGCAACTCGATAGCCGTTTTTATGAATAATACGCTCTAATATTTTCCGTACTTTTTGCAGTAGGCTTTAATCTCTTTAATAGCCTTTTCTTTGTTAGAACATACTCGGATAAGAGTACGACTATCGGTACTATGCCAACTATCGGTAAAGTAGGCGATGTAAATACGTTTCATTTTTGAGGTATCCATAATACTATTTTTTTAATTGTTTCAATTTTTTATACATATCTTCCCAATAGGCTTTTCGCTCTCTATCAAAAGAAATATGTTTATTATCGGTATGTTTGTATTTTCTAAAATCATCGGCTTGTTGTAAAGCCTTATCAAGGTCGGTTACTTGCACGATGTTTCCATTTATATCTTTTATCGTCATAATTTTTCTATGAGTGTATTAAGGTTAAAATCATCCGTGTAGAATTCTTCCCCCGTATGTTTTCCAAAGGCTTGGAAGTAGGCATACCCACCTTTACAAATTACCATTTGATATAAGTTGAGCGTACTTGTGGGAGTGTTAAAATGGTTCGTTTCGTTGTTTTCGAGGCTCACAAATTGCCAATTTTTGTCCCCCAAAAGGGTATCTATATGGGGCGTGTCATCTTCATTAGTGGCGTAAAAACTCACGACACTATCTCGAAACAAAACCGAAACAAGGTTAGGCATATCATCAATGAACTCAACTAATTTTAGCCGTTTTTTTAACTCCTTTTTCCACGCTTCATCTATTTGAATGATGGCAAAGTCGCAGGTATCCCAATCGCTATTGGTATGGGCTTTTATTAGGATATGTTTTGTATTTGTGTTTGTTATTTTCATCTTTTTTCTTTTTGGTTAATAATTATAGAAATAGTGGTTATTGTGTTCCATAAAATCCAAATCCCTTGCATAGGCTTCATAATCAAAATACGTTGCCACCTCATCAGGAATATTTTGGAGTAGTCCCGTTTGTTCCACATAATATTCAGCAAAATCCGTTTCAGTGGAAAAGTAACCGATATATTGCTCTTGGGCTTTTTCGATGGTTTGTTCGTTTAGGGGCATTCCAGTCAGATACATATAGTTTTCTATGATTTCCATATCGTCATCGCTCATTTCTTCCAAAAGGGAAGCGATTTCGAAAATGCTTTCTTCCAAATGGCATTCGCCTATAAATCCGTCAAAAATCTCGGGGCATTCCCAATCTTGGAACATTAGTTCGGGGTCTTTTTCGTCTTGGTGCAATAGTTTGCAGTCGGCATAAAAAGCCTCTATATCATCATAGTTTGATAAGGTAAGCCACTTACCAAATAAATTACCCTCGTTGTATTTTTTATATGTACCTACATAAATACGTATTTCATTTAAGATAGAATTCATATCTCTTTGATTTTAAAATGTTAAAAAAGGTAAATCGTCAAAATCTTCGTCCGTTGTTTTGGGGTGTTTTTGCTCTTGGGGTTGTGTGTTGGTGGTTGCTTCCGACTTTTTAACTTGATGCAATTTGATTTTTGAGGTATGAAAATTCAATCCTGCTTTGGGTTCGCCTTGTGCATTTATCCAAGCTCTTGCACTGACCCTGCCCGAAAGCTCCACCAAAGCCCCTTTGGTCAATATCTTAGCTACATTGACACTTATCCAATACGCACAATCAAAATACGTGGTTTGCTGTATGGTTTCTCCCTCTTTATTTCGGTAGTTATCATTGACTGCTACCGAAAAATTAACAACTTGTTTTTTGTTGGACAAGGTTTGCACCTGTGCATCACTTGTCAATCTTCCAATGATATTCATACTATTTAGTGTATTTTAAGGTTTTTTAATTTCGATAATAAGGCAAATTTTTCCATAAAGCATTGCCCGAAGGCTTGTTTTGTCAAGGGCTTTATATTCGTTCCATTGTTGGTATTGTAGTACCAAAAAAGTTTTTAAAACGTCTGAAAAATCAAAGCGGTATCCCATAACAGGAATGGCATTTTTGAAATACGAATTGTGATTGACTTGGTAGGTTATCCAATTTTTCTCCGCTCTTGACAAGGGCTGTTTCTCATTGAGTTTCTGACGTAATATGTAGGCACGAGTGTCTTTTAATTGGTTTAAAGTACATACTTTCCACGATACGAATTTTGTGGCAATAGGTGTGTTTTCTCTTGTCATATTCTTTATTTTTGAGTGTGAATATTTGGGTTTTGAGTTGCGTTTTGCGAAATGTTTTGTCCGCCCTGCTTTTTCCACTCTCTATCTCTGAAAATTTTTAATTCGGCAATGAGAGGAAGAGCGAAGTCGTTTCATTAAAACAAGTAGTAAGCAGTGCGTTCATTTTTATCATTTTCGACATTTTTTTTATTCGTATAAAGAGCCGGAATATGCGGTGGTCGTTTCGAGAGCCTAAAAGGTCTGTGTTTAGCGGCTACAAGGTTTTTCAAAAAAATACAACCCCTGTTGAAAACGGGTGTGGAGATTTTTTTGAAAACCAAAGGCTTGACCTTGTGGCAGCGTTACAAACACAGAAATACCTTTGCTCTCGAGAACGAATACCCATTTCGGGTGATTACTTCATAAATAAAACAGGAGAAAATCCCATAAACAAACGCACACACCATTACTAATAAAATGAAACGAAGGAGTCTTCCTCTGCCGAATAAAATCCAATAAAAAAACCGATACAGAAATTGTAAATAATCCCTGTATCGGTTAATCTTAAAGACAAATATTTTATATTATCATATGAATTGCAGTGAATTACACTATAATGAAGCGACTAATCGCTCACCAAAGTCATTGAATTTACAAGCGATTTTTTCCATATCCTTACTGATTTTTTCATTGGTGATTTTAGCATAAATCTGTGTGGTTTTCAAATTCTTGTGTCCCATCATTTTACTAACACTTTCCAAAGGAACACCTTCTGTAAGAAAAAAGGTGCCAAAAGTATGCCTTGCCCAATGAAAGCTCAATGGCTTTGTTTTATCAATACCCGCCTCTAAGCTAATTTCTCTTAAATGAAGATTGCAAGAGGTATTACTTGGGACAGGAAATACAAACTCACCTCTGCTGATGGATTCGTATTTGTCGATGATTTTTTGAGCAATGGGAAGTATGCGAACATTGGAAGGATTGCTCGTTTTTTGCCTACGGGAAAGAATCCAACGATTACCATCAAAAAAGGTTTGAATTTGACTCTTTTTGAGCTGTTTGATGTCAATATACGAAAGTCCCGTAAAACAGCTAAACACGAACAAATCACGCACCAATTCACGGGTTTTACTCTTAAAAGTACAGCTCAACAACTGCTCAATTTCTTCTTTTAGCAAATAACCTCGGTCTTTTTCCTGCATTGTGATTTCGTATTCTCGGAATGGGTTCTTGTGAATCAAATCTTTTTCCAAAGCGATGTCAATCATCTTACACAAAGGCATCATATACACCCATATCGTATTATGTGTTAATCCTTTATCAACACGAAGATAAAAATCAAAATCTTTAATAAAATCCGCTGTAAGCTCCCTAAAAGCCATATCCGTACGATGGTATTTGTAGTTTATAAAGTCCAAAAGATGTGTATACACGCTTTGATATTTCGCCAAGGTTTGTTTGCCTCTCACACCCTTTTGAACCATTTTTTCAAAATCAGCATTGAAGTTTTGAAAAACTTTCAAAAGAGAATCGTCCATCGTGCCGATACCCAAAAAGCTGTTTTTAAGTTTTTCGGCGGTAGCAAAACCATCCGTTTTCATCAGATGGTCATATTGATTGACTAAACGAGTTTTCAGCTCTTCCAATTTGCGATTTAATGAAAGAGCTTCTTCACTCTTACCTAAGACTTTGCCGAATTTCAAGTCCCATTTATCGGGAAAAATTTCGAGTTTAGTACTAAATTGGGCAATTTTACCATCAATGGTAATCCTACCCATAATGGCGACTTTTCCGTTTTTCTTAGGAGCATTTTTCTTCAAATAGAAAAGCACTTTGAAGGTTGATTTTTTTTACTTGCATAACTCAACTTTTTAAATTACAAAACTAATCTCTATTGAGTTACCATACTCTATGAAAATAAGTGCAAAATACTGAAATATAGTCTTTTACTTAAAATATTTAAAACTACCATTAGGTAACGATTTAGAAACCTAACTTTGTTTTTACCCGTCAAATTACCTTATTCCTTGCTTTCCAATACTTTCCTGATAACAAACTAAACCATTTAGTATGTGTATATTACATCTTTTTACTTACTTTCGCAGTTTAGTTTT
>NZ_BLBC01000018.1 GCF_009684755.1 Capnocytophaga felis
CGACCCTGATTTGGCTCATTTAGTGAGGAAAGAGGAGGAAAGAGATTAAAAGAGAAGTGTATTTAACAACTCATTAAGTTCTCTATAAACGGTTATTAAACCTTATTGGAAATATGCATAAGAATTATGCCCGTAATAAAGAAGTTATAATAAATATATGTTATTTTATAAATAACTAGCAAATTAAATTAACTTAATTTGCAGTGTAAAAACAGCTTTATTCAATCACTCTCTAAACCCTTTAAATATACGTTAAATATTTACAAGGAAATGACAAGTGCTCCGTGTCCTTAACTTGCACATTGATATTTTTCTTTTACATATTTCCAATATTTTTCCTAATAAAATTAAATCTTTCCATATCATGAATGGTATCTATATCAATAAAAGGGGCTTCGTTAATAACACTTTGGAATTTCCCTTTCCAAAAATGATAATTAGTATTTGATTCCTGAATTACTCTCTCCAAAAAGGACTTTTTGATTAGGTATAACGCTCCATCCACCATGTAATATTGTTTGCAATCTTGTCCTCTTCTACTTTTCTTGTACAAAAAACGTGGATTATTATCGTCTCCAATATCTACAAAAAAATTACTTCTATCTGTGAATACATTTAATGACACTATAAAATCAATATTGGGATATTTCTCTTTTTTCTCTTCAAACAAATTACATAAACTTAATGTTCTAAAAGGATGAGTAACAGGCATTAAAAAAAAGTAATCTTCTCTCATTTCTGCTTTTTTCAAAAAGTTATAACAAGAGAGTAATTCATCTTGATTATCAATTCTAACCTCGAAATAAGTCCTTACTCCCAATAATTTAGCATAGCTTTCCAAATCCAAACTATCCGTTATTACAATTGCATCCTCCAATCTTTTTATTTCCTGCAAATAAGTAATTGTATATGCTAACAATATTCTGTTTTTGTTAGGACATCTTACACTATTGCCCTTTATTGGTATTAAAATAGGGTATTTACTTTTCATTGTCAAAAACTCTTTTTATCTGTCCTTCTTTTAGTAATTGAAGAAGATACTGTTGTTCGTAAATTCCTCCTCCTTTATGATAGCTCCAATTTGGATGATTATCTATTAGAAAAGCCCTCTTCTCTACATCTAAACAAGTGATATAAATATCATATTCATCCTTCCATTTTTCTTCATTCAACAAATGGGATAGTAGCCTAACTGAACTAGTGGGACGTTCAAACCCTACGTCTTTGAAACAATACTCTGGTTTTATCAACTCTATATTAACATATTGTTCTTTTGTTAAGTACTCCTCCCATTCATCAAATTTTTTGTACCAATCTTTGTGCATGAGAATGTGTTTCATTTTCTTTATCTCATTCTTATACTCTCCTCCTTTAAAAAATTGCTTAAAAATAATATTTGCTTCAAGGAACAAGCCATCTAATCGATTAATTGCCGTTTCTTTCAAGTAATTCATTCTATTTACTCGCATCACATAATCAAATGAGGCGATTTCTTCCGATAAGTTTTTTCGTGTGGGAGGTTTATTACCTACCAAGATTAATCTCTTTTTCATCTTAAAATATAATAACGTTACAAATATACATTTTTCACAATAAATCTTTAGTAATCTACGATATATTTAAATACGTTAATTGATTATGTTTTAGAGTCTATTTATAATAAGACTAATAAAAAATCATTTTTCAATTAAAAATTTTAACAAAAAAACTTACTTTTTTTATTTTATTTTTGTTAAGTTTGCTCTGTGAAAGTTTATCTTTCTAAAGATTTAAAAAGGTTTAAGTAAGATAGTGTTTATGTTTTCTATTGTTTGTATTGTATGAGTGTATATCCTAGTGATATAAGCGTTCTTTTGATTGTTTAGAGCCAACTTGGGATAATTCTCTGTTTTCTCTTAAATCTATTGCTTGACCCTTCTATAACTTTAGAACTTTATTTGTAGAGATAAAACAGCACGTGCTAATCTGTTTTTCGTCCCATTGAATTCAGTGTTGGCTGTATTTATAGTATAAGATTTTATTATCCTTTTATCTCAAAAATATAAAAAACTGACATGATGCAAAGCAACAATAATATACTTAATAGAATTGCTAATCATTTACTAGTGAATGGTCGCTTCTTAGATAATTTAGGATTATTCCGCGGCAGGATGGGTGTCGTGATTTTCTTCTATCATTATTCACGTTATACAAATAATCCTATCTATTACGAGTTTGCTGAGGAGCTATTGGATGATCTTTTTGAAGAAATACACGATAGATTACCTATTGATTTCAAAGATGGCTATTTAGGCATTGGATGGGGAATTCAATATCTTGCTTGTCAGAAATTTATCAATGAGGATGTTGATTGTATTCTTGAAGATATTGATAAGAAAATTATGGAACGGGATATTAGGAGAATAACAGATTTTTCTTTAGAAACTGGTTTAGAGGGATTCTTTCACTATATCCTAGCTCGATTACAAAACTACAGAGATGTAAGAGATGTGTTTGATGAAAGATACTACCTTGATTTAAAATACATTATAAACATGCCAGTAGCAACACCTTTATCAAATCTTTCAAATGATACTTGGAAACTATATACAACAAAGAAATCATCTTATATTTTATCAGAACAATTTTCAAAGTTTTATTATGATAAAGTTCCTTATGGAGACAAGGTTTACGAGTGGAGATTGGGACTAGTCAATGGCTGTGCCGGTATTGGGTTGAAAACTATGAATATATGAAAAAAAATATATACATATTTAATGAAAAAGGGATTGCCGCAATGTACGGTGTAGGGACTTTTATAAAAGATTTAAGAGGTTGCTTTACTGACTCGATGTACAACCTCACTCTTATAAATTTCAATACAAACACCAACGAAGTGAGATTATCTTGTGATGATAGTACCAACATAATAGATATCCCTGAACCAAAATTTTCCCTACAAAAAAAACACAACACATATTACAAAAATTTAGTTTTCTTATTAAGACAACTCATTCCTCATCATAAAGAAAAAAATATTTTTTTCTTCAATTATCAATGTGATGGACAAATGATTTCATCATTGAGAAAGTATTACCCAAGAACTCAAATGATATTTATCATTCATTTCTTGGATTGGTCTTTACAAATATTTGGGAATACAAAAGCATTCAAAACTATAATAAGTAAAAAAAAATTATGTACTGAAAAAGAGAAAAAAGTTTTCCAAATGTATAAGGAGGAGTTAGATGTTCTTAACAATGCTGATAAAGTTATCTGTCTTTCTCAGTATACAAAGCAGTTACTGAGTGAACAATATAAAATTAATCCTAAAAAAATTCACTTGATATATAATGGACTTTTGGACAAGGAAGATGTTGTCCACCAAAACACAAGAAAGCAATTAAAACGAAGTTTGCATTTTGAAGAGGAAGAAAAAATAATACTATATGTGGGGAGATTGGATAGCCATAAGGGAGGTGTAGAACTAATAAGAGCTTTCAAAATTCTATTAGATACCAATCCAAATTGTAGATTAGTAATTATTGGTAGTGGCGATGATAGTATGTATTTCGAACAAATTAAAGGTATTTGGGCAAAAGTGATATTCACGGGGAAACTTGATAATGATACCGTTTCTAAATTCTATCAAATTGCTGATGTGGGAGTGCTCCCTTCCTTCTCAGAACAGTGTAGCTATGTTGCAATAGAAATGATGATGCACGGCTTACCAATTATAGGCACAGATTCAACAGGATTATCTGAGATGATAATTGATGGAATCAATGGATATAAAGTAAAACTAAGAGAGAGTAATAATCTTGTATTGTTAGATACATCAAAATTGAGTAAATTAATAAAAAAAGTTATCGAAACCCCAGAACTTCGAAAGAAATTATCAGAAGGCGCAAGAAGACATTTTTTGTTACACTATACATTTGACTTAATGAAAAAACAATATCGCGATATAGTAAGGGAATAAGCCACCCTTTTACAGATAATATAACATAATTTAAATTCTTTGCTGGCTACAAATTTAATAATTCAAACTTATTGGGCTATACACATAGCTCGAACTTAGATATAAAAACATTGTGAAATTTAAAATTCTTTTTATCATGAAATCTTTAAAAAAACTTAAATTAAATCAATTGCGTGAAGCAGACTTGAGTGCTAAAGAAATGTCTGAATTAAAAGGTGGAACACACTGTTGTGGATGTGGTTGTCATGGACCTTCCTCAACTAAAAACAACTTCAACGCCAATCTTGAAGGGGGATATAGTTCAGTAGGAGGAAATAAAATGTGTACCTGTTATGAATGGCCAGACAGCTGGAGTTGGTCAGATGTTACTAGCACCCATTAATTTAGATCAAAGTCTGTTTAAAACCAGATCCTAAAAAATGATTTTTAACTCTGAAGTCTGCTTCATAGAAAATATGAAGTAGACTTCTTTAAAAAACGCCAGAATATGAGTTCTTTACATCTCTCTTTTTATCGATTTTTTCTTTCTTTTTCAGTAGTGGTTTTAATAAGTTGTGAATCATCAAATAAAAATAACAACACTGTTTCTAAACAAAAGGAAGTCAATCCCGCTTCTTCCTTAGAAAAAATAATTGACTTAGAAAAAGCCATTGAAAACCCTATAGAACCACTGAATTTGAGTGATTTTGTAGAGGATATAGAATATATTCGTCCGGAATATCCCGCTTCGCTGGTAGATATGATTTTTGATGTAGCACTAAATGAAAATTATCTCTTACTACAAGTTCGAGAACGACTTTTGTGTTATTCCCGAGGTGGAAAATTTTTACGAGAAATCGGGAAAAAAGGACAAGGTCCCAAAGAACATTTAGGTATTCGGGCTTCTTCTCTACACGACAGCCTTGTCGCCATCCACAGTAATTTTAGTCGAAAAGTTTTATGGTATAACACTGATGGTGAATACCTAAAAGAGACCCCCGTTGCGGATGGAGTTCTAAATATTGACGTTTTAAATGATGATAGAATTGTAATACATCACTTTCCACACGCAACTCCAATAGATGACCCCAACCTCTGTATCGTAGGAATAATTAACAGCAAGGGAGATACTATCCAATTAAAAAAAGCAAAGCCGTATTATTCAAAAGGACAAACCTTGCAGCAAAGTATATGGAAATATAATGATATGGTTCGTGTATTGAGTTGTATAAATGACACTGTATATTCCGTTTCAAAGGACGAAATTTTCCCCACTTATGTTGTTAATTTTGGAGAATACAAAGTAAGTCAAGAATTTTTTTCTGATATGCACTCGAGTCCATCAGAAAAAAGCGAGAAAGGAAGAAAATTTATTCGACATCTTTCCTTTTCAGAAATGTTTGACAAGATACTGATAACATTCATATATGACAAAAAAAATTGGTACGGAGTCCACAGCAAGCAATCGGGGGAAACTTCGGTATGGAGCGTGAAGCCTGACAGCATCAATAAATACGGATTTTTAAAAGGTGGTGGCTGGGTAAATGATGTTGACGGAGGTTATTCGGTTACATATTTGAAATCTAATTCTGATGGTTATTTTATTAGAATTGTTCCACCCGATGAATTAAAAGCTCGGTTTTTAGAAAATAAAGAACGTATCAAGGTAAAATATCCTGAAAAACAAAAAAAATTAGAACAACTTGTCAATTCATTAGATGATGATGAGAATCCTGTAATTATAATTTATAAACTGAAAAAGTAAAAAGATATGAAAGAGATAGTTCCTTTTCAGCTACAAAGTAAAAATACTTATTTGTTTGTTAATAAGATTGATTTTAAATATGTTATGCTTACACATCCAGCAATAACAAAGTATCTCTCTGAAAATGAATTAGAGACAAGTGTTCCTGCTCAAACACCAGATGAAATTTACTATAAGAGTAAAGCCCAATATCTAAAATCAAAATTACCCCAAGAAAATCATTCATTTTCAGGAAGGATACACCCAAAACAAGTGGAAGATTTTTTATCAAATACTCATCAAATCGTATTTGAGGTTACTGATGCGTGTAATTTGAATTGTACATATTGTGGATACGGCAGTTTATACGGAAATTATGATGAGCGAGAAAGCAAATCTTTGAATATGGAGGATATTACCTCTTTGTTTTCTTTTCTTGACAATTTGCAACAAAAAAGAAACAAATCCTTCAAAGACACCATTTATATTAGTTTCTATGGAGGAGAACCTTTAATGAATATGCCGTTTATCAAAGAGGTTGTCTCATACATACGCAGTCATAAAAAAGATGAACATAAATATGTTTTTAGCATGACAACTAATGGCATGCTGTTACATAAATATATGGATTTCTTAGTAGAAAATGAGTTTCATATTCTTATCAGTCTGGATGGCAATGAAAAAAATCATTCCTACAGAATAACCAAGCGAGGTGATAATTCTTTTAAATACATCATCAAAAACATTGATTTATTATTTGATAAATATCCTACATATTTTGAGAATTTTGTAGAGTTTAATGCCGTTCTACATAACAGAAACTCGGTAAAAGAGATTTACGATTATATCTATACCCGTTATAATAAAAAACCAAGAATTGGGGAACTCAACAATTCAGGGATTTTACCAGAAAAGAAAGAAGAGTTTGAAAAAATGTACAGAAACACTTCTGAAAGTTTGTACAGTTCTGAAAATTATACAGAATTGGAACGTGAAATGTTCACATTTGCTCCTTCATACCATAATGCCTGTAATTTTTTACATTCTTATAACATTGGAGTCGTGAAAACATATAATGATTTTTTTACAAAGAATCAAAAAATAAATTATATCCCTACGGGGACTTGTATGCCTTTTTCTAAAAAAATTTTTGTGACTGTAAATGGCAAGATACTCCCTTGTGAACGTATTGGACATAATTATATGTTGGGGATTTTGTCTAAGGACGGAATATCCATTGATTTTGAAGAAATTGCTGCAAAATATAATTCCTACTATGATAAATTACATCGGCAATGTTCTAAATGTTATCTATTAGGGAATTGCTACCAATGTATGCTTACCATTGATGATATGGATGAGAAACCGATCTGTCACGGTTTTATGAATAGGAAAAACTTTGCAAGATTTTTAGGTACGAACATGTCCTTTTTTGAATCTCATCCTACTGATTATTACAGAATTATGGAGGAAGTAATCGTTAAATAAGTTTGTTATGAATATAGATATTAATCAGAATTATTGGCTAACTGTTGAGCCTTATGTATATATAAATTTTACCCAGAACTCGGTACTTTTATATAACACTTTAGATGCTGCATATACTGAATCCACAAATCCATTGATTGTAGAATTAATGCGGCAAATATGTGTAAAAGAGAATTGTGGGGTGTGTTTATTAACAAGTAAAAACCTGACAAATGATGATGTAAGGAGTTTCATTATAGATATTCGTGAAAAATTTATTGGAGATATACTTCCTGTAGCACTTTCCGAAGGTAGACCAGTTCAACTTATTTCTCTTCTGAATTTTCAACAAGATAAAATGAGACTCAACGACGACAAAATGAAGGAAAATATAGAACCTAGTATTTCCATTGGTGAAAATATATTGGAAAACCTTCACGAAGTAAATTTATTTTTTGAAGAAAAGAACGATTTAGGTATAGAGGTATATAGCGATATTCTAATCCAGATGGAAAATGTGCCCAGAATCAATTTATGTGGAGAGTTTTTAAAATATCCCCAACTTCCTCTTCTAGTGAATTTTTTAAGTAAGACACAAGGAAATAAAGCTATTGTTACTGATTATCAAGATATTAATGTTAATGATATCCTGACAGCTAACCTTGATGAAGGCTATTCTTTTCAGGTAAATGTTGATTTTCCTCTTGATAACAAAAAACAATGGGATTCTTTAATTACCTTAATATCATCATCTAAAAGAAAAATTAAATTCGTGTTTGGAATAAAAAATGAAGCAGATATTGATGAGGTTGAAAAGATGATAATTGATTACAAAATAGAGGATTATCAGTTTTCTCCTATTTATAATAGTCAAAACATTGATTTTTTTAAGGACAATGTGTTTTTAACAAAAGATGATATTTTTTCAACTCCACTATCAATGAAAGAAATTTTTGCCAACCAAACGTTGAATACATACAACTTCGGGAGAATTTTCATAAAATCTAATGGGGATGTCCTTACTAAAAAAAACACAAAACCCATCGGAAACATAAAAAAAGACACCATAAAAAAAATCATTTTTGATGAAATTTCTGAAGGAAATTCATGGTTGGAAATTCGTAATCAACAACCTTGTAGCAACTGTCTCTATCAATGGTTGTGTCCATCTCCCTCAGAGTATGAAAAAGCTATCAATAAACCCAATTTATGTCACGTTGAACCATAAATGAAAACTTTTCCAAAATACACCCAACTTGATGCGATGGATTGTGGTCCTACTTGTTTACGTATGATTGCAAAATACTATGGTAAACATTACAGCTTGGAGACCCTCCGTCAATATTCTTTTATTACACGTGAAGGGGTGTCTATGCTGGGAATAAGTGATGCGGCTGAACGTATTGGGTTTCGCACATCAGGGGTAATGATTTCTTTTGAGCAATTAATTAAGGAAGTTTCTCTTCCTTGTATTGTTCATTGGAAACAAAATCATTTTGTGGTTCTTTATGATATAAAAAAAAACAAAAGAACAGGAATTCGTTTGTATGTAGCTGATCCTTCTTTGGGGTTAGTTACATACGACGAGATTGATTTTAAAAAATGTTGGTATAGTACAAAAAAAAACGAAGAAGAAAAAGGAACAGCATTATTATTAGAACCTAGTCCTGAGTTTTATGATTTTGAAGAAGAAAAGGAAAATCACTCTCAAAATCTACGTTATTTTTTTCGTTATCTCACTCCTTATAAAAAACAATTTGTACAATTGATTTTGGGAATGGTGGTTGCAAGTATCCTTCAACTGATTTTTCCTTTTCTTACTCAATCATTAGTGGATATTGGTATTCACAATGGAGATATTGGATTCATAACCTTGATATTAATTTCACAACTAATAATTTTCACGGCACGGCTTTCTGTAGAATTCATTCGAAGTTGGATATTACTTCACATGAATACGAGAATAAACATAGCTTTGATTTCTGATTTCTTAGCAAAACTTATGAAGCTACCCCTTCGGTATTTTGACACAAAAATGATTGGTGATATAATGCAACGTATTAATGACCATAAACGGATTGAAACGTTTCTTACAGGTAGTTCTATTGGTACCCTTTTTTCCTTCGTTAATTTTTTTGTGTTTTTTATTGTGTTAGCATACTATAATTCCCTTATTCTTGGTGTTTTTCTTTTGGGGAATTTTTTGTATCTAGCTTGGATTCTGTTTTTTATGAAATTTCGTCGTGAACTAGATTATAAAAGATTTGCTCAATCAGCTGGGGAACAGAGTAACATCATTCAGCTAATCACTGGGATGCAAGAAATTAAACTTAATAATTGTGAAAAACAAAAAAGATGGCAATGGGAACGCATCCAAGTGAAGCTTTTTAAAATAAGTATTAAAGTTTTGGCTTTGGGACAAATACAACAAGTTGGTTCTGTTTTTTTCAATCAAACTACCAATATAATAATCTCTTTCATTGCTGCCCAATCTGTTGTAAAAGGAGAAATGACGTTAGGTATGATGATGGCTTTGACATACATTGTTGGGCAAATATCTGCTCCCATAGAGCAGTTTATAGATTTTGCCCGTGTTTTCCAAGATGCACAAATTAGTTTAGAGCGTTTAAATGAGATTCATAATAAGGAAGATGAGGAAGAAGACGTCAGTAACAAACTGACTTTTTTGCCTGACAAACGTGATATTTCAATAGAAAATCTTTCGTTCAGTTATGATGGGGCTGACCGAGCTTACATATTAAACAATATCAATCTAATCATTCCAGAAAAAAAAGTTACTGCCATTGTGGGAGCTAGTGGTAGTGGGAAAACGACCCTGATAAAACTATTATTAGGGTTCTATGAACCAAACAAAGGAAGTATCAAAATAGGAGAAACTCCACTAAATTTTATCAACCCGCATCTATGGCGTAGCAAGTCTGGATCGGTTATGCAGGATGGTTTTATTTTCTCTGATACTATTGCCAAAAATATTAGTGTAGGTGACGATCATGTAGACATTGACAAGTTAGTTAACGCCGTTACAATTGCTAACATTCGTAAGTTTATTGATTCTCTCCCATTAGGTTATGACACCAAAATAGGAATGGAAGGAAATGGGATTAGCCAAGGGCAACGACAACGCATTCTTATAGCTCGTGCTGTATATAAAAACCCTGAATTCATATTTCTTGATGAGGCTACTAATGCGTTAGATGCAAATAACGAAAAAGAAATAATGAAACTTCTTAACGAATTTTATAAAGGTAGAACTGTTATTGTTGTTGCCCACCGATTGAGTACAGTTCGCAATGCCGATAAAATAGTAGTTTTAGATAAGGGAATGGTTGTAGAGGAAGGTTCTCATGAAGAATTGACAAACTTACAAGGAAAGTATTACGAATTGGTTAAAAACCAACTTGAATTGGGTAAGTAAGCAATCATATGGAAAGTAAAAAAACATATAAAAAGATAGAACTTCACAGTGAGGAAGTACAAGAAGTGATGAGCCAGATTCCTTCTTGGATACTCAGAAATGGAGTTACTCTTCTATTTTCCATTGTTATGATATTACTCATTGGTAGCTGGTTTTTTAAATATCCTGACACTATTACAGCCAATATTACTATAACTGCATTAGACCCTTCTGTAAGTATTGTTGCCCGTTCAACGGGAAAGTTAGACGAAATCTATGTCAAAAATCATCAAAAAGTTACAGCAGGAACACCATTAGCTGTTATTCAAAACTCAGCCAACAAAGATGATATGTTATTACTTATCCAGATGGTGAAACAGAGAGATTTTTTGAAATTTATTGATTGTGATACATTATTCATTTTTAATAAAAAATCTTTTGCTTTAGGTGATATACAACCTTTTTACACTGCTTTTCTCGACAAACTGAACGATTATCAAATGTTCAAAAAATTAAACTACCTTCCACAGAAAATAACTTCACAACGAAAACAGTTATCCATACAGCGAAAACATTACAACCAAATAATTAACCAAAAAACAGTCATGAGAGAACAATTTTCTGTTTCAAAAAAGATTTTTGAACGAGATTCTATACTTATGATAAAGAATGTTATCTCCGGAAATGAGTATGATATAGCTAAAAAAACATTTTTACAAACAAAACTATCATACCTCTCTTTTGACACTGCAATCAAGCAGTATGAACTCCAAATAGCACAAGGGAAAGAAAATCTTCTTGATTTACAAAAACAAGCTACGGAACTAGAAGGTAAATATGAACTCTCTTTACAGAACTCTATAGAAGAACTTAGTGCACAAATTAAATCATGGGAACGTGATTTTTTATTAGTAAGTCCCATTGATGGCTATGTAAATCAAATGGAAATATGGAGCAAAAACCAATACGTCAATACAGGAGAAACTGTTTTTACGGTTGTACCTACATCACAAAACAAACCACGAGGAAAAGCTTTTCTCCCTATTCAAGGAGCTGGAAAAGTAAAAATGGGACAACGTGTAAATGTTCGTATCAACAATTTTCCTGATAAGGAATTTGGATACTTAATCGGAGAAGTAAAAAGTATATCAAATGTCCCTAGTGCAGGAGGATTCTATGTTGTAGAAATTGTATTTCCAGAAGGTTTACAAACCAACTATGGTAAAACATTACCCTTTACTCAACAATTATCAGGCAGTGCTGATATAATAACGGAAAATCTACGTTTAATCGAAAGATTTTTTATGCCTATAAAAAAATTATTAAAAAATCAAGAATAATATGATTACACAACAACCATTTTTAGATTCGTATACAAATTTTTTAATAAAAAAAGGACTTTCCTCCCCTAACATAAGTCTCTGGGAAGGGAAAATGGGTATTGCCATTTATTTATTTCACTTGAACAGAATTACCAAGAACAAAAAATATGAAAATCGAGCTTTTGAATTCATAGAGGAAATATTGAATGATTTATCCCACAATATTTCTCTTTCATACGCAACAGGATTATTAGGGATAGGATCAGGGTATCAGTATATACTTTCTAACGAGTTCGCTTATGGTGATAGTGATGAGTTATTAGAAGAAATAGACTCTATAGCCATACATAGTATTGATACACGTCCGTCACAATCATTTAATTCTCTTTCCCTTGCAAGTGGAATTTGTGGAATAGGTTTTTATTTGTACCTTCGTTTAAAAAATACTACAAATAATAATGATTCCTTGGCATCATTAAAAAATATGGAGTACCTCATATATTTGATTGATTGGATAGAAGAATTGTTACTAAAAACAAATAATAAACAAAATATAAACGACACTTACTTTCTGTTATGCCGATTACACAAATTGAATGTGATTAATTTCAAAGTAGAAGAAATTATTTCTTTTTGTTTAGATAAGATCAAAAAATTAAATATTTCTCTACACGATAACTATGATCTATTAGGTATTAACTCTCTAAAACTTTTGAAACTATGGATATAACTAAAAAACTCACTATCGTTATACCTATTCGCATTGACAGTAAAGAACGAAAAAGAAATTTAGATACAGTTTTGCAATCATTGTTAGAATTGACAAGTGCGTATATTATTATTCTGGAAGCTGACAAAGTTCAAAAATATTCCTATGCTAAGATAATGGAAAGAATTAAATATATTTTTATAGAGGATAATGATCTGATTTTTCATCGTACTCGTTATTTGAATCAACTGTTACGAATGAGTGAAACCAATATTGTTGGTATTTGGGATACAGATGTTCTTTTCGATAAAGAACAGATAGAAAAAGCTACTATTGAAATTCAGAATGGGGCAACTCTTTGTTATCCATACGATGGACGAGCTGTATTTATAGGAGAGCAAGAAAGTGAAGAAATAAGAACCGACGTACTTCTTTTCCTTAATTGTAATAGCAAAAAAAGTTACTTACCTTTTTTAGCTCGACCATCCGTTGGTGGAGCATTTATGGTAAACAAACGGCGCTACATAGAGAATGGAGGAGAGAATGAAAATTTTTATGGTTGGGGACCCGAAGATGCTGAACGGTTCAAACGTATGGAAATTCTAAAAGAACCTATATCACGTATTCCAGGATTTTTATATCACCTATATCATCCTCGAGGTATAAATTCAACCTTTGGATTTGATGATAGGGGAAAAAATAATATCAAAGAATTTTTGAAAATCTGCAAGATGAATATCTATCAAATTAGAGAATATATTAAAACTTGGAAGCAATAGGAACTGCAATGAAGAAAATAACATTATCCACTATCGGTTTAATTTTTTTACTCTCTTGTAAAACAGAAACTACCAACACAAAAGAAGAAAACGTACAGCAATTACTTCTCGAATCGCCTACGGAAGTAACCATTATTCCATTGCAATCCAAACCGTTTACGCACGAACTTGTCAGTAACGGTAAAATACACGCTACACAAATGGTAGGGATCAAGTTCAAAGCCAATGAAAAAATTGCTCGTATTTTGGTTAAGAATGGTGATAACGTAACCCAAGGTCAGATAATTGCCACTTTGGAGGGGTTTTCTTTTGAAAACAAGTTGCAACAAGCCCAAGACGAGGTAAGTCGTGCTCGTTTGGAACTACAAGATATGCTTATCGGTCAAGGGTTTAAGCTGAAAGATTCTGCAAATGTCCCTCCGCAAACAATGGAACTTCTCAAAGTTAAAAGCGGTTACAATAAAGCATTAAGCCATTACAAAATGGTAAAAAATGAGCTTCAAAGTGCTACTTTGTACGCACCCATCAGCGGAACAATCGCCAACCTGAACAGTAAGCCCAACACGTATCCCGATATGTCAAAAGACTTCTGTAATATTGTCAATTTGCATAGTATGGAAGTCAGTTTTCCTATTATGGAAAGTGAATTGGGGTTCGTACAAAAAGGCGGCGAGGTGGAAGTGATACCTTTTTCGATGCCCGATGTGAAAATTAAAGGAAAAATCACCGAAATCAATCCGTGGGTTGATCAAAACGGAATGGTACAACTGAAAGCCTCTGTGGCATATCATCCGAAAATGGTAGAAGGGATGAGCGTTCGGGTAAGTATTTTCCGAGCATTGGAAAAACAGTGGGTAGTTCCAAAATCGGCAGTGGTTCTGCGTACCAACCGAAAGGTTCTTTTTACGCTGAAAGATGGAAAAGCCTTTTGGAACTACATTGAAACAGGCTTGGAGAACGCTACCGAGTACACCATAACAGGCGAAACACTCAAAGAAGGCGACCCAATTATCATCTCAGGAAATATTAATTTGGCTCACGAATCTCCTGTAAAGGTGAAATAAGTTCTAAAAGCATTCTGTTATGATAAAATTCTTACTTACACGCCCGATAGCGGTATTGATGAGTTTTTTGGCACTTATCATCGTAGGTGCTATTACGTTTGGTACATTGCCCGTTTCTTTGTTGCCTGACATTCCCATTCCCGAAATTACGGTACAAGTTACGGGCGAAAACACATCGGCACGTGAGTTAGAAAACACAGTCGTTACTCCCATTCGTCAGCAATTGCTACAAGTAGGAAAACTACGCGATATCACAAGCGAAACCCGTGACGGAAATGCCATTATTCGTCTGAAATTTGATTATGGCACAAATACGGATTTGGCTTTTATTGAAGTTAACGAAAAAATTGACGGCTCTATGAGCCGTTTGCCTCGTGATACCAAGCGTCCGCAGGTGGTGAAAGCCAGTGCTACCGATATTCCCGTCTTTTATCTAAACCTTTCTCTTAAAGACGAAAAAAGCTATTCCGAACCTGATGAACAGCGTTTTTTGGAATTGTCAGAATTTGCTCAAAACATCGTAAAACGCCGCATAGAACAACTTCCCGAGGTGGCAATGGCTGATATTACGGGCTATATGCAACAGCATATCCGCATCATCCCCAATATGGATTTCTTAGAAACCGCTGGCCTGCAACTATCAGACATCGAAAATACACTACAAGCCAACAACGTAGAGCCTGGTAGTATGGTGGTTCGTGATGGCTATTACGAGTATAATATCAAATTTTCATCGGTGCTTCGCACCATAGAAGATGTTAAAAACATTTATTTCAGAAAGGGTGACCGACTTTTGCAACTCAAAGATTTTGCCCAAGTAGAATTATCCAAAAAAGGGGAAACGGGTCTTTCGGTTACAGATGGCAAACGCAGTGTAACGTTGGCAATCATCAAACAGTCCGATGAGACAATGCAAAATCTCAAAGAAAGCCTGTACCAAACCCTTGACAATCTTAAAAAATCATATCCCGATGTTCAGTTTTCCGTTAATCGAAATCAAACAGAATTACTTGACTACACTATCAGTAATCTGAATCAAAACCTGTTTTTAGGCTTTGTTTTGGTGTTTTTGGTGGCTATCTTCTTTTTGGGAGATGCCAAGTCGCCTATGGTCATCGGGCTGAGTATGTTTTCGGCTTTGATTATCTCGTTTGTCTTTTTCTATTTGTTTGACAAATCGCTCAATATCATATCTTTATCAGGAATGATATTAGCTTTGGGAATGATGATTGACAGTGCCATTATCGTTACGGATATCATCACCCAACATCGGGAAAAAGGCGAAACTTTGTTCGATGCTTGCGTAAAAGGGACTAATGAGGTGATTACTCCGATTTTGAGTTCTACTTTTACCACCATTGCCGTTTTTTTACCTCTGATTTTTTTAAGTGGGATTTCGGGAGCCATCTTTTTAGACCAAGCCTTTGCCGTAAGTGTAGGGCTGTTAGTTTCATATTTTACGGGAATTATTCTGCTTCCGATTTTGTATCATACTTTCTACCGAAAGAAATGGTTTTCAAAGGCTTCTTTCTTAGAAAAAGTACAGAAAAAGATTGACCTTCGTTTATTTGCGTGGTATGATAAAGGCATTGACTTTGTCTTTTCACACAAAAAGTGGTCGTTAATATTGGTTTTGTGTATGCTGCCTCTTTGTGTATTACTTTTTAAATATGTTCCCAAAGCCAATATGCCTCATTTAGACCATACGGAACTTGTTGCCAAGGTGGAATGGAATGAAAATATCCATATTGATGAAAACAAAAAACGAACCGACGAACTATTTCAGTCTGTGGATGAAAGGACAATAGAAAGTGCCGGATACATAGGTAATAAGCAGTATTTGTTAGAGAAAGAAAACAACCTATCCATCACGGAATCAGAGGTATATTTCAAAGCGGATTCTCCAAAAGAAATAGAAAAAATCAAAGAAAGTCTAAGCCAATGGATGCATAAAAATTATCCACAAGCAGTGCTTACATTTGCTCCTCCCAAAAATATTTTTGAAAAGATTTTCGATACCAATGAAGCTGACATAATCGCTCAGTTATACTCAAAAAATCGACAAAAAACTCCTTCCATTGCCGATATTAAGCAAGTACAGACACGCATCGAACAGAGTTCAGGTGTCTCTTCAGTAGATATTGCCTTTGAAGAGCAATTTGTCATCACCGTAGATAAAGAAAAGCTGCTACGTTACAAAGTGGATTACAGTGAGATACATCGTGAACTTAAAACAGCCTTTAAGAACAACGAAATAGCCACCCTGCGCTCATACCAGCAGTATTTACCTATAACCCTTTCAGGAAACTTGCAAACCATCAATCAGGTACTTCAAAACACAATGGTTCGCACCAACTTACGGGACGAAAACGAACAATTTATAAAAATCCCGTTGCAGTCTTTGCTTAGCATTTCAAAAGGACAAGATTTAAAAACAATCGTTTCGGGTAAAAACGGGGAGTATATTCCGCTTGTATATCCAAGTCTGGAAAATGCCAAAAACTTTATACAAGCTACTGAAAACGAACTTAAAAACGATTCACAGTGGGAAGTACAATTTGCAGGAGGGTTCTTTTCGAGCCAAAAAATGCTTAGTGAATTAGTCGTTGTACTCATTATCTCCATATTATTGATGTACTTTATATTAGCAGCTCAATTTGAGAGTTTTACTCAACCTCTTATAGTGCTTATTGAATTGCCTATTGATATTGCTTTTGCGTTGTTACTTCTGTGGGGTACAGGACACACGCTTAACCTGATGAGTGCCATTGGGATTGTAGTTTCTTGCGGAATTATCATCAATGACAGTATTTTAAAGTTAGATATGATTAATGAACTTCGCAAAGTGAATGTGCCTTTGATGGAAGCCATACATACCGCGGGACAAAGGCGTTTACGTTCCATTATGATGACTTCTTTAACCACAATTTTGGCAATGACACCGCTTTTGTTTTCGTTTGATATGGGCTCAGAATTGCAAAAGCCTCTTGCGGTTGCAATGATAGGTACAATGATGATGGGAACATTGGTAAGTTTGTTTATTATTCCGCTAATTTATTGGTTGATTTATAGAGGAAAATAGGATTTTAAAAACGAATCATATGAAAACAACGCAAATTTTAATCGGAATGGTTATGTTGTTGATAGCGTGTTCCGACAGTAAAACAAAATCCAATCAAGGAACAAATAGTGCTTCTTCCTTAGAAAAAATAATTGACTTAGAAAAAGCCATTGAAAACCCTATAGAGCCACTGAATTTAAGTGATTTTGTAGAGGATATAGAATATATTCGCCCAGAATATCCCGCGTCATTGGTGGATGTCATTTTTGATGTAGCATTGAATGAAAATTATCTCTTACTACAAGTTCGAGAACGACTTTTATGTTATTCCCGAGAAGGAAAATTTTTACGAGAAATCAGTAGAAAAGGACAAGGACCCAAAGAACACTTAGGTATTCGGGCTTTTTCCATGCGAGATAATCTTATTGGCATTCACAGTAATTTTAGCCGAAAAGTTTTGTGGTATAATCCTGATAATGAGTATTTAGGGGAAACTCCTATAGCTGATAAAGTCTCTGCTATAAATATCTTAGACAGAGACAGAATAGTTATCCATTATCCTCCTGGTACAACTTTCGTAGAAGACCCAGTACTTTACATTGCGGGAGTAATCAACAGCAAAGGAGATACCATTCAATTGAAAAAATCAAAACCGTATTATTCAAAAGGACGAACTTCACGCCAAAGTATATGGAACTACAAAGATGTAGTTCGTGTATTGACGTGTGTAAATGACACCATATATTCCGTATCGAAGGACGAAATTACTCCTGCGTATGTGGTTAATTTTGGAAAGTACAAAGTGAGTCAGGAACATTTTTCTGATATAAAATTAGAAAAAAGCGAGAGAGGTCAAAAATTCATTCAGCATCTTTCTTTTTCTGAAATGCCCACAAAAATGTTTCTAAGGTTTGTATATGATCAAAAAAAATGGTACGGAGTATATGATAAACAAACAGGCGAAACCTCAGTATGGAGTGTAGCACCTGACGATATTGACGAATATGGAATTTTAAAAGGCGGTGGCTGGGTTAATGACGTTGATGGAGGATGGTCTCCGTTGCATTTTGATTCTAATTCTGATGGTTACTTTATTGGAATTGTTCCACCCGATGAATTAAAAGCTCGGTTTTTAGAAAATAAGGAACATATCAAGGTAAAATATCCTGAAAAACAAAAAAAATTAGAACAACTTGTCAACTCATTAGATGATGACGAAAATCCTGTAATTATAATTTATAAACTGAAAAAATGAAATTCTATTCACTAAAAGAAATACTATTATTGCTGTTTGCGTTTGGTTCCGTTTCTTCTTTTTCCCAAGAGAAAACAATGACTTTAACTTTGGAGCAGTTAGTGACGATGGCAAACAGTCAATCCATAGCTTCGTTTAAGGCAAAAAATATGTACCTATCGAATTATTGGAGTTTTAAATCGTTCAAAGCAAACAGATTGCCTTCCCTTTCACTGAGTATGACGCCTTTGCGTTACAATCGGGATTTTGTAAGGCGATACGATTCCCAACAAAATATCGATGTGTATCGCCCACAACAAACCCTGTTTTCACACGGAAACCTTTCTCTAATTCAGAATTTTGATTGGTTAGGGGGGACTTTTTTTGTAGACTCAGAGTTAGGGTATCATCGTAATTTTAGCGACAATAAGTTTACGCAATATTCAAGCGTACCCATCCGTATAGGATACAGACAGCAACTTTTGGGGTATAATCCGTTTAAGTGGGAAAAAAGAATCGAACCCATCAAATACGAAGCTGCCCAAAAAGAACTTCTTTACAACTTGGAACAAACAGCAGAAGAGGCTACTAGCTACTTTTTTAACTTAGCAATGGCACAAGCGGAGCACAAATTAGCAAAAGAAAAAATACAAAGTGCAGATACGTTATACAGTATCGGGAAAGAACGTTTTGAAATTGCTGCTATTCGCCAATCCGACCTGATGACGCTACGTTTGGATAAAATCAATGCTGAAAATGCTTTACAAACTGCTGAAATTAGTGTAAAAAGAGCAATGTTTGCATTGGTTTCTTACTTAAACTTGGAAAAAGATACTAAGATTCTGTTGGATATACCCCAAAAGGTAAAAAACATCACCATAAACCCTGAAGAAGCACTCAGTTATGCCAAGAAAAACAATCCTAACTTCTTAAAACAGAAAATACAGATATTGGAACTACAACAAACGGTGGATAAAACCAAACGAGAAGCGAGATTTAATATGGGTGTTTCGGCAAGTGTAGGTTTTAATCAAGTAGCTCCGAGTTTTGACAAAGTCTATAATTCTCCCTTACAGCAGGATGTGTTTGCCATCACGCTTTCTGTCCCGATTTTGGATTGGGGTGTGAATAAGGGCAAGTACAATATAGCAAAAAGTAATCTTTCAGTGGCGGAACTCTCTACCAAACAAGAAGAAATTAAAATTGAAGAGGAAATACTGATGACTTTGGGAGACTTTCAGGTACAACAGCAAATCATTGTTAGTGCAGAGGAAGCCTTGGAGTTGGCATCACAAGCATACCAACAGACTCAAGAACGATTTATCATTGGTAAGGCAGATATTAACAGTCTTACCCTCGCTAATGACCGACACCAACAAGCACAACGCAATTATATTTCGGCACTTCGAAACTATTGGTTGAATTATTACAAAATACGAAAATATACATTATTTGATTTTGAAGTAGGAGTACCTATAACAACCTCTTTTAACGAAATTCGGTAATTTTCGAAGATATTATGAATACAAAAAATATTTTATTTGGAATTGGGCTACTGTTTTTGGGAACTTGTGGAGACAATAAAATGGTACAAAAACAAGAAGAAAAGGAAATGGCACAACTTTTTCAAAAAGAAGAAATTGTTGCAGAATTAGCTCGACTTGAAGCGGGTGAACTATTTTTCAAAAATAAAAATCCGTTTGGAGATGATATTTTATTGAAAGGAAAACAGATTGTGGGTGATACAGCTATCTTTTCAGTTAGGGAAAGTCAGCTGCTAATCAAAAATAATTATTTGATAATGAAGAGCCTAACAAATCCTGTTTTTTATATTTTCAATCTTCCTGATTTAAGACTTCAAAAGTCATTGGGTAAAAGAGGGCAAGCTCCTGATGACTTTTTGTTTCCAACAATAATTCCTTCCGTTAGTAATGATTGGCTCTGCTACTTGTTTGAAAATTCGCAGAATAAACTCTATGGTTTAGATGAAAAAGGTGATATTCAAATTATTAATAAGCCATTTGAAGAATTTAAAAAGCAAGAACTTGGTGCGACCTTACAACTTGCCAATGTAAGTGATGATGACTTTATGTACGTGACGGATAGTAAAACAGGTAAAAGTATTTTTCGCATTACACAGAAGGGGGATTCCATCAATAAAAAAGAAGTTTTTAACCTTGGATTAAATCCCACCCGAAAATCCCCTTTTACTTACATTGGTGATTTTGCTGTAAATCCTCAAAAAAACCGAATGGTATATGCTTATAAATATTTCAAAATCATCAAATTTATGGATTTGGAAGCTCAAACCGTTCGTACAATTAATTTTGAACGAGATGGATTTAATGAAGAAAGCCCCTATAAAATAAACGGATTAGACCAAAATATAACCCACTATTGGGGAGTTTGTGCACAAGATAATTATGTTTATTTTCTCTATAGTGGACGTACTCCTGAGGATGTATGGAAAGAATCTCAGAAAGAAAACTATTATATTTTTGTTGAACAATACGATTGGAATGGCAATCCTATTTGCCGGTACAAATTAGACCAATGGGGATATTTCACCATTGATGAGAAAAACAAAAAACTATACTTGGCTTCAACAAATCACGATGACCCTTTTTTTGAGTTTCAATTGCCTTAATATAATTTAAAAATGTCTTTTAATCAACCTAAAATATCATCATTCAGTATTATTTTAGTGTTTTTGTGCATTTCTTTAGCGGGAGTAGCACTTGTTCCTTTATTGCCTGTAAAGTTAGCACCCTCCCAAAATCTCCCTGCTTTGACAGTGTCTTTTTCGATGCCCGGAAGTGCATCGCGTGTGGTGGAAATGGAAGCTACTTCAAAGATAGAAGCGATGCTTTCCCGTATTAAAGGTATTAAAAAAATTACTTCTCGTTCAGGAAATGGTTGGGGAAGTGTTTCCTTGGAAATGGATAAACACACTTCCATTGATGTTGCTCGTTTTGAGGCATCCACCGTTATACGGCAGTTGTGGAGCGATTTACCAAGAAGTGTTTCTTATCCACAATTGCAAGTGCGTCGTCCTGATGAAAATGCTAACCGCCCTTTTCTAAATTATACGCTCAATGCTTCAGCACCGCCTATTACTATTCAAAACTATTGTGAAAACAGCATCAAACCGCGACTTAGTGAGATTGAAGGTATCTATAAAGTGGATGTAAACGGAGCAACTCCTATGGAATGGCAACTTCAATACGACAACGGCCAACTGAACCGAATGGGAGTAAGTGTGGACGAAATCCAACGAGCCATACAGTTGCATTATAATACACAATTTTTGGGTATTGGAGAAATTGAAGATAATGGAAATGTTCGAAAATTTGCACGAGTTGTCTTAGGAGATGCCTCTGAAAAAGAAACTTTTGACGCTTCCAAAATTTCTGTCACCAATAAAGACGGAAAGATACTCTATTTGAATCAATTAGTAAATGTCAGTAGGGTAGAACAAGCTCCCCGAAGCTATTATCGTATCAACGGACTCAATTCCATCTATATTTCCATTTCGGCAGAAGAAAATGCCAATCAATTGCAGTTGAGTAGCGAAATCAAAAAATTGATGGAAGAAATTAAGAAAAAACTTCCGCAAGGGTATGAATTACATCAGAGTTATGACGCTACCGAATACATCAAAGATGAACTCAACAAAATCTACTTCCGAAGTGGACTCACTATCCTGATTTTATTAGCTTTTGTATTGCTTATCTCACGAAATATCAAATATTTGTTCCTTATCGTTAGTAGTTTGTTCATCAATCTGGCAATAGCTGTTGTGCTGTATTATTTTTTACGTTTGGAAATACAACTCTATTCGTTGGCAGGGATTACCATTTCCCTCAATTTGATGATTGACAACACCATCATAATGACCGATCATTTGCGAACCAGAAATAACCGAAAGGTTTTCTTGCCTATTTTGGCTGCCACGCTAACTACCATCGGAGCTCTTTGTATGATTTTCTTTTTAGACGAGCGATTGCGGCTCAATCTGCAAGATTTTGCGATGGTAATAGCCATCAATTTAGCAGTTTCGTTGCTGGTAGCTCTATTTTTCGTACCTGCAATGATGGAAAGAATCAAAATAACCAAGAAAACACGAAAATCACGACAAAGATTGCGTATCTCAAAACGTTTTATTGTAAAAACAAGTCGATTTTACCAAAAAACAATCTTGTTTCTAAAGAAAGGAAAATGGGCTGTATATATATTTTTTATTCTTTTATTTGGACTACCTGTTTTTTTGCTTCCCGATAAAATTGATAAGGAAAATCAATGGGCGGAGCTGTACAATAGCGTTTTCAATACGACAACCTATAAAGAAAAAATAAAACCCATAACTGATAAGGTTTTGGGAGGGACACTGCGTTTATTTGTTCAGAACGTATATGAGCGGGGATATTTTGACCGAAATCAGGAAATGGTCTTAACCATTACCTCTTCAATGCCCAACGGGACTACACTCTCACAGATGAATACTTTAGTACAGCGAATGGAAAGTTATCTTTCTACTTTTTCTGAGATAAAACAGTTTCAAACCTCTATAAATAGCCCTAACAGAGCTTCTATTTCTGTGTATTTTACCAAAGAAGCGGAACGTTCGGGATTTCCGTACAGACTGAAAAATAGTGTGATTACCAAAGCCTTGGAATTAGGGGGAGGAAGTTGGGGTGTTTTTGGGTTGGAAGATAGAGGATTTAACAATGACGTGAAAGAAACTGCGGGAAGTTTTTCTGTAAAATTATTGGGTTATAACTATGATGAATTGAATGCTTGGGCAGACTCTCTCAAAAATAATTTATTAAAATATCGTCGTATTCAGGAGGTAACGATTGGTTCGGATATGTCTTACTATAAAGATGACTATCAGGAATTTATGTTTAACTTGGATAAAAAGAAACTTGCCATTCACAATATGTATCCTTCTCGATTGTTTAATTCGCTTTCGAGTATGTTTGGGAGGGATATTTGGGCAGGAAGATTGTTTGTTGATGGACAAAATGAAGATATTGTGCTTCACAGTAAACAATCCAAGATATACGATATTTGGGCGTTACAACACGCTGGAAATCATTTTGACGAACAATTTCATAAACTAAATCAATTTGCTCAAATCACCAAAGGACAAGCTCCTCAGGAAATCGCTAAGGAAAATCAACAATACCGTTTGATAGTACAGTTTAGTTACATAGGTTCTTCTCAGCAAGGAAACAAAGTACTTGATAAAGAAATAGAAAAACTTAACAATAGTTTACCTTCGGGATATAGAGCCGAAAAAGAGGGTTGGAATTGGAGCTGGGAAAAAGATAAAAAACAGTATTGGTTATTGGGGATACTTGTTACAATCATCTTTTTTACTACTTCCATTTTGTTTAATTCGCTTAAACAACCTTTTATTGTAATTTTGATTATTCCTATATCATTCATTGGAGTTTTTCTTACATTTTATGGTTTCGATTTAAATTTTGACCAAGGTGGATTTGCTTCGTTCGTATTGCTTTCAGGAATTACAGTAAATGCTAATATTTACATTTTAAATGAGTATAACGGTCTTCGTAAAAAATACCCTAATCTTTCCTCAGTAAGAGCTTATTTGAAAGCGTGGAACAGTAAAATTATTCCCATATTACTTACTATAATTTCTACTATTTTAGGATTTATTCCTTTTGTAATTGGACTCAAAAGAGAGGCTTTTTGGTTTCCGCTCGCTGCCGGAACAATGGGAGGATTGCTCTTTTCACTGGTGGGAGTTTTTGTGTTACTTCCGATACTTGTCGCTATAGGAAAAAGGTAATACATTCCACATTAAAATCACATTTTTACTACCCTTTTGTTTTCTTTTCTCTTCTCTTTACCTTTCTCATTTTCCTTTACTTCTTCTTTCACGGGGGTGATGGAAAGTTGAATTTTTCTATCAATAGAAGTCAATTCGTTTTTGAGCTCGTTGAGGGTATTTTCTTTTGTCCATTCTTTGGATACGACTTCTTTAAGCACAGGCAAATCTTTTTCGATGACAGTGATTTCTTTTTGTTGTTTTTCTATCATTGCGGGAATTTTTTCTAAGGCATTTAGGAAGTTGGTTACGGCCAAATGCGGTTCATTAGCAAGTCGTCCGTTGTTATGTGTATACTTGATACCGCCTTCGCCTTGTACAAAAAATCGATTTTCTCGTAAATCCAAGCCTTCTTTTTGTGAAATCTCCGTTTTTACCAACACTTGAAATCCATACAAACTACCGATTTCTTGATAGTCTCCTGCGGTACGAGCATTTTTGGCATAATCGTGTAGTTTTTGAGCCAATTGTTTGGTGTTGGCTTTTTCAGGAAGTTCGTGCAGTTTTAGAGCATTGAGCTTATTGCCCTCAGGGTCTTGCTGTACTTTTGCCGAAAAATTCTGCCAATCGGTTTGAAGACGAAATATTTGCTGTTGGAGTGCATTCTTATCACTAGTAAGGTTTTCTAGTCGAATTCTCGAAGTCGCTTTGGCTTTGGAAAAGGCTTGCTTTTCACTTTCCAAGGCAGCAATTCGTTTTTCCAATTTGGCTTTTTCCAAAAGATCAGTATTTCCTGAAAGGATGGCTACATATTCGGAAAAACTCATTCCCGATTGCTCGTCCATTACTCCCTCGTCGATGGTGCGTTTGGTGAGTCGGTTGTTTTTGAGTTGTTCGATAAAAAGTTGCTTGCTATAAAGCAAGTTAAACTTATAGGCATCTAAGGATTTTTCTACGGCATAAATAATCACGTCCACTTTGTTATCGGCAAAATGCTTAGCGATTTCATTGCCTTTTCTGATGGCTCTTCCATCGCGTTGTTGCAAGTCACTGGGTCGCCACGGCGTATCCAAATGATGCACGGCAACAGCTCGTTTTTGAGCATTCACTCCCGTTCCAAGCATATCGGTAGAGCCAAATAACACCCGTATTTTTCCCTCAGTCATATCGGCAATGATTTGTTTTCGCATCTTGTCGTTTTTGGCCTCTTGGATAAATCGAATTTCGTGTGGCGGGATGCCATAGTCTTCCACGAGTTTGCGTTTGATTTCACTGTACGGATTCCATTCATTGGGCTTGTATGTCCCCAAATCAGAAAATACAAACTGTGTTCCTTTTTGAGCGTTGAATTTTTGATAGTATTCATAAATTTTTTTTGCACAATGGGAAACTTTATTGTCAGGATGGTCGTCATAACGATCAGAAATCATCCGCATATCGAGCGACATCTTTCGAGCATAATCAGTAGCGATAAGCATTTTAGCTTTCTCTTCGGAATCGGAAAGGGGTTTACGCCCTAAAAGGGTAGCATTTCCTGTTTTAGCAAACTCCATCAGCTTCTTAATAAACACTTCTTGCTCGGGTGTAGGCGGAATATGGTGCAAAATTTCGTTTTTTTCGGGTCGATCAATACCAATATCCTTTGCTGAGCGATAATCGGTAATTTCGCTATAAAATTGAGCCAATTCGGGTACTTTGATAAAATAGCGGAAACGTTCTTTTTGAACGATGTTATTGGCAACGGAAAATTCATAATCGGTAGTCTTTCTCGCATAAATGGCAGCCCACGCATCAAAGCAATGAATTTGTTGTTTTTCAAGAGCCTGAGGACGCAGGTACTTGAAAAGTAAATACAATTCTGTAAGCGAATTGGAAATGGTCGTTCCTGAAAGAAAAGTAGCTCCCATATCCTTACCCGTACGCTCTTGAATGGTACGCAAAGCAAAGAGTAGGTTCATTGCCTTTTGACTACCTTGTGAATTGCCCAAGCCCGCCACCCGATCGTGGCGTGTGTTAAATAGTAGATTTTTAAATTTATGACTTTCATCGACAAACAAATGGTCAATCCCCATCATTTTAAAATCCACGGTGTTATCGGTTCGGGTGTTAATGTCGTGCCGAAGGGTAGCGAGTTTTACCTCTAAGTTTTCCTTACGTTTGTACATTCCCTTAATCATTGCACGAGAAATATCCTTCTCCTGATTTTCAAGTGTCCAAAGATTTTCTTCCACATCGTCCAATTCCTGTTGAAGAATCTGCTCTTGAATTTCAGAAGATTGTGGAATCATTTTAAATTGATCGTGGGTGAGAATTACACAATCCCAATCGTTGTTTTTAATATTTCCGAAAATCCTTTTGCGTTTGTCGGGGGTAAAATCCTCCTTACCGGGATACAAGATTTTGGCAAAGGGATAGGCACGGCGATACGTTTCGGCAATTTCGTGGACATTAGCTTTGAGTCCGATAATCATCGGTTTATGAGCCAATCCCAAACGCTTCATCTCTTGAGCGGCACAGCACATAATAAGTGTTTTTCCTGCACCCACCTCGTGATCACAGATGGCTCCACCATTCATTTTTATCATCCATATTGCATCTTTTTGGCTAGGATATAAATCCTCAATGCCCAAAGCGTGTCTATCCAAGCCCGGGAAATCTTGAAACCCTCCATCGTAGGTAGGACGTACAAAGCAATTGAACATCGTGTTGTACTGTGCTGATAATTTGTCTCTAAACACTTGGGATTGTTCGCTAAGCCATTGTGGGAAAGCATTGCGAATTTCATCTATTTTTCCGTTAGCCATCTGTATGGCTTCCATATCCCGCACACGCACTTCCTTGTCGTCTATCTTTATCTTTTTGGTGATTTCAGGGCAGGTATTCAGGAGTGCGTGTTTAAAAAGAGCA
>NZ_BLBC01000019.1 GCF_009684755.1 Capnocytophaga felis
CCAAGCAAAGGGCTCAAAATACCAAAATGTATCGGTTTTAAAATTCAACTTATCCCAAAAATCATATAAGCCTTTGTAATTAGCTTCTATTTCTTTAAGACGTTCATCAACATACTCTTGTTTGGCATCAGGATAATGGTATTTAATAAATTTCTCATAATCTGATTTTATTTTTTCCCATTTGTATGACCATTCGCTTTTATGTTTGCAAACCATCCGAGAAAAAATATGATTCAGTTCGGGTTTGTTGTAACAGGCTTGTAGCTCTTTGTTTTGGATGTTTTTCTCACTTTTTTATAAAACTATTTTTTTTACGCCATAATTAAAGTATTCTTCTATCTCTACGTACTCCTCTGAAAGATAATCCAATGGGAGAGGACAATTTTTAATTTTCATATTTAAACTAATCTCTTGTAATTTAACATTACTATCTATTTGATAAAGATTTGTAATTTCAAAATAGATGTTTTTTAAATTTTTAGTATACACATATCCAAGAGCTAAACCTTTTTGATTGTCATCAAACTCTACATTCAAAGAAATCTTTTTATCTGCTGTTCGTAAAGTGTCTTTTAAAATATCATTATTATCAAAAAATAATACATAGGTATCCTTGTGTTCAGAGTTTTTGAACAATCCCAACACATAACAATAATATTCTTTTTGACTGGTTCCTCTATAATCCCCTAAAAAATAATCGTAATTTTCTTTTTTGAAAAGCATATCCAACGTGTTTGATTTACACCCATCATTTGAGAGACAATCTAAATCAATATCCAATTTTTTACCAATGAATTGGTCTGTATTTACCTTGTCTAAACTATCTTCTTTTTGCGAAAACGAATCTTCATTATTTGTCTCTTGAATCTTTTCTTTTTCAATAGAATTGCCATTTAAATCTTTTTTAACTTCTGTTTTACAAGAAATTAAAATAAATAGGCATAGAATGAATATTTTCTTAATCATAGTATATCTTATTTTTTGTGATAATGTTTAATTTTTGCTACGTCATCTTGATCTTGCGTGTCGTAAGAGTTTAGTTTGATGAATCTTGCTGGATTTGTTCTTGCACTTTCCCCTTTTCCATAAGCATCTAACATAGTTGTTACTTCCAAATGTAAATGAGGTGCTTTTCCACCACTTGCAATTGAACCTGATACTCCTGCGTAACCTAATGGAGTCCCTGCTTCGACTACTTTTTTATTCTTAGCATCTTCTGATGTAAAAAATACGCTCTGCAAATGCATATAAACAAAATATACATTGTCAGTTTCTTTTATGTCTATACCTTTTAACTCATCTGAAAATTGTGTGTCATAAGACACTTGCCTTTCTTGTTCTAGTAAATCTTCTACATTTTGAACCTTAACTCCAATTATCCAACCTGCACTATCAGAATATTTTACCTGACAAATATTCCCTTTTAGACAAGCATAAACTTGGTCCTTTCCAGGTATAGCAAATAAATCAAGCCCTGAGTGAAATTTTTTAGACTTATCAGGATTTCTACGACACCATCCATAAGTGGCACTTGAAGGCTTCACATTGCCTGAATATCCATACTTTGTCAATCTCGGATTATCCACTGGATCGTGCCATTTTGAAACTCCAAACACCCTCTTCATTTGCTCTACCCAAGCAAAGGGTTCAAAATACCAAAATATATCTGTTTTAAAATTCAACTTATCCCAAAAATCATACAATGTATCGTATTTGGCTTTTATCTCATCAAGGCGTTCATCAACGTACTCTTGTTTGGCATCAGGGTAATGATACTTAAAAAGGCAAACCATCCTTTTTGTGATTATTTACTCTGAAAAGGCTTTGCTGTTACTCCATTCCTTCGTCAAAATCAATACAAGGATATTCTTTATTTTTATCCATTTCTATGAGTTTTCCCGCTTTTACACGCCAAACAGAATGTTTAGAACCATTAACAAATATTGTGATTAATTCTTCTCCTGTTTCTAAAATACATCCATCATCTGTGTCTACCCTTCCACTAGTATAAATCTTTTTATAATCATACACTTTTCCTCGTTCCTTTCTTCCATTCAGCCAGTCCTTATCACTTTCTACACTTAGAGCATATTCATTATCATTATTTTTACACAATTTTAAAACCAGTTCTTCTTGATTGTCTATCAATGCTTCCTTGTCATATGCTCCAATAAAACCATATGCTATCATTTCTTTACAAGGATATTTGACTTCAGTTTCATCTTTTTCTATTGAAGAGATATTATCTGTAATAATTTCTTGACCTACTTGCTGCTGAAAATTATTTTTTTCATTTTGTCCCTGTTTGCAATTCAATAACAATAATGTCGTTAAAAAAATGATACTCTGTTTCATAATTCGTTTAATCTTGATTATTTTCTTGTTTGTTAACATCTGCTTCTGTAAAATTCACATAGAAAGCTGGATTTTCTCTGTTCAAAAGCTCTGAATATCCTGCTGTACTTGGTGAACTCAACACTTCAAAATGAAGATGCCGATTTCTATCATACTTTATTGTTTCAGCATTTCCTGTTTTACCTCCTGTTGCTATTTGTTGTCCAGCCATTACCTTATCTCCTTTTTTTATTAACATTGTATCAAGATGGGCATACAGCAAATAACGTTCATCACTTTCTCCAAAACCTTTACCTTTTTCAACCTCACCTTTTCCATTATTAAAAGGATTAGGAAACTCTAACTCATAATTATTTCGACAAGCATCCAAATCTTCTTTACTTACCTTTATAATAATAGTGTCACCATATCCTGTTGTTTGGGTTTTTCCTCGATATTGTGCCGAAACAACTTCTCCATCCAAACAAGCGTAAATAGGAGTACCAATCGGTGCAAAAATATCTATCCCTCCGTGATTTTTTGTTCCACTATTTCTAGTTGCCCCAAAATATCCACTTCTTGGAGAGTATTTTCCTGAGTTGAATAATGCTCTTTCGGGATTATCTACTGGGTCGTGCCATTTTGAAACACCAAACACCCTCTTCATTTGCTCTATCCAAGCAAAAGGTTCAAAATACCAAAATGTATCGGTTTCAAATTTTAGTTTATCCCAAAAATCATACAAACCTTTGTACTTAGCTTCTATTTCTTTAAAAAAATTTAAGGCTTATAATCCTCCCAACCATATTTATAATATTTCTTGTTAGGGCTAAATTCTGCTGCTCCAATGTCTAAATCACCTGAGCAAGGGATGCGATATTGTCCCCAATTGCATTGTTGCACTTTTCCTGTTTTATAGCTTGTCCAAGTGCCGAGAAAGGCATTATTAAAATATGAATCAGAATCATCTTCGATATCATCGTATAGAAATTGATCTTTTTCATTTACATACCAACGAATAAGTAATTTTCCCTGAAAAACACCTGTGGATGAACGATTTACATCTTCTTTGAATTCATAATTTGCGATGATAACCCCTTGATCTTTCACTTTTCCCTTAAAAAAATCGTCTACACCAAAAGAAAAAAATGAAAACGAAAACACTTTTTCAACACAGATAATTCCCTCAAAATCAACATCATTTTTACCAACTATCGTATTGCCTCGCACTTGATAAACGCTCTTGTTTTCCGTTTTTTGAACAGAATGAAAATTAATTTGCAAGCGTTTTTTGTTTTTACCAATGAAGCCTAAAAAATCTACTTTTTGCAATAATATAGAAACATCAATTTCTTTTTCATCAATTTTTGAAGGTAATAATTCTGCATATTTATTATTATATGCATCATAAGGTTTCGTTGCTTCTATAATGTCTCTGATTTTACAATTTTTATTTTGTGCATTTGTTAATGACACAAAAAAACATATAGTAATTATTAATAATTTATTGTGTTTCATCTTTAATTTCTATCTTAATATTCTCTATTCCTTTTTCTTCTATAATAGCAATTATTTCATAAAACTTTGTAATACTTCCCGAAATAGAAATAATTTCTTCCTTTTTCTTATGAATTTTAGTCCCTGGTAATAGACATCCCTCACTATCTTTTCCTGTTGTTCCTGAATGTATTAAAATTCCCCTATCAGCAGGAACTTTTTCATTATATAATTTAGGAAAACCATTTTTCAATTCAGGATATCCTTTTTTAACATACTTACTTTTAGGAAAATTTTTAGAAGTATGCCACATTAAATTATAAGTTCCCTCAGGTATGCGTTTATCTTTGTTTCGTTCTATAGTTTCGGGTCCATAAGGTTCGCATATGTATCCCTCTAAATCTCCAAATTTAAAAATTCCAAATGTTGAGCTTGTTTTATTTTCACCAGTCCATTTTTCCCATTTTCGGGTAATGTATATGGTATTTTTATCCAAAACATCAAACACCCTGTTCATCTGCTCCACCCAAGCAAAGGGTTCAAAATACCAAAATGTATCGGTTTCAAATTTTAGTTTATCCCAAAAATCATACAAACCTTTGTACTTAGTTTCTATTTCTTTAAGACGTTCATCAACATACGCTTGCTTGGCATCAGGATAATGGTATTTAATAAATTTCTCATAATCTGATTTTATTTTTGCCCATTTGTATGACCATTCGCTTTTATGTTTGCAAACCATCCGAGAAAAAGTATGACTCGGTTCGGGTTTGTTGTAACAGGCTTGTAGCTCTTCATTCTGTATCTTATTGTCTTTATTTTTATCAAGTAATGCTAACATCTCCTTGATAAAACCGGAAGTCCCCGAATAACTATTCACACCTTTTATCGGATACATTCGGTGATTTTCAGCATCATACGTCTTAAATCCAAATTTATCCCAATGATAAGCACTAAACCTTTCTTCCTCTTTGGGAACTTCTACCCAACCTTGATTGTAAATCGTTCTACCTTCTCGGTAATAATGGCTCTTTACATATATCCATTCCGCCTTGTCGTAGTTTACCCTTTCTTTGCACAAACGTATGTCCACAGTTACACTTTTAGCAAGTTTATCCTCATAAACCCTGCCTTTACTTCGGGTTTGGGTTTCCC
>NZ_BLBC01000020.1 GCF_009684755.1 Capnocytophaga felis
CTTTAGTGACTTTTTTAGATCTATCTATTGCTTTCTGTACTGTTTTTACTTGTTTGTTTCGCCAAGATTTCGCTCCGTTATTACTCCATCGAGATTGAAATCTATTAGAAATGCCTCGCGTTTTGGTCTTATGCCATACTTCATTCCATTTGTAATATCTCGCTCCATAAATGTAATAAGTAGAAATAGAATTTATTCCTACATTTAAGGAAAACATACTATCTTCCAATAACGGATATTGGGATGATTCGGGAGATACTACAACCTCCGATAGTACTTCTAAAATAGATTTACTCATATCTCCCTTACGGTAGCAATTCCAACCTCCACGATTATTTCCTACAAAAAGGTATTCTTGGTCTGATGTCCACCATTTTTCTCCCTCATAATGACTATCATAAGGTGGAGACTCAACGGGATAAGAATTGGATAATTCATATCCTAAACTTAATGATATACATTCTGCAGAACTATCTAAGTGCTGTACATTAAATATAGTTCCTTCTGTAGCTTCTGTACCTGAAACATAATGTTTAGGAGTTAAAGTATAATCTTGAGAATAAATCGCTTGAAATTCTACCCAAGCATAACCTTTACCTATAACAAATCCTTCATAAGCTCTACCTATTTGGCAATAAGTTGAAAATAAAGAAGAACTTATGAAATTTTGTTTAAAATTATTCTTATTCATTCTTTAAGTATTTAGTTATACCAACCATTATCAAATAAATTATCATTAAGATATAGTTCTTCTGAAGAAATAACAAAACTAGTAGAAACACCAATACTATTACTTATTGTTTGTTGTAAGTTCACACAGTACGCATTTTTGAAACTTATTTTCAATGGAGCAGAAGCTGTTTTATTACGAAATACAATTTCTCCGTCACGTTTTGTCCATTGATTTATAGCCCAATAAAAAATTTGATTATCTGGAAATTGTTCTATTGTTACTATTAACTTACCTCCTTTAATTTCTGATTGAGGCTCACCTTTTATATCTGTATGTTGTATAAAATCACAATTAAATTGACTAAGTTCATACTCCTTACCATTCAATATTAGAAATACTTCTAAGTTAGCATCAGGCTGGAATAGCCCTATTGCATTATTTGCTATATTTGAAAAACTCATAATTATATAATTTTATACATTTAACCATTTATTTTCTATTTCTC
The DNA here is from genome assembly GCF_009684755.1 of Capnocytophaga felis. Taxonomy (GTDB): domain Bacteria; phylum Bacteroidota; class Bacteroidia; order Flavobacteriales; family Flavobacteriaceae; genus Capnocytophaga; species Capnocytophaga felis. The sequence continues at coordinate 1,179 of NZ_BLBC01000020.1, forward strand.
CTTCTGGAAATATAAGATTTTTAGCTTCCAATTGAATATGTAAGCTAAAAAAACCTTTTCCTTTTGATATATATTTCATTTGCATTCTTGTACACGCAGTTTTTTTAAAGAAGATCCGCATTACTGATATATTATCCTCACCATAGGTAATAATAGCTCCTTCTCTGTATCTTCTTGGATTGAGCATCCATTCTATAATCTCATTTGATGGAATACTATCAATGGTCAGTTGTAACGTACCGCCACGAACTTCCCCTTGTGCTTTTCCTTTCAGGTCAGTGGGTTGCTCTAAGGCATAAGAAAAACTACTTAGCTCGTAACCTGACTGTAATAAACTCCCAATATCAAGCGATTGAGTATCACCTATTTTTAAAAATGTTCTGTATCCGTACATAATTTTATGATTTTAGTTTGTATTTATTTTGTTTTTTCTTCTGGTTTTATTTTTTTAAGCATCCCTATACGCTGTTTTCGTAACGAAACCGTATCATCAATTAGCTTATTTATCATTTTTATAAAATTGGTTGCTTCGTCTGATGGAGAAATAAGACTACTTGCATATGCCCAATTAGTAATTAAATCATATTCTACATCTATATCTTTTCTTAATACTTTTACATTAGGTAATATTGTTTTCACTTGATTTTCGGCACGCTCTTCAGTGAGTTTGCTATATTGCTTGTTTACTTCAGTAAGTTCGGTTATAACATCATTTACCCCTAATATTTTTAAATGTTTGGTGTTATCAATTTTTGATAAATCGTGAATCATTGAATCAATAATGTTTGTTTTTTGTCGGTTAGGTTGTTTTGAAATTCCTAAATATGATTTCATTTGACTATAGATGATACTTGCTGCTTCTTTTTTATTTTGTATAGTTGATTTTGATTCAACTCTAAAAACTGACAGAAGGTAGATAACTAACTCATTACGTCTTTTATTAAGCTCGTTTAATTTTTTGGTTTCGTGTCTTGATTTACTTTTATTGGTAGCATCAATTAATAATTTAATGTGTTCTTTAAATGAATTAAATACATCTTCTTTTATAGCTAATTTTTCAGTTGTAGCTACTTCAACTAAGTTTTCGGTACTTTTCATAAATTGTGAATATTCATTATTGTTTAATGAATTCAAACTGATTGTTTTTACTTTTACAATTGTGTACATAGCTTTATGATTTAAAATAGTTATTACTTATGTTATAGTGTCATTTATTATATTTTGAAATACGATAAAATTATATTCTTTATATTGTTTTAATATATTTTACTTGTTTGAACTTACTATATTTGTATCAATTTATTATTTCGGAATACTTCCGAATTATAAAATGTGATTAAATATTTGACTTCGGAGTACTTCCGAATTATAAAATGTGATTAAATATTTGACTTCGGAGTACTTCCGAATTAAAAAATTGAGTCTAATATTTGACTTCGGAATACTTCCGAATTAAAAAATTAGATTTAATATTTGACTTCGGAACACTTCCAAATTAAAAAATTAGGTTTAATATTTGACTTCGGAATACTTCCTAAAAGAAAAATGTATCTGTTTTTATAAAACAAAATACTTTCTACTTAGAATATTGGCTGTAATATTATAAGTAGAAAGTATTTCATCTTGCTTGAATTTATATTTTAAAGTAATTACATATAGTTTTGTATTGTTATATGTTGTATTTTTTATAGTAGTACATCTTCATTGATTGTCTTTTTTTGTTCTCGTACTCTTTTTACGATGATAAGTTGCTTTTCCGAAAGTTTATTTTCTTGAAATGACTTATCGGGGTCAATATATTTTCGTGGCAAGAAGAAAGAAGGTTTTGTATAGAAAACCCATCCGTAGGGTTCTTGCAGGTTATAGTACTCGATGGGAGTTGAAAATTTTCGTTGATTATAGTCAGATAGTATAAGTTCAAACCAATCGCCCAAAATCATTTCTTTAGTTGATTTAGCTTTGAGTCGGGTAGGTTTTTCATCTGTTGTAGTTTTATATACTTCTATTTCATATACTAATAATGTTCCTGTATCAATGGGTATTACGGTGTTTGTTTTATTTGTTCCGTCATATATTTTCATTTTATAGATTTCTATGGGAATATTCAGATAGGCTTGAAAGGTTTGTATGAAGAACGGTACAACAAATAATGAAACAAGGCAAGTGCTTGCCCAAATTCCGTACTTGAAGTCATTTACCAAGTTAAAAATTAGAGAAAACAAAGCCCCGCTGAGAAACATCTGAATTAGCAATACGAGAAACTTTTTCCAAAAAGGGCTTCTTTTCAATGTTCTTATATAGACATCATACAAGCGATAATTGAAATACCCTATAATCAGATAAAAAACTTGTAATCCGATATATGTGTACGGCATAAAATCAACTTGAAGATATCCTAATAATCCCGGTAAGGAGAGTAATACGGAGGACAAAAGGACATAAAAAACAGCTTTTTTATCACTTAATAGTTGATTTTTCTTAGCGATGAAAATGACAATGATTCCTAACAGTATGGTAATGATAGGAATGAGCAATTGTGAGGTAATGAGTTTTTGTAAAAATGTATTCATTTTTTTCTTTTTATAAGATGTACTTTGTGAAAACTATTTAATCGATAAAAATTCGGTAATTAAAAGTCATTGGCGAATGCTTTACTAACTGATTGTATATGGTTTCGATAATCATTTGCTTGTCTTCTACTTTTCCAAAAGGGATTAGATGTACGTCAATGGTACGAATAAGTCCTTTTCCCAGAGAGTTTGCGATGCTTACACCTTGTTCGATGCGTACATCGGCTATAATATCGGGGAATTCTGCTATGCAAAATGTTTTGATGTCGTTATTGGTAACTACTCTGCCTCGACTGTTGAGCAAAAATTTAAACTGTGCAATGCGTTCCCGTTCTGAGGGTAAGGCAGTACCTCCTAAAGTAGGAGTTATCAGAGTGGCATCAGAGGTATTCGTTTCTTTTCTTGTAAGTACGGTACCTATGCGTATTGCGTTGGCAGCTTCACCTAAGGTAGTCCAATATTTTACAAAAAAGTACGATGTATCATATACTCTGTCTAAGAAAATGTAATAAGAAAGCTCTTTTCCCATTCTGTGCTGAACGGAAATATCTCTTTCCAGTCTGTTGATGAGTTTTTCAATAAGTTGTACATTTTCGCTACTTGCTGTTTTTAAAGAAGAGAATATGTTGGCTTCATCTTCCAAGAGGCTTTGTAGTTTTATCAATAACTCTTTGGCATTGCGAAAATCAAAAGCTTCCGTACCTCCCTGTCGTAGGGTATAGTTTCGGGAGAAGCTGCTTGATTTAAATCCGTGTGAACGGACATATTGTTGGTCTTTTTCATCGGAAATGGAAACCATTCCTAAGAAAAATTCTTCGGGGTTCATCTCCAGCGGAATAATTGCTAATCCTTTTTGCAGGGTAGAGGTGATGGAATGCAGTTTCTTGTTAATTAAAGGAACGGTGTTTGTAACTACTTGGATGTCCGAAAGGATATGGGCTTTGAAGGATTGAGGTAAGGTGATTTCTATCCAACTTAGTTTTTCATTAAATACGGCAGGATTTTCTTGCCATAGGAGTTGTATTTTGGGATCAGTTATAGGAAATGAGGTATATTCATCTTGTGATATTTGTAATGTTTGGTCAATGGTAAAGTAGTTTTGTTTGTAAAAATCGAGGATTTTGGTGTTCATACGCTCATTAAAATTCTGATTTTCAAAAAAATGGTCTAAGCTGTTTTCTTGCGTATGAGAGTCTGTATTGTAAATACCGTTTTTGATGGTTATTTTATTTCCTTTATATGTCCAATTTGCATAACTTAGTACTTTTAGGCATTCACTGCGCGTATCGATATTAGGGAAATTAATATAGAATGATAGGTTTTGCAGATTTGTTAAGATATCTTCCGAATTGATTCCTATCCATATTTTGTTATAATTTTCGGGTGTTAATTCTGTACGATATAGCAAACGTTTTGAGAAATCGGAGTTGATGTCATATATATCTGCTCCTGAGATGATTTTCTTTACATTGATACGCTTTAACGTTGTGCTGCAAGCGGGATAAAAGGCATACTCGGTTTGTGTTTTTCGGTTAGGGAAAGGCGTTTTTGTGGAGAAACAAGTCTCTTGGGTTATTTGGGTTTCTTCCCATAGGGGCTTTAAGTATGCGATAGTGTGAGAGGGCTTGGTCATCAGTATGGCATCGGGTAGGAGTACTTCACTTAGCCGCTGCATCATTCGAGTTTCAAGGCTTGCGATATCGTTGGATATTTCGTGTAATTGCTCTGCCAGAGCCTCCATAATGAGGCGTACCAGAGGGTCTAAGTTTTCAATGTTTTTAATGTTCCAGAATTGCAGCGCTGTTTGAATCATCCGATTCTTTATTTCCTCTTTACTTTCTCTGTAATAACTCATAATGAACTGAATCTTATTTTTTAGATAATGGGCTTAAATATAATCGGTAATGAAAGGTACAAGGTTCTTCTGTGCTTTTAATGACTGCCTGCAGATAGATATCCACACACTTGTGTATGTTTACATTCTTTGAGAGAGAGTCCTCTTGTTCTACCTCTGTAATATCTAATTTGAATTGGCAATTGGTAATGCGCGGTTCGTACCTTGCGATGGACTCAGAGAGATATCCTATGAATCGGTCTTTCCATTTACCTACTGATACGATGTATTCAAAGTCCATTTCCCAAATGGTGGTTCCGTATTGTTTATCAAAGGAATGCTCTCCGGGGCAGGTGGTAATCAAAAGGTCAATATGCCCATCAATGGATTCGATTTCAGAACATTTATCGGTTTGTTTTTCTTCCAAGAGGTTCTTGAAGTTTACCGGAAACTTATAAAACTTTTGATCGTTGCCAATTTTCATAACTTCTATTTTGTGAAAAAATGTGATTATTTAACAAGATAGGCAAATATACAATAAAAGAAATAATAACCGATATAAATGTAAAAAAATAATAATAAAAAGCTTTGTTTGTGCGGGTTGGAAATGTAATTATAAACAATTTTGAAAAGTTAAAAAATAACATATTGAAAAGAAAAATTATAAAAATATTTGTAACTACGTAAAATTATCTAAATTTGCAGAAGAATGATTTTTTAGAATTTTATAGTTAAAACAATCCGAGAAACACATACGAAATGGATAAGTTTGCACACAGACAGGTCAATTGGGGTGAAATGCAGGTACGGGCTACGCATTTTATTGAAATGGAAAATTTTTTGCTGGAACGCATTTTGCAAACGGCCTCTGTTTCACATACCAATCATTATGGGCTTTTGCCAACGAACAAAGATACAGCCGTTGACATCCAAACTATGAAAATAGGGGAGGTAACTCGTATTTATCTTAAATCATACAATGGGATTACCTCCGGTGGATATTTGGTACGGATTCAGGATTCGGAGGAGGAAGATGAGTTATATTGCGAATTGGAAAATAAGACGGAAACTCCACAAGAGGCTTGGGATTTAGTTTTAACTATTGACCCTTTTGAAAGGAAGCCAACAAACATACTTGATATTAAGGCGGACCCTCCCCGTTATGCTTATGTAACAGCGACATATCGATTAAGTGCCATATTGCATAAAGAAAATACGATATATCCACCTAACAGCATTGTGGTAGGGCTTTTAAGAAAGAATGATTATGGATATCAATTAGATGGTAATTACATTCCTCCTGCATTGACAATGTCCTCACACGAGTCATTAAAAGGCTATGGATATAATTTTTCCGAGTGGATATCTTCAATAGAAAAAGCATTACAAAAAATATTAGAAAAAATACAAGGACAACCCAATAGAACCGGTGTGGCCAATAGTATTTTGGTGCTTAGTAAGGAAATGCTTCGATTTTTATCTACTATAAATTACCACTGGAAGAATAATGTTAAAAACTTGACGCCTTATCAGGTTACTGAAATTTTGAGTTCGTTTGCAGCTAGTATGCTTACCTCTCTTCTTTTTGTTTCCAGAAAAGAAAAAGAGGAAATGCTCAAATATTTTCACGAGTGGAATGGTATTACTCCATCAAACTTTGAGCAAATGCTCGATGAGATTATCAATAAAAAGTACAATCACAATCAAATTAATCAATCAATGGTTTCTGTAGGAAATTTGCTACAAATGCTTAATGAGTTGTTTGTTTCACTCTCTCAACTTGAATTTGTGGGGCAACACCGAGAAAGCATTGTTATTTCTGAACGGCAAGCTCAAACCAATGCTTCTGGTGGCAGTCGATGGATGGTAGATTAAACGGTTAAAAGTTTCTTTTATGAAAAGGAAGAAAACATATGAATTACCCGGTAATACCTTATATACAAATTACAAGGCGGAAGTATTTGCCTTAGGAATGATTCAGGGAGGAGTTAAAAGAAGCAAAATAAGAATCATCCGTAAAGGAAGGGCTAAACGCAATGTAGCCAAAGAGGTAGATGGGGTGGTGTGTGACTCTTCTTCCCAAGAAGAAATCTATACCATTTATACCAATAGAAGAGATTTGTATGATTCTTTACCCAAGGGTGTATTTCACGAAGCAGGAAGTTCAAGCAAAGAGCAGCAAAAATCGGCTGTTCTAAAATCTATTGAAAAAGGAAAAAAAGAGGAATTCAATGCAAGATATTTTTTTAAGCCTTTTGAGATGTTTTTGGATGAAGTGCTTATTAACTTGCAGTTATATGAACGACAACTTGAAAGGCCTCATTCTCACCCTGATTTTGTAAATCTTTTCGTTAATAACTGGAAGTTTATAAAGGATATCCCCTTAGACAAGGCATTATTTTTATTAAACTTTCTCTCTCAAAGCAATAGAATAACGAGAGGGGAGCAAATAGCTCAAATTTTAAGTTCCTTTTTGGGGTGTGATGTAAGCATTGAAAATGATGTGGAGCCGGTAAGTTTTCAAATTCCCCATAAATGGATATTGGGGGAGGGACAACTAGGAAAGACATCCTTTATAGGGAATGCTTTTATGGATACATTACCGGTGGTTAACTTAAAAATAGCCAATCTGCGACAAGAGTATAAAGAGCTTGTTTATTCCGGTAGTGCTGCCAGAAGGCAACTACATATTTTATTGGATTTATTTATTCCTGCAGATGCTCAATTGCGAATACATATCGAGGGATGCCAAGAAGAGACACTTTTTAAACTTACTTCAGATGCTGAAAAATCGGCTATTTTGGGTTTTTCAACAAGATTAGAATATTAGGGATATGAAAGCATTAAACCGCAAAGAAGTTTTCACTTCATATTTGAATTTTACCAAATATATGGTGTTTTTGGTTACAATAGCTTTGGTTTGTGTATTTGTTTTTTTTAAAACAGCATCGACTGAAATTGACAAAATACGGCTATTGGGTACGGAAAGTCAGCGTATTTTTGATCAACAATTATCATTGAGTGATGATTTTGATGACGTTTTCCAAACCTATCAGTCACTTGACTTGGTAGAGGAAAATAATACTCCTTTTTTGATGAGTAGTATCGCTAACAAGAAGATGAAAATAAATGTTGCCATAGAAAAAGTTCCTCAAAAAGATATTTATGTTCACAAACATTTGGTAGCACAAATGGATAAACTCTTACGCACCAGAGATTCGATAAATGCTTTGAAATTGACGGAAAATGTCTATAAAAATGATGTAATTCGTTGTACGGAGGAAAATAAAGTAATTACCAGGAAGGTAAAAGTGGGAAAACTTTCCTATGATAAAAAATAAAGAATATGGAAACGAAAAATGAAACGAATAAGATTACCAATTCAAGGGAGCGAACCATAGGTTTTGTTTATGTGTGTATTATTTTTTGTGTGACTACGGTGTTGTGTGGTTATATTTTATTTTTCGCTAACAATCACTATCAATCATTGGAAGGGAAGAAAGCCATTCTTGAGCAAATACAACGTGTTCGCCAATTTGAAAAGGAACAAGTTGCTCAGATGGATAAAATTCAACAAATTGATAAAAAAATAGCACAGTTGAATCCTGCATTAAAAGCCGCTTATGAGAAACAAGAGGTTGCACTTCTTTTGGGAGAGATTCGCAATGTATACACTCAACAAAAATGGGATGTACGTTATAAAATATTTGATCATATAGCAACTTTTTATGAGTTTCAAATGTCTGATAAAGATCGTTTGTGGAACATTCAACAAAATATTGAGAAGTTCAAATTGGATTTGGAACGTTGTCGTGCCAATACGGAAATCAGACGCAACAACTTAAATCAGCAATAGTTTATATGTTTATATATGGATAAAATTTTCACACGTTGGACTATAATCATCGTTGTTTTTATAGGTCTTATAGTTACTCTTACTTGGTTTTTACAGGGTAATGTCGCCAAAACAGAAATTCGGGCTTGGGTATCTCCCAAAGAAGTGGAACTTGGAAATCCGATTCGTTTTATGGATAGTACTTCAAATGCTAAGGAAATTCTTTGGGAATTTGGCAATGGTGATTTTTCCAAAGACAAGACGGGAAGTTATGTATTTCCTCAAACAGGAAGATATCAAGTGCGATTAAAGGTGAATAATTCTCTTGAACAACGATTTATCATAACGGTAAAAGATAGTAAACGTGTAACTGATTTTCGTCCGATTAAAATTATTGCACCAAGAACAGCCATTCAAAATGAATATATTTCGTTTTTTGCAGATGGTTATTCCAAAGAATGGCGTTGGGAATTTGGAGAAACCGGAGATATAGATTCTTATGAGAAAAACCCTACTTATTCATACAAATTGCCCGGTATTTATGAGGTAAGATTACTTTCTGAAGATATGGTTTATCCTGTTGTACACCATATAGAAATTCTTCCTGAATATAGTGAAACTGACACTTCCGATGTATTATCTTTGATTGCTAAAGATATTCAGGAACGTTTGCAAAATATTGTAGAAGGAAGTTCCTTTAATGAGAATTACAATTACATATTAAACAAATATCTGTGTAGTAATCCCAATCAAAAAGTGCTTATTAATGGTGAAAAACAGATTGACTTTTATTCCTATTGTCATAGTTTGAAAATAGTAGGGAGTCAGCTAAGTACGATTATTAGTGAAGTAGTAGTTGAGCCTGATAAAGAGTCGAATTGTGTAAAACGTATTTTAGTAAAACAAAATTCTCAGTCGCCAATAAACAAGTAATAATACTATGAAGCGTATTTCATTTATAATTGTTTTTATAATATATTCATTTGCAATAGGATGTTCACCGATTACACCACTTACGCGTGTAAAGAAAACACCTAAAACGTATACTCAAAATTTTTGTTGTGATCAAGAAGTAAAGCGGTATTTGGGAAAGAAAGTGCCTTGGATTGTTTATTCACAAAGAGATGATAATCCCACATATTATAATCCCGGAGGAAAGATTGTTCTGAAAAAAGCCTCTTATATGGAGGCCTTTTTGGTTATTGGAAGAAAAGGAGCGTATTTGCGTTTAATAAAATATACTCCGGAAATCATTGAGAATAGTACTTTAAAAAACAGAAAGCAAATTGAGTATTACGGATGGATACATCAAGATGATTTGCTATTATCTTCAAAAGCTTTAACTGATATTGAATCGGGAAGAACACACAAGATGATTGCTATGGTAAAGAATGAGAAACCTTTATCAAAAACAGAGGATTTTCTTTCAAAAGATTCTTTAGTGCTTTATAAAGAACCGGAATTGCTAAATCCTATAAAAAAGATAGCTCTTCATTCGTTGGTTTATTTGTACAAGAAAAACGATGACAGAAGTAAAAGCTTAATATTTGTAAAATCACAGATTAATCCTGAAAATGCTCAAAAGATTATTTCCGGATGGGTATCTTCTTCGCTGATAACTCCTTATGGGACATCTTTTTATAGTAAAATTTCTAAAATGCCTTTGGAAAAGATTACACTAATTGACAAGTTAAAAAGAGAAATTCCACAAGATACTGTTGTGTTTGATGCGAATGGATCTTTTTTGGAACTTAATCCGATTTCGTCTTTAAAGCAAGAACACAAATTAATTGACATAGATACATACATCCCTATTTCAGTGGTAGATAATGGGGCTAATTATGTTTATGGTCTTTCGGGAAATGTGATTAAATATGGAGATTTCAAAAAGGTAAAAAAAGATGTAAAACATATCAACATTGTATTTGCTTTTGAGAGTCAACAAAGTGTTATTTCCAATTTTGAGCAGTTAGTGGTCTCAATCAATCAACTTAAAAATCAATTACCTAATAAAAATGATTTTATTTATAGAATGGGAGCGGTTATTGGCTTTGGAAAACAATACAATGCACTACAACAAGTTCCTTTGTCTAAAAATATAGATGTAGCGATTAAAGAATTGGAAAAGTTGGCGGATTCAAAGAAAGAGCTGAATCTTGTTAAAGCTGAATCTTGGAGTGCGACATTGCAAGCATCACAGATGTTATCGGAATATAAAAACGAAAACAATATAATTGTTGTAATTGGAGAAAGTGGTAATGATAAAGAACAGATAGATAATCATTTAGTTCAGAAGATAATTTCTTCTAATGCCCGCATATTAGGTTATCAGTTATATTCCGATACGGGAAATTCATATAATAATTTTATTTTACAAATTCAAGATATAATTTCACGATCAAGTCAAGAAATTATTAAAAAGAAGAAAGATATTTTAGTTAATTCAGCTCAACTTTGCACAGAAAATTTATTTGTTGAACATAGTGAGAATATTTACAGATTAAATTTTTCCAAACAAAGTATGTGGCAAGGATGGATTGTTTTTCCTAAGAAAAAAGAGCAAATGTCTCAAGATTTATTAGTTTCCTCGGTAAGTTCATTTATTGCTGAAGTTCAGACTGATGCTCAAAATATTACCGATGAATTACAAAAATCATTTATTGCCTCGGGAATGTCTCGAAGTAAAGTTAATCCACAATGGGCTTCTTTACAAAATCTTTCTGATACGTATTCTCCTGACATTACTTTTGCCAAATCTTTGGCAGGGGCTGAGCCTTATACGCTTTTTCCGGCCTTAATTCAAGTTAAAAAGGATACTTGGGATAGAGGAGAACATTTTTTACTACTTTCTGAAGACGAAATTACTAATATTCGTGATTTTCTTACGGATATTAGTAAAAAACGAGTAGATTACAGGTATGACGCTAAGAAAAGTGAAAAACCACAAAAACGGTCTTTTTTAGATGATGATGGAGTTTCTGTTAAAGACCAAACAAAAGAAAATCCGAAGTATCTTAACACAGGTAAAGTCAGGAAATCTTTGCAGAAAAGCTATTACAAATGGGCGAAAGTTAATAGGTTGTATCCCCCTAAGAGACAAAAAATTAAGAAAATGACACTTGCTCAGGCGGGTAGCTATGCTATATTATTTCCTTCTTTAAAGTTTATTTTAAAACAATTGAAGGTCGGAGAGATACGTAACAGAAAAAAAATATCCGATAAGGATTTAGATGAACTTATCGAATATTTTGTAAGAAAAAAAGACGCTTTTGAACAAGCCATCACAACGGAGAATCAACTTAAAGCTAACGGAGAAGTTTTTTACAAAATAAACGTAGAAAACTTGCC
>NZ_BLBC01000021.1 GCF_009684755.1 Capnocytophaga felis
AACTCGGGGAATTTATGAAAAAGGGAAAGTTGAATATAGGAAATAAAAAAACAGCCTTTAAAAGGGCTGTTTTTTATAAAGAATTATTGAGTATTTTGATTATCGTGAATAATTAGGGGCCTCTTTTGTGATGGTAATATTATGTGGATGACTTTCCGTTATGCCACTTGCTGTTATTCTTACAAAACGTCCGGTGTCTTGAAGAGTTTTAATATCTTTAGCTCCACAATATCCCATTCCTGCACGCAATCCTCCTATGAATTGATGCATACTTTCTTGTAATTCGCCTTTGTATGCCACTCTTCCTACAATTCCTTCAGGAACTAATTTTTTAATATCATCTTCAACATCTTGGAAATAACGATCTTTGCTTCCTTGCTTCATAGCTTCAACAGAGCCCATTCCACGATAAGATTTATATTTTCTTCCCTCAAAAATAATAGTTTCTCCTGGAGATTCCTTGGTTCCTGCCAAGAGTGAGCCTAGCATTACACAATCAGCTCCTGCGGCAATTGCTTTAACAATATCACCTGTGTAGCGTATTCCTCCATCGGCAATAACAGGAACTCCAGAACCTTTCAAAGCACTGGCAACTCCCATTACGGCGGAAAGTTGTGGATATCCAACACCGGCAACAACTCTTGTTGTACAAATAGAACCAGGTCCAATACCTACTTTAACAGCGTCAGCTCCATTCTGAGCCAAAAAGACAGCAGCTTCAGGAGTTGCAATGTTTCCAACAACTACATCTAATTCAGGAAATTTTGCTTTGATAGTTTTTAAAACTGAAACAACACCTTGAGTGTGTCCGTGAGCAGTGTCAATGATTACAGCATCTACTCCAGAGGCAACTAAAGCCGTTGCTCGTTCTACAGCATCGGCGGTAACACCTAGTGCAGCAGCAACGCGTAATCTGCCATAGGAGTCTTTATTTGAAATAGATTTTTCCTGTAAATTAGCAATATCGCGGAAGGTAATAAGTCCAACTAATTTATTGTTTTTATCAACTACTGGAAGTTTTTCAATCTTATTCTTTTGCAGAATTTTCTCAGCATCTTTCATTGAAGTTCCTTCATTTGCAGTAATTAAATTTTCAGAAGTCATAACTTCAATTATAGGACGATTTCCATCTTGTTCAAAACGTAAATCGCGATTGGTTACAATTCCTTTTAAAATGCCATTTTCATCAACAATAGGAATTCCGCCAATGCTGTTTTCTTTCATACTTTTCTGAGCATCTGCTACTTTTGCACCCAAATGAAGTGTTACAGGATCAATTATCATACCGCTTTCAGCTCTTTTTACCTTGCGAATTTGCATTGCCTGCTCATCGATAGTCATATTTTTATGCAAAACTCCAATACCGCCTTCACGTGCCATAGCAATTGCCATTGCAGCTTCTGTAACAGTATCCATAGCTGCTGAAATAATAGGAACATTTAATGAAATGTTTTTGGTGAATTGTGTCGTGATGGAGACATCTCTTGGCAATACTTCAGAGTAATTAGGAATAAGAAGTACATCGTCGTAGGTTAAGCCTTCTCCTACTATTTTATTTTGTTGAAGATTCATAATGCAACTTGAAATTTAGTTGCGTGCAAATGTACATCTTTTTTTAGAAATAAAAAAACGGGCTGTTTATTTTCACAACCCGCTTTCGTGTATTTATTTTTTCTTCCAATTTGTAATATTGTGTTCTAATGCTTTCACATATCCTTCGTTTCCGGCTTTTTTGGCAGCTTCTAGTGCTTTTTCAGCAGTTTTGATGGCTTCTTTATAGTTTTTTAAAGCCCCCTGAATATCTGATTTTAATTTTAAAACCCAATAGGCATTAGGATTGAGTTCAGCTGCTTTAACAGACCATTCCAAAGCTTTGTTTAAGTCTATATTTTCTTCGAAATAATAGTGTGCGGCTCTGTGATAATCACTGGCGGTAGGACCGTTCATTGTTCTGCCTATGCTTTCCAGTACGGCATCTCGTGTGTTTACTTTGATGGGAACTTTTACTAAAACGTTATCCCAAGCCAAAGTTAGCATCACATCATTATTTCTGACATTATCAAATCCGATAGAAAAAGTTTCGACTTTAGGACTGATTTTTTCCGGTTTAACAACAGTTTCAGCTACAACTTTTGAAGCATCATAATTCTTGCCAGGGTCTCCCCAGAGTTGGTGTTCTTCATAAAGAAACACTTTCCATTGATTAGCTTCGGGAACTGAATAAAGTGCGTATTTACCTGCTTTAACCTCTTTATTTCCGAAAGTTACTGCAGTAGAGAACTCAATAACTGTGGCAGCATTGGCTCCAGTACGCCAAATTTTCCCATAAGGAACCAAATCTCCAAAAACAACTCTTCCTTTAATTGAAGGACGAGAATAATTTATACTAATGTTGGTTAGTCCAACTGTTTGATTTATAGAAGATTTTGGACTCGCATCAGGGGTTTTTAGTTGAGCAAAACAAACATTCAGCGAAAATAAAACAAGTGTTGATGTAAGTAATTTTCTCATATTTTGTATGTTAGATTAATAAAATTATGTGTGAATTTGATTAGTCTTTGTTATTCCCTGCTAATCCTTTCAAAACGAGTTCCGCAGTGGCAGGGTTCGTGGCTATGGGAATATTGTGGACATCACAAATTCGCATAAGCATCAGAATATCAGGTTCGTGAGGGTGTTTATCCAAAGGGTCCCTGAAAAAGAAAACACCTTGAATTTTACCTTCAACGATTTGTGCGGCGATTTGTGCATCTCCTCCTTTGGGTCCGGAGAGAACTCTTTCAACCTCAAATCCTGCATTTTGAGCGTGTTGCCCTGTTGTTCCGGTAGCAATGATTTGAATATTTGCCGAATGAAGAATCTTCAAATTTTTCATCAAAAAGGAAACCATTTCCGCCTTTTTTCCGTCGTGTGCGATTACTGCTAATTTCATTTTATTTATGTTTTTATTTTTTATTTTTTGATAAATCGTTGTAATATATGGTTTTTATGATTCCGTCTGCCAGCCCGATTCTTGGTACGTGAATTATTTTTGCCTGTCCCCATTTCATTGCGTTGGTGTAAACTTGGAGAGCGTAAAGAATTACATCTGCACGGTCAGGATTGAACCCTAAAACGCGAATTCTTTCTTCATAAGTAAAAGAAGAAAGATATTTTGAATGGTCTTTCAAGTATTTGTAAGTAAGTGGTTTTCCTTCTTTTTTTTCGGAATCTTTGAATATTTTATTGATGTTTCCTCCTGAACCAATGGCTTCAATTGAAGAAATGTTTTTGGTGTTTTCTTTAATCCAATCTTCGGCTTCTTTCCACATTTTTGAACTAACCATACCGTCCAAAAGGCGAACAGTACCGATTGGAAACGAGCGTGAATTGATTATTTTTCCGTCCACAAAAACAGTAAACTCAGTGCTTCCTCCACCAACATCGATGTACAAATAGGATTTGCCTTGTTTTTCTATAAGTGAGTGTATGTCAGTAGAGGCAATGATTTTTGCTTCTTCTGAACCGTCAATGATTCGGATTTTAACTCCCGTTTTTTTGAATATTTTTTCTACAACTTCCTGTCCGTTAGAAGCTTCACGCATTGCAGAAGTGGCACAAGCCATATATTTTTCAACTTTATTGACTTTCATTAATAAATCAAAGGCTTGCATTGAATCGGAAAGGCGGGAAATGTTTTCGTCAGAAATTTGTCCGTCCAAAAAAACGTCTGCCCCCAAACGGATAGGTACTCTGACCAAGCTGCTTTTTTTGAACATAGGAGATTTGTCTTCAGATTCTAATACATTGGATATTAATAATCTGACTCCGTTAGAACCAATATCAATAGCTCCTAATTTCTTTATTTTCATTTTGTTGTTGGTTTTATAGTTGATGCAAATCTAATTAAAAAAATGATATTTGTTTAAATATTTTTTAAATTTATGCAGGTTTATTTCAAAAACAATCTTTTTTTTGGATAATCAATGATGGCTTTTCCTATTTTTAGAATGTCTGCACCAATAATTCCGTGAACTGGCGAAATGTTATGTTGCGTTAAGGCGAAATTTACGTGTGTTAAATCAAAAAGAACGATAGGCATTTTTTTGCGTTTCCAATTTCCGATTTCAAACAAATTGGTTTTTGAAATTTGCGTTTCCATTTCGCTGGCTCCTGCTCCTGAGGCTTTAATTTCAGAAAATTCGGTTTTCAGTTTAAAATATTCAATGCTATCCAGCCCCAAGCACGTGTTTGAAGCTCCTGTATCTAAAATGAATTTTCCTTCTATTCCGTTTATTTTGGCTTGAATTTCAAAATGTTGTGTGATGGTAGGGTTTAAAGGAATTGCCACATATCCCTGACTTGTAAGTAATTGTTTTAAATTCATAATTTATTTGAAAAAAGTAAATTAAGTTTGGACGCAAAAGTACAATTTTTTTTAACTTTTATTTGAATATTTATAAATATATTGTATAAGTCATTTTTATTTATACTTTCGAAGTGAGGCTTTTGGTGTGTTATTTTTTATATTTTTGCAAATCCAAAAGAGAGGATATTTATTTTATGATAATAACGGACACACACGCACACTTGTACAGCAATGCCTTTGAAGAAGATCGTAAAGATATGATACAGAGGGCAATAAATTTAGGGATTACCCGATTTTTTATTCCGGCGATTGATTCTTCCTATACTGAAAGTATGTTTGCTTTAAAGAAGGAATTCCCTGATAATGTTTTTTTAATGAATGGATTACATCCGTGTGATGTTAAAGAAAATTATAAAGAAGAACTTTCCCACGTGGAAAAATTGATGGATAAACATTCTTTTTGTGCCATTGGTGAAATTGGAATAGATTTGTATTGGGACAAAACTTTTCTGAAAGAACAACAGGAAGCTTTCCGTTGGCAAATTCAGTTGGCAAAAAAGCATAATTTGCCCATTGTGATTCATTGTAGAGATGCATTTGATGAAATTTTTGAAGTGTTGGAAACAGAAAAAGATGAAAAACTTTTCGGAATATTTCATTGTTTTACAGGAACAGAAGAACAAGCACAAAAAGCAATTGGCTATAACCTGAAATTAGGAATTGGAGGAGTGGTTACGTTCAAAAATGGCAAGATAGATACTTTTTTGAAGAAGATAGATTTGGAACACATTGTTTTGGAAACCGATTCGCCGTATTTGGCTCCCGTTCCTTACAGAGGCAAGCGTAATGAAAGTGCTTATATCATTGAAGTTTTAAAGAAAGTAGCAAGCTTGTATCAGCTTCCTTTGGAGGAAGTGGCTCACATAACAACCGAGAACTCTAAAAAAATTTTTGGCTTCTAACCATTGTTTAATGAAAAAAAAGTTGTTCCTTTGCTATCCGTTACAACCATAAAACAATAAAAAGTTGGATTATTTTAAATCAATTCGTCCTTATTATGATCGTGAGGTGGCAGAAGTGCTACATAAAATAAAAGACCATTCTTTTATGAAGGCGATGTTGGGCTATGGTTTTCCGCAGTTTTCAGAGCAAGAAAGGCTTGAGTTACTATGTTCTTGTAAATCTATTTTTGAATTTCAAACCAAAATAATGTACAAAGTGGTAAAAAAAGCAATGGAAAAAAGCATTGCTGAATTTACCCACGAAGGGTTTGATAAATTAAGTCCTGAAAAGGCTTATATGTTCATTTCTAATCATAGAGATATTGTTCTTGATACTTCATTATTGAATGTTACTTTGCACGATTATAATCTGAAAATGACGGCTTCGGCAATTGGAGACAATTTAATAAAAAAGGAGTTTCTGCAAAGGCTTGCTATGCTCAATAGAAATTTCATAATTTATAGAAATCTTCCACCGAGAGAAGCTTTGGAGCGTTCTAAAATTGTTTCAGAATATATAAAATATTGTATTTGTGAGGATAATCGTTCTGTTTGGAGTGCTCAACGCGAAGGACGAACCAAAGACGGAGATGACCGAACTCAACAAGGCGTTTTGAAAATGTTATCTTTGGCTACTCCTCAAGGGGTTTCAACTTTGCAGTATTTCAAACAGTTGAATATTGTTCCGGTTTCCATTTCGTATGAATTCGACCCAACTGATATGTTAAAAATACCCGCTCTGATGGCACAACATTATGGAGTAGAGTATGTTAAGTCAAAAAAAGAAGATTTTGAAAATATTTTGCAAGGTTGGATGGGGCAGAAAGGGCGAGTGCATATGTCCGTTGGAAAACCTTTGAGTGAAGAACTTGACCAAATTGAGAGGGAGCATAGCCACATAAATAAGCAGTTGCAAGTTTTGGCTGAGTATTTAGATGAGTCTATTCACAAACAATACAAACTTTTTCCGGCAAATTATATCGCCTATGATTTGTTGAACAATACAGAGAAATACAAAGAATTCTATAACGAAAAGGAATTCAGGCAGTTTGAGAGACGAATGCACAATCGTACCAAAGCAGAAGATGCTATTTCGCAGAAAAAATATTTGGAGATGTATGCCAATCCGGTAAAAAACAAATATAGTTATTAGCTCATTTTTGATTAGAGAATGGAAACAGAAAGTTCAAAGATACTATTAATATATACGGGCGGAACTATTGGGATGATGAAAGATTACGAAACAGGCGTTTTAAAAGCGTTTGAATTTGAGAATATTTATCATCGCATTCCCGAACTGTCACATTTGGACTGTTTGATTGATTCGGTGTCATTTGAAAAGGCGATTGATTCATCTGATATGAATCCGAAGCATTGGATAAACATTGCAGAAACTATAGAAAAAAACTACGATAATTATGATGGTTTTGTGGTTTTGCACGGAAGTGATACAATGAGTTATTCGGCATCAGTATTGAGTTTTATGCTTGAAGGGCTTTCAAAACCTGTGATTTTTACAGGTTCACAGTTGCCAATAGGAGATTTACGTACTGATGCTAAGGAGAATTTGATAACCTCCATCCAATTGGCGGCTCTGAAAGAAAACGGGAAGCCAGTAATTAAGGAAGTGGGCTTGTACTTTGAATATAAACTGTATCGAGGTAACAGAACCACAAAAATTAATGCTGAAAATTTTCAGGCTTTCGTTTCTATTAATTATCCAACGCTTGCAGAAAGTGGTGTACACCTGAAGGTTATGAAGGAAAATCTGTTGCCGGAAAAACCTAAAGCCAAGCTGAAGGTATGGAAAGAATTCGACCAAAATGTGGCTATAATAAAGCTATTTCCGGGGATTACAGAGAAAATTTTGAACGGAATTTTTAATATTTCAGGCTTAAAAGCGGTGGTCTTGGAAACTTATGGTTCTGGTAATGCTCCTACTGAAACTTGGTTTTTAAAAAGCCTTGAAGCAGCCATCGAAAAAGGAATTCATATAGTAAATGTTACGCAGTGTTCAGGCGGAAGCGTTATTTTGGGCAAATATGAAGCCAGTGAGTATCTGAGAAAGATAGGAGTGATTAACGGAAAAGACATCACAACGGAGGCAGCAATCGTAAAATTGATGATTTTGTTGAAAAAAAATATTTCTTCTAATTTGTTTAAAATCAGGTTTGAAGAAAATATAAGTGGAGAAATTTAATAAAAAGTTAGCATTTTTCTTTCTTAATAGAAAAAAAATTCGTTATTTGGCATTCTGAAATAGAGAGGTGTCCGAGTGGTTGAAGGAGCACGCCTGGAAAGTGTGTATACGTCAAAAGCGTATCGAGGGTTCGAATCCCTTCCTCTCTGCTTACATAGAATAATGTAATTTAACCATTAAAATAATTATTAATTAACTAACAAATTAAAAAGATTAAACATGAAAAAAATGACATCTAAGCTGTTGTTTGCAGCTATGCTAATTTTGAATGTCGCTATGGTTAGCGCACAAGAGGTTGAAAGTGCGGAAGCGTCAAAAGGTTTTCACCAAGTTTTAAAAGAGCGTTTCATCGAAGGGGGACCTGCCTTTATGGGGGTTGTATTACTTTGTTTGATTTTAGGATTGGCAGTGGCTATAGAACGTATCATTTACTTGAACTTAGCTACTACGAATACTAAAAAGTTAGTAGCTGAAGTTGAAACTGCTTTGGACAATGGAGGAATTGAGGCTGCAAAAGAGGTTTGCCGCAATACAAAAGGACCTGTTGCTTCTATTTTCTATCAAGGTTTAGATCGTTCAAGCGAAGGAATTGAAATGGTTGAAAAATCAGTAATCGCTTACGGTGGTGTTCAAATGGGGCAGTTGGAGAAAAACGTATCTTGGGTTTCTTTATTTATTGCTATCGCTCCGATGTTAGGATTTATGGGAACGGTAATCGGGATGATTCAAGCGTTCGATAAAATTAGTGCTGCGGGTGGTCTTGATGCTTCTTTGATTGCAGGGGACATTAAAGTAGCGTTGTTGACAACGGTATTCGGACTTATCGTGGCTATTATTCTTCAAGTTTTCTACAACTACATCGTTGCTAAAATTGATGCAATTGTTAATGATATGGAAGATGCTTCTATCTCATTAGTAGATTTGTTGGTAGCAAAACAAAAAAGATAAAAAATAACGTTTACTAAATTAAAGAAATTTTAGATTATGTACAAAATATCAAAAATAGGTGCTTTGGCATTTGGGGTGTTAGGAGCATTACTTTGGATTTTGTTGGTTTCGTCAGATACGACCAATCCGAGTGAGGCTATCAATAACACACCTATGCAGTGGATGTTTATCGTATCGTATGTTTTACTTGCTGTGGCTATTTTGGTAGCTGTTATTTCAGGAGCAAAAAACGTATTGTCATCTCCAAAAGCATTGAAAAAAACACTTATCTACACAGGGGTTTTCGTAGCTATCGTAGGCTTATCGTACGCTTTTGCTGGTGGCGATGGAACTGAGAAATTGGTAAGTGCAGGTTTAATTTCATTCTATATCCTTACAACAGTAGCTGTAGGTTTGTTGGTTGTTTCAGGGGTAAAGAATGCACTAATAAAATAATTGAAATATGGCAAAAAGAGGAATACCTGAGGTAAATGCGGGTTCAATGGCCGACATTGCATTCTTGTTGTTGATATTCTTCTTGGTAACGACAACAATTGAAACCAATGCGGGTATTACCACAAAGTTACCTCCAAAGCTTCCGGTTGATATGCCACCTCCACCACCTGTAAAAGAGAAAAACGTGTTGGTTGTGGTAGTGAATAAAAACAATCAATTGTTAGTGAATAACCAATTGATGGAGTTGAAAAATGTAAGAAAAACAGCTGTTGAATTTTTGGATAATGGCGGAGATGGAACTTGTGCTCACTGTAAAGGAGCCAAAAACTCTCTGTCATCAGATAATCCGGAGAAGGCAGTAATTTCACTTCGAAATGACCGTGAGACTTCTTACAAAACATATATTGCCGTTCAAAATGAGCTGATAGCTGCATATAATGAGCTTCGTGAGCGTGAACGTAAACGTTTATTTCCTGAAGAAGTATCGTATATGGAGATGGATGCAGAGTTTAACGCGGCAAGAACTCCGAAGAGCCGTAAGGATGTACTGGAAGGAAAAATCAAGAAGTTACAGGAACTATTTCCGAGAAAGTTGTTGGAAACAGCTCCTAAGAAAAACTAAAAATCAGAAACAAAATGTCTAAATTTACAAAAAAGAAAAGTGGAGAATTGCCACCAGTTTCAACGGCATCGTTACCTGATATTGTTTTTATGCTTTTGTTCTTCTTTATGACAGTAACGGAGATGAAAGATAGCGATTTGATGGTTCACAATAAGGTGCCAACAGCTGATCAAGTTCAAAAACTTGATAAAAAAGATCCGGTGGTTTACATATATGCAGGAAAACCTCTTGAAAAATACCAAGATAAATTTGGTTCTAATGCAAAGATTCAAATTAATGATAAATTTGCAGATGTGTCAGAGGTAGCTCCTTTCATACTACAATACAGAGATGGAATTCGTGAAGAGTTACGCGATATTTTTATCACTGCATTGAAAGTAGATGCAGAAACAAATATGGGATTAGTTAGTGATATTAGAGAAAAATTGCAAGAGGTTAATGCCTTGAAATTGACTTATATCACAAGAGAAGGTTCTCCATTGGAACAAAAATAGGGTTAGAATTCTATTTCATATTGTAAAAAAAGAGATGAGATTTTCTTATCTCTTTTTTTATTTTTTACTACGGATATATTTCTTTAATGTAAAAAAATGCTATCTTTGTCGCGATATTATTAATACATTTATAGATGAAAAAAATTATTATCGTATGTTTGGTGCTTTTTTCTTCAAAAGCATTTGCTCAGGATACACAAAGTTATCCTAAACACGAGGTGAAATTAAATATTTTTAATGCCATTGCTATAGCTTCAATTGAGGTTGGGTATGAGTATTTTGTTGGGTTTAATCAATCTATTGAAGGAGAATTGTTTTTCAATGATAGATTTTCGTATTTTCCTAAAAAGGACGGAAAATATAAAGCAATGAGTTTTAAATTAGGCTATAACTATTATTTTGATTTGGATAATCTGTCGGGACCATATATCAATCCTTTTATTAAAACACGTTTCGGAGAGTTTAAAAATAATCATAAAGAAATAACAAATCTGGATAGTTTCATTTTAGGAATAGGAGTAGGATACTTATGGAACTACAATGATACTTTTGTTGTTGCTCCGTATATAAATATAGCACGTAACTTTGGAAAAGGAGTTACTGATAATAACTATTTTTGGGCAGTTGAACCTAATGCAGGACTTAAAATAGGTTACAGATTTTAAAAAAGAATCCGATTTAAATACTTAAAAATTAGAAACTTTGTTTGAGTTTTTGAACTTAAGCAAAGTTTTCTTTTTATGATAAAACTTTTGATTTTTACGTTTTGAGGTATGAGCTTTAAATCATATCTTTGTCGTCCACGAAATTTATATTCACATATCATATAATTATGTTAAAGTTACTTGCGAAATTTTTATTTTCAACCCGTTTGATGGCTGTGTTGTTCGTTGTTTTTGCCATTGCATTGGCATTGGGGACTTTTATTGAGAATGATTACGGGATTGATACTGCTCGTATTTGGATTTACAATGCGTGGTGGTTTGAACTGATTATGCTAATTTTTATGATTAATTTCATAGGAAATATCAAACGTTACAATTTGTTGAAAAAAGAAAATTGGGCGGTTTTGGTGCTGCATCTTTCGTGGGTTTTTATCATCATTGGGGCGTTCATAACACGGTACGTCAGCGATGAGGGGATTATATCGATTCGAGAAGGAGAAACAGTTGATTTTTATGTTTCTGACAGAACCTATGTAACTGTTTTTGTAGATGGTAAATATCAGGGAGATGGACTCAGACGTAGTAACCAAACCGAAGTTCTCTTCTCACAACACGCTAAGAATTCATATCATTGGACGTCAGATTTCAAAGGAAAGGATTTTGAAGTAAAGTACAAAGAATTTATCCGTGGAGTTGAAGACGGATTTGTTCCGGATGCCGAAGGAGAGGGGTATCTCAAATTAGTGGAGTCTGGTTCTGGAGGAAGACACGAACATTATTTGAAAGATGGAGAGATTAGCAATATTCACAATATTCTTTTTGCGGTGAATCGTCCTACTGCTGGAGCTATCAATTTGATAATTAATGAGGAAGGATATTTTATTAATACTCCGTTCGAGGGGAATTTTATGACGATGACAACTCAGGAACAGACGCCAGTACTCAAAGACAGTATCCAACCGTTTCATTTACGGTCATTGTATGCTTTAGGACAAATGCAATTTGTAATTCCTGAGCCGATGGTAAAGGGGCGTGAGGGAATTCGTAAGCTTCCTGAAAAAGAAGTTACTAAAGAAAGTTCGAACGCGGTTGTGTTTGAAGTGAAGTCAGGAAATGAAGTTAAAGAAGTTACTGTTTTGGGTGGCAAAGGTGTTGTGAGTCCTCCTATGATAGTTAGTTTGAATGGATTAGATTTTTATATAAGTTATGGCTCACGTCGTGTTGAAATTCCTTTTTCAATTACATTAAATGATTTTATTGCAGATAAATATCCGGGAACTGACAAAAGTTATTCGGCTTTCAAAAGTAAAATTTCTGTAAAATCGGGAGATGAAAAGTTTGATTATGATATATTTATGAATAACATATTGAATTACAAAGGATACAGGGTTTTTCAAGCACAATTTCATCCTGATGAAAAAGGTTCTGTACTCTCAATAAATCACGACTATTGGGGAACTCTTTTAACATATATAGGCTATTTCTTGCTCTATGGTGGATTGATAGCTTTTATGTTTGTTGGAAAATCTCGATTTATCAGGCTTGCCCAACAACTCAAGGAAATACAAGCTAAACGTGCAACTTTTCTTATTTTGTTATTTTTGATGGGAAGTACTTCTCTGTTTGCACAACATTCAATGCGGCCTACTGAAAAACAGATAGATTCCATTTTGAAAGCTACTACTGTAAGCAAGCAGCACGCCAAAAAGTTTGGAGAACTTGTTATTCAAGATGCGGGACGAATGAAACCCGTAAATACATTTGCCTCTGAACTTCTACGGAAAATGAGCAAGGATGATACTTTTAAGGAAATGGATGCTAATCAGGTGCTTATTTCAATGATGTTAAATCCGATGGCTTGGTATTATGTTGATTTTATGTTTGTTAAAAAGCAAAATGATAGTCTTCATTCAATATTAGGAGTTGAAAAAGGAAAGAAATATGTAAGTGCAGTTGATTTTTATGATGAAAAAATGAATTATAAACTTGCTCCTTTTTTGCAGGAAGCTTACACTACAAACACTCCGAATCAATTTCAGAAGGATTTTAAACAGGCAGATGAACGTATGGGGCTTTTGAATCGTGCTTTGTCTGGGGAAATTTTGAAGATATTTCCGCTTTTGGATGATGCGAATAACAGATGGGTATCAACGCTCGAATTCCGTGAAAATACAACCGTTGTAAAGGATTCATTATATGCCAATTTTATAAATGGTTCTGTGCCTATTTATTTGAATATGCTTCGAGAGTCGATACAAACGGGCGATTATTCCAATCCGGATAAAATGTTAGATGCTTTTAAGAAGAATCAACAAAATCACGGAGGAGAAGTTTTGCCTTCTGAAAATAAGATAAAAGCTGAAATTTTATACAATAAAGCTCATATATTTAATCGATTATTTAAGTGGTATTTGTACGTAGGAATATTTATGTTTACAATGCTTATTATTGATATTTTTTCTAAAAATAGAGTTTTTAGAATCATCATAACTGCGTGTAAATATATGATTTTAATTCTGTTTTTACTTCACACATTGGGGCTTATAGGGCGTTGGTATATTTCGGGACACGCTCCTTGGAGTGATGCTTATGAAAGTATGATTTATGTAGCTTGGGCTACAATGGGCATCGGTTTGTTATTTGCAAAACGTTCACCTTTGTCATTGGCATCTACCACATTTGTTACTTCAATGATATTGATGATAGCTCATTGGAATTGGATGGACCCATCTATCGGAACGTTGCAACCTGTGTTAAATAGTTATTGGCTAATGATTCACGTGGCAGTAATTGTAGGGAGTTATGGGCCTTTTGCTTTAGGGGCAATTTTAGGGATTGTGTGTATGCTTTTGATGATTTTTACCAACAAAAAAAATAAAGTTAAATTATCACCGGCTATTCAAGAACTAGTGATTGTTAATGAATTGGCTTTGACGGTGGGCTTGGTAATGCTTACTATTGGGAATTTCTTAGGCGGAATGTGGGCAAATGAAAGCTGGGGACGTTATTGGGGCTGGGACCCGAAAGAAACTTGGGCTTTGGTCAGCATTATGGTCTATGCTTTTGTAATTCATATGCGATTGGTGCCTGGTTTGCGAGGACGCTGGGCATTTAGTTTTGCCAGTACGGTATCGTTTTTTAGTATTTTAATGACCTATTTTGGAGTGAATTTCTATTTATCAGGATTACATAGTTATGCAAGCGGAGATAAAATCATAACTCCTTCATTTGTATATTATTCAGTGGCTTTTGTACTTGTTTTAGGAGTAGTTTCTTTCTGGAAATACCGATTGTATTACAAAAAACAATGATTCATTTTTACTAAAATGTGAAAGAAAAGTTTTGGTTTAAAATAATAAGATATATAACACAAAAAGTTGGGATTAAATTCCCAACTTTTTATTTTACGGCAGAAAGATTACTCATCATCAACAGAATCATCAGGTATTTCCAAAGCACCTGTACCCAAGTCATCGCCTTCTCCTGAGATTGAGAAATCATCATCTTCATCAAAATTTTCCATTGTATCAGCCAATCGGGTACTCACTTTCACAAGATAAATCGTATCTTCAGTTCGTACCTCTAAAGCTTCAACTGTTTCGTTTTTCGCATTTTTAAAGCGGATTACATCATCGTCACCATATCCATCAGGATATTTTTCTACCAGCATTGACAAAATTTCATTCGTAAGTTTTTTATAATCAACTATTACGCGTTTCATAATTATCTCATTTTTTCGGAGGCTAATGTAATTCAAATTTTAGAATTACAAAATAAAAAACCAAAATTTTAAAAGTATTTTTATCTTATTATGATATGTTTTAGTAATTCTGGTTTTGCTATACATTGATTTTTTGTTTTACTTATACGAATTTTATACTTTTGTGAAGAAAATTAAAAAAAACAAGATGATTATGGTTATAAAAGGAATGATTTTTACAATAATATTATTTTTATCAGTATGCAATAATTCTTTATTTCCCGAACAAAAAAGTAATAAAAACATAACAAAAAAGAATATTCCACTTGAGTTAAGAGATTATTATAGTAATGTTGATTTCTCAAAAAAAGGAATCAAACTTTATGAAGATTTGGCTATATTAACAATTGAAAAGCATTCCAAATTTTTGAAATATCCGGAAAGACATCAATATCTCTATAAATCAGATTGTTCGGATAACGACCCTGAAAAAGTGGTTTTAATTTATACGGGAGAAGAACGCTTTTGGAAAGAGTACGAAGGAAACAAGGAATATTCGCCCAATACGTTCAATACAGAACACGTATATCCACGTTCAAAGATTATCACACAGGCAGTTACAGATTTGCATCATTTGAGGGTTTGTGATTCCAAAGTGAATAACAGACGTGGGAATTATCCTTTTACCGATGGAAAAGGTGTGGCAAAATTAGTGAATAAAAGTTGGTTTCCGGGAGATGAGTGGAAAGGAGATGTGGCCAGAATGATTCTTTATCTGAATTTGAGATATGGAGAGGAATTAAATGAAGAGATTTCAACAGGAGGAATTGATTTACTACTAAAATGGAATGCGGAGGACCCTGTTTCACCAATTGAGAAAAACAGAAATAATGTGATTCAGCAAGCACAAGGAAATCGAAATCCTTTCATAGATAATCCTTACTTAGCAACTTTAATTTGGGGAAGATATCAAGCTGAAAATCATTGGTAATAAAAAAAAGCGTATTTGGAATAATACGCTTTTTTTAATATAAAATGTTGATAAAATCTAAACATTAAAGAAAGAATCTACAAATTCATATTTGTTAAAAATCTGTAAATCATCAATGCCTTCGCCTACACCAATGTATTTCACAGGAATTTGAAATTGATCGGAAATACCAATTACTACGCCACCTTTAGCAGTTCCATCTAACTTTGTGATTGCGAGTGCGGTTACGTTGGTTGCTTTCGTGAATTCTTTAGCTTGTTCGAAAGCGTTTTGCCCCGTGGAACC
The DNA here is from genome assembly GCF_009684755.1 of Capnocytophaga felis. Taxonomy (GTDB): domain Bacteria; phylum Bacteroidota; class Bacteroidia; order Flavobacteriales; family Flavobacteriaceae; genus Capnocytophaga; species Capnocytophaga felis. The sequence goes on from NZ_BLBC01000021.1 coordinate 15,690, forward strand.
ATCCAGAACTAACAAAACATCGTGAGGAGCATCCGGAATTACTTTTTCCATTACACGTTTCACTTTGCTTAATTCGTTCATTAAGTTGATTTTATTATGTAATCTTCCTGCCGTATCAATGATTACTACATCTGCATTTTGGCTCATAGCCGAAGTCAAAGTATCATAAGCCACTGACGCTGGGTCACTTCCTAACTGTTGCTTCACGATTGGCACTTCAACACGGTCTGCCCATACTTGTAACTGGTCTATTGCTGCTGCACGAAATGTATCTCCTGCACCTAACACGACTTTTAATCCTTTCTTTTTGAATTGATTAGCTAACTTTCCGATGGTAGTGGTTTTGCCAGCTCCGTTAACGCCAACAACCAAAATTACGTACGGTTTTTTATTTGAAGGGACAGAAAAATCAGTTTCTTCTCCCATACTATTACTTTCTGAAAGTAAACTTGCTATTTCTTCCTTTAATATGGAATTTAATTCTTTTGTGCCTAAGTATTTATCTTTTGCAACACGTGTTTCAATACGGTCAATAATTTTTAGTGTGGTATTTACCCCCACATCGCTTGCTATGAGAATTTCTTCCAAATTGTCAAGTACCTCATCATCTACCTTTGATTTTCCGACAATAGCCTTGCCGAGTTTATCAAAGAAACTGTTCTTTGATTTTTCCAGTCCTTTATCCAGTGTTTCTTTTTTTTCTTTTGAAAAAATATTTTTTAAAAATTTTAGTGCCATTTTTTTATTAATTTGAGGTCAAAAAATGATATAAAAGGAAAGGGGAGTTAAAAGTACCCTTCAAAAATTTCCGCTAAAATACAAAAAAAAGTATATAAAACGATGATTCTTAAAAATCTTTGTTGATTGTAAATGCAAAAAGCTGTCTCACGACAGCTTTCGTTATTATAAATAGAGAAAATTAAATTATTTCTTTTTCAAAAATTCATCTACTAGTTCAGGAGACATAACGCTTTCAACAAAAGTGTAGGCACCTGTTTTAGGAGATCTAACCATTTTAATGGCTTTTGTCAATTTTTTTGATTTTCCCTGTAATGTTGCTACTGTTTTCTTTGCCATGACCCTTTATTATTTAATTTCTTTATGAACAGTTACTCTTTTCAAGATAGGATTGAATTTTTTTAGTTCCAATCTATCGGGTGTATTTTTTTTGTTCTTTGTTGTGATGTAACGAGACGTACCTGGCATACCAGACTCTTTATGCTCAGTACATTCCATAATAACTTGTATTCTATTTCCTTTCTTAGCCATTGTACTATGTGTTTTATGTTTTTAAGATACTACTAAATGTACCCTTTGCGTTCAATTTCTTTTAAAACTGCGTAAATACCTTTTTTGTCAATTGTTTTTATCGCAGATGCCGATACTCTCAATGTAATCCAACGGTCCTCTTCAGGAATGTAGAAACGTTTAGTTCTTAAGTTTACGTTGAATTTACGTTTTGTTTTGTTCATTGCGTGAGATACATTATTTCCCACCAAAGCTTTTTTACCTGTTAATTCACAAACTCTAGCCATTTTTCTCTATTTCTATTATAAAATCTTAGTTAATCAAAATCAGGGTGCAAATTAACGCACTTTTTTTGAAACTGCCAAATTATATCCGATATTTTTTGAAGAAAAGGTATGATTTCTGGGCATATAAACAAAGTGAAACTTAAATCTTGCTTAATAATTCCTCAATTTTTTTCATAACTCCTTCGTTATCGTTGTCGTAGTCTGTTACAAAAGAAGCAATTCTTTTTACCTCTGGTTCAGCGTTTTTCATTGCATAACTGAATTTTGCAGTTTGCATCATTTCAATATCGTTCATTTGGTCGCCAAAAACGAGAGTTTCTTCGGGTGTAATGTTCCATAATTTTTGCAATTCCTTTAAAGCCAAACCTTTATTGACTTTTTGATTGGTAATATCAAGCCAGAAATGACCAGAAATCACCACATTAAAATCTTTTGAAAAACTTTTCAATTGCGGATAAGAATTCAGTTTAGGATTTTTTTTATCGCAGATTGAAATTTTGAAAATAGTGTCATTGATTGCTGAAAAACTCGTAACTCTTTGGTAAGAAGGATAGTGCCGAAGGATTTCTTCAAGAATACTATCGGAAGTGGTTTTAATATATGCTTTTTTCTTTCCGCAAACAACGGTTCCTGTATGTTCAATCTGCTCGCAAGCCTCTAAAACAGGTTTTATTTCATTGATTTCTAATGGAGTTTCGTACAATTCTTGTTCTTGAAATTTGATGAGAGCACCATTGTCCGACACGAAGCCGATTTCAGAAATTATAGGCTCAAAAAGTTGCTCAAGGCTTTGCATTTGTCGTCCGCTGGCAACGCAAAAGCGAATATTTTTTTCTTTGATAAGACTGAAAGTTCTCCAAAAGCTATCGGGAATTTCCTTCTTGTTATTTACCAAAGTACCATCAATGTCCGATACAATTAATTTTATCATAAGTTTTTTTTGCAAAGGAACGACTTTTTTCAATAAAAGATATATTTTTGCCACAAGGATTTACTTGTTTTTACGAAATTTTTAAATGAATCAAGTTATGAGAAATTCAGAAATATTACATACTCCCATTGTATATCTTCGAGGAGTTGGAGCACAACGTGCTGAGCTTCTGAAGAGTGAATTGGGTATTTTTGAATTTCAAGATTTGTTAAATTTATTTCCTTTTCGGTATATTGACAGAACTCGGTTTTATAAAATTAACGAGTTGCAGAACAATAGTTCCGAAGTTCAGATAATAGGCAAGATAATTCACTTAAAAACAGTGGAATCCACCTCACGAAAAAATATGAGTCGTTTGGTCGCAACATTTGTAGATGACACAGGCTCAATGGAATTGGTTTGGTTCAAAGGGTTAAAATGGATGCGAGATTCTTTGAAAATCAATGAACCTTATGTTATTTTCGGAAAAATAAATTCTTTCAATGGTGTTTTTTCAATGGCACATCCGGAAATGGATGTATTGAAAGATTTTGACAAAAACTTAGGCGGTAGCATTCAGCCGGTGTATCCATCTACAGAGAAGCTGACAAAAAAAGGAATTAGCAACCGGATAATGAGGCAATTGATGCAAAATTTGTTTGAAGATGTAGGGAAGGTATTTTACGAAAGTTTGCCACAAACCATAATTTCTTCTCTCAATTTAGTTTCTAAGTCGGAAGCTCTTATCAATATCCATTTTCCTAAAAATCAGGAATTACTTACAAAAGCTATCTTCCGGTTGAAATTTGAAGAACTTTTTTATATTCAATTACAATTAGTCCGGAAAAATATTCTTCAAAAACATAAAATAAAAGGTTTCCCATTCGATAGAGTAGGAGAAAACTTCACGAATTTCTATAATAATCACCTGCCTTTTCCCTTAACAAATGCACAAAAACGTGTTTTGAAAGAAATCCGAAATGATTTAGGAAGTAATGCTCAGATGAACAGGCTTTTACAAGGAGATGTTGGTTCGGGAAAAACAATTGTAGCGCTAATGACAATGCTTCTGGCGGTGGATAATGGCTTTCAGGCTTGTTTGATGGCTCCTACGGAAATTCTTGCTAATCAACATTTTCAAGGAATTTCAGATTTGTTAAAAAATACAAACATTAAAGTTGCATTGTTAACAGGCTCAAGCAAAACAAGTGAACGAAAAGAAATTGATAACCAGTTACAAAGTGGCGAACTTTCTATTTTGATAGGAACACACGCTGTTTTAGAAGACAAGGTGATTTTCAATAACTTAGGTTTGGCAATTATTGATGAGCAACATCGTTTTGGAGTGGCACAACGCTCAAAACTTTGGAAGAAAAATCATATTCCGCCGCATATTTTGGTGATGACTGCTACGCCAATTCCTCGAACTCTGGCAATGAGCGTATATGGTGATTTGGATATTTCGGTAATTGACGAGTTGCCACCGGGCAGAAAAGCAATAAAAACAATTCACCAATTTGAAAATAATAGAGCAAAGGTGTACGAATTTGTTAAAAGTGAGATTGATAAAGGCAGGCAAGCCTATGTCGTATATCCTTTGATTGAGGAATCGGAAGTGCTTGATTTTAAAAATCTTAATGAAGGATATGAATATATTTCAAATAGTTTTCCGTTGCCAAAATACAGAGTATCAATAGTTCACGGAAAATTGAAGCCTGCCGAGAAAGATGCCGAAATGGAAAAGTTTGTAAAAGGTGAAACTCAAATAATGGTTGCGACAACGGTTATTGAAGTGGGAGTAAATGTGCCAAATGCTTCGGTAATGGTCATAGAAAGTGCGGAACGTTTTGGGCTTTCACAATTACATCAATTGCGTGGACGTGTGGGTAGAGGAAGTGAGCAAAGCTATTGTATATTGATGACAAGCAATAAGTTAGGAAGTGATACGCGTACTCGAATAGAAACGATGGTTAGCACTAATGACGGATTTGAAATTGCTGAGGTAGATTTAAAACTGAGAGGTCCGGGAGATTTGATGGGAACTCAGCAAAGTGGCGTTTTGTCCTTAAAAATTGCTGATATTGTAAAAGATCAAGATTTACTTAAAATTGCTCGTTATCAGGCGATTGATTTGCTAAAATCCGATGCTAATTTAGAGAAACCCGAAAATAAAGTGGTAGCTTATACATTATATCAGTTACATAAACATAAAAATATTTGGACACATATTTCCTAAAACTTAATTTTTTGATAAGTAGAATATAGAAAAAAAGGCAAGAATATTGAAATAAAAAAGCTCCAAAGTATCAAACTTTGAAGCTTTTGTGGGTCCTACTGGATTCGAACCAGTGACCCTCTGCTTGTAAGGCAGATGCTCTGAACCAGCTGAGCTAAGAACCC
>NZ_BLBC01000022.1 GCF_009684755.1 Capnocytophaga felis
GAAGTGATTATCAAAGGTTTGAAGGAAAATCTTTCAGAGCAGAAAATAGGTCATTCTGTGGAAGATTATCTGCAAATATCGCAAAATGTAAATTTAATTCGCAGGGGAGCGTATGCTTTTGAGCCTGTGCTGAATAATATGTTTAGCGAACGCTCGGTGATAACCATTGACGGAATACGGATTTTCGGGGCGTGTACTGACAAAATGGATCCTATAACTTCCTACGTGGAAATGCACAATTTGTCCGACATCAGCGTTAGTTCAGGGCAAGAGGGCAGCCATTACGGCACCACCATTAGCGGAAATATCGACCTGAAGCCTCAAAAAGTGCATTTTTCGGCAAAACCTCAGTGGAAAAACACCTTACAAACCAGCATAAAAAGCAATAATTTGGAACGTTTTGCAATGGGAAACACGCTTTTTTCTTCCCAAAACTTCGGAGTAAATATTTCATTTTCACATCGAAAAGCAGATAATTATCGTGATGGAAATCAGGATCTTATAAAATATTCACAATACGAAAAAAGCAATGCTGCGGCAAATGTGGGGTTGAAATTAGGCAGTCGGGACGTGGTTCGCGGGAATGTGATTTACGATTCTGCCAAAAATATTGGCTATCCGGCACTTCCGATGGACGTTTCAAAAGCCAAAGCCTTGATTTCAATGCTGACACATACACACTATTTTGAAAATCAGAACTTTAAACTATGGGAAACGAAACTGTATTACAATGATATTTATCACGAAATGGACGATTCATTTCGGGAGGAAAACGATAAACTTCCTGTAAAAATGGATATGCCCGGAAGAAGCGAAACCTTTGGCGGAATTTCAAAAATTCGTTGGCAGAAAAATCGTTTTTCGCAAGATATTCGCCTGAATGCCTTTCACAATCTTTCCTCCGCCGAAATGACGATGTACTACCGAACCGGCGGCACGATGTTTACTTATACTTGGCCTAAGGTAGCAACCAAAAATGTCAATATTTTTATAGAAAACCAATTTGAGATTTCTGAAAATCAGAAGATAACCTTAAACGGAAATATGGGTTGGCAGAATAATTACGTAAAAAGCGATGTGGGTTACAATCTCAATCAGGTATTTCATCGGTTTGAGCGAAGTAAAAATCGGGTTTTGCCGAGTATTTACAGCTCTTATTCTTGGTTTTCAGAGAGTTGGGAAATTTCGGTGGGTGCAGGTTGGGGACAGCGAGCTCCTTCTGTTTCAGAAAGTTATGGCTTCTATCTTTTTAACAACTCGGACGGATATGATTATATCGGAAATCCGAATTTGAATAATGAAACTTCGTGGGAAGGAAATTTTTCGGCTCAATATACGAACAATCAGTGGAAATTTGCCTTCAAAAGTAATTTTTTTCATATCCAGAATTATATTTTCGGACAACCTTTCGGACAGCCTGCTTGGCAGATGACGCCACTCGGAGCTGAAAAACGAGGCTTGAAAATGTATGAGTCATTACCGCACGCCCATCAGCTTAATCTTTCATTACAAACGGAATACGTTTTCGGAAAATATTGGCTTTGGAAAAACACTTTGGGTTATGCTTACGGAGCTGATTTTGAAGGAAATCCCTTGCCGTTTGTGCGTCCGCCTTATTATTTATCATCTATGGTTTTTCGCAAAAATCGTTTTTCATCAGCGGTTACCGTTGAAGGCGATTTAGAGCAAACCCAATTCAGTACGGCTTACGGCGAGGACGCCACTTCCGCATATACGCTGGTGAATCTTGCAGTTTCATACGTATTGCCTTTGGGTTCACATCAAGTTGATTTTCAGTTAGAAGTAGAAAATTTATTCAATACGTATTATACCACCTATGCCGACTGGAAAAACTTTCCCCGAATGGGACGAAATGTCGTTTTAGGTGTGAAAT
>NZ_BLBC01000023.1 GCF_009684755.1 Capnocytophaga felis
CGACCCTGATTTGGCTCATTTGATACGAAAAGAAGAGGAGTAATACCCATATGATGCTTCATCTAATAAGTTATTTTGTTAGCAAAGGGGCTTTTTCCAACCAACTATATTGAATGTCTGAATGGTTTTTCAATAGCTTATAATCCGCAAGGGGAGTCAAAAACAGGTAAACAGAGTCTTTAAGGATATCCCCAGTGAATAAATCCTCATTAGAGATGAACAGTATTTTGTTATTCGACTTGAATTTTTTAGGTGATTTTTTGATGTACCCTTCCTTTACTTGGTATAGATAAAACTTTTTTATACCACGTGCATATGAATTACCTAATTTTTGAATATCAGTAGCATAAAGTACCAATTCACTTTCAGAAAAAGCCTCTTCATAGGTTAGTTTTTTGTCTTCCTCAAATATTACTTTTTCTTCTTTGGGAAACAAATCCACTACGTAATTTCCTCTGATATCTATTAAAGATTCAGAAGAAATTTCTTTCCTCTCGGAACAGCTTTTTAAGCTTATAAGCCCGAAGAATCCAACGGCTTATAACCTCGTAAATGTTGCAAGATAAACCAAGCACAAAAATCAAAACTATTTAATACCATACTCTTTTTGTTTTGCTCTGAACAGAGAGTCTATATCATTAAAATCTCTGAATATATGTTCTGTATAAAGTTCTTCTCCTTTTCGTATTGTAATCAAAATTGTAACGATAAAAACCTGTACATCTTCTCCTCAGTATAGATTAAAAATCAACTACTTAACATTTAAAAGAGACTAAAACAGGGACTTCCTCGTTTTAGTCCCTTTTTGCTTATAGATATTACTGTTTTGAAAAATAAGACACTAAAAACTACATTTATACTGTTAATATTACAAAATTGTAAAAATAAGCACATTTAAACATATTTATCTTCTACTCTCCAAACTATATAAGCTTGAGTTTTCTTTGATAAGTAAAGAGCTATTTATCATAGCAGATTCTTATTTGGTTACGCAAATGATAGAATATTTCACTCTCGCTCACTTACAATTTGTAATCAACTAATAAGGTATCTCCGACCACCTGCGTAAAATAATACAAGGCATATTTGTAAACAAATTATTTTCAGTATATTACATTTTTTTTAGTGAATTAATACGATTTTTGTCATTATTATGTTATTATTGAATAAAAAAAATAAGTTTTTCTATTTTTAAAACAATGCTTCGTATTATGGTTTTTTAAGCACAAAATATAACAAGCTGATTATTAATTATTTAAGAGCTATAAAATTCATTTTTTAGAGCTTTAAATTTCTTTCATTTTTTTCTGCAAAATATTTAATAAATAATTGATTATTAGATATTTGAGAGCTCTAAAATTTAGAGCGAATTTAAGTTGCAAGATGTGTCTTTGTATATACAATGAAATTGCACATAAAGACCTTCTCGCCTTTCTAATTTTCCCTAGTTTGATTTCATCTGCATCAAGAGAAAATTTAGAAAGGGGAAAAGCTTCGGAACTCGTTTTTTATCAGAAAAATAATTTTGTTGTTATTTTTTAGGAGAAAGGAAATAATCCCCAAGGATAATCACAATTTAAACCTTGATACAAATTGAGAGAATTTTTCCACTTTTGGAGAACCTATGCGGAGAAAAGGTGAATGAAAATCTTCAAAAGCCAATAGACTGTCAAAAGGCTTAATTGTTATAGTATTATTAGCCACAAAGACACACAACAACGGTTAGAGAAATTGGAATCATAAAATAAAAACAAGTATTTATGTCAACTTTTTTATTGAATGTCTTTTAAAATTCAAAAAAATAATTGTATCTTTGACAGTATCAAATGATACTATCAAAATGAAACCTCCTTATCAAATAACGAGTCAGATATTACACCTAATAACCTATATTTCAGAAAGAATAGGAGAAATTAATGCTAATCATCTTTACAAACCTACCACTGAGCTTCGTAAGAAAAATAGAATCAAAACGATTCAATCCTCATTAGAGATTGAAGGAAACACACTCACACAAGAGCAAATTACAGCTTTGCTAGAAAATAAAAGAGTTATTGCACCACCAAAAGATATTCTTGAGGTTCAGAACGCGATAAGGATATACAATCAACTCCAAAATTACAATCCATTTGAAATAAAAGACTTACAAAAGGCACATTCAGTTTTGATGAACGAACTTATTAACAATGCAGGAAAATTCAGAACATCCAACGTAGGCATTGTAAAGGGTTCAAAAGTGGAACATATTGCTCCAAGTGGAGCAATTGTAAAGGGATTAATGAAAGATCTTTTCACCTACTTAAAAAAAGACAAAGACCCAATTTTAATAAAAAGTTGTGTATTTCACTACGAATTTGAGTTTATACATCCATTTTTGGATGGCAATGGAAGAATGGGACGACTTTGGCAAACACTTATTTTGATGCAACAATATCCTGTTTTTGAGTTTCTACCTATAGAAAGTTTGATTAAACAAAAACAAGAATTGTACTACGCCAAGCTTTCAGAATCTGACAAAAAAGGAGATTCTACCCCATTCATAGAGTTTATGCTATCAATTATTTTAGAAGCTTTAGAAGCTTTGTTAAACACTCAAAACAAAACGCTTAAAACAGAAGATAGAATAGCTTTATTTCGAGAAAAAATAGGAAACCTAACATTCAGCAGGAAGGATTATTTACAGAGTTTTAAAAATATTTCCACTCCAACTGCAAGTCGAGATTTGAAATGGGCAGTGGAACAGGGTATTTTGGAAAAAAAAGGAAAACAACGACTAACAGAGTATCTATTTAAAGATTAACAACACTAAAAAAATATACTCTTAAAACCTTATTTTTCAATTCTTTTAAAGAAATATTAATTTATTTAAAAGATTGATAAACAAATGATTAACATATATTCTTCTTTTAGATATTAAACTTTCTTAAAAAAAGATAAAAAAATCTTTTTATCTTCGATGTGTTTTTTATACTTTTGCCAAGAAATATACTAACAAACTAATAATAATTCGTATGAAAAGAATAACAACAACATTAGCAGCAGTTTTGCTCATTTTTGCAAGTTGTAAAAACAACAATCAGAATCAGCAGCAAACACAAGAAAGTACGCCTCAAACAACAGTAACGGAAAAAGAAACTCCTAAGGCTGAGGTGGTGGATACGTCTAATCCTTCGGATTTTATGTCAAACAAAGGAATAGGTCCGGTCAAAAGTGTAACCATTGGCGAAACAATCGACCAAGCTATGGCTAAAAAAGGGGAGGAGCATTTCAAAACATTATGCTCGGCTTGCCATAGACCTACAAAAAAATTCATTGGTCCGGCTCCGAAAGACATTTTAAAAAGACGTTCGCCGGAGTGGGTTATGAATATGATTATGAATCCGGAAGAAATGATTCAGAAAGACCCAATCGCAATGCAATTGCTTAAAGAGGCTAACGGAGCTCCGATGGCAAACCAAAATGTTTCTGAGCAACAGGCTCGTGAAATTTTGGAATATTTCAGAACCATCGAATAATTTTGGATAATATTAAATAGTTTCTATATGAAAAATGTAATTAAATTTTTCGGATGCGTTACTTTGTTGTCGGCAATAGTGTCTTGCGGCTCTGACAAAAAAAACGGTCAAGGCATATTGGATACCGATGTGGCATCAAAAGTATATGTAAAACCCGGTGAACACGACGAGTTTTATGCTTTTCTATCGGGTGGATTTAGCGGACAGGTAAGCGTTTACGGTTTGCCTTCCGGGCGTTTGCTTAAAGTGATTCCCGTATTTTCTCAGGACCCTGAAAAAGGATACGGCTACAACGAGGAAACAAAACCAATGTTGGAAACCACACACGGCTTCATTCCTTGGGACGACTCGCACCACCCTGAACTTTCTCAAACAAACGGAGAAACGGACGGACGTTGGTTATTCATTAACGGAAATAATACGCCGCGTATCGCACGTATTGATTTATCTACCTTTGAAACTGCCGAGATTATCGAAATCCCGAACAGTGCCGGAAACCACAGTTCACCTTTTACTACGGAAAATACTGAATACATAGTTGCAGGAACTCGTTTCGCAGTGCCTTATCCGCAGGGAGACGTGGCTATCAATCAGTACAAAGGAAAATTCAAAGGTGTGCTTTCATTCATCAAAGTTGACCCTCAAACCGGCCGAATGAATATTGAATTTCAGGTGTTAATGCCAGGATTCAATTACGATTTGGCTCACTCCGGTAAGGGAGCTTCTCACGGTTGGATGTTCTTCACAACGTACAACACCGAAGAGGCTAACACACTTCTGGAAGTAGAGGCTTCTCAAAATGATAAAGACTTCATCGCTGCCATAAACTGGAAAAAAGCAGAAGAATTCATCAAAGAAGGTAAGTTCAAAGAGGTAGAAGCAAGCTATATGCATAACATTTACGATGAACACACACACATCGCGACTTCTACCAAACAAAACAAAGTGAAAGTTTTATCGCCTGAAGAATGCCCCGGATTGGTTTATTTGCTACCAACACCAAAATCTCCTCACGGAGTAGATGTTGACCCAACAGGGGAATATATCGTTGGTAACGGAAAACTTTCTACGGATTTGACCGTTCACTCTTTCACAAAAGTTTTGAAAGCCATCGAAGAGAAAAAATTTGAAGGAGAGGCTTACGGAATGCCAATCTTGAAAATGGACGAAGTAGTTGGAGGAATCGTGAAAGAAGCAGGGCTCGGACCTCTTCACACAGAGTTTGACGACAAAGGTTTTGCTTACACTACGCTTTTCATTTCTTCTGAAGTTATCAAATGGAAAGTAGGTACTTGGGAAATTGTGGACAGACAGCCGGTGTACTACTCTCCGGGGCACTTAATGATTCCGGGAGGAGACTCCAAAAAACCAGACGGAAAATATCTGTTGATTATGAATAAAATTACGAAAGACAGATATCTGCCAACAGGTCCTGAACTTACACAATCAGCTCAATTGTTTGATATTTCGGGAGATAAAATGCAACTTTTGTTGGATTTCCCAACCATCGGTGAGCCTCACTATGCACAAGGTATTCACGCTGACAAAATAGCTCCTAAATCTGTGAAATATTATCCGCTTAAAGATAATAAACACCCGTACGTTGTAAGAAGCGACGCAGAGGCAAAAGTAGTTCGTGAAGGAAACATCGTTCACGTGTATATGGGAATGATTCGTAGCCACTTCTCTCCTGATAATATTGAAGGAATTAAAGTAGGTGACAAGGTTTACTTCCACGTAACCAACTTAGAGCAAGATTGGGATATTCCTCACGGATTCTCAGTATTGGGTGCACAAAATGCCGAGTTGCTCGTTATGCCGGGACAAACAGAAACTCTTTATTGGGAGCCTCTGAAAGCGGGAATTTATCCGTTCTATTGTACAGACTTCTGTTCGGCTTTGCACCAAGAAATGCAAGGATACATTCGTGTTTCAGACAAAAATGCGAATGTTGAACTCAAATGGAGTTTAGGTGAAGAATAAAAACAAATCCGTAAAGTAAGTACGTAACAATGCGTACTTACTTTATTTAAAACCAGCTGTTATGAAAAATCTATCACGCGTACTGATGTTTATCGCCTCGATGCTGATGTTGTCGCTTTTTGCATTTCCTATCTGGAACATTACATTGGAGGCTCCGCAGTATCCTGAGGGGATAAAAATGTATATTTGGATTAACAAAATAACAGGAAGTGACGAATTCACGCTTCAAAACGTAAATATCCTAAATCACTACATCGGGATGAAAGCCATAACTCCCGAAAGCATTCCTGAATTGACTTACTTTCCGTATATAATCATCGGATTGGCGATTTTGGGAGTTGTTTTTGCCATCATAGGAAAGAAAATCCTTTATTTGGTGTGGAGCTTGCTACTTATTGTGTTAGGGGCATTAGGTATATACGACTTCTATTTGTGGGAATACGATTACGGGCATAATTTAAACCCTACGGCACAAATTAAAATACCTGGAATGAGTTATCAACCACCGCTTTTAGGAGAAAAACAATTGTTGAATTTCCTTGCAAAATCATATCCCGATATGGGAACTTACGCAATGATTTTGGCAAGTATTATAGCCTTCGTGGCGTTTATGATAGTTTACAGGCGTAAGAATATCTCTTAAAGTTTTATAATAAGTGTTGTTGATTTGATGATAATCCTATAATTGGCAACACTTATTTTTTGTCAAAAATAAAATACTCAAACACTAAAAATATGAACATATCAAGAATAATTATTTTCATCGGGATAATAACAAGCGTAATTAGCTGTAAACCCAAAGCACAACCCATCGATTACGGAAGCCATTTGTGTGATTACTGCCAAATGACCATTGTGGATAAGCAATTTGCTGCCGAAGTGGTAACCAATAAAGGCAAAGCCTATCGTTATGATGCCATAGAGTGTATGCTTCGTGACCAAAAGGAAGATGTAGCACTTTATTTGGCTTGCGATTATATGTCACAAGATAGGTTGGTCGATGCAACAAAGGCTACTTTTTTAATTTCTGAAAATCTTCCAAGCCCAATGGGAGCGTTTCTTTCTGCTTTTGAAAATAAAGCCGATGCAGAGAAAATGCACAAAGAAAAAGACGGAAAATTATACGATTGGGAAGCCATCAAGCAATATTTTTTGGAAGAAGAGTCGGAATAAATAAGTCAGTTTTGACTAAAAAAACTCAATAATTTTCTTCAAAAGGGTTTCTTTCTCTCCAAAATACGAAAACTTTACTACAAAATAGCCAATCCTTTCGGGGGAATGGCTAACTTTGTGCCTAAAATAAGCAAGTTGCTCGGGGGAAAATGTAAATCCGACAGGGGAAAATGTAAATCCGATGGGGAAATAACAAAGTCACAGTATTAAATAACTAAAAACAATGGGGAAATTAGAAAAATTTTCTGTACAAAATGAAATATAAGTCTAAAATAAGAAATATTTTCTGTTCATACCGAAAAATGACATTTCAAAAGTATGGAATTTCTCTTACAATTTTCAAATTTTAATATCAAACAGAGAAATCAGAAACCAAATCACCTTCATTGCGATATTTTTTACTGAAAAATCATATTAAAAAACACTTTTTTTGATGCTAAAAAAATTACTTTTATATCACTTTCTGTTAATTGGCTTTTTTGTCAAAGCAAACACGATTACCGTTTGCCAAAATTGTCAAGTAAAAACCTTAAAACAAGCTGTTGAAATGGCTCAGCCCAATGACACTATTCTTGTTGAAAAGGGAACTTATAAAGTACACGATTTAACCATTGATAAGCCACTGGTTATTTTAGGAAAAAATCGCCCAATTATTGACGGAGAGCGAAAAGGAGAAATACTTGTTGCCAAAACTTCTGACATTGTCATAAAAGGATTTCATTTTAAAGGTGTTGGAGAAAGTTTCACGAAGGATTATGCAGCAATCAGGCTTGTAAAAAGCAATAATTTCATCATTGAGGACAATACCTTTGAGGATATTTACTACGGAATATTCTTAGAAAAGTCCAACGATGGCATTGTAAAGCAAAATCAAGTCGTTGGGCGAGCAAAAGAGGAGTACAATTCCGGAAATGCCATTCATTTATGGTACTGCAATCGTGTAACCATTGAAAATAATGATGTGTCAAAGTCGCGTGACGGTATTTATTTTGAATTTGTGTCCGAATCCACCATCAAAGGCAATAAAAGTTATAACAATCTTCGTTATGGCTTGCATTTTATGTTCTCGAATAATAACATTTATTACAAAAATGAATTTTGTGCCAATGGGGCAGGAGTTGCGGTGATGTTTTCTAAGTTCATTGAAATGAAAGAAAATATTTTCCAGAAAAACTGGGGAAAATCCTCTTACGGATTGCTTCTGAAAGAAATTTACGATTCAAAAATCATCGGAAATACCTTTCATCAGAACACCGTTGGCATTAACGGAGAGGGCTGTACGCGAATTGATTACGAAGAAAACACATTTTCGGAAAACGGATGGGGAATCCGCATACGTGGGGCGTGTTATACGAACAATTTTTTCCATAATAATTTTGAAAACAACACTTTTGATGTTTCGTACAGCAATAAAGTTCACGATAACAAGTTTGAAAATAATTATTGGAGCGATTATACGGGCTACGATTTAGATAAAAACGGCATTGGAGATGTGCCTTTCCGCCCTGTGAAACTGTTTTCGTACATTGCTAACAAAACTCCCGAAAGTGTTGTGTTACTACGAAGTCTTTTTATTGATATTATCAACTTTTCGGAAAAAGTAGCTCCGTCTTTCACCCCCGAAAACTTAATAGATCCGTCGCCTTTGATGCGTCCATATCCAATCAAGAAATAAAGTAAATATATACTATGATAGAATTTAGCAACGTACATAAAAAATTTGACAAATTGCACGTACTAAAAGGCATTGATTTCGCCATAGAAGGCAACGGAATCTTTGCCATATTAGGTCCCAATGGTTCAGGGAAAACAACCTTGATAAAAAGCCTTCTCGGAATGGTAATCCCTACCGATGGCGATATTAAATTTCAAGGAAAAACCATAAAAAATAAGTGGGATTATCGCCAACAAATAGCATATCTACCTCAAATTGCAAACTTTCCGAATAATCTGAAAGTTAAAGAACTCATTAAGCTCATCAAGCAACTAAAAGGCGAAAATTGCAATGATAAAGAGCTAATCGAGGTGTTCAATTTGGAAAAACATCTGGAAAAAAAGTTAGGAAATCTCTCCGGCGGAACAAAACAGAAGGTAAATATCGTGCTTACCTTTATGGCTGATGCTCCGTGTATTGTACTTGACGAACCTACTTCCGGATTAGACCCCATCGCCACACTGGAACTCAAAAAATTGATTATAAAAGAAAAGCAGAAAGGCAAAACCATTTTGATGACTTCACATATTTTGAGTTTCATAGAAGAACTTTCCGATGAGGTACTTTTCATCCTTGAAGGAAATATTTATTTCAGAGGAACAATTACCGAACTCATCAATAAAACCCAAAAAACAGATTTTCAGGAAGCCATAGCTCAATTACTTAAAGAACAAGCGTATGATTAAGATTATTCGATATACATTTTTTGACCTGATGCGTAGCAGTTGGTCGTATTTTTACTTAGGATTTTATCTTTTGCTTAGTAGCATTTTACTTTTTTTAAGCAATGACGTTGCCAAATCTATCATTACTTTTATGAATATTGTAACAATTCTCATTCCGCTTATTGCTACGATATTCGGAGTGATGTACTACTATAATTCACGAGAGTTCATTGAGCTTTTATTGGCACAACCACTAAGGCGAACCACGCTTTTCATAGGACAATATATTGGGATTGCATTGTCTTTAAGCCTTAGTTTGCTTTTCGGAATGGGAATACCGTTTTTGTTATACGGAGTTTTGCTTTCTGGAGAGATTTTTAATTTTTTAATGCTGATAATAACGGGGATTTTCCTAAATTTTATCTTCGCTGGTTTTTCATATTTAATAGCTCTGCACAATGAAAATAAAATAAAAGGATTTAGTTTCTCGATTCTTTTATGGCTTTTTATGGCAGTGATTTACGATGGTATTTTTCTGATTTCGTTGCTTATTTTTCAGGAATATCCGCTTGAAAGATATTCGCTGATAGCTACATTCTTCAACCCGATTGATTTATCAAGAATACTGATTCTTTTAAAGTTGGATATTTCGGCACTTATGGGTTATACGGGGGCTATTTTCAAGAGTTTTTTCGGTTCAAAATTAGGGCTTTGGGCTTCAATGGCAATGCTTCTGACTTGGATTATGGGGTTGTTGTTTTTCATCAATCGTAAAGCAAAGAAAAAAGATTTTTGATAAGAGGAATTCTATTTATTTCATTCTTAAACTTATTAATTACAGTTTCAAAATATGATTTTTGGTATTACAGAGTATATTCTAAAAATATATAATACATTTATTTTCAATAATATGAATTATATTTGAAAATAAAACACAAAAAAGTCTTTTATTTTTTTGCTGCCTTTGTCTTAAACTACTACATTTGCATTTAATTATTCTAAATAAAATTAAGCATTATAGTAAAAGTTTTAGGCAGATACCTATTAATATTGTTAGGAACTGCAACATTGCAAGCACAGAATTTCCCGTATAAGATAAAAGGGAAAATCACGGATGAAAACAGAAATATTATTACTGATGTCATTGTTGAAGTAAAAGGAAATGGAAAAATTAGAGCTACCACCAATGAAAAGGGGCTTTACAATCTTGCTGTACCTGTCCCAAAAGTAACTTTACGAATTTACAAAATGGGATTTGTAGAGAAAACAGTGGAAGTATCAGTCTCAAGTAACGAAAATAGAGTAACCTATTTGGATGCTATTCTTTTCAAAAATGACATTGAATTACAAGAGGTTGTGGTTACGGATAATCCCAGCTTAGTAACTAATTCCAAATCAGCAATTCAAAAGAATTTAAATCGTATTCCCGGAGGAGTTATTCTTACCGATTTGTCAGCCTTGAAAACACAACGTTCTCAAACACTTAAGGATGCCATAGGAAGCGAGCCTGGTGTGATAATTCAGGAGTTTTTTGGAGGAAATGACCAACCTCGTTTAAATATTCGTGGCTCTGGAATTCAAAGTAATCCGCAATCAAGAGGAGTTGCTTTACTACAAGATGGGATTCCGATTAATTTTGCCGATGGATCCTACATCATAGGGGTTTTGGAACCGCAAGCCTCTCATTTGGTAGAAGTTTATAAAGGATCAAACGCCCTGCAATACGGGAGTGCTACTTTGGGGGGTGCGATAAATTTTGTAACCAAAAATGGATTCAACGCATCGCCCATTGCTGTTAAATTGGAAAAAGGTAGTTTTGAATATTTTAACTCCAGTCTTTCCTCAGGACTAAATGTAGGAAACAAAGATATTTTTATATCAACAAGTTACAATCAAAGCAACGGATTTAGAACGTACAATAGCTCTAAGAGATATAATGCATTGTTCAATATGGGGTATCGGTTTTCTGATAATTTTGAAGCCCGTATTTTAGCAAATTACACAAATTTGGCATTTGATGTGGCAGGTCCTATTACCAAAGCTCAAATGTATGCTGACCCTAAGCAAGTTAATGGGAAGCCAACTCCTAAGAATTTGGGTCCTAATGTATTGAGAGACAAGCCCAATCGTGCAAGTGAAATCTTCCGTATAGGGAACAAAAATACTCTTAAGGTAGGTGACAAGGCTTCATTTCATTCGGTGATGTATTATCAGTACGCAGATGATGTATTCACGTTTCCAATCTCGGGAAATATTCGTCAGAATTTCAATAATGATTTTGGAGGAAATATCGTGTTTGAGCATAAATCCAATAAAAATCATTTTTCAATTGGAGGAAGTCTTCATTATGGAAAAACTAATCAAACTTATTTTATAAACAGATTGGGAAGCAAGTCAATCATATTTGCTAATAATGATTTGGAAGCTTTTAGCAAAACTCTGTATTTCAATGAGGTATATTCTTTGACTTCTGAATTAGATTTAGTGGCATCTTTACAAACAAGTTGGGATTTGAGAAAAATTACAGACAGGAAAGACAATCCTAATCAGCGTCCCTCATTCAGTTTTCAGACAAGTAAAATGACGATGAACCCTTCCAAAGCTATTGATAAGCAACACAATTTCTTTGGTTTAAATCCCAAAATAGGATTAGTATTTTCTCCTTCCAAAACAGTGCAAACCTATGCGAATTTCAGCAGAAGTTACGAGCCGCCTACTTTTTTAGAATTGATAAATCTTTCGGGAGGAAGTATTAACTCAAGTCCCACTAAAATAGAAAGTTCTGATTTATCCGAACAAACAGCTTCAACCATAGAAATTGGCTCAAGAGGTCAGATAGGGAATCGTTTACAATGGAATATTTCGTTGTATCACTCTTGGATAAAAGGTGAACTTTTAACTATTACAGACCTTGTTGGAATAAGTGGTAATACCATCAATTCGCCTTCAAAAACCATTCACCAAGGAGCGGAAATAGGATTTACATCCCATATTTGGAATGGAATAGTAGAAAATAAGGATTATTTGCAAGTAGGAGCTACCTATAACTTCAGTAATTTCTATTTCAAAGAAGGATTGTATAAAGACAAACAAATTGCCGGAATTCCGCGTCATTATCTCATTGGGAAAATGGAATATAAACATTCTTTAGGAATTTTGTTAAATATCAACACCGAATCATCTTTGGAGAAAACATATACCAATCATATGAATGAATTGTATCAAGCCCCTTTCACACTCATCAATGCCAGAATAGGATTTCAACGTCATAAATGGGGAATTTTCGTAGATGCACGCAATCTTGCTAACAAAATATATGCTTCAAGTTATCTTGTAAGAGACAAAATCGTAGTTCCACCACCAATGAAGGCACAGGGGGCAACTATCGATAGTTTTACAAATTATATTCCAGGAATGGGACGTAACATAGTTGTAGGATTCAATTATAATTTTTAATCTACTATGATAAAGAAAATAATTTTTGTAGGATTATTGCTTATTTCTTTAGGAATCAATGCTTTTCTTATCTCAAAGTTTGTAGGAGGAAGTACCCAAAAGATAGAAGGAGATGAGCGAGTGAGCATTGTGATGAGCAACGATAACCGAGAATTTGTTATGCGAGAGATGAGGCATTTTGTAGAAAGCGTACAACAGATAAATGCAGGGATTTTGTACGAACGTCCTGAGCTAATCATTGAGGCGGCACGAAAATCAGGACACGCTGTAACTGAATGTGCTCCACAGGGATTGGTTCAAACATTGCCTTTGTCTTTCAAACAATTAGGTTTTTCAACTCACGACCTCTTTGATGAAATAGCTGATGAAGCCGAGAAAAACTTTTCACCCAAACGAACGCAGGAACAACTCAATCAGTTATTAACCAATTGTGTATCTTGCCACAGAGGATTTAGAATAGATGCTCAGAAATAAACTTTAAACTTAAAACACAGAGGTTGTCCAGAGATTTGGACAGCCTTTGAAAAATAGTTCTATATGAAAATTCTAATGTTGTTCGGACTCCCAAAAGCGTTTATCGTTAATAAAAGCTTTATCGGAAAGTGTTTTTAAAAAAGCAATCAATTGTTTTTTTTCGGTTTCGGTAAACGAGATTCCCAAATAATTAGATTGCTGTAACAAGGGGTCTAAGTTTGGTGTCTTCACAACACCAGAACGATAATGTTCCACAACATCTTCCAACGTAGCAAATCTTCCATCGTGCCCGTACGGAGCTGTATATTCAACATTCCGAAGACTTGGTACTTTGAACTTGAATTTATCTCCTTCCCTTTCTGTTACACGATATCTCCCAAAATCATTATACTTTGGGTTGATAGGCATACCGTTATTTCGAAAGCTATGGTCTGTGAATAAATCTGTAGCGTGACACGAAGCACATTTTTTTTGAAAAAGAACATAGCCTGAGAGTTCATCAGAGGTTAGTTTTCCTCCATTTTCACCTCTACGGAATTTATCAAAACGTGAATTTGCAGAAATCATCAAGCCCATAAATTGTGCCAGCGATTTCAACACGTTTTCAGTGTTTATTTGTTGATTATCAAAAGCCTCTGAAAATAATTTTACATAATCGAGGTCGCTTTTCATCATAGCGATTATGTTTGCAAATTCTGCATTCATCTCTACATCAGCCGTTATGGGAATCATTGGCATCAGTTCTAAATGGTCAGACGCACCATCCCACATAAACTGTCCTTGAAAAGCCATATTTTGTATTGGTGGAGAATTACGACTCCCTTCACGAGCTTGAACACCCAAACTAATGGCTTTGTTCTTGTCTGCAAAGGCGGCTTCTGGCTGGTGACACGAGCTACAAGAAACACTTCTATCTGAAGAAATTCTCTTGTCGTAAAAAATTTTCTTTCCCAAAGCAACACCTTTCTCTGTAAAAGGATTGTTTTTCATATCGTAAATAACTGATGGAAAATTCGGTGGTTTGGTCCAAAGGAAATCAGTTTTTGCAGGCTGATATTCTTCTTTTAGGTTTGAGCAAGCTCCCAAAAATAGACACAATATTCCTAATATAATGATTCTACTCATTTTTCCGAAAAAATCAAGATTAATAACAAAACTGTTCTGAGAGAAAATGACTTTCCTTTTCCCAAAACAGTTTTATTCTATTTACTTCGTATTTTGAACGCTTCCTACTGAAAATATTAATTTTACGTTTTTTTGTGTAATCTGTCGTACACCTTCACCTCCCATAATTTGTGGTGTTTGCTCCAAACTTGGTTTAAATTCTCCATCTAAAATTTTAGAAAGGTCAGCTTTAATGGTAATATAAGATGTTTTTTCAGGCGAAATGATTGCTTTTTCTGTTAATGACAACTCGGATTGTGCATAATTGTACACATCACCGGTTTTTCCAGTATGTACTTTGAATTCCTCATTGGCTTTTGTTGCAGAGGTAAATTCTCCTTCAAATTTGATGAATTTATATCCCGCCTGCCAAGACCACATCATACCAAATTCACGAGCTCTTTCCGTTAAATCGCCTTGTCCGCCTGCTCCTGCTTTGTATTGAGCTTCATCAATTCCAATACCAAAAGTAATTTTAGTATATTTTCCGGTAGGAATTCCCATTAGATTGATTTTTGCTGTATTAGCTTTTTTGCTTTCATCAACAATAAAATAGCTTTTTGACTTAGGAATAGCATAAACTGAACCATCTTCTTTTGTTAATACAACATTACTGATGATATATGTTGCGGTGCTAGGTTTTATTTTTTCTCCGTTTGAAAGAGTGTATTCCTTGTTTAATACAAAATCTTCATCAGCATACACATTGTCAAAAGTTAGTGTAATTTCTCCCGCTTCATTTTTGATTTCTTTAATAATTTCTTCTGTCTTAGTACAAGAACCTAATAAAGCTATTACAGCAACGATTGTAATTGATTTTAAATGTTTTACTTTCATTATAATTTAATTTTTAAAGTTGATAATTATTTAAGTTTTTTAAAATTTCCATTTCACACCTAAAACGACAT
>NZ_BLBC01000024.1 GCF_009684755.1 Capnocytophaga felis
TATTTTGAGCCCTTTGCTTGGGTAGAGCAAATGAAGAGGGTGTTTCCATTAGAAATTGATTTATCAGACCCCGATAAATGGATTTCTCAATTTACACAACCACGTTCTAATGTTGCCTGTTACAGAACTTGTTGTCTAATTCTAAATAATTATGGAGTTAGCTGTGGCGGTCTTGGCAGAGTTTTAGAAGAAAAATACAATAATGGTACTTCAAAGTATTCTAATGTTATTCAGGTTGTTATACAAACTTCTAATGGAAAATTGGAGAATACAGGGGATGGGGAAGAAGCTATCAATTATATTGATTCTGAATTAGAGAAAGGTCATCCTATACTTATAGGAGTAGATAGAGAAAGTGAGAATAAAGATTATAATAAAGATTTTACAACCGAACATTTTATAGTTATAACTGGAAGGAAAAGAGATGATAAAGGAATTTATTATCGTTTTTTTGAAGTAGGAACTAATGAAAAGAATAAAGAATTAAAAGGAGTAAATTCTAATAATAAATTATATCTCCAAAAAGATTATAATTTGATCGGGAATGTTCCACAATCGACAAAAAAATATACATTAACACAAGTTAGAAAAAATTTATAAGTATGAGCAAGTTAATTTCTTTTTTGTTAATTTCTTTTTTTGGGATGATTAGTTGTAACCAAAATAGAAATAAATCTCAGCAACAAATCACTACAAATAAAGAATATAGTGATATATTAAAAAGTGTAGAAGAACTCCAATCAATCAACATAGATACTCTTTATAATAGAATATTTTACAAAATCACTCAAACTGATTCTATAGATATATTATATCATCCTTGTGATGCATCTATAAATACAATTAAGATTACAAAAGATTTTATTTATGAAGATATGGGACAAGAGGCCACTAAAATGTATTACTCAAAAGTAGATAAGAGAAAAGATACAATCTTCTTTATAAATTCAACAAATGAGCAATATAAATTTTTACCCATAAATATAAAAAAAGGATATTGGATAATAGATGATAAAATTTTTGTTGATAGTTTGGAAGTTAATAATATGGTAGAATTTTGGGAACCCTACAAAGAATGTTGGGGAGATGAGGCTTTTGAAATGTCTTTATCAGTTATAAAACAAGAGCAGACAAATCCTATTGGATACTTAAATTTAGGTGATTTATATTGGGAAAAAGGAGATTACTCAAAAGCAAAAGAGGCATATTTCAATTATATAGTATATATGAAATTATCAAAAAAAGAAAAAAAAGTCCTTAAATATGTTCGTGAAAGACTAGATAAGAATTAAATATATAAATGGTAAAATCCAAAACAAAGAGTTACAAGCCTGTTACAACAAACCCAAACTGAGTCATATTTTTTCTCGGATGGTATGCAAACACCAAAGCGAATGGTCATACAAATGGGCAAAAATAGAAGAAGACGCCAAAAAGTTTTTTAAGTATCATTACCCTGATGCAGAAGATGATAAAATACAAGAACGCCTCGATGAAATAAAAGCTAAACACAATGCATTATATGATTTTTGGGACAAGTTGAATTTTAAAACAGATACATTTTGGTACTTTGAGCCTTTTGCGTGGGTAGAGCAAATGAAGAGGGTGTTTGGAGTATCCCAATGGCACGACCCAGTAGATAATCCGATATGTACCCTATATATGCAAAGAGGAGGTGGAGGTAAATTTGGAAAACATTGGGGGCTTTTTGGAAAAACAAGAAATGGTTCAAAACATTTAGGATTAGATTTGTTTGCAACAACAGGCACACCAATTTATGCTTGTGTAGATGCTATCGTATATAATAGAAGATGGCACGGAGGTTACAGAAATACATTAACACTTAAGGTAAAGGATGTCCAATCTTTCCTCTGCCATAAACAAAATTATAAACTCCAATATGAAAAATCAGGTGAGATGGAAAAAGGTGTTTCTTGGAGTGAAGAAGGAGATATTTTCCTGTTTTATGCTCATTTAGATTCAGTCAAAGAATTTAATTTTGGAGAAGAAGTAAAATGTGGTGATGTTTTAGGTACTACTGGACGTTCAGGGGTTGAAGCAGGTACTTGTGCCCCTCATCTTCATTTTGAAATCCTATGTCAATATAAAATGAAAGTTGGAACAAAATATAGGATAAATCCTGCTTTTTTTGTAAAATATAAAGGATTTAAAGAACAATCTGAAGAAGAAAAGGAAAAACAATTAGATGAGAAAAATAGAGGTCAACTAAAAGAAATATACGGACAGGAAAAACTAAAATTTGCAAATATTAAAGGATTTATCAAATGATGAAAATAGGAATAGTTACTATAATTTTAATGTTACTTGGTTGTACAGGTAACAATAATATACAGAACAATGAAAATGTAGGAAAAAAAGATACTGTTCAAAATGGAATTATAAAGGAGACAAGTAATTTAATAAAAAAAAGAACTTCTAATACTATTGCAGGAACAAGTATAGATAATGTTGTAAGAGATACTATCACTCAAAAAACAGATGGGAACATAACACTTTTAAAGTTTAATTCTGTGGATTTTCCTTTTTATCTTGTTTCTTTCATAGAATCAGAACGAAAATTTTTATACAAAGAAGATATTTTTTCTTTTGAATTATACGCAATGCTATATGAAAATGTAGAGAATTTACTTACAGATGTAAAGGATATACAAATAATAAAAGGAGAAAAACAGTATTTTTTAATGTATCCTACCTATTCAGAAGAATTTCCTTCTTTTAAGATAGTGGGATTTTCAAAGAACAATCCTTTCAAATACTATGGAATATATACGTATAGTTATAATGATTATGATAAATTGGAAGGGATTTCCTTTGAAGAAATTAAATATAGATTATTTGAGGAAAATAATATACCCATGGTTTATGCCTTAAGTGGTAGAAAAAAATTTTTACTCTCACAGATTGAAGAAGACCAGTATCGTGAAAGGATTTCTGAAGAAGAGAAAAATAGGATAAAAAATTTTATGCTAAATTTGAAGTGAAAATTTATTGTTTCAGTTTATTGACACAAAAGCAAAGCTAAATATGATACATTGTATGATTTTTGGGATAAGTTGAGTTTTAAAACCGATACATTTTGGTATTTTGAGCCCTTTGCTTGGGTAGAACAAATGAAGAGGGTGTTTGGAGTATCCCAATGGCACGACCCAGTGGATAGTCCTTAGTATGTATATTATTATCCAACACAAAAGAGGAATGTATTTAAGTTTGTGGAAATAAAAAAGTGATATTTTATTTGATTTTGAGTGGTTTATATTGTATGGATTATGATGTAATTGATTAATTGTTCGGTTTTTCACTCAGATTGTTAAAATCGGTTAAATTATATTTTTTATTAAAAATTGTTTTTTTCTTGCGTAGATGAAAATAATAATTTAAATTGCACTCGATTATGCTGTTTTAAAGAGTTTTCTTTTTGAATCATAATCAAAAAAAGTAATGTTAAATTAAAACAATTAAATTTATGGCATTCAGCTCAACACTTAATTTAGGAGGAAAAGAGTACGATGTACTTGATTGCAAGTATTCACTTCGTAGAGATGTTGACTCAAAAGGGAGACCAGCATCTAACATTTATGGTGGACGTATTACAGTTCGTGTAGAATCCACATCAGACACAACCATCTTAGAGCATATGGTAAATCAGTTCAAACCTTTTTCGGGAAGCATTATTTTCAAGAAAGGAGATGAAGAGGCAAAAATGAAAGAGCTTTCATTTGAAAATGCCTACATTATTGAATTTGAAGAAGGAATTGACGTGGTTGGTTCTAGCCCTATGTCTCTTCAAATTACAATTTCAGCTCAAACTATTAAGATAGGAGGAGCAGAGCATCAAGAAAATTGGCCAAAGAGTTAACAAAACTGTAGAGAACTAAGTGCTTGTTATAAAAGACAAGCACTTTATGTTTTGAGTAAAATATAAAAAATATGGGTATTTTAAATTATGGAATAGGCGGGAATGAAGTAAAGACAGAAGCTTCGGAAGCTATTGGTAACATTCCTGAGAACCGTACACTTTTGGTCGAGAAGTTAACTTCAGAAGACCCTATTACGCCTGAAGCTGTAGAGGGATTAACTTCTATAGAGGAGGTTTTTGCTACTTTTCAACCAAACGTAGATATTGAATTTGAAACTGCAGAAGGAGAACCTGTTCAGGAGAACTTTTCTTTTCAAAACACCGGAGATTTTCAAATAAAGAGCCTTACTTCACAAAGCCAGTTTTTGAAAAAATTGGAAATACAACGTGATTTCTATACCAAGTTGGTAAAACAACTTCGAACTAATAAAATTCTCCAGCGAGCTTTAGAAAATGAGGAAACCAAAAAGGCTTTTATTCAGGCATTGACTCAATTAAGAAATGAGCTCAGAGAGGCTTAAGATAAAAATTTTTATTATATATGACAGAACAACAGAGTAACCGGAATATATCTCCCAATGTTGGTGAACGAGTATCGGAACAGTTTTCTCAAACGGTTTTGGATGATGCCTTGTTAGGGCTTTCTCGTTTGGGAGGATTTAGTTTTTTAGAGGCAACAATTGAGGGCATTCAAAATTTAAATCCGGAGCGAAAAGCACGTAAGAAAATGTTTTTGGTAGAAGAACAGAAACAGAATGAGCGTGATGAATTAGCAGAAAAGATAGATTTGTGGTTGGATCTTTTAACCAATAATGAATCTATTTCGGAGATGGTAGATAAGAGCCAAAATGAAGCTAATGCCACGGCAAGTTTGCTTTCTAAAAATCAGCTTGTTGCAGTTGAAGCTGTTCGGGATTTGGAAAAATCATATCGTGCAGTACAATTGTTTTATAAAAATACGGAGTTGGATAAACTATCAAATATAACAATTGTTAATGCTTCTCCAGAACAACTTTCAGACCTTGATAATTCAAGATTCATTGATTTTATTGCAGATGAAATTAACCAGAACTATGACCGTTTGGATTTACGAGAGAACTATTCTTTATTGGTAATTCCCGGTTTTTTAGGCTCCAATAAAGTGGTAGAAAAATGGGCAAAAATAGCTCATAACAATAAGGTGATGCTTTTTACCGACTTTGCCGATTTGGATAAACCGGATGATGTTGTGGATATGTTCTTCTCTTCTAATTTAGCTGGTGGTGATACTTTTAAGAGTAACACTGTGATGAGTTGTAATTGGCTTATTGGTAGGGGAGCTTACAAAGAAATCGGCGAGGAGGATGATTTGCACGTATCACCTTCTTCGGCATTAGCAGGAAAGGTTTATAAAACATTGATGTCGCAAGTAACGGCAGGGAAAAAATTTGGAGGTCTTAACGAGGTGGATGCGGTAGTATTCCCTTTGAAGAAAAGCGAAATTTCTCAGTTGGAAGCTATGGGCTTGGTGCCTATGGTTAACGAATATGGAAAGGTGATGGCTTTTTCGGCAAAAACGCTATTCAATGGAGATAACTTAGGTTTACAGACTTATTCTGTGGTACGAGTATTTGATTATATTACGAAGGTTTTGTTTGATTTTTTAAATCGTCGTTCTTTTGAAAATTGGAACGTACGAACCGAACAAGATTTGAGAAGCCAGATAGTTAAATTTTTAGATGGTATTCAAGGGCCGGGGCGTTTGATAGAAAGTTTTAAAATTCTTCGTATAGAAAGAGATCCTGTACAGAAAGATAGAATTTATCTTGATATTCATATATCTCCTTATTTTCCATCAAAAAGCTTTGTTATTAAGTTAGATGGTACTAAGGGAGACGATGGCACCAATTGGGAAAGTGAGTATCAACAAGACAAGTAAAAATAGGATTTAAAGAAAAACCGCAGGATGTAAATCATCTACCTGCGGTTTTTTTTTATTTCGTTTAAAAACATCGGTTCGCTTACCTGCATTTACTTCTTTTTTAGGGATGTAACGTTCCGGTTGGTGTATGATGTTTTCATAAACTCCTTGTCCAACGGAAGCAAACCCCACGCCCATTTGTATTTTACTCAACGTAGAAGAAGCTTCTTTATCTAAGTTTGCATATTGAATAAGGTCTTTTGTTTTTCCTATCACCTGATGCTCACTAAGTGTAGTCAAATCCTGAATTAATATGCCGTATTCATCTCCATCTTTGATTTTGATTTGTATTTTGCTATTTTTAGGAGCTTCAACTACTTTGCCATTTCCTGTGTTTATTAAGTATTTCTCATTATGTTCTTGAATAAGTTTTTCTAATTTGAAATACTTTTAAGATAGGATATTGAGTTAAATATTTTAATTTAGAGTAAATTCACTTTAATAAAAAAATTTAATTTCTACTTATGTAAGTGTTTTTATATTATGAATCCCAATTTTTAATGGTAGCAAGGACAAGAAAAATTATAGCTGTTAATATCATATAAGCAATTATGAACCACTTTCTTTTCTTACGTTGCTTGGGAGTTTCCTTTTGGAACTTATTGTATATCTCTTCATAAGATGTTTTTCCAAGTAATAAGTAAAGAATAATTGATGAAATGATAGCTATTCCCCCTCCATATAAAAGCTTAATTCCAAATTTATAATCAGCAATTTTATAAGGAAGTTCTAAGAATCTATACAAATACTTTTCTAAGATTGTAATATATAAAAAAGTTATTATAGAAAAAATATTGAAAATAAATAAGAAAGCAAATAAACAAAATCCACTAAACTTATATGGAGAATCCCATCCTTCTTTTCTTTTATAATATTCAACAAATCGATAATATACATATTGCACTACTTCTCTGAAATTTTTAATCTTCACGATATGGTAATCTTGGGAATTGTTCTTTTTTATTGATTTCATACATTAATTTTTTAATTTTATCATCATTAGAAGGTATTCTGTCTCTTACAGGAGTAAACTCTTTGTAAGGAAAAATTTCTTTTTCTTCTTTTCTTTTATTGAAGATACTTTTAATAGTTTCTTTTGAAAGAATTTGCTGATTTGGAGATAAGCCTGTTTGTTCTATCATCCAGCTTACTATTCCAGAGGCATCTAACACAAAATAACTTCCTGCCATTAACCAACCAGCTCCAGGGAAAAAATACATAACGTAAAAACAGTTGCGTCAATAGCATTCTTTACAGTTAAACCATTTTGTATTATATCATATACAATAAAAGATGCTCCAATACCTGTCAATATTTTTCCAGTATTCTTTAAAGCTTTCCCTTTAAATGAATGCCACTCAGCATTACTGGAGCGAAAACGAGGTTTTCCTCCTTTTGTACGGATATCACCCTTTTTAGTTCTTGCATATAAATCAGTGGGCTTTCCTTTGTTAATACCCTTAGTTGGTCTATATCTTTTATTATCAAATAAAAACTTCTGATAAGTTGATAATCCTGAGGATATTGAGTTTAATAGAAAGCTATACGTTTTTGCAAGGTCTAATGTATTGGTAAGGGCTTTTGTACTTCCGGTTACTTGCCTGAATGTAGCTCCTTTTTGGTCTCTTATGCTAATGGTATACTGGTTATAATCATCTATTTTTAATGATATTTCACTTTGTTTAGATGCTTCCATAACGGTACCATCACCCATAGTAACTTTCAATATTCCATTTTCTTCCTTGATTAAGTGTTCTAATAAATTTTCCCCATAACTCTCTAAAATGGCTTTGTCAGAGGTATCTAATTTTTGCAATTTACAATTTTAAAAATCCCATTTGTGATAGTTGATACTAAATATGTTTTATCTTATTGTATCTTTTTTCTTAGGTAGTTTAAATTGTATTTTAGGTATTTCTATCTCTTTTCTATGTTCTTTTTTCCATTCTTCCGAACGATTTTGCTCCATTACATAAATAGAAAAAGCAAATAAGATAGCGGTTGAAATCATATAAAGCACTATTAAACGCCCTCGTTTTACACGTTGAGAGTAAGGTTCTTTATTGTAAGTATTATATATTTCCTGATAAGGTTTCCTTCCTATTATAAAATATACAAATCCATATAAAATTATTCCACTTCCTATTGCTAAAATATACTTTCCATAACTAAGATAATTATTTGGATTATAGAAATATGACATAAAAGAATCAATATATTTACCTATGTAAGTTATTTGTAAAATAAATAATACTGTAGCATAGTGAAATGTAAAGCACATTGAAATCAAACAAAAGCTTTTAAAGTTATATATGGATACTTCTCCTTCTGTCTTTTTATAAAATTCGCTAAACCTATAATACAAGTATTGTATAGCTTTGCCAATACTATCTATCTTTGTATCCTTGTCTGAATTGAGGAAAATCTTCTTTTTTGTCATTGCCTTTTATTAATTTTTTAATGATATTAGTTTCTTCCATTTGCTCTCGTAGTCTATGCATATCAAATTCATTGTAACGTGGTGTTACATATGTTTTATCACGTTGCATTTGTTGAATGGGAGACTCTATTCTATTTGGTAAATTAGGTGATTTAGATAAATCATACATTGCATAATCAAAAAATGATTTCCCTGAAAAATGATTATTTTTTATTTTCTTTCAATTCTTTTATCAATTCATTCATTTTTATTGGATTCTCATTTATAAAAATACTTTTGGTTGCATTTTGATTGAACCTATAGATAGAATAACCAAATAAAGAAAAGGTTATAAATAAATATAAAATTATTATCCAACCTCGTTTTTTACGTTGTGTAATTGTTTCTTGATTATATCTATTATATATTTCGTGATATTTTTTACCTACTAAAAAGTACAAAAATCCCAATATGATAGTTGAAAATACTACTAAGTAGAAGATTTTTCCTGCCCAAGTATATATTGGTATACTTAAAATTTTATTAATATATTTTTCTAAAAATGTGTTTTTTGATAAAAATATAATAGTTGCCCAGTGAATGGCTATAAATCCTCCAACGCCAATTAATCCATCTATGCGTTTAGAACCTCCAAAACGTCCTGTTTCTATTTTTTCATAATATTGGCACATTCTGTAATAAAAGTATTGTATGGCTTTGCCAATACTATCTATCTTTGTATCCTTGTCTGAATTGTGGAAAATCTTCTTTTTTGTCATTACCTTTTATTAATTTTTTGATGATATTATTTTCTTCCATTTGCTCTCGTAGCCTATGCATATCAAATTCATTGTAACGTGGAGTTACGTATGTTTTGTCACGTTCTTGCTTTAACAAATTCTTATAACGCTCTTCCGGATTTGTTTGTATATACTCTACAGGCTCAAAAGCTCCTATAACATCCAAAAAGAAGTATGTACTTGCTATACCCCATCCAATAGGTCCACAATATATACCAATGAGCCCCACAACGACATCTATTCCATCCTTTATTGTCACATATCCTCTATGATAAGATTGGATAGGAATTAAGAGTATTCCTCCCCATCCTAAAACTCTTCCTATTCCTTTTATCTTCAATCCTTTTTGATAATGAGCTTTTGCAGCTTTACTTACAAATTTAATATTCTCGGGTTTTTTAATATTAAATTTGTATCTTAGTTTACCATCAGCTGTTCGTTTAAAAACATCGGTTCGCTTACCTGCATTTACTCCTTTTTTAGGGATGTAGCGTTCCGGTTGGTGTATGATGTTTTCATAAACTCCTTGTCCAACGGAAGCAAACCCTACGCCCATTTGTATTTTACTCAACGTAGAAGAAGCTTCTTTATCTAAGTTTGCATATTGAATAAGGTCTTTTGTTTTTCCTATAACTTGATGCTCACTAAGTGTAGTCAAATCCTGAATTAAGATGCCGTATTCATCTCCATCTTTGATTTTGATTTGTATTTTGCTATTTTTAGGAGCTTCAACTATTTTGCCGTTTCCTGTGTTTATTAAGTACTTCTCATTATGTTCTTGAATAAGTTTTTCTAATTTGAAATACTGCATATTTTCCCCATAACTCTCTAAAATGGCTTTGTCAGAGGCATCTAACTTTTGCAATTTACAAATTTTAGAGAATCCCATTTGTGATAGTTGGTTTACTTGCTGTTTGTTGAGTACTCTTCGATAGGGAATTTGCTGGTATTCAATATAGGCATAACCTAACCCTATCACGTATCCTTCGTAGGGAAATCCTGTTTGCAGGTAAAACTGATACTGTTCAGGAGTGATATATATTTTTCGTCGGTTCATACTGCATTAGTTTTACTTAGTCCATTTGCTGTCATAGGTTTGTCCGTTAATTATAAGGCTTTCAGCAGAAATTACTAAAACGGTCTCTACTCCCTGATTGATATTTTGGTGCATTTCTAAACAGTAGGCGTTACTGAATTTCACTTTCAAAGGTGAAGAAGCACTACTGTTACGGAATACGATTTCACCGTCTTTTTTCAAGTATTGACTTGTAGCCCAGTAGGACAGTATGGCATCAGGGAATTGTAATAGTTTTAATAGTATCGTACCTCCCCAAATTTCACTTTGAGGTTCGCCTTTTATATCAGAGTTATATTGAACCGGACAAAAAATATAAATCACTACTATTTTTAACTCATAAACTTTGTAAAAAATTTAATTAACATACCGATTATAAATACTATCAAAGCAATAGTTATAAAAATACCTAAAAATTTATTTATGCTAAATTCTGATTTTTTCTTATTTTGAACTTTTGATACATCTAATACGCCAGTAAATAATAACTGAAAATACTCTTTTGCAGATAAATGTTTTTTGATTTCGGGTAAAGCAATGGCTTTCTTTATTTCATCAAAGTTTTTATAATGCAAGCCCATTATCTTGAAAGCTGTTTTATTTTGCTTATT
>NZ_BLBC01000025.1 GCF_009684755.1 Capnocytophaga felis
TTAAATTATGAATAACAGAGGTTCAGAATGGAGAAAATGGGATTTACATATACATACCAAGGGCACTAATAAAAATGACCAGTTTAGTTCTTCTTCTATGGAAGATTTTCTTTTTGGATTCTTTAAAAAAGCTATTGAAAAAAATATTTCAGCAATTGGAGTTACAGACTATTTTTCCATAGATAGATATAAGGAGGTTGTAGATTATCAGGAGAATATCAATCACAAAAAAAATAGCGAAGGAAAGGAGTTATTTAATGAAGAAGAAAGGAATTATATTAAAAATATTTTTCTTTTTCCTAATATAGAACTCCGTATGCTTCCTTCAACAGATAGAGGAAAGTTAATAAATATTCATTTTTTATTTAACCCTAAATTTGTTACAAAATTAGAGAATGATTTTTTTGGAGAATTAAAAAATCAGGATAATTATAGAATGAATAGACAAGGAATTATTGATTATGGTAAACAATTAAACTCGAATATTACAGATGATAATACTGCTTACAGAGAAGGCGTTAACAGGTTTGCATTGGATATTAAAACAATCAGGGATTTATTAGATAAAAATGCGGAAATAAAGGAAAATTCAATAGTTGTTGTCAGCAATTCAAGCTACGATGGAGCATCTGGATTACAGAAACATTATGACCTTTTTGAAAACGAAGAAGGAGGATTAGATGGTGTAAGAAAAACGATTTATAAAATTTCTAATGCTATCTTTTCAGCAAACCCAAAAGACATAAAATTCTTTTTAGGTAGAAAATCACAGAATACTGATGGATACACAAATAATATTTATTTGAAAGAAATAGAAGAAGTTATTGATAAAGTTGGTTCTTTGAAGCCTTGCCTTGTTGGATGTGATGCTCATAAAGAAGATGAATTGTTTTCTAAATTCACTTGGATAAAAGCAGACCCAACATTTGAGGGCTTAAAGCAAATTATTTACGAACCAGAGGAAAGAGTAAAAATACAAGATGGAAAACCCGATTTTAAGGAAGATAAAGAAATTATTGATAAAGTTAAATTCATTTCTCCTGCCAATAAATTTAGCAATGAAGAGATTTATTTGAACCCTAACTTAAATGTAATAATAGGTGGAAAGTCTTCTGGAAAATCTATTTTGTTATACTCTATTGCAAAAACCTTATTAGCAGATACAAAGGACAAATTGCTTTTTAAAAATAATGGAGAAAAAAGATATAGTCTGGATTCTATTGACCCTAACTTTGATTTTGAGGTAACAACAAAAGGTGGTTTCTCTCAAAAAATGTCAGGTAGAGAAAATGGTGATAACTCTATAATACCAAAAATAAAATATATCCCACAAAATGAATTGGTAAAACTTGCGGAACCTGAGTTAAGTGGTAAGGGAGAATCTTTAAATAAATTGGTTAGAAATCTTATTTGTGAGGATGCTGATTCAAAACAAAAATATGATGATAGTTTTATCAAGAAAGTAAAAGAATACGACAAAAGTAGAGAAGACTTAATAGACAGCTATTTTGATACTCTTGATAAAATAACAAAGTTAGAAGGAGAATTAAAGACAAAATCAAATAAAGAAGTTTTAGAAACAAATATTAAAACAAACTCGGATAAAGTAGAAGAATTAAATAAAAAAGCTGGATTAACGGAAGAGCAAATTCAGAAATATAACACTATCCAAGAAAAACAGTTAAGAAATCAACAAAAAAAAGATTTGTTGATTAGTGATTTTCATCAAACTAATGACTTATTGCAAGAATTAAAAAGAGAATTACTCAATTTAAAGAATAGAAAAAATGCCTTTTTACAGAATATCCAAACAAGTAAATTTAGAGAATATTATCAAAATAAGTTAAATTTTATTAACGAGTCAATATCTCAAATCGAAAATTTAATTAAAGAAATAGAACTTACCCAAAATGATAAGGGAGATAATGTTTTTGTGAAAGATAATATTTTTAATAATGAGTTAAATCAAATATCTTCTGAAAAACAAAGTATTGAAAGTGAATTAAAACCTTATCAACAGAATGAGGAAATTCAAAAACAAATAAGAACACTAAATGAATCTATTACAAATGATAAAAAACTCTTGTCTGAAATAGATATTCTCAATAAAAAAATTACGGAGAAAAAAGAATTTGCAAATAAAACAAAAGATGATTTATTTCAATTGTATAAAAAATCTTTTGATGAATATACAAATATTATCGAATTGTTAAAAGAAAGAACTACACAATTTGAACAAGATGAATTTGAATTGAAAATAAGAGGAATAGCACAATTTAATTTTCCTAAATTTCGTGATAATGTTTTAGATTTCACAGATGGCAGGAGTGCTTCAAATCTGAATTATGATATTCTAAAAGGAGATAGAACAAGAATTAGTGAATATGAGTATTCAGACTTGGAAAGCGAAGTGAAAAAGATATTTGAAGATATTTTAAGTGGAAATTATGTTGTAAATAAGAGGCATAAGGAACGAGAAATTATAAAAAATTTACTGGATGATTATTTTTATGACTATTGGGAAATCACTTACAAAGATGACAAACTTGGTGAAATGTCTACAGGTAAGGCAAGTTTTGTGATACTGATGTTAATAATTGGTTTGAGTAAGTCAAAATCCCCAATACTTATTGACCAACCAGAGGATAACTTGGACAATCGTTCTGTGAGTGAAAATATTATCTCTTATTTGAGAAACAAAAAAACTGAACGACAAATAATATTGGTCACTCATAATGCAAATATTGTTGTAAATGCTGATGCAGAAAATGTGATTGTCGCAAATCAAAAGGGGCAAAGTAAAAAAGATACCACAAGCCTTTATAAATTTGATTATATCAATGGAGCAATAGAAAATACTTTTGCTAAAATTGAAGCTGAAACAGATTTATTAAAAAGTATGGGGATAAAAGAACATATTGCTGATATTGTAGAAGGAGGTAAAGAAGCCTTCAAAAACAGAGAGAAGAAGTATGGTTTTAATACCCGTTTATAAATTACGTTGTTTAACAAGTTTTCTTAGAAATAACTATTTATTATGACTCAAAAAGACATATTACATTTTTGGAGAAATGTGGAGATATTCAATTTTCCTGACTTAAACAAGGATTCTCTTACAGAAATAAAAAATCAACTTCCTTGGAATACACCCAAAACTATTGAAAAAGGTAAAAAAAGAATCTACACACTGTTTTTTGGGGAAATTTCAAAAGAGAATATTGTAAATCATATTGAAAATTTATTTCCAAGCAAGGAAAAGGTACTTTGGAAAGAAAAAGTGAGTGGTTTTACTTGTCTTTCTTCAATTATTCTTGATGAAAAAGGACAACCTGGTGCCAATAGCTATACATTAGCAAGTTATGTTTTGGGATTAACTGTTTTACACAACAAAAGAGACATTTCTTCCGTGTTTCAATTACTTCAAAATGTACAAGATGAGTATTCTGAACGGTTTAATATTCTCAAAAATCAAGATAATGAAAACTCAAAAGGTGAAGTTGTAACTTGGGATTTTATAAATAAAGAAATAGACTATCTCAAACAATTAACTCCTTGGAATACAAAAGAAATAAAAGTTTATTATCTTGAAAAAGATGTTAGCATAAATACTGAGCTTGATGCTCCGTTTCTAAATAGCTTTTTCTTAGAAGATTTGAATAATTTGATTGATAAAAAAACTGAATTATCACTCACATTACAAGATTATTTGACTCTTACTCCCTATCAGCAAAAATTAGATTTGATTAAAAATAAAGAGGAACTTTTTAAAACCATCCATCCAGAATATTTAACTGAAGGAAAATGGGCTTCGTCTCCTCAATATGGACTTTGTACTGCTCAATTAGGTGCTGTAAATTCTATTTTTAAAGATTTGAATAACAGCTCAGGTTTGCAAGGTGTAAATGGACCTCCCGGAACGGGTAAGACAACACTTTTGTTAGATGTGATTGCTCAAATCATAGTGGATAGAGCCAAGTATATTATTAACATTGGCACTGATAATCTTTTTGGAAAAGGTGTAAAATTAGATTTTAAAGATAGATACCAATATGTTTATCCTTTAAATGCTTCATTACAAAAGAATTTTGGTATTGTTGTAGCGAGTAATAACAATGCAGCGGTGGAAAATATCAGTAAGGAATTGCCTCAGTTGAAAAAAATTGACAAAAAAGCCTTTTCAAATGCAGATTATTTTGGGGAATTTGCAAAAGAGGAATTAACTGGCAGTGAAAATTGGGGAATTTTAGCTGCTGCATTGGGGAATTCCGAAAATAAAAGTAAATTCCACAATCTCTTTTGGAAATCATTTATAAAAGATGAAAATGGAAAATCTAAGCTAGATAAATCTAAGCGTAATTTTTATAATTATTTAGAAGAAAATCAAAATACACAAGAACAATATCAGGCTGTTTTTGAAAAAGTTAAGAAAGAATTTTTTACTTTGTTAGAGGAGTTTGAAATTTTTAAAAGTATTGCTATTGATTTTCACAATAGATTTGAAGAATTTATAAAAAATATTGGAGCAAAAAGAGATTTAGAAAATTCTCAATCAGACAAAAAAACTATTAGCAATCAATTATCTAACGAATTTAAAATATTAAAAGAAAGAAAAAACGAAAAAGATAAAGAGCAAGAAAATGTAAAAATTTCTTTGAATTTTCATAATAATAAAAAGCCTATTTTCTTTTTCTTCCAAAAGTTGTTTAATACAGAAAATTATAAAAAATGCAACAATGAAATAAGTGAGATTTTAAGCGAATTTGATAGTATTTCATCGGAAATAAAGCAACTTAACTCTCAAATTGAGAAAAAGAGTTCTGAATTGAATATTGTTGAAAATCAACTCAAAAGCATTCAAAATCAATTAAATCAAATTGAGAGATTTGAAAAAGAATATGAAAACTTAAAATCTCAACTTACCCAAGATTACAAAATTGAGGAAAAGAATCTTTTTGATGAAAAATTCTATGGTAAAGATTTGAAAGAAATTCATTTACTCTCTCCATATCATTCAGAATTTGTAGCAAAACTTCGTAGTGAAATATTTTTAAATGCTCTCGAAGTTCATAAATATGTAATTCTTACCAACGCCAAACAATTCAAAAATAATTTGAATGCTTTTTTTGAAATGATTACAGGTAGAGCGAAAATTGATGAAGAACTAATACAATCACTTTGGGATACTTTCTTTTTCTGTGTTCCAGTGGTTTCTACATCATTAGCTTCGGCAAGTAAATTGTTTCCTAATATGGCAAAGAATCAAATCGGATGGTTATTAATAGATGAAGCAGGACAAGCCACGCCTCAATCAGTTGCAGGTCTGATTCAACGCTCAAAACGATGTGTTATTGTAGGTGATCCAATACAAGTAGAGCCTGTGGTTACTATTCCCAAAACTTTGGTTGATGGATTGATAAAACATCAAAATATTGATTCTGTTTGGTCTCCATACAACGGTTCTGCTCAACAGTTAGCCGACAGAATTTCCAAATACGGAACACAAATGGGAGATGTTTGGACTGGATTTCCACTGAGAACCCACCGAAGATGTTTTAACCCAATGTTCGATATAGCCAATGAAATAGCGTACGAAAATCAAATGGTAAAAGGCACGAAAGATAAAAACGAACAAAAATATATTGGTGAATCTTGTTGGTTTGATGTTGTTGGTAATGGTTCAGGAGATAGCCAAGTTATTAATGAGGAAATTGAATTACTTAAAGAAAAAATCAGTGAATTAAGAAAAACATATTTAGGGGATATTTATGTAATATCTCCTTTTAAAGCAGTTGCAGATAAATGCAGAGGAGCATTAAATAATTTCGAAAATGTTCAATGTGGTACGATTCACACATTCCAAGGAAAAGAAGCAGATGTAGTATTCCTTGTTTTAGGAAGTCATCCAGATAAAGTTGGTTCTCGTCAATGGGCATCTTCAAAGCCTAATATGCTCAATGTGGCTCTTACTCGTGCAAAAAAACGCTGTTACGTGATTGGAAACAAAGAATTGTGGAGCCAACAGCCTTACTTCGATGTGATGGAAAAAGTGTTAGAAATAAAGTGATGTTGAAATAAAGACCACTTAGAAGTGAATAGTTTTTATGTGGTCTTAAGTATTTATAGAAACCCAAATATGGGTCAAGTGGATATCATCATTTGTTCTATGAGCAACGGATTCTAATACACCAAAATCTAAATTTGACTCTTTTAATGATAACCTTTCATCTCTTTTCCAACTTGAATTGTCAGTTTCAGATAGTTCAGTAATCCATTTATTTATGGCTATACTCCAATAATCAAAATTTTCTTT
This sequence comes from Capnocytophaga felis, assembly GCF_009684755.1. Classification (GTDB taxonomy): domain Bacteria; phylum Bacteroidota; class Bacteroidia; order Flavobacteriales; family Flavobacteriaceae; genus Capnocytophaga; species Capnocytophaga felis. Next base: position 6,311 of record NZ_BLBC01000025.1, read on the forward strand.
TTCTACAAAACCTAATAAACCACATTTTTTTAAGCCCTTGCCGTGTTTTTCAGTTTTATAGCGTTCAATACCTCCGTTATTTTTACTTCCAATTACATATTCTTTTTCTCTATATTTTTCAGGAGCAGGTAATCGTTTAGCTTCTACTGAAAAAATAGAAGCAGTGGAGACTCCCTCTTCATTAGGATAAAAGTAAAAATCTGATATACCTTTACTTTGATTGGTAATATCACGATAACTAGAGCTTACATTAAAAGGATAATTCCTATTTCTTATTAATATTTGAGTTTGTTCTACATAAGTTTGTGTAAAATCATCCTCATTCAAATTTTTCTTATTATAAAAATCTGAACGAAGATAGGACTTAAAGTTATCAACAGATTGTTTCATTATTTCCTTAATAAGAGAAATTTTACCAATATCTGAAATACTAATATTAGGAACTTGTTTATTGTATAAATTTTCCTCTGCAATCATACTAATAACCTGCGTTTGAAAAATCAGAAAAACATTTATCTGCATCTCGGTAAGCCGTTAATGAAAGCCAATACCTATATTGATTTGGTTTTACAAAAACAATGGTATCTTTTTCAGGATATAATTTTATTATCCTATTTACCGATAAATGAACCGAAATATCGTTAGTTGTAAGTCCTTGAATGCCTAATTCAGACAAATCTTTATGGAATTTAGGTTCTGTATTTTCATTATCATACTTAAAAACAGTTGCTATTAATGAATTTTTCAACTGAACGACATCAGATAGTCTAAATTTGTGGCTTTCGTTTTGATAAATCGTATTTAATGCTCGTGAAAATTCGGTTCCATAATTTGAAATAATGGAAAATAAATTATGCTGTTTTATTGGTTGTAAGGCTTTTGAATTTTCTCCATTTCGAATAAACATTTGCATTATATTATTAACATCACTAATGATTTTATTATCCATTTCGGATAGTAAAAGATTTATATTAAAATCAAAAGGAAGATTTAATATATCCTCTTGTTTACAAGCCGTATTTTTATAAACAAGTAATTTACCACTCGTACATATATTATAGAATTTCAAAACATCAATATTGCTTTTAAAGTAAGATGCTAATTGTCTTAATCTTTGTTCTTCAGATGAATAAAAACCAACTATTTCATTTGAAAATTTTATTGGCTTATCATTATATGAAAAAGGTAATTCAATATTCTCTTTAATTAAGAAGTTAGGATATTTATAGACTTCTTTTTCTTTCAATCCTTCAAAAGATGAAATATACTGTTGTGTTATAAAAGATGATTCTATTTTATCACCTAAAAAAGCATCATTATGTAAAGATTTAGCACCTCCAACACCTTCTCCATAAATCCCATAATTTTCAAAAAACTCTTCTAATTTTTTTGTGTTAGACAATTTTTCAATTGTTTGTTTTATTCTTCCTCCTCCTAATAGGTTATTTTTCCAAATAAATTTATTACTTATCGCAGTTTGACGATTTACAAAATGTAAGTCATAGTCATCTATTTCAAAAATTATTCGCTCTTTAGTAGCTTTTGTTCTTCTGAATGTTAAATGTAATATATTTCTTGAAAAATTAGGCTTTCCTTCTTTAATAAAAATAGCAGCTGTCTCCACTTCTAGAGGAGTTTCTTTCTTTTTTCCATCAACAGAGAAAGAAACTTTTTTGTTATCCCATAATGATTTATTTCTTGCAAGAGCTGTAAAATCTAATATTTGGATAACATTTGTTTCAGTGAGCAATGTTTCTAAATAAAATCTTGATCCAGTATTATATAATATTCCCGAAGATTTTACCAATAGACACTGCAATCCTCTTTTCTTTAAGAAAGAGTACGAATCCCCCAAAAATTTTAAAGCTATTTGATTGTTTGGAATTTCTATCTCTTTTTGAATAAATTTGGTAGTGTTTTTTTCAAAATCTTTCGTACCTCCTCTAACATAAGGCGGGTTTCCTATTACCAAATCAAATTTTTTATTTTCAATGGCTTTACATTCAAAAAAATCAGAATGAATTAAATTTGTTTTTGTTAAATCATCAAATTTTAATTCATTCAAAATTGTAATGGGATTCAATTCGTTACACAAAGCCAAACTCAAGCTGAATGATGCCAATCGTACCGCCTGTTCCTCTTTATCAACACCGTAAATGTTTTTCAAAATTGATTTTAAATCATCAATATTTGGAGTCGCCATATTATTTTGGAGTCGCCATATCTGCACTAATCGCTTAAAAGCCACTACCAAAAAAATTCCCGAACCACAAGCTGGATCTAAAATCGTATATTCCTTTAAGTCAATATTTTTATATTTTTTTAACGGAATACATTCATCAATCAACAATTTTGCTAAATGCGAAGGAGTATAATACAATCCTTTATCTTGTTTATCCTCTGCTAAAAACTCTTCATACAAACGACTGATCAACTCAACAGGAATAAACTTAAATTCAAAATACCTCCAATCGTTAAATTCTAATTCTAGTTGATTAGAATTCAAGTCTGTTTTATTAGTTGATAATAAATCAGCAAGAATAGACAAATCTAATTCTTTTAGATTATCTTCTTCTGCACTATCCCATCTAAATACATTTCCATTAAAATCTTTGTTTAAATCCGAAAGAAGTTCTACAAATTTACCTTGTTGTTTTAAAACATCACTAAAAGATAAGGCATCATTGTATTTTTGAAAATATTTCTTTGATAATAATTCATTACCATTACTATCGATGGTTTCTTCTAAATATTTTATCAGTATTGATTGAACAATTATTTTATTAACTATTTCAACTGAAACAGTAGTAAACTCAGTTGTTAGCTTTTTCGACACATAACGAATATTATCAATCAATTTATCATAAGCAGAATTTTGGAATTTAAATTTATTTTTTAGCTCTTCTTCTTCCCAAAAAATTCCACTTTTTATTTTTACGGCAAATTGTTCGTTATATAACTCGTGAGTTTTTCCTGTTAATTTTAACTCTCTTACTAAATATTCGGGTTTATATTCTTTTGTTATATGCTTTGTGCAGTCAAGAATTTTAATTTCTGTTCTATAGAAGATACAAGCTAATGGAACTTCACCACTACTCCATATATTAGTCTGAATTTGAGCTAACTCAGGTTCATTTGTCTCTTCAAAGTTTCTATCGGTAAAATCAAACAGATATACTTGAGACTTGTAGCTTCCATTAAGTTGTTTTCGTAAGTAGATAGCCGAAGCACTTAATTTTCGAGCCTTATCCAAATGAAATTGAATTTGAGGCTCTGCTAAGTTATCAGTATTATCTATTAAGTATAGGCAATCATCCTCTGTAGTAAATCCAAGATTTACTATGTTTTTTTTAAAAGTTAGGTGATGATTATCCATAATGAATACTTTTATACAATCCACAAAAATATAAAATAAAAATAATACAGCTAATAATTCTGTTTAAAAATATTTAATTATTCTTTCAATAAGCTGAATGTCAGTGATATAAAAAATATTTTTTCATAGAGTTTTTTAATTACATCTCACACAAACTCCTCAATGTCAAACTCACTTTCTTTTTGAGGAGTTTGTGGTAAAATTTCG
>NZ_BLBC01000026.1 GCF_009684755.1 Capnocytophaga felis
TTACTTTCGCAGTTTAGTTTTCTTTTTGTATTAAAAAAATTACTACCTTTCGGGCAGGAAAATTTAAAAATAAAAATAATTATGAGTAACTTAATAAGTGCAAAGTTATCGGATTCTGATAAAGAACAAGTAAAAACAAAATTGCAAGAAATTCAGCAATTATTACCTTTTCTGATTGCTCTTCCGGCAGGTCAGAAAAGAGGAGGAGCTTCAATGGGGCAAAAAAGTGTGGAATTTGTAAATCTCGCTTTGCGTGGAGCAACTAATTTTCCGCAGTATTTGCTACAATCATTCAATAAGGAAGAGTTTGCCAATGATGTAAAACTAATCGACCAGCTTTGGGATATTCGTATTTTGGTGGCATCGCTTCTTGAAAATATTGATGATACTATTCACGCAGCATCTACCGATGCAATGTACACAGGCAATGAAGTGTATAGCTATCTGAAAACAGCTGCTAAGAAAGATGCATCGGTTAAAAACTTGGTAGATGAAATGGCGAAGCGGTATGAAAAAAAGAAAACAAAAACACCGCCTTCTGCTTTATAAAGAAAACTTTAAAAATGAAAAGCTTCAAGAATTGTACTTTTCTTGAAGTTTTTTTATTTTTATCATATTTTGTTTTTTAGCTTCTGAAAGCAATAAATTAAATTCCGGAATCAATATTTTAGCTTTTTTAGATTGTTTTTTTGCTTCCGAAAGCAATAAATTAAATTCCTGAATTAATTTTTTTGATTTTTTAGATTATTTTTTAGCTTCCGGAATCAATAAATTAAATTCCTGAATCAATATTTTAGCTTTTTTAGATTATTTTTTTGCTTTCAGAAACAATAAATTAAATTCCAAAATTAATTTTTTAGCTTTTTTAGGTTATTTTTTTGCTTCCGGAATCAATAAATTAAATTCCTGAATTAATTTTTTTGCTTTTTTAGGTTGTTTTTTAGCTTCTATATCTTTAACAAAGTTATAGAATTGTAAATTTTGTATGAAAATATGAAGTCGGAATTAATAACTGATGTATTGCATAGTAATTTTCTGATATTTATAAGTTCTTTTTCTGACTTTTTTTGACTACATTTGCCCAAAACCAAAAGAACAAAACCAATATTTTGTTTTTCACTTCACATTAAAACTGTTGATTATTTTGAAAAAAAAACTTTTCCTTTTAGATGCGTATGCTTTGATATTCAGAGGTTATTACGCTTTTATTAAAAATCCGAGAATTAACTCAAAAGGATTAAATACTTCGGCAATAATGGGCTTTATGAACTCACTTTTTGATGTGATTAAAAAAGAAAGACCCGACCATTTGGCTGTGGCTTTTGATAAAGGCGGAAGTATTGCCCGTACTGAAATGTTTACGGATTACAAAGCCAATCGGGAAGAAACTCCTGAGGCTATTCGTATTGCGATACCTTATATTCACGAAATATTAAAAGCCTTACATATTCCTATCATTGAAAAAGAAGGTTACGAAGCTGATGATATTATCGGTACGCTTGCCAAACAGGCTGAAAAACAAAACTATTTGGTGTATATGGTTACTCCGGATAAAGATTATGCACAATTGGTTTCTGATAATATTTTTGTGTATCGTCCTGCTCGAAACGGAAATGATGTTGAGGTTTGGGGAGTGGAGCAAGTAAGAGAAAAATTTGAGGTACAATCACCCGAACAAGTAATTGATTTTCTCGGAATGATGGGCGATGCAGTTGATAACATTCCCGGATTTCCCGGAGTGGGTGAAAAAACAGCCAAAAAGCTTCTTGCCGAGTTCGGAAGTTTGGAAAATCTGCTGGCAAATACGCATAAGCTGAAAGGAAAGATGAAAGAGAACATTGAAAACAATGCCGAAAAAGGAATTTTATCTAAAAAATTGGCAACAATTATGTTAGATGTTCCCGTAGAATTTGATGAAACTGACTTTGAGCTTTCAAAACCCGATTTTGAGGCTGTCGCCAAACTTTTTGAGGAATTGGAATTTAGGCAATTGCTTCAGAACTTTATGCGTACGTATCAACCTCCTGAAATAGTGGCACAAAAATCAACCTCATCGGAAGGACAAATGGATTTATTCGCAGTGCAAGGAAATTTATTTGCAGAAAATCTATCTTCCGGAAAGAAAACGATTCAGGATACGCCTCATCATTATCAGTTGGTAGATACGCCAATGGCTCGTAAGATATTGTTAAGTAATTTATTGCAACAAAAAGCAATTTGTTTTGATACCGAAACAACAAATCTTGAAAGCTTAAATGCCGAATTGGTTGGGATTGCTTTTTCGTGGCATAAAGGCAAGGGATATTACGTTCCGTTTCCTGAAAATAGGTCGGAGGCTTCTGAATTATTAGAAGAATTTCGCTCATTTTTTGAAAATGAACAAATTATAAAGGTTGGGCAAAACCTAAAATATGATATCAAAGTATTGCACACTTACGGAATAGAGGTAAAAGGTGAGTTATTTGACACAATGGTAGCACATTATCTCATTAATCCTGATATGCGTCACAATATGGATGTACTTTCAGAAACGTATTTGGATTATACACCCATTTCCATTGAAAAATTAATAGGCAAAAAAGGAAAAAATCAGCTTTCGATGCGTTCTGTTCCCATTGAAGAACAAAAAGAATACGCAGTTGAAGATGCCGATGTTACTTGGCAATTAAAAGAAATATTTGCAGAAGAACTCAAAAAGGTAAATGCTGATAAAATTTATCACGAATTGGAAGCTCCATTGGTAAAAGTGCTTGCGAAAATGGAGTTGGAAGGCATCAATTTGGATATTTCTTTCTTGAAAGAACTTTCCAAAAAGTTAGATGAAGATATTATTGCCTATGAAAAAGAAATTTTAGCAGCCGCAGGCGAAGATTTTAATTTGGCTTCTCCCAAACAATTAGGAGAAATCTTATTCGAAAAACTTAAAATCGACAGCAAACCAAAGAAAACCAAAACAGGACAATATGCCACGTCGGAAGAAGTATTGTCTTACTTTGCCGATAAACACAAAATCGTGGCTGATATTTTGGAATGGCGACAACTTCAAAAATTAAAATCAACTTATATTGACGCACTTCCTAATGAAGTAAACCCTAAAACAGGAAGAGTACACACAACCTATATGCAAACGGTTGCCGCCACAGGGCGTTTAAGCAGTAACAATCCTAATTTACAAAATATCCCAATCCGAACCGAGCGTGGGCAACAAATTCGCAAGGCATTCATTCCCAAAGATGAAAATCACATTTTGTTAGCTGCGGATTATTCTCAAATTGAACTGCGAATCATTGCTTCATTAAGTGAAGAACAAAATATGATTCAGGCTTTTTTAAATAATGAAGATATTCACCGTTCCACAGCTGCCAAAGTTTTTAATGTTCCTATTGAGCAAGTTACAAGAGAACAACGAAGCCACGCCAAAACAGTAAATTTCGGAATTATTTACGGTGTATCGGCTTTCGGATTGAGTAATCAAACCGAGCTTTCACGCACTGAAAGCAAAGAACTGATAGAAACCTATTACGCAACATATCCTAACTTACGCAACTATATCAACAAACAAATATTTTTCGCTCAACAACACGGATATGTAGAAACTGTTTTGGGAAGAAGACGCTATCTTCCTGATATTAATTCAAGAAATCAAGTAGTTAAAGGAGCTGCCGAACGAAATGCCATTAATGCACCTATTCAGGGAAGTGCTGCCGATATTATAAAAATTGCAATGATTCGCATTCAAAACCGATTGGAAAAAGAACAGTTCAAAACCAAAATGTTACTGCAAGTACACGACGAATTAGTATTCGATGTTCCAAAAACGGAATTGGAAGCGGTAAAAAATGCCATCAAATACGAAATGGAAAACGCCTTCAAACTTACCGTGCCTTTGGTTGTTGATTTGGGAGTAGGGACAAACTGGCTCGAAGCACATTAGTTCAGTTGGATAGCATAATGAGTCAATTCGGAAACGAAGCATAGGTAATGTTTTGGATTTTTATTTAAATGTCATAGTTTTGCAATCTTTTTTAAGTTTAATGGCACTAATTACCGGAAGATGGTCAAAATAGGAAACATAAATTTAGGAGAATTTCCGTTGTTACTTGCTCCGATGGAAGATGTGAGCGACCCGCCTTTTCGTAGATTGTGCAAAATGCACGGAGCGGATATGCTTTTTAGTGAATTTATTTCTTCCGAAGGATTGATTCGTAATGCAATAAAAAGTAAGCAAAAGTTAGATATATTTGATTATGAGCGTCCTGTGGGAATACAAATCTTCGGAGGTGATGAAGAAGCAATGGCTCTTTCTGCCAGAATTGTGGAAACAGTAAATCCTGACTTATTGGATATTAACTTCGGCTGCCCAGTCAAAAAAGTAGTTTCAAAGGGAGCCGGAGCAGGCGTTTTGAAAGATATTGATTTGATGGTTAGGCTTACTAAAGCAGTGGTTAACAGCACAAAACTTCCTGTAACAGTAAAAACACGTTTGGGCTGGGACGAAAATTCAATAAATATTGATGAAGTAGCAGAACGATTGCAAGATGTTGGCATTCAAGCGTTGTCTATTCACGCTCGTACACGTTCGCAACTTTACAAAGGTCATTCCGATTGGTCACATATCGCTCGAATCAAAGAAAATCCACGCATTAAAATTCCGATTTTTGGAAATGGAGATATTGATTCTCCTGAAAAAGCATTGGAATACAGAAATACATATGGCGTTGACGGGATTATGATAGGTAGGGCAGCAATTGGCTATCCTTGGATTTTTAATGAAATCAAGCATTTTTTCAAAATAGGAGAAAAATTACCATCTCCAACCATTTCAGATAGGGTGGAAGCCGTGAAAAATCACTTAACTTGGTCAGCCGAGTGGAAAGGTGAGCGGCAAGGTGTCTTGGAAATGCGTCGTCATTATGCAAATTATTTTCGGGGAATTCCTAATTTCAAAGAATATCGGCAGAAACTCGTAACTCTTGATAATTTCCAAGAAATTTTGGAACTGCTTGAAGAAGTAAAAAATAAATTTTAAACACAAAAAAACTTTGCCAAAGTGAATCTTTTGTTGATTTTTTGGCAAAGTTCAAAATTTCTAATTTTATAAAAATATGACTACATCCTAATTGTAAGTACGGGTTTTGTTGCGTGGTTAACCAAATCACTACTGATACTTCCATTAAAGAAATGAGCAATTCCTTTTCTTCCGCTTGGGAACATACAAATCAAGTCAATATTGTTTTCTCTTACGTAATTTAGAATTCCTGTTTCAATACGAATATCATTGTAAACGTGTGTTTCAAATTCTTTAACATCTGAATTTTGGCTTTCCAAAAACTCTTCCATACGCTCTCTGATTTCGGAAGTTGTCAGAAATTGATAAGGCGTATTGACGAAAACCAAGTCAATCTTCGCATTGAAAAGTTCCGCAAATTTCACAGCTTTCTCGAATGGTTTCAAGAATCTTTTTGTGAAATCGCAGGCAAACATAATGTGCTTAATATCAAGTTTTTCTTCAGGATTTTTAATTACAAGTACAGGTACACTTGCCCTACGGATTACTTTTTCAGCATTTGACCCAATGAAGAGCTCCTTAGTTCCTGAAGCTCCGTTTGAACCCATAAAAACAAGGTCAATTCCATACTTTTCAACAACATCTTCTACTGCATCTGCCAAAGGGGCTGTTTCTATGAGGTCTTTAATTTCAATTTCTTCTCCCATTTCTTTTTTAATGCTATCAAAACGTTGTTTTGACAGATTCAAAAAATACATTGCCTCAGGCACAGAAGATTGGTCTTGAGTAGCTAAACGAAGAGGCAACTCAAGGGCGTGTAATAGGAACACTTCAGCTTTTTGGCGTTTTGCCAACTCAATCGCAACTCTTAAAGAAGCGATTGATTTTTCTGAAAAATCGGTGGTAACGAGAATCTTTTTCATGATTATTACTTTTAGAGTTAAATAATTAATTTAATTTTTATAGCTGTTTTTATTCCGTTTTTTTGGGTGTTAAAATCACATTGGAATAATCAAAAGCCATTAATCTTTATTCGAGTTTTTGTACTAGTGATTAGGAGTAATTAACTTTCCGTAAAGGTACGAAATAAAAATCATATTGCAAAAATAAATTTGATTTTTTTCTTGATTTATTGAAAAAATTGTATCTTTGCCCCGATAAATGAAGTATTGAGGGGACATAAAGTCCCCTCTTTTTATAGAAAAATGAATTTTAAAGACAAGGTTAAGGAATTGGTAAACAGTGTTTTGGAGGAAAATCAAACTCTGTTTTTGATTGATTTATCCGTATCGAATGACAATGCAGTACGTGTTGTTATTGACGGAGACCAAGGTGTAGGAATTGATGATTGTATTGCTGTTAGCCGTGCAATCGAGCATAATTTGGACAGAGAAGAGGTTGATTTTTCCATTGAAGTAACCTCTTTTGGAGCCACAGAGCCTTTTCAGCTGGAAAGACAATATCGAAAAAACATAGGCAGAAATGTTGAGGTTAAAACTATTGATGGAAAAAAACACGAAGGTCTGCTTAAGGGCGTGGAAGAGGGAAATATAATTCTGGAAACAGAAACTCGAGAACCTAAACCAGTTGGGAAAGGTAAAGTAACTGTAAAAAGAGAGCATTCATTTGCTTTAAATGATATAAAAGAAACGAAAGTAATCATTAAATTTTAATAAAAAATTATTATGGATAATCTTGAATTAATAGAGTCTTTTTCAGAGTTTAAAGATGACAAATTAATTAACCGTGAAACTTTAATGGCGATTCTGGAAGAAGTATTTCGTAATACTTTGAAAAAGAAATATGGTTCAGATGATAATTTTGATATAATTATTAATCCTGATAAAGGTGATTTACAGATATTTAGGAATCGTGTGGTAGTTGAAGACGGAGCTGTTGTAAATGAAAATCAGGAAATAGAATTAACAGAAGCTCGAAAAATTGAGCCTGATTTTGAGGTAGGTGAAGACGTTTCGGAAGAGATAAAAATTGCAAGTTTAGGACGAAGAGCCATTTTAGCTTTGCGTCAGAACTTAATATCTAAAATACACGAATATGACAGCACAACTATCTATCGCAGATTTAAAGATTTAATAGGGCAAATATACACGGCTGAGGTTCACCATATTAGGCATCGTGCAATAATATTGTTGGATGATGAAGGAAACGAAATAGTTTTACCAAAAGAGAAGCAAATTCCTTCTGATTTTTTCAAAAAAGGTGAACACGTTCGCGGAATTATTGAATCTGTGGAACTTAAAGGAAATAAGCCTTCTATCATAATGTCAAGAACATCGCCGGTGTTTTTGGAGCGTTTGTTTGAGCAGGAAATTCCCGAGGTGATGGATGGGCTAATTACCATAAATAAAGTTGTTCGCATTCCGGGAGATAAGGCAAAGGTTGCCGTTGATTCTTTCGATGACCGCATAGATGCTGTGGGGGCTTGCGTAGGAGTACGTGGTTCACGCATTCACGGAATTGTTCGCGAATTAGGAAACGAAAATATTGACGTAATTAACTATACATCAAATGCTTCATTGTTAATTGCACGGGCGTTGGCTCCTGCCAAAGTAAGTTCGGTTACAATTAATGAAGAAGAAAAACGTGCAGAGGTTTTCCTTCAAACGGAAGAAGTTTCAAAAGCAATTGGAAAGTCAGGATATAATATTCGTTTGGCGAGTCAATTAACTGGATATGAGATAGATGTGTATCGTGAAGGAATCAATGATGAAGACATCGAACTTAGTGAGTTTGATGATGAAATTGAAGCCTGGGTTATTGAAGAATTCCAAAAGGCAGGTTTGGATACAGCAAAAAGTATCTTGGAATTAGAAGTTTCTGATTTGATGAAACGAACAGACCTTGAGGAAGAAACAATTCGTGAGGTTATCAAAATTTTAGAGGAAGAGTTTGAAGATTAATGATTATCTTTGCCGAGATTTTCGCTTTCGGTAAGGTTTTGAACATTTGTGAGAACAAAAAAATTGAGGTTTACAAGGCTATAAGTTATTTGATTATAGCGAAATAAAAAATATATGAGCGAGGGAACTACAAGATTAAGTAAGGTTTTAAAGGAGTTTAATATTTCTTTGGATACGGCTGTTGACTATCTTAAGAAAGATAAAGGGATTGAAATTGAATCTAATCCCAACGTAAAGATTTCGGGTGAAGTTGTGAAACTTCTTTCCGACAAGTTTAATGCGGATAAGAATAAACGTGAAGCTTCAAAAGAAATTGTTGAAGATCAGCGTAAAGAGCGTGAAGCTATTCGTATTGAACAAGAAAAAGAAAATGAAAAGAAGCGTAAGCAACAGCAAGAACAGGAAGTTATTAGGGCTAAAGCAACTGTTGCAGGAGTGAAAACCGTAGGCAAAATTGACCTTGAGCCTAAAAAGGAAGAAAAGCCGATTGAAGCTCCAGTTAAAAAAGAAGAGCCTATTCAACAACCTGAAAAAGAAGAGGTTGTAACTCCATCCAAAATTGAAATTTCTGAAGAAATTAAAGAAACTAAACCTGAGCCTGTTGAAGAAAAAGCTCCAATTGTGGAAAAAGCTAAAGAACAACAGAAGAAAAAAATAGAAATTCCTCAAAAAAATAAACCTCAAATCCAAAAAACTCAAAATCAACAAGATGTTCAGAAAAAGGTAAAAGAACTTCCAAAACAAAAAACGGAAGAAAAAGAACCCGAAGAGCCTGAAGTTCTTGAAACTCAATATCAAAAACTTACTGGACCAAAGTTAGTCGGAGAAAAAATTGACTTGAGCCAGTTTGAAAAGAAGAAAAAGAAGAAGAAAAAAGGCGAAAAACCTAAAGATAGTAAACCTAATACAGAGACTCAAAAAGGCGGAGACGATAACGCTGAAAAACGTAAACGCAAACGCATCCGAAAAGATGAGACAAATGTTTCATCGGCTAACAATAATAAAAAGGACGGAAAAAATAGAGACAAAAAGGCGAAAACGTTCACAAGAGTAGAGCCTACTGAGGAAGAAGTTCAAAAACAGGTTCGTGAAACCTTGGAGAAATTACAAGGAAAAGCTACTAAATCAAAAGGAGCGAAGTATCGTAAAGAAAAACGCGACTTGCATCGTCAGAAAACCGAAAGTGAATTAGCACAATTAGAACAAGAGGAAAAAATACTCAAAGTAACTGAATTTGTTACTGTAAATGAGCTGGCTACAATGATGGATGTGCCAATTAATAGAGTAATTGGGGCGTGTATGTCATTGGGGATTATGGTTACTATGAATCAACGTTTGGATGCAGAAACTCTGACAATCGTAGCAGATGAATTTGGTTACGAAGTAGAATTCGCCACAGCAGATATTGAAGAATCTATTCATATTGAAGAAGATAAAGAAGAAGATTTAGTTCCAAGAGCCCCTATTGTTACCGTTATGGGGCACGTTGACCACGGAAAAACCTCGTTACTGGATTATATCCGAAAAGAAAATGTAATTGCAGGTGAAAGCGGAGGGATTACGCAACATATTGGAGCTTATGGAGTTAAGTTGGAAAGTGGAGAAAGAATAACTTTCTTGGATACACCAGGGCACGAGGCGTTTACTGCAATGCGTGCACGTGGTACAAAGGTTACGGATATTGCTATTATTGTGGTTGCTGCCGATGATGATGTGATGCCGCAAACCAAAGAAGCTATCAGTCACGCACAAGCAGCAGGTGTTCCTATTATATTTGCTATCAATAAGATAGATAAACCTACTGCAAATCCTGAGAAAATTAAAGAGCGTTTGGCTGGAATGAACCTTTTGGTGGAAGATTGGGGAGGAAAAATTCAGTCGCAAGATATTTCAGCAAAACAAGGTATTGGAGTTCAGGAGCTTTTGGAAAAAGTACTTTTAGAGGCTGAATTATTGGAATTGAAAGCCAATCCGAATAAGCGTGCTGTGGGTACGGTTGTTGAAGCGTCGCTTGATAGAGGGCGAGGATATGTTTCCACAGTATTGGTTGAGTCGGGAACATTGAATGTAGGCGATTACGTATTGGCAGGAACAAATTCCGGAAAAATCCGTGCGATGCACGATGAGCGTGGTAAAAAAGTGAAAAGTGCAGGACCTTCTACTCCTATATCTATTTTAGGTTTGGATGGAGCTCCGCAGGCAGGAGATAAATTCTATGTGTTTGAAGATGAGCGTGAAGCTAAGCAAATTGTAGCCAAACGAGCTCAATTACAACGCGAACAATCTGTACGTACACAACGTCATATTACGCTTGATGAAATTGGAAGACGTATTGCATTGGGTGATTTCAAACAGTTGAACATCATCTTGAAAGGGGACGTAGATGGTTCGGTAGAAGCTTTAACCGATTCATTCCAAAAATTATCAACAGAAGAAATTCAGGTTTCTATAATTCATAAAGGAGTTGGTGCAATTACAGAATCAGATGTGCTATTAGCATCAGCTTCCGATGCGATTATTATCGGATTTAACGTCCGTCCGATGGCAAATGCCCGAGCTTTGGCAGATAAAGAAGAAATTGATATCCGCACATATTCAATTATTTACGATGCTATCAATGATTTGAAAGATGCAATGGAAGGAATGCTTTCTCCTGTGTTTAAGGAAGAAGTTACCGGAACGGTTGAAATTCGTGAATTGTTCAAAATTTCAAAAGTGGGAACCATTGCCGGTTGTATGGTTACTGATGGAAAAATATTCCGAAATTCAAAAATCCGAATCATTCGCGAAGGCGTCGTAATTTATACCGGAGAGTTGGCATCACTTAAACGTTTTAAAGATGACGTTAAAGAAGTTTCAAAAGGTTATGATTGTGGATTGCAAATCAAAAACTACAACGATATTAAAGAAGGCGATGTAGTTGAAGCTTTCCAAGAAGTAGCGGTTAAAAAGAAATTGTAAGAATTAATTAGATAAAAAGAGGGGCAACATTAAAATTGCTCCTCTTTTTTATTCAATTTGGTGAAAAATGAATTTATTGAACAATGATTTGAATTACCTTTTCTTCGCCTTTGGTATTAATAATTCGTAAAATATTATCACCTTTTGGAGCATAAACTTTTATTTCGTGAAAAACATTCGTTGAGCCTAAATAAGTTTCGTTCAAATACCAAAAAATATTTCCTTCTTCGGAAGATGCCGCTTTTGCAATGAAGGGCTGTAACTTTCCACCAAAGTTTTTGGTTGTGTAGATAACACTTTTATGTTTTGGATAGATAAAATCAAGTCTTTTTGAGTTGTTTGATTCTGAGCAATCCTCTCGAAAAGGAGGAAGATTTTGATAGTTGATATGATTATTTTTGTAATACCATTCCATAACTGGGGGAAGAACAAACCACGATTTTGAGACTATATTGCTGAGAGACTCACAAGATGTGTTTACTTGAAATTGCTCGCTTTTATCAAGATGAACAACTTTATGATACGGACAAACATTATGGTCATTGGTTGTAATTGAAGTAAGCACGGATTTTTTAGGACATTCTTCTTTTGCTAAAAAACCTGATATTTCACAAACCGTAAGTTCTTCCAAATCATCATAAGGTTTTGAAAACCAAGAAGTGGGAGGTAGGGCGTTGAAAATTTCAAACATTACGGGAGCAGCATAAGAAGCTCCGGTAAGCGTGGGTCTTCCTTCTCCTGTGGCATTTCCTACCCAAACGGCAACGACAAACTCGGGAGTAGTTCCTATTGCCCAAGCATCCTTATTACCGAAACTCGTTCCGGTTTTCCAAGCGATTTTTCGTGATGATTCATAGTATTTCCACGCAACATCTTCCGTAGGGCGGTTTACTTCTTTCATAGCTTCGAACATTTTCCAAATAGCTCCTGCTCTCAAAACAGGAACATCAAACGTTAAATTTCCGAAATCAGTTGTTTTTTCTGTTAAATTGTATCTTAATTCTTGAAATTCATCAGTTCTGTACATCTGTTTTTGGGCAAAAATATTTAGTTCCGAAGCCAAATTAGTGTAGGCTCGTGCCAAATCCCATAAGTTGCTTTCGGCTCCCCCTAATATAATCGACAGTCCGTAATGGTCGGGATGTTTCTTGATGTCTGAAAGTTGCAGTTTTTGAAGAATGTCATAAAATCGGTATGTTCCGAATTTTTGTAGCAGCCATACGAAAGGAATATTCAATGATTTTGCCAAAGCCATATCTGCAGGAACGGCTCCTTCGAAAGTATTATTAAAATTTTGAGGAGAATATCCTGAAATTTGAGTAGGAATATCAGGAATCAGTTCTTTTGGTAACAAATCCCCGTTATGGAGCATCGCGGCGTAAAGTATTGGTTTTAAAATGCTTCCTGTACTTCTTGGAGCGTGAATGATATCAACGTCTTTCTGATGATTTTCATCAGTGGGGGTATTTCCTACGTAAGCCAATATGTTGCGAGTTTGTACGTCAATCACGATTGCTGCCATATTGTACACTTCGGATTGTGAATAATGCTTGTAATAATTTCCAACAATCTGATTTACTTTTTCTTGAAGATTCATTTTCAACGTTGAACGGATACGCTGTCCTGGTTGTTTTTTTGTAATAAAGTCCAAAAGATGTGGAGCTGTTTGTGGTAATTTATGCGGTTTTTGTGGTAACGGTTCTAATAGAGCAAGTTCATAGGTTTCCTTATCAAAAATATTTTTTTCGTGTAATTTTTTAAGGAGTTTGTCTCGTTTTTCTTTTAAAATAGTTTGATTTTTTCCTGGAAAAATCAGGCTTGGAGCATTTGGAAGTACCGCCAGTGTGGCACTTTGTCCCCACGATAGCTGATGAGGAGCTATGCCAAAATACCGCCAAGAAGCCATATCAAGTCCCACGACATTTCCGCCGAAAGGAGCGTGAGAGGCGTAGAGAGATAAAATTTCTTCCTTTGAATGCCGAAATTCCAAACGGGTTGCCAGAATCATCTCGGTAAGTTTTTCAAAATAGGTACGTTTTTGGTTTT
The DNA here is from genome assembly GCF_009684755.1 of Capnocytophaga felis. Classification (GTDB taxonomy): domain Bacteria; phylum Bacteroidota; class Bacteroidia; order Flavobacteriales; family Flavobacteriaceae; genus Capnocytophaga; species Capnocytophaga felis. Next base: position 12,937 of record NZ_BLBC01000026.1, read on the forward strand.
CTCTGGAAAGACGAATAACCTGTTGGGTAAGTGTACTTCCTCCACGAACCACCTTACCTTTTTTGAGGTTTTCAAAGAGAGCCTTCCCAATTGAAACAGGGTTTATTCCCCAATGGTAGTTAAAATATTCATCTTCAAAATGAAGAAGTGATGTTTTGAATCGGTAAGGAATACTGTCCGTTTGGGGAAATCGCCACTGTCCGTCCTGTGCAATTTTCGCTCCTAAAAGATTTCCTTCGGAACTTTCCAAAACAGTAGCGTAATTGTCTGGAAATAAGTATTTAGGAAGAGAAAAATAATACCATACCGATGAAAATATGATTATCAAAAATTTGAAGGGATTGCGTTGAATCTTTCCCATTATTTGGAGAAGAAAGTATTTAATATGGCAGAAAATCTTTTTCAATGTCCTTTCGAAAACTTAAATGGATTTAAAAACGAGAATACCACACAAAGGTAACGAAATAATCCGTAAATCATAATTTTTCAATTCATAAAATTTCCTATCTTTGTCCCTTACCAAAAATACAGAAAAAGATGTCATTACAAGCAATTTCTCCTATTGATGGTCGTTATGCCGACAAAACAAAAGAATTAGTACCGTTTTTTTCGGAAGAAGCTTTGATTAAATACCGAATATTGGTAGAAGTGGAATATTTCATTGCTCTTTGCGAGTTGCCTTTACCTCAATTAAAAGATTTTCCGAAAGATTTTTTCCCGAAACTTCGCGAATTGTATCAAAATTTCAACTTGGCTTCGGCTTTGGAAGTTAAAGAAATTGAAAAGACAACCAATCACGACGTAAAAGCTGTTGAATATTTTATAAAAAAAGCCTTTGATACATTAAATATATCTGAATATAAGGAGTTTATCCATTTTGGACTCACTTCACAAGACATTAATAATACGGCGGTTCCGCTTTCTGTTAAGGAAGCGATGAATGATGTGTATTATGCTAAATTACAATATGTTATAGATGGTTTGAAAATGTTTGTTTCCCAATGGAAAGATGTTCCTTTATTGGCACGTACTCACGGACAACCGGCATCGCCTACCCGTTTAGGAAAAGAAATTGAGGTTTTTGCCGTGCGGATAGAAGAGCAATTAAAACAACTCAAAAATATTCCTTTTTCGGCAAAATTTGGAGGTGCAACAGGAAATTATAACGCTCATAACGTGGCGTATCCGTCCGTGAACTGGAAAGCTTTCGGGACAAATTTCGTGGAAAATATTTTGGGATTGCACCATTCTTTTCCTACCACACAGATTGAACATTATGATAATCTGGCTTCACTTTTCGACGCTTTAAAACGCATCAACACCATATTAATAGACTTCAACCGCGATATTTGGACATATATTTCAATGGATTATTTCAAACAAAAAATCAAGGCGGGAGAAGTGGGGTCATCGGCGATGCCACATAAGGTAAACCCAATTGACTTTGAAAACTCGGAAGGGAATTTAGGGATTGCAAATGCTATTTTTGAACATTTGTCGGCAAAATTACCAATTTCACGATTACAACGTGATTTAACCGATAGTACCGTTTTACGAAATGTAGGCGTTCCGTTTGGACATACATTGATAGGATTGAACTCCACATTAAAAGGAATGGGCAAATTGTTACTCAATGAAGAAAAAATCCGTTGGGATTTGCAGCAAAATTGGGCGGTGGTTGCAGAAGCCGTACAAACAATTCTACGCAGAGAGGGCTATCCTAATCCTTATGAAGCTTTAAAAGGACTAACCAGAACCAACGAAAAAATTAATCAACAAACCATAGCCTCATTTATTGAAACCTTAAATATTTGTGAAACTGTTAAAAATGAGCTAAAAGCAATTACTCCCGAGAATTATACAGGTATTTTTTAAGTGATGATTTTTTGAATTGATAATTAGTTTGTTATATGCGTGTTTCATAGTTTTACAAATCATTTATTGATGTAAAGAAGTGGGAAATATTTGGATTTTCCACTTCTTTATCTGTAAAATTTAACAAGAATTAATGTTATTTATTTGTATTTTGAAAGATATTTTATACATTTGTCCCGCAT
>NZ_BLBC01000027.1 GCF_009684755.1 Capnocytophaga felis
AGTGCGTGTTTAAAAAGAGCAATCCCATCGTACGTTCTACTATCGGATTTAACGGCATATTTTTCCCAAATATGCATATTTTTTTGCCTACATTCCACTGAAAAATCATCGGTTTGAGACGAATAATCCACGTGGACATTTGTGTCAAATAGATGGGAAGCAAAATCGCTATAAATGTTTGAGTCAATCCAACGTTCACCCAAATTAAAGTCCAATTCTTCAAAGGGAATGGGAGTAGGAACCGCTTTTTGTAAGGATTCCAACGAATGGATTACTTCCGGATTATTTGTAAGTTGCGGGGTTTTACTTAAAAAGTTGTTTAGCGTATCAATTTTGGCAATGACATTGCCTGAAAGCCATTTTTGTCCGATTTCGTAGGTGTTTTCTAAAGGATTAAAAAAGAGTTTCCCTCGTAAGGTGTCTTTGAGCTCTTGGGTGGATTGTCCGGTAATATTCTCTAAAAATGAAAAATCTACTTTTCCCAACTGACTCAAACAAGCTGATAATCCTTCTTCGGGGGATAGATTTTCAATGGGTTTTGTTGAAAAAGCTACGGGTTTTGCAAAAATATCCGCTTTTTTGTACACGCCATTACGTGCTTGTTCCAAATAGGGGATTTCTGCTCCCGAGCTATCGGTTTTGATGAGTTTTATGTTTTCAGCCGTGTTAAGATGCCCGTATCTTTTTACAAAGGCATCATACAGCGTATTTAAAATCTCTCGCTCTTTATCGTGTGGTTCATACGTGGTGGCTTCTTTGTGATACAATTCCAAATAGGCATCACGAAGAGCAATATATTCCATCATTTTTCGTCTTTCCAACGAAGCCATTTGCAAAGGTACAAAAGTAGCTTTTTGAGTCTTTGGAGAAGCCTCTTTTAGGTAACCGATAGTCTGCCGCTGTACCACCAAAGTATCTTCTTTAAAATGAGATAAAAAAGCTCCTGTAAAAGGTTCAGGGTCCTCCACTAAGGTTTCCACCAATTCGTGTGATGCTTTTTCTTGAGAAGTGTTTTTGAATTCTGTTTGATACGAAAATGAAAACAAATCCAATTTTTTTGGAGTGGTGTTTTTAGGCGTCTTTTTCCTTTTAGCAGATTTTTTAGATGAGGATTTTTGGGAAGATGACACACTAACAGAAGCTGTTTCGGAAACCAAAAGGTTGGGAGTAGACGCATTTTTAGCAGTCTGTTTTTCATCGGGTAAAAAATCGAATAAGCTGAGTTGTGTACCCTGACCCTGTGCTAGTTGTGTTTGTTCAAAGGAAAAAATAGTTTCTTTGGGAGGCAATGCCTCCTCAAAGGAAAGGGAATTCATTTTTGATTCATACACAATCGGTTCAGAAACAGCGGACGTATCAATGTCAGAAGTACTTTCCTGTTGATTTATTTTACTTGCTATTTCTATGTAAGTAGCTTGTTCAATTGCTGTTTTTTCAATTCTTTCGCTTTTTTCACTTTTTTTGATGTGTTCTATCCCTTCTAAATTTTCTATTCTCTCTAATCTTTCTAATTCTCCTAATCCCCCTAAACCTTCTATTTCTGCTATTTTTTCTATCCTTTCTTGTTTCTGATAATAGTTTTGAAAATCCCTTGATAACTGTGTTTTTATATCCGTTGCGTACCTTTTACTCCCTGCTCGTGGACATAAACCATAGCAGGGTGTCCGTATAGGTTGGTACCGAATTTTTCTTCTGTACAAATGATTCGGGATTTGTCTAAAAATAATTGGTTTTGAGCGATTGAATATGGATTATTTTCCGAAGAACTCACTAAAAATTGCTGTTCGATGGGGGATAATTCACCTCTTTGGGTGTCTTTTTGTAACACAATCAAATCACTTCCTGCCTCTGTCCCTGCATAATCACTGAACAGATTGTTGGGCAACCGAAGTGCCGATACCAATCGAGCGTTGGAGAGCATTTCTCGGCGAATGATTTCATTTTGACTACTGTCCAAAATGCCCTGAGAGGTAATAAAAGCCAATATACCTCCCTCTTTTAACATATCCAATCCTTTTAAAAAGAAGTAGGTATGCACCCTACGTGCAGCTTGTACCTTAGCAGGATTTTTACTACGAGAGTACGACAAATCAAAAACAGCAGTATCCGAAAAAGGAATGTTGCTACTGACAAGGTCGAATTCTTTTTCATTATGCGGTTCTATTTGCTCAAATCCTTCAATATGTACTTTTTGGTTAGGGTATAAATGCGATAAAACTTTTCCTGTTAAAATATCTTTTTCAAAAGCCGTTACCGATACATTTGGATATTGATGCTGAAAAGAAGCCATAAAATTGCCCACCCCTGCCGAAGGGTCTAATAATTTTGTGGGGCTGATATTGTTTTCTTTCAACACCCAAGCAAGGGAATCTATAATTTCCAAAGGGGTGTAAAAAGCAGTGAGTACCGAATTTTTAAGACTTTGCTCGTATTGTCGGTATTGTCTTTCATCGATACTATTCTCACTGATAAGTTGCCATAGGGCCTGTGTATATTCAAAATGAGGCAAGTCTGAGGCAGACCAATATTTTTTGTCCACAGCCTCTTTGGCGGGATTTAAAATGAATTTAAGCCCACCAAACCCTGTGTATTTTTGCAAAATTTCTCGCTCCTCTGTGGTAGCAACTCGCTTTTCTCTTTCCAAGGCAAAAGCAACCTCCAAAGCTCGAATATTGCGACCCAAATGCAACTTTTTAAGATATGCCATTTTCTTCTATCCAAATTTGAATAGCTCCTGTGAGTTCCGTGTAAAGATGCCCATAATCCTGTGTTTGTTCAAAATCTTCAGTAAGGTCACACTTTTGAAAGAAAGGCACCAATTCTTCAAACATTTTTAAGGCAAAAGGGAATAACTCCTCTTCGGAAAGCTCCCCTTGAAACTCTCTACAAAGTACCTCAAAAACCATTGAAAAAGGTGAAAAGTGTAAGCCTTCCATTAGCACTTTATTGGCTATTTCGTTACATTGGGGAATCGCCAATCCTGATTCAAAAGCCTGTTGATAGCTATGAGCGGCCAAGTCGCTTCGTTCTTTGATAAAAGTCGTATTATTTATCAAGTTAGGAAAACTTGTTTTTAAAACTTCTCTGAGTCGTAATTCGTAATACGACAAACTTGGTTGTACTTTTTGATGATTCATACTTTTTTGATTTTTGTGTTTTTATTATTCTTTTATTTTTTATTTTTTTATGTAACCTTGTACATTTTCATATTCTGCCTATTTTTTATTTTGGCACGGTGATATGGTAAGTTGTATCCAACCGTCCGTTTTTGATAATCACTCGGTTACCACTGCCCAAATACACCTTAGAAAGGTGTAAGTTTTCCAACCAAGTCGGTTGGTATTGACTTACAAGCCATAAAAACAAACGTTTTATTTTCACATTGACACATTTTTCTAATAGTAGTTGCCATTTTTCCATCGATGATACATTCATTTGCTGACATATAGTAACCGCTTGCTTAAATGATTGCTCATCGGATACGTGTAATAAAAATTCCAAAAAAGCTTTTTCTTTACACGAGATTCGAAGCGGTTGCAACTCTTCCCTCCAAGTGTACAAGGTCGTAAGCATTGCTGTTGTTGCCGCGTCAAATTCATCGTACACAGCCCTTGACGAATATTTCGTAAAACGATGTAGTACCCCTATGGTTTTTAGCCAACTCGGTAAAGTAGTTTCTCCATAGAGTTGCACAGGAATTACCTCATAACAAGGCAAATACTCATCTTGTAGTTGCAAAGCATTTATTCCCCCAACCACTAAATCGGTTTGCATATAATGTTGCAGAGCATATACCATCGCCTGCCAACTATGTAAAAACATTCCCCGTACATAATACCCCTTATGAACACTTTTTAAATACTCACTTTTAACCAAATTATCAATAGCGTGTTTTTGCAAGTGTAAGGTATTTTCAAGCCATTTGCGTGATACTACAATTCCTTCCGGAAGTACTTTTTCTAATAACCTTCGTCTGTTTTTATCCAACATTTCAATTTACAATAATCATAATATAACGGCGATAATCACCGACATTACAAATGTAATTACATTTTGTGGATTCTGCAAATCCATTTTAGTGAAAATCCATTCAACGACCTATAAATCCGTGTATACCACCGTGAAAATCATTTCTTGGTACACTTTGATTTTGTTGTTTTTTTTCACCTTTTTTGATTTTTATTACTTGTTATTTGTTACTTGACACTTGTTATTTGGATTTTTTCTTAGGAAACTCAAAAGAGGTTTCTGCGTTTTCATTAAGTATAAGATAAGCATCAAAGGTTTTTCCCGTTTTGCTTTTCATTGCTTTAATAAGCGGACTTTTTCGGGTTTCAAGCAAGGTTTTTAAGGTTTGCTCGTCGATATTTTTTCCGCATACATTTCTGAAAAATGTCCAATTACAATGCTCATCAGGGCATTTTACCACTTTTTCAAAAATTTTCAAGGTTTGTTGTTGGCATTTGGGGCAACATAGTTGCAAATGCTTTTTCTGTGGAATAGTGAGTTTCAGCAAGGCTTGTGTCAAATCTTGGGTATAGCTTTTCATCGCCTGTAAAAATTCCGTTGGCGACTTTTCGCCTTGTTCTATTTTTTGTAAATCTTCTTCCCATTGTCCCGTTAGGGTAACATTGGCAATATCATCTTCTTTGACCCAATGGTACACTTGTAGTCCTTTTTCGGTGGGAATAAGGGATTTTTGTTTACGCACTACATAGCCTCGTTTTAAGAGCGTTTCAATGATAGCGGCTCGTGTAGCAGGGGTTCCTATGCCTGAGCCTTGTAGGAGTTGGCGTTGCTGCTTGCTTTCCAAATCTCTTCCTGCTGTTTCCATTGCCGACAAAAGTCCTGCTTCGGTGTAAAGCACGGGAGGTTGGGTGGTTTTAGATAAAATTTCAACGGATTTTATCTTTAATGTACTCCCTTTTGGTAAGGACGGCAGTGCTTCACAAATGTCAGCTTCGTCCTTGTTAGAGTCAGATAAAAAACCATTGATTGCCCGCCAACCCATTTGTATAATTCGTGTGTTCCTGAGTGTAAAACGTGTATGACACACCTCCAATGAAACCTTTTGAACTTCCTTAACACAAGGTTCACTCACGGCTTCTAAAAGTCGGGAGGCAATCATCTTGTAAATGGTATGTTCTTTGGCAGAAAGATTCGTAGGAAAACGCTCTGTGATTAAAAGTCCGTGATGGTCGGTTACTTTTAGGTCATTGACCATTCGTTTGTTAAGTGCCGTAATCTTAACGGTTTGGGCACTTTTTGAAAAAAGGTCGCTTTCTTGCAGTAATCGGATAAGTGCCGGAATTTCTGCCCATACATCTTCTGAAATGTATTTGCTTCCCGTTCGGGGATAAGTAATGTATTTCTGCTCGTACAAGCCTTGTGCAACTTGTAGGGTTTCATCGGCTGAAAAACCATATTTCTTATTGACTTCTTTTTGTAAACCCGTTAAATCATATAGCAAAGGTGACTGTTCTTTGAGAGTTTCATTTTCTACCATAACCACTTCGGCAACAGGATTTTTCATTATCTGCCTTTGTAGTGTTTCCGCTTCTTTTTTATCTGTGATAGCATCGGAAAAACTAAAAAAATCAGTGTGTTCCTTTTGATGTTTGAGTTTAAGCTCAAAGAAAGGCTTTTTGGTAAAGTTCGTATGCTCCAAATAGCGTTTACAGACCATTGCTAGTGTAGGAGTTTGTACTCTTCCTAATGAATACACTCCTTCACCCACAGCGATGCTTAGGGCTTGGGTGGCATTAATACCCACTAACCAATCCGCTTCACTGCGTTTTTGAGCTGCCTGATACAATAGATCAAAATCACTACCGGGTTTTAATTGTGTAAATCCCATTTTGATAGCTTTTTCTGTCAGAGAACTTATCCATAATCGCTCAAAGGGTTTTTGGCAGTTCAGATAGTGATAAATATACCGAAAAATAAGTTCGCCCTCACGCCCTGCATCGGTAGCTACAATGATGGCATCACATTGCTTGAATAATTTTTCAATGACTTTAAGTTGTTTAAGTGCCATAGGATCGGCTTTGTATCCTTTTTCGGTCAGAATTTGTTTGGGAACTAATACAAAAGGCTCAGGCAGTATGGGCAAATGTTCTCTTTGAAACCCTTGACAACCATATTCTTCCGGGAGTGCTAACTGTACCAAATGTCCCAACGCCCAAGTAACGACATAGCCGTTCCCTTCTTGATAGCCTTCATTCTTTTGGGCAGCTCCTAATACAGAAGCAATTTCTCTGCCTACACTGGGTTTTTCTGCAATGATTAGTTTCATAACTTTTTGGTTTTTTTTTGCTGTAAGCCATAAGCCTTAGGCATATAGCTTACAGCCTATGACTTTTTCTACATTTTACGTCCTTTGGATTTGGTGTTTTTCTGTGTCGGAGCGGTTTCCTGCTTTGGTGCTTTTTGTGTTTTTTCGCTCGTTTGTTTTTGTTCCTTTTTAGGAGTTTGTAAATCATTCGAAATGTCCTTTTTATCAGGATTTTTAAAACTCATTTCTACCTTTCCTTTTTCTTCATTAAAGGTAAAATACCCGTTATATACCTTTCCGTTTTTGCTTTTTAATCCTTCCAAGTATACGGGTTTCCCTTCGGAGAGTTGTTGGTGTTGCTCCTGCGAAAGCTGTACTCCACGAATTTCTTTGGGAGCTTCGGTAAGCTTTTGTGATTGAGTAGCTTTTTGAGAAAGATTTTCTTCAAACAAAAATTCTACATAGCGTTTATCGGCATTGAACTGTACATTGGCATTAAAAGATTCACCTTTTTTGGATTGCATTCCCTCTAAAAAGAGTGGTTTTCCCTCCTTTAAGGTCTGTTTTTGTTCTTCACTGAGTTTTATCCCCTTAATTTCATCAGGAATCTTAATAAATTCCGTACGGAGGGCGATCAATTCATTGGTGAGTCTGTCCACACTGATAACGGAAGGGATTTTTTCTCCTGTTTTCGTGTTGGTCAGTTCCACCACACGTCCCATATTGCCCGTAGTCAGTAGGTTTTTCTTATCTTCATCAGAAAATTCGTGTCCGAAAAACGGGTATTGCAATTGCGGTTCTTTGCGTATGCCGTGAATAGCTGCTACAACCTTTCCTTCGCTATTTTGTTGCAACGATAAACGAGCGTCAAAACGTGTTACGGCACTGCCCAAATTAAAGCTTACAGGAACAAGTTCATTGGTTTTGAACCCTTTAAGTAGAGGCTCCAACAAATTGCGTTTTTCCAAAGACTCTTTACTGATTCCTAAATTGTTAAGAGTTTCCCAATCTACATCTTCTATCTTGTATTTGGTTTCATTCTGTTGCTCTGAATTTTCATTAGAAGGTGTTTGAGCAGGTTGCACATTTTCTTGTTTTACCTCTTTTTGAGGCTCTTGAACGGGAGTGTTTGTCGTTTCCATTGTCGTATGTTTTTGTTGTTGATTTTTTTCGCTTATTCCTTGTGTATATTGAGTGGGAGACACTTCATATTTCTTTAAATATGCTTTTCCTTTTTCACTGAGATGGGTTAAGTGATTTTGTAGTTTTTCGATGGTATCCAACGATTTTTCTATTGGAATTTTAAAGAATGTAAATCGGGTCGGATTTTTGCTCTGTCGCAGAAAATTGCTAAAAAAATTGGACAATATATTGCCGTGGGCATCTACCCGCATAAAGTCCTCTTGATGCGTTTTGTCGGGAGGAACGGTTTGTAACGCTCCCTTATTATCTAGTCCTTTAACGGCTTTGAGCTGTTTTTCTTCCTTGTCGAAAATCAGCAACATATCCGAAAGTTCTTCCTGCACGGGAATATTACCTTGTGATTGTAATGTCGTTTCCATTGCTCTTTGTATTTGATTTTAAAGCAAAAGTATTCCCGTGTTCCGACCCGTTTTATACGCTGTCTTTCTTTGGAAGTGTGTTTCTTTTTTTGGCTTTAAGAGCTGATACGGGTACGCTGAAATGTGCTCGAATAAATTGATGTACATCCGATAGTTTGTAATAAATTTTTCCCGAAATGGTATAATACGGCAGTTTACCATCCGAGCGGTAGCGTTGTAGTGACCTTGCCGAAATCTTAAAGGTCAGCATTAAATCCTGATTGTCCAACAATTCCTCTCCATCAAGCATATTTTTGCGACTTTGCGTTTTTGCAAGAGTTTCTTCGAGCAAATCAAAACGGTCAATAAGCCGCTGCATCCAAGCGATAAATTCGGTTCTTTCGATATTCATTTTCCGTATGTTTTTAGGTTCGTTAAATACTGATTTTTAAATTTATAAATCTCTAAATTCCTAATTTCCTATTCATTCTATTCCTACTAATTTCCTCTCCATTTTTATCCTTCAACACATTCTATCTTTACTATCCTCCCTATGTCTCTAACAATGTTTTGAGGGGTTTTCCCATTTCCAATACCTCAGGATTTTCTGCCGTGTGTATTAAAATTTCCTTTTCTTTTAGATTGCGAATATAGATCTTGGCTGTTCGCTGTGTAACTCCTGTGATTTCCTGTATTTCTTTACATAAATCCGAAAAATGCCACGATGTTTTTTTCTTGAACAAAGGCGATATAAGTGTAGCCAAAGCCATCGTTTTATCCTTATTTTCAATACTTTTTTTTCGCTCTCCGCAATAGCGATGCATTCCCAAGGTCTCATCCCACTGAAAAAGTATTTCAGGGGTTTTTGAAAGATCTCCACTACGTACTTTTAGAGGTCGTACAACCGATATGGTTCCATTATTATCCTTTTCAATAGACAAAACCGCTGAGGCTTTGCGTTGCAGTTCCGATCCCAAATGTCCACGAATTTTAAGCCCACTCGGGGTAAGATGTAACACACAAACCATACAAGTTTGATACATTCCTGCCAAAGCATACAACTCTTCGATAATTTCGGTGCTTTCGATTTCATTATTCACAGCACCAATTAAATCCGCAATGCCGTCAATAACCACTAAATGAATTCCTTTGTACTGAAAACTAAAAAACTCCAAACTCTTGCGAATAAGCTCCCATCGTTCTTTACGAGGAATTTGAGTCAAGCAATAGGCTTTCAATTCAGGAGGCATCACGGTGTGTTGAGCTCGTTTGAGTAACTTTTCAATGTTTTGATACAATTGATCTTGGGATTGTTCCGTATCAAAAAACAACACCACCTTTCCTTTGGGACAGGGTTTTACTTGTGTACCCAAAGTGTCTATTTTTGTGATCTTAGATAGCGTTAAAGTTCCTGCTAAAAGTGCACTTACAAAATGACTCTTCCCCGTACCTTCACCTCCGGTAATACCCAATAAACTGCTTTGTACTCCAATGGGAATGGCGTTAATGCTGATAAGTACCTCTTGTTTGGGAGGTGGATTTTTCCAATCAATTTCACAGCTTTTTAATAATGAGAGGGTCGATTGAAAATCATTCTCAATCAATTGTCGAAACAATTGTCGAAAATCTTGGGCAGAAAATCCTTGTTGAAAATAGTCTGAAATATCCTTGTCTTTTTTACTCCCTGAAAGAGGTAAGGTAAGCGACAACACACCAAATTCTTTTAGGCGTTCTTGCTGTTGTTGCGAAGCTTTTCTGCCCGTTTCATCTGCGTCAAACAACAATACTATATACCGAAAGCGTGGCTTTAATATCTTAATGGTTTCTTTGCGAATATGAGTGGTTTCACTATTAAAACAAATCGCTGAAAATCCGTGTGATACAAGACTCAATACATCTTTTTCTCCCGAAGTGATAAACAGTACATCTCCCTGTAAAGGCAACTTTTCCAATCCAAAACAGTAATCAGTTACATTACCTCCATACAAAAACCGAATCTTTGAAAACGGACGATACACTTTTATGCTATTTGGTGACACATACCCGAACATCGGTTCGCTTTGTGAAGAATGCAAGGTGTATGGTTTCCCTTTTTTGTTGATGCTTGAAAAACGTTGCATAGCAACCACCTCGTATTTTTGCAAAAGGGAATGTGTTATACCCGATTTTGACCAAAAAGCCAGCTCTTGTTCAGTGAATGCCTTTGAAATAAATTCATAAGGAGTTTGGGCTCTTTCTGTATCCGAAATGTCTTCATTATTCTCATTGTTTTTGCCATTTTCAATTTCGTTAGTTTTTTCAGTGTTTTCGATAGGTTCAACAGAAGATACATTCCGCTTTGATGAGGCTTTTAAAACACGTGTTTTTTCTTCCAAACCCAAGCTCATATCACGGTTGATTATCTTTAAGATTTCTATAAAGTTCGAGGCGTTTCGACAATCCAACCCGTGTAAATAGCCCACCAAGAAAAAACAATCACCACTAAATGACTCGTCTCCAAAATCTTTCATCTTGTAAGTGTCCGAACGCTTGTCTTTGTAGATATTGCAAGAAGCATTTTTATCATCATACAACGGATTTTTAAAATTTTTCCCTACCTGCCAATTACCTTGCAAATAATAACGAAATACCTCCAAACCTCCATCGGTGCTATTTAAAATGTCTTGCTTTTTCAACATAACTTTTGGCTTTTTCGGTGAGCTCTTGTACATAAACATCGGTAGATTTTACCACGTTGGCATCCAACAATTTTTGAATACTCCCCAAAGTGTAAAAATACTGACCATAAATTTTGGAATAGGTGATTTCACCATTCTTACGCATCCGCCAAAGTGTTTTTTCACTCAAATGTAAATACTGACAGACCTCGTGTTGATTCAGCCACAATTCGTCCCAATGCGAAGTGTCTTTTTCTATGTGTTTACGAATGCTTTGTAATTGCTCCAAAATAGCTTTCCAAGCCGATTCTTCCAATGTGATTAGATTCATTGTCGTGTAGTTTGATTTTACAGAGGCAAAGTTCAGATACATCAAGAGAAGATTTCGCCAAGTACAACCCATTGATTAGTGCATTTTAA
>NZ_BLBC01000028.1 GCF_009684755.1 Capnocytophaga felis
AACAACAATGTTTTCCATATGGATAAGTGATTCTTTCGGAAATGAACAAAAAGTAGATTTTGAGTTTGGTAACATCAAAGATGAGTAATAAAAAAAATCCCGCCAAAAACGGGATTTTTTTTGTACACTTTGCAAAATAAATTTTATTTTTGTAGAAAACAAGAGCCTCAACACATTATATATTGAAGCTCTCTTTATTTAAGGAAGTGGGTAAAGAATGCGGAATACTCCAGAACCATAAATCCCCTTCTTCCCTTTCTATCGTTATTGAAATAATATCACTACTTTGATGGTGCAAAAGTACAAAAAAAAGTAATATGCAAATAATTAAATATAAAAATTTAAGTTTGACTATATCACAAAAGTTTTTCATTGAGAAGTCTATAGAATTATTGAACATAGGAACTATTGATAGTTATAGAGTAAAGCTACACAATCCAAGAACTATTTTAGAAGAATTAAAATATTGCCTTGATGAGTTTGAAATGGGTAGGATTAAACATTTTCAAACCATAAAAGGAAAGGATAAAAATAGTAAAGGATTGATTAATGAGGTATTAAAATTTTTGGAAATAGAGAATAATGGGCTGACTTTCAATACTGTAACTGTTGAGTTTCTAAAAAACATTTTGCATAGTATTGATGAAAACAATTATAAAAAAGTTTCGGCTTCATTGGAAATATTGTTAAATGAAAATCAGCAATATCTTTCAAATATTATAACTATTACAGAAGATAAATTAAATATCAATGTTGATGATTCGAATTTAGAAAGTCTATTTAAACATTTGAGTATGATAGATAAAATAATAGAATTTCTTTTTAGCGAATTAATAAACAAAGGATTTTCAAAGGGCTTTTTGTATAAGCTCTGTTATGGGATATTTGTAAAAAATCGTAACAATGAAAATTTCGACACTCTGTTTTCTAATTTTAAACAGAGAATTTTAGATGTTGAATCTAGACACACGGTTATATTTAGAATTGATACAACCCCCACTGTTTCACAAGAACTAAAATCCTTTTCAATAAGCGGGGTTTTTATAGATGTGTCAGACAGTATTGACAGTAGTACTCAACAGCAACTTAGGCGAAAACAAGGGTTTGATAAATTCAAAGATAAAGTTCCTAACAGAAGATTCATAATGTGTACGGTTGATTCATTTGATTATTTATCGGCACTTAAAAAAGCAAAAAACGCTTTCTCTGAATATTTGGATATCGTCAATTTAGGATTTTCAGATGAGTTTTTGCACATTCACAATAAGGTTTTGGTGATTGATAATCGTTCTCCCGAAAGAGCAGATTTTCAAGAAAACATCAATATTCTTGACGGAAAATACAAAACAGAAAAGGATAGATATAATCATTTTATAGGAAAACTTCCACACATATTAGAAAATGATAAGGTTCAGAGAGAAACAAAAGAGAAAGTGAAATCCGCCATACGGTATTTACGATTAGGAAACCAATCCACTGAAATGGAACACAAATTCATCAACTATTGGATAGGGTTAGAGTATTTATTTTCCAATTACGAAAGTCAAAACACCATAGGCAGGATTAAAGACTTTTTCATAAAAGCTCATTGTTTAGCATATATTAAACGAAATATTACTATCCTAAAAAAAGAAATAGAAAGTGTATTGTATTTAAAAAATCTTTCAATAAACATTGAGGATGAAACTTCTTATAATGCAATTATTAATCAATCAGTGAAAGAAAATCCTTTATTATCTTTCCGTGTTAATAAAATAAAAGAGGTGCTATTTAAAGATAGAAACATTAAACAATACATAGATAATCATAAGGAAAATTTAGAAATACATTTTATTAGAATTTATAGACTTCGTAATGAAATTATCCACGATGCTGCGATGAATACAAACAATGAATTAATATCTTCTAATATGAGGTATTATTTGACTTTTATACTAAATGAAATTATAGATTTTCTTTCTAATAACACAGACAACAAAGAATTATCAATAGAAAAATATTTTATCCTAAATGAAATTAAATATGAGAATTTAGAAACTCAGAAATTTCCATTGAAAGAGATGGTTAATATCAATTGTTCTATTGATTTTATTTCTTAAAGTCAAACCCGACCACTGACTTCCAAAATACGCCTAATGTATCCGTTAGGCGTATTTTGTTTATAGCTTTGCCTTAAATAAATACAGAATAATGGAAGTGATTGTCA
>NZ_BLBC01000029.1 GCF_009684755.1 Capnocytophaga felis
AATAAACGTAGAAAACTTGCCTTAATGATTGTTAAAGCAACTTACGAATAAAGTCTATTAAAATTAAACACTTAATTTTAATAGACTTTATTTGTAGGGAAAATAGTTAAGTTTCAGTTTGCTAATGTAAATTTTGAGTTTTTTATTAGTGTATATTGATTTCTTTGAAAAAAATGTAGACTTTGTTAGGTGATTTTTGAAAATAATACGTGTTTTACTGAATTATCTTATTTGTTTAAAAACAAACTTTGAGTTTTACAAATTTTCTACTTCCCATATAAGCTCTTCGTTGGTGGAAAGTAAGCCTTTAAGCCTTTGGTCTTTTTTCAACTCTCCTGAAAGAATCATTTTTGATATGGGCCTTCTAAGATAATTACGAATAGTTCCCACTACTTGGCGTGCTCCATATTTTGGGGTAAATCCTTTAAACGCAAGCATTTTTTTTGCTTCATCTGTAAGTTCAATATCCATATTCTGAGCAAGTAACAATTTACGGAATCCTTTAAATTGGATTTCAAAAATTTTCAGTAACATTTCTTCTTTAATAGGCGAGAAAGGCACTATCTCAGACAGACGAGCCAAAAATTCAGGACGAAAATAATTTCCCATTATTTCCATCATTTGTATTGTGGAGGGAAGTTTTCCTTCCGACATCTCTTTGGCAATCCAGTCACTTCCTACGTTTGAGGTAAAAATGATGATGGCATTTGAAAAATCACCTTCTTTTCCCAAACGGTCGTGAAGTTTTCCTTCGTCCATTATTTGAAGAAAAATATCATATACCGAAGAATGAGCTTTTTCTATTTCATCAAAAAGTACTACTGAGTAAGGTTGTTGTCTGATTTTATTAACCAAAAGCCCTCCTTCTTCGTACCCCACATATCCGGGAGGAGCTCCATAAAGTAGTGCTGCTGAATGCTCTTCTTTAAATTCAGACATATCAAAACGGATCATTGCTTTTTCATCATTAAACAATGCTTCAGCTAAAGATTTTGTAAGCTCAGTTTTTCCTGTTCCTGTTGGACCTAAAAAGAAAAAAGAGCCAATAGGTTGCCCTTGTTTATTCATTCCGCTTCTGGACTCCAATATGGCATCAACCAACGACTTTATGGCATTGTCTTGTCCCACAACACGTTTTCTCAATTGATTTTCCATATTTAAGAGGCGTTCTTTTTCTCCTTCTTGGATTTTCCCCACAGGAATATTTGTTTTAGCTGCTACCACGCACGCTAAGTGTTCTTCATTAACTTGTGTAATAGGATTTTTTGTAAAATGGTATAGTTTATCAACTATCTGATTTAATGTATTAAAAATTGTAGAAGCTGAAATTTTTTCATCAATTTTGACTTCTTGACCAATATAACCTTTCATAATAGGGTTTAGATGCGATGAAAAATCTTTCCAAACTAGTGAAATTTCGTTAAAAAAGTCTTCTTCGGAAATTTCTATTTGCTTTTCTTCCAAGTTTTTTAGTTTGCTTAATAATGAAAAATGATCAGTTACAGCAGCCTCATTAGTCATTTTAACTGCTGACATTGTTCTGTCAAGTAAATCAATGGCCGAGTCTGGTAAACGTCGGTCTTTTACGTAACGTTTTGCCATTAGTACACATTTGCTTAAAGCATCTTCACTAACTTCTAATTGATGAAAATCTTTATATTTTCCGAGTACAAATTGAACCATCGAAGTTGCGTTGTCAGTGGCTGGTTCTTCTATTTGTAACACTTCAAATCTACGATTAAAAGCGTGGTCTGGCTCAATCAATTTTCGGTACTCATCAATGGTAGTTACTCCAATAACAGTTAGATTTCCTTTAGAAAGTTCTGGTTTTAAAATATTGGCAGCTCCTGCATTACCTTGTTTGGGGTCTAGTAAGGTGTGTATTTCATCAATAAATAGAATCACTTTGTCCATTTGACGAAGTTCCTTAATAATGTTTTTAAGTCTGTCTTCAATTTCACCTTTATAAGTGGCTCCGGCGATTAAAGCCCCATTATCAAGCTCCCAAACGGTTGTTCCCGATAAAAAAGAAGGCACTTTTTCATTGATAATATCATATATTAATCCTTCTACTATAGCTGTTTTTCCTACTCCTGAATCCCCTATAATCATCACATTAGGTTTGCTATGTCTGCCCAGTATTTCGAGCATTTGCCTGCTTTCTTTGCCTCGGCAAACAATGGGGAAGATTTTATTTTCACGTGCTAAAGAGGTTTTATCTATACAATATTTTAAAAGATTGGTAAGAGGTTTGTTTGTTTTTCCATTTGTTTCTTGTCCTTCTGCTTGATGTAGTGAGTGTAACTGCAGATTGTCGCCTTGTAGGAAAAAATCTAAAATTTCCTTTTCGCGAATAGGGAAAGACTTCAGTTGATCGGAAGAGAAGCCTACTTCAGGTTTTGCGATTGCCCCCAAAGTACAGATAGGATTTATTTGTAGTAATCCTAGTTTTAACCTTATATTGTCTGCTTCTTCAAAGATTTTATGTATTTTTTCATCGGTTTCTATATCTGTAACTCCTGCCAATCTTTCGCAATCTTCTATACGAATTTCTGCCCATTCTTCTAAAAATAAAGCGTCTTTACCCAATGCTGTTACAAAGTTGCTGATTCCCACTTCTTTGTGAAGAAGCGCTTTTAGTAAGTGAGCTGAAGAGTAGTGCTTGTTGCCATATTCACGAGCAATAGATTTGGCAATTTTGATAGCTGATTGAACGGATTCATCTAAATTTAAAAATTCCATTTTTTGTGTTTTTTGAGGAATTAGTATTTGTTATTGTTAAATTCAGTTTATGGGCTATGTAAATGAAAATATTTTTTATGACATTAAGAATTATATTTTTCCTAAAGTCCATCTAATTTTTTATGTTATTTATGAGCAAAAGTACGATAAATTTTTAAAACTATATTATATCTACATAAATTATTTTTAATGTAATTTACTTTAAAATGTATTAAATAAAATAGATTTGTGTTTTTTGATATTTTGAGTTTTGTTTATGGATTTTTCTAAACTTTTTTAAAATAAAGTTTGATTTTTTAGTTAGTTTTTATATTAATAATCAGTTTGTTAATGTGGTTTTTTTACAGAGGGGACTTCCGATAGAAGCGTATTTTAAAGAATACAAAATGGTATATTATTATTTCAATAAAATGGAGCAAAGATGATAGTTTTCACTTCATTTGTTTCAGGATAAGCAATGTATTGTAATATATTTTCTTGTTCATCAATCAAAATATGACTACTTCCTACCATTACATATTCTGGATTTTCTCGTAAAAAGGAAATCTGTTGAGCTATTCTATTTGGTTGCATCAAATCATCGGAATCCAAACGAGCTATATAGTTCCCTTTTGCCTCAGAAATATCTTTGTTTAAAGCATAAACGATGCCTTTATTGGTAGCATTTCGAAATATTTTTAATCGGTTATCATTGAATTTTGAAATAATTTTCAAGGTTTTATCTTCCGAAGCATCATCTATCAAGAGAATATCAAAATTTTGATATGACTGGTTTAAAACACTTAGTAAACATCTTTCAATATATTTTTCGGCATTATAGCACGGAATAACTACACTTACTAATTCGGTTTGATCAATAATCAATGTATCTTCAGGTTGTTTTAATAGTTTTTCATACACTTGAAGTGTTTGTTCAGCCATTTTTTCGGCAGTAAGCTCTGAAAGTACTTTTTGAAAGGCTTTTTCAGCTCGTTTTTTTGCTAATTGTGGATTAGTCAAAGATTGATGAATTTTTTCGGCTAAATCATCTGTATTGAATTGTATTTTTTTGAGAGTAAATTCAATGTGTGTTTTTAATCCGTTTTCGCTGTCAATGAGTTCGTTAAGTCCGCCCACATCCGTAACCACCACAGGAAGCCATGAAGCCATCATTTCAATAGCTGTATAACTACATTGTTCTGCATACGAAGGGATTACGCCCACATCTGCCAATGCGTAAAATTCATACAATTGTTCTTTGGATAAATTTCCTGTAAGAGTAATTTGTGAGTAACAATGTATTTTTTTATACACCCAATCGTAATCACCTTTACCACAAATAACTAAACGGTATTTTTGCGTGTCATCTTTTAGCGAAAGTTTTTCAAAAGCTTGGATAAGTTCAACCACACCTTTCATTTGGGTTATTCTACCAGCAAACAAAATAATTTTTTCATCTTCTGAAAAATGATGTTTCCTACGAAGTTGCCGCTTGGTTTGCGTTGTGTTTATTTCCTGTAAATCAATTCCGTTGGGAATGGTGGTTATTTTTCCTTGGGGAATTTCAAAAAGTTGATGTAACACATTCTGAGCATCATCAGTAACAGTGATAATATGGTCGAATTTTTGGTATAATAGAAATTCTTTTGCAATAATGTTTTTAAATAAGAAAGGAATTTTTCTGTTTTGCAATAAAAATTGGTTTATTTTGTGAAACTCACGATAGTTTTCTGTGATTAAATCTCTGAAATAAATATAATGGCAAGTCAGTAACGTTACACAAGGTATTTTTTGACATAAAGAAGATGCGATTATAGAATGGTGCAACCAATTAAAATGAAAAATAATTATTTTATTTTTATAAGTTTCGTCTATATATTTTACTATTGAATTAATTGCTTCTATTTCTAATTCTTGCGACTCTTTTTTGGAAATGATATCAAAAGGGACAAAGATATCTACTCCGCCTTGTCTACTGAGTATTTTTGTTATTTTCAAGAAAGGGGCTTCAAGCCAAATGAAATTCGTAGTATGATTTTTTGATATATTTTTTACATAAGCGTTAACGCCTGTTTTAAATAACTCTTTTTCATAGTAATCAATGATGAATATCTGATACGACATTTACTAATGGTTTTTATATATGTAGTAGGGAAAGTATAAAAATGCCAAAAAGATAAACAATAATCTTTTTTATTATCTCTCAATCAAAACTAGTGTAAAATATCATCAACAAAAAAAATCATTGTTTATCTTTTTGGCATTTTAAATGTTTACGCAATTTAACAAAAATATTTTCATTGAGCAAAGGCTTTGTTAAAAAAGGCATTCTGTTTTTTAAAGGCTCTTTTCATTTTATCTTCTAAAGGGATATTATTTCTAAAAAAACCTGAAGGAGTACTATTTTCTAAATAAATAACACCTTCAAAGCAAAATTTTGGAATGCCTACCACAGCTTTATTTTGAGAAATAAAAACTGGATATTGAGAGATGTTTTCTGATTTTATATAAAAGAAAGGATTATTTTCTTTATTTAAAATATTGGTAATTGTGTTTCTTTCATTTTTTATTAAGGTTTCTTTTCCATCAATAGCTGTATAAGCCCCTTCTCCCACCGTTAAACCTATACAAGAATAATCTTCTTTAAAATCTTTTTTCAAATAATATCCAAAAGGTTTGTAATAATTTTTTTCTACAAAAGGGAAATCATAACAAGAATGTCCTAAATGACTATATATGGTAATTGTATTTGTTTTCGAGGCAAAAATATTTATAATATACTTCATATTTTTATACATAAAGATATCGCGAATATTATTCGGAAGCTCTCCCTTAATAGAATATTTAACCATTAAATCAAAATAATTTTGTATAATTTTAAATTCGATTGCAACGGGTTGAATGTCTATTTTATTTACGAAGTTTTTATCAAAAAAAAGAGATTTAGCCAAAGACTGTAATTCTTCTTTTTTATTATTTTGCATATACAAAAACTTAAAATAATCAAATAATTCTACATAAAAACACAGTGGATCATAGATGTTGACATCTACACCAAAAATCCAAACTTTATCTTTTCTTTCTTTATTAAAGTCTCTTAACCAAGAAAAAAAAGATAATGTCTCATCGGATAATCTCACAAAATATAAACTATTAAAAATGCTTTCTAAATCTATATCATCTCCTTGTATATATCGATTATAAATAAGCATTGTTTCAACTGGAAATTCAAAAAATAATAATCGACAATTAGCATACATTATGCGGTATTTCATTATATCAAAAGCTACTCTATTAAGAGATTCTGATCCATGAATAGTCTCTCCTATAGCTAATATTTTATTATTTTTTATTTTATCAATATTATCAAATATTAATATATTATTTGGAATCAAAGAAGTTATTTTTAGTGGAATTTGTTTTTCTTCTTTCTCTTCTTTTTCCTTTCCTATTGAAAAATTAGGTTTCTTGACTACTATCTGACTATCAAAATTTTGTTTTGATACAAAAAATAATTCTGTTCTTAAACAATAAACATTTTTCTTAGGTATTTTTCTTTTAAAAGAAGACAAGCTACGGATATCAAGTAAGTTTATACTATCTTGTCTAATTATATTCCCAGTTTTGTCAATACTTTTTATCAAACAATAGGTTTCAGTCATATTTTCATTTTTATGTAGAAAATCAATTTCAATAAACTTATTTTTTGACTTAGGTACAAAAAAATGATTAAAAAGAAGTAATGTATCACTTCTTTTATCTTTTTTAGAGATATCCAAGAAAATTTGTTTATTCAAATGAAGGGTATCAAATTTCCAGTTTCGTTCGGCATCTCCGTACACTATCCACGAAAAATCATCTTTTCTTTCTTGTGAGTTACACATACAAGAAAAAAAAATAAAAAAGAATAAAAAAGATTTCTTTATCATTTTACCAATGTTTCTACAGCTATTTTTCTCCCTGAAGAATCATAATAATGAACATGTTTTACATCTCTTCCAAGGTTAGATTTGTAATGAGTCTCTATTCTATACAAGTTATTATTTGGATATTTTGCAAAATAGTTTCGCAATTCTGAATACCCTGTATAATAATTTCCCCATTCGGTAATATCCTTGTACATACCGAAATAATCAAGAGCTTTAGACAATTTTCCTAGAAAACCTCCCATAACATTATTAGCACCTCCAATTCCTCCATAAGCATTGTCTATCATTTCTGACTTTCTTTTTTCATATGCTTCTTTTCCATAAGATTCTCCTGTAGAATGATACACTACTACTCCGTTTATTTTTACAAATCCTCCTTCAAAACATCTACATTGTATCAATTTTTGAAATTCTTCCCAAGTGTAGGGGTTACTTCTTGTCCCATCTCCTCCTCCTTTACAAGCCTCTGCTTCTTCCTTAGTAAGGATTTCCATTTCTTTCTCAAGTTCAGCTAAGGCTAACTTGGCTCGTTGTTTGTTTTTTGTGTTCATATTTTCTATATTTAAATACTCCCGCAAAGTTAAAAACACTTATTTTCAAAAACAAAACACTTCAAAAATATTTTTCTTACTTTTGCAAAAATTTAACTTAATATGCGTTTAAAATCATTTCCTATTGACAGACAACTTGATATGATGGATTGTGGTCCTGCTTGTCTGAAAATGATTTGCAAGTTTTATGGTAAATACTACTCCCTCCAGCACCTACGTGACTTATGTGGTATTACCAAAGAAGGTGTTTCCGCTCTTGACCTCACATACGCTTCTGAATCCTTGGGATTGAGATCATTATCTGTTAAATGTTCTATTGATGATTTACTGCATAAAATACCTTTGCCTGTCATCATTCACTGGGATAATAGCCACTTCATTGTAGTTTACAAAACAAATGTTAAAAACCGTAAAATTTATGTAGCTGATCCAGCCAAAGGGCACATCACTTATTCTGTAGAAGAATTTCAAAAAAAGTGGTATAAATCCGAAGAAGAAAAAGGTATTCTCATCGCTATTGAACCCCAAGCCTCTTTCTACGAAAAAACAACTGAACAACGAGAAAATCGGCGGAAAACTTTTGAAACTTTTTTTGGCTACTTACGCCCGTACAAAAAGAATTTTATGACTCTTTTTGTAGTAATGCTTTTGGTTACCATTCTTCAAGGTTTTTTGCCCTTTATTTCAAAAGCAGTAATTGATGTGGGGATACAAACCCACGATATTGATTTCATCAACATTGTACTGATTGCTAACATCGCCATTTACGTGAGTATTCTACTTGCTAATTTGGTTCGCGATTGGGTTTTGATGCACATCACCTCACGGGTTAATATTGCTCTGATTTCCGATTACCTAATTAAACTAATGGCATTACCCATTACCTTTTTTGAAAACAAAATGACAGGCGATATCCTACAACGAGCCAACGACCACGAGCGTATCCGTAGTTTTATTATGAATAACTCCATCGGAATGATTTTTTCCACGCTTACTTTCGTAGTATTTGCCATTATTTTAGCGATTTACAACTCGGTTATTTTTTATATTTTCCTTGTTGGAAGTATTTTGTATGTGGTTTGGGTAATGGCTTTCTTAGGACTTCGTAAAAAACTCGATTGGGAGTATTTTGAGTTGATTTCTAAAAATCAAAGTTATTGGGTGGAAACTATTGAGGGGGTGCAAGATATTAAAATTAATAATTATGAGCGACCCAAACGTTGGAAATGGGAGGATATTCAGGCAAAACTTTACAAAGTAAATGTCAGAGTCTTGAATGTTACAAATTTACAAAATACAGGTGCTCAATTTATTGATAATATTAAAAACTTAGCCATCACGTTTTTCTG
The DNA here is from genome assembly GCF_009684755.1 of Capnocytophaga felis. GTDB lineage: Bacteria > Bacteroidota > Bacteroidia > Flavobacteriales > Flavobacteriaceae > Capnocytophaga > Capnocytophaga felis. Next base: position 8,551 of record NZ_BLBC01000029.1, read on the forward strand.
TGCTAAAGCGGTAATTGCTGGTGAAATGACTTTTGGTGTGATGATTTCCACACAATTCATCATTGGAATGCTTAATGCACCTGTGGTTCAATTCATTCAGTTTATTATTTCGTACCAGTTTGCTAAAATTAGTTTTTTACGATTGAACGAAATTCACGAACTTAAAGACGAACAGGAAGGGGTAGGTAACAACTCAATGGATTTACCTTCTTCTAAAAGTATCGTAGTAAATAATGTAAGTTTTCAGTACTCTCCTCATTCTCAATTGGTATTACAAAATGTTTCGATGATTATTCCCGAAGGAAAAGTAACTGCTATTGTGGGGGACAGTGGAAGTGGAAAATCTACACTCTTGAAGCTGATTTTACGCCTTTACAAACCCTCCTACGGGGAAATTATGATTGGCAATATGAATATTAATAATATTGGTTTGAAACAATGGCGGGAGAAATGTGGAGCGGTGATGCAAGATGGAAAAATTTTCAATGATACCATCTTAAACAACATTGTTCTTGACGATGAAAATATTGATTACGAACGATTGAAAAAAGCCTTAGATACCGCCAATATTGCCCAAGAAATCGAACGACTTCCTTTGGGCTATCAGACCAAAATGGGTGAACAAGGTCGTGGACTTAGTGGTGGACAAAAACAACGTATTCTAATCGCACGAGCATTGTACAAAAATCCCGATTATTTGTTCTTAGATGAAGCTACCAACGCTTTGGATACGATAAATGAACAAAAAATCGTTTCGGCATTGGATAACGTATTCAAAGATAAAACGGTCGTGGTTATTGCTCACCGATTGAGTACCATTCGTAAAGCCGACCAAATCATCGTGATGCAAAACGGAATGATTGTAGAAGTAGGTAATCACGAAAGCCTAATGAAACTCGAACGAAAATATTATCAACTCGTGAAAACACAATTAGACATAAATTCATAAAAAGTCATAATTTTTCTTTGTTTTTGCTAAATCATTTTTTAATTTTGCAACATCAAAAAACAAATAAAAATTTTCAAAATTATGCACCCTAAAAATAAACACACTAAACTCACACTTTCAGAGGTAGAAAACCAAATGGAGGTTTTAACGAAAGAAGAAATGAATCAACTAAAGGGAGGTTTCTACATCATAGAAGATCCTTCAGGAATAGTTTCTCAATTAAAGTCTGACTTATCCGCAAGAATATCAAGCTTGGAATCTATCCTTTGTACTGTAAGAGAAGGAAGCACTGAAATTGATTTTGGAGGTATGTCTTTTCAAAGACGCCACATAGAGGAAACATTAAACGAGTATAAAGCTACATTAAGGGAAATCAAAGAACTTGAACAAGCGGCAGAAGTATACCACTTTGATTATGGAAGTATTGCAAAGACCGATCAACGAGGCAGTGTCGTGTATTCTACTGTCCCCTATGAGAATCAAGACCCTGGACTTGTTGGGCACGAATTAAAGCACCAGTATCAGTACCATACAGGGGAATTAATTAGAGGAAATAATGATTCTCCGATAGGATATGATATTCAAGATGAGGTATCTGCATATAGACGACAAGATATAATAAACAATGGAGTAGACTACTTCAAAAGGAAATTGGAGAGAAAAGTAGAAGATATCAGAAAAATGTTAGATGAGAAAGGAAGTTTACTTTATCCAAATTTGTAATGTTATGAAAAAATTTTTATTTCCCATGCTAGTCCTGTTTTACATAAATGCTTTTGGGCAAATCAAAAAAGAACAACTTATTGATAGTGTTTTAGTTGCAAATACAACTAAAACATATCAGGAATATCTCGCTCATTTCAAAAAAGTGGATAACGAATATGACATTCTTTTAAAAAAAACACAAAAGGATATTAAAAGAAACAATCATAAAGGCACATTACCTGCTATTTCAAATAGAACATACAGCTCAAAAGAATTTCCTATGGTAAAAATACACAATGGGAATCAAAGCTACGACTTGAAAAATCTTAATGAATTAACGTTCACTCAAATCAAAAAAGTTTCTTTTTTAGAGAATCCAAGTGCAACGGCTCTGTATGGTTCACAGGGGCAATTCGGTATTTATATCATTGAAGTAAAATGACAAAAATCAAAATATTCGCGATTAATCTTCCCAAACGAAAAGACAGATAAAATATGGCTTGTATCTGTCTTTAAAAGATTGCATTTAGACAAAGATTTCTACACTTTTGCTAAAAAACACATCACAAGATTCCCTTTTTATATGCACAACACCCATTTTATTCGATAACGAAGGCGAACATCTGGCTTATCCTTTTCTTTGTCTAAGAGAAACTGAGAATGGTACTTTATCATTTTGAAAGGTAGTTTTATTTATGGAGATTTATTTTTTAGTCAATGTCTTTTCTAAAACTTCTAGAAAATTAATTTGTGTTTTTATATGCTTTTTGCTTGTGTATGCAATTAAAAAAAATAAATCTGCCATAAGAAAGCAATTGTGTGTCTATATTTTAAGAATTTAATCTTATTTTTAGTGAACTTTAAGATTTAAAAAGACAACCGCACTACAAATGTATGAAAAAAACTGAAGTTAGTAAATTAGTTATCAATAAAATATTAAGTCAATAGTGTTTGCTATTGGTTAGTAAGGAAATTTATTTTAGATAGACTATTTCTTATGTTAAATATGGCTTACGAAGTAATCTTCATAAAAATACAAAAACGTAGTCTTAGTATTGTATGGAATTACAAGTGTCAATAATAACATTTCTTAGAGTAATTTATTCAAATAATTTGTACTTTTGTGGCTTTACTTCCGATAAATTTACATTATGGGAAGTTCTTCTGAATTAACCACTCAAAAATAAAACTATGAACTCAAATTTTATTTTTCTACAAGAAGACTATAAACTTGTTTAAACTTTTC
>NZ_BLBC01000030.1 GCF_009684755.1 Capnocytophaga felis
GGGAAACCCAAACCCGAAGTAGAGGCAGAGTTTATGAGGATAAACTTGCTAAAAATGTAACCATAGACATACGCCAATGCAAGGAAAAAGTAAGTTACGAGAATGCGGAATGGATATATGTAAAGAGCCATTATTACCGAGAAGGTAAAACGATTTACAATCAAGGTTGGGTAGAAGTTCCCAAAGAGGAAGAAAGGTTTAGTGCTTATCATTGGGATAAGTTTGGATTTAAGACGTATGATGCAGAAGCTAACCGAATGTATCCTATAAAGGGTGTGAATAGTTACGAAGGAACGTCTGAATTCATAAAGAAAATGATAGCCCTTATAGACACTAATCAAGACGGCAAAATCCAAAATGAAGAGCTACAAGCCTGTTACAACAAACCAGAATTGAGTCATATTTTTTCTCGTATGGTATGCAAACACAAGAGCGAATGGTCGTACAAATGGGCAAAAATAAAATCAGATTATGAGAAATTTATTAAATACCATTATCCTGATGCCAAACAAGAGTATGTAGATGAACGCCTTAAAGAAATAAAAGCCAAATACGATACATTGTATGATTTTTGGGATAAGTTGAATTTTAAAACCGATACATTTTGGTATTTTGAGCCATTTGCTTGGGTGGAGCAGATGAACAGGGTGTTTGATGGTTTTTGTCCTGATGATTGCTCTCAATGTTTTGATTATCAAGATGTGGTTGTAAATCCTCGTCTTAATAACCAAAGTGATAATGTGAATAAAAATAGATTTCAACGAGAAAAACGATATAATAAAACATATCCATACCCCCGAGGATATTATCACTCAGGAACAGACATTTTGGCATCCTCTGGAGATGAAGTTTGTGCGATGCTTTGTGGGGAGGTTTATAGTGTTGTAAATACTTTTAAGCCTAATGAATATAAGGCTAATAGCTTAGGAAATTATTTAGTTATCAAATCAAAAGATAAAGAAGATAGGGTTATTTATTTGCAATATTGTCATTTGGATGAAGTTTTGGTAAAAAAAGGACAAAAAATAAGACACGGAGAAATTATAGGAAAAGCAGGAAGCACAGGTAATGCAGCTTCTGTTTATGATGAAAAAGGAAAACTCATACACGGGATTTATCCACAATATAGACATATACACATAGAGGCTTTTTTAGAGTCTTATTCTAAGAAAAATAGAATAGACCCAGAGCAATTTATGAAAACAAAATTTGATGAAACAACAAAAGGAAATGTAATAAAATGAGAACAAGATATTTTTTAACAAGTTGCGTATTTTTTATATTTTTTTCTTGTAACGCACAAGAAAAACAAGTTGATAATGTAACAAAATATTTCCATAAAGAAGAAAAAGTATATTTTGATATTTCTGACAAAATAGCTTTGTCTTCTTATATTATCCCAGATGTAGGACATTTCACAATTTATTATATCCCAATGTTAGAGACGGATATCAATTATTTGAAAAATTTTGAGAAAAATAATCGATTTAAACTATTGTATAATGAACTGTATGATTATCATTATTTTTCGGATGCCGATAATGATAAAATTGATAAAATATTAAAAGAAAAGATAAAGAATGAGGAAAATTGGGGAATAATAGGGATGTTTGTTTCTGTAAAATATATAGAAATAGATAGTGATGAAGAATATAGTATTCCATTTCCTTTTGTAAGAAAGTATTATCAAAAGAAAAATGGAAAATGGAAATTTTTGCTTGAAAAAGAAATAAAAAATGTAAAGGAAGACTCCTTCTTATCAAGTAAAAAATATATAAATTCTCTTTTGTCAGAAAAAAATTAAAGAAAAGTACGATGCGTTGTATGATTTTTGGGATAAATTAGAGTTTAAAACCGATACATTTTGATATTTTGAGCCCTTTGCTTGG
>NZ_BLBC01000031.1 GCF_009684755.1 Capnocytophaga felis
AATAAACGTAGAAAACTTGCCATAACTTTTAATTCTATAGTACAATACATAAAATATCTTTAAACGCTTTTGAGAAGGTCTATGAAATCATAGGGTTTAAACGTTCAATGTTTGGAATAATTATTGTTATCCTAAATCAGCATTATTGGGAGGCTTTTTGAAGTTGAATTTGCCTCCAATGCTGATGTTTCTTTTTTGGAGAAAATGGTAATAGGGTGTGGGAACGGAATTTTGAAAAATTATCAGATGATGATTATGTACATATGAATTGTTTTTCAGGGAAATTATCTTGCCAATTTGATGAAGCAGAAAGCGGAAAAGTGTATGAAAGGGAGTATGTCATTGTGTCGTATTACGAAGAAATAGCACATTCATTCACAGGTGAACCAATGAAAACAAGTGTGGTTTTTAGTTCGTTTGACTTGCGAGTGAACAATTTGCTCATTAGTAAGAAAGATAGGATAAGAAATTTATTTGTAATTAAGGGTAAAAATCTTAAAGGAGAAAAAACTGATTTAGTTTTAACAGATGAAGAAATTGATTTTTGAGTATTACGAAGAACAATTAATGGATGATATTTTAAAAGAATATATCTTTGAAAAATGATGAAGAAGAACAGATTCCATTAAAAGTAATTGACCCTAAAAATAAACTTATGATAGTAATAAAAGCAATATTAAAGAGTAAAGGGCAAGAAATGGTCGCTATGTTGAAAATAGAAGATTGCTTTATTTGTGATGAACCATATATTTTTATAAAAGCATTATTATATATCCGTAATCAGGAATATTTGTATATTTGATTCAAGATCAGTGTTTATGGATATTTTTAGTTTCACGGCATACTTTGGTACGAAGGAAAATTAGCGAAATCACTTTGAAAATCAACGTAATAAGATAGACATCATTTACAAAAAATACTCAGGAACAGTACATTACTAGCATAAAAGTATCTAGACATATGAATGCAAAAATTGCAAAAGTCGCACTTCACTGCGAAGTAGAACAATTATGCAAAGCTCAAATATCTCATTTTTAGTCTGGTACAAAACAATGTTTTTTTAACGAGTTGTACCAAAAAAAGATTTTCTGTAAAGGAAATCCAAAAACAGTTAGGTTTAAAGCGTTATGAATCCGTTTGGGCAATGGTTCACAAGTTGAGAAAAGCCAATGGGAAATCGCGATAAACGCTATACTTTAGAAGATATGATGAACTTAATGAAGGGTATTTTACAGTAGAATCTTCTGAAATAGAGAAGGATAACAACAAAAGAAGTCGGAGCCGTTGGGCAACAAAATATGATAATTATGGGTTGAAACTTAAGAAAGTGGTTCGGTGAAGCCAAAGTATTCCGTTGGAAAATCCGAAAATAGGTAAAAAGAGGAATTGTGTTTTTATTTTAAGGCGAAGGTTTTAGAAACGCATACTTCGGAAGAAATCAACGAGGTTGTCAAACACAATATTGATAATCAAAGTGTTTTTTTACAGACCAAAGTACTTCTTATATAGATATTTCGGATTGTTATCAGTAATCCTAAAAGAAATTTGCTTTGTAACTATCATAAAATCAAACGAAAGTATTTACAATTATATTTAGATGAATTTGTTTACAAACTCAATCGTCTTTACTCTGGAGAACATTTATTCGACAGATTAGTTTTGGCAAACATTACCGCTTATGAGTGATTAGGGATATACAAATTTTTTAAAGTTGAATTAAGAAAATATTGTTAGTTCTCCGTTATTTGTTACTTTTGTGACATAAAGAAGTATTACACAAGAAAAAATTATGTCGGGAAATACATTCGGAACGATATTCAGGCTCACCACTTTTGGTGAATCGCACGGAGAGGCACTTGGCGGAATTATTGACGGTTGCCCAGCCGGAATAAATATTGATTTTGAGGCGATTCAAAAGGAATTAGACCGGCGAAAACCCGGACAATCTGCCATTGTTACCCAACGCAAAGAACCCGACGAAGTACGTTTTCTTTCAGGGATTTTTGAAGGAAAAACCACAGGAACTTCCATAGGTTTTATTATTGAAAATATAAATCAAAAATCGCACGATTACAATCATATAAAAAACGTTTATCGCCCCAGCCACGCCGATTATGTGTATGAGCAAAAATACGGGCATCGTGATTATCGAGGGGGCGGACGCAGTTCGGCTCGTGAAACAGCTTGTCGCGTCGTGGCAGGAGCTATCGCCAAGCAGGTTTTAAAAGATATTCGTTTTTCGGCTTATGTTTCTTCCGTAGGGGAACTCTTTGTAAATAAACATTATACAGAATTGGATTTATCGTTAACGGAAACCAATCCCGTTCGTTGTCCGGATTTGGAATTGGCTTCAAAAATGGAAAATTATATTAAAGAAATCCGAAAAGAAGGCGATACGGTAGGCGGAACGATAACTTGTGTTATCCGAAATGTTCCCATTGGTTTGGGCGAACCTGTTTTCGATCGATTGCACGCACAACTTGGCAAGGCGATGCTTTCCATCAATGCGGTAAAAGGTTTTGAATATGGTAGCGGATTTGAAGGAACAAAACAGCGTGGAAGCCAACACAATGACCTTTTTAATCCTGACGGAACCACGCAAACCAATCGTTCGGGAGGGATTCAAGGCGGCATCAGTAACGGAATGGATATTTATTTTAAGGTGGCTTTCAAGCCTGTGGCAACCCTTATGCAAATGCAATCGGCTTTGGATTCAGACGGAAACATCGTGCCAATGCAAGGCAAAGGCAGGCACGACCCTTGCGTGGTGCCACGTGCAGTCCCCATCGTAGAGGCAATGGCGGCAATGGTAATTCTGGATTTCTATTTGATGAATAAAACAGTAACGATTTAATCAATACTTTATGAAAAACATTCGCTTTGGAGAATATAAAGTTTTGTTTTACAGACTTTTTTTGGCATATTTGTTTTATTTCTTTGCCAGAACTTTGTTTTATGTTTTTAACAAAGACATAATTTTGATTGAAAGCATTTCAGAATATTTTAGGTTAGCTTTTTATGGGTTGCTATTTGATTCGTCTGCAATTATTTATGTAAACTTACTTTTTATTTTGGTTAGTTTGTTACCACTTTGGATAAACACTTCCAAAGGCTATCAAAAGGTAGTTTTTTGGATATACTTTCTAACGAATATTCCTGCGTATTTACTCAACTTCATTGATATTGTTTTTTTTCAGTACAACCGCTCTCGGCTTACGCTAAGTGCTTGGAATTTAGCTGCAAATGAAGAAAACAAGCTAACGCTTCTTTTCGGATTTTTAACAAGGTATTGGTTTGTATTTGTGGCTTTTATCATTTTGGTTGCTTTTTGGATTTTCTTATACAGAAAAGTAAAAATCAATACATTTCAGGTTAAAAACAAACTGATTTACTTTGGGCTTTCTGTGATTATTATGGTCCTTTTAACGCCTTTATTTTTATTGGGAATACGCGGAATGCCTTTCAAAAAGGGAACTATCCCGATAACAATTACCGACGCAAACAAATACGCCAATGACCTCTCGCAAGTAAATGTGGTATTAAACACACCTTTTTGTATTATCAGAATGTTGGGGAATAATGACCTTTTCCGAAAATATGATTTCGTTTCGGAAGATTATATCCAAAAAAATATCCAACCGATAAAGCAATACAACCGAAAGGTAGAAAACAAACCTAACGTGGTATTATTCATTTTGGAGGGAATGGGAGCAGAGTATTTCAATACTTTTAACAAAAATAAAAATATTCCCAACTTCAAATCATATACTCCTTTTTTGGATTCTTTGGCACAAAACGGGTTTTATTTTTCAAATGTTTACTCCAATGCAAGTCGTTCTATGGAAGGAATTTCGGCAATTATGGCAGGTATCCCTACTTTTGAAGTGGCATTGGCTTCTTCGCCGCATTCTCAACAAGAAATTGCTTCAATTGCCAATATATACAGCGAGTTAGGATACGAAACAGCCTTTTTGCACGGAGCAACCAACGGTTCAATGGGTTTTAGCGGATTTACAAAACAAATCGGGTTTGAGAGTTATTTGGGACGAACCGAATTTAACGATGACAGCCAGCATAACGGAAGTTGGGGAATACACGACGAGCCTTTCTTGCAATTCAGTCAAAAGGAAATAAGCAAAATGAAATCTCCTTTTTTGGCAACAATATTCACGCTTTCTTCGCACGAACCTTATACGTTCCCGAAAGAATATGAAAATCAATTTAATAAAGGAGATATCCCGATGCATAATGCCGTTGCTTATACCGATTATTCCATAAAGAAATTTTTTGAAAGTGCCAAAAAAGAAAAATGGTTTGCAAATACAATTTTTGCTTTCGTGGCTGACCACCCTGCAATATCTTTTTATGATTATTACAAACAGAAAATAGCTTATTATAACATTCCGATTATTTTTTACAGCCCGAATCCAGATTTAATTCCGCAAGGAAATTCAGATGAATTGGCACAACAAATTGATATGTTCCCGACGTTGGTGGATTTGGTTGGGTATAAAAAACCGTTCCGTTCGTGGGGAAGAAGTTTGTTTTCAGATAAAAATGAACCACATCGGGCGTATGTTATGAATCGCAATTTTTATCAATTAATGCAAGGGAATTATATTTATGTGGCTGATATAAAAGGAAATATCATTGGAGTTTATGATAAAACAGATTTAGACTTAAAAACCAACTTACAGAATAAAGTAAATAATGCGGAAATTGAAAAAGGCATCACCGACCTTAAAGCCTTTATGCAAGATTTTATGAACCGCATTCTTGACAAGAAGTTGAAGTAAAACAGATTTTTATCTGTTTTTTTTATTTTGGAAAGTTTATGTAATTCAGAATAAACTTTTCCATTTTTTACAAAAAAGAAAACAAATCTTTATTATAACTCGAAATTCCAAACGACTTTCTGTTTTTAAAATGGCGGAAAAAATATTTTAAAAGAAATTATACCTGAAATTAAAAAATAAACAAGTTTTTTAGTATTTTTGATTCATAAAAGCAAAACTAACTTTAATACGGAACGTAAAACAACAAAAACAACAGAATTATGGCAGAGTTTATAAAAATTTATAATGAAAATCCGAATGAAAAAGAAATTGCAAAAGTGGTGCAAGTCCTTCGCAATGGTGGTTTGGTAATTTACCCGACAGATACGGTATATGGTTTGGGTTGTGATATTACAAATACAAAGGCTTTAGAAAGAATTGCAAAAATTAAAGGAATTAAATTAGAAAAAGCGAATTTTTCGTTCATTTGTCCTGATTTGAGTAACCTTTCGGATTATGTCAAACAGATTGATACAAGTACGTTTAAAATTTTGAAAAGAGCCTTGCCGGGTCCTTATACATTCATTTTGCCGGGAAGTAATAATCTTCCGTCGGCTTTTAAAAAGAAAAAAACGGTAGGTATCCGCATTCCGGATAACAACATTGCTCGAATTATTGTGGAACGATTAGGCAATCCGATAGTATCTACTTCCATACGTGATGAAGATGACGTGATTGAATACACTACTGACCCCGAACTTATATTTGAAAAATGGCAGAATAAAGTTGATATTGTGATAGATGGAGGATATGGTGACAATATGGCATCAACTGTGATAGACCTTTCGGGTAGCGAACCCGTGGTAATACGTGAAGGGAAGGGGAGTACAGATATTTTTTAGTAAGACGACACAAATAATAAAAATAATATTACATATCAAAAAAACTCAATAAAAAGAATTTAATTTCGATTTATTGAGTTTTTTATCTTTAAAATTGAAAAATTTCTTTAAAAAATCAGTTCGGAAACTTCCTTAGGCTCGTGGTTTTTTAAGAATAACCGTGCAGTTAAATCACCTTTAAGAGTGATTTTATTGTTTTCAACACAAATCCAGCTTCCTTCCCGAAGTCCCACAACAGGAATATCATTTAGTTTATGGAATTCTTTAATGCGAGTTTCGCGGGTTTCGCCTTTATGTTTGCTATTTGGGTCAGGGTCAAGATAATGCGGATTTAAATTAAAAGGCACAAGCCCAAGTGTTTTAAAACTTGGCGGATAAATAATAGGCATATCATTGGTGGTTTGCATCGTTTGCCCTGCAATGTTACTTCCTGCACTTGTTCCCATATAGGGCGTTCCGTTTTCAACTACTTTACGAAGTGTATCCATCAGGTTCAGTTTGTAAAGTTGTGTTACAAGCAGAAAAGTGTTTCCGCCTCCCGTGAATATAGCTTTTGCTTTGTTGAGGGCTTTTTCAGGGCTTTCAAATGAATGTAATCCTATGATTTTCTTGCCAATGGAAGAAAAACCTTTTTGAGCAATTTCGGTGTATTCATCGTGTGAAATTCCACTTGGTCTGGCATACGGAATAAATATAATTTCATTAATTCCTTTAAAAAAACGAGTTAATTCTTCTTGTAAATAAGAGAGATATGTTCCTCCGTAAACAGTTGAAGTGCTTGCCAAAAGTATTTTTTTCATTTTTCGAATATTTTTATTTGAGATGATAACAATTGTTTATTATTGATTAGTCTTTGATAATAAAAGTATTGTTTTCTTTATTGATGTCAGCCGTAGCCTTTTGAGGGTCAATGGTAAAAGATTTTATAGGTTCGTTGGAAGTTATAACGTAAGTGAATTCTTTATTGTCCAATCGCCAAACTTGTACGGGGAACTTCATAACTTCTGATGTGCCATCTTTGTAATTGATTTCCAACAGAATTGGCATTGGTACGCCTCCAAGTTTTTCAAAAGTAACTTCATAGAAATAATTCGGTTGAGGTGATACGGCTTGTTCCTCCAAACTGCGATTATCAGCAATGTAATCACTTAACGGAGTGGATAATTCAATCACACTTTTTTCCGTATTTTCTATTTTATAGGCAGCATCTTCTTTTGGAACCAAATGCACTAACGGAACCAAGTCGCTAACCTTAATATTTCTTTGCTTAAGCATTTCTTTAACCTCTTCGCTTGGTTGTTCCGAAACTTGATATTGCTTCACGGATTTAATTCCTAAATCCACATAATCAGTAGTATAAAACCAAGTTCTCCAAAACCAATCCAATTCCACTCCTGAAGCATCACTCATCGTTCTGAAAAAATCTTCGGGTGTTGGGTGTTTGAATTTCCAACGTTGAACGTATGTTTTGAAAGCAAAATCAAAAAGCTTCGGTCCCATAATGGTTTCTCGTAAAATGGATAATCCTGCAGCGGGTTTGCTATACGCATTTTGCCCTAATTGTGTAATTTCTTCAGGATTAGACATAATAGGCTCCAAATAAGCAGGGTCGCCCGACATATAATTTGTAATTTGCTCAGGGAAACCTCTTTCGGAAGGATAAGCCTTATAAGGAGCGATGTCCTGCGGATATAATTTACCGTATTCTTGTTCTGTTAAATATTGTAGAAAAGTGTTGAAACCTTCGTCGAGCCATCCCCATTGACGTTCGTCCGAATTTACAATCATTGGGAAAAAATTATGTCCCACTTCGTGAATAATCACGCTAATCATTCCAAATTTTACATCCATTGGCGTAAATCCGTTCAGACCGGGACGTCCGTGATTCCAGCAAATCATTGGATATTCCATTCCTTGCTCTTCCGCACTGATTGATACGGCTTTAGGGTACGGAAAATCCAAAGTGTATTTGGAATATGTTTTCAAAGTGTGTGCAACAACTTTTGTAGAAAAATCCTCCCAAAGCGGATTACTTTCTTTCGGATATAATGAAATAGCCATTACGTTTTTGTTGCCAATTTTTACAGCCATTGCATCGTAGATGAATTTTCGGGAAGTAGAAAAAGCAAAATCACGTACATTTTGAGCTTTAAATCGCCAAGTTTTTTTGGTTTTGACCTTATTTTTTTCTCTCGCTTCTGCTTCTTGTTGTGTGGCAATGATTACGGGTTTGTCGAAAGATTTTTCTGCTAAAGCATATCGTTTTAACATTTCCGGCGTGAAAACTTCTTTTCTATTCTGCAATTCACCCGTAGCTTCAACAAGATGGTCAGACGGAACTGTGATTGAAACATCGTAATTTCCGAAAGATAAAGCAAACTCGGCATTGCCCCAAAATTGCTGATTCTGCCAGCCTTCCACATCATTGTACATAGCCATACGCGGGAAAAATTGTGCAATTACGTACAAATAATTATCGTCTTTCTCAAAGTATTCATAACCTGAACGTCCGCCTATTTTTTTATAATCGCTGATTTGGTAATTCCATTGAATTGAGAAAGTTATCTTTGTGTTCGGAGCCAAAGGTTTGTCTAAATCAACACGCATCATTGTTTGATTGATAATGTAAGGAAGAGGTTTTCCATTAACATCTTTCACGTTTTCTATTTGAAATCCGCCTTCAAAAGGAAGTGTCATAAAGGTATTTACAAAATCTTTCGGTTCGTAGAAAGGTTTCACCAATTTTGTATCTCTTTTTTTCGATGGAGATTCAGCAGCGAACTTATTTTGGTCTAATTGTAACCACAAGTATTCCAAACTTTCAGGGGAATTGTTATGATAGGTAATGGTTTCTTTACCGTATAATTTTTGATTTTCATCATCAAGTTCTATTTGCATAACATAATCAGCTTGTTGCTGATAATACGCAGGTCCGGGAGCTCCTGAGGCTGTTCGGAATTGATTGGGAGAGGCAAACTCTTGATACATTCTTCGGAAAGGATTATGCATTCCTCGCTCTGTGTTTTTTTCCTGAGCGGAAACGCCCAAGCAACATAAAAAAATAACGGATAATATAAGTCTATTCATTGAATGATTTTTGAAGTTGGACAAAGGTAAAAAATTATATTTGAACAGAAAAGTAGGTTTTTATATTTTATTTTTCGGTTTGATGTTTCTCAAAAAACGATTAAAAAGCTCTTGTTCTTGTTTAAATAAATCAAATGCGTTATTTTTGCGTTCGGAATTATTTAAAAAAGAATATTTTATAGATGTCGATACTTCAAGAAATACAAAAACGCAGAACCTTTGGCGTTATTGCCCACCCCGATGCCGGAAAAACTACGCTGACGGAAAAACTATTGCTTTTCGGTGGAGCCATTCAGGAAGCGGGAGCCGTTAAAAGCAACAAAATCAAAAAAGGAGCTACTTCCGATTTTATGGAAATTGAGCGTCAACGTGGGATTTCGGTGGCGACTTCCGTTTTAGCTTTCAATTATAAAGATTATAAAATCAATATATTAGATACGCCTGGGCACAAAGATTTTGCCGAAGATACTTTCCGAACCTTAACGGCGGTTGATAGCGTAATCGTGGTGATTGACGTTGCCAAAGGGGTGGAGGAGCAAACCGAAAAACTCGTAGAAGTTTGCCGTATGCGAAATATCCCAATGATCGTGTTTATCAATAAGTTAGACCGAGAAGGGAAAGATGCTTTCGACCTTTTGGACGAAGTAGAACAAAAACTTGGACTTTCAGTAACGCCACTTAGTTTCCCAATCGGAATGGGGTATGATTTCAAAGGAATTTATAATATTTGGGAAAAGAATATCAACTTATTTTCAGGCGATAGCCGAAGAAATATCGAAGAAACCATCGCTTTTGATAATGTGAACGACCCCGAATTGGATAAAATCATCGGTGAAAAATCGGCTGAAAATCTGCGTAGTGAGTTGGAATTGGTGTACGAAGTGTATCCGCCTTTTGACCGCGAAGCCTACCTAAACGGAACACAACAGCCTGTTTTCTTTGGCTCGGCATTGAATAATTTCGGCGTTCGTGAGCTTTTGGATTGCTTTGTGGAAATTGCTCCGTCGCCCCGCTCCAAGGCTAGCGACAAACGCGTGGTAAACCCTGATGAAAATACGTTTAGCGGATTTGTTTTCAAAATTCACGCCAATATGGATCCAAACCACCGCAACCGTTTGGCGTTTGTGAAAATCGTTTCGGGAACTTTTGAACGAAACAAACCTTACTTGCACGTTCGCCACGGCAAAAAGCTAAAATTTTCAAGTCCGAATGCCTTTTTTGCGGAGAAAAAAGAAGTGGTTGATATTTCGTATGCTGGTGATATTGTGGGACTTCACGATACCGGAAATTTCAAAATCGGGGATACTTTAACCGAAGGCGAAGTACTTCAATTTAAAGGAATTCCGTCATTTTCTCCGGAACATTTCCGTTATATCAACAATGCTGACCCATTGAAATCCAAACAATTGGAAAAAGGTATTGACCAGCTGATGGACGAAGGTGTGGCACAGCTTTTCAAATTGGATTTTAACGGAAGAAAAGTCATCGGAACGGTTGGTGCGTTGCAGTATGAAGTTATTCAGTACCGATTGGAACACGAATACGGAGCCAAATGTAGTTACGAAACCTTCCCGATACATAAAGCCTGTTGGGTGGAAGAGCCTGAAAATCCGAAAGATGCCGAGTTTCAGGATTTTCTTCGTGTGAAGCAAAAATATATGGCTCGCGACAAACAAGGGCAACGTGTTTTCCTTGCCGATTCGGCATTTTCCATCGAGATGGTAAAACAAAAATATCCGAACGTGAAGCTACATTTTACTTCGGAATTTGAATAAAATATTTGTTGTAAAAAAAAATTATAGTAAGTTTGTCGTATCAGTGTTTAAAATCTTTAATAAATAGAAGTTATGAAAGCTCTTAATGAACGTCAAATCAAAATAGTAGAAGCTTTAGAGACTACAAAATACATCAGTGTAAATGAATTAAGTGAGAAGTTAAATGTATCTGTAGTAACAATTCGTAAGGATTTAACTCTTTTAGAACGAGAAGGTTATCTTCATCGTACACACGGAGGAGCGAGCAAACAAGGAAGATATGTTTTTGACCAAACCATTTCGGAAAAAGAAATGCTTAATGTGGAACAAAAACAAAAAATTACAAACAAAGCATTGGATTACGTGAAAGAAGGAGATTTTATCATTCTTTCTTCAGGTACAACGATTCATTTATTAGCACAAAAACTTCCTGATAATAAAAATATTACGGTTCTTACTCCGTCGCTTCGGGTGGCTTTAGATGTTTGTAAAAAACAAAATATCAATACGATACATTTGGGTGGAGAAGTTCGTAAAAATTCTACTTCTACGATAGGAGCTTTGGCAGAAGAAACATTGAGTAATTTTTCTTGCACAACTTTATTTTTAGGAATCGAAGGAATTGACCTTGATTTTGGTATAAGCACCACAAATGCAGGAGAGGCTCATTTGAACAGGAAAATGTTGGAACGAGTTGATCAGGTGATTGTGCTTGCTGATGCTTCAAAAATACACCGACGCGGATTTGGATTTATATGTTACGTTGAAAAAATAGATGTGTTGATTACAGATGCTTCCATCGACCCTGAATTCGTTGAAGAATTGGAAAAACGAGGTGTAGAAGTTGTGATTGCTTTATAAAAATAGTTATTCTTTTTATTTTTTATCTATAAAATACTTAAATCATCTTTAAAACTGATATAGAAGAAAAATAAACCTATCAATTCTTTTTAGAAAATCAAGTAAAATAATAGATGAAGTATATAAAATCATAAATTATTTTTTAGTAAAAATCTAAAAATACTTTGTTTCACCCAATACAATAAGTTTAATTTAATAAAATAAATTCGCTGCGTTTGATGTGATAAATTTAAATCGATGAAATAAATTGATTGCATTCAATGTAATAAATTTAATATGATAAAATAAACTAATTGCATTGGGTGAATTATTTTTAAAATATAATTATGAATTAATTACATTGAGTGATTTAAGTTTAATAGTTTAAAATGTATTTATTTCATAAGATGAAACTTGATTATTTTTATGAATTTATGTAGTTTCAATTTTGTATTTATATTATTATATGTGTAATGTTTAAAAAAAGAATGATTATTCATTATTTTTTATAACTAATATAAAAGAAATGATATGAAATATAAGATTTTATCATATACAATACTTAAATTCAATAGAAAATTTAAATATAAAATATCTTTTGGACTATATTCTTTTAAATAATTTGATATAAAAAAGAATTTTACATATAAAAAATCATAAAAAAATGAATGAAACTATCATAGCACTGGCAACAGCTTCGGGAAGTGGAGCTATTTCAATTATCAGAATATCAGGTAATGACGCTATTTCAATTGCTGATAGCGTTTTTAAAGCACATCACGGAAGGAGTTTAGGTAATTCCAATTCACATACAGTTCATTTGGGATATTTTTTTGAAGGAGAAACTATAATTGATGAATGTCTTGCTACGATTTTTAAAGGTAAGAAGTCATATACAGGAGAACCTACAGTAGAGTTTTCTTGTCACGGAAGCAATTACATTATTCAGCAAGTGATAAAAGTTTGTCTTGCTAAAGGATGTCGATTAGCAAAGGCGGGAGAGTTTACTTTGAGGGCATTTCTAAATGGAAAGATGGATTTATCACAAGCCGAAGCCGTAGCTGATTTAATTGCTTCCGACAGTGAAGCTTCTCACGCCATTGCTATGAAACAAATGCGAGGAGGTTTTACTTCTGAAATTGAGGAACTTCGTACTGAATTGTTGAATTTTGCATCTTTAATTGAATTGGAACTTGATTTTTCTGAAGAAGATGTAGAATTTGCTGACAGAAATCAATTTCGTACACTGCTTTTAAAGATTCAAAAGACAATTAAACGTTTGATGGATTCATTTGCAACGGGAAATGTCATTAAGAATGGAGTTCCGGTAGCGATTGTGGGAAAACCCAATGCAGGGAAATCAACACTTTTGAATGCTCTTTTAAATGAGGAACGAGCGATTGTGTCGGACATTGCGGGAACAACACGCGATACCATTGAGGAAGTGTTACACATAGGTGGAACAGCTTTCCGATTTATTGATACGGCAGGTATTCGTGAAACTTCGGATAAAATAGAGGAAATTGGCGTAAAAAAAGCAAAAGAAAAGATTGCTCAAGCCAATGTTCTATTGTATCTCTACGATGAGTTAGATAATCATCCTCAGGAAGTTATTGACTTTGTGAAAGAAGTATATCGTGAGGATTTAAAAATTATTCTTCTGCATAACAAAGTAGATTTATCAGGTGAAGAATTTGGAGAGTTCGACCAAAAATTGAAGTCAGAACTTGTCCCTAAATATACGGATATTATTTTGGGAATTTCTGCTAAGGAGAATGTAAATATTGACCTATTGAAGTCAGAACTCGCAACGTATGCTGACAGTTTTACGTCCTCTGCAAATAATGTAATTATTAGTAATTCACGTCATTACGAAGCACTTGCTAATGCTCTTTCTGAAATTATAAAAGTTCAGGAAGGTTTGGAAAGGAATCTTTCAGGCGACTTACTTGCCATTGACATTCGCGAAGCCTTATACCACCTCGGAACCATCTCTGGCGAAGTTACTAATGACGAAGTACTCGGGAATATATTTGCGAATTTCTGTATCGGCAAATAGGATGATGAAAATCAAGTTGTTGTTTATCAATTAAATGCAGAGTTATTTTTCAGATTTATAGGTGATTATCAAATTTTTTTGTGTTACATTTTGATACATTGTATTGTTTATTATTACTTTTTTGAGTCACTAATTTGGATACTATGTTGTTTTGAAACAAATTTTTGAGAGTGTACTGAGACACTATGGAGAAATTATCAATCGTAAATACTACTAAATAATGGAAGATAATCGTAAATACATAGATATTAATTACTAACGCAGAGAGGATAAAAAGTAAACAGAAGTAATAAATAGATATAAAAATGTAGTATTCAATGGAAAAAGAAGATATTATTACAACTTTAACTGACGAAGAAAGGGAATTATACAATAGTCCTTTGAAGATAGCTCAACAGTTTGAACCTTCTTTACCTCAAAGTTGGGTCGAACAACAACAGAGAGCTATTTTGCAGGGAATAATTATCAGAAGATACAATGAAAGTTTGACGGAACAAGAAGCGTTTAAACAGGCGAAAGCACAAGCGTTGAAGATAGCTAAACTATTGAGAAAAGAGAAGTAATGATTTCTAAATAAAGTGAATAGCTAATTATCAATTAGTTGTTTTTTTAATCAGATAAATGTGATGTAACTTTTAGTTTTACAGGCGTTTATCTGATTTTTGTGTTTTACGTTTAAATTACTTGTTGTCTTGAAACGAATTTCGGTTGAGTTTTGCGACACGATAATGTAAGAAAGACAATAATAAAAATGAGTAGTAACATCAGGGTTGAACGTATTTGTGTTCATTGTAAAGAACAGTTTATAGCAAAAACTTTCTACACGAAGTATTGTTCTCATAAGTGTAGTCAAAAGGCTTATAAACAAAGGATAAAACAAGAAAAACTTGAAAAAGTAAAGGAAGAACAATCTGTTGAAAAGAAAGTTTTGAAATTTAATAATATTTCTGAAAGTGCTGATATAGAGTCTTTAAACAAGAAAACGTATTTGAGTATTTCTGAGGTTTGTGCTTTGATGAATTTAAGTGATTCCACGGTTCGGAAGTTAATCAAAGAGGAGCGTATAAAAATGATACGATTAGGTAAGAAGCATATTATTGTAAAATCAGAAATAGAAAATCTGATGAAATAATTCAAAATTTAATGATTATCTTTAATTTTATCAATAAACTTGTTTAAACTTTT
>NZ_BLBC01000032.1 GCF_009684755.1 Capnocytophaga felis
AAACGACTGTTTGCTGAGCAAAGAAGCCGATATTACTATTGGTTTTTCCGTGCAATTGCCCGAGCTTTTTACCCTTTCAGGAGAAGATTATCAGCTGTTGCATTCACTTTGGTATAAGGCTATAAAAGTACTTCCCGAATACACGGTGATTCATAAGCAAGATTGGTTTCTCAAAGAGAACTACACTCCTAATTTACAATCGGAAAACACTACTTTTCTATCTCGTTCGTATGAAAAACATTTCAATGAACGTCCATTTTTGCATCACCGATGTTACTTGTTTTTGACCAAAACCACCAAAAACAGAATGCAGTCACAGAGTAATTTTTCATCGCTTTGTAAAGGCAATTTTCTACCCAAAGAAATCAGAAACAAAGAGTACATCTCTCAATTTTTGGAGGCTGTTAGGCAGATGGAACGTATTTTAAACGATTCGGGATTTTTGCACATTACACAACTGACCGAAACAGATTACATTGGTACAAAAGATAAAAAAGGACTCTTTGAGCAGTATTTAAGTCTTTCCACCGATGACAATGTATCCTTGCAGGATATTTGTCTTTCGGCAGAACAGATGCGTATTGGCAATCAAAAGCTGTGTTTACATACGCTTTCCGATACGGAGGATTTGCCAACAAGCGTTACCCCTGAGAGCTGTTATGAACGTTTATCCACGGATAAGAGTGATTGTTTGCTATCGTTTGCCTCACCTGTTGGGCTACTGCTGAGTTGCAATCATATTTACAATCAATATTTGTTTTTAGACAATTCACAGGAAAACCTACAAAAGTTTGAAAAATCAGCTCGTAATATGCACTCGCTTTCGAGGTACAGTAGAGCCAATCAAATCAATAAGCAGTGGATAGAAGAATACCTCAATGTAGCTCATTCGCAAGGCTTGGCATCTGTGAGAGCTCATTTTAATGTAATGTCGTGGTCGGATAACCCTCAGGAACTTAGGACGCTCAAAAACGATGTGGGTAGTGCCTTGGCTTCGATGGAATGCAAACCCCGACATAATACCATTGATACAGCTACACTTTATTGGGCGGGCATTGCAGGTAACGGAGCGGATTTTCCGAGTGAAGAAACGTTTTACACGTTCATTGAACCTGCCTTGTGTTTCTTCACCCAAGAGACGAATTATCAAAACTCGCCAAGTCCTTTCGGAATCAAAATGGCAGATAGGCTTACGGGCAATCCCATTCATTTGGACATTTCGGATTTGCCGATGAAAAAAGGAATTATCACCAACCGAAATAAATTCGTATTAGGACCTTCGGGCAGTGGTAAATCCTTTTTTACCAATCATTTGGTTCGGCAATATTACGAGCAAGGGACACACATTGTTTTAGTGGATACGGGAAATTCCTATCAAGGATTGTGTGAACTGATACATCAGAAAACCAAAGGAAAAGATGGGATTTATTTCACTTATACGGAGGATAATCCCATAGCCTTTAATCCGTTTTACACAGACGATGGGGTGTTTGATATTGAAAAACGGGAGAGTATCAAAACGCTTATCCTAACCCTTTGGAAACGCGATGATGAGCCACCCACCCGCTCGGAAGAGGTAGCTCTTTCCAATGCAGTGAATCTGTACATTCAACAAGTTAAAGAAAATCAGCATCAAAAACCTGCTTTTAATGGCTTTTATGAATTTGTCAAAGGCGAGTATGCAGCACTTTTAAAGGAGAAAAAAGTACGCGAAAAGGATTTTGATTTAGCTAATTTCTTAAATGTATTAGAGCCATATTACCAAGGTGGAGAATATGATTATTTGCTCAATTCCGACAAAGAAATGGATTTGCTCTCCAAGCGATTTATCGTTTTTGAAATAGATGCTATCAAAGACCATCCGATATTATTTCCTGTGGTAACCATTATCATTATGGAAGTATTTATCAATAAGATGCGAAGACTTAAAGGGATTCGTAAGATGATTCTGATAGAGGAAGCGTGGAAAGCCATTGCTAAGGAAGGTATGGCGGAATACATCAAATACCTGTTTAAAACGGTGCGTAAATTCTTCGGTGAGGCGGTAATTGTTACCCAAGAGGTGGACGATATTATCCATTCACCCATTGTCAAAGAAAGTATTATCAACAATTCGGATTGCAAAATTTTGCTCGACCAACGCAAGTATATGAACAAGTTCGATGCGATTCAAACGATGTTAGGGCTTACTGAAAAGGAAAAAGCACAAATTCTTTCTATCAACTTAAATAACGACCCCAAACGCAAATACAAAGAAGTGTGGATTGGTTTGGGAGGGACACATTCGGCTGTGTATGCCACTGAGGTAAGCCGTCAGGAATATTTTGCGTACACTACCGAAGAGAGCGAAAAACACCAACTGATGCAACTCACCGGACAGTTCGACGGCAATTTAGAAAAAGCCATTGAGCAGATGAGTAGACAATAAACACAGGCAATAGGTATTAGGGAATAGGCAATAGAAAAAAGTATAAGAAGTTTAACAAAAAAAAGGAAAAGATGAAAACAAGACACATTGTAACAGGAATGTTTTTACTGCTAATGTTTAGCAGTGTAAAAGCACAATTTGTGGTTACAGACCCAACGAATTTAGCCCAAAGTATTGTCAATACCACCCAACAGATTGTACAAACTTCTTCTACCGCCCGAAATATGCTCAACAATTTTAAAGAGGTAGAAAAGGTGTATAATCAAGGAAAAAAATATTACGATGCTCTTAAAAGTGTCAATAATTTGGTAAAAGATGCCCGAAAGGTACAAGAAACGGTACTGATGGTGGGAGATATTTCTCAAATGTACGTTACCAATTTCAAAAAGATGACTCAAGATGCCAATTTTTCGGCTGAAGAACTCAATGCCATAGCCTTTGGGTATTCTAAACTTTTGGCAGAGAGTTCTAATTTACTGAAAGATTTAAAGCAGATTGTCAACGCTTCTTCTTTATCGATGAACGATAAAGAGCGTTTGGATATCATCGATAGGGTACATAAAGAAGTCAAGGAATATTATCTGTTAGTTCGGTATTACACTCAAAAAAACATTTCGGTAAGTTATCTCAGAGCCAAGAAGAAAAACGATACACGACGAGTGCTTTCCCTTTATGGCAATGAAATGAAATATTGGTAATTAGATATATGGAAAATTTACACGAAATCCTCAGGAGTTTATACGATGATATGATGCCTCTTACGGCACAGATGACAGGGATTGCCAAAGGCATTGCGGGGTTGGGAGCGTTGTTTTACGTGGCGATGCAGGTATGGCAAGCCTTGGCAAGAGCCGAAGCGGTGGATGTATATCCACTACTTAGACCTTTTGCCATTGGTGGTTGTGTGCTGTTTTTTCCCACGTTAGTTTTAGGAACGATGAATGCCGTACTAAGCCCTGTGGTTACAGGAACGCACCATATTTTAGAATCCCAAACCTTGGATTTACACAAACTCCAACAACAAAAAGACCGCTTGGAACGAGAGGCACAACTGAGAAATCCCGAGACGGCTTATTTGGTTTCCGATGAAGCCTTTGACAAAAAATTGGAAGAATTGGGTTGGAGTCCTTCGGATATGGTGGTAATGGCAGGGATGTACATTGAGCGAGGAATGTACGACCTTAAACAAAGCATACGGGCGTGGTTTCGAGAGCTTTTGGAAATGCTTTTTCAAGCGGCAGCATTGGTCATTGATACCATTCGTACTTTCTTTCTGATTGTACTTTCCATTTTAGGTCCTTTGGCTTTTGCCATTTCGGTTTGGGATGGTTTTCAATCGACAATGACTCAATGGATTACCCGTTATGTAAGCGTGTATCTGTGGCTTCCCGTATCGGATTTGTTCAGTGCCATTTTGGCTCGTATTCAATCGCTTATTATCGAAAAAGACATCGAACAACTATCTGATCCTCATTTTATTCCCGATACTTCCAATACGGTGTATATCATCTTTATGATTATCGGCATCATCGGATATTTTACCATTCCAACGGTTTCCGGTTGGATTATACAAGCCGGAGGTATGGGCAATTTCGGCAGAAATATTAATCAAACAGCAACCAAAACGGGGAATGTTGTAGGAGCCGGAGCAGGTGCCGCTACGGGAAATATTTCGGGACAATTGTTGAAAAAATAAGAATCAGGTGGTTGACGGATTCATTGATTACTATCAACCAACTACTTTTAACTAAAAGTAATATTAAAAAAAACATAAAAATGGAATTCAAAATTTTTAGAAATATCGAAAACGGATTTAAGCAAATTCGGATGTACACTCTCGTCTTTGCTAGTTTTTGTTTGTTAATAAGTTTGTTTTCGGTGGGATATGCCTATCATTTTGCCCAACAACAACGCGAGAAAATCTACGTGTTGGACAATGGTAAATCT
>NZ_BLBC01000033.1 GCF_009684755.1 Capnocytophaga felis
ATTTTTCTTTTGTTTTTCTTAAAAATCATAAATTTTCTTTTGAGATGATTTGATTTTTTTAGAATTATAAAGGATATTTAAACAGGATTATAAAGAAGTTTTTTACCATCTTATGTTAACTTTGATAAATAATTTTATTCAAGGTTACTTTTTCTATTTTTTTTTGTACCTTTCGAGCGTTTTAAAGAGGTATAAAATTCTTTAAACGATGTTAAAATTTTGAGGAAATTTTCTTTATTAAAAAAATTATTGCTATGGAATCGACATCAAACACATTTTCGACTTTCTTATCCGACTTAAAAGATGTAAAAACGTCTGTTTATTTGCAGGGGTCTCCAATTGTATTTAATACTTTGATACTTAGGCAAGAACTTAATTCTTGTCATAGTTTTGAGTTTACACAGGATTTTTTAGGTAAAGAGGATTTAATTTCTCGCGTTCCCCCTCAATCGCTTACGAATTATGTAGGCGAACGTATTCATATCTTGTTTGAGCACGCGTCTAATAGATATGAGTTTGTTGGTTTTATTACAGAGGTGGTTAGTAATGTTTGGGAAACTGCAAGAGACAAGCCGAATGTGAATTCTCTTTGCTATAAAGGCAAAGGAGCTGTTTGTTTACTTGATGGAGCTGCCTCAATGCATTCTTTTACGGATAGTACTCTTTTGGATATTGTAGAGAATTTGACGAATGATTATTCACAACATTTCGCTACACATTGTGTTCCAAAATTTGAAGGGATTCTTCCCTTTGCAATGCAGTATAAGGAAAGTGTATTCGGATTTTTAAATCGTTTGTCTTCGATTTATAACGAATTATTTTTCTACGATGGAAAGACTTTAGTCTTTGGAGAGCCACCTTCGGGCAATCAGCAGAAGCTTACTTTTGATGAGGATATCATCAGTTTTCGTACATCGACCCAGACTGTTGCACATCGTTTTTCACATTATGATTATTTTGCGGAGCAAGATACATATTTGCTATCTCAAGAAGCGACAATTCCTAAGCGTCAAAATACGATATTTACTCCGCTTTTGGAACGTCATAAGGGTTTATATTCGGATAATTCGATGCATATATCGCCTGCAGCGACGAGTACATCGGGCGAATTGGATAGTGTTCTGCAAGGACATTGTGTGGGTACTTTAGGCAGGATGCATATTATAGAGGGTAAGACGAAGACTTCCCGAGTTAAGATAGGAGGTTTGATACGGGTTCACTTTTCGGAGCATTATAATTTGGGAAGGGAGATAGGGGTATATCGAGTGATATTTTTGGAACATCAAGTAGCCAGAGATGGAGGGTATGTTAATCATTTTATGGCTGTTCCCGAAGGCTTGGAGTTTTGTTTGTTTACTCCGCAAACGGTGGCTTACCCCGAGGTGGCGAGGGTTGTGGATAACGATGATCCTGATGGACGGGGTCGAGTGCGAGTTCAATTTTATTGGCAAGAACAAAAAGGTTTGAAGACGAATTGGCTCAGGGTGCAGAGTATTGATGGGGGTTTGTTATCGGATAGTAGCTGTAATCGAGGAGTAGTATTTATACCGGAATTAGGCGATCAGGTAATGGTAAGTTTTGAGCAGGGTGATCCTCATCGTCCTTATGTGAGTGGCAGTATGTTTCACGGCAAAAATGCTTCGGGGGTTTCAAATAATGTAAGGAGTATTACTACGAAAAGTGGTAGCACAATTACGTTTGATGATACAAAAGATGCCGAAAAAATCACTATCAAGGATAGAGACGGAAGTGTAATTACTTTTGATACGGAACAAAAATCTCTGTTAGTACAATCAGTAGAAACGATGGAATTTTCAGCAAAAAACATAAAGTTAAATGCTGAAGAAAATGTGGAGATTACCACACAGAAGGATGTATTTATCAATTCAAAATCAAAAACAGTTCTTAATTCGGAATCGGATATGGAACTGTTAAGTAAAACGAGTGTTCGTTTGCAGTCAGAAGAGGAAATGACATTAAAAAGTAACGATACTTTGAGGGTTGAGGCTCAAAATAAAGCCACTTTGAGAGCAGATACTACTATTGTGGAAGGTAAAACACAAGCTGAATTCAATGGAGCCCAAACTAAAGTTACAGGTAAAAGCTTAGCTGAGATAACAGCAAACATTGTGAAAATTAACTAATTAAAAATACAGAAAAATGCCAGGACAAGCAGCTACACAAGGGAGTATGCACGTTTGCCCAATGACCACGGGGACTACACCTCACGTAGGAGGACCTGTAAGCAAAGGGGCAAGCAGTGTGCTTATTGGAGGAAAGCCCGCCACTACTGTAGGAGAAACTTGCATATGTGCTACAGGCGGACCTGATATTATTGTGCAAGGAGTTAATAGTGTGTTGATAGAGGGAAAGCCTGCGGCAACTGTAGGTGATATGACCGCCCACGGAGGTACAATCGTAAGTGGAGAGGCTACGGTTTTGATAGGTACGGGAGGAAGCTCACCTATGGAAATAGAAGCTATCGAAGCACTTGCTTTTACGGAAGTAACTTTCGAAAAAAAAGAGGAAATAAATAACTTACCATTTTTTGATTTAAATATTTAAAAATGATTTTTTATGAAAGTTAGTTATCCGGCAGAAAAGAACACGAGCTTACAAAACGGATTTTATCCTATTGGATATTATCACTGTTGGCACGGAGGAATACATATCGAAGGGGTAGAAAACAAAACACCCATAAAAGCTATTGCGGACGGAAAAATCATAGCTTTTCGATACAACCAAGAACTTAAGAAAGTGAAAGGTAAGGGAGGGAAAGAGTTTTTTTTCTCAAACAATTTTGTGGTTATACGTCACGATTATGAAAGTAGTGGGAAGAAAAAAATGACTTTTTACAGTTTGTACCAGCATTTGAGTTTTGGTTCACAACAACAAAAGGAGGAAAGTAAACCCAAAGAGCAAAATAAGGAAAACATATATACCGTAAAAATAAAAGTATTTAAACAAGAAAGCGGTGTGTTTTCGTCAGATGGCAAATCGTTTATACCTTTGTACTCACAAGTGCAAATACAAAGCAAAGATGAAGTTCAAGGTATTTATCAGGTAGCTTTTGAAGGAAAAAATGTTCAAATTCCGCAAGAAAAGAACCAAACAAAAACATTGAACGAATCGGGGAGGATTGTTTTCTGGGGTGATAAGAGAGGCGATAGAGGACTTCTTTTGTATTCGCAGGCGAGAAGCAATACTCCCACAAAAGGAGTTATCAAAGATGGAGAAAAAGTAACCATCTTGGATAAAACCGAAGTTCAAGGGAAGGACAAAAAACATACTTGGTATAAAGTCGGATACCAAGGTAAGGAAGGATTTATCTTAGAGGAACATTTGGCTACAAAACCTTCTGAGAGTAAAGAAGCTCAGAAAAACGATACGGGGAAAACTGCTACAGAACCTAATTTATTACCTAAATTTCTGAAAAGTTATAGTCCGAAAGACGAAGTGGTAACTTGTGATATTGACGTAAAAGCGGGTGAGCTTATTGGTTGGGTAGGCAAGCAAGGATTGTTTAATAATCCGAATTATGTAGCGACTCATATTGAGGTGTTTACTCCCGATGATGGTAAAGAATTCATCGAAAATAAGCAAAAACAGGGAGATAATGAAAAATTTTATTTTGAGCTTAAAAAAGGCACAGAATTAAAGTCTTATCTAAAGCTTAATTTTGTATCGCCCCCATACCATAAGGGTACTCGCGTAAAGGTTATTTCTAAAACTGCCACTTACACGAAGGTGCAACCCATAGAGGAAGTGTTTATCAAAGAAGTCCATCGTTGGACAGCTTTTGACGATATTGTTGATGGGAAAGCCATAGAAAAAAGATGGTTATCACCCGAAAAACGAAAAACATTTTGGATTGAAAATGAATATGTTGAACTGGCAAAAGGTAAGAAAGAGTACGTTTTTACATCCTCTCTGTCTCATATTTACCTGACCGACCCCGAGAGGGAAACCCAAACCCGAAGTA
>NZ_BLBC01000034.1 GCF_009684755.1 Capnocytophaga felis
CTTTTTACCAAGTTTTTTTGCAAATTTATTTAAGTAAATAAATATATGTATTGAAAATCAAAACAATACAAAACATCATTATTATAAAAATATAAGCATAAGTCATATCCGACTCTAATAATACTTATGAAATTACCATAAAAATCAAAAAAACCGAAGATTATAATCTTCGGTTTTGTACTGGCTATTCTAAGAAAAACTTACTGTTACTGTCTTGTTTTTACAAGTTGAAGAAACTTTTTTACTTCCTGTTGTAGGATAAATCAAATATCCGCTAATTTGTTTCCACTCTACTTTGTACTCTTTTCCTACTTTTACTTTTACATTTAACGTTTTTCCAGCTTCCAAACGCCAACTTTTATCTCCTACTTTAATTGTATATGGATTCCCTCCATTAGAATTATTAGTGATAGAGATAGTCCCTTCTTGTGGTGTAAAGTCCCTTACATATTCCTGATGAAATATTTCTCCTGTTCTGATTGTTCCTGTTCTAATTTCACCACATTCAGAAGTTATCTTATAATTATATGTAGCGTTCGGATTTCCTTGGAATTCAACAAAACCATTTTCATTTGTTTTTCCTGTCACACCACCTATTTCAACTGTGGCATTTTGCAATAAACCATAGTCAGTATCAAATACAAAAAACATCACTTGGATTTTACTGTTTGTTCCTCCTCCTTGATTATTTCCTCCTTGATTCCCATCTCCTGAAAGCGAAATAGTACCCGCCTGAGTCGTACCATTCATATTAAGTTTTACAGATTTATAATAAGGAGCCGTTCTTGTTAATACAACAAAGGTATAGTTTGTAAGATTTGAAATCTGTGGTTTTAAATTCTCAAACGTAGCAACACCTTGTGTATTGGTTATTGCTTTTGTTTTATAGGTTGTTTCAACAGACTGAGCAAATGTATCATAATTTCTACCCGCTAAAGCTGCTATAGAAACAAAGGCATCAAACTCAATTCCTGATAATGCGTATACCTTTTGATTTGCCAATGGTGCATTATTTTGAGTTACTGTAATATTAGCCGTATATACTTTCACAGCATATATTAACGAAACCGCATTACTTCCCTCAGTTATTGTTTTCTGAACTTCTGCTGAAACATCTTCGTCTGTAGTTTTGTTTCTTAAAACAAAATACAACTCTTTTCCTATATATTTCTTTGCATCAAAAGAAAACTTCCCACTTGTAATATTTCCTTCTGTAATGTTTTCATAAACACGCTCTGATATTTTCTCACGCACTACTACTTTTACATTATCTAAAGAAGAACCTGTTACAGTAACCTCAACGGTAGCCGGTTTCTCAACAGGAGCTGTAGGTTGTACGTTGCTTGATTTTTTATAAATTACTTTATCTTTTTCTCCTTCTCTACTCAGTGTCAATTGGTCACCTGCAATAGAAACTGTCAAGAGATAAACTTCTCTATTATTTTTATCAAGCCCATATATTTTACTATTCTTAACCACATATTTATCATATAACTGATCTTTTCTACATAAGTCGCCATACAACTTATATCGAGTTATTTGCATAATTGTTGTTGAAAAAGCAATTGTACCTTGTTTGTTACATTGCCAAGATTTCTTTTCATCAACGTCAGTTGATTGTGATATTTTTCTACCATCTTTTTCAGCTTCAATAAGTTGCCAAGTCCCTAAAAGTGTTTCTGCTGTTACACTTACATTTTGAGGTGTTGAAGGTGCTTCAGGAGTATCACTTCCATTATCTGACTTACCACATCCTATCATTAATAGTAATGAACTTAAGAAAATAGTTGCTATTTTTCTCATTTTATTTATATTTAAATGCAATGTTTTTATTTATTAATCTAATTTTATTTCTACAGTTTTGTTTTCACCTTGTTTTATCGTTACGGGAACTACTTTTTTAAGACTTTCCTTTGTAATTTCTTGTCCAAAAATATTCTTTTTGGTTAACGTATAATACACCACAAAACGGTAAGTTTCTTGCTTACCTTTTATATTATGATTTTCTAAAATAAACGTTGCTTTCCCATCTCCTTCAGTAGCAGACTGCTTGGCGTGAAATATTGATCCACTGTTCCAAGCAAATTCACTAAATCCATAGACTACCCAACCATTCAAGGGAGAGCCATCGCTATCTTTTAAATACACCGTTACTTCTGTTTTCTTTCCTTCAAGAACTTCTTTAATGTCCTCCTTTGAACAAGAAACACTAATCATTGTTGCTACAAAGGCTACTAAAAGCCACATTCTGTTTTTTAAAATACTTCTTTTCATTACCTGTAATATTTATCTGATTGTTACTTATTTGTTTTAGTTACATCATCATAACTAAGTTCTATTTTTTTACCGTTGCCATATTCCACAACACATTTTCCCGCATTGAACCCTATCACTTTTCCGTCAATGAGTTTTCCTCCTTTTTTCTTACGAAAGACTACCGAATCTCCTACGTTCAGCTCCACATTAGCTGTTGCTGAAGTAGTTACATTTACATTCATATTTTGCTCACCCCAAACATCTCCTACCACACGAACCTTTTTCCCATCATCACGTACATACACCTTAGCATTACGTACAAATTCTCCTTCATATTTTTTTGTTAATTCATCTACTGCCTGTTCTAAAGCATCTCCCGTTTGGGAAGAAGCATTGGCTTCCACATCACGACTAAGCAAAACATACGTTTTACTTCCATCGACATTACGGTTTGATATGGCTGTCAAATCTCCGATACGCACCCAACTTTTACAACCAACCAAAAAAGCTGATACTGCAATAAACATTACTTTTTTCATTATAAAAATTTTAAACTACCCCTACTCTGTTACAGGCTTTTCAGGTTACGCCTTTTTTATTATCTGGTTTTATCTTTTACATCCCCGCTCTACGAGCTGCCCCTTCAAAGGGGCAATAGCAGAGCAAATGACATTTATAATTGTTAATTATTATTTATAAGCTTGTTAATTATTTTTTTATTCAAAGCCAGTGTCCACCCA
>NZ_BLBC01000035.1 GCF_009684755.1 Capnocytophaga felis
GGAGTTTGTGGTAAAATTTCGTCTAAAAGTTGAGCTACTTTTAGCGAAGCCTCAGGTAGGGCTTTTTCAATTTCTTCCAATAGATTGGTACCAACCACTTTTTGGGCTAGTTCTCTATTTTCTGTAGTGGAAGATGCATTTTGGCTTAGAAAATCGGCTACTTTTTCCAAATCCTCAAAAGACAAGCCCGTGGCAAAATCATTGTCTTGCTCAGAAGTTCGCATCGCTCGTAAATCCTCTTCTTCATCTTCAAAATCAGGCAGATTGCTTTCATTTTCCTGCTCAAACTCTGCTAAAATTGCCTGTTTTTCAGCCTCTGTTAATGGATTTTCCTGCTTTGGAGGTACGAATTTACTTTTCCCCATTATAGAAGTGTTTTGCTCGGGCTTTTCAGGAGTTTTTTTGGATTCGGGCAAGGGTTTAGAATATTTTTTCCGTTCGATTTTCAATGAAAATTTTTCCGATAATAACAGAAAAATAATCAGTAGCAACAGTATGATGATGAATTTTTCCATAACTAAAAAATAGGTTTGTATTTTTCTTGAAAACTTTCGGTAATTTCTTGTTTATATTGCTCAAAATGAGCTTTTAAAACATTATCCAAATAGGTGTAAATACTAATTTTATCCTCGCCGATAACTTGAACAATTCGAGCAATACGTTGATGGTATTCCGAGCGAATATACACAGACTTCCCTTCTCTTGCCGATGTATCCCCCTGCCTAAAAAATAGGGTTTCATACGAAAGATTATCGGATTTTACCTTTCGAGGCGATTCTTTTTTGGATGCAGGTTTTTCGTTTGTCGTTTGAGGATTTTTCTCTTTGTTTTTTGAAAAAGCATCAACATCCGAAGAAGTCCCTGCCATCAGTTCCATTAGCTCGTTTTCATTGATAAGGGGGTTCTTTTCTTTCATAATAAAATGGGGTATTTTTTTATTGTAAATTACTGATTTATAGAGAAACGATTTGAATGAATTCCGTTATAAAATCGTCTAAATGACAACCTTTCATCAATCGTTCATTGGCAGGTAATAAAGTAGAACGAAACGCCCATTTTTGATTGTCTGTTCCATCCTTACGAAAACGCTTACTATCAGAGATATAGGCATTCATCAGCGGTAAGTTCAAATCGGCAATTACCTTTTCGTAAATTTTATACAAAGGCGATTTTTCTCTACCATCGACCTGATTCCAAAATAGATGTACACTTTCAATGGCACTTTGGGTATTTTTAGCGATAATGTTAGAAAGGACTTCGGTAAAGCTCAGTGTACTTTCAATGACCACCCTGTCGGCGGTGATGGGTGAAAAAATATGGTGCATCTGTGAAAGCACTGTCAGCACCCCTGCCGTATTGACTGTACCGGGCATATCAAACAATACCACATCTATCTGAAAAGGATTTTCAGCAAGAAAAGATTGTGCCCTTTCAATGGCTTCATTGGGTTTGCAGGTAATAATCGGATAGGCTTTTTTGTTAATTTGACTGAATTGCTTGTGAACAGTATGTTTAAAATGTTCGTTTTGCATTACCGTTTTAAGGTCTTGCTCTCGCATACGACTCAGGCTATACTGCGGATAATCGCAATCCAAGACGGCTACATTGTGTCCCATTCGATAGTGTAATAAACTAGCTACAAGTACGGTAAAAGTGGTTTTACCGACACCTCCTTTTTGGGTAGAAAAACTGACAAATTTAGTGTTTTTGGCTTCCATATTTTTATGTGTTTATGTTTATATGTTTTTACAATTTTATGTACTTATAGATTTGCATAAGTGCGTATCTGTATGTGTACTTATTTACGTGTTTACTTACGTACTTATATACAAAATCAAGTAATTGAGTATATATGTGTATATGTATGTATCTATATGTGTATTTCTGTAAGTAGATACGTACTTATCCAAATATTTACACATATACACATATAAACAAACAGGTAAGTGTGTAAGTATTTACGTTTGCAGATAATCACATAGGTATTATCGTATTTGTTTACGTACGTATGTACATATGTAAGTACGTTGGGACGTAGCTACGTAGCTACATACATATGTATGTACGTACAAAGAAACATACACAATTACACACGTATTTACATAAGGAAGTCTTTGGCATTATAAGGCATTCAAAGGCAAGGAATGATATACCTGCTAAATGATTGAAATTCGGTTGTTTTGCACAAAAACAAAAGACAATCATTTTGGAAGGTTTTTCTTTCTTTTTCAAAGCTGACTTCAATGCAACCGATAGGGAGCATTTTCTGTTCACCCGAACAGAGCAAGTTGTGTTTTGAGATGCTCAAAATATTTTCCGCATCTCAAAACCACTTGCCCTTGCAGGGAGCCGAAAACCTCTCCAAAGTCGTGGTTTTTACTTACTAATAAAATTGTATATGGACAATAAATTACAACCTCAAAAACGAAAATTAGGAAGAGTTCCTAAAATAGATAAGGCTATTTACCGGTATACTATCAGTTTCAATCAGGTAGAACATACTCGATTTTTATCTCTTTTCGAACAATCAGGAATGAAAGTCAAAGCTCATTTTATCACTTCGGTATTATTTTCCAAAGAAATCAAAAGTGTAAAAATCGATAAATCAGTAATGGATTTTTATATCAAACTTACCGAACTCTATGGACAATTTCGGGCAGTGGGCGTGAATTACAATCAGATAGTAAAGATTTTGTATCGCAATTTTTCCGAAAAGAAAGCCGCTGCCTATCTGTTTAAACTCGAAAAACAAACTGCTCAAATGGTGGCTATCTGTAAAGAAATTATGGCTCTTTCGCAAAGATTAGAACAACATATCACTGAAAAAAACACACAAAATGGTCGCTAAAATACATCGGGGAAGCAATCTTTTGGGAGTGCTTCTGTACAATCATAACAAATTAGACAAGCAAGAAGCTGTGATTTTACACACTCAAAACATCATTCAGCCTGTCAATGGAGGCATAGGGACATCGGAAATTACCCGTTCTTTTACTCCGTATTTGTTTGCCAATCAAAAGACCGAAAAGCCGATTTTGCACATATCCCTCAATCCCAACCCAAAAGATGCCGTGTCTGATGAAGTTTTTGTAAAAGTAGCACAACAATATATGCACGAAATGGGGTGGGGTAAGCAACCTTTTGTAGTGTATAAACATTCGGATATTGAGCGAGAACACATACATATCGTATCGCTTGGCATTGATGAAAACGGCAAAAAAATAAACGATTCATTTGAAAAAATCCGCTCAATGAAAGTGTGCAGAAATATTGAAAATGAATTTGGACTCACCCCTGCTATTGCTAATGAAAAAGGAGTGGAATTAGAAAATGATTTTGAGCTTACAAACAAGGAAAATAATCTTGCAACACTCAAAGTGGATTATACCCAAAACGAAGTAAAAAAACAGATTGCTTCGGCAGTTAGGCAGGTCATAAAAAACTATCAGTTTCAGTCTTTTGGAGAATACACGGCTTTACTTAGCAGATTTAATGTAGGCATCCAAAAAGTAGAAGGCGAATTGCAAGGTACACTCAAAAAAGGCTTGGTTTATTTTGCTTTGGATGAAAACGGCAACAAGGCAAGTCAGCCTTTTAAAGCCTCCAAAATGGGAAAATCCTTGGGGCTTCCTTTTTTAGAAAGGCAATTTCAAAAACATTTGAACTTTCATAAAACACAGGACACGGATTTTCTAAAAGGTGAAATTTTAAATGCCCAACATTCCGCTCAAAATACGGAGGATTTTGTAAAAATGTTACACATTAAAAATATAGATGTCGTCATACGAAAAAATGCCGAAGGGCGGTTGTATGGTATCACTTTTATAGACCATAATTCCCAATGCGTATATAATGGCTCTCGACTTGGAAGAACATTTTCTGCCAATGCTTTTGAACTATGGGAAAAACAAATGGAAAGTAACAAAAACCAAGTAATCAAGAATCAAGGAGTAAGTAGCAAGGAACAAAAACCAAGTAATCAATCTATTAGAGAAGAAAGTAATAACCATTTTTCTATTGATTTTCAATGTAATGAATCCTACCAAAAAGATTTTGGAACAGATTCAGCGTTACATAGTTTTTTGAATTTATTTTCATTGGATACACAAGCCGTTAATTACGAGGAAGAAAGTTTTATCCGACAAATGCAACGAAAACGCAAAAAGAAATCCAAAAGAATATCTTCCTAATCTTTTCTCTTCTTCTGTTTTTTGATTTTCATTTTTCCAATTTTCTAATGTTTAAATCTTTTAATTTTTTAATCTAAACTAAAAAGTATGCAAAACGATGATGATTTAAGAGCTCTTGCCAAGATTATGGCATTTATGAGAGCGGTAAGTATTTTAGTAGTGTTAATGCACTTGTATTGGTATTGTTACGGCTTTTTTCAAGCCGAAAAATGGATTTTAAATGTAGTGGATAAAATCCTTGCCAACTTTGAACGAACGGCAGGACTTTTTTCACATCCACTATACACCAAATGTTTTGCCCTTGTGCTATTGGCTTTGAGCTGTTTGGGAACCACAGGTGTTAAAAACGAAAAAATCACGTGGCGGAAAATTCATATGGCATTGATAGTAGGAGTTTTGTTTTTCTTTGGAAACTTTTGGATTTTATACCTAAAAGCTCCTGCTTCTCTTGTGGCGTTTTTCTATATTTTTACCACAGCCATTGGGTATATTTCACTACTGATGGCAGGTTCGTGGATGAGTCGTTTATTAAAAAACAACCTGATGGACGATGTCTTCAACAACGAAAACGAATCTTTTATGCAGGAAACACGGTTAATGCAAAATGAATACTCTATCAACCTGCCTACACTTTTCTATTATCAGAAAAAATGGAACAAAGGTTGGATAAATGTAGTCAATCCCTTTCGGGCAACCATCGTGTTGGGAACGCCGGGGTCAGGAAAATCCTATGCCATTGTCAATAATTACATCAAACAACAAATCGAAAAAGGATTTGCTATGTACATCTATGACTTCAAATTTGATGACCTTTCTACCATCGCCTATAACCACTTGTTAAAACATTTGGACAAATACAAAGTACCTCCCAAATTCTATGTAATAAACTTTGACGACCCGCGAAAAAGCCATCGATGTAATCCCATCAATCCCGATTTTATGACCGATATTTCCGATGCTTATGAAAGTGCCTATACCATTATGTTGAATCTGAATCGTTCGTGGATACAAAAGCAAGGTGATTTTTTTGTAGAATCGCCCATTATCCTTTTAGCGGCTATTATTTGGTTTTTAAAAATATATGAAAACGGAAAATATTGTACTTTCCCACACGCCATCGAACTACTAAACAAACCTTATGCCGATGTTTTTACTATTTTGACTTCCTACCCTGAATTAGAAAATTACCTTTCGCCCTTTATGGACGCGTGGCAAGGCGGAGCACAAGACCAACTACAAGGACAAATCGCTTCGGCTAAAATTCCGTTATCGAGAATGATTTCGCCACAGCTCTATTGGGTAATGACAGGCGATGATTTTTCATTGGATATTAACAATCCCAAAGAACCTAAAATCCTTTGTGTAGGTAATAATCCCGACAGGCAAAACATCTATTCAGCAGCTTTGGGGCTTTACAATTCCCGGATCGTAAAACTTATCAACAAAAAAGGACAACTCAAATCTTCCGTGATTATCGATGAGCTTCCCACCATTTATTTCCGTGGTTTGGACAATCTTATCGCTACTGCTCGGAGTAATAAAGTAGCCGTATGTTTGGGATTTCAGGATTTTTCACAGCTTACCCGTGATTACGGAGATAAAGAAAGTAAAGTAATTCAAAATACCGTAGGGAATATTTTTAGCGGACAAGTCGTAGGAGAAACTGCCAAAACGCTATCCGAACGTTTCGGGAAAGTATTACAACAACGACAGTCCAAAACCATCAATCGCAATGATGTTTCTACCTCCATCTCCACGCAATTGGATAGCTTAATTCCTGCTAGTAAAATTTCCAATCTTACACAGGGAATGTTCGTAGGAGCTGTATCCGACAATTTTGACGAGCGTATCGACCAAAAGATTTTTCACGCTCAAATTGTAGTGGATAATCAAAAAGTAAGTGCCGAGATGAAAAATTATCAGAAAATTCCACAGATTCTATCCTTTGTAGATGAAGATGGAACGGATAAAATGCAAGAACAAATACAAGCCAATTACAAGCAAGTGAAATTAGACGTCGTAGAGCTTATCAAAAACGAACTCGAACGCATCGAAAACGACCCTGATTTGGCTCATTT
>NZ_BLBC01000036.1 GCF_009684755.1 Capnocytophaga felis
CCGAAAGCGGGTGCAAAAGTAAACCTTTTTATCTAATCTCCAAACTTTTTACCAAGTTTTTTTGAGAAATTTTTGAATATTGTTTTTAATACTTTAAATATCAAATAAATAGAAAATGAGGGTTTTTGAGGGTTTTTATAACTCCTTTTTCAAAAACAATGCAATTGCTCCCATATCGTCATTATTTAAACGACCAGATGGGTGCGGAATGCCGTAAATAGGTATCCCATTCCAGTAGGCTTTGTTTATTTTGATACCTGCCAAAGCTCCGTTTACCATTTGGGGCGTGATGATTTCTTCTTCGGTGAAGTGAAATTTCTTTTTCAATGGATTAAAACACTCGGAAATGGAAAAACAAACAATGCTTTTCGGTTTGAAAATATCTTGAATCACTTCCGCAGTGAAATCCAGACATTGATTTACCACTTCTTTACTTTGCTCAATATTTTTAAGTTGGTTGATGTTTTTCGTGCCGAAATAAACCGCATTCATAAAAATAAAATTGCCATCGGTAACGGGGTCTAAATGTTCTGCCCATTTAAAAGCTCCGTACAAACGTTGCCAAATACGCCATTTGGTGTAACGCTCTTCGGTGTAAAAAGACGGATTTCCTTCAAAAAAGCGAGTTTTATCAATAGGCAAAAAACCATAATCTTCTTGAGCATTGTAACCCAAAAACAGCACTTGAGGTTGTTTGTCTAACACGGGTTTGGACTGCATAACACTGCAACAACGATTTAATTCTTTTCCTGTTTTCTCTAAAAACGGAATTACTTTCTCTACCCATTGGGTGTATTTTTCTGATGTGGTCATAATTACTTGCTTTTCAACATATTTATTAATTGTATAAAGTACCATTCTTGTGTATCACTTTCAAATTTCAAATTCATTGTACCTCCTGTTGAAGGGAAAAGAATTGTCGGTGTACTATATTTGTTTTCTTCTATTTTTACAATATTTTTGATATTCATCTTCTTTATTCCGTGTAGGTTATGAATTTCTATAATATCATCAAAAATATAAAGGGTTGTATCTATCGCATTTTGCTCATCGTAATAAATAGCTCCTCCACTAGTTCTTTTATTAACTACACCTACCTTGAAATCAGCATAACAAGGTTTATCTCCATAAGGATATTCCACATTATACTCCCCTATCATTTGATTTATTCTTTGTTCAAATTTTTGCTCCAATTCTGTTATTTTTGGATTGATAAAAGGATGTTTATTATGCAGATAAATCAAATTACTACTTAAAGCATAAGCAACATCATAATTTGAATAGCTAAAATGTTTAAATCCTTGTTCACTTCTAAAAATAATCAAATCATAAACATCTAAAAAAGCATCGTCAATTTCTGCGTCTTTATAAAATGCCATTATTCTAACAGCTTCTCTTATTTCTAAATCCACAATGAAAGAGTCTTGCGAAATGATTTCTTTTAACTTTTCTCTTACAAATGGTGCTTCATTTACTAATTGTTTTTTTGACACACAATAATAAACGAAATTGTTCAAATCTCGGTATGCTATGTGTTTATCGCTTACATCGTTTAAACTTTTTTTCAAACTTGTACGCTTGTATTTTGCTTTTAGTAGTTTAAGTCCATACACAGCTAATCTGATTAGTAACGCACAAACCATTAAAAAAGCAAATGCAAAAGACGTTTTACCAGCTTTGTCATAAACACACCAACCCACAAAAGCAGCGGTTATAATGTACCACCATACACTAATTTTAATTTCATCGTTATAACGACTTTTTTTCTCATTTAAATATCTCATTTTTCTTAAAAAATTAAATTACTCCTACTCTATTATAGCTTTTCGGATTACACCTTTGTTCTTCTTAACTTAAAATGTATTCTTTAATTAACATATAACCCATATAAAGGATAAACCCCACTATCACAATAAGAGCAGCGAGTATTTTAGTGATTTTACCGATGCCCAAATCCCAATCGCTGGTTCGGTATCTTTCTCTGCGAGAAATCATTGAATAATAATATTTATCCCAAAATTTATAGGTTAAAACTCCTGCCAATAACGCCACTACAAGAATCACTATTCCTGCAAATATGGCTAATACATTAGTCAATAATTCTTTTAAAATATCCATTTAGTCGGTTATCTTATTCATTTCTCTACTCTATTACAGGCTTTTCGGGTTATCGCCTTTTTTTATTATCTGGTTTTATTTTTTACATCCCCGTTCTACGAGCTGCCCTTTTAAAGGGGCAATAGCAGAGCAAATGACATTTATAATTGTTAATTATTATTTATAAGCTTGTTAATTATTTTTTTTCAAAGCCAGTGTCCACCCA
>NZ_BLBC01000037.1 GCF_009684755.1 Capnocytophaga felis
GGCTGGTCAGTATTTTACCAATGACCAAATCAAAGAAATGACTCGCAAGGTTAGTGCTGAGGTTGACTTAGTTCATCAGCAAACGCAGAATCAGCGGTATGGCTCTTCTCATATTGGCGCTACTGCAAAGGATATTTCTAATGTCGTCACTGATGCTGCTTCTGGTGTGGTTGATATTTTTCATGGTATTGATAAAGCTGTTGCCGATACTTGGAACAATTTCTGGAAAGACGGTAAAGCTGATGGTATTGGCTCTAATTTGTCTAGGAAATAACCGTCAGGATTGACACCCTCCCAATTGTATGTTTTCATGCCTCCAAATCTTGGAGGCTTTTTTATGGTTCGTTCTTATTACCCTTCTGAATGTCACGCTGATTATTTTGACTTTGAGCGTATCGAGGCTCTTAAACCTGCTATTGAGGCTTGTGGCATTTCTACTCTTTCTCAATCCCCAATGCTTGGCTTCCATAAGCAGATGGATAACCGCATCAAGCTCTTGGAAGAGATTCTGTCTTTTCGTATGCAGGGCGTTGAGTTCGATAATGGTGATATGTATGTTGACGGCCATAAGGCTGCTTCTGACGTTCGTGATGAGTTTGTATCTGTTACTGAGAAGTTAATGGATGAATTGGCACAATGCTACAATGTGCTCCCCCAACTTGATATTAATAACACTATAGACCACCGCCCCGAAGGGGACGAAAAATGGTTTTTAGAGAACGAGAAGACGGTTACGCAGTTTTGCCGCAAGCTGGCTGCTGAACGCCCTCTTAAGGATATTCGCGATGAGTATAATTACCCCAAAAAGAAAGGTATTAAGGATGAGTGTTCAAGATTGCTGGAGGCCTCCACTATGAAATCGCGTAGAGGCTTTGCTATTCAGCGTTTGATGAATGCAATGCGACAGGCTCATGCTGATGGTTGGTTTATCGTTTTTGACACTCTCACGTTGGCTGACGACCGATTAGAGGCGTTTTATGATAATCCCAATGCTTTGCGTGACTATTTTCGTGATATTGGTCGTATGGTTCTTGCTGCCGAGGGTCGCAAGGCTAATGATTCACACGCCGACTGCTATCAGTATTTTTGTGTGCCTGAGTATGGTACAGCTAATGGCCGTCTTCATTTCCATGCGGTGCACTTTATGCGGACACTTCCTACAGGTAGCGTTGACCCTAATTTTGGTCGTCGGGTACGCAATCGCCGCCAGTTAAATAGCTTGCAAAATACGTGGCCTTATGGTTACAGTATGCCCATCGCAGTTCGCTACACGCAGGACGCTTTTTCACGTTCTGGTTGGTTGTGGCCTGTTGATGCTAAAGGTGAGCCGCTTAAAGCTACCAGTTATATGGCTGTTGGTTTCTATGTGGCTAAATACGTTAACAAAAAGTCAGATATGGACCTTGCTGCTAAAGGTCTAGGAGCTAAAGAATGGAACAACTCACTAAAAACCAAGCTGTCGCTACTTCCCAAGAAGCTGTTCAGAATCAGAATGAGCCGCAACTTCGGGATGAAAATGCTCACAATGACAAATCTGTCCACGGAGTGCTTAATCCAACTTACCAAGCTGGGTTACGACGCGACGCCGTTCAACCAGATATTGAAGCAGAACGCAAAAAGAGAGATGAGATTGAGGCTGGGAAAAGTTACTGTAGCCGACGTTTTGGCGGCGCAACCTGTGACGACAAATCTGCTCAAATTTATGCGCGCTTCGATAAAAATGATTGGCGTATCCAACCTGCAGAGTTTTATCGCTTCCATGACGCAGAAGTTAACACTTTCGGATATTTCTGATGAGTCGAAAAATTATCTTGATAAAGCAGGAATTACTACTGCTTGTTTACGAATTAAATCGAAGTGGACTGCTGGCGGAAAATGAGAAAATTCGACCTATCCTTGCGCAGCTCGAGAAGCTCTTACTTTGCGACCTTTCGCCATCAACT
This sequence comes from Capnocytophaga felis, assembly GCF_009684755.1. Taxonomy (GTDB): domain Bacteria; phylum Bacteroidota; class Bacteroidia; order Flavobacteriales; family Flavobacteriaceae; genus Capnocytophaga; species Capnocytophaga felis. The sequence goes on from NZ_BLBC01000037.1 coordinate 1,944, forward strand.
AACGATTCTGTCAAAAACTGACGCGTTGGATGAGGAGAAGTGGCTTAATATGCTTGGCACGTTCGTCAAGGACTGGTTTAGATATGAGTCACATTTTGTTCATGGTAGAGATTCTCTTGTTGACATTTTAAAAGAGCGTGGATTACTATCTGAGTCCGATGCTGTTCAACCACTAATAGGTAAGAAATCATGAGTCAAGTTACTGAACAATCCGTACGTTTCCAGACCGCTTTGGCCTCTATTAAGCTCATTCAGGCTTCTGCCGTTTTGGATTTAACCGAAGATGATTTCGATTTTCTGACGAGTAACAAAGTTTGGATTGCTACTGACCGCTCTCGTGCTCGTCGCTGCGTTGAGGCTTGCGTTTATGGTACGCTGGACTTTGTAGGATACCCTCGCTTTCCTGCTCCTGTTGAGTTTATTGCTGCCGTCATTGCTTATTATGTTCATCCCGTCAACATTCAAACGGCCTGTCTCATCATGGAAGGCGCTGAATTTACGGAAAACATTATTAATGGCGTCGAGCGTCCGGTTAAAGCCGCTGAATTGTTCGCGTTTACCTTGCGTGTACGCGCAGGAAACACTGACGTTCTTACTGACGCAGAAGAAAACGTGCGTCAAAAATTACGTGCAGAAGGAGTGATGTAATGTCTAAAGGTAAAAAACGTTCTGGCGCTCGCCCTGGTCGTCCGCAGCCGTTGCGAGGTACTAAAGGCAAGCGTAAAGGCGCTCGTCTTTGGTATGTAGGTGGTCAACAATTTTAATTGCAGGGGCTTCGGCCCCTTACTTGAGGATAAATTATGTCTAATATTCAAACTGGCGCCGAGCGTATGCCGCATGACCTTTCCCATCTTGGCTTCCTTGCTGGTCAGATTGGTCGTCTTATTACCATTTCAACTACTCCGGTTATCGCTGGCGACTCCTTCGAGATGGACGCCGTTGGCGCTCTCCGTCTTTCTCCATTGCGTCGTGGCCTTGCTATTGACTCTACTGTAGACATTTTTACTTTTTATGTCCCTCATCGTCACGTTTATGGTGAACAGTGGATTAAGTTCATGAAGGATGGTGTTAATGCCACTCCTCTCCCGACTGTTAACACTACTGGTTATATTGACCATGCCGCTTTTCTTGGCACGATTAACCCTGATACCAATAAAATCCCTAAGCATTTGTTTCAGGGTTATTTGAATATCTATAACAACTATTTTAAAGCGCCGTGGATGCCTGACCGTACCGAGGCTAACCCTAATGAGCTTAATCAAGATGATGCTCGTTATGGTTTCCGTTGCTGCCATCTCAAAAACATTTGGACTGCTCCGCTTCCTCCTGAGACTGAGCTTTCTCGCCAAATGACGACTTCTACCACATCTATTGACATTATGGGTCTGCAAGCTGCTTATGCTAATTTGCATACTGACCAAGAACGTGATTACTTCATGCAGCGTTACCATGATGTTATTTCTTCATTTGGAGGTAAAACCTCTTATGACGCTGACAACCGTCCTTTACTTGTCATGCGCTCTAATCTCTGGGCATCTGGCTATGATGTTGATGGAACTGACCAAACGTCGTTAGGCCAGTTTTCTGGTCGTGTTCAACAGACCTATAAACATTCTGTGCCGCGTTTCTTTGTTCCTGAGCATGGCACTATGTTTACTCTTGCGCTTGTTCGTTTTCCGCCTACTGCGACTAAAGAGATTCAGTACCTTAACGCTAAAGGTGCTTTGACTTATACCGATATTGCTGGCGACCCTGTTTTGTATGGCAACTTGCCGCCGCGTGAAATTTCTATGAAGGATGTTTTCCGTTCTGGTGATTCGTCTAAGAAGTTTAAGATTGCTGAGGGTCAGTGGTATCGTTATGCGCCTTCGTATGTTTCTCCTGCTTATCACCTTCTTGAAGGCTTCCCATTCATTCAGGAACCGCCTTCTGGTGATTTGCAAGAACGCGTACTTATTCGCCACCATGATTATGACCAGTGTTTCCAGTCCGTTCAGTTGTTGCAGTGGAATAGTCAGGTTAAATTTAATGTGACCGTTTATCGCAATCTGCCGACCACTCGCGATTCAATCATGACTTCGTGATAAAAGATTGAGTGTGAGGTTATAACGCCGAAGCGGTAAAAATTTTAATTTTTGCCGCTGAGGGGTTGACCAAGCGAAGCGCGGTAGGTTTTCTGCTTAGGAGTTTAATCATGTTTCAGACTTTTATTTCTCGCCATAATTCAAACTTTTTTTCTGATAAGCTGGTTCTCACTTCTGTTACTCCAGCTTCTTCGGCACCTGTTTTACAGACACCTAAAGCTACATCGTCAACGTTATATTTTGATAGTTTGACGGTTAATGCTGGTAATGGTGGTTTTCTTCATTGCATTCAGATGGATACATCTGTCAACGCCGCTAATCAGGTTGTTTCTGTTGGTGCTGATATTGCTTTTGATGCCGACCCTAAATTTTTTGCCTGTTTGGTTCGCTTTGAGTCTTCTTCGGTTCCGACTACCCTCCCGACTGCCTATGATGTTTATCCTTTGGATGGTCGCCATGATGGTGGTTATTATACCGTCAAGGACTGTGTGACTATTGACGTCCTTCCCCGTACGCCGGGCAATAATGTTTATGTTGGTTTCATGGTTTGGTCTAACTTTACCGCTACTAAATGCCGCGGATTGGTTTCGCTGAATCAGGTTATTAAAGAGATTATTTGTCTCCAGCCACTTAAGTGAGGTGATTTATGTTTGGTGCTATTGCTGGCGGTATTGCTTCTGCTCTTGCTGGTGGCGCCATGTCTAAATTGTTTGGAGGCGGTCAAAAAGCCGCCTCCGGTGGCATTCAAGGTGATGTGCTTGCTACCGATAACAATACTGTAGGCATGGGTGATGCTGGTATTAAATCTGCCATTCAAGGCTCTAATGTTCCTAACCCTGATGAGGCCGTCCCTAGTTTTGTTTCTGGTGCTATGGCTAAAGCTGGTAAAGGACTTCTTGAAGGTACGTTGCAGGCTGGCACTTCTGCCGTTTCTGATAAGTTGCTTGATTTGGTTGGACTTGGTGGCAAGTCTGCCGCTGATAAAGGAAAGGATACTCGTGATTATCTTGCTGCTGCATTTCCTGAGCTTAATGCTTGGGAGCGTGCTGGTGCTGATGCTTCCTCTGCTGGTATGGTTGACGCCGGATTTGAGAATCAAAAAGAGCTTACTAAAATGCAACTGGACAATCAGAAAGAGATTGCCGAGATGCAAAATGAGACTCAAAAAGAGATTGCTGGCATTCAGTCGGCGACTTCACGCCAGAATACGAAAGACCAGGTATATGCACAAAATGAGATGCTTGCTTATCAACAGAAGGAGTCTACTGCTCGCGTTGCGTCTATTATGGAAAACACCAATCTTTCCAAGCAACAGCAGGTTTCCGAGATTATGCGCCA